>NZ_QZMS01000011.1 GCF_003614885.1 Photobacterium salinisoli
TTTATGGTAAATCAGCGTTATGGTTAAATGACGCGCTTTGCCAGCCAGGTAACCATAGAGAAGAGAGCAGAAGAGCTCTACATATAATCCTCGCTGCCCTTTATTTAACATAATCTATGGACTCCGAAGTTTCAGAAAATGACAAAAAGCCCCATATAACAGGGGCTTAGATAGTATTAGTGAATTCTCATATTGAGAGGGTCAGGCGGCGTCTGAGCTGCTTTTTTTGAATTCTTCGCGCTTGTGCTTACGACGTTCTGCCATGTTAGACAGCATGACAATATCCAGGTCTAGCTCTAAGTCAAAAGCAATCTTTTCTGCCAAATCTTCACCCATTGGCTTTCCATTTCTCCATCTAGAAACGGCCTGATGAGTAATACCCAGATATTTTGCAACAGCATAGTCGCTTTGAAGCAGCCTTACGCGCTTTAGCTCTTCTAAAAGTTGCAGTGTAGTAATCATTTTCCACCTCCTGAGCCAAGCATAAACCAGGTGACTGCAGGGTGCACCATAGCAATTCTCAATTGCGTAGTATGTGTGTCTGGTTTTATAGTCACTTCCGTTGTTCGCTCGCTTACAGAGATTGCAACGCGGTAGTTTTAGGACACGTCCAGTCGTTACCGTGCTCTGTAAGTGAGCGCCGTCCCAGAGACGGGCAACACGGGCTAACAACTACAGGACTAGCGCTATGCCAGAATCAATAAAAACACCTGCAAAAACAAAATTCCCGAAATGTGAGCCGTGTCAATCACGGCTTGCCTTCATTGAAGCTTACCGGGATATTCGTACCCTTTATAAACCTCTTGAATACCTCGGTGAAGACTCTCGACAGTCTGACGCAATTAAAACTTCAGTACATCGAATGATCAATTCTATGCCATACAAAAAGGCACGGTTTTATGATGCTGCAGCAGAGGCCAACCGCAACCAACGCTATTCAGTATTGTTTGAGGAAATGCATCTGAAATTAAGGGCAGCATTGCGTCTGTATAATGACATAGCCGTGAAAGGCATGATGCCAGAAACTGCACTCGCTCAGCGTGATGATGAGGCATTTCTCTAAATGAGCATGTACGACCTGACCCAAAAGCAGCGTAAAGACCGCCCGTTGGCGCGGTTGAACGCTGTTATTCTGGAAAAGGTCGCAAAGATGCCGTCCAGTTCGATCGCGTTTCTAACGTCAAACGGGCGGGGCATGCGCAAAAGCTTTGTCTCTGATATCTGCAAAGTCATGACCGTTCTGGTCAACGAAATGTGCATGCGCACACGCAAGGTCGGTGTTGCCACGAAAGACGGCTTTGCCTTGCGTTCCTGGGCACAGATTGCTGAAGATGCAGATCTTCCTGTGTGGCGTGTAAAGCAATGCGTGAATTACGCCAAGAAAAAGGGCTGGGTAACATCAGTCCAGCCCCGCGAGAAGTACACAGGTAAAGATAACCAGGAAAAATGGCGCGGCCTGGCATCCATCAAGCGCGTTACAGAGCAGTATTTCAAAGACATGAGCATTAATGAGCAGTACGAGGAGGCCAAGAAGGCCGCTAAAGACTGGCTGAAACGCTATGCTCGTCGCCTGGGCCGTCCGGTCAAGTACATTCAAACCCCAATTACGCTGTTACGCCGTCGCCGCAAGGAAGCGGCACAGGCGCAGCAGCACGCCCACACAGACCCCATACCCATTTAACCTGGCCTTTGCTTTATGCCCCTTAACTGGGGCTTTTTTTGTTGTGCCTGTTAAATGGTGTGTGAGATACGTCACAATTAAAACGGATGTATGAATAATCCAGATCCAAAACGGATCCGAATCGCGATCCATTTCCTGGCTAAGCTGCTCATTAATCACACAATCTGTGGATAAGCCTGTGTGTTGTGATTTTTTACTACTCCTAGTTCTTACTACTAGTTGTCCGGCCTAGTATCTGGACTTCATAGTCTTCGACTAGAACGATGATGTTAAGGACAATAAGAAACTTATAACCTTATCCCCGCAATAACGGGGATAAATGAGGCAACGGCGCTTCATGCTCGCAAGCGAGCTGGCGCCTCGGGGCACTTGATGCGTCTCTTTTGTCATTCGACAGCGTAGCCTGAGCTTTTGGCGGGCTCAGTGGAGAGGGTCGCTTCGCTCCGGCTTGACAGAAAGCGAAGGGCGATTCGAAATAGGGCTAATTTCTCAGCCTGTAAGCAACAGGGTTGATATTAATGAAAATCTGACTAGTATGTCCACTGGACGTGTCCAAAACGTTATGAGCCTTTCAGGAGCGTTTATGGACAACAAAGTTATATCAGAAAATTTAAAACTTCAGAGCGAGCACCTTTCTTTCCTGCAGGGAGAGTGCCAGCGTCATGCAAAGAAACTCGCCGCAAGACCCTTCATCAAAACATTCGAAAGCTTATTAGAGCTGGCAGAACTCCAGCATACCAACCAGTTGCAACTGCTGACGGTGTTATCCGGCCAGGCCGGGGGCACCAATGCTTGAATCTTGGCTAACAAATGACTTTCGGGATGTAGTTCTTATCGCTGCATTCTTCGGTTCGTTTTGCGGCAGCATTATTTCAGGTTTTATTTTTAAGGGGGCGGAATGAGCATTGAAATTGTGACCCCTGAAAATCGTCTGAAAGTTATTGCTGTGATGGCAAAGGATGTTTTCGAAGATATTTACTCGGGCAAATACAACACAATTGGTCGTCCTAATATCACCAGTATTCAACATGCTGCGTCACTGCCTGCTGAAGATTGGGAACATGCCATTGATGAATTTCGCGTTTTTTTAGAGCGATACGACCAGATTGTTGGAGAATGCCAATGAGTGATCCGAATGTTTTAGGTTACATCGTATGCCAGACCTGCAAAGAACCTAAGGCCATCAAACAAGGTACGGGCAAGCGTTCTCGGTTTGTGCATGGTCGATGCTCATGTGGGCCGGATATGCGTACAGGGACGGCAGCACAGGTCGAAATGAAAGCGCATTTGCCTCTGGAAGAGGTTCAGGCGCAATTATTGGCAATGAATACGGTATCTGAGCCAAAAGACGAACCCAATCTAACCCCATCCGAACCTGAATCGTTGATCGAACCGGAAACCAAACCAAAGCCCATCGAAGGGGAAGTAATTCCCAAAAATGAACCGGAACCAAAGTCAATGAGCGAGACGGCGTGCGTTGGCGTGGGAGCGGTTTTAGGGTTGCTTTTAGGCTATGCAATAAAAACGGCGAGGGCTGCACTGTGAGTGATGTATTAGAGCATGAAGGCGAACTATTAGGGGTTGAAACTCATAGCGAGGCCGACGAAAAGGCGCTGCTGGGTTCCTTGGGTGATGATCAGGATTTCGACCCGTCCGGTATCACTGCAGATGAATCGGTATCTGATGCAATGATGCTGGAGTTCGCCGCCGCTGAAGCTGTGATGTGGTTGGGTGTCGGTGAACTGTTCCTGCAGGAAATGGTTCACCCTGATTTCCATTTCAATGAAGAACTGGCCGAGAAGTTCGGCAAGAAAGCCGCACCGCTGATGATGAAATATGGTGGCGAGCTTCCGCCCTGGCTAAAAGAGTACAAGGAAGAAATTGGTTTTGCTGCAGCTGCTGGCGCGCTTGGGTTTATGTCCTGGCGCCAGATTAAGGCATTGAAAGCGGAAGATGTGGAAAAAGACAAATCGGATAAACCCGAAACAGATACGGAAAAAAGCGAAGCAGCTTAACTACCCATTTCATTTTATTAAGCCGTTCACAAGAGCGGCTTTTATTTTTCCCAATTCAAACCAAATAAAGGGAATGATAAATGCAACCTATTAACCCAAATAACGAACTAAAGAACCATCATACTTTTGCTGTCGGCATGCCCGGCAGCGGTAAAACCAGTGCAGCTAAAAAGCTCTTCGTGAAAGCGACTGACCAGGTCGCGATATTTGATCCCGTTGGGGATTACTCAGGCATGCTGGCAGGCCGAAAAGTCCGATCATACTCCAAGCTCAAGGACTTTGCCGCTGCATTGCTGGCTGGCCGCAAAACCCGTCAGGGTTTCAAAATTGCCTGGCAGCCCAGGCACGAAACGTCTGCAGATGATTTTGACCAGTTCTGCCGTGTTGTCTGGGCTGTAGGCGATGGCAAACACCCAAAACCGTTAAAAATTATCTGTGAAGAGGTGGCGGAACACTCGTTAGGGGCAGGTAAAGCCGTTGGTTACCATGGCAAAATTTTGCGGGTTGGTCGTAAGTTCAACTTGCACACCATTAATCTGTTTCAGCGAGGCCAGGAGGTCAGTAAAACCATTATTGATAACTGTCGTTTTGCATGTGTCATGATGCAAAAAACAAATGCCAGTGCGCAGTATTTAGAAAATATGACCGGAATATCGGCAAAGGAGATAAACAATCTGGAGCCATTGGATTATTTATTACAAGACGGAAGGACATATAAAAAAGGCAAAATACGCTGGTAAATTTGAACCAAGTCAAATTTATTGTAAACCCGATTCACAATAGCGTTAGGTATCTAACCAAATCTTTGTTCTGTAATAAGAGCCGACTTGATAACCGATATCAGTCGGTTTTTTTATTTCTAATGGAGATTGGTCATGAATGCAAAAAATAAAGGTTACCTGGTAACTGCGGTAATCGCGCTTATGGTTGCTGCGGGTGTGGTCTGGGCGTCGAACAATGTTGACGCGGTAGAAAACGCGATCGGTTAACCGTTCGGTTGACTGTCCTTTGGTAAATCAGAGAGAAGAAATTATGGAAACTAACCTGATGAATACCATCTTCGCACCGCGTCCAAAAGAATTGGATCCGGTTGAAGGTGTGAACTGGGGAAACCGTTGTTCCCTGCGTATCGTGTCCGGCCCTACCTATCACGATATCGAACTGGTGACCAATATCACCAACCCTGCAGATATTGAACGCGTTGAAGTGACCCTGAACGGTAGCCCGATCATTAGCTGTTCCGGTGAAGCGCTGGAAATGATGCAACTGCACCGTAAGAACTACGTTCAAGACGGCCGTTACGTGATCTCGTTTGGTGATGCGACCCTGCGCACCAAAGCGGGTGTACGTATGTCTGACCTGGTGACGCTGCCTGGTGAAATCTGGTTTGTCTATATCCAGCTGAAAGAAACCCCGTCAGCCTCAGCGCCAACCATTCCAACTATTCGTGCTCGTGCGCATGTTCTGCCGGCACAATCAGAGCGCTTTTACATGCCTCGTATCAAGCAGTTGACCTGGCATGCTGCTGCAGCTGGTCGTACGCCGTTTGATTACCCTGAACGCTCCCCGTTCATCAACATTCGCCGCATCCATATGAGCGATCCAACGGACAGCATTGACCGTGTTCGCGTCATTCGTGACAACGTGGAAGAGCTGAATGTCCGCCGCGCAGATAACGACTTTGACTTACTGGTTGCCAAAAAGGATCCCATTCCCGGCTGGTTATCACTCAACTTCATCCGTTACGGATTCGGCGCGGAAGGTGTGCTGAATACGGCCGCACGTTCACAACTGCAATTTGAGCTGGATAAGTCTGCCCCTGGCAGTATTCCTGTTCTGATTGAGTTCGTAGAGCAGGTGAAGCCGTTTCCGTCTCAGGTAGCAGCCTGATAAGGGGGTGACAATGTCACTTTGGGATAACTTCGGTGAATCGCTGGGTGGTGTGTGGGATTCGGTGAGCAGTGGAGCAGGTCAGATTTTCGATGCAGTGGTTGACTCAGAGGTTGATCGCGTTAAATCCGCTGACCCTGCCTCAAACCGACCTAAAACCGATGCAGCGCAGCAGCCAGGCGGCCAGCCCATACCAACACAGTCACAAGGCTTTGTTGTTGATAACAAGACTCTGATGATTGGCGGCGGTATCGCTGCTGTGTTGCTGATTGGGCTGGTTGCCGTCATGGGGAGGCGTTGATATGCCTATTTTGTTATATCCGGTAGTGGGGGCCATTGCCGGATTCATCGGCGGATTTTTTACAGGCAGCTCAGTAGGCGATGCCGTGATTTGGGCTGTTGCGCTGGTTGTGGCGTGGTTCGTCTGGACACGGTTCTTTGCGGGAGGTGGTAAATGATCCCGCAAATCCCTGGCATTTCAAACACAGGTCAAATGCCAATTGACCTCAGCGCAGGGCCGTCTAACGCCTCGGGCTACCAGAACGGCACATTCCGCACGGGTAACATCTCGTTTGGCAATGGTGGTGTGCCGTGGTGGGTTGTGCTGCTCCTGGCAGGCGGCACGTTGTACTGGCTAACCAGCAAATAGGGGGGAGACGTATGTTTAATGTCATTCATGCTGATAACCCGTCTGTTGCTGAGCATTTAGAGCGGCTGCGTGCCGCTTTTGCGGCCATCGATGACCGTGAGCAGCAATATAACGAAATGGTTCAAGGCATCCAGTCTGGTGATATCAGCCTGTATCACCTGAAAGCTGAGGGTGTTGATTTGTCTCTGGCTGGCGAGATTGACGGGCCTGAATATTTCATCTGGGCGGTTGCGGGTAAAGGGCTGAAAGCCGGTATTGAAGAGCTGGCACTGCGAGTGAAAGAAATCGGGCTGGATTCCATTACCTGTGCCACTGGCTCCCGTTCTGCGGCCCGCTTGTATCGTCAACGACTCGGAGCGGTAACGACCCGCCGTGAGTTTTTGGATAGTGGCGGGTTTGTTACCTGGCACAGACTGGAGGTGTAACCGTGGGTGGTTCTAAATCTAAATCCAATCAATCAACAACCAACGTCAGCGGCCAGAATGCGATTCAGGGTGACAACCTGGGGATCGCAATCTCGGGTGTCAATGGCTCAACCATTAACGCGACCATGACTGACCACGGTGCGGTAGAGGCGGCGAGTGAGCTGGCCATGTCAGCGCTGGCCAATAATACCAAAACCACAGACAGAGCATTTGATTTTGGTGATAAGGCGCTCGACCGGTCTTTGGACTTTGGCGAAACCGCATTAGAGGCGAATACGGATATCGCTAAAACGGCCATGAATACACTGGCTGAATCCAACGGTGAAAACATGCAGATGTTGGCTGGTCTGGCTGGTAATCAGGCACAGCAGAACACGCAGAACCTGAACACCATGATTGAGCTGGCAAAACTCAAAGCCGATGGGGGCCAAACAGAAGTTGCAGGCGACATGAAAACCGTTGCGGTTGTCGCGTCTGTGGCTGGTGTTGGCATGTTGTTCTTAGTGTTTTTGATGCGGGGTAAATGATCATGTTTCGTCAATTTATGCCCGCCCGGGCAGAACGCCAATATCAGACACTAGGTGACTTCGTGTTCATCGCAAGCGCCCCTGGCCCTGTGCGTATTTCAACAGAGAACGGCTATTACATCCTCAATGTTGGTGCCCAGGTTCAGAGTGACAAACTGATTGGAACGGTCACGGTTGAGAACTGGAGTGATCTCGATGGCCAGATATCCCTGGTCTCAGGTTTTGGCCGTTACACCCCGCCTGCAGACGGGCAGAAAGTTAAAGTCACGGAAGCGCCTCCAGTGGTCATTGCTGAGGGCCAGCAGGTTGCTGTGAGTTCATTGCCTGCTGTTGAGATTGCGGCAAATCAACAAGTCGCGGTGAGTCAGATGCCTGACGTACAGCTTGCAGCTAACCAGCAGGTTGCCGTGAGCCAGCTGCCAGCCGTTCAAGTTGCGCCTGACCAACAGATTGCAGTGAGTCAGCTGCCAGCCGTCCAGGTTGCGCCTGACCAGCAGATTGCTGTGAGTCAGTTGCCAGCCGTTCAAGTTGCAGCAGATCAACAAATCAATACGCGGGCTGTATTGGCCTCGTCGGTCGTCACATCAACTCTCACCATTACAACCGGTGCTGCTGAGTTGCCTGCGAATGCGTCACGAATGCGTGTAATTGTTCGTGCAGCTGATAGCAACACACAGCCTGTGTTGATTGGTGGTGTTTTCCCGCTGAAACCAGGGGAGCGCGAAGAATTCGCGATCACCGGCGCACTGTCTTTCACTGGTTCTGACAGCGAAACAATCAATGTTATGGAGGTGCTGGCGTGAGTGTATTGAAATCACTGCCTACGGGCAGCACCCGACAGAAAATTGAGTTCATTGCGGATGAAATGGATAAACGTTTACCCGCCACTCATATGTCATTGTTGCCAGGGCATCCCTTGGTCGGAACTGGTTGTGTTCTGAAGGATTCTGGCGGTGCGCCTGGTTTGGTTTCCAATGCTCAGACATACCGCCGTGATCTGTGTCCATATGAGGCAGTCGGACCGTTATCACCGTTTGATTCGCCATTCGCCAAGCTCCTGGAAGGTAGCGGAATGAGCGGGAAGTACGACTTTCTGATGTTACCTGATGGCGTATTTTCTGAAGTGACGCACATGGACGTGTCCCTTGAGGTCAACATTTCGTTTTACAGCACTGCGGGGTACAGCAATACAACGGCTGTTATTGCGGTGAACTATTACCGGCCCGACGGTTCGTTGTATGGCACAGACACATTGCCAGTTGGCCTCAATGGGAACGAATGCGGTATGAATGTCCGGTTCCGCCGTTGTCTGCCTCGTAGTTATACGATCGGTTTGGGCCTGGCAGGTAAATCAGGGAACTACTCAATGTCAGACACTGTGAAATATCACGTCACGATGAATGTTAATGCTGTTTATAAACATCCATCATATGCGGAATGGAGCTGGTAAACATGAGTGTATTGAAATCACTGCCTACGGGCAGTACACGGCAGAAAATTGAGCACATAGCCCGTTCAGTAGATGGATTGGCGTTTAATCCACTGCTGGAAAACATTCAATATGAGCAAATCAATTCACAAAACGGTTTGAAAATTTACCTGGTCAGTAACTTGAATACGGGACAAATCGTATTGTCGCTGCAGGAATCAGACTGGGCACATTTGGGTGTTGATAATCAGTTTGCCGATGCGGAAAACAATCAATTTATTCTGCCTGCTGCACCGCCAGAAATGGTGGATTACATCGCTAATAACTGGACGTATCCAGTATGGGCTAATCGAAAACCTGGGTTTGTTTACTATCTGATCTCATCTCAATTTGATGTGAATTTGAATATCAGTAAATCAGATATTCCAGTGGGTAATCAAGCGGGCTTTGTTGATCATTTCAGTGCAACGCTTCTCGGTAAAAACGACGCCGTAAACTACAGCGGAAATACTGAAAAATTGGTGACGTCACAAACCATTACCGAAGAAATGGTTAACGCCATGCAGACCCCTGTGAGCATGGTCGGCGATATCCAATATCACATGGTACCAGCAGGGACGGCGCTGAGTTTAAAGCTGAACCGAAAAAGTAAAACTGGCGGCACACTGAACGCTATCAACATCAGTGGTGACGTTAAATTACAGGTGCACGGAAAAGTAACGGTGATCGCATGACGGGGCGGTCTCTACTGATTGCAGGCGCGGCTTTGCTGGTTGTAGGGGCCGTCGGTGTTTGGAAAAAAAAGGAGATAACAGACATGTTTGTACCTCGTGGTATCCGAAACAACAACCCGCTGAATATCGAATACAACAAAGCCAACGACTGGAAAGGCCAGACAGGCTCAGACGGCCGCTTTGCGATCTTCAGTAATCCGGCTTACGGGTTCCGTGCCGGTGCTCGCGTTCTGCGCAGCTATCAACGGCGCGGAATTGTCAGGCTGAATGACATTATCAGCACGTTTGCGCCAGCAAATGAGAACAACACCGCGCTTTACATTGAGCACGTTAGCCAGTGGACAGGCTTTGCGCCTGACAGTCTGATTGATGTGTACGACGTGAACCAGGTAACACGACTGCTGCGCGCCATGGCCCGTAAGGAAGTAGGGCACCAATACACAGACGCAGAAGTCCGTGAAGGGGTGATGCTGGCATGACCCGCGATGATGTTAAGCGTGTCGCGCTGACTGTTGCAGGCACAATTCTGGCGGCGTATGCCGTTAAATATCTGAAAAAACTGGAGCTACTCTAATGGAAAAATGGATTAAAGAACGTCTGGCAGAGCCATCAACGAAAAAAGGGATCGCGCTGCTTGGTGCTGGTGCAGCACTGGCGTTAGGGCATCCCGAATTGATTACGGCCAGCGTAACCGCTGAGGGTGTTCAGTACGGTGGTATTATTGGCGCGGTTGTACCGGTTGTGCTTGGTCTATGGGAAACAGTGCGCCGTGAGTTTCAGGATTAACGGCTATGGAGTTGGTTAACCTATTCGTCAAAATGAATGAGATGGGCCTCAGTCCGACATTAGGCGTGCTGGTTTATCTCATCTGGAAGATTGAGCGACGGGTAACGGTTCTCGAGATCAAGAGCAAATCCTATGGCTAAATCAATGACCGTTAAACAGGCCGGACGCAAAGGCGGCAACGCGACTAAACGCAAATGGAAGAATGACAAACGCTTTGCGTCTTCCATGCGTAAGAAACTCAGCGCCGCAGGCAAAAAAGGCGCTCGTAAGCGCCACGGGTAATTCACTTGAATTTGAATCTCAAGGCAAACTGATAATTTGCAGCAGACGGTTAAAATACAAGTGCTAATTACCTATTTTATGGTAAATCAGCGTTATGGTTAAATTGAAGCCCCGGATTTAGGGGCTTTTTTGTGTCACAAAACTTTTAAATATATTTTATTAAAACTGATTGCCACGCTAAAGTTGTAGTACATTAGTTACAGTAAAATACTCGTGTATAGTAAGTAACAGCTCAAACTGTTTACTAAGACAGAGAGTAGGGTTGTAAGATTACTTTTAAAGCATCGTGATTTACATATGTAATTGACTTTTATGGTTTTTATTTAAGCAGGGATAGGTTGATGAAAATGGGTAACTTTTCGTTCTATGCGCCTATATTGGCATTGTTTATAATCGTGGCACTTATTGGAATTAATGTTGTTTGGAAAAATGTATTATTAAAAGATGTGGTTATTGCTTATTTTGCGTTAATAGCCGCATCTGTTGCATTTTCAGTGGCTCTATTCTTTTCTTTAAAAAGTGATAAGAGTGTGAACGAAAGTAAAGTAACTAGCTATATCATACATAAAGGTGATGGAATATCTGTTCATGATCTCAAGGTTCGTGCCCCTCGATTTAATCACAGGTTTGATGTCTATAACAGAGAGGACTTAACTCAATATTACGGAATACAAGATTCATCCTTGGTCAAAAATCTTGATTATGAAGGAAGAAATGTTTTATTTGATAAAGTTTGTGATGTGGCTAAAACTATATTAATAGGTGATTTGATACATAACTTTCCGGATTGGGACGCTCAAGATAACCCATTAAGACAAGGTGGCGGTAAAAGTTTTAGAATAGACCCTCAACATGCAGGTAAAGATACATATATATCTTCATCTCAATTGCTTGAAGTGTGTGGGCTTAACTATCCGGAAAGTAAACTAGTATCTTTGTCTCTTAGTAATGGTATATTCTTACCTCCTCAAACGAAAGTTAATAATTCTAAGGATGGTCTCATAATTGAAAATGAATTTGTCAAATTAGAGTTTCACTTCGACATCAATATAAATTATGAATCAAACCTTAAATTTTACGATAATGGATACCCTTTCACCATTATGGATGGGAGTCCTCATGAGTATAATGCTTATATAATGTATTCCTCCTTGATAACCACTTATAAAAGTTACAAAGGCCATATTAAAATGGATAGATATAAGAAATGGGCCAAAGATATAAATGAAGTTTTTTATGCCACTTTTTCAACATACCCGAGGGGGCATGATTTATATACTGGATAAATTTAAAGCCGGGTGAACCCCGGCCTTTTTTTTAAGAACGTTTCAACCTTTTCTGATTCTTCATAATTAATCGCCAATTATCATTACTTTCGACTATCTTCGGTATAGTTAGATCCCTTGCTGTAAACTCTCGACCTGTTGGAGTTATCAACCGTTCTCCACGGATTTGAAAACCTTGCCAAGGTTTTGATGAAGGCACAAAACCTCTGTGCTTCAAAAGTAACAGGCGTGCTTGAGCAACAGGCCATGAATGGTTGGCCATATAGCGATAAATAGACGAAACTGAACAGCCTAAGTAGCTAGCCGCCTCTTGTGGTGAATCAAACTCGTATAAAAAGATGTCGTTCAGTTGCCGTTGGATGTAACCGCATGAATACAATTCGTCCTGAAATTGAATGTCCCGTAGGCGTTTCGACATGTGATGTACCTCAAAAAAATCACCAAAAAATGAAAAATGATGATTTCGAGGGCTAGAGCGCTTAGTTACGCCCAAAGCCCCCAAAAATCTGAGGTAAGCTGTCACATGTGATTGCCTGATAGGCTTTTCTCTGTTGATATTTCTCTCTTTTGTGATATTTATCAATTACATAGTCATTTAACATAATCTATGTTATGCGCACTGAGCGGTGTTTTATTAACATTCAATTTGACCATTTTTGCCCATGCCCAATTCTAAAGTTTTACTATCTTGCTGTGACTTTTTTGTCTTTTTACATCAAAAACTTACAAACTTTCATTCTGGATTTTACTCTAGAAATGGACTTTCTTTTGTCATTTAATTGCGCCGCCAAGAAATTTAGACATTTCTGCTTTTTTGAGATCAATCGGACTAATCTTTTGTTTTGATGGAATTGATAGGAAATTTCATTCGAATCGCTTCAGAAAATGTGAGACTGACCCATGCTGCACAAAGCCTTTGTGACTCTTTTCTGGCAGGTTTTTGATGATATCAAGCCTGCAGCCGAATACTTTCACGTTCGGCCGATCACAGTTAAACGATGGTTATCTGGATCCGTTGACGTGAATCCTATGGCTGAAAAGCTTCTAATAATCCGTGCACGCGGATATTTGCCTGATGATATTCGGTGGCGTGGTTTTCGTGTCGATGAGGAAAATGCGGTGATTATCACCCCTGAAGGCAGACGATTTAGCCCGAAAGAATTAGATTCATGGGCTGTGATATATGATCGCTATCACGCCCTGAAGCGGATGTATGAGCTTGACTATGTGCCCGTTAGAACACATGTTGTCACTCCGATGCCATTCCGTGGTGGTCGTCGAATCCAAAACAAACAATGCGATACATTAACAAAAGACAAAAAAAAATCGCTAAGAAAGAAAATAAAAACATGAAATGGAAGAGCTTGGAAGTGAAAACTCCCAAGCTGTAAGGACCTATGCAATTATGAAGTGTAATTTATTATTCATTCCTCCACCAAAACTGCATTCAACAACCCACCCATTTTGAGTAAGAGTATCTTTAATACGTTCGCTAACTTCTAGAATCACACCGGTTGGAGTATTAGGATAGCTTAAAGGTTCATTGACATATCCGTGACTTTCAAGCTTTTCAACAAGAATGTTTAATGTCGATTCATACTCTTTGTTGATAATTTCAATATTGTTTCTGATAAAATCACTCTTACGCATGTCAAAGTCCTTATTTCCGCTTCTTGTGTTTAGTAGGATCTACAAGTTCGTATTTCTGTCCCTTCTCTGGAGTTGGTGGTAGAGGCTCTCCCTTAACTATTGTTCGTTCTTGACCAGTTTTCCCACCTCTTGGACCAACAATTTCATATTGACCTGATTTATCAGCTATTTCACCGGGTTTCTTACTGCTCATAGTAATCACCTTTACGTTGATGGACACAATAAATATGAGGTCAAAAAATACTCAATCAAGCAAGCGCAAAGAAAAAAGAAGTTACCACCAAATAATGTTAATAATTTGACATTTTATGTTGATAAATCTTTCCTTATTTGGTTTTTATTACCTTCCCTCCCTTTTTATATCTATACCCTTTTTTTAATTTTCCTGTGCGTGAATTAATACCCTTTGCCATGTTTACCCCTTAATTTTCTTAATCACCAGAGCAGCGACCACAACCACAAATCCGGTCATGATCATTGCGCGCTCTGATACATCTATTTTGATGGTGACGGGCTCCGGTGTATCCACCGTCACCCCGAAGTTGGTCGGAATGCTCATAGTGATTGCGTCCGTATTTCCAACACAGTGATACGCCGTTCAATCTTCCACAACAGGGCCAGTAATACGCCCGCTGTGGGACTGAGGCCCATCGCTGTGAGTGTTTTGAATAGCTCTATCACTTCCATGGTTTACGCCTTCAGTTCATCCCGGATAGCGTCATAGGCACCGACCACAAACGGCACCGCCATGCCAATCACTCCGCCCAGTTGTACGCCAGCGTCAGAGACTTCCGCGCTGAACAGATGGCCGTAGCCAAAGACAGCCGCAATAGTTGAACCGACAAGCGCCAGACCGCGCCACGTTGATGATTGATTGAATTTAATCACTGTAATTGCTCCTTGGTAATGGGCACATTAATCAGAGCCCGGTACTGTGTTTTTAACTGGCCGCCCCGGCTGCCGAACAGCTCATAGAGGGCGGTCTGATAGTCACCTACGCCCCATAACACGCGCTCTGCTTCCGGGGTTAGCCTGAAATCGTCAGTCAGGTAGAAATCCCGGATTTGCAACGGGGTCAGTTCGACAGGCTGCCAGCCGTTGAGCTTGGCAAACAGGTCGCTCAGGGCTTCCCCTGCGGGCTTGGTGGCTTGCGCGGCTACACCGTTCAGTAGCCGCTGGGTGACATACCAGACCGCTACCCCGGCGGCCACGGTCAATAACCATTGGTTAAGCTGCGCTGATACCCGCATTCAACACCTCGACGCTGTAGGGTTGCTGGCCGTTTTCGTGGCGGATAATCACCGGGACTATAGCCATGGCCTGAGATTCAGACAGGGCCGTGTCCGGCGTGACGCCCAGCGAGTTCGACACGTGATTGACATAGGACGCGGTGTCATTTTCGACAGGCGGTGCCCAGCGATTGATGATGCCGCGAACCGTCATCAGGCCGTATTTGTTCCGGTAGGTTTTCAGGGTCCGTGCCAGCGCCCGGATCCCATTTTCAGGAGTATCGAAAATCACAAAACGGCCATCGTCACCGACACGGCCACGCCACTGTGTACCGTTGTCTTCGATGTTCCCCGGATTGTTATTTCGAATACCGCGCGGAGTTTGAGCCTTATACATCGTCACCCCCGCCAGTATCACCACTCCCACCATTAGCAACGTTTTGTTGTTCCACATGGTCGAGATACCTTTGATGTTCTGTAATCAGCCAAGCGTAAGACGCCTGAAAGCCTTCCGGTGAAAGCGTTGCGTTTGATCGGGCGTCGGTATACTCAATTTCACCAATCCCGATCGCATCATTGAAATGAACAGCCCATTCGCCGTTCGTCATTTCAAAGCCGCCAATTTCCGCCATGAAGGCAGGAACACCATCAACAACAATGACTTGGTCATAGGTCACAGCTGCAATTTTCATGTTTAAAGTTTCCTTATCCAGATCACGGCAATGGAGAGCTGCCTTGTATCCACCTCACCTACCTCACCCACACTCACCCCGTGAGCATGAGAACCGTTCGAGCCTGCGCTGGATGTCGCGGCGTTTTCCTGACGCCATTCGTAGTCTTTAAACGAAATTTTTGCATCAGCAGTACCGCGCCAGACGAGCGCCTGCCCGTTATGGTTGTGCGCTGGCATTTGAGATTGTGTCAGCGTGTGGTTTTGGACAGTTACGGCAGGCTTTGTCGGGCGAAATGAGTCACCCCCGAAATTTTGTCCTTTGGCGTATTGCCCGCCCGCACCGACAACGGCCCGGTCAATCATGTCTTCGGCCAGTTCCCAGCCGAGCGGGATATCATCCAAGGTGCCAGGGTGGATCCGTAAATCTCCCGGCTTCCATTGCCGTGTATAAACGCGGGGCATCAGTTCACCTCCGACATACACCGCACAGTGCTGTCAGTCGCACACAGCGCAAACACAGCGGCCTGAGTGCTGATCTCAATCTCGCCCGGCCCATCTACAAGAATCCCGTTTGTGGTGTCCAGATTGGCCCCACCGATATAAGTCGGTTGATCAACCTGAATCAGCAGACTGCGACGGCCCAGACGTAACGGGGCCACTTCAGCGACGACATTCGCTGTCAGGTTGGCTTGATGATTCAACAAAGCACTGCAACCAACCAAACTCGTCTGGCTGCGGTCATCGGTCATCTTGCCAAGACCTGCCCAGATCACGATATCTTGAGCAGTATCAGACTCGACCCACACCCGGCGGTATTTCGTCGGGTATTCGACCCCTAAGCCCTGATAAAGCGTGATGGTTGAATCGTCGCCCTCTTCAAACTCAAAACGAACCTGAATGCTTTCAGATGCGCTAAGTACCTTGAAAAAACGCCCGGTCACCGCAACGGGTTTCGTGGCGCTATTGACATTGATTTTGGTCACTGACATTTAGCGCCCCTTCTTTGCGTAAATGGCAATTGCAACGGCGACACCCACGGCGGCCAGTGCGTAATACTTGGTCATGTTTTCCATGCTCATAGAACTGGTTGCCCCGGTCATGGCACGGGCCACATCCAGCGCCCCGGACGTTGAACGTTCAGACGCAGACAAAGCTTTTGTGACAAGGTCACCGCTGTTCTCAATTGCCATTTTTGACACATTTTCATTGGCCTGAATGGCCTCTGACCCAAACCATGACATTTCACTGAGTGCCGTTTCCCCAAGCCCGGCCATACGCTCTAATGCGCTGTTTGTGGTGCTTTGCATCCCAGATAAAGCCGCGCTAACCGCACCGTTATCCGTGATCGTGACATTGGAGTTTTTCAGGCCGCTGATGATGTTCCCTTGGTTGTCATCAGCGTTAGTATTGGCATTGTTAATGTCATTGGTTGTGACGGTCTGATTGGTACTACGTGAGCCACCGAATAAACCCATGGTGCCCCCTTAGCGCTTTGTCGCAACGTAGCCAAAGACCACAATGGCCGCGATTCCTAGCCACATCCAAGGGGGCATGTCACCGCCTCCTCTTGGTGGGTTGTAGGAAAAATCCAGACTGTTTGTGTACTCGCCGCCTTGTGCGTTTGACGGGCCAGCATTACCGCCCGTAAGTCCGTCGAGAGATGGCATACCGGGCATTGCCCCGCCGCCACCTCCGCCGAGGACAGATGACATTGCTGCCATTGTGATTGGATCCATGTGGCCCCCTACTTTTTAACCAGCAGGATAAGGCCAACGAAAGCCAAACCGCCCATAACGTAATACACCTGAGGCCCGGCAAGCAGGCCGCCACTTGGGGCGGACTGCTGTGGGTTCAGCTCTGTAACTTGGTTTTCTTTTTCCGGTTGGTTGATCACCGCAGACTGACTTTGGCCGCTGGCATCAACACCGTGTTGAATACGTTCATATTCAAGGTAGGTGCCTGCCAGTTTGCCAAAGATATCCATGGTGTTATCCATGAAGCCGGATGACCAAGATTGAGTTGCTTCAGCCATTGGCCCCCCTTAGATACCTGCGAACTGATCCAGATATTCAACAACCACATCAATTGAACCGGGATTGTCCAACACGGGACGCAGACGGAAGTCCTGCACCCCGGCCAGCACTAGCGCCTGAGACATGTCACCCTCAAGCATGAAATCCAGCGTCAGTTTTTCGGTGCTCAGTGGTGTGCGGCCATAGTCTGTCTGAATCTTAGAAATCAGCGTCTTGTCCGCTTCAAACACGTTTTGGCCGTTCATTTCCAGCTCACAGCGGGAAACATCCGCGCTGAACAGGTGGATTGCGGCAATACGTGCCGTAGGCGGTAGCGGCAAGTTATCAATTTCCTGCTCGCCAGAGGTGGCAAAGGAAACCGGGAACGTCTTGATTTTGGTGATGATGCCCAGCGGTGCCTGATTGCCTTTGATCGCGTGTGCGGTCAGCTTTGGCGCTGCCGCTGCATCGTCGATATCAATCAGCAAAGACAGGGTTTGCACATCCGAGGTGCCAAAGGCAAAGACGCGCTGCTCTGCCAGTGAATCCATTTCAGGACGGGTTAGCCAGATCGGCAGTGTGGTTGCAGTGGCCGCGCCACGGCCATAATGCTGATTCAGCTTATTCAGGCGCTCACCGTTTGCCCATTTCTGAACAACTTTACCGTTGATTTCAAAGCGGATGTTTTTCATCTGCGCCAGCGTGACGCCGGAAAAATCAATCAGGACTTGGTGATAAGACAGGCCCAAAGGCATGTTCAGGGTTGCGGTTGCTCCCGCACTGACGTTAGAGAATGACGGCAGTTTTTTTGTCATACGTGCCATGTGTTACCGCCCCCTTAACCGACAATTTTCTTAACTTGCGGGATGCGGTTCACCATGGCCATGGTGGCCAGTGTCACGAAGACGAGTGGAAGATATTTTTTTACCATTTGATTACCTATGTGTTAGCGCCTCACGGCGTGAACAAAAAACAGGGGCGTCTCCCGACGTGCCCTTATAGCAAGGTCATATTGCTATGTATCTAGCTTGATTTACAAGCACTTTTTCTAACTTTCCGTTACGTAACGGGCGCTTTTACCTGTTCAATGCGCTTGTGTGTCAGATTTCCCTTCACCACGGAGAGATCACGCCGCTTGAACTCGACGTAATCCAAGGGCTTCAGGTCGGAAATCACATCAACGGAAATATTCATTTCACGGGCGATTGCCATCCTGTCTGGATCACGGCCTTGCAGCCCGGCCCGGATAATGGCCGCCTGCGTCAAAATGGTCTTGTCTGCCTCTGCCGGGCGCTGAGTGACAGCCATCACCTTGATGCCCCGTTTACGACCACGGCGTGACAGGGTGCCCCATGCGGGCGGCGCTTTGGCTGGCGTCGTGACATCTGCTATTTCTTCCGCGACGGCGACACAATAGCCCCATGCAAACGCTGCCTTGCACCAAAACTCAAAGGCTTTTTGCCCTCCGGCCACAAAAGCAATTTTCAGATTTCCCGCCGGGTGACGGTGTAACCAGTCCAGCAACTCAACGGCAGAACTGCAGCGAACCCAACCCGCCCCGGTATACTCATCATCGGGATCCCAAACGATGACCCGCTTCGCTTTATCAATCACTCGCTTCACATGGCTTGATTTACCCGCACCCGTGGCACCGCAAATGTATTCGTGCTGGGCTTCCAGCGTCGTATCAATCCGCGCCATAGGTTACCCCTCCACCAAGGTGGGTTTGTCTACAGGCTCGTCCAGTGTTTCCGGCCCCTGCTCTGGCTTGCTGTCCTGTTCTTTGGGCTGGCGCATCGGGATACCCATCACCAGACGCGGCCCGGCCACCCCAGCCATGACAAGGGCTAACGCTGCCAGCGGGTGATCAAGGTTTGTGTCCGGGAAATAGTGATCAATGGCAGCGGCCCCGGCATCACTGACAGCGTCAATTTCTTCCGGCGTCAGATGCCAATTCGGGCACACCAGTGCAGCGGCCATCGTCACACCGACACCCAAAGCGCCTTTGATGGCGTTCAGGTCTTTTTCTTCCGGGGGGGCGGACGGTAGCGGCAGGGATTCACCGTCTGATTCTTGGGTTACTGGCGGCAGTGTGCCGCCGTCGAGTTCAACCGCTTCCGCAGTCAACAAGGCAATATCAGCCTGAACTTGTTTCTTATCTTCGTCTTGCATGGTCTCTGTCTCCCGACAGTGAATTGTTGATGTTTAACCGATAAGCGACTTTGCCAGCCGCTGAATGGTGGATTCTTCCGGATCAGGCTCATCCTGTAGCGCTTCCAGTGGCTGCATGGCTTTCTGTAGCCATAACTGCCCGGCGGGCAAGTTGGGCTTAATCATGCCCGCCTCACCCAAGTAATAAAGTTTTCCGCGCTTGTCTTGGCGTACTTCGGCCCGGTCGCCCACGATGGGACATGTCACGTGCCCAATCGTATCGTTAGGCATGGCGGTTATCCTCGTCTTGGCTGTTCATGAAGTCACGCATGGTTTGCATTTCCCTGTTCACGGCTTTCATCCACGTCACCATCAGGCGAAGGGGGGCCAGAAAACGCCCGTAAATCGGGTGCTGGGTAGCTTTTTTGACTTCGGTTTCAATTTCATTTGTGAGTTGTTCAAGCTGCATGGTTTATCCTTTCGTATTGGTCCAGTGTTTCCCGCCAGAAAGCCAGCTCGTTTTCATCCGGCTCAGACGGTGGTGTTTCAGATAAAAGCGCTTTCCAGTAACAGCGCCTTTCCGTAAAGGCGGTGTATGTCCCGGCGTAATACTGGTCAGCAAATTGTTTAATTTCTTTGATCTCGCTGTCTGTCCCGGATGCTGGCCGCATGCCCCAGCCTCGCGCCCCGGCAGCCCAGACTAAAAAGTCATGGGCTTTGCTCTCAGCCTCATCTCCATCAAACGACAGACAAAAGATGTTTTTCGTTGTGGCATGGACACCCCGGCTTTTCATTTCCTCCCGCGTGGATTTCATGGCGTTTTCAAGCCGGGCCAGTTTGGCGGCCAGCTTTTTCTTGACCTCTTCCGGTTTGTTGGCGTTCTTGGCGACGGCCTTCGCCCGGATAGCCTCTTTGTGCTGTCTTTGTAGGCGGGCTAATTTACGCTCAAGGGGCTTACGCCATTGCTCCAGCTTGTATCCCATTTCCTTGATGATGGCGGCCATATTGTCCGCCTCAAAGGACAGCAGGCAGTCCCAGCCCGGCGCACGGCTGCAACGGGCGATGTTGTAGCGGTTACCTTTGATGAGCCCTTGATCCGCATTTGCTCCCTTGGCTGCATAGCCTACGGCCTTGATGATGTAGCTCCCTGCCGCCTTTGGATGCTTGATACGCTCCAGTTTGGCAAAGCCATTGCCCCAAATTTTTTCAATACGTTCCGCCCAGGCATTGAAAACATCTGGCTCAACCTGCCATTTAAGCAACACATGCACATGGGGATTCGGCTCGCCGTCCTCATTGGCCGGGCACTCTGCCACCCAGATGTAATGAAAATCATCGCTGTTCGGGGCGATTTCTTTCGTTACATTAGGTAACGGGCAAAATGCCTTTTTTGTCTCCGGGTCTTTTTTCGTTACGTAACGGGCTTTGAATCCGCGTTTGTAGAGTTTCTTGGCCCCATCCAGAAAGCGCGATACTTCACGGCCTATGGTGGTCCTCCCTTCAAAAATCTCGTTACGTTGCTCTTTGGTGAAAGTCAGGGTCAGGAAAGTGGTGAAACCTTCGTAACAGGTCGCCACATAGGCACCTGATTCAAATATCTTACTGACCGCTCGCTGTGTCAGTTTTTCCGTGTAACGGTCTCCGTCCTGTGGATCCGGTGCGTCTCCCGGTTGGGTCTGGGTGGTGTATAAAACCCGGTATTGTCCAGACCAATCCCGATGCATCAGACGCACTTTTGAGCGGCGGTCGTCGATTGCCGGCGCGTCTTCAATTGGCTGCAAGATGTCATGGTTGAAAAAGCTTTCCGTACTATCCAACGTGACACGCCGGGCCAGATAATCCCGTTGTGCTTCGATGCGCGCTAACTGATCGCGCTGTGGATGATGGGGATAACTTTGGGCTTCTGCACTTGTCGGACTTTTGCGCCCTTGGACAAGCCTATGACTTTCGGCTTGCGCCGCCGCTTCGCGGATGAGTTTTTCACGACTGGCAAACGGCAGATTCCTTTTCCACTCATCTGACTTGCGCGCAAAAAAATCATTGTCCCGGTTAACCCGGTTCAGCTCCCATAATTTCTGTGGTGAAAGTGTTTCGGGGCGTGGGCCACAAAAATCGAACCCTAAAAAACCAGCATCAAAGCTGGCCGTTCGTTGTTCAATTTTATCGCCCGGGATCACGGCCCCGGCGATGTAATTCAAATCGCTTTGCGAAATCATTCTGATATCGACATCCCAATCATAATGCCCACGCCGATTAAACTGATAATCATGCATATCACTTCAATCAAAAGTTCCATTAAGCCCACCCCATACGTTGATTTAATTCAGCGCGTGCCTGATTGGCATCATTCAGAAATTGAAATGCAGATTCACGATCCCCGGCTAGCCGATACTGGCGAGACAGAATTAAGCTGGCTTTGATTTCGTTTTTGATGAGTTGAATTGTATTCATAATGCACCGCCATTAATTAGAGCAGCGCGGCGCAGTATGGCGGTTCGACGGGCTTCGGCCTGAAATCTGCGTGAATATCGCATATCCTGACCTCCCTTGAATGTTCGGCCAGTATTCAATCCCAGTGATTCACGTAAAGCACGGACACCCGCTAACCGCTTTTGGGTTAGCGCTGCATCAAAATCAGTCAATCCGGCCATGTCCGGGCAAGGTGAGTGAATAGGATTTTTTTGCGCAGTGTCCATGATTAATATCCTGTCTGATCAGCACTTTTTTGTGTGACAGGTATTAAATAGCAAGAGAAAATTACGTGCAAGATACCCTTACTATAGGATTGATCATTTTGATCGCCTATGATTTAACAATCTTGCCTCGCGACGGACAAATAAATGACGCACACAATTGAATTGTTGAACCAAGTAAAAGCCAAGTACAGCCTGACTACAGACTACCAACTCTCTAAAATTCTAGGGGTTTCTCGTGCGCGCGTTAGTAATTGGATGCTTGGTAAGAATTCAATGGAGTGGGATGTTGCGTTTAAAGTAGCTGACCTTCTGCAAATTGATGATCAAAATGTCGTCAGCTGTATCCTTCATGATAAGTACGAAAACCCTCGTTTATTCAAGGCATTAAACCTCGAACAACACGCATAACTTAGACTTACCACACTCTATGTTATGCGCACTTATGGGTGCGTTCTAGTTAGAAGCATCAGGCTTGAGCCAGATTGATTTAAATTACTTCCCTTTATCTTTTTTCTTATCTTTATCATGGCCTTGGCCTGGATTGTGATCGCCTTGGACACTGCGATTATCGTTGTTTTTATTTACTTTGTTTTGTTCATCACAGTCATCAGAACGAATCTTGACGTTGTTACTGTCTATGCGAATGCAGTCTTTGTTGATTTCAATGTTCTCACCTGACACAGTGATTTCTGCAACAGCAACTGAGAATGGTACCAATGCCGAAATGATATAAAGGGAAAGCTTCATCGTTGTTACTCCGAATCAATTCACAATAGCAATCATATTAATGTAGACGAAGTTGTACAAAACAACGGTCTTTAACACTTTGCCACTGGTATTTCGTCTAACTTAGTGGTCCATCGGTTTGAGCGGAACGCTTGGCGCATGTGCCAATTGCTGGTTGCGATAACGGATGCTGGTTTAAGGCCATTTTTATAACGCGTATTGAGCTTGTCTGTGATGAGCATGAGATCGCGGCGTTTACTCTCTTGCAGCGCATCTTCGCTAAACATGTCTAACTGAAGTTTGTTCTCACTCACAGGGCTGAGCTCATTCAGCATTACGCCAATTTTTTGATATGAATAACCAGGACGATACATTTTAGCCAGCTGCGCTTGTGCTGAAATTATCAGCTTTTGCGTATCCTGAGTCGGGCAAACCAAGGATTCCATACTGCTTTTATTGTGTTGAGGTAGCTGTTTATAGCGATTTGTTCGTATATAAACCCCAACTGAGGATGCTTGACTCCCCTGTTTCCGCAGTTTTTCACCGGCACGATGACAATGAAAAGCAAGTGCAGATTGTAATTCTTGTTGATCCGTAATACCTATACCAAAGCTCCGGCTCGAGAGAATTTGTTTTTTAGGTACGTCAATATCTCCTGGATCAATACAACTGATACCCTGGAGCTCTAATACTGTACGAGTCAGGCCAACATTCCAGAGTTGACGCATAAACGCAATATCCTGATTGGCTAATTGCCACGCTGTAGTTATACCGCTGGTTTTCAGTCGGGTAGCCAATCGCGCTCCAATCCCCCATACATCCTGAACATCCATTCTTTCCAGCAGCCACTCTCTTTGCCGCTCCGTTTGAATATGAAGCACGCCATGTACTCTGTTTTCATAATGTTTGGCTGCATTGTTGGCAAGTTTCGCCAGTGTTGGTGATGTACCAATGCCAACACGTACAGCTAAGCCAAGCCTCTTCTTAATCGCCTCAACAATACCTTTACCATAACTTGTCAGTGTTTCTGTGGCCAAACCGTCTAATCGTATAAAGGCTTCATCAATTGAATACTGTTCAACATGAGGAGAAAATTGCCTCAACTCGTCGATAAAACGCTGGCTCATATCGGCGTACAGAGCGTAATTTGAACTGCGTACCTCGACACCTGCACGTTTAGCTTCTCGTTCAATTTTGTACCAGACTGCCCCACGTTTTATACCTGCCGCTTTTGCTTGTGCATTAATAGCAACGCAACAGCCATCGTTGTTTGAAAGCACTACAACAGGCTTGTTTGCTAATTTGGGGTCAAATAATTGCTCGCAGGCAGTGTAAAAACTCTGAACATCAACCAGCGCCCAGATCTGATGCTTGTTTCCAGATACTGTTTGAGTCATCAGCGATCCAGTAAGTTATGAATATTACGTGTAACCACGCCAAAAATTTCAGAGTCCTCCGGCATGGGAAATGGCTTCATCGCCGGGTTTTCAGCTTTTAGCCACCAGGCATTTTTATGCCGGATGAGGCGCTTGCACGTGAACTCATCGAAGATGCGGGCAATAACAATCCTGCCCGGCAGAACAGCTTCAGCACGGTCCACAACCAATAAGTCGCCATCGTAAATACCGGCACCTGTCATAGACTCGCCAGACGCTTTTAGGACAAAAGTGGCATTGGGATGACGAATAAGATAATCCATCAGTTCCAGTGACTCTTCATGCCCATCAGCTGGCGATGGGAACCCACACCGAACAGATTCAATAAACAAAGGTAATACAGCCATTGTTTGTTACCCTCTCAATAAGAACTGTATATAAAAACAGTATAAAAGGTAATTGGTGTACTGAACAGAGAAAATACGCGGCATAGCTCTGAAAAGTTCAGAGAGTGGCTAATACACTGAAATAACTAGATAAAATGTATAGCTCTTTATCTCACATTTAGGTGATGCCAATGGGGACCTGTTTTTATATACAGTGTCGTGGTATTCTGGCGCCCATAGCAATCATGCTGCTACATATTTGCAAAAAAACGGGCAAGTTTGCTTTAAAAAACAACAAACTCAACGCTAATTTAGGGATTTATCCGATCGCCAGTTTATCTTATGGCTAAACTGGCCGCCTGTTGGTGACAGGGATTGGAATTGGAGAATGAAAATGCGAAAAATCATCATGATTTTAGCACTGGCCGTGCTCAGTGGCTGTGCTTTACAGCCTGACCCGCAGTATCACACTGGGCAGTGCGTCGGGAAAATGACAACAGAAGAAGCGTATGGGCATTTGGACCCTAATCGTTACACTATTCAGGTACTTGCTTTGAGTGAAGAACGAGATATTCGCGGCTATCTGCGGGAAATCCCAGGGCAGGATCCAATTTGGGTTAACTGGAAACACAGTTTAGGTAAGAGCTGGTACGCTGTTATTTATGGCGATTTTGCCACTAAACAAGAAGCGAAGCAGCGTATTCAAACTTTATCGCCTCGTATATTGGCACAAGGTCCGTTCGTCCGCAGTTTTGCGGAAGTGCAAAGTGATAAGCAAACTGACGTTTTTCGTATGCGTTAAAAAAAGTGCGCTCAGATTATCTGGGCGCACTCCTGATCCCTTTCACATTAAAGCTTTTCGATGAGCTCGGGTAAAATCTCAAACAGGTCACCGACTAACCCATAGTCAGCTATATCAAAGATTGGCGCATCAGGATCTTTGTTGATTGCGACAATCACTTTCGCATCTTTCATCCCAGCCAAATGCTGTATTGCGCCTGAAATACCCACAGCAATATAGAGCTCTGGCGCAACAATTTTACCGGTCTGGCCCACTTGCAGATCGTTTGATACAAAACCCGCATCGACAGCAGCTCGAGAAGCCCCCACTGCAGCACCAAGTTTATCCGCAAGCCTTTCTATCATTGCGAAATGCGCTTTATCTCCAAGCCCCCGGCCACCGGAAACCACCACACGCGCAGCGGGCAACTCTGGGCGGCTACTTTGTGTAATTTCACTGGACACATATTCAGAGTTAGGCGATTCGATCACTTTTTCTATTTCGACGATCGGGGCCGATTCCCCGCTTGTGGCTGAAGAGTCAAATGCTGAAGCACGCACAGTAATCAGCTTTTTACTATCCAGCGACTTTACTTTGGCCAGTGCATTACCTGCATATATCGGCCGGATTACGGTATCGGCAGACTCGATGCTGACTACATCTGCCAGTAATCCAACATCCAGAAGGCCGGCTACACGCGGTAATACGTTTTTTCCGGTGGTCGTTGCTGCCATAAGTAAGTGAGAATAATCGGCTGATACCTCAGCGATAAGCGCTGACATATTTTCAGCCAGCCAATGTGTGTAAACAGGATGATCGGCCAGAAGTACTTTACTCACACCCTCAATGCCAGCAGCCTGCTCTGCCACATCCCGGCATTGGTAACCCGCGACCAAGACATGACAATCACTTTCAAGTGACTGACTCGCAGTTATCACCTTGGATGTCTCGGGTGATAGCGTATGATTATCGTGCTCTGCAATGATAAGTACACTCATGAGATCACCTTGGCTTCATTTTTTAATTTATCAACCAACTCGGAAACTGAACCTACTTTTGTCCCTTCCTGGCGAGTAGGAGGTGATGAGACTGCCAGAATTTCCTGATTTTGTGACAGCGTCACTCCAAGGTTATCCAAGCTGATAACCTCCATCGGTTTTTGCTTCGCTTTCATGATATTGGGCAATGAGGCATATCTGGGCTCATTTAACCGGAGATCGGTACTGACTACCGCAGGAAGCCGTAACTTGACCGTTTCCAAACCGCCATCAATTTCTCGGGTAACCTTGATAAAACCGTTATCGACATCAATCTTTGAAGCGAAAGTCCCCTGAGGAAAACCAGACATGGCAGATAACATTTGAGCGACTTGATTATTATCTGAATCAATTGATTGCTTACCCATAATCACCAGATCAGGCGATTCACTTTTTACAAGGGCATAAAGAATGCGTGCAATATTCAGAGGTTCAGCTTGTGTAGCCCCCTCGATGTGAATGGCTCTGTCTGCGCCAAGTGCTAAAGCAGTACGGAGTTGTTCCTGGCAATTCTTGTCACCTATGCTGACTACCACCACCTCACTGGCCGAGCCGGCTTCTTTCATACGAACTGCTTCTTCTATGGCAATTTCGCAAAAAGGATTAATGGCCATTTTCACATTATGTTGCTCAACGCCTGAGCCGTCGGATTTAACACGGATCTTCACATACGGGTCTATCACCCTTTTGATTGCGACTAACACTTTCACTGGTAGCTCCTTTGCAAATCAATATGTTAATGAAGAAATACAGAGAAATGACTGCTCAATCGGGCAGTCATAAGCCCGGAGATGTCTTTTGCATTGAGTGTGGTTCGGGTTTACGTTTACGTCAACTGGACTACAGTTAGTCATAGATTGAATAAAAGGGACATGGGGCATGGAAAGAGAAAGCATGGCGTTTGATGTAGTCATTGTCGGAGCCGGTCCAGCGGGGTTATCAGCAGCATGCAGGCTTATGCAACTGGCGAAAGATAGTGAGAAAGAGTTATCGGTTTGTGTGATCGAAAAAGGGGCGGAAGTAGGCTCGCACATCATTTCTGGTGCCCTCTTTGAGCCCAGAGCATTAAACGAACTTTTCCCTGATTGGCAAAGTCGTGAGGCACCACTTCATACCCAGGCCCAGAACGATAAGATGTATTGGCTCTCCAATCAGTACAATCAGTTTTGTATCCCTTCAGCGCTTGTTCCTTCCCCGCTTCAAAATGATGGGAATTTTATTATCAGTCTTGGTGAATTATGCCGCTGGCTGGCTCAACAGGCCGAAGCGCTGGGAGTATCCATTTTTCCGGGATTTGCTGCGGCTGAGTTAATTTTCAACAACTCAGGTGCAGTGGCTGGGATCATGACGACTGATATGGGGCGCGATAATCTCGGTAATGAAAAACCAGGTTTTCAGCCGGGTATCATACTTGAAGCAAAATATACGATTATTGCTGAAGGCTCGCGCGGGCACTTAGGCAAAGCCATCATAGAACGTTTTGAACTGGATAAAGGCAAAACACCCCAGCATTACGCAATTGGTTTTAAAGAGTTGTGGGAAGTTCCGACAGAACAGCACCAGGCTGGACTTGTCGTACATACTGCCGGTTGGCCACTTAGTCATACTCACACCTCAGGTGGCGGCTTTATGTACCACCTTGATGGTAATCTAGTGTCAGTCGGTTTAGTGGTCGATCTGAATTATCAACACCCATATCTCAGCCCTTTTGATGAATTTCAGCAAATGAAACACCATCCGGTTTTCGCCTCTGTGTTAAACGGCGGAGAACGACTTTCTTACGGGGCACGTGCTATTACAAAGGGCGGGCTGCACTCACTGCCGGAACAAAGCTTTCCTGGCGGATTACTGATTGGGTGTGATGCTGGAACGCTAAACGGTGCAAAAATTAAAGGCTCTCATACTGCAATGAAATCTGGCATGCTCGCGGCTGAGGCTGTTTTTTCGGAGTTAGCCGTTAACCATTCGCACACTTCATCCGATTATCATTCGTTGTTCGAGAATTCATGGCTGAAAGAGGAACTATACGAAGCCAGAAACTTCACTTCGCAAGTCCATCGCTTGGGAACATTACTTGGTGGAGCCATCGCAGCGTTAGAATTCAATGTGCTAAAAAAGAGCCTGTTTTCATTTCGGGATGAAAAACAAGACTATCAAACCCTGAAAACAATTAACCAAGCTAAACCACTCTTATACCCAAAACCAGACGGAAAACTCAGTTTTGACCGGGCTTCCTCTGTCTTTTTATCAACCGTTAAACATGATGAAAACCAGCCATGCCACTTGATACTGAAAGATAAAGCGCTACCAATAAAAATGCACTTGGACAAGTATGCCGAGCCTAGCCAGCGATACTGTCCGGCTGGTGTGTATGAAATTGTAGAAAGTAACGCACAGAAACGATTCCAAATAAATGCCGGAAACTGCATCCATTGCAAAACATGCGATATAAAGGATCCGTCCCAGAATATTGTATGGACCCCACCTGAAGGCGGTAGCGGTCCCAATTATCGCTCTATGTGAGTGATCAACTCACGGGTGCGTCTCAGTTCGCACCCAATCAAGATAGGCGTGATAACCGGCTTCAATAGGCAGACAAATGATTTCCGGCGTTTCATAATTATGATTCGCCAGGATATCGGCTTCGACTTCTGAGTACTTGTCTTGCGTTGTTTTAATGACAACCAGCTTTTCTTTGTCAGACTGGATTTTGCCTTTCCAGTGATAATAACTGTCAATACTCTGCACCTGAACACAGGCAGCCAGATGCTTGTTCAACAAAGAATGGATGATTACCTCACCCACCTTGTCATCTGAAAACGTCGTCAGCACGACACAATACCCTTTTTCTAACATCTGCCCCACCTTACTGTTTAAACGGCTTAACGCTGCGTCAGTGCCACTTTTGCACTTAGCGCAACCAGTAAACCACCAGAAACACCCTCAATCGCTTTTGCATAACCTGACATCTTAGGGTTACCAAAAACAAAGCTACCCAACATAGCGTAAAGTAAGTTGATGCATGTGGCTAAAACGCTGAACAGTAAACCCAGGATCAACAGTTGTGTTGTGACCTGGCCAGCGCTGACATCAATGAACTGAGGTAAAAAGGACAGGAAAAATAACGCAACTTTAGGATTCAGAACACTGACAATCACACCTTGCATAAACACATTCGATGTTGATTTTACTGGTGCGGAAGCTGTCAGCTGGCTCTTTCCGCGAATGCTGTTTCTGATTGACGAAACCCCCAAATAAAGTAAATACGCTGCTCCTAAATATTTTATTACGCTAAATAAAAAAGCAGAGCTGAGTATAATCGTTGAAAGACCAAGCACAGCTGCCAGTGTATGTACCAAGTACCCTATCCCCAGCCCCAGAGCTGCTTGAATACCTAATTGCATTTTTCCGCGCATAGCGTTCGACACAATATAGATAACATCTGGACCCGGTACTAAGTTGAGACTGATTGAGGCCAGAGCAAAAAGTAAAAGTGTCTGAAATTCCATTTTATCTTCACCTTAATGTTGCGTGCATTTGATTTTCACGCAAAGACCATAAAATAACAAAGGTTAATCAAATGATATTTTTATCTGATTACCTACTGAAATCACACCGATCATAAAGGAATATAAAGCATCAAATTTCATAAAAAATCAAGAATCTCATATCTCATGCTGTAATTTGCTACGGACCTGAATATTGACACTCATGTTAACTATTCCTTTTAAGAACAAAAAGAATGAAATTCAAACCGCTTAATAACAAATAAGTATACCTATATGGCAACTTTGTGTTTCCTGTGAATAGATTGTGTAACATCTGTGTGTTAGTGTTTTCTGGTACTGCAATAAAAACACGAAAAAATAGTTAGCTTGCTCAAGCCTTGTAGAGGGGACCAGATATGGATGTCAATACACAGGAAGTAAGTAGCTTTGATACTGATGTTATTCATTTGTATTTGCAGGAAATCTCGCATAAATCACTACTCAGTAAAGAAGAAGAAGTTCAATACAGTCGTAAAAGTCTTGCTGGTGACCCACACGCAAAATCTGTCATGATTGAGAGTAATTTGCGTTTGGTGGTCAGTATCGCTAAGAAATATCGGGGCAGCACGATGCAACTTAGCGACTTAATCGATGAAGGTAATATTGGTTTAATTACTGCTGTTGAAAAATTTGATCCTGAACGTGGGTTCCGTTTTTCGACGTACGCAACATGGTGGATTAAACAAACCATTGAACGTGCGATACACAACCAGGGAAGAACCATCCGGCTGCCTGTTCACGTATCAAAGGAAATCAACACTATACTTCGTACGCACAAACAGCTGATGAAAAACAGTAATCAGGAACCTACTCACGAGCAGGTTGCTGAAAAAATGCAGAAATCTGTAGATGAAATCTCAGAAGTCCTGTCCTACGACACACCGGTGGTTTCTATCGATCAGTCGTTGTCGGACGACAGCAACTCAAATTCCATTGCAGCTTTCATCGCTGATACCAATATGACCGCTCCGGATGCGTCGATGGATCAGTCAGACATTCATGCACTCGCTCTGACTATGCTGAAAAGCCTGAATGAACGAGACAGAGAAATACTGTGTCGCCGTTTTGGGTTACTTGGCTACGAAGCGCAGACTCTTCAGGAAGTGGCTGAGGAAGTGGGCCTGACCCGTGAACGTATACGTCAACTGCAGGTAAGCTCGCTGAATAAGTTGAAAAATGCCCTTCAGCGTGAGAACTACAGTCTGGAAATGTTGTTTTCTGAAACAGCGTAATTGACTGTTTTTACACCGATATAGCCTGGTAATCTGCCAGGCTTTTCTCTTTTGACAGTATTTGACAAAGCTCTGACACCTTCCTGTAACCATAAAGCAAAAATCCTTACCGCCAAATTGCTTGGCAGACATTTGTATTTTACTCATAATTTGGGTTAACCCATTCAGTTAGCAGTGTAGAGATCATGATATTCAGAAAACTGTGTTTCCTCGCTTCTGTCGTTTTACTGACTTCTTGTGCCAGTTATAGTATTACGGAAAAAGAAGTACAAAATTACCTTGATAAACAGGCGCGTGTTGAGCAAAAGGTTGGGTTTGGCGGATTTGTTCAGGCTCATGTTCTGTTTAACGACATCAAAGTCGGCATTGGTCGTTCGGCATCGGATCGCATTAATCTCGAAGCAAAATCCAAAGCAGATATCAGTATCAAGGGTCAACCTCAGCAAAAAGTAGCTATCAATGTCAATTTCAGTGCGATCCCCTATTACGATAAAAGTGAGGGGGCTGTTTACCTGAATAATTTGAAAGTAGAATCTTTGGATATTACCCCAAATACGCTAGGTCCTTTTGCCAGTACCCAGGTACTTTCTCCTTTAATCGAGATCGTAGGACAGTATCTATTGAAGATACCCGTCTACAAACTACAAGAAGACGACTTTAAGCAATCGCTTCTGAAAACAGCCAGACCAGAACTCAAAATCAAGAATCATTCCCTGGTGATTCAAATCTGACAAGACGGTGTTTATGTAATGAAAGCACTGAGACAGTAAACACTGCTCAGTGTTTTTATTTTGTTGCAACATTAAAAGTTATAGTGCACTAAGTTATATACTACCATTTTCCGCTACTTGAGCGAAAAGTGTTAGATAACAAAGCTGTAGCCAATAAACATCATCGCCAGACACCACACTGGTAGCTGTTTTTTCAGTAAACCGAAGCCGATAACAATGACCAATATGTCCCAAGCGTTCGATATTGAAGATGTGATAACCGGGTCAACCCAAGCTGCAGCCAACAAACCAACAACAGAAGCAGTAATTGTTTTCACTGAAAGGCGTAAACGGGGATGTTGCAATAATGATTGCCAGGCAGGCAAAAAAGCAAAAAGAAGCAAACTCCCCGGTAAAAAAATAGCCAGCGTTGCCAGCACACTTCCCCAAACAGCCGTTTCAGGTAGCGACGCTGCGCCCAGATAACTCGCCATGGTAAACATTGGGCCAGGAACAAGCTGGGCAGAAGCATAAGCGCTCAAAAATGTATTTGCATCAATCCATTGCTGGACCAGAGGTTCCAGTAAGGGAAGAACAACGTGTCCTCCTCCGAAGACAAAACTGCCTGCCTGGTAGAAATTATTAAACACTGCCCATTCTTTCGAGGTAACAGCCAGATATGGCAGCCCCAGCAAAAGCAGCAGGAAGACAGTAAGAATGACGAAATTGGGCTTTCCCGGAGAGGACGGAAGCACCGTTTTGTCAGTCGGTTCATTTTGCATGAAAGACAGGATGCAGCCCACGCCTGCAGCCAGCAGTATCGGTAACAACTGACCGCTTAATCCATGAGTAAAAAAAACACTGATGGCTGTCATTGCAGCAATGCAAACGGTCAGTTTATCTGTCAGGTTTTTCTTAACCATACTGAACAAAGCATCAGCCACAACCACAACCGCAAGCAATTTTGCCGCCTGAATAATCTGCCCCACCCATTCTGACTGGTAGTCTTTGTTCTCCAGAATGGCGAGCACAGTTAACAAGGCTGCAGAAGGTAAAGTAAAGCCGAGAAATGCCGCCAGTGCGCCAAAATAGCCAGCCTTCCGATACCCAATAAACATGCCTAACTGACTGCTTGCCGGACCGGGTAAGAACTGGCACAGCGCCGTAGCCTGAGAAAATTCAGTATCTGAGAGCCACTGTTTCTTCTGCACAAATGAACGCTGGAAATAACCTATATGGGCAACTGGCCCACCAAAGCTGCCTAACCCTAAAACAAGAAATGAACAGAACACCTGCAATACGGGTTCAAGTGAAGAAACCAGCCTTCTTTTAAATGAATATTGGATCATAACTACCGAATCAAATTGTGATTGTTTACACTAGCAAACAGTGAAACTAAGTATGACAATTTTATCTCTTATTTATGTATGAAGTATTACAGGTAAACCCTTGATGTTAGAAAATTTGCAACAAATGGTGATCCTAGCCACTGTCAGTCACGAACAGAACTTCACACGTGCCGCTGAACGCCTTGGCATTTCTAAATCACAGGTCAGCAAGCAAATTCGATTCCTTGAAGAACGCCTGGGTTGTCAATTAGTTCAGCGCAGCACACGCACTGTTGCCCTCACTGATATTGGCCTGCAATATGCCGAATTCGGGCAGCAACTACTGGATACCGTAAAAGAAGCAGAAGCTTTGGTTGCCGGGTATAGAAATGAAATAAAAGGCGTACTCAGAATAGGGGTTGCCCAGTCATTTGGAAACACCAATATCACACCGGCGATGGTCGCGTTTCAGCGGGCTCACCCTGATCTTGAGCTGGAAATCAGTCTTTTTGACCATCGCCCTAACCTGCTGGAAGAAGGTTTTGATTGCTGGCTTGCTATTCACGAACACCCGCCTGAAGGCATGGTTGCGAAAAAACTCGTCGATTGCGAATTCATCGTTGTCGCATCTCCGGACTATATCGCTCTACACGGCAAACCCAAAACACCTGCAGATTTACGCAAGCACAATTGCATTACCTATGAGAGCCGGGATCGAAAATATGTTCAGTGGGACTTTTCAAAAGAAGGTGTGAAAGAATCAGTCCGGGTCACAGGCAGCTACCGAATCAATAATGCGCCGGCCGTTTTAGAGGCGACAAAAGCAGGCGCAGGTATCGCCTATCTGGCTACCTACCTGATCCACGATGAATTGGAAACTCAGCAATTAACCCAAGTGCTGGCAGACTGGAAACCAGAATTAGCACTTCCCATGTACGCTGTCTATCCGCGCCATAAGTACCTGGCCCCCAAAGTAAGGGCCTTTATCGACTTTATGGCGGAATGGATGACCAGCCACCCCTTCCCGCCTCGTCAGTCGTCCTTGTGAAGCCACGTCTTAGAACTGCAGTTGAGGAACCTGACTTACTGTTCTACACCTATAGGTAGTTCTTACAGGTGAGCAGCCATGTTAACTCTTTCAGCTTACATCCGGGAAAACTGTCTTCACATCATACTTTTATCAGGGGTACTGCTCATGGCTGGCTGTGCCACTCAGGAAGAAGCTGAACCGTCTCCGGCAGTCACAAGTACGCCGGCAACGGTTGAAGAGGCAATTGAGCCACCACCGCCACCCAAAGCAATCCTAACCGAAATTCCTGAAGTCAGTGACACCGTCTTTTTTGACAACGGCAGCTTTGAAATTTCACCACGTGAGCAGCTGAAAATTGATCCCATTGCAGTCAGACTGAGACAGCACCCTGACAGTAACGTCATCATCATTGGGCACAGTTCTGAAAGCGATAACGAAGAAGATAATATGGCGTTATCGTATGAAAGGGCGTTCAGCGTAGCGATTTATATTGCATCTGTATTTGGGATTGAAGAAGAACGTATTCAGGTCGTTGCCCAGGGTAACGGTGATCCTGCCACATCCGGATCGAACAGCCGGGTTGAAGTCATTTCGCCAGAAACTGTGGTCAGAACATTAAATGCCTCAGATGAGGACGGAAAATTCTGAACCACAGCTCTTTGCAGGACAATGTGTCCAATTTATCCCTGTTTTTTCAACGCCGGGAATGCGTACATTTTCTTGATGATGTCTGCCACACCTTCCGGTTGAGAAGCCAGCTTGCTGTTAAACTTTGCTTCTTCACTTTCAGTGACTGAATCGTCTTTAATGCCAGCGGCAATGTAATTTGCAGGGAATAAATGGTAAATACCCGTTATCTGACGGTCGATTTCTTCAGCCAGTTGCTCTGGAGTGTCGAAAGGTTGATCAATCACATCGCCAAAACTTACGTGAACACGTCGTTTTTCTCCGACTATGCCCTGTACAATGCTTTCGATATCTTCAAACTCGCCTTTTTCATAGCTACCCGTTGTCTGCTTGGCATTCAGTTCGTTTGCCTTTGCCAAATCACAGGGATCATTCTCATAAGAAATGGCCACAGGCACAATATTGAGCTGAGTCATGAATTCGGCAAATGACTGTTTTCGTTTGCGGCCTTCCATGTAGAACATTTTCAGCAAAGCAGGATCAGTCCTGTCGTTCCCGTCTTTCGCACGTCCCTCTTTCTGAGCAATCCAGATCGAGTGACCTGTTTCAATAGAGTTGGCAATATAGTCAGACAGCAGACCCAGTGCTTTCATCATTTCACGTGGCGCTTTGACTGAACGTTTTACAATAAAACTTTTGTTTAAACGCATCAGCTCTGTTGCGCAGGGCTTCTTCAGGAGATTGTCACCAATCGCGATACGGACTGTGTTCAGGTTATTGTGGTAAAGGCACCAGTTCACCATGGCCGGATCCATTGCGATATCCCTGTGATTGGAGATGAACAGATACGCTTTATTGGGGTCCAGTTTATCTAAACCAGAATGTGTGACACCGTCACAGGAATGTTCGATGGTCGCTGCCATATATTTGGCAACTTGTAACTGAACGTCTTCTACTGTCTTAACACTTGACCATTTACGGACAAGAAAGCGTTTTATCAATGGACGCAGCAGCCAGCCAAACACACCCGATAACTGCGGAAACCGGTAGTTAAGGATAGCGTTGATGAATTCGTCATCATTGATTAAGCGTTGAATCGCACCACTGACTTCATCGTCATTGTAGGGGCGTATATCTTTATAAATATCGTTATTTGTTTGCACTATGTTGCTTCATCTAATTTTAAAATCGCGCCATTCTACGCAGATTTGATTGATTACCCAATGATCGACCCCAAACAGTTTGATGGTTGGAGGTCTGACCAGAAAACTTTCTTCCTACTGGCCCAGGCACTGCCCGTCTTGACCCTGAAGGTAAAACCGAACACTATGTGCGGGCTTTGACTCAGAGGAACAACATGAACCAGGCAATTGAATATACAAAGGTTGAACAGTCCCTGCTGGCCGTGGGCCCTCGCAGAAAAAATGTTACCGCATACCTGATTACTGTCAATGCAGGTGTCGCCCTGCTACGGCTGGGCAAACAGGAGTTCACATTAACCGCAGGTAGCGGATTTTGGGTACCCTTTGAGTGCCTGCATGCTTTAACCGTATTTCCGGGCTGTCGTTATGACATCATTCATTTCTCTGCCCGCCTCCAGCAACCACTGTGTCAGCAAGCAGGCTTTGTGACTGTAACACCACTTCTGAACGCTTTGCTGCAGGAGCTGAGCCAAACGCAAGAACAGTCTCAAACCAATCATAGCCCCATAGGACGGATACTCGCAGTCATAGTTGATCAAACGGCGAAGTTTTCACCTGCAACGCAACAACTTTGTCCTGCTCTGACTGGCAAACAGCAATCTGTGCTGAGAAACCTGCTTCAAAGACAATCACCCGGATCTGATGAAGACCTATCATCAATCGAAGCCATTCTGGGGATGAGCGTACGTGAACTTGAAGCGTGTCTTATCGTCCGTGAAGCTATCAGACTATCTCGTTCCGGAAGAAATGCAGAGCAGGTAGCCAGTGAACTTGAGTGCCAATTAGACCATTTGCAAGCACTTGGCCAAACTCTTGCTAACTACCAATTTTAAAGCTTCGGCTTAATCTCACAAAAACACCCAGCTACCTTTTTACAGGTAGCTGGTTACAGATAGCCGGGTGAGTATTAAACGATGGTTATTTAAGCGGAATATCTACCTGCAGCATGACACCATCCCGCTCATCTTCATGCCACATGTAATCGATTCGGTATTTGGTCGATTGACCGTCTTCTGAGCCAAGTCCAAAACTCATCATGACACCGTGTTTCATGACCCACTCTTTGGCATCTTGCAGCGTCATAATATCCAGACTTTCGTATTTTTTAGGAAGCCACAAGCCCAGACCATAGAAAGCAGACGATGAGTTATCTTTGAGCATTGGCCCACTGGATCCAGATTGCCAGTCATCCCAAAATGATGCGTCTTTATCATAGTGCTTTTCGGCTTCATCCCAGCGCATACTGTCTTCGGCTGGCGGCAAAGCCTGGGTGGAATACGCGCCCCCTTTGCCCAACGTCAGGGGCTGAAAACAGCTCAGTAAGTAAGCCCCTCTGTCGTCTTCGGACAAACTTTTAAGCTGTTTCTGACTATAAAAGTGGCAAGGTAAAGCGGATGCAGAATACGAAAAAGACAACAGCCCGATCTGCAAAAGAGCAACATGCAATTTTCGAATAACCCGATTCACGAAACACCCTTAATAATAAATTTTACGTACTTTATGCTTATAGGCGACAGAAACACCAATTGGTTTATTTTTGACCATCATTAGAGACATAAAAATGCTGTGACATAATTATTCTAACCACACTCGGGGTGGTTAAATGTGAAATCGGCCTGTTTTTGACAATATTATCACGAACATCAGTACTACGAATGGGAACCGTTTCAGGACAGCTGAGAACCTGCCAATTACTTAAAATGTCTTTCGCACGATAAAACTTTGAAAAATTTAAAAAATTATCAGGTCCAACAACAAAAGTCAGCTCCGCACTCGGATGTTCATTTTGCAGGGAATGCATAACATCATAGGTAGTCACTGGTTTGTCATTTTGTGAGATTGCTTCCTCTATTCGACAAAGAGATAAATTGGGAACATTTAAATCTTCAATAAAAGCAGCAACCATAGTGCAACGAGAGTCATAATTAAGCATGACTTTTCCCCAGGCATGAGAATAACTGGGAACCAGTAAAACTTGATCAAAATGGGATAGCCGTTCCAGCACAGATTTATGCCCTAAACTGGGAGGATTAAATGCGCTGCCAAATACTGCGATCTTTTTTGTCATACTCCTGTTGCCTCTTTCCCCTCTGTACGAAATAAAAATACCAATTTCTTTCTCAATCAGCATTGATCCTACTTAAGAGTTATCGCATGATTTCGTCAAAGGTTTAATACATTTTACCGCTTTCACCAGTATTCGGTTTTGAATGCCCAGAAATTGGTCAAAGCGCAGAGGATTGATGTCATGGAACAGCTTATCCGTGCAGAAATGCAGGTACTCCCAGTGATAGACGCTGAGTTTGAAGTTCAGCGCCGCGTAGCTTTTATTCAACACAAACTAAAACAAGCGCATTGCAAATCTTTAGTGCTGGGTATCAGTGGTGGGGTCGACTCCACTACCTGTGGTCGGTTAGCTCAACTCGCGGTAGATGGCCTTAATGCTGAGTCAGCCTCAGAAGACTATCAGTTCATCGCTGTTCGTTTGCCCTATGGCCAGCAACACGATGAAGATGAAGCCCAGCTGGCATTACAATTCATCCGCCCTACGCATTCAGTATCGGTTAATATCAAGCCCGGTGTGGATGGAACGCATGCAGCTACACTGGATGCTCTGACCGGCACCAACCTTATTCCGCAAGATGATAGTAAAATCGATTTTGTTAAAGGGAATGTTAAAGCACGTACCCGTATGGTGGCACAGTATGAGATTGCCGGTCTGGTCGGTGGACTTGTCCTGGGTACTGACCACTCAGCTGAGAATATTACCGGCTTTTATACCAAATGGGGCGACGGCGCTTGCGACTTGGCACCACTGTTCGGCCTGAGCAAACGCCAGGTACGACAAATTGCAGATTATCTTGGCGCACCGCAAGAACTTGTTCACAAAGTGCCAACTGCCGATCTTGAATGCCTGACACCTCAAAAGACGGATGAAGAGGCACTGCAACTGACTTACGACGAAATTGATGATTTTCTTGAAGGTAAAGCTGTCAGCGATTCAGTGAAAGAGAAACTGATCGGCATTTATAAAGCCACCCAGCATAAACGACAGCCAATCCCGACCATTTACGATCAGGATTAAGCGAACCGACGCTGAAAAGCAAAAGGGCTTTGCGTTAATGCAAAGCCCTTTTTGTAAGTCTGACTGTGATGATTACTGACTCTTATCCGCACTTTTACTCTGGCGAATTTGTTCAGCAACAATTTGAATCGCCTCTCCACTACTGATGCCTTGCGCCATCAGCTCATGAATTCGCTCTGCCGCTTCTTGCTGTTCTTCGTGAGTTAAAGAAATTGACGAATCACCAAACATAACGAATCCTGTACACTTATTGAAAGGGAGGCCATTCTAACGACTCTTTGGCAGCCTGTCATTGATAATTCCCCTACCCCGGATGCCCGTCAGCACGAGCCTGAGTGAGTATCGGCCAGAACACAATGCTAAATACCCCAAAGGCCACCGCCCACAATAATGCAGATAGTATGTAAGCGTGTTGCACGAGCTGCGGGAAAATAGCTATCAGTAACGTTCTGACTAACACAGCCAGAAGCAAAATAACAAAAGCTGCCAGAATCAGCTTCCCTGTCTGCAATGCCCTTCCTGTATGCCCTAGTGAGACCCTGACAATCATCGCCAGTATCATGCCTCCTATGCCCCCGACTGTTATGACATGCAGTGAAATACTGTAGGGTAATTGCTGAGGATAAACCTGACTGACACCTAACAGGAATACGCCCAAAACAGTAAAGTAATAGGCGAAATGAAGCATCCACAACAATGGGATACCAAAAGTTCTGCCTGTTCGCCAACGTACCAGACGCGGAGTTTGCGCTAATGCCGCAAACATACACAAGCCACCAAACCACATTGAAGGCAACTCTGGGGAAATCAGCAATAATGACAGGAATACAGCCCACATAGGCCACAGAGCTAAATGTTCACGCCAAAGTACACGTGTGATAGGGTCGGTTTGTGTGCCTCGCGCCGTAAAAAATGGGATAACACGGCCTCCCATGACAGTCATCAGCACAGCAATTAACAAGGTAGTTTGCAATGCCACAGTGGTCAGCGGAACATCAGTCCAACCCAATACCGCTCCATGCATACGAGCGTTTAGAAGCAACAACAAACACAGCACTGGCAGAAAAAGTACATTCCGCCACTGGCGAAGCCGAACTATTGGTATCGCGAGGAAAAGAAGTGCCATAGCCAGCCAGAGCAGGTCAAGTATCATCCAGACAACATTGGGAACCATAACAAGCAACGACACTCTCGCAATCAACCATATTGCAAACACCAGCCCCAGCTTCCAGCCGCTGATACCAGGAAGACCTGTCCAGTTTTGTACTGCTGTCAGCAGAAATCCAACTATCACCGCACCGGTAAATCCAAAAAGCATTTCATGGCTGTGCCACCACACTGGATTGCCGTACATAGGGAACAGTATAAAACCAGACCAAAAACCCGCCCAGATTACCATTGTGATAACGGAGAACAGACTGGCAGTCAGGAAAAAGGGCCGAAACGCCAAACGTAAAAAAGGGGGGATCTTCAGTGCGGAAGCTTTATCTACAATTTGCATGTGCTTTTCACTACTTACAGTAAAAAAGACATCATAGACAAATATGACAGAGGCAGGTTGATATAAAACAATAAACCAAGACACTGTGGCCTTGGTTTCAGGTGGTCAAACCTGCGCTATCGTTTCAGGTTACGCAACAGACTATTACTCGGTATAGACTGTTAAAAATCAGGATAATCAACCGGCCGTGTTATTCTTTGAATATCCAAAATAGAGATGTCCCCCTGCCAGCGGCTTTCAACCAGTCCGACACTCAACCAGTAACGGCCATCAGGCACATCAATCGCCGGCAAACTTGTCGGTAATTTTCCATCGACATCCTGAGTCCAGATAGGGCTCCAGCTTGTGTCGTTCAAATCAAACAAATTCATCGACAATACAGGCGACGGGCACGTTGAATTGGGTATCACTTCGCGCTCAATACGCCAGTTTTTACTGTCTTTCCAGCCAATTTTCTGTTTCGGATCCGGCTTGGTCAGTATTATCCAGGAATTCCAGCTGCGCTCGCTACCTGCCGTTATTTTCAACTGATAAAGACCTGCAGCTAAGGGCTCATCTAAACGACGGGATTCAGAGACAAACTGACCATTCTCAGAAATAGAAGCCGCAGGCATACTGAATTGCGTGTCTGGCCAGCGGGAAAACGTTATATCAAGCTGTTTAGCCTGAGTAATTCCCGTAACAGACAACCTCAGTAATACCTGGTTCAGGTTCTGGATCACCTCACGTCGAACAGCTACTTTAGACAGCCACTCAGGAAGACTTCGTTGTTTCAGACTGAAACCGCAATCTTCTGTGATGGCAAGCTCCAATAAATCGTTCAGATTAGCCTGCTGCTCCTCAGAAGGAAGCTGCTGCCAGGCCTGAACCATAGTCTCGAAACTGGCAGCCGTGTTCCCTTCCAGTAACCGCTGGTGCGCGACAGTATAGAGATCCTTACCCACAAACCATTTAGCCGATGCCTGAGGGATCATGAACAGACATGTCACGATCCCAAAGACAGGTGTTACCCACAGCGATTTCATTCTTGCGGTGCTTTCATCCGATAGCCAACACCGCGCAGCGTTTCTATCTCAATACCAGGCAGTTTCTGACGTAACTGCAGGATATGAGTATCGACAGTACGTGTTGTTGGATAATGGTTATACCCCCACACCTGATCGAGCAACTCGTCGCGGGTAAACACCCTGCCTGAATGTTTAGCAAGGAAAACAAGCAGTTCAAATTCGGTGCGAGTGAGGGTGACAGAGTCCCCTTTTTGCTTCACTTCACGGCTTTCCAGGTTGATCAGTGTTTCACCAATCGAAATAAGGTTAGCATTTTGCGATTCAGACTCACCATTTCTCAAGTGTACACGGATACGGGCCAGCAGTTCTTCTTCGGCAAAAGGTTTCGTCAGGTAATCTTTGGCGCCTGAGTCCAGCCCGATGACTTTATCATTCACGGACACCATTGCTGTAAGCAGAATAACTGGAACCGATTTCAGCTTTAACCAACCGTCAAGGTAAGTCAGCGAGTCTCCTTCGGGTAGTTGGCGGTCAAGAACAACCAGATCGGCTTGCGCCCACAAAGGTTCAACATTGGTTGCACAGTCAGCATACAGGCACTCATAGCCTGCTTCTTTCAAACATTCGAGCAAACCATCAGCAAGGTTGCGGTCATCTTCAACCAGTAGCAGAGTTTGATTCACACGGTATCTCCAAAATAAAAGTGGTTGGCGGACCTATTAATTTCATCCGCCCACCCATTCGACGGATCATCGATTCAACGATTGTCAGTCCCAACCCTAAACCTTTTTCACTCACAAAGGGTTTTCTCAGTCGGGCCCAATCCTTACTACCTAAACTTCCCTGGTCTTTAACTATGACAATCAATTTTCCATCTTTGAACGATGATGTTAATTCAATCGGGGCTTGGCCATATTTGTGAGCATTGGACAGCAAGTTATCAATACAGGTTCCAAGCCAGTACATATTGACCTTGACGCCACGGTCCTCAGGAAGTGACAATGTCACATCATATGGTTCTGCAATAAATTCAATCCATTCATTAAAAGACTCCAGATTCTGAACACTCAATTCTTGATGATTCGCCTGCAGGTAATCCTTACTGGCCTCGGCCAACTGCCTTAATCGGCGTGAATCTTCGGTCAATCGTCTGAACTCATCATATAGGGTTTCAGGCAAAGCATCAAAGTGACGACGAAAACCTTCCACCGTCATGCTCAAACTTGCGATAGGTGTGCGAAGCTCGTGAGTCAGGATTTGCAGGACCAGCATTCTTTCCTGCATAGCACGTCGGCGAATACGCCAGCGATACATCACCCAGCCCATAAGCAAGCCGATATTGACAACCAGCAACCCTGCAAGCAAATATGTCGTCAGGTACGACTTATCTTCTTCCTGCCAGCAAATGTTGCCACTTTTGACTAAGCAGAAGTCAGTGGCAACCAAACGCGTAAAGTGCAGATCATGCTTTGCCAGTGCCTGGGACCATGTAGGCTGATCATAGACATGGTATTCATTCCCATTGCGGATCCAAAGCTCACCATTGGAGATGAAAGCTTCCGCACCGGCAATAAACACACGGATTTCTTCACTGCTCATCCGCTGTAATCGTCCCAGCACAGTGCCTGTCGCTGCTAGATCACGTTCCTGAATGTGTAAGTAGCTTTCCAGTTCTTTTTTACGGTTTGGAAACTTTTCCAGGTAACGCGCAGCATAACTCCCACCGCCTGGATGAACATAGCCAGAACGTACAAACCAGCCTCTTGGTAACACAACGCTGTTACACATCGCGCGAGTAAAAACGACAGGATGTGTTACCAAAGGGCTGACGGGCCAAGGGCCCTTACAGGTTTCCGAATTTTGATAAAGGTGTCGCAACGCCGATAGCGGGTACTTTGCTGATTGCGGCAACAAACTAGATGGCAACAGCAAGGGTGTCGGGTAACGACTTTGTAACTGACGAAAATCGTATGTAGCCAGAGGTTTACTGGAAAGCAATTCAGCACGAGCCGCTGACATACGATCAGGCAAACTTTCCGTCTCCGCTTTGAGGGAGCCTGTAAACAGAATAGAAATTATTAGCACATACTTTTTCATAGCGCGGAAGTTTAACATTCACCGGTTCAGTATTGTCAGAAAATTGTCATTAGATCAGATAACTATAAAGGGATTCCGCATTCTCGCCATCCTCACGGAGCAATCAGCCCCCAGATTACAGGCTATTCATTCGCTTTTCTGTTGAAGCTTTCGCATCAGACACCAAAAAAGAAAAACGCCGCTCAATACTTTAAGCGGCGTTAGTGAGTCGTTTACTGAGTTACTTACAGAAAGCGGGCAATGTTCTCAACACTCTCTTTGGCGTCACCAAACAGCATCTGAGTGTTTTCTTTGAAGAACAATGGGTTTTGAACACCTGCATAACCGGTATTCATTGAACGCTTGAATACGATAACGTGTTTCGCGTTCCACACTTCCAGAACTGGCATACCGGCGATCGGGCTACCAGGGTCTTCCATTGCTGCCGGGTTAACCGTATCGTTAGCACCGATCACCAGCACAACGTCTGTCTCTGAGAAGTCTTCATTGATTTCGTCCATTTCCAGGACAATATCGTAAGGGACTCTCGCTTCAGCCAGCAGCACATTCATGTGGCCAGGCAAACGACCTGCAACCGGATGAATACCAAATCTGACTTCCACTCCTTTTGCCCGTAGTTTCTCTGTAATTTCATGGACCGGATATTGCGCTTGCGCAACTGCCATACCGTATCCTGGTGTGATGATCACTGAACGAGCATCTTTCAGCATTTCTGCAACTTCTTCCGCAGAGGATTCGTGGTACTCGCCCACTTCTTCATCACCGGTAGAAACAGAGCCATCTGTACCAAAACCACCTGCAATAACACTGACAAATGAACGATTCATTGCCTTACACATGATATAAGACAGTATCGCACCTGAAGAGCCGACCAAAGCACCCGTCACAATGAGCAGATCATTTGCCAGCATAAAGCCAGCCGCCGCTGCTGCCCATCCTGAATAGGAGTTCAGCATTGACACGACAACCGGCATATCTGCACCACCTATCGATGCGACCAAATGATAACCGAATGCTAAAGCGATAATTGTCACAACAATGAGTGGGAATATCGATGGATCCGGGTCAACAAACACTGTCAGTAAAACAAGAGAAACCACAACAGCCAGCAAGTTCAGTTTATGACGATGAGGCAACATCAAAGGCTTGGATGACATTGTGCCGCGAAGTTTGCCAAAAGCCACCACTGAACCTGTAAAGGTCACTGCACCGATGAACACACCGATGAAAATTTCAACCAAATGAATGGTTAACATCGCACCAGTCAGTGGTTCACCATGGTCAAGGAATGTATTGAAACCAACCAGTACAGCAGCCATACCCACAAAACTGTGAAGAATAGCAACCAGCTCTGGCATCTGTGTCATTTCAACTTTCTTGGCATAGTGGATACCAATGGCACCACCCACAATCATGGCCAGAATAATCCAGCCAGTACCTGCTGATTCGGGGCCAAAAATAGTGGCAATCAATGCTATGGCCATCCCTGCCATGCCAAAGTAATTACCTGACTTTGCGGATTCCTGTTTAGAGAGTCCTGCCAGCGACATTATAAAAAGGACAGCAGCAATAATGTAGGCCGCTTGAACAATTCCTGCAGACATTGATAACAACTCCCTTACTTATCTTTACGGAACATTTCAAGCATCCGCTTAGTGACAGTAAAGCCACCAAAAATATTGATACTTGCGATCAAAACAGCAATAAAGGCAAAGAAGGACACGACGCCAACTCCCTGACCAATCTGCAATAAGGCACCGACAATAATGATACCGGAGATAGCATTGGTCACTGACATCAGTGGTGTGTGCAATGCATGCGTCACGTTCCATACGACGTAGTAACCCACCACGCAGGCCAGAACAAAAACCGTAAAGTGAGAAAGGAATTCAGCAGGTGCATAGTTAGCGACCCAGCCAAACAATAACGCCCCCGCAGCCATCAAACCATACTTTCTGGCTGGCGCCATTGGCGCTTTTTCTGCTTTGGTGACAGGCGCCGCGACCGCTTTTTCTTGCTGAGGAGCTGCAGATACTTTAATGGGTGGTGCCGGCCAGGTGAGTTCACCTTCTTTCACCACGGTTAAACCGCGCAGCACTTCATCATCAAAGTTGATATTGATATTGCCGTCTTTTTCTTTGCATAACAGCTTCATCAAATTAACCAGGTTAGTCGCGTAGAGCTGGGATGACTGGTTGGGCAGACGGCTGACCATATCGGTATAACCGATAATTTTTACGCCGTTAGGCGTAGTGATAACTTTATCGGCTTCCGTATAAGCACAGTTACCTCCATTGGCAGCTGCAAGGTCAACGATAACGCTACCGGGTTTCATGGAATCAACCATTTCCTGCGTAATCAGACGAGGTGCCGGGCGACCGGGAATCAACGCGGTAGTGATAATAATGTCAACGTCTTTCGCCTGCTCAGCGTACAATCGCTCGGCGGCCTTGTTAAATTCATCTGACATTTCTTTCGCGTAGCCATCACCTGTGCTGGTATCTTCTTTGAAATCGACTTCAAGGAATTCAGCACCCATAGACTGCACTTGCTCTTTGACTTCAGGGCGTACATCGAAGGCGCGCACAATGGCACCCAGGCTGCCCGCAGCACCGATAGCGGCTAGTCCGGCAACCCCTGCACCGGCAACCAGCACTTTTGCTGGCGGTACTTTACCTGCTGCAGTGATCTGCCCGGTAAAGAAACGTCCAAACTCGTGGGCAGCTTCAACGACGGCACGATAACCGGCAATGTTTGCCATTGAGCTCAATGCGTCCAGGGCCTGTGCACGTGAAATACGCGGCACTGAATCCATCGCCATTACATTGATATTTTTACTGGAAAGTTTCTTCAGCAATTCTGGATTTTGCGCCGGCCAGATAAAGCTGACCAGGCTGGCCCCTTCTTTCAGAAGAGCAATCTCATCATCACTGGGGGCATTTACTTTAAATATCAGATCTGACTGCCACACTTCTTCCGTAGACACGACACTAGCGCCTGCAGCTTCAAAAGCAGCATCATCAAAACTTGCGTGAATACCAGCGTCATGTTCAACAGCAACACTGAACCCCATTTTTAATAGCTGTTCGACCGTTTTCGGCGTCGCAGCCACTCGCGTTTCATTCGCGAGTATTTCTTTAGGCACACCTATCTGCATCGTTATTCCCTGAACAGTAGCAAAAATGTACACATTTAGTATCCAATTCCCAGTATCGCAACGGCTGAGTATGGAACCAATACAACACTCTTTACTTGAGATTAAACAACGGATGTTATTGACTTATCAGAAGTTAATGACACCAACAATTTAAGGGTAAATCCAGGCTCTGTAGTCAATTTCATTCATCAGCCCAACACTGCAAGAGAATGAACTACGCACCCAAGATTACCGTTTTCTCCCAACAACATTCAGGGTTTCCCACCAGCCATGCAAAAAACAGAATGAGCAATAACCGGGGTCCGGCTCCCTGATAAAAAGTACCGGTCTCTAAACATTCATTTCAGCGCAGCGTCTTTACTCCTTCAGACAATGCACTCATTTACCGGAACATGGCATCGCCAGTCTGATCGATAAACATCTTGGCTTTATTCACCATAAATGTTGTCGCATCCGCTTTACTTGCCAGTAGATCTGACCGTATGAAAGTGTGTGTTTTAAGCTCACCTTCACATTCTTTGCAAATCCTGCCAGCAATCCGAAACTGCCCGCCTTCGGAAATAGGCTCAGGGTAAATGAGATACCCTTTATATTCCTCAGGTGTTACTTCAAGCGTTTTCGAATCTGCCGTTTCTCTTCGAAAGAGCTTTGACCAGAAACCCACGAAACCACTCCTTTCCGATATATTTAATGACACTATCATGCCATATGCCTATGTAAAATAAACCCAAACAGATTAAAAACTGATAATTATGATGAAAATGTTCTAACTCAGTGTTACTCACCACGAACTTACACCACTTTCACATAAGAAAAATTAACACAAAAAAAACGCCGGCTTTCGGCCGGCGTTTATGTTGTCTTGCAAGTAACATGCTTATCGAATCAGACCAATGTCTTTCTGCAGATGAACTGGCAGATGAGAAACCTGATAAGTCTTAACGGATACCTGCTGACGTGGTAACAAAATATCCAGTGCGTGTGCAATCAATCCTTTGATGTTTAGCGAATAGGCTTTCTTCTCCATGACGTCCTGATTTGTAATGGTGTCGAAATGCATTGCCTGTGCCATGATTGCCTCAATATTGATAGGTAAGATGTTGTTCTACAGGGCAAATAGTAACCGGTTGATTTTTGAACTAAAAATGACATTTTTTCCATTAAATCATAAAAAAATCTAATCTGTTAAACAAAAGTTTCAATTTGAATGACTGTAAAAAATATATACGCTGAAGAGATGAATAATCTGTCATGAAATGGTATCAATAAATGCCTAAATAGCGTGTTACCAGATCAAGCCCGACCATAAATCACAACTAATTAACAATCACACAGGATGTAAGATGTTATCCCTGCTTGCGAGACACTCATCAGTACTTTTATTACTTGCCGCTTTAATTGGATTTTCCTTTCCAGCGATTTCTACTGCAATCTTCCCTTATTTGCCTTACATTCTTTTCTTTTTGATGTTATTTACTTTGATTGGGATAAAACAAAACGCTTTAATCAGCCTTTTATTTCAGCCGAAAATCTGGGTTTACGCTTTTTATCATGCTGCACTTCTGTCAATGCTCTCAACCTTCATTGCCTCTGTTTTGGGTGCTTCATCATCATTGATCCTGGCCATTTCAGCAGTTGCGGCAACCGGTTCATTGTTTGCCACTCCGGCCATAGCACGCTCAGTCGGACTGGATGTCATGACAGCCATGGCGATGACAATTGCCACCACGCTGCTGATGCCCGTTGTTCTCTGTATCAATCTGATTGTTTTCCGGCATGACAGCTTCAGTCTTGATCTGATCACGTATTCCCAGCGACTGGTCATTTTCATTTTTGGCCCTATGCTGCTCTCAGCACTGTGTCATCGCTACGTTCCTTCCCACATTATTCAGCGAACACACAGTAAAATTGCGCAAGTGACCATTTTGCTGGTACCGGCGTTTCCCATGGGCTTGGTGGCGGATTTTCGTGAATTTGTCGATCAGTCATGGCAGCAAGGATTACTCTACTTTGGTTACGGTATTGCAATATGTCTGCTGTTCTTTACCACTGGTTTTCTTCTGTTTATGCGGAAAAATGTCCAGAATGGTCTCCTTGCGGGCATCACTTCTGCAAACCGGAACGTCTTGCTGACTTATACCGTTGCCGGATCTGCATTAGGCCCTGACTATCTCATTCTTGTTGGTGCACTTCAGCTTCCAATCTATGCCATGCCGTTAGTGGTAAAGTGGATGAGCCACTTACTCAATAGCAAGACCCCAACACAAACGCCCTCTGTGAGCTGATTCCATGAGCAGAAAACAAGCAATTGTGCGGATTGAACTGATAAATATTGTTTAACGTGATTCCAGTCTTGCTCTTTGCTCATTGATTTCATTATTATCGGCAGGAATTCTCAGGGCGGGGTGAAATTCCCCACCGGCGGTAACTGATCGAGGCAGGCAAGTAAAGCCAAGCTTGTTTCGACAGAAGCCCGCGAGCGCTTCATCGCAATCACACTCAGTGTGGATGAAGGTCAGCAGATCTGGTGAAACTTCGTGTTCAACTGCATGCAGCGAGTCCAGAGCCGACGGTTATAGTCCGGATGGAAGAGAATCAGCGGATTTGTTTCTTGCTTTTACATTATGTTCAGCGAGCCTTTGGCTTGCCTGTTAACACCTACCTGTAAAGCTATTTCAGCCTGGCTGAAACGCTGTTTTTTTGCGCCCTGATTCTGGTAACGTTAATGTTAATAATGGAGTAAATACCATGAATCAGTCTCTGCTTTCCCCTTTTGGTACCGCTTTCGAGCGCGTTGAAACTGGCATCCGCGCTATTCGTGAAGGTCGGGGTGTATTGGTTGTTGATGACGAAGATCGTGAAAACGAAGGGGATATCATTTTTGCTGCCGATACGCTCACGACTGAGCAAATGGCGCTGATGATTCGCGAGTGCTCAGGCATTGTCTGCTTGTGCTTAACCCAGGAGCGAGTAGACCAACTCGAGTTACCCATGATGGTAGACAATAATACCAGCGTAAATCAAACTGGTTTTACGGTAACCATTGAGGCTGCAAAGGGCGTCACAACAGGCGTTTCTGCCGCTGATCGTGTCACCACAATCAAAGCAGCCATTGCCGATGATGCACAGCCCGGCGATTTGCACAGACCAGGCCATGTTTTTCCGCTGAAAGCGAATTCTGAAGGTGTGCTGGGTCGTCGGGGTCACACAGAGGCAACCATAGATCTGATGCGCCTAGCAGGCCGAAAGCCGTATGGCGTGCTCTGCGAGCTGACCAACCCCGATGGCACTATGGCCCGTCTGCCTGAAGTGATTGCATTTGGTGAACGTCATGATATGCCCGTTTTGACCATTGAAGATCTTGCAGCCTACCGATTAGCGCATCTGTCGGCGCAGACAGATGAAGACCATGCGGCTGCCGAAGCCGTATTCGCATAAGCATTTCTGAGGCGCTGAAGAGGTATTTCGTTGAATACCTCTTTTATTCCCGCTCTCAGATACCCGTCACTGGTACCCAGTATGTCAGGGCACTCCAGGCCACAATCCAAACACTGATTAAAATTGCATCCAGCCAATCCCGATTCATACCCAACTCTTGCCTGATTACCTTATCAGTTATCAGTCGACCGGGGACTTGCCATCATTAAATAGAAAATAGGCAGATAAAAAAGCCTGACGTATGGTCAGGCCAGACTACAAATTACCCAAAACGGATGTTGAGCTTTACGCAGTACCCTGTTCATGCTCACACTCACATGGAATGTAAGTGATGAGATCGTCTTTCGGTGCAGAAAGCTTTTGCTGATAGCGCGCATAATTTTCAAACGCTTCAGCCATAGTGCAATCGAGTGATAAAGGTGCCATTTCGCAATCCAGCAGTGCCTGATAACCTTCTTTCCCTGTCGCCGTATAGCCGGATGATACTGAGGTATATACAGCGTCATCTTCCAGAGGCAACCACTCCCCTTCTTTGAAATATGCGAGTTTTTCGATCCGCTTACCTTTCGGCAAACAACAGCGATAAGTAAAACGCAAATGAGCCGTATAGGGGAAACTGCCGGTTCCCGTGCCTTCAACGCCGTTATCAACAGCGTTATCAATCGCTCCTTCAAGCGCTTCACGCACTTTGACGCCTTTGACTTTGTAAACCATCAGTCCAATGGCGAAAGGCAGTAAACGCCCGGCAATATCAGCAGAACTGATAGGCCCGGGATTAAGCGAGGTTCTGACACCACCAGCATTGTGAATACCAAAATCAACCTCAAAACCCATCTGTCTGCCATGATGAACAAAACTTTCAACCACCAGAGGGGCAATGGCGCTGGCACCATGGCTATCAGGAACTCTGACATGACGGAGTGATTCAGTCACTTCTGCCACTTTATTGGTCTGGCGTTCACGAACCGCCGGACGATAATCCAGATTCAGAATATGCTCTACAACCGGATCCTTAGCACACATCGTAATATTTGGCTGTTGCTGAAGGTAGCGTTTTACCATTTCGTGGCAATCCGGGTCTAAATGCTCATTGCGTGTGGCATCCAGCGTAAATTGGCGGCCAAGCAGCAACTGGTTACCGCCAGACACCTGTTCAATACTGCCGTCAGCCGCAAAATCGATCGAAATCTGCCCTAAAGCCAGAGCATTACAACCGGCCTGCACCACACAGGTATCCTTGATCTTGACGGCATACTGGTCTTTTTTGCCGTATCCGACATTGATGAAGTCCCCTTGCATGGTATGGGTATGACCGCCGATGATAACGCCTATCCCATTCACTTTTTCAGCCAGTTCAAGGTCACGCTCATAGCCAAGATGACTGAGCAACACGATTTTGTTCACGCCGTGACAGTGTAACTCTGCAATGGTCTTTTCAGCAACGGACACAACCGATCGGAAAGAGGTATCCGGATCCGGATTGGCAATTTTATCCATATTTTCAATGGTCAGGCCAAAGATTGCGACTGGCTCACCCTGCACATCTTTCAGCATGTAGCGCGCACAACCCGTATCATTGTTATAGGCCAGCAGGTTTGATTTGGGTCTCAGCGGGTTACGCTTACTTTGATCTTCCAGACTCAAATCCCAGTTACCAGCCAGCATTGGAAAATCGACCTGATCCAGAAAATCAGCAACCAGCGTGTTGCCCATATCCAGTTCATGATTACCCAGCGCCATAGCTTCTACACCAATCGCATTCAGCAGTCTGGCATTGGCCTGGCCTTTAAACAGCGAAAAATACAATGTGCCCTGAAAGCAATCGCCCGCATGCACGAACATAAACTCACGGCCATTTAAATACGCTTGCTTTCTTGCCTCTTTCACCGCCGTCGATACCCGTGCAAACCCGCCACAACTGGCATACACAGTCGTCTCATGCTTATTCCCTGCAACAGACGGACTTGGCGTTTGCATTAACACCTGTTCGGGCAAAGTCAGTTTGATTGCTGAGGGTTCAAAGTGAGAGTGCGTATCGTTGATATGGGCGATGGTAATTCGGGCTTGAGTGTGTCGGGTCATAAAGGCTTACAGTTCTCCGTGAAATATTTCAATCAGATATGATTCTTATCACATTGTGCATATCATCATACAGGAAAGGGCAGTATCCAGGGATGAATATCTCATCTGTCACAAAAATATCACCATAATCAGGCAACCAAAAGTCAGAAAGGCAGCATTAATGCTGCCTTTTCATGCATTTATAAGTTCACATATAAAGATATTACTGATAGTGCCCGTGCCGTTGCAGGACTTCAATTTTGTACCCATCCGGGTCTAAGACAAAAAAGAAACGAGCCAGTAACTGGCCTTCGCGGGAAAATTCCTTGATATCCAGTGGTGCATACCCGAGAGCGCGCAGCTTTTCATGTTCCGCGTCCAGATCATCCACCGCCACAGCAATATGCCCGTAACCGCTGCCGTGAGTATAAGGCTCAGCACCTTTGTTCCAGGTCAGCTCAAGCTCCATATCATTCTCATCGTTACGCAGATAGACCAGGCTGAAGTCATCAAAATCCAAGCGGTGTGCAACGTCTAAATCCAGTGCCTGTTTATAAAAAACGAGGGACTTCTCCAGATCATGTACTCGCACCATGGTATGAATTATTTTTGCCATCAGCCAACTCCTGATAAGTTAGGATTTGTTATCCCAATAGGTGTTTGATAATTCTGAGCCAATACTCAGATTTCTGTTTGGTCTGGACTATAACAATCCCGTTGATTCATCACAAGCAGCCGCCCGGACTGAATTTCAATCACGATGGAAATCAACAGCTTCTGCAAATTTTGTGAGCATATACATGAACACACTGTCTCGTAATGCTATAGGCTTACAGTAAGTAAACACAGTGGGCAGGTGAAGAATGCATTTAAGCAGAATCGAAATTGCAGGTTTCAGAGGGATCAAACGCTTGTCTCTGACACTGAATGAGCTGACGGTACTTATAGGTGAAAACACCTGGGGTAAATCCTCCCTGCTGGATGCTCTGAGTATCGCACTTTCACCAGACGCCAAATTCCATAACTTTCATTTTTCTGACTTTCATGTTGATTATTCGCTGGGCCATACCCAGGTGTCTCAGATTCACATCGTCCTGAACTGGGTTGAAGATTATCCAGGCGAGCACAAAGCCCGGCGTTACCGTTCTTTCAAGCCCGTATGGGTCAGAAACGGAAAAGACGGTAAGCAATTTTACTATCAGATAACCAGCGAGCGTGAAGACGATAAAGTGATCACTGAACGTCACTTTCTCGATGCCGGCGGCAATATCATCGACTGCCCGGACAATAATAAACTTGCCAGACAATTGATGGTCTTACACCCTATCGTGCGAATCCGCGATGCAAGGCAGTTGCGGCTTGAAACAGAACAGCAAGAAGAGATCGATCAGGAACAACGAAATCTCATCAACACCCGGATAGAGCGGCGGCTCGATAATACCTGCCGCCGCCTGATGACACGCCCCGGACATGTCAGCAGCGATGAAATCAAAAGTAGTATCCGGGCATTGCGAACGCTGGTTGATCATTATTTTGCGTTTACGCCACATCATAAAGCGCCTCGCAGGGATCTCAGGCCTTTTCCTGAACGCACTCACTATTCCCCTAACCCTCTGGAAATGCTGGCCCGCCCGGAAATGACCAAACAAAACAGACTGGTACTCATGGGGCTCATCAATGCCTACATCCGCGCCCGGGGGCCGGTAGAACTAAAGCGCATATCGCGTCCCATCATGATCCTTGAAGACCCGGAAGGCCGGCTCCATCCCATCATTCTTCATCAGGCATGGGCTTTTGTCGTTAATATGCCTATGCAGAAAATTCTCACTACCAACAGCCCGGAACTGGCATCCGTTGTGCCTTTGAACAGTATAAAAAAGCTCAACAGAGAGCCGGATAAAACCCGGGTTTACAGTCTGGACAGCCATAGCCTCAGCAGGGACGAGCTACGCAGAGTTGGCTTTCATGTACGGTTACACCGCCCCGGCGCACTCTACGCCCGGGCCTGGCTGCTTGTAGAAGGGGAAACAGAAGTCTGGCTGTTAAATGAGTTTGCTTACCGGTGCGGGTATAACTTTGCTTCTGAAGGCGTCCAGGTTATTGAATTTGCACAAAGTGGCCTGAAGCCGATTATCAAAATTGCAAGATTAATGGGCATTGAATGGCATGTCGTGACAGACGGCGATGCCGCCGGCAAGAAGTACGCGGAAACGGTGCGACATATGCTTGGCAGTGAATTGGATAAACACAGGTTAACCGTATTACCTGATCTCGATATCGAGCACTTTCTGTTCAACCACGGTTATGAACCTCTTTTCCGTAAACTGGCCAGAATATCGGATGATCACCCTGCGCCACCCAAGAAGATCATACAGAAAGCGCTCAAGCATCATGCCAAACCTGATGTTGCCCTGGCCATGGTGGAATTCACAGACAGCGAGGAAATTGATCATATTCCAACCTTGCTGCGCTGGTTGCTAAAGCGCATGGTTGCTCTGGCTCGTGCTTCAACCACCTGAGCCAGAGCATACACAACACAAAGGTGACGGCATCAATTAACAGACTTTTCAAAGAAAAGCGTTACCGTGCCAACGTGAACGCCCCATTTACTCATTCTGGCAACGTTAAACATACGGACATCATCCTGGAGGAACATCCAGTCATCAAAGGCGATGTCATAGGTGGTCTCCCCGACAGGCACCCTCAGCGTGTACTGCCAGTTAAGTGCATTGCCTGACACCTTACCGGTGGCATCGCCTACCACATCTCCCGCCGTTCCGGTGTAAACACCTTCGGACTGACGCTGGATTGTCCAGATCCTCTGCTGTTTCTCTCCGTCATCGAACACAAAGTCTTCTTTGAGCGTCAGCGTATTACCCTGAACGGTTCCGATAATATCAACGGAGAAACGCCTTGTCTGCTTGCCGGATCTGTCCTGAAGCATCCCCCAGGCTTTCACATTGCCATTGAAATAACTGAACAGATCCAGTTCAGGACGGTGATATTTGTGATCATCAACGGATGCAGAACAGCCACTGATTAACAGCACCACCATCAGCCCTGTCACTTTTAGCCAGTTAGCCCACCTGGTGTTGTACCTATGTATCATCCTGTTTCTCCCTTATGTCATACCCGTCCGATGAGCCGTTTTCGCAGCTCGGGATACCGAGTCTGTGGTGATAACCAGATATCCAGAAAGGCATTAGCCATTTCCCTGTCCCGTACTTCGCCAATCACAGTGTTGTCCCGGTAAAATGTCCCTCCACCAGCGTGAATCACAAATATCAGCCGATCGCCTTTACGTACATCCGGCCAGATATTATCAAGCACAAGCCGCCATTGCTGGCGTTTGGCAGCCGTAACTCCCAGTTTCTGCCATTGGTCATCCGTCGCATCCAGTAAGTCATCTTTATCAATATCCCGCTGATACTTGATCACCAGCGCGACCGAATCCGCCATCTTTGCATTGTAACGCCCAGACGGAGTACGAAGCTGAGAGTCATAAATCACCCAAGGGCCCCATTTTAAAGTGGCCTCTCCGACAACCGGCCAACTTTGCCAGGCGCCGCTGGCCAGTGACCAGGGCGAGACTAACAGCAACACAGCAGTGAAAATCGTTAGCAGACGCATCTCATACCTCCTTTTCGATACAGATTCGTATCCACAACAAAAGAAGTCCTGAAAAAACCAGCCAGCACACTGTGACTATCAAAATGGTCAGTGTGTCGCCAGCAGGCCAGGACACAGCACCCAGTTGTTTTCCCGCCAGGTAGCTGCCTGCACCACCGAGACTGCCAGCCAGTAACACCAATGAGGCCGGATACCTTGCCAGGTTATGGCGCAGGAACCAGACAAAGGTGGCAAACCCCAGCCAAAGCAGAATGAGCCAGGCTGGCATAAAGCTACTTTCAAACCGATAAATATCCGTATAGGTCAGTAATCCATCCATCAGGCAACCTGCCAGTGCAATAACCAGCACCTGTTTTACTGAAGCCGGATAACACCACCAGACTATGACCAGGATACACGCCAGCAGCGCGATCCAGTCATTTTGTCCCAGAACCGCCAGCAGCCAGAATCCGTTAAACAACAGACCGACGGCAACTAATGCCTTGGTCGTTAAGGTTTGTGTCCCGCATGGCGTTTTCATTTGCTTTACCCTTCTCGTTAGTAAACCAGTGAGTTATTGCCACTTTGGTCTGCTGGCTATCAATTGCACTGTGCTGATCGTTTTTTCTTTAAATCCACCTTCGCAATAGCACAGGTAATAACGCCACATACGAATAAAACGTGGATCAAAGCCTTGCTTACTGAGCTGTTCGGCACTGGCATTAAACAAGCGGTGCCAGTCGGCCAGTGTGCGTGCGTAGTCCAGTCCGATATCTTTCAGATCCCGGATAACAAAATCGCTGTATTGCGTCAGACTTTGCGCCAGCAGTGTCACAGACGGCAGAAAACCACCCGGGAAAATATGCTTCTGGATAAAATCAACGCCTTTGCTGTAACTCTCAAATCGCTGATCAGCGATAGTAATTGCCTGTATCGCCAGCAGACCACCTTCTTTTAACAGCGACTGACATTGCTTGATGTAGGTCGCCAGATAACGTTTACCTACCGCTTCTACCATTTCGACGGAAACCAGTTTGTCATATTGTCCGCTCAGATCGCGATAATCTTTGCGCAACAACGTAATACGATCCGACAGGCCTTCCTGTTCTACACGTGATTTGGCGTATTCATACTGAGCATCAGAAATGGTTGTTGTGGTCACCCGGCACCCGTACTGTCTGGCAGCGTGAATAGCCAGCGCCCCCCAACCCGTACCAATTTCCAGCAAGTGATCATCAGGCTGTAAATCCAGTTGACGGCACAAACGATCCATTTTATTTAACTGTGCCTGTTCTAATGATTCTGAAGGATCATGATAGATCCCGCAGGAGTACAGCATTTGCGGGTCCAGAAACGTCCGGTAAAAGTCATTTCCCAAATCATAATGCGCCAGAATGTTTTGCTTTGAGCCGGCTTTATTGTTGCGGCGGGTAAAGTGTTGCCACCCTTCAGCCAGACGCGTCATCCAACTGGTTTTTGACTCCAGCTTATCCAGCATGGATAGATTTCTCGCCAGCACCTGGACAACAGCAGTGATATCGGGGGAATCCCACCAGCCATCCATATAAGCCTCTCCGGCAGCAATACTGCCACCTTGTAACAGTCGCTGGTAAAGCCCTGGCTCTCTGACCAGAACATGCGCCTGACAATTCGATGTTTCATCCCCGAACCGATGTGTTTCGCCCTGGCTGTCTACCAGTGTCAGGCCGGCATGGCGTAATTGCGCCAGCAAAGCAAAGACCAGACGGCGAGCCATTGTGCCTTTTTCAGCTTGAGTGCTATAGCTGCTTTTCGTTTCTGTGTTCGACATCGTCTACCTCAGCGTTCCGGTTGTTTTCTTTTAGAAGGCTTGTCAGAAGTGAAGCCCTTAACTGTTTCTGTATGGAAATGTGCGTCCTTCGGGTAACCATGAAACGGCACTTTTTTCCACCATAGCTTCATGGCCTGCCAGTAAATGCCGGCGACCACCTTGAGTGTCTGAATCGGCGTCTGCCGCAGCAGACGCCAGAGTACCTGGGTGGTGAAAGCCTGTTTACGCAGTGCCATCGTCGCATCCATGACGGTGCTGCCCGTGTCGTTGCCAATAATGTCCAAATGCACAAATACTTGACTGACAGGCGGTTTCAGCCGCCAAAGATAGTGCTGAGCCATCGGATTGAAGGGCGACACGTGAAAAGCTTTGCCCTGTAACCACTGCTTTTCATGCCAATCCGACACTGCTGGCACAGCATAGTAATGGCGCTGATTCCATGGGGTATTACTCACTTCCGCCAACAGCCAGCGCCATTCACCCTGTTCATCAAAACAGTAATAAAGATTAAGCGGGCTAAAATAGAGCCCAAAATACCGTAACTGACACAGTTGCTTCACTTTTCCTGCGAGCCTTTCGCCGGTCAGCTCAAACAGCTTGTCCTGAACCTTTTGCTTGAGGGGCCCTTCTCCCTCCGCCCTCAGATAGTCTTCCCGTCGCCACCTTGCGGGGTGATACCAGCGACAGCCAAACCCCACAACCTGCTCGCTGAGTGAGGTCACTTCATCAAGATCAATCAAGGGCATAAACATGGGATAGCTAAACGCATGTTTCACCGGGGTAAAACGACGATGCCTCACCTGACCGACACACAGGCCGCTCTGTAAATCAGACATTGTCATGAGACTAATTCCATTCGCGGCAGGCGCTTGCCATTGCCTGACGCCTCAATCGCATTCACAACATCCAGTGCACTGCGCACACCGTCTTCATGAAACCCGTTGTACCAGTAAGCACCACAGAACCAGCAACCCTGTTGGCCGTTAATCAAACCACGCTGCCCCTGTGCGGCTATGGACTGTGTATTAAACACGGGATGTGCGTAGCTGAAACGACGGAGGATGGTTTGAGGATCGATATCGTCAGTGCGGTTGAGCGTAACGCAGAATGTCTCCGGTGAATCGAACCCCTGCAGAATGTTCATGTTGTATGTCACGCTGGCCAGCTGACGCTCACGACTTGCTTCATCCGGCAGATGGTAATTCCAGGCTGCCCAGGCACGTTTGGCTTTGGGCAGCATGTTCCGATCGGTATGTAACACCACCTCATTCTGCTGATAAGGGATAGCCCCTAATACCTGAGTTTCGTTGACCGTCGGGTCAGCCAGCATGCTGAGCGCCTGATCACTGTGGCAAGCGAAGATCACCTGATCAAAATACTGCTGTCCGCGGGCGGTAGTAACTTCTACCTTAGGACCTAACCGCTGCACACTCAGAACCGGCTGATTGAGATGAATCCTGTCAGCAAAGTCATGGGTCAGGCTGCGTACATACTCTCTCGATCCGCCCGGCACCACATACCATTGAGGTCGGTTCGTCACTTCCAACAAACCATGGTGACGGAAAAAACGGACGAAGAAAGGCAACGGAAAAGCCCGCATATCTGACAAGGTGGATGACCAGATAGCAGCCCCCATGGGCAATATGTAGTTCTGACAGAAATACTCATTGAATCTGTGGGAAGTGAGAAACTCCCCTAAAGTTGTTGATGCCAGTTGATCAAGATCCGCTTCCCTTGCCAGTTTGTTGAATCTCAGGATGTCACGGATAAAGCGGTAAAATTCAGGACGAAATAAATTGCGGCGCTGGGCAAACATAGAAAGCGCATCATGACCGTTATATTCCAGTCCGATAGCGTCGTTCTGCACACTGAAGCTCATCTCAGTCGGCTGGCGGCCAATACCAATCTCTTTGAGCAAGGCTTCGAACTGCGGGTAGGTTCTGTTGTTAAAGACAATAAACCCGGTATCAATCGCATAACGACCGCTTGCAGTTTCAACATCCACCGTGGCGGTATGGCCGCCAATATACTCGTTGGCCTCAAACACAGTGATGTCATGCTGTTCGTGCAGTTTCCATGCACAGGTTAATCCAGCAATGCCGGTACCGATAATCGCAATTTTCATTCTGTTTTCCCTGTCATTTTTTTTACGATCGCCAGCTGTAACGACATAGGTAACAGCGACAGTAGTTTGAGATACCCGCTGAACAGCGGCGGAAAGTGCACTTCTGAGCGGCGCTTGGCGATACCTTTCCGGATTTTTAACGAGGCATAGTCCGTGGTCACTCTCATTGGCATCGCAAAATCGTTCTTATCGGTCAATGGTGTTTTGACAAAACCTGGCGACACCAATGTCAATGTGACACCGTCACGGGAAAGATCCATTTTCAGCGTATTGACCAGATAACTGAGCGCGGCTTTTGATGAACCGTAGGCCTCAGCCCGGGGCAAAGGCACATAGCTGGCCGTTGAACCGACAATCGCAAGATGGGTTGTTTCGGTAAACTTGGGCTGCAAGGCTTCTATACAGTTCAGTACCCCGAACAGATTGACATCAAACACACGTCTGAACAGAGCCACATCCACTTTGCCCTGTTCGATGTATTCACAGGTGCCAGCATTCAATATGATCAGGTTTGGTCGTATTGATGAGTCACCCAAGGCGTCCCAGGTGGCCTGATGGTCAGTGACATCAAAGGCAAGCGGAATGATTTTTTCGCTGAGATCAGCAAGGTGCTGCAACTTATCAAGCGAACGTCCGCACGCAATAACCTGCCAGCCATCTGCTGCATAATCTTTGGCCAGCTGAGCGCCAATGCCAGAACTGGCACCTGTAATCAGTACTGTCGACATCATCACAAACCTGCCTTAATCATTTTCACCACACGGCCGAGAATCGGTATTGCTTCGTACAACATTTCGCCCAGATCGAAATAGTCCCTGTGTTTAATCACCCGGTTATCAAGAAAAGTCAGATGCGAGCACCCTTTCACTGTGCGGTATTCGCCTTTTGATAATTTCGGATGCGCAAATGTCATGGTCCACACCAGATACCCCTGATGAGCATCACTCATGCTCTCTTCAATCGTGAAGGAACAATGTGTGACATTCGCGAACAAACGTCTGAAATACTCCTCCAGTGCCAGCCAGCCTTCCACTTTGTGGGCGGGATCTTCAAACACCACATCCGTATGGTAGAGAGATTCGAGACTGGCAAGATTGTCCTTACCTAACTCACTGTATACACGGATAAACCTTTCCATAACCGATAACTCGGTACCGGTTGAATCGTTTGGTGTCTCTCTCAGTGGTACAGGTTCGCTATCCAGCTCTTTCATAATGTGGCTTCCTTCCTGTGTTTAGCATTAACCCGCTTCCGCTGTGGCTTTTGCCTGTTTAAATGCCTCTATGGCATCTAATCTCGCCAACTTGTGATCGACCATTGGCATGGGATACTCAAGGCTGGCTGCTCCGGGCCACTCATGGGGGGTGTGAATATATTTATCGGGTACTTTTTCGAGCTCTTTTACCCATCTACGTATGAACTCGCCGTTTGGATCAAACTTTTTTCCCTGCGTGGTCGGATTAAACACCCGAAAATAAGGCTGAGCGTCGGTGCCAGTAGAAGCGGCCCATTGCCAGCCACCGTTATTAGATGCCAAATCCCCGTCGATCAGATGAGACATGAACCACTTCTCACCCGCCTGCCAGTGGATCAGCAAATCCTTGGTTAAAAAGCTGGCGGTAATCATCCGCAGTCTGTTATGCATCCAGCCTGTGGCTTTAAGCTGCCGCATAGCAGCATCAACGATCGGAAATCCGGTTTCTCCCTGTTGCCATCGTGACAGAGCAGCATTGTCTGAATGCCATAGCACTTGGTTTGTCCAGCCGATAAATGGTTGGGCCCGGCTGACCTTCGGATAGGCTTCAATAAGATGGCGGTAAAACTCGCGCCAGATAATTTCATTGAGCCAGACAAAAGGGCCATCCTCCTGCTTCTCGAGTGCCTGCGGGTGCTCATGTAAAATCGCGGAGACACATTGCCGGGCGGACAAGGCACCGATGGCCAGATAAGGTGATAACTTACTGGTGCCTTCCACAGCAGGAAAATCCCGCTGCTCACCGTAGTCCGCGACATGCTCGATACAAAAACGCATCAAGGCATCGCGTATGGCATCTTCTTCAACAGGCCAGAGGTGGCTGTCGACCAGCGGGTAATCCATCCATGACTTGCCGAGGCTGGTCTCGATCACTGAGCCAAAGCTCTCCGCACAGTCACTGGGTGATACAGGTTGCGGCACAGCTTGTGCCAGCGCCGGGCTTTGCTGGAACTGACGTAACCATTCGCGGCGAAATGGCGTATAAACTCTGAAAGGCTCGCCCTGACGGGTCAGAATCGTGCCGGCAGGCAGCACGCAAGTATCTTCCAGTACACTGAATTTGATCCCCGCTTCTGCCAGCGCATGACCGACAGCCATGTCACGTTGACGCTCATTCCATTCATACTGCTTGTTACAGAACACATGCTCGACCTGCCAATCACGAGCCAGTGTAGCCATACAGTCAGGGACCGCGTTAAAGTCAGCAACTGCTTCGATGCGCATTGGAATATTAAGCTCAGCCAGCTGAGAACGGAGCACAGCTAACCGACGGCGAATAAAATCGATCTGGATGGGAGCTACATCGTGAGCCGCCCATTGATCAGGTGTTGCAATGAACACTGCCAGCACAGACTGGTACTTTTGGCACGCCTGAATCAGGGCGGTGTTATCGACTGTTCTCAAATCTGCCCGAAACCACATCAGGCATCGATTGCTGCTATTCGTCGCGGCCATGGCTTCAGGCTCCTTTTAACTGCTGTACCCAGTCTGCATGAATAGCGGCAATACTGCCCCTGAGCGAGACCGGACAATGAAACTCAGCGTTAATACGCGCGAGCTGCTTCAAAATCGCCGCAGGAAGTTTGCTCTCTCCAATGACGACCACAGAGTCAAACTCCTGCTGCGAGACCGCTGCTTCCAGACCATGCAATTTGCCGTTAAATGGCAGATTATCTAACAGCGTGACGCTGTAACCTTCATTACTCAGTGACAAAGCAGTGAGCCAGATATAATGCGTTATGCCATCTTGTGCCGGTTCAAAGCTCAGCAGCATGGCTTTCCGACCGCTTCGCTTACGTGTTTTGGCTACCAGACTGGCGCATTGCTCAATCAGGGTGGATTGCCACAGTGCTTGCTGAATTGCCCGCAACGGATTAGCCGGATCGTTAACCTGCGTGTCTACAGGTACTACTACTTTTTCGATGAACATTGGCAACGGGTATTCTTTCATCAGCTGACTCAGAAGCTGCTCGAGTTTTCCGCGCCGACAATCTGATAAAGCACCCAGTATCGGTGAAATCGCATCACAGTTTTCTTCCTGACTGGCGGCGTCACTCACCTGACCGTCAAGTAACGGTCTTACCTTGCTGATAGCGACACCTTTCTCAAGCCAGGACAGGATCAAGCGGATCTTTTCAATATCAGCCTGAGTATATAAACGGTGTCCTTTTTCTGTGCGCTGTGGCTTGATCAGCCCGTAGCGGCGTTGCCACGCGCGTAAAGTGACGGGATTCACACCCGTCATTTCAGACACTTCTCTAATAGCGAACAACATAACTTCAGAGGCCATAACGTAATTTCAACTCCTCCGGATACGGATTAAGAAAGGTCTGCAACTGCAGATACGGATCCGGGTATTCTTTCAGGTAATGTTTAATCAAGGCCAGAGGGACTAGAATAGGCTGATGGCCCAGGCGGTAGCTTTCAATTAGGCCCAGTAGTTCCTGCTTTTGTTCGCTGGTCAGGCTGCGTTTGAAATAACCCTGCAAATGCATCAGCACATTGGTGTTGTTGCTCCGGCGGGCATGTTTGCTCAGGGCATCCATGAACTGCTGACGGTATTCAACGAAAAACGCTGCCATATCCCAGTCTTTAATACCGGCTACTAATCGCCCCATCTCTCTGTACGCTGTCGGGCTGTGTGCCATTAAGACGAATTTATAGCGCGAATGAAATTTAACAAATGCATCCATAGTCAGACTCTTACCTACGTTTTGGTAAAAATCGTGCAGGGCATAAATACGAAAGACGAAATTTTCGCGTAACACTGGATCTTGCAGTCGCCCGTCTTCTTCGACGGGCAGCCAGGGCATAGCCGCCATCAGTTGTTTGGTAAACACCCCTACTGTTCCGCCCGGTACGGTATTACCGTTCGGGATATACAGCTTCACCCTTTCCATGCCACAAGTGGGTGATTTGGCACATACCACAAAGCCACACAGAGATTGAATGCCACTGATGTGCTTATCAGCAAACGTCTTCATTTTTTCGGTGAAATCGCTCTCACCGCCTTTGCTGTCGACAAGGCGCTCACCATTTTCATGCTGTACCAGCCTTATCGTTGGCCTTGGAACAGGCAAGCCGATTGCCATTTCCGGACAAACCGGTCGGAACTGTACAAACTTTGCCAGCTCGTCCGTCACAAAACGGTTTCGTTTGTGTCCGCCATCAAAGCGTACTTTCTCGCCAAGTACACATGCACTGATACCTACCGGGATACTCATCTCACACCTGTACAATAAATTATCTTGTACAATGATGTTAGCCAAGCTTAGTGAGTTGTACAAGAAAATAAAATGTATAAGTTTGTAACTACGGCTATTTCAGACACAAAAAAAGCTGCCTGATATTCACAGGCAGCTTTTTAGACTTTGAAATAAAAGAAGATTATTCGGTTTTAGCGTCTGGTTGTTTTTTACCTGCCAAGTCATTCCCTGCTCGCCAGGCTTCATAATCATCCAGATCCTGTTGTACAAGCTTAAGGCAGACAGCCAGAATCAGTGCGTCATCCGTCAGCCCCAGAAAGGGAATCACATCCGGCAGAACATCCAATGGGTTAAACACATAGAGCAAAGCCGTAACAATAGCAGCGATGGTAAACCAGGGGATCTCCCTGTATTCTCCTTTCCAGTACGCCTTGACCAGACCATACATGGATTTCACGACATTAAAATACTTTCGCAGCGAGCCACTTTTCTGCACTTTTTCTTCAATGTCCTGCTCTTTCTCCAACACGCGCTGAATGTCTTTATCCGTGACTTTTTTAGACGAGTTTTCCAGTTTCTCTTTGGCATCCTGTTCATTCATTGACTGACTCATCCTCCGCCTCAAGTAGGCTATCTCTTCTAACGTTAACTATGGCTTTTCGCCTCTCGTTTGTCATTAAGAGGACATAGCAGTGATCAACTCCAGAAGTAAAAGCGTTAAGATTGACAATTAGATGTGTCATTAAATCATCAGCTACAGCGTTGAATTAACTCCCCGGAGCAGGCTATGTCCAATAATCATCCTTAACGAAAGCTTCAAGCAATGATGAAATTACTGCTGACCAGTTTGCGTGAAATGCACACGTTCGAAATGCGGATTCGGGCGGGTGGCTTCCATGGTGTTCAACTGGTCAAGCACAACGATTTGTAACCCGGCGGACGTTTTCAGCGACATACACTCTTGTTTGTCTTCATGTCGCACTGTGTCCTGAGCGATGCCTTCAATCTCACTGCCATCTGCCAGACACAGTTTTACTGGCAACTTATACAAGCAGGCAATTTCGATATAGTCATATTGCTGGCAAGAAATCATCTTCACCTCTCCTTCGCGGTATGTCAGGTTCGCGAAACATCACAATTATCGGCTTTTACTTTTTCACCCAGTACATACCTTCCGAGTTTGGCCTGGACAGTTTAAAACCAAACTTTTCATACAATTCTGGTACGTCAGCCATCAGCGATACATAAGAGCGGGGAAAAGCAGCCTTGTCGAGATAGGCCATGATATGTTCCATGATTTGACGCCCGAGACCTTTTCCCTGATGGTCGGGATCAACAGCAACATCCACAATGTCAAAATTGATGGCTCCGTCACCCACCACTCTCCCCATGGCCACAGGTACACCGTCATAAAGAATATGTATACCGTAAAGGCTGTTTGGCAAGCCTTTCACTGCCGCTTCATAAGAACGGGACGATAATCCAGAAATGTCGCGTAAACGTAAAAAATCATCAGGGCCAACCACTTGCTCAATAACCTGATACATCAATTTTCCTTTAAACATCAATTTAGTAACAGTAAACCCGAATCACGTAAGCCAACAAGAACACTGTCTGAGAAATTCGCGTGCATCTTACTTTAATACTCAATCAATTTTATATGTCATTAAGAAAATCGTGATCGTCTGCAATGAAAATAAAGACCGGACATTGGAATGCAAGGATAGACGAATAAAAAACCCGCAATGTAGGCGGGTTTTGTGAAGATCAGGCTTCCTTTTCCTGCATCTGAGCTGGCGCTGTTTTTTCACGGGTGATCCACCAGCAAAGGACGGAAGCAAGGCTTACCATCACGACACCTTGCCAGAAGGTTGCGGTTAATGTCAGTCCCAGTAATTGCGCAGATAAAAAGGTCGAAAACACTGGGACAAAATAAGACAGCGTTGCTAACAACACCATATTGCCGCGCAGGATCCCGATATTCCATAATGCGTAGCCTCCGCCCATGGCAAGGCCGGCCAATAGCAAGTCTCTGATCACCGGGAGATCAAACTGCATTGGCGGTTCATCGCTAAACATAAATTTCACCCAAAGCGCGACGGCTGTTGCTACAAAAAACCAGGTGATGGCATTTTTACCACTGGCCATCACCCGGGTAACATTGCAATAAATTGCCCAGATGAACGCCCCACTCAGCGCCAGTGCATAGCTGACCGGGTTACTTTGCACATTGTCGATTAACCGGGAGACAGACAATCCACTATCACCCGCTACCGTCCAGGCAACACCAAAGAAAGAGAGTATTAAGCAGGGGTACAGCAGCCAACTGACTGACCGCCCAGAGAAAATGACCGCAAACAATACCGTCAGACATGGCCAGAGATAATTGATCAGTCCCATTTCAACCGCTTGCAATCGATCATTTGCCATCCCCAGCGACAACGCCAGACACATTTCATAACTGACGAATAGCAGTCCCCCCACAAGCAGGTATTTCCGGGAAAAAGAAGACAACTTGGGCAAACCAACCGTCAATATGAGTATAAAAGCGCTGACGCTGTAAATCATGGCAGCACCACCCACAGGGCCAAGCTGCTCGGTCACATTCCGAATGAGGGCAACCACACTGCTGAAAAGACAAATTGCGCCGCACCCGGCAAGGGTAAATTGATGACTGCGTACCACGGTTGACCCTGAAAATAAACATCTGAGAATCCACAACACTGCCTGAGAATGACAGCGAAAACAACCCGAAACCCTCTTGTTTATGGCCCCGGCGCATATCTCAGCAGCATGACATCCCGATTCAGTCTTTTGGCATCCAGCAACATCAACCTTTGCCATACTTTGGCACCGTCAAAAGCTTGCTTACCCTGAGTGCTGATAAAAGGCTCCAGTAAAAACTGATATTCATTGATCAATTTTGCATCGGCCAGCGAGGCACCCAAAGCAGGACTGCCAAACAGGACAACATTGCCGTTTATTTCAGACAAAAATTGCCGGGTATTTTCGATATCCGGCCCTTTCAAAATCTCAGTATTTTGCCAGGGAAACTCAAGCGGCCTTGTTGTCACCACTCGCTTGGGAATAGACTGCAATTCCATCGCCAGATACTGCATAAATTTGGGTAAATCCTTCCTCGTTGCAGCTTCAGGCCAGAAAGCCGCGAAAAGATCATAAGTATGGCGTCCCAAAATTAAGGCTTCTGAGCCATGGAGTAATTCAAGGGCGTATTCATGATGCTCCTTATCCACCACGGCGTCTTCGTGATGGCAGTGGCCACTCAATGTCATGTTTAACGAATAAATCAGGTATGCCATGGCAAATCCTCTTTTACGTGAAACGCACGCAGATACTCTCTGCAATACTGGTTTCATGAGTATTTGCAGAGAGACCGGGATTTGCCAGTTTTCGTATCAGAAAAAGGTGTGAATACGCTTGATTATTTGTTGATAAATCAATAACTACTGTTCAGCTCGTGCTAATAACACACCCATTGAGACAAACAGAGAACCAAAGACCCGGTTCAGCGCTTTCATAGTTGATGGGCTGGCCCCGGAAATTGACCGGTACAGTGATAGCCGCTTTTCAGCGCACTATCACTGTCATGCTTTATTTTTTTTCCTGAAGCGTAAAATAACTGTTCATCAAGTTTCGGTAATCAGGAATATGGTTTGAAAAGAGCGTTCCTAAACCTTCGATATCATTTCGCCAATCCCTGTGTAACTCGCAAGCAGCGCCGAACCAGGTCATCATCTGCGCCCCCGCAGCTGACATCCTGTCCCAGGCAGCATCACGGGTCATTGCATTAAAAGTACCGGAGGCATCGGCAATAACAAACACCTCATAGCCCGCTTCTATCGCAGATAAAACCGGGAATGCGACGCAGACTTCCGTTACCACGCCGGCAACTATGAGTTGCTTTTTACCGGTTGATTCAATGGCCTTCACAAAGTCAGCATTGTCCCAGGCATTGATTTGTCCGGGTCTGGCAATGTAAGGCGCATCAGGAAACATCTCTTTCAGCTCAGGAACCAGAGGCCCGTTAGGCCCTTGCTCAAAGCTGGTGGTCAATATAGTGGGCAGCTTGAAATACAGTGCCATATCGGCCAGGGCCAACACATTGTTTTTAAATTTGTCCGGATCTATATCCCTCACCAGTGATAAAAGCCCGGTTTGATGATCAACCAAGAGCACTGCAGCATTGTCTTTATCCAGTCGAACATATTGCATACTCATCAGTGTTCTCCTCATGTTCTGAAATTAAATCATCCATGAAAAAACAATGAAATAGAAGAATTGCGTCCCCAGATGACATGTTGAACAGATAACGTGACGAATTCGCTATCCCAAAGAATATAGTCCCTTTTGATGACTACCCCCATCGTAACTTCGCTTTGATTCAGGTTGGACAAACTACCTGCTCCTCCCGACAAGTGGGTTTGAGAGAAGTATCGTTGCCAACTACACTCATCAACATAGCTGCAACCTATGAGCACAAAGAATAAGCAATGTGTGATTCAGTGCTCGAATCTCCGTCCAGAAAGTGCCTTTGTCACCATTCTGTTTCCTGTTTGCATATGACAATCACAGGGTATGTGTTGAACCGGAGGCACCGGACAATTGGCCCGATTAAGGTGCGAATTATGGCTAAAGACAAGAAAAATACTCCAAGAGGTATCTTCGAGTTTTACGAGAAAAACCCGGAATCAGCAGATAACAAGGTTTTTGGCCGGGTCAGCTTTCCGGACAGACGCGGTTTTTTGAAAGGCGCGGGCTTAGCAACAATGGCTGCTGTGCTCGGCGGCGCGATTCCTTTTCACCGTAACATGCCTGCAGGTTTAATCCCCGCCGCGTTCGCTGAAGGCCTTGATGATGTGGTGATAGAGGGAAAAGAGGGCTTAACGGTACTGAACGACAGACCGATGAACGCAGAAACCCCGCCCCATCTCCTCAATGATGACATCACGCCCACTTCGCGACATTTTATTCGCAACAACGGTATCCCACCGACGGATGTCAATCCAGACGCCTGGAAGTTAACGATTGACGGCCTGGTCGACAAGCCAATGACGTTAACTATTGCTGATCTGAAGAAAAACTTTGAGGTTGTAGAACAACAATTAGTGCTGGAGTGTGGCGGGAATGGCCGCGCCTTCTTCGAACCCAAAGCCACAGGTAATCAATGGACATACGGCGCCGTGGGTTGTTCAGCCTGGACAGGCGTACGACTCGCCGATGTACTCAAAGCAGCTGGAGTGAAAGATAATGCCGTTTACACCGCGCATTACGGCGCAGATAAAGATCTGTCCGGCAAGGAAGGTAAGATACCCATCTCCCGGGGCGTACCCATAGCCAAAGCGATGAGCAGCGAAAACCTGATTGCTTTTGCCCAGAACGGTGAGTCGCTGCACCCGATGAATGGCGCTCCATTACGGCTGGTTGTGCCCGGCTGGCCTGGCTCCTGTTCACAGAAATGGCTGACACGGATTCAGATCAGAGAGCAAATCCACGACGGCCCTAAAATGACAGGCACCTCGTACCGTGTGCCGAACCGCCCTGTTGCACCGGGTGAAAAAGTGGACGAAAAAGATTTTGAGATCATTGAACGAATGCCGGTGAAATCTCTGATTACTTCGCCACAAACCAACACTACAGTGTCTGGCAGTGAAGTATCAGTCCGGGGACATGCATGGTCAGGCGATCGCAAGATAGAGAAAGTACAGGTTTCCATCGACTTTGGTGCAACCTGGATGGATGCCGATCTTGCTGCCCCGGCCAATGAAGGTGCCTGGCAGACCTTTACTACTAAGGTGAAATTCCCGCAGCCCGGATATTATGAAATATGGGCCAAAGCCACAGACGATCAAGGTATCAGCCAACCTTTTGCCATTGCGTGGAATCCCAAAGGCTATCTCAACAACACCTTCCACCGTGTTGCTTTGGTCGTTAACGGATAACCGCATGAAATGGACAACCTTCGTTGAGCGGGGTTTCCCGCTCTCATTTCTCCTAATGTTCTGTATCAGCCTGCCACTTAACGCCGATGAAACTCTGATTGCGGCAGGCGAACAACAAGCCTTGGTCTGCAAAGCCTGCCATCAGGTCGAACCGGATGGGGTGACGGCCATCGGGCCGCCACTCTGGGGTTTAGCCGAACGCAATATCGCCAGTGCTGAAGGCTTCCAATACAGCGATGCGCTAAAGCAGCATCAGGGACTGTGGGATGCCGCAAAACTTGATGCGTTTTTGACCTCTCCTTCCGACTTCGCACCCGGCACCAAGATGGTTTTTCCCGGCGTGAAAGACCCAGGTGCACGTGCAGCCATTATTGCCTGGCTGGCAACTAAAAACCCGACACCGCCGGATTGGATCACTGAGTCGGCTGGCGATCCGGTAAAATCGCCCGGTGAAGGTATTCTGGCACCGGGAGAAAACATGGCGCTGGTGGCGTCCGCCTGTTCCGCATGCCACTCTCTTCACCTCGTTACGCAACAAGGACTCAGCAAAGAAAGGTGGGGTGAGTTACTCACATGGATGGTTGAGGAACAAGGGATGGATGAGCTGGCGCCTGACGATCGCGAAGCCATCCTTGTGTATCTGTCGACCTATTACGGGATGTAGGTGTGATTGACCCTTTGGTTTAGTTCAGTCGCGGTATGTCGGAGTTTTGTCATATGTCGCGCTTGAGTCCGGAGTTTTTTTCATGACCTCGGGATGCGCGACAGTTACGCTTTGCCGGCACAAAGCGTCACCAGAAATGCCTTTGGTTCTCTGGTGTTGCCCGGGACGGTTGTCGTCGCTCTCAGCTCCGACTACCTGAAAATTCGTCCTGAATTTTCCCTGAGGTTTTGGGCAGCGTCGATTCATTAATCGTGATTAGACAGGCAGGTTATGTCACTTTGGCTCTAACGGCTTAATGCTTCTGATTATATGTAGCCCAAACAGGTTTCTTTGAACTTTCAACAACAAAGGGGAACCTATATGTTGTGATGACCACAGTTTTTCAGAAGTACTGCAACGTAAAACACCATAGCTTTCATCCCGAATAACTAAAATATGAGTGACACCTGCTTTATGTCGACTCTGGCGCTTATCGTCAACATAACCCGTGATCTCGAAAGGCTCACCGACAACGCCATACATCGAAGTTATACCTGCCAAAATAACACCTATCGCTGCATATACAAGGGGAGACTGTCTACGCAGAATATGTCGTTCATCTTGCCCTTCGTGATAAAACTTTAAGGGGTTCTTAGGCTGATAGGCGAGTAAACCAATCAACAAACTCGCTATCGCGACGACTGCGACAAACTCAAAACCATTAAATAAGTGATCGTCAATCACGAATGCAACCAACATTGCGATTATGTATAGAGCAACTTGGGTATATGTCTTATTCACCATTAACTAATGTAGTTCTCCTGAGTGGTATAACGAATGACATTCCCCTTCTTAGCCTGGAAAGACTGAACAAACAATCGAAAGTCATAACGCCGCCAACACATGCAGTTTTGTATTACAACGACAAAGGCGTCGCTGTGTTTGGCTTGGTTAATAACATGCATCAATCTTGTTTATTGTTCCAATGCTGACACCTTACCTAAACCATTGTGCCATAAAACAAAACCAGACTAGAAGTAAGAGCGCCAAGCGTTGTGAATCACTCTTCAATTTTTTGTTAGATGTCTTCCGTTCAGCCTACATATACACCTTTGAAGTATTCAACTCGCTCCAGAGTCATTCTTAACTTACATTCTTCAACTTGAACCCCTTGCCAAGGTGAAGGAGTTGAAGAAATGCCTGCAAATTGACACTCGGCATCTCTGTATTTTAACCAAGCCCGTTGAGCTTTTCTGAATGGTGCCACCAGTTCGGTTTTTGACCACGTATTCCGCAAGAATGCTTCTTCCTCACTGATTCTATCGATTGCTTCCTGATAGGTTTTATTGAGTTCAAAATCTGCGGTTTTCATTTTCTCTGCGACACACAGATAACCGGCGGTAACTCCTCCACCTTGTACATTACAGGGGTCTTCAACACTATCAGACGCCCAAACAAACGTAGATACAAACGCCAATAGCATAAATGATTTGTTCAAATTTACCTCCAAATACCTAACGAATGACATGGCCCCCCTCATCAAGCTTTGCCACACTTGGTATGTCTGATTGCGTAATCAATGAGGGCCACCCGATCACAATCTATTTATGGTATTGATTTAGCAATACATCGCTTCAGTATCCACGGTGAAGATCACCAGGCAAGGTGCTGATTCAAAAAATAATATTAAGCTCATAAGTTCTCTCGACATTTGCCAATATCCCGCCAGCCATTATCGTACTATCAACGACTTCTGGCTGAAAGAAAACCGAAAAAAGTAGCCATCTTTGCATGCGTCAGGAAGATGGTTATCATCCTCAATTCTTTGTTACGCGATGGCGTCTTATGGAATGAAAAATCAGCATGATTTTAACGATTGACGCCATAGTCGTTTGTTAGAATTTACCTATCACCATTGTATGAGATTTCAGATTTATCCATGCCTATATCTTTACGCATTGCATTGGTCAAGGTCAGAGCTTTAAACGAATTACTTCCCATTTTACGAATTGCCCATCAAATATTAATGCAAGCAGTTGGTCAATGAATGCATCATTTGCATCCATAACTTCTTGGGGGGCTATCATAGCCAAATAGCCATATATCTTAAGCCGCTCTGTTTCGAACTGTTCTGCTTCTTCTGGTGATAATTGCTGTTTGTTTTTAATGACAATCATCTCTACCTTTGCCGACATCGTGGCAACCATGTCAATTGTGGCACGGTAGATTGCAAGCTTATCGCTATGTTCTCTGAGCTGAGTTTGCTTATAAACTTCGATTTCGCTGTGAAATTTAGCTAACTCCTCTTGGTTTACTTTATATAACTGCGTTCTCAATTCTTCTAGTTCTCGATCATGCTTGGCTTTTTCCGTCGCCATTAATCTATTAGCCCAAAGCTTTCCGAGATAATTCGCCAAACATAGGATTATTGCACCGCTGCCACCTAGCGCCGTGATAATAGTTGCACTAATTTTCAGATATTCGTCCATATTACCTCGTAAATTCTAACGCCCGCCCTCAGGGGCAGGTAACGATCTACCACGAAACTCAAACACAACAGCCATAACTACCGCGGCTCAATGGGTGAGGTCCAAGTCCCTCTTGAGGCGTTTGTTATGTGGCTTTTATAGTTACACGCTTGGAAATAGTACCCAAATAATTGTGCTAACTAAGGCTAAAAAAAGTGCAAAACCTATAATATTTATAAGCCTCTGAACTGAAAGACTTTTATTTTGATAGTTAGGGTAAAAATTCTCTAAAGCAAAGCTACTAAGAAAACCTGCTATGGATATTTTCCCAATCCATACCAACAGGCTGTTATTATCAGTACGCAACATGAAAATTTGCTTGATCGTTTGACCAGTTTCAAAAGCTTCATATGCCCAAATCAGTCCGAAAAGGACTGGAGGTGCAATTAAAAAGAAAATTGGTGCTTTAAATTTCATTTTTCTCCAGCCACATAGCGAATGATATGGACTCCCCCACATCAGGCTTTGCCACACTTGGTAAGTCTTATCTTGTAACTACCGGAGGCCACCATGTCACAATCTATCTATGGCATTGATTTAGCCAAACATAACTTCAGTATCCTCGGTGAAGATCATCAAGGCAAGGTGTTGATCCACAAAACAATAACGCGGTCAAAAGTCCTTGAGACGTTTGCTAATATCCCACCCGCAATTATCGGCATGGAAGCCTACGGTGCCTCTCACTACTGGGCTCGAGACCTGGCTAAGGTCGGTCATACGTAAAAGATCATGGCATCAAAATATGTATTGCCTTTCAGCACAGCGAATAAAACAAGGAGAATGGCAACCGCACAGAAAGCGGAAGAACGCACTACAGCCGACAAGAAATCATGTAACAAACTGAATTTATTAGCCATATGATAGCTTACGGGCTTACTGTGCCTGATAAAAACAACCCGCATCACCGCACTCCAGCGCTCAACAAAACTATTTCCATAATAATGCCGCTTCGTGCTTGTCCAATACCCGGATAAGTCGGCTGCGCGACACTTATCCTTATTTGTTAGGCTTATTTTTCATACCAAATCTGCCTAAAGTTATGCGAAAAAAAGCTTCGACCAACAGAAGGACGTAACTTTTGAGAAAAGCCACCTAAGTTCGTCATAATTTCAAATCTGTGATAAGACTCCAACATTTCACCCGGAATAGATACATATATGTCTCTAGCATTCTCCACGTACATATTTTTGTACTCTTCATCTCGATATTTAATATGAAGGTCTTCGAGGTCAATCGTTGGCCACCAGATTGCTTTATTAATTTTTTCCCACTCCTGAGCATTAAGTACCTTATTAATCCAACCTTTACTTTCAATTTCTTTAAAAACTGCAAGACCGTGTAAGATTAAGCCTATTTCTGAGGGATTAAAAACCACCAAATGTATAACGTAACGGTCATCTAACTGAGTTACTTTTACAAAGTCTAGATATATATTTCCATTACGGGATAGCTCTCTATTTATAAGGTAAGACTTCCTTGTAACGCAATGACTTTTATAGTTAAAATAAAGGGCCAAAGCCGCGACTAATAAACTTATTACACTAACTAATATTGTGAAATTTTCTTGATTCATACTAGCACCTACAAACCTGGCTATTGACATGGGCGCCCCCTCATCAGGCTTTGCCACACTAGGTAAGTCTGACTACGAAATTACCGGAGGCCACCATATCACAATCTATCTCTGGCATTGATTTAGTCAAACATAACTTTAGTATCCACGGCGAGGATCACCAAGGCAAGATGTTGATCCACAAAACAGTAACGCGCTCAAAAATCTTCGAGACGTTTGCTAATATCCCACCCGCCATTATCGTGACTATCAACGACTTCTGGCTGAAAGAAAACCCAAAAAAGTGGCGATTATCGCCTGTGTCAGAAAGATGGTTATCATCCTCAATTCTATGTTGCGCGATGGTGTCTTATGGGATGCAAAATCAGCATGATTTTAATGATTACCGCCATAGTCGTTTGTTAGCTTTGTTTTGGAAGTAATACGAACTCATACTCCCCCCTTGGCATATACTTTGCGCTACAGTTATGGCAACCAAAGATATCCAAATTTCTAATTGTTGCTTCTGGTATAAAGATATCTTTTTCACATAATTGGCATTTAATGTCATAAGTATTGCAACTCAACTGAATGTTGTTTCTAGAACTATCAATCTTGACAGTGAATAATGCACCACATCGGAAATTACTACATTTTCGAGTTTCTCCGTCTCGCACATTTCTTAATGAAAAAGCTATATCTTGCTGACATGCTGGACATTGTTTAATGTCTATATTGTTGTAGCTGATTAAAAAATTACTTTTTACATATTTCTGAAGTTGCTCCGCAATCTCAAGCAATTCGTTCTTTATATCTTTAGGCGTTGTCTCACTCGCTTTCTGAGGTTCAACCAGATGCAAAAAACTTCCAAGTTTATTGTAAGTTTTGTTCAACCACCGCACTGTAGGAAGCCTTTGCTCACCTAAACGTAGCCATCCAGATTTTGGTGGCAGAGTAGAACTAGAAAAATTTACTTCGACGACACAGTCAGAAGAAGCAAAACTGTCAAACTCTACCAACATTTTTAGTGCTTTAGTGGGCTGCCATGTATTAACTATAGTCTTTGGTAGATTCTCAATACCATGAAGCAGTTTCTGATAGACAATAGCTTCAATACAGAATCGTAACTCTAAACAAGCATAAACATGCTCAACTGAGCTCTCAGACTCAAGTAGTTGCAATGCTTGCTGTAAATGCTTGTCTTTATTGTATATATGAAACACTGACATATATCTCCTAGAAGCTAACGAATGACATGCCCCCCCTCATCAGACTTTGCCACACTTGGCAAATCTGACTACGAAATTACCGGAGGTCGCCCTATCACAATCTATTTATGGCATTGATTTAGCAAAACATAGCTTTAGTATCCACGGTGAAGATCGCCAGGCTGGGTGTTGATTCAAAAAATAATATCAAGCCCAAAAGTTCTCTCGACATTTGCCAATATCCCACCCGCCATTATCGTGACTATCAACGAATTCTGGCTGAAAGAAAACCGAAAAACGTAGCCATCATTACATGCGTCAGGAAGATGGTTATCATCCTAAATTCTATGTTGCGCGATGGCGTCTTATGGGAAGAAAAAGCGACGTTAATTTAATGATTGACGCCATAGTCGTTTGTTATGGCGCAATTCTCAAAGAAGGCCAGCTTACTAACCACCCTTTTGAATTTACACGATTTTCAAAGGTTTCTCGTAACCTTTGGGGATTATATGTGACACAGTAACTAAACAACGATTCATAGCCAAAAGCAGCTATACACTCATACTGATTTGGCCCTATTTGACGAACAGCAACCGCTGTTTCTTTTTCTGGCCAGTAACTCATTGCATCCAAAGAACTTTGATAAGGTTCATCGCCATTACGCTCATGCATCGTAGCTTGATTACGTACTTGCCAATGAAGCTTGGGCATGCAAATTTTAAGACGTGCTTCGTAATCCAAGTAGGCATTGGCGTTATATTCAGTCGGATCAAAGTAGATTACATCGACATCATTTAAAGGAGTCGGTACGTTGAAGTCATGCAATGAATCCCAAACTAAGTTTCGAACAAAACCCGCTGCAATGTAGCATTGAGGCAAACCTAATTGGGACACATGATAAAGTGCCTCGATTCTGATTGGATCTTGTTTTATTAGTTCTACGATTTGGTCCATTTTCGCCCTGCACCATAACGCCCAATTAAGTAGCCTGAAACGAAACTACCAATTTTCCGCACAACACCGTAAACCCTAAACTCAACGCAAAACGAAAATGCCACGCGTTGAGGGTCTGCTTGAATTGTTTGTTAGCAAACAGTGCCAAACATCATCGGGATATCTACCATTCCTTCCCTGTTTCTGACACCATCTATACGCCTGAAACCAAAACTTAAATAAACGCTTTCTGCATTCACAGCTGAGTTCACAGTAAAATGTCCATTATTGCCGTTTTTCAATGCGTCGTCTTTTATGACTTCCCACAACTGGCGTGAAAGCCCCTGACCTTGATTATCATCACTTACAAATAGATGGTAAAGATGCGAATAATCTCGAATTCCAGCCACACCAACAACTTTCTCATTAACATTTATCGCTACAAAATAAGCGTAGTTTGTAGACAAATAAGTTTTAATACTCTCTTCTGACATAGAGTCGAGTAATAAGCTATGAACAGATAAATCACAAGTCGGGCAAACATACTTTCTTGTCAAAGGTAATATCAAATCACTGATTGCCTTCGCATCACTCATCATTGCTTTTCTAATTAGGATACTCATTATTACTCCTGTTTGCTAACGCCGCGTTCTAACAAATCCCATCATAATTTCTTTATAAAACAATGAGTAGACGCGAGTCGCTCATTCTGATCTAATGAATTTCGCCAAAAAGACACCGGATTTAATAGGGAACCCTAACGATGCGCGACGTTCACATTCTACAACAAATTCTTGAGAGTCAATGCCCCGACATTCACAAAAAACGACTTAGATCTCTGATACTTGCCACCAAAACGGTGCTCGATGGCTCCGATCTCACCCCCACAAAAAATAGGACGCGCCCTTGATACTGGTACCACGGTTAAACATGCCATCAAACGCATCGACCGATTGCTCGGGAATCAAAATCTTCACCGAGAAAAAGATGCCATCTATAAATGGCATGCTTCGTTTATTACCCGTGCCAACCCTTTTCCTGTCGTCCACGTTGATTGGTCTGATGTTCACGAACAACTTCGCCATATGACATTGCGCGCTTCAGTTGCCGTGAAAGGACGAGCTGTCCACTCGACATCTTTTTCTCGGTATCCAACGATGATAAAGGCATCAAAAAAGCTATCAAAACAATTCAACAACATTCACCGCAACGCATCGTTGTGGAAGCCACCGGCCGGTTGGAAATGCCTTTTATTTTGGCCTGCACCGAGGCCGGTCTGCCTTACGTGATTGCCAATCCCATTCACGTAAAACGCTTTGCCGGGGCCATTGGCCAACGCGCCAAAACGGACAACCTCGATGCCAAACTCATTGCCCACTATGCTGAGGCAATCAAACCAACACTAACCCAACTCAAACCAGAGTGCATGCGGTTGATGGCGGACTTAGTGATTCGCAGAAATCAGCTGCTTACCATGCAAACCATGGAAAAGAACCGGCTTCAAATCATGCCCAAACACCTAGCGATGACCATCAAACCCATCCTGACAACATTCAAAAATCAGATCGAGAAAATAGAAAATAAGCTCATTCAACTGATCGAAAGCTGTCCCGAGTATCAGGCTAAAAATGACATATTGCAAAGCATGCCGGGGATCGGAAAAATCGCCGCCGCTTCTTTTATTAGCAACCTTCCTGAACTCGGCTATATCACCAACAAACAAGCTGCCGCGTTGGTCGGCGTGGCTCCGATGAACCGGGAAAGTGGCCGATATAAGGGGCTAAGGAAAATACAAGGTGGTCGAGCTCAGGTCAGGACCGTTTTGTATATGGCGATGATGTCGGCCATGCAATGTAACCCGGTATTCAAGAGCATCTATCAGCGACTTCTGGCTGAAGGAAAACCGAAAAAAGTAGCCATAAATGCCTGTGTCAGGAAGATGGTTGTTATCCTCAATGCGATGCTTCGCGATGGCGTCAGGTGGGAAGAAAAAACAGCATGAAATTAATTATTGACGCCATAGTCGTTTGTTATGTGCGACTTAGTGATTGCTCGCATTTCACCCAAAGAGGTAACCAACTAAAATCTGCATGCACTAAAGACGCTGAGTGACAATCGCTTACTGGTAAATGGTTAAGTGTCTTAAAATGAGTAGACCCGGATTAAATGCAAACATTAGTAAGTCAGTAATCAAGTGATCATACTTTGACATTAATTCTTCAATTTTCTTCTTATCATCACCAACAGAAAACTCATAATTGTTGCCTGCTTTTGGTAGCATCAGATGCAATACACTATCCGCTGCTGGATGTGTTAGCTGGCATAATTCGGAATAACATTCATAAAAATCTTTCCCCGTTTGCTCCTTGAGGTTATTAACATAAAAAGCTGCACTTTTTGCTTTATGAGTTTCTGGAGATTCTTCTCCTCTTTGGAGCCGACGACCGTGAGAATAGTGGATGAGTAAATCTTCTAGTTCTTTGATGCTATAAACATTATTCGCTTTTTCAGCAATGCAATCTGAAATAATTTTGTGGTTGTCAGCCAAAGTCTTTGCAACGGCAATAAGGGCTTGCGAGCTATCACCTGTTGATTCAATTAGCGAGCGAAAAGAGGAAGCAAATGGTAACAACATACCATGCTCATATGCCACTGCCATACCCTTTACCCACTCCAGATTTCGGACGAGCGACGAAGTTCCACCAAAGTGCGCTCTATAAATAAGTTCTGACATGTAAGTGCTGTTAAGCGACTGAAGCGAACTAACGTCACTTACAAATGTATACTTTACCCCTTCGCTATCATTCAACGCGTTGATAATCAGAGGCTTATAGCCTTCAACTAGATCCTTGCCAAATAAATCATAATAGGTGTCCATATCTTCTCCATAATAAGAATTTTAAATTTTCCCCAAAGCACATAACGCCTCATTCAGGTGCGCCGTAGGCGTCACCTGGAATGACTTGTTATATTATTTTGCATTTAGTGCCATGTTTTAGATTTTGAATTATAGAACCCAAAGTTTTCATCAAACCGAGCCTCTACAAGGCATAGATTATGGTGCCCTTTGAACTTTGGATCGTTATTTATTTTTTTCATTACTTGATTAAGAGTAACGCCAGCCTTGAGGTAACTAGTAACATTGGAATATTTTTCAAGTTTGTTGTTTTTCTCTATAAAATTGAAATCGAATAAATCATGTAGTGAGTTCAACGCTTTCAGCCTAAGCCATACATATTCTTTTGTAGCATCATGAGTAAATCGGCACGACCACGAATAGATATTCTTCAATTCTGAAAATGAGCATGGAGTGTTAAGAAGATCACTATGCGAAAGAAAGTTAAGTATTTTATTTACTGGAAACTCTCTCGTATTTTTAAATGTTTTCTTTTTTCCTCTCACTACCTTTGTAATATCACTATATTCAAAACCAAGCATGGACTTGAGCTTATTTTCTATAGCTAGCCTTAAAATGAAAGAGATTGAATAATAGTTAAATTCAACTTTATTCATCAATAGGTCAATATCGTTATATTTATTTTTATATTGTTGAGAGCATGCTATGTGATAGAGAGCGTTACTAGTGATAACAGATTGGCCATAACTAGCGATAATTCTGCTATTGATATTGATTGATGCCTCTGTCAAAAATTGATGCACATCTGAAATAAACTGTTCTTTTAGCAGATCCAAGTCATCAAAACCTACATCGTTAATATTTGCACTTATCAGCTTTTCACCCTGTTCTACTATAATTGGTAGGTTTTTTTCGGGGTATCGAGTCAATGTAGACAGTGTGGGAAACTTGCCATTATAAGGCTTATACATTGGGTGCTTTTTAATCTCTATTAATAGATTTTCGAGATCTTCACTCACACTCTACTTCCTCTAAATAATATAACATTTTATTCAACGACACCATGTCGTATAACGCTGTCATAAAACTCTTTCAATTAGAAATCAATTAAGCGATTGATTATATTGAACTAAATGCACTCAACCAGATAAACCTATCATTAAGATACACGACATCATCTCGTATATCTTACTCAATCATCTGATACTACCCAATTGATATTATTTACTTTTTTGTATTTCATGACTTACCGCAAAAATCAACGACATATACGCTTGTGAGAAAAGCGACATCGGTCACTTACCCAGTACGAAGAAGCCACAGAATTGCACTCGCTGCATGGATTCCTGCTTGCACAGGAATGTGCCAGAGACCATTGAATCACAATAAATTTAACCAGGTTTGACGTGCGCTTTAAAAGCAGAAATGAAAAGATCGAGGCTTGCATCTCCCCCAGGGAAAAATTCAGGACGAATTTTTAGGTTGTCGGAGCCGGGAGCGCCTACAACCGACCCGGACCACACCAAAGAACAAAAAGGCATTTCTGGGTACTCTTTTTGCCTCAAAAGAGTACCTGGCGCGCATCAAACAATGTCAAATGAGTCACAGAACCCAATGCGCGACAAACCTACCCAACAACAAGAATTGCACTTACTGTAAAGATCGACAAAGCAAACAGAAATTTGGTTCAGTACCAACCCAGGGAAAAATTCAGGACGAATTTTTAGGTTGTCGGAGCCGGGAGCGCCTACAACCGGCCCGGACCACACCAAAGAACATCAAGGCATTTCTGGGTACTCTTTTTGCCTCAAAAGAGTACCTGGCGCACATCAAACAATGTCAAATGAGTCACAGAACCCAATGCGCGACAAACCTACAAAGCCACAAGATTTGCACTTGCAGTAAAGGAATTGCACTTAATGTAAGGATCGACAAAGCAAACAGAAATTTGGGTCAGTACCAACCCAGGGAAAAATTCAGGACGAATTTTTAGGTTGTCGGCGCCGGGAGCGCCTACAACCGACCCGGACCACACCAGAGAACAAAAAGGCATTTCTGGGTAATCTTTTTGCTGGAAAAGAGTACCTGGCGCGCTGAGTACACTGCGAAGGGATGCTTCAGACTCAAGCGCGACATACAAACGAATTCAAACGTGCCAATGCACCACTTACGTGCGGTATAAAACCTTAATCACATGATACCCAAACTTGGTCTTCACCGGACCGATCGGCTCAAGCACTTTGCCGGTGAACACGGCTTTATCAAATGCTGGCACCATCATGCCTTTGCGAAATTCACCGAGATCGCCGCCGCGCTTGCCGGATGGACAAGTCGAGTATTTCTTTGCCAGCGTCTGGAACTTGGCGCCTTTCTTCAGTTGCTGCAAAATATCGTCAGCTTGTTCTTTGTGTTTTACCAGAATGTGCAATGCTGCTGCGGTAGAGGCCATAATACCCGCCTTGTTTTGTCTGAATCTTGATGGGCGGCAAGTGTGTGACAAATCACATCATCTGGCAAGTTTTCGCTTTATGCCTGCGCGCTCAGCGCCACCACGATTATGGCCAGAAAACCAGATTCACCATTCTGAGGATGATCGCCAGAATGACAGCGGCAACCCCGGAACGGTAAAACTTGAATTCGACGGCTGTCATACTGACGCGCTTGTAGAACATCGTCATGACCCCACCCCAGTTACGGGTGCGGCGTCCGTATTGCACCATACTGGTCAAGATCAGGATCACGCCACTGAGCAGCAATAGCCATTCGGCCGACTTTGATGCCATTTCCAACATACTGACTCCTTGAATAGCAGGGAAAGTCTCTTTTCTCATCACAGTGACGAAAACCCGGTACGCGAACAATTAGACTAAGGTTTGAATGCCTGATAAGCGGGAGCTGGATCACCGAATAACATGCACATAACCGTGCTTTGGTGTACACTCCTGCCCCCAATGTTTATTGCCAGTGATATCGAGTGACCATGGACTTACTAGAAGCCAGACTCAAAAAAATTGACCGTCGTAATTACCGCAGCTATTCCAGCCTGCGTGGTCAGTACAACTTTGTTGATTACGATTTCTTTATCGATATCCCTCAGTCGGATCCGTTCGCACCCGCAACCCGTGTTCGCGCCCGGCGCCAGTGGTCACTCACGGATCTGGCCTGGCTGAAAGAGCAGTCGGCAGATTATCAGCGTGCGGCACGTGATTTTATCGCCCGTCAGTTTGCCGATCTGGCCAAAGAAGTGAATGAGATTCAGATCGACCGTCCGGGACAGGCGGTACTGGATCGCACTGCTGTCGTTTTCGATGACGATGCCATTGAACTGCGTTTCCGAGTTGATCTCCCTGCAGATGGCCGCACCATCATTGCCAGGAAAGCACTCAACCTGCTGACCTTTACGCTGCCGAAAATCATTCGTCGTGCAACGATTGCACGTGAACTGCCAATGGACGATCTGCGCCGCCATTGCGAAACGGTCGAAGATCAGGTTGCACTGCGCGCGCAACTCAAAGAGAAAAACCTGATTGCCTTCGTTGCCGATAACAGTGTGTTACCACGTCTTGCCGGTAACAGCGAGCAGCCAATGCCTGACGCCGTACCTTTTATCAGCCCGGAGAGTCTGGCGGTTACATTAAACGCACCTCACGCTGGTGAACTGCGCGGTATGGGTATCCCCGCCGGTATTACCATGATTGTGGGTGGTGGCTTTCACGGAAAATCCACCCTGCTGAATGCGGTCGAGAACGCCGTCTATGATCATATCCCCGGGGATGGCCGCGAATATGTGGTTGCCGATGAGACCGCCAGTAAAATTCGTGCCGAAGATGGCCGCTGTGTCCACAGTGTCGATTTGTCGCCCTACATCAATAATCTGCCTATGGGTAAAGACACCACCTGCTTTAGCACGCAAAATGCCTCAGGTTCGACCTCGCAGGCTGCCTGGTTGCAAGAGTCGCTGGAGGCTGGTGCTCAAACGCTGTTGATTGATGAAGATACGTCCGCTTCGAACTTTATGATCCGTGACGAGCGCATGCAGGCGCTGATTGCGAAAGAAGATGAACCTATTACGCCATTGGTCGATCGCATTGCTTTGCTGCGCAATCACCTGAATGTGTCTGTCATGCTGGTAATGGGCGGCTCAGGAGACTATCTGGATGTCGCCGATACAGTGATCCAGATGCACAACTATGAAGCGGTTGATGTCACCGCGAAAGCGAAAATCATCGTGCAATCGCACCCGACACAGCGCCAGCCGGAAGGCAGCGATACCATTGAACAGCCGCGTGTTCGCCAGTTGAACCGCTCCGGTCTTCAGGCGCAGCTGGAAGAAGGCAAGTTCCGCATCCAGGTCAAAAACAAGCAGAGCCTGCGTTTTGGCCGTGAGTTTGTCGATCTGCAGGCCTTAGAACAAATTGCCGATGCCAGCCAGCTTCATACCATTGGCTGGTTGTGGTGCCTGCTGGCACAAATCAAAGGCTGGGAAAAACAGCCTGTGACTGCCTTCCACAAGATGCTGCAAGATGAGTGGTTCCGTAGCATGCCAAACTATGGGGATTTGGCCAAACCGCGCGTTGTCGATGTGATGGCCGTTTTGAACCGGATGCGCAAAGCCGAGTTCAGATAACCGACCTGACAAAACAACAAAAGGGCATACTCTGGTATGCCCTTTTTACTATCCAATAAGCAGTGATGCGAATTTACACTAATGCCGCCAGTGCTTTTTTCACTTTCTCAATGCCTTCGGCAAGGATCTCGTCTTCAATCGTCAGAGCCGGCAGGAAGCGGATCACGTTTCCTTTCACACCACAAGACAGCAGAATGACACCTTCTTCCCGTGCCTGAGCCACCAGGGATTTAGTCAGATCAGCCATTGGGGCACCGGATTGAGGATCCACAAACTCGACGGCAATCATCGCGCCCAGATTACGTACCTCGCCAATCACAGGAAAATCAGACTGCAGCGAACGGAAATGACTGGTCATGACTTCGCCGATTTTCAGCGCTTTCTCGCACAGCTGCTCTTCATCAATGATCTTCAGAACTTCCAGACCTGCTGCGCATCCCAGTGGTGAACCGGCATAGGTGCCGCCCAGGCCACCAGGGCCAGCGGCGTCCATGATATCGGCTTTACCTACCAGCGCGGAGATTGGGAAGCCACCGGCAATGCCTTTTGCCATGGTCATCATATCCGGTTCAATTCCCAGATATTCAGTGGCAAACATTTTACCGGTACGGGCAAAGCCGGTTTGAATTTCATCAGCAATCAGCAAAATACCGTGTTTGTCACACAACTCACGCAGCGCCTGAGCAAACGCCGGCGGCGCCTGATAAAAGCCACCTTCGCCCTGAACTGGCTCAAAAATAATGGCAGCCACACGCGATGGTTCGATATCACAGGCGAACAGATCGTCAATCGCCTGCAGGCTGTCTTCAATACTGATGCCGTGGAACGCATTCGGATAAGGGGCGTGATAGATCTCGCCAGGGAATGGCCCAAAGCCTGCTTTATATGGCGCCACTTTGCCGGTCAGGCCCATGGTCATATTGGTACGACCGTGGAAACCGCCTTTAAATGCAATCACACCACTGCGTTTGGTGTGCGCACGGGCTACTTTAATTGCGTTTTCAACGGCTTCTGCACCAGTGGTCAGAAAAACGGCTTTCTTGGCCGACTTGCCAGGGGCGCGGGCTGTCAGTTGTTCCGCCAGTTCCACGAAGGACGTGTACGGGGTCACCATGGCACAGGTATGGGAAAAGTTATCCAGTTGCGCTTTAACTGCTTCGACAATACGCGGGTGCGAATGGCCAGTGTTATTGACGGCGATACCTGAGCCAAAATCAATATAACGATTACCTTCGATATCCCAGATTTCAGCATTCTTTGCAGTCTGAACGTACAACGGGTTCAGATTACCCATTCCCTGTGCGATCACTTGTTGCTTTCGTGCTTGCCATGCTTGATTGCTCATAACTTCCCTTCCTTATGCTTGAATGCCGCCAAAACAGAGGTATTTAATGTCCATGTATTCATCGATGCCTTGCTTGGCACCTTCACGCCCGATACCGGATTGTTTCACCCCGCCAAACGGGGCAACTTCGGTTGAAATCATGCCTTCGTTGATCCCCACCATGCCGTATTCCAGTGCTTCTGCCACTTTCCAGATCCGGTTGATGTTCTGGCTGTAGAAGTAAGAAGCGAGGCCATAAATGGTGTCGTTTGCCATGTCGATCAGCTCATCATCAGTGCTGAAACGGATAACCGGCGCGATCGGACCAAAAATTTCTTCCTGCACGATATCCATGTCATGCGTGACATTTGCCAGAATCGTCGGCTGCACAAACAAACCGTCCAGTTGCTGTCCGCCAGTCACCAGTGTTGCTCCCTGGGCGATGGTGTGATCGGTCAGGTGCATGATCTTCTCTTTGGCCGACACGTCAATCACAGGGCCGATCGTCACGCCTCCATCAAGACCGTTGCCCACTTTGAGCTTTTCAACCTCGGCTTTGAATCTGGCCACGAATGCATCGTAAACCCCGTTCTGGACGTAGAAGCGGTTAGCACACACGCAGGTTTGGCCGGCGTTACGGAATTTAGAAGCCACCGCACCTTTAACAGCCAGATCGATATCGGCATCGTCAAACACGATGAATGGCGCATTACCGCCCAACTCCATCGACGTGCGCTTAATGCTGTCGGCACATTGCGCCATCAGCAAGCGACCGACACCGGTCGAACCGGTAAAAGACAATTTGCGGATAAGCGGGCTACCGGTGAATACCTTGCCTACCATGCTGGATGACGCATTCACCACCAGTTGAAGCGCGTCGCGCGGTATACCGGCCTGATAACCTAATTCAGCCACCGCATAAGCAGACAATGGCGTCTGATTGGCAGGTTTACAGATAAAGGTACAACCTGCCGCCAGAGCGGGTGCCGCTTTACGGGTGATCATCGCAATCGGGAAATTCCAGGGGGTGATGGCACAGGCCACACCGATGGGCTGCTTGATCGTGACGATACGTTTATCCGTAGTCGGTCCAGGAATGGAATCACCATAAGTGCGTTTGGCTTCTTCCGAAAACCACTCAATAAAACTGGCACCATAGGCCACTTCGCCTTTGGCTTCCGCCAGCGGCTTGCCTTGTTCCAGGGTCATCAGACGGCCCAGATCGTCCTGGTTTTGCATAATCAGATCAAACCAGCGACGTAGAATAACAGCACGCTCTTTAGCGCTGGTTTTCGCCCAGGTCTTTTGCGCGGTATTCGCGCGTTCAATCGCAGAGTTAATTTCCGCTTCATTCTGAGTCGGAATATGACAAAGCACTTCACCATCAGCCGGATTGGTCACAGCCAGTGAGGTGTCGGATGGCTCGCATACAAAGGCGAGCAGAGTACGGTTCTTAATTTGCTGCATAATAAAACCTTTTGATTTGACCAGGCCTTCAGCCCTGTTTACTGGCAAGTGCGTCAGGGATCTGCTGAGTAATACAGTGGATATTGCCGCCACCAAGCAGCACTTCCCGGGTCGGAATGCCGATAATCTGATAATCCGGTAATGCCGCTTGCAGAATATCTCTAGCTTGCTGATCACAAGCTGAGTCCAGCAAGGGCAAAAACACGTTTTTGTTACACATCAGGAAGTTGGCGTATGAGCCGCCTAAGCGTTCACCGGCTTCACGTTTCATTCCACCCGATGGCTCAATGCCCGCCGCTTCCTCTTGTGTTAAATATAGCGGACCCGGAATCGGCAACTTGTGTACCTTGATATGCCGTCCTTTCGCATCGGTACTGCTCTCCAGTACATCAAGCGCCCGGCGTGAAATCGCATACTGAGGATCCTCAGGATCGTCGCACCAGCTCAATACCACTTCGCCCGGCGCGATCACGTGCAGCAGATTATCGACATGGCCATTAGTCTCGTCGTTAAACAAGCCATCCGGCAGCCAGATCACCTTGTTGATTGACAGATAATCGGCCAGAAACGCTTCGATCTCTGTTTTGCTGAGATGCGGATTGCGTCCGGCAGACAGCAGACATTCTTCCGTCGTATACAGGGTGCCTTCGCCGTCTGTGTGAATGGCGCCCCCTTCCAGAACGAAAGGTGCGCGATAGTAATCCAACCCTAAGTGATCGCAGATAGTTGCAGCCACCTGATCGTCGTCATTCCAGGGGGCATAAAGGCCATCGACTTCTCCACCCCATGCATTGAACTGCCAGCTGATGCCACGACGATCACCGTGATCGTTCACCACAATCGTCGGGCCTATGTCTCTCATCCACGCATCATTCAATGGCATTTCAACGATCTCAATCCCTTCAGGTAGCATGAGTGCTGCCGTCAGATATTGATCGGGGCTGACTGCCACACAGACCTTGGTATGTTGGCTGATGGCCATCGCGACCTGAGTAAAAGCGTGCTGCGCTGGCTTCGCAGTCTCACGCCAATTATCAGGCCGCTCCGGCCATGCCAGCCAAACCTGTTCCTGCGGCGCAAACTCCGCAGGGAAATAATAGCCGTGCTCTGAAGGGGTGCCCTGTCGTTCCATGGCAGTCTTCCTTTCCTTAATCCGTGTTTTACTTGCCCGTCAGGGAGTTAATGCGTGTGTACAAATCAGGACGTCGGTCACGGAACAGACCCCAGCTGTATCGGGCTTTGGCTGTCGCTTCCAGATCAATCGTGGCATAGATGATGGTTTCTTCATCACGGCCCGCTTCGGCCAGTTTCTTGCCGGTATGATCGGTAATAAATGACGACCCATAAAAGGTGGTTTCAATGCCATCGTCGGTTTCTACACCAGTGCGGTTAGCAGCAATCACTGGCACCAGGTTAGCAGCAGAGTGTCCCTGCATGGTTCGCTGCCAGTGATCACGTGAGTCCAGCGTCGGATCCTGAGGCTCAGAGCCGATGGCCGTCGGATAGAAAATCGCTTCCGCACCCGCCAAAGCCAGGCAGCGTGCCAGTTCAGGGAACCACTGATCCCAGCAGATCCCTACGCCAAACTTGCCGAACTGGGTTTCCCAGACTTTGAATCCGGTATCGCCGGGGCTGAAATAGAATTTCTCGCTGTAACCCGGACCATCAGGAATATGTGATTTGCGGTAATTGTCCATCACAGTGCCGTCAGCATCGATCATCACCAGAGAGTTAAAAAAGCTGTTACCTGAACGCTCAAAGTAACTCACCGGAATCACGACATTGAATTCACGTGCCAGCTGGCTCATATGAGCAATTAACGGGCTGTTATCGGTTTCTTCTGCCAGATCAAAATACTTGGCAACCTGCTCTTTGCAGAAATAAGGAGCAGCAAAGAGTTCTTGCAGCACCACAACATTCGCGCCATTGTCAGCGGCTTCTTTCACCGCCTGGCTGATCTTTTTCAGGTTATTATCGATATCCCACGACATCGAAAGCTGCACTGAAGCAAAAGTCACTGTCTTTGACATTGTTCTCTTCCTTTTCCGATCCTTAGATAGCGAGCTTGTCGCGTAAGTTGTAGTAAGCGGCCCCAAGCGCCGTAAACGGCACCTGGAAATGGCGCCCGCCCGGGAAGGCGTAATGACGCAGAGACGCAAATGCATCAAAACGCTCAGCATGACCGGTTAGCGCTTCAGCCAGCAGTTTGCCGGCAAGATGCGTGCAGGTAATGCCATGGCCGCTGTATCCTTGCAGGTAGTAAATGTTGTCAGCAAAACTGCCAAATTGCGGCATACGTGAATAAGTCAGCAGGAAGTTACCGGTCCAGGCAAAGTCCAGTTTCACGCCTTTTAACTGAGGGAATACTTTTTCCATCTTGGGACGGATCAGTTTCTCTACGTTTGCCGGATCTCGTGCGCCGTACACCACACCGCCGCCAAACAGCATGCGGTTGTCGCCGGTAATGCGGAAGTAATCCAGCAGGTAATTGCAGTCTTCTACACAGTAACGTTGCGGTAACAGCTCATCGCACAGTGCATCTGACAGTTGTTCCGTTGTGACCACCTGCGTGCCGCATGGAATGGCTTTATTGCTGATATTTGGCGCCAGACCACCCAGATAAGCATTACCGGCCAGTACCATATATTGCGCTTTTACCGAGCCCTGGCCCGTATGGGCAACAGGTTTGGCACCTTTTTCGATTCGGGTAACGGCTGACTGTTCAAAAATCTGTCCGCCCATCTGAATAATGGCTTCGGCTTCACCCAGCGCCAGATTGAGCGAATGAATATGGCCACCACGCATATCCAGCAAACCGCCTTCGTAGACGTCAGTGCCCACCATAGTTTGCAGTTCAGCTTTGTCGAGCAGCGTCAGTTCCTTGTTGCCGTAACGTTCCCAGTTAGCTTTATGGTGTTTCAGTCCTTCAAACTGCTTTTTGTTTACCGCGGTGAACAAACCGCCCTGGCGGTGATCACAGTCGATGTTAAATTCTTCAATCAGGCCGCGAATGATATCGCCACCCTCAAAAATCATGCTGCACAGTGCATCTGAGGTCTTTTTGTCGTAACGTTTCTCGATGACATCCACATCGCGGCTGTAACTGTTGACGATTTGGCCGCCGTTACGGCCAGTTGCGCCAAAGCCCACTTTGGCACTTTCGAGGACCACAACTTTAAAGCCTTTTTTCGCCAGGTGCAGCGCAGATGACAGGCCACTGAAACCTGCACCAACAATACAGACATCACATTCGATATTGTCAGTGAGCGTTGGAAACTCGCGGGTATAGTTCGCCGTAGCGGCGTAGAAAGAACCGGTATGATTAATCACAGTAAACTCCTTTTAGTACGACTCAAGACGAAGCCAAGTGGTTTTCACCTCTGTGAACTTCTCCAGGGCATGCAGTGATTTATCCCGACCATTGCCGCTTTGTTTAAAGCCGCCAAACGGAACTGTCATGTCACCTTCGTTGTAGTTATTAATCCAGACCGAACCAGCCTGAAGCTGACGGGCAACCCGATGCGCACGATCCAGATCGGACGTCCACAACGCGGCACCCAGCCCATAGGGGGAATCATTGGCAATCGCAATCGCCTCTTCCTCTGTACTGAACGGAATCACGCACAACACAGGACCAAAAATTTCTTCACGGGCAACCGCCATGTCATTGCTGACATCCCCTAATACCACAGGTGCAACAAAGGCACCTTGCCCTGCTATATCGCCGCCACACAGCACCTTGGCGCCAGCTGCTTCACCTTTGGCAACATAGTCCAGCACTTTGGCTTTGTGCTCCTGGTCGATCAGTGCACCCATCGACGACGCCGGATCGAGCGGATCTTTTGGGGAAAAAGCGTGTGATGCCTCGATGACTTTCGCGACAAACGCCTCTTTTATACTTTCATGTACCAGCAACCGCGTTGCTGCAACACAGACTTCGCCCTGGTTGTAGAAGCAGCCTGCTGCGGTTTCTGCCGCGGCTTTGTCCAGATTCTTGTAATCTGCAAACACGATGTTGGCATTTTTACCGCCCGCTTCGGCCCAGACACGTTTCATGTTGGATTCACCAGAGCACACCATCAGTTGACGGGCTACCCGGGTTGAACCGGTGAAGGTTATGCAATCCACATCTTCATGGCGCGCCAGGGCATCGCCCACTTCATGGCCGAATCCAGGTAACACTTGGAATACGCCATCAGGAATACCTGCTTGTTTCGCCAGTTTGCCAAGATGAATTGCGGTTAACGGTGACTTTTCTGATGGCTTGAGAATCACGCTGTTCCCTGCCGCGAGTGCCGGCCCCAGCTTCCAGCAGGCCAGCCAGAGCGGAAAGTTCCAGGGTACGATGGCGGCTACAACACCAATGGCCTGATGCGTGATATAGGCATGGACATTGACTTCCGTGGGGGCCACTTCGCCATAGGTTTTATCTATCGCTTCGGCGTACCAGCGAATGGCCGCAGCAGCGCCGGGAATGTCGGTACTGAAACTGTGACTGATAGGTTTACCGGTATCCAGAGTTTCCAGCAGTGCCAGGATTTCCCGCTCCTGGTCGATCAGGTCGGCGAATGCCAGTAACACCTTTTTTCTCTGTGCCGGGCTTTGATCCTGCCAGTCTCCGCGGTTAAAGGCACTTCTGGCCATCTCAACAGCAATTGCTGCATCCTTTGCATCACAGCGGGCAACATCAACAAGATGCTCATCTGTCGCAGGGTTAATGACAGCAAAGGTGTTACCACTCTGGGCATGCTGGTATTTCCCATGTATGAATGCCCTGGCTTCAATTTCTATCTGCTGTTTTAGTGCTGTCCATTGCTGTTGAGTGTTCATACGCCTTCCTTTTGGGTGTGGACGTCAGAAACTTGCTGGAGTATGTGCGCTGACAATCCGGCAAAGTTTGTCCGTTCTGTTGGTAAACTTGTGAGGAATACTGGTATCAAACAGGTAACTTTCCCCTTCGTGGATAACGTAGTTTTTGTCACCCAACGTCAGTTCTATTTCCCCTTCCAATACCGTACCGCTTTCCTCACCTTCGTGTTTAATACTTATCAGTCCTGTGCTCGAATGAGGCTGGTAGACCTCAATCAAAAAGCCCATTTGTCTGTCTTTGCGGCCGTCGCAGACCAATTTCATTGAAACTTGCTCGTTGCCCATTTCAATGAGCTGATCAGGCTTAATCACCACCGGACGCTCATCAAATGCCTGATCTTGTGTAAAAAATTCAGACAAGGACATATCAAACACTTTCACTATCTTATGTAATGAACTGACGGACGGGCTCACCTTGCTGTTCTCGATTGACGAGATAGCGCTGTGAGTGATATCGGCTTTTTCTGCCAGTTCACGCTGAGACAATTTGTATTCTTTTCTTAGCTGTGCGATTTTTTTACCAATTGAGTCAGTTTCCATCATAGAGGCTCCTTCGTTTTGAAGCCGATATCATAAACTGATCAAACAAAATTCGTGAAAAATGGTTTTCAGTCGCTTGCCATTCTGGGTGCCACTGCACACCGATGAAGAATGGATGCGCTTGTAAACTAAAGGCTTCAATCAAACCATCCGGTGCAACCGCTTCCACGGTAAGACTCGGCGCCAGTTGATTAACCCCCTGTCCGTGCAGAGAGTTCACTTCAATGTTATCCAGCGGTGCCAACCACTCAGCGAAGGTGCCGTTGTCAGAAATATTTACCGGATGAGCCGGTGAATACTTGATGACCATGTCATTCAGGGGACTTTCCCTGTGGTCGTTAAAGCCTTCAACTTCATGCACTTTCGGGTGCAGTGACCCGCCAAGCGCTACATTCATCTCTTGAAATCCGCGGCAGATACCAAGGATAGGCACGTTCTCTTTGATACAGGTGTCTATCAGTACAAATGACAAGGCATCCCGGCCTTCATCTTTCTTTGGTTCGTCATGCTCTGCACCGTAACGCGCCGGTGCAACGTTTGAGTGGCTGCCGGTCAGCAGTACACCGTCGACTAAGCCAATCAGTTGCTTGATTTCTTCAGCAGTAGAACCCGCCGGAAACAGTACTGGGTTGGCACCGAACTGCTTAATCGCATGAAGATAGAACTCATTAACACTTTGAATGCCATAGCCTTCCAGTGATTTTTTGCAGCATACAACGCCAATTACCGGTCCAGCTTTTGTTGAGTTCATCATGGTCTCTCCTGCCATCAGTGTTCGATTTATTGAACAAACCTAGCTTAGAGCACTAAGGGAAATCAACCTGCAATTTACAAAATTGTTACTAAAATTTGATCAACGTTCGATATTTCGAACATTTTGAACACAATTATTGCCATTTCTCGTTCATCTGTTAAATATAAGTTACAGGATGTATCCACACGAGGTGTTTCGTGAATGAACGGATTTAAAGAAGAAGTTAAAAATTTTAAACAAAAGTGGCCAGAGATCAGGTTTGTTGATTTGCTCTTTACCGACATCAACGCCACGCCTAGAGGCAAACGTATTCCAGTCGAAGCGGTTGAAAAAATTGAGAAAGGTGTTTACTTGCCTCTCTCGACTATCTCGCTAAGCATTGAAGGGAATGTGGTTGAGGAAGCGGGACTCGGCGAGGCACTGGGTGAACCAGACCATATCTGTTACCCGGTACCAGGCACACTGACCACCACCTTTAATCCTGAAGTCGGCCAAGTCATGCTGACAATGATGGATGAATCAGGAAACCGGCCGACGGATCTTTGTATACGCTCTGTGCTGGTGAACTTGCTTGAGCAGCTTAACCAACGCGGACAGTTCCCGGTCGTTGCGATTGAGCTTGAGTTTTATCTGCTGGATAAAAATCGCGGTACACATGGGGCAATCCAGCCACCTCTGAACCCAATCCACCATGACAGAGAATACCGTTCTGACGTATACAACGTAGAAAACCTGGATGATTATTCCGCGTTTTTACGAGATCTCAATGACGCTGCGGTTGCTCAGGGATTGAATACTTCAGGCGCACTGTCGGAATCGGCACCGGGTCAGTTCGAGATCAACTTTAACCACCAGCAAGATGTCGTTAATGCCTGTGATCAGGTCATTCTAGCGAAGCGGTTGATTCGTCAGGTCGCTCAGGCCCATGATTTCGATGTGACTTTCATGGCCAAGCCCTATGCTGACGAAGCCGGTAACGGCAAACACATGCATCTGAGTGTGGTCGATAAAGACGGCAGGAACCTGTTTTCCGATCAGGAAGGCGAAGCCAGCCCGTTTTATTATCAGACACTGGCCGCCATGCTGGCCATGATGCCGGATTCCATGGCACTGCTTTGCCCGAACGTGAATTCATACCGCCGTTTCTCGGCCTCTATGTACACACCCACACATGCCAACTGGGGAGAAAACCACCGCGGGGTTGCACTCAGAATACCAATGAGTGACAGCCACAACCGCCGTATTGAACATCGTATCGCTGGAGCAGACGTCAACCCGTATGTGCTTGCTTCAGTACTCTTGGCTGGCTTGCTTGCCAGCGAACGTTTTACTTTTGATCAATGCCCACCACAACTGGCAGACAATGCGGTAGAGTTACCTCTTCGCATGCCGGACGCACTAATAAAGCTTGCATCAAGCGAGCTAATGTCGATGTACCTACCGCAATCATTTATCTCGCTTTATCTAGCATGCAAGCAACGTGAACTGGCGGACTTTGAAAAAGCCGTCACGCCACTGGAAATTGAGTGGATGCTTCATTCAGCGTAACTGAAAGATAGGAAAGGAATTCTTGTATGACAGTGAAAACACCTGCATTAGATGCGCCGCAGAAGCCAAATGCGAAGAGCATGTCGGCTATTCTGGCCATTGCTGGCATCATCGGCACTTTTGCCATGATTGGTAACACCCATGAGACCGGAACGCCTTATGGCTGGTACAGTTTATTACCGACCCTTTTTGTTCTGGCTGTGGCGTTACTGACTCACCGCACCGTCGAGGCTCTGTTCAGTGGAGCAATCGCGGGTCTGATCATGATCGATCCTCAGCAAATCGTCGGTAATGTCGTCGATATGTCGATGACAGTCATGATGGATGAAACCATTGCCTGGCTGATTCTGGTCTGTGGCTTAATGGGCGGTTTGATTACCATGCTGGAAAAAGGCGGCAGTATCCTGAGTTTCAGTGAAGCTTTGGTCACTAAAGTCAAAAGCAAACGCCAGTCAATGGTGCTGACCTTCGTTTTGGGTATTCTGGTCTTCATTGATGACTACCTGAATGCGATTGCGATTTCATCATCGATGAAGCGCATTACAGACAGCTACAAAATCTCCCGTGAGAAACTGGCTTATCTGGTCGACTCCACTGCCGCACCGGTTTGTATCCTGCTGCCGATTTCCACCTGGGCTATTTTCTTCAGCTCACTGCTGGAAGATAACGACATTGCCGAAGCCGGCAAAGGGATCACGGCCTATATGGAGGCGATTCCTTACATGGCATACGGCTGGGTAACACTGCTGGTTGTATTCTTGGTGGCGACTGGAAAGATCCCTGATTTGGGCGCGATGAAGGCCGCAGAAAAACGAGCACAGAATGGCCAGGTGCAACCTGACGGTGGCGTTGACATTGCGCTGGGTGAAGATGTGAAAGCGCATCCTAACTCAACCATTGGCGTGCTGAACTTTGCCTTGCCTATGATAGTGCTGGTTGCCGCAAGCTGGTATTTCGATATTGATTTGCTGGCTGGTGTCTTCGTTGCCATGATTTTCACCATGTTCCTGTATGGCGTACAACGCCTGATGCCGGTGAACACCATGTTTGAGGCTGTCTATGACGGTATCAAAATCATGATGCTACCTCTGGCAACCGTTATCGCCGGTTTCATGCTGAAAAACGTCAATGACCAGTTGGGCCTGACAACGTATGTCATCGAAACCGTATCGCCTTACCTGTCGGCACAAATGTTCCCTGCAATCATCTTCCTTGTGATGGCAGCCCTGGTCTTTGCGACCGCATCATCCTGGGGGCTGTTTGCAGTCGCCATGCCGATTGTATTCCCGCTGGGTGCGCATTTGGGTGTACCGGTCTCTATCACCATCGGTGCCCTGCTGTCAGCGTCTGCAGCCGGCAGTCACTCATGCTTCTTCAGTGACTCAACGGTGCTTTCTGCACAAGGCAGTGGCTGTACCGCTATGCAGCACGCACTGACTCAGATCCCTTATGCACTGATTGGTATTGTTGCAACCGCTGTGTTCTTCCTGGTTATCGCCTGATAACCATGCACGCCTGATAACAATGCAACACCCTAGCCCAAGAAAAACCGCCACCCTTAACAAGGTGGCGGTTCTTTTTATGATTCGCAGATGAGCAAATCCGATCAGTACAGAACAAGCCGGATCGTTAACTGACTTTTTCCAGCGATTTCACTTCTTCATCGTCATCTATCATTGCATCATCAATGAAATGCGGTGAGTTATTGCTGTTTGCTTTGTCTTTCCTACGCTGCTGGCGATGAACGCCCAGCGCCAGCATGCAAGGGGTGATGACCAGCGTCAAAACTGTTGCAAAGGCCAATCCTCCCGCCACCGCAGTGGCAAGCTGTGCCCACATTTGCGTGGACGGCGCGCCGAACTCCACCTTACGCTGTATCAGATCTACATTTACCATCATTACCATAGGCATCAAACCTAAAATGGTGGTGACCGTTGTCATCAAGACAGGACGCAAACGCTGGGCACCGGTGCGAAGAATCGCTTCAATCGCCTCCATACCCTGGTTTCTGAGAACGTTATAAGTATCAATCAGAACAATATTGTTATTCACCACAATCCCGGCCAGCGAGATGATACCTATCCCGGACATCACTATGCCGAACGGCTGGTTAAACACCAGCATCCCAAGCAGTACGCCAACTGTTGAGAACAACACAGCAGTCAGAATCAGAAAAGCCTGGTAGAAAGAGTTAAACTGCGTCACCAGAATAATCGCCATCACGGCCATCGCAATCAGGAAGGCTTTACTCAGGAAGGCCGAGGCTTTTTCCTGCTCTTCATTCTCCCCTCTGAGCGTAATCTGCACCCTGGGATCCAGCCCCAACTCGGGTAGTCGCGCCATGACTTCGGGAATAACTTTACTTAAGTTGTAACCGGGCGCCATGTCAGCCGTCACAGACAGCGCCTGCCGTCCATCCACTTTCTTGATGGTATCCAGTTTGTTGGCAGCCTCAAGTGTACTGAAATTACTGAGCGGAATTTGCCCCTGCGCCGTTTTCAGGCGAAGCTCTTCCAGGCGGGTAATATGCCGGTACTGTTCCGGAAAGCGCACACGAATATCCATTTCATCATCAACGTCATCAGCCCGGTATTCGCCGAGCGTTAACCCTGTTGTGACAAACTGAACATTATTACCCACCAAAGTGGCATCTGCGCCAAACCGCGCGGCATCGGCCCTATCCACTTTGATCTGCCATTCGATACCCGGTTTAGGTCCGGTATCATCAATGTTGGTAAAGGCAGGGTTGGATTCCAGCTCCTTGCGTACTTTCGCAACAGTGTCTTTGAGCAGCTCAGGAAAACGCGAGCTGATTTGCAGGTTGATATCTTTATCACCTGTCGGAGGGCCAGCCTGATCTTGTCGCACTTCAATTTCCAGCCCGGCAAGCCCGCCCGTGCGCTGCTTAATCTCTTCGATCGTTTCCGCCGCCGGACGTCTGTCCTGCCAGTCAATCAGGTTAACCCGGAGCATACCAATCTGGTCATCGCCACCCGAACGCGCATACAGGGTTTCTACCTCTGGTAAGTTCACGATCTGGCGTTCCACCTCTTGGATCAGGCGATCTTTTTCTTCAATTGAGAGATCGCCCTGAGACCGAATGACTATATTAAACCCTTCAGGTTCTACCTCAGGAAAGAATTCCGTTCCATTGCCGGCTTTACCGTAAAGTAGAATAACCGCAAACGAGAACGCCAACGCGCCGAATAATACCCGCCATGGCCGCTTGACTGCCGCTTTAAGTACCCGGACATAATGACCGGTGAAACCTGGCAGGTGCTCAATATCCCCTTCTTCAGCTTCGATCAGCTGCTGACGTTTTTCAGCAGAGATGGGGCGCGGCTTACCAAACAAGCCCCCTAATGTCGGCACAAAAATCAATGCCATCGCCAAAGAGGCAACTAAGGTCATGATCAGCGTCAATGGCAGAAACTTCATGAACTCGCCCATGATGCCTGGCCAGAAGAGTAACGGTCCAAAAGCGGCCAGCGTTGTTGCGGTGGAAGCAATGATCGGCCATGCCATACGCTTCGAGGCCTTTTTATAGGCTTCATAGCGCGGCGTGCCTTCACTCATTTCACGGTCGGCGTATTCAGTGACCACGATGGCGCCGTCTACCAGCATGCCAACAGCCATGATCAGGGCAAAGAGCACCACCATGTTGACCGTATAACCCAGCACAGCCAATGCCAGAATCCCGGTCAGGAATGAGCCGGGGATAGCAATACCCACCAGCAATGCCGTTCGTGCACCAAGAATGGCGATAATGACAATAACTACCAGTAAAATGGCAGACAGCACATTGTTTTGCAGATCATTCAACATGGTTTTGACATGTTTTGACTGATCGCCGGTGTAATCCACCGTAATGGTTGGCGGCCAGAATTCGCGTTCTTGCTCAATCAGCGCTTTCACGCCTTCGACCGTCTTAATGATATTTTCGCCCGGCCGCTTTTTGACTTCCAGCGACACCGCAGGTTTACCGTTCACGCGGGCATAGGATTCTGCGTCCTTAAATGTCCGGCGAACGGTCGCCACATCACCAAATGTAATCACTTTATCGCCAGACACTTTAACCGGCATTTCCATCACATCTTTGATATTGTCAAAGACCGATGGCAGCTTGATCGGAAACCGTCCCTGTCCGCTGTCGAGCGTACCTGCCGCCACAAGCCGATTATTACGCGATATCAGATTATAAATATCTTGTTGATCCAGATCGTAGCTTTCCATCAGCAGCGGATCGACCAGAATCTCAATCATGTCTTCCCGATCACCACCGATATCCACTTCCAGCACTTCCCGCATGCTTTCAAGCTTATCTTTCAGATCGCGGGCGATAGTAATTAGCGCCCTCTCTGGCGCTGTGCCCGACAACATGACTGTGATGGCCGGGTTTTCAGAAGCCATGGTGACTTCATTAACCGTCGGCTCGTCTGTGCCGTCCGGCAATTTCGCCTTTGCCAGACTCACTTTCTCGCGGACATCCGCTAAAGCACTGTTGGTATCGGCCCCGGCCACAAATTCCAGCAATACCGAACCATGACCTTCACTGGCAGTTGAGGTCATCTCTTTCACGCCGTCTATGCCACGCAATTCCTTTTCCATTGGCCGCAGCAACAAACGTTCAGCATCTTCCGGTGAAATACCGCTATGAGATATCGAGACGTAAATAAAGGGAATGGTAATATCCGGTTCGGCTTCTTTAGGAATACTCTGGTAACTCATATACCCGGCAACCAAAAGAAGCAGCAGAATAAGCACAACGGTACGGGTACGATGCAATGCGGCATCTATCATCCCTAGCATTATCAGTTCTCCATCCTGATTGCTTCAACACGCTCACCCGGTCGTACAAAACCCTGGCCAACGGTTATCACATCCACCATGCCTGAAAATCCACCCAGCCAGGTACCGTCACCATCACTTTTCACGACGCGCACTGGTGTAAAGACCACATGATCTTTCTCTACGGTTTTAACACCGAGATTCCCGGCCTCATCCAGTGCCAGTACGGCAGGCGTCACTTTAATGGCTTCCGTTTCTTCAATCGGTACTACCAGCTCAGCGCTGGTACCTGCCAGTAAGTGCAATTCTTCATTGTCGAAAGCCACCTCAATACGAAACGTATTCGTGGCTTCATTGGCCACTTTCGAGAGATAACGTACCTTGCCTGTGGCAGAATGATTGCCAACCAATCTTGCCTCTGCTTGCTGGCCCAAGCGAATGTGCTGAATATCCGTTTCAGTGACATCCGCTCTGACTATCAGCGGGTCGATATCAGCAATGTCACCAACCGGATCGCCTTCCTGAACATAATCCCCCACTTCCACCATACGCTCATTCAATATTCCGCTCAGTGGTGCCCGGATGGTGGTTTTTTCCAGCTTCAGTGTTAACGTCGCTATGGTCGCCTGCGCATCGACAAGGTCGGCTTCCGTTTGAGCTAACAGAACACGCCCCTGAAAGCCTTTTTCATTGAGTCGCTTCGCACCGTCGTATTCAATCTGACGCTGTTTAAGTACCGCTTTCGCGCGCTTTAATTGCTCCGGCCAGTCATCCTGAGCCAGACGAGCAATGATCTGCCCTTCTTTCACTAACGAGCCACGCTGCGCAATGACATCAATCACCCGGCCAGACACTTCGGCCTTGATTGTCGCCTGGCGGCTGGGCTCTGTTTTGCCGTAGAGCGTCAGACTACGAAATACCGGTTCGGCTTCGAAGGTGGTGATTCTGACTTTGGGTACCGGCGCCTGAGCTTGAGACTGAGCAGACAAACTGTTTTCATTACCCGACGCCTGTACGGCGGCACTGTTTTCCTGAGACTGACCACCAGACAGCATCCAGCCAAGAATCAAAACGGTAATTCCAATGGCATATATATAAGGCCTGGCCGCTAACCACCGTAACACGGTGTGTAGTCCTTTCATCATATTCTCCTTTTTTATGACGAAACGTCACCAATCGGTACAACTCTAGTCTAATGCAATTTCGCGCGATTCATTTTGTTATTGAGTAATAACATGAAATTGCGACAGTGAGATTTAACATGAAAAAGCAACGAATTAATCAAACTGAATTCTACTTATATGTATAAAAGATAAAAAGCAGAGCTTACGTGTTTTAACTTCATTGTTCTGAATATGTTAACTCTGATAAAAAACGGGATAATTAGTGTGTCTGCATTTAATGAATTCACCCATGTGTCATATACCTTATTCATAGTAGGTACACGCATATAGCAAGTCACATACCAAAAAACATTCACCATTTAATTCAATGAGATAGTTAAAGCCCCCATTCACGAAATGGCGAAGGTTGCCGATAATTGGCGAAAAACCGACTGTCTCATTCATATTTTTATGCAATTTCACCCATCAACAGATGATTGCCGTTATCTGCTGTTAACTCTGTATATCCGCTGACTTTTCTCTGATACACTCCGCCGAAAATACAGGTGATGCTTTAAGGGATAAAGCGATGATCGAATGGAGTAAAGATCGAATCTGGTATCAGGATATGCCGTGGAAGCGTTATGGCGTGCCTGTTGGTTGCCGCATGACCGTAATACGGCTCAAAAACGATAATCTTCTTATCCACTCCCCGGTTCAGCTCACCACGGGTATTCAGCTCCAGTTAGCCAAACTCGGCCGTGTCACAGCCATAGTGACGCCTAACCTGAACCATCATCTCTTTTTGTCAGAGTGGTGGCTGGCCTATTCCCAGGCGACCTTTTTTGCCCCTCCCGGGCTTCAGTTCAAGCGCACAGATCTGGTTTTTGATGATGCATTGGGTGCTGAAACACCTGCGCTGTGGCGAGGACAATTATTACAGACGCTGTTAAGAGGCAGCGACAGAGTTGAAGAAGTGGTGTTTTGCGATCCCGAATCACAAACCCTGATCCTTGGCGATGCCATGGCCTGGCTGCGAAACAGTCACCACCCTGCAACTGTCGCACTGGCATTAGCCAATGGCTGCTATTTTCACCCTGCGATGCCCCTCTACTGGCGTCAAAGCTTCCACAATAAAACCCGGTTACGCCAGTCCTTGCAGGAAATTCTGACCTGGCCATTTGACAGAATCCTGTTTGCCCATGGGCAGGTAATCCCTGAGAACGGCAAGCATATCTTTTCTCAGGCTTTTCGCTGGGCACTGGCATAGCGCAATAACACGTTCCGTTGCAATAAAGCTGTCAGCTTTTCACTCCACTATGAACCATGATAAGTGTATACCTTAACTACTTGATGATGCAGGTAGGCTGCAACACCGCTGCAGCTTCAAGTGGGACAGGTATAGTGATGATGAAAACAGGGATTCAATGTGACTATTACTGAACGTTTGCCTGAACTGATACAACTTGAAACGCTGATTGAAAGTGAAGCGAAAATCAAACACCGTATTCGCCTGCAAGCCTGTGAGTTAATCCGGTTACCCTTCCAAGACCAGCATCTTCCCATTTATGAGTGCCGTTTAGGCAACGCCACCCCTGGTCTGCCCTGCCTGTTTCTGGTTGGCGGCGTGCATGGCCTTGAGCGTATCGGAACTCAGGTTTTGCTTTCGCTGCTGACCAGCCTGTGCCAGCGTCTGGCCTGGGACAATAACCTGCAACGCACGCTTGAGAACATGCAGATAGTGGCGATTCCGCTGCTTAATCCGGTGGGCATGGCCATGCAACGCCGCTCGAACGCCAGACATGTTGATCTGATGCGCAATGCCCCTGTTGACAGCCAGGAACGCACAGCATGGCTGGTCGGTGGTCACAGAATCAGTCCCCGCCTGCCCTGGTACCGCGGCCCGGTTGGACACCCTATGGAGGCAGAAGCACAACTGCTGGTTGATCAGGTGCTAAAACAAACCCGGCAAAGCCCGTTTACTCTGGCACTGGATTGCCATTCTGGCTTTGGGCTCAGAGACAGAATCTGGTTTCCTTACGCCAAAAGTACCCGTCAGCCTGTCTCTCGGCTCGGCAGTCTTTTTCGGATACGCGAAATGTTTTTTCAGGCATACCCTCATCAGAACTATGTATTCGAACCGCAGACAAAACATTACACCTGCCACGGTGACTTGTGGGACTTTTTGTATGATGAAGCAGAAGCCCAGGGAACGACTCTGCTTCCGCTCACGCTGGAAATGGGCTCCTGGCTATGGGTGAGAAAAAATCCTTTACAACTCTGGCATCCACTGGGGTTATTTCATCCCATTAAAAAGCACAGAGTGCAACGGACCCTCCGCAAACACCTCGTTCTGTTAGACTTTCTGATAAATGCGACCGAAGCTTATACCAACTGGTTCAGCCACAACGAAGATATTGCGGACTGGCACCAGGCTATGTTGCTCTGGTATTCATCAAACCATCAGGATAACTGCTCATGACTCACTGCCAACGACCTATTATCCTTTTGCGAGGCTTACTTCGCGAGCAAAGGCACTGGGGCAATTTCACCCAACAATTAAGATCACACTTTCCTTTCCGTAAAGTGATCGCGTTGGATCTGGCCGGTAACGGTCAGCGGTTTCTTGAGACGTCCCCCTCCACCATCAGTGCCATGGTTGATGACCTCCATCAGCAGTTACATTTTTTACACGCCCGGGAACTCGAAACGGAAAATAAAATAGAAGCCGGCACCTATGATCTGCTGGCGATTTCTATGGGAGGGATGATTGCGCTTGAGTGGGCAAGATTGTACCCGGAGGAAGTAAAATCACTGGTGCTGCTCAATACCAGTGATGGCAAACAGTCCCCCTTTTATAAGCGATTACGGTGGCGGCAGTACCCCAATATCATCAGATTGCTGATGAGCAAACCTGAAGAGCAGGAAAAATACATTCTTCGTATGACCTCAAACATGTACCCCGAAGATCCTGACACACTGAAAACATGGATTCGATGGCGCAAAGAATGTCCTATCCAAAGGAGTAATCTGCTCAGGCAACTGAATGCGGCTTTGAGCTTCAGATATAAAGATGTTCCGGATAAACCCGTATTACTGCTTGCTTCGCAGCATGACGAGCTGGTCGATGTTTCTTGCAGCCGTACGCTTGCCCAGTACTGGCAATGCCCCATACACATACACCCAAGTGCCGGCCATGACTTACCCCTTGATGACCCCGACTGGGTTTGCCGTTACTCACTGTCATTCTGGCAGGGTATAAAATAAAGGAGGGTTTATCGCGAAATTGACTCAGCCACCGTTCTGGCCAGCTTATTGTAAAGTCACACACTTCTTTGTTGAGTCCAGAAGAAGTCCTTGGCGTCTCAGTGTTGATACGTCACAAACGAGACGTTACCGATATTCTCAAAGATGACATTGCATACGTTGAGATTTATGCAGATGCATAACCATCGTAGGAGAATTTTCATGTCTTACAATCGCAGTATTTTCATCACATCCTTTACTGTTCTGGGCCTGATATTACTGCAAGGCTGCAGTTCCGGTGACGATGAAACCAGCACGCAAGCCCCTACAGCCTCGCCCATCGATAAGACGATGGACATTTATTTGCCGGCAAGAACCGATAAAAAGCCCAACACCAAAAATCCGGTCTTTCAATTTACCAATGTGGCCTATTTCCGTGAAAATCTGGAATACGATAATCCAGCTCAGTTTACAATTTTTGACGATGGTACTTGGGAATATTATGCCGAGCGTATCATCAATAAGAAAATAACTGGTGGTGAGGATAATTCCGGAGGCGCTTGGATCCAGACATTTTATGTGAAGTATTACAGTGACTGGGATCAGTATAAAAAAACCTGTGCCGGTTCTATACTCCATTCCAACAACTATGATTTAGCCACAGCTAAATACAATGTTGAGCTCAGAAATTATAAGCAAAGCGGTTTTGATAATGTGCTGAAAGATAAACTTCCCCAGATCCGCTGTATTGCGGCTTACCAGCAATGGCATCAATAGCATCAGCGAAAATAGCCAAACTTTGCCCGGTAATGTCCAGGCAAGTTTGGCTTTACTCTTTGCTATTTACTTTGGTGAAGCGAACACCTGAGTCCAGTAAATACCGTAGGTACTGCCTGAATTCGTATCAGACGCAGCGCCCATCTGCGTGAAGCTGCCGTTCATGATATTTCGGCAATGCCCTTCACTTTTCAGCCAGCCCTGCATGACCGCAGAGACGGTCTTCTGGCCCGCCGCAATATTCTCACCCACAGTTTTCCAGTTGTAACCCTGTTCGGTCACACGCTGGCTAGGCGATGAACCATCCAGGCCTGTGTGGCTGAAATAGTCATAATTGGCCATATCGCTGGAGTGCAAGAATGCCGTTTGCTCTAACGTGGCATCCCATGTCAGGGGGCCAACGGCTGGCATCCAAGTGCTGCCACAAGTCTGACCTTGAGCACGTGCAGCATTCACTGCTGCCAGCATTTCATCAGCCAAGGATTGATTTGATTCGCCTGCGCCAGCTTGATCTGTGCCACCTGTATTTGAGCCAGTGCCAGTACCCGTTCCGGTCGATCCTGAACCCGAAGAACCGCCTGTCGTCTGACCGCCACCTTCAGTGGTTGGCCGCTCTGAAGAACCACCATTAGAGACTGAAGAGCCGTTATGAGAAGTCGAGTTGTTACCTGAACCACCGTCCGAACCGCCACACCCGACAAGAGCAAACGTAGATAGAATCAAAACTGTAAGAATTCGCATGGGTACATCCACTTAATAATAATAAGATCCTGATTTATAACGCAGAGGCCAGAGTAATCAGTCGCCAAGGATAAGTCTCTGCAATGTGCAACCTTTACAGCTGCAAAGATAAAATCAGCCAACAACGGGAGAGGAATATACTGACTGCGAACATCTGCTAGCAATAGCTGGCGTTTAAAAAATGCACATCCTGACAATCATTTGACACAAAAATATGCCAGTTCTTGAGCACACTGCCGAACTTAATCTTCATGAAACAAGCAGATAAACCACCCGTACATTGTTCAAAATACACACAACACAAAGTGATTGTTTTTTGTTCAATTCTAACAAAAATCGCACACAGCAAATTGGTGCAAGCAAGATAACAACAAAGGCAGTGAGAAGAAGGATAGGACACCAAGGATTTGGCCACTCAGGCTAAATCCTGCTGGCTCAGGCTTACGCCTTTGATTTGCGCATACAGGTTATCACCGACATGAAGGTTAAGTTCATCTGCCGCCCAGGGCGTAATATTGGCCGTCAGTATCGACGTGCCAACAGTTAAACGGATCACCACGATATCAGAGTGATATTTGTGCTGCTCTATGCCTTCGACGGTGACAGGCAACACATTACGTATGCTGGTCTGCACGGGTTTGATTCTGGTAACGGAAATGTCATTGGCGTGAATTCTCACCCTGACCATTTCCCCGACAGGTCGGCGCACTCTGCTGACCCACAGCGGCAGATCGGGTCCGATACAAAGCTGGGTCAACGGATAGGAAGGATGATGTTCGGTGACTTTTAGCTGCAACACTGAGCTTTGTTCTCTGGCGCTGAGCCAGGGACGCATCACAGAGGAGGCCCATACATCTGTCAGTGCGCCATTCCCAATCACCTTGCCCTGATCCAGCACCACCATGTGATCTGCCAGGCGAAGTATCTCATCCAGGCTGTGGCTGACATAAAGTACAGGAATACTGACACTTTTAGCTAACGATTCCAGATAAGGCATTAGCTCTTGCTTTCGCGGTAAATCCAACGAGGCTAAGGGCTCATCCATCAACAACATATCGGGCTTACTCAGTAACGCTCGGCCAATGGCAACACGCTGCTTCTCACCGCCAGATAAACTGGCAGGATAACGACCTAATAAATGCGATATATCCAGCAGTTGAACGACTTCACTGAAAAGTTCCGGGTCTGGCTTTCCGTGGTTTCCGTAAAGCAGATTACCTTTCACCTTATAATGCGGAAACAATCTGGCGTCCTGAAAAACATATCCGATACGGCGCTTTTCCGGAGGTAAATGAACGCCCTGCCCTGTATTACAAAGCACATGCTCGCCAAATGCGATATGACCTTCATCCGGTTTACTTAAGCCGCTGACGATATTGATAAAAGAGGTTTTACCCGCACCTGAACGACCGAAAACAGCAATAATGCCCGAAGCAGGTAAACGCAAGTCAACATCCAGTCGCATTTGTCCGAGTTGCTTGACAAAATTCAACTCTAGCATCAGTTACCCAACCTGTTTCGTGCTGTCCGGGCCAGCCATTCCGCGATCACCAGAGACAGCAAAGCAATAATAATGGCTATTATGCACAAGCGGGCAGCTTCCACTTCGGCTCCCGGTGTTTCAATGAACGAAAACATGGCCAGAGGAATAGTTTGCGTTTCGCCGGGTATATTCGAGACAAAAGTAATGGTCGCGCCGAATTCGCCCAGCGCCCGGGCGAAGGCTAATACGGTGCCGGTGAGTATGCCGGGTAACATAAGCGGTAATGTGATGGTAAAAAAGACTTTAACCGGACTGGCCCCCAGCGTGCGTGCCGCCTGCTCTAATTTGGGATCGACATTTTCCAGTGCAAGTCGTATTGCTCTTACCATTAACGGGAAAGCAACCACAGCGACAGCCAGCACAGCCCCGCGCCAGCTAAACCCAAACGTGATGCCAAACCAATCGTAGAGATAAGCGCCAATCATTCCCTGCCGCCCCATCATGACTAATAGCAGGTAACCAACAACGACAGGAGGGAGAACCAATGGCAGATGTACCAGACCATCCAGCAGGGATTTACCCCAGAACTGCCCTCTTGCCAGCAACCAGGCACAGCCAATGCCTGCCGGCAGACTGACAATCACTGCAGTGAGCGCGACTTTCAAACTCAACTGCAGCGCAGTGACTTCGTAGTCAGTTAGGGTAAAGCTATCCATGGGAATACTCAGAATGACACACTTCCCGTTGGTTAATTGACTGAAAAGCCGTAGCGCTTGAACACCTCAGCCGCATCAGAAGACCGCAGGTATTCATAAAATCCCTGTGCCGCTTGCGAGGGTGTCTGCTGGGTTAACGCAATCGGATAAGTAATTGGCTGATGGCTTTGTTCAGGAAACTGGGCAACAATCTTGACGTTTTGTGCTATCTGAGCATCTGTCTGATAAACAATACCAAACTTCGCTTCCTGCCTTTCCACCAGCAAGAGTGCAGAACGAACATTGTTCGCTCTCGCCAGCAATGGTTCGGCTTGTTGCCAAAGTCCCAGTGATGCCAGGGCCTCTTTGGCATAAATGCCCGCCGGCACATGTTTGGGATCGCCAACAGCCAGTCGGCTACCGTTTAATGCCTCAGTGATGTCCCATGAGCCTTTTAGCGGCACTGAGTCCACCGATTCAGACTGATGCGTAACCAGGACTAACCGATTATGCAGTAAATCGTTGCGTGATTTGCTATTGATCACTTGCTGCTCTGCCGCATAATCCATCCACTTTGTATTTGCTGATAAATACAAATCGGCAGGGGCTCCCTGAGCTAACTGGCGGGCAAGCGTTGACGAAGAAGCAAACGAGAGTACAACCTCATTGCCGCTGGTATTCTCATAACTCTCCGCCAACTCATTCAATGCATTAGTCAGCGAAGACGCAGCAAAAACCAACACTTTTTCCTGCGCAGAAACCTGAGAAATAGTAGACAGGCAGAGAGAAAATAACACGAACAAGAGCTTTTTCATTACCAGACTCCATTCCAATTAATGAGTCAGAGATAGTAAATCAGATGACTATACCTGACAATTATTTTCTGACCACAGAGTCAGAAAATAAAGCTTATCAAAAAGAGCCCTGGGCAATCATGCTTAGATTAAGCAGCGATTGGCCAGGACTCTCGCCCTCCGTGTTTTGCTTTACGCTGAAAACTGCCTTTGCCTTTTCGGGCTTTTTCAACTCTGCTGCGGAAGACTTTACTGGTCACGACGGCTTTAAGCGCATTGTCCATGATTGTTCCGCGACCATGATCGGTTTCAAAACCAGTATTTGTGGCCTGCTCAGTGTGCTTGCAGCACTTATTCTTTGCCATGATATGCTCCTTGGTTAATCAGTAATTACCGGCAAATTTCAAGCGAAGTGTACGCCTGACAGTTAAAAATACAAGGGATTGCCAAGATAAATTTTAGACATCAGATTTCAAAAAAGCGCTTTAATTTCCTGATGTTGCCACTTCGGAAGCGGAAACACCGGGATCAATATACCGTTTGTATAAATCCAGGAATTCTAATACCACTTCTCTTGCCACATCTGTTTCGCAATTGGTCAAAAAAACCATACCTGTCTGAGTGGCCGGGTTAAAAACCATTTCTGTTCTTATCCCTTTAACCCAGCCGCCGTGATGAACAAAGCCGGTAATCCCCTGATAATCAAATGTCCGCCACCCTAATCCGTAATACACATTACTCAGCTTCGCCCGGTATCGATACTGATTCGCCCGTATCAGCGGCTTATGCAACAACCTAAGATTGTCTTCACTGAGTACCTCAGGATATTGACCAAACTGGGCCAGCATCCACTGTGCAAGATCCTGCGCGCTGGCATTAACGCCTGCCGCTGCCGGCACATCATAATAGTAAGGAGCAGGTTTAACGGCCGCATAACCTGACTTGGTTCTGACATGCGGAACAACCCTGTCATCGGCATTCAGAAAGCTCTTCAAGCCGAAGGTAGCAGTGTGCATGTGAAGTGGAATAAAAATATGCTCTGCCACGAACTGGCTGTAATCCATGCCAGATGCCATAGAAATCATGTCAGCACTCAGGTTATAGACAATATTCTGGTATCCGTAACATTCACCGGGATCACAAACAAACTTTACTCTGTTTAATATTGAAAGAATCCGCTGATAGCTCACATCATTTTCAAGCAGATCAGAATATGCCTGAGGCACCAAGCCTGTGGTATGCGACAAGACATTTCGCAGTGTGACTACTTTACCTAAATCGGGATCACTGAATGTGACATTTTCAAGATACGGGACAACGTGGGTATCCCATTCAATCAGACCACGGTCAACTAACAGTGCCGTTGCCGCTGAAGCAAAGGTTTTAGAAATGGATGCCAGAGGAAACAAGGTCGCAGAATCAATCTTTTTATCACCTCCCACTTTAGTGACACCGTAACCACGCAATAAGCGGATCTCACCGTTCACGAGCACAGCCATTGACGCACCAGGGATTGAACTTGTCACGGCTTGATTCACAAATTTATCCAGCGCAAAAACAATTTCATCGCCAGGGGCTGCACATGCACCCCGAATGCCTAAGATGAAAATACAGCACCATAACCAGGTTCGACAGCACACAACCCCACCTGACACCCTGTCCCCTGCACAAGCAGGTAATAGGGTAGGTATAATCTAAGAAGTTAAAAACAGGTATCAATCGCACACTATTCACTTCTTTTTCCTGCGACAATCTATACTCACAGGTAGACGGAAGGGGGGGTGTTTGCCACCAGTCAGGATTGACTGTCATTGAGTGCTCTCAATCAACAACGACGACCATTAAGCCAGTTCAACCCTGGATGAATCTTCACATTACAACAGAGTGACACAGATCACACTTTAGTGTTAAAGTATGATTTGACGCACACTTTACAGTGACGACATCAATTTGATTTATAATAATGAGAACTCATCCGATGAGTTATTTGAGAGCAAGGGCACATTTTGATCCTGCTGCTGCTAAGCCAAGATTCAATATGCCGCCTCAACATACTAAGAAAAACGATAAAGGTTGGTAAGCATGAAAGTGGTCGACTTTCTCAAACAGAAAAGTGAAATTTTGGCCAAACATCCATTTGAGCTGAAAGACTGGCTGTCGCCGTCAATTCGTGACTATTGGATTGAATTCCTTAACAAGGCTCACGTCACAGGTTGGGCTAAAGCTGAGAGTATTGTCTCGAATGGCGAATCTGTACAAAAAACGGCAGCTATCGAGATTCATCCTGAAGCCGCCAAACTAATGGAAGAATTGCTCGCTTCGCTGGGTGAAGAAATTCACGTTGGTAATTGGCTGACTGTCGATCAGGATCGCATTAACCGGTTTGCCGATGTCACGGACGATCATCAGTGGATCCACACAGATCCGGAGCGCGCTGAGCAAGAGTCACCTTTTAAAACAACAATTGCGCATGGATTCCTTACGCTGTCGCTGCTCTCTGTGCTGACAGATAGTGTCGATCCCAACAACCAGAAATTTCCTACCGCAAAAATGACCGTTAATTACGGTTTAAACCAGGTACGCTTCCCCTATCCGGTTAAAGAAGGTAGTCGGGTGCGAGCCCGTACAAAAATCCAGTCTGTTACCCCTGTTAAACGTGGTCTGGAAATTGTGCAGGAAATTTCCGTAGAAATTGAAGGCTGCCGCCGTCCTGGCTGTGTAGCAGAATCCGTCGTTCGACTGTATTTCTGATCAATATCTTATGTTATACCGCTCAAACCTTGACTCAGTTTGAGCGGTAAAGCTCAGTAATTATTCCTTTCTTAGACAGCGCCAGACAGTAACAAGATCACCATACAGGTATTATCTCCCTTCTGTTATTTTCACATGCCTTTTTCGTATATTCCCTGAAAATCAGGTGCTTTTTGTTGTTCAAGATCCCAACCTTAAACTCTATCAGTTTAATTCAGGTGCCATTTCCAGTTTGATGTTCGTCGGTTTGTTAGGCCATTCACGTATGAGTGGCATCCCACATTGGGGACTGATTTTTAGGGAGAGTCACTATGATTAAATCCAACCCATTTACTGAAACTGACAATGATCGCGCTGCTATCTGGGATATGCTGGTAACGCGTGATATCAAAGCTTATTGTGAGGCCGACTGGTCGCAGGTAGCAGAAGACTTCGTTGAAGATGAGTTTTATGCCATCAATGCCAATAAGTCAGATAATCCGGCTGCATGGACATTCGCTTTCTCCTCTCTGGCGGACTATCAGGAAGAGTGGCTGCGTCAGGCAAAGGTTGCACAAGAAACAGCATACAGTGAGCCATTAGAGCTGGCGGTTCATGCTGCTACCACCTTGAGTGAAATCACCATCGAGAATGGACGTGCAATTGCCCGTAAACAATTTTGCGGCAGCATCCAACGTGCAGATGGTGGTACCGATGAACTGCTATGGCAGTCACTCTACTACCTGAAACACACAGATGCAGGCTGGAAAATCTGTGGCTTTACCGGTTATTTACCCTATTCCGCATAAATTCTCCGCCAGTGCTATAGCTGCCCGCCGTGAAGCGGGTAGCTTCTCAATGAAATACCGATAATAAAATGCAGGCGAATAAAGGAAATAGACCCGATAAAAAGAAGGTGAAACCAAAATGGTAATTTGCTTGTATTTCTCTTTGCCTGTCTGCTTCTATCTCATGATCCGACACCATAGATACGGCTTTGATGACAGCTCGGTCATCATCAAATGATTGACTCTCTTTGCCGCCATTCCAGACAATGCCGGCCATCGCCCATTGCAATGCAAACATATAAAACAGCACATCACCGCTCACACTGAATGGCTGCTCGAAAAATTTATGGCCAACCCATACGGCACCAGCGGCCAGTATATTACTCAGCAATACGTATTTCAGAAAATTCAGCATCTTCTCGTTAAATGATTCAACATGAAAAAACGGTTTTATTCGTTGCGAGCCCACTTTAAAGCCTTTGTATTATTATGCAAGTGCACTCATTAGTTTGCTTATTTGAGTTGTAATGAATGTCAGATGCTCAGCAACAAAAAACGACGCAAGGCGCCGTTTTTATCTCTGCTTGCATTTCTTGAACTTAACTTTCCATATCACGCAATTGATTCAGATACTTAATCCAGCTTTGTGAAGCCTTTGTCGATTGTAAATTATCCGCTTTCTTTGCATGTACAATGGCCTGTTCAAGATTTTTTAATTTGTAATAGGCGCGTACTTTAGCCAGCTCAATATCCGCTTGCTTGCCTTTTATCTCTAGTTTATCCAGTTCATTCAGCGCAAGTTGATAATAGCCTTCCTGTAGCAAGAGCGTAGAAAGCTGCCAGCGATACTGAGTATCTAACTTAACGGCTTTACGCCACGTTTCTATCGCCTGATCCCATTCTTTTGCCATTTGCCAGTAAGTCGCCTGAGAAATCAATAAATCAAGATTACTGTCACTGTTTTCCAGTGATGCAAAAACTCGAGCTGCTTTTTCAGGAATTCCTTCCTGGGCGTATAGTTGGCCCAGGGTTTTCAGATCCTGCTGAGATAAGGCAACGCCCTGCCGCTTTGCCAGCGCTAACGTTTCAATCGCTTGTTTTCTTTTCTCCAACCGCATTTCGATGCCCGCCAACTGTCGCCACCACATGACTTTTTGCGGTTCCAGCGTAATCAGGCTGCTCAAGGTTGGAAGCGCTGACTTATACTGCTGCAGCTGTAACTGAGCACCAAGCTTGAGTGATAACGGCTGCACTTCTTTTTGTTTGTGAACACGCTCATAGTGCTGAATAGCTGACAGCACAGAGCGCCATTCTTCAAGCTGATAATTAGCCTGGGCAATTCTCAGCCAGAGCTCATCGGCTTTATCAGTTGCCGGAATCGATTTACTGAGTTGATAGTAATAGCTAAGTGCTTTTTGATATTGCGCCTGGGATAGCAATATATCGGCCAGCATACGTTGTGTGGATCTCAGGTATTCATCATCAAGCTGCCCGCTCTCAATGGCTTGCGTTAACCGTTGAATCGATAACGAAGGCTTGCCGTCCTGCCAGTAATAGACTCCCAGCATGCGGTTAACAAACGCTTTATCATACGCGCGGGAAATATCCATCTCCCTGAGCAAAACAATAGCTGCGCTTACCTTGTCTTCCAGCTGAAGTTTCTGTGCCTGCTGCACTTTCCCGGCCGTGTACTGAGACAACTGCGCCGACAGCGCGATAGGCGCAAACAAGATCGCCATTATAAAAGCTAATTTTTTCATCACTTACTCAGATTAAATTCCACTTTTACTTGCTGACCATACTGGGATAGCGCTTTACCGCCTTCAATCTTTGGTTGGTATTTCCAATTCTTTAAAGCGCGGATGGCTTCACGGTCAAAGACACGATTTGGCTGAGCATCAACTATTTTGATATCGGTTGGCCTGCCCTGCGGATCGATCGTAAATGACAACACCACATACCCTTCAATATTTCTTTTCAGGGCCCGAGCTGGGTATTTGGGCTCAACGCGATAGAGTGGCATGGCCTGCTGATCCCTTCCCACATCTGAAACGGTCGGTAAACTGATAGCCAAACCTTTCACTGAAGCATCCATGGCAATTGACGGCATTGTTGGCGACACCAAGGGAGTCACGGCACTTGCCTGAGTGCTTTGGGGCATAGCCTGTGGTGGCGGCTCAGGTGTTTCCGGTTTTTCTGGCACCGTCCGCTGCCGGCGCTGCGCTTCCTGTTCTTGTTCAACCATCACCATATTAAACGCAAGCGATTCTTTTGCTTCCGGCAGTTGACGATTTCCGTCATCAACCATCCAGGCCATAAAAGTAAACAAGCCCCCCGTAATCAACACTGCTAACGGAGCGGCTAATAGGAGCCTGAGCATCAGCGTTTCTCCGCCGCCAAGGCAATGTTTTTGACTCCGGCGCCTTTGGCCGCATCCATGACCTTTACCACAGTGCCGCTATATGCGTGCTCATCAGCCTGAATAACCAAAGACGCATCCGGTTGATCAAGCAGCAAGGTTTCCAATGTCGCCTGGACGCGTTCAACATCCACTACCCGTTTATCGATATAGACGTCATTTGCCGAGGTGATCGCAACAAAAATGCCGGCATCTTTCTGACTGACCACGTTGCTGGCTTGCGGACGATTCACTTCAACGCCGGCCTCACGTACGAAAGAGCTGGTCACGATGAAAAAAATCAACATGATAAACACGATATCCAGCATAGAAGTCAGATCAATCTGAGCTTCTTCACGTGCGACAGATGGGCGACTTAACCTCATCGTTGACTCCTCATCAATTTTTCTAGTTTTTGCTCACGCATCTTGCACGCTTTTGCAAGACGAGCATGAATAAACATGCCTGCCAGTGCGGCAACCATACCCGCCATTGTTGGCAAGGTAGCAAGTGAGATACCCGAGGCCATCAGTTTTGGCTGGCTGCTGCCTTGATTGGCCATGACATCAAATACAGAGATCATACCGGTCACAGTTCCCAGCAGCCCCAGCATAGGGCATATAGCCACCAGGACTTTAATCACATTCAGATTCTGGGATAAGGCAAGCTGTGCTTCACTGAGCCAACCCGCGCGTATGGCATGCGCATACCAGGACGTTTGATCTTCTCTGGCGTACCACATAGCCAGCCACTGCTGTTTTTGCTTGGGGTAGGTAAACGTCAGATACAGCAAACGCTCAGTGACCAGCAACCAGGAGAACAGCACTACACCGGCCAGCCACCAGAGTATTTGCCCTCCCTGTTGCATGAACTGCTGCAGGGAGATCCACCAGGTTTCGGCAAATTCGCTACTGAACAGTGTCACATCCATTACGCAGTGCTTCCTGTTTTTTCTGCTTCAGCAGCGACAAGACTGATTCCCTGCTTCTCAAGAATGCTACGGATTGCATCTGCCTGCGCGCTCAGCAGGTTATGTGCAAGAAGCAGAGGCATGGCTGATATCAGACCCAATACGGTTGTCACCAGTGCCATGGAGATCCCTCCCGCCATCACTTTAGGATCGCCATTACCGAACTGAGTAATCACCTGGAAGGTTTCAATCATACCGGTTACGGTTCCGAGCAGGCCCAGCATAGGTGCCAGCGCCGCGAGAAGTTTCAGCATAGATAAACCACGTTCCAGCCCCTGCTGTTCATCGACAATGGTTTCCAGCAGCCGTAGTTCCAACGCTTCAACAGAACGTTTTTGATCGGTGTCGTAAACCTTCAGAACACGACCAAGTGGATTGTTGCCCGGGTTTTCCGGTTTCTTAAGCTGGGCATTAATTTGTTGGCGGATCCAGATCAATTTGCAACCGCGGTACAAAGCGATGATGCCGCCGATCGCCAGCAGTCCAAGAATAATTTTACCCACAACCCCACCTTGGGACAGGCGTTCTGTCAGAGAAGGGGTATGTGCCAGTTGCTCAAGCATTTTGCCGCGCGACGGGTCAACAACAGCCATTTGAAGGCCCGTTTGCTGCGATGCTATCTGACTGGCTACCGGACCATTCTCAGGCTGCTTTAAATACGGTGTCGCCACTTGGCGAATGCCATTCCAGGCCAGATAGCCCTGTTCACCTATCAAGCCAATGCTGCCAAGACGGTAAGCATCCACAGTGGATTGGTAGCCTTCCCCGTTAATATAAGAGACAGACACTTTGCGCATTTCTGAGCTGGCCGTGATTTGCTCGTTCATACCTTGCCACAGCCCGTTCAGCTGCTTAAGTGAAGGCAATGCCTTAGCATCAACGATATCGTTCACAACAGCAGCATACTGATGGCGATCGGCACCAGTGACTGATGTTTCCAGCTCCGCCTGCAAGTCTTTGGCTGTCTGGCGCACCACGCCAAACAATTCGCCCAGACTACCAGACTCAAGCCTCAATTCTTCTTCCAGCTGGGCCAGTGATTTTTCATTTTGACTAAAAGTGCTGCTCAGGTTATCGATCTGTGTATTCAGCAATTTACGCTTGGCCAACAGCGCTTCTTTTTGAGCACGTATCTCTGCTTCTGTCTGCTTAAACCCAGCTTCGCGGGCTTGATTGTGGGCTTGCTCGGATTTTTGTTCCTGTCGGGTCTTTTCAACCAGGCCATCAACAGCCAGCACAGAAGTCGGCACCGAGACCAGGGTAAGAGCGAGTGCTAACGTTTTAAGTTTCATCTCAGTTAGCCTCCAGATTCACAGAAACAGGAAGAGAAATCAGTCCGGGAGCGATTTGTTTCGAGGCCATTGCAAAGGCTTTATCCAGCTCAGCGCCAGCCTGAGGCTCCAATGACTGCCATTGATGAGCACCGTCATCCCAGGCCCAGTAGCGCTGACCGTCGAGGCTTCGCGCCACGAAAGACACACGTCCGAGATACAGCAGATCAGCCTCAATATTGTCTGTGTCACTCAAGGCCAATTTACCCTGATAGACACCCAGCTTGGTGCCATAGTCCATTTCAATCTGGTAAGCCTCCAGAATACGGCGATACTTTTCGGCATCACTGATATCGGCCTGAGCCATCATGAACTCCAGTTTGGCAATCCGTGCCAGCCGTTGATCACGTTTGATTGGTTTGTCATCTTCTACCACAGTTTTCAGGCCAGCTATCATCTTATACATCAGTGGCACGACACCCTGGCGCGTTTCCTGGATGCCTGAAATCTGTTCACTTAAACTGCTTTTTTCTGATTCCTGGCTATCAACCAGACGAGTCAGGTGATCCCGATACACAATGAGGTTTTTCACTTCTTCCTGAAGGGCTTCAATTTCAGCCTTCATTGAAAGCGTTGCATCTGCGCTTTTATCGATCTTCTTCTGGCTTTGTTCAGCAGACTGATTGATTTTGCTCTCAATATTGCGGGCCGTATCAAGTGTATTGGCCCCTGCATTTATGCTCAGACCGAGTGCGATCACGGTCAGACTGGATTTCATCATGTTCATCTTGGAGCCGTTACCTTAAGCATCCTGTTCAAAAGCCAGCCATTGCGCTAACTTCCCATAACTAGTCAATTACTCATTAAGTGAGTAACTGGTCACACATCTTAATTGAAAACAAATCTCATTTAAACTATAAAATCCGGAAATTTTGCTTCCGCCAATCCCATAGAAGCACGGTTCCGAGCAGTCCGAATCACGCATGAAGAACAATCCGAATGCAAGACAGTGACCTGACGAAACGGGGAAGATATAATGCGCGGGATTATCAGTTATTCGGAAAGTAAAGTGTCCAATCTCTCCATTGAATCAATTCAACAACAACTGTCTGACTTAGGCTTCCGCCCGGAAGGGATCAGAATCGTGACGGTTTCAGCAATGACTCCTGAGTTATTAGAAACTTGCACGACCCAGGAAAACGAATGTTTCTATAACTCTTACATGAATGTCATTTATGGTAAGGGAGAACGCTACGTACTTGGCTTTCGCTGCGAAGATCCGATCGTCGATCATGCGATCATTCGTTCGGGAGATATGTATTTCGACCCGACATTACAGGCAAATGGCGACTTCACTTCCTATCAGTTTGCGATACTCACTGAGTTTACTGTTTTCGACATGATGCTCCATGCAAAGTCTAATAAAGACTTTCCGCCAGATGTCGACTACCTCTTCAGTAAAGCAAGCAAGTTCAAAAACGTTATCGCTGCCAAATAGAATAACGCTTAGCTTATTCTGGTGCTGGCCTCGCCTGCCCTTCTTCAGCAAATATTCAGTAAAACTTTGAGCTAATGCTCAAAGTTTTATTCTTCACCTTACTTTTTACCGTTAACCCATGAGATTTTGTGCGTTGTGTGGCATAAATATGCTTTGTGGCTCAGTTTCTCTGTGTCTGCGTATTGACTAGTTTTTAGATATTTATCAACTGTTAACGATTAATAGAAAGGAATAAAGCATGAAGCCTTTGGTTTACAGTCTGATCGGTTTATCCCTGGCTGGATGTAGCAAGGGCGTCATGGTATCTATTCCTGAAAACTTACAATCGGCAGAATTACCAGATACCGGTTTTTTGGTGGGTAGCATAGGCGCATCGACCATCTGGCCATCTACGGGTGAAAACTTAAAAACAACACTGTATTTTAGTCGAGCCGACTCAGAGCAGCATATCACTGTGACTAACAGCAATGATTCCAGTGATTTTCGCAGCCCTACTACTACAAGTTCTTTGTTTTCTGTGCCCCTGCCGTCAGGAAACTACCTGCTTCATACGATCACTTTTACAGGCACTGACGGCCGAAAAACCGTCCATACCCAAACCGGTAAACAACTGGATTTATCTTTTTTTATCCAACCGGGTGAAGTCACTTATCTGGGCGAGTTCATTGCCAGCAGTAAAGTGTCCAGAAGTTCACTCTGGAACACAGATTATCCCAACGGTAAAGGGTATCTGACGCATAGCTATGCGTTAGAAAGAGATCGCAATTTTTTCTACAAGCAGCACCCTGAGCTTTCTGGAAAGCACTTCAATACTGTGACCTTAAAAGTCAGCCATTCTCAGCTATTAAAATTGCAGCCTCTATCCGACCCTGAAAGCTGACCCTTGCTTACGCTCCCTTCTTTTAAAAAACATTTAAATACAATGTCTTAAATATAAAAACTTGCTTATGTTCAGGACAAAAAATTACCACAAAAATCCCACATTGAATGCTTGACATTGGCCAAGACGATACAGGTTCTGGGGTCCGGCCATTTCCCACAGAGTTATACACAGCTTTTGTGGATAACGGCTAGCGGTTGAAACATCAAAGACTTACTGTGTGTACTTTCGAACAGAATAAACAAAAGGGCCAGACATGATGTCTGGCCCTTTTGTTTGTTCTCAGCAATTCACTTTATTCAATTGCTGAGCATTCTGCATCTTCAATGCTCAAATTCGAATTCAAGCCAAATTGATCAAGATACTGTACGGCTGTTGGGTAGAAGCCGGCATTGATTGCATCTTCAATACTGCTTAAATCAATTTTATACGTCTTCAGACCAATTTCTGTCAGCTCAGTAGGAAGACAGCTTGAAGCATCGCCTTCTTTAAAACAAACGCCCGATGTTTCCGGAATTTTTGCGCAGCCTGAGTCAGTCACAGAGCCAACGGCATTGACCAGATCATCACGAGTGCCAAAAGGCGCATTCGCAGGTAAATCCACACTGTAACTTTGCAGTTCTGCCCATGTGTGGTAGCCATCAGGCACACCAGTCAGGTTTGTCGTGCTGGCACTGTGGATCGTAAATACTTCGACCTTACCCTCAACCAAATTTTCAATTGTTTCTTCATCACAGCCAGCCAGGGCCAGTAATGAGCATAAAAGTACTGCTGCTCTTGTCATTTTTTTATCCTTTGTCGTATCAGGTTGTTGCCGGGAGAGTATCTTCTACGGATAAGCGAAAATCCACTTCTATTAACGAAACTGATAGCTGGCTGCCATTTTTGCAAAGCGATTGATTTGTTAGCTGAATGGATTTAAATGTTACCGGTAAGTTGTCGCTTCTATAAACCGCATGTTGCTGGTAGCATTGTATATAAGCGGTTCAATACATTTCTAAAAGCGTCAAATATCCCCGAATGTCACGATGCTTTTGCATAAATTTTACCTCACTTTATATACCGGAATGATTACTCTGTTGAATCAATCTCTCATCAGCTTGAGAAAAAAGTGAGCAATATTTTATAACGCGCAATAACCACTAATCACACTCGTATTTCAGTAGCTATAGATGCCCTGCCGAAACTATCACTGTTTCCCGCCACGTTTAAACTGAAATCCCTGTCACGAACATCTGTTGGTTTTATGTACAGGATGTATGCTTTTCTAGGCATAGCTGCCATTTTTACTATCTTTTTTTGAATTATTTACTGTTGCTATTTTCATCAATCAGCTCTTGTAGTTAGGCTAGATATGTTTATTTCGCTCATCAAAAAAAGGAACCTAAGATGATAAAAACGTCAGTATTAGCACTTGCATTGTCAGCGGTATTGGCTGCCCCTGCGATGGCTATTCCTGCTGCAGACCTGGACCAGCTTGGCCAGGGGTTGGATGTGACTTACACTGTTTTGGATAACACTCAGGATGACTGGGTCACTTTCCGCGCTAAAATCGATTTCACAAACCAAAGCAGTAAAACATTGCCCGCGACAGGTTGGTCAATTTACTTCAGCCATATCCGTATGATTGAAAGTGTCTTAACCGACCAGGTGAAAATCAGCCATGTCAATGGCGATATGTTTAAGATAGAGCCAACCGAAAATTTTGTACCTCTGGCTCCGGGACAGTCGCTTGCCATTGAGTTTGACGCAGCTAACTGGCAGGTAGCGAAAACTGACGTGATGCCGAACTGGTATTTCGTATCCGAAGATCAGGGTCAGACCATCACATCACTGATCACCAGTACCAGTAACCGTTTCAATGGTCAGGTCCCCACCAAGCCATCCGAAGAACTGCCTTTCGTAGCGGATTTTTCAACGCCACAACAATGGAAACGTTATGGAAGTGCTGCCATAACCGACTTTTATGATCCTTTTACCGCGCAAGACAGATACCAGCGTAATGCTGATCTCAACGTCATAAACAATGCCAGTGGCGTTATTCCTACACCTGCCCAACTAACGCTTGGCAACGGTGATGTCACACTGGATTCAACCTGGGTCATCGTTTACGGCAACGGTTACGAAGATCAGGCCATGTTCCTGGCCAATCAGTTAGGTGTGACTGCAGTGCCCTGGTCGCCCACAACGCAAAAGCGTATCAATATGGGCTGGAGCCAGGTCAACATCAATGGCGAACAAAAATGGGAAGAGGCATACCACCTTAACGTAGACGCCGCTAGCGAGATCATCACCATAGGTGCCGCAGATCCAGCCGGGGCTCTTTATGCTTCCCAGTCTTTATTGCAATTAGTGGACGGTAATAAAGTCCCTGAGGTGCAAATTACTGATGCGCCTCGTTTTGCTTACCGTGGTTTTTCCGTCGATGCTGTCCGAAATTTCCGCACTAAAGATGCGATTATCCAGTTGCTCGATCAAATGGCCGCATTCAAGCTGAACAAACTTCACTTGCGTCTGGCCGACGATGAAGGCTGGCGTATAGAAATTGCCGGAATACCTGAACTGACAGATGTTGGGGCTACTCGCTGTCATGATCCGGAAGAAAAAACCTGTCTTTTACCTTTCCTGGGGGCCGGTCCGGACGGTTCACCTGAATCCAATGGCTACTACACAGCCTCGGACTATCAGGAAATTCTTAGCCATGCCGCTGCACTGAACATTGAAGTCGTGCCAGAGATCGATATCCCGGGACACGCCCACGCTGCGATCAAGGCAATGGAAGCCCGCTATGACCACTACGCGGCACAAGGAAACATGGCGGAAGCGAACAAGTATCTCCTGACCGATTTTAATGATACCACTCAGTATCTGTCGGTTCAGATGTTTACAGACAACGCCATCAACGTGTGTATGGAATCGTCTTATAACTTTGTCGATGCAGTAGTTAGCGGCCTTGTCAGTTTGCACCAGGGCGTTCAGCCACTCAAAACGTTCCACTTCGGTGGTGACGAAATTGCTGGCGCATGGATTAACTCTCCAGCCTGTCAGGATTTTATTGCCAACAATACTGATGGTGTAAACAGCGTATCGGATCTGAGCCGTTACTTTGTAGAGCGTATTTCTGTGATCACCGCCAACTATGGTCTGGATATGGCTGGCTGGGAAGACGGACTGATGCACGATGGTCAGGTTTATCCACGCTCACAAATGGCGAACAGCCAGCTCTGGGGTAACGCATGGCAGAATATCTGGGAATGGGGTGTGGCGGATCGCGCCTACAATCTGGCCAATAACGACTATAAAGTCGTCTATAACCATGCAACCCACCTGTACTTTGACCACCCTTATGAGCCAGATCCAAATGAGCGTGGCTACTACTGGGCACCACGATTTACCGACACCCGTAAAACCTTTGGTTTTATGCCAGACGACGTCTTCGCTAATGCTGACTTCACTCGCGCTGGTGCACCGATCACCAAAGCAGAAGTGGTCGCTTCAGCAGGTGTGAAAAAACTGCTCAAACCTGAGAATGTTCTGGGGCTTCAGGGATCGCTCTGGGCAGAAACTGTTCGTACAGAAGACCAGTTTGAAGGGATGATCTTCCCTCGCGTGCTGGGTTTAGCTGAACGTGCCTGGCACACCGCTTCATGGGAAGCCAATGACAACGCAGGCATTGCCCTGGATGAAACTGGACGTAATTCCGATTACAACCATTTCGCCAACCTGCTGGGTCAGAAAGTGCTGCCTAAACTGGAACAAGCGGGTATCGCGTTTAACCTGCCGGTTCCAGGCGGTGTGATTGAAAATGGTGTGCTCCAAGCTAATTCGACCTTCCCTGGTCTGACGATTGAGTACTCAACCGATCAAGGCTCGAGCTGGCAGTCGTATGATCATCTCAACCCACCCGCTGTCGCGGCAGGTGTTCAGCTGAGAACGGTTTCCGGTCTGCGAGCCAGCCGGGTAACAACGGTTAACTAAGAGTTATCACCTACTCACAGAGCTCCTGCGGGAGCTCTGTTTCATTTCAACCCTGTCTATCTGACCATGATCTTATTCTGACCATACCGCCAGTTCATTACCGCTTGGCTCAGTAAAGTGAAAACGTCTCCCGCCAGGAAAAGAAAAAATCGGCTTCACAATCACCCCACCTGCGGCGATCACAGCCTGTTCGGTAGCCTCTAAATTGTCGCTGTAAATGACAATCAGCGCACCGCCATTCTCAACCTGAGAAGACAATGGCGCTGCATAAAATCCCCCATCCAATCCCTGTTCTGAAAATGCGGCGTATTCATCACCATAGTCCATAAATGACCAGCCAAAAACGCGTTCAAAAAATGCCTTTGTCTTTGGTATGTGACTTGCTGGGAACTCAACATAGTTGATTTTATGGTGCTTTTTCACTGACTCTGCTCCTTAATGGCTAATTCAACAGACTTCAACAACAACAACGAAATCTTAGCTGAGTTTGTATCTGTCAGCTCGCCTGTCATCAATTTAGTGTAATTCTTTTGCTTTCTGAGAAACAACAAGGTTAGAATGACCAGCGCGAAAAATTGCTTAAGTGTTTAGCTTCAGCACATCGCATCAGATTAAAAGATACGTTAGTCGGGGAGCCGTAAGGCTGAGACCACAAAGTGGGACCCGTTGAACCTGATCCAGTTAATACTGGCGTAGGGAACTAGCAGAATTGCCTGTCACCTTCTCATCCGTAACGGATGCCCGCGAAGTGTAACCCGGCGACTGTTCGTCACCCCTGCGTAATCAAACGACGATTTTGATAGCAAGGGATGCCAATGAACACGTCCACAAGAACCAAACCTTCTCAGATAAATAGTGCTGTAGGTACCCCAATTACACTGACCATTGCCGGTTCAGACAGCGGTGGCGGTGCGGGCATTCAGGCAGACATAAAAGCGATTTCAGCAACAGGCGGATATGCCTGTTCCGTTATCACTGCACTGACGGCGCAAAATACGCAGGGTGTATCAGGCATCTTCCCTGTCAGTCCAGCCTTTGTTGAACAACAATTGGATGCGGTTTTCAGTGATCTCGACATCCGGGCCGTCAAGATAGGCATGCTGAGTGATGCAGGTATCATACAAGCCGTCGCAAAGAAGCTTCGTCAGTACCAGCCTGAATTTGTCGTTCTGGATCCTGTTATGGTGGCTACCAGCGGGGATCTTTTACTAGAAGAAGACGCTATTAGTACACTGAAAAGTGAACTCATCCCTTTAGCCACTCTGATAACCCCAAATCTACCGGAAGCTGTCACACTCACCCGCACGACGGGCCTGAATATAGATCCATCAGCCCTGCAGCATACCGATGTGGAAGGGCTTATCGAGCAACTCAAAACCATTAGCAGTAGTGCTGTATTGCTGAAAGGCGGGCATTGGGAACAGGACACATTCAGTACCGATTATCTAATCACAAACAGTGACACCGTCACTATCTCAGCCAAACGTATCGCAACCCGAAACACACATGGTACAGGTTGCACCTTATCCGCCGCTATTGCCTCCTACCTTGCACAAGGCTGCCCTCTCACAGAGGCGGTTCAGAAAGGCAAAGATTATCTGACACAAGCACTGTCTCATGCCGATCAGCTCAGCATTGGTCTGGGTCACGGGCCCGTTCATCACTTCTATGCATTTCACTCGTCAAGGGAACAGGGATGAACACGTTAAAGCCCTCAGTAAGTTATCCATTGGGAGCGCCTGACAGTCAATTTCTACGGCTTGGTGTTCACGTAAAACAGCTAACATTAACCTTTGCCGGTCAAACGACCCCTTTATTCAGCCAGCTGGATTTAACGCTCCAGTCCGGGCAATGGCATTGTATTCTGGGTCAGAGCGGTTGCGGAAAAACCACCCTATTGCGTCTGCTCGCCAATCTGTTGCCCAAAGATGTGGAATGGAGTGGTGAACTGTCTGCATCTGATAACCAAAGTATCAGTGATCGCGTGGCTTACATGGCACAGCAAGATCTGCTGCTGCCCTGGTTAAATGTACTGGACAATGTCTGTTTCAGTTTCAGGCTCAAACAAGGTAAAGCCAGTGATGCCGTACAGCAACGTGCAATCCAGCTCCTGCATCGAGTCGGCTTAGGTGATAAATTGCACGCCCGTCCATCACAATTGTCAGGGGGAATGCGACAGCGCGTCGCGCTTGTGCGCACCTTGATTCAGGATAAACCGCTGGTGTTAATGGATGAGCCGTTTTCCGCCCTAGACGCCGTGACAAGGTATAAACTCCAGGATCTCGCTGCTGAGTTACTGGCTCAGCGCACTGTGCTGCTTATTACTCATGATCCTCAGGAAGCATTAAGGCTGGGTCATCACCTCTTTTTAATACAAGGCAAACCGGGCTGGTTAAAGCGCTTATCCGTTCCCGAAGGTGCTCCGCCGAGAAGCATCAATGCAGAACTGGCTGTAAAACAGCAGGTCATTATCGAGCAACTTTCCGGTCTGGGTGAGCACAATGTCTAAAGAACTCACTGAAAAACCTGCTGTAACAACGGTGAATTTCCGCCCCTTTTTTCATCATTCCATTAGCCGACTGGCGATAAGCTCGGTGTGTCTGATCTGTTTCTGGCAGGGACTTGTCAGCCTGTTTCAGCTTCCCGGTTTTATTCTGCCGGCGCCGATCGCCGTATTCCGCAAATTAATTCAGCGTCATGATGTCTTACTCAGCCATGCGGCTGTCACTATCAGCGAAATTGTCCTGGGGTTAGCCTTCGGGCTTGGCATTGGTCTTATCTGTGCGCTCTTGATGCTGCTTTTTAATCCGGTCAGGCGCTGGCTGTTACCCCTGCTGATCGCCAGTCAGGCCATTCCCGTTTTTGCTATCGCCCCTATTCTCATGCTCTGGCTTGGCTATGGCATTGCATCCAAAGTAGTGATGGCTGCCATTATCATCTTCTTTCCGGTCACGACCTGCTGTTATGACGGTTTACGACACACCCCACAGGGCTATTTAGATCTCGCAAAGACAATGAATGCCACCACATGGCAATTGTTATGGCATATCAGACTACCGGCAGCACTGCCCGCCCTGGCATCGGGGATACGGGTTGCCGTTGTGGTCGCCCCCATTGGTGCTGTTGTCGGGGAATGGGTTGGCGCCAGCGAAGGGCTTGGCTACCTGATGCTGCAAGCCAACGCCCGCATGATGATCGATGAAATGTTTGCCGCCTTGCTGATTTTAGCCGGGCTCTCTGTGTCGCTGTATTTTGCGACAGATTACCTGCTTAAACGTGCTATCCCCTGGCTGCCAGAGAATGGCCAGTCACAATAAATTTTGTATTACATAAGGAAAATAATTAATGACCAACTTACCTGCCCGAAGTGCCATTGCCCTTGCCATTGCAAGTGTTGCAAGCCAGGCTCAGGCTAAAGAAATGACCTTAATGCTGGATTGGTTTGTCAACCCGAATCACGGCCCAATCATTATTGCGCAAAAAAACGGCTTGTTTGAAGAACAAGGCTTACAGATAAAGATTCAGGAGCCGGCAGACCCTTCCATGCCAGCCAAACTGGTCGCGGCAGGAAAAGTGGATTTGGCGATCTCTTACCAAACCAGCCTGACTATTGATGTTGCAGCAGGCCTGCCGCTAATCAGAGCGTCAACCTTAATCGCAACGCCACTGAATACCCTGATGGTACTTGATAATAATAAGATCAATACCATGGCGGATTTAAAAGGTAAGACAATAGGTATCGCCATTGCCGGTAATGAAGAGGCAACCGTCGGCACCATGCTGAAAACAGCAGGTGTCAACTTCACAGATGTTAAGATTGTTAACGTCGGATGGGCGCTTTCCTCGTCACTCGCCTCCGGTAAAGTTGACGCCATATGGGGCGGATTACGCAATTTTGAATCTAACCAGCTGGCGCTGGAAGGATATAAAGCAAAATCTTTCTTTCCGGAAGAACATGGCGTGCCTCCCTACGACGAACTGGTGGTGGTAGCCAATAAAAACCAGTATAACGCCGACGATCTGAAAAAGTTTAATCTCGCCATAGAGAAAGCCACGCAGTATCTCATCAATCACCCTGATAAAGCCTGGCAAACTTTCATTTCCTATTCGCCTGACACACTGAATAACGAGCTAAACAAACTGGCCTGGCGCGATACTTTACCTCGTTTTGCCCTCCGCCCTGCTGCCGTGGATCAGGAACGCTACAACCAGTTTTCCGCGTTTATGTATAAACACAAGATTATCGACAATGCACCTGCAGCAAAAGATTTCGTGCCTACCTTTTGATCTCGGCATTTACCCCAATTTGACAGGGATGGAATAACGAATGAAACATCACGATTTAATTCATGCCTGCCGGGATGACTGGCATGCTTACACTCATCACCACTTCGTTACACAACTAGCGCAAGGGTCATTAGATTCGGCGGCCTATCTGCATTATTTGAAACAGGACTTTCTGTTCCTGAAACATTATGCCCGTGCTTATGCCCTTGCCATCTATAAAGCAACAACGCTGGAAGACATGCGCCGCCCGCTACCCAGTTTACAGGCGCTTATCGGCAGTGAAATGCATCACCATGTAACCTACTGCCAGCAGTGGGGATTAACTGAGTCTGACATGGAAGCCGAAGCTGAAGATGTAGGAACCGTGGCCTATACAAGGTATGTGCTGGACACAGGTATGGCTGGTGATCTGACTGATTTATTTACTGCCCTGGCCCCATGTGCGATAGGCTATGCCATGATCGGCGAAAGGCTGATACAGGCGTCAGACACCCGTATTCAGGGCAACCCTTACGCCAGCTGGATTCAGTTATATGGCGGTGACAGCTTCCAGCACGATGTGCAATCCAGTATCCGGCATCTGAACGAATTGCTTGAACCTGTGCCACTGGCAAGTCCTCGGGGCCAGCAGCTCATTAACATTTTCCGAACGGCTACGCGTATGGAAATTGCTTTTTGGCAACAGGGGCTGGACGCCGCTTAATCTTGCCTTCGAAAGGGGCCGCTACCGGCTCCTCTTCATACACTGGTGTGAAGAATATTCGGTTTCGTGACAATTTCTCTTTTAAATTCAGATTACAAGACGGCCGGAACCACCGTTCTGGCCTATCTTGTATACATGCTTTTTTTCCGTGAACACACTATTTGCAGGGCATCAGCATGGCAGCAGAAAGTAAGCAAGTTGCAGTCATAGGATTAGGCCGGTTTGGTATGGCGCTTTGCTATGAACTCAATCAACAAGGTGCCGAGGTTCTGGCTATCGACATTAATGAAGATCTGGTGCGTAAAGCCGCAGATCATGTCACTCAAGCTATCGTTGCCGATTGCTCTATTGAAGATACAGTGTCTGAGCTCAAACTGGATGATTATGATATCGCCATGGTGGCTATTGGCGATAATGTGAATGCCAGCATTCTGACTACTCTGATTTTAAAAGAATCAGGCGTTAAACAGGTTTGGGTGAAAGCGAAAGACAGGTATCACGCAAAAATTCTGCATAAGATTGGTGCAGATCGTGTTGTTATGCCGGAAACAGAAATGGGTCAACGCATAGCGCGTATCATGCTGGATACCCGTATTTTCCATTACCTCGAACTGGGCAGCGGACTGGCCATTGCCGAAGTTGTGGTGCTAACCACTATGATGGGACACCCGCTTTCTTCTCATCCTTGCTGTCAGGGACAACACACTCAGCTTTTGGCATTAAAACGAGGGCCAGAACTTCGGCCCCAGCCCGCAAAAGACACCAGAATGGAAATCGGCGATATTCTGATCATCGCCGGGCCGGAGTCAGAACTCAGCGAATTATTTAAACGCATATGAAAGGCTTCATTGGCAAAGGTGGAATATTTCACCTTAAAACACCGCATAAGCAATCACCCTGGTCTGAACCGAAGATCATTATTGTCAGCTTTCTTTCGATTCTCTTGCCTGCCTCGGTATTGCTGACCTTGCCCCTCTTTTCTCAGACAGGCTTAAGTTTTGTCGATGCGTTGTTTACTGCAACGTCAGCCATCAGTGTTACAGGGTTAGGTGTTGTCGATACCGGTACGCATTTCACGCACAGTGGAAAAGTGCTGCTGATGATTCTTATGCAAATTGGCGGGCTGGGACAAATGACCTTGTCGGCAGTGCTGCTTTACTTGTTCGGCGCGCGGCTCAGTCTCAAGCAGCAAGCTGTCACAAAAGGCGCTTTAGGGCAAGAAAGCTCTATCAATATTCGTCGTCTGGTCATCCTCATCATGCTGTTTACGTTAATTGCAGAAATGATAGGAACCATTATTCTGGCTATCCGCTGGGTACCTGAATTTGGTTTGTCCGAAGGACTTTTTACTGCCGTCTTTCATGCCATCTCTGCTTTTAACAATGCAGGTTTTTCTCTGTTTTCTGACAGTATGACAAGGTATCAGGATGACACCCTGCTTCTGATGACTATCTCTTTGCTGTTTATCTGCGGTGGTCTGGGCTTTACTGTAGTTGCTGACTTGTTTAAGTGGTCAAAAACACGGCATCACAAACTGCGTTTACATTCTAAACTCATGCTGGTTGCCACTCCTGTGCTGCTTTTGTCCGGTACTTTGCTGTTCTGGGTACTTGAAAAGAATAATCCCGCCACGCTTGGTCACTTACCAACCGGTTTGCAGTGGATGAATGCATTCTTTCAGTCAGCAACAGCCAGAACCGCCGGATTCAACTCTGTGGACATCGCGCAATTTTCGCAACCTGCTCTTTTGGTCATGATGGCGCTGATGTTGATTGGCGCGGGGTCGACATCAACCGGCGGGGGGATCAAAGTGTCCACTTTCGTCGTGGCTATACTGGCAACAATCACCTTTTTGCGTCAGCAAAATAATGTTGTGTTGTTTAAACGGACAATCGCCTGGAACACAGTGCTGAAATGCCTGGCGATCATTGTTGTCAGCGGCTTAATACTCATACTTGCGATGTTTTTATTAATGCTGACTGAAAAGGCTTCGTTTGATCGGGTGATGTTTGAAACAATATCAGCTTTCTCAACTGCAGGGTTAAGTGCAGGATTGAGCGCGTCACTGTCGGAACCGGGCAAGGTCATTATGGTGGTTGTGATGATAACTGGCCGTATCGGTCCGCTTACACTGGCGTATCTGCTTGCAAGACCGACAACAACCCAACTGAAATACCCGGAAGATAACGTCTATGCAGGCTAGTGATATTTATTACCCGCCTGATTCTGCAATGCCAGCAGACTAAGCAACACATCGACGCCATTATCAACCAGTTCATACTGGCGGGCTTTCCCCAGTACCCTGATACCCTGCATTTGCATCACCAGAAAATGACTGAATTGCTTCGCATCTGTGTTCATACTCCATTCACCCTGTTCCTGCGCGTTTTGAATGGCAGTCTGAAACCGCCCGGCCAGTGTGTTGAACAATACGCCGCCCGTCGCCAGTACGCTCTCATCGCAGTGCGCGCGTTCAAGTAAGGCATTCTGCATAAAGCAACCACACGTCTGCTCACGCTGCAGTGACGCAAACCGTTTCAGATAAGCCACAATGTCCTCATACCCTGCTTTTTCATGCAGCAACTTATGAAGAGGAGGAAATGACACTTTCTTCAGGTAGTAATCCAAGGCTTCACTGAACAAGCTCGCTTTATCGGTATAAGTATTGTAAAGACTGAACCTGTTAATACCCAGGCACTCAACCAGATCTGATACAGATGTATCCGCATAGCCTTTCAGCCAAAAGAGCTCCATTGCCTGAATAAGCTTTTCTTCTCTGTCAAAATTTTTGGTCCTAGCCATATTCTTATCTCTCAGGGTGCTATTTTTGCACTGCCACACTTGACGTAAAGCACTTCAATAACTTAGATTTTATTCTAACTGATCATTCCGTTAAAGAGAAAACCATGAAAATCTACCAACTAGCCCCATCTCCAAGTGCTCGTCGTGTCAGTATCTTCCTTGCTGAAATAGGCATTGACGTTGAACGGATTTCAATTGATATTCGCGGCGGTGAAAACTTATCGGATAGTTTTCAGGCTAAAAGCCAGAATGGACTCATCCCAGTTCTTGAGCTCGATGACGGGACCACGATTAGCGAGTCTATCGCCATTTGTCGTTACTTCGATGAAACTCATCCCAGCGAACACTCTTTGTTTGGTAATACGCCGCTGGAAAAAGCGCAAGTGGAGATGTGGCAAAGAATCGTGGAATTGAAAGGCTTATTCGTTGCCATGCAAGCTTTCAGAAATCTTACCGGGGTCTATAAAGACAGAGAAACCTGTGTGGAATCATGGGGAGAAGTGTCGCGTCAACGTTTAATCGCATTTCTGCCATCACTGGATAGACGACTCTCTGAATCAAGGTTTGTCGCTGGAGAAAGGTTTACCGTGGCTGACATTACCGCATACGTTATGTGTAACTTCATGAAGAATTTAGATGTAAACCTGGATGCATCCTTACCGCACCTTCAGGCTTGGTTTGAAACGGTAAGCCAGCGGCCTTCTGTTCGTCAGTAATACTCCCTTATCATAGGGGTTTGGAACACTCTCATACATAAGGGTCACGAGTGCTGCCTTAGCCGGGCAGCATGGCAATTAAAGAATGAGATTGAATCTGACCGTATAAAAAGCAATGAGTGACGAATTGCCACTCATTGCTCATCAACAGGTCATTCCCCGCGCTGCCACCATTGCGGCACGATTGTGCAATTGGCTTTTTCGCTCGACAGCCAGCAGTGCTCACCTTCGATGGTCAACTGGAGCTGCATGCTTCGCTCTACCATGCCCTCTAGGCATTCGAGCACAGCATCTTCAATAAAAACCACGGATACATTTTTTAATTGGGACGCTTTGGATTTCATCGACTGCCACCAGACAGGGGCAGCGTGATCGCCATAAGCATAAATAACAACCTGACCAGCTTTCTGCGAGGCACGGCGAAGCCTTTTCTCATCTGGCAGTCCGAGTTCCAGCCAAAATTCAATGCCGCCATGCAGGTTTTTTATCCATAGATCGGGTTCATCGGTGTCACATAAACCTTTAGTAAAAGTTAACGCCTCGTCGGCATGTAAACCCCACGCCACTAAACGCAGCATTAAACGTTGCAAGGTTTCTGAAGGATGACAGGCCAGCGTATGTGAACCGTCCAGATAACGACCTCGGTCAAGATCGGCGACATTGATATGTGCTTTGTAAATGGTGGCTTTCAGAGCCATATATGGATTTCTCAGTAAAAAATAAAACGAAATATTCAGTATCGCAATGCGGCAAAGCGTTGATTCATCGCTTCCAGTGCATTGGCAACCTGTTGACATTCCAATGTTACACGTTCATCAGAGAATTCACTAAACCCATTTACATAATATTCTTGCGAATTGGCCAGTTTCGATTGCCAGGCAATCAAATCAACTTTAGGGAGTTGCTTTTTCACCACTAATCGCCCGGCCTGAATATATTCTAAGGCAAGACGGGAATATTCAATGTATTGATGATTAACCTGCATGCGCGTTTGTTCCATGCTTCGGGTGCATGCTTGCAACACGGCGTCTTTTAACATAAAAGTCGTGTACAAGTTGATTAAACGTTGTGCATTTTCGCTCAGTGGCTGGCCAGGTACCGGATGCGCTGTGATACCCGCCGCATAAGAAGGAACAGTAATGCTTGCTGCCAGTAAACTTACGCCCAGCAATCGATGATAAATCCATGATGATTTCACGAGAATCCCCTACTTCTGCACCAGAACAATAATCTCGGTACGCTCCTTGAATCAGAGCGCACCAACAAAGTAGTCGGGGAATAACTCAGCAATGGCGATTTGTTCAGCAGCCAGCGCCTCTTTTGTCGATTTAGGCAGTTGCTTTATTTTATATTCCAGCTGCATCGCATTGCGTTTATCCCCAACACATGTACACCAGGCAAGTGCCAAAGGGCCTTTTCCTTTAAGGAAACGCGCCCCTTTCTTGCCGGATTGGTGTTCGGATAAACGACGAAAAACATCCGTCGTTACTCCACAATATAGGCGATTACAGCGTGTACGTATTAAATAGACAAACCAGATTGGTGCAGGATCACGCTTATTCACATAACTCTCTGATTTTATCTTTCAGCGCTGATACTTCTTCTCTCAGGGTGACAATTTCACTCTCCAGCAACGCCAGCCTGTCTTCCAAGGCATCACTGTATGAACTGTCTGACACATGATTAACACTCTCGGTAACATCAGAAGAGACAGCAGCGTCATCTCCGCTAAACAGATGCATGTATCGGCTATCGCGCTTCCCGGCTTCACGTGGCAGTCTGACAACGAAAGGGCCTTTATTGCCTTCAGCCAGTGCATTGAGCACATTCTCCGCTTCCTTCACATCCGCGAAATGGCATAAGCGATTAGTGCGGGTACGAATTTCTCCTGCCGTCTGCGGGCCTCGCAGCAGCAAAACACAGATAATGCCCTTTTCTTGTTCAGAGAACTGTAGTGTGCTGAATTCAGTGTTACAAAAGCGGTGCTGGTATTTAGCCACACGACTGCCAAACCCTGTAATTTCCTGAATTAAGCGCTTGGATTTCAAGCTTTCAAGCGTGTCCATGACCTCTGCCTCATTAAGCGACATGACAGGGTCACGGTTACTTTTTTGATTACAGGCAGTCGTCAGCGCATTCAGGGTTAATGGATACTGATCCGGAGTCGTGACTTCTTTTTCCAGCAAACAGCCGATCACTCGGGCTTCAATGTGGGTAAGGGACATATCCATACTTTTCGATCCTTTCTTCTTATCAATATCTGGCAACTATGCCAACAGGCATGATGTGAAGAGAGATTAGCATGGTCAAATATTCCGACAAGCGGAAAATCCCCATCAGCTCAGAAGGTGTTCGAGTCAATGTATTCCAGGTTACGTGATCAGGTAAATTCAGCGGCAATGTAACAATTTCGTCCTTGCTCTTTGGCCTGATAAAGAACCTTATCAACAATTTGATAAACGTATTCAGGCGACTCCAGTCCGGTTGGTGTCCAGGAAGCCATACCCTGGCTGACAGTGATTATTTTTGCTGTTGGAGAATACTGATGCGGGATTTCCAAACTTTCTATACATTTTTTCAGCCGTTCGCATTCTTTCAATGCCCGGGACTGCTCACAATGGCTCAATAAAACAACAAACTCTTCGCCGCCATAACGGGCAACTAATTCACCGGCCCGGCTAAAGTTGTCTTTAAGCTCTTTCGCAACTAACTGCAGACAGCGATCGCCTTCTAAATGCCCATAATGGTCGTTATACGATTTGAAGTGATCGACATCAATCATGATCATGGTAAGCGCTTGATTATTCCTGCCATGCAGTGCAATAAATTCTGCCAGTTTCTGATCCAGATACCGACGATTAGCTATCTTAGTCAGCCCGTCTTCATTGACCTGTTCAGACAGTTTCTCGTTGGCCAGCGTGAGTTGCTCAGAGGCGGTTTTCAGCTGATGACGCATGTTTGCAATACGTTGCATTGCTTTGAGTTTAGAGACCAGTACGGTTTTATCAACCGGCTTTACCAGGTAATCATCCCCCCCCATATCAATGGCTTTTGCAATCATTTCAGGTTCTTCATGGCCACTCAAAAAAATAATCGGCACCCATTCAGTATGTTGGACACGAAGTTGCCTGACCACCTCGACGCCGTCCATATCAGGCATGCTGATATCCATCAGTACCAGATCAGGTTCAAAAGCAGGATAGCGCGCAATCGCTTCTACGCCAGACCCAACGGCTTCGACGCTATGACCAAGTCTTTGCAATCGCATTGCCAACTGCAGGCGCTCGACCTTAACATCATCTACCAGCAATATCCGCATTGCATCCATCAGGTTATCCTATTGAATTTGTTTAGCATTGTCTTAACACATTTATAGCACAGAGAGTTGGCTACGTGATTTATCATTACTCAACACCGGTCACAACCTCTCAATTTATTTCCACATCTCTGCTTGTCGGTTTTGGTCTGAATATCACATTGTAAATACCTCAGTCAGTATCTCTGCATGCAACGGGAAAAAGTCATCTATATTGACTTTTGGTGCCATGTCATTAGGATTCGCTTCCTTTACTTTTTACATGCTTAGGAATTTGTATGTCTGAGATTGAAAAACAAGACCTGGATCAGGTTGAAAACACAGAATACACGCTGGACGATTGTTCACCTGAACTGCGCCAGGTTGTTGAATTCGAAAAAGTGCCTGACGAACTGCTCAACATGCTGATCAATGTGTATAAAGTCTCTGAGACGACATCACGTGAAGCATGGGATGAGCTGCCTGGCAGCGCGCAAAACATTTTAGACAACTTTGAACAATTTCATGCGCTTGTTGCATTAAGCCAAAGCTATGCCGGAGTTGACTTTCTGACCGAAATGCAAGAAACACAGCTGCCGAATCACATGAGTGAAGAAGAGCAAAGCGAATACAAAGCAGTGCTTCTCGATAAAGTACTGCGCAATTGTGTTAAAGACCTGTGCAAACAATTAAAACAGGCTCGCCGTCACCCACCGATGAAGAAAGAATTCCAGGCTATCTTCAATCAGTAACCGCCAGGGGGCTTCATGCTCCCTGTTCTTCCTGTTTCCTCACAAAGTGCAAACCTGACCGCCATCTCAACAGGCTTCTCAATCGAACATTGTTTATATGAGTTCTTGAGATAACCGACTCTTTGCTTATACTTGTTGCTTTTATGGCAGATATTTATCTCATATGACTGTTCATTTATCTAAACTGACTCAACGTCCGTTGTTACTTTTGCTGGTGTTGATCGTATCCGGTTGTGCAACGTATGCAGGATATAATCTCGATCAGATGTACGGCAATCCAGCACCGCAGACAAGAATTCTGCCCGCCGAAACAAGCCTGGCTCAACGGTATCTCAATGAAGTCAAACCCTTGGTGGAAAATCGCTGCGTTGTTTGCCACGCCTGTTACGACGCCCCCTGCCAGTTAAAAATGTCGTCCGCCGAAGGTATAGACAGAGGATCAAACAAAGAAAAAGTCTATCAGGGCACGCGTCTGGTTGCCGCCAATACCACACGTATGTTCGTGGACGCCCACAGCACTGAAGAGTGGCGTAAAAAGGGTTTCTCTGCGGTACTTAACGAAAGAGTACAAAACGCTGAAGCCAATACCCAGCTCAGCGTTATCTCAAGAATGTTAATGCTGAAACAAAATCATCCCCTGCCTGATGAAAAGGTACTTTCAGGGAACTGGGATTTTTCCCTCGACAGAAACGAACAATGCCCGACCATTGAAGAAATGTCAGCTTACGAGCAAAGTTACCCATTGTGGGGCATGCCTTACGGACTTCCTAAGCTGGCAGATAATGAAAACCAGATTCTGATGGACTGGATTGCCGCCGGTGCGCCGATGGCAACGCAATATGAGACGCCTCAAGCCGTCAAACCTCAAATAGCGGAATGGGAAAGTTTTATCAATGGTGATGATTTCAAACATCAGCTTACCGCTCGCTATCTGTATGAACACTGGTTTGTTTCACATCTTTATTTTCCTGATGCTGAGCCAGCGTCTGATCAGACCCCATTTTTCAGAATCGTACGGTCGCGCACAGCACCAGGAAAACCAGTGGATGTCATTGCCACCCGTCGTCCCTTTGATGATCCGGGTGTCAAACGGGTTTACTATCGCATTCTGCCGGTTCGGGAAACCATTGTGGACAAAACCCACATGCCCTTCGCCCTTACCAACGAGCGCATGGCTCGCCTGAAAGCACACTTTATTGAGCCAAACTATACCGTAAGCGCTCTGCCAGGCTATACCCCAGAGCTTGCCGCCAACCCTCTGCTCGCCTTTGAACAACTTCCGGTGGGTGCCCGTTACCGTTACATGATAGATAACGCCCGGCACACTATTATGGGGTTCATCAAAGGGCCTGTCTGCCGGGGCCAATTGGCACTAAATGTTATCAACGACAGATTCTGGGTTGTCTTCGTCGATCCAGACATCGCTGATTCACCGCAAGTAGCGGCCTTTTATGCTACTCAGGCCGATAATCTCCGCTTGCCGGCAGAGAAAAACAGCACCACTTTGCCACTGCATAACTGGGTAACATACTCAAAACAACAAGGACGGTTTCTGAGGGCAAAAAATGCCTATCTCAATGATGCTTTCAAAAACGGCCAGCATCTGACAACCGATTTAATCTGGGATGGCGATGGCATTAACGACAACGCTGCACTGACCATATTCCGTCATTTTGACAGTGCAACCGTCGTTAAAGGCTTGGTGGGAGAGCAACCCAAAACCGCCTGGGTACTTGATTATTCTTTGATTGAGCGAATCCACTATCTGCTTGTTGCCGGATTTGATGTGTATGGCAACTTTGGTCATCAGTTACTGACCAGGATGTATATGGATTTCCTGCGTATGGAAGGTGAGTCAAACTTTCTGTCGCTCCTCCCGCCTGAGACGCGTCGTAGCGAACTTGCCAATTGGTATCAAGATTCCAATCAGAGCCTGTTGCACTACCTTGAAGGTGATATCAACGACTTCTCACAACCGTCAGGTATTGAGTATACAACGTCGAATCCTAAAGCCGAGCTGCTGGGAATGCTGCAGTCCAAACTCAAAGATGTCGATCAGAATAACACCCGTTACTCACTGGATAATGTGCAACTGAGTAAAGCCAGTCTCAACCAGTTACGTGCTTTGGCCCGGATTCAAGGCCGTCAGGCCACGCTGTTTCCTGAACTGACCTTTATTATGATTGAACCAACGAAGCCAGATACGCCCCCCCAGTTGCTGACTCTGGTACGTAACAGTGCGCACAAGAACATTTCCAGCCTGTTTGACGAGGAAAAAAACCGACTACCGTCCAACGATAGTCTGACTCTGGTCAACGGCTTGCTGGGCAGTTATCCAAGCGCCTTCTGGTATATCAGAGAAGCTGATCTGCCGGATGTCGTTTCGCAAGCGAAGCGAATTTACAGTGAAGAAGATTACCGGGCACTGCTGGATAACGTCGCCGTTCGTCGTACCGATCCTGCCTTCTGGGCATTCAGCGACAAGTTAAATCAAATCAATCGCCAGAACAGGCCAATTGAAAGTGGCTTGCTGGACTACAACCGCCTGGAAAACCGCTAATTCATACGGTTTGATAACCGGCCCAAGTGAAGCACTCAATTGCAGATAAAGTATGCAACTGACCCACTTCATCTGGGCCGTTTTTTCTTGTTGGAGACTGAGGTGGTACACTCTCACTACAGGGACAGAGATCCCATCTAAAGCAATGTAAGCAGAGAATTATCATGCAAGGTACATTAAGTAAAATGCGTTCATCGCTTGGCGATGTCGTCAGTTATCAGCTGCTGATTGGAGATCAAACTCTCGATCTGAACCCGCTGATTGGTCATCACTTGCAGCTCACTTTCAGCGGCAATATTTTCTGTGATGCCTGCGGAAGAAAAACTAAAAAGAGCTATTCGCAAGGTCATTGCTTTCCGTGTATGAAAAAACTGGCCCGTTGTGACATGTGTGTAATGAAGCCAGAAACCTGCCACTATGCACAAGGCACATGCCGGGAACCAGAATGGGGTGATTCACACTGCATGGTGCCCCACTATGTGTATCTGTCCAATACCTCTGGCCTTAAAGTCGGGATCACCCGCCATACCCAGATTCCGACACGCTGGATTGATCAGGGTGCCACACAGGCTTTACCGATACTAAAAGTGAAAAACCGTCATCTTTCAGGGTTAGTTGAAGTTGCATTAGCTGAATTTATTGCCGATAAAACCAACTGGCGTGCAATGCTGAAAGGAGATGCAGAGTCGATCGATTTAACAGCGGAAGCAGAAAAGCTGTTGCCAGCCATTGAAGAAAAACTACAGGACTTGCTGCTGCATTTTGGAGCAGATTCCATTGAACGTCTTAGTGAGGATATTGTAGAGCTTACCTACCCGGTAAGCACGTATCCAAAGAAAATACAGTCACATAATTTCGACAAAGAGCCTGTGGTGGAAGGGACACTGCTTGGCATCAAAGGTCAATATCTGATATTCGACACTGGTGTGATTAATGTACGCAAATTCACCAGCTATGAAGTCTCAGTACAAACCAGATAAGTATAATCACACTGAGCCAGGCAGCCACAGACTGCCTGGCTCAGTGACATCAAGATGGTGTCTTACTGCGTATTTTCATTTCTTCTTTTTAGGCTGAACAAAGTCACGAGTCGAATCGACAATCGCCACGTCTTTTGTAAAATTCTCGCCAAGCACAACCTCCCTACCTTCCACCAAAGCAAAATCGGTTAATGCGTTAAGATCACCAAGAATGGTTCTTACCTGGACTACGGCTGACAAAGTATCTTCTTTTCCCGACCATCGGGCCACAGGTAATTCGAAGTCCATACCGCGAGCAGTAAATTTGACCCATTCATTGCCGTCACGCTCAAAGGGAACCTGTGATGTCACGCCCAGGGTCGATACTTTTTGTTCATGGTTAATCCGTACTTTCACGAACTGCTTTGCCGGACTCAGCCATACCCACTCGTGCTGACCCAGTATCAACTTTCCATCACGGGTTTTCACTTTTTTGGGCTTCGGCTTAACAACAGGAGGTTGAGTGTTAACTGTTTGGGGCTTGGTTTTACCAGGCGTGGCAATAACAGGGGCAGATGGAGTTGCCTTGGCTGATTCAGATTGCGTCTCCGGCACTGACGAAATGGATGAATCAGTTTGTGCCGCATCCTCATTCTGAGTTGAGGTCTGAGTCAAGGTAGAAGACACACAACCCGACAAAAGGGTTATTGCAAACAAAACGAACATTTTTTTCATATGGTTGCCACTAAAGGTCGAGAATACGCGCATATTCTAAACAATTTGACGGCATCACTCAAAATATCCTGCCTGTCCTTTTAAATAAGCCATGGTATTTCTGCAGTTTATAAATGAAGCTTTGCTCATCATACCAGCCAATGTTAGATGCATGTTTTGCATCATCCCAAAGACTTAAATACCAACGCCTTATTTCATAACCTTCAGCAAGCGGGTATTTCTCAACATAACGGGCAATGAGATCCAATTCGGGACGAATATCATTTAAATGAAACACATCAAACTCTCTGTGCTTTATACCTGCATCAGCAGGATCAAGAATTGCCGCCACTTTAAAGGTTTTTTCATCAAAAAGGACATTCGCTAAATGACAATCATCATGCACAAAAGATGGCTGTTCATTCATAGGTGCCAAAACACAATGACGCTCATCCCAAAGTTTTTCGAAATAATTTTTCAGCTCCGCCGAGAAGGGCGATTGTCCGTCTAATACGTACTGTAGAACCGGTTCCATCCATGTTTCAAATGCCGGTATTATCTGAGAGTCATACTTATTCTCTGCTATTTCAAACCCTTCATAATGACGTTGATTATGCATATTAATAAGAAGCTCTGTAAAGTCATCAGAAAATACCTTCAGCGCATAAGGTTCATTCGGCAGTTCATGCGCCGGGACACCATCAACCCACTCCATAACAATGAATTCATGTCCTTCCTCACAGCCAAAAAATAAAATTTCTGGCACTTTACAATCAATCATTGATTTTAAGCGATTAACAGAATTAATTTCCTGGCTAAGCCGGCCGGCCTGGCGACAAAATTTAATCACCACTCGTCGTTTTTCTGTAGCAAGAAATGCTACCCAACCATAGAAAGTGGATTGTAAGTTACAAAAATCGGGGCAACGGCTGAACAGCGCACGAAAAGCGTTTACCGCAATTCTGTTAAGTTGAGGCTCTTGCATAGATATCCTTTCTTATAGCTACATTAACAAATAGCTAATTTGCAAGCTCTAAAACATATCGAAAAATCAAATATAATATTTTGATTTTGTAGAAAAATGATCAGGGATAAAAGCCATTAATTTTAACTTCGCGATATATCCCTCAAAAAATGGTAGCGGAGTGCTAATTGTTATAAAAAGAAATAATCTCTAATTATGATGAGAATCAATAGCAATACCCATACAGTCCGACAGGGCTTGCAGTTGTGCGTCATCATCCAAATGTATTGACCATTGCACACCACTCCCGGTGGCGGTAATAATATTTGGCTGTCTTAATAAGCGAATATCATCCGCTCTTGCCTGCAAAGTCACTTTACCCGTCCCTTCGAGGCGAATAACCAGCTCATGCTGATTAGCAACAATCCTGCCCTGGCTAAATGTCAGAATCATGCTTCATCCTTCTTTTTATATTTCAGTACCGCCATAGTTAGCCGGCTTGTACACACAAGATTATCCCGTTCGTCGGTGATAGTAATTTGCCAGACTTGTGTCGTTGCCCCTAAGTGGAGAGGGCTGGCTGTTCCTTTCACAAAACCAGTACGAACAACACGCATATGATTGGCATTGATATCAAGGCCAACACAGTACTTATCCTCACTGACACACATGTTGGCAGCAATCGAGCCTAATGATTCAGCCAGAACAACCGATGCGCCGCCATGCAACATGCCAAAAGGCTGGTGAGTTCTTGAATCTACTGGCATTATTGCCGTTAAGCTATTGTCATCAAAGGTACTGTATTCGATGCCGAGGTGTTGAACCAGGGTGTTCACTGACGTTTGATTTAAGTCGTTAAGATCGAACTTCTTTCGCCAAATCGACATTGCAATTCCTTATAACAGGTTAGGTAATGCCAGCATAACATCTATATAAATGGCTGATAAGCGATGTACAACATGGCATATACTAAAAAGCGAGGAGTGAGAACTATGATAGCATTTCGCCATTTACCCATTACCAGTTTGCTGGCAAGCGCCTTGCTGCTGACCGCTTGCAGTAATTCACCCACGGGCCGGCAACAGGTACTGCTGTTCTCAGAACAGGACATGTCTCAACTGGGTGCGCAGTCCTTTGAAGAGATGAAAACAAAGGAAAAGATCAATACTGATCCTCAGGTTAATGCCTATGTTCAGTGTGTCACCCGTGCTTTAACTGCATCCCTTGGTCGTCAGCCAGAAGCACCTAGCTGGGAAGTGGTTGTATTCGACAGTGAACAGGTTAACGCCTTCGCGCTGCCCGGCGGAAAAATTGGCGTGTACACCGGCCTGCTGAAAGTTGCACAAAATCAGGATCAGCTGGCCACGGTTATCGGCCATGAAATTGGTCATGTGCTGGCCAAACACAGCAACGAGCGCTTGTCCCGTACTCAGTTAGCCAACCTGGGTTTACAGATCTCCAGCGTCGCTCTCGGTGGCACTGAGTATCAGGAAATGGCCATGGCCGGACTCGGGCTTGGTGTACAGTACGGCATTCTGATGCCTTATGGCCGTGCGCAGGAATCGGAGTCCGATATTATTGGGCTGCGAATGATGTCACAAGCCGGTTTCGATCCGAATCAAAGTGTGGCGCTTTGGCAAAACATGAACAAAGCCAGCGGCGGCGGGCAACCCCCTGAAATTCTGTCGACCCACCCTTCCCATGCATCGCGCATTGATGATTTACGCCGTGAAATCGGCCGTTTGCCCGTTTCAACCGCAACATCCCCCAACTGTAAAACGCCCGGCTGATAATCTCGACATGCCATTATTGATGTTATTAGCAGAAAAAGCCTCCAATCAAGGAGGCTTTGCTGAGTAAAAGGTAAAAGTGCTGAAACTACTGATTGTTAGTCGTCATTCCCGGCATATAAGCTTCTACGCGACGGTTTTTAGCGCGTCCTTCTTCCGTATTATTGGTTGCAATTGGATCACGCTCACCAAAGCCTTTGATCTCAATTCTGTCCATACCAATACTGAAGTAACCCGCCAGATAACCAGCCACTGCTGCTGCACGCTCTTCAGACAGTTTCTGATTATAAGCCGGCGACCCCGACGCATCTGTGTGCCCAATTACCTGAAGTTTACTGTCAGGATAATTAACCAGGCGATCCGCAATGGGTTTCAACCGGTCAAAATCAACTTGCGTTAACTTACTACTGTCAAAATTGAAGGGTAATGCCACGCGAATGGGCTGGATCATCGAAGCGGGTAGCGGTGCTGGCTCTGGTAACGGCTCTGCCTCTTCAACAACAGCCGCGGCCGCTGGTGCTCCCCAGTGATATACTAGGCTCAACCCGTAAAAATGAATATCTGTCTTACCAGGTTCACTGCGCCCAACCTGATTGTAATATTGATATTCTAAACGCGTTGATACGTTGGGATTCATATAAAACTCAGCCCCAACCCCTGCAGTGCCCGATGTACCACTGTCATCTGCACCATTTACTGTGTTGTCAACATTAAAGAAAAAGCCGCCCGCTTTGGCATACAGGTCAACAACATCTGTCACAGGCCATGTCAGCTTGGCAACTAAATCCAAACCATAAGCTTCAAAACCACCACTGCCTAAATCATAATCGGCTTCACCAAGGTAAGTGTAACCGCCTTCTAAACCAACCAAAGGGGAGAACTGGTAACCCAGAAAAACACCCCCACCCCAGTCATCTTGCCCGTAATCACTTTTCTGACCATCGATAGCACCATCAAAATTATTGAAATGAGTACCACCCACGCGGGCACCGAAATACCACGGATTCTCTGTCGCTGCGACAACTGAACCAGACAAAAAAATCGCCAACGGTACAATTTTGATTATTCGAATCATAAATTTTTCCTTGTTATTAGTTCACCACTACCTCTATGGGTTTAGACAGGAATAGTAATTTTGGCAAGGTAATAAGCAGGTTATAGCGCGCCAATATCTTTATTAAGACATCCAGCTGGACCGATTTTTAAGCACAATCTATTGCAGAGTCAGGAAATGGAACTTTCTTAGTCATTCAAGTCAAAAAAATACCACTGACAACAGACAGAATGGCAGGCTTCGGGTCAGTATTTTTAACAGTCAGTCTCGCAACCCAAAGGTGCAATCGGGTGCGTAATGTTTACATTGTAAATTTTCACTGACAGAAAAATGAACAATCAATGCGTTTGTTTATGTTCACTGTTTCAAACGAAGCGCCAGACAAGTAAAATGTCCGGCATGAGAACTGATTACAAAAATGTTGAATTTACCGCTGATGACGACTGAAACTGGCACAAACAGACCTTTAAGCCATCTTAAAATTGGGGTTATTGGCGGAGGAATGGCAGGTTCTACCATTGCGCTTCGGCTTGCCGAGCAAGGTTTCTCTGTCAACCTTTTCGAAGAAGGGCCTAGCCTGGTGAATGGTCCTCCTATCTGCCACCTACACGCCGGCGGCAATCTGTATCGTGATATTTCAGATGAGCAGTGTCTGCAGCTGCTGACACAGTCTGTCGATACGTTAAGAGTCTATAAACACAGCGCTAATATTCGCCCCACCGTCATTGCTGTTCCGAAACAAGATCCCGGCCATCCAGACTTATTGCTACCCCGGCTGACTTTGCTTGAAGAACACTATAAAGCGTTGGTTCAGATTGATGCGGCGAATGCGGTATTGGGCAAGCCGGATGATTATTTCCGCCTCTATTATCGAGAAGATCTGGAAAGACTGGCTCAACGTGAAATGCCTGACCATGCAACAGCTCCTGATGACTGGATGGTGCCGGTCGCAAAACACCTTGACCTTGATCACTTTAAATTCCCCATCGTACTTGTTCAGGAGTACGGAGTAAGTGTCTTTCGCTTAGCCGCTACGGTGACTCTGGGTCTGGATGCGCTTCCCAACAGCCAGGTCAGAACACACACTAAAGTCACCCATATTGAGCAGGACAGTCAGACCCGTAAATGGCAAATTACTTACCGCTCTCATAATGATGGCAGTCGCGCACATGACAACTACAAAGAGGAAGTGGATTATCTGATCAATGCGTGTGGTTACCGAACCGGCACCTTAGACGATATGGCGCACTACAAGCGTAAACGTTTGGTCGAATTTAAAGCCGCCTATGTCACCCGATGGGAAGACAGTAAAGCAGAATGGCCTGAAATTATTTTTCATGGTCAACGTGGTACCCCGCAGGGAATGGCTCAACTGACTCCCTATCCGGACGGCTACTTCCAATTACACGGCATGACAGAAGACATCACACTCTTTAAAGATGGCCTGGTCAGCAGCACAGAACAAAGCGCTCAGCCCGTATTAAATCCGCTATACAAAAATATGCTGAGAAACGGTTGGCAACCCAGTGATATAGAACAACGAACACACAGAGCTATCGCGCATATTGCCAAACATCTGCCAGCGTATAAAACAGCCAGTGTAGGTGGCCCGCCACTGTTTGGGGCGCAACAGATCCCGGGGGAAGATCCCTCCCTTCGCGCGGCCGATGTTTCATTTGATGGCCACCACTATGCCCGCACCGAGATCGTGAAAGCGTCGTCCGCATTAACTGCAGCAGAGATCATTATTAAAAAACTGGTAGAGGACGGATTGATTAGCGCAGACCAAAGTGGCCTGACATTGCCTCTGGAATCACGCTTTACAGTTACTCAGCAACTTGACGCTGCGACTATCATCAAAAAAGCCGAAGCATTGGCGAGAGCACGTCAGTTTCCAGTCGCTTTAGCTTTACCGGTTGGCTAGCCTAATGTGGCCGAACAGTGAAAATCGGACCAGAACAGCATCAGTCTCTTCTTGATGCTGGTTTTATTCAGGCAGAATTGACAAGTCGTTACTGTCAGGCGGAAAAAATACGGCCAGCCAAATGGTATTCGCACCGGGGAGCGTCCAGCTGACCCGGTGACGACAATGTGCCGGGAGGTAGAGACATTGGCCTTCACCTAAACGAACGGGCAAGCGGCCATCATCGAATACCAGTTCGGCAGCCCCCTGAATAACCATTACCCATTCATCTTCATCTTGATCGTACCACTCGCCAGGCGGCGTCTGGTGGCCGCGGGAAATAATTCGCTCAATACGTACATCAGACGTATTTATCAGAGTCTGAAACAACTCTTCCGGCAGATTATCAGGTATGTCGGAAAACACATCCTGAATGCTCAGGCTGCCAGACTGACACTGGTTGATTGTCATGAACATTACTCGTCTTTTGGCAATGTAACATTGATTTTCTCATTCAGTTCATCAAGTTCGTTCTGAAGCGCCGTCCGTTCCACTTCAGCTTCAGCCACTTTAGATAATTTTGCTTCATACCGATCACAATCGGCCTGAGAAACCCAATTCCAACTCTTACCGGATTTAAACTCGTCGCAAGGTTTTTTGAACTCTTCTGCAACACGTCGTGCTTGCTTCACTTCAGCCTCTACCTGACTGAGCTGTTTTTGCAGCGCCAGTTGCTGCTGGTATAACGCTTTAGAGTTGGACAGTACAGTCTGCTGTTTCTGGGTTGCTTCAGTCAGCGTCTCAACTTTGGTGTCTAGTTGTTTTTTGGTCACCGCCAGCTGCTTTTTCTGTTGCTTTAGGGCTGCCATTTGTTTTGCATGATCTTCTCGTACTGATGATAACTCCAGCGTTTTCTGCTCAAGTTGTTGCTGTAACTCTTTAAATTCAATTGCTTTTTGAGTTTCCATTGACGCCATCGTTTCTAAACGCGAGCTCAGACTTTGTATTTGCTCCACCTGCTCAGTGTTTATCTCACGAAGCTGATCCATTTCCGCAACCGTTGGCTGATGCTGAATGTGCCCTATTGCCGATGCCAGTAGCATTCCTGCGATTAATCCGGCAACCAGAGTCACTTTCCAGTTCGACATCAACTCCATTCCTCTCTCCTAACAAACGACCCAGTTCAATACGTGATAAAGCATCGATAAACAGTCCGATATACCCAAATGACGTTACCCTAGCGACACAGACACAAACTACCACAGCCGTTGCTGACCGATGTCAGAGCTATATCAGGCTTCATTGAGGTTTCATTCGCAAAGTCTATGATAGCGATAGAAAATTAGCTATTCCGAATCACATTCCTGCCGCACTCTTCCACTTTTCTCCTCGGAAAACAATCAGGATATGACAGTGTCCGGTTACTTTTTGCCCTAGTAGCCCCGGAGGAAATGAACATGAAGCAATCTGAGCTGGCGATAATCATCACCTTAATGCTGAGCCCAATCAGTTATGCCAAAGAAACGCAAACCATGAGAGCCACTTCTGCTGTCTGGCAGGATGACTCGTTTCTGCTCCCTATCGGGACAAAAATTACCGATTATTGGATCAGCGAAAAATTAGATGGTATCCGCGCCCATTGGAACGGTAAGCAGCTACACACCCGGACAGGGCACGCTATTCAAGCGCCACAATGGTTCACGGAAGGCTTGCCGGATGAAATGTTAGAGGGCGAATTATGGGCCGGTAGAGATGCTTTTCATCTGGTATCACAAACAGTGCTGGATTCAGCGCCAAACCCTGAACAGTGGGAAAAGATTCGATTCATGGTATTTGATGCCCCCGCACATCCTGGTTCATTTGATGAGCGTCGACGCCATGTAACCGCACTGGTCAATGCACTAAATCATCCCTACACCCACATCATAGAACAACGAAAACTGCCCTCAATCGCCATGGTAAAGAGTTGGCTGTCTGAGATAGAAGCCGATGGCGGCGAAGGAATAATGTTACACCTTGCTTCGCAGCCCTATATCGCTGGTCGGTCAGACAGCCTGGTGAAAATAAAACGCTTTGAAGATGCAGAAGCTGTCGTTGTCGGCTATGAGCCCGGCAAGGGGAAATATCAGGGGTTAATGGGGGCACTTTGGGTAAAAATGGATGCTCTGCCACCCTTTAAGATAGGTACAGGTTTTTCAGATGCAGATCGTGCCATACCCCCTGAAATCGGCAGTATTGTTACCATCCGTTATAACGGGTTTACACATAACCAGATTCCACGCTTTGCCCGGTATCTGCGTACAAGACCGTCATCCACGCTGTGATACGCAGATGAAAAAAGGGCTTACTCGGTGGTAAGCCCTTTCTGAATTACTGCATCTTGAAAATCTGGTTAGCTTCAAGATTGGTCATTCGCCGGATAGAACGCCAGACGTAATAAAAAATGCCAAACATCATCAGCATGGACGGAATCGCGATCATCGGATAACTCAGCAGTGTCATTTCACCCAGCTCTTCATTAAAGGCCTCAGAACCTGCCGGGCTAGTCACTATGGTAGTGGCTAGTACGTAATTCATGATTGAGGAAAACACAAATGTGCTGGCAAACAAATAGTTAGACTGTGCCAGACATTTATTGAATTCAGTGAGTTTACCGTTTTGTGTCAATTTCTCTTTGATCAGGGAGAGGTTCAGAACGGCATCGTTGAAAATCATTTTGGTTACAACAGGATACTTAGTGAATGTTGAAACAAACACTACAAGTCCAATCAAACCAGGAATCAGGGCTTCTTTAATTGCAAGCCATTGATTATCAAGTTCAAGTAAACCTATTCCACCGGTCAGTAATACACTGACAAAGCCCAGTAACGAAATGAAGTTAAACTTCTTGTGCTTGATCAGTTCATAGCCGCCCAGCACAATCGGGAAAGCCAGTGCCAGTATCAATGCGTTGACCGGGCCTAGTTGTTCCTGGCCACTCAGCTTCATCAGTACCACAGACGGTACGATGACATTGAAGATAAGATCAGTAAAAGGATTCGATTTTTTTTCAGTCATGGTTTTTCAGGTACGTTTCAATATCGGGTCATTGTTCCGTCATTTACCCATAATGTAAAGATGAAACAAGTTACAAGGCTTTTCGCTTTGGTCAACTTCACCAAACTATTTTAGCTTATAGGGCAGACAAAATACCAAACCGACTTGACTTTATGGTCAGATCGAACCAAGGTCAGCCCTACAAATACCGAGCAATCACCGCTAAGCTTTTCATGTAAAAGCACATAACGGTGAATTTAAGATAAGGACATTCCTATGCTGGATCGCAATAAAACCGTGCTGGTGATCGTTGATGTTCAGGGAAAACTGGCCAGCCTGATGTCAGACAGTGACACCCTCTATCATAATCTGTCAGTCATGACTCAAGGCGCAAAAGCGCTTCAATTACCCATCATATGGTTAGAGCAGTTACCCGATAAGCTTGGACCCACTATTGCTCAGGTTGCTGATCACCTCACTGATCAGACGCCAATTGCCAAAAATTGTTTCAGCGGTTGCCAGTCGGTCGCATTTATGGATGCTTTAGTGTCCACAGGTTGCAAGAACGTGCTGCTGGTCGGTATAGAAGCGCACATATGTGTCTACCAAACTGCCATGGATTTACTTCGTAAAGGCTACCATGTCGAAGTCATTTCCGATGCTGTCTCTTCGCGAAACGCGGCGAACAAAACAGTCGCCCTGAATCGTATGCAACAGGCGGGCGCGTCTGTCTCGTGCACAGAAATGGTGCTTTTTGAATTACAAGGTGTCGCTGAAGGCGAAAGCTTCAGGCAGATCTTAAACCTCATCAAATAATTCAGTCACAAAGATGACATTATTCTCAATGATAAATTGATCCCGGATTCAATGCAGGCTATCTTATTTTCATAAAAAAAATAAGATAGCCATAGGTTATTCTCCTCTTCTGCATTTTCGGAGTCCGGCCCATGTACGCCATAACCCACATCAGCGTGTTCGATGGCAGCACGATTACTGAAGATCAAGCCATTTTTATTGACAAAGACACCATCTCAGACGTCATGCCTATGTCGGAAGCTAAGTCCCGGCAATTACTCCCGGCCGACTGCCTGGATGGGACAGGGCTGCTGGCCACCGCGGGTTTCATAGACATTCAACTAAATGGTTGTGGCGGCGTCTTGCTAAACACCCAGATTGCCAAATCCACTCTGGATACCATGAATGCCACCAACCTTCGCTACGGTACCACCCAATATCTTCCCACTTTTATCACCAGCGAAGCCGAACCACTCAACGAAGTTATTGAGTTAATTGAGAGCATTGATAGCCCGGAATTGGAAGGAGTGCTGGGACTGCATTTAGAGGGCCCTTTCATCAACCCTCAGAAAAAAGGGGCCCATCAGGAACAATGTATCAGGGATCTTGATGAAGAAATGGCTGAGTACCTCGTTCGCCATGCCCGCTGCATAAAAGTCATCACACTGGCGCCTGAATCTTGTGATCAATCGGTGATCAACAAACTGACAGAGGCAAACATTGTAGTGTCTATGGGCCATACCAATGGCCGGTATAGCGATTACACAGCCAAGCACGGCATCAGTATGGCCACGCATCTGTTTAATGCGATGAGTCCTCTGGACTCTCGTGAGCCAGGTGCTGTCGGCTATATCTTTGATCACAAGCCCTATACCGGCATCATTGTTGATGGCATTCATGTGAATTACGCCTCAATCAGAATCGCTCACCAGCTTCTGAGAGAGAAACTTTTTATGGTCACAGATGCTGTGACACCTGCTGGTACTGACCTCAAAGAATACGATATGGCAGGCACCAAGGCCTATGTCACTGACGGTAAATGCCATTATGCCGATGGCACCATTGCCGGCGCGGCCATCACCATGATTCAGGGTGTCCATAACCTGATTGATCATGTGGGTGTCAGTAAAGAAGAGGCATTGCGAATGGCGAGCCTTTACCCTGCCAAAGCGCTAGGGCTGGATACACAATATGGAAGGGTCAAAACCGGATATAAAGCCAATCTGGCATTACTGACTACAGATCTGCAAGTAAAAGGCGTGGTTCAGATGGGGTTGCGGCATAACGTGTAAAGCGGCGGTATTCAGTGTTCACAGTGTAAATGACAAGGGCCACTCATCTGTGGCCCTTTCTGCATTATGCGTTGGCAAACTTGGCCGTTTCAAGCCGGGTAAGTTGATATTCGCGCAGCTTGAAGTAGCCATAAGTCGCGACAATAGAAAAGAAAAGATATGACAGAGCAAACACCAGTGGTGAGTTAATCACCTGGTTTTCCAGCCCCCACATAACGCCTGCGACAGTGACACCCATCTTAGCCATTAACCCGGTTAGCAGCAGCATGAATGCCAGTTGAGGATAACGTGTCGCCCGGAATGCCAACCAATAGGCCGTACCTACCGCCAGAGAAGCTATGCCAAAACCAGCCATAAATGAATGAAGATGTTCCCCTGAGAAAACACCGGCAGCAACCGATACAGCGAGAATGATCAAGAACTTCATAAGAACCTCACTCAAAACCCTGACGTTAATGACAGTGGGCGCCAACTCGTTCACCAAATCGCCCTTTTGTGGCTATTGTTTCAGGTTTTGCGGAGGTTTAATAGTGATCGCTCTTCTCAGCATTGTTACTAAAATGTTTCAATTTCAGCCATTTACATTCTGAAACATTATAAATACCTAACAGGAAACAACTTCGGGCAAAAAGTTACAAAACAGTTAACAAATACGCCGCTAGCAGGATATCGCTGCAAAGACCATATCTGCAAAATAAAATTCAGAATTCGAGTGCCCATATCAGGGGAGATCAATGCTATAAGGCCATTTTTATCATGAAAAGCAGCAGCTAATACTGAATTTTCACTTTAGAACTCAACAAAGCGAAAAGTGTGACAAACCTGAGCCATCAGCAGCGGCAGCGGTAAAAACGAGCTGGATGCGCTCTTCTTTCGGCACATTCATTATGAAACTGGGATGTTGCTCTTACCTTTGTAACCTTCGTTAGGATTATTGGCTTCCTCTCTCTATAATTTGCTGAAATTCAGAACAAAAACCACATTTACGGGCATTTTATGACGACCATTCTTGATGCAGTCGATCTTCGTACACAGCTTGTTGGAGAGAACCGCCTTGAATTGCTGATTTTCCGGCTTCATTCTGCTCAATTATTTGCGATTAACGTATTCAAAGTGCGTGAAATCGTCAAACAGCCGCATCTGCATTCGCTGCCAGGCAGTCATTCCAGTGTCTGTGGCGTCGCCAACATTCGCGGACAATCGATTCCCATCATTGATTTACAAAAGGCTATTGGTGTAAGAGCAACGGAAGAAAGCACTGAAACCAACCTCATCATTACTGAGTACAATCGAAGCGTTCAGGGCTTTCTCGTCGGACCGGTCATGAACATTGCCAATATGACCTGGCAGGACATTCAGCCACCACCGAGTCAGGTCGGGAAAAACAATTATCTTACCGCCATTACACGAATCAAAAGAGAGGGTGTTGAGAGGCTGGTCAGCATAGTCGATGTGGAAAAGGTACTGGCTCAGATTGTGTCATACAACACAGACATTTCTGACGATATTCTCGATCAGCATTTAGTCAGTCAGTTTCATGGGCGCAAAATTCTGATTGTCGACGATTCTTCAACCGCGAGAGCACAAATCAGGGATACATTGTCTCAGCTAGGCCTGGAAATCATTGAAGCTATCAATGGGCAAAAAGCACTGGATATTCTCAAAGGCTGGTGTGATGAAGGAAAAAACGTGAATCACGAGATCCTGATGATGTTCACCGACGCTGAAATGCCGGAAATGGATGGTTATCGCCTGACTCACGAAGTCCGCAATGATGAGCGGATGAAAGATCTGTTCATTGCGCTCAACACCTCGCTCAGCGGAAGCTTCAACCAGGCTATGGTAGATAAAGTAGGTTGTAACCGTTTCATTTCTAAATTCCAGCCGGATCTTTTGGTTGAAGTGGTTCAGGACAGGCTGAGAGAAACCCTAAAGCAGCCCGTATAGTTCACCACGGGCTTACTCACAGCGTTTGGCAGACAAGAATGAAAAGCGCGTTGTCTGTTCAGCAATACACCAAACTAAGATGCAGTAATGTCAGCTTTAGCAGTGTTACCGTTCTGAGTTCAGGGGCCAGTCCAATCCGGCTCCCCTGATACTCAGTCAAGTTACTGATTAGGTGAAATACTGTCCATATCTTGCCAGATACCGTCATTGAATCCCTTCGCCTCAATCTGATGACTGACTGAAAATGTGCTCTCGTCACTTTTTATCGCTAACTGCATCGTAAACATCACCAGAACCGCTATCGGTATTAAGCAACTGCTGAGCGTAAAATGGGCCGTTGATTCCATATCTCCCCCTTAATGCGACTGTGCTGTCTGAACCGGTCCCTGCTGGCTACGCAAGGTGACACGACGATCAAAGAAGTCATACTCCCAGCTCTCATCCATTTTGAGCGGTTCTTCTTCCCCATAAGCAATGGTGACAAGTTGCAGTGGATTCGCACCCCGTGATTCCAGGTAATCCCTGACGGCAGTAGCACGCTCTTCAGAAAGCGCCTGGTTACGTTCCGCCCCGCCACGGCGGTCTGCATAGCCTGATAATTCCCAGTTAATTTCCGGCGATTGCTTCATCAGTTCTGCTATTTCATCCAGCTGTGCCTGAAAATGGGGTTCAATCACCGCAGAACCCGTTCGGAAGTGCACATTCATGGCTAGCGCCATATCATGCTTTTGTTGTGTCTCGCGCAGGCTGGCCATTTCATGTTGCATTTCCTGATAGCTGTTCAGTACAGGCTCTAGCTCGGCATTACGCTCATTCAAAGCGACAATCGTTTTTTGTTGCTCACTCAAACGCGCAGTCTGGCTGGCGATATAATCTTCCTGGCCGACGGCTGTGCCCATAATTCCGCCAACCATTGCACCAATCACGGCACCTACCGGACCACCCACCAAACCGCCGACAGCGGCACCGGACCCCATACCAATCCATTGTTCTTGCTGAGCAACCGGCTCAGAGTGTGCTGCACTCTGCTGGCCTGCATGAACCTGAGTGCTGGCACCCAAAATGGCTGTAGCGACCAAAAGGGAAAGCGCCTGTTTTTTCATCATGTCGTTCATCTGATTTTCCTCATCATTTCTGTGTTATCCGAAAAAGCATCTGAGGCCGTGAATGCAGCTCTCGTTTGCCGATGAGAGAATTAAAACAAAGTGTTCAGGCAATAAGAGGGAGAGAAAAAGGCAATGTGCTGATCAAATGTGGCAAGATTATGGCAATTGACGTTGAAGGCTGATTTGCACTTTTTTAGCCCGCCAGTTCAGGTATAGTCAGTCATCTCCCGGGTGAATGATGAAGCAATCAATGAAACATATAGCCATTGTTGAAGACGAAGCGGCGATTCGTGAAAACTACATGGATGTGCTGAAAAAGCACGGTTACAAAGTGCAGGGCTATGCTGACCGCCAGCAGGCGCAGCAGGCATTCGATATCAAACTGCCCGATCTGGCCATCATAGATATCGGTTTAGGTCATGAGATCGACGGCGGATTCGCACTTTGTCAGTCATTACGCGCACTGTCTCCCACTGTTCCCATTATTTTTCTGACTGCCCGTGACAGCGACTTTGATACGGTTTGCGGGTTGCGAATGGGGGCGGATGACTATCTCACCAAAGACATCAGCCTGCCCCATTTAATGGCGAGAATTGCCGCTTTATTCCGGCGCAGTGAACTGATGTCTGCTCCTGCAACAGAAGAGACCCTGCTACACAGGGGAGCGTTGACCATTGACCAAAACAAAATGCAGATCTTCTGGCAGGAACAGCACATAGATTTGACTGTGACTGAGTTCTGGATGGTATACGCGCTGGCAAAACGTCCGGGCCATGTCAGAAGTCGTCAGGATTTGATGGAGGATGCCCATGTCGTTGTCGATGACAGTACCATCACCTCTCATATCAAACGGATACGCAAGAAATTTGCCCAGCATGATGCCAGCTTTGATCATATTCACACTGTCTACGGAATGGGATACCGATGGGGAGCCTGACTGCACGACTCGCCGCCGGTCTTCGCGTTAAGATCGTTATCATCGCCAGCCTGTTGCTCACCCTACCCTGGTTTGGCTATCGGTTCGTTCTCGAAATAGAAAAACTGCTCCGTCAGGGACAGGAACAAACCCTGATTGGCACGGCCAGAGCCATCGCCACTGCGTTGAACGAACGCCCTGCGCTGTTCAGCCAGCAAGCCAGTTTCCTGCCACGGGTTCAGCATGGTCGCGATTTATACGTCTACGACCTGCCTAGTTCAATTACCATTGACGGAAGCCTTGCAGACTGGCCGGAGGATCTTGATGCCAAGATGCATTACTACGGGCGTCAGTATGTCAGATTCAGCCAGCGTCCCTACCAACAGGGGCAAACCGATTTCTATCTGATCACCGGGCGGCACAACCAGCAATTTTTTGCCGCCATGAAAGTCAAGGACAGACACACGGTTTTGCGCCGCTCAAACAGTCATCAGGTCGACCGGAACGATCATCTGATATTGGCACTGACAACCCCACAGGGTGATTTCCAGCGCTATCTGATTGCACTTGAAGAAGATGGCCTGACTTCAGCCTGGATGATCACCGATGAGCTTGACGAGCCAAACCTGTTTTCTCCCACTAACCTGATTACAGCGCAATGGCAACCCAGTCAGGATGGCTATTCGCTGGAAATCAGCCTGCCCTTGCCACAACTCGGACAGCGCTTGTCCGTTTCTGTTTATGATGTCAACCATGACACCCATCGCGATGTAGAGACCATCATAGGCACAGCCAACGCCAAAACAGCCGCTGATTTGGGCACAGTGCTGCTGCCCTCACCGGAAATCGAGCACATAGTTAAAGGCATGGGACACAGCAGTTCACGTATCTGGGTGGTGGATCGTCACCAGCGCGTACTGGCGCAATCCGGCGATATTCGACATTCAGACGGAGTGTGGGCAACGTCTGTGCGCTATGATGAAGAAGAGCATGGTTTAGGCTCCTGGCTGGATCAACACCTGCTGCGCCCGCTTTATTACACCTTTCTCTTATCAGAACCCGCCCCGTTTGACGACAAACCCGCCGATCCTGCTCTCATCACAGGCGTCAATGTTGATCAAGCTTTGCAGGGGCGCGGTTACGCCCACTGGCGGCCATCGAGTGACGGCAAAGCAATGATTCTGTCCGCCGCCTACCCCATCTGGCTGGATGACAAAGTGATGGGGGCCGTGGTCGCTGAAGAATCGACCCAGGGCGTTCAAACCCTGAAGAACCGGGCTCTGGAACAACTCTTTAACGTGCTACTGGCGATTATCATCATCGCTGCCATTATTCTTTTCCTCTTTGCCTCAAGCCTCTCAGGCCGTATCCGCCGGTTACGTGATCAGGCAGAGCAGTCCATTGATGCACAGGGGCGAATTCGAGAAGCGATCACTGCGTCTACGTCAAAAGATGAAGTCGGTGATTTATCCCGCAGCCTGGCAAACATGGTCAGCCGGCTCGGACAATATAATCATTACCTGGAAAACCTGTCTTCGCGCCTGTCACATGAACTGCGTACACCCGTTGCTGTCGTGCGCTCTTCACTGGATAACCTTTCTATGTCCACCCTCAATCCTGAGGAACAGCGTTATATCGAGCGGGCACAGGAAGGTATTCGTCGGCTGAGTACCATTTTATCCAGCATGACTGAAGCCACCCGCATTGAACAAAGTCTTCAAGGGGCAGACATGGAAGAGTTTGCGCTGAATGAATTGATCAGCGGCTGTATGCAAGGTTATCAGTTCGCCTTCACAGACCAGCACTTTCAGGTGCAGGTGCCAAAAAGCCCGGTCAGAATTACCGGTGCCCCCGACTTTCTGGCTCAGTTACTGGACAAACTGATCGCTAACGCCGTTGAATTCAGCCACCCGAACAGCCAGATAGAAGTCACACTGTCACAAACTGACAAACATGCGACGCTGACTGTCAGTAATCAGGGGCCACTTTTACCGGATGATATGGCAGACCAGCTGTTGCATTCCATGGTATCTGTTCGCAGCCAGGTACATCAGGACAAACCCCATCTCGGGCTTGGCCTGTATATTGCGCGGTTGATCGTGGATTATCACGCAGGGCAGATCGCAATCAGAAACCGCCATGATTGTCTGGGTGTCACTGTCGCCGTAACTCTGCCACTGAGAACGGCAACAAATACCTGAGTTTATTCCGGTTGCTCGGTATCAGTCTCAGGTACAGAGGATTGAGGCTCTGAAGAATCTGAAGAGGGCTCAGTACCCGGCAACTGTGTCTCAGCCTGGGCTGTCACCTCTTCGTCTTTGGCATACATAGTCAGATACTGATTTTCGCAGACACTGATGGTGGCCCTGTCGGTGCCATATGTTTCGGTGCACCGCTCCATATATTCGTCATAAGACATCAGTAATCCTTCCGACTGAACACTTGCGACGAATACTCCAGAAACCGCCAGCGCTGATAACATCACACTGTTCCATTTCATCTTGCTCACCTTTGTTCAAGTATGAACCGTACAGGCCCATACTTTAGAGTTAAGCAAATTAGCAGCAAATAATGATCGAATCTTGAGACAATTTACCAATTGCTGACAGCGACAGGCCTCAGAAAGACTCATCTGCCGTTACATTTTCCCTCTGAACTCAACAAAGTGCTCATACCGTTTTGACACTAAGTCGGTATAATGCCTTCACTTTCATAACAACTATACCTGAATCAAATGAGTAACGTTTTTACATTTCTTAAGGGATTGGCTATGGGTGCGGCAGATGTCGTTCCCGGCGTTTCCGGTGGTACAATCGCTTTTATAACCGGTATTTACGATACACTGCTGGAAAGTATCAGACGCATCAACCCCAGCCTGCTATCTTTGTGGCGCCAACAGGGCATCCGCGCAGTTCTTACCCATATTAACGCGGGTTTCCTGATTGTGCTTCTCACCGGTATTCTGACCAGTATTCTGACACTGGCGCGAGTGATCACCTGGATGCTGCATACGCACCCGATCCCGCTCTGGTCCTTTTTCTTTGGCCTGATCCTGATTTCCGCTGTCCATATGTTTAAACAGGTTCAGCACTGGAGAGCGTCACGGATTCTGTGCATTATTGCCGGTACAGCCTTTGCCTACGGTATTACTGTTCTTCATCCTATTGATATGGCGCCGACCAGTATCAACATAGTGATAGCCGGATCCATTGCGATTTGTGCAATGATTTTACCGGGCATCTCCGGCAGCTTTATTCTGCTGCTGCTGGGTATGTATGGCCCTATTCTGGCGGCGGCTAAATCACTGCAACTGGGAACTCTGGGGCTGTTTGCAACAGGCTGTGTGATCGGCCTGCTGTGCTTTTCTCATATACTGTCTTGGCTGCTGCGTCATTACCGCGATCTCACGCTGACCTTCCTGACTGGCTTGATGCTCGGCACACTGAATAAAGTGTGGCCGTGGAAAGAAACCATCAGTTGGCGCACTAACTCCAGCGGTGAGCAGGTTCCCCTTCTGGAACACAATCTGTCGCCATTCAGCTTTGAACAGGTCACCGGCCAGCCAGCGCTGCTTGCCTATGCAGTGATTGCCATGCTGCTCGGTATATTACTCGTGTGGGGACTGGAAAAATTTGCAGCGGACTAAATCTTGAGTGAATGATAAGGCTGCCACTGGCGGCCTTTATTCGCAGAACTGCGACCACCACAAAAAGCGTGATACCATATCGCAGTTTATTGAACACATGATACTTACGCGAGAAACCAATGTCCGACAAGCTTCTTTCATCGTATTGGACAATGCCGATAAAGCTCATCCTGATGTTCAGCCTGGGCTTTGCTGCCCTGGAGTGGCTACCAGCATTCTTCCGCTCAGAGACGATTTATGACAGCTCGCAAGCCTGCGAACTCAGTCAGACAAACTGTAACCAGAACAATGCCAGCATCATACTGAGCGACAATATTGTTCATCCGCTGCAACCCACCACAATGACCATCCGCTGGCCTGAACTGCCGGAAGAGACAAATACCCTTCTTCTCACCCTGGAAGGCCACGAAATGATGATGGGACAATATCAGCTACAATTAACCCGGCAACCGGATGACAGCTTTTCTGGTGATCTCATGCTGCCTTTCTGTACACAGGATGCTATGACCTGGCAAGGCAAGATCACCTCAGAATCCGGTTCCCATACACCTCTCTACGTTTCCTTAAGGATGACACAGTGAAATTTCAATGGATAATTCTGGCCGTAGCCCTGATTGCTGGCCTTGCTACCCGTTACCTCGTAGACAGTCATGATGTCAGCGTTGCAGAAGCTCAACAGTCAAGTGGTCAGCTCGAGAGCGGTCAGGAGACTGTCGATCTGTTCAATACCAATGATAACCGCCTGCGTGTTGTCTACTTTGGTTTCACGCATTGTCCGGATGTCTGCCCAACGTCTCTGGCTATTTTGGGTGCCGCTTTGAAAGCCATCTCCCAGGATGAATTAAATAAGGTTTGGCCCGTTTTTATTACTTTAGATCCAGAAAGGGATACACCTGAAAAAAGTGCTCAATACGCTCAATATTTCCATAAAGATATTACAGGTATGACGGGGACGATGGAACAAACCCAATTACTGGCGAAGAAGTATGGCGTTCTCTATATGAAAACCAAGCAGGAAGATTCAGCATTGGAATATTCCGTCGATCACAGTTCGTACTTTTATCTGTTAAAACCCGACGGCACCTTGTTAGAAAAAGTGCCTCACACCTTAAATCCTAATATCCTGGTAGACGCTATTGACAGGAATGAACGTCTCTTGAATGAGAAAGCGTGAAGAAGATTTGACATATCATTCACATAGCGTGCATTGACTCAAACGGCGAAAGGCCGCATTCTTGCTGTCGTTCACGGGCTTTTTCTCGTCTTTGAGAGAATTTTTTTTGGGAAAAAAGCTTCTTGGATGAGCAATTTGAATAACATATGCCATACTAATTCTGCCGACTGATAAATTTTTACACTCGGTCTGTAGTGGCAAAAACAAAGGAGAAGAAAGAAAAATGAACCGTTCATTATCTATCCTTACTGGTATCATTCTGAGTGCAACGTTGATTGGCTGTTCAAGCTCAGATGAAGTAGATCAGATGCAACAACTAACCAATAAAGTAGACATGCTTTCTGACCAAGTAGGTGCACTGCAAAGTCAGCAAGATCAGATGGCCGGCGCCGTTAACGACGCTCGTGCTTCTGCAGATGCTGCTTACCAGGAAGCAATGCGTGCTAACCAGCGTATTGACAACATGGCTAGTTCGTATCGTAAGTAATAAAAACGACAAAAAGAGTGGAGCTATTAGCTCCACTCTTTTTTTATGTCAGATTTCTGGCTTCACTTAAACAGGGTCGTGACGACAGATATCACACAAGCTGCCTGACAGCCCGTGTGAGCCTTTTATCAATCAATGGCAATAGGTACACCTTCTTGCGATTGTAAAGCCTGAGACAAGCGCGAGATAGCTTGTTTATCACTTTCTACAGCACTCACAAGCGCACGACTTGGCTTCACGACTTTAGCCTGACCCGCTTCAGCCTCTGATTTTGACAATGGCTGATGCACTTCCACATACAGGCTGCCATCCGGCTCACGAGTTTCTTTCAGCGGCTGATTGATGACCCGCACTTTAGTGCCTTTCGGTATCTGCGGGAACAACCACTCAATATCCCACGGATTCATACGGATACACCCTGAGCTGACACGCATACCAATACCGAAGTCTTTGTTTGTACCGTGTATCAGATATTCACCACGGCTGTGAGCTAGTCGCATCGCATACTCACCCAGTGGGTTATCAGGGCCCGCCGGAATGACAGCAGGCAGTTCAATACCACGTTCTTCCCGATACTCTTTGCGAATATTCGCTGTAGGTGTCCAGGTTGGCCCCACGATTTTCTGACTGATTGACGTTGTCATCACAGGTGTTTCCCGGCCGATCCGGCCAATCCCAATAGGAAACACATAGACAGAGTCTTTATCAGGCGGGAAATAGTACAAACGCAATTCAGCAAGGTTGATCACTATGCCCTCATGCGGAGCATCAGGCAAAATGAGTCGGGTCGGAATGGTCAGCATTGTTCCCGGTTCAGGCAAAAAAGGATCAACCCCTTTATTTGCTTCCATCACAGCCAAAAAGCCCACGTCGAAGTGGTTAGCTATGTCAGCGATACTCTCTTTTTCATTCTCGGGAACCTGGTAATACTCCACTTTGCCGACGAGCTTACTGCCGTCAGAAGGGAGTTGGTATTCAATAGCATTCGCACCCATTGAAGCCAGGCCAATCAGAGTACAAAGTAATGAGCGATACACGAAAGCCTCCAGATCGATGAAGTCTGTTGACATAAGCAACTGAGAGCCAGTTGATATTCCACCCAAAAAGTTGGGCAACAGAACCTTAATTATTATGGCAAAGTTTGATCTTTACTCAGTAAGTGACGGCGATTTTCTTATATATGACACAAAATCTAGCTTTGATCACTTTCTGAATTTGACAATCAGTGTACCCAGCTCCTGCAATTACCAGGTCAGGTTTACGTCAATTAAGTGGCGGTGGGCGGTAAGCAATGGAACTCATGTAGAACTATGGATGCAAAAAAAGCGGGCATTGCCCGCTTTTCTGTTCACTCAGTCCGGACTCAGACATATTGTGCTGTCAGTAATTTCCAGTCGCGGCGCTGTTGTTCCAGGCGGGCTTTGATTTCCTGGTACTGCTTCACAATATCCAGATTGTCATACTGGTCGCGAAGCGCCTGTCTTTTCACCTCAAGTAATTGTTTTCGGGTCGCGTAGTACTCAGAAATTTTCTGCATCAGTACGTCATACTCTGCTTCCACTTTTTGCAGCACGACCCTGCTATCCGGCCCGGTGCTCAGGCGGTTCTGAATGCGTTTAAGCATCATAGTCGCCTTCGCTTTTTCAATTTTATCTTCCGGGCAAGTGCGAAGATTGCTGGCAAGACCGAACCAGGACAGACTTCTTATTAACCACTTAGTCGGATCAAACTGCCACCAGCGGATGCCGTTCCGGTAGTCATTTTCAAAGATGTGATGGTAGTTATGATAGCCCTCACCAAAGGTAAGAAAAGCCAGAAAGCCATTGTCCCGCGCCGTATTTTTATCCGTATAGGGTTGCGAACCCCAGATATGGGCCAGCGAATTGATAAAGAAGGTAGTGTGATGACTGAGTACCAGACGAACAACCCCGACTAACAGCAACGCTCCCCAGACATCTCCGTGCAAAACACCGAACAGCAGCGGGATACCCACATTCGTCGCCACTGCCAGCGGTACGTAGTACTTGTGCTGCCACATGACGATCTTGTCTTTTTGTAAATCGCGGCAGTTTGAGTAATCCGTGTAGCGGTGTGCCTGATATTCACGAAGCATCCAGCCGATGTGGCTATAGAAAAAACCACGCTTGGCGGAGTACGGATCAACATCGTTATTGTCCACATGGCGATGGTGAATCCGGTGATCAGATGACCAGTGCAAAATGCTGTTTTGCAGCGCGAATGCACCGCCAATCGCATAGATAAAACGCACGACAGCATTTGCTTCATACGCCTTATGCGACCAAAGACGGTGATAACCCGCGGTAATAGACAGACCACAGTAGCTGAAAGCTGCCAGCAGCATCAGCCCTTGCTGCCAGTCGAACCCGACAAAGTAAGCATAAAGAGGTGCACCAATCGCAGCGATGGAAAAAGTAAGGGTAAAGATAATTACGTTGAGCCAGATGATTGGCGGCTTTGGATGTGACATGTCATTCTCTGTCTTTCGGCGTACAAGTGTTCGCTAGAATAGCAAGCATGCCGCTCAGGTCAATCGTAAAAGTCTGAGATTTACTGCTTTACATCACAGCTTGACATCTTGGGGGCAAAAATATGCGTTCAAAAAAGAAGCCAATCGCCATCAGCTATCACGATACAACACTGTGACAGGTTCAGCAGACTTTCCGGCTGCAGTGAATTAACTACACTTTAGTAAGCAGCTTCAAGCTTACGCATGGAGACAAAACCATGAGTTCCACCTCTGAGGCTCCTTTTGAGCCGATTAACATGAACAGAGATAAACGTGTTGTGATCAACACCCAGGCACAACACTGGCTGGCATCCCCGGCAACAGGCGTGTGGCGTATTCCGCTGGAGCGGGAGGCAAAAGAGTCGGGTGAAGTCACCAGTATTGTCCGTTATGAACCCAACACGCACTTTTCAACCCATTATCATCCAAACGGCGAAGAGATCTTTGTCGTCAGTGGCATCTTTCAGGACGAGTTTGGCCACTACCCGGCTGGCACCTATATCCGGAACCCGGCAAACACCCGTCATGCCCCCGCCAGCGACAGCGGCTGCACCTTGTATGTCAAACTGAACATGTTCCCGGAAGGTGATAGTGAACCACTGAGAATTGATACCCATAACGCCAGATGGCAACCCGGCCATTACCCGGGGCAGTCAGTGCTCCCCCTGCATGGTTATGGCTCAGACCGCACCGTCATCATGCAATGGCGTGCAGGTTCAACGCTACCACCACAAAATTACGAAGGTGGTCTGGAAATCTATATTCTTGCTGGCAGCTTTTATGATGAGTGGGGAGAATATGGCGAAGGTTTCTGGCTGCGAACTCCGCCGGGCAGCGCTCACCAACCCGCAACCAGAGATGGCTGTCTGCTGTTAGTAAAAACGGGCCATATCACTCAATAACAGACGGCGGTTTTCACAAACAGCGGTAACCTGGCTTTCCGTCTATTTACATCCGTGCAAATGAAATTTTTCTGATTGATTCAGGTCTTTTGTAGCATCAGTCAATTTGTACCGCACATAGGGATGCACATGCGTATTAAATCAACCCCGCCCTGGCAACTGAAGGAAAGTGATGTCACACCGGAGTCGGTTTATCACCAACGCCGCGACATTCTCAAAAAACTGGGGATTACCCTGGCAACACTGCCATTAGCCACGCAAGCCCAGGCCAGTGTCTTCGATATTTTTGGCGATGATGAGAAAGCACCGGATCGCCGACGGGCGCTCAAGGCCCCCGACTCCGCGCGCTTTCATCCGGATCTGTCTTTGACACCTGAAGACAAAATTCTGAAATATAATAATTTTTATGAATTTGGTACCGACAAATCTGATCCTGCACGCCGGGCAGCAAATTTTGTTACCGATCCATGGAAAGTGGATGTAAGTGGCCTGGTTGCCCGCCCTTTCACACTTGATCATGACGACATATTTAAACGCTTCCCAATTGAAGAGCGCATTTACCGGCTGCGTTGTGTTGAAGCCTGGTCGATGAACATACCTTGGATTGGCTTTCCACTGGCCTCACTGCTGAGGTATGCACAGCCAACCAGTAACGCAAAATTTGTCGCTTTCGAAACCCTGTATGACCCGAAACAAATGCCGGGACAGGCATCTCGCCGATTGGGCGGCGGGATTGATTACCCGTATGTCGAAGGCCTGCGCCTGGACGAAGCGATGCACCCTTTAACTCTGATTGCTGTCGGCTTATACGGGAAAACGCTGGCACCGCAAAACGGTGCGCCGCTCCGATTGGTTGTACCATGGAAATACGGTTTCAAAAGCATCAAGTCCATCGTCAAAATTACCCTGACGGATAAACAACCGCCAACAACCTGGAACCTGCTTGCGCCTCAAGAATACGGTTTTTATGCCAACGTGAATCCTCAGGTGGATCACCCAAGATGGAGCCAGGCAAGTGAACGCTTTATCGGCGAGGGTAATTTATTCAGCAGCCGTCGTCAGCCAACTCTGCCTTTCAATGGTTATGCCTCTGACGTCGCAAGTCTTTATAAAGGAATGGATTTGAGGAAGTTTTATTAATGACGTCAAGTTCATCCGCGCGCCAGAAAAAATACCGTCTCAGCCCTCGTCAGATCACCACCCTCAAGGTGGTGATCCATCTGGCGTCTTTGTTTTTCTTCGCCTTACTGATACTCCAGACGCTTTCAGGCCAGCTCGGAGCCGACCCGGTTCAGGGGCTCAGCCACTTCACCGGCAAAGCCGCCCTGAATACCTTGTTCGTCACGCTGTTGATCTCCCCCCTGGCACAATGGTGGAAACAAGGGAGCCTGGTGAAAGTAAGGCGTTTACTGGGACTGTACAGTTTCTTCTGGGCTGTTTTGCATCTGCTGGTTTATATCCTGCTTGACCTGAATCTGGACTGGGCATTACTGGCAAGCGAAATCGCCGAACGGCCTTATCTCACAGTTGGCGCTGTCTGCTGGCTGATCCTGTTTGCACTTGCCGTGACCTCAACACAAAGCATGCAGCGTCGGTTAGGTAAACGCTGGCAACAACTTCACTATTGGGTGTATCTGGCCGTACTACTGGCACCAGTGCATTACTTCTGGTCGGTAAAATCCGGTGTTGTTGAACCGCTAGTCTACATAGCCGGCGCCGTGATTTTACTGAGTTTTCGAAAAAAGACCTTCAAGCGATGGATGCCCAAATTTTCTCAGCACACCCCTTCTGAAGAGAGATGACGTAATATTTATGTCTTCAGCCCCCCGGATCTGGCCGCTGCTGGCAGCCAGATCTGTTGCTTTAACCTGGAATATCATCAAAACAGCTGAGCCGATCAGACACACTCGACACAACAGAACACAGAATCGTTGCCACAACTTTTCCTGCTTCTCTTACAACCCTTCTGACTACTTCAGGCTGTTCAATGCCGAAAAACGGATATAATTTCAAACTAAACGCATAAGTTTGATACAGGTTCAGATTATTCAGGCACATAACCCTTTTCTGCTATGCGCTCTGGCAATATCATAGAGGGGTATCCCCATTATCAATGTCGAGTCCGATCTCGTGAGGTTAAGCTGTTTTTGATCAGTGAGTTAGTTGCCGTCAGTATCGAACAATTTCAGGCGGACTGTTTACAGCTGTGTACACAACATTACCCCACGGTGCATAACCGAGGTATGCGCGATCGTCATTTAGGCAGGCTAATGTGTCGGCGGATTCTGGCAACACTGGAAAAAAAAGGCATAACAGCCACGCTTGAACAGGTGGAATGCGATGATGTGATGATGCCTCCTGTTTTTCTGATACGGACCAGCGAAGCGACCCTGTGGGTGATTGCACACCGCCTTCAAAGCGCTAACCTCGCACGCCGCTCAACACTTTTCCAGTCTATCGGCCTGACTTTAAAACAACTGACTGACTCCGGTGATCATCATTTATTGTTACTGTCTGACCATTGGTTCGACCGGAGCAAAGCCAGTAAACAGCTTCCCTCATGGTGGCTTGGTCAGATGCCGGATAATATTCAGGGCTACCTGCAGGACGGCATCAAACTACTACCCAGCGAATTATCTCTGAGCGGGCAACTGCAGACTCAGTTCGAACTCAGCCAGGGTGTTACTCAACTTCACCATCCACTCAAACGACTGCACACAAATACAACCTTGCATCGCTACGCGGTGATGACAGCCTACTACCCCAACATCCATGCAATCAAAGCCGGCTGATCTTAAATTCGATTCAGTCTCAGAGGTATCTGACAAAAACGCCAGCTCACTGAGCTGGCGTTTATTGGTTAAGGCGGGCAGATTAAATCAGACCCAACTCTTTCAGGCGCTCCATCAGGTAGCTGTCAGCGGTATGACGCTCTGACAGAACAACCTCTGGCTTCGGGTGCAAAAAAAGTGGCAGAGAAATACGCGATTTCGTTTTATCTGCCCCTTCAGGGTTAATCACACGGTGAGTCGTTGACGGGAAGTAACCGCCAGACGCTTCCTGCAGCATGTCGCCAATGTTTATGATCAGGTTTCCGAACTCACACGGTACATCCAGCCACTCACCTGTTTTGGCTTTTACCTGCAATCCTGGCTCATTGGCAGCTGGCAGCACTGTCAGCAGATTAATATCTTCATGCGCACCGGCGCGGATAGCGCCCAGCTCTTCCTCACCCTTCAGAGGCGGATAATGCAAAACGCGGAGCAAGGTTTTGTCACTGTTTTCAATCATGCTCGATAAAGACTGCGAATACAGGGCTGATACCTCGGCCGGTGAGTGCTTTTCTACCCAGGACAGCAAGGTCGATGCCAGCGCATTAGCCTGGGCATAATAATCCTGCAATTGATCTTTCAGCGCGTCAGGGCACTGACCCCATGGGTAATAGTGAAAAAACTCTTTGATATCTTTCTGATTATGGCCTTTCGCCGTTTCAGAAACGTCTGGCGGGAAAAAGCCATCTTGCGTGTTGGTATTGAAACGAAAAGCGTATTTTTCTTCGGAATCAAAAAATGCTTGCCAGTTATCATAGATGGAGCTGACCAGCTCCTGCTGCAAAGGATGGTTTTTCAGAACACCAAAACCCGTTTCGCGCAGTGATTCAACGAAACGTTCTTGTGCGTCATCAGCAGTAAAGTCAATGGCTTCTAATTTCATTATGTTCTTCTTTAATACGGTAGGGCGTAGATTTATGCGTTAATTGCATCTTGTGAAACGGATTTTAGACCTTCAATTCCGCCTGAACAACCCGCAAGCCTGAGCCTGACAGAAACAGAGTGTTGATGAAACGAAACGATTGCCCAACCGATTGCGTTTGCCAAGGCAAACAGACGAAAAACCCTGCCGAAGCAGGGCTTGTTTCGCAGAATTCGATGCTGATAATTCGTCATAGATCACGCATTAGCAACTCAAACTCATCCTCAGCAAGTTCGATCAGTTTAGCGAGCTCCCGGGCATCATCGTTCGCTAAATCCACTTGCCAGCGTACACATTCACCACCGACATGATCTCGACAAACTAACTCAGTTTTTTTGCCATTTGACTGAAACGAAAGTTCTTCAAACTCGGCCAAAAACTTATCGTGTTCTTCCATGATTTCAACTTCAAGAAAACCAGTAGGTATAACTTTCACATCCAAATGGTATCCTTTACCGCCTGGTAACAGGTACTGCCGGTGTTCAGCTAACATCCTCCTTTCCTCCACTCAGTTGACTCGCAACTAAAAGTGTAGTCAAAGATCCTGTTACACGAGTAAATTTTCCCCCGAATAAGCCCCACCCTAACTTCAGGAAAAATAATGTGTTTTCTTATGCAGCCAGAAATTGAACACCTTGTATCAATCACAATAATCGGCTGAATCTGCTTATCATTTTAAGTCATCATGTGCTCACTCAATACTTTGTTATCAGGCATCAGTTACTTATTCAAAATAATGCTCAGCGGTACATCCGCCATCTTGTTGCTGTACACATTTCGATGATCGACTGTCATCGTTTCTTCATATGAGTGAAGCCTGCCTTTCATAAAACAGCTGTCTCAATGTTTGGACAAATCGGTAAAGGTAGCCTAGCGGGCAGCATCATATTTAGCTTCAGAGCAAATATAAAGGCTGCAAATAACCTGAATTCAAATGAACCTGCTTGCTTATGTGTGAAATGATAAGTATTATCGCTTTCCTTTTTATGCCATAGAGAATCTGTATAGTTTTCATGCAGTTAAGTGAAAAATCAGACTAACAAATAATAAGCAATTAGTAAGGTTATATCCGCATTATGATAAGGAAATTCAACAGCAAGTGGGCAGCTATCATGTTGCTCTCGAGCACATTGTCACTGCCAGATTTAGCATTTGCATCACTCACCTCACAGAATACGAAAATCGTCATTTCAAAGGGCGCAGAAGCAAGTGAAAGCGAAACACTCATCTTTATGAGTCGTTTAAGTACAGATGGCACCGCTCATGTACAAGTTGACACTGATGGAAGAACAGTGAAACGGCTATTACTGGTCAATAATCCCATCCTGAACAAAGGAGTAAAAAACAAGCCCGCACAGGTTACTGTTATTCACAATATGTCGGCCAAACCACTGGCTATTGGTCAGGTTGAAGTATTAGGGCCATCCAGCCAGGGCGACCGCATGAGTGCTTAGTTTTTCATCACCTGACTAAAACCAGCACTTAATACTGCCTCAAGAATTGATGTATTCATCATGCATCGCTTTTGTTTTCCGACGATGCTGAGCTTGGTTGTCTCTGCCCGAAGCATATTCAAGCTCATATGGCGCAAGCAAGACAGATTCTCTGCCCCATGAGCTTTGTATATCTGGTAGGCATCTTCATTCATACTGACATCAAGCACCCAATGCATGGACTCTATACCCCAATTCTCTCTAACGGCCGTCGCAGCTTGCTCTGCGCTAAGCTCTTTGGAGCTAATGTAGTAACGATACTCTAGGTCGATGTCTTTTCCTTTTTCAAGGCGGAAGTTTTCAACCATCACAATGCTCTTCAAGTTTTTCCAGCGAGAGAAATCACCTTCTAACTCCGTACTATCAATAACATAGCATTGCCGAGACTCTATACGCCCGTGCCCTTCTTCAAACGAGATATCACCTGCAACATTTGCTCGCTGAGAGGAGAACGCATTTTCTATCGCTTGGCGGAGTGTTCCTTGATTACTCTTAACCGCAAGTAAGTAATCTCCTCCTTGTTCTACAATGGCGCTGGCTATCTTGGTTTGACAGGCCATCGCATCAATGGTCACTAAGGCTCCCTTAATGTCGAGCATCTTTATCAGTTCAGGGATCGCGGTTATTTCATTACTTTTTTGTTCGGTTTTGAGCTGCCCTAACACGAGCTTGTTTGATGAAGCATAAGCACTGATCATAAGAATGGTGCTCGCTCTGTCTTCACGATTGTATGAGCCCCGAAGCGTTTTGCCATCAATAGCAACGACTTGACCTTCGGTAAGAGTATGTACCGATGACATCCAGTTGACGAAGCATTCATGAAACTGCTCGGGTTCAATGGTTGATATTATGCGAGCAATCGTGTCATCAACAGGAATACAGTTCAAAAAGAGAGCATTGCGCTTAAACTAGTCATGGTGACCGAGAATATATTCACGAATATCAAACCACCCCTTCGCGCCAGCAATGACGGCACACAATGCTCCGAACATAACTTCAAAGAGGCAATAGGTCACTTTAGCGCCTTGCCGCTGGTCGATGATTGGCTGAAAGTGTTCTTTGAAGTGGTCAATGTGCATGGTGCTCTCCCGAAAAAGGGAGTATATGATCACAACCAGATGTGATCGTCAAATTGATAGTGATTTTGACTAAAAAACGTTCACGATCTCACCCTGACACGCTTGATACCATTAAGGCTATGAAAGAATGGAGCTTAGGTGCTAACCGATATTCTAATACCGTCGATCCAAATGAATTGGCATTGCACAACCAAACTGAACCCAGACGGCTCGCTGAAAGCCAATGGCACAACCGTGGATTATAAGGAAGACGCTTTTGAATAACATCAATGCTCTCAGCCATCATATTCTGGATAAAGTATCTGCTGATGTGAATGTCAGCGATCGTTTAAACTCCTGGCTTGACCCTTTAATTGCGAGGGATATGCCTTCCGAAGCTTTGGAAGGAATAGCACCAGAAGGGCATCAAAATATCCTTGGCATTAAGCAAGAAACCCTTCTATGGATTCTTGGCAGACTTGTCGTGAAACAGGCACCGAAGGATCAGATCGAATGGTTTTTGAAATCATTCAGGGATCATGGTCTGGCCTATTACCGTCTGGTGTTTAATCAGGGGGACTTTGTCCCCTTCAGTATCAACCAGCACCACTACGATGGGTTTGGCAAACCAACAGACTTTCGCCTGAATCTGGACGACTGGGTGCTGGTGTTTGCCTGCTGCCTGATTTTGCAGGACTATTCAGGGGCTTATGAGTTGTGTGAATTGAATGAAGCACACATTGATCTGGATGCAAGGCAAAACGGCCCTTCAAATCGGGCATTTGATAAAGCCATGCTTAACCTGCTGAAAGGCATTCTGTACCCCGATGCAGACATGAACGCTTTACTGGTGGATTCGGCCGAGAAAATATTCAAGCCTGAATGCGTCGGCCATGAAGAGCGGCAGGAAGTAGTCAATTACAAATTTTTACCCCTGATCCCACTCATTCATGCCATGTACAGCCCGAACAGGGAAACGGCTTATCCCGAAAAGCTTCAGGCTGCACTGCAAGATCACAAAGACTATTTCAGCCAGCATCATCCCTTTGATGCGCAGAACTGGTTTGCGATGACGATCATCGGTCTGGCTGCACTCGCCTATCACCGCTGGGGCCTTGAGCCCCAGATTGAGACGCTGTATATGCCCGAGTGGATTGTCAAAGAACCCAATATTGATTCGAAACGGAAAACCTACCGGGACGTTTTTGGTGATCAATATGATGATTAAGATGGCCGTTTCACTATAAACATCAGACTCCGGGAACTCCCCGGAGTCTTTTTTTGGCAGCAAACAACTCCCCTTGCTTCGGTCCCATGCTATAGTCATTTCTTCGGAAAAACCGCTTTCTGAGCGTACAGTTAATGGAAGAAGATAAATGACCGAGAGCCTTTCCATCCCCTCCCAGCAATACCTTGATTTTCGTTCTGATACTGTCACCCGACCATCGGCTGCCATGCGTCAGGCAATGGCCAATGCGGCCGTTGGTGATGATGTTTACGGAGATGACCCCACAGTCAATGAGCTGGAACAATGGGCTGCAGAACGTCATGGCTTTGAAGCCGCGCTTTTTTGTAGTTCCGGCACACAGGCCAACCTGCTCGGGCTGATGGCACACTGCGAACGTGGTGATGAATACCTGTGCGGTCAGCAGGCCCACAACTACAAATTTGAAGGTGGCGGCGCGGCGGTGCTGGGCTCAATTCAGCCACAGCCGATCGAGAACCTGCCCGACGGAACATTGCCTTTTGATAAGCTGGCGGCTGCCATTAAACCGGACGACAGTCACTTCGCACGTACCAGGTTGCTCAGTCTGGAAAATACCATTAACGGCAAGGTGCTTCCGCTGTCTTATCTGGCTGAAGCCAGAACTTTTGTCGACCAACACGGCCTCTCGCTGCACTTAGATGGTGCCCGGGTTTACAACGCGGTGGCTGCGCTGGATGTGGATATCACCGAAATAGTCAAATACTTCGATTCGTTCACGATTTGCCTGTCGAAAGGGCTGGGCGCACCGGTGGGGTCGCTGTTGCTTGGCAATAAAGAGTTAATCAAAAAAGCCAGACGCTGGCGCAAAGTGCTGGGTGGCGGTATGCGTCAGGCCGGTATTCTGGCTGCAGCGGGTAAAATCGCCCTACAGGAAAATACGGATCGCCTGAAGGAAGACCATGAGAATGCCCGTTATTTAGCGGAGCAGTTAAACACTGTGCCGGGATTCAGCACCAAGCCAGAATTAGTAGCAACCAATATTCTGTTCGCGAAAGTGGACGGCGGTATCAATCAGGCGCAATTACTTTCAACACTGAAAGAAAAAGGGATTCTCCTGAGTCAGGGTAATCCAATGCGTTTGGTTACCCATTTAGATGTCAGCCGTGATGATATTGATCGCTTAATTGCAGAGCTGAAATCCGCACTGTAAACCTCAGCCTGCCACCACAGTGTTACTGGTGGCAGGCAAATCTTCTCAATCAGATCGTCGCCGTATCGGTCAGTGCCCTGTTTGATCTAACCAAACTCAGCCGTATTTAATACCAGATGTACCGCAATACTTAATGCATACCCCAGTGCAATAACCGGTGCCCACTTGAGGTGACCGAAAAAAGTATATTTACCATGAGCCGCCCCCATCAGAGCGACTCCGGCAGCAGAGCCAATCGACAGCAAACTGCCGCCAACTCCGGCGGTTAATGTCACCAGCAACCAGTTACCAATCGACATATCCGGGTTCATCGTCAGCACAGCAAACATAACAGGAATATTATCAATGACTGCAGAAAGAACACCGACGGTAATATTGGCCCACATAGGATCCCATTGTGTGTACATCAGATTTGAGGCCACACTCAGATAGCCCAGTAAGCTTAACCCGCCGACACACATCACCACGCCATAGAAAAACAACAAAGTATCCCACTCCGCCATCGATATCCGCCTGAATACATCAAAGGGCACCACAGAGCCAAGCCGTTCCAGCGCCGCATTGTCATTATTGGCCATAGCAATTGCTCGTTTTTTCTCCAGTGAACGCGGCAAGGTTTTTTGCAGAAAAAAGCCAAACAAAGAGAGATACGCCAGCCCCATCATCATCCCCATGACGGGCGGAAAGTGCAGATAAGCATGGAAAGCCACCGCAGTCAGTATCGTCAGCAAAAACAGGATCACGATACGCCGCGCGCCCCGTTTCAGCTCCACATACTCGCTAATCGTTTCAGGTTTAGTGCGGGGAACAAAGAAAGACATGATTAACGCCGGCACAATATAATTCACCAGTGAAGGGATAAATAACTCAAAAAACTGGGTAAACCGTACCAGACCTGCCTGCCAGACCATCAGTGTTGTGATATCACCAAACGGACTGAACGCACCGCCCGCATTGGCAGCGACTACGATATTGATACAGGCAAGGTTGATAAAACGGGTGTTATCCCCGCCCACTTTCATCACTACAGCACACATAAGTAATGCCGTAGTCAGGTTGTCGGCCACCGGGGAGATAAAAAAGGCCAGAAACCCCGTCAGCCAGAACAGCGTTCGGAAGTTAAATCCTTTACTGACCATCCAGCCTTGAAGCGCATCAAACAATCGCCGCTCTTCCATGGCGCTGATGTACGTCATTGCCACCAGCAGGAACAGCATCAGCTCGGCGTATTCCAGTAAGTTATGCTCCAGCGCCATATGTGCTGTCTCGATCGCGCCCTGCTCTTTGTAAGCAAAACCAATCATGATCCAGATGATACCTGCTGCCAGCAGCATAGGTTTTGACTTGCGAAGCTGCAGATACTCTTCTGCCATCACCAACCCATAAGCCACCACAAATATCAGAATGGCGATATAGCCAATGGTCGTCCGGGTCAGATCTAACCCCGCACCATCAGTACTGGCACTGGCTAAAAAGGGACATCCGAGCAAGATCAGAAGAAGGACAAAGTAAGACACTTTTTTACGCATTCTCTACTCCATGAGACAACACACTCAACAAACAATACACTGTTGCATTTTTTATATTGTGGTTCAGGACTGCAATAATGCGATGAAATTACTCAAAAATTTGTAGTGCTTCACTTTTCACTGAGACACTCGGCCAATGAGAAAAAGACAGGGACTCAAACTGGTCCCTGACGGCGAGATGTTTATTGACCCCATATTTCTGTTACAAATTCCGGATAATCGACAAAGGGGTTGCGATTGCCCTGGAAACTGTAGGCGTCTTCGTTGCGATCCAACTCTTTCTGACTGACCGGATCCTCCTGGTGCCATTGCAGTAACATTGCCAGGAACCAATCCTCAAACACCTGATCACTGGTTCCGTTCAACACTGCATCGCCGTGTGTATCATTCGATTCCCAGCCGGAAATCACGTTTTGGTAACGGGTAGCCATATAAAAATACGCCCGGGCAAGATCACCTTTAAAGGCATCGACCGGCTCAAACACAGTACCAGAATAACTCAGGCCGGACGCCGCTGAACCCAGCTTTGAACCATTATCAGAAGTATAAGTCGCGCTGCCAACTTCACCGTAAGGGTAACTGCTCCGTCTGCCATTCACATAACCATCTGTCGGGAACACATGGTGCACATCGGTATTCATCGGTGCAACCGCCCCGCCAAACCAGCTACGAGGGAAAGAATGCTCACGGTTGTAACAATCGCCCTCACCACTATAGGAACCACACTGGTCATTCCCGGGTGTGAAGGTATAACTATCGGTCCCCGATGGGTTCTCTGAATAAATGTCCAGAATAGAGCCGTCATTCTCATAGCTTTCATCCAGTTCATTCGCGCCGTAAAACGTCCACAGATCGCTATAGCTCTGGGCACTGTGATCCTTAATGATATTGTACAGTTCCGTTTTCAGTGTGTATCCGGTCAAGCCTTCAGCCGTCTGATAGTAACTCGACAGATCACTCAGCCCGCTTCCTTCACTGGCTCCGCCTGAAGTGCCGCCCTCGCTAGGCTCAAACCGATCCACATAAACCACTTCTGAACCATCAAACCCCGGTTGGTCATAGAAACGTAGTCCTACTTCAATATTGGTGGTACTCCCGGCTGTATAGCTATACCTGAGTTGCTGCCACTGGCCGGTATTTGCCGGGATGGAATAATCCAGATAACCATCAACATACAAGCGTGCCGCCACATTTCCCTCTGTGTGGTAAATCCAGACACTGAAATCGTATGTTTCACCACGGGTCACACTGACAGTCTGACGAAAATCCGTTGAACTTTGGGTGCCAGTATTGACGGTTATTGCCGCCGCACTGCTTCCCGAATAAACCTGACTGTTGGTTTCACTGACACTGATCCCTGAATCAAGGATTGTCCAGTGCGCCGCACTCCCATTAGTCCAGCTTTCAAAGTCACCGTTACTGAGCTGAGCGACAGCCTCGCCCTGTACCCCGAATATTAAAAGCCCCAGCAGCGTTAGTGCTCGTTTCATTTGTCATCCCGTTGTCTTTGTTAATGATCTGTTAATAAAATAAAGTTGCACACAAATCTCGGTTTTTGAACAAAATTATGAATGCCTTGTCACTTTTTTGATAACTAAGTCAAAATAACAACAGAAGATGAAATAAACATGAAAGGGGCTCATTGACAGTACAGCAAGCCAAACCGCTGAGACATCCGGTAAAAAATATCCTCAGAAACAAAGTTTTTACTAAGCTGGAAGTAGTACTAATCAGAATCTACCGATGGTCAGATTTTCCATGAGGTAAAACAGTCAATGAAAAGGCAGGAATTGCCATAACTCTTGACGCCGAATACAAATTATCCGGCACAGTCACGAGTCATCAGAGCACACAATGAGCTGCTCTTTATTTTGATAGGTATCTCTCGGCGTCATCTGAATAGGGGCACTGGACTATGATAAAAACACTGTTTAGACCCGCGTTGTTATGCTGTACAACCGGCCTGTACCTTGCTTTGGTTCCCCCCGCTTTGGCAGAAGATCCACTGATACCCAGCCCCCCAGAGATAGCCGCCGATGCCTGGGTTCTGATGAGCTACCAGTCAGGGCAAGTGATCGCAGGTAGTAATGAACACAAAGCCCATGCCCCCGCCAGCCTGGTCAAAATTATGACAAGTTATGTGGTCGGGACTGAGCTGAAAGCCGGTCATATTCACGATGATGACAAAGTGGTGATTAGCGAAAATGCCTGGAGTCAAAAATTTCCGGGCTCATCCGTCATGTTTATCAAAGTGGGCGATGAAGTCTCCGTTGACGACCTTAATCATGGCGTGATCGTGTCTTCCGGTAACGATGCCACTGTCGCACTTGCCGAGCATGTTGCCGGACATACTTCAGCATTTATCGAAATGATGAACCAACAGGCTGAAAAGCTGGGTATGAACAATACCTATTTTACCAATCCACACGGTCTGGATAACGATCAGCAAGCTACAACCGCTTATGACATGGCGCTGCTGACGCGGGCTTTTATCCATGATTTGCCTGAAATGTATGAAATGTTCAAAATCAAATCATTCACTTTCAACAACATTAAACAAGGCAACCGTAACCCGCTTCTCTGGGACACCAGCCTCAATGCTGATGGCGTGAAAACGGGATATACAAAGGATGCCGGCTATAGCCTGGTTTCTTCCGCATCCCAGGATGATTTCAGGCTGATAGCCGTGGTTTTGGGAACAGAGAACGTGAATGCCCGCCGTAATGAAAGCAAAAAGTTACTGACCTGGGGTTTTCGTTTCTATCAGGATGTTAAACCTGATTTTGACAGTAACACACTGAAAAAAGCCAGAGTCTGGTATGGGTCGCCGTCAAACGTTCAGGTTGAAGTCGGTGATGGCGGCGTGATTACCGTGCCGCGCCGCCAGCGGAAAAGCCTGGAGCATAAAGTCTTCTATAATGCCGATCTGGAAGCCCCTGTCACCAAAGGCCAGCAGGTTGGTAAAGTTGAATGGTATCTCGACAAGCATTTACTGACAGTTCAGCCGATTCTTGCTGCTGAGACTTCAGAAAAAGCGCCATGGTACAAATCTATGATAGATACCGTCTGGCGGCCGATTGGTCGCTGGTTCAGTGATCAGGACTGGGACCCGAGAACCGAAAAAGCCATCACCGAAACCACGCAATAAATGACAAAGGCCACCGGGTCTATTCCAGACCCGGTTTCAGCCAGACGGATTTGAAATCAAACCATCCCATAGAATTAGGCGCCATACCTTGTACCGGACCAGCACTGTACACCCCAAGCCAGGCATGAAATAAAGGGATCACTTGTCCTGATTTGACCAGACTTGCGCCTATGTCATGGCTGGGGCACGTCCGGCCATTCTCTGAACGCCATGCCTTAACGCGCTGATTCAGTGAATCAAATTCATTGGCAGGCATTGCCCGTGAAATATGGTCGAAGCTGTACAGCCAGGCCAGAAAAGCATCATCCCTGTGATTACTCAGGCTCATGCCATTAAGCCAGATGTCGATTTTATCCGCGTATTTCCCCATTAACACATCTGTGTTACTCAGCTCCATCACTTTCAGCCTCAGTCCGTCTTCGGCAAGAACGCTTTCTATTGCCCGGGCCAGTTCATGGTAAACAGGATGATGCTGTGGAAACGCTAACGTCACCATGCGTTTAGCAGGAATAGCAGCTTTTATCGGTAGCGGATTGAGGTCGGTCCAGCCGGGTAACAGTCCAAAGGCATTGATCAGACGAATATCACCTATCTCAGCCGGGTTCATCCTCGACAGCAATGGCATTGGCCCAAGCCGGCTCTGAAAATACGCCAGCCACTCAGGATCACTGGCAAGGCCACTGACTCTGTTGAGCAACAGATAACTGCAACCTTCATCCAGTGTCAGTTGATCGTTCACATCCTTAATCTGCTCAACCACCCTGTCTGTGCCCGGTTGCAGATAGCAGGCAGTCACACCGGTTAATATCCAGATCTCGACCACATCTATCAGTGCCCGAAAGCCAAAATAGTGATCAAACGCTTCCAGCGTCAAACGTTGCTTGTCATTTTGCGTCACTTTATAGGGCCCGGTACCCACAGGAAACAAATCCGCTTCCTTTTCACTGTCCAGTTCGGCGGGCTGAATCACTGCCATGATGTTGGCCAGCAAATCAGGCAAGCGATAATCATCGTGGCTTAGACGAATATCAACAGTATTAGGGAATGGTGAGGAAATATGACTGAGATGACAAAACAACTTATGTTCTTTCAGGCGTTCGAGACTCATTACTACATCCTGACTGTCCAGCAGACTACCATCGTGGAACCGAACGGCAGGACGAAGATAGAACCGCCAATGGCGGGCAGAGAAAGCCTCCCAGTGATGAGCCAGATCGCCTTCGGTTTCCTCTTTTTCCTCATTAATCCGTGTCAGTCCGTTAAAAATCTGCCGGACAAGGTGCTGCTCAGAGCGACGGAGAGGACGAAGCGGATTGAGATTGGTAAACGCGCGGTAGTAAGGGACGCGAACAATCTGACGCCCTTTTTGCGTGGTCAGTCCAAGCTGTTCCTGTATTAGCTGTGCCAGCTTGTTGGCGTCGTGCCCCAGCGCTTCCAGAGCCGGTTCCAGTTTGCCATCGGCCACCAGCTTGCGGGCGTGATTGTACTGCAGCTCAGTATCCGTGCTATGAAAGACTAACCGTGACTGTTTGCCGCGCCCGATCGCCGGTTCCCAGTCTATCCATCCCTTCTCGACCATCTTATTGATGACCATACGTACATTGCGACGCGTGCAAAACAGCACATCAGAAATGTCCTGCAAATTGGTGTCGCTGTCCTGACCGGAAAAATGGTTATAAAGACGCTGGAACTGCGTTTTCAGACGCTGACCACTCATAGAAAAGGGGAACCTTTTAAATTAGGATTTTCAATTTTTTGTTTCCCTATTTTAATCTACATTCTAGTTACATGAAACCGCGGTATTGCGCTTCTGCTCATTATTCTCATACAGAATGAAGCACTTAGCGGGCTGACAAGAATACGGGTTTCATTTTCTGGCAACCGGATAAAAAGAAGACCTCCCCCAGTCTTCGGTGCCTGAGTGTTTGTCCGGTTGCCTTTTCCCCGCCTGATCAAAAAAGCGCCTTTCGGCGCTTGATGTACACGGCATTCGATTGACCCGATTTTCAGGACACGTCTGATGATTTGGTTTGTGATGCTTTAGTTTGAGACGCCAGTTGGGATTGTAATTCTTTCAGTTGCTTTTTCAGCGCATCATTCTCATTTTGCAGCGTTTTCTGTCCGGCCAGCAGTTCTGTCTGCGCTTGTTTAGCCCGCTTGTTTGCTTCTGCCAATTCCGCTTTCGCGCCCTTGAGCTCTTCATTCAGCGATGCCACCTTCTCCGCGCTGGCGTCAAGATCGGTTTTCACTTTACGCTGGTTACGCTGCGCCGTTTGCTTGGCTTTTTGTGCCTTTTCACACTCTGCGGTCATAAGCGCTAACGCTTCTTCCAGCTCAGCCACTTGTTGCGAATTGTCTGCAGCGGCGCTTTCCTGACCCGTTATCGCCAGCCAACCCGACAGCATGTTCTCACTGGCTAACTGCATCATATCGAACGGAAACACCAGTCCCTGCTCTTTGGTTTGCTGCACTTTCTCATTCAATACCTTGTCTGCTTGTTCAATCTGCCTGACGGTATTGTCGTAACTGTCGTGAGTTGCCCGAGTGAACTGCTTTGCTGCAATGGCTTCCCAGGCACGGTGAACCTGTATCCAGGTTTCAACGTGAGAAAAGTACAGGCTTGGGTCAAAAACCGGTGAAGACCATTGTTGTTGCAAAGCCTTATGTAAACCATTTTCCATTAGTCATTCTCCTAAAGTTGGCTTCAATTTAGCAATTGTCCTTGTGATTCCCTTTCGGGATATGCCCTAAACAACATGGCACACTGTGCGCACAATGCCAGATGCGCATAGTTTACTCACCCAAAATGACAGCATAAAGAACAAAAAACAAGCAGAGCTATGCTTTGATTATTGAATTAATGAATGTTTAGAGAAGCTTGAGAGACACGTTACAGCAATATGTCACTGTCATACTGTCATCAATTTGCGATGTTAACCCGCTAGCCTCAGAGAACACATCACATGCAAAAAGCACCCATTTGCCAACTGTATGAAGAAACTTAAACGTTATCAGTACGAACGCTACGCTATTTTATGCCGGCAGGCTTATCCCGCAGACTTCGACCATACCCAGTATGGCTTTGATCCTGCAGGTCGGCGAGATATTACCGACCGTTGGGGACGGACCATTATCCGGGTACTCTGGGGAGAGCAGAATGAAGCCATAGTGGTGTTCAAAGGCTCTCAGAATCTGTGGGACTGGCTGCTTAATTTTGCATGTTTTCCCCAAAAACTGCCGGGAAGACAAAAGCCTTATCGTGTCCACTGGGGTTATCATTTTCTTCTGGAACAGAAAAGTAAAATAGCCACAAATCGCTACGCGGAAGCCTTTCCGTCCTTGTCGGCTTCACAAGAAATTGATTATCTGCAGGCCGCTGATGCACAGCATTTCCAGGATGAGTCGCTCTATCAGCAGATTCGCTCAACCCTGTTACCCTTAATTAAAAACGGTAAACGCATTTCTTTTACCGGCCATTCCTCGGGGGGTGCCATGGCGGTGCTGACAGTGGAAAGGCTGGGTAACGAGTTCCCTGACGCCATCAAACGGGTTGTGACGTTCGGGCAACCGGCAGCCGGTTTCTGGAGTTTCAGGCAAGCCTACAGTTACCATCACTGCACTTACCGAATATGCTGCGATCTGGACATTGTCACCTTTCTGCCAGCCATTCCTTTGATGCACTGGCATGTAGGCAAAATGCTCTGGCTGCATAACGAGAAAATTTACGACAACATTTCGACACCGGTCAGACTGTACAAATCACTGGTGAGCTGGATATTACGCCCTGTCACCTACCACTATATGCACAAATACATCAGAAATAAGGACTACTTTGATAAACACTGATTCCTCACTTACTGAGAAACAGCGGAATGGTAAAAATTTAACATACCTTCTTTTGCCCGTTTCATGTATCGTTGAGGCTGAATCCAGCAGAAAACGAAGATATGCACTCTCAAATTACACAGTTGCTCGCACAAAAAAATGTCTGGATGGCCAGTCATATTACTGACGCTGAGTTCCCCACAACACTCAGCAAACAGGGTCTCGCCCTCTATCAAACAGCGCAGAATGAGCTGACAGTCAAAGCGGTTCAACCTTCTGATTCCGATGCACCTTCAGATTTGTTGAGTGTCTACCCTGTCGATTGCCACCCTCTCACCATCCGGTTTTCTCTGGTTCATGCCAGTCAGTGGCAAGACGAAGAATCTGAAGCTGTCATGGAGTTTCTGACGCAGATCATGCTGGAAACCAACAGCCCGGCCCAGCTGTTCGTGGGTTTCTATCAAGGAAAACCTGCAGCCTGCGGTATGTTGTTTACCGACCCGGGCAATCCGAAAGACACTTTAGTCAGCGACATCTGTGCGCTTCCGCTGCCAAATCATGATGAACTTGTGGCGGCTATGACACATTGGCTCATTCAGCAAGCATCTGATAAATCAGAAAATTTGTGGTTATGCTAAGCCCATCAGTCTGTACTTTTCTTGCCGGTACAGACTGAGCCACAGCGCCATTGCTGCTTACCTGCCCCTACACCTACTTCTACCCGATTTCAGCCCGGTAATTTCTGCTGGCTAAATTTTACTTTTTCGAGTTATTTCTCAATTCTTCTTATTTTTCTGGTGGTTAGCATTAACTTTCATCTCAAAGAAACAACTCCTTAACATAAGCAACCCTATCATTTCATCGGAAGAATGCTTCTCTATTATTCATTAACAAGGACACTTTCGATGAAGAAAACGATAGGAACAACTTTATTATTGTTGTCATCCTTCACTCAGGCAGAAACACTCAGTGTCATGGCGTACAACACGCTGTTACTGTCTTTTGGCGATTGGGATCAGGCCAATCGCGCACAGCGGATACCTGCTGCAATTTCTGCTCTGGAACACATACCCGATGTGCTGATCATCAATGAAGCCTTCAACCCAGATTCCGAAGTCATGCTTAATGAACTGGCGTCGATATATCCATATCAAACACCGGTTGTGGGTGAAGATTGCAGCGGTCAGGGGTGGGATGCATTAACAGGTGATTGTTCCAACTCAGTTGTGGTGGTACGTGGCGGCGTCTCTATTTTGTCCCGTTACCCGATTGTTAGCCAGAAAGCGCATGTTTACCACGCCAGCGACAGTAGCACCTGGGATTATTATGCCAACAAAGGCTTTGCTTACGTTGAAATTGACAAAAATGGTCAGCACTTTCATCTGCTTGGTACACACCTGCAATCCAGCACCGACAATCCTGACAAGGAACACCCGGTGCGCATGGCGCAACTGACTGAAATGCAGAATTTTATTGCAGCGCAAGCTATCCCCACCTCAGAACCAGTTATCATTGCAGGCGATCTGAATGTGGAGTGGAGCCGTCAGGATCAGATTGCAGACATGCTGGCAACAACACAAAGCCATTTATTCTTCCCCGATCCGGGCATCGGCAGCTTCTCGGCCAAATACAACTGGATCACAAAATCAGGTGCATACCGAGACGGTTACTCACTCAACTACAACGATACCCTGGATTATGTACTCTGGCACCAAGACTACCTGCAGCCTTCAGTGCCGGCGGCGATGAAAGTGGTGAAGCTGCAAGCCGATGAACAATGGTACTGGCATTACCTGAAAGGCAAATGGCCGTTACCTGAAGGCGAGTACTGGCATAATGGCTACTACAGCGATCTGTCTGATCATTACCCTGTTCAGGCTGAATTTGTGTTCCCTGATCAATAAAAAAACCAATCTCTGTAAACCGCCACCGTAGTCGCGCAGGTTTAGAGGGGACAATAAAAAGGAGCACCTGAGTGCTCCTTGTGTCTGAGTGAAATGTCGATTCGCCGATCAGCGGCTGACACTCAGCAAGGCTTTTGCCAGGTAATCCAGCTTTTGCTCCTGCAAACCTGCAATGTTAATCCGGCCGTCACCCACCGCATAAATGCCGAACTCATTACGCAACTGAATAATTTGATCCTGACTTAGACCTGTGACAGAAAACATCCCTTTGTGTTTTTCAATGAAATCAAACGCCTCGGAGCCATTGTCCCGCACGGCCTGAGTTAAACCTGCACGCAGGCTTCGCAAACGCTGGTTCATTTCTGTCAGTTCGCTTTTCCAGGTAGCAGTCAGAGACGCGTCATTGAGGACAGTCGCCACCAGAGCCGCACCGTGATCAGGTGGCATAGTATAGGACGCACGCGCCAGCTGCAGAATTCTGCCTTTCGCTTTCTGGGCTTCTTTCAGAGAATCACTGATAATAATCGCCGCCCCCGTACGCTCACGGTACAAACCAAAATTCTTGGAGCAAGAGGTGGCAACAATCATTTCTTCCACATTGTCAGCCAGATGACGTAAACCGGCAGCATCTTGCTCCAGACCGTCACCAAATCCCTGATAAGCGATATCAACAAATGGCAGGAAACCATTTTTATTCGCCAGCTCAGTGATTGCTTTCCAGTCATCAAATGAGATGTCCGCGCCTGTCGGGTTATGGCAGCAACCATGCAGCAGTACCACATCTTTAGGGCCGGCTTTAGCCAGCTCTGCCAGCATAGCTTCACTGTTAACCTGCTTGGTGGAGGTGTCGAAATAAGGGTAGAACTTCACTTTCAGGCCAGCCGCTTCCATGACAGGCTTGTGATTGACATAGCTGGGATTCGAAATCCACACAGTCGTGTCCGGTTGAGCCAAATGCATCAGATCGGCCAGCATACGCAATGCGCCACTGGCACCCGGGGTCTGTACTGCGGCGGCACGGCTATAAGCTGAAGTATCCTTAATGAGTAAGTCCATCATGGCCTGATTGAAGACTTCATCGCCCGCTAATCCAACATAAGCTTTGGTTTTCTGTGTATCCAACAGACGCTGCTCAGCCTGAAATACCGCCTGCATAATTGGCGTTTCACCTTGGCTGTTGCGGTATACACCGATACCCAAATCCATCTTCTCAGAACGGGTATCCTCGCGGAACATTTGTGTCAGGGATAAAATTGGATCGAGTTGTGCTTCAGTAAGCTGCTTGAACATCTGTGAAATTCCGTTTTGTTATTGCGACTTTCCTCAAATTATCATGCACCTTATCGAAGGTCACTACCCCAGCTCAGAAATAGTCCCGCCAGTGTTTATCCAGATTAACAGCACCATGTAATGAAATTGTTACAACCTGAATTGATCTGGATTAATCAAACACCAATAAAGCTTGCAAGGGGTGGCTCAGCACCTAAATTTAAAGCATGAGGGGTACATCCAACCGGAGGCCATCATGAAAAACAGCGTTGATGTTCGCGCCTTACTAACCGCCTATGAAAAAATAAAAACACTGGGAACACCCGTCGAAAACGGCAAACAGCTTGATGATATTACCTGTACAGAGAGTTACGACGGTTACAGCGTTAGCCTGTCAGACGGTAAAGTCAGTGTTGATGTTAACTTTCATAACACCTATCACTTTCATACCCTGAATGAAGATCCAGACACAGTCATTAACCAGACAACCACCGATTTTCATCACAACAACGAAACCCAGATTCAGGCATTTTTGAATAAATTAAACGATTTAAATACACGCTATTAATGTATTACCTAAAGTCGCTCTGCCGGCTTTAGGTTTTACCTTTTCCTGACATAATCACGCCACAGCTTGATTAAGCTGGAAACATAGACACAGTTGAAAGGTCTAATTAACCGGAAAAGCTGTCACGAACTTTGTGCCCCATCCAGTAACAAAGTGCATCAGCAGCGTTTTCTGTCAATGACTCACTAACCACATGCGGCGAACGAGTCATCACTCAAAACAACAAAAAGAAAGAGAGAAAAGAATGAACGCTGAAATATTGAATAAGCAAGAGCAGGAACGTGTAATTGCAGCCCTGAATGAATGTTACCGCCGCTTGGAAGCAGCTGAACTGACCCCACAGGAAATTTCGCAAGATGGCTTCAGCCTGATGTTTACCTCGGCCTACAAAATGATTGATTGCTAAGAGTTAACGCTAAACGTCCTCAGTTTCCCCTGCTGATGTTTACTGCAACGAAAAAGGAGCGCGATGCGCTCCTTTTTCGTATTCTGCCAGCAGGTTCACCCTGTCCGGCGCCATTCATCAGCCACGGTAGTAACGCTGTGGTACAAACGGCATTTTCTCCACTGTCATTGGCAGTTTCTTACCACGCACTTCCGCAAAAATCTCAGTGCCAATCGACGAGAATTCCGTTTTGACATACGCCATAGCAACCGGGGCTTCTTTGGTTGGACCATAAGTACCGCTGGTCACAATACCGATTTCATTATCATCCGCATCAAACAGTTTACTGCCTTCACGAACCGGTGCTTTTGACTGACCAATCAGACCCACACGTTTACGGGCTACATCTTTGGTCTCAATCTGATCCAGAATCAGCTCTGCGCCCGGGAAGCCACCGGCACGCTCACCATCCGCGCGACGGGACTTACTGATACCCCATAGCAGGCTGGCTTCTACCGGTGTAGTAGTGGTATCAATGTCATGGCCATACAGACACAGGCCACACTCAAGGCGTAGCGAATCCCGTGCACCCAGACCAATCCACTCAACTTCGCCGTATGCCAGCAAGGCACGCGCCAGCTCTTCTGCTTTACCTGACGGTACAGAAATTTCGTAGCCGTCTTCACCTGTGTATCCAGAGCGGCTGACATAACATTCCGCGCCCAGCAGGTCCAGTTTAGTGGCATCCATAAACAGCATATCGCTAACGGCAGGATTCAGACGCGCCAGCACCTCAGCCGCTTTAGGGCCTTGCAGGGCAAGCAGCGCACGATCGTCGATAATTTCCAGTGTCACATCAGCAGGAAGGTGCGCCTGGATGTGCGCAATGTCTTGCTCTTTACACGCCGCATTGACCACAACAAACAAGTGATCACCAAAGTTTGTCACCATCAGGTCGTCTAAAATGCCACCGTTTTCGTTAGTAAAGAAAGCATAACGCTGCTTGCCTTCCGGCAGATCGATGATGTCGACAGGAACCAGTGCCTCCAGGGCTTTCGCTGCGTTTTCACCGTGCAGACGTAACTGGCCCATGTGGGAAACATCGAACAAACCGGCAGATTCACGGCAATGAATGTGCTCTTTACGCACCCCCAGCGCATATTGCACTGGCATATCGTAACCCGCGAACGGAACCATTTTGGCACCCATCTCAATATGAAGGGCATGCAAAGGTGTAACTAGAAGATCCTGAGACATTGATATTTACTCCATTCACCGCACAGCGGCTGTTGCATCAATTTCTGTGGCAGATTGACTTAACCTGTCACTGTGTAGATGTTGCTAGCAAGTAGATAAACTGTATCTCTGTTTCCAATAGTAGATAAAGTTTCTCATCTCTCAACCTAGCCGATCTCAAAGTGCGACAGAGGCTGTGTTTCCCCCCTCTGCCATTGTGTCCGTTGCCGCGTTTACACGACAGTTATGACGCCGTTACCCAAAGAATAAGCGCGTCTTCATCACTGACTGAAACCAGCATGTGCCCCATGGTGGCATCGTAATACACTGAATCTCCTTCACTCAGGCGCACCGGTTCATAGAACTCGGAAAAAAAGGTGATTGTCCCCGACAGCACAAGTAAAAACTCTTCGCCGTCATGTCGTATCCAGTCTGAATAATCGTCAAAATGACGGGCACGAACCCGCGACTTAAAGGGCATCATCTTCTTGTTGCGCAGCTGGGTCGCCAGCAATTCATGCTCATAGGTCGTCGTAGGATGCGGCTTACCTTCACCTTGTCGCGTAATATCTCTGCGGCCGGTTGCAACCAGCTGCTTGGGCGGTGCAAATAATTGGGGAATATCTATCTGCAATCCGGTGGCCAGTTTCTGCATCGCCTGGAAAGTCGGCGAGATTTGTTCATTCTCAATTTTAGATAAGGTAGAACGCGCCAATCCGGTACGTTTACTCGCTTCTTCCAGCGTCAGGCCATGAGCCATACGTATTTCTTTTAGCCGCTTACCTAACTGCAACGGCTCTATATTCTCTGACTCCCGTTCCCTGGCGACAGTCAGTGATGGGTACGGATCGACTTGCTGTTCATCACTACTCATTTTGGCCTCCGAGGCACGTCTTTCAGTCATTCTTACACAAGCTGTTAACAAGTGGGAAGCCAGGCAAAGGCAAAACCATGACCCACACAACATATTTGAAATAAAGTTTCCAATAGGAAACACGAGATAAAGTCTGGCGTATTTTCCTGTACCAGACCCCCAGATTTTCCACCGCCATTATCGCTATGGTGACAATGAACAAGGCAGCATAATCGGCCATCAGAGCGCATTATTACTGGCATCAGACACTAAAAAGAATTAGAGCTAACACACATTTCTGCCACATAAGCACCGAAAATTTGGTCCCTATCATAGAAATTTACATGACAAGAAGCAAACGTTTGCGTAAGATTGCGACCACTAAAGTGAACGATAATCCACTATTGGAAATTCTGGTTTGATCCGTTATCAATAGAAACGTATGTAACGCACTTGTTAGGCAAATGCACTTCTGTGCTTCGCTTAAGCCAGGGAAGCGATAACAACGAGACATAACGACATATACCGCTCTGCGTACCGATATACCGTACAGCACGAACCGGTTCAGAGCGCGAATTGAGGATAACGTGAAATGAAAGCTTCATACCAAAACCACGACTTGGAAATGTTCTTCTCAACCAACCTTGCCGAGGTTGATGGCGCAGTGAATGCCGGTATTGCCGCAGAGCTGAACCGCCAGAATCAGCAAATTGAGCTGATTGCCTCTGAGAACATCGTCTCCAAAGCCGTCATGCAAGCTCAGGGCACCTGTCTGACTAACAAATACGCCGAAGGTTACGCAGGACGCCGTTACTACGGTGGCTGTGAGCATGTTGATGAAGTTGAGCGTATTGCCATTGCGCGCGCCAGACAGCTTTTCCAGTGTGAATACGTCAACGTTCAACCGCACTCAGGTGCACAGGCAAACGGCGCTGTCATGCTGGCACTGCTGCAACCGGGCGATACGATTCTGGGCATGTCTCTGGATGCGGGTGGCCACCTGACACACGGTGCGCGCCCTGCTCTGTCGGGCAAATGGTTCAACGCCGTTCAGTACGGTGTGCGTCAGGGCAGCTGCGACATTGATTACGATCAGGTACGCGATCTGGCACATGAGCATAAACCTAAAATGATCATTGCCGGTGGTTCTGCGATTCCTCGTCAGGTCGATTTCGAGCAATTCCGTGCCATTGCCGATGAAGTCGGTGCCTATCTGATGGTCGATATGGCGCATATTGCAGGGTTGATTGCGGCCGGTGAACACCCGTCGCCTCTGCCGCACGCGCATGTTGTTACAACAACAACACACAAAACTCTGCGTGGCCCTCGTGGCGGCATGATACTGACCAACCACGAAGACATTAATAAGAAGATCAATTCTGCCGTGTTCCCAGGCCTGCAAGGCGGCCCGCTGATGCATGTCATAGCCGGTAAAGCCGTTGCCCTGGGTGAAGCGCTGGAACCCGAATTCAAGCTGTACATCAAAAATGTGATTAGCAATGCCAAGGTTCTGGCAGAAACATTACAGGCACGCGGTTGTGACATTGTCACAGGTGGCACGGATACCCATCTGATGCTGGTTGACCTGCGCCCGAAAGGCCTGAAAGGTAATCAGGTTGAAGAAGCGCTGGAACGCGCCGGTATCACCTGTAATAAGAACGGTATTCCGTTTGATCCTGAAAAGCCGATGGTGACATCAGGTATCCGCCTGGGTACACCGGCAGGCACCAGCCGCGGCTTTGGCGAAACTGAATTCAAACAGATTGGTGAATGGATCGGCGATGTGCTTGATGGCCTGGCTGCCAATCCGGACGACAACAGCGAAACAGAACAACGCGTGAAGCAGCAGGTACAGAAACTGTGCAGCCGCTTCCCGCTGTACCAGTAAATACATTTTAATGTGACAGAAAATAGTCGGCAGGCAGCTTCAATGCTCACCTGCCCTCACAAATAACAAAGATGCAGAAACATTGCGCGAGGAGATTTACATGAGCAACTTAAAGTTTACTGAAAGCCACGAGTGGGTACGCGATAACGGTGACGGTACGATCACCATGGGTATCACGGATCACGCTCAGGGCCTGCTGGGCGACGTGGTTTTCGTAGACCTGCCAGAAGTTGGCGACAGCACTGAAGCCGGTGAGTCTTTCTCTCTGGTTGAATCTGTGAAAGCGGCCTCTGATATCTATGCCCCTGTCACCGGTGAAATCGTTGAAATCAACGAAGAACTGAGCGACAGCCCGGAACTGATCAACGAAGCCCCGTTCGAAGGCGGCTGGATTGCTAAAATCAAGATTGCTGATGTTGAAGAACTGAGCAAACTGATCGATGCTGACCAATATCAGGCGACCATCGAAGAGTAATGGAACACTGCGGCTTTCAACTTGAAAGCCGTTTTTCCACCCAAGAGAATTCTCGCCATTGCCCAGACATTGACTGGCAATGTGTAGTAACTGTTCAGGAAAGAACCATGACCGACATGAACCTTTTACATGCACTCAGTGACGACAAAGCTTTTGCTGCCCGTCACAACGGCCCTAATGACGCACAGCAGGCGAAAATGCTGCAGACCATTGGCGCCGACAGCATTGACAAGTTGATTGAAGAAACTGTACCGGCTTCCATCCGACTGAAAGAAGCGATGAAGCTGGACCAGCCACAAAGCGAAGCAGACATGCTGTCTGCACTGAAGACGGTTGCCCGTAAGAACGTCATCAACCGCAGTTTCATCGGTCAGGGTTACTACAACACCTTAACGCCGAACGTGATTCTGCGTAACGTGCTGGAAAATCCAGGCTGGTACACGGCTTATACGCCGTATCAGCCAGAAATTTCTCAGGGCCGTCTGGAATCGCTGCTGAACTACCAGCAGATGATCATGGATCTGACCGGTATGGAACTGGCGAATGCTTCCCTGCTGGATGAAGCAACGGCAGCCGCAGAAGCCATGACACTGTGTCAGCGTGCCAGTAAGAGCAAGAGCAAAGCTTTTTTTGTCTCTACCGATCTGCACCCGCAAACCATTGACGTGGTTGTGACCCGTGCTGAATACATTGGTATTGAGATCATCCGTGGCAAAGCTGAAGAGCTGGACAACCACGACGTATTCGGTGCACTGGTTCAATACCCGGGCACAACAGGTGCTATTGCTGATCTGACTGACATTATTGAAAAAGCGCACGCCAAGAAAACACTGGTCGCTGTTGCTTCTGATCTGCTGGCACTGACTATCCTCAAAGCGCCGGGCGAAATGGGTGCAGACGTAGTCATCGGCAGTGCGCAACGCTTCGGCGTACCAATGGGCTTCGGTGGCCCGCATGCCGGCTTCATGGCAACCAAAGATCAGCATAAACGTACCATGCCTGGTCGTGTTATTGGTGTATCGAAAGATGCCAAAGGCAATCAGGCGCTACGTATGGCGATGCAAACGCGTGAGCAGCATATCCGCCGCGAGAAAGCGACCTCTAACATCTGTACCGCTCAGGCACTGCTGGCCAATATGGCGGCCTTCTATGCGCTGTATCACGGTCCGGAAGGCCTGCGTAAAATCGGTCGTCGCGTTCACCACCTGACCGCCATTCTGGCTGCCGGTCTGCGTAACGCTGGTCTGGAACTGGTTAACGATACCTTCTTCGATACTGTGACCATCAACTCTGGCAAGCAAACCGACGCTATCTACAAGAAAGCCCTGGCGGCCGGTATCAACCTGCGCAAATACAGCGACAAGCTGGGTGTGAGCCTGGATGAAACCACCAAAGTGGCTGACGTCGAAGAACTGCTGGAGATCTTCACTGGTCAGGCACTGAAAGCCACTGCTTTCACCGATGACATTGCCGCAGACGAATTCGCAGCGATTCCGCAAAGCTGTCGTCGCACCAGCGAGTTCCTGACTCACCCTGTGTTTAACCAGTACCACAGTGAAACGCAGATGATGCGTTACATGAAGAAACTGGAAAACAAAGACTATTCCCTGACCCACGGTATGATCCCGCTGGGCAGCTGTACCATGAAACTGAATGCCGCAGCAGAAATGATCCCTGTGACCTGGCCTGAATTCGGTGGCTTGCATCCGTTTGCGCCCGCCGATCAAACTCAGGGTTATCAGGAACTGGCAAGCAAGCTGTCTGAAATGCTGTGTGAAATCACCGGCTACGATGCTTTCTCACTGCAGCCTAACTCTGGCGCACAGGGTGAATACGCCGGTCTGATTGCGATTCAGCGCTACCACGCGGCCAATGGCGACAGCCACCGTAACGTGTGTCTGATCCCAAGCTCGGCGCACGGGACTAACCCGGCTTCTGCAGCTATGGTGTCAATGAAAGTTGTGGTGGTTGGCTGTGATGCCAACGGCAACATCGATGTCGAAGATCTGAAAGCGAAAATTGAAAAACACCGCGATAACCTGTCGTGCATCATGATCACCTACCCGTCGACGCACGGTGTGTATGAAGAAGCGGTGCGTGAAGTGTGCGATTTAGTTCATGCTGCAGGCGGTCAGGTTTATCTTGACGGCGCGAATATGAACGCACAGGTTGGCCTGACCAATCCTGGCTTCATCGGTTCAGACGTGTCTCACCTGAACCTGCACAAGACCTTCTGTATTCCACATGGTGGCGGCGGTCCGGGTATGGGGCCAATTGGTGTGAAATCGCATCTGGCACCTTTCCTGCCAGGCCACGTTGAGTCTGTTAATGCAACCGAAGGTTCTCAGTACGCGGTATCTGCAGCTGAGCTGGGTTCAGCCTCAATTCTGCCGATTTCTTACGCTTACATCGCGATGATGGGATCGGAAGGACTGACACAAGCCACAAAACTGGCGATTCTGAATGCCAACTATGTGATGGAACGTCTGCGTGACCACTACCCTGTGCTGTACCGCGGCACTCACGGCCGTATTGCGCACGAGTGTATTATCGACATCCGTCCGCTGAAAGAAGCCTCTGGTATCTCGGAAGAAGATGTTGCCAAGCGCTTGATGGACTATGGTTTCCACGCGCCGACCATGTCGTTCCCGGTCGCCGGCACCCTGATGATTGAACCGACCGAGTCAGAAGATCTGACCGAGCTGGATCGTTTCTGTGATGCCATGATTGCCATCCGTCAGGAAATCGCCCGCGTTCAGTCTGGCGAGTGGACGCTGGAAGACAACCCATTGGTCAATGCACCGCACACTCAGGTTGACCTGATGGATGCCGAATGGACGCACGCTTACAGCCGCGAGCTGGCTTGCTACCCATCCGCGCACAGCAAAGGCGCCAAATACTGGCCAACCGTCAACCGTGTCGATAACGTCTTCGGTGACCGCAACCTGGTCTGTTCTTGCCCGGGTATTGAGAACTATATCGAGGATTAATTAATCCTGATGGCAAAGTAATACAAAGCGAGGCCATGAGCCTCGCTTTTTTGTTTATACCCCACACAGCAATGATTCACGCTTCTCTGCTTCATACCGGTTAGCTTTGTGAAGTGAGTAACAACCGTATCCCAAACACCCCAAACAGGCTTGCCGTAAACCGGGATAACCATTTCTTAGTCGCGAGATCCACGGACAATCTACGGCTGAGCGACGCCGACATCCAAGCAATCAAATGGCACCACAACATGCCATTCACGTTAAAAATCAGTCCCAGCACAATAAAAGCCAATGCCTTATTTTCGCTGGATGCAGAGATGAACTGCGGCATAAATGCAAGAAAGAAAACAGCGATTTTGGGGTTAAACAGGTTAGTGATAAAACCCTGATAATAAATTCGCTTTAACGATGCCTTTGGCTTTCGCATTACCTCAGTGTTACCGTCAGCACTGCTGCTTCTGAGCATACTGATTGCCATGTAAATGAGGTAGACCCCACCCAGTATTTTGACCACAGTAAATGCAGTCGCAGAAGAAGCCAGCACAGCGGATAAACCCAATGCCGCGGCGACAATGTGAATCATTGTTCCTGTACCTATCCCAAGCGCGGCCGCCGAGCCTGCTTTAAACCCCTGCGTTGCGGCTCGCCCGGCAATCAGCAACGAGTCAGGGCCGGGAATCATATTCAGTAACAAGCCGGAGACAACAAACAACCATAAATTCTCAATACCCAACACTTTTCTTTCTCTCCTCGCTTTACACCCGGGAAACTGCTCAACTCAGCAACACAACTACTGCAACCCAATGATCCGATGTCAACATTCTCTCAGGATGACCAGAAACCCGCACACTGATTAGCCGACGCACAATATACGGAAAGAGAAACGCAGAAAGAAGCACTAAATCACACCAAATCGCGACAGAACCACACTGTCATTGTATGAATCAGATCGCATAATTATTCATTCACACAGTCTACAATCTCTCCAGCCATATGAATGGAGAAGATTATGCCTGGTGCATTTGCTCATATATCAGCAGTCAATAAAGCCTCTGAGAATACTGCGCTCAGAAAGCTGAACGTTCCGAAACACGTTAAGAAAACGCTGTCTCAATACAAAGCGTTTTTAGAATTTGGCTGTGTCAGCCCAGATTACCCCTACCTTGCAGTCGGAAATCATGCTCAGAATAAATGGGCGGATGAGATGCACTACAACGAGGTAGGTAAATTCATAGCTACCCTGATCGATCTCATCAAAAGACTGGACGAAGACAATCAGCAAAAAGCATTCGCGTGGCTGTGTGGGTTTGTGGCTCATGTGGCTGCGGACATCACCATCCACCCGGTTGTAGAGCTGAAGGTTGGCCCTTACAGTGAGAACGCAAAAGATCACCGGATCTGTGAAATGCATCAGGATACTTATATTTGGTATAAGGTCATGAATTTAGGGGACATTGGTCTCGCAGACCGGGTCAAAGAAAATATTGGCAGCTGCGTGGATGAGAACAATGACGATTCCATCGATCTCATCATTCATGATGTCTGGCAGACAGCACTGGTTGCGGTTTATCCCCAGTATGCCAAGGCGTGCCCACCGGACATTAACCGCTGGCATCACGGTTTTCAATTCGTGGTTAATAACGCAGAAGAGTCCCACAAACTTTTTGCTTGGGCTCGCCATGTCGCCTCTTCACACGGCCTGACTTACCCGCTTTCAGAAGAAGTAAATCGTGAATTTATCGCAGAATTACAAACCCCACATGGCATCCAACACTATGACGAGGTATTCGACCGGGCCGTATCGACGATCCAATTATTTTGGGAGAAAACGGCTGAGGCTGTCTTTGGAGATGGTGCCACAGATTTTTTCAAGAACTGGAACCTTGACACTGGCTATTGTGAAAGCGGTGTATTAACCGCATGGGAAACAAAATGAAACTGTTAATCAAACTCTCGTTACTCATACTATTAACTGCATGTTCCGCTCAGGCAGAATATTCCGATGAAGCCATGTACGACCTGGCGTCAATCTTAAAAGATGTCGCGCAAGCCGTAGATGGAGAGGTTAAGTTTGGCGAGATACACAATCTGGCGGACGAGCAAATCATTGCAAACGCCATGTCTTCCGCGCCCGACAAACTGGCTAAACTCAGCGAGTATCAGGTGGTTTTAGAGATTCAGGGCGATAATGCCGTTATGTTGTTGTGCGACGGTGATGTGGCACTGATGGAGGATGCCGGTTGCAACGCTGCTTTTGACAATGGTTACTGGCATCAGCCTAAGCACAACACATGTAAAATTTCGCTCAATGCCAGTTCGGTCTGCACTGAGTAGATGTCCCTGAACGGGCCCCTCCCGCGCACGACCGAAAGTGAATGCCCTTAGAAGCCGCTCAAAGATGAGCGGTTTCTGATGTTGCTTTTTTATAGCGCCGACTTCCGTGCTTATTTCACTTTAATCGTTACTGCATCAGACTCCGGCCATTTGATCTCGGTATCATTCAGATAGTGATCAAAGAAAGTCCCCACACTTTGTTTTACAATTGCGTGCATCCGATCGCCTTCAATTCCAGATTGATAGCCAACCACCCAACGATTCTGATCCATAAAATCCCGGTGAATAGTATTGGCGATTGTCAGCAGAAACGTCTCATGCCCGTTGTCTTCAAAGGCCTGAGCAAGCACTTGTTTGGGTGTTTGCAACAGCAATAATGGTTTATTGAGTGGCTGTGTACGAACATCCCCCAGCAGCAGACCATCCATGTTGACACTGGCCACACAGTCCGCCATCTGAGCACAACTATTCATGGCTGCCGATCCGCCCAGACTGTAACCCAAAGTCCCGATACGGCTTGCATCCAGCTGATCATCAAAACGATCCGGTTGTCTGGACAACCACTGATAAACAGCGGTGACGTCATGCGTGATTTGCGGTGCGACAACCTGATCAAAATACGCAAAGCCTTTATCCGTTCCCACGTCTTTCGCATCTGAGGGCACATAAGTGCCCACCGAACTGCCATCCTGAAAACTGGCAACTCCCGAAATGTAGGTATGATTGATAGACACCACAACATAACCGCGGCTGGCTAGGTCTTCCAAAAGCTCAGTGTTATCAACCTCAAATAAAAACGCACCATGAGAATAGAAGAGTATCGGCCAGCCCCTTCCTGAGGTTGCCTGTGCAATTGCTGCATTATCTTGTGACCAGGAAGTGAGTTCAGCCAGATCAAATTGGTTGGGGTGCACAGGCACGTTTTTCGGCCGGACACGGTCAAGGTAGCCGACCTGATGACCCCATTGATCGAAGTAAGACTGGTATGTGCCGCTTTTTTCCTGCGTGGGGTAATACACCCTGACGGGCAGACGACGCGTTTGATTCGGCATCGGACTCATGCTGTCTGGCCCGGCATCCAAGATATCAATGCTGGTCACCCCAACCCGATAAGGACCGCTTGGCGATGGGTAAACATGGGTATACGCCGTTTTTTTACTGTCATTGTCGTCTGAATCACAGCCGGTCAGCCCTGCTAACATCGTGATAAAGGCTATCTTGCAAAGTTGTTTTAAGATCATGGTTTTCTCCTTATTCTGAACCTCCAGAATAAGAAGATCGGAGAATGATGCGTCCGGATACGGGAATCAGACGTCCGAATCGGCTAATTCGCACCTTGAAGCCGAGTCCTGTACTGCGATGGCGTACATTGCTGATATTTTTTAAATGCCGCGTTAAATGTGGATTTTGAGTTAAAGCCCGATTCAAAAGCCAGTTCCAGCAACGCGCTCGAAGGGCGTTTCTCCATCAGCGCACAAACATGTGTGATACGTCGCTGGTTGACCAGATCATAAAACTTGATACCCATTGCCTGATTCAACACCTGTGTCAGCAAATAAGGTTTAACACCCATTTCCCCGGCCAGTGACGACAGGCTTATCTCCGGTTTCAGGTAATATTGTTTATCATCCATCAGCATCAGAACCGTCTGACTCAGAGCCATCATTATATCGTCAGTCTGGGTGTCCACTGCCTCGTCAGGCAATTCAACCATCACTTCAAAATTCATCAGCGTCGGTTGAATCAGCAGGCAACAGGTCATAACAAACAGAAGCAAAGACACCGTCAGATACGGTAAAGGGAAATGCGTCTCCAAGATAGCCTGTGGTATCACCATGACCATGGCCAAGATCAGACTGGCGCATATCCCCCACAACACCAGCAAATTCGCGTTTGATAACTTAGCCTGAAACAGTGCCTGCCGTGACTGATAGCGCCACACGAGCCGAATACTTGCCAGGCAATAGCCCAGATATAACACAATCAGCAAAATCCCAGACAGCTGGTGCCTCGCCGAGATCACTGTCTCCCCTGGCGCGACAAGCAAGTCCGCACATAACAAGCTCAGTGCTGCTAGCGGTAACAAATGAACTGTATCCCGGCGAGTCAGTGATCTTTGGGTTAAACACAAACGTATAAAAAGGAAAAACAGCACCGGATAAATCAGCGGCCACATCATATTTATGCGGGATGTCAACCAGGTCTGATGCCAGGCAAGGTTGAGCGAAAGATCCAGTGCAAAACAAACATGGATGCCCGCCAGCAACCAAAACACATGCTGCTCTTTGCTTTTCATTGCTAAATAAACGCCTAGCACAATACTCTGAATCATACCCGCCAGCAGAATCGACGCTACCATGACACTCTCACTTCACTTTTATCCGGTCTCTATATAATTTTGAATAGAATTATCAATAACCTACACGTATAAAATCAGCAGTAGAACATATGCCGATAAATAATGGTAATCACTCTGTCAACCCACTTTTACATTGGCTTTATTAACGTTGATTTATTGCATGACACTGCAAGCTGTTAATCCAGAGATAAATAACCCCAACATTAACACAGAGCGAAACCATTAGTTTCAGAGGCGCAATCCACCAGTAAACTTTGTTAATCTTCCATGTAATTCGATCATGATCACACAGTTGCATATATAAGTACCACAGTGATTCCATTTCAGCGCTGAATGGGCAACTACCCCTGCCGAGTATACAGATTGATGAACCATATAAATCTTATTTCTTGGTTATTACATCTATCTTATTACTACAAACAAAAACAATCGTATCAATAAATAGGTGTTACAACAGAGTATCGTTATGTCAGCTCTCATTTTGTCCAGTAAAAAGTTTATATTGTCAATTCAGCGCCGCATCCGGGAAACATATTTTCAGGGAGACAGCATCTTAATCACAGAACAGTTATCTGCAGAAAACAGAAGCGAACTAACATCTCAATTTGGTGTAATCATCGAATTGGATCACTATTTTTCCCACCCAGCGACTGAGCTTTTACAGCGATTAACCGATAATGGGGTGCTGCCTGCTATTGAAACTGTCATCGCCTTTTCCGAAGGAGACATACTTAGAGCAGCGCACATCCGCGAAATTCTCGATATTCCCGGACAGCGTTTTGACCAAGCCATACTGTTCAGAGATAAAATCCTGATGAAACAACACGCCGCCCGTTATGGCGTGGTCACCGCAATGCCGCAGGAAGAGATTTTCCGCGACATTGCGCAATGGGCTGCCAGCGAATTCATCTGGTCTACAGAGACTGAGGAGCTGACATCATGCATGCAGAATTAATTGCGGTGGCAAGAAATCCGAAGTACCGCCATTTCTGGCTGGCGAACATCATGAGTAACAGCGCAATTTGGATTCAGAATACAACGTCTTCAATCGCTTTAACGCATTTGTCGACCTCCCCTGCTGTCAACTCGCTGGTACAGGTCGCTGCAACCTTACCCTTCCTGTTGTTTGGCATTCTGGCGGGTCAGGTTGGCGACAGATTCAGCAAGCCTCTGGTTCTGACTGTTGCTCAGCTCAGTCTTGGCCTGGTTTCGTTAACACTTGCAGCCGCTACCTGGCAAGGGCTGCTTTCCCCGGCATTGCTGGTTGGGATTACAGCTGCATTCTCTGTCGCAACCGTCTTCCGCATGCCCGTTGCACAGGCAGGCATTGCGCTGACCGTGCCCGGCGACCAGGTCAAACATGCGGCTGTCCTCAACAATCTGGGTTTCAATATTGCCCGTGCTGTCGGCCCTGCCGTTGCAGGAACACTGCTGCTTGTACTGGCTTACCATCAGGTTTACTTAGTCACGGCGGCTATGCTGCTTGCCGTTTCAGCCTATTTTTTCCGGGGATTTTACAACGAACGGACGACCAGTACCGACCAGCCCGCTTTTGTATCCATTCGTAATGCGTGGCAACAAATATCTGCCTCCGGGCTGTTTCGCCGCTGCACATTTGATGCCTGTGTTTTGTTCTTTGCTGGCAGTGTGATCTGGTCAATGATGCCTTTTATCGCCAAGTATCACTTAAACCAAAGCACGGCCGGACAAGGCTCCTTGATGGGAGCCACAGGTCTGGGCGCACTGTTAACGGTTATCGTATTACCGGCTGTGCTGAAATTTCGCCACAATCACCAGGGTTACTGGTTGTGCTATAGCCTGATGATCTCGTCGATTGCCACCATATGGCTAAGCAGTAATCTGACTATCATTTTCGCTGCTCTCATGGTTTTTGGGCTGAGTTGGAGCATGGCAGTCACCTTGCTCAATGGTGAGATTCAATCCTCTTTTCCACGGCAAATCCTCTCGCGTGTTATCGCGATATACCTGATTGTCATGTATTTGGCTCAGGCAACCGGTTCATTCTGGGCAGGCCTTATCAGTCAGTTCTTCGAGACAGATTCGGCCTTGCTTTTCTCGGTGGCTGTTTTAGTGCTGGGGCTGGGGCTACGAAGCTTACTTTTTACTTCCACTGATGCATGTGAGGAATAGAATGATGAAACGAATCACCTTAACTCTTGTAGGCGGCGGAGCGTCATCACTGGCCTTTCTTGATGCTTTTACTCGTCACTGGAACTGTCAGCCCAATCAGGATGTTGTGATTTTTGTCGTTGAGAAAAAAAGTGTCTGGGGTGTAGGTAATGCTTACTGATTTAGCTCAGTTATTCCAGCAAGAACTCAACCACTACCGAAAACATAATGAAGACACTCTGGAATCGCTGCAGTTCCCTACACCACCCGTGACCAATTTTCACCACTTTCTCAGCACAGAAATTGAACTCGCCAACGGGCCCAGAGGCTGGCAAGCGATTCTTTACAGCGCAAATGCTGCTTTAGATATTATCTGGCGCAAGCTGATCGAGGAAGATAAACAGCGTTTCTTCACTGATAGCTGGTCTAATGCCATGGCACTACGGGTATCTATTTCGAAAGAGAATGCAGTAAAATTATTGAACGCTGTCAAGTCCGGGCAATTAAGCTATCAGGTTGGTGTCAAAACGGTACCAATGAAATTCCCATTATCGACGGCACCTCCTATGCCGAAAATAATGTCGAGTATGTCGAATGTTTACACGAAAATATTGCTATGGGTGCGGCAAACCTATTACTGGCCAACCGACGAGGGGCAGCCTGCGTTACGCGGCCTGGCATGGGTGGAAGGTGCACTTCAGACCGCCCAGCTCATGCTGGCGAAGCTTGAGGCCCAACTGAAGCGTAAGGGAATGAATCACAGGCCAGGTATAATCTGGCCTGTGATGCGAATGACTGACAAAGCAGAGCCTTCTTTTTAGAGAAGAACCGTCCCGTCCAAAAATTTGAGCTCACCTGCATATTCCATTCTCTGCTCCGGCCATTTTGAAGTCACAATATCAAACACTTTGCTTTCACTGGATAGTGGCTCCACTGGCGAGTAAACTGCAATACATTGATTATGGAAAACACTGAACCGGAGCGTTAAAAATCATGTTAGACACTCGCCACGCAGCAGTTATTCAGGAACGCATAGATAACAAAACCAAGCCTCTGGGCGCGTTGGGGCAACTCGAAACTACAGCCCACCAGCTTGCTTTATTACAAAGTCAGGGACAGAAAGAAGCGGTTTCTCAAATTTCCTTAACTCAGCCCACCATGCTGCTGTTTGCCGGCGATCACGGCATTGCCAAAGAAGGCGTCAGTATTGCCCCCAGTGAAGTGACCCAGCAAATGGTGCTCAATTTCCTTGCCGGCGGTGCGGCTATCAATCAGTTCTGCCGCATTAACAACATTGACCTGAAAGTCATTGATTGCGGCATATTGCTACCGGTTGAAACCGATCATCCTGATTTCATTGTCCAGCGTCTGGGTGCCGGAACCCATAACCTCGCCCAGAAAGCTGCCATGAGTCAGCAGCAGGTTGCCGAGGGGCTGGAATTGGGCAGTTCAATTGCAAAACAGACCATCGACGCTGGCTGTAATCTGCTGATGTTCGGAGAAATGGGCATTGCCAATACCAGCAGTTCTTCCGCCTTGCTGTCGGCGCTGAGTATGACAGACGCGGCCTATTGCGTCGGTAAAGGTACAGGGATCAATGATGCTCAACTGAGCAACAAGATCAGTCTGATTCGTCAGGGTGTGGCCAGATACAATGAAAACGGAAAACCTGATGCATTGCGAGCGCTCGCTGAGCTGGGTGGGTTTGAAATTGTTCAGATGGTCGGCGCGTTTCTGGCTGCCAGTGACCAACGCGTGCCTGTTCTGGTGGATGGCTTTATCGTTTCGATCGCCGCTTATATTGCTACATTACTCAAGCCCGAAGCGCGGGATGTGATGATTTTTGCGCACCGTTCTGAAGAACAGGGACATCAAAAGGTATTAGCCCTGCTCGAAGCCCAACCTATGCTGGATTTAGGCTTGCGGCTGGGTGAAGGCACAGGTGCCGCACTGGCCTATCCCCTGCTTCGCGCCAGCGCAGAATTTTACAATCACATGGCCAGCTTCGCCGATGCCGGAGTCACGGTGTAAATGTTCAACCTTCGTTATCAGTACCAGTTATTCTGTCTGGCGGTGTCGTTTTTCAGTCGCCTGCCCATTCCTGCATCTACGCCCTATTCCGACGAACGTATGAATCGGGCCGGGCGATACTTTGCACTGGTTGGGCTGGTACTGGGGGCCTTGTGTGCCATTATTTACAGTCTGTCAGCAGCCTGGTTACCACCACAGTTAGCCGTCTTTATCACTATGGTGTTCAGCCTGCTGCTGACGGGGGCTTTTCATGAGGATGGTCTGACCGACATGGCTGACGGCATTGGCGGGGGCATGACGACAGAGCGCCGTCTGGTTATTATGAAAGACAGTCGGATCGGCACTTACGGTGCCGCCACCCTGATCATGGCCTTGCTGGGTAAATTTATCATGCTCAGCTATCTGGCAATGCACACTGAACTGACCGCTGTCCTGATTGTCGCCTACACACTCAGCCGAACCGTGGCAGCCTCACTGATTTTCGACATGCACTATGTCAGCGACACAAATACGAGCAAAAGCAAACCTCTGGCCAGTGCCCAGACTTTGCCTGAGTTACTCTTTTTAGTGGCGACCGGTGTTCTCGTCTGTCTGGCACTGACACCTGAACTGACACTGTTGCTGATAGTAGCGGCGGTTGTGTTTCGGGCGGGTTTCAAAACCTGGCTGAATGCACGGCTTGGTGGTTTTACAGGAGACTGTCTTGGTGCTGCCCAGCAGCTCATGGAACTGTTGATTTACCTGATCCTTATCGCCTCAGTTTACAACCAATGGGGATAAAATGACGATTCAAGCGACAATGAGCCTGATACTCGGCGGTGCACGATCCGGTAAATCGCGTTTTGCCGAGCAGCAGGCCAAAGGGCAAGCAACACAGGGCAAAAGACTGCATTATGTTGCCACGGCCACACCCTTTGATGATGAAATGCGCATGCGTATCAAACACCATCAAGATCAACGCGGCAATGACTGGGCCGAACATGAATGTGCAATGGAATTGGCAAACCTGCTGACTCAGTTTACCGCAGACGATGTGGTGTTGATTGAATGTTTAACCCTCTGGCTGAATAACATTATTTTTTCACTGGGAGAGGCATGCAGCAATGAAGCTCTGGAAGCACACATTACCGAGCTGGTGCAGGCGGCAAAAAACAGTCAGGCCCGGTTGATCTTTGTCTCGAACGAAGTCGGCATGGGGGTGGTACCGCTCGGTGAAGTGAGCCGCTATTTTGTCGACAACGCCGGCCGCATGAATCAGCAGTTCGCCGCCATTGCCGATGAAGTCACTCTGGTTGCAGCCGGCTTACCGCTCCAGTTAAAAGGGGTGGCCAGGTGAAAACCTTCACCGTTACATTAATCCGCCACGGCAAAGTCAATGGTGCGCCCGCTTTGTACGGCTCAACGGATATAGGCGTTTGCCCAGAGACCAATCAGGCCATCTGTCACTTTCTCACCAACGCTGATATTAACTATACAAAGGTTATCAGCTCTCCTTTGCGTCGCTGCTTATCACTGGCTGAATTACTGGCAGGTGAACGCCCTCTGGTGTGCGAGCCAGCATTAAAAGAAATGCACTTTGGCCAGTTAGATGGCACACCGTTTGAGGCAATAACCAACGGGAGTCAAGAGTGGCAACAGCTTGAGCAATTCTGGCGCAACCCTGCCAGCTCAGGCTTACCTGATGCCGAATCACTGGAAAACTTTTGCACGCGGGTAACCGGCAGTTGGAACAGGATAGTCAGCGAACTGCAAAACGATGTATTGATCGTGACGCACGGCGGCGTGATTCGCGCCATCATTGCGGATGTGCTTGGCCTCGACTGGAAAAATCCCAGATGGTATTCCAATTTAACGATTCGCAACGGCAGCATGACTCAAATCCAGGTCACGGTGATAGAGAACCAGCCCTATTTTGCCGTGAAACAAATTGGCTCAATCTACTAACGATTTGGTCTGACTGCCGGCCCGTTCCAATCTGAAATACAGAGACTTTCGAACCGAAAAAACCGGAAACCCCATCGGGATTTCCGGTTCTTTTATACCTGGCTACTGATGATTACACGCCGGTATTAGCTTTTCTGACTGAGACCTGAACATCCTTCAAGCCAGCATCTTCAAGTTGCCCCTGAATGCTTTTTTCCATTGAGGCAGTATTTGAGTCTCCCTGAGGCAGGGCAATCTCTTCGAAATACAGCTCGCCGGTGAACTGATCTTCAGCGTAAAACTGGCCTTTGACTCGTGCTTTCTTTGGCGCCAGCACTTTACCTAACCAATAGCGGGTGTCGTAAGAACCCGCTGTCTGTGCGATCCAGTTCCAGTCCCAGGTTTTGTTCATGCCCGTAATATCACGGTGATCCCACTGAAATTCCAGACTCTTTTCATTGCCGGCGAAACGGCCAATCGCAAAGCTGGTACTAAAATCAGGCCTGTCTTCCGGGTGCCACAGCAATCCGTTGCCCGACCAGCGCATGAAACCATCAAAGCCCAGCTCATAGGATACATCCGCGTCAAAAACATAAGGATAAGAAATATCAGCCCGGTACACGTTCAACAGCACTTTCAATGCACTATTGGCCGGCACAACCGGTCTTGCCTGAATTGTCACTCTGTTACTTTCTTCACCGCCGCTGGTGCTTCCCCATGCCTGAGTGGCACCAAAAGTCACAGATATTGATTTTTCAACGCCGCCTGTCACTTCAGGGCTCTTGAAAGTACTGGAAACCGCGATACTTTCACTGAAGCTGTAATCATTACTTTGTGACCAACTGGTGGACGTGTTGTAACTGATATCAATGACATACTGCTGCTCAATACTGGTTTTATTGATCGCCGTAGAGGAGATCGTATTCACCAGCTGACTATTGGAATTCACAATCGAGCCGTCGATTTTAAACGAAGCCGGATCCATGGTGTATGCAAAATTTTTCGCCTTGATGGTGGTCATATCCTGACAGCGGTAACCGTCACACGGACCGTCATTACCCCGAATCATCCAGGCGTTTTCATTATTGTCCCACCAGACTTTCATGTCGTCGCCAACCTGGCTTCCTTTCGGGCCACCTACCCAGGCATAACCCATATGGTGAGCCAGGTATGCGGCAGGCTTTACAAAACCGTCTTGATCATTGAGTAATGTCCATTCAACCCGCTCTTTAGAACCTTCATCAATGGAAATAGCAGGGAAAGATAAAATGTTTGTGTCTGCGTTAAGAGGATAGCAAGCGGTATGGCTGGCTGTTCCCTGCTTAATTTCCCCCATATAACCGGGCCCCATAATGATCCAGCCATCGGCTAAAGTCACATAAGACCACTTTCCGATTTTGTTCATTATCGAATCTCGAAAACGCAATGCTTCTGAACGCGTTACTGGCCTGAAATCGGCTTTACAGATTTCAGGACCGAGATTGTAATGAATTTCAACTTCCTCTGGATAAAACGCACTGGTTTCCAGTGCAGCAGCGGACGTTATATGACCAAAAGAAAATAAAATTAATAAAGGCGTTATTTGTTTTTTCATTGAGACCTTCTTATAGAAATGCTGGTTTGCATAAATGCGACAACACATGTAGCCAATAACAATATCATGCTCATATGCAACGCCGTTATAGCAATCTACTTAATAGAAAGTCAATGCGTTATTTTCACATATCCTTTATTCATTCAATTAAATATCCTGTAAAAAAGCCAACCAATATATCAATAAACCGCTATATTATGAGGTATGAGAACCTCACTCCAACATATAAAAACAACCTATAAAACAAAACGATAGATGCAACATCATAAATGTAATCGATAACAATTCATCAGCATCCATTTCAGTGGTTGACTCTTATTAATAATAAAAACGTTGATTTTTCATCATTATAAAAGCGATATATTACTTCATGCCGAATGAGCCATATAGATAATAATGTAATAAAATTATCTATACATATGGCTGACCCGTTATCAAATCTGATTTGTAGAATTATCAATCAAGAAAAAATACCGTTATCAATATTTTTATTGCTATGGTATATAATCTCTTTTTTTGATGGTTCGATACCTTTGTTTTCAACTTATTCCTTAATTAGCCACTCTATTATTGGTACAAAGCGAGCCATGTCGAACTTGCGAGTGGCTGCCCTGTTCAAACTGTACTCTTTAATTCCCCGTGCGGTTTATCTGATAAGCCGTGTACTTCTTTAGCTATCGGTTTAGCCTGTTCTGGACTCTGAATTTTGCAGCCCTGCCATAGGCAGGTTTCGCTGCTTGTCTGCTGCTCGGCTGGACCCGTTTTTACACCTGTATCGCCTTATAATGCCTGGCTCATCACACCTCAACATGCTGCTTATATGATTAAATTACCAACAGTATCAAAAACCAGCACACAGTCTTGACCAACCATCATCAAGGAAGAAGCATGAAACTCGCACAACTGAACATTGCCCTTGCGAAATACCCCATGGATGCACCTGAGATCAAAGATTTTGTCGATAATCTGGATCCTGTGAATACCACTGCAGAAAACAGCGAAGGCTTCATATGGCGGCTTCAGGATGAATCCGGCGATGCAACCAGTATTCAGGCGTTCGACGACCCCAATATCATTATCAACATGTCTGTCTGGGAGTCGGTGGATACGCTTAAAAACTTTATGTTCCGAACTCATCACCGTGACTTCATGCGTCGTAAGGCTGAGTGGTTTCATCGTTCAGCGGAAGATACTTATGTGCTGTGGTGGGTGGAAGATAATCATATCCCGACCATTGCCGAAGCCAGAGAGCGCCTTGATTACCTGAGAAATAAAGGTGACACCCCGTTTGCTTTTACGTTTAAGAGCAATTTTACACCTGACGATGCGCTGGCGTTTGAACTTGAAGCCTGATGACGTCCAGGACGCGTCTCAGGCCACATCATAGATATCTGCTATCTTTTTTGCATATAACCCCACAGCTTTGATACATATGCAGCAAGAAAGGATTCAGCATGACACAAAAACAGCCGCAACACCTTGCCAGCAGTTCCATCCGGCTGAAAAACGACGCAAGTATTGAGCTTCTTGAGATGAATGACACGTTCTGGCCTCGCTTAATGGCCGGCGAGCTTGGCGATTTTCATCATGAATTTCTGGTCAGCTTGCACGATTTTACGTCTGACTGGTCTGGCAGCGAAGCGCATCCTAAAGGGGATGAGATTGTCATCCTGCTGTCTGGATCGGCGACATTTCAACTGGAAATGCCGGAAGGGATACAGGAAGTCAGGTTGGAGTCCCCTGGTTCATACGTGTTTGTCCCCAAAGGGGTATGGCACACGGCAAAAATAAATCACTCGGCACGTTTGCTGTTTATCACAGCCGGTGAAGACACCCAGCACAAATAGCATGACAACTAGAATCGCGCGAATAAAACAGGGCATTCAATACGTGCCCTGCTATTACACTTCTGCTACTTCAATATCACGTGAAAAAAAGTAAATCCAGCAGAGAGATTGCTTTCTGCATCTTCCTGTAACCGCACAGCTTTTTTCCTTCGTGACCAGTAATTGCCAGCTGTTGGCTTGACGCTTAATCAGCAGATATGCATATTGTTTTGTTTATTTTTAAACAGAAAACAGCTTAAACCTTGCAGATATATATTGAGAAAGAAGGAAACGCATCAATGCACTTGCCAGACGAAGATCAGAAGCGATTTATCGCAGTATTAAGTAAAAAAATGGATACAGGCCGAACACTGAATGTACTGGCCCATCTGAGTGCAGGACTCTCTCATCTGGTCGATCAGCAAGGGACTGAATACATTGATTATTATGATGCTGATGGCAACTGCCATCCGAGTCTGTCTCACTATCCGTTTATTGTTCTGAAGGCGGATAACTCGAACAAAATTCGCAAAGTCAGGGAGGAAGCTATCAAGCACAATATTGCCTTTACCGATTTCACGCACACCATGACAGAAGGCGGATCCAACGCCCAGCAAGCATGGACAAAGGAAACCCCGGAGAGTGAATTAGACTACCTGGGGATCTGCCTGTTCGGTGACACTGAAACCTTGAAATCCTTTACCGGAAAATTCAGCCTATACCGATAAACCGGGAGAAAAAATGCAATCGTATGTTATCCTTTTACCCATTCTGACCTTGCTGACACTGGGCGCAATGACGCCCGGCCCCTCATTCCTGTTAGTTGCTCAAACGGCCATGTCTGGTTCCAGAAGGCAGGCGTTTTCTGTCGCACTGGGAATGGGAACTGGCGCTCTTATTTTTGCCTTACTTGCGTCATTTGGCTTAGTGACGTTATTCCAAACAGTGCCTGAGCTGTATCTGACATTTAAACTACTTGGTGGGTTATACCTGTGCGTGTTGGCGGTACGTATCTGGAAACAAGGAAAGCAACCAAGCGTTCACCCCATGACGCCAGGTAAAACGAAAAGTGTACATTCATCCTTTTTCTTTGGTTTAACCACTCAGCTCAGTAACCCTAAAACAGCCATGGTTTTCAGCAGCGTATTTGCCGCTTTACTGCCCGCCGAGGTGCCTTCACTCACTCCAGTATTGTTAAGTATGGGTGTTTTCCTGACAAACTTTGGCTGGTATGCCACAGTCGCTATGCTGCTTTCCACATCACGCGCCCAAAACGTGTATCTGAAAACTAAAAAAGGAATTTGCCGTGTTGCTGGCACTCTGCTGGGTTTATTTGGTGCCAAGCTGCTTGTGTCAGCGTCAGCCGGGCAATAACGGCATCATCAAGATGCCGTTTTGTGTTATCCGAGTTTCCGAAATACGTTAAGGCGTCGTCAGTGAAAGCTGGACGTTATCAATATGCACATCGGCCATGCTGCCTGCTTTTTTCACCGCTCGCAGTGTCAGTTTCAGCTCCCGGGTTGCCACAGGTAGTAACAGAGTCGATGTATTGCTCAGCCACTGTTGCTTTTTGCTTTCTGTCTTTATCACAGTCGGCTGACCTATGGCGTTCCCATTAATATCCATAGGCTGTAGCGTGACCAGTGCATGATCACCGTCACCCCAGCCATTGCTGTTAAAACTGAATCGAACGAATGCAGACGACTGATCAATCACACTGCTGAAAGCACTGACATCCAAAGTCTGGCTCAGATCATCATAGGGCGCATTACCCGCAGCGGAATCATTCGGACGGGCACTGAAATAATAGTCACCTTCTGCGGCCGTGATATTGTCGATTTCCTGCAGGACCCGCCAATAGCCCTGCTCGAGTGTCCAGCCTGAAAGATCCTGCGCTTCCGCACCACCATTATTAATAGGTAACGCGGTTGTCATCCCGGCATCAATGGATAATGTCGCCGTGTCACTCCAGTCAGACCAGCCCAGATTGTCATTGCGCACTCTGGCACGCCAGTACCAGGTGTCTCCCGGAAATAACGTCAATACCTGCGCCGAGCTGCCGTTGAATGGGTCACGGTACGAATCATGGGAATGTTCTGACGATCGTTTCTGCCATTTGTAAGTTTCATCATTGCCCATTTTGAGCTGGCCTGAGAAATCTGCCAGATTGATTGTCGTCAGATCAACGCCCGCCTGCGTATCTGTCGGCATCCCCTGAATACTGCCATCTTGCATCGGCCAGATGTTGTGCGCCCGGGTTTGATTCCCCCAGATATCAAAAACCGCTGAATCAAACTGGCTGGCTTTGCTCAGTTGCCATTGCACTTCATAAATGGCGCCAGGATCAGGATGGCTGATTGCCAGGTTCAACTGATTGAAAGCGTGATTACCGTTACCGGCCAGAACTTGTGGCGCCTCTGGCACAGCCGGACTGGCTTTCATGGTCAGGGTATCGGACACAGTAAAGGTATCATTCAGGCTGGCAAAACCGCCGCCTTTAGCGGCAACAGTGCCACTGTAGCGGGTCAGCTGCATGGAAGGTGAACTCTCTTGATTAAACGTCAGGAGGTTAAACCCGAATTCGCTCTGACTAATGGCAAAGGTGTCATAATCGCGGGTATCAGTCTGGTAATAGTTATCATCGTTAATTTTTTCACGATAACCTGCTGCCGTTGCCGCATTGAGCCAAAGGTGCTGAGTATCCATTGATTGCCCACGGGAATAAGCATGGGTATGCCCAAACAGGTGACCCGTTAACTTGCCGCTTGATCGCGAAAAATCTTCCATTTCCGCCACCATCTCGCAACTACCGATACTTTCGCCCGACAGCCAGAGTTCTGACAGACACGGATGATGGAACATGCTCAGTACATAGTCGACGTTATTGTCTGCTTGGGTGTTGATCAACAACTCACGCAGCCACTGCCGCTGTATGCCCAGAATCTCCGCGTTAAATTTACCGTGGTTCTTGGAAATCGGATAACTGTTAAGCCCAACCAGACGTAAGTTGCCGTAATCCAGTGAGTACCATTGTTCTTCATAACCCGCCGAGCCATTTTCAGGTTGCTGGAAGAAATGGCGGTAATTAGTCAGTTCAGGATTACCATAAAAATCATGATTACCGGGAACCGCCACCAGCGGAACATAAGGGGTAATGGCTTTCATCTGGTCAAAAAAGTCACGGCGCCACTGCAACATGCTATCGCCACTGTTGACTATGTCGCCGGAAATCGTAATCGCCGCGATCTCTGACGCACATTGCTCTGGCTGGCTATGACATACCGTTGGAATAATGCCTTTGGTAATGAGATCGTTCAGCGCACCCAGGGTGCTGTTATTTTGTGTATCACTGATGGCTACCACATTAAACGGGGCAGGTGTCATCCCGGCTGTCGGATAGGTTTTGAACACATAACGCTCAGAAACAGCCGACACGCCAGACGGGCTGCCATCGCCGCTGACCACGTAATACTCATAGCGCGTATCTGTGCTTAATCCGTTGATAGCCGCGCTGTATAAATGCGTGTTGTCCACAGCAACAGGCTCAACCACAGTAAATTCATCTTGCGTCTCTGCCGGCCTGACCCAAACCGTTGGTGCCGTGTTTTCCGTTTCAAACAACACAGCCATGTGATTTGCTGCAGGCTGCTGCAGATACGGGTGAATCGTAAACGTAACCTGCGTTAATGCGGCCGGAGGCGGAATAACCAGCTCCTTGCCAATCTGGCCTACACCACCATTACCTTTGTTATCATCCTGAGCCGTTTCAGCACTCTCATTACAACCCGCTAACAGAGTGCTTGTCAGCAAGATAGCCGTAGCACTGGCTGTACGCCTGTTTTTGATCGACATGTTTAATCCTTTTTTATCTCTATTCCATGAAACCAACTGGACTAGTCCAGTTATCAGTTGATGATGCTAATGGGTCTGTGTGACAGAGAATCTAAATATGGATGACACTTATCTATCAGTTTGTTGACAATGAAATATTGATCTTAGCCTTTGCAGTGTCGCCAGCTTCATTGTCCGGATTTTTTGTTGCCGGCCTCACATTGAGCAATGTGCCTAAGCTCAGGAAACGACAAACTGGCTTGCTTTGCCGTTTTGGCATGATATGTTCTGAACTTCGACTCGGCGCAGCTAACCAAATGAATAAATATCAATCACTTGCTAATAATCTCAGGCAACAAATCCGCCAACAGATTTGGCGCTCCGGTGAAAAAATACCGTCTGTGCGGGCAAGCAGCCAGCAAACCGGCTACGGTACGGCGACTGTGTTACAGGCGTATCAATTGCTGGAAAGTGAAGGATGGCTGATTGCTAAACCGCAGTCCGGGTATTTTGTCGCCCCTAACATTCAGGCGCTGACGACTGTACCACCGCAATCCACTCAGGCGCCGGTCAGGATCAATGATTTACTGTTTGATGTCTTTCAGCGCACCAAAGACAGCGACATCGTGCCTTTCAGTTCGGCGTTTCCCGACTCTAGCCTGTTTCCTCAGCAGGAACTGGTTCGCAGCCTGTCCAGTGCGTCGCGCAAGATGGACAACAGAAGTGCATTAGCGCACCTGCCGCCCGGCAACCATGACCTGCGCCGGATCATAGCGCAAAGGTACGTACAGCAAGGGCTGCAGATTGGACCGGACGATATAGTGATCACCTCTGGCGGCTTGGATGCACTGAATCTCAGCTTACAGTTTGCCACTCAGCCCGGTGATTATGTCGCCGTTGAATCGACCACATTTTACGGGGCGCTTCAGGCAATAGAGCGTTTGAAGTTAATACCGGTAGAAATACAAGCCAGTGCTGACGGCGGCCTGGATCTGACCGACTTAACAGAAAAGTTAACCGCTTATCCGATAAAAGCCTGCTGGCTGATGACAAATGTCCAGCACCCGCTTGGCTACACTCTCAGCCAAGAGCGCAAGCAGGCACTGGTTGACATTCTGCGCCAGCATAAAGTGTTTCTGGTGGAAGACGATGTGTACGCAGAGCTGTATTTTTCAGCGGAAAAACCGGTACCGGCCAAAGTTTTCGACCGGCAGGATCAGGTGTTGCTGTGTGGTTCATTCTCCAAATGTCTGTCACCAGGGTTTCGAATTGGCTGGGTCGTGGCAGGAAAACACAGTGAAGCCATTCAGAAACAGCAATTTTTATCGACTATATCAAGCAGTGTACCTGTCCAGCTCGGGATCAGCCATTACCTGCTGCATGGCGGGTATGACAACCATTTACGAAAATTGCGCAGTACGTTGCAAGACAGAAAAAGCGCGATGATACACGCCATACGGCGCTATTTTCCGAACAGTACGGCGGTGACCGATCCCGCAGGTGGCTATTTCCTGTGGCTGACGTTTCCGGCTCCGTTCGATAGTCACGCCTTTTATGAGCAAGCCCTGGAGAAGCGCATTGCAGTGGCTCCCGGGACGCTATTTAACAGCCGGCAAGACGATCTCAGGCATATCCGGCTCAACTATTCGTACGAGATGAATGAGGAAAACCTGATTGCGCTGTCCACCCTTGGTCAGCTGGCAAAAGCATGCCTGAGTGACAGCAGTAATCAGCAAAATGACTGTTCGGTAAAATAGTGCACCAACTGTATCAACAGGAAAAACCAGGGCTGTGGTGAAATAGTGACTCTCGCTAGTGAAAGGGTCACCACATGGTAAGAACTACTAAGGTTAAAGACGAAGTCAAATTCATATACATCGCCATTCTCTGCATCTTCCTGGTCGTGTTAGGTCATTTTGTTTTGATGAAAGATGTCGCTTATTCTGCCTGGGCAGAAGCAACCGCAGCGGCTATCCCCTTTCTGCTCATCGGGTTGGGCGTGGCCGCCGTTCGACGGGCCGCATCAATTGATAAAGAAAATACCCCGGCAGAATGAGTTGCACTGTGCTCCTCCGTATCGGTACAGAGGAGCACAGTTTTTAATCCGCGTTAGCCATGCACGGCTTCAATCTCATTCGATTTCAGGTACGCAGGATGAGTCACCAGCTGCTGTGCATAGGCTGCAATGTGAGGAAAATGCGCGAGTGCACCGCTGGTATGCAGGATTTCGACAATGAACGACATCATGATATCTGCCCCAGTCAGCGAATCCCCCACCAGATAGCGCTTGCCGGCCAGCGACTGATCGACATAAGCCATGACGTTGGCAATTTCCCCTTCCGCATAACCGGCAAGAAAATTGGTCTCACAGCCGTCTTTGTCAACGAACATTTTCAATAACAAAGGAAGAATGGCCGAACTCTCGGCAAAATGCATCCATTGCTGGTAGGCAACATAATCCGCGGTGCCACGCTCAGGAGCCAGTTTACCCTCGCCATACTTGTCAATCAGGTACTCAGTAATAGCCCCGGATTCAGTGACAATCAATCCATCATCCTCAATTACCGGAGACTTACCCAATGGATGAACCGCTTTCAGCTCTGGCGGCGCAAGAAATGTTGCGCTGTCACGTTGATAGGGGACGATCTGATAGTTCACACCCAGCTCTTCCAGCAACCAGATAATCCGCTTGGATCGTGATTTATTCAGGTGATGCAATGTGATCATAATGCTGTTGCCTCATTGGTCCGATTGAACTTAATAGTTTGTTTATTAAACACTTGAACTGTAAACATCGTCCAGACTAAACCATATCTGTGTCAGTCACCATCGCTCCTTTGGGAAAATTGGCAAACCTGATTAAAGAAACACTACAGCAATATCCGACAAAGAAGATTGAAATGCGAAGAGCAGGAATTGCAGATAAGCCCATTCGATTGATCTGCATCAAGCCGCTTTTTGCCGTTCAGGCTAAAGTGGAGCTCTCCATGTTTTTGGGAAATGCATGTGTACGTTTGCCCCTGACTTGCAGGGGCTTTTTTTCACCCCAGTCCTTCCCGGCTCACACTCCTTTACTGTCTCTTGTCTCTGGTTCGGCAATGTACCGGGCTTCCAGCTATATTTATGTCAATACTGACTGTCGCAAAGCACCGGATGAATGATTTAGCTGTTGTTTTGAATGAAGAATATCTTCCGCTGCCAGATGATTGAACGCGCGCTTCAGGAGGAGTAAGCTTCTGACGCCTGAACACAAAAAATGAATTAAGGACAGCTATGAGCAGTAAGCGTACCTACCCGATTGGCACTCCGGGTCAGAAATGGACCATGAAAGAAAAAGCAGAGTGGCTGGCTCAGCTCACCATCAAGCGCTCCTATCTGGATGAAGTGGTCACTAAAATTGACGCCCTGAAAGATCGCTTTGATGTTTCTCAGTATGGCGCTCTGTCTTATGACACTGAGAAATACCCGCTGTTCGTCATCAAATCCCGTCACTGGAATGTGCAAAAGCCGACCATTCTGGTCACAGGTGGCGTGCACGGTTATGAAACCAGCGGTGTACATGGCGCCCTGCAGTTTGTCGATGAAAAAGCGCAGCATTACAGCCAGTTTTTCAACATTCTGGTGGCCCCTTGTGTCAGCCCCTGGGGTTACGAGACGATTAACCGCTGGAACCCGAATGCGATCGATCCAAACCGTTCCTTCTACGACAACAGCCCGGCGGAAGAATCGGCGGCACTGATGAAGATGGTTAAAGACCAGGGTGTGGAGATTCTGGCGCACATCGATCTGCATGAAACCACAGACACAGACGAAACCGAATTCCGTCCGGCTTTGGCGGCACGTGATGGTGTTGAGTACAAACCCGGCAGCATTCCTGACGGTTTCTACGTGGTGGGCGACACCGACAACCCGCATGATGCTTTCCAGAAAGCCATCATTGATGAAGTACGCAAAGTCACCCATATTGCCCCGCCTGATGACGAAGGGAACATTATAGGTTCACCGGTTTCTCAGGAAGGCGTGATTGATTATCCGCTGAAAAAACTCGGCCTGTGTGCAGGTCTGTCTGACTGTCAGTACAGCTCCACCACAGAAGTGTATCCGGACAGCCCGCTCGTCACGCCAAGTGAGTGTAACAATGCGCAAGTCGCTGCCATTGTGGGGGCGCTGGAGTACATTCTGAAGCAGCAATAGCATGCATTTGCTAACTGCAAGGCATGCAATCAAAGTTACCGATCAAAACATTTGATTTTCTGAGCCACCTGTTAACAGGTGGCTTTTTTCGAGTTCCAGTCAACGCGTCAGCAAAAACACACCGATTGGGCGTTCAAATGTCTGCAGCCCTATTAAAAGAATGCTCTGACTCTCGGTGTGCCAGTGACCGCGCCAGTTTTTCAGCCTCTGAATAGGCCGCTTTCAGCGATGCCTGATGGCGGCTGTCACCAAATTCCTGGTAGCCGGCACTTATTTCATACATATGTTCCACACCCAAATAGTGACTCATAACACGAATATGCGGGCCAAGGTGGTTCATCGTTTCGCGTACTCCTCCGGCTTCAAAACCAAATTCACCGCTAGAGCTGATAAGTACCAGTGTTTTGCCGGCTAAAGTCGGCGACAAAGGAAAATCACCGCGCTCCAGATCAAATGAAAACGTTTTATTAACGCGTATTACCTGATCAAACCAAGCTTTCAGCGTAGCAGGCAGACCATAATTGTACATAGGTGTCGAGATCACTATGGTGTCCGCGGCTATCACTTCTTCAATAAGTTCATCAGACAATGCCAGCACGGCCCTCTGGGCAGTGGTCCGGTTCACCTCCGGCGTAAAAGCCGCAGCAATCCAGTCCTGGCTGATGAAATCGGGCGGATTCAGACCAATATCTCTTTTAATAACAGTTGTTTGAGGTGAATTAGTCAGCCATGCATCCATAAATGAAGCCGCGATTTGTTTTGAAATTGAATTATGACTGGGTACAAGGTTGTCTGTTCTTCGTGCACTGGCATCAATATGTAGAATTGTCATACGCCTAATCCTTCTGTTCCAAAGTAAGTGATGGTCAGGGAATAGTATCTGCCTGAGTGACAGGGATGACAAAAGGGATATACTTGGCTACAGATGAATAAAACTTACCTGTAGGAATATTGAATGTTCGCCCAGCTCCCCTCACTCAGCAGCTTTCGGGCATTTGAGGCTGCCGCGCGGCTGAGAAGCTTTAAAGAAGCAGCGGCTGAACTTTATGTTACGCCTACCGCCATTTCCCATCAGATTCGGCAACTGGAAGCACAGTTGGGGACTTTGCTGTTTGAGCGTAAAACACGCGCGGTTGAGTTAACTCAGGAAGGAGAGGCATTACTGGTCGCCACACATAATGCATTGAAACAACTTCAATCAGGCGTAGATAATATACGCCGACGAGCTGGCACCATCATCGTAAGCACAACATCTGCCTTCGCCAGTTTATGGCTGGTACCAAGACTGGAACGGTTTCGACAACAGTATCCTGATCTGGATGTCGTTCTGAAAACCGGTGAAAGTAAAGAAGATGTCGAACACGACAGACGCTTTGATGTGGCTATCCGTTATGGCTATTGTCCGGTTTCGGATCCACAATCCATCCTGCTTTTAAAAGAAACATTATGTTATGTGGCCTCACCTTCTTATTGTGAGCAGGTAAAAACAGCAGCAAACGCCACTATTTTTACCACCCGATGGAAAAATGCCGATTTACCCGTCGTTGAACCTTCACTTGAAAGTTTCACTCCTGACACTGCTGCGTCTGTGAAAATCAGGTATTTTGATCAGGAAAATCATACGGTACAGGCTGCATTAGCAAGCCAGGGCGTCGCCTTCATCAGCACGTTACTGATACAGCAACCAATGAGCGAAGCATGGCTGATACCACACCCTGCCTTTGCATCATTACAACAACCAGGGCTTGAGTATTACGCTGTCATCCCAGACCGACACAGACAAACTGCCGCGGTTCAGCAGTTTGTAACCTGGCTCAGGCAGATGCTCACTTAAACGATATCAATCTCACTCATTCTGCGATTCAGCCACCAGCGCATCCAGAAAGCTGAATAATGCGCGGTTCATTTCACTGTAATCGGCATTGCGCAGTTGTTCTGCTGTCTGAATAAAGGGCTTGTTCTCATGATTGTTGAGATCGTCACCAGAGTAACGGATAAGACCTTCCACCGAGTCGCGGGTAAATTCGGGGTGGCACTGAAATCCATAGGCTAACGGGGTGTATCGCACAATCTGGCGCGGGCAGCCCAGACTCGTTGCCAGCACCTGACAGTCCGGCGTCAGCCCCGGCATGTCATTATGCCAGTGGCCTACAACCAGCTCGTGCGGAAAACCTTCAAACTTACGGTCCAGTCTTGCATGTTTGTTAAGCACGATAGGGAAGCAGCCCACTTCCGGCTCCAGACTCCGGCTATACGGCGCACCTAACGCTTCCCCGAGAAGTTGTGCCCCCAGGCAGAACCCGACTACGGGCGTTTTGCTCGCGACGGCTTTTTTAATCAATGTAATTTCTGCTGCGGCATCAAAATGCGGGCATTCATGCGTCGTTGTTGCCGGACTTTGCGGGCCACCCAAAACAATCAGCAGATCCATATCATCGCCGCGCTCTGGTAATACCTCGCCCAGATAAACACGCGAATATGACGTCGAATAATTGCGTTGGTCAATCCACTGTAATAAAGCGCCCGGCCCTTCAAACGCTTCATGCATAACAAAATGTATTTTCATTGCTTTTCCTTCGCATTTTTGTCTTTGAGTTTCGATGACACAACCCATACTATGCGCGATACGTTCCGGTCAGGTAGCGACAGTATGACAAAAAATATCGACAAAAAGACATATGCAACACCCGATGGAAATACACTCATCGCAACCCATTCGTACCAGCCTCTTCTGATCAACACTCTGAATATGGTCAAAGGATTTCACGACCAACCGCATCAGCACCCATGGCATCAGATTATTTTTCCATCCAGGGGATTATTGAAATGCAGCACAGGTACACATCACTTCTATATTCCGCATCACAGGGCATTGTTTATCCCGGCACACACCCGGCATGAGTCCAGGGCGCTGCAAGACACTACATTTATAGCCGTGTACCTGAATCCAGAGTGTTTAACGCACGTACCTGCGTTCAGCCAACCAATTGAAGTGACGCCATTTTTCCGCGAACTGATCCTAAAACTCAGGCACTCCGTATTGCGCGATCAAGCACAGCCCCCTGGCATCTTACGCCTGCTGGCGGTACTGGAGGACGAGCTAAGCGCAGAAAAAGACAGTTCACTGGAACTGCCCATGCCACAAGACCGTCGGCTTGCGCCTATAGTCGATGAGCTGCTGAGTGATCCCGGCAGCACAAAAACACTGGCGCAATGGGCCCGCCAGGCCGGTGCAACCGAGCGGACATTGTCCCGGGTGTTTCAAAAAGAAATCCAGCTGACGTTTCCGCAATGGCGGCAGCGCCTGCGGCTCATGACGGCAATGACCCTGCTTGAGCAAGGTTTACCAGTGCAGGATGTAGCCCATCAAGTCGGTTACCAGTCTGTTTCCGCTTTCATTGAAGCATTCAGGCTGGCCTTTAAACTAACCCCACAGCAGTTTAAACAGCAACGTACCCTTGAATAGTGCCACGCTGCTGATCTACTGATTGCCTTTTTCAATTAAGGCTTCATCCGTGATATGAACTATCTGTTGCTCTTCTTCAGTCAGGCGGGTCTTTTTCCATGTTCCGCGTTTAAACCAGCAAAACGCAAATATGGCGACCACCACATTGGTAACGGCAAATGACCACCAAATACCGTTATCTTGCAACGCTGTATGTTTTGACAACACATACGCAAGAGGAAATTGCACCATCCATTGCGACACCAGTGCAACCATCATGGCGTTCTGCATATTGCCTGACGCCCGAAACGCGGAAACGACGCAAAGCTGTACACCTATACCACCCCAAGTCAGGCACATAGTACGCAAAAAGTGTGCACCTTCTTTAATCACCTCAGGATCATCGGGGATAAACACAGCAATCAAATGAGGAGCAAACAGATAGAATACGATCCCAATTACCGTCAGACCAAGAAAGCCCCATAGCGTGCCCAGCAAGGTGATTTTTTCTGCACGTTCCGTCTGGTTCGCCCCTATGTTCTGCCCCACCAAGGTCGACACGGCCATCGACAGCCCCATGGCCGGAATCATGACAAACTGCAGCAAGTTCGAACCCACGCCATAAGAGGCAATCGTCACAGTGCCGAAACTCGCTACCAGAAACGACAGGATGATCATCCCCAATGCCCTTGCAGACAACTCTACCGAGCCGGGTACACCAAGGAAAAACGCTTTTTTGATATAGGCAAAATCGGGTTTGAAGTTGTGCCATTCCAGCTGTATGCCATGCCGCCCCCGCATGAAGACCGTAAGGCCAAGCATTGCAGCAATGGATTGGGTGACCAGTGTTGCCAGTGCCGCCCCCATCACACCCAGCCCATCAAAACTACCAAGGCCAAAAATAAACAAAGGGTCGAGAAAAAAGTTGAGGATCACCGTACCGAAGACAATCATCAGTGGGATTTTTATCTGCCCGATCCCCCGCATCAGAGACTGAAACATGGCGAATAAAAAAACAAAAACCACGCCGATAAACGACACGTGCATGAACTTGAGTGCATCGTCATAGACCTTTTCGTTCACGCCCAGTAACGTCAGGAAATAGGGCGAGAGCAGATAACCGGTTAGTCCCAGCACCGCCGATGTAACCGCGACCATCAGCATGGTCTGAGCGGCAACATGATTCACTTTATCCCGCCGCCCGGCCCCCATGTATTGTGCCGATAGTGTTGCACCGGCCATGGCTAAGCCCGAACCTAATGCAATCACCAGAAAGGTAACAGGCATACTGACAGACACAGCAGCCACTTCCGACGCACCTAAACGTCCCACCCAGAATGCGTCTGTCAGCTGATAGGCCGACTGAAGAATATTGGTCAGAATAATGGGAACCGCTAACGAGATTAGTGCTTTGTTGATGGGACCTTCGAGAAACCGGTTTTGTCTGCCTGTCATCGCCATGCCTTATGTTCTTATCGTTGTCAATACGTCTTGAAGATGCGGATACTTAAGTCAATATAGTTAGTCCGCCTCTATAAGTATTCGTTTTTATGGTCTTTTTGTTACTGAATAAATGCATGTCAATCTGACAACCCGTTGATGATGACTCTAAACGTCACTTACTCAGCGCTTCAGCGACCCTTCCTTTTTCTAGTGAACAGCCCACAAAATAAGAAAAGTAGTAGTAATTATTATCAACAACACAATCAAACCAATTCGAAAATAATATCAATTAACCGAGAATACATTGATGCAGTCAATATAAATTACAACAAAGAAAAACAACAAAACACTCACACGCAACTGTACGATAAACACCCCGACAGAAACAAACCAGCCCACAGTAATCCCAACCCATTGTTTATGAATGATAAAAAATTATGTACTGCAGGGATTAATCACTACCGGGACATGATAGGTATTGAACCAGACTAACTGTCGGGAATAATTACACCTCAAAAAAAACACGATAACACCAAGACAAAAACCTTTTAAAACAACACATTAATCGGCATGAAAATTCGGCATGAATTTGGCATTAATTTATCGCGAGATAATTTAATACTAATAAAGCAGGGGTATATCATGAAGATTTCGTCTAAGTTTCGAACCATCCGCACTGGCTTATATATTTCAGGTCTCTTGTTATCAACAACCTCACAGGCAGGTCTGGTCGATATATTTTCATTTTCCAGCTTCTTTTCTCCCAATGGTACAGATGTTTATGTAGACACTCCACTCGACAATTACGGTATTGGCTACAGTGATGTTCCCTACCAGTTTGTCACTTCTTTCACCTCTTCGCTTGATAGTTATAATTACGGTACATTACGGTGGGATATCAAAAATAAATCAGGCAACACTTTTACTGATATCCACATTATTGGTGTATTAGATGCAGTCATTGATTTTTACGGTGATGACGATTATGCCTATAATGCCGGCAACAGTGCCGACAGCTGGGAGATAAATGACAGCTATGATCTTGCCGGAAACTTTTACTACTACGGCTTAACTCTCAATAATTCTGTAACTCAAGCTTTCTTTTCACATGGCCTCGCGCTGGGCTTTAACATCGGTGAGTTCTCACACGGCTCTGTTTTATCCTTTACCTACACCCTTAAAGATTATGGTCCTGGGTTGCATTTAACCGACAATTATTACACCGACTTATACTTCGACGGTACGTATCAAGTTCCGGAACCCGGCTCTCTGCTTCTGTTCACTACTATTTTATTTGGAGCAGGTGTGTCACTAAGAAGACGTCTTAAAATTAACTCATAGATTCATTTAACATTAGCCAATAATAAAATCTCTGAAGTAAGCATTGATTGTTGTTTATTAATGCGAGGGAAAAATAATGGGACAAAATAAAAAAGCAATGCGCTTTGGTGCGCTCTGTAGCACCATTGCTTGTTTTAGCTTGGGGGCTGTATTTTTTGCACAATCGGAAATACCTGCCGAAGAACCTGAACCAATAGAAAGTTTGATTCCTGAAGCACTCACGAATCTTCAGGCACCGCTGCCCGATTTAACCGGTATTGTCAGAGACAAAAACATCGCCATTAAACTTGGCAAAGCCCTCTTTTGGGATCAGCAGGTCGGCAGTGACGGACAAGCCTGTGCCAGTTGTCACTTCAAAGCTGGGGCTGATGGCAGGATCACCAATATCCTTACACCCGGCCTGTTACGAGTCGATACCAACGGCAATCCCGATCCTGATACTGAATTTGGTGGCACCGTCCCCCCCAGTCCGGCGGGAACGGCAGGCTTTACCGCCAGTAACCAAGTGGCCCGAGCGAATATCACGCTCACGCCGGATGATTTTCCGTTTCATCAACTCGTTGATAAGGATGACCGCAATTCAGCAATTATATACTCCACCAATGACTCCGCTACATCACCGGGAACCTTTGATGGTTCATTCGGCACTGTCATTCCCAGGGATCTGAATGAGTATTGCGGGGATCCGGAAGGCAACATTTTCCATACTCAATCCAATTTGGCGACCCGCAAAGTCGAACCCAGAAACACGCCAACGGTCATCAATGCTGTTTTTAACTTCAGAAATTTTTGGGATGGCCGCGCCAACAATATCTTTAACGGTACTGACCCGTTCGGACGACGTAATGAGCAAGCGAGGGTGATAATCCTTAACGGCCGTACTCCCGAACTTACCCGGATCGACCTCAACAATGCCAGCCTGGCTTCTCAGGCTGTCGGGCCTGCATTAAGCGATTTTGAAATGTCCTGTGCCGGCAGACAGTTTGCCGATCTTGGTCGACGCCTTGTGAGCTTGCAGCCGCTGGCCCAGCAAGATGTCGCTAACAATGACAGCCACCTGTCCGATTTGGTTCATCCCAGCGGCAAAGGTTTGCGAACCAGCTACGCTCAGTTGATCCGGATGGCTTTTGATCCAAAGTACTGGGCAGCCCGTGGCAACTTTGTCATTGATAACAGTGGCAGTGAGCCGGTACTTGTGAATAGCAGTCAAGGCTATACCCAAACCGAGATCAATTTTTCTCTGTTCTGGGGCATTGCTATCATGCTCTACGAAGCCGAACTCATTTCCGATGATACGGCGTTTGACCGTTTCAGAGGATGCCATGAACCAGCCTGTTCACCAGCCATTGAACCCAATGACAATGCGCTCTCTGAACAGGAAAAACAAGGGCTGATGGTGTTCATTGATAAAGGGAAATGTGTGAACTGCCACAAAGGCCCTGAGTTCACCTCTGCCGCGATTCATCTGCAAGCAGAAAATCAGGAGGAGGGGCTTGTTGAGCGAATGATCATGGGTGACAACCAGATCGCACTCTATGATAACGGTTTCTACAACATTGGGGTGAGGCCAACCAATGAGGATCTGGGCGTCGGTGCTGTTGACCCCTGGGGCAACCCACTGTCTTTTACCCGCCAGTATTTTGATATTTTACTTGGTAATAATGCGCCTGATCCGTTTAACGTCGATCCCTGTACCTTTGAGGTTCCTGTACTCCCTGATCTCCCTTGCGACTCCGCGCAGCAAACCAATGCACTAAGAGATCGGGTCATCGCAGGTCTGGAACGTGATGCTGTCGACGGTGCCTTTAAAACACCCGGACTGCGGAACATTGCGTTAACAGCACCGTATTTCCATAATGGCGGTGCCGCGACGCTTGAGCAGGTTGTCGAATTCTACAACCGGGGAGGAAACCGCAGAGGCACTGAGTCAAACAATAACTCTGGCTTTGGCAGTAATGATTCAAACCTGGATCCGGACATCGGGCCGCTGGGTTTAAGCTCTCAGGAACAAGCCGATTTAGTGGCTTTCCTGAAAACCTTAACCGATGAGCGGGTACGCTGTGCACAAGCACCATTCGACCACCCGAGCTTAACGGTTTCCAATGGCCATCTCGATCAGGACATCAACAATGATAATCGTGCTGATGACATACTGATCACCCTGCCGGCTGTCGGAGCGTCCGGTTTACCCTTCAGTCAATGCTGGGCAAATTCAGGCGACTTGTTCAATCAGGGAGGGCCGCTGTAACGCTTCGGCAATCAAGTTCAATATCACCAGTCAAGGCCAATACAGTTTGGCCTTGACTGGCCTTAATAAGCACAAGCTCCGGCACAAGATTCGCGACGCAATCACACTTCCCAACATAGAACATAGCATCAAACACCACGCCGATAAGCAACATAGTCCGTGCCGCAATATGACTCACAATAATCATCTTGCTTCAGGCAGACTATACTTTACAAGCTACCTGCTCAGCACCGTCATTCGAATAAGGATAACGGTATGAAACTCATCAGATATCTTCCTCTGGCATTGTTTGTTCTTACAGGAATACCTGCTGTCACCAACGCTGACGATAAACAGGCAATGTTAGATGATGCCCTGAGTGCCGCCCCTCCGTCACTCAGAGAGAAAGTCACCGTAATGGACTGGGAGAACAATGTTTTACAAAAAGGCTCCAGTGCTTACACCTGCTTTCCAACGCCTCCTCAACTGAAAGGAACCGCTCCTATGTGCATGGATGGTCCGTGGATGGCATGGGCACAAGCCTGGATGAAAAAAGAACCCGTTGAAACGAAAACGATAGGTATTTCTTACATGCTGGCTGGTGACGGCGGCGCGAGCAATATCGACCCTTATGCAGAAGGTGAAACTGCAGATAATCAGTGGGTGGTTGAAGGGCCACATTTAATGATTATCACGCCAGATAAAACCTTACTCGACTCGCTTCCCACCGATCCCAATAATGGCGGGCCATATGTGATGTGGAAAGGTACTCCCTATGAACACATCATGGTGCCGGTTGGGCCAAGGAAATAATCAATAACAAAGAAAAAAGCGAGATAAATATCTCGCTTTTTATTGCCTATTTTTTACTTTGTTTCGGCGGATTACTGCTTGATTTATAAGGCGCCGGTGGTTCTACTGTTGTGGTATCGGTTAAGGTTTTCAGGTAAGCCACAATAGCCTCTTCCTGGTGAGCCGATAATCCCAGATCCCCCGTGACACCACCAATACTCAGGAAGGGTGCGTCGGGTATTTCAGGCGCAGGCCAGCAATTATTGGCCAGTGCATCTTTTTCGGTCACGATACTTTCTGGGCAGCGCGTAATACCGAAATCCGCGGCGGTCTGTCCGTTAACGTCTGAGGTATTGTAGAAATGTACAATACTTTCCAGGCTCTTGAACCAGCCATTGTGCGTGTAAGCTTTGGTAAAACCTGTTCCCGGACGTTTATCGACATTGCGCAATGTGGGTGTTTTATGGGCACCAATAAAGGCATTCTTAATAGTAAAAAATGGGAATGTGATATCCGGACTCAAGCCCAAATTGACCAGAGTTGGATGTAGCCCGAGGTCGGGTAGCGGTGAACCGGGTAACTCATAGTTTCGCGGCACGCCAATTGCGTGATAGCTGTCATCGGTATACCGCTCCAGAGGATGAGTACCATTGGCACCATTACTGTTATGACAAATGACGCAACCTGCTGGGCCATAGAACAGGTCATGCCCTTCATTTTCAAGATCAGTTAAACCATCCAACGGAAATTGCTGATTATCATCTTCAGCAAGTGCAATATCGCGTTTTGAGTTAAAACGATTGTTATCTTCAGACATTTGCCATGCTGCTAAAGCTACAGCAAAACGCGCAAATGCTGTGGCAGCTTCGTCTTCAGACTGACAAGATAAATCCACTCCCCATGATTGGTAATACAGCTCTTTACCCCATTTGGTCGACTCTACCTGGTTACAGACATCTTCTTTACTCTTATGGTTTTGCTCGACAGGGTTCAAAAATGGGCTTGCAAAGGCCTGATCAGCAAGGGGGCCAAGGTATTTAGAATAAAATGCAGATTTCTGTCCACTGGCGTCATTCAGATTAAAAACCAAGTTCGTGTTTTCGACAATATCTCCGTTCGCACGTCCATTCCAGAAGGCACCACCGCAAGGAAAAAATCCACATGTCCCCTGCCCTGCAAGCTGGAGTAATTTCAGCCCTTTTGCTTCACCCTCATGTATAAAACTGACGTACTGATTTGTCGGTGGTTTTAAGCCCCCGGCATTTTTTACCGTCGTTTTTTCCTGCCCATCAGCTAAGTCTTGTGGCCTTAAATGTGGTCTGGCCCCCGTGACTGCGACCTGATGTAAATTCACACCGGAGACATTATAGGTTCCGCCGGTGTTAGGCGCGTGGCAGGTCGCACAGGACATTCGATTTGGATCAGAAATATTTTCAAAAAATAATCGCTTTCCTAATTCCTCTATGGGTTGTAAATCATAGTCATTCTCATTGTCACTTTTTGCTTGTGAATTAAATGAAAGCAACGCTGCCATTATCAGAACAGATGTTCCGATTATTTTTACCGGTTCTAAAAACGTACTGATATTATCAGGCTGTATGCCTTTTGATGCTTGCATGGCCATGGTTAACCTCTTCTTTTTTTCCACGCACAAGTCAGCCACCCATTAAATCAGGCAACTGTTCGGAGGATAAGACTTGATTAACCAACTATAACTTAAGTTTATAAAACCACATTTCTCAAAAAAGAGAAAACCCTTGCAATCAACAATATAGACAACAAATTCTTATTTTAGATAAAATGATACGCAAAAAAACACTACCATGCTGACCAGCGCCGTTAATAAAACATTCTTTGTTTTCATAGCGATTAAAACGGCAATCACAGCGCCGATTAAATATGGATTGCTAAACGTGATATTTATAGTATTTTTCTCAGGCAAAAAAACAATAGGCACCCAAATAGTCGTTAATACAGCCGGGCTTGAATAACTTAAAAAACGCTGCGTCTGGGCGTTTAGTTTTACAGGCAACCGAGGGTCTAAAAATAGATAGCGACTTGTAAAAATAATCAGCGTCATTGCAAATATAGTGAGCCAAATCATCTTATTTTTCCTGCTTTCTTACATTTTCATGACAATAAATCGATTTATTTCCAATCAATCGTTCAGAAATATATCCTCCTGCCATTGCCGCTAAACTGGCTATCATCAGCCCGCCTTCTATTTCCAGAGCCGCCATTAAAACCGACATCACCAACGCAATCAGTACTGTGATTAATACCGGCCAGCGCTGAATACTGGGTACAACGATAGCGATAAAAGTAGCGGCGATGGCAAAATCCAGTCCCAGGCTGTCCAGATTGGGAATAAATTTTCCTGCGAAAATCCCTGCTAATGTGGCGATATTCCAACTGATGTAAAACCACAGCCCAGCGCCCAGAGCATACCAAGGTTGAAAACGCTGTGGGGACTGGTTACCACACAAGGCAAACAGCTCATCGGTCAGAAGAAAGCCCAATCCCAACCGCCAGCGAAGCGGAAGCGGGCTGATCACATTGCGCATTGTGATGCTGTACAACAAGTGCCTGGAAGTAATGAAAAAGGTGGTCAGTAAGATAGTCACAATACCCACCCCTGCTTTCAGTAACCCGGTTGCTACCAGCTGTGCTGCCCCGGCAAACACTATCGCTGACATAGCGACACTCTGAAACACGTCCAATCCGGCATCAATAGCAAAGGAGCCCGCAAGTAACCCCCAGGGGATAACAGCCACACATAAAGGCATCACAGCAAGCGCACCTTGCTTGAACAACCGTCGTTTTTCTTTGCCAGTCAGTACAATGGCAGACGTTTCCTTTGATATTGCTTTATCTTTCATTGCCTTACTACTACCCACACCACGAAAACAGCGACTTTACGACAAATTATTATTTCAATCTTGTACAAATTTGTCTTTTACAACCATAAGGGCGCAGATTCATAACGTCATAACTAATTATTGATATTGTGTTGATTATTAGCACTTACTAACGCCCGAGTGGTTTACTCTTAACGACCGACAGGATAATGTGAGCGCCCATTGATACAAAAATACAACACTAGATTAACTCTAACTGGTTACCTCGCCTCATAGCCGAATAACTGGTCTTTGATAAATCATGATTGCAGATCTATTTTCACGTTTTTTTATCTCCGACAGTACCGATCCAAGCCTTATGGTCACTGGTGAATATAACTATTCACTGATTGCCATTTCTTTGCTTATCTCTGTCGGTGCCTCCTTACTGGCGCTTTCTTTAGCCGAATCGGCTAAGCAAAGTCATAACTGCATGCTGCGCCGCCTCCATATTCTGACAGGCGCTGCTTCGTTAGGAGTGGGTGTATGGGCCATGCATTTTATTGGTATGTTAGCGTTCGAGCTATGTACCACAGTGAATTACGACATCAGCACTACCCTGTTTTCCGCCATACCCAGCTTTCTTGCTTCTTGGGTAACGCTCCAGTTACTGATCAAACGAACGATAAGTAATGCGCGGCTGTTGCTGTGTGGGGTGACAGTCGGGCTGGGCATCGGCTCAATGCACTACATTGGCATGGCGGCGATGGTATTGGGCCCTGCACTGAAGTATGACCCTGTTTTATTTGCACTCTCCATTTTAGTCGCCGCCTCATTAGCCACACTGGCCTTATGGATCAGTTTTGGTCTGCGCAAACATCGCTCAATGCCTGGCTATCAGATCCAGCTCATTGCCAGTGTTGTCATGGGTCTTGCCATTGCAGGCATGCATTATACCGCCATGGAAGCGACCCGTTTTGTCGGCCAGCCCGATCCGGCATTCATTCCCGGCAGCCAGCGTCATTATTTATTGGCCATTACCATTTCCATTGTCACCGTATCCCTGAGCCTGATTATTGCAGCTATCAACGCCCTGACCCGCTACCGCTCATTACTGCAGCACAGTGAAGAAACCGCTGCTGAGCTGAAAGCCACCATAGATACCGCCGTAGACGGCATTATCAAAATGTCTCACCGCGGTATTATCCTGTCATTTAATGCCTCGGCTGAACGTATTTTTGGTTATCACGAGAGTGAGGTCATTGGCAGAAACATCAGCATGCTGATGCCAGAACCCTATCAAAGCGCCCACGATTCCTATCTGGAAAATTACCGCAAAACCGGCACTGCGCGCATTATTGGCATTGGCAGGGAAGTCACTGCGCTGCACAAAAATGGTCTGATGAAGCCGATTCGATTGTCTATCGGTGAGTCTAAACTGAATGGCGTCAGCACCTTTGTCGGCGTGATCACAGACATCAGCAAGCAAAAACAAATGGAAGCTGATTTACGCCGTTCCAAAGAAGAAGCAGAAATCGCGGCTCAGGCAAAAAGTACTTTTCTGGCCAATATGAGCCATGAATTGCGAACACCAATGAATGCCATTATCGGTTTTTCCGAACTCATGCTGGACGGCAAAATGAGTACCGATCAGCAAAGACACCTTGGCATTATCCGGCATTCGGCCAAAACCCTGCTCAACCTGCTTAACGATGTACTGGATTCTGCCAAACTGGAAAGCGGTTCCACACAGCTTGAATCAAGCCATTTCTCTCTTCGCCAAATCTGTGAGCAATTGATCGCGACCCAATCTCTGTTAGCCAACAAAAAAGGCATAGAGCTGACAATGCGCTATGACCCGCAGCTCAGTGAATATTTCCAGGGTGATCCGCTCCGCGTTCAGCAAATTATCCTGAACTTACTGAGTAACGCGGTGAAGTTCACCGAGCGGGGGTATGTCAGACTGGACATCAGTTCCAGCCGCATCAAAGGTATCACCATTCTGGTCGAGGACACAGGGATAGGCATTGCGTCCGACAGGCTGGATAGCATTTTCGCTCCTTTCTCGCAGGCAGACAGTACCATGTCCCGCCGTTTTGGCGGCACCGGCCTGGGAACAACCATAGCCAAACAGCTGGTTGAACTCATGGAGGGTAAAATTACTGTCTACAGCCAGCCTGGCAAGGGCTCAACCTTCCGTGTTGATCTGCCACTGCTGGCAGGCCAGTCCGCTCAGATTGATGACAGCACAAAAAACAATGTGCATATTCCACCAATGACTATATTGGTGGCAGACGATGTCGAACAAAATCTGGAGCTGATGACTGGATTACTGAAAAGAGATAACCATCAGTTAATCATGGCCAGAACCGGAACAGAAGCCATAGAACAATATAAGTCCAGGCACATTGATATTGTTCTCATGGATGTTCAAATGCCTGAACTGAATGGTCTGGAAGCCAGTAAAGCCATCCGTGCTTACGAAAAGGAACAAAAGTTAAAAGAAGTGCCTATTATTGCATTGACGGCGAGCGTACTTGAAAAAGACAGGCGTAATGCACTCGCCGCCGGCATGAATGGATTTGCCGTCAAACCAATCGATATCTATGCGCTGAAAGCAGAAATTGCTTACCTGAAAGGGATTATCAGCCAGGCACCGGTTCACCCGGAGAAGCCGGACGACAACCAGGATACCCTGATCGATCTGGAAAAAGGACGCCTGCTCTGGGGTAATGAACAATCGCAGCTCGCCGCCATACAGAAATTCATCAGCCAGCCACAGCACCACCCGGATTTTCTGGCTCGCTTACTCAGTGGCAGCCAGACAAAAGCGCTGTCGCATGTACACCGCCTGAAAGGTGTGACTGGCAACCTGTGCATGCCGGGTATCCACCACTGCATGAAAAAACTGGAACAAGCATTACAGCGTGACGAAAATACCGTTCCGCTGTTTACCCAATACCGTGAAATGTTTAATGCCATTACGCAGCTGCTGATGTCGGTTGAGGATTTCTCTGCTAAGCCTGAGCATCAAACGACAACAACCCTCAACCATGACGATATCAGCAAAATCATCCAGCAACTGGAACAGGGCGAAATGCCGGATTGCGCTTTTTCGGCGGTTAAATCCCAGCTACCTGCAGAACTGGCAATGGATGTGGAATCGGCCATGAGCGATTTTGAATTGGATCGAGCAGCCACGCTGCTAAATAACTATCTCGTCAGCCAGCAGACTGTGGAGGCATAACATGGATGAACGTAAAACCCTTCTGGTAGTGGATGATGAACCCGCCAATTTGCAAGTACTGAAAAACATTCTGGCATCAGATTACCGACTGCTTTTTGCCAGGGATGGCAACCGCGCCATTGCTCTTGCCAACACAGAAAAACCCGACCTGATCCTACTCGATATCATGATGCCTGGCCTGTCCGGCTATGAGGTTATTGAACAACTGTCTGCGGCACCAGATACAAAACACATTCCAGTGATATTCGTAACCGCACTGTCCGACACCAAAGATGAAACACAAGGTTTTGCGTTGGGCGCCGTCGATTTCATCACCAAACCCGTCAGCCCGCCCGTTGTCCGGGCCCGTGTGAAGAATCAGCTGTCGCTGGTCAAAATAGATGAGCTGAAATCAACACGGCTTTCCGTGGTTCAGAAACTGAGCAGAGCAACAGAATATAAAGATAACGAAACAGGCCATCACGTCATTCGTATGAGCCATTATGCGCACACCATTGCAAAAGCCGCAGGTTGCAGTCCGGCGTGGTCGGAAACCCTGCTGCATGCAGCACCTATGCATGATATAGGCAAGATTGGTATCCCGGATCATATTCTGCAAAAGAAAGGGGCACTGTCTGGTGAGGAGTGGCAAGTCATGCAGCGCCATACTCTGATAGGGGCTGAAATTCTGGGTAATGACACCTCCGAACTGATGCAGATGGCCAAAAACATCGCCGTCTATCATCATGAAAAATGGGACGGCACAGGATACCCCTACGGTTTAGAGGCTGACGCCATCCCCATTGAAGCACGCATAACAGCTATTGCCGATGTATTTGATGCGCTGACAAGTAAACGCCCTTACAAGCCAGCCTGGAGCGTTGAAGATGCGTCTGACTATATCCGTAAGCACAGTGGCACTCACTTCGATCCGGTACTTGTTGATGCCTTTAATCGCTGCCAGTCAGAATTAATTGAGTTGAAAAAGAAATGGCCTGATTAAAATCCGCAGACAAATAGATTCATAAAAACTGATCGATGTACTCTCTGATAAACAATAAGCAGTATATTGCATCACCATTAGGCAGAGAAAAGCCATAAAGAATATTGCCGACTGTTGCCACAGTAAATTTAGGTCATGCTAATTCACATAAGACTTAAATTTCATAATGTTATGTAATAGTGCTTTTAATTCACTAAAATGAGACCCCCACAGCATTTTCATCATTTCAAACGCCATAAAAGCGAAAAACTGACATTCAAATGTTAAAGAACACGGCATTATATGAAATTATATTTGTTGGGGAATGTTGTTAACTAATGAAACTTTGCATCTGTAAATTTGTAACTACAACTATCGCAATAACATGCGATGCGATAAACAGGCAAATGGTGCGTAAATAATGTACTGCGTACAATGCGGTGTTCGAACGCTGGATAAACCTGACGGTACTCCGGTAGAAATGTGTAAAAAATGTACTGAGGGCGAACAATCGCAATCTCAGGATTCTCTGCGCTCAAAATACTCACTCAAATTCAGGCTGGCGATAGGTTTTCATGCCCTTTACGCGATTATCTGGCTGATACTGGGGATCGTTTCAGGTTTTCAGGCCGCTATCGACGGCATCATGAACATTGAAACCAACAACTTCTCTATGGTGCTGCTGGCTGTGTTGATGATAGTACTTCACCTCTCTGCCGGATACGGACTATTGATCCTCCATCCCTGGGCTGAAAAAGCCACTATCTTGTTTGGTTGCATACTGTTTTTCTTCTACCCCTGGGGGACAGTGGCTGGCTCTACGCTCATTTATTCATTGATTCAGCTCCGATACGATTACACGCTCACGTCAAAATTCTTCCGTAAGCTTTATCGCTAGAAGCTGTTCTGCGACAAGCAATACAATTGTTAAGGTCAGCACTTCCTTTTCTTGTCTTAGGCCGAAATTTTCGTACACTGGTCGGCTTTTTAGTTGTCAGGAGGAAGTATGTACATAGGTTTCGACTACGGCACAGCCAACTGCGCTGTTGCTATTATGGAGAATGGTCAGCCAAGGTTGCTTCCCCTTGAAGGTGATAGCTTTTTCATTCCTTCAACGCTTGCCGCACCCACCCGCGAGGCCGTCAGCGAGGCGCTATTTCGTCACTATGACATCAAACCCGCTGATAAAATTGGCGAGCAATTACTGCGTCGTTCGATCTCCGCCAACAGAGACGATGACATCATCGTTGACGCGCACGCCTTACAGTTTGGTCAGCAAGCACTGGACACCTACCTCAATGATCCTGATGAAGTGTATTACGTCAAATCACCCAAGTCCTTTCTCGGCGCTTCCGGTTTACATGACATCCAACTGAGCCTGTTTGAAGATCTGGTCTGTGCCATGATGGCAAACATCAAGCACAAGAGTGAAAGCCAGTGTGGTGAGAGTGTTACGCATGCTGTTATCGGGCGCCCTATCAACTTTCAGGGAACAGGCGGAAGTAAAGCTAACCAGCAGGCCGAGAGTATTCTGCGCCGGGCAGCAACACGCGCAGGCTTCAAAGCGATAGAGTTCCAGTTTGAACCCGTGGCCGCCGGTCTGGAATACGAGAGTCAGCTGCAAGAAGACAAAACCGTACTGGTGGTTGATATTGGTGGCGGAACAACCGACTGTTCCGTACTGCAAATGGGACCGGGCTGGTTAAATAAAGAAGACCGAACCGAAGGATTACTGGCCCACAGCGGTAGCCGTGTCGGCGGCAACGATCTGGATATTGCCCTCGCCTTCGAACGCATTATGCCTCTGTTTGGCAAGCACAGCACCAACCAGCGCGGGCTGGCAGCCCCGATCAGCCAATTCTGGAACCCGGTGGCGATCAACAATGTGGCCGCGCAAAGTGATTTTTACGCCAGTGCTAACTTAGCCGTGTTGCAGCAACTCGTGCGTGACTCCGCAGAGCCTGCTTTGCTGCAAAGACTGTTGCAGGTCTATCACCATACATTGGGTCATCAGCTTGTACGCGAAGCCGAGCTGCTGAAAATCGCGTTGTCCGATGCATCCAGTGCCAGCACTGAGATCCGCATCGGACAGGAAACACTGCCCATCAGCTGTACAAATCATGAACTGGCAGAAGCGGTCAACAGCAATGCGGAGAAGATCAGCAGTCTGATCAATGAAGCCCTGTCTCAGGCTGACTGCGCACCAGACGTAATCTTTATGACAGGCGGTAGCGCCCGCTCGCCCATGTTACGACAGCTTATTGAGCAACGCCTGCCAGGTGTGCCGATTGTGGCCGGCGATTATTTTGGTTCGGTTACCGCTGGCCTCAGCCGCTGGGCTGAGTTCTGTTTCCGTTAATCGGCAATGATTCAAACCATCAATTAACAGAACGAAAACCGATGCAAATCAGACAGGCAACAGCAACAGAAATGGACTTACTGTATATGATGGGCTTCGACACCTGGGGCTGCGAAATGCCCCAGGCTGACTATCTGGCTGCCTGCAGGCACAGCCAGAAATATGCCGCCGGCCAGTGGTACGTACTGGCAGAAGCAGGCATACCTGTCGCTTCACTGATTCTGTATCGTAATCAGTTTGGCCTGAAAGACGGACAGGCTGGAATAGGATCGATAGCAACATCGCCGTCTCATCGCCGACAAGGTTTTGCCGGACGGTTGATTCTCGGCATTGTCCGTCATCTTTTTACAGCCACAGCGACAACAACAGTTTTTCTTCATAGCGATATCAACACCGTATTTTATCAAAAGCTCGGCTTTGAACGAATCTGCCTCGAAAACAATTGCATGTTCATCACTCGCACGCCGGATACTCCCCTGCGTACTATCCCGACCTACTTCTGATTGACCGCCACCACTCAGGTGTGCAATTTTAGGTGTAATTGTGTACAATAAATCCTTTAAACACTGATGTTTCTGTCTGTCTCTATACCGTGTATACATAGAGCGGCTGAGACATGCACTCATAAAAAGGAGTTAGCAATGACCTGGAATGTCTATCTTTCTGGCGAAATCCACACCGATTGGCGAGAGCAAATCATTAAAGGCTGCGAGGCGAAAGACCTCAATATTGTGTTTACTTCCGCCGTTACAGATCACGACAGCAGTGACGCCGCCGGTGATGGTTTAGGAGCGGAATCAGACAGCTTCTGGCGCGATCATAAATCGGCCAAAGTCAATGCCATCCGCATCCAGAACATGATCAAACAATGCGACATGGCCGTGATCCGCTTCGGTGATAAGTACAAACAGTGGAATGCGGCGTTTGATGCCGGATACTGTGCTGCACTGGATAAACCCTATATCACACTGCACAGTGAAGACATTGTGCATCCGCTCAAAGAAGTGGATGCCAGCGCGAAAGCATGGGCGACAAGCCCGGGGCAAATAGTTGAGATTCTGGACTATTTACTCAATCAGAAATAAAACTGTACCCAACGCAATCTTACCGGTTACGTTGGGTCAATCCCCTTTCTAACGCAGGCGCTGGCCTGAAACAGCAGGATGATAAATCGGCTGAACCACATTACCGGCCGGATCGGTACAGTGAAAACTGCGCGCACCATCACTGTGATCGTGCGGTGTATCCAATAACGGCACGTCTTTGGCTTTGAGAAAATCGAACCAGGCTTGTAGTTCTTCTTTACTGTCGACAATGAAGCCAAAATGGTCAAGTGACTGATTGCCATTCTCCTGCGGTTCATACGCCCTGCTAAGCGACAAATTGTCATTACCACAGGTAAGGTAAATCAGGTTATCGCTCGCTTTCCTTAGCACTTCCATACCCAGTATATCGGTATAGAAACGGATACACTCCTCAAAGGGATATACCGCTAACGCTAAATGTCGCAATCCGTTTAAAGGTTTTGGTCTCTCTGTCATTTTCAGCCACTCCGTGTGCAATAACCAAACACATTGTATACAATAAAGGACCATATATTCAAACGAAGAACGTGTTGTTCCTCAAACGGACAGAAAGGAAGTGCGCTTTATGTTTTGTATTGTTGTGAAAAATTCAGTCAAAGCAGGGTTTCGAGACCAGTATCTCTCCATCATGAAAGAAAACGCCAAGGCGTCAGTAGAGAATGAAGAAGGCTGCCTGGTGTTTGATGTGCTGTCATCTCAGGACAACGACCACTGCTTCTACCTGTATGAAATCTACACCAGTGAAGACGCACTTGCGGCGCACAAACTGACACCGCATTATCTTGAAAGTCGCAAGCACTTAGCAGGTTTAATCGACGATCAATCCGTCATTCGCTGTGATGTGGAACATCGTAATTTCCAGCCGTAATCTTATCAGGGTTGAGATCGTCATTTGTCAGCACCATCTTCTGGAGACAGGCATCTCAAGTGCCTGCCTCCAAACACCATGATCAGACTCAAAACTGCGCCAGCCAGAAAAATCCGCATATCGCCTTCATTTTGGTCGCCTTAGTAACACGCCCCATGAACTGACTAATAACGTAGAGAAGTAAGGTGGATTATGAAAAGCTTTACCCGTTTATCCCTCACTTTGATGTGTGGCCTTATAATATCGTCAGCTGCAAACGCTGGTTGCGGTGAAATGCAATCGCAGTGCATAGTGTTCGAGCACGGTGAGACAACGCCGGTCAGCTGCTCCATTTCGGTCTGTGCCAATACCACCGAATTTGATACCTATTGGACACTCAGCAACGGTTCTGAGATCTCCCATCACATCAACGCGAGCAAAACCACCATTAAGGTAAACGGTCAAACCGGATTCGCATTACCATCAGCGATATTACAAGACAAACTGAGTTGCTATAGCGCGCCAGGTATGAGCAGCATTTATTGTGCGAAAGACGTGTTACTTTAACCGTAACAACCAAAGAAGAACGTAAGGGCAATACCCCTGCTTTGTGCAGTAAGCCATCCACACTGCTGACAGCCATTTGCCCGCTTTTTCTGCTGTCTCTTGTCTGCTTTTTAATTGCTTATCCCTATCCCTCGCTTAAACCTATTGCTTACCTATCATTTTGTAATTAACCAGTTAATGACGCGTAGCGTTCTGACGCCATTAGATACTGTCATTGGTTGGGGTTGCTGACCCCTTTTCATCATTATAAGAATCAAGGTGAGTATGAAAAAGGCACTATCAATTATTCTTCTCTCATCGTTATCAGGCTGTACATCTATGGGGCAGCCAGATCCTGAGATCGGGTTTGAGTCTACCGTTAACCTGAACGGTTATTATTATTCAGAACGCAACGGTAATATTCTGGAAAATGGGCAACTGGTACAAAAGAAAACCTACTCCTACATTAAATTTAATAGCTTAGAAGAAAATCAGCTGACGTACATCCTAGCAACGTCTCCGGCTGTGAACGGCATTGTTCGGGGTGATGCAATCAACACCCGAGTCACCAGCAACTACCATGTTGAGAATAACCATGGCGACAAAGGTTACCGAATCAGTTTCTACCAGCAAAAAGGCAACATGCATATTGATTACGTGCTGAATGCAGACCTCAATGGCGTTATCGAAGATTTTACTTTCCAGCCACTGTGATCTGACACACTGCCAGCTTGCTGCTGATAATGTAATCGACACTTTTTGTTTAATGGACTAGATATGACGTTGGGGAATTATGCGCACTAAACACTTACCAGCCTTCTTTGCTGTTATGTCTTTACTGATGAGTGCTCATGCTCAAGGGCAGTCAATTTCAACCTCTATTTCCCCTTCGTCGCTGGGGAAGCGTACCGTTGATGACGTTCTCGCCACCTACGGCCACTTATCTGAAATGCGTCTGAAGTACAGATTTCGCCAGGCTGATGTGAGCTATCCGCCAGAGAAAATTGCGCTGCTCGGCCTGAAAGAAGAAAAAGCACTGGAACTGTGGGCATTTGATTCGCAGGGTCGCCGACATTTTGTATACAGTTACCCTGTCACGGCAGCGAGCGGCAAAGCAGGACCAAAACTCAAAGAAGGTGACCGTCAGGTACCGGAAGGTATCTACAAAATTATCGGTCTTAATCCGAACAGCCGTTTTCACTTGTCGATGAAGCTTAATTATCCCAACGACTTCGACCTGAAATACGCCGCGCTTGAAGGCCGGCAATCCCCGGGATCCAATATATTCATTCATGGAAAAGCCGACTCCATTGGTTGCCTGGCTATCGGCGACAGTGCGGTGGAAGAATTGTTTACCCTGGTGGGAAAAATTGGCAAAGACAATGTCGAAGTGGTCATTGCACCGCATGACCCACGAAAAAATCCGATCCGCCCTGTACCCGACACTTCCCCCGCTTGGATATCGGAATTGTATGCATCAATTGAAACTGAGTTTTCCCGTTTTGAATATTAAGACGACGATTGGCATTCCCGACCGACTCCCTGTCATAACCGGCAATGAAACCTGTTGCATTCGGTGATAGCCCACTATAAGCTTCTGGCAAAATATTAAATGTAAGTCGCTTATTTCAAGGAATACTATGAGCACGGAATTACGCTCTCAATGCACTCTCTCTATCCCCGGCAATCATGAATTGTCTCCGGCCGAGATCTTCCGGCAAATGGCAGACTGGTGTCAGGACAATCAGATCAAACATGATATTTACGGTCAGGGCGATGATCTGCAGCAGTTTGAAACCAAAGTCGCCGATCTCCTGGGCTACGAAGCTGGCCTGTTCGTTATTTCGGGTACAATGACCCAACCTACCGCACTACAACTGGCCTGTATCGCACGAAAAAACCCTATTGTGGCCATGCATCCTTCCAGTCATATTTATCTGCACGAAGCACAAGGCTATCTGCTGCAGCAACGCTTTACCGTTCTGCCTGTAGGTAACCCTTATAAAACCTGGTCTTTGGCCGATCTGCAAGAATGGCCGGACGACATTGCTGCCGTACTGTATGAACTTCCAATGCGCGAAATTGGTGGTCAACTACCTGAATGGGAAGATTTAAACGCGCTCAAAACCCATTGCCGCGAGCAGGGTATTCATCTGCACATGGATGGCGCCCGATTGTGGGAAACCAAAGCCTGGTATGGCCGTGAGTACAGCGAAATTGCAAACGGGTTCGATTCGGCTTATGTCTCTTTATATAAAGGCATTGGCGGATTGGGCGGCTCGATGCTGCTGGGCGATCAGGCATTCATTGAAAAGGCTCGCCTCTGGATGCAACGCCAGGGCGGCAACGTCTATCATCGCACACCGTATGCAGTTTCCGCGGCGATGCAGTTCGACCAGCGCCTGGCACTGATGCCGGCCTTGTTCGAACGTACTCAGCAGCTTTACCGTATATTGGAAGATTACCCGCTGTTAACGCCCAATCCGTCAGCACCGCAGGCAAATATGCTGCATCTGTATCTGCCGGTCAGCGCCGACAAGGCCTTAGCCATTCGTGACAAGCTAGCAACAGAGCAGAAGATCTGGCTGGGAAATCCGCAACAAGCCGCTCTGGCAGATCAGTCTTTTCTGGAATGGTATGTCGGCGACAACCTGGTCAACCTGAGCGATGAGAAACTGCGGGCAATATTAGACTGGTTTGTTGACGAACTGGCAGCCTGATTATTATTCACCCGGTTGGCGGATTCAAACTGACCGGGCCATTGACCCAATTACCTCACTCTGCGTTTCAGTCCTGTTCTCTTCTTTATGCCTTCTTGCTTTTGCCACTGTCTGGGCGTTAGGCCAAACCACGCGCAAAATGCCCGGGAGAAAGCAACATTATCAGCATATCCCAGCACTTCGGCCAACTGTGTCAAGCTCATATTGGATTCCCGCAGGTAACGCGTTGCCATTTTCTTTCGCGTCTCCTCCAGAATAATTTTGAACGATGTCCCTTCATCTTTAAGATAACGCTGCAAGGTCCGGGAACTTAACATCATGAATTGCGCGACATCCGTTAACGAGCCTTTCCCGTTCGGTAACAGGCCATACAGTACCCGCCTGACCTGTTCCGGTATTTTATCTAAGGTGACATCTTCAAGACGCTGAATATGCTGCTTCACGAGTCGGTGAAGTGAAGGATCGGCATTGACCAGAGGCTGTTTCAGCCACTGCCGCTCAAAGCCCAGGCCGTTATATAATGAATTAAAATCTGGTGTTTGCTGCAACACAGCATCGTACTCTGTTACAGAAGCCAAAGGTAAGTGCTGAAAAAAAATGTGCTTCGGTTTCCATTGTTTACCGAAGAACAGCTGCAACAGCCGCAATCCGACACCAATTGCCACTTCTGTGATAGGTGCTACATCATCATCAATTTCCAGGCTGGGGTTATAACAGAGCACGACCAGATCGTCTGTTTCTACCAGTCTGATCTCCGCGCCTTCAGAGTGCAGATAAAAATTGTTGATTAACTCGTGCAGCGCCTGCTCGACATTTTGTGCGTTGCTGATCAGATGAAATAACGGGCCAATCGCAGCTGTTCCCTGATACAGGCCGAACTTCAAACCTACCAACGGTATATTGAAGCGCAATTGAGCCAGCGTCATCAATCGCGTAAACCGCCGGAACAGAATCAGATGCTCAGGGTGGGTAAATACATCAGAAGGCAGACCAGCTTCTCTGATCAGCGGTCCAACTTTCACTTTGTGTGCCAAAGCAAACGCGTCAAAACGCGCAATGTTAACCGCTCTGACATACAAATCTTTCACTGCCCCTTTCCCCTCACTTTACCAGTTACGGATTAGTATCCATTAAATTCAAACGCAATCGACCACGCTATGAGAAAAATGAGATCCGAGTTAGCCATCCTTCATTTGGCGGAACATATCTTTTATTTGGCGTAAATTATCAATGTTAGCACCACCATATTGTTGCAAAGTTGTTACTCGCAATAACCAATAACGACAATATCACTTATCACTCAGTGAACAATGGAGCAAAGTATGGGCCTGCCATTTCTGGTTAACGAACATCACGAACTGCTGACTCTCAATAATAATGAACTGCCAATTTACAGAGATGCGCTGCCAGACATCCCGGGTGTGCATGTTCAGCCACAATTTCTGGACCCGGATAATGGCGTATGGGTATTACGCGTTCTGTTTGAGCCGGGTGTTGTGCTTCCAATGCACTATCATACAGGTTCAGTTCACTTATGGACGCTGTCTGGCTGTTGGCACTATGCTGAGTATCCTGATCAGCCACAAACGGCAGGTTGTTACCTGTATGAGCCTGGCAGTTCAATTCACCAGTTCCTTACCCCGGCGGATAATACCGAAGTCACAGACACCCTGATGGTAGTGACAGGTTCAAACATCAATTTCGATAAAGACGGCAATTATCTCGGCATGCTGGATGCCAACTCCATTATCGCCGTCATTGAGCACCTGATTCGCGAGCGCGGTTTGGAGCCAGCCACATACATTCGCCCTGAGCCAGCAAAATACACCACGAAATAATCACTTTCAGCGTTAAAAAGCCGGGGTGACCCGGCTTTTCATTGTGGCCTTCAACTGTTAGCCGAGAAAATTATTATGAGTAAAAATGTCTTCATTACTGGTGGTGCGAGCGGTATGGGCCTGCAACTTGCCAGGCAGTATTTGCGGCAAGGTAACAAAGTTGCCATTTTCGATCTCACGATCCCAGATTCAGTGTCAATCGAATTACCTCAGCTCAGTACAAACGATTTTGGTTTCTCAGAGCACTGCGCCAATGTCTGCGATTTGCCTGCTTTGCAGGCACAGGTAGAACAAGCGGTCGCCACCATAGGTAAGCCGGATCTTGTTATCCATTGCGCCGGGATTCTTCTGGCAGATCGCTTTGAGCATCACTCGCAGAGCGACTACGAAAAAGTTGTCTCAGTGAACCTGTTTGGCACACGAAATGTCGTTGAGGCCGTATTGCCTTACCTGAATGAGGGTGCTCATTTATCCATGATCTCATCCATGGCCGGCATCACAGGCAACTATACCTATGCTGCCTATTGCTCTTCAAAATTCGCCGTGATGGGACTGTCGAAAGTCTTACGGATGGAACTGAAACCTAAAGGTATCGATGTCTCTGTCATTTGCCCGCCAGAAGTATCAACCCCTATGGTGACGAAAGAACACCAAACAATTGATCCCATTTGCCTTGAACTCAAGATGGTGGCAGGGGTATTAAGCGTAGAGCAGGCAGTGAGAGACATCATGGCGGGTCTGGAAAAACGCAAACATATTATTGTGCCCGGATTTAAAGCCAAACTCATTTATCTGCTTAACCGCTACATGCCTGATGCCGTGATGTTTTCCATTGTCGACAGAGTGATTGCAAAAGGTCTCAAAAAGGTAACCAGTCAGTAACTCGCGCATTGTCGAGTCGCCCGACAAGGCGCGACTCGACCTCAATGCTATCTGGCAGAGGCATTTCTCTACCGTTGTTTCACCTACACTATGCCTGATAATTGTCCAGGTAATCCCGTGTCATTCTCGTCAGACGTTGCTTTTCTTCAACACTGATAAAACTGGCCTGAATCGCATTGAGGGTAAACTGCGCGATCTCTTCACGCGTCATTGGATGTGCATCGGCCACCGCCTGAAAATTCGCTGTCATATAGCCACCGAAATACGCCGGATCGTCAGAATTGATGGTGACACACAGACCTTTACGTAACAGCTCGACAATATTGTGGTCTTTCATATCCTCGAACACTTTGAGTTTTAAATTCGACAGCGGGCAAACAGTTAAGGGCACCTGCTCCTGCACTAAACGCTCAACCAGCACCGCATCGTCAACACAACGGACGCCGTGATCCACTCGGGTCGCCCCCAGCAGATCCAGAGTATGGGTGATATTTTCCGACGGCCCTTCCTCACCCGCGTGAGCCACGGTCAGAAAACCTTCAGCCAGCGCTTGCTGAAAGACCGCTTTGAATTTCTCCGGCGGATTGCCCTGCTCCGAAGAATCCAGCCCCACTCCTACAATTTTATCTTTATGTGGCAGCGCCTGATTGAGCGTGACAAACGCAGACTCCTGATCGAGATGACGAAGAAAGCACATGATCAGTTGACTGGAAATACCCAGCGTTTCCCTGCCCTGCTCCAGTGCGCGGTGAATCCCATTCACTACAGTATCAAAGGCAATGCCCCGCTCGGTATGGGTTTGCGGATCAAAGAAGATCTCTGTGTGTACCACATTATCGGCTTTACAGCGCAGCAGGTAGGCCCAGGTTAGATCGTAAAAGTCCTGCTCGTGAATCAGTACATTCGCGCCCTGATAATAAATATCCAGAAAAGACTGCAGATTATGGAACTGGTACGCAGCACGTACTTCATCTGGGGAGTGAAACGGAATTGTTATCTGGTTTCTCTCAGCCAGTGCAAACATCAGCTCAGGTTCCAGCGAGCCTTCAATATGCAGGTGTAATTCCACTTTCGGTAAACCAGTAATAAAGGATGTCATAAGGTGCTCTTAATCAGATTCTCAATACGTTGACTGGGATGATTAACAGCTTTTCTGCAGCAAAGGAGAATGGGATATTCTGACCATGACAAAGAGAAAAGCGATTAATCGACTTAACTCTTCGTAATCAGAATTTTACGGATTCTGGTAGAGACCCCCACACCCTATCAGTGGGGTTATACGAAGCGGGTTGTACCGGTTACTCGTTAACCGATGACCACAACGAGTCACACTTTCTCATATCAATTACAGGCTTGCAAGCCATGCAGGTTATCTTGACAGCCAGGTGCCAAAAAAACGTACTGTCGGTGACAGATAACAGCGCGCCCCTTGAAAGAGGCGCAGCGGTCTTCATATTATTTCTCGTCTTACTTTTGTTCTTGCTGTTCTTTTGAAAATTCTTCACTGGCCTTTTGCCAGGCATCGCTCAGGCTGTCATAGGCGCCAGAAAAGCCTTCCTTGACATGATCCCAAGCATCGGCAGAGCTGCTCTTCATACTGCCATACCATTCAGCCAGTTTCACACGCTGTTCCTGCATGGATTTCAGGCTTTCTCTTGATTTCTCGCGGGCAGCCTGATCCATATTGTCCCAGTCTTCTTCTATCTGGGTCTGCAATTGATCAATATGTTTATCCAGGCTGTCGATGCCTTCTTTTGTCGCCTTCATCGCTTCGTCTTTTTGCTCTGCGGAGTAATTTTTCAGTGACTCCAGCAAATCCTGCGTTTCTTTATTCACTTGTTCAGCGGATGTGGCTGCTTCTTCTTTTTCTTTTTCGTGATGGGCCGCACTGACCATTCCGGGCAACAGCCCGATGGACACCACAAGTGCACACACTGAGGCATAACGACGAACTAAACTCTTTTCCATATTTCCTCCTAGCGTAGTGATATGAATGAAGAATCAGACCTAAAGTATGGCCTATCCCTAATAAAATTGTGTTCACTCACTGTCAGGATACGGTTCACTGGCGAATCCTAACGGATGTTCCATACTTTATAGCACTGGTTTCAACAATGAAAAACAATAAGTTATGGATGAGAACAACAGCACTTTATTAAATCTGCGCACTATTGAGCCTTCAGACTTCAAGCAACTTGCTGCACTGGAAGATCTGGTATTCCCGGATGTTGGTGGTGCCTGGCCAAAGTCGACCATTCAGGGTCTGATCAAACATTTTCCCGATGGGCAAATCTGCATTGAGGACAAGGGAAAAATCATCGCCGCTGCACTGACCATTAAAGTCAGCTACAACCGCTATTCGCTGAACCACACCTATCTGGATATCGTTGATGCCAACAATGTAGCCTGCCACAACCCGAACGGGGATGCCTTGTATGGGTTAGACGTATTTGTCCACCCGGATTATCGCGGGCTTCGCTTAGGACGCCGTTTATACGAAGCCCGTAAGGAGCTTTGCCGGGCAAACAACCTGAAAGCTATTCTGGCCGGCGGACGGATTCCGGGTTACCACAAGTATGCGGATGAAATGCACGTGTCTGAATATATTGCCAAGGTTAAACGCCGTGAAATTCACGACCCGATACTCTCGTTTCAGCTTGCCAATGATTTCGACGTCAAACGCCTGATGAACCGCTATTTGCCTGAAGATGCTAAGTCCAAGGGCTACGCCACGCTGCTTGAATGGGACAATATTTTCTATGAGGAAGATATCTCGATCCATCAAACTGAGAAAACACTGATAAGGCTGGGCATAGTGCAGTGGCACATGCGTCGGGTCGTGTCGGTCGACGACCTGATGAACCAGGCCGAGTTTTTTGTGTCTTCGCTATCCAAATATCAGTCCGATTTTGCATTATTCCCTGAATTTTTTAATGCGCCACTGATGGGTTTAGCCAGAGACAAAGATTCGGTTGAGGCCATTCGCTACCTCAGTCAATTCACAGAAGAAATCCGTCAGCGTTTCTCTCAGTTGGCTGTCACTTATAACATCAACATCATTGCTGGCAGTATGCCCTACCTGAAAGGTGACAAACTATATAACGTGTCGTATCTGCTGCACAGAGACGGTGATATTGACGAACAATATAAAATTCACATCACACCGCACGAAGTCAGAGACTGGGTCATAGACGGAGGAGATAAAGTCAAAGTCTTTGAAACCGATGCAGGCCGCATTGGTATTCTGATTTGCTACGATGTGGAATTTCCTGAACTGGGCCGGCTTTTAGCTGATCAGGGAGTCCAGATTCTGTTCGTCCCTTTCTGGACTGATACCAAAAACGGGTATCTGCGGGTGCGTATTTGCGGCCAGGCACGGGCTATTGAGAACGAATGTTATGTCGCGCTGGGTGGCAGCGTTGGCAACCTTCCCCGGGTCGATAATGTCGATATTCAATATGCTCAATCAGCCGTATTTTCGCCTTCTGACGTGTATTTTCCGCATGATGCCATCATCACGGAAGCCAATGCGAATACCGAAATGATTATTTTCGCAGATGTCGACTTATCCAAACTAAAACTATTGCACAACGAAGGCTCTGTCACTAACCTAAAGCATCGACGCTTGGATCTTTATAAAATGAAGACCAAAAAACGTAACAAAAAGAAACATTAACCGATGCTTTTCACAGGAAGTGGCCATGCTACGAACTTTTCGACAGACAGTGCTCATTCTTGGGGCGCTGTCTGCTTTTTCAGTTTCCGCTCAGAGCACAGTCAAACCCGGCTTGTCAGGTAATGTCAGTATCAACCTGGGCTGGTTTAAGAACGATTCTCTCCTGAGCACGGAGCAATCGTCCGTACTCAATTCACTGGATGAACCAGGCACGGATGAAGAAAAAACCCTGCCCCTGCCGATGTGGGATCTACAGCTGGGTGTTGCCCCAAATACCGAGCTGTATTTCAAATCAGCACTGGGGGGAATGGCGAGCAGTTTCTATATGCAAGCGGGCCTTACTCAGTATTTGAGCGACGGCTCCAGCATAGGCATTGGTGTTATTCCCGGCTTTTTTGACAACAAAGTATGGGACGACCCTTTCCTGACTGGCACACCAAGACAGGAAACCAAACGTTCCATTCGGGGCGCGGTTCTCGACTTCAACCGCATTGCAGGAACCAATGTGTCGTTGGAGCTGGCCGCGGGTAAACGAAAAATCGACGATGAGCGCAGCGGCTCCACCTACAGTACAGCGGCTCAAGACGCACTTAAACGTGAAAGTGATCTTTTCTATGCCGCACTGAGCCAAAAGCTGGATTTAACTCGTCAGTTTGGCATTGACTGGAAAGTTCACTATATCGATGACAGTGCGGAAGGTGGTGCGATAGCGAACAATCGCTATGGTGTTGAACTAACGGCCCGGCAACGCCTCGACCGCTATATTGTGATGCTGGGTGCCAGCGCAGCATGGATTGACTATGACGAGGCTCATCCTATTTTTAACCAGATCCGGGATGACAACCGATACGGTTTTTCCGCGACCTTGATCTACCTGGCCCCGTTTAACTGGCGAAACGCCAGTGCCGTTGCCCGTGCTGGATTTGACAACCTGACGTCCAATATTGATTTTTATGAAGAAACTCAGAACCTGTACAGTATAGGACTGGCCTACACGTTTTAATCATATTGCACACGATGGCAGTCCGCACTGCCATCGTGTGATTCATAAACGACTAACTTTTTTTCACAAACCACCCTTTCATTACCGACTTGGCGTTTGCCCATTTGATCTTATCCTTGATGTCATTGAGCGTAGTCAGTTCATTCTGGTAGGCAACTGCAATCGGCCAGTGCTGGCCATCCACTTCCAGCACCAGAGAAGGAAAACCCGACACGCCCAGCGCCGCTGCTTTGTTTAGATCCTCCTGAAGTAATAGCTCAACGTCCTCACTGATAAGGTCTTCCATGAACTGTACAACATCCAAACCGAGCTCATCTGCCAGCGTTGCGTGCGTATCATAATCAGAGGGATTCATGGCCCGCAGGTAATAGGCCTGCTGAATCGCCTCTGTCATTGCATGTTCCTGTCCCTGCTTTTTTGCGGCGAGAACAGCCCGGCAGGCAGGGTAAGTTGACCGGCGCGGCTGACACTGTGTCCAGAAGTCATGATTAAATTCCGTGCCTAACTGGCTGGCTATCCGGCGCCAGGTCAGCTGCAACATCTGCTGCATTTCTTCAGGCATAGGCTGATCGCTGTCAGGTGCCAGACCACCCAACACGCAGCGGATTTCCACATCAGCCGGCAACTGAGTTTTGAGCCGCTGAAAAGCAGGGCGATAACCCCAGCACCAGCTACACATGGGATCATGAACATAATACAAAATAGCGCCCACACATTTCTCCAGACTGAGGCTTTAAATAGAATTTCTAACCGTTCATTCTATATATATCATGGCTATACACCAGCTTTAGCGCAATGATTGTCCCCCGCTTTTGCTGCTGTTACTGCTGCTGACGTATCTTAGCCCTTTGATGTGAAAACAAGGTTGCAGCATCCTGTTCCGTTAACTGCAAATTAAATTGCGTGGTCAGGAGTTGGTACAGCATGGTGGCGTCACTGATATCGACTGATCTCTCCTGCCCTGTCTGATCATCATATTCAAAGTAGGTCAGGTTCCGAATCAGATAACGCCGAGTCTCGAGAATCCGGGATACCACCAGATGATTCACAAATACGGCATCAGGAGCCTGATGACTGTAAAAATGACTGATAGTACAATCGGATTCCAGATATTCCGCAAAATCAAAGCGATACAGTGTCACCACTTCATCAGAGTTTGTGGCAATTACCAGCATGCCGCCCCGGTTGTCAGACTCCACGCTGTACTGGTATCTGATATCAGCCTGAGGCAGATTGGTGTCCAGAGAAAGAATCTGTCTTGGGTTCATAACTCCGAATCCGGCATCAATCAGATACTGCTTATCGTGCAACGTCAGTAAGGTTAACCGGTGCGAGCGGCCATTGTCCGGATTACCGTTGAGCATCACACGGCCAATCAGGGGGCGAACATCAAAGCCCAGCTCTTTCAGCACCAAAAAAATGACCTTGTTATGCTCGAAACAATAGCCGCCACGGCGCTGCACGACCAGACGCTTTAACAAAGCCTCTGGCTCCAGGCTTAACTCATGCTTCAGAATGACATTTGTACTGGAAAACGGATAACGTGCCAGATGGGCAGCTAGCAGAGATTGCAGCCAGTCCAGATTAATTTGCGGATCGTTAACACCCAGACTTTGCAGATATTGATCGATAAGTTTTTTCATTATATTGCTCCGTTACATCTGATGAGATAACGCAACGATAAAACCTCAGGTTAACTTGAGGTCAAGCATTAATTTATTAAAAACCTCTTAATGGTACGTATCACAAACGGCTGTAACGGTTTGTTTATTAACCAGCCTTTGTTCTCACTTTATCTCTACCGGCAACTGTTCCAGCACATGCCGTTTAGCATCGTCAACGCGATCACTGAACTGATTCAGTAAAATGCTGAGTTTCGGGCTGATACGCATCTGGCAAAATGGCTTCTGTGGGTTGCGGTAAAAATAATCCTGAATTTCATGCCGTGATGGCTGAAACGAATTAAAGCGCAGAGCCTGCGTTAAGATAGGTTGTTCGAATTCCGATTGAAGAGCTTTAAGACAAACCTGCGCAGCACGTTGCTGATCAGGACTGAATGTATAAACAGCCGAGCGGTATCTGTGTCGCAAGGCATGGTTCGACGTGCAGCTGTGGGTATAGAGGTGGATCTGAATCAGGGTATATAGATCGATTCTGGCAGGATCAAAGCGCAATAAAATCCCTTCAGACATCTCTTCGTATCCCTGAGCTGACAGCCAACCCTGATCGACTTCGCCAACGCCTTTCAAGGAACGAAACACAGCTTCAGTACACCAATGGCAGCTACCACCCAGACCGACAGTTTCCATCCTCCGCCTCCTGCTTTATCCATTCGACTTTGGTTATTTGACTCCTTACGGCAGGAAATGGTTTCACCGACGGTTGTATCTGACCGATTTACCGGCTCAATTTATGTAATCAAATGTTGCACACGTTTAACACAGCCAGCGAAATATTGGTGCTATTACCGCACTTAGCTTTCGTCGAAAGAATGCTTTGTGTCTCTGAGAAGGGCTTGGAAAGCCTTCCCCGGGAAGGGCTCCCCGGGGATGTTTGTTTGCTAACGCGATTAACGCTGTTCGCGCTGCTGTTTCTTGCGTATCAGCTTTTCCTGACGACGGGCTTCGATAATACTTTTGGCATCCCCGCCAACATGTTGTTCACCACGTTGTGCTGCCAGTTGAACCTGCTTCTCGCGCTCGCGGAAGCGGGCTTTCTGCTCGTCAGTATGTTTATCAAAACATTTCGGGCAGCTTACGCCTTTTTCAAATTGCGCACTCTGCATGTCCTGTTCGGTAATTGGCAAACGGCATGCGTTACACATATCGTAAGAGCCTTTTTCCAGCTGGTGATTCACAGTAACACGGCCGTCAAAGACGTAGCATTCACCTTCCCACAGGCTCTCTTCGGCAGGCACTTCTTCCAGGTATTTAAGAATGCCGCCTTCGAGATGATAAACCTCATCAAAGCCCTGCTCTTTCAGGTAAGCCGTGGATTTTTCACAGCGGATACCCCCGGTACAGAACATCGCCACTTTCTTGTGTTTAGCCGGGTCCAGGTTCTCTTTGACATAATCCGGGAACTCGCGGAAAGTCTCTGTTTTCGGATTAACGGCATGCTTGAAAGTACCGACTTCAATTTCATAGTCATTACGGGTATCGACGACGAAAACCTCAGGATCAGCAATCAGCTGGTTCCAGTCTTTTGGCTTCACATAGGTGCCGACGACATGGCGCGGATCAATGCCTTCGACTCCCATAGTCACTATCTCTTTCTTCAACTTCACCTTGGAACGGTTGAACGGTTGATGATCGTCGAATGACTCTTTGTACACTATGTCTGTTAAACGAGAATCCGTATTAAACCACGCCAGCAGGGCGTCAATACTTTCACGCTTACCGGCCACTGTGCCATTAATACCTTCTTTAGCAAGCAGTAACGTACCGCGAACCTGATTCTCTTCCATCAGGTTCTGTAATGGCTCACGAAGGGCTTCAAAATCTTCCAGTGCAACAAACTTGTACAGTGCACAAACTACATATTGGGACATCGCTTTTCCTCAGTGCGGACTGGATCGTAAATCCAGAGCATTGTTTTATACATAAACGGGTAATCTCTGCTGAGCCTGCGACGTGATCTCGCCGTTTACCAAGCAAGCCTGTTTTCAGGCCGATACCGGTTGGCCCAACATCCCCGTCATTCACAGTTTTTACTACGATTGCACCTATGGGCAGCATACAAAAGTGAATAAGCGCGGCATTATAGCCAAGTCTGGTCGTATAAAACACACATTTAGAATAGGGTTAAAGTATGCAGTTTTCTCGGGGCTGTACCTTTGAGAACCGCTTTTCTTGAAATTTTTAGCCTGTGACCCTATCTATAACACCATACTTGTTAGTTGGAGAACGACATGCTCACTTGGGAAAAAGTTATTGAACACGCTGCCAAAGGCGATATCGTGCCTCCCCGCCGTGTTGAAAAGAGCGAAGAAGAATGGCGCCAGCAACTGACTGACGATGAATATTACATTACGCGCCAGAAAGGCACGGAAAGGCCGTTTAAGTCAGAAATGTGCGAATTGTTCGAGCCAGGAGAGTACGCCTGTGTCTGTTGCGGCAATATGCTGTTTGACGCCAGAGAAAAGTTTGATTCAGGTTCAGGCTGGCCATCCTTCACACAACCGGTAGACATCAATGCTATCAATTATCTGATGGACACCTCGCATGGTATGCAGCGAATAGAAACCGTTTGTTCCGTCTGCGATGCCCATCTGGGTCATGTCTTTCCTGATGGCCCGGCACCCAGCGGACTACGATACTGCATGAATGCCGTTGCGCTTAAAAAAGTCAGCCTGTAAACGCACTTGCCCGATGTCTGTCGGGCAAGTTATTTATATTTATCCCTGGCTGCTTTGAATGCTTTTTTCATTGTTTCGAACGCTTCTTCCGCACCCTGACGCAATTCTCCCCATGCGCTTTCGCTGGCATGTTTCACTTCATCCAGTTTTTTATCTGCCTCCGCTTTTCTGGTTTTCAGTTGCTCAATTTCATCACGATATTTTTCTTTCAGCTCCGCACTGGAATGCTGAGCTTTTGCTTCCAGCTTGTCGATTTCAGCATTGATCTCTTTCATCTGTGCGTTGAGCTTCTCTACAAATGCTTTTCTGTCCATCTCATACTCCCTCAAAGTGTGTGAATCACAGGCGTACCCGTGAATTGTGCATAAACGCATTGCAGATATAAGCATAGCTGCTTAGTCGTGGTCTGAAAGTGTCATTCCGGAATATAAAACAGGAATACTTGTAGTACATGCCTGATAACGCTATACCTGTCCTACTTGAAGTTGCAGCGGTGTTGGCTGCGTTCATTCACTGGAACGCCAGCCCGGCCCAATCACATAGTTCAGCTATGCTCATGGGGATTCACTCACTTGCCGCCTACCTGCATCATCAAGTAGTTTAGGTATATTACTCACCCATAGACGACTAAGGGAGAACAAGGATGATCATCGCGCAGTTAGGCAATCCGATCTTGCGCCAGCAGGCAAAAACGCTGTCGACTGACCAATGGAAAGAATACGCTGCCTTTTTTACCGACCTGGAAGCCCTGATGCTCACTCATCAGGGAGTGGGTATTGCTGCCCCGCAGGTCAGTGAATCACTGCGTGCTTTTATTGTCGCTTCTTCACCAAACGCCCGTTATCCGAACGCTCCTGCTATGGCACCCACGCTTATGCTCAACCCTGAGATTTACTGGATGAGCGAAGAGAAAGAAAAGGACTGGGAAGGCTGCCTGAGTATCCCAGGTATACGTGCACTGGTACCACGTTCCACCAAAATCAGCGTCGGCTACGAGCAGCTTGATGGTCAGAAAGTCCGCTGTGAATTATCCGGCTTCATCGCACGGATTTTTCAGCATGAATTAGACCACTTAAACGGTATTGTCTTTCTTGATCGCGCTGACTCACACGATTACGTCACTGAAGCAGAATACCGCCGGCAACTGGGCCTGAACTGAAAGAAGCGGCTGTAGCCGCTTCTTTCAATTACTATCTTCTCGCCAACTGCTCTTACTTCCTTAGCTATGACCTCTGGCGGACACCGAACTGTTGTCTTGCTGTCCGTCCTGCACAGTGGCTGCAGCCCAGGTTGGCTTGGTAGGTTTCTTCATTAGTAGTAACGCCATCATAATCAAACCAATCCCTGCCCACTGCAGGATCCCAAGGCTTTCTCCGACCAATCCGATACCCAGCAAGACAGCGGTAACCGGGTTCATCAATGAAAACATCGACATGACATTCGGTCCGAGTTTTTTCACTGAACGTACCCAAGCCCAGTAGCCAAACGCGGTATTGAGCAATACCAGCCATAATAAGCCGGGAACAGCCTCCGCAGACAAGGCGACCGGTGCGCCGGCAACAAACCATGCGAAGGGAATCAGCATGATGCCACCGAGAACAAGCTGCCAGGCGGCAAAACTCAGCGCATCGTTGACCGGCCAGCGTTTCATCCAGATAGCGGACTGTGAAACCAGTGCCGTACCAGCCAGGGCAGCCAGGGTGCCAATCGGATCTAAGTCTGCTGACGGGTTCAGCAATAAACCCACCCCAATTAACCCCAGTACCGCTAACACCACTGAACGAGGGTCAGGCTTTTTGCCTTCTCCCAGCCACTGCAACAGCATCATCTGCAGAGGCATAGTGGCGCCTAATGTGCCAGCCACTGATCCTGGCAGTCGGTAAGCTGCAATAAACAGCAACACAAAAAAAGCGGCAATATTGCAAAAACTCAGCAGTGTCATACGGCTCCAGCTCAGCGGCGGTAGCTTAGGACGTAATAACAGCAATACCAGTCCGGCAGGTAATGCCCGCCACACGGCAACCCAGTAAGGAGACATGTCTTGCAGAAACAGGCTGACAGCAGCATAAGTACTGCCCCACAGCATGGGGACTAATAACGCGAGCAGATAGTTCATTTCACTTTCCTTCAAGAATCTTTTCTTAAGATATCTTTTGTTAAAGATAAATTAGTGGCTATTTGTCTTTTAATCAAGTATCTTTTTCAAAAAGTTAATTATGTAATTTTGGCTTAATCACGAACGGACAGGCCTAACCCTATGCAAGATCATGTCGATAAACTATTGATTCAATGGCAGGAGCACCGGCCAGATTTGGATTGTTCCCCTATGGGGATCATTGGCCGTATGTATCGTGCCCACAGAATAATGACAGACAGTATCAATGCTGTTTTCAAAGACTACGGACTGAGCCAGGTTGAGTTTGATATTCTGGCCTCACTGCGCAGAGCCGGCGAACCCCTTACACCCACCCAGCTTTATCACACCGTGATGCTGTCTTCTGGTGCGATGACAGCCAGACTGGATAAGCTGACCGACAGAGGATTGATCTATCGTCAGCCGAGTGACGATGACAGGCGCAGCTGTAAGGTATGGCTAACAGATGAAGGGCAGGCACTGGTTGATAAAGCCGTCACGGCCCATGTCGCCAATGAACATCAGATGCTGACGGCATTGGATAAAGACGAACAGGCACAGCTGGCAGGTTTACTGCGAAAATGGCTTTTGGCTAATGAATCGGCATTGAAATAACATCAGTCAGCACTGTCGTATTTCATCAAGAATCGCCTGATACCGCTGTTCAACATCAGCCAGATCCTGTGCTTCATTCAGACTATCATGACTGGATCGCAGGATCATATCAGCCTGGCGACGAACAGCATGCTGCTGCTCACTCGTTCGGCAATGACTGGCAATCCGGCTAAGGCTTTCAAGCAGCCGGATAGTCACCGCCGTATCCGATTTGCCATGCTGACGAATCTGATCAAAGGCGGCATTGAGTATCCCGGTAAACGTCAGAGGCGGTTCTTCCAGCCGCAACTGTCCCTCATCGTCAAACCAGCGTGCAGAATGAAATGACCGGCCTGTCAGTGAGCAAAGTATTGCACTGAGTCTGTCGACGCAGGTCATGGCTGTAAAGGGGTCATTGATACCCGGCGACAATGCTCTGACGGCCACTTCAACCAATTGATAAACTGCAAATTCGGGGTCTTGTTCCGGAGTGCGCAATTTACCGACAATCATACAATCGCGAAGCTGCGTATCCAGATCTTCTTCCGGCTCAGTATCAGAGTGCACAACCGCGATTGAACCATCTTTGACGATAAACTCCCCGGCCCGGTAACCCAGCTCAATCCGGCAATCAAACTGCTGCGCGAGCTGACATAAACATTGTCTGTCTAGGGCTTGCAGGTAACCTTCACTGTCTGCCGTGACCACATGATGAAAGATCCTGGTTAGATTGCGATCAGTCTGAAAGGGTTCTGGATCAGATTCACCAAGCTCATCTGGAAAAAATTGTTCAATGTACTGATTCAGCTCCTCATACACGCTATTTACGACATTATCCGCCTGAATCGAGGTGGCCACATGGTGAATGAAATAAATCAGAACTGCGACATTCAACATGGCCAGTAACAAGGCCAGATTGACCGCAATGCGGGGAACGAACTCATTGCCATTGGAATAGGTCACACTGCTTAAGACAAGCAGGCAATAGATAAACGTCGCTATGAAGGTGCCAAGCACATACTGATTGCCGGGATCGCGCATAAAATTTCGCAGCAAGCGGGGACCAAACTGAGACGAAGCCAGCGTCAATGCCACTATGGTGATTGAAAAAGCCACCCCGGCTACCGTCACCATGGAACCCGCAATCGTCGACAGCACGCTGCGGGCGCCCTCTGCACCTCCCGTAAAGCCAATATCAGGCAAAACCAGAGAAAAGTGCACCAGCTGCTTATCCAGGGTAACAACAATCCGCGCCAGCCCGATGGCAATGATCACCATCATAGCAGGGACGAACCAGAAACTGCTCCTTACCGCTTCCCAACGATTTAACCAGTGTGTTTTCATGCCTGCCCTGCCGTAAAGATGAAGCACCTGACTGGCCAGACAACTCAATGCGCGTATCAGAAACAACTTTGAGATCGGCTGGCATTAAAGGCGGGCAGAGATATTTGCCCGCTGTGATAAAGATAGCAGAGCAGAAAAGTAAACCTCTGATAACAGGCTTAAAGCCAGCGCGGCTTAAGGCTGATCGTTGCAGAGATCAGGCAGGTTGTGTCCAAACGGTTCGAAAATGCTCCAGAACCAGCACAGTGTCCTCGCTCATCTCAATACCCAGCTCTTCGCACTCGGTGCTGAAAAACTGCCAGTGCGCATCACGCCACCAGCGCAACGATTTGTCACCCTCTCCTTCAGCGGCCGCAAACTCAGCGGTCACATCGCTGAACCGGGCTTCTGTCACCCGGGTAATTTGCGTGATAGCAACTGGCGCTCCTTCCCAGTCAGTGACCACCTGTAAATGACCGACCTGCGGCATTGGTTCTGGCCCTTGTTCACCGCCGGTCTGATACCAGTATTTCATACTGCAGCTGGCTTGTTTTTCCCCTTTTCGTACCAGTTCAGCACAAATGTCTGCATTGTCTTTGTCTGTACAGAAATAATCTGCACTGACACTTGGGATGACCGGTATTTCAGCTTCCGGTAAAGTCACCAAATACGCCGACAGGCAGTCGGCCGCCCGGGAAGAAAGCTGAAATTCTTTCGCTAATGTTGCCGGTGCAAAGTTGCTAAAAATCATGATTTCCCTATCGTGATAAACGTTGCTTATCGCCCGGCGAGCGCCGCCGCCAGGCCCATCTGATAGCCGGTATCTAACCGTTTTTTGTCTGTGGTAATACGCCCGACATCAAACTCTGCCGGCGGTGCTATCACATGAATTCGGCAGTCTTCAGGCGGATTCTCAATAAACGCAATGGCGTTATTGTAATTGTCGGCGCGCTTCATCATCACCCGCGCCAGCTCAGGGGTATCTGCCAGCATACGGCGGAGGAACCAACCCGTTTTGCTGGGTTTCTTCCGGTAACCTAAAGGACGTGACAAAATCACCGTGATTTCCCGGGCACCCATTTGATAGGCTTGAATGACAGGAATGGAGTCGGCTACCCCGCCGTCTGTCATGGCATCGCCATTCAGCAACGGATAATCCCGGTACGCTACCGGCACAGAGCAAGAAGCTTTCAGCAGTTGTTCAAGATTAGCTGCCGTGGCTTTCGTATAAACCGCCTCTCCTGTTGAGACCTGAGTAGTGACTACGTACAAAGGAATGGGTTGTGCGTCAAATGCATCCAGATCCAAACGGATTTCATTGATAGTGATCTCCCACAGCCAGTCGAGATCCAACCAGTGTCCGCCGCGCACAAATTTACGCAAACTGATAAATTCAGGGCGGCAGGAGTAATCTGTGATCACTGTGTAATTTCGGCCATGCTGATTGGCCAGCCAGGCCGCCAGATTGGTGGAACCCGCCGAGACACCGATGCAAAAATCAAAGGGACGATAATGCTGCTCTAAAAATCCATCCAGCACCCCGGCGGCAAAAATACCCCGCATCGCGCCGCCTTCAACAACCAGTGCATGAGGTTCAGCCGCTGCCATTCTTCTCTCCTCTCAGACCAGATCTGACTAAGCACAGGCTATAACAACAGCCAGTGCTTATGCCACAGGTTCGGATTAGCCCTTGTTCTTGATGAACAAATAGAATCCAAATCCCATCGTGTCGCGGCCAAACTGGTGGTAATAAGCATTCCACTCACGAACCGCATCACGCTTTTGACGGGCTGCCTCATCCTCAGGATTGGCCATCACAGCACGTTCTGCTTTGAGTCGAAAACAACCTTCAAAATGATCCCACTCATCCTGGTTACTGGTGGCGGCATACACAGTTGCCAGACCATGAGATTCAGCCAGAGACATATTGCCCTGGTGATCGTAATAGATCCCGATCGGTTCACCAATGAAGTCCAGATACGCCTGGGCCGGCGGTTGCTTCCAATAGGCTTCGCCAATCAGCAACTGACCATGGGGTTTCAACCATTGCTGCATTTGAGTCAGTGCTGCCGGATAACCAGCATCCCCTTCACCAAAGGCATGGGTCGATCCCATACAGATAGCCACATCATATTGAGTCGCTATCGGGTACGCTTTTGCGTCAGCCACTTCAAATGTCACTCTATCGGCCAATCCCATCGCCTCTGCTTTCGCATTGGCGGCAGCAATGCAGGTCTCCGAAATGTCCAGTCCCAGACAGTGTGCCCCTGTCGCGCTGGCAAGACGAAGTAATAATTCCCCTTCCCCACAGCCAATATCAATCACATGACTGTCCGTATGAAGATTCAGTATCTCGATCAGTCGATGTGCTTTTTCTAAACTGAGCGGGCTGTTAAATAACATGCAATGTCCTTATATCACTATTTACCCTGAAACAGGCTGTTTCGGGGTATCTAATACCAGCTGGTAAAAATCCAGATCCAGCCAGCGCTCAAACTTGTAGGCTGCTTGCTTTATCGTGCCCGAGTATTCGAATCCCAGCTTTTTATGCAGGGCGATACTGCCGGTGTTTGTCGAATCTATCCCGCCCACCAGCACATGGTAATTCTGCTCACGGGCCGCCTGAATCAGGGCATCCATCAGCTTGCGTCCCAAGCCTTTGCCTTGGTGCTGCGGGTGTATATATACAGAGTGTTCGACAGAATATTTAAATGCAGCCCATGCACGGAAGGTACCGTAACTGGCAAACCCCATTAACTCACCGGCATCATTTTCAATCCCAATCACAGGAAACTGATTGGCCGTTTTGGTGGCAAACCAGGTTTGCATGATGTCCATCGTACGGGGCTGGTATTCGTAAAGTGCGGTGGTGTTAAGAATGGCATCGTTGAAAATAGCCAGAATGGCTTCGCCATGTTTTTCATAGGTACAATGAACAAACTGCATCATCCCTCCTGATGATCACAATACTCGGCAATCATTGCCTTCAGTCAGGCAGATACTTTACCACTAACTTTTCCCGGGTTAAGCGAAAATTTCAGAAAAACAGCCAGGTTACAGGCAAAAGCCATTGCTTAATGCCCCACGACAAGATAATTGGCCGCCAGTAAAAGCAGTAAAGAGATCGCAATTAACCAGGCAGAGAACACGATTTCATGATAGGCCTTAGTCAGCAGATCATTTTTATGCTGATTGCTCTGATACACGCGTTGCCATGTTTCGTAACAGCGCACCACGGCCAGGTGAAGATTGTCATTCGCACCTTGTTGCTTTATTTCTTCCAGCCAGTTATTCGGTAAATGCACACCATACACATCTGTTGGCCTGAGCAGGCGAAACAAAAAGCTCCAGGCGGAAATCAAACCCAGGTAGGTAACCGCCACGGCGATAGCTGCGAGCCAGGCAATGGCGTGCTGAGGAGGGACAAACAAAGAAGAAGCAATAAACACCAGAACCGTAAACCCTGTGATGACAGCAGAATGCAATCCAAGCAGACGGGCCGCTTTTTCTTCAAGATACCGGGCGCGGCACTGTTCATCTGATAAAGCCGTGCGAACATGGTGATACAACACGGCCATGTTGTCTTCTCTCATAGCATCAAGGCTTACCTGTTGGCTGTCAATCCGTTCCTGAGAGTATAGACGCTATAGCAGGGTAAAAAGTATCAGTCACTTGCCGCTCTTCTGTATTACTTCAGTGTCTGTTGCACCCAAGCTTTGCCATCAGTGATATGCACTTTTGCATAAGCGCCGTTCATTAATGGCATGTTCGGTGCCAGATGGCCAATATCCGCGTCAAGGATGACAGGTACAGCCAGATCGCCCAGCACTTGCTGAATAACCTCAGAGTGTGACAGTGATTTACCGTGACCGAGCGGCGAACCATCCCGGCCGAAAATAACCCCATTGACGGCATCAAACACACCATTGAATGTCATTGCCATCAGCAGGCGAGCCATCGCAGTGGGTGATAACTCGGCATTTTCCAAAAACAGAATCAGGCCATCCTGAGCATACTGCACTTTCATCTGCGGCAGATTCAGATATTCGGTACCCGATAGCAGGCCAACCGTATCCAGACAACCGCCTATCAGCCGGCCCGAAAACGCAACTGATTCCGCCGCATCATTGACCGATAACGCCGTCCATTGTGTAGGCTGAGTGAAAGAGAAGCTTGCCTCGGGCTCTTTGGCATAATTGGCCGATGCCACTTCATAGCAAGACGATTGCTGGAGCGTAAGAGATTCACCGGCAGGCAGACTGAGCAAAGAAAAAATCGCGCTATTGAGCGGATCTGTCACACCAGCATGAAGCTGCATCAGGTTCGCACAATGCAGGCTGGCCCAATCACAACGTGCCGTTAGTACAGACGAGATAGTACTGATATCTGAAAAGCCAATCAGCCACTTAGGTTTGGCATGGCGCAGTAAGTCCAGATCCAGCAATGGCAACAGTTCCATCGCCAGTTCGCCTCCCCAGGGCGGCAAAATGGCATCAACGCGATCATCTAACAAAAACGCCATCAACTCTTTGGCTCGTATTGTCGCCGGTGCACTGACATGGCCGGTATTTTCCCGCAAGCATTGCCCTTCCAGCACTTTAAATCCTCTGTCACGCAAACCCTGGATAACCAGATCAAGGCGCACATGAAAATCGTCAGGGACACCTGCCGATAATGCTGTTACTGCTATTGTACAACCGGGAACCAGTGGGGAAGGATAACGCATAGGGCCTCTCTTAACCGCATTGAACAGAAGCCCACACACTACGACAGAAGAAAATTAAATCAAGTCAATTCAATAACTAATAAATAACACATTAATACTTTATCCCATTGCTACCCTGTTCGCAGGCGCCCAAAAAACCATGTGTTTACATGTCGTCGGCATCACTTTGTTGTGCTGGTAATACAGACATCAGGGGTGGTCATGAGCAGGCGTGATCCGCGTCTGGGACAGGTACGCTGACAAGCGGTTTATCGGTTCAAAATCCGGGGTTATCGGTACACTTACATTCATGGTTTCCACTTCCAGCACCTCTTCGCCGTATTGTTTAAGAAAAGTGGGTAATGACAAGCATTTCACGCCCTCTGCCCAGCCATACTTCACCAGCATGTCAGCCAGATCTTCAGGGCTGTAGCGTTTTTCCTCAGCCAAAAAATAAAACGGTGCCAGCGTATCCTGTTCAATTAAGGTCACGTGAAAAGCGGCCAGATCATCAAGATGGGCGGCATAATACAGACCGGAAGACGGGATCAAAACAGGAATGCGAAGACTTTCACGACGGTTCAGAGAGGTATGGATCGGACATTCCTGCCCACCGTACACCAGCGTCGGCACAAAAACCGGCGTCCAGCCCAGTGCTATGGCTTCTTTCAGCGCAGGTACATCTTTTTCTGCCGCCGACAGGGGTTCAAACTTTAGTTCATCGGAAGAGCATTGATCCGCACAGCCAAACACTTCGATACCCGATGTATACAGCTTTCTGGCATTAGGCTTTGCAAAGCGCTCAAGGCTGTCCATCAGTTCAGAGAAATCCGGTGGCTGCTTTTCCTGCGCATAAGGTGCCATGACAGGTCTGGCACAACAGATCACGGCATCAAACTTCCCGGCCATGTGCTCATCCTGCAGAGCAAGCGGGATGGCCAGCGGGTTATCCTGCTCAGGATGCTGGCTAAGTGCAAAAACCTGATAACCATGATCAATAAGATGCCGTACCACATAGCGTCCGAGCACCGAATTTCCCCCTGCGACTAATACCTTCATCTCTCCTCCTGACAGTCAGACGTCCCATGCATGCCAGTCTACACACTCTGAAAAAAGCTGTCTGTTTTCTTGTCCTTAAGTTATAAGCATAGACGGTTGGGGGAAAGGTTTTGGCTTTGGGGAACTGGGAAAATTTATCCTTCACTTCCGCGACAAGCGGGAATCCATACAGCGAGTATGATTTTTAAGGCTGGGTTACATAGTGAAGCGGTAGCACAACAAGCAAAAAGCCGACGAAGTTTTCAGCGCTCCCCTTGCCGCAACTTGTTAGGTGCTTTACAACCCAGGGTATTTCCCTTCGGAGTCTACATAGTCAACTGCTTCTAAGTACCATCTTCCTTCATACTTAGTTAGACGATACTCATAGTCAGAAACAAACCCAAATGACCCCGTATGCTTTGTGGTAATAAGTGCTTTATTGCCTTCAACTTTTTCAGAGTGAATTACTTCATTTTCTGGGTCGTGAGATGAGTCCGAGCCAAAGGCTATGGGTTCGCCTACAAAACCCTTGAAACAGTACTTAGAAAGTATGTTGTTTTGATAAAGCTCTTTTGCCTTTTTCATAGCTTCGCCGGTGTATTCGACTTCTGCCTCTGAAAGGCTATGTGCTTCGTCATTCCATTTTTCGAAATCAGCAATAAAAGATTGAACTAGAGATTTAGGTGAGTCCATGTTGTTTCCGTATGACAATGTAGAGAATAGTGCCATAAATATTGTGAGAATTTTATTCGACATTCGGATTATCCTGACGTGCTCATGCATCTAACGCCCGCTTAAGTGGTGAGCAACTCTACCACAACACTCAATTATTACACCGTAGACACTAAAGCCGACTCAAACCAAAACCGCCGAGCGTTGCGAATCCGTCTTAAAGCGTTTGTTAAATGCACAGTTTCGATGCACTTTCAGTGTTCTCATCGTACTCCCAAAGCTCGACATCATTTGGGATTAAGTGCTTATAAGTACGGATATAATATTGGACTAAAGTTTCGTTTCTCTTGGCACTGAAATCACGAAGAACAAACATGATTTTTCTGAAATCGGCTGGAGCCGTATAAAAGTAATACATTGCTTCATTCCAAACCGTCAATTTCGCACTAGGAACATTACCACCTGTTGTCCATTTATGAGCCTTACACTCGACAATGATCTGTTGTTCAATACAACCGAGGTCGAACGCATGTTGTTTCTTCAAGTTTGAAACTCCGACTTCAACTTTCAGGTTGGGAACAAGTTCTATGCCTTGGCTCAGAAAATATTTTGATGCAGCAGATTCGAACTCACGACCTACGTGAGCATTGGATTTTGAGCCTATTCTCTGAAACGGTTTATCCATAACTTCCTCGTGCATTTAACGCCCAATTAAGGTGTGAAGCACGCGACCACGACACTTAATTTGACCGCCGTAAACACCAAACTTAACCCAAACCAAAAATTCCAAGCGTGCTGAATCACTCTTAAATTGTTTGTTATGGCGCTCCACTCAACGTTAGCTCTTGTATGTCAATTTGGTCTACTTCCCTGCCCAATATCCGCTTGTACTCTACTAAACGATGAACTGGGATAACTGGCAACTCGATACCTTGATAATCTTTAATAACTGATTCTGAAAAGTAAATTTCAAGCTGGTGCCAAGAGCCATCTTGATGTGATTGTATCTTAGTATGTTCAGACAAACCGATTTCAATTTTTTGATTTTGGTAAACCAATTGGAAATACTCTAGATCCCAACCATATTCGGCATAATGAGTTAACGGTTTGGATATGTATTTTGCTACATGCGGTAGCACTTTGTCTGCGTCTGAGTTTCTAATATAAAGATCTATATCTGCGATTTCCCGACTTCCACCATGAATAGTTGCCGCTAATCCACCTACTATTTGATACTCCACACCCTCTGCATCCAAGATCTCTTTGAGCCAATGCAAGGCTACTTTAACTTTATCACTCATCTAGTTCCCTTAGCTGAATTTTGCCCTGCGCCATAACGCCGCGTTAAGTAGTGAGCAACGCTACCACCTAACCTAAACCGTTGCCCCGTAAACACAAAAACTGACTTGAATTAAAAATGCCAAGCGTTGTGAATCTGCCTTAAACGCTTTGTTATGCATATTCACACTTATCACCTAGAAAATCACCCTTGGCATTCCACGCAAGAAAATTGCTTTGTAATTTAGAGAATTCGTTAAACAAAGCGCCCAGCCGATTCAAATCTCTAGGCTCAAGCTGTATGCAAAACTCTGATATATGACTGTAGGGTAAAGGAGAATTATTGCAGAACCTAATTTGAAGTGCACATTGCCCTCGAGGACTCACCATAAATGCCCTAAGACGAAAATAATGCGCAAAGTTGTCCTCTTCTCTTTCCGAGCCTACTTCATACAGAAAAACGTCTTGTGGATGACGCGGAAAGCCTCTAGACCTTTAGCGATTTCCATCAGATCAGAGGCATTATTATAGAGTTCAAACCTTGTGCTTTGCGTACCATTTGAAATATCCCACAAAAGCTGTAGGTGATATGGTTCTTCATAAGGAACTCTTTCTATTTTTAAGAAATATTCCATTTTTACCCTTATATGCATAACATTTTATTCAACGACACCATGTCGTATAACTCTTTCAATCAAAAATCACTTAAGCATTTGATTTTATTTAACTAACCACACTTAACCAGATAAGTATATCAGTAAGATACATGACATCATGTTGTGTATCTTACTCAATTGCCTGATGCTACCCAATTGATATTATTTGTTTTTCTGTATTTCATGACTTACACCAAAAATCAGCCACGTATAAGCTAATGAGAAAAACGACATCGGTCACTTACCCAGCACAAAGAAACCACAGAATTGCACTCGCCGCATGGATTTTCGCTTGCGCGGGAATGAAAATAAATCATTGAATTACAATTAATTTAATCAGGTTTGACGTGTGCTTAAAAAGCAGAAATGAGAAGTTCGATACTGCCTCTCCCCCAGGGAAAAATTCAGGACGAATTTTTAGGTTGTCGGCGCCGGGAGCGCCTACAACCGGCCCGGACCACACCAAAGAACAAAAAAGCATTTCTGGGTACTCTTTGGGCTGACAAAGAGTACCTGGCGCGCGGAGTTCAAGGCTCATTGTTGCCACAGATTTAAAGCGCGACAAACTCACCGTAAATATCAAACTTAAAGTACTTACCGGCAATCCGGTCATACGTGCCATTTTCGCGGATGGTCTGAATGGCCTTGTTGAATTTATCCGCCAGTGCTTTATCTGTTTTACGCAGGGCCAGGGCAGTTCCTTCACCAATGTAGGCTTTGTCTGTGACCGCTTCACCGACAAACTCGTAATCCTTACCCTGCTCTTTGTCCAGGAAAGCCAGCGCAAGCTGATCGGAGTTACCAAATGCCGCATCAAGACGGCCGGTCGACAAATCCAGATACACTTCGTCCTGACCGGTATAGCGTTGAATTTTCGCTACATCGCCATACATGTCGGTGACGTATCTGTCATGAATAGTACCCAACTGAACACCGATTTTTTTCCCTTCCAGGCCGGCTTTATCTATGCTGATGCCTGCATCGTTACGCGCCACAAACCGGGCCGGAGTTTGGTAGTACTTATCGGTAAACAATACGCGTTGCTTACGCTCTTCTGTAATACGCATGGATGCCATAATCGCATCTGATTTACGGGCTAACAGCGAGGGGATCAGGCCGTCCCAGCTCTGCGTGACCCACACGCAGTCCAGCTTTGCTTCCTGGCAGAGTGCATCGGCGATTTCAATATCAAACCCTTTTGGAGTGCCGTTCGCATCTTTGTAGTTAAATGGCGGGTAAGTAAAATCGGATGCTAAACGTACCGGTTTTTCTGCTGCCTGTACGTTCGCCATCATTGCTGTTGCCAGGATCAGACCCAGACCTAGTTGCTTTTTCATTGTTATCCCCTCTTACACTGTCGTGTTTATTCTTTAATTTAATGGATACGCTTTTAGCGCATCCAGTGTTTCTTGCATGCTGGTTCGGGTACCGATAGAAATACGGACACAGCGAGCCAAGCGCGGATCATGAGCCTGATTACGGGTTACTATGCCTTTTTGCAGCAGATACTGGTAGAGGCAGTCATCGGTACTGAATTTAACCAGCACAAAATTGGTTGAAGACGGATAGACCTTCTCGACAAAAGCCAGTCCGGACACTTCTTCAGCAAACCAGTTGCGAATGGAAACGAGTTCATCCGCCTGACGGCGCATGGCGGCCAGCCCGTCTTCCTGCAGCGCTTTTTTAGCAACCAACGCACTCGGATCCGCAATCGGGTAAGGAGGAATAAGCCGCGCAACATAATCCATCACACTTTGGTCAGCCAGCAAAAATCCCACTCGGATCGAAGCCAGTCCGAACGCCTTGGACATAGTGCGAATCACAACCAGATGCGGATATTCAGCAATCAGATTGACCACACTGGTGTGCGGTGCAAACTCAATATAGGCTTCATCAACCACCACCAGGGTGGAGTCTTTGCTCGCCTCAAGCAAAGCCACAATTTGCTCATGAGGAATCACGTTACCTGTCGGGTTATTCGGCGAGCATAAAAACAGAATTTTACTGTCTTTCAGGTGAGGGGTAATCGCCTCCACATTCAGGCTGAAATCTTCTGTCAAAGGCACTTTCACTGTGTTCACTGCAATCGAATTGGCACAGAACTCATACATCGCATAGGTGGGAGGACAGACAATAATTTGATCATTACCCGGCTGGCAGAACGTCCGAATCAATAAATCGATGCCTTCATCGGCACCACGCACCGCCAGCGACTCGCATGGCAGCGCTGCGCCACCCATAACATTCTCGCTGTATTGCAGATAGGCTTTTTCAATAACGTGCGGAAGAAAATCAGGATAACGATTGTAACTCTCTGATTCGCCGTAACGCTCACTCTGTTCCAGCTCGTTAGCATTCAGCCAGATATGTCCTTTACCGCCGATGCGGCGAGCAGACTGATAGGGTATGAGGTTTTTTACTACCTCTGGAACTAATTTCGTAGCTAGCGACGTCACAACACACCTCTTCGCAATGCATGAATAACAAAATTAAACCCAGATTTACGATTAAACATTCAACCTGAGAGTCTTTATATTTTCCTTTTACATAAATTAAACAAATAAATTTGAAATAAGAATCGAAAAGTCGGCATACTAGCTATGAGAAAAACGCATGGCTTAAGAGGTTTGATTGACTGATGCGCTTACCATCCACCCGTGAACTTCAGGCTTTCCTGATAACCGCTGAATACTTAAACTTTACAACGGCCGCCAAGCACCTGAATGTTACACAGGGTGCCGTCAGCCGCCAGATTCTGGCATTGGAAGAACAATTGAAAGTCAGACTGTTTCAGCGCCATGCCCGCGGGCTGACGCTGACAAGCAAAGGGCATGCATTTTTACCTATGGTGCAACATGTCATGACCCAACTGCAAAAAGCCGTCGATCAGGTATCCAATGAAAAGCAGCAAATCAAACTCAAAGCACCCAGCTGTATTACCTCCTGGTTGCTGCCAAAACTGATGTCATTTCAGCAGGCCCATCCTGATATTGATGTCGAGTTAACTTCCGCCATCATGCACAGTGTAAACTTCACGACAGAACCATTCGATGCCGCCATTTGTTACGACGAGCAGCCGCCCCACAAAGAAGTAAAAGCATTCCGCCTGTTTGATGAATATTTATCCCCTATGTGCTCGCCTGCGCTGTTTCAGCACGACCAGTTGCCTGTGTCGCCCGAACAGCTGAGCCAGCACACCTGGCTGCATGCCACACCACAGCATACTGACTGGCGACTCTGGCTGACGCATATGAGTTATACGGGCAGGCACGCTATTCAGAATCAGCGGTTTGCCACCCTGGACCTGACGGTAAGTGCTGCCATTCAGGGTTTCGGTATCGCGGTCGGCGACGTGGAACTGGCCAGGCAGGATTTAGATACCGGCCGGTTAATCATGCCCTGCCCGCAAAGCGTGGCGTCGGGTAAGCGTTACTATCTGGTTCGTCCGAACGTCACCCCTAACGCCTCCCTGTCCTTGCTGTTTGACTGGATACTCAGTGATATTCCGTCAGCCTCAGTCTGAGGCGGCGGACTGCAAAAACTGCATGCGCTGCTGCTCTTCTGGTGAGGGTGTGTATGGCTCATCACTCAAAAGAGACGCCTCTATAGTGCCCAGAGACCAGATAGGTTTCTGGCTGATGCCGTATTCAGCTTGTTCTCCGGGAAAGCCCGACATTTTTTCAATCTGAAACGTTCGCAGCTCATAGTCATGCGCGCCAGACAGGACACTGTTGTGCGCTTTCAGTGTGATCGTATGCTCCCCTGTGGAAAGCGTTTGCCTCGTGCTCAGAACGGCAACAGGCTTACCGCTCACTGTATAAAGATTGGCTCTTACCCGGTATATCCCATCACGTTTGACAGACAAAGTGACCGGAATATTCACATCCGCACGATCTGAAGCAGGTTTGGCAACGGCAACGACTTCTGCAACCGGCACGTAATAACGAAAGTCAGCGGTGAGGATGTCAGAGCCGGTTGCGAAGTGAATGTTAGCTCTGGCACGAATTTCTGACGGCCAGCTCTCGTCAGGTTCAATGAGTATTTTATTACCCAGGGATTGTTCAGCGGCCAGCGTTTGATGAGTGTTGACATCAATCAGCTCTACAGACACCGACTCAATCGGCAGACTGCTCTGCACAGTTAATTGAACAGGGTCAGGATAAAAATGCCGGAAGGAATTCAGAGTTAACGATGCAGTATGATTGCCGTCCATGACGGGAGCCTGCACAGGTAAATACCGATTCGGCTCAAGCCATTGGGTGTCCTGAGCCGACAGCGGCCTGGAATATGGCGGATACACCAGCTCCGAGGCATATGCGCTTGAAATCAGCGCAAACTGCTCACTCATATCAACAGGCAGCCTTATCTTTTTCTGCTCAGTGGCCGCTTCACTGCCGCTCTGTGCCTGTAGGTGGGGTTTCACTGATTCTGACTGGGCCGCGGCCGTCACAGACATGACCTGAATACCGGCCTTAGCCGTTGGCCTGACGGCAATCTGTGCAGATTCTGCATGCGTATGCTGAGCCGGCCAATCGCTATAGATGATAAACAGCAAAGCTGCTGTACCTGAAAGCACAGCAGCAAAAATCCTTTTCTTATCCATATCCAACCTGCTGAGAATGGCTTTGGCCTGCGCCAAAGCCATGACAAGATCATAAGAAGGAATGCACTATTTCTGACATAGTCAGGGTGTCTGATCCATCGACGTAACGGTAATAGGCGCCATTAAGCCAGTACCACTCATCGGTAGCACTTACGCGGACAACTTTTCCATCCAACAGGCTGACCTGATCCGCAGCCGTTGTAACTTGCCCTTCATGCTTATTGTTAATCAGGCCGCTGTGGCTATAGCCCTCCCCCATCAGTAACGGGTAGTGATAAGGCATAAACTGGCTGACGCCCCGAGACTGGGTAGCCAGCTTGCCGTTGTAGCCCACATTCACCGAGCAACTGTTGAAGTCCCCCGCGTTACTGGCACCACAGGAAGAATGGCTGGCCACAACCCCGTCATCATTGCCGGGCAGATAGCCTGACGTGACACCCAGGTAATCGCTGCTGTCGCCTGTAAAGCGGATTCTGGGTACGCGACTGTCCGGCAAAGCCGCAAGCTGGCGCGCATTGGCAACGCGGAGATCATTCAATACGCCCGTATTATTACTGCTGGGCGTTTCTCCCAGCCATAAAGATACCGCGTATTTCAGCATGCTGTTCCACGTACCGCCGCCTTCAGCAACATTCACCGCAATATCACCTAATTCAGAACCGCCTCCGGCACCTGCAAAATCAAGTGTGGCAACAATGTTAAGTGGTTCCAGGCCGGCATTTTCCAGCCAGTTCGCCTGGTTATCAATCAGATAGCGTGTCACCAGATCACCCGTTGAATGAGTAACAAACACGCATCCCGGTTTACACAAACCTTGCTGCGAGAAAGCTTTCAGCTTAGGCCACACGTAATCCGTCGATATTTTACCCGTAATCCGTTCCTGGGAAGGCCAGTCAATCCGGGCATCAGCACGGGATTGCCAATATTCCTCCCAGTACGAGGCACCGTCCAGCGTAACCTGTTCACTACCGGGTTTAGATTGCAACTGGCCAGGCTGGAAACCATGAACCAGAACGAGTTTGTAATCGCTCATCGCAGCCTGGGCAGAGCCGGCTGCAAGTAGCGATGCAACGGTGAGGTAGATAGAAAGTGTCTTCATAGTCATTCTTCATAGTTATCAATATTATGCTTGCATGTGATGCAACCATCAGTTCAGTTGCACAGCATCTAGTATTTGCGACTACGAGCATTTTTTTATCTTTCTAGTGTTATAAATTTGATCTAAATCATAACTTTTTTATAACAAAACAAACAGAAAACGCATAGAAATGCGCACTTTCGAAAGTTAAAGTGTTTGATAGTTTTTGAATTTGACTTATTTTTCAGAAGATTAAAGAAGACAAGGTGATTTAAACAGCGTTTGTCCTTGTCGATATCAGAAGACAGTGAAAAACAGATTATTTCACGCGCATTAAACGATGCTGGCAATCGCCTACTGTAAATTCAAGAACCTGAGAGCGCTTCATCAGCTCTACCTTACTCAGCATCTCTTCACTGTAACCTTTCTTGTTCATCCACTGGAGCGGCGTTGTAAAGCTATCTTCACTGACAATGAACGATTCATCCTGAAAGCGGCTTTCGCGAACATTAACGACCCAGATTCTCTGTTGAAAGTCCATCGCGGACCGAAAAGCAGCCAACAGACGATGCCACCGGTTGTTTGTTCGGGTATTCATACGACCTTCCTTAAATATTGTTTCTATCAATAACTGCCACACGGTAAAGCTTGTCTGCCGGATTGCAAGACTTAGTGCATCAATTCTTACTGCATGCCAAATAAACCTGATGAATGTCTCGCAATGCTGCGATAAGACGTTAGAATTTATCAACATACAGCTTTAAATAGTCCATCGGCTGTGGCTGATTCACACGACAGGATTCACTTATGCTCCGCTCAATGACTAAACACCTGATTTTGGCGACTGTTATTAGCTCGGCGGCAGCGACCTTCACTACTGTGCAAGCCGCTGAACCGCAATGCCCGCCTCTGTTAAACCACCAGTTCACTAAACTGAACAGTACTGATTCCGTAAATTTATGCCAGCAATTTCAGGGACAGGTTCTGCTGGTAGTGAACACCGCCAGTCAGTGTGGCTTCACCCCTCAGTACGAAGGGCTTGAAACTTTGTATCAGACTTACAAAGATCAGGGGTTTGCCGTTATCGGTTTCCCGTCTAATGACTTCTTTCAGGACAGAGGCAATGAAGAAAACACGGCAAAAGTCTGCTATCTGGATTACGGGGTGACGTTTCCCATGATGAATCGCAGCGCTGTGCGTGGCAGCGATGCAAACCCTGTTTTTAAGCAACTGACTGAGGATTCAGGCATCACGCCCAAATGGAACTTCTACAAATATCTGGTCGATCGTAATGGCAAAGTATTCACTGTTTTTGCCAGCACCACCAAGCCAGACGATCCTAAGCTGACGCAAAGTATTGAACAATTACTGACGCAAACTCAGTAACCAGACTGTCTGTTTCTGGCCTGCTGCAACTTTTTTCTATGACCCGTATCGCAGCAGGTCAACGCTTTGCCATTTTCCTGCTTATTTTTGATTTCACCCCTTGTTCTTTCACGAACAACCTGCGATCTTATCGCCATTAATTACGTTCCATCGCACCTTAACCATGTCAGGACACACCATCAAAGGCATCCCTTTAATTCAGGCTTCAGCCCTGTCTCTCATTACGCTTTCCGTTATTTACCCGTTATCTGCACTGGCTGGCAATCGCTCAGAACTCAGTACTGAACAGATGTGTTCACAAGTGGGTCATATTGAGCTGGCAGCATTAACGCCGGCAGACCGGGAAGCTTACCTGCTAGCTCAGGCTGATAACACACTGTATCAAGTGTGGGAAATAGCAGAGAAGGTATCAGCGGGGTCAACTTACCACCTGACAGAAAAAAATCAGCTTACGCTGCAGCTCATCTGCGAAGGCGGATTCGCGCCAGCAGAAGAGATGTATGCCGTGCAGGATGCGTTCGATCATTGGCAAAATAACCAGCCATTCACCTTTGATTTGTGCCAATACATCACTAGCGGTGTTGGCTCGGCATTCTGTGCCAATCGGTTTGCCGGTGAACAACAAATTGAAAGAAAGCAGCGACAGGATTCCGCTATCCGGCAGCTTTCTGTTGCTCAGCAGCAGACCATCAAAAATGCGGTCAGAATGGCAGAGGACTTCTTTGAGCACAGAGCCATGCACGAAGAGCTTCACAGTGGCAGCAGTCATACGGCTTTTCGCATTGAATCAGTGGCGAATCAAAACGACAGATACCTGTCACAAATTCTGGACACCTTAGCGGGAAGTCAGCCAGAAGACATTCCATCGTTAGATGAAGCCGACTCCACATTAAGCCAGACTTATGACAGCCTGATTCAGCGCCTCAAAATGGGCCCGATTGAAGACTTTAACCTTCAAGTCACCGCTAAAGATGTTGAAAGTGTTCAGCGAGCCTGGCTGATTTACAGAGAACAAACCGCCAGCATGCTGGCTTCTCTTAACGCTAATCTGTCCGTTCAGGACTGGCTGGGGATACTGACGGCAGAACGCAACCGGCAGTTATCTGAAATACTGGAATATATGGATTTAGATACGCACTGATCTGTTCTGATTCATTGCCGGCCGATATTCAGTTCCAGCCACCAGCCCCGAGATTTCATCGGGGTTGGTAGCTGAGATCCCATCAGTAGTAACCTACTTAACCGGAATGCAGAAACTGGTGTCACAAATATCATTTTCTTCATCAACACTGTGGTATAGCTCAAAACACGGCCGTTCATAATCGAATTGGATATGGTTATCTGCCGCTATCTCCTGATGCAGTTGTTGCCAGTACATGCCGTATTGCGTCTTATCCGTGACCTGTTTACGTAACGTTGCGTAATCGCCACCCGGTAAATGAGTCAGTGCAATCGCGCCTTCCACTTGGGTGCCTTCAGGCACAGTGATACCAACACGGGTGCGGCATTCCTGCGGTGGCGTATTCTCCACATCATCAAGGTAGACAAAAATACACTGCCCTCCTTGCAGCCCTTGCTGAGCCGCCCAGCCAAACAAGGTACCTAATGCAGGATCATAATTCTCACCGTATGGCCCCTTTACCTCGACATAAGCCAGCCAGTTCGCAGACAATTTTTCCTTTTGCATTATCATTCTCCAATTAAGGAATAACAAAAAAGCACTGTATAAATATACAAGTCGATTATGACCTGTCAATGTGCCGAACTGGTATATTTCTGCTTTGATGCGTATTGTTTAATCAGTGTCACACCAAGCACGTTACTGACTAAATCAATGATAAAAAAGGAAAACACAATGGGTCTACTGGATAAACTACTGGGCAATGCCGGCGAAATGGCGATTTCTGAAGCGACGGAAGAGCTTCAGATCATTCTGGGGCCCAATGAAAAGATTGAGCTGGCCTACAAACTCATAAGAGACATGTTGATCCTGACAGACTGCCGTTTATTGCTGATAGACAAACAAGGAATGACGGGGCGAAAAGTGGAATATCGTTCAATACCTTATAAAGCGATTACCATGTTTCTGGTTGAATCGACCGGCAACTTTGATTTAGATGCAGAGTTAAAAATCTGGATTTCAGGTCAGCATGATCCTTTGGGTATGGAATTTGGCAGCAAAACCAATATCTACCAACTACAAGGGCTGCTTGCCAGTAAAATTGCCGGGAAATAGTCCCGGCTCAGTCAGATCAATAACAGGCCGGGCGAATGAGCCAGGTTAACTATTCATCTTTAAGGTGTGCTTCAGCCAGTCTGCAATATCTTTCACCTGTTGCATGCACACCTGATGTTCCATGGGGTAAACCCGCCACTGAGGCTGAAAGCCCAGCTCCTGTAAATCTTCTACTGCCGCTTTCCCCATGGATGGCAGTACGACAGGGTCAAAACTGCCATGCATCACTTCAATCGGCAGGTGGCGATTAGCAAGCGCGACATCAATACTTTTCGAGGTTGGAAAGTAAGTAGACAGCGCCAGTAAACCGGCCAGCGGGTGGGGATAAGTTAATGCGGCCTGATAAGCCACCGCCCCTCCCTGAGAGAAACCGGCCAGAATAATCCGATCACTCGGAATGCCCCGCCCACGTTCTCGATCAATCAGATCCGCCACTTTTTCGGCAGATTCCAGCAGTTGTTCTTTGTCCAATCTCCTGCCGATACCCATTTCGAGAATATCGTACCAGGCCGGCATCACCATGCCGCCATTCACTGTCACAGGCAGTGATGGCGCATGAGGAAAAATAAAGCGAACTGGCGACGAAGCAGGTAACTTTAATTCAGGCAGAATGGCTTCGAAATCATGGCCATTTGACCCTAATCCGTGCAGCCAGATGACGGAAGCTGTGGGTTTGACCTTAGGGTTGACTTCAACACAGTCTAATTGAGGCATGATAAATTCCTTATCAATCAGTTCTGTTGCCCATGTTACGCAAGTTAGCGAATGCTGACCAGCACGCATTTATCATATACAATCAGATGCAAAAATTGAGCGAATGCAACAATGAATCCAGATAAAAATGGCTCACACGGTGACGATTTTCCTTTTTATAACGACAAACCCGTTGCCTTCAGCCCTCGCCAATGGCTGCTCCTTGTCATATTGGTCTTTGCCGGATTTGCGGTATTGATTACTCCGCTCCCTCTTTTTGCTACGCCTTCAGGGCAATTCATTCCTGCCATCCTGTTTTTTGCCATTCCCCTGTTGTACCTTGCCCGGATAGCACCCAACCGCTGGCGCGAAATCTTTCGCCCGATATCGTTCAATCACCTCAAATGGATGCTCGGTATTGGTCTGTTGAATGTGCTGGTCAGCGTTTTGATCGGCTTTATGGTCGTCAGACTTTTTGGCGCCAACCCTAATCAGGCCATGGCACAGTTGTCGGATATGTCGAACCTGGAAAGGGTTCTGTTTTATCTAAAAACCTTGCCGCAGCTATTTGGCGAAGAAGTATTCACAATCCTGCCTTTTCTGGCGCTGATGTATATTTTCTATTCCCACTGCCACTTATCAAGAACGCGCTCGATGATTCTGGCATGGGTGATCACCGCCGTTATGTTTGGTCTGGCGCATTTACCCACCTATGGCTGGAATATCTTACAATGTCTGCTCGTAATAGGAACAGCTAGGCTCGTGCTCTCCCTTGCTTACCTCAAGACCAAAAGTATCTGGGTATCGACCGGTGCCCATATTATCAATGACTGGATACTGTTCAGCGTAACGCTGTTTCTCGGTATATCCCCCCCTTCCTAAAACGCGATAGGTTCAGGAGACTGTATTAGTGAAACATGACATTCTGATTTTTGACCTCGACGGCACCCTCAGCGATCCCAAAGAAGGCATCGTTAAATCATTCAATTATGCCCTCGCTCATTTCGGGCGGCCTGAATTGCCCGAGGAAGAGATAGCCAGATACATTGGCCCGCCACTGGACAAAACCTTTATCGCGCTAACGGGCAGCCATGACTCACAGTTCATCGCCGATCTGGTGGCCCGCTACCGTGAGCGTTACGCCGACATAGGTTATTCGGAAAACCGGCTTTACGACGGCGTAAAAGACACCCTGCTTGCCCTGCACAACCAGAAAATACGTATGGGTATCTGCACATCAAAACGTGCTGATTTTGCGAAACAAATTCTGACGTTGTTTGGCCTGGAAGGCCTGTTTGAATTTATCAATGGTGGTGATGTCGGGATTGAAAAATGGCAGCAACTGCAAGACTTGCGGCAGCGATACACTATCAGTCAGCATTCGCTCATGATTGGCGACAGAGCGGTTGATCTGACAGCGGCTCACAAAAATGGCCTGCAGTCTGCCGGTGTGCTCTGGGGCTATGGCTCAAGAAAAGAGCTGGAAACTGAGCATCCCGCTTATATGTTTGAAACGCCAGCACAATGGCTGCAACTGATTCAATAACCGATAATCCTATTAGTATAGGCAAGTGCAAGGAATCATCTGCTATGACAGGGAATACAGAACGCTTTTCAGACCGGGTTGATGACTATCTGAAATATCGCCCAGGTTACCCACAGGCGTTGATCGAGACGTTAGTATCTCAAACCCATCTCGGTAGCCAGTCACAAGTTGCCGATATCGGTGCAGGTACCGGCATACTGACAAAGTTACTGCTTGAGCAAGGACTACAGGTGAGCGCCATTGAACCCAATGACGCCATGCGGCAGGCTGCTGATCACCAACTCGCCGATTACTCCGGGTATACCAGCTTTGCAGCACCTGCTGAACGCACAGGATTAGCTGATGCGTCGGTCGATCTGATCACCGCCGCCCAGTCTTTCCATTGGTTTTGCAATGCGCAAACCCGCACCGAGTTTCAGCGCATTGCAAAACCGGGGGCGCATCTCGCGTTAATCTGGAATCAGCGCAAGCTCTCCACGCCTATTCAGCAGCAGTATGATGAACTGCTGACCCGGTACGGCACGGATTACACCAGCATCAATCACATGAATCTGACCGACGGCGATCTCCGCCATTTCTTTGCCGATGGCCAGATGCAAACACTGACCTTTGCCTACCGGCAATATTTCGACTTAGACGGTTTTATCGGCAGAGTACGTTCCGCATCTTATTGTCCGCCACAAGACAGTACCGCTTTCCATGCGCTAACGGATGCCCTAACCGCATTATTTAACGCTCACCAGATCGGCGGGCAGATAATGTTTGACTACGACACCAATCTCTATCTGGGTAACATTCACAAACCATAAATCATCCACACGGCGGATACTGTATCCGCTGTCTGTCCCGAGCGCTTTATCCGAGCCGTGCACCAACAGGGATATCCTGATCCGGCACTGCCAGTACGACAGAACCATCCTCACGGTAGAATCCGGTCACCAGGCATTCTGACATAAAGGGGCCGATCTGCTTGGCCGGAAAGTTGACCACTGCCATTACCTTTTTACCCAGCAGTGTTGATGCGTCGTATAAGTCAGTAATTTGCGCACTGCTTTTGCGCTTGCCTATGTCCTCACCAAAATCCAGCCAGAGCTTAAACGCCGGCCGCCTTGCTTCCGGGAAAGCTTCAACGGCGATGATCTGTCCGACTCTGAGATCCACTTTTTCGAAATCCTGCCAGCAAATATCCATACTCTTTCCTGCCTAACTGTTTAAAAGAGGTTAGAAAGTACCGCAGAATGGTGTCGCCGTTTTTGCTGAAAAGCCGGTTTAGTGTTGCCAGAAGCCGAACTGTTACCGTCGGCGGATCTGTCGGGGAGTCTCCTTCCAATAAGCAGAAAAACGGCGGCTGAATGCTGACAAATCCGTAAAACCGACCCGTTCGGCAATCAAAGAAACGGGCAAGTCTGAATGCGCCAGCAGGGCCTTGGCTTTCATCATTCGCTGAGTGAGTAAGTACTGTCCGGTCGTCATCCCCACGTGCTGCTTGAACAGCGTCTTGAACTGGCTGAGACTGAGACAGGCCAGTGCTGCCAGTTCACCAAGGGACGGTGTCCGGCTGATGTCTTCGTTAAGAAAGCGGACGGCTTCACTGATTCGGGCGTCGCGACAAGCGGGAATAACCTGATTCTGCAATAAGTTATAAAACAGCGCTGACATGGGTTCTATCAAACCAGGCTGTGTCGATTGCGTTAGCTGCAGCTCCAAAAACTGACAATAGGCGACAAGTTCAGGTGACGTTGCAAACACAGGTCGGGCTAACTGCTGCAAGCTCTCCGGTAAGTAATCCAGGTCAGCGACCAGAAAGCGACATTTTTCATCCGCTTTAAACTCATGCATCATTTCAGCGCCAATAACCACACACTGCCCTGGCCCGACTTTTCCTGAAAAATCAGGCAATGTCAGGGTTATGTTGCCATGGAGGGGGAGCACTAACTGATGATAAGCGTGACAGTGAGCGCGCATTACCAGGGAGTAACTTCGAATGGATAATCTGACCGTCATTTGAGCGATGTCTCTGTCTCAAGGGCTGCCTGACCATAAAGAAAATCTTACATTCGGTCTGGCAGGATTTTTTTGGATAACCAGTTAAACAACTATGCTTTACGTTAGGTTGAGCAATTTAAAGTGTGACAGAATGACAGAAGCCCTTGCCCCAGACAAACAGCGTGGAATCAGTATTGTGATCCCCTTGTTTCCGGAATTTTGCCTGCTGGATGTCAGTGGCCCGCTGACGCTGCTGAACGCGCTTGAAGAAGACATCACAGTCACTCTGGTTTCTGAGAGCGCATCAGCCGTGCTCAGTGAGCAGGGTGTCAGCTTAATGGCCGAGGCCGACTTTGACGACGATCTGTTCTGCGATTTGTTACTGGTGCCTGGCGGTAAAGGCGTCAAAGCCAGTCTGAAGAATCCTCAGCTGATTCAATGGATAAGCCGCCAGGGCCGCAAAGCCAGAATTCGCTGTGCCGTCTGTACCGGTTCTGCGCTGCTGGCTCAGGCCGGACTGCTGGATCACAAAGCCGCAACCACCAGCAAACATCAGTATCATTGGGTCAGTGAACTCAACCCTAACGTGAAATGGCAACCTGTCGCCAGATGGGTTCAGGATGAGAACACATTTACCTCATCCGGTACTGCCGCAGGTCTGGATATGACGCTTGGTCTCATCGCCTTTTTGATGGGAGAGGAAGCGGCACGTAAGGTTGCCATAGACGCAGAATACTTGTGGCGCAACGATCCGGACGATGATCCTTTTGCCCCGCTTCATCTGGTTGACTGAATCAGCTGTCTGATTCCCACATCACCACGACCTCATCCGCGATGGCTGATTCCAGCATCTCAATCAGCGGTCTGGCTCTTGTCATCATACTGATGTGCGGTTCTTTATCTTCCCAGGGGTCATCTTCAGCCTCTGTTTCGGCCTGCTGGGCAGCGTCTAGTTTTTCCGCTTCTGCCAACTTGGTTTGCAGATTCAATAAAGCTTGCGGCACGTCATCGACATCAATAATACCGGGAATATTTTCGCAGTATCCCATCATATGAATCAGTTGTTTTGCCACATCGCCAAACATAGTGATGTTGGCACTGGCTTGGGAGTGAAAGGTAATAAGCATAGGTCGTCCTCTTATTGTTCAACATTTGCCAGTGCTCTGGCTTTATCTCGCCGGGCAAACACATAGCCGGCCATCACACCGGCCAGCGCACCGGACAGATGGCTTTCGTAACTTATCCAGCTATGTGCGGGAATAATCCCCGTCAGCATCGGGCCGTAAAAAAACATCACAATCAACGCGATTGCCAACGACTTAAGACTACGCCTGAGCACAGCATACACCAGCAGGTACGCCCAGAGTCCGTAGATAATACCGCTTAACCCGATGTGATAATGCATGCGGCCAAATAACCACACGCTTACTCCACTGACCACCCAACTGATCATAAACACAGCAATCAGTCTGCCCGCACCTGAACGTGACACCAGATAAGCCAGGGCTGAAAATGACACCATGTTACTGACTAAATGCGCCCACGAACCATGGATAAACGGATAAGCTAACAAACCTATCGCATGGTTAAGATGTCTTGGCAGCAAGCCGTAATCCAGCAGATAGCCATTCAGCAGTACATTGACAAGCTGCACGGCAATACAAACCAAAACTATCGCACCAATAAAATAGATAGTGTATTTGTTACTTTGATCCAACAGGCTCTCCTTCAGAGGGGTCTTTAGAAAGTATAAGCCTGCCAAGCAGATAAACCCATGGATTAATTACCAAAATGACTGCCGTTGCCGATAGGGTTTATCCGCCTTGTTGCGCTGCCTGTATCCGGCGATGTGAAAATTTTTCCCCATGATCAATCTCAGCTGGCTGACGGTTTCTCTGGCCAGCAAATACCGTTCGCTGCGTGACCAGCTTCGGGTTGTGGTTGATTTGATGGCAGCAATCGCATCTGGCGACGCCTGACAAAGCTGCTGAGCCAGTACTTGTGCGGCCTGACGCGGGTTATCATGAATTTCCGTCACCAGGCCAAGTTGCTGTGCACGAGAACCGGATACGATTTCACCCGTCATAGTCAGCTTCATCGCCACATCTTTTGCCACCAACTCGCGCAGTGACAGCAAGCCTGCCATATCCGGCACCAGGCCCCAGCGTATTTCCATGATAGACAGTTCAGATTCTGGTGTGGCAAAACGAAAATCGGCCCCCAGCACTATCTGCATGCCACCGCCATAACAGCGGCCTTCTATCGCTGCAATAACAGGCACGGGAATGCGGCGCCAGTTGCGCGATACCCGCTGGGCCAGATTGGCATTACCCGGCATCCATTTCTTCAGTACACCCAAGACCATACTGGGTGAGGTCGCAACACTCTTAACATCCAGGCCACTGCTAAAGTTACCGCCCTCGCCAGTCAGAATAATGGCACGAATATCTTTTCGCTTTCGCAATGACAGGCTGACGCTATCCAATTCTTTGAATAACCTGATATCCAGCGCATTCAGTTTGTCAGGACGATTTAAAGAGACGGTGACAATACCCTCTTCTTCCGTTACCAAAAGTCGTTGCCAGTGAGACATGTTACATCCTTGTTTATTATCTGGTCAGTCCAGATTAGTGTATCTGACTGATGGATAAAATCAGCTGGTATATGATGAAACTCTGCCCGGTGCCACACTGGATCTATTTCTTTGCCGCCTGATAACCCATCACATCAGCAAATCGCTGCCAGTCGGCAGAGTCCGCACTGGTAAGTGGCTGATAAACGTGTACAACCGCTGTTTCGCCACCCGGTGTACACTGCTGTCCCGTCATGGCAATGGAAGCACTGAAGAGCGGCATAGCCACATCTGCCGCTTGACACCATTCCCCTTCCATCCGGCCCTTTTGGCGACGGCAAAGCGCCTGAATGCGCGTTTGGTAGTCTTCAACAGAGTAATCACGGGACAAGCACCAGATACGCTCATACTCTGCATAGTCGTCAACCGGATGAAAAAGAAGGCCGGGTATCTCTGTGTTATCCGAGCGCTCTGCCCGGGCTGATGTGGCCTCGCCCACTCCGGTCTGGCCGATAAAGTGAACAGACAGGCTGATAATGTCTGTCTCAGTGCCCTCTGCCACGGAATTTTCCGCCAACAGCCGGCTACCAGCAGCAGCAACGATGATTAACACAGCAAAACAACCACCTGCGACTTTCATTCTTATTCCCGGATGAAAAGTGTCACTCTCAGATGTATTGATTATAGAAGCCGGCAAACCGCTATACTCAAAGCAACCGGGATCCAATCCGCTAGCGAGGGTAAATGGCATGAGAGCTTTACTGATACTTATCCCCAGTGTCCTGATTCTGCTGAGCGGATGCAGCGCCAAAGTATCCACTGACTACAATGCAAACGTAGACTTCAGCCAATACAAAACCTTCCAGTTTGCTGAACCCGGAAATACGTCGATTGTCAGTCTTGATAAAGCGCGGCTGGAAGACACTATCAAACGGGAATTAAGATACAAAGGCTTACAGCCGGCACAGGACGCAGAGCCAAAAGCGGACATCACAGTTAACCCGTATATCCGGGAAATGACAGATTTTGATTCTTACGGCACCTCAGTTGGATTCGGTGTGGGATACGGTTACAGCAGCATTGCCTATTCCGCCCCTGTCAGGTTTCGTGAATACACCTATGGCAAGCTGATCGTTGAATTAATTGATAACAAAACCAATAAAGTCATCTGGCGTTCTGTTTCCCGCCGCCAGCTGACAGAAAGCATGACCCCGACGGCCAGAGACCAATTTATTCAGGAACAGGTCAGCGAAATGTTCACACAATACCCACCCGGTCAGGGCGGTTAATACCACCGCAAACGCCTTATCTGATGCGAAAAAAAGCGAGAGCCCGGTCAGACTCTCGCTTTTTCAGTTAGCACTGGCACTGAGTGTCAGTGCCGCTACCCAATCATGATTTCTGACGACGCTGTTCGACTTTCTCTGCCAGTTCACGCAACACGCTTTCCGTGTCTTCCCAGCCAATACAGGCGTCCGTGATGCTCTGGCCGTAAGTGGCAACCTTGCCATCAACAATATCCTGGCGACCTTCAACCAGATGACTTTCAATCATCACACCGAAGATCGCTTTGTTACCGCTGGCAATCTGCTGACCCACGTCTTCAGCAACCAGAATCTGGCGCTTGTACTGCTTCAGACTGTTGGCATGGCTGAAGTCGATCATCACTTTCTGACGATGACCGGCATTTTCCAGTTGTTCAACCACTGCATTGACATGTTCTGCACTGTAATTCGGCTCTTTACCGCCACGCAGAATGATATGGCAGTCTTCATTACCCGCCGTCGATACTATCGCTGAATGGCCAAACTTGGTGACCGAAAGGAAATGGTGTGGCGCACTGGCGGAACCGATAGCATCGGTCGCAATTTTGATATTGCCGTCTGTACCGTTTTTAAATCCAACCGGACAAGACAAACCTGAGGCCAGTTCACGGTGAACCTGAGATTCAGTGGTACGCGCACCGATTGCGCCCCAACTGATGAGATCGCCCATGTACTGCGGCGTGATCATATCCAGGAACTCACCGGCTGTCGGCATGCCCATATCGGTCAAATCCAGCAGCAGTTTACGGCCCATGCGCAAGCCGTCATTTAACTGAAAGCTGTCATCCATATACGGGTCGTTAATTAAACCTTTCCAGCCCACTGTAGTACGTGGCTTTTCAAAGTAGACACGCATAACAATTTCCAGACGATCTTTCAGTTCGTCACGCAATGTTTTCAGGCGTGCGCCGTACTCAATTGCCGCTTTCGTATCATGAATGGAACAAGGACCAACCACGACCAGCAAGCGATCGTCTTCATCATTTAAAATGTTATGAATGGCTTTACGCGCTTCATAGACAGTTTCAGATGCGTTTTCAGTGGCCGGAAATTTTTCCAACACGGCGACTGGCGGCAATAACTCTTTAATTTCTTTAATTCTTACGTCGTCTGTTTTATGCATACTGCTTACTTCCAATTACATATCGTGGCCTGATATGGTCAGTATCAGGCCGATCATCTACTCCAACAGGCATTTAACTTATCGCCTTCATCCTGCATGTGCAAACGCTAATTGAAAATGAATGACAAACAGTATTCTTACACTTTCAGACTGATATTCATGCCATTCGCCAACACGGACCTGTGAGACGATATTTTCGGGCATTTTTCCTGTACCACCTCAAAATACTCTGCCTTTCAATGACTATGCAGCAGATTGCGTTTTAAGAAAAAATTATGCCTTTTGAAACAAATGCTTCCATTCCGGCCAAAGCGCAGCCAAGTCGAGATGCTGTTCGATCTCATCAGCCAGACGTTCGATGTTTTCCGCTTTGATTTGATCCATGTCTGGTGTCTGGCAGTCCGATAAACCCGCCCAGTTCAGAATCGCGCTGCAAGCTGAAGGTTTATCAAACACGCCGTGTAAATAAGTACCGAAAACCTGACCATCGATTCCGATTGCACCGTCAGCAAGCTTTCCGCTGTCTGTGTGCAAATGAACCGGTGCAGAGTCCAGCGATACACCCGATGTCACCCCAGCGTGTATTTCATAACCACTGACCTCAACCGACGGCATACCAGGCAGACGCAGTGTGCCCTGAGAACGTTTAAGCTGCTTTTCAGGCTCCAAAACCGTCGTAATGGGTAAATAACCCAAGCCCTCGCTTTGACCCGGTTCTCCTTCCAAACCGTGCGGATCGGACACCCATTCGCCCAGCATCTGGTAACCGCCGCAAATGCCCATGACCTTGCCGCCAAGGCGCAGATGCCGGGCAATCTGCTTATCCCAGCCCTGTTCACGCAGGTAGGCCAAATCGCTGCGCACACTTTTACTGCCGGGCAAAATGATCAGATCCGCGGCAGGTAATGGCTCTCCTTTGCCAATCAGATGAACATTTACCTGGGGGTGCATCCGCAATGCATCGAAATCGGTGTGATTACTGATTCGGGTTAACACAGGCACCACAACCTGAAAGGGGTTGTCTACTTTTGCCACCTGCTGCACAGAGATCGCATCTTCCGCTTCAAGCATCAAGCCATGCAGATACGGCAATACGCCCAGTACAGGCTTGCCCGTTTTATGCTCCAGCCAGTCAAGCCCGGATTGCAATAAGGTGATATCGCCGCGAAAACGGTTAATGACAAAACCTTTTACTCTGGCCTGCTCTGACTCAGACAATAACGCAAGCGTACCGTAAAGATGCGCAAAAACGCCGCCGCGATCTATGTCGGCCACAATGATGACAGGCACATCGGCCGGCTCGGCAAAGCCCATATTGGCGACGTCGTTTTCGCGCAGATTGACTTCAGCAGGGCTGCCGGCCCCTTCAATCACCACTGCGTCATAGCTCTGCTGCAGGCGGGCGAAAGATTCCAGAATAGAGGGCAGCACAAACTGCTTGTAGCCCTGAAAGCCAATGGCATCCATATCCTCGACCGCTCTGCCCTGCACAATCACCTGGGCGGCTGTGTCCGTGTTCGGTTTAAGCAATACCGGATTCATGTCCACTGTCGGCTCAATACCGCAAGCAAAGGCCTGGACGGCCTGGGCGCGACCAATTTCACCACCATCAGCTGTGACGGCACTGTTCAGGGCCATGTTTTGTGGTTTGAACGGTGCGACCTGAATGCCTTTTCTTGCCAGCACCCGGCACAGTCCTGCAACCAGCACACTTTTTCCTGCATCAGATGTAGTCCCCTGAACCATCAGGGCACGAACGGTTGATTGCATGTCTTTTCTCTCATTGTATGTCAGTGACACCGTAACTCGTCGTTTGACAAGGTGTCAGATAAAATCAGAAAGGCGGTTCAATGAAAAAAGCAGCCAGTGATGGTAACTGACTGCTTTTTATTGTTCCCTGTCGGTTCAGCTGGCTAGCGGATCCACACTTTGAGCCGGGGCTTTTTTAGACCAGTACGCCGCCAGCATTGAACCAGAAATGTTATGCCAGATTGAAAACAGCGTGCCGGGGATCGCCGCAACCGGGGAAAAGAATTTCATCGCCAGCGCGGTTGCCAGACCGGAGTTTTGCAAACCTACCTCAATGGCAATAGTACGGCAGACCGTCTCACTGAACCCCAACAGACGGCAGGAAAAGTACCCGGCTGCCAGGCCTATCCCATTATGAAGAATAACCGCCAGGGCAATCACAGGCCCGATTTGCGTCAGGCTGTCAGCATTGAGTGCCACCACAATCGCAATAATAATGACAATGGCAGTCACTGACAGCAAAGGCAAAACAGGGGTAAGCCGACGGCTGAAACCTGCTGCGAAATGATTGATCAGCACTCCGCCCAGCACAGGTAACAACACCATTTTTACCAGACTGGAAAGCATGGCCACCATAGGGACTTCGACACTCAAACCTGCCAGAGAGCCAGTCAGCAGCGGTGTCAGAAACACGCCGAGTAAGGTCGACATTGCCGTCATGGTAATGGATAGCGCAACATCCCCTTTGGCGAGATAACATATCACATTGGACGCTGTACCACCGGCGACGCTGCCCACCAACACCATGCCGACAGTTTGCTCTGGGTTAAATCCCAGCGCCAGACTGAGCACTATGGCCACCAGCGGCATGACGGTAAACTGCAGAAGCACGCCTACACTCACTGCACGTTTGTTCTGTACTACCGCCAAAAAATCCGTCGTTTTCAGCGTCAGCCCCATTGTTAACATCACAAATGTCAGCAATGGCACAATAGCGGTTTTCAACCCAACAAAAAAAGCCGGCTGAACATAGGCATATCCTGATAACAGCACTGCCCACAGCGGAAAAAGCCTGATTACAATCCCTAGCATCTTGTTCTCTCAATGAATCTTACGTCATTCCATGGTGTGCCGGAAAAACGGCAGTAAATGCCCTGAGACTGCTTCCGGTTGTTCCAGTGGTGTTAAATGTCCCGCTTCTGCAATCAGCTCAAGGCGGCTTCCGGTGACACCATCCAGCATCAGGTTGGATTCCAGCACAGAGCGAATCTTGTCTTGTACGCCGACCAGCAGCAGGCACGGGAGAGCGAAGTTTTCGGCATCTTCAAAACTGTCACGGCGGCCAAACCACATACGTCCGGCCTGTACCAGCGCACTGACCGCACCGCCCTGATAGTGCGCTAAACGGGCACGAAACTGCGCAGCCAGTTCAGGCTGCCGCTGCTCTAGATTCTGGCCAAACTGCAAAGGGGTAAAGAAATCGACAAATGCCTGGCTGAAACACTGAGCGGATTCCGCCTCCCGTAACAGCGCCTGATATTTCAGGTTAACCACTTCAGGCTCCAGGCCGGCAAAACTGTCCAGCAGCGCCAGGGACTTCACTTTAGCTGGGGCAAGAACGCCCAGTTCGATCGCCCAGCTTCCTCCCAGTGAATGGCCGGCAATACCCACTTGTTCTATGCCAAGGTGTTCCAGTAGTTCGTTAATCAGACTGGCATAATCAGCCAGTGTCGCGCTGGCAGACGGAGCGGCATCGGATTCGCCGTGCCCCCAGAAATCTGGCACGATACATCGAAAAGACTGACTGAGCGCCGCGGTCTGATGTTGCCACATAGTGCTGTCCCACAGGTAAGCATGGCCCAGAAGGATCACCGGTCCCTGCCCAATGTCCTGATAACTGATACTCTTAAATCGATGCCTTTGCTGCGGGGAAATACCGTTCATTGTTTCTCCATGTCTTTTTTGTACTTATACCAATCGACATAAGTCTTTGATCATTCTTGCTGGTTAAAACCGCTAATCACTGCGTTATGGATTTTGTCGTTAGAACCACTAGCGAGCTGCAATCCATGCCTTGTTCTAAGCGATTTTTCCTGCGCAGTGATCTGAACACTGACTTATCCCGATTGGTATTAATTCTGCTCTGCCATCGCCGCAGGTGTAAATTTCGCGACCACTTTATGCATGCCTTGCTGGAAACACAGCCAGGCCATCAATCCGGCGGCAAGATTACCAAACATCGCCCCGATAAACAGGCCCTTTATTCCGCCAAAATGTGCGCCCAGCCAGATCAACGGAAGGAAACAGGCAAATAAACGTAAACAGGAAATGACCAATGCCCGCATCGGCATTCCCAGCGCATTACTTACCGAGACCATCAACATACACACCCCAAGCGGGCCGAGGCTGACAGGCACCCAACGAAGATGAACCGAAAGAAGCTGACTGACGGATGGATCGCTGCTTAACACGGACGGCAGCCAGACAGATAACATCAGTAACATAGCGGCGATGGCAAACTGCCAGACCATGATGAATTTCACGGCCAGCCGTATCAGTGCGGTGATGGATGCCATGTCTTTTCGTCCCAGACAGCGGCCCACCATTGGCGGCATAGACATAGTAAGTGCCAGTACCACCACAATAGAGAAAAATTCCAGTCTGGAACCTAAGGCCCAGGCGGCGACGGCAGCAGCACCGAAGCCTGCAACCAGTTTGGTGGCCAGCATGGAAGCGAGCGGCGGCATCAGTTGGCTGAGCATGGCGGGCGCCATAATGTTGAGGAGTTCTTTTACTGATGCCATGACATGCAAACCTTGCCAGTTCAACGACATCCAATGCCGTTTGATGACGATAGGAAACATCACCAGCATACCGATAGCAAATGCCACTATGGTGGCCATTGCCGCACCGGCAAGCCCCAGATCCAAGGTAAAAATAAAGAGCGGATCCAGCACCATATTCAGCAGACTGGTGACCACCATCATGATACCGGGCAACACAGTATTGCCATTGGCCCGACACAAACTGTAGGCAAAATAGACCATGGCGCCCAGCCAGGCACTGCACAGCCAGTATGGCCAGTAAGCATCAATGAGTGGCCGGACATTCTCCGGGGCGCTCAGCAATGAAAGGATTGGCCCTCTCAATAACCAGATGGCAATTCCGACGACCACGACAATCAAAGCACCGGTCAGAACTACCAATCCACCTAACTGCTTGGCACGCCGCTCGTCACCACTGCCGAGCACCCGTGAGATCACCGCCGTCGTGGCGATACCCAGTCCAACCTGAAGACCAATAATGATCATCTGTATCGGTAGCGTGAAGCCCTGTGCAGCAAGTGGCAACACACCTAACTGTCCGATGAAGGCACTGTCGACCAGTTGAAAGCTCATCAAGGAAAGTACACCGAACATCATCGGCCAGGTCATGGAAAACAGCTGTCGCGACAGCGAACCTGCTTGGGTGGAATCAGTGGGATTAGATCGGGGCATAATCAGAAATTCGTCAGAAAAAAGAAAGTGTAAAGGGCTGGTACGTCAGTACGAAGACAGTGAGTGAAAGTAGTCGGAAAAACCCTGCCTATGTGGCAGGGATCAAGCGCTGATGAAACTCAGAAGTTAGTTAGTTACTAATGTCACCAGATCTGCAGGGCGATAATACACAGATTTCAGGACTTTCCCTTTGCGGATTACTTTGTCTTCCAGCTCTACATCCTTGGCACATTTAGCAATGATGTAATCGCCTTTCTGGTTACCTGTAATCTCGACACCCTGCTTGGCATAAAACGCCTGTGTTTCCGAAAACTCCTGCTCGTTACGGCACACCTTGCTCATATTGCTGGCATGCACTTCGTCCCAGCAGGGCACGAAATCGATATTCAGTCGTTTGGCAATTTGCAGCAACAGGTCAATCATATAGCTGACACCGAGGTTATCCTGAACCTTGCTGTCACCCAGATGTACCAGTCGTCCCATCAGTACATAGACAGTGTCCACAATGGCATCGGCCTGCTCAACCAGTGAATCGGCTTCCGCCAGTTCTGTCAGTTCTTCTACTGCCAGCGAGGTATGTAACTGATCCATTTGCTCATTCAGCGTCGATGGATTTTCAATGTCCAGATCAAACGTAGTACGAAACTCTCTAATGTCGCGATACAAGTGGTCAAACAATGCCTGATCCAGCACAGTCAGTTTCATACTAAAGTCCTCATCAATCTATCGTCATCGTGCGAAGCGGAAAGTCGCTGAATCCCTGTCAATAGAGGAAGCGCCGCCAGCTACACGGTTAAAAGTCGGCGAATGGTAACACACTCATATCCAGCTTTCATCGTTCTTCACCGTACACAGAGGCAGGATGACGTTCCCGATAAAACAGAAAACCCGGCAATATTCAACTTATGCATAACACCCTGCCGCATATGCAATAGTGATTTGCGACACAAGTCACTGAATTGATTCCGTTGTCGCATACAATACGCTCACGATTTCATAGAAGAAAGTACGATTATGTGTCCACATTGCAAAAGCAAAAGTGTTCCTCTGCGTATTCGCCGAACGATGTTAGATAAAATTCTTAACAAAAACAGTCATAAATTCCAGTGCAGCCGTTGCAACAAACACTATTTCATCAAACTCGGCAGTTATGTGGGTGCTGAGACAGCTGAGCGCTAAACAACATCTGGACGTTTACCGTCATTGAACTGTTATAATCCTGAGGCATATTCACAGAAACAGTCGTTACCTGTCTCTTTTTCTTGATGGTACTGATCACACATGATTTCCGGACATCGCGGAGCCGCTGCGCTGGCTCCTGAAAATACTCTGGCAGGCTTGCAGGAAGCCGCTAAACATCAGATACAGTGGGTTGAAATGGATACCCAAATCTGTGCGGATTTTATCCCAGTCATATTTCACGACAAAAAAGTGAACCGCTGCACCAACGGCCGTGGTTATGTCCGTGAGCTGAATCTGGCTGAATTGAAAGCCCTTGACGCCGGTAGCTGGTTTAGCACGAACTTTGCCAACGAACGCATTCTGACGCTGGATGAAGCACTCAATGCCTGCCGTGCACACCAACTTAAACTCAACCTGGAAATCAAGGTTCATGATGAGGCAGAAACCGAGTTACTGGTCAGCAAGGTTGCAGACACCATTGCCGCCAATGATTTCCCTGCTGAATCGCTGATACTCTCGAGCTTTTCCGTTAACGCTGTCGCCTGTTGCCAGCAACTGATGCCTCATATCCGCCGAGGATTGATCTGCGACAGCGTACCGGCAGATCTGATGACATTGTCAGAGAAGCTTGAACTGTTCAGCGTTCATATGGACTACCGCCTGCTGGATGAAACACTGGCAAGCGAGATTAAACAGGCCGGTTTGGAGCTTCATATCTGGACCATGAATAAACCAGAATTGGTTGCCCAGTTTTACCAGTGGGGCGTCGATATCATCATCACTGACAACCCGCCACTTCTGCTTTCTTCCCTTACCTGACACAAGCCGGGCTCAGCCCGGTTTATTTCTGGCCGGATACCCGCCTTTATTGCGTAATTTTTCGGCTAAACCTCAAATCATCTGCCACAGACTATGATTATTGCTCTATAATCCCTGGTTTTGGTCAGTCATACCAAACGGAATCCTCAGCTTAGCGTTTCGTTCGGTATACCGTCTGTAGGAATGTAACATGTCATTTGCTTCACAAAATTTTGCTCCGGAAATTGTTCGCGCTTTGGATGAATGTGGTTATGAAAAAATGACTCCGATTCAGCAAAAAGCGATACCTGCTGCTCGTCGTGGTGAGGACATTGTGGCAAATGCCCAGACTGGTACGGGTAAAACAGCCGCTTTTTCACTGCCGATCATTCAGAAAATTGCCGACAACCCCAAGCCGAGAAAAAGTTTTACGACGCGTGCGTTGATCCTTGCGCCGACCCGTGAACTGGCAGAGCAGATTGCACGCAACATTTCAGATTACAGCCAGTATCTGGAATTACGTGTGGCAGCTGTGTTTGGCGGAAAAAAAATGTCGAGTCAGGAAAAGCAGCTTGAAAGTGGTGTCGACATTCTGGTTGCCACACCGGGTCGTTTAATTGAGCACTTGGATTTAGGTAACCTGTCGTTAACGAACCTGGAATTTCTGGTGTTCGACGAAGCTGACCGTATGCTGGACATGGGCTTCATTGGTGATATCCGCACTATCTTGAGCGGTATTCAGGGCCATCCGCAAACCATGCTGTTCTCGGCGACATTCTCCAGCATGATGAACAAACTGGCGGGCGAGATCACTCACAAGCCAAAACGTATTTCTGTCACACCTGAAAACTCCACGGCAGAAACCGTGGCGCATGTGGTTTATCCTGTTGATGAAGAGAGAAAGCGTGAACTGCTTTCTGAGCTTATCGGCAAAAAGAACTGGCAGCAGGTGCTGGTGTTCGTCAATTACAAAGAAACAGCCAATGATCTGGTGACAGAGCTGAAACTCGACGGTATCAAAGCGGTATTATGCCATGGTGATAAAGCACAAAGTGCGCGTCGCCGTGCGCTGGAAGAGTTTACAACAGGTAAAGCCCGGGTGATGGTGGCAACAGAAGTGGCAGCACGCGGACTGGATATTCAAGGTCTGCCGCATGTCGTGAACTATGATATGCCATTTCTTGCCGAAGATTATGTACACCGCATTGGCCGTACTGGTCGTGCCGGGCAGCAAGGCCATGCTATTTCCTTTGTGAGCCGCGAAGAAGAACTGACTTTGCTGCAAGTGGAAAAACTCATCAAGCAACGCATTCGCCGGGTCATCCTTGAAGGTTACGAGCCCGCTAAACGTGATGCACTCATTGAGAAACTGAACACCAAAGCGTCTTATCGTGATCGCAAGGGCCGGACCAATAATCCGGATCAGTCTGCCGCAGAGCGCCGGATGCGCTTACAGAAAGCGATCCGTAGTCGCAGTACTGCACCTAAAACATTGAAAAAATAATTGCTCTAGAACACAACAAACCCCAGCCTAAGCGGCTGGGGTTTGTTTTTGAGCCATCAGGATTGCATCTTACTGAGATACATTCTGGAATCCGCTTTCGCCAGAATCTCGTCCAGGTTCATCGTTTTACCGGCAGGCAAGGTGTAAACCCCGGCACTGAAAGATAACTGATATGGGCGGTTTTGCTGTACATTGAAATCATCCACCGTTTTCTGAAAACGCTGAATCATCGTCTGTGCTTCTTCTTCCGCTACCCCTGAATACAAAACAACAAACTCATCCCCACCGACTCGAGCAAATAAGTCAGAATAGCGAAAACTCTGACTGATCAAAAATGCAAAATCCTTCAACGCATCATCACCGGCCTGATGACCAAACTTATCATTGATTTCTTTAAACTTATTCAGATCGAAAAAGGCCAGTGAAAAAGGCGTCCCATGGATATAGCTGTTTTCCAGGCTTTTGGTCGCGAGTTTGATGAAACCACGCCGGTTAGAAATCTGTGTCAATTCATCAATGGTTGCATCATGCAGAGCAGACAACTCCTGCTCGGCCATTTTGGCCAGATCAATAAGATCTTTAACTTCATCTTTGTCCATCGAATGGGGCTGATGGTCGAAGATACACAACGTACCCAGCTTGTATTTATTATCGTAAATCAGAGGAATACCGGCATAAAAGCGGATATGAGGTGGCCCGATGACCAATGGATTATCATGAAACCGTTTATCCTGGGATGCATCAGAGACAATAAAGGGGCCATCGGCCAGGATTGCATGTCCGCAAAATGACACTTCTCTGCTTGTTTCTTTCAAGTCATCACCGCAGCAGGATTTAAACCACTGTCTGTCACTATCAACCAGTGTCACAGTTGCAACAGGCACATTAAAAAGCCGCCTGGCCAAACGGGTAATCCGGTCGAACCTTTCTTCCCTGCCTGTATCGAGCAAAGATAGGGAACGTAAGCACTGCAAACGCTCAACTTCGTTTATGGGATTCTCTGGCACTAGCATGGTCACAGTTCCTACACTTATTTAACGACTCACTCCATTGCCTAAAATATACCATTTTGGGATAACCAATAAAGGGTTTGCCACTCCTTTCGCCGTATTCCTCCAGTCATAAATCTTACTTTTACGATCAATTACCTGTTGTTGCAATCTGATTCATACTGGGTGCACACTTTGAGTACCCATTAATGGCGAACTCAAAAATAGGGATAACGAACGCCATAAAGCGCTATCAGAGCTGTTTGTAGAAGAATATCGTTGCATCGAACTGGCCGGATGCACTCAGGGCAAAATCAGGAATTCGTCCGGCCTCGGTATAACCCAGCTTACGATACAGGGAGGAAGCAACATCGCCTTCACGGGTATCCAGTACAATCAGGTTGCGCTTCAACTGCCGACAGCATGTTTCAGCCTTTAGCATCAATGCTTTGCCTACTCCTTTGCCACGGGCAGCCGTATTGACCATCAACTTTTCCACTTCGGCCCTATGCCATCCGTTACGTTTTGACGTCAAAGCAAGCTGCACTGTGCCAATGACGGAATCGCCCTCACAGGCGACAAACAATTTACGCCCGTCACCTAAATCATTCGCAACCCCAAGCCAGTAAGCCTCTGCTTCCGCAGTGCTTAACGGGGGCAAAAAACCGATCGAAGCACCATCATCCACGCAGTTTTTCAACAGCTGGATTAACGTCTCTTTAAAGGGCGAAACGTCCTGAATCTCAATCACATCCATGTTGCATGCCTGTACTATCAAAGACTATGTTGCCTGTTAAACCTTGTATACCTTCAAGCCTGATCATGGGGTCTGAATCACGCAGATCGGGAAGTCACCCGGGTTTCTGCCGCCGCCCATGTCCAGACACACGTCTTCATAGCGAAAACGTTCAAATTGCATACCTGCCCAGAAAACTGCCAGCAGGATAACCAGAGCGGCAGCGACTTGCATCACTTTTTTCATAACAACCTCTCTCAGGCAAACTGAACATCAGCCTGAACATACTGACTCACCTGGCACAATCCGTTCAGGTGAGGTTCATTCCACATCCGGGCGCGGCAAAAGACAATCCCGTTTTTTTCCAGCGACGAAGATCCATGTCCATGATGACAGCATCCCACCAGCGCCCTTTAAAGTAACGGTGGGCATGCAGCCGCTGGGCTTCGATCATACCAAGGCGACGGCAAAGCGCGATCGCCGCTTTATTGGCTGCCAGTGTTTCAGCGTAAACCCGGTGAATGCCTAATTCTTCAAAACCAAAGTTGACGAGCCCTATCATAGCTTCTTCGGCAATGCCCTGCCCATGACAGGCACGCAGTAAACCACAACCAACCGATGCATCCCCTTTGTCATCTATGCGTAATCCCGCAGTACCGATCAATGGAGACACGAGGTCAGTACCTTGCGCCAGACGGATCGCTAACTGATATTTCGTCCGGGGAAGTTCTCTGGACTGTTCAACAAACAGCGTGACCAGATCACGCATGGTCTGCTCAGAACAATCTTGTTCACTGTAAAAACGCTGATACTTTTCATCTTGCGCCATCGCCAGATAGGCGTCTGTATCTGCCTGCAGGAAATCCGTTAAGGCTAGTCGCGGGGTAGGAAGTACAAACATGTGACGATCCCTGAATCTGCTAATCATGATTAATAAAGCGGCCCTGACGTAAAAATGTCATTGTCTGCGCAATCACCTCGTGATTGTTCATGATAAAGGTATGGCTGACCGGCAGGACAAGGTGCGATTTCATGCCCTCGACCTGAGTACTGGCCACTGACACTTTCCCGTCATGCGGCAAAGGCAGCAGCCAGGAGGTCAACACATTAATACTGTAATTGCCGGCAATGACGCCCAGCTCAAACTGAACCGGCCCGAGCGTATTGGGCACACTGGCCTTATCCGTGCCCAGCTGTTGTCCTGCCGGACCGTAAATCCACTCAAACAGAAAAAAATCACGCATCGCATCCACGATCTCACTGCCTTTGTTGGGCGGCGCGAGCATCACGACCCTGCCAAGGCCTGCAATGTGATTTGCCGACAGATACTGCCGGACCAAGATGCCGCCCATTGAGTGTGTAACAAAATGCACCGGTTCAATGTGCTGGCACTGAGACAAGGCTTGCGGAATAACGGACGTCGCAAGAGACTCAATACTTGCCGTTGTCGACGGATAGTCCATATTCACCGTCCGATACCCTGCCTGCTCCAGTGCCGTTGCCATGCTATCCATGGCGTTTGCTGTTCTGGCAAGTCCATGTAACAGAATCACACACCCCGGCGACTGAGACGGCGAAGCCTTCACAGCGACAGATGCCACACTCAAAACAGCCAGCAGGAAAACCTGCACACTTGCATTTCTCATTCGCTATCAATCCTGACGGGAAACCCGGCCAATCTGAACGACGCTTCATAACATCCTTTAAAAATCATCGATCTATTATGCATCAGGGTGAATCTTAATGGAATGTTCGTCAGGGAAAGTAGCGAAGAAATGACATAGAAGGGCTGAACACAAAGGTACTCACAACGAAAAAACCCGCAGCCTGGCTGCGGGTTGATAAAGGGCTGAGAGGCCGCTGAAATTAAACGCCAATCTCTCCGCCATCATTACGGCGAATCACCACAGTGGCGGCACGAGGGCGAACCGTCTGACCAGAGGGTGTCTGCTCTGCCGCATTGTCGGAGTACGGCCAGTTTTCCGGATGCTGAATGTTAATAAAGACAGACTTATAATCAGGGCTGATCGCAAAGCCCGTCACTTCACAGCCATTAGGACCGACAAAGAAGCGCTTCAGCTGAGTTTGATTCGCGCCGTTCACCGCTTGCTGCTGCCCCTGATCGTCCACCATGGCTGAAGGCACAACCGCCAGCATCTGATCATTGGTATAGCTGGTGACATCCGCCGCGCCATTGTCTGTCTGTACCCACAAGATACCTCGTTCATCAAATGCAAGGCCATCCGGGCTGGCAAACATATTCAGCTCAGTCAGGCCAGAGAGGTTGGTGTCGGCATCTGCACTGGCGGGTGAACCAAACAGGAAAATATCCCAGCTGAACGAGGTTGCATCACTGCCTTCATCCCAGCGGATAATATGACCAAAGTAGTTTTTCAGACGCGGGTTCGCGACATTGGCCTCTGTGCGACTCGAATTGTTGGTCAGAGTCAGATAGACAGTGCCTGTAAACGGATCCACTGTGGTCCATTCGGGTCTGTCCATCGGCGTCGCGCCCACGAGATCAGCCGCGCCAGCGGTATTGAGCAAAATAGCAGCCAATGAATCAAAGGTATCGCCCAGCACACCACCACCTGTGGTTGGGCTGTTCATGGTCAGTGGTAACCAGGTTCCGGCACCGTCTTCTGAAAACTTTGCCACGTACAAGGTACCGTGATCCATGTACTTATCACCCACAGCACGGCGGCTTGCCGGATTAGCATCTGCCGGGTCCCAAACCGCGTCAGACACGAATTTATAGATGTATTCGAATTTAGAATCATGACCCGAATAGAAAACAATTGGCTTGCCTGCTTCCAGCTTGCCGAACGCACAGCCTTCATGACGAAAACGCCCCAGAGCAGTACGTTTGACCGCACGCGCATTGGCGTTGTACGGATCAATTTCAACGATATAGCCAAAGCCATTGGCTTCGTTGCGATAATCGGCTGCGGCACTTGCGGCGGTTGGTGTCACATCAAACCGGGTAAATTCATCCAGCCGTTCCTCTGCATCACCGGCCAGATCATCCCAGCCGTATCGCGTGCCCGAGCCTGAGACACCAATACGGTTCTGCTCTTCGGTCTTGGTGCCTTTATTCACAAAATAACCCGGCCAGTTTTCTTCACACGTCAGATACGTACCCCAGGGTGTATAGCCGTTACCACAGTTGTTCAGTGTGCCGCGGGTCTGGCTGCCATCGGGAGAGAAACGGGTTTCAAGATAAGAGGTGTATGCCAGCGGGCCGGCCATATCCATCACAGTGGCTGCCGTAAAACGGCGGTTAAGTGGGTCGTTATCAACAATCGCCCACTGATTACCGGTGAGTTTTACACGCACCACGCTGACGCCGTGGGCGTTGATCTCTTTGCGGATTTCCTCGGCACTGGTGCGCAGATTGGTGCCAGCATCTGTCGTCGGGCCATTGGGATGTAACGCATCGGGCTCGATATACTCATGATTAATGCACAGTAAGCCATCATCTGCGGCGTCGTTAAGCGGGAAAAAGTGCATGCCGTCATGGTTCATTCCCATTGCGTTTGCCTGATCGTCCGCCGAATTATTGCCCGTGTTATCCCAGGCACTGGCTTTATCATTCAGTGGTGTGCCCCAAGGCACGAGTACCTGAGCGGAATAACCCGCCGGTACAGCAACGGCATCCAGTAAGGAGCCGGGAATAGACTCAAAGTTCAGCACGGCTGTACTACGGTCAGCCACTTCAGGATTTGTGCCTGAACCGCCATTGGCTTTACCAGAATTACTGTCGCTGCCACAACCAGCCAGACCAAAGGTACTCAATGCGGTCAGCGCGCCCAGGCCGAGGGTGCTTTTCAGTGCGGTACGGCGGGAAAGGTGCTTATCCAGCACCTGTTGAAACGTTTCATTGCCACTCTTGTTGTAACATGTTGGATCAAATGTTGCCTTGCTCATCAGACTTCCCCAGTTAAGTGCATTATCAGTTTTTATGTGCGAACGGGCACACATACTGAGCGCAGAGTGTTACAACTGGGCGTAATCTTAATGACGCTTAGATTTCATTATCTTTAAAAACATGATCTTACAATGAGCAAATTCAAGCAGGCAGACAGGCTGCTTGTGCTCAGTCGCTCGACTCAGTGGGTATGATTCCCGACGCCTGAAACACGTTTTTTGCCACTGTCATCCCGTTGATCGCTGCCGGAAAACCGGCGTAAACGGCCATCTGCAGTATTACTTCAACAATCTGCTGCGACTGGCAGCCTATATGAAGTGCGCCTTTGATATGGCTGGCCAGTTGCGGCTGACAGTTACCCATTGCGGTTAACGCCGAAATGGTCGCCAGTTCGCGGGTCTGGAAATCCAGTCCCTCTCTGGAAAGCACCTCTCCAAACGGAAAGCTGATGATAAAATCGGCCAGCTCAGGACAAATTACCTGAAAGGTTTCTTTCAGGTGCTGCTCTGCATTTGGGTCCAGTTCATTGAGCCTGGCCAAGCCAGCCTGATAACGTTTTGAATCCATCATTACCTGCTTTTATAAAAAATAGCGCCAAAAAAACCGCCAGCAGGCGGTTTTTACTGTTTCTTCGAAAGCTATTACAGATACTGTTTAGCCACTTCCTGAGGCTCCATTTCAGCACCTTCCAGCTCCTGGTTCCAGTTCAGGCCAACCAGTACACCTTCTTCAGAAAGCGTGATCATCCAGTCCTGTACAAACACATCTAATGGCAGCTGAGATGGCTGAAACTCAGCCCATTCTTCCACACAATGAAATTTGGCATCCGCTTCAGTGGACCAGAACGGCATGACTTCCGACTCTTCAAACTCGCTTGAGTCAACAGACAGCCAATCCCCTTCTTCATTACACAGGCCGTACACCACATGCGTCTCTTTAGACTCAGTGAAGAACAAGTCAGCATTCGCCTGTACGTCTGCAGTTAATTTCGTCATGATGATTTCTCTCTTGATTGGGGGCTCGCTGGTTCGCGGGCTTGTTGGCGCAAATAGTAGCAAAGTTTGTGCGCAATGTAAGATCAAATTCTTGATACGGCGCATCGACTTTTATCTCTGCCCGCCTCACGGGGGACATTGGTGACGGGTCTGAGAATCTGCAAGAAAAAGATGAGCAAAGATTATCGCTGTGTCTAACAATTGAACGCTGGCTTCAGTACGCGCAGCTTATACTTGAAATGACCACGAAGTGAGCATTATCGAGGTATACATGGCCACCATAGACTGGCAAACCTATCTTTTTCCATCCGCTCTGCAAGCGCCCCGTACGCACTTGGTAGAAGCACATCAATTACTGGGTGAACGACTCAGAGGGAAAGTGGCGGTTGACTGCGGGTGCGGCCATGGCAGAGATACCTTCTATCTGTTAGAGCAGCGGTATCGTGTGTATGCCTTTGACAATAGTCTGGACAGCCTGAAGCAGCTATCCACCCACCCTCTTGCTGCCTCTAACCCGCTGCTCGATCTGCAGCACTGTTCTTTCAGCGAGTACCACTTTCCCAAAGCCCACCTGGTGAATGCCAGTGCGTCTTTGTTCTTCTGTCCGCGCGCAGATTTTTACGCTGTGTGGCAGAAAATCGTGCAGTGCCTCAATCCGGGGGGAATATTCTGCGGCCACTTCCTGGGCATGAACGGCGATGATTCCGACTTTTCAGATAAGATAATGACGCACAGCAAGCCAGAACTGGAAAGACTGTTCAGTCAGTTCTATGTCGTGTCCTGGCAGCAACGCCATGAAGTTTCTTCGCGGCTGACGGGTGAAAAACGCCAATGGCACATTCATACTTTCATTGCGATGAAAAAGTAGCAGCCATTGACTGCCATGCCTGGTTCGGAACAACTAAAAGCGGGACTGTTGATTGGGTCGGCACTGTTGATCATTGGTGTCACCCTTTACTGGGCACCGATAACCCAGCCAGCCAATTTTTACGATTATGCCGATAACCACCCGCGATTCGGCATCAACAACTTCACCAACGTCATTTCCAACCTGCCGTTTGCCCTGGTCGGGTTCCTGGGTATCAGACTTCTCAGCCAGATCCCGTCGCGGCAGGCCGATCGTGTTATCGAACCTGAAATATCCAGCGCGTATTTTCTTTTTTTTCAGGCCTTGTTAGCCACCAGCCTTGGCTCAGCGTTTTACCATCTTTCGCCCGATCCCTTCGGATTAATGTTAGATCGCATCCCGATCAGCCTGGCTTTTGTTAATCTGTATTGCATTGTTTTGAGCGAGTATATTTCGCCGAGATTAGGACAGCGATTGCTGTTGCCATTGAATGTTTACGGGTTACTTGCCGTTGTGTACTGGTATCTGATGACGACCTATCAGACAGGCGCAGCGGATTTAAGTGCCTATGTGCTGATTCAGTTACTGCCCATAGTGCATTTGCCACTGATTCTGATGTTGTATGACGAGAGACGCCCAGGTGGCAGATATTATCTGGCCGCGCTGGCGACGTACGGATTTGCCAAATTGGCCGAACTGCAGGATACACACATCTATCTGCTGACTGGAGAGTGGATCAGCGGCCACAGCATCAAGCATCTGTTGGCCGCTCTGGCGGGTTGGTGGATTTATCGCTTACTGCAACTGCGTACAGCAAAAAGATAAATTATTTTTCACCAATACCACGATGCTGTTTCGGCGCCAGTGTTATTTTGCCGAACCCCAGCTTACGAAAGTGGCTGTCACGAAAATCTCTTACGGCTTTTTCGCCGCTGGACACAGCTTCTACCTGCTGCTCCATTTTCAGATATCCTGTTAAATCAATTCCTTCTGCTGCGGCAACCGCCTCATGAATGGAGCGAAACTGGCTGTAGGAAAAACTGATGTGCTTTTCCTGATCTTTATAAGTGTAAATAATGGTTCGTGACATAGCAGGACTCGAGTCGTTCTTGATTTGAATCGGGTGGCGAAGTGTATCGAAATTTCCTCGCCAAGCCCAGCACTGGTCGGTGTTTTAACCAGGCATTTATCCACTTCTTTATTATTCATGCACTGTGTTTTCCCACAGTTATACACAGAAACAGTGGATAACTTTAGCCATTATCAATAAAAACCATGAAAATTGAATGGGTTAATATCAACTCTGTTGATAATTGCTCATCTCAACCCATGCACCTGACAGTCCGGCTTTGCGCAATACCCGCTGGTTACTGCTGCCCCGCCAGATAAGTGAGGCATGCTGTAAAGGCTGAATAAACGGGCCATCAATCATCACATCAATATAAGATGTCACCCGCTTTTGCTCTGCGGTCAGGTTCTCCATCAGATACCCGGTCCACAGCCAGATATCTTTATCCGGACACTCCTGTTTAACCCGCTTAACCAACTGACTGATGCTGCCCAGATTGGCCGGATGAAGTGGATCGCCACCGGACAGTGACAATCCACGGCGCAAAATTCGCGTGTCCTGCAAATCAGCAATAATGGTGTCTTCCATTTGCTGATCAAAAGGCCTGCCGCTGTTAACCGGCCAGGTCGATTGGTTGTAACACCCCCGGCACTGATGCGCACAGCCTGAGACAAACAGGGTACAGCGTGTACCCGGCCCGTTGACCACATCGCAGTTATAGTATTGATGAAAGTTCACTCTCACTCCCGACCGTTACATATGTTTGACACGACGACGGACCTCTTCCTGCTTGCCGGTATTGAAAGGCCGTGCATCCGGGCTGCCAAGATAGCCGCAGACCCGCCGAGTAACAGACACTCTGGCCGGTTCGCCGTTGCCGCATGCAGGACAGGTAAACCCCTTGCTGGTACAGCGAAATTCCCCTGAGAAGCCACAGTCATAGCATTCATCGATAGGGGTATTTGTCCCGTAATAAGGGACCCGGGAATAGCTGTAATCCCACACATTCTCAAGTGCTTCCAAATTATGCTGCAGATTCGGGTATTCACCGTAGCAGATGAATCCCCCGCTTGATATCGCAGGGTAAGCCATTTCAAAGTCGATTTTGTCGTAAGGATTTACTTTCTTTTCGACATCCAGATGAAAACTGTTGGTGTAGTAACCTTTATCTGTTACTCCTTTCACTTCACCGAACTGTTTTCTGTCCAGCGCGCAAAAACGGCTGCACAGGTTTTCACTGGGCGTGGCATACAGACTGAATCCGTAACCGGTTTCCTGCTTCCAGCTGTCCACGGCTTGTCGCAGAAATCGAACGATGGCCAACGCTTTTTCCTGCCGGTTCTGGCAGTCAAAAATATGCACATCACTGCCATACAGTGCATTGATGGTTTCATGTAAGCCAATATAACCCAGGGAAACAGATGCCCGGCCGTGCCTGAATAAGTCGCTGACATCATCTTCAGGATCAAGCCGCACGCCGCAGGCTCCTTCCATATACAGGATAGGTGCTACTTTGGCTTTCACGCCGTTTAACGATGCTATCCGACATGACAGTGCTTCTCTGGCGAGCTGTAAACGTGCTGTCAATAACTGATAAAAAACATCTTCCTGACCACAGGCTTCCAGCGCAATACGCGGCAAATTCAGGCTGACGACTCCCAGATTACACCGCCCTTCATGCACGACCTTGCCATTGGTTTCAAAACGATCCAGAAAGCTGCGGCAACCCATGGGCGTTTTGAACGAGCCTGTCACCGCTTCTACCTGTTCGACATTCAAAATATCGGGGTACATGCGCTTTGAGGCACACTCCAGCGCAAGCTGCTTCATATCATAATTACCGTCTTCCGGTTTATGGTTGATGCCGTCTTTAATGGCAAACACCAGTTTGGGGAACACAGCCGTTTTTCTGTTTTTTCCCAGACCGGCAATACGGTTTTTGAGTATGGATGCCTGGATCAGACGCGATTCCCAGGACGTTCCAAGACCAAAGCCAAAGGTGACAAAAGGCGTTTGCCCATTGGCGGTATGCAGCGTATTCACTTCATATTCCAGTGACTGAAAGGCATCAAAGCATTCTTTTTCTGTCCTCTGCCGGGCGTAAGCTCTGGCATCGGGGATCTCCCATTCCCGGGCAATATCCAGGTGTTTTTGATAACTGCTGGTGACGTAGGGCGCCAGTACTTCATCAATACGGTTCACCGTTGTACCACCATAAATATGGCTGGCAACCTGCGCGATAATCTGGGCTGTCACTGCCGTCGCCGTTGAAATTGACCGGGGAGTGGCAATATCAGCATTCCCCATCTTGAAGCCCTGGGTCAGCATAGTCTCCAGATCGATCAGCATGCAGTTAAACATGGGAAAGAATGGCGCATAATCCAGATCATGAAAGTGCAGATCGCCACTGTCGTGCGCATCGGCAATATCCTGAGGCAACAAAAATTGACGGGCATAATGCTTTGCCACTATTCCCGCCAATAAATCCCGCTGAGTAGGAATGACTCTGCTGTCTTTGTTTGCGTTTTCATTGAGCAATTCAGCATGGGTTTGTCCCATCAGTCCACGAATATCGTGCAACATCGCTTCCAGCCTGTTGTCGCTGTCCTTGTTAACTGTCACCACACACCCCACAAACACAAAATAAGCACATTGTTATTATCACAAGACACAATATGTTGTGCATTAAGCGACAGATGCCGCAGCTTTGCTTTGATCTGAATCAGGAATAATTAAATGTCGGTTACACTTTGATAAGTGTTTCATTTCAGTCCAGGAGGGGGTCTGATGGCGGCAAGGGTAACTAGGGTAAACAGGATCCGATCCAATGTTGGCATAGCGCTGATCCTGATCCTCTGTGTCAGTTTGTTCAGCATTTTCAGCCATGCATCAGACAGTTTGTTCTCTTTAAGCCGCGAACAGCCGCAACAGCCGTCACTGACTGTCATGAGCTGGAATCTGGAGTGGTTCGGCACTTCCCGAGTGACCCGTACTGATGCCGATTATGCCTACTTTACTGACGTAATACGCCGGGTATCGCCGGACATTATTGCGTTTCAGGAAGCAGACAGTAAGGAAGCCGTCCTGCGCATCCTGCCTAAAGACCAGTATTCGCTGTATCTTTCCGACCGGCACGGCAAAGCCAGTGAAAGCTTCAGAGACGGCAATCAGTACACTGGCTTTGCTATCCGGCAATCCCTGCCCGTCAGTGACCCGCAAGATCTCGCCAGTCTGAATATCCGCACAGCGCCCAAGCCTGGCGAACGTGTCAGAAAAGGCCGCCTTCGCTACGGAACGTATGTGATTGTTCACCCTCAGTCAGGCACGCCCATCCACCTGCTCAGCGTACATTTAAAGTCCGGCTGCTACACCAGCAAGTTTAACAGACAGTCTGCGTCCTGCCGTGTCCTGAGCTATCAGGCCGACGTATTGAAGAACTGGATTGGCCAACGCCTGGCGGCTAAAGAATCGTTTTTGATCAGCGGCGACTTTAATCACCGCATGGCAGACAGCGGTGACTGGTTATATCGCTCCCTGAGCAACACTTCTTCTGCTCGTCATTCTGTCCATTTGCTGACAGAAGAGGTTAACGCCTCATGCTATGTTCGTCTTAACCGCTCCAAACGTAAGGCAGAATACCGACGATTTACCGCCCTTATTGATCATTTTGTGGCATCGCCTGACATTGCCAGTGCCCTCAGGCAGGGAAACATTTACCAATATCAGTTTTCCCGCAAAGATGTCAGGAATCTCACACTGTCGGATCACTGCCCGCTGGTACTGAAGATACAGTTGCAGCCGGGTGCCGGCCTTTAAGTGGGGGTAAACGGAAGCGGCTTATTTGTGAACAAGAGTCAATGACAGGCAAACGGCTCTGCACATCTCCGCATTGTCATGTTAATGTCATCTCAAACACATAGTGTTTCTGGCAGACAGAGACAGAAACCATGTTTAGTAGTAAACGATAAGCAGTAAGGAACACAAATGGACAGTATCAACCTGGCGACACTCGTTGTGCCAACCATGGATGAGCTTATGGTTGACCAGCCTGAGTGTGTCTATACCAATACAGATTCAGATGAGCACAACGAAATCATTCTGTTGTCCCACTAAAAAATTCATCTCGTTTAAACCGCATATAAACAAACACCCCGCACATTGGTGCGGGGTGTTTGTTTCCTGCTCACGATTATTCACGCATAAACGACGAGTTATAGTGGCGTACATCAGGTACAATATTGTGCTTATTCAGTAGCCGGTACATGGTGGCACGCGACACACCCAAATCTTTAGCCGCCGAAGCAACCTGACCCCGATGTGTTTCCAGTACCGCCACCAGCACGTCTTTTTCTGCTTCATCCTTAATATTACGCAGGCTTTGCTTGAAATTTGCCTTACTGGGCAAATCAAAATGCTCAGCCCTTACTTCGTTCCCCTCCGCCAGCAATGCTGCCCGTTTGACCTGGTTAATCAGCTCACGGACATTGCCCGGCCAACTGTAGCGCAGCAAGAGTTGCTTGGAGTCTTCCGAGAAACTCGATGCCATGGTGCTGTATTCCTTGGCAAACTTCTGCAGAAAGGTTTCTGCTAGCAAGAAAATATCAGAACCACGCTCACGCAAAGTCGGTACTTTTATGTGGAAAACATTCAGACGATAGAACAATTCTTTACTGAATTCCCCTTTAGCCACCAAGGCGTCCAGATCTGCACTGGTTGCCGCAATAATGCGAACATCGCAGGCTGAATCGCCGTCCAGAGAATCACTGCCGGGTGCCTGAATAAAAGACAAGAGCAATTCCTGGAACTCTTTGGTTAACTCTTCCACATTATCCAGCATGATGGTGCCGTTAAAAACTGCACCTTCCTCATCAAACCTGGATACATGCTTCAGGAAGTTCAGCTTTTCATCATCTTTGCTGAGTGCCCCACAGTTAATCGTCACAAAGGGGGCATGTTTGCGTTTAGACAGGTTATGGATCGATTTGGCTATCAGCTCTTTGCCCGTGCCATTCTCCCCGGTAAGAAACACGTTAACTTCTGTTAACGCCACACGACGAACCATGTCACGTAATTGTTTGATTGTTTTTGACTCACCAAACAAACCCATTTCATGCTGGGTGGTAATCTCGTGCCAGGAACTGGATTCAATATCCAGCATGCCAAGCTGATGACCAACGGTGTCCAGCAGATGGCTGCCTGGTACGGGTACAGTGAAATAGTCGACACAAAAGTTATTAATAAACTGACATATTGCATCTGTTTTCAATTGCTCTTTTTTAATCAAAGCAATCCATCTCACTTGTTTGGTTTTATTTGCCCTCAAAGATATGCTGTTTAAGCTAAAATCATTATTGCTTAAATCAACGATACAAATACATGGGCTGAATTCTTCCAGGATTGAATCAACCGTTCTTAAGTCGTAACAGCACTGAGTTTTCCAACCTGACTGTTCGAGTAGCGCTATCCAAGGCTCGTAGTTACATCCTATTGCCACTAGTCTGCCATTTGGTGCTTTATTTTGACATTGACCTACCATCAGAAGTCACCTTCATTTCAATGCACATTTATTATTAATGTTCATTGAAAATATAGGCAAGAAACCTCTGTTACGCGTGGTATCAATAATAAGAATTGTCTCAAGAAGCGCCTTTTCACAACATAATCAGCCAATATTCAGCAGTTTAAGATTCGAGGCAATTCTGGAACTTTTTACGATCGTATACCTGGCTGGACAAAACTGCATACAAAAAAGGTACAGCAGCCGGCTGTACCTTGACATTAGCAAAGAAAATTACAAGAAAAGTACTATCAATATCCTGTATGCAAAATCGCATTCTCGAGTCGACTTTTCAGTACACTATTCTGGATATATCCATTAATATCAGCATCAATGTCTATGTTTCTCTCAATACGAATATTGCTGCCATCCAGACTGTTTTGCACCACCTGCATGATACTGTTGGGTAATAAGCTGGGTCGTTCAAAAGAGTTGTTATCCCCCACCTGCTTCAAAGTGAGCATTTCGCCACTTGAGTAAGCAGAGCCTGCAGTGGTGGTGAGCATCCCGTTGCTGATAGTGAAATTGGCAATATGAGAGCGTAAAATCTCTTCGCCATTCAGGGCGGTGATGATACTCAGCCCGATACTTATCAGCGAGCCTTCTGCCGAGAAACCACCTCGGATTGCAGACATTTCCGATTGTGTCATGGCGATCATGCCCGAGTCATTCAATACCAACAAACTCGATGGCTTGGTGAATGCGTTCGCGGAAGTATTTGCCATGACAGCAGCACCTCCCAGGGTGGCTGCTATAACATAGTAAGATAGCTTGTTCATACTAGCCTCTGCCTTTTAGTAATCGTTTGAACCCGGCAATGTAATACTGAACGTTGACAGCGAGTCCCTTGCGACAGCATCAGATACTGGTGAAGGGTTGTACACACTGTAGTTTTCCTGGGTGATAAAACTTTCGCGTCCCTCTTTTACTTTGTTTTTTACCAGTAACACCGAGCCGCGATAATAAGGTTTAAATTCACTGAGCTTCATCACCATAGTGCCACGTGACGGATCGCCCAATATAATCTGTTCACTGTTGATACCTTTAATCACCACGAAGTGCATGTAGCCATCAAAATTGACGATGGTAATAGCGGGCACCCCAAGTGTTTTAAATTTTTCCAGCGGCAGGCGATAACCATTGGCATCCAGGCCTACAGACTGCATATAGTTCTTCATATCGAACATGGAAAATCCCTGCTTCTCTATTTTTTCAGGATCACCATTTGCAAACATCGACTTGAATACCGTATTTTCACTGGTATCGATACCGTAGTGATAAGTCATCAGTGAAGCCACCGCCGCTGAGCCACAACTAAAGTCGTACTGCTGGCGCATGACATCACCAAAGAGTTTCTCCTGATAACTTTGCACTTTTACGTTGTATGCGCCTCGGCTTGGGAAATAGTCCAGCGCACTCACCGTTGTGCTGACCATTAATCCTGCCAGTGCCAGGGTTGCCAGTTTTATTTTCATCACTACACCCTTTATTGTTATTAACCCGACGCCGCTCTTATTGTCGTCAGGCAGGAAATCATTCTTACCTATCGGAGATTCTCAAGATGATTGAAATATTCCATAGATAAAAACAATGAAAGGGCCGCCTTGCGACGGCCCGATTTGGTTAGTAACTAGCAGAGCCAGACAGTGTAGCGTTGGTGCTGGTAGATTGCTGAACCATAGAGTTATTACCTGCGTTCTGACCAGCAATGCTGATACCAGACGCGTCACCAAACGAGTTCGCCATGGTGTTGAAGTGTTCAACATCAACAGTACCGGCTTTACCGTCACAGCAAGCGCCGCCATAGGTCACTTCGTTTTTAATCACTTCGCCATCAATTTCTGATTCAGCGAGTACTTTATCCATGCTGTATGATTTTTTGAAAGTTTTGTCGATTTCCACATCAGACACTTTCTTCACAACCCAGGAATTGTCGCTGTTATCTTTAATGGTTTTGGATTTATCGTTACCGATGTCCTTCATGTAAAGAAAATCATTGTCTTCATTAAATGAATAATCGATTTCTTTAGATTTGCTTACATCAACAGTCAATGTTTTATCAACAGTATCATTGAAGCTTCCTTCAATATTATCTGCATCTGGATAGCCATTTGCAAACGCCATAGGCGATGCAATAATCGCTGCTAATAACAACACGTTTGATTTACGCATGATGTTACTCCAATTATGTTCCCCATAACGCATGAGATTTAAATAAATCTCATGCTGGGTAAATGTTATAGATGTTGAAGCAATGATGTTAGCCCTGCGAAACCAAATATCAATTACTAGTAATTTAACATTTAGTTTTATTCCCGGATTAAATAATCCGGCTTAGATACACTAACAGTGTTACTTCAATGTCAGGTTAACCACGGTCGCATTCTGAATTAACACATTATTACCGGTGTTTTGGACTACGTTGAATACCCCTGATGATCCGCTGAAGGCTCCGCCATCAATTACGTTATTACCAGTTGTATTACCATACGCGCCATTACCTACGACATCACCGTACATATCCGAATCTGCCTGCATGTAGTCAATGTTGAGCTCGTACTGCCCACCCCGAGTCTCATACATTGAACTATCACTCAACGTATCGGAAGTTGTTAGAATATCCAACTCATCAGCAACTGCACCCCAAGATAGCAGTACAGCTACGGTCAGCGTTAAATATCTCATGACGTCCTCCTGAGAGTTGCCTCTGACACCCCTCAGCTAATGTGTTATTGGCCCAGAAGTACAGCGTTAGTGCTAGCACTTTGTTGAACCAGCGAGTTGTTACCTGCGTTTTGACCCGCCAGGCTGATACCTGAAGCACCGGCAAAGGCACCTGTCATGTCATTGATATGGGTCACAGTCAGTGAGCCTGCATCGCCGCCACCGTGGTTGCCGCCATTACCGTAACCGCGGTTACCGTAGCCGCCACCATGTCCCCAGTCTTTATCATCGCAGCAAGCACCGCCGTATGTGACGTCATTACCAATGACTTCACCTTTCAGGTCAGATTTCGCCATGTAGAAGTTTTCATCAACATCGATTTTCCAGGTTTCAGTGTGCTTAAAGTTACTCTCGAAGTGGAACTTCTTGCTATTGTCACTGTTATCTGTGTACTTGAAGCTTTTATCGTTGTTGATATCTTTCATGATCAGGTGATCATTGTCTTCGTTAAAGCTGTCTGTAATGGTTTTATCGCTATCATAAGTCAGCGTAGCTGTCTTAGTGATGTCATCATTATATGAATCAACGATGGATGAATCGTTATCATCATAACCACCATTATGACCACCGTAACCACCACCACCGTAGCTTGGTGCTTGGGGATAGGCCAGGGCCAGTGGAGATGCAACTACTACTGCTACTAACAGCGCGAGATTAGATTTACGCATGATTAAGACTCCAAATATGTTGAGTTTTTATTTTATTGCTCCCCCGTGTTGTCACGAGAGATAACTTAATACTAGTTTTCGCCACTTTTTAGTTTGTATTATTTTTAATAAAAACGATGGCAATAAAAACCACACGTATTCCTTTATTTACCATGCCTGAGCGTACTTATTTCTAAGAATGGATTCACCATTCTCATTACTAATAATTGTATTGAGATTAATACTGTTTTTATCAGGATGCAGAAGTAAGACAAAAATAACCTTTTATTGATCACTTTTTATGGAATGCTTGACTATTCTTATGACAAGTCAGTGCAACTGACTGCCATTTTTTGGGGTGACCTTTGCGAACAAAGTGAGGATATCGTGAGAAAGTTTAACACACACAGCCTTATAGCGCTGATAGCGATCTTTTCAACCACGGTTGCTGCAGAGGAATCTACAACAACCCAACAAAAATCGCGTCAGGTTCAGACAGTTACAGACATCCTGGAAAGACCTGGGGTACTGACACCGAAAGGGTCGTTCGTCCTTGATTCTTCCTTAACCTATACCCAGAACTCCTCCAATACCGTTTCGGTGGTAGGTTATACCGTGCTTCCATCACTCATTGTTGGCCTGATACGGGCCAGTGATATTGACAGAACGACTATGACCTTTGGCCTCACCGGGCGTTACGGGATCACCAACCGGTTAGAAGTCGAAGCCAGAATTCCCTGGGTCTACCGTAACGATTCCATCTCAGAACGGGATATTAATGGCCCGTCCAACAGCCCTACCACGAAGACAGTTGAAGGTAACGACCTGGGTGATATAGAAGCAGCGTTCAAGTACCAGTTCAATATGCTCGAAGCTCCCTACTGGATAGGCAGCCTTCGCTTCAAAAGTACGACAGGGAGCTCACCCTATGAAGTGCCTATCGATAGCACCAATGATTTTAAAGAGTTGCCTACAGGTTCAGGCTTTCCAAGCATAGAACCGGGCGTCACTATGATCATGCCACTTGACCCTGCCGTGCTGTTTCTTAATGCCAGCTATATCTGGAACATTAAAGATGATGTCAGTATACAAATTCCTGCTACGGATGAAGCCCCAAGTACGCAAGTCAATACCATTGACTTGGGGGACACCATTTCATTGGGTGCAGGTATGGGTTTTGCCGTCAACCCCAAATTCTCATTCAGCATTGGTCTGAACCACAAAACCATACTGAAATCGAAAGTGAACGGCGGATATCCTGACGATGCTAAGTTGCTGCAACTGGATACTATTTCTTTCGGTGCCAACTATGCCGTGAACAGAGAAACCACCATAAACGTAGGTGCGGCAGCAGGGTTAACGGCTGATGCCCCTGATTTCCAATTGACAGTCCGGATACCTTATACCCTGAAATAACTCAGGCTTCTCATCAGAAATGCCAGCTTCAGCTGGCATTTTTTTCGCCTGGCCTTCCCCCTTTCTTCCCATCTCGCTTTCCACTATGCTTAGAGCAGTAGAATCTGGGCGATCTATAGTGCCGTTGTTCTAAATGTGCCAATAGTTCCGCCAAGTCAACAGATCATAATAATCAACATCCGAAAACAGGATCCAACTATGTCCACCACCCCTTTATCCACCGAACAAATTGACACTATTTTGCAGTACGATGCGGAAAAAAGATGTCAATACCTGCTGAAAGAAGTGACAAGTCAGGGGCAGATCTGGATTCTGACCGACGAGCACGGCTGTGTCATGTTAAACAGCGAGGATGAAGACTGTGTGCCAATTTGGCCAAATCAGGAGTTCGCACAAGCCTGGGCGACGGGAGATTGGGCCGAATGCAAGCCTGAATCGATTTCAATCAATAAATGGCATAGCCGCTGGACACCCGGACTGGAAGACGACGAACTGGCGATTGTCGTGTTTCCGAACCTGGAGCAGGAAGGCATTATCCTCTACCCGGAAGAGCTGGACGACGCGCTAAGACATCAATCCAAAAAATCAGGTAAGCGTTAAGCAAGGCAACATTTAACCTGAATTCACTAATAGCTTATGCATATCCGGCACATAATGCCGGATATGCAGAGCTGATACGGGGCTTCCCCCCGTTTTCCCCAATATAACTAAAGCAGGAGAACAGCATGGATACGCTGCTCAAAACTATCAAGGAATCACCCACGAGCGTTGCGTTTGACAACGTTCTGAGTGTCATTGATCAGCACTACGACTACAGACCGACGGCATTCAGCAATGGTCTGGGCAACGAAACGCTTGCCAACGAAGCGGGCAGCAATGAAGGTTCGTGCCGTATTTTCGCCTTTGCCCAGCAGCACAAACTCTCTGAACAGGAAACGCTAGCCTGCTTCGGACACCACTATTTTGATGCTGTGCTGAATAACCCTGATGGCACAGATCATATGAATATACGGACATTCATGAAATATGGGTGGCGCGGTATTCGCTTTGCCGGCCAGCCGCTAAAGCCTAAGCACTCCATTGCGGATTGCTAATCACCAGAGTCAAAACAGGGAGCGCATCGCTCCCTGTTTTATCGCCAGATGCCTTATCAGCACCAACGCCTGACATGTTGGCAATACTCCTGATACTGCTTACCAAATGCGTGTTTTAGTACCCTTTCCTCTGCCGCTATCTGCACATAATTCATGTAAATGGCAAATACAGGAATCATGATCAGACTGGAAATGGCTGACAGATTAAGAAAAACCGCCACCAGTAACAACAGCAACCCCAGGTAAATCGGATTTCTTGATATTCGGTAAACACCAGAAGTCACCAGTCGTGTTGTTTTTCGTGGATTTATTGCCGTCTTAGCACGGGCAAATGCCATGATACCGGCCAACCCGAAACCGACAGCCAATAAACTGAACACCCATTCTAATAAAATCTTACCGGGGAAACTAAAGCGCCATACCGGAAAATATTGGGCCAGCAAGTACATGGCAGCCAGGGTAATTAAAAACACTAAAGGGGGCGTAAGTCTGAATCTCATCTTATATCCCTTAATCACAGTCAACAGCTTGATATGAAAAGTATAAGCGCAGATAGACTGAACCAGAAAATATTGTTTAAAAAATGTTAAATACATTCTCCTTTCTCACATTGTCCCCAGAGCTGCGCAGAAAAACCCGTTAAAAAACGCCGCCCAGCAGTGATTATCACTGACAGTCAGTCTTATCTTGGCTTACAATAACCGCCATAGTCACTATTCGAGATATACCATGAAAATTTTTGCCGTTGAGCTGAAAGGGAAAGAAGCTAACCTTTGTCTGCTGTCACTGAAACAAGGGATGTTTTCAATTCCTGACTGCCGATCGCAGAAACTGGTGCTTAGCGATGCCTTTGACAACCAACAGATGCGTCAATTTCAGAAAAGCTTCAAAAAACTGGTCGAAGACTATCAGGTGGAGCACATCGTCATTAAAACCCGCGAAACGCGTGGCAAGCATGCGGGAAGTGCTGAAAGCTTCAAAATGGAAACCGCTATTCAGCTGATTGACGATCTGGATGTCACTTTTCTTAGCAACGCTGATATCAAGGAAAAGCTGAAAAGAAATCCGTTGTCAGTAGATTTCCGTGGCACAGGACTGCGCCAGTTTCAGGAAAATGCGTTTGTGGCCGGCTATGCCTTTTTGAGTAAGTAGACACAGCAGGGAGCCCGACGGCTCCCTGTTAATTTTCGATCTTGTTCAGTGTTGAGAGTCAAAACTAAAGCCTTTCAATGGCCTGATAACCTCTTCTAAGCCCTCAATTTTCATTTCAAGCGTTATTGCCAGCAATCGACCAAGCTCACCATCCGGAAAACCCTGCTTAGCAAACCATAACAGGTATGGTTCAGGTAAATCGATAAGTACCCGGCCGCTGTACTTGCCAAATGGCATTTTCATATTGGCCAGTTTGACCAAATCACGTTTCTCAAACATTGATACTTACCGCTTTCCGCTTTGTATTAACTTATCGCCAATGAAATTAAGTGTTAGAAGTTAAGTGTCAGTCCTTTGCTTTCCAGCCAATACTGACCAGTTCTTCCTTATGACAGGTTAATGCACCCAGAAATTCTTGCCCGGTTTTCACCTGACCAACCCCTTTAGGTGTACCTGTCATGACCACGTCGCCATCCTCAAGCGGAATGACCTTTTGCACTTCTGCCAGGATAACTTCCGGTGGGTAAAGCATGAATGTTGTGTCGCCTTTCTGAACCAGGGTGCCATCTATACGCAGTGTTAACCCAAGCGGGGAATCTGAATCAGGCAAAGCGACAAAATCACTGAACAGTGCCGCTCCTTCGAATACCTTACTGCGCTCCCACGGCAACCCTTTGTCTTTCAGTGCAGACTGCAGATCACGCTTGGTAAGATCCAACCCAAGAGCGGCTGCGCTAAACCGGCCATCATGATAGAGATACGCGATCTCGGCTTCATAATGCAGCACTTCACCACCATGGGTTGCGTGTAATTCATCGCCAATCGCAGTGTTAGGCTTCATGAAAATGACCATTTCTTCGGGCATCTCATTGCCTAGCTCTTCGATGTGGGCAGCATAATTTCTACCTATGCAGACCACTTTCCCCGGTTGAACTGGCTTACCATTGACAGTCACGCTCTTCATAACCACTCCCTGTATTCACTGTGAATATGGCAAGAGCATAATGAGCGTGACCGCCAAGGTCAAAATAATTCAGAGGGTTATGACTCAGGCACAAACGCCAGATTCACAAAGACCGGGACACTTGGCAATATTCCATTCAAATTCGCGACTTCCTGTAACGCAGTAATTCCCTTTTCCAGGCCAAATGCTTTAGCGTCAATGATAATCGGACTCTGGCTGCTTACCATCAGCGTGCCGTCAACCAGACGTGTAATTCGCAAATCTGCATTGACCGGATTAATAGCACCATGAAGATTGAGCTTAAGAGACACTTGCTGAGTGAGTGTTTCTCCTGGTTTCAGATCCTCCAGACCGGTAACGTCAACCTCGCCTTCCAGCATTGCTTTGGGGAAGTCCGACACCTTAAACAGCATCGATTTCATACGTTCATCACGGATTGGGATTTGTGTGTCCACACTGGATAAGTCCAGCATCACCTGCACCTCTCCCTTATCAGTGATAGAGCCTTCCAGCTCTTTGAAAGCATGTTGTTCAATAACGCTGTTATTTTTCACCGACAGGAATCGCAATTGTGACTGGCTGTTATCCAGCTTCCAGGTTGCTGATGCACAGAGAGGAAATACCGCCAGAGCGGTAAAAATAATGTTGCGAACTGATAAAGCCATAACTATCTCCAGAAATAAGGTTACTTGGATATAATAATAGGCAGTTTTCGTCCAATTCGCGTGTAAAAAAACTGTGAAGTTACCATTTGTCGAGTGAATTCACTTTTTGACTTACTCAATGCAATCAATTATTTACTTTAGAATGACAACAGCGTCAGGCTTTCTCAGTCACACTCAGCAGCTCATTGCGGATGCATTTAAGCAAAAATAACTCACGCTCCACAGACAACCCTTTTTTCTCACTGTTTGCCAGGGTTTCTTCATTATGAGCAATCGCATCATGGATATTCATCCAGACAGGTTTCATGCCATTCTGGATTTCATACGCTTCCAATTGCGTTTCGCCTAACTGACTGTCGATGCGACAAGTGAAGCAAAATGATTTCATATGCATGATATCAAACTCAGGTTTGTACCAGGGCCGATATTCTTCATAGAGTCCAAAAGGGACAATATCACGAATATTGCGGGCGCCGGTTTCCTCCTGCAGCTCGCGAATCAACCCGGCCTCAATATCTTCCCCTTCATCAATACCGCCCCCGGGGAGGGTGTAGTCGTGATACCTTGCGGTGTACAGCATCAGAATATTGTCGCCATCCAGAATAATGGCTCTGGCTGCTTCACGGTAAAACATCGAACCAGTTAAATCAGAGATATCAGGATGAACCGTACACTTGAGAAGCCGCATAAAGATTAGTCTTCAGATAAAAAAACGGGTCGGCATTGTAACCGACCCGCTGATGATTTCCAGTCACTGCTACCAATTAAAAATTGAACGGATAATGGTAGACACTTTATTTTCACAGCCTTGAGACTGACGGCCGTCTTTGTCCCAGACAGGCAATTCAACCTGACCGATACAGGCCTGCGTCAGACCGCCTTGCTGATTCACCTGATAAGCAACATCCGTAATATTCTCAGGTTCCTGCAGCCTGACCGGTTCAGGATCACGACGCTGTATGTAATCGGCATACAGGCGCAGCGGGCCTGACGACCCCGTCAGCTTGACATTTTTATTGTCATCTCTGCCCATCCACACTGTCACAACTTCACGGCCATCAACGCCGACATACCAGGAATCGCGGCCTTCATCAGACGTACCGGTTTTTCCGGCCAGCTTCAATGACGGCAGGATAGAGTCCAGATAACGGGCTGTGCCTTCAGAGACCACTTTCTGCATTGCATACATGGTCAGCCAGGCAGATTGCTTCGAGACCACCTGCTTCGCCGTTGGCAATGCCTGATAAATCATCTCACCATCGCGATCAGTAACGGCACTCAGGGCTGTCAGTTCGCTTCGGCGACCTTCATTGGCAATGGTCTGATACATTTGCGTCACTTCATAAGGAGACAGCGTAAAGGCGCCCAGTAAGATTGCCGGTACCTGAGGGATCTGACCTCGATCAACGCCAAGATCAACCAGGGTATCCACCACGTTATCTAAGCCAACAGACATCCCCAGGTTCACTGTGGGTATGTTGTAGGAACGTGCCAGGGCCTGGACCAAAGGTACTTCACCACGAAACTGGCGATCATAATTACGCGGAGACCAGGTTTTTCCCTTTTCATCGGTAAGCGTCAGCGGCTTGTCATCCAGATTGCTGGCCAGAGTGAATCGCTCCGGTCGCGCCAACGCCGACAAATAAACCGCCGGTTTCACCACTGAACCAATCTGACGGCGGGCATCAAGTGCGCGGTTGAAGCCGTCAAATTCAGGACGGCTACCACCGACCATGGCGCGGATTTCACCAGTCTGGCGATCAGCAACGACCACAGCGGTTTCAAGCTGTTTGCCGTGCTGTTTTTTGAGCGCTTCCATTTTTGCCCGTACCACACTCTCAGCACTGGCCTGCGAAATAGGATCCAGAGTGGTATAAACGCGTAACCCCAGGCCCGGTTTATAACCCTGACTGACACGTTTGTTCAGCTCTTGCTTCAATAAACTAAAGAATGCTGGCTGTCTGCCGGCAACATGCCCTTTTGGCTGTAAGTCTAAATCTTGCTTGATGGCTTTTTTATACGTCTCTTCATCAATCTTTTGAGTATCGTGCAGCAGGCTGAGCACCAGATCCCGCCGCTCTTTCGCACGTTCCGGATAACGCCAGGGATTATAGTAGGACGGCCCTTTCACCATGCCGACCAACAGAGCCTGCTGATCAATACGCAGTTCAGACAGCGGCAACCCAAAGTAAAAACGGGCCCCCAGAGCAAAACCGTGCACTGCATCCGAGCCGCTTTGGGCCAGATACACCTGATTCAGGTATGCATCGAGGATTTCATCTTTGTTGTAGCGATAATCAATGATTAACGCCATATAAGCTTCTTTGAACTTACGCCACAAGCTGCGCTCACTCGATAAAAACAGGTTTTTCGCCAACTGCTGAGTTAGCGTACTGCCGCCCTGCACGGTTCGTCCCGCTTTCATGTTCGCCAGAAACGCGCGTCCGATAGCAACCACAGACACACCGTCATGGGTATAAAAATCACGGTCTTCTGTTGCGAGCAGTGCATCAATCAGCGTAGAAGGCAGCTCTGATTTCGGTTTATACAAACGCAACTCATTGGAATCGGTTTCCAGCATACCCAGCATTTGCGGCTCAACAGAAAAAATACCGTATTCACGGTGCGTATTCGCATCCACAACACGTTTGACCGAGCCGTAATTAAATTCAGCAATCACATGGCGCGCTTGCTGTGAGCCACTGCGTGACTGGAATGGGCGGCGAATGAATTCCACTTTCAGACGGCTGGTGCTGTACTCCCCTACCCGGGTCGGCTTGCTGACTTTGCGGTAGTTAAGGGCTTTAAGCTCCTTCACCAAATCTTCGTACCGCACTTGTGCCCCGGGCTCCAGTACCAGCTCGCGGGCATATACCACAGACGGTAGCTGCCAAAGCTGGCCGGCAAATTTATCTGCTATCTGTTTATTGAGCGTCCAGCCCAGCCCACCTATGGCAACCAGGCTGCCAACCAGAATTAGGGCAAGCAGAATTTTCCACTTACTGCGGCGTGGTGGTTCGCCCCCATCAGAATTCTTACCCGGCAAATATCGGGCTGAAGTATGGGCAGATTGTTGTTCAGACTCTGTCATTACCTTCATCTTCGCTAACTGCTGAATATGCACACTCAGCATAATTTGATTACTTCGAGGCATGCACGATAGCTAAATTTTGCTCATTTTTTGTCAATCCTGTGTCAACTAAATGGCGCCAGGCCGCATGTGCAAAGGGCTTTGCGGCTGTAACTGAATGACAGCGGTAGTAATTCTTCACATCATCACGCAAAATACGGGCCATTCAGAATTGCAGCCTTACCGGAGAAAGAGAGCAATGCAACGGGATTACACATTAAACTGTCTGCTCACTATGCCCCGCCACGAACTGGAAGAGTTTAGCCAGCGTATCCTCAGCCGTATGGTCCCTGAGGATGTCATGGAAGAATTGTTCACCTTTGAGCCGGAGGAAACCCAGAACGCGGAACGCCTGCGTGCTGCCCAGTTTGACGCCATGCTCAGAATGTCGGCGATAGCCTTAGGGGAAGTGTCTTCCGCCTTTTCCGGATCTGAACAGGCGAAACAAAATACCGAGAGAATGACGCGGCTGCTGCTGTGGCATTTTTATGCCATGGCTTTCCAGATGGAAGAAGTCGTCACTCTGGAGCAACATTGCCAGGAAGTTGAGAAGCTGCTGAAGAACGCGCCGTCAGATACCTTCGGCTGGATTCAGTCACTGACAGAACTGCTGCACCGTTATGCCAGCCTGAGCGGACACGACTCAGATTCATAACCTGCCAGTCCAGCCATTGGCGTAAGCAGCAATCAGCGTCCCATCGTATATGGCCACGGATATCAATAAAAACGCCAGCGGCAAAGCTGGCGTTATTCTATTCAGACAGCGGTGAACAATTACCTGTTGGTCATACCCGTCAAACTGTTCTGATGACGTTGTACCAGCTCGTCCATACTGCTTTGCGCGCGCTGATAGGCATGCTCCAGAGTGTCAATCTGATCAATGACTTCAACCACCTCATAGTAGCATTTCAGCTTGGGTTCTGTGCCTGATGGTCGCACGACGACTCTGGAATCATCTTCCAGGAAATAAATCAGCACATCGCTGGCGGGCAGATCGATCGTCTCAACGGAGCCATCGGCCTTATAGCGTGTAGAGGATTTCAGATCATCAATACGCACCACTTTTCGCCCGGCAATTTCCTCAGGCGGTTGCTGACGCAGGGCATCACCGATAGGCGGAGAGTTCGGTGACAAACCAATACTGACCTGTGAATTAAGATACAGGCCGTGCTCACGATAAATCGACTCCAATTGATCCCATACGGTGCGGCCTTGCGCAACCAGCTCTGCCGTCATTTGTGCAAACGCCAGCATGGCAGATAAACCGTCTTTATCCCACACCATATTACCCACGGTATAGCCGAGCGCTTCTTCATACGCAAACAGGAAACAACTGTCTTCACGCTGCTTCTCCATCGCAATATTTGTCAGCCATTTGAAACCAGTGAGTGTCTGGTAGTATTCAGCACCGACACGCGACGCTACTTTTTGCAACAGGCTGGAAGAGACAATCGTGGTGCCGACAAGGCTGGTTTCAGGGTTCGCTCTGGTCAGCAAATAATGCCCCAGCAAGACACCGACCTGATCGCCGGTCAGCATTTTATACTGGCCTTCAGGGGTGCGAACCGCCACCGCAAAACGGTCGGCATCCGGGTCGTTAGCGCATGCCAGAATCGCCTGGTGTTTCTCCGCTTCCGCAATCACCAGATCCATGGCGCCCGGCTCTTCAGGATTAGGAAAATTCACCGTGGGGAAGGTTCCGTCCGGTTCTCGCTGCGCGGCGACACTGTACACTTTGGTAAATCCGGCGTCGGCCAGCAAAGTCTCTGCCATTTGTGCACCCACACCATGCATCGCAGTGTAAGCAATGCTGATCGCATCGGGTTTGGCATAATTTTGCAGTAAGGCACTTTGTCTAATGGATTCTCTGTAATCGCTATAAAATTCATCATCCAGCCAAACCAGTAAACCCTGATTCTGGGCTTCATTGAGATCCATCAGTTCAAGCGGTTCAATCGCCGCTTGGTCAATGGCTGCAGCAATCCCTTTATCATGAGGGGGAATGATCTGTGCCCCATTGCTCCAGTACACTTTAAACCCGTTGTATGCAGGCGGGTTATGACTCGCTGTCACGACAATACCTGCGGCCGCCTTTAAGGCTATAACACCGTAAGCCACCAGCGGGGTCGCCGCGACCGTAACCGTCAGGTATACCTTGATGCCCTGCGCCGTTAATACTGATGCGGCATCATGGGCAAAGGTTTTTGAATCTGGCCGGCCATCATAACCAATAACCACACCTTTCGATTTCGCCTGAGGCACGGTTTGCTGTAAATACTGGCCCAACCCGGTAGCCGTTTCCTGAATAACCAGCCTGTTCATCCGGTTGGGGCCTGCACCCACTATGCCCCTTAAACCCGCGGTACCAAACGCGAGACGACCAGAGAAACGCTCGGTCAGTTCCTGTTCATTACCGGCATCAATCAGGTTCTGCAGTTCGTCCCGGGTGGCAGGATCGGGATCTCTTTCTAACCAGCGTGTTATCAACTCTTTCATTCTCTGTCTTCCTAATTGCAGGGTCTGAAAACAAAATATCACAAATGATAGTTATTCGCATTTTAAGTGCTTTAAAGTTAGCTGACTGTGTGAATTTCATACCGTCCCGGCATCAAAAGGCAACATCGCGATAGCGAAGAATGACCAGGAAATAGTCGGAATGGCATCACTCTGTCTGACAAGTATAGAGGGATACACCGCTGATGGTGTCAGATTTAAGCGAATGATAAAAAAGAAAAAAGCGGCAGCCTTGAGGGCATACCGCTTTAGCTTGGAGAAAACGCTTTAATTGACGCTTAGCGCTGGAATGGGTATACCGACCCCAAAGCCAGAATCTGAGTCAGTTCATCCAGTGCAGCACGGGACTCATCCAGTAACTGAGGATCCGCCAGATCTGCCTCAACCATCTGATCACGATAATGCTTATCAACCCACTGATTCAGGCGGCTGTATAAGCCATCATTCATCAGGGTTGAAGGATTCACTGCACGTACTTCCTGCTCATTCAGCACAACACGCAGACGCAGACATGCAGGGCCGCCGCCGTTAGCCATGCTTTGCTTCAGATCAAACACTTTTACCTGATCAATACCACGTTGCTCTGCCATCAGCTGTTCAACATAGCGCCAGACATTATCGTTTTTGCGGCATTCTTCCGGCAGAACCAGCAAAGTTTCACCGTTAGGCGTTTCGATCAGCTGAGAGTTAAACAGGTAACTGGTTACAGCATCATCGACAGACACAGCGCTGGTAGGCACTTCAATAATATTGAAGCCTTCACCCATTTTCTCTTTCAGAGAGCGGTAAGTGCCCTGCTGATCCAAAAATGCCTGCTGGTGACAGAACAGGATATTCTTATTTCCCACTGCGATTACGTCGTTGTGGAATACCCCCTGATCAATCACATCCGGATTTTGCTGCGCAATCACCACTTTTGCCGGATCCAGCTGATGTAAACGGGCAACTGCTTCGCACGCTTCGAACGTATGGCGGGCCGGGAACACTTTAGGTGCCGGGTGGCGGGTATCGAAGGCGTAACGGCCAAAGACGAAAAACTCAACGCCATGCTCACCGTATTCGTTGCAGAAACGCGTATGGTTCGCCGCACCTTCATCACCAAAATGTTCTACCGCAGGCAATGCCGAGTGGTGAGAAAAGTATTCAGGGTCGGCAAAGGTGCTCCGCAAGATGCGACCTGTCACTTCATGTTCAATGGAGCGGTGGAATTTATTGGTCAGGTTTGCCGGTGTAAAATGGATCTTGCCGTCAGCAGTATCCGCTGATGGTGACACAGTGGCTGCATTCGCGGTCCACATACTGGACGCTGAACAACACGCAGCCAGCACTTTAGGCGCTTGTTTTGCAGCCTGTTCAATAATTGATTTGTCGCTGCCGGTGAAACCCAGGCGGCGCAGAGTGTGGACGTCTGGACGCTCTTGCGGTGCCAGCACACCCTGCAACATACCCATGTCGGCCAGGGCCTTCATTTTGTCCAGGCCTTGCTTGGCAGCTTGTTTCGGATTAGATGGCGCTGCCTGATTTTTAGCAGACGCAACATTACCATACGACAGACCACTGTAGTTGTGCGTAGGCCCTACCAATCCGTCAAAATTCGCTTCACGTGCTTTCATAGACTTTCCATCTCAGTTTATCTCGGGCTAAAGATAACAAAGCTTTTACATTAGCAACAAGATCCAGATAAATGTCTAACCAAATGTTATAAATTAGATATTATCACCAATTTGCAGCATGGCTATTCATCGCTCTGGTGCCGTTTTGTGCTGTGAAAGCCCCGGTAAACAGAGGCTGCATTTACAGCCGGTTTGCCCGCGCTTTGCAGGTGCTTGTCAGATAGCAATGAAGTGGGTTCAGGCCAAACAGGGCATACCGTCTATTGCCCGGCTCAACTTACCCCTCTGTGAGCTCCCCCCTCAAGCGACAGCCGTTTTCACTTGATCCCTGTGCAAAACGAACGCAAAACCATGCGGTCTGCCATTCATTGTTTTAAAAGCATAGACTGTCTGCGGCATGCCGACATTCAACCACAAGCCGTCTTAAAGGGGCTGGAAAAACGGCTTCAGGCGACTGCATATCGAATACATATTTACGCACTTTCCACTGCCGGAAAGTGCGATAATTTTATTATTCTTTCTTTTGATTTTGTGTGGCTGATCAGGTTTATCAGTCCGGACAGCCATGCAGATTGATACCACTTAGCAACAAATGCAATGCAATACTGGACTATCAGTGTGCTAAGGACTTGGAAAATACATTGATGATGACTGTGCCGGCCAGGATCATTCCAATACCGAGCAAAGCGTACAGATCCAGTTTTTGTCCATACCACAGCCAGCTGATCAGTGCGACCAGAACAATTCCAGCCCCACACCAAATGGCGTAGGCCACACCAATTGGAACGACTTTTACCGTCACGGAAAGCAAAAAGAATGCAACGCCATACCCAGTTAATACAACCAAGGTGGGCACAAGTTGAGTAAATTGCTGCGTTTTAGGCAGCATAGAGGTTGCGATCACCTCACAGACAATCGCCATTAATAACGCCAGCATAGGTGGCAGTGCAGAAATCATATGCAGCATGATCGGCTCACTTTAATAAAAAATCAGCCCATTCTACACACGAATTATCTGTGTTTCATGGCATGACAAAAAAATGTTTTGCCTGACTGTCAGTGACACCTTAGCGATAGCACAGGTGTGGTTAACTTTCCCATTCAACCACATGGCCATCGTCATACACACCATCACTGTAAGCCGGAGTGTAATTGATGAAAATGTTGTTCTGCGCAATCGGCAAGGTACGTGACAGGCTGCTGGCTATGAGCTCCAACATGGCTGCAATTTGCGCTTCGGTGTTGAAATTAGGCGCAACCATATCAACAAGAACAGGGTGCGAATTTGATGGTTGCTGATTAGCCAGTTGCCCGCCATGAACGTAATGGCCCGCAGGTATGTATTCCCACACAATCATAATGTGCTGTTGGGGGATCAAGGTGGCGTCGGCAATGGCCTGGGATAAAATACTTAAGGCGACGTTTACATCAACATCCCCCGCGAAGGGTAATGATTTTATACGAATAAGCGGCATACATCCCCCGGTCTCTCATTAGCCAGTCAGCAACCGACCAGCTGTGAAGGTTCAAAAAATCTAAATATACAGTCAGTTAGATAACACACATATCCGGTATTTTCATTTTAAGCCTAGTGAGATCACTTCAATAAAAGAGAATCACAAATGAGACGAAAGGATAAAAAAGTACCAAAAGGCTTATTGAGCTGCGCCCTCAGCGGTTTGTTTTCTTCGCCTGCTGATGAAGTTGTTCATCGAGCGAGCAAGGATTTACCAGTCTCTCTTCACAGGTATAAGGTTCAATATGAATCACCACATCAATCACATTCTCCATCTCAGTGGTAATTCTCTGCTTGAACCGCTCGCTTATCGCATGGGCATTCTCAATCGACATGTCAGGATCCACCAGAATATGGCAATCCAGTAACAAGCTTCCCCCGGTCTGGCGGCTGCGGATCGCATGGATTTCACGAATATCTTTGTCTTCATCAGCCATGTGTACCAAGCGTTTTTCCACTTCTTCACTGCCTCGGGCGTCTGTCAGTTCATTTAAAGCAGGCCAGATGATCTCGAATGCCGCTTTCAGAATCATACCCGTCACCAGTAATGCCGCAATTTGGTCCAGATATTTCAGAGAAGGAAAAATGGCATTGGCAATCACTGCGACAGCGACAGGCACTGAGCTGAGCGCATCACTGCGATGATGCCAGGCATTTGCCCTCAGAACCGCACTATGGACCAGCTTTGCTTCATGCATTATCCACCGAAACAGAAGTTCTTTAATCACAATCGCCGCAACAGCGGCATAAAATGCCAGTATTCCGGGTGCCGGTGGTGCTGTGTCACTGAGCGTTTCAATCGAGTCCCAGCCAATACCAATGCCGACCAGTGCCAGCATCAGACCGATAAACACATTAGCCAGAGTTTCAAATTTACCATGGCCGTAAGGATGATTGCTGTCTGCAGGTGCCATCCAGTAGCGGGAACCCAGCAAAATGACTGCGTCTGTCATTAAATCAGAGAAGCTGTGTACACCATCGGCCACCAGTGCCTGACTACCCGCCAGTTTACCGATTCCAATCTTCAAAACAGCCAGAAAAACATTCAAAATCGCGCCCACCAGGGTCACGGTCCGAATGGTTTTTCCCTTAACATGATGTTGGCCTGATGGCTCTGACATACTCATTCCTACCGCTGACTCCGCACAAACACTCTAAGATTTGTTCTGTCATTTTATTGACGATGAAAATGTAATAACACACTGCATGCTTGTTTACTTGGTATTGGTGTTGGCTGCAGTCCCCTGGCTCATGACGGCGCGCTCGTAACAATAACAGTCAACCAGATGGTCATTCACCATACCTACCGCTTGCATAAAAGCATAACAAATGGTTTCTCCGACAAATTTGAAGCCTCGCTTTTTGAGGAACTTACTCATGGCTTTTGATTCCTCGCTACTTGCAGGCACCTGATCAATGCTCTCCCAGCGATTATTGATCGGCACACCATCAACAAACTGCCACAGTGCAGCCGACAAACTGCCAAACTCTTTTTGTAACGCCAGCGCAGCGCTAGCATTGGTAAAGACGGAATTGACCTTACCTTTGTGCTTAATAATGTCATACCCGGTAAGGATCGCTTCCGCTTCTTCATCACCCCATTCTGCTAATTGCTTAATATCAAAATCAGCAAACGCCTGCCGGTATGCCTCACGACGCTTTAGTATGGTATACCAGCTGAGACCAGCCTGAGCGCCTTCCAGCGTGATGAATTCAAACAAAATTTTGTCATCAGTTACAACCAGCCCCCACTCAGTATCATGGTATTCCCGTTCAAGAGGCTGATGCATTGCCCACGCGCATACCTTCAATTCCTCAACCATCAAATATACCTTTTGGCAATAAAAATAAACATATGATTAAAACAGCAACTAGAAATATAACCGTTATACCTTCAAGTATCGCATTCTTTATTCAATATTATGCTTTTATTAAAAAATCAATAAAAACGATATTTTTTAGCAAGATACACTTAAAGAATACCGAATAAGAAACACTGTACATATCGTTTTCCATACCTATGACAAATTAAGGCAACAAAATTTCACAAAAATATAGCTTAAGTCACAATATTAAATAAATCACATCAAAGAATTTGAATTTCATTCAGGGTATTTCATAATAGTCGCGTCGATATTAAAATATTGACTCGACAATAAGGACTGGAAATGAAACACATCGTTGATTTCATCGAGCAACTTGAAAGAGACGAACACTCTTTCACCATTTGGGTGTATGCCCGAAATGGAAAATTTAGTCCATTTGCCGAAAAAGGAAAATCATCCACAACAAGAGCGCTTCAGAAAGCAATTGATCAGAATTTACAAGTCGTTGTAGAGCTGCTTACACCAGCTGAACACAGTAGTTACTTAATTCTGACTGAAGTACACATTGTTGTGCCGGTGCTGTTCCACCAAGGACAAGTCCATTCAATGGGTAAACCCTTAGCGGCATAAACGCACCAGAATTGTGGAAAAACAAAAAGAAGAACTTGGGCTAGGTTTATTTCTTATCCACATTATTCACGATGCGTTCTAAAACAGACCGAAAGGTCTGTTTTTTTGCCTCATATCTAACCAAACAGTAAGATATATATTTCACTCAAACAAAAAACTTAGGTAATAAATTTATTACTAACAATTAATAACGGCAACAATGAATATAAATCATGACTTTACTCTCCTGTGACGGAAAACAATCCGAGAGATGTTGCCTTGTTTTCCATCTCATAAAGTTAATAAGTACTTGCCTCTGAAACTTTAGGTTCACCAGCCAGTATGTGACTACTTTCCATGAGACGTCGCTGGCCATCATCACACGCCGTTTTTCCGTCATCCCAACCTTCGTTGTAGCGGGTATCTGAATTATTTAAAGCAATATCTTTCATATATTCAGTATCAACCACACCTTTCAAATTTAATGCACTTTCACAGCCCTGATTAAATCCAAAGTGATAAATGCTGTCATAAGGTTCATCGTTAACATATGCCTTTGGAAATAGTGTGTACTCACCTACCCCGTATTCTGAATCCATGCTGGTACAACCCACCAATACCCATGTCCCTAACAATAAAGCCGATACTTTTTTCATGGCCTTTCTCCTTATCATTCAGCCACAAGTGACCCAAACAGGCCGTATGACTAAATTCTAGCCTATTTCAGAAACTTACCTAAAATGTGTTTGGTGTTTATCATCAGCCAGAGACAAAAAAGGCCACATCAAGTGGCCTGCTATCATGAAACAGAGGGTATCTTACTCAGCCGTAAGAACAGCGTTCAGCCTTTCGAATCCTTTTTCCAGATCCCGAATAAGGTCATCGCAATCTTCTAGTCCGATATGAAGCCGTAAAATCGGTCCCGCAAAGTGTTTCTTCTTCGCAGTGCGCAGTTTATTGACATCTTCACTGGCCAGGATCAGGCTTTCGAAGCCCCCCCAGGAGTAACCCATACTGAAATGTTCCATGCCATCAAGTAATGCTGTCAATGCTTCGGTATTGCCCCGGTTAAGCACGACGGAAAACAATCCGTTACAACCTTTAAAGTCGCGAAGATAAAATTCATGCCCTTCACAACTCGGCAATGCCGGATGGCGAACATGGTCAACTTCTGGTCGTTCTGCCAGCCAACGGGCAACTTTCAGGCTGTTCTCCTGATGCTGACGCAGACGCACGCCTAAAGTACGCAGCCCCCGCATCGCCAGATACACGTCATCGGGAGAGGTACACTGTCCCATCAGATAGCTGTGTTCACGTAACTGATCCCAGCAACGCGCATTGGCCGTTGCTGTGCCTAACATCACATCCGAGTGCCCGACAATATACTTAGTCGCGGCCTGAATGGAGATATCAACACCATGTTCAAACGGCTGAAAATTGATAGGAGAAGCCCAGGTATTATCCAGCATAACAACGATGTCGTGCTCATGTGCAATACGTGCAAGTGTGGGGACATCCTGTACTTCCATGGTGATGGAACAAGGCGACTCTAAAAACAACACTGTGGTATTCGGGCGGATTAAATCCCGGATTTCTTCGCCAATCATAGGGTCATAATAGGTGGTTTCAACGCCCATTTTCGCAAGCACTTTGTCACAAAAATCCCGCGTAGGCTCATAAGCGCCATCAACCATCAGAACATGATCGCCCGTTTTGACAAATGACAGAATGGCATTAGAAATCGCAGCTGTACCGCAAGGGTATAACGCACAACCCACACCACCTTCCAGCTCAACCATGGCATCCTGAAAAGCGAAATGCGTATTGGTGCCGCGGCGGCCATAAAAAAGCGCTTTATTCGCCCTGTTGGCGGTGGCGTGCTTCATCTCTTCAACTGAATCAAACACTATGGTGGAAGCGCGGCTGACCGGAGGGTTCACTAATTGCTGAGTCCACTTTTTCGAGCGGCCGGCGGTGATGATTTTGGTATCTAATGCTTTCTTTTCTGCCATGCTGTTCCCAATGCCTGTCATTCGTCCATTTAACCGATAAAGCCATTGCTATCGCAATGGCTCCTTACATCACATGACGTTATCACACTTGCCTTGTGTTTGGGTACAGCGCAGTGGGTGTGCCGGTTATCTTATTGCTGCATAAGATATATCATTCGCGATTGGTGCTGGCGCCGTCTGCGGCCGCGGCTGAGATTTAGGCTGCGGCATCACCACTGCCTGTGGATCTACCATCTCAAGATGAGCACGGTAATTCAGGCATTCTCGCATTACTTCCTGTTCATCTGCCACTTTCGCCGTCAATACCGTCAGTAACACCGCTTTATAGGCAAAGTGACGATGTAACTCTATGGCCAGATTAGCAGAACAGGGTTTATCGCCTAATGGACGCAATACCTGCAACGCCTGGCGTTTCGGGTAAAGCTGAAAAACATTGTGATTAATACCGTTTGCTTCCCGGATTTGGTTTCTGATTTCACATCGGGAAACCGGACTGTAATAGCCGTAGTCTTCCTCGCCGGCCACACGTTTGAGATAGGCATAATGCAGATGGGTCATAGTGCCATGCAGTGCCGGCAGGCTGAGAAATATAATGTCTTCATAGTCCTCACCCAGGGTTTGAAAAATCCCTCTCGTCTGCGATACAAAGCCATGATTCAGCAAGCAGGTGATAGACTTCAGCCCCGCCATATATTGCGTCAGCACCGCCAGCATCGCCGTATAAAGCTCCGGTGGTTCAGTAATGTTTTCACGGATATTTTCATGAAGTGTCTGAAGCTTATACTCCAGAAACTGTACAATCTGATGGTTCAGCTTCATCTCTGCGTCATACATAGCGCCGCCCCCATTTCTGTTATTGTCCGGATCATACCGATCCGTGATACGCCACAGTGCTTTGCAGGTAGTCCACTTCCTGTCAAATCTCAAAACCACGACAAGAATGTGATCTTTATCATGCAAATAGAGTGCCGGGTAATAGCTGCGAGTGAACGCGGCGGTACAGAGATGGAGGTGTAAATTTTTGTGACTTGCATCGCATTTTGCAAGGCGAAATGCAAAACACGGATCTGTAAAGAATATTAAAGGCTGCAGCAGGGCTTGCATCTGCGAAACCTGACCTTGATGCCTGTTAAATCGGCACACAGACAACGTCAGATAAAAGTCAGAACTCAGGTTAAGCACAATAAAGTGTCAATAATCCTGACACTGTAAAAGCTTGCCATCATGAGCAGCCAACGAAAAAAAGCGCCGGTAATCCAGCGCTTAAGACGTATTTTTTTCTGAATGATGTGTACTGTCGATAAACTCAGCGTTTAATTTTCAAACAGACGATCTGTTTTCGCGGCGCAGATAAAGTCGTTTTTATGCAGCCCTTTGATTGAATGGCTCCACCAGTTTACCGTGGCTTTACCCCACTCAAGTGTGATGGTGGGATGATGAAATTCTTCTTCGGCCATTTCTGCAACCTGGTTAGCAAACGTCCAGGCCAGCTTAAAATTCTTAAACTTATACGCCCTTTCCAGTTGCTTGATACCCTCTACATTGAGCACTTCCCACTCTGGAATCGCTTTCATCAGCTCAGCCATTTCATGGTCTGTCACCATAGGGGCGTCAATTTGACAGGCCTCACACTTCAATTCAGTTAAATCAGACATATTCCCCAACTTGCTCCTTGTTCTTCGGTGGGTACAAAGGTGCATGCAGACCCAAAGACTGGGCCTGATGAACCATACTCATGATGTCTTGATGTGCCAGCTCAAACAGTTGCTGTATACCATCAATCTCAAAATAAATCGGCTGCATGATGTCGATACGATAAGGCGTGCGTAACACATCAACAGGATCAAACACTTTGTAAATCGGTTTATCACTGGTCATTGCATATTCGGTTTCGCCCGGTGATGACAGAATGCCGCCACCGTAAATCCGGCGCTCACCTTGCTGGCGCATCAGGCCAAACTCGACGGTAAACCAGTACAAACGCGCTAGGTAGACCCGCTCTTCCTTGGAAGCAGCGAAGCCTAAACGGCCATAGGTGTGGGTAAATTCGGCAAACGCCGGATTAGTCAGCATGGCGCAGTGGCCAAACACTTCATGAAAAAAGTCAGGTTCCTGCAGATAATCGAATTCCTCCCGGCTGCGCAGGAATGTCGCCACCGGAAACTGTTTATTGGCCAGCAATTTGAAGAAGCGGTCGAAATTAATCAGCGCAGGCACTTCAACGCACTGCCAACCTGTGCTTTTCATCAGCACCTTATTCACTTCCGCCAGTTGCGGCACGCGATCGACAGGCAGATTCAGCAGTTCCAGCCCTTGGATATATTCATCACAGGCCCGGCCTTTAATGCAGCCAAGCTGTCTTGTCACCAGATCGTGCCAGATCTGGTGCTCATCGTCAGACCAGTGAATAAAGCCGTTTTCATCCGGCTGTTTCGATACATACTTTGTCGCTTTGCCCATAAAACAACCTTCTATGTCTCTCTGCCTTACCTTGGCAATCATCAGCTCAACGGTCTGTTTTTCCGGCTCAGGCATTGCTGAGCTGCGAATAAACAACAGATAAGTCTGGAGCTGTCCCTTCTCGTTTAAGGGTAGGCGTTTTAGGGATCGCAATGGAACCATCTGAGTGGAATCGCACATTTCATTCAGTGTAACAATAATTTTACATACCCTTGATTGCTCAGCACCTGTCAGGCCAGATTGAAAAAACGAAGCAGAGCACCGACTTAGACCATCAATAAGAACATACAGTTATGTAAAAAAAACCGCACACTTTGCAAAAGTGAATATTGGTAAAGGGGTTGCTTGTTAAGTCGCTCTCAACCAGAGTTAAAGCAGAAGGTTAACACTATGTTAAGCCAGATAAGCCGATACACAGCTATCAAAGTTATCAGGGCGTCTGGCACACAAGGATAGGGACAGTGGGTTTGTCACTGCTGACAAACGCAGGCTGTCATCGTCAATGAGGACCCAAAGATGCGTCACTGGTTTCAATTTCCGATTATAGAAGGTAAAGCCTCACGTCAGGCCCACTGCGACCTGCCGGAAGGTACGTATGAACGTGAATGCGGTAAAGAAGGCTTCTTTGGCCCTGCAAGCCACATGTATCACAGCAATCCGCCGACAGGCTGGGTGGAATGGGACGGCCCATTGCGCCCCCGCGCCATAGACACGACCCGCCTTGAGCAGCCCGGTGAATCGCCCTGGGATGCGTCATTAGTGCTGTACAACAACCAGCTGAAACTCAGAGTCTGGAATACCACCAAGAGCATGAACCATCTGGTTCGCAATGGTGATGGCGATGAAGTACTTTTCATTCATCAGGGCAGCGGTCAGCTGTATTGTGATTATGGCCACCTGGCCTTCACCGAAGGCGACTACATCACCATTCCCCGTGCGACCAGCTGGCGTATTGAGGTTGAAGAGCCGGTGTCGATGCTGCTGATTGAAGCCACCAACAGTGGTTATCAGATGCCGGATCGCGGTCTGGCCGGTCAGCATGCCGTGTATGACCCGGCAGTGCTGGAATACGCCCGTATCGACGACGCATTTCTGGCTCAGCAAAATAATGATCAGCGCTGGCAAGTCAAACTGAAAGCCCGCGATCAGATGAATACCATCACCTACCCGTACAACCCGCTTGATGCGCAGGGCTGGAAAGGGAACCTCACCGTCTTCAAACTGAACTGGCGTGATATCCGCCCGCTGATGAGCCATCGCTATCACCTGCCGCCGTCAGCCCATACCACATTCGTCGCGCATGGTTTCGTCATCTGTACTTTCGTCCCTCGTCCGATCGAGTCTGATCCAGGCGCGCTCAAAGTGCCGTTTTATCACAACAACGATGACTACGATGAAGTACTGTTCTACCACAAAGGCAACTTCTTCAGCCGCGACAATATTGAAGCCGGCATGATCACTCACCACCCTTGCGGCTTCTCACATGGTCCGCACCCGAAAGCGCTGGCGGCCAGCCAGTCGCAGCCGAAGAAAGAAACCGATGAAGTGGCGGTGATGATCGACACCCGATATCCGCTGGAAGTCGCGGATCTGCCGGAAGGCGTTGAAAACAAAGACTATGTATATTCCTGGATCAACCGTAAGTGATCCACCGGCGAAAAAACAAGCATTAGATTTACATTGTAAAGTAAGGAGTAAAACGTGAAATTAGCTTCTTTAGACCAAGGCCGTGACGGACAACTGATTATCGTTTCACGTGATCTCACTCAAGCCGTACATGCACACGACATCGCACCGACACTGCAGTTTGCTTTGGATAACTGGGATCAGGTCGAAGCGGATCTGCAACATCTGTATCGCAACCTCAACGATGGTATTGCCAAGGATGTCTTCCCGTTCAATCCGGCTCACTGTGCGTCTCCGCTTCCTCGCGCTTTTCAGTGGGCTGACGGCAGTGCATATGTCAATCATGTCGAACTGGTTCGCAAGGCACGCGGCGCTGAAATGCCGGAAAGCTTCTGGACCGATCCCCTGATGTATCAGGGCATGTCAGATGGTTTTCTTGGCCCTCACCAGAATATTGAAATGGCCGATGAAAGCTGGGGCATCGATTTTGAAGGCGAAATTGCAGTTATCACCAATGATGTACCTATGGGCACACGCACCGAAGAAGTCCACGGCCATATCAAACTACTGATGCTGGTCAATGACGTGTCGCTGCGTAACCTGATCCCCGCCGAACTGAGTAAAGGTTTTGGCTTCTTTCAGTCCAAACCTGCTTCAGCTTTTTCGCCTGTCGCCGTTACCCCGGACGAACTAGGTGACAGCTGGCATGATTACAAAGTCCATCAGCGCCTGACTGTACATCTCAATGATAAGTTGTTCGGTGAACCTAATGCCGGTGTAGACATGACGTTCAACTTCGCCGAGCTGGTCCAGCATGTGGCCAAATCACGTCATATCTGCGCGGGTACCATCATAGGATCCGGTACTGTCTCAAACGTTGATCGCTCCAGTGGCTCCTGCTGCCTGGCTGAACGTCGTATGCTGGAAATCATTGACCAGGGACAAGCCATCACACCTTTCATGAAATTTGGCGACAAAGTCAAAATTGAAATGTTTGACGACAATGGCGACTCTATCTTTGGCGCGATTGAACAGACAGTGGTGAAATACCAGCATCAGTACGCTCCTGCCGATCTGAACCACCATAAGCCAGATTAATAAGGAGGCCGGATGACGCTTTATGACTATTTCCGCTCATCCGCCGCCTACCGGGTGCGTATTGCGCTCAACCTGAAAGGGTTGAGCTATACCAGCCACCCGGTGTCTCTGGTGGATAAAGCACAACAATCACCGGCTTATAAAGCCATTAATCCGTCACAACTGGTGCCGACACTGGATACGGAGCATGGTCAGCTTAGCCAGTCGCTGGCCATCATTGAATGGCTGGAAGACAGCTATCCAGAGCCGGCGTTACTGCCCCGCGATCTATGGCAAAAAGCACAATGCCGGGAACTGGCGCTGAGCATCGCCTGTGATATTCACCCGGTTAACAACTTGCGTATCCTCAACTATTTAACGCAAGAGCTGGGAGTGAGCCAGGAAGATAAGCTAACTTGGTACCACCATTGGCTGCACCAGGGCCTGGCTGCACTGGAAGCCAGAGTAGCGGCAAGGCAAGCTAACCAGCCGAGCACCTTCTGCTGCGGCGACACGCCCTCGCTGGCCGATATTTGTCTGGTCCCTCAGCTTTATAATGCCCGCCGGTTTGAGCTTGACTTGTCCCCCTACCCGACACTGGTCAGAATCGATGCCGCCTGCCAGAAACTGGCGCCTTTCGAGCAGGCTCACCCGGATAATACGCCACAATAAAAGCATCAGAGCGAAAAGTAAGACGCCAGATCTGCGATTAAGACGTAAGCCATCACGATAAGGACGATAACGATGAGCATGCAAGACCATCATCTGGATGAAGATCAAGCGCCAATTCTCTGGCAGCCGACCAAAGACAGTATTCATGACAGCTTGCTGTACCAGTTTATGGTGGATCTGAGCGAGCAGGAAGATACTCTGTTTCACGACTACCAGCAGCTTCACCATTGGTCTGTCACGCACAGTGAACAGTTCTGGGATCGACTGTGGAACTTTTGCGGCGTCCTTGGTGACAAAGGCAGCAGAGTGACAGACTGCCCTCCCGGCAGCACAGAGCCGGCCAAAGACACCCTCTGGTTTCCGGACGCCCGCCTGAACTTTGCTGAAAACCTGCTGGCCTACGCCAAACAGGCACCGGAATCAGCAGCCATTGTGTTTCACTGTGAAGGACTGGCAGAACGACGCCAGCAACTGAGCTGGCAAAGCTTGTATGATCAGGTTTCACAGCTCAGCCAGTATCTGCGCCTGCAAGGTATCTCACAAGGTGATGTCGTGGCAGGTTATCTGCCTAACCTGCCTCAGACACTGATAGCCATGCTCGCCACCAGCACAATTGGCGCGATCTGGACCTCTACCTCGCCGGACTTTGGCGTAGACAGCGTGGTAGAGCGCTTTGGCCAGACGTGTCCGAAACTCTTGTTCGCGGCCGATGGGTATTTTTATAACGGTAAACGTCACAGCTGCATCGATAAAGTCAATGCCATGCTGACGGAGCTGCACAGCGTCGAAAAAGTTGTGCTGATCCCTTTTGCCAGCATGTCGCCCCCTGCTGCTGAGCCGTTATCTGAACGCTACCAGTACTGGGATGAAGCGCTGGCCACGTGTCAGCCATCAGCGATTCACTTTGAGCAGGTTGAGTTCAATCATCCGCTCTATATTCTTTATTCTTCCGGCACCACAGGAAAGCCCAAGTGCATAGTTCACAGTGTCGGCGGCATTTTGCTGAACCATCTGAAAGAACACATGCTGCACAGCAATGTCAATAAAGGGGATCGCCTGTTCTACTTCACCACCTGCGGCTGGATGATGTGGAACTGGATGGCCAGCGGGCTGGCGGCTGGTGCGACACTGGTGCTCTACGAAGGGTCTCCTTTCTATCCTGACGGTAATGTGCTGTGGGACATGGCTGATCAGGAAGGTGTCACCTTATTTGGCACATCAGCCAAGTATCTTGAAGCGCTTGAGAAAAAAGGCTATCAGCCCAACCAGACTCATCGGTTGGCCAGCCTGCGAACCCTGTGTTCCACCGGCTCTGTGCTGGCACCGGAGCAATTCGACTATGTGTACCGGTCTGTCAAATCTGATATGCAACTGGCATCCATCTCCGGTGGCACCGACATCTGTGGCTGCTTTGCCATCGGTAACCCCCTCAGCCCTGTATACCGCGGTGAATGCCAGGGTCGCGCATTAGGCATGGATGTGCAGGTTTATGATGACAACGGTAAACCTGTGATTGACGCTCAGGGCGAGCTGGTTTGCTGTAACAGCTTTCCGCACCAGCCCGTCGGATTCTGGAACGATGAAGGCGGTAAGCGCTATCACAGTGCATACTGGGAGGTGTATCCCAACACCTGGCATCACGGTGATTTTGTTCAGCTGACCCGTCACGGCGGCTTAGTCTTCTTTGGTCGCTCTGATGCGGTGCTCAATCCGGGCGGGGTGCGCATCGGGACAGCGGAGATCTATCGTCAGGTCAATCCGATGGACGAGATCATCGATTCGATTGTGATCGGACAAAACTGGCAAAATGACGTGCGTGTGGTGCTCTTTGTTCAGCTTGCCGAAGGGCAGCAGCTCGACGACACACTGCAAGCCCGTATTCGTCAGCGTATCAAAGAGCATTGCTCGCCACGCCATGTCCCTGCTGTGATTCTGTCTGTCACCGATATTCCGCGCACGAAATCGGGCAAACTGGTTGAGCTGGCGGTGCGTAATGTGGTGCACCAGCAGCCGGTGAAAAACGTCGGCGCACTGGCCAACCCGGAGGCCTTAGCGCAATTTAAAGACCGGCCTGAGTTGCTATCGTAAGCCCGATCTGAGTGCCAATACGACACACGCCCTTACTGGGCGTGTGTGTTTAACGGTATGGGTTGCTGCTGTCCATCAGTTGCCCGTAAACGCTCGCACATTAAAAAGCTGAGCGGTTTTATCCACCAACCTGAGGTGCGCAATACCATCATTACCTGGATTCAGTACTATGATCGACTCTAGACCATTCGGTGTTGCTGCACTGGGGACAACCAACCCGGTATTGGTATTGCCTGTCAGCCACTGTGAGCCAATATTACGTGTTGAAACAGGATGAGGATACACATTCCAGTCAGACGGCAACAACCCGGGATCAAGATGATCAGCCTGTGAATCGGGCAGTTCGTAAATACCTAGCACATAATCTTTTGGGATTAATTTAGGCAACGGGAAATAATTCGCCATTTCCAGCATGGCAACAGAAGGCGACAGTGAAAAATACAGCACAGGAACGCCTTTATGGTTCCATCTTGCCCCGTCCTGATAACTGGCCCCCAACCCCTGATAATTTTCAAGGTACTGCTCTGGCGTAATGCGGTAAAGCAGCATTTAGGAAAACTCGCCCCAGGCCATTTTGTTCAGGGTTTCTTTCACCATCCTGCGCCCGGTGAAGGTATCCAGTAATTCAGAGGGCTTTTTATTGTTCAGCGCTGGCAAAGGAGTATTTAACAGTTCCTGTGCCAATTCCCTGTCTTCGTACAACGAAAATGCTGCATTGAAAACGCTCAGGATATCCAGCATTTCTTCAGACTGATGCTTGTCCAGCGCTTTGCGTTTATATAAACGATGAAGATTACCGCTGGTCGTCCCTAATGCACTGCAGATTATTGCGCGTTGCGTCGGCAAGGTTTTCACGACGGACTCCACGACTTTGCCTGCCACACCCGCAGTGATGGTTTCAAGCAACAGATACTGATCATCAAAAATATTATTTTTCAGACCCACATCAGTGATGAATGAATGTGACATAGTGAACTCCAGTAAACCGCATGACACACTCAGTATACATCCAACTGATGCAACAACAACATCAGATTGATGTGGATTGATTAAAAAAGCTCCCCCTTCCCGACACTGATTACAACAGCAGATCGTCATTGATAGGGACATAGATGCTGGCTTCATTAATCAAAGAAGCCGCCGTCAAGTCAGGCACACCATACAGCTCAACCTGTTTGCCTTTATCGACTCGCAGTTTATTCAGCAACAGATCAAAATCACCGTCACCGGATACCAGCACCACCACATCAGCGATACCCGTGTGCTCGAGAGCATCAATGGTGATGCCAACGTCCCAATCGCCTTTTGCTGAGCCATCCGAGCGCTGAATAAAAGGCTTCAGTTTGACCTCAAAACCAATGGCGCGCAGGATGTTCTGAAATTCCTGCTGTTTACGATCACCACGGTCAATGGCATAGGCAAACGCAGCCACTACTTCCCGGTCTTTGGTCACTTTGGCCCAGAAGGCGTTGTAGTCAAAGTTTCGCTGATAGCTCTGCCGGGATGTGTAATATACGTTTTGCACATCGACGAAAATGGCTACTTTTTCCATTGAATCTATCCTGGTTATTGAAGCTTTGGGATTCACGAACTCTCGTCATGCTATTCACAAAGCTAGATAAAATAATGTGGCTCTTTGATTATCAACAGCTACACCAATGAATGATTCCAAGCTACTGAAACTATACCTCATCTGCGTGACAGGTACTGCTTTGGAGATTGGCCCAGTGTTTTCTTGAAAAAGGTAATAAAAGCACTAACCGACTCGTAACCGAGATTTTCCGCCACCCGCTGGACCGGCACCTGCGAATTCAATTGTTGCAACGCGACAACAATATGTAATTGTCCGCGCCACTTACCGAATGTCATACCCACATGTTTCTCAACCAGCCGGGACAGGGTTCGCTCACTCATCGCGTAAGCTGCTGCCCACTGACCAATCGTTCTTCTGTCGGCAGGATCTGCAACCATCGCCTTGGCTATCTGGTGCAACTTCGGCTCTTCCGGAATCGCGAAATCAAATCGTTCGATCGGCATTAATGACAATTGATACAGCAACACCTCAGCCAGTTTATCGGTCTCGCTCCCCGACTGATATTTCTGATCCATTGAAGCCAGATGAAGAATCATTTCCCTGAGCATCGGAGAAATGGACACTGTACACACATCATCCGGCATCGCAATGGCTGAGGGTTGAATAAACAGCATACAGCCTTCGCCATCCACCGAAATCCGGTTACTGTGCGGAACATTTCCCGGAATCCACACTGCCGTCAGGGGTGGCACCATCCAAATCGCAGCCTGAATATGACTCGTTACATATCCGACCGTTGGCATCACTAACTGCCCTTTTTCATGCTGGTGGCAGGGCGATTCTCTGCTGGCGTCTTTGCCTACTTTCAGCGCAACTGCCCTTTGCGGAAAAATTGCACTGTCGTATAAAGCCTCACTGACAGGTTCTAACATGACGGTTTTTAGCAATAAATTGTCAAATTCCCTCAATTAAACATGATCCCGGCTGATTAAACTAGTTTTACTTTTTAACTGTTGTCTTGAAAAACACATCATGAAATATCACACCAATCATATTCTATTTCTGACATCCCTCACCCTGACGGCCTTGATGATGCGGGCACCCTTGACCAGTATATCGCCAATCCTGGAAGACATCAGCCGGGCTCTGTCTCTATCGTCACAGAGCGCTGGATTACTCACCACGATACCTTTACTCGCTTTTGCTTTTTTCTCTCCACTCGCTGCTCTCACTGCATCAAAGATAGGTATCGAAAAGGGCATTTTTCTGGGACTGATTGCTGTGGCTCTGGGAATCGGCTTACGAGGCGCTGGCAATACCACACTGCTTTTTGGCGGCACGGTACTCATTGGTCTGGGTATTGCTTTCTGTAACGTGTTACTGCCCGCCTTTCTGAAACGCCGATTTCCGGAACGCGCGGCAACCTATACGTCTTTCTATATTCTGGTTATGGGTATTGGGGCGGCCGCATCGGCTGCCCTCGTGGTGCCTGTAACGACACTAGGCGGTGGGAACAACTGGCCATTGGCACTCATGGCCTGTCTGCCAATCGCTGTACTGACTAGCCTGACCTGGCTGTCACAACTCCGCCACAGCACCCAAACAGCAACAAATGCAAGCTACCAAACTGTCTGGCGATCTGCTGCAGCCTGGAAGCTCACAGCCTATATGGCCATGAATTCGCTGATAAACTATGTTTTCGTCGCCTGGTTTGCTGTGATCGTGCAAAACATGGGTTACAACGCAGAGGATTCAGGTCTGTATCACGGGATCGCGCTCCTATCCGCGATGATTCCCAGCCTGCTCCTGGTCCCTCTGCTCAGTCAACTGAAAACCCCGCTTTACCCTTGTCTCGCTGCCGTTTGCTTAACGCTGACTGGCATTGCACTTCTGCTGTTCAATCAGGAGGCGGCACTGATCGCTGGTGTACTGATGGGGATGGGCATCAGTCTGGGGTTCATCATGGGGATGTCTATGCTGAATTGGTGCTCGACAGATGCTAACCACGCCTCAGCGCTTTCCGGCATGGTTCAAGCCGTCAGCTATCTGGTCGCAGCAATCGGACCCGTTGTATTCGGCTATCTCCACGACCTGAGCGGTGACTGGCACTTTAGTCTGACAATCCTGATGGCATGCTGTGTTGTCTGGGGGGGATGTACTGTTCTGGTGTCACGTCAAAAGATAATTGCTGAATCAGTGCCTTCAGCTCAGCAGGAAAGTCATTCATCTTCATGACCCAATATTTGAGGGCACGAAATGACGTGCCCTCAATATCCTCTAGCCCTGCTCAGCCAATAAATAGCGGGCATGAAAACGCAGATGATCTTCAATGAAGCTGGCAATGAAATAGTAACTGTGGTCATAACCGGGCTGCATACGCAGTTCCAACGCAGAATCATGTAATGCGGCGGCAGCTTTTAACGCTTCAGGATGCAACTGTTCAGCCAGGAAATTGTCGGCATCCCCCTGATCAACAAGCATCGGCAACGAAGCCTGTCCCTGACGTAACAACTCACAGGCATCATACTGACGCCAGTCTTCTTTACTGTTGCCCAGATATGCCTGAAAGGCTTTTTGTCCCCAAGGGCACACCATAGGATGGCTGATAGGGCTGAACGCCGATATCGAACAATACGTGTCGGCATTTTTGAGACCTATCGTCAGGGCACCATGACCGCCCATACTGTGACCCGATATCGACTTCTGGCCCGATACAGGAAAATGGGCTTCAATCAATGCCGGTAACTCTTCCACAATATAGTCATACATGCGGTAATGCTTGTCCCATGGCGATTGGGTCGCATTCAGATAAAAACCCGCGCCTTTACCCAAATCGTAATTGTCGTCATCGGCCACATCGTCACCACGGGGGCTGGTATCCGGTGCTATCAGAGCAATACCCAATTCTTCCGCTACCCGAAATGCCCCTGCTTTCTGCATAAAGTTTTCATCGCTGCAGGTCAGGCCGGATAACCAGTACAGCGCCGGTACTTTATTGGATGCACTGGCTGACGAAGGCAGGTAAACCGCAAAACGCATCTGGCAATTCAGTGACGATGATTTGTGGGTATATTGCTTATGCCAGCCACCAAACACTTTGTTCTGACTGAGATTGTCGAGGCTCATAGGGAAATGTCTCCGTATTGGTATCACCGCACCTCGCAGTGCGGTGTAATCATTTACTCAGAATAACCAACAGCCATTATTTATCCATATGGACGACGCTGCGGATGCTCTTGCCTTCATGCATCAGATCAAAAGCCTCATTGATGTCATTCAGACCCATAGTGTGGGTGATGAACTCCTGCAGGCCAAATTCACCCGCCAGATACTGCTCAACAATGCCCGGCAACTGAGAGCGGCCTTTCACACCGCCAAAGGCAGAACCACGCCAGACACGGCCTGTCACCAGCTGGAACGGACGCGTTGAGATTTCCTGTCCGGCACCAGCCACGCCAATGATCACTGACTCACCCCAGCCCTTGTGGCAACATTCCAGTGCCGAACGCATCACATTCACATTGCCGATGCACTCGAACGAAAAATCCACACCGCCGTCGGTCATTTCAACAATCACTTCCTGAATCGGTTTGTCGAAGTGCTGTGGGTTAATAACATCCGTCGCACCCAGTTGCTGTGCCAGCGCGAACTTGCTTTCATTGATATCAATGCCAATAATACGGCTGGCTCCGGCCATGCGCGCACCGATGATGGCCGATAAGCCAATGCCACCCAGGCCAAAAATCGCGACGGTATCGCCAGCTTGGACTTTCGCCGTATTCAGCACTGCCCCCATGCCAGTGGTGACACCACACCCCAGCAAGCACACTTCTTCCAGTGGAGCTGTTTTGTTTACCTTCGCCAGAGAAATCTCAGGTAACACTGTGTATTCAGAAAAAGTTGAGCAGCCCATATAGTGATAAATCGGCTCCCCATTGATTGAGAAACGCGTGGTGCCGTCCGGCATCAGGCCTTTGCCCTGGGTTTCACGCACGGCCTGACACAGGTTGGTTTTACCCGAGGTACAGAATTTACACTCACCACACTCAGCGGTGTATAGCGGGATCACATGATCGCCCACGGCTACGCTGGTCACGCCTTCACCGACCATTTCAACAATGCCACCGCCTTCGTGGCCCAGAATCGCCGGGAAAATTCCTTCCGGATCATCGCCTGATAACGTAAAGGCATCCGTGTGACAAACACCCGTCGCCACAATGCGAACCAGCACTTCACCGGCTTTCGGCAGCTGAACATCGACTTCTTCCATTTTCAGTGGTTCACCCGCAGCCCAGGCAACAGCGGCTTTAGATTTGATCGAGGTTTGACCGGGTTTCAGTTCCAGCGTCATGAAATCTTCCTTATTGTTGAATGAGATACACAGCTTTCATTCAGTATATCTCTGAATATCTCAGAAATAATTACCGATTCCGGCAAATCATTTTTACGGCTGTGTAATAATCAGTGCTTCGGCATCAAACACGGAACACATCATGGCAAACTGGGAAGGCGTCAGTGAATTCGTCGCTGTGGCAGAATCAAGCAGTTTCACACTGGCGGCGAAGAAACTGTCCACCTCGGTGGCTCAGGTCAGCCGCCGCGTCGCAGCGCTGGAAGACCGGCTCGCGGTCAAACTGCTCAACCGCACCACACGTAAAGTCACGCTGACGGAAGCCGGCATGCTGTATTTTCAGCAATGCAAACATCTGGTCGACGGACTGGAACAGGCAGAACTTGCCGTCACGCAGATGCAAACCACCCCAAAAGGATTGGTGCGCGTGACTGCCCCCGTCACCTACGGCGAGATGCACCTTGCCCCTCTGATCAATCAGTTTTTAGAACACTACCCGCACGTCGACATCGAGTTGGTGCTGACCAACCAGAAACTCGACCTCATTGAATCCGGCATTGATCTGGCCATACGCTTAGGCCGGCTGGAAGATTCCACCCTGCTGGCCCGCAGGCTGTCGACACGGCAATCTTACGTCTGTGCCAGCCGGGCCTATCTGGCTCAATACGGCGAGCCGCATACTTTGTCAGAACTGAGCAGGCATCAGTGCCTGGTCGGCTCCGTGGATGTCTGGCGGTTCAAAGACAATCAGCAAAGCAGATCGATTCGTATCTCAGGCCGTCTCAAGTGCAACAGTGGTTTTGCCCTGCGTGATGCCGCGAAACGGGGTCTGGGCTTAATCCAGTTGCCCGATTATTACATTCAGCAGGATCTGGAATCCGGCGAGCTGATTGAAGTGCTGGCCCAGTACCGCGACGACAAAGAAGGCATCTGGGCGTTATTTCCATCCAGCGTCCGGTTGTCTCCGAAAGTAAGGTTGTTGGTCGAGTTCTTAGTGGAGAGGTTGGCGGCAGGTTTGAGTGAAAACAGCCTTTCACAACGCTGAAGCAGAGTTACGCGATGCCTGACTACAGCGTCACTGGACCGCATCGGTCAGATTGGGAATGTCTGGCAACTTGTCATGAAAAGCTCCCTGGGCCGCCATAAAACCAAAGGTATAAGGGGCAACTTTCAGGCCTTCCCGCGCTCTGATATCCTGACTTTCGCGCAACAAATTGAACATCCAGTCATCTAACTTGTGCATGACCTCCAAAAACTCCTCGTGCGTCAGCTCTGCTTTTAACGTCATCAGAAAAGCCTGGTTATCTTCAGCAGGGAGATCTATCACCCGTCCCTGAAGGCGGTTCAGCACAGTTCGGGTGAAATAGATGGGGAACCGGGCCCCTTTTTCAAAAGACGTGTGGCTCGGGACTAATAACTGGCAGGTTCGATTCGCTTTGAGCTCAATCAGCTGAATGGATTCCAGTTTTCTCAGATACAAATGGATTGAAGGCTCATTCAAGTCATACCGTTCAGCAATCTCATTCACCGTCCGGTGCTCTGTTAACTCAGACCAGAAGGTAAATAACGCCGGACATTCAAAAAAGGCCTTATCCTGCTCAGGCGTAAAAACGGGAATGGTGTAGATATTTTTTTCCGCTTCTTCAAGCAGCTTCGACAATGGAAAATTCAGCAAACGGCTGATACGAATCAGCCGTTGCATTGACAGGGGCTGCGCGTGATTCAGCAGTCGCTTCACACTCACTTCAGAGATTTCCAATGCCTCTGCTAAGTGCTGATAAGATATTTTACTTTTCCTGAGCTCCTTTTTCAGTAGAGCACACACTTCTTGCGACAACCTGTCATCCATTTCGCGTTCTCCGAATCACATCCCGACACCCAAAGCATCATAATACGACCCTTCATGAGATTACATTGAAAAAATGAATCAATATGAGATTCTTTGCGAACATTCAGTATCACAGAGAACATCAGCATGAGCCAAAAAGGACTGACACGCCGATTCGGGATTCAACAATGCCTCCACTGGACGATTGTGGGCATCATGATTCCGGTACTGATACTGATTTTCCAGTCAAGAGGACTCAGCCTGATGGACATCGGGATCGTCATGGCGGTCTGGATCGGCACCACGGCCCTGCTTGAAATCCCTCTGGGTGGCGTCGCAGATACCTACGGGCGCAGGAAGACTTACCTCTTCTCGCTGCTGGTCAACATTCTGGGTTGCATCGTGCTGTACTTTGCAGACGACCTGCCCCTCATTCTGGTTGCAGCCATGCTGCTGGGAGCAGCAAAAGCCGTCTATTCCGGTACACTTGACGCTTGGTTTTACGACAGCTTCCGCCGCCAACCCGGCCAGCAATCTTTTCATTCCGCGATTGCAACCATCCATGTGTTCGTCACACTCGGACTGGCGGCTGGCTCCCTGCTCGGTGGCTGGCTCCCCGACGTCACCGCCCGCTCATTTCCAGTGTCATCAACGATGACAGCGCTGAACCGATATGATCTCAATATCGCCCTGGTTGCCATCGCCAGTCTGGTTCTGATATTGATTACGCGGGGATTGATTCATGAAGCAAGACAACCTGCACCATCACCTGAAAATCAGCATCCTGCCAATGCTTTCAAGACAAGTTTGCAAGCCATCAAAACCGCTTTCCGCCATGCGATACTAAGCCGGCTGATGCAGACCACGTTGGTGTTTGGCATGGTCTTGAGCGGGATTGAAAACTACTGGCAGCCTTATCTGGCTGAACTCATCCACGGCACAGATTATGGAGTCACCTTTTTCGGAATCCTCTCTGCCCTTTACTTTCTGATGTCTGCCAGTTCGTCAATTTTGTCCGTCCGATTACTCAAAATTCTGAAAGGATCCCACAAAACCCTGATGTTCTCGACCCGTGTCGCCGCGGGCATCGCGTTCATTGCCCTGGCCAATACCTCACAGCCTATCAGCTTTGCTATGTGTTACCTGGTGTTCTTCTTCCTGTTCACTGCTGGCAATAATTCTGAGCGCGTCTTGCTTAATGAACATACGGAAACGCGTGTCCGATCCACCATGTTGTCCATCAGCTCTTTTATGATCACGTGTGGCGGCGTGCTTGCATCGCTGTTTTTCGGGATGATTTCAGAGCATTACGGCATTTCTGTCAGCTGGACCACTGGTGGTCTGCTGCTTGTCGCCTCTTCTATGCTGTTTCTCTTCATGCCGGAGAGACTGGAAGCTAAAGTGGCGAAAGCATGAGAAGTAGTCATGATTGAATGCCGCTGAATCCTGTGTATCTGAGGTTTTCCCGACGCCTAGGGGTCCAATCGCAAATCCACCACAGAACGCTGCTAGCGGATTTCTAGCTTTTTTTCATTCTCGGAATATCTCACTCTGTTGGATTAACACTTATCCTTACCTGCCAGACAATCAGCTACGTTGAGCTCATAGGTTGTGAACCTGTCGCCTATCATTTCCGTTGGGAATACTCTTTGGGATTTTTTACGTAAGAACTCATATTCAGGACGTGTGTGCAGTAAGTGGATATAAACGACTTCATGGCCAAAATCATCAGCCCATGAGATTAGCGATCTAAAAACCCTTTTCCCAATGCCCCAACTGCGGTCATCAATCACGATAGCTATCTCGTGCCCAAGCTCAGATAATTGTATTCCGCACCAACCGACTAACTCGTCGTCGACGGTGATGGCTCTCACGATACACCCTTCAAGAGCATCAATGTCGAGCTTGTCGCGAATCCATTTTTTTGCAAGATCAGAATCAAACGCATCATGAGTAATAAGGTGCTTTCTGGTACTCGCTTTATTGAGTATGGGAATGAACTTGTCTGATTCTATTTCATCAAGGGGCACATACTGAAGCTTACGCATTCACCACCATTTCGCCTAAAGAATGACGGCACCGCCCCATCAGGCGTGCCACACACTCGCAAGTCTTATAAAAACAGCCGGGAGCGTCTACAACCAGCCCGGACCATACATTTGTGCCAGCAAAGGGTATCTGGCGCGCATCCGAAAATGGTGAGATTTTCGCCAAAAAAAGCGCGACATACCAACGCGATTTAATATCTGCACGCTCAGCCGCCAAAAGCAAAAACAATCACCACGCCGGCCAAACCTCATTCAGATCAAAGCGGTATTTATACGCCATCACCACATTATGGCCCTGAAAATCGTAATCTTTTTCGCTGAGTATCGGACTGAAGTTATAGAGCTGGAACTGATGCGGTCCTTTGTTGGCTTCCAGATACACATTGATGGCCATACCAAGGCCGTCGAAGTCCACATCACGGGTTTCGCCCCGCTGTTGTGCAACATGGGTGATCTGATAATTGCCTTTCAAATCCAGATAACCTGCGCCAAAGCCGATGCCGACTTTGGCATTCCAGTCTGAGCCGGCATCACGATTCCAGTGATAGAACAACACAGGCACCGCCGTAATGGCATAGCCTTTTACTGACGTGCCTAAGTCTACTTCATCCTGACTGTTCTGAAGCTCTTGCTGGCCCGATCTGAAAAACGACCAGTCGAGCTGGAACTGCATGCCAAAATTCGAGTCTTCAGCAAAATAATACGGCGAGGACACCAGTGAGGCGGTCGGGAGAATGTGGAAGCCACTGGTCATCACGGCAACGTCTTTATCTCCATGCTCCGGGTCCTGAATTTCGATATTGGTGAAGGTACTTTGTAAGCCAACGGCCAGCTCAACGGCCTGGCTGGCAGCGGGAATGGCAATGGACAGAATAAGAAAGAAAACACGAAACATCGGCGTGTTGGGTCAGTCAGAAGGGAAAGTCGAATTCTAACAGTGACTTAGCCTTTGGGCAATCAGTGCCTATGCCTGTCAACTGGCGGCCGAACGCGTATTACAGAATTAGTCTGAATTCAGGTATCGGCCAGATGATGGCAACACTGTCCAGGCACCTTGCAAAGATCAGAACCAGTCATTAATTGCCGCTCTTGTCACCTCCCATACTGCTTCGAAGATCAATCATTGACTGCTGACTGACGGTGATCAACCCGCTTTGCGGCCGGTTAAGATCAACCACCAGCGTCACCAGTACCGCGAAAGCCAGAGCCATAGGAATCACAGCAATCAGCCTTCGTTTGCCTGTGTATCCGACTTGCGTACCTATCGCAATCATAGCCAGTGCGGTAATGGCGGCCAGTGAGATCCAGATGCTGATCGGAATACGGTTACGCAGAGCACCCGTGACACGTATTTCATGCATATCAATAACATCATTAACAGCCTGAACCACTAAAGAAGTGTTTGGGCTGGGCTTTTCTATCGCAGCTTTAGACACCTGCTCCCAGAGCCGATTATGAATCTCAACCGATTTAACGATAGCTTTATCGACGTCTCTGCCGCTCACAGCTTCCAGCCGGACATCAACATACTCTCTAAGAAGACCTTTCACTTCAGTGCTGGCTGCCCCACCCAGCAAATCTGCTCTCAGATAAGCCGTACCTATAATATTGGCCTCTTGCAGGACATTATTACGTCTGAATTCATATTGTGAACTCGCCATAGAGAAAGTGAACGCAAGAACAAAAGCCAGCATACCCAGCAATCCCCCGACCATGGGCCCTAAGCTGGACGGAGCCTCTTTATCATCGCGAGAACGGGCCCGAAGCGTGAACTGATAACCAATTTCGCAAGCCACAAGCATCAGTAATGCAATACCAACAAAGAGCACCAATATAGGTATGGATTCAAAAAGATCACCACGCATTTGTCACTCCTGTTGCTGATTTGTCAGCTAAAAGGTTGCTCTGATTTTTTGTCAGATACCCTGTTGTTAAGCATATGACGCAAACATAAAAAAGGCAGTAAACCAAAAGGTCACATGCTTTCAATTTTCACATCTAAGCCGCACAAATACCGTTCAGAAACTCACCGGCTTTTATAGCAAAACAGCAATCCAAACCCGTCCACTACCCTTCATTTCCCCCATACAGTATGATGACCAGTAACTTAGTTATGCGGTAAGACGGATTCTTAATGACTATCAGCAAACCTATCCCGACCAATATCATCACCGGCTTTCTGGGTGCCGGCAAAACAACTGCCATTCTGTCGCTGCTGGCGCGTAAACCCGCCGATGAAAAATGGGCCATACTGATCAATGAGTTTGGTAACGTAGGAGTCGACGGCGCCATGCTCGACCAGCAGGGCGCCATCGTCAAAGAAGTCCCGGGCGGCTGTATGTGCTGTGTTGCCGGCTTGCCGATGTCAGTAGGTATCAATGCCTTACTGGCCCAAAAACCGGACCGACTGCTGCTGGAGCCCACAGGTCTGGGTCACCCGAAGGAGATCATCAATAAACTGACCTCCGACAGCTATGCCAAATACATCGATCTGAAAGCGACGATCACCCTGGTAGATCCGCGACAGTTTTCAGACAGTCTGTATACCGACAACCAGAATTTTCAGGATCAGATCGCGCTGGCCGATGTGCTGGTTGCCAATAAAATTGATGCCTGTAGCGATTACGATTTACTGATGTTTGAGCAATACGCCAGCGAGTGCGAGCCTGCCAAACAAATGATCACTCAGGTGGAACAAGGGCAGCTTGACCTGTCGCTGCTGGAACAGCCTCGCATAGCACGTCAAGCCGCGCACAGTCATCACCATCATCATGACGACGAGGCCGCACCGTTGCCGGGATTAGAGCTGGCTCCCGGTGAAACATTTATCCGCAAAGAAAACCATGGCCAGGGCTACCACAGTTGCGGCTGGTTCTTTGCAACCGATCTGCAGTTTGATTTTTCCCAGCTGTTTACCCTGTTTACTAACCTCAATGCCCAGCGGGTAAAAGCCGTGGTCAACACCGAACGCGGATGTTTTGCTTTTAATGTGGTCAATCGGGTAGTCTCGGTGAATGAACTCACTCTGGAAGGGTTTGAGTCCCGCATTGAAGTCATTGATAAAGACATACTGCCTTGGGATGAGTTAGAAGAGATTCTGGTCTCTTTAACAAAAAAAGCCTGATACCGACTATTATTTATCAATGCTTTGGGATCAACTTGCCACATGAATTTACGCAAGGAGCAATTATGCTAAACCCATCAACGGCGAAAGCCGTCATCGACCATGCACTGTTTCTCGGTGCCGATTTTGCCGAACTTTTCGTCGAGCACCATCAGTCAGGCTCTGTCGAGTTCAATGCCGGTGATGTCGATAAAATTAACGGCGGTATCGATTTTGGCATCGGTATCCGTCTCTTCTTCGGTCACAAAGTGCTTTACGGTTACACCAACAGCACAGAAGAAGAAGAGCTGAAACGTGTGACCAGTCTGCTGGCCGCCAAAGACAATCGCGATCAAATCGTGCAGGCATCCGCGCTGAATTTCAGCCAGCTGACAGACAGACACCCTGTCCGTCAGCCTTTGTCGCAGGACGCTAATCTGGAAGCTAAAATCGCCTTCCTGCGTGCCACCGACAAAGCGGCCCGCGCAGAAAACGACAAAATCGCCCAGTTCATTGGTCGTATTCTGCAACGTCAGCAGCAGGTGGAAATTTTTAACTCCAATGGCCTGCACACCGGCGACATCCGACATTACACCCGCATTGCTGCGACTGCTGTCGCGCAAGACGGCAGCGAGCAGTCGACCGGCTTTGAAGCACCGGGGGCACTGACCGGCTGGGAATTTAACACCCGTATCGATCCGACATCGCTGGGCCAGCAAGTGGCAAAACAGGCGATGATCAAGCTGACGGCCGATAACTGCCCGTCGGGCGAAATGCCAGTGATCATAGGTAACGGCTTTGGTGGCGTGATATTCCACGAAGCCTGCGGACACTTGCTTGAAACCACTTCGGTGGCTAAAAAAGCCTCGGTCTTCCATGACCAGATGGGCGAAATGATTGCCAACCCTGTAGTCAGCGCCGTAGATGACGGCACCATTGCAAATGAATGGGGTTCTATCAACATTGACGATGAAGGCATGCCAACCCAGCGTACCCAGCTGATCAAAGACGGTAAACTCACCAGCTTTATGGTCGATCAGATGGGTGCCAAGAAAACGGGTTTTGCGCCAACAGGTTCCGGCCGCCGTGAATCCTATAAGTTCGCGCCGACCTCCCGCATGCGTAATACCTTCATTGAAGCCGGTGACAGCAGCCTGGATGCGATGATCGCCAGCGTCGAAAAAGGCATTTTTGCCAAGAAAATGGGCGGCGGTTCCGTACAGCCAGGCACGGGCGAGTTCAACTTCGCGGTGCAGGAAGCCTATTTGATCGAAAACGGCAAAATTACCCGTCCGCTGAAATCCGCCACCCTGATCAGTACCGGGCCGAAGGTACTGAAAGAAATCAGTATGGTCGGACAGGATTTCGAACTGGCAGCCGGTATGTGCGGCTCAGTCAGCGGCTCAGTACCAACGACAGTCGGCCAGCCGGCATTAAAAGTAGACAATATTCTGGTGGGAGGTAACTAATGGCGGATCAACATACCCTGCAACACGCCATGGAACAGGTGCTGGAACTGGCAACCTCAGCCGGTGCCCAAGCCGATGTCCTTGCCAGCAGCAGCCATAACCTGTCACTGAAAGCCAACAACGGCGAACTGGATGAATACAAAGTCACGTCCGGTCAGGTGATTGGCGTCCGCGTTGTCAAAGATGACAAAGTCGCCACCAGCTACTCGGAGTCCCTGCATCCTGACAGCCTGAAGCTCATGGTTGAGCAGGCACTGCAAAGCGCGCAGTTCACCAAAGCAGATGCCCATCAGCGTATCCAGGCCAAAAACAGCCGCTTAACCACTGATTCACCTGAGATTTATCAGCAAGACGATGTCGATATCGAACAGAAGATCGCACTGTCGCTGGCGCTGGAAAAAGGCGTGATTGAAAAAGGGGCTAAAAGTGCGCCTTACAATGGCTTTGGTGAATCCGACAGCCTGAGCATGCTGGCCAATACACATGGTGCATTCTGCCAGCATCAGGAACGTTCCACTTACTGTTACACCTATGCACTGATTGATAAGGATGGCAAACAGGCCATGCATGGTGGCATGTCATCCGGACGCCGCTTTGCCGAGCTTGACCCGAACTATTGCATCAATCACGGCGTCGACACGGCGCTGGCACTGCTGGACGGCGGCCCTGTCGCGACTGGCAAGTATGCAGTTATCTTCAATCTGAGTGAACTGAGCAGCCTGTTTGGCGCCTTTGGCATGTGCCTGTCCGGTCAGTCGGCCATGAAAGGCATTAACCCGTGGCGCGACGCCCTGCATAAACAGGTCGCCAGCTCACTGCTGACGGTCAGTGATATGGCCTATGTGAAGGGAGGCTCTGCCATCAAAGCCTTCGACAGCGAGGGTTTTGCCACGCAGGACACGATATTAATCGGTGAAGGTCAGCTGCAGAGTCTGCTGCACAACAGCCATACCGCCAGCTATTTCGACATTACCAACACGGCCAATGCTGCCCGCTCGGCCAAAGGTGGCCTGGGTGTTTCTTCCCGCCATCTGGTGATTGCCGAAGGCCGGAGCAATGACGCCGAAGTCACTGCAGGTGAATATCTGGAACTGGTTGAATTGCAAGGTGTACACTCAGGCGCAGATGCCATCAGCGGCGACTTTTCTTTCGGCGCCAGTGGCTTTCTGTGTCGAGACGGCAAGCGCATCCAGCCGGTACGCGGTATCACAGTCGCCGGTAACTTTTACCAGATGATCAAAGCCATCGACGCCGTCGGTAATCAGCTTGAAAATGACTACGAGCGCGATTTCTTCGCACCCAAAATTCGTTTCAGCGGATTGAGTATTGCGGGTAAATAATCAGACTGGCTGAAACCTTAGCCTGATCAAAAAGACCTCATCAAATTGATGAGGTCTTTTTTTATGCGTGACCCGTTTTCCTGCTTTTCTCAAAGCCAGTGCTTACCTGGCACAGTTTTACCTGACCCAGAGTTTACCTGACATATAGCGGGGCTGTGCTTCAGACCATGCGTGCCGCCATACTGACGGCGGCCAAAAACATAATGACCCCCGCCCCCTTAAACAGCCAGGTCTGGGCCTGAGAGCTGGCAAGAAAACGCCGGATTTTCAGCGCACCAACAATAAATACCGCGCCGACAAAGACAAGAACCAATACGGTCAGCGGCACTAAAAGCAGTCCCCAGGTTTGGAAAGACACCGTGTCCAGCGTGATAACCAGTGGGAGAATGGCCAGATAGAAAGCGATGGTTTTCGGGTTACCCAGAGTAATCGTTAAGCCGGATAACCAGGCTGCCGTCAATTCCCGCTTATTCGTCTGTTTATCTATGTTGATGGCTTCCGGATTGTGATTCCAGAATTGCCAGGATAACCACGCCAGATACAGAGAGGCACACCAACTGACTGCAGTAAACAACCCGCCGTAACTATGGGCAACAACAGCAAGGCCAAAGACGGCAAAAGACAGGTAAATTAAATCCCCCAGAATTAACCCGCTGAGCATGGTAAATCCGGTAACCGCACCGCCACGTACGCTGTGCGCAACCAAGGCTGTCATGCCGGGGCCAGGGATCGCTGCCGCCAGCATCAGCGCTGACATGTATGCCAGGATTTGCGTTGTCTCTAACATAAAAATATCCTTTTTAATCAATTGTTTTTGTGCTTATACAGTTTCAGAGATCTGAAGAATCCTGCTTAACAATCCTGCGTGACTCACGACGCCATAAACCGCCTCTCTGTCAGGTCATTCACAAAGTGTGAAATAGTATGCATTTTATAATAAGAAATGTGTTACCTATATCGCTTAACATTCAGGCTGAAAAAGGTAGAGTCTTTCTTAAAACCAACCCTTTTAGAAAGAAATTGACCAACTCAATGCTGAATCAGACAGATATTAAGATCCTGACTCTTTTGCAAGATGATGCACGTATCACCAATCAGTCACTGGCAGATAAAATCGGTCTGTCGTCTTCCCCCTGCTGGCGTAAAGTCCGTAAGCTGGAAGACGATGACATTATTCAGGGATACAGGGCTGTTCTGGACCGGAGGAAGATTGGCCTGGGCGTGATGGTATTCGTTCGGGTGGCCATTGACAGTCACAGTGAATCGGAAGCCAGAAAGTTTGAGGAAGAAGTGACCGCACTGGAAGACGTTGTTGCCTGTTACAGCATAGGCGGTGATGCTGACTTTCTGATTCAGGTTGTTTCCCGCGATCTCGATTCCTATGCCGACTTCGCGATGTCAACCATACGGCGTTTACCTGGCATTAAAGAAATGCAGAGTATGTTTGTACTTAAAGAGATTAAGCCATTCACCGCATTTCCAATTAAAAATTCCCAAAAAGCAAAAGGATAGATGCTGTTTGCCTGTCGGTTTTCGTTTCTGGCCTCTGTTTTTCGCTCAATAGACGGGAACAACAGAGGAATTTTTGAAGTGAGCCGCAAAAATGTCGGAACAAAATAGAAACCAAGTTGCATATAATTCATTGTTCTCTGTGTTTCACGTTAATTGTTCTTTCTTTTAAAGAAAGCTACCAATAACGCTCTGATTATTTGAAATAAAATCAAAATAATCCACTACAATGAGGTGATTCATGGAAAGCTTACTCTCTTTTTTCTTTTCGGCTTATCTGGTACTTGGGATGGCGGCAACGCTGTATGCCATTGGTTTCTTTTTTCTGTCCGGTTTAACCCTCTTCGATCAAGGCAAAAAACGACCAATGCCGTTTCGCTATCAGTGCAGCTATGTCTTTATCATGCTCCTGATGATGCCAGTGTTTTATCTGATCTTTATCCAAGAGATTTTGTCACTGCCGCGACACTATCGGGCGCAGAAACAAATAACAGCAAAATCGTAAATATCATCAGGCTGATATTATCATTCAGCCTGATTCATCCTGAGCATATTGCAGGTGCTGTCAGTTTACGACGCGCCGTACACTTTTTCGTACCACCAGTGTCGGTTCCAGCTGTACTACTTGTGGCTCGGTGATCTCTTTATTGATGCGCTTGAGCAAAGTCTCGACAGCCGCCTGCCCTAAGCGGTATTTCGGCTGATGAATGGTGGTCAGCGATGGGGTCATAAATTTTGCGATATGGATATCATCGTATCCGATGAGGGAGAGATCCTCCGGGATCCGAATCCCTTTTTCATGGGCGGCATTGATGACACCCATCGCCATCATATCGTTACATGCAAAAATGGCACTGGGTAACGAACCGCTGGCAAAGATCTGATTAAAAGCTTGGTAACCGCCTTCAGATTCAAAATCAGACTCCACAATCCAATCACGATGAAACGCCAGTCCGGCTTCATTCAGCGCTCGCTTAAAGCCTTCATAACGGATCTGCGCCTGATGTTTAATCAAAGGTCCGGTAATACAGCCAATCTCATGGTGTCCGCAATCAATCAGATATCGGGCAGCCAGATAACCGCCCTGATAGGAGTTGTCCTGAATTTTATCACTGGCAAAGGACATTGGCCCCCAATCCATCACCACCACAGGAATATCAGGATAGCGCTCGAAAACGTCTATCTGCTCACCTTCCAGTGTCGAACACATCAACAGGAGCCCATCAACGCGCTTTTGTAGCAGTGTATCAATGGACGCTTTCATGCGCTCACTGTCCCCTTCGGTGTTACACAGAATCAGGTTATACCCTTTCTGATAACAGCTGCGTTCCACCCCTTTAACCACTTCGCCGAAGAAAGGGTTGGTGGAGGTCGTCACCAGCATGCCGATAGTTTGGGTGCGATTGACTTTGAGACTCCGGGCCAGTGCAGAAGGCGCATAGTTAAGTTCTTTAGCCGCCCGGTTTACGCGCTCTGCAATTTCGTCGCTGACAAAACGGGATTTGTTGATCACATGGCTCACAGTTGAAGTCGACACGCCTGCCAATCTTGCAATATCTTTCATCGTGGCCATGTATTTTTCCTGTGTGATTAATCAATGATGGCAAATTGCTCCGCCAGAAAAGCATCCACTTCTGCACGTGTCGGAATGGACGTCTGGGCACCAAAGCGGGTAACGGAGATGGCGGCGGCAGCATGTGCAAACCGAATGGCTGATTCTAAAGACATATTTTCCATTAAACCAGTCACCAACGCACCATTAAAGGTATCACCGGCCGCTGTCGTATCCACGGCATCGACTCTGTACCCGGGAATGAGCTGACCCCGTCCATTCTGGCTCAGCCAGACACCTTTCGCACCAAGTGTAATCAGCACGATTTCGATGCCCTTGCGGTGCAATTCGTCCGCCGCAAGCTGAGCAGACGAATTATCGGTTACCGTCACTCCGGTCAGCACTTCTGCTTCTGTCTCATTCGGGGTGATCACATCTACACATGCCAGCAGGCTGTCGGGTATTTCCCGGGCAGGGGCCGGATTGAGGATCACATTGGTCTGGTGCGTTTTCGCTTCCTGAGCCGCTCTTACTATGCCGTCTAAAGGTGTTTCCAACTGCATCAGCAAGAAACGCGCCTGACGAATCTTTTCCAAATCGGGTTCAATGCGCTCTGCTGTCAACTGCGCATTGGCTTCCGGTGACAGACAGATCGTATTTTCACCACTGTCTGCCACCTGAATCATCGCGATGCCCGTCGGGCAATTTGGCTGCATTTTCACGCCTGAGGTATTGATACCATCGTGCTTAAAGCTTTCCCGGATATGAATACCAAATGCATCATCGCCCACACAAGCAATAAAACCGATATCTGCCTTCAGCCGCGCTGCCGCAACCGCCTGATTGGCGCCTTTACCACCTGGAATCACCTGATATTCGCGACCATGCAGCGTTTCACCCGGACGGGGAAATGCCGGTACACGAAGAACATGGTCCGCATTCACACTGCCTAAAACCACTAATTTATTCATAGCATTATCCTGGCCGATCATTAATCCACTAAAACTCTGTATTGTCCCTCCCCCCCTTTTTCAACAGGGAGGCTAGGAGGGGTTACTCGGGCACAAAATTCAAATCTGAGAACGCTTCACGAACCCCACCCTAACCCTCCCCTTGCCAAGGGGAGGGAAAATTCAGTGCGTGCAACAAACGCTGTACCGTCCCTCCCCCCTTCGCAAAGGGAAGAGGGAATCACGTTACTGCTTAACGACCACTTTCAGCGGTACAGGTATGTATTTTTCCACCTGCTCGCCTTTCAGCACCTTGACCGCCGTTTCTACGCCCAGTGCGCCGATCTGGTCCGGTTGCTGGGCAATGGTAGCCGCCAGTTTGCCACGCTTGACAGCAGCAATACCGTCATTCGTCCCGTCAAAGCCAACCAGCATCACTTGCTTGCCAGACGCCTGAACCGCGCGAAGTGCGCCCAGCGCCATTTCGTCATTTTGTGCAAATACAGCCTGTACATCCGGGTTTGCCGCCAGCAGATTTTCCATCACGTTCAGACCTTTGGTGCGGTCGAAATCAGCAGGCTGACTGGCCAGCAGTTCCATCTGACTGCCCTTCACTGCTTTCATAAAGCCTTCGCCCCGCTCGCGCGCCGCCGAAGTGCCGGCAATGCCTTCCAACTGAATCACTTTGGCTTTCTCACCGATTTTTTCCATGATGTACTTGCCTGCCATTTCACCACCGGCAACGTTATCAGACGCAATATGGCTGACCACATCACCCCGGCTTGCGCCCCGGTCCAGCGTCAGTACCGGAATATCAGAGCGATTTGCCATGCGGATAGCATTTGACACGGCATCCGAATCCGTCGGGTTGATCAGAATCGCCTTCACACCGCGAACTGTCAGATCTTCAACATTCGACAGCTCTTTACTCGGGTCATTTTGCGAATCCAGTACGATCAGGTCGTAACCCAGTTCTTTTGCTTTGGATTCCGCACCGTCTTTCATCGTCACGAAGAAAGGATTGTTCAGAGTGGACACCACAATCGCCAGTGTGTCCTGCGCCTGTGCAGACACAGAAACGGTGGAGGTCAGAAGTGCAGCAGAGATTAACGTTGCCAGTTTTTTCATCATCATGATCCTTTGTGTAGGGGGAGCCGGTACACGTCACCCGGCTCTCTTGTTGTTCGTAAATCCTCTGGATTTACTTGTTTTTATTGTCCACCAGCACAGCCAGCAAAATCACAACTGCTTTGGCAATCATCTGGTAGTAGGAAGAAACATCGAGCAGGTTCAGGGCGTTGTTCAAAAAGCCGATAATCAGTGCACCAATCAGGGTTCCCATGATGCGGCCCTTACCGCCCATCAGGCTGGTTCCGCCCAGCACCACAGCGGCAATGGCGTCCAGTTCGTAGCCCATACCTGCCGTCGGTTGTGCTGACGACAAGCGTGAAGTGACGATAATGCCCGCCAGTGCGGCCAGCAGACCGCAAATCGCATACACGCCTATTTTGACGCGATCCACATTGATACCGGACAGACGCGTAGCCGACTCATTACCACCCAGCGCGTACACATAGCGGCCAAAACGGGTGTGATTGAGCAGGTACCAGGCTGCAGCAAACACCACCACCATCAGCCATACCGGCACTGGAATGCCCAGCACATAGCCGGTGCCGAACCAAGCGAATGCATCCGCGGTATCGGTGAAGCCAGTCGAAATAGGCCGGCCATCGGTGTACACCATGGTGACACCGCGCAGCAGCGTCATAGTGACCAGCGTGGCAATAAACGCCTGCACTTTACCTTTAGCGATGATGATGCCGCTGATCGCCCCAAGCGCCGCACCGGCGAACAAGGCCGTGGGAACCGCAACCAGGACAGGGACTTCCAGCGCAATCAGGCTGGCAGCAAAGGCGCCGCACAGTGCCAATACAGAGCCGACACTCAGATCAATACCCGCGGTCAGAATGACCAGCGTCATCCCGACGGCAATGATGGCATTGACGGACGTCTGGCGCAGAATATTGAGAATATTATCTACCGTGAAAAAGTTGGGGTTCAGAAAAGACACCACAGCAATCAGTATGATCAATGCAATCAGCGATTTTTGTTCGATCAACCAGGCTTTGCTGAACCACTTTTTCGCGCTGCCGTCGGTTGGATGATTTAACGTTTTGGTATTCATGCCGCTTCCCCGTTGATGATTTTGCCGACAGCACAGGCCAGCAGTTTTTCCTGATCCGCATTTTTTGCGTCAAACTCGCCGCTGATGCGGCCCTCGTGCATCACCAGAATACGATCACTCATACCCAGCACTTCCGGCATTTCAGACGACACCAGAATGATGCTCATGCCTTCGGCTTTAAATTGATTGATCAGTTGGTAGATTTCTTTCTTAGCGCCAACATCCACACCGCGGGTCGGTTCATCGAGGATAAGCACTTTCGGTTTGGTCATCAGCCCTTTGGCAATGGCCACTTTTTGCTGATTACCACCGGACAGGTTGCCGATGATCTGATCCCGCCCCGGCGTTTTGATGTTGAACAGGCGGATAAAGTCGTCCACCGCCATCACTTCATCGCCGTGCCTGATTTGTAACCCATTGCTCAGCTTATCCAGGGTGCACAGCGACATGTTTTCTTTCACAGACAGCCCGAGCACCAGGCCATCGCCTTTGCGGTCTTCCGAGATATAAGCAATACCATTGAGCAGCCCATCCTGCGGACTGACCGGGTTAATGGTTTTGCCATTCAGGTTGATCACCCCGCGCTCGCTGGGCAGTGCACCATATATCACCTTTACCAGCTCGGTACGCCCTGCGCCCATCAGCCCGGAGATCCCCAGAATTTCACCGCGCTTGAGGGTAAAACTCACATCCTCAATACCGGAACCAGTCAGGCCAATCACTTCCAGGCAAGTATCGCCGTGCTGAACATCAATACGCGGATACTGCTCTTCCAGTTTGCGACCGACCATCATTTCTATCAGCCCGTCTTCCGTAGTCTCCGCCACCGCACATTCGCCAATAAATTTACCGTCGCGCAGAACAGTTATGTCATCACAGATTTCGAAAATTTCTTTAAGGCGGTGCGAGATATACACGATGCCGCACCCTTGAGCACGAAGCTCCCGGATCACCTGAAACAGCGAGGCCGTTTCGGTATCGGTCAGTGCATCTGTCGGCTCATCCATAATGATGACGCTGGATTCAAACGACAGTGCCTTGGCGATTTCTACCATTTGCTGCTCACCCAGGCTGAGATCACCAAGCAAGGTTTTGGCACTGTGTTTGACATTCAGGCGCGCCAGCAGCTGATCAGCTTGGTCATACATCCGGCGCCACTGAATGCGTCCCAACGGTCCGGTTGGCTCACGGCCCAGAAAAATGTTTTCGGCAATGGTCAGCTCAGCAATCAGGTTCAATTCCTGATGGATGATGCTGATGCCGGCCTGCTGGGAATCCCGTGGTCCCTGAAAAGTGGCGGGCTGCCCCTGATAGTGAATACTGCCCGCATCCTTGCTGTAGATACCGGTCAGCACTTTCATCAGCGTGGATTTTCCGGCACCGTTCTCCCCCATCAGTGCCATAACCCGGCCCGGATACACATTCAGGCTGGCTTTATCCAGAGCCTTCACGCCCGGAAAAGCTTTTTCAATCTCACTCAACTGTAAAATGGCCTGCGTCATAGCACACCCTCCTCAGAACACTACACCAGCCTGAAAAATCACGTTCGCATAGGGAGTACATTCCCCGGTCCGGATCACCGCCCGGCTTTGGTGCGTTCGTGCCTTAAAGGCTTCGTGAGACAGATAAGAAACGGTAATTTCACGGCCACTGCGCATCTGCTCTTCATGTAAGGTTTCTATCATCGCCTGATGCAGTACAGGGCTTACCTGCCGGAATTCTTCAGCCATCACCACACCTTCAATGTGCGACTCAGACAAAAAGGTACGAACGGTTTCGATAAAACCGGGCACACCATGGGTCAGTGCCAGATCGATCCGCTGAACCGGTTCTGGCACAGGAAGTCCAGCGTCACAGATGGTCACTTCATCGGTATGTCCCAAAGTCGCAACCAGATAGGACAACTCGGCGTGCAGTAGGGTACTTTTTTTCATTCTTCAACACCTTGACTTGGCAATCACTGGCTTCACGTCATGAAAGAGCCAGGAAAATCTTCTAACGTCGTTAAAATATCGGTTTATCTGTCGCAACACAGGCAGTGAGGCATTTTCGGTTTCCCGGCTTTTTCATAATTGGGAAAAGTCATCGAAACGTTTCGATTAATTCTAATCAAGTTTCATTTCTTTGCAGCAGGCGAAAAGATGAACTGTGATTGGGATCGTCAGAACTATCAGTAAGAGGCACCAAAAAGGTGATCTATATCGTGGTCAGGGGAGTAAGGTGTAGCAAGAGAATCAACAAATCTCAGAGACAAACACGGTGTTCAGAAGGTGATTCGGGGACTTTCCTGCTTGCAGCTTATTGAGTTGCGGCGGCGGACAGGCTTTTCAGCCGATGGCCGAATACGGATCGAGCAGGTAATACGCAGTAACGGATGCCGAGCCGAGCTCAGGTTCAAGATAATTCTGTACACTTTCTACCGAATCCGCCTCCCAGATACAGCGACAGCAATGCTCGTCTTTATCCAGTAGTGCTGTTTGTAAACGCAGGCCCGAAGGGGGCTGACCCAGCGCCAGGCCGGCTTTTTGCGAAAACGTGTCCAGATCCGTGATCTTGTGCTCTGTGGCAATAAACATGAAAGACTCCTTATTCCCCTACTTCTGATTATAGAAGCGGAATAAGGCGTCTTTCTTTTTCATTCGAAGGCATTGCTCAAATCAGGCGTTGGCGGGTAATTCTTTGCGGGCTTCTATCGCCTCAATGGTTTCTCGTAATTTGGGTGAAATCTGTGCCTTGGTGTTATTTTTGAAATCAAACATCACAACCTGAGCGGTGCCACGGGTTGTAATCGCGCCCATCTTCTTACTGAAAATTTCATACTCCATGGTGAAACGATCATCTTCTATTTTGGTGACGCGGGAACCGACCATCAAAGTATCAGGATACGTGACAGGCAGACGGTAACGGGCGCTGGTATCACTCAGTACCGGGCCGACACCGGTATCTTTGATATCGTCCATCAGTGCTGCTTCTTTGAAGTAATCCAGACGGGCGGTTTCGAAATAACGAAAATAAACCACATTGTTCACATGATTCAGAGCGTCCATTTCCCCCCAGGCCACCGGAATTTCTGTGACTACAGGGTAGTGTTGAAGAATTGCGTCCATGTTGGCTCCCAAAGGCAAAATATGTTGTGTTAGAGCATTTAATCTAACCGTTTTGCAACATTACGACAACATCGAACCACAGAAATGAGAAGTAGACAATAGCGCTTCACTGTTCTCATCGGTTGCCACTATTGGCATGTTTCGGACTGTGCACAGGTTTGGAGATTGTGCCCGGTAACCCCCTCCTAGCCTCCCCCTTTAAAAAGGGGGAGGAATGGTCATGAGCGGGTTGCAGCTGTGAATATTCCCTCCCTCGGTAAGAGGAGGATTAGAGTGGGTTCGTGAAATGTGCACAAGTTTGGCATTTTTGCCCGGTAACCCCCTCCTAGCCTCCCCCTTGAAAAGGGGGAGGGATGGTCATGAGCGGGTTGTAGCACTGAATATTGCCCTCCCCCCATACAAAGGAGAGCAAGGGAATTATGCGGGGATGTTCATAACGCCGTATTCATAATCAGAGAAAATCCATTCCGTAGAGAATATCACCGCAATGTCGGCATCTGAACTTATATACTGCCGGATTACCGCCTTTTTCATAGGTATCCAGGATGTCCTGCCATAAATTCGCTTTGAGCATATGACGGCTCAGAAATGCCTGTAGCGCCTGTCCGCTTAAGGCTTTCAACTCATCATGTTCGGCAAAACCATGGAATTCGCAGGCATCGCCACAATGATCAAGCCAGACTTCCTGACGCCAGGACTGATAGCCAGGCGTACGCTGGCAAACCTCAGCAATGACTTCCCGCTTCAGGCCAGCGCCGTCCAGCGGAAAATCATCAGAATAAGAGGCTTTGAATTCTCTGGCTGCCGAGCCATCGGCGATGCACCAGGGGCACAGCCATTCGACATCGCGCTGGGAATAAATACTACCGCTATACAGATAACCACGCGCCTCGCCACAGCAATCGCACACTTTCATGCTTTTCACTACAGCACCAGTCGCCAGCGGATCGGGATGATAGGTGAATTTCGGAAGAGTCACTATTTGTATTCCTTTGTCTTAACCGATGACTTTGTAGCCATTCTTGTCATACACACCAAAGCGAAGAGCCACTCTGGCATCAATCTTATGCGGCAAGATCAGATTAAGATTTAGCGATAAAGTGAGGTTCAGGCCCTGCGAAACGCCATTTCCGAAGCACGATCACTTTTTAAACACCGCAGCAATAAAGCCTTGAGGGCTGGGATGGACAAGCTTTCACCAGTTATGACAACGCTGTGCAAATTTCCGGCTCAAGATACGCGTCACGCCCTTTTTCATGCCGCGTACACCCGATTTTCCGGTATCCTACCCCGCTAATTGATCACTCTACTTTATGGGCTGCAAGCCCTGCCGGCATTAAAACACTATTATGGTTTCAGACAACGCTTTACCCGGAACAGGCACTGTTCGCTTTCCAAAAGGCCGGTTCGCCATGTGGACGGTATACAGCTTTACCAGTGCTTCCATTCTGGCTTCCATCATTTTTTCACTGCTGCTGTTCTTGTCTATCGACGACAATCCGGTGATGCAGATCCTCTTTGGCGGCCTGGCGGTTATTTTCGAGCTGGGTAAATTCTTCGCCTGGTATGAATTTGGCGAACGCCGTGCCAGACGCAGCTACACAGGCGCGGCCTGTGCGTTTGCTTTTTACTCGGTACTGGCGGCGATTTCCATCGGCGGATCGGTCGGTGGTATTCAAAGTGCGACCAATCAGGCCCAGAGCCATGTCTCTGTGCAGCAAAGCAAAATCAACGCTTATAACATGCAGATTGACGCGATTGAAAAACAGATCGATCTGAACAATGAGGCGGCGCAGAAATACATCAGGATGGAGCGCATCGCCACCGGTGTCACCCGTATTCAGCGAGAAAACAGCAAGCTGCGCGAACAGCAGCAAGCACTGGCCATGGAGCGTGACAGCCTGCCTGTGGTCAGTCAGGGCTCAGTGCTGGGTTTGATTGACGGCCTGGCCAAAACCCTGAAAGTCAGTAATGAAGCTGCACAGCTTGGGCTGGTGATCTTTCTCTCTGTCCTGCTGGATTTTTTTGCCGCCTTCTTTGTCGGACTGATAGGTGAAGAGCTGCGTTTTCGTCAGCAATTTAACCAGCGGCATGCCATTTACGTCTCAGACACTACCGTCAGGAAGTCTGCATCAGGTTCCAATCCGCCAAGACCTGAAAATAACCCAGACAGCGACAATGCAGGCACAGCCGTTATGGCAACGCTGGCGATTGAAGCGGCCAATGAAGCTCAATCTGAACGCGCTGAAGAGAAGGCACCTGTGTCACCCTATGATCGCGTAACAGAGGCACTGGCTTCTGATTCGGTCAGTTGCTCAAAGCGGGCCATTATTCGGGCGCTGAAACTCTCAGCGGATGAAGTCGATGAGGTGTTCCACCGTATGATGGGTGAAGGTCTGGTCAGTAAGAAGCCGAACCATCATTTTCAGTGGCACGGGCTGCAGGTTCAGACCGATACTAACGGTCAGCAGGCCTAGTCCTTCACAGGCTGCCTGACAGCCGATCCTCAGGGTCCATCATACCCCTGAAAATCCGTCACCATAGCGGTCGCCCAGGCGACCGCTTTCTGTTTATCTGCCGCAACAGTCCGCCACTCTGACTACTTCCTGCCTCAGCTAAGGTTTGTTAAACAGTGTTTCAAACAGAAAAGCCTCATCAAAATGACGCTGACCAATAAAGGCAGAGGCATGGTGCCCCAGCTGGCGCTGGGTGCCCGGCGATTTAATGCCGAGCGGCCAGAGATAAAACCGCTCTGCACGCACACTGGCCGGTAACATAGCCTGCTGGTTAAAAAGGCTCTTATTATGGCTTGTGCCTGCAGGCAGGCTACGCAACTGGTCATAGGGTTGTACGGTCAGTGAACGTGTGCGGACATCATGCCGCAGCCATTGCACGTCTTTCACCATATGCTCGCCAAAGGATAAGGTCACCGCCAGCTTGTCTGCCCGTGGGCCTTTGTAGACTTGCAGGGCGACAGGCCATTCCACCTTGTTGTCCATTGCCGCAAAAGTAAGTGTCGGTGACAGGGCAAACACCATGTGGTAGCAGCCACAATGGTGAATACTGTCCAGGATGTAAGGCTGGCCGTCAGCATCCAGCGTGAGCCGGATAAGCACGCCATCAAAGCGGCCTGCATAAGGGTCAAACCCTGAGCGTGCTGTACGGTTAGCAAACCACAGACTGTAGTTCAGTTGCATCAGGGTCTGACCATAAAAACGGGTATAGCTGACATGGGTATACAGAGTCGGTTTCCGGGAAACGACCTCAGGCTGGCTGGGGGTGACATACTGCACCTGACCGGGGAAATCATCCTTCGAGCGGGTTTCGACCTGAAAAACCGGCGCGTAATAGCTAAGCAGACTCTGCTGCTGGACTGAGCTTAGTTGCGGCCATGACAGGGCCGACTTCTCCCGTGCCTGGCGAAACCAGACCTGTATCTGCGAGCGGTCAAGGGCTGGTCTGTCATCCGCAGCATACCGGATCGCATAACCTTCAACAGGTTGAATAAAGTGGCTGATCAAACGCCGCTTTTCTTTGTCGATCGAAGGTCTGGCAAGGTGCTGTGTGACAGGGTACAAGCCCAGTACCCGTTGCCAGGTCGCATAGCCGGAATGCGGCTGAGGCGGCTCAGCGATTAACGCCGACCACAGAGCGGGCTGATACAGACTGCGGCTGACCAATTGCGCCGCACACAGTTCGAGCCGATTAAATGCATACGCTGTGTTATCCGGCAGGTTCTGATATTCCGCCTGCCGTTGTACAGCGGCCTGGTGTGACACGTAGTCCAGCCATTGGCGCTTGCTGTCGCGGCCCGTCAGCTCAAATAACCAGGACAGACTGAAGCGGTCGAAAGCCAGGTGCGGAAATCTCGGGTCCCATGTCAATTGCGCATCCTGTACGCCCTGTTGCTGGACTGTGCGCTTAAAGTCGGTGAGCAGATCCACACAACTGGCTTGAGATTGCGTATAAATGTGCTGCTGGGCCGGAATAGAATCCGGGATCGGCTCGGGTAAAGATGCACAGGCCGTCACGAACAGGCAAACCAGCAGAGTCAGCAATCGCACCATATTCCCTTCTCCTGATGATCCCGGCACGGATATAAACGGTACCCGACTCCTGTAAGTGAAGCAGATAAACACCAAGTTTGATGCCTGCCCCCATTTCCAGACCAACAAAAAAGCCCACACCTGGCCGTGCGGGCTTGTTCATATTCTGATAAATAAGCGAGTAACGTTAAGCGTTATCCGGTACCTGAATCACACCGCGGCGGATCTGATCCAGTTCAATCGATTCAAACAGCGCCTGGAAATTACCTTCACCAAAGCCTTCATTGCCTTTACGCTGAATGATTTCAAAGAACACAGGACCAATAACGGTATCGGTGAAGATTTGCAGCAGAATGCCGGTTTCATCACCATCAATCAGGATCTTCAGATCTTTCAGCTTCGCCAGATCCTCCTGATGACCAGGAATCCGCTTGTTCACCCCTTCATAGTAGGTATCAGGCGTATCCATAAAGGCCAGACCATTCTTCTTCAGTCGTGACACCGTCTCAAAGATGTTGTCTGTGCTCAAAGCAATATGCTGGATACCTTCACCATTGTATTGGTCCAGATATTCTGCAATCTGTGATTTGTCGTCGCTGGATTCATTAATTGGAATGCGGATTTTGCCGCATGGCGCTGTCATGGCGCGAGACAACAGGCCTGTCACTTTACCTTTGATGTCAAAGTGGCGGATTTCGCGGAAATTGGCAATACGCTCATAAAAACCAGCCCACAGATCCATATTCCCTTGCTTCACATTGTGAGTCAGGTGATCCAGGGTATGTAACCCGGCGTCCTGACTGGCCAGGCGCTCCTGGTAATCCGGGTAATAGTCGAAATCGATCTCATAGATATCGTGCTCGCCATAGCGATCAACCAGATAGATCAGAGATTCACCTATGCCGTAAACAGCCGGAATGTTCAGCTCCATCGGGCCGGCCTGTGCTGGGCAGGCTGTCGCGCCGTTTTCCACTGCGTGTTCCAGCGCATGAGTTGAATCTTTCACACGAAATGCCATCGCGTTAACGCTTGCACCGTGCACACCGGCAAAACCAGCAGCCTGAGAATGCTGTTCACCGTTAACGATAAAGTTGATATCACCCTGGCGGTATAACCAGACTGATTTATGTTTATGTTTGGCAATTTCAGCAAAGCCCATCAGCCGGAACAGGTTTTTGAGATTGGCAATACCCTCTGGCGTCGGTGCGGTATACTCAACAAACTCGAAGCCGTCCGTGCCCATAGGATTTTTCATCATTTCACTCATCCGTATATCCTCACATATTGGTTACTTAGCTGACGCCTGTTCAGCGATTCCTTTTCTATAGAATAAGCACCATACAGAGAGGTTGAGAAGCCAGTTGTAAAACTAAGGTTAACACCATGTAAAAATAGTTTGTAAAGCCAGCTTGCCAGCCATTTAAGCGGGATAGGAGGTGAATTCATCACAGGCAATAAGAACAGCGTAAGAACCTGAGACAGCATGAAATCAAGCCATTTCATAAAATTGAAAAATAGTGTAGAAAGCTTTACATAGGCGTATGCGCTGGAGTACTGCTGAGAAACGCTGGCGTAAGTGAAGCAGTCACCCTACACGGCCAATCACACCCGGCAAGACTGAGTTGCTGGCTCTGTCGATATTCGAAAGATAAGCAGCCCCTGACTATGGTTATGGAGGAGGTCATCGTAATGAGCGTAAATAAAAGGGATAAACTGCGTTTACCGCAGCGGAAAAAAGCGTCAGTTGCCCTGAAAAAAGACAGCGCAATTTACTTACCAACCTATCATTTTCTGAAAAGCGAATTTCAGCATGCCCGACGCCACGAGGCTGGGCTGATCCGCGACGATGATACTGAATTCCTGCACCAGTACCGTGTATCACTCCGGCGCTGTCGGGCTCTGCTCAGCCTGCTCAGTGCCATTTTCCTGCCGCAGCAAAAACAAATGATTCAGAACGCCCTGAAAACCTTAATGCAGAAAACCAATGAACTGCGGGATCTGGATGTGTATTTAGGCAATATGGAGCCCTATTTCGATGCGCTGGATCATGAATATCATCAGGGTCTTATCCTGTTCTTTAACGACTTGCAGGACAGGCGGATAGTGTTGCAAAAGCACATCAAAGAGTGGCTGAAATCTGCAGACTACCAGCAGCAATGCGCCCAGATAGTCGGCTTACTTGATGAACTGGACGTGAAACCGACAGACGCAGGAAAAAAGCCTTGCCTGCCCTTCGCAAAAAAATGTATCTGGAAGCACTTCAATAAAACACAGAATGTCTGTCAGTCCATCGGTTACGCCAACCCTGACGAACACATTCACGAGCTCAGAATTTCCTGTAAAAAGCTCCGCTATCTGCTGGAATATTTTGCCCCTGTTTTTCCGCGCAAAGTCATGAAAGAGCACATCAAACAGCTGAAAGCGCTGCAAGATTCCCTTGGTTACTTTAATGACAGTGCGGTACAGATAGATTTTCTGAATCAGTATCTTGAGCAGCAAAAGCCGGGCTCAAAACGCCATAACGCGATCTCGCATTTACTGACATTCAGCCAAAAGCAGCATGCCGATCATAAAATCAGCGTGATTGATCATGTTAATCAATATGCTTTTGCGGCTCCTCAGAAATCCTTTGAGAAGATCTATAAACCCTGAGCAGGGCAACGGACGGGAGATTTTTGCAACATCATGCACATTTCATAAAAGCTTCATTAAACAGCAATACAGGCTGAGAGCCCAATCACGCTTTATTTTCAGCGCTTTGCTATTAATTAGTGAAACATCAATGAAAGGAAGTGCGTATGAAATCAATCAGAACAATAACACTGACTCTCTCTTCCCTGCTTGCACTGTCTTTTACACCTCAGGTTGCAGCAACCGATGCACAACAAGCCTTCATGAACGACTGCCTGCGCACTTATCAGAATGAATCTCTGTGTCTGGGTTATGCCCTGGGTGTTTTTAACACCATTTCAGCCATTCAGTGCAGCCAGCCAGAGCAGCACCCTATTCATTCGTTAACGCAATCCGGCACTATGCAAACAGAGGGTGCAAAACGCGTTCGCCTGTCGATTGAGGCCATGCAACCTGCACTGAGCAAAATCAGCGACTGCCGGACTAATGCTCCGGCCTCAAGCTGACCTTCATTCATGCCGGCCAGTCTGATACTGGCCGACAAACACGCTCGTTTTATAAGGCGGCTTTAATATCCGCTTCCAGTGCTTCTGGTTTGGTCAGCGGCGCGTAACGTTTAATCGGCTGACCATCCCGGCCAATCAGGAACTTGGTGAAGTTCCACTTGATATTTTTTCCCAGCAGACCGGGTAAGGCGTCGGTCAGGTAGGCAAACAGCGGATGGCTGGCGGATCCTTTGACATCCACCTTTTCAAACATGGGAAAATCGACACCATAGTTAATTTCGCAAAACTCACTGATAGCTTCACTGTTACCCGGTTCCTGCTGCCCAAACTGATTACAGGGAAAACCGAGGATCACCAGCCCCTGTTCTTTGTAGGTCTGATAGAGTGATTGCAGCCCCTGATATTGCGGAGTAAACCCGCATTGACTGGCGGTATTCACCACCAAGACAACTTTCCCCTTGTAAGTGCTCAATGGCACGACCTCGCCTTGCAGGCTGGTGACTGAAAAATCATAAAATGCCGCCATAATTCTGTTCCTTACCTGTCATACATCATGTATTCATGTGGCCAGTTTATCAGGCACAGCTGTTCAACTGGGAATTGTTCTTTAAAACCGTATACTGGCCCCCAATAACATCTGCAACCTCACTGCCAGGAAGCCGCCGTGTCTTCACTTAGCCAGAAACTGACCGCTATGGGTCTCAGAAGCTTAGACTTTAACCAGGCTGAAGCTGCAAGCTTAGACGCGCTGCTCAGTCAGCTCGATACAGAATTTGCCACACTGCAGCAGCAACGCCCGAACAGTAAAGGCGACGATCTTTTACTGGGTCTGATGACAAAAACGCATTTATCCGCCCTTGAGCAATTACAAAGTACCGATAGCCAGAGCCAGGCAATGAACCATCTCTTTGTTCAGCAAGTCGGTGAGGAACATGCGGCACGCTTTGAGAACCAGCATCACGGCTATTTTATACTGGTCACACGCCTGTGGATGCTGGTACTTGGTTATCTGCAGATCGATCTCAGCTATGCCGCCGATCATGCCCAGTCCAGCGCGACCCTGTTATTTGCAGATGCACCAACAGGGCCCAGCCACAGCCGCGCTGAGCAAATCCGGCGTCGTTTCATGCAAGCCTACTATCAGGGGCAAGCGGCAGCCCGCCACAATGCGAAAAACACCAAGCAGAATAAGCCCTACGGCAGTTTTATAAACCGACTCAGAGACTGGTTTCAGCGTGTATTTCATCGATGAGACGTAAAACAGACAGCCGCTCCCGAAAAACCGGGGGAAGTGTCGCGTTAAAAAAGTGAAAAATCAGCAAATAAATCATGTTAAATCATACAACTAGCTGGCTAGTTTCATTTTTCATGTCTTAGCGAATAAAAAAGTTAACTGCCTAATGTTTTGACAGGCTTGATGTTTAACATTTGCTATACATTTTTTACATAAGTGATCGTTGCGCGTTTTTTAATCACCCCTATAATACCGCCTACGCTTTAACCAAGTATGTTGTTCCTTTAAAACTCCTGCAGCAAAGATACCCGGAACGGTAAACCGTCAGGGACCTTTGAAGCAGTTTGAGTTGATTTATTTCCCCCGCCTGTCATGTCTTTGACAGGCGTTTTTTTTATCTGTTTTACAGTATCGGATGAAGCTGAACCGACAGATAATGGTCCAAACGCGCCTGCAGCTGCGCTTTTTCCTCCGGCGGTAAGAAACTGGCCCTGATAGCGTTGGCAGTAAATGACGCTAATTCTTCTTTTGTGATTTCAAAGGCCCTGGCAACGGCCAGAAAATTGTCAGTCATGTAACCGCCGAAATACGCCGGATCATCGGAATTGATCGTCACGCACACGCCTTTTCGCAGCAACTCAACGATGTTGTGATCGGCCATGCGATCAAACACTCTGAGTTTAATATTCGACAGAGGGCAGACAGTCAAAGGCATCTGATTGTGAACCAGCTCATCCACCAGCCCCGGATCCTGACTACACTGCACGCCATGATCAATTCGGGACACCCGAAGCATTGATATCGCATCCCGAATATTACTGGCAGGCCCTTCTTCGCCAGCATGGGCGACGGTCAAAAAACCGGCCTCGTGCGCTTTTTCAAAAACACGGCGAAATTTTTCAGGCGGATGACCATGCTCAGAAGAATCCAGCCCAACGCCGATAATGTATTCCTGGTACGACATGGCCTGAGCCAATGTTTCAAATGCCGCATCCTCGCTGAGATGGCGCAGAAAGCACATGATCAGCCGGCTTGAAATCGACAGTTGCTGCTCTCCGTCTGCCAGAGCCCGGGTAATACCCGCCATCACTGTCTGGAATGTCACACCTCGCTCAGTGTGGGTTTGCGGATCAAAAAAGATCTCAGTGTGCATGACATGATCTTGCTGACACTGCAGCAGATAGGCCCAGGTGAGATCGTAAAAGTCCTGCTCCGTCTGCAGAACAGCGGCACCGAGATAATACATATCCAGAAACGACTGAAGGTCATCAAACTGATAAGCGGCTCGGGCTTCTTCAACACTGGTACAAGGCAAGGTGATCCGGTTGCGTTGTGCCAGTTTAAACATCAGTTCTGGCTCTAATGTCCCTTCAATATGGACATGCAGTTCAACTTTCGGCAGGGTTCGGATGAAGCTTTCCATAGCACTGACCTCTTGATGCTCTACACAGGAAACTTAGGTATATGGTTTAAAGTGTAGATTGCAAAATCAGTAAGATGGAAAAGAGGGGGGAGATTTTCCCTGTCAGTATTACGCGGTGACCGACAGGGAAGCCGCGGTTTATTTCTGTTTTGGACGGAACACCTTAATCACGCTTTCATCGCTTTCCAGGTACGGCCCTTCCATCAGATCAATACAATACGGGATGGCCGGGAATACCGCGTCCAGACATTCACGAATAGACTTAGGCTTACCAGGAAGATTAACGATCAGTGTATCGTCGCGCAGTCCTGCGGTCTGACGTGACAAAATAGCGGTTGGCACAAACTTGAGTGACTCGGCACGCATCAGCTCACCAAAGCCAGGCATCATGCGATCGCATACCGCTTCTGTCGCTTCAGGGGTGACATCGCGTTTCGCCGGGCCTGTTCCGCCAGTCGTCACTATCAGGCAACACTCTTCTTCATCTGCCATGCGAATTAAGGTGGACTCAATGACATCACGCTCATCAGGAATCACTTCATAAACAGGTTCCCACGGCGAGGTCAGGTACGCTTTCAGCGTATCAATGATCGCCTGCCCGGAAAGGTCTTCATACACACCCGCACTCGCCCTGTCACTGACGGTGACAATCCCAATCTTCGCTGTTGTCATTTTTGCTCCTCAGGCCATTGCCTTGTCATTGCGAACTGACCACATCACGTGGCAAACAGAGGCCGCTTATCTGTTTGCAATCACAACCTGCCTGTCATCATGGTTGTCTGTCATCACAAACAGAGAAGCGGCCCCTGCGCTAGTGTAAGCAATCTTTGCCGTTCGGAAAACCTTTAGGGTAAGTCAAACACCAGGGCTGTGACCGAAACATCACCCTGATTGGATACAATCAGTTCAGGCTGATGCGCCACTTTCAGTCCGTCTCCCGGCGACAAGATCTCCTCTTCCACCGTCAGCTGGCCTTTGATCTGATGCAGATAAAACCGGCGTCCGGCCTGCTGTGTCAGCACCAGAGATTCACCCGCCGGTAATATCAGCTGGCTGAGTCGGGCATCCTGCTTAATTGACAAAGTGCCGTTCTCACCGTCCGGCGTGATCACCGGGGTCAACCCTTCACGCTGGCCAAAGTTTTTCTGCTGATAGCCCGGTTCACCACCCAGCTGATCCGGCTGAATCCAGATTTGCAGGAACTTCAGTGTCTCTTGCTGTGAGGCATTGAACTCGCTGTGATATATCCCTTTACCGGCCGACATCAGCTGAAATTCACCCGCCGGCAAACGCTTGATGTTACCGGCGCTGTCTTTGTGGGCAATTTCGCCTTCCAGTACATAGCTGATAATTTCCATGTCTTTATGACCATGGGTATCAAACCCGGCACCGGCCCGGACCGTATCATCATTAATCACCCGCAGTGCTGAGTAACCCATATGCTCAGGATCGTAATAATGACCAAACGAGAAGGTGTGACGACTGTCAAGCCATCCGAACGAAGCTCTTCCTCGATCTGCAGCACGTCTGATTTCCAGCATAATGTCACCTCTGTAATGATATCGGTACGGAAAGGGAATATGTCAGGGCAAGCGCGCCCTTAAAGGACGCGTTTGACCAGCAGTGAATCAGCCGACACTTTGCCAGCACCGGAGAAAACCAGTGATACTGCAATTGCCAGCAGCGACAGACCAAACTCATATCCGCCGTTAGACATAAACAGACCATTCGGTAAGTGAACGCTCACAATAGCCACAATCATAGTGATTGCCAGCACGAAGGCTGCCGGACGTGTCAGTAAACCAATCAGGATAAACAAGCCACCGAAGAACTCACCGCTACCGGCCAGAAAAGCCATCAGCATGCCAGGCTCCAGTCCAATGGATGCCATCCACTGACCTGTACCTTCCAGGCCATAGCCACCAAAAGCACCAAACAGTTTTTGCGCGCCATGGGCCATGAAAATGATACCGGCAGGCACACGCAGCGCCAGAGGGGCAAAACTGTCTGCAGAGGTTAACAGGCGTTTAACAAAAGAAGTGTTCATAAGGTTTTCCTCAAAAAAGTTGAACAAAAATAGCCATTCAAAGCAGTTTTCGTTAAAAAAGTTACAGAGCCCATATTGTCTGCTTACGCAGTAATTTTAGTCCTGTCTTACTCGGTTGATAGCAAGTCTAGTGGCAGTGACAGCCAAACAACACTGGTTAAAATTGAGTAACTAATTCGAATAAATCGAACAACAGAATAATTTGCTGCCTGCAAACAAAAAATACAGACAAAAATCAGAGGCTATGACACTATGAACTGCTTGATAGTTCAAAGGAAAATGACAGACATGGAGTTGTCTCACATACGCCGTTTTTCGGCACCGATCTGGGCCGTGTTAATCGGTACTCTGCTTACCCGCGCTTCCTTTTTTATGGTCTGGCCTTATATGGCCGTAATGCTGCACCGGAAATTTGGACTGTCTGAGATTGAAATCGGTACCATCATGAGTCTGGCAGCGCTCGGCGGTGCTGTGGTCGCCCTCTATGTGGGCTATCTGTCTGATAAGCTTGGCCGGAAAAATTTACTGATCATCAGTTGTCTGGCCCATGTCGCGACGTTTGTCATTCTGGCCGAGGCAGATCAAAGCTGGTTGTACGCCGCAGGAGCACTGATGGCGGGCATCAGCCGTTCTATGCTGGAACCGCCGGCACGGGCAATGATTTCTGACTTATTACCTGACATCCCCGTTCGGGAAATGGCGCATCAGGTGCGCTACTACTGCATCAATCTGGGTGCGGCTTTCGGGCCGTTAGTCGGCTTGCAGCTTGGCTTTACCGGCGAACAATCCTCTTTTTATCTGGTGGCACTGGCTTACCTGATCTACAGCGTGTGCTTTAATCTGGCGTTCTGGCAGATTCGCAACACACCGCAACCGCCCAAAAACGAGCAAAATTTCAGCCAGACTCTGAAAGTATTGGCGCGTGACAAGGGATTCATGGTGCTGATTCTGGCCAACACGCTGGTCATGTACGCTTACCTGCATCAGGAAACGACGCTGGTACAGTATCTCAATGGCTTGGGTGATAAAGTGATTGAACTTTATACCAGCATGATTTTTGTCAACGCCAGTGTGATTGTATTGCTGCAATTTCCACTCTTGAAACTGCTCAATGGCTGGTCGCTGTATCGCCGTGTCTACCTGGGCGTTGCTCTTTTCGCCAGCGCCTTTGTGCTGTACGCCAGTTTCCCGCTAGATGCGCCGGACGTGTACTGGTTACTGGCCACTTTTGTGCTGAGCCTGGGCGAGGTAATTCTTTTCCCGACCTTCAATCTGCTGATTGACAGAGCGGCGCCGGATCATCTGCGTGGCGCGTATTTCGGGGCAGGAAATCTGACGTCTATCGGAGTGAGTTTGTCGCCATTAGCTGGCGGTATTATCTTGTCGTTATACGGCGGCCCGGCGCTGTTCCTCTCCACCGCCTGTGTGCTGATTCTGGCGGGCTATTTATACCGCTGCTCTGCCCGCTTACAGCGACTGCAAGTGCAGGAAGTTGAAATAGCCTGATGGTCACAGCCAAAATACGATGACAACACATCCAGTCAGCCCGGCATTTCAGAGATGAACCGGGCTAATGTTGTCTCCGCACGAAACCAAAAAGCAATCCCACTGCAAACAGGCATATTGACTAACTAGTGACAACGAATTTTCCCAAATCAGGAAAATACCGGACATCAATATGCGTGTCATCTTTGAAGTTCAGCAGTGTCGCCAGGGAATAAATCCGGTTTGTGTCCTGATCAGTAAAGTATAGCGTTGTATCAAGAGGCGTTAACATGCTGCTTTTTAAACAAAGTGCTAAACACTGTCCATATTCCACTGATAGCATTGACATAATGTTTTCAGTCGATGGCGGTAAGTAAAAAATTTCACTGCTGACAATGTTTGATGCAAGCAGGATATACACACTATCTGGTTCAGTAAAAAGAGCAGTATAGGTTCTCGGAACTGTGACAGCATTGACAGGAAGCGCCAATGCATTTTGCCCATCGACCGAGATCGCTTTAAACATGCCAAAGGTTAATTGACCCTGAACATTTTTATTTATCACCCCATAATCAGCATGAGAGACAGGATTCGCATCGGGTGAGAAAGTGTTAAATTCTGATATAAGCATCTGTCCACGAAAACATTGTCTCTTACTATAACTATTGATCACACCTCCGTTGATATTCGGGACAGGAGATACATATAATTCAGAATCATCATTCCAGAAATACGATTTATTTTCGGCAGGTAAGCTCACATGCCAAGCGACATTTACTTGAGTATTGATTTCGCTTGTTGGAATCACTTGTACCAAGAGGATATTTAATTGATAACGAATAAAATCAGAAAGACATTCTTTGGGTATACTGACTGACAATGTTTTATTCTTCATTGATATAAGGCAAGGTTGAAGAACCTTGCCTTCCCCATATTAAGCTATTATAAACCTTCCTAATGACGAGTCGTAGCGGATAGTGATATCACTGTTATTCGTGAAATCAAGTGGTAATGCTGTGCTCGACACCTGGCTGATCACCACACCGTTGTTAAAGTTGCCTTGCAAAAATACTTCCAGTCTCTCTACAGGTGTAAAGATCGCATTCTGCCTGGAAAGCACAGACACCGCATTGAGCGGACTGGCTTCAAACACATTACCGTTTGCAACGACAGACTGTGCCAGACCGAAAGTGAACCCCTGAGAGTATCGGTTTGATATTCCATAGGAATTGCTTTGCCCACCGTTTTCAGGACTGCCAAAGGTACCATTTTCAAACGGATACATGACTTCAGTGGTCGCAGGGTTAACCGCCGATGTTTTATAAATTTGCGCCCCACTCTGAACCTGAGTACTTGACGCATATACCCCATATTTTTCAGTCCACGAGACTTCATTGTGCTCGAAAGGTGAAAATGTTACCCACGCAACTTTTGAACCTGATGAACCGCCAACAGTTTTCACTAACACAACTTTCTGTTGCGATTGATTAATGGTTCTGACATCGTTACTGTCAATATTGATATTAAGGTTATAACTAGACATGGAATCTTCCTTTTAAACCTAACCAGTTGATATTGTTTTAAATATAAAAATTCACGACATTTAATTAAACCCAATTATTTAATAAAATTAAATTATTAAACACCAACAATCAGGCTTAAAATAAAAATAGCTTATAAACATCCGTGCGTGGCATTTAAAATACATTAATGGAATATATGAAGGATGGATCTCAAAGTGGATGTAATCTGTTTCATTTCTAAAAACAGACGACATCCCTTCGAAATATTAAGCGGTTTCTTTTTCAACTATTAAACTGCATATAAAAATATGGAAGTAATTGTCTAATAAAACTATTTCACCCAAACCTGCTTGGCATTCACGAACTCGTGAATGCCTTGCGGCCCCAGTTCCCGCCCGTAACCAGAGCGTTTAATGCCGCCGCTCGGCAGGCGGGGATCTGTTTTCACAATACCGTTCACGGCAATCTGGCCCGCCTGCAATTCGCGGATAAAACGCTGTGCGTGTACCGGGCTGCCCGTCCAGACCCCGGCGCCCAGCCCGTAGGCCGTGTCGTTAGCCAGCCGCAACGCGTGTTCCGCATCGTCCGCTTTGACCAGCACCATCACAGGGCCAAAGGTTTCTTCACGAAACGCGCACATCTCTGGTGTCACGTCTGCCAGCAAAGTCACCGGATAAAAATACCCTAACCCATTATCTGGCTGCCCGCCCATCAGGCATCGTGCGCCAGCCTCTATCGTTGCCTGCACCTGACGATGCAGGTTCTGACGTAAATCATCACGTGCCAGCGGCCCGACATCCGTGTCTGGCGAAGAGGGATCGCCGACTCTCAGCAGCGTCAGCCGTCTTTCCACCAGCTGGGTAAAGATGTCATACACAGGCGCTTCAACAATAATCCGTTTGGCGGCAATGCAGGACTGACCGGCGTTGATAATGCGTGACAGTGTCGCCACATCAGCGGCCGTTTCCAAGTCAGCATCAGCCAGTACCACCAGAGGATCGGAACCGCCCAGCTCCAGCACCGCCGGTTTGATCTCACTGGCTGCGGTCGCGGCCACTTTCGCACCAGCACGATCTGAGCCGGTAAACGAAACCGCCGCAATATCAGGATGACGGATCGCCTGCTCAGCGAGCTCATTGTCAATCGGCAAGTTGACCATAATATTGGCGGGCGCACCCGCCAGTGAAAACATCTCTGCGATCGCGCGGGCGCAACCCGGCACATGCGGATCGTGCTTCATCACACAAGTGTTCCCGGCCATCAGTGCCGGAGCCAGAAACCGAAACGCCAGCCACAGCGGGGCATTCCAGGGCAAGATACCTAACACTGTGCCTAAGGGCTGATAACAGACATAACTGTGGCTGGCATCAGACGGCAAACTTTGATCTGCCAGATAATATTGTGCATGCTCGGCATAATGCTCCGCACACCAGGCCGCTTTTTCCACTTCCGGGCCGGCTTCCTTCACCGGCTTACCCATTTCCAGTGTCATCAGTTCGCCCAAACGGGTTTTATGCTCCCTCAACTGTTCTGCTACGCGGCGCAATACCTCGGCGCGCGCGGCAAACGTTAAGCGCTGCCAGTCAGGCTGCGCTGCGCTCGCCGCTTTAATCTGGCTATCCAGCGCATCAGCAGTCAGCGTCGGGTATTGCTCAATCAGTGTGCCATTGGCCGGATTGATCGCTTTTAAAGACATATTTCCCCCCTTAATCGGCTATCCGTTAGCCTGTTGCTGTTTGCCTTTGCGGGCTTTATCTATGGATGTCGCTTTGTCAGACGACAGGCTGGATGCGGCGGCTTCAGGCTTGGCTGGTTTACCCTGTTCGGGCAACACAGTGAAGTCTTTCGGCAAGGTGAAAAAAGATTCGCAGCCATCTGCTGTGATAACAATGGTATCGGAAATACCGCAGGTCTTGTCGCCGTCCACCCCCCACATCCAGGGGATAATGTGGAACGTCATGCCCTCTTGCAGCACGGTCGATTCACCTTGTTTCAGGCTGACAATGTAGCCCTCATCCCAGCTGGGCGGAAAAGCAATTCCAATGGAATAGCCGGAGCGGGTGATCAACCTGGCCCCAACATCATTGTGTGAAATGATATTACGGATCAGGTTATCCGCATCCGACACTGTCATTCCGGGCTGGATGTACGCATGCAAGGATTGCAGCGCCAGCTTCATGGTTTCCTGCGCTTTGTACATGGAATCGGTCAGTTCCCCCAGAATCACAGTGCGCATCATGGCGGTGTGATAGCGACGATAGCAGCCTGCCACTTCGAGAAACACGTGCTCGCCCGGTTGCACAACCCGCCCTTCCCAGGTCGCATGGCCTATCATGGTCCTTGGTCCGGATGTCACGTACGGCATCACAGCAGGGGGCTCCCCGCCCGCCTTGAACATCGCTGAGCTGATTGCCGCTCCGATTTCGTTTTCTGTCACTCCGGCCTGACAGGCCGCAATACCGGCCTTCATGCCGGCTTCGGTGGCAATCGCCGCCCTGCGCATCAATTCGATTTCAACCGGCGATTTGCAGATGCGCCCCTGCTCCACGATACCGAAGCAGTCCAGCAGTTTAGCTTCCGTCAGCGTGGTGTGTATGGTGTCCTGCTGATAGGCCGGAAAGAAGTAGCTGTTTCTTTCGTAGCCGATGCGCTTTCGCGACAGTCCGAATTCCCGCAACGCATCCACCAGCATCTGAATCGCGTCACCGGTATCCGGATAAGGCCGCGTCCTTTCAATCCAGGTACGGGCGAAAATGTTCGACTCCTCCATCGCCCGGGTAATCATGAAGGGTTCGTCTTCCAGCGGCACAACCAGCGCCTGAAAAAAGGAATAGCCGGTTGTCTGATAATCCGTCAGGTACATGATGTTTTCAGGATCGGTGATCACCACCGCATCCAGCCGGCGCTGGGCGATACGCTGTCTCAACTCACCCAGGCGTCGCTCATATTCCTCAAAAGGAAAGGTCATATCGTCGCGTTTTTTCATACCGCCTCCCGGAGCACGTTTTGGGTCACTTCCACCAGAATTTCCAGCCCTGACCTCAAGTCCGCCTCCGGCGTTGTCAGTGGCGGGATCAGCTTAATCACCCGGCCGCCGCTGCCGCAGGCTGAGACCAGCAACCCAGCCTCGAAACAGCGTCCGACAATGGTTTTCGCCAGCTCTCCGAGACCCACATCTACGCCATATAACATGCCTTTACCGCGTACCTCGACACCGGCCAGATCCGCCAGCGGTGCCAGTGCCGCGTGCATCATCGCGCCTTTTTGCTGTACTTCTTCCATCAGGTGGCTGTCTTCGAAATAGCTCAGCGCTTCACAGCCCGCGACAAAGGACAGACATTGTCCACGGAAGGTGCCCGTGTGCTCGCCCGGAGACCAGTGCTTATCCAGCTCGGGTTTTATCAGATTCATGGCAATCGGGGTGCCCATGCCGCCCAGCCCTTTGGCCAGACAAACGATATCAGGGTCGATCCCGTAATCATCGAAACTGAAAAACGAACCGGTTCGCCCCATGCCAGCCTGAATATCGTCCACGATCAGCAATGCACCAACCGATTTCGCCAGCGACGCCAGCCGCTGCAGCCAGGCTTTATCGGCAATGTTCACGCCCCCTTCAGCCTGCACCACTTCAACCATAAATGCGGCCGGTGGCCTTACACCGCTGGAACCGTCCTGATAGCTGTCCTCCAGCCGTTCCAGCACCTGCAACGCTTGCTCTGCCGCTTTGCCCTGGGCACCGAAAGCGGTATGTGACACATGGGTCAGCGGCACACCCGCTGCGCCCCGGAAGTACTGGTTCGCCGTACAGGCCAGTGCGCCTAAGGTCATGCCATGAAAGCCGTGCTGGAAGGCGACGACCTCATGGCGTCCTGTGACACGCCGCGCCAGTTTCAACGCGGCTTCGACGGCATTGGTCCCGGTTGGCCCCATAAACTGCATCTTGTGAGGCATGTTGCGCGGTTCAAGAATGACCTGATGAAACCGCTCCATAAACCGGCGTTTCGCGCTGGTGTGCATGTCCAGGCTGTGTGTCACCCCATTGCGCTGGAGATAGTCGATCACCGCCTGTTTCATACGTTCGTTGTTATGCCCAAAGTTCAGCACTCCGGCACCGGCAAAGAAGTCGATATATTCTTTACCCTGCTCATCGGTCTGCCTGGCATTGACAGCCGTATCGAAAACGACTGGGTAGACCCGGCAGTAAGCCCGGATTTCGGATTCGCGCTGTTCAAAAATGCTCATCGTACATCTCCTTGTGCTGTGAAATCTCTGGTATAAACAGGGCTGTCGCGCTGTGCTGAACACCCCAGCCAGCCACCAACAGCCCTTTGATTTTTTTAACCCTCTCTACCCTGTGTAGTTCGGTAATGGCGCCCCCGCAAGCCGGGCATACCAGCGAACGACTTTTTCGAGCAGTCGATCATTAAAATCGTAGTGAGGACTGTGACAGGGGTACTGATGGACAGGCTCGCCATCGTCCGCTCCAATCAGGGCAAACGCACCGGGCACCTGTTGCAGGTAATAGCTGAAATCTTCCGATGCCATAACCGGCAGTGAAATCCCATGGTCGAGTTGCTGGCCCTGATCAGCCAGCCAGGCATCCCGCGCCTTTGTGGCCTGTTTGGCATGATTGATCGTGGCACTGTAGCGCGGCTGAATTGCCACTTCACAGTCCACGCCATAACTCATGGCGGTGTGATGGCTGATCTCTTCAATCAGCTGATTGATTCGGGTTTTGGTTTGATCGTCAGGCACCCGGATACTGCCTCTCAGCACCGCTTGCTGTGGGATCACCGTCAGACCACTGGCGGCTTCGATGGAAGTCACACTCACCACAGCTGCCTGTTGGGGCGGTAAGCGCCGGCTGATGATCTGCTGCAAATTGAGGGTAATTGCCGACGCCGCCAGCACAGGGTCGGCGCAGAGCTCCGGCTGGCTGGCATGGCCGCCGCGCCCTCTAACCGTGATAGAAAAGGTAGCATTGCCACACATCACAAGCTTATCCGGGCAGATCATCTTGCCAAATGGTATCGCCGGCCAGTTGTGCCAGCCGTAGATTTCATCCACCCCTTCAAGCGCACCGTCAGCAATCATTTCACGGGCACCGTGACCACCTTCTTCTGCGGGCTGAAACAAAAAAGTGACGGGGCCTGGCAAACTGTCTTCATGCTGCTTGAGCCAGGCGACAGTGGCCATCAGAGCTGCGGTATGCCCGTCATGACCACAGGCATGCATACACCCCTGCTGTTGTGAGGACCAGGTACGCCCGCTGTCTTCATTGATAGGTAAAGCGTCAATATCGCCCCGCAGGGCAATGTGGCGACCGTCAGGATTGCCAGACGCAATGTGGGCCAGCGTGCCCGTTTGTGCACAAGGTCGCCAGTCGATACCCATAGCGGTCAGGCGATCACGAATGGCGGCGGCGGTATTGTGCTCCTGCCATCCCAGCTCAGGATGGCGATGTAAATCCTGCCGAAAGGTTTTTGCCGTCGACAGATTCTTTTGCCAGAAGTCGGACATAGGGATTCCTGCTTGAATACTGAAAAGACCAAAACAAATTTTATTTATTATTTCGGCACTTACCAGCAAGCCTAGTCAGGAAGATCCGGTTTCTCAATGTTGATTATCCCGGACTGTGCGCAGGCCTCACACGGTGACTTCCTGTACAGGCTGCCTCGCCTGCACTGCAAAGAGTTGTAATCCCATTCACACTCTGACCACTCGGTACGGTTCCGTATACGATTTTAATATCGTGTTCACCTGCAGTCTGGGACACTATGACCATAGTTAGGTTTCACTGAACAGCGATCGGCTGACAGAGCAGGAGAACAGGAATGACTCAGGAGTTATATATCGGTGTCATGTCAGGCACCAGTATGGACGGCGTTGACACGGCGTTAGTGTCGATTAACGGTGACCAGATTCAATTGCTGGCTCATGATGACTATCCCATACCTGATTCTCTCAAGCAGCGTTTACTGAACGTCTGCACCGGCCAGCAGACCACGCTGGTTGAAATTGGCGAGCTGGACCATTTGCTGGGGCATCTGTTTGCCGATGCCGTCAATACCCTGCTGACACAATCCGGTTACCGGGCCGATCAGATCCGTGCTATCGGTAATCATGGCCAGACTGTGTATCACCAGCCCCTGGGAGACGCACCGTTCACGCTGCAAATCGGCGATGCCAATATCGTTGCCGCAAAAACAGGTATTGATACCGTGGCGGATTTCCGCCGCAAAGACATGGCGCTGGGCGGACAGGGGGCACCACTGGTTCCGGCTTTCCACAAAACCCTTTTTCAGTCGTCTGACTCCAGCGTAGTGGTGCTGAATATCGGTGGGATTGCCAATATTTCCGTGATTCGTCCCAACCAAAACGTACTCGGTTTCGATACCGGACCGGGAAATATGCTGATGGATGCCTGGTGTGAACGGCATACCGGCCAGAAGTTTGACCGCAACGGCGACTTTGCCAGACAAGGCAAGGTGAACCAAGAATTACTGAACGACTTGCTCAGCGAGCCGTATTTGGCACAACCCGCCCCCAAAAGTACCGGTCGTGAGCTGTTCAATCTGGCCTGGCTTGATAACAGAATCACCAATCGCGCTCTCAGTGCGCAAGATGTGCAGCGCACCTTGTGTGAATTCACCGCTGTGACGATTGCCAGCGAAGTCGGGCGCTTTAAAACAGGCCCTTCCCCCTTGTTACTGGTGTGCGGCGGGGGTACGCGAAACCTCCTGCTGATGGCGCGTTTGTCGGCTCTGCTGGGCGACTGGCAGGTCGCACCGACCAGCGACTATGGCGTCGACAGCGACTACATGGAAGCCATGGCCTTTGCGTGGCTGGCACAGCGCCGTATTCACGGCCTGCCGAGCAATTTACCGGAAGTGACCGGCGCCAGCCGGCCGGCATCACTGGGCGTGCTCTATTTCGCTTAACGTATTGCTTAATCTGCTGTTTTATAAAGGGCAGCCTGCTATGGCTGGCCCTTTAATTCAGCCAAAAAGAAAATACAGCAGATTCAGAACCGCCAGCGCGATGATCGGCCAAAGCGTCAACTGCATACCCATTATCCGGCCTTTCAGACTGTCGGCTAAGATGCCACGGCCATGAATCACCCGGCCAGCCGTGAAAATCAGCCCAATCACCACAATCAGCCAGCCAGCACCGCCGTTGTCTTCGAGCAGAAACAGCAAGATCAGGGTAATTGGGATGTAATTCACCGCATTTGACTGCGCTGAACAGGCCAGTTGCAGATCTTTTGCTTCGGCTCCGCCATCGCCGTAACCAATCTGATGTCGTCTGCGTGCTTTGATCACCTGCATAGATAACCAGCACAACCACAATGCCAGAACGGCTGCAAAAAAACTTGTTGTCATACCCTTAACGCTCCCTGTTAATTACCCAAACTTTCATCATCTTACACCATGATTGCCGTTTTGCATCCCCCGCTAACCCTGCGCATTCTTATTCTCGCGACACCCATTTTCTCCGGCGCTAATGAAGGTCAAGCTGGACAACACTAAGCTAACAGTCACAAAGCAATAAAAAGTGATTCTGTGCTGATACAGAGTCGCGACACCTTATTTTTGACCGCGGAGCGCGGTGCGATTGACTTGGGGGCTGAACATGATGAACAAATCATGGGAGTGCGCGTGCGGGCTGATTGGTATCAGCCTGCTGGCTGGTTGTGGTGGTGATTCCAAACAGCCTGTCGCGCCGGTAAAAACCATACCTTCCTATACCATTACCGCCATTGACGGGTATCTGCAAAGTGCACGGGCCTGGGTGGATGTGGGGCAGAATTTCCGCTTTGAATCCGGCGATCGTCAGGGCACAACCAACGCATCGGGACAGGCATCCATCGCCCTGAACGGGCTGGAAAACCCGTCGCAATATGCCTCATTCGTGCTGGCGATTGCCGGTCAGACAGTGGATCTCGACAACCCGGACACACCGGTCAGTAACAGCTTTTTAATGTCGGCCCCGATCGGCTATACCACAGTCACCCCGCTCACCAGTATTGTGCACCTTTATATGTATGAAGGGTTGGGCGAATCGACAGCGATTTCCGCTACCGCCCAGTCGCTGGGTATCAGTGCCGGTCAGGTGATGGGTGATTACATTGCCAATGACCTGGATGATATCGCCGTCAAGGCGCGGGCCATTGTTCAGCTGGGCATACTGCTCAAACAAGAAGTGACCAGTGAAGAAGAGCTCGCCGTCCCGCTGGCGGAGTTCCGCCGTCTGCGTGATGTGTTAAAACAATTAGACACCCATCACCACTTAGTCTTTGATGCCCATGGCCGCGTCGTGCTCAACGGCAATAACCTGCCTATTGTGGTGGACGATGCAGCGTTGCAAACTGACAGTGATGGTGACGGCGTGATCGATGCGGCGGATCCCTTCCCGAATGACCCCAATGAAAACGCCGATTTCGATTACGACGGTCTTGGCGATAACCTCGATCCGGATGACGACAATGACGGCCTGACCGATGTGCAGGAAGAAATGCTCAAGACTGACCCGTTCAATCCCGATACTGATGGTGACGGCGTGAACGACAGCGAAGATGCATTCCCGACAGACAAAACCGAAACTGTCGACACTGATGGTGATGGCAAAGGCGACAATGCTGATCCGGACAATGATAACGATGGCGTCAGCGATGAGTACGATGAAGATCCGCAGGATCCCACCAAACTCAGTTGCCAGTTTGATGCCATTATTTCAAACTCGTTCGAGCTGGACGCTAACAAAATGCATAACATCATTCTGCAATGTGGCGGCTACCTGCCACTGGGCGGTGACGATGTTAAAGCACTGACCGCGCTGCGCCGCAACCGTGTGATGGAAACCGGCACCAGCTATGGCAGCCAGTCAGAGTCCGGTTCCACTGAAGCCTATGAGTTTGCAGACAATGGCACAGCCGTGCGCTATCTCAGCGGCGTGGCAGCCGGTAACTACACCTGGAGTATCACCGGCAGTAACGAGAAAGACGGGTTCGCCTCCGGCATGATCAAGCTGTTCAACAGCAATGGTGATGCCGAAGTCTGGGCAATGCTCAACAAAACCAGCGAGCACAACCTGTTTATCATCTTCTCGCAATACGCCAGCAACGGCGACAACGTCATAGATACACAAGCCCTGTGGCAGATGCGCAGCCTGGATTACCGTCAGTCCGGTGATCCGATCCCTGTTACCAGTGCAACCCTGTCGCCCTGCACAACGGATGATTCCGTGATGAGCGAGGCTAACGCACCCACAGTGGCAGCCACCCGGGCCCAGTTTGATGCTGCCGTTGAGACATGTAAACAAAGCACCTCTGGTGGCGAGCTCACCCTGACGACTGATCGTCTGGCCAGCCAGTCCTTCCTGTGGGGCAAACCGGGCGAGGCTCTGAGCAGCCGCTACACCTTCCTGACCAACAGCAGCGACAACCAGGGCTTCGGCTATCGTCTGACAGGCGAAAAAGCAGAAAGCTATCAATGGGAAATCGATAACAATCTGCTGGTTGTTCAAGGCCGTGATATCCCTAATGCCACTAACTGGACACAGACCTTCTCCCTGCTGGCAGAAGCTGAGGCCAACGGTGAGACCGGCTGGAAAACCTTTACGCTGGATGAGCAATGGGTCAAGGACAATACCCCTGACGGAATTACCGCGGAACAGGGGGCGATCGGTTCAGGTTCGCTGGTGCAAAGTGCCCTGCCCGGCCGTTTACTGACCCAGTGCGATACATTCGACACCGGCTGGAATAACAGCACACAAAGCCCGACCGACAGCGGTGCGACACAGGCCGACTATGATCAGGCCATTGCAAGCTGTGGCTCGCCCTGGACGGCGACACCTCTGGCCTTTACCGCCAACCTGCTGAGCACTGCCCTGCTGACACTGGATAACGGCCACAGCCTGGCATTTGGCGGTGTGCCGGTCAACAATGCAGACGGCCTGCTCTCCGGTAACGGCACCTACAATGTGCCGAACACTGACCAGCCCGATCAGCCGCTAACAGAGGCATTCAGCTGGGTGGTGAATGCCAAAGGGCAACTGGTGATCACCTTTACCGACAGCGATAAAGTCATGACCTGGCAACTGCAGGATAGCGATGGCCTGAGCTTCTCTGCTCTGGGCTTTATGGAAAACCCGGACTGGCAGCTGAACCCGGATCATGGTGTTATTCAGCAAACCCGCTTTACGGTATCCCGCATGCTGTAAGCGAGCATTGTCCGCAACAATAAAAACAGGTGGCGAATTTTGCCACCTGTTAGTTTTTTCAGCTAACGCTGTTATCAATAACATAGCGTCGCAAAAACGCTATCCGCAACAACCCCAGACTCTGCCTGACGTTCACACCGCTACGCTTACTGGCACGTATATTGATATAAACACTCACTATTCGCTAATGGATGTGACAACACGATGGAACACACGATCAAAAAAGTGATTCTTCCTGCTTCTCTGACTGGTATTGCGCTGCTTACCGGCATCATCAGTTTCAGCTATGCCGACGAGCAGACACGCACAGAATCTGTCCGTGCATTCAATAAGCTGTCTGTCGAAAAAGGCCTTGAGATCTATGTGCATTGCAGCGACAACAATTACCTTGAAGCCACAGGTCAGGCTGCCGCTCTGGAGAAAATGACGGTGACAGAACAGCATGGCACCTTGCAGATCAGCAATCGCTCGGGTGACGATTGGGAGAGCACTGAACCGCTGACAGTGCATATATACACTTCGCAGCCTCTTGAACGCCTCGACGCCAGATACGGCATTGATGCTACCGTTGACGGTTGCGCCATGGCCAGCGACAGTTTCGCTGCCATAGGCAAAATGGGCAGCAAACTGGTGCTGAGCGGCAGTACAGACACCCTGATACTGGATCTGGCCATGGGGGCCACACTCGATAACGCTGCCCAGCCCCTGCATGTTAATCAGGCTACCGTTGAACTCGGTATGGGTGCCAACGCCAGCCTGTGTCATGCCAAATCAGTATCGGGCAGACAATCTGCCGGCACTAAGCTGTCTGTATCGCCTGAGGCCCAGACCCGCATCAACAGCAGTTATGGGACGGCGTTGGTGGTTGATGAGTGTTGAGGAATAATCGATAAGTTATGTTGAACACATTTGGAGTTCGAAGGTTTGTCGCGCTTGAGTTTGGTGGTTCATTTGGCATCTCAGTATGCGCGCCAGACACTCTTTGTTGTCTCAAAGAGTGCCCAGAAATGCCTGTTTGTTCTATGGTGTTGGCCGGGGCGGTGGTAGGCGCTCCCGGCGCCGACAACCTGAAAATTCGTCCTGAACTTTACCCTGTGATAGTGAAATACCCTGATTTCAGGATTATTGTCAGACAAACGTTTTACGGCGACTTTGCTAAATGAGCAATTCACGAATAGCCACAGGCAAGGCATGTCGCATTACTGAGTGCATAGTTATATAGACTGTGTTGTAACCACTCCGCGCATCACAAGACCCTATGTGGTTTTATGCAACAAATTCTATTTGGTCACCATTTTTTGGGGACATTACTCTAGTTTTATACATTTATTATGAAGGTGGTTACATAATATGAAGAATTAAAACAGATGGACAATTTAATCATCACTGCCGCCGTTAATGGCGGGATCACCCCAAGAAGTAAAAACCCCGCCGTCCCACACACGCCAAAAGAAATTGCCGATGCCGTCGTTCAGTGCAGTCAGGCGGGCGCCAGTGTCGCGCATATCCACGCCCGTGATGAAATGGGTAAGCCAAGCTACGACAAAGACGTTTGGCGCGAGATCATTGAGCGTATCCGTGAACGTTCCGACATTATCCTCAACCTGAGTACCTCGGGCCTCAACCTGCCACACGGCATGCCAGAAGAGGAAGCCTGGAATCATCTTCAGTACGGCCCAGAGATCGCTTCCTTTAACTGTGGGTCGGTGAATCATGGCGACAAACCCTTCATCAACAGCCCCGCCCTGGCAAGAAAACTCGCACTGGCGCTGAAGGAGCATCAGGTGACCCCTGAGATAGAAATTTACCATTCCGGGGTCATCCACGAAGCCATCACCCTTCAGCAACAAGGCTACTTGGGCAAGCAGTTGGTGTTTGCGTTTGCGATGGGCATTCATGGTGGGGTCCGGCCGACCTGCAAAGACTTGCTGCATCTGGTGGACAGCCTGCCTGACAACAGCATCTGGTCGGCCATCGGGATTGGGCAGGCGCAGTTGCCGCTGAACACCTACTCGATTTTACTGGGTGGCCATGTGCGCACGGGGCTCGAAGACAACATTTATTATCGAAAAGGTGAGCTCGCCGCCAGCAATGCCCAGTTGGTGGATCGCATCGTCAGACTGTCTCACGAATTGGGCCGGGACGTGGCCACTATCGATGAGGCCAGAACACTCTTAGGCCTAAACCCACAACCTGCCAAGCCCGACACCATCGCTGCGATAGTTGTGTAACCGCCTTCAAAATAAGGAATGGATAACTTGTTAACCCTCAAATCCCAATCTGACATTAGCCCGTACACCGTGGTTATGAAAGGCGCTGAACTGAGCGCCGGCAACCCTGTGGTGATCCTTTTGCATGGACGCCGTCAAACTACAGACGATATGACGAAACTGATCAACAAATTGAACTTGGCTGAGGCGACCTATTATCTGCCGAGTGCACCCGGCGCCACCTGGTACCCCCGAGGGTTCACCCGCGCTCTTGACGACAACCAGCCACAGTTAAACCAGGGGCTCGAGGTGATCGATCACGTCCTGCAAAACTTGCTCTCACAAGGCGTGAGCCGCGAGCGCATCTGGATCATGGGCTTCTCGCAGGGCGCGTGCATGGCGGCCGAGTTCATCAGGCAATCTCAACAGCCGATGGGGGGCGCCATTTTATTCACTGGTGGACTGTTTGGTCCTCAGTGCCCGACTGCATCGGCTCAAAAGCCCGTGTTTGATGGCATGACGATGTTGCTCTCGGGCAGTCATACCGATACTTGGGTCTCCGCGGAACGTGTCACTCAGACGGCCGACTATTTTGAGCAGTTAGGGGCGAGTGTCCACCTTGAGATCTTTGCCGAGCGAGAGCACCGCATTGCCCGATCGGAAATCGATCTGGCCAGAGGATTGATCACCGCCAGCTTCGCGGCGTCTCACAAGGAGGTGGCGCATGTCTAACGCGTACCTGTGTGATTTCGTCAGAACCCCGATTGGCCGCTACGCCGGCGCATTGTCGTCGATCCGCGCGGACGATCTGGCCGCCATCACGTTAAAAGCACTCACAGAACGTCACCCAACGGTCGACTGGCGTCGCGTCGACGATGTGATTTTGGGGTGTGCGAACCAAGCGGGTGAAGACAACCGCAATGTCGCCCGAATGAGTTTGCTGCTGGCCGGATTGGACACCCAAGTGCCGGGGTCCACTGTCAACCGACTGTGTGCGTCTGGGATGGAAGCTGTGTCTAACGCCGCACGGGCCATCAAAACGGGCGAAGCGCACCTGATCATTGCCGGCGGGGTGGAGTCGATGTCACGCGCACCGTACGTGCTTGGAAAAACCGACTTGCCGTTTGCCCGCAACGCCGAATTCTATGACACCACCATGGGCTGGCGTTTTGTGAATGCCAGATTGGATGAGATGTACGGCACCTGCTCGATGCCAGAGACCGCGGAAAACCTGGCGGTCAAATTCGGCATTAGCCGAGATGAGCAGGACGCGTTTGCCCGGTGGAGTCAGACCAAATACGCCGCGGCGCAAGAACGGGGGTTCTTCCGTCATGAAATTGTTCCGGTCGAAGTCGCGCGCAAACGTCAGAGCCCGTTGATTATCGAGACCGATGAGCACCCCAGACTCTCCAGTCTCGAGACCTTGGCCAAACTCAAACCCGTGGTGCACCCACAGGGCTCCGTAACAGCGGGAAATGCATCGGGCATTAACGATGGTTCGGCGGCACTCTTGGTCGCGTCGGAGCGGTCACTGACCGATCACCAACTGGTGCCCAAAGCACGCATTGTGGCCACGGCGTGTGCCGGTGTTGAGCCCAGCATTATGGGATTTGGCCCGGCGCCGGCGATCAAAAAGGTCCTGGAACTCGCTCAGTTGTCGCTGGATCAGATGGACGTGATTGAAATCAATGAAGCCTTCGCCTCGCAGGTCCTCTCGGTGGTCAACCACCTGGGGATTGACGGCGACGATCCGCGCCTCAATCCCAATGGCGGCGCGATTGCGCTGGGCCACCCACTGGGCATGAGTGGCGCGAGGGTGATTGGTACGGCAATGAATCAACTCACCCAGCAACGGGGACGCTATGCACTGTGCAGTTTGTGTATCGGAGTCGGCCAAGGCATGGCAATGATCATCGAGCGCGTGTAACACGCACCATCACGCCAGAGGGGCCCTGACTCGATAGTCTCGATCGAGGGCCACTCATCACCCTTTTAGACAACCCACTCTCGGGAGTACCACCCATGGAATTCCAATCCAACCACACCACCCAACCGGGGATCACCAAACGCCTGCGCCGTTTGCGGACTACCCCCATGATCAGAGCGCTCGTTCGGGAACATGAGGTTCAATTAAGCGATTTGATTTATCCGATATTTGTCGAAGAAACCATCACCAGTCCGGTGCCGATCACCGGGCTGCCGGGATTGACCCGGATCCCTGAAACTCAACTCGCCGATGAAATCCATGCGCTGGACGCGCTTGGGATCCGCTATGTAATGCCCTTTGGTATCAGTCATCACAAAGACGACATCGGGAGTGACACCTGGCGTCGAGACGGTCTGCTGAGTCGTATGATCAGCACGATTAAATCAGCGTGTCCGCACATGATGGTGATCCCCGATATCTGCTTTTGCGAGTACACCACGCACGGCCATTGCGGTGTCATGGCCGATCAGGACGTTGACAATGATCAGACGGTGGCTCACTTGGTGAAGCAGTGTGTCAATGCCGCGCAAGCCGGGGCGGACATGCTCGCCCCCTCTTCCATGATGGACGGCCAGGTAAGGGCGATCCGCCAGGGCTTGGATGAAGCGGGATTTGAGCATGTCGCGATACTGGCACACAGCGCGAAATTTGCGTCGGCGTTTTACGGGCCATTTCGACAGGCGGTTGAGTGCGAACTCAAGGGCGACAGACGCACGTATCAGCTCGACTACGCCAATGCCAGACAAGCGCTCAGTGAAGCCTTGCTGGATGAACAAGAGGGCGCAGACATTTTGATGGTCAAACCCGGTACCCCTTATCTGGATATTTTGGCCCAATTGCGCCGTCAAACTCAGCTTCCACTGGCGGCCTATCAAGTCAGCGGGGAGTATGCGGCCATCAAATGCGCAGCGCAAATGGGCATCTTAAACGAACAGGAAGCGGTGTTGGAAACTCTGATCGGCTTTAAACGGGCGGGGGCGGATCTCATCGTCACCTACTTTGCGAAACAGTTCGCGATCTGGCACCAATCGGCGCCAAACACAATGTTAACGAAGGGGTAACGCATGGGCTTGAAAGACTACACCCTGTGCGTGTTCATCATGGCGATCTGGGGACTGAATTTTTCCGTCGTCAAACTGGGGTTGGACACATTGGATCCGATGCTGCTGACCGCTTTGAGGTTTACCCTGGCGGCCATTCCAGCGGTCTTTTTTGTTAAGAAACCCGACGTACATTGGGGGTACCTGGCAGCCTATGGCCTGACGTTTTCGGTCGGGGTTTGGGGACTGTCCACCTGGGCGATCGGGGCGGGTTTATCCCCCGGCATGGCGGCGTTGCTTATTCAAACGAATGTGGTGTTCGGTTTGGGGCTGGGCTGGCTGTTACTCAAAGAGTCGGTGAGCCCGCTTCGATCGCTCGGGGCATTGATCGCATTGTGTGGTTTGGCCTTGAGCCTGACGGTGTCCGACGGTTCTGTCACGCTGACCGGAGTGGGGTTGATTTTGGTGGCGGCACTGTGTTGGTCGATATCAGGGGTGCTATTAAAGCAATCCAACACCCAACACGTGTTCTCGTTCAGTGTGTGGTCGATGCTCTTTGCGCCGATCCCGCTGTGTCTCCTGTCCTACCTTCAGGTTGGGACCCAGGGCTTTACGGCTTTGGTGGACAATATAACTCTACCCGGTGTGTTTTCCATTGTGTACCAGGCATATGCCACCACGTTGTTTGGCTACTGGATCTGGAACAAGTTGGTGGTGTCTTACCACTTGTCGCATGTGGCCCCGTTTACGTTGCTCGTGCCCCTTTTTGCACTGTTGGGTTCAAGCGCTCTGTTTCATGAGGCCATTTCTTCACAAAAAGTGGTAAGCTGCGCCCTGATCGCTTTAGGTTTGTTGATTGGCAGCGTGCCTGCCGCCAAGTTCACCGTGCTAGCACAGCGTCTTAGATAGACGTCATCCCACGAGTACAACAAAGGAAGGTTCGCATTATTACTCATCGTCAACCGTGTGTTCAGACCGCACGTAACCTTATGAATCGCGTTTGGAATGACAAGATGACGGAGGCCGTAACGGAAGTGATGACCTCCCACACCGTGATAGAAAGTCCTCTTCAATTATCGGTAGGCTCTGACTCCTTTTGCGAGACGCTCAGAGTGTGGCAGCGCGCCTTTCCTACATTAGAGTACAAAGAAAGCCGCGTGATCACCCGTAAGAACGACATTGTGATTGAGTGGACGGCGAAAGGAAAGCATTTGGGGGAGTTCTTAGGTGTGTCGGCGACGGGGAAAGATCTGGTCTATCAAGGCAGCTCACAACTGACGTTTGTCAATAATAAAGTCAGCCATTACACTTCGGTCGTGAATACCCAAAGCATACTCAGCCAACTGATGGGCCGTTATACCACTCGCACTGAACCTCTCAAGCCAAGAAGCGCTTCAGAGGAACTGTATGCGGTCATCCCACAATTGCTCTCCCCTTTCTTAACCCAGCGTCAGGTCGAGTGCCTCGCACTATCGACACTGAGTTTGTCAGTCAAGGAAGTGGCGGCGACGTTGAACATCAAAGACAGCTCCGTGCAGACGCACCTCAAGCGTGCCTTCGAACTGCTGAGCGTCAGTAATAAAAAAATGTTCATGGCGTACATCTGTGAGAACAACACGATTGAACTCTTAATCAGAATGGGGCTCTACCTGAAGCAAAGTATTTAGCCTCAACTCAAAACCAAAAAATTAGCTGTAGAATTAAAAAGTTAGACTGCTCTTGAGACATAACCGTTGAATGCACTGAATTCAGATAACTTTTAGTAGGATAAATGCACGTCCTTGAAGTGAATATAAGTTTTAACTCTAACCAGCTTCGGGGCAATGATGAGTTTAAGCGTGATGCGCGAAAGAGGGAAAAATTCAGGACGAATTTTCAGGTTGTCGGCGCCCGGAGCGCCTACAGCCGCCCCGAGCCACACCAGAGAACAATCAGGCATTTCTGGGTACTCTTTTTCTTTTTGCCCCAAAAGAGTACCTGGCGCGCATGAGAAAATGCTGAGGGGCGCTCAGAGTTTAAAGCGCGACATACCATCAAACTTATTTACTCACCTCACCCGATCTCAAATGACGTGACACCAAATAACTGATTGAATGGCAATTCAGGGTGTTCCCCGGTATACATGCGCGCGGTACCAAACGACACCGTCATACCGTATTTTTCCGCAAGCGCAATGGCGGCCGGGTTCACTTCGGGAACATCAAGAAACAAGGGTTGTGAGGGGTCGACCTCTGATTTCAGCGCAACAAATAAGCGCTCGGCCAGATCGGCATTCTCGGCGTACAGCGGGCCGATTTTATAGCCGTTACGGCACTGGCGGATCACACCAATACCTGCCAGCATGCCGTTTTCCAGAATACCTAATGCGTGGCTGTCTGGCTGGGTGATCCAGTGTTTGAAAAACACTGGCCGGTGGGCGGGGAAGAAACGCTGATCGTAGGCGGCGACGGTTTCAAACGGCAGGGCTTTGAGCGACACAATGGCATGATCATCCGGTGATTCACCGCCGCTGACACCTTCATAACGCAAATTACTGTATGCCAGTTTAAAACCGGACTTTTTATAGTTGTCCTGCTGCTCTACTACCCCATCCAGACCGATATTGCAGTCTTCCAGGTGCTCCAGTGCCGCATGCCATAGTTGCATGCCGTAACCCTGGCCGCGGTATTCGGGTTTAACGATATAAAAACCAATAAAGCCGAAAGACGCGTCATAGCGAATCGCTGAGATGGTCGCGATCGGTTCATCATCCAACACACCGACCAGAAAACCGCTTTTATCCGCAGCATAGTAGGTCTCGGCATCGTGCAGGCCGGGGTTCCAGCCTTCCTGCGCGGCCCATTCGACAGCAATGCTGACTTCGTCTGGTTTCATGGTTCTGATTTTGTAGTGCTTGCTGTCCATGCGCTTACCTCTGACAAATAGCTGATGTGATTAAAATATAGTGTGAAACCAGCACTAACACTGTGCAATAACCCGCTTGACTCAACCAGTCTGCGATGTGGCTTTTATAACGTCATGTGCATAATATGCTGAGGGCCAGCGGCGCCGCCTAAGTAGAGCTCATGGGTATCGGTAAACCCGCCCTGTACATAACAGTGCCTGGCAGACGGGTTCTTACAATTTACCGTCAGATAGATCTGATCAAAGTCGGGATAGGCAGAAACCAGAAACGCTTTCAGCGCCCGCACCGCTCGCTTAGCGTAACCTTTACCCTGGTGGCGATGGTCGATAAAAAAAGCCCGCAAACCGAGCGACTCTGAACGGGCGAAATCATATTTGTGCCCGTACTGTGTATCGATCAGAAAAAAGCCGACAACTGTGTCGCTATCCATGATCACATGCGGGTGCACGGTATCGTCGATATTGACCAGAATCTCTTCCATGGTGCCGACAAATTTCACCTGCTCTGTTGCTACCGACAACTCTGCCACCTGCGGTAAATGCGCCGGGGTCATCGCTTGAATATCAATCTCTTTCATGGCGCACGACTCAATCAAAAACAATTAGTTATATACGTGATAGTAAGGTGTGCAACTCGCATTTTCCGAACATCAAATCCCGAGAGGTTGAGCCAGATCCCTTTTTTCAACCTGTGAGACGTTATAGTGGAAGAGGATCGGGTGCAGTGAAGTGGCATTTTGCACCTCACAAAGTGACAACGTCACCTTGAGCAGCAGTAAGCTCAATACGATAATGAACCCCGATCGTTTTTTCAGTATGAGTCGTCTTTTTACAAGGAGTGATTTATGGCTAAACGAGTCTCGAACAAGCGCATCAAAGAAATCCTGAAAGAAACCACTGAGAAGAAAAAATAAGCGGACAAACAGGTTACCGCGAAAAAACACAACCCCGCCAGATGCGGGGTTGTGTCGTTATGGCCGAGTGAAAACGGGTTACGGCACACCATGACCTTTTGACGCGACCCACACACGGAACCATTGCTCGCGGCTCAGTTCAAATGCCAGTGCAGAAACGGCATCTTCGATCCGCGCAATGTTACCGGAGCCGATAATCGGTAACGGCTGAGACGGCAAGCGACGTACCCAGGCGTAGACCACCTGATCAATCGAGTCGGCCCCGATTTCCTGCCGGATTGCTTCCAGCTCCGCCCGTACACGTACCGCCTGTTCCGACTGACCGTTAAAGATCTCGCCGCCCGCCATGCAAGACCATGCCATCGGCCGGGTGCGTTTCATCTGCAGCTGATCCAGCGTACCGTCATGACAAACCTCAAAGTTGAGCGGATTAATTTCCACCTGATTGGTCACCAGCGGCGCATCCAGACGAGATTGCAGCAGATCAAACTGTGCCGGAGAGAAATTAGACACCCCAAAGTGGGCCACTTTGCCCTGTTGTTTCAGCGTCGCAAATGCTTCTGCAACTTCGTCGGCATTCATCAGCACATCCGGACGGTGAATCAGCAGCACATCCAGCTGCTCGATGCCCAGACGTTGCAGTGAATTATTCACCGACTCAGTAATGTGCGCTTTACCCGTGTTGTAATGATTGATTTTTTGCCCGGGATATTGGCTGCCGCACAGCTTGATATCGCATTTAGAGACAATCTGAATCTGCTCACGCACGCTCGGGTCCAGCGCCAACGCCTCACCAAACAACTGCTCGCAAGTATAGCCGCCATAAATATCGGCGTGATCAACCGTCGTAATGCCCAGTTCAATGTGCTGTTTCAGAAAAGTCAGACGTTCCTGCGGAGTCATACCCCAGTCCGCCAGACGCCAGTAACCCTGAACCAATTCAGAAAACTGCGGCCCTTTTGGCGTCAGTTCGACGTTTGCCACCATGGTCAATACTCCTTTATTCATTGCCCGAAATAATTCGCTGAACGTATCCTAGGCTGGATCGGCCCACCGGGCAATGATATAACCCACAAGTTTCGAACCAGAGTACGAGTCTATGTCATTTGCTCAACGCTTGCGTAACCTGATTGGCGAAGAAAGTATCAGCGGCTTTGCCCGCCGGGTTGATCTGAATGAAGCCCTGATCCGCAAATACCTCAACGGCAGCGAACCCAGCCTGCAAAAAGCCAATCAAATTGCGGTGAAAGCCAATTGCTCACTGGAGTGGTTAGCCACCGGCTGTGGTTATCTGTACCGACAGGCTGAAGTGGTCGACAAAGAGGCGTTGGCCCTCGCCTGGGAACATGTCACAGGACAACCTTTTGACGGTGTCAGCCAGGAGTTAATCAAAGTGCTGGCAGGTTATCAGTTTCTGCGCGGCCATAAGAAGACAGACGGTTATCTGGATGTCCAGGCCATGGCCACCTTTCTGTCCGTCGCCCGCCAGCGCGAACCCGTATAAAGAGCAAAAAAAGCCATCCGGCGGGATGGCTTTTTCTCTTTGCGAAACATGTTTCTGAAAACACGTTTACTTGCGCATCGCATTCAGCCTATTTTGCGCTATACCCAGTACCGACTCTGGCGGGTAATTGCCGTCCAGCCATTCCCCGGCATCTTTGCCCGTGAGCAGACTGATCGCCTCACTGACATGGGAAATGGCCCAGATGTGGAAGTCGCCTTTGTCGACAGCAGCCAGAATATCTTTACGCAGCATCAGGTTATGGGCATTCGACTGCGGGATAATCACCCCCTGGTTGTTGTGCCGCCCCTTGATGGTACAGACATCAAAGAAACCTTCAATTTTCTCATTCACTCCGCCGATAGGCTGTGCCTGACCAAACTGGTTCATCGAGCCGGTAATGGCAATCGACTGATTGATCGGGCAACCGGAGAACGCCGAAATAATGGCACACAGCTCCGCCATGGAGGCGCTGTCACCGTCCACACCACCGTAGGATTGCTCAAAGGTCAGGTGTGTGGTCAGCGGAATGCGCGCACTCTTGCCAAACAGCGACGACAGATACGCGGTCAGTATCATCACGCCTTTGGAGTGAATCCGCCCGCCCAGCTTCACGCTGCGCTCAATGTCCATCACCTCGCCTTCCCCCCACGATGTCGTCGCCGTGATCCGGTTCGGCAAGCCGAAACGGTGATCCGACGTCGAAACCACGGACAGCCCATTGATCTGACCAATAACGTCACCCTGCGTATCTATCAGCGTGGTACCGTTCCTGAAGGTATGCAGCATCTGATCCTGCAGACGACTGACCCGTTTTTCCTGGCGCAGCAAAGCCTGTTCGACATGCGCGACACGTATCATGTTGGCATTGGCGGCTCTGGCGGTGTAATTGGTTTCGCGCAGCAGGTTGGCGATATCTGCCGAATGCAGCGACAGCTTGTTCTGATCCTCGGCCTGACGGGAGCTGTATTCAATGATGCGGGCAACGGCTTTGCGGTCACAATGCAGCATGCCGTTATCGTGCACGATACTGGAAATGAAACGCGCATACTGAAGCTCAGACTCATCGGTACGTTCCATTTCATCTTCAAAGTCCGCTGTGACACGGAACAGCTCACTAAAATCAGGATCGTAATGGACCAGCAACTGATAGGTCTGATAATCACCGAACAGGATAATTTTCACATCCAGCGGAATGGGTTCAGGTTCCAGTGAAATCGTACCGGACAGCGTGACTTCCCGCTCCAGTGAACTCAGGTTCAGCTTGCGTGAACGTAATGCCCGTTTCAGGCCGTCCCACACATAGGGCCGCTCCAGCACTTTCACCGCATCCATCAGCAAGACACCGCCGTTAGCACGGTGCAGGCTGCCGGATCGAATCAGCGAGAAATCGGTAAACACCGTGCCTTTGTAAGTCGCGTTCTCTATGTAGCCAAAGATAGCGTGATAATTCGGGCTCTCTTCCACCACAATCGGAAAGTGCTCACTCTCCTGGCTGACCAGCACATTGACCTGATAGCGACGCGGCATTTTCTTATCCAATGCGGCATAAGAAAGCGCGACCTGATCTTCACTTTCTTCCAAAAAGATATCGAGGTTTTCCAGAATGTCTTTCTGCATCGCCGTGAGATAGTCTTTTATCTCAGTATGACCGCGGTACTGCTTTTTGAGCGGTTTGACAAAATGCGAAACGACCTCCAGCGCCACTTCTTCATTGAGCTTCTGGATTTTATCGGAAAACTCTTCTTCCCAGTCAGTCAACTGGCGCGCAATGCCTCGCAGTTTCACTTCCAGCGCCGTGATAATAGTTTCGAATTTTTCCTGCTCTTCTTCAGGCAGCGCCACAAAGCTTTCTTCGGTGTGCGGCTCTTCGCCATTCATGGCCACTAACTGATAATCGCCCTGAGTCGTCAGGGTCAGGCTCACCTTTTGCTCTTTCGCTTGTTCGGTAAGGTTGCCCAAAGCCGTTTGCTGTTTCTCCGCCAACTGATTTTTCAGCTGCTCAGAGCGCGAGTAATACATTTCATTGTCGAACGCCAGCGGCAAGGCTTTCACCAGGCGAAGCATCAGCTTTTCAACGTCTTTTTTGAACGGCATTCCCGTGCCGGGTTTCAGTTTCAGCAGCTTAGGGGTACGGGTCTCTTCAAAATTCGCGACATAACACCAGTCATACAATGGCGAAGCATCCCCGTTCGGATCATGGCGGTTCAGATACCGCAGTACCATAGTCCGTTTACCCAGCCCGTTACGGCCTATGGCATATATGTTGTAGCCTTTCTCCTTGATCGACATCGCGAACTCAACCGCCTGCTGAGCGCGTTCCTGCCCCACAATTTCGTTCAGGGGTTCTAAATGTTTGGTTGATGAAAACTCGGCATCCAGCCCGTTTAAGGTGCAGGTGCGGTACAGGGTATCTGCTTGTAATGATTTCATTGTCATACCCTTCCCCTTATCTCTCCACTGATAGTTATTTCAGTGTAGCCAGCAATTAGTTACTTTTTAGTGACTTAGCTTGGTTTTAAGGAGTTATTTGTTTGAGTGGTGGTTTTTTGTGCGACGGGAGGGGGTGGGATGTCTAAAATGTCCAGCCTACCTTTAGGTGAATTTGTATGTCGCGCTTTCACTTTTGTGCCTGCCTCAGCATTTTCTTATGCGCGCCAGGTACTCTTTTGTGGCAAAAAGAGTACCCAGAAATGCCTTTGGGTTCTTTGTCGCTTTCCGGGCCGGTTGTAGGCGCTCCCAGCGCCGACAACCTAAAAATTCGTCCTGAATTTTTCCCTGGGTTGGGGATTATTTTAGCCGAGGATCGTGATTGCCATATTGTCCACTTACCCTTTACCTCAGTTGAATCTAATCAAGTTTATTTCAACCTGATGAATTTGACTGCTGAACTAGACAAAAAAAGCCGCAAAAGCGGCTTTTCCTATGTAAGGGTTTATTAACTCAACGCATCATCTTGATGTTTGTATAAGATCGAGAGCGCAGGAAAATACACCACGAGATAAAGTAATGTCAGTAACAGCACTTCCATACCTGACATCAATGCAAAATCTGCCCACATTGAGTCAGCAAAACTAAATGCGCCAATCACTGCCGTATTGAAGAACACAAGCTTCAAGACTACACGACTTTTAAAAACCGTCTTTCGATAGGCATATGCGTACAAGCACAAGAACATCAGTACGCCACTCGCCAAACCCCAAGCATTAACTAATGTGTTAGATTCCTGAAGCTGCAGCTGTGTGTTCTTAAACATGACCAGATTTATACCAATACTCAGGACCGTCAGTACCAGTAAAACCCAGAAAAACACTTTAGCCTTCGTTCGATTCATCTTTACCACCAATAACCATACATAATTTTACGAGGGTCATCTGGTAAACGCAAAATCGAGTCACGGTCTACCAGATATTTTCTTTTAAAATTATGACGTTGAATACCATATGCAGGCAGTTCCTCCAATAGTTTTATCGCTTTTTGCACATTTTCATCCTGCATTGTTGCACCAGCTTCAACCTCAGCCTTAAGTGCCGGCACTATGTAGCGATAGTATTCTTCGGATTTTGCACGTGTTAAAAAGACACCTGCAATTGCACCGCCTGCGTGCCATAAGCCTTTTACTACTTCAACTAAAAGCATGATTTCACCTTACTCAATAAAATACGTATTCTATTGATTTATAATGATTAATTGAATTAGTGAAAATGTCTTTTGTATACTTCGTAATGACTAATTCAGCTTACGAATTGACAGATAAATTTTAGTATTATCTCAAATACTAGTTAACCTCAGTGGTAATTTGCATGTCGCGCTTTAACTTTTGCGCTTTCTCAGCATTTTCTGATGCGCGCCAGGTACTCTTTTATGGCAAAAAGAGTACCCAGAAATGCCTTTGGGTTCTTTGTCGCTGTCCGGACCGGTTGTAGGCGCTCCCAGCGCCGACAACCTAAAAATTCGTCCTGAATTTTTCCCTAAAGCTGAGGAAATAGTTTGGATCGTAACTCGTTATTGCCCCATTATTTGGTAGACCTCTTACTCATTCACATCCTGTTCATGGGCTTTCCCCTACTAAAATTTATCCATTCTTCTAGTGGTGTTCGTTTGTAAATCCCCGTGTTGTATCATGGGGGTATATTCCACGTAACCTCATGCCGTTAACGGGGCTCAGATAAAAGAAAACTGCCCTTTCGGGCGGTTAGTTTAAAGCAAGTATATTTAGATGCCTTTTATCTACCGCAGCATCTCTTATACTTATTCCCACTACCACAGGGACACTTATCATTTCTGCCAATTTTAAATTTCATTTTCTTTTGAATATCTGAAGGAGAGATTTTCTTTGTGTTATTTTTTATCTCTTTAGGTATTGCTTTTTCCATATCCTCATCATATGCCCATGGAAAATCTACTCCTCCCATGAATACTGGATATTTAGTAATAGCATCAAAAAGAACACCAAACCACTTATCAAACTTACATGAGTATTTCTTCATGTTCATGTGAGCCAACATTCGATTAGCTTCATGCTCTAAGTCGATTTTATTCTTACATAAATCCACATGTACCGTCACACCGTATTCGTCCATAAGCAACGAAAAATCGTGTAGTTTGGAATCTTGAATACATTTGTACGAACAACCGTCTACTGCTTTATTGAAATCATTGATGGCCTTACTGGAAAATTTGAGCAATTCCAAACCAAAATTAATAACTCCCCTATCATCGCCTTTATCAATCACCGATATTAACCTTGAGAAAGGAGTGTTCACATGATAAGTGAGAATTCCCTCTGGTGTCTTTTTCCCTCCCCAGTAAGGTATTCTTCTAGACATTATTGCGTGATCTAAATCTCCACATATACTTTCATCTAAGCATGCGAATGTATAATCAGATGAAAGCCACAAATTTTCCTTTAGATGATGAGATAAAATTGTCAATTCAGAGCTTGCAACAAAATCATCAAAATAACCAGCTCGTCTATCTATATAGCTAATGAAGTAAAGTGGAGTGTTTAAGAATTCACTCATCACATCCAAGAAAAATATATCCATTACAAAAGGTTTCTTGATAAGTTCAAGGTCACTATCAAGAGTTAACATGTTCAGCGACTGAAATGTTAACGATGGGTAATGTTCTGATGTAATGGAAATAGGATAGAAGCAATCAATATCTAAGTTGAGTTCAATTTTTTGATTATTTTCGTCCTTTAATATGACGTTTTTGGAGTGCAAAGCTTTAGCACACTTCACGGCTTGGTCATATGCATTTTGTACTGCTGCTACAAAATCCCGCTTAGCTGCAACCCCATCACCTTGTCTAGCTGGAAGAGTTAAAGCCTTTGACTTTGCTTGAAATATTAATGCTTTATTTCCAAATAAAACTAAGACATCTATTTCGCTTATTCTAGTTTTTGAGTCTTTATATATTTCAATGTTGCTAAATACATTTTTTTCACCGAATACCTTCTTAAGGTATTTTATGGTCATTTTTTCTACATATTCACCACGATGTTTTTCTGCCTGTTTCAAATATTCCTTATCAGTATCACGAATCCAGAACATTGGAGATTCATATAGATTTTCTAATAAACTATAGCTGTTAAATATATAGTATTTATCATTGAAATTAATTATAGGTTGTAATTTCACATCGTTCAAATCAGTAACGTTATTGAAGTTCGTGTTATTTGTTGAGCATGTAAAGCACTCTATAAATGAATATAGTTCTGATTTTTCAAAATCAATTTTTTCACTTATAGCATCAATGTCTATTCTAAACATTTCAAGTAAGTCTTCATAGTTGGCTACTTTCTTGTAAAACCGACTTGCTTTTTCATTAATATTTTCTTTTATCATGCTAACTATATTAACTGCATTTCTAACTGTGAACCCCTTATTTTCAAGAATCCACTCTTCATCCTGTGCATATTTTTCAATAGACAGATCGTTATATTGAAAATCATAAGCACTGTCAGCAGAATAAAATGTAGATTCACGGATGGAAGCTGGTGAACTCATAAATCTTTCACCAAAACCTTTAGATGAATCCATATCTGAAAATAATGCTTCAATAGCACTAGGGTTAAATGTCATGCTGTTATGAAGTTCTTCAAGAAGACTATCTGAATCATTTGCTAATTTATCTATTTCTTCTTGCGTTATGTCTAACTTCGTTAATGTTTTTTTAACCATTAAACCTAACAATGTATTGATTTCATTTTTGCACAACTTATTTTTAGAAAACCAATGGCTAAAATTCTCAGCAATACTCCTCCCAGGAGAAGTAACAAGAAAGTTGTCCCTAAAACAAAGGGATGCAACTGCGTATATATAGCCGTTTGATTTACAAATTTCTTCTAATTGACTAAAGACATCTTGCTCTGCTCTATGCTTTATCATTATCACACCTTTTTCCTAGCCTATGAGTACGAGATTATAGTTTCTTGAACTTCACTATTTAGTGAAGGATCTCATGTTTGGTGAAGTGTCTTGTCTTGCAATTTTTAGTAGATAGGAAGTGGCCTTAAGCTCCAACTCGCTTTGAATCGCCAACAGAGTAACGCCTAACTGACAATATTTGACTTACAAAAAAATATTAATGAATTGCTAATATTCGATTTTTCGTAACGCATTTTTGTCCAAAAACGAGTTTAGCGCCCAATAGAGACGCACTCCCCTAGTGGAAAAATTCAGGACGAATTTTTAGGTTGTCGGCGCCGGGAGCGCCTACAACCGGCCCGGATCACACCAAAGAGCAAAAAGGGGCTTTCTGGGTACGCTTTGCACCAACAAAGAGTACCTGGCGCGCGAACTCAGATGCCAAGTAAACCACCAGACTCAAGCGCGACATACCTCAACTGCACCAGAAGCAATAAACACAACACACCCGAAAGCCCAAAAGAAACCCACTCCCTCAGGGAAAAATTCAGGACGAATTTTTAGGTTGTTGGCGCCGGGAGCGCCTACAACCGGCCCGGACCACTCCAAAGAACACAAAGGGGCTTTCTGGGTACTCTTTGCACCAACAAAGAGTACCTGGCGCGCGTACTAAGATGCCAAGTGAACTACCACACTCAAGCGCGACATACCTCAGCTGCACCAGAATCCATAAACACAACATCCCCAAGAAACCCACTCCCCAGGGAAAAATTCAGGACGAATTTTTAGGTTGTCGGCGCCGGGAGCGCCTACAACCGCCCCGGACCACACCAAAGAACAACAAGGGGCTTTCTGGGTACTCTTTGCCCCAACAAAGAGTACCTGGCGCGCGTACTCAGATGCAAAATGAACCACCAGACTCAAGCGCGACATACCCTCAGAATCTGAACTCCCCCAAAAAGAACATCACGACTCCACCGAAAACTTCTTCAAAAAGTGATTCGCCTCATCCACCCAACACCGCCCTGCCTGCACGTTGCGTTTCGCCTGTTTATCCGTGCTGCCGGCTTTCTTGATAAGCTGATAGGCCGCTTCTGTGTAATCGCAGTGCTCTTTTAAGCGATCACGCAGATAGCCAATCAAGCGAATACCCTGCAAGGGGGTGGTGTTTGCCAGCGACAATACACACCAGCCATCGTCCAGACCCGCCGCGTTACCGTGCTCGACATGGGTAATGAGTGAGCTCATCTCCTGCCCTGTCTCTTCGCCGTTAGCGTCCTGTTCGCGAAAAATAAGGACATCGCCGACCGTATATTGACGATGATTGAGACACAACTGGTGGGTTTTGCGTCCGGCCAGTATGTCGGTGAAATCGGCAGACGGAATACTCAGTTCATGAAGCGTGACTTTGTTCATGCCGGAACCTCCACGTTGTGGCGATCGGCGTTGACAAGGGAGCGCCATTGACCCGTCGCCTGAGTTCTCCGGCTCATTTGAGAACGCTGTGTATTGCCAAACGACATACGTTTAGCTTGCCGTAAAAGCAGAGTACGGAAATGAGGGACGATTAGCCTCCGAATCTCCACTTTTGCGATGCAGGGTACATCAATCGCTATTTGATTCCTTGTCATGAGTGGTATCCTTACGCGTTGGTTTTGCGCACTTTTTGCCAATTTTGCGCTGATTTGTTGAATACGCACAGTGTTGATCCTCAATTGAATACCGTCAATAACTTATGCCGTTAACAGGTGACTTTTGACGATCATTTTCGAGTTCGATCACACTGACTGGACAGTACATGAGTAAAAAAATCCTTATTTTTGACTATCTGAAAGGTCATGACTTCACATCGAATCTGAGAGACTTAACCCATTGTGCTTCCTTTGGTGAGATGGCAACGCTGTTTGACGTGCCAAAAACCACCTTCAGCACCTGGAATACCCATAACCGCACCTCTCATGAACTGGTTGTCCGTACGCATTTACGTACCGGCATCCCGATTCACCGGTTAATTTTACCTGCAGATTATCCCCTGGAAGCGCTGCATCATTCGTTTACGAACAGCAAAGCCGCTGAGCATAGCGCCATTGCTGAAACCTCAAATGAGTACAGAGCAGACCGGCAATCGACGACGAATAGCGCGGTATCCGACACAGTCGTCACGCTGGACAGCTACAGCCTGACCAATGGAAAGTTGCTCAGCACCGGTACACTTCCATATGCAAAACGCATTTTTGAGTCCTGGAGCCTGAATGCCGCATCCACCATTGAAGTGGAAAACCATGAAGGGCGGTTTCTGATTGATAAGAGTCAGAACGATGCCGTGAGCGGTGATTACCTGATTGATATGAACGGACGTCTGTCGATAAATCCTATTCAGCGCCTGCCGAACAAGCTGGCGGTGACGCTAGGCCACACCTGTGTAGAAGTGAATGACAACGAGATCAAAGTGATTGGCCGAGTGGCGGTCAGTTTGAAAAAGCAGTGAACTGTCACTATCCCGGGCCGCAGAGACCGGCCCGGGATGGCTGTTACTTAAGGGGCAAATTGAGCGAAGACTTCTTCTTCGGTCAGATTTTTGGTGTTGTTACTGAAGGCATAATAAGCCGGTTTTTTATCAATGAAGATCTGCTGCTCCATTTCCAGCTGACTTTCCTGATCCAGCAAACCTGCCGGTACTATGTACTGCCCGGTTGGTTTAAGAAAATAAAACAGATGAGTACCGCAATTTTTGCAGAAACCACGCTCGCCCCAGTCTGATGACGAGAAACGGGAAACATAGTCTTCGCCACTGAACGTCACTTCCGTGCCAGCCGAAACAGCCAGATACGGGCCACCGCTCCATTTACGACACATGCCGCAATGACAGACTTCCGCATGCAGCGTACCGCTGTTTGATTGCATTCCGACCTTACCGCACAGGCAATGTCCTGTGAGGTGATGCAACGATGATGTTGATGACATAGTGCCCTCCTTATCCATAAGCCTCAGATAGCATAGTTGATTTATCTGAAAAAATCCCAGCGCTGATTCACACCACACGCATCCACAAAATCCGGATCGTGACTGACCAGAATGAAGCTGCCCTGATGTTCACTCAATGCCTGGGCCATCATGGATTTTCCCTCCAAATCAAGGTGGTTGTCCGGTTCATCCAACAGCAGAACCCCTTCCTGTTGCTGATGACTCACCACCAGCATCGCCAGCCGCATTCGTTCACCGCCGCTCAGGGTCGACATTTGCTGCTCGACCCTTTCCCGGCGAAAACCGATACAGGCTGCCAGGGTGCGCAGCTCGGCGGCCGTATAGGCAGAGCACAGGCGCGTCAGGTTATCCATCAGCGTTGCCTGCAAATCAAATAAGGAAAAATGCTGATCCAGATAGCATAGCGGCCCGTGCCTGTGAATCTCACCCGAGCTGGCTGGCAGCTCACCCAATAGCGTTTTCAGCAAGGTCGACTTACCTGTGCCGTTACTGCCATGCAGATGAATTTTATCGCCATAGCAAACAGTTTGGCTGATGGCGGGTAATTGTCCCCGCTGTAAGCCCAGTTCGGTGATCGTCAGTAACCGCGCACTTCGCTTGGCCGCACTCTTGGTACTGAAGCTCAGAGGCTTATTGCAGTCCATTTTATCCTGCAGCGTTTTGAGCTGTTGCTGCGCCTGTTCCAGTTGCTGGTGTTGCTGATGTTTTCTTGATGATGCTGCACTTTCTGCGGCATTTTTCTGGTAATCAAGCAGCAAAGTGGACTGGCTGCCAGCGTGCCTGTCCCGCTTTCCGGCCGCCGCCCGGCGCTGGGCTTTTTCTTCATTGCGCTGATGCTGTCGGTGAAGGACGTTGATGTGTTGTTTCGCTTTCGACAGTTGCGTGGCCAGTAACCGGGCTTCATGACTTTTCTGTTCCCGGTATTGCATAAAATCAGTGCCGTAGCTGGCTAACCCCGTGTGGCTGAGTTCAACAATGCGATCGGCGTTTTTCAGTAATAGCGGATCATGACTGACCAGCAAAATGCCGCCCTGAAAATGGGTGATGTGTTGCGACAGCCATTCTCTTCCATGTCGATCCAGATGGTTTGACGGCTCATCGAGAATGAGCAGCTCAGCACCACTGCGAAAACAAAGCCACAACCGTAACCGTGTCAGCTCACCGCCGCTCAGACTGGTGCAGGATTGTCCGGGATCGGGCGGTAATCCTAACGCTGTTAACTGGCGGGACAGGGCATCCGGCAGATCCCATTGTTCGCCTACCGCCTCGAAATCTGCCGGATCGCAACTGCCGGCGGCGATGCGTTTCAGCGCTTGCAGGCAGTCGTCGACGCCCAGTGCCTGTGCGACAGTACCCAGCGCCGACAAATCGTTCTGCGCCGTCAGCTGAGGTAAGTAGGCGATGTGTGTATGCCTGACCACCCGGCCTTCATCTGGCTGACGGGTACCGCTTAACAGTGCGGCCAGCACAGATTTGCCACAACCGTTTCGGCCTACCAGTGCGGTGGTTTCACGGTCTAAAGTGAGGGATAGATCAGAAAACAGCGGTTCCCCGTGGGGAAGAAAAACAGTCAGAGACTGAGCTTGCAATAATGTCATAACGACCTCCGGTGCAAGCGCAGGGAGAGACATTACCGTCAGAATACATGGCTTTTTGCAGACAGATCTGAGTAGCACAACCGGTAACAATACGGTGATTCACAGCCGTTGACTGCTCAGACATAGACGGTTAACGCCCACTAACCCTGCGGATCCAAAAGAAAAAGTTCAAAGGATGTCAGGGGTTAGTGATTCATGTAGGCGTTAACTCCAAATGAGGTGATGGCGGCTATTAAACCACCGTAAAACGCATACCGCAAGATGCGCTCACCAGAAAGCAGGGGGATGAAAACAATTTATCCTTTTGCGACTTTGTCTGCTTAGTGTTTAAATACCTTATCAATCATAATGATATCGGCCTGAGCTGGCCTCTGTTACCTTTGCGAAGGATATGCGATGAAGGATGAGTACGACTATCTGGTGATTGGCGGCGGCATAGTGGGGGTCGCCACGGCCAGTGCTTTGTTACGCCGGTATCCTGACAGCAAAATTCTGCTGATTGAAAAAGAGAGCACCCTCGCCCGTCACCAGACCGGCCACAACAGCGGCGTGATCCATGCCGGTGTTTATTATGCACCCGGCAGCCTGAAAGCACGGTTTTGCAAGGAAGGCGTACAGCGTACACTCGATTTCTGCCGCCAGCATACTATTCCCGTCGACAACTGCGGCAAATTACTGGTCGCCACCAATGAGACAGAAATGCGCCGGATGCAGGATCTGCTGACACGCTGCCGTGAAAACGGCATTGAGGTCGAAATGCTGGATCAGGCTCAGTTGCGGGAAAGAGAGCCGAACATCAGCGGCCTGGGAGCGCTATTTGTACGGGCAACCAGCATAGTGGATTACCGGCAGGTCACTGAACATATGGCCAGCGATTTTACCGCTTCCGGCGGAAAAACGGCCCTGAATACACAAGTAACAGACATCACCGAGCACGGCGATCACATCGCACTGACCTGCCGCCTGAGTAACGCAACCAGTGCCGGTTCTTTTTCTGTCAAAGGCTGTTTTCTGGTGTGTTGCGGCGGGTTAATGGCCGATCGCCTGACCAGAATGATGGGGCTGAAGACAGATTTTCAGATCATCCCCTACCGCGGAGAATATTACCGTCTGGCAGCCAGACATAATCAGATTGTCCGCCACCTTATCTATCCGATCCCCGATCCTGCACTGCCCTTTTTAGGTGTTCACCTGACCCGCATGATAGATGGCTCTGTCACGGTTGGTCCAAATGCAGTACAGGGATTTAAACGAGAGGGTTACGGGCGTTTCAATTTCAGCCTGCGTGACACGCTGGACATGCTCTCTTTCCCCGGTTTCTGGCAGGTTACCGGTAAGCACCTGAAAACCGGATTACAAGAATATAAAGATGCCTGGTGGAAAGCCGGATATCTTGAGCGGGTACGAAAATATTGTCCGGGGCTGACTCTGGACGATCTGGAACCCTACCCGGCAGGTATCCGTGCTCAGGCCGTGCTGAAAGACGGTACATTGGTCCATGACTTTCTCTTTGCAGACAGCCCGCGCAGCCTGCACGTGTGCAATGCCCCGTCTCCGGCAGCAACCTCTGCGATGCCGATTGCCGACTACATTTGCGATAAAGTGGCTGAGATTGAACAAAAGAATGAGGCTGGCTGAAACAACAAATCAGGCTAAATCCAAGAAACCACTCCCCAGGGGAAAATTCAGGACGAATTTTCAGGTTGTCGGCGCCGGGAGCGCCTGCAACCGACCCGGACCACACCAACGAACAAAAAGGGGCTTTCTGGGTACGCTTTGCACCAACAAAGAGTACATGGCGCGCATCAGACGATGTCGAGAGAAGCACAGCACTCAAGCGCGACATACCATCACGACCGTTTACCCGACACCAAACCCAAACCCCAAGAAACTCACTTCCCTAGGGGAAAATTCAGGACGAATTTTCAGGTTGTCGGCGCCGGGAGCGCCTACAACCGGCCCGGACAACACCAACGAACAAGTAGGCATTTCTGGGCACTCTTTGGGCCAGCAAAGAGTGTCTGGCGCGCATCAGACGATGGCGAGAGAAGCACAGCACTCAAGCGCGACATACCATCACGACCGTTTACCCAACACCAAAGAACAAAAAGGGGCTTTCTGGGTACTCTTTGCACCAACAAAGAGTACCTGGCGCGCTACAAAGATGCTGAAATTGGCACGGAAAGTAAGCGCGACATACAAGCTAAATTTCAGAAATTGCGCTCGCTGTAGGGGTTCCCGCGAGCGCACTCCTGTTTAAGGCATGCTTTGAGAGAAATAACCGGTTTTTCGGTACGATTACAAGCTCGCCATTGCACCTTTGCCAACCCCTTCATAGGCGACAACATCCAGCGTCCGATGCTCACCAATGGCAGGTTTCACGGCGGCGGCAATATAATGCGCCAGCAGCTCAATGGTGGTATCTGTACCTATCATTTCCGTCTCGCTTTTGGCGATAGCAAGCTCAAACAGCCCCTGCGGTGCGGTATAGCGAAAACCGTAGTGGGTGGTATCAGACGCACTTGCCGCGTGCTCACTCAGGTTCAGTTCACTGACACTCACCTGATCTTCTGCTGTACCCAGATAAATATCTGTCCAGCGCTCTGCCCAGTCAGCTTCCAGCTTGCTGTCACGCTGGCCATCCACATACAGTTCAACCGGTGAACGGTGGCCGTGTGCAATACGCTGACAGTTGCCGTCGTGCTTTTTCAGACCGTGGCTGTAGTGGTAAAACGCGCCATCAATTTTTTCATGGCGTAATACCAGTTCAAGGCCCTGAACATTGTCCGGCAGCTTTCCTGACAGTACTTGATGCAAATGCTGAGTGACAGTCTCTACAGTGATGGCATCAGCGTCCACCAGACAATAAGCTTCATCCGGGCAATGCAGATGGATACTTTTATCACCACGAAGCAAGTCTACAGTCGCATAGCCCGGTTGAGTCGCGGCCATTTTGATCGATGCATTGGCTACCGGCACCAGTAAACGGTGGTCAACATACTGATCAACCAATTGTTTAATCTGCTTTTTGACCCGGCTGAAATCCAGCACCATGCTCATTTCATTCAGCTCGCCAGACATCACCACGTCCAGAATCCAGCTTTCTCCCACCATACCTCGGATCGGGCACAGATAGGAGGCATCAATAACGGTGAGATCTCTGACAAATAGCTTCACGCTGACGTCCTTACAGAAATGATTGTCGTTTTCGGAGCTGGGCATTATACGCGCACAGCCCAAGGTGTAAACCCAAAGCCGCAGGCTTCATCATACACACTGCCAGCTGTGGACAAACAACACTCAGTAACGGTAGTTGGCCGCCAGAAACAACGAGCTGACACCGCGCTGCTGCGATTCAAAGTTCACCGTATTGCCTGAGTCGTCCTGCCCTTGCCAGTTTTTCAGCTTGCTTGGCAGCACAGTGTGTCTGAAACCAGCCTCGACTGTCATGTCCGTAGAGACGCGCCACGCCAGGCCGGTTTGCATGCCAATGACAAAGCCACTGGTTTTGTAATCACCCTGATAGCTGGAATCGGAACTGACGCTGGCGTAACCGAAATGCAGGCCGACATATGGCGAAAAGTCTTTGTTATATAAGAAGAAATAATCTGTGCCAAGCAAGTTCAGATTGGCGATATTGTCAAATTTCAGCCCCGTTGACGGAAACCGGCTTTCTTCCACATGCCTTTCAAAGCTGTAGTAAATCCGACTGCGCCCTTCGGGTGTGTAATAACCAAAATCCACGCCCCAGAAGCCAGTGGCACCGGCGTCATCAGACGATTCAGATACACCGGCAATCGTTGCTGTGTCCGTTAAGCCCATCAGGCTGACGCCGCCCCTTAAACCAAAGAAATAACGGCTGTCTTCTTTATCGGCCTCTTCGCCCGATGGCAGAACACTTTCGGCCTTAGCAGCAGTCGGTTGCGGAGTTGCCGCTATGGAACCGGCACTGGCAAGACACCCAAATAACAACACAGAAGAAAAAGGTAAAAAAGAAAAGGTTCGAAACTGCAAAGCTGCCTCCCTGTTTAAACAGCCTAGTGGGGATTTCCCCTGAGCATGAATACTGCAGCATCATAGCAACTCCCTGCTTTACAGACGAGCGAAATCCCTGCAAAAACAGCAACAAACACTAAGCTGTGCGTTTCACTCTTCCCGTAACCAGGCTAAGGCGTCAAACGGGGTATCGAAACATTTCACTTCACCAGAGATAAACCAGCTGCCAATCTTCGCCACGATATCCATCCATCGCTGATTGCCATAAATGGCAATCCGGTGAAATTTTTTACCGTGTTTCAGGCCAAGTTTGAGGTCATCCCACGCCGCCTGCATTTCCCAGCCTTCAAACTCTGAACCATCGAAATAAACATTGACCTTTGGATTTGCAACGCCTTCAAGGGCATCGTCAATCAAAGGGGTGATCTGTTCATAATCTTCGTGAGTCAGCTTACCGATAGCCTTCAGTTCCATAAAAAAGTTATCGCCATCCCTGTCCACTTCAAACAATAATCCATGAGTAGTATGCATAAAGCCTCCGTTTGTCGTTAATGAATGAACAACTGGCTTAAGGATATTCTGGATAAGTGTAGCTGTAACAAGGGAAAACAGGAGATTATGACTAACAAGGAAATGCACACACCGGGCAGCTGGCCCGGTGTGTAATGTCGATAGGGATTAAGCGGTTTCTGCGGCCTGCTGCACTTCGGCCCTCAGATCTTTCTTGAGGATTTTCCCGGTCGCATTCATCGGCAGTGCCTGACGAATTTCGACCATGCGCGGGTATTTATAAGCAGCAAGCTGTTCTTTACCCCAGGTTTTCAGCTCCTCTTCGCTGACCAGTGCGCCCTCTTTCAGTACCACAAAGGCTTTCACTTCTTCGCCATACTGATCACAGGGCACACCGACAACGGCAACCATGGCCACGTCAGAGTGTGTCATGAAGACTTCTTCAATTTCACGCGGATAGACGTTAAAGCCACCCCGGATGATCAGATCTTTGACCCGATCGACAATGAACAGATTACCTTTTTCATCAAACCGCCCGACATCGCCGGTGTAGAACCAGCCATCGCGCAGGGCTTTTTCATTTTCTTCCGGCCGGTTCAGGTAGCCTTTCATGATGTTATGGCCGCGAACAATGATTTCACCCGACTCACCCTGAGGCTGTTGCTGGCCTTTGTCATCCACCACACGCACCTCCACGCCCTGAATCGGCTGGCCGACTGAACCCGGGATCCGGGGCATGTCCAGATGGTTGAAACTGGCAATAGGGCTGGTTTCCGATAAGCCGTAACCTTCCAGAATCGGTACGTTAAATTTCTCTTCGAAAGTGCGCAGCACTTCTACAGGCAATGACGCGCCGCCGCTGACACCGATACGCAGCGAAGACACATCGTTGTCGGCTTTGCACAGATTCATACCGATATACATAGTGGGTACACCGGCAAATAGGGTGACTTTGTGTTTTTCAATCAACCCTTTCACCAGTGCCGGATCAAAACGGGGCACCATCACCATGGTACACCCCAGACTGACGGGCGCATTCATATTGACTGTCTGGCCGAAGGTATGGAACAGCGGCAAGGTGAGTAAGTGGACGTCGTCGCCACGCATTTCCATCAGATTCTGCGCCACCAGCGCATTGGTGTACTGATTGCTGTGCGTCAGCTCCGCCCCTTTCGGCTGGCCCGTCGTGCCAGAGGTATACAGGACAACCGCCGTATCATCCGATTCACGGGGTGTGTAATCGCAAACAGGTGATTGATCTTTCATGAAAGATGTCAGGGTCGGTAATCCCTGATAGTCCGTCAGCGACTGATCGGCTGTCATCACTACCATGTGCTCGCAGCTATCGACCTGATTAAACGCGGCTACACCGGCCTGCGCCATGGGCAATCCTTCCACACCCTCAAAGCAGAAATAGAACTTCGCCGCTGAATCTTCCAGATGGAATTTAATTTCGCGTTCACGCAAGAGCACGTTGAGCGGCACAGTGACGGCACCGGCTTTTTGAATGCCGTAATAAACCAACGGGAAGAATGGCAGATTGGGGCAACTCAGTGCCACCCGATCACCCGGCTGTATGCCTTTGGCCTTCAGGCCATTGGCGATCTGGCTGGCAATGGCATTGAACTGAGCATAAGTGATCTGAGTGTCACCGAAAATAATCGCGACTTTGTCAGGCTTGGACACAGCATTACGCTGTAAGGCAGCGGCAAGGTTCAACATGGTGTTATCCTTGTGTTGAGTTCTACACAACGTTTTATAAAGACAAGCTCTCCCGCCTGCCTTTTCATTTGAACCATAGAATTAAACGGACGTTTGACCTATGTCAACAACGCCGCACCTCTGTGTTAAAAAATTGTGAAGCACCCGACTATGGCTAATTATTGTCAGGCCTTGCTGTTGCTTTTTCACCCGCTTCTGAATGGCGTTTCTGTTCTTGCCGGGTGGGAGGAAACCCGATGGACTGCCCCTCTGCTGTCAGAATCGCAATGCGTTCAGGCTGGCCGTCATCTTTCAGCCACAGCTCACCGATACAGCTGCTGTTGACTAAACGGCCGTGTCCCGGCGTGTCCGGATCCCGCTTGTAGATCTTCATGCGTTTACGTTTGGTAAACCAGTTGAGAGGAGAATGCGGACTGTACAATACCCTGTCCATTCGTTCACAAACCCGTAACAGTTTCTCCGGGAACGTATTTTTAATCCCGCTGGCGGTGATCTGGTAAATATTCGGACTGTTACGGCGAAAACGCAGCTGAATATCATAGGCAAACGAGTAATGCACATCGCCGGAAATGATCACAAAATGGGTCGGGGTTTTGGTATGGGTGAAGATGCTCAGCAAGGTATTGGCGGCCCCAGGGTGGGCCATCCAGTTTTCTGCATCCACCACCAGAGGCTTACCGAGTAATGTCATGATGCGCTGCAGAGTTTCGATGAACTTCACGCCGAAGATAGGCGCGGGCGATACTATGATCACTGCCGGTTCGTGAATCAGGGCCTGCTGCATTTCTGTGAGTGCTTCCCAGTCCATCAGACCGGAGGGCTTGTTCATTTTCGATTCTGAATGCCAGCGACGGGTTCGGGTATCCAACACCAGCATCTTAGGTTGCGTGTCCACCTGATAGTGCCAGTGCTCAAACGCATACAGGTGATCGATCATGGCATCGTGAGAAGCGTTGTCCGGCGCCGAAAAATAGCTACGGGCCTTGGTCATAAAAGTCTCGTCAAACTGTTCCGGGTCATTGCCCCAGCCCTGACAGAGCCAGTATCCGAACAAACTGTTGCCGATAATGCGCTTTGAAAAAGCATGCTGATAGGCTGCCTGTTCCCAGCCGACAGTCAGGTTCCAGTCGTCGGTGACATCGTGATCGTCAAAAATCATATAAGTGGGAATATGCGCGACCAGACGCTGGACGTTAACCAACCCGCTGATGAATCCCTGAATTTCCGTTTTTTCCTGTTGCCACAATTGCTGCCACTTGTCCGCCAGCACCTGTCCGCCGCACTGAAAACCCTGTTTTTCCAGACGATCAATATCTACCAGCTGCCAGACAGTCGGTGACCAGACCAGCAGATACATTGCCAGAAACTCGCTCAGACCAATCAGGTGGTTTTCACATTCATTGGCGGTGAAAACCGGCCGTTGTCTGGCTGGCAGCCAACGCAGCATACGAGTATCTGACAGCCAGTTACCGGTCGGTTCGTACACTGGCAGAACCTGATCCCGGCCATACAGCTGGTGATGACTGGCGCGTAACGACGATAACGACGCGTAGGAGGCATCGCTGAAGGTTTCGTCGGGTAATCCGAGCAAGTCGATGACCTGACTGATGGCGTCTAAGGTCGGTCCGGCCACATGATCGGCATAGATCTGATCGCCACTCATCATCAGTAAGGCCGGACGTTCACCCAGCGGCAGTGACGCCACCTTTTCATCAGCCGCCGCCAGACTGTCTTTGCCGGGAAAATGCGGATTGCGGCAGGAGCCATGCTGAATGTAGTCGGCACGGGATTTGATAGTCAGCGTCAGCCGCTCCTCACCGGGATAGAGCAGCTCAGGCAGCAGTGCAGTCAGTGCCCCCTGCTGGGTTTCAATCTCGTAAGCCAGCTCAGTATCCAGCGGAAAATCGCCGGAAAACTGTGCCATCACTACCCAGGCTGACTGCCCAATCTGAATTTGCTGTTCGCCGGTGAAATCAGCCTCAAAAAAAGGGGATGCCTCTTTGCCCTGAAAAAGCTGAAACCGGCCTTCAAGCGGTGCGGATGTCACCATCCACAGCGTTATCACCCTGGCATTACAGCGGCGCAATACCGGCCCTGTCAGCAATAAAGGCAGCTCACGCGATTGTTCAGCATTGTGCATATTCTTTTCGGGGTTGTTGACTGTCATTTATCCGTGTCACCTGTTACCTGCAATGTCACCCTGTCTATCCGTCTGCCTGATGCTGCATCAGGCAGACGGATATATTGATGAATTCATTCTACTTCGTACACCTTCGGCTCTTGCCAATAGAATGTCAAAGGTCAATTCACAGCCCGGATATGCAAGCTGTTGCGTCTGTGACGCTGCGCCATCTCCAGGTGACAAAGTGATAACCTGCTCAGCTACCGGGGACAAGGCTTCAGTGGTACTATCTACAGCCATTATGGAATCTCAAAGACACTGAACCGTCGTCATGAAAACACCAGCGCGCCCAGATCAGACACCCAAGCCGCATCATTTTACGCGTATTCAGCGGGTACTGGATTACATCCACACCCATCTGGATCAGCCGTTGAGTGTGGTGGAACTGGCGGAGCAAAGCTGCTGGTCACGCTGGCAGCTTCAACGGGTCTTTAACAGTGAAACCGGGCTGACACTGGCGCAGTATGTGCGTGAGCTGAAACTCAGCCGTGCCGCTGAACAGCTGTTATCGAGTAATGAGCGGATTCTCGACATCGCACTTGCCTGTGGTTTTAACTCCGAAATCAGTTTTATCCGCGCTTTCCGGCAGATGTTCGGCTGCTCTCCCGGCAGTTATAAAAAACGCGGCCTGCTGACAGGCCTCAGAACCCCTTTGCAATCGACCAGACCGGTAACGTTAGCGCCTGAGATCTCACAGCGTCTGTTACAAATTCGTCTTGAGCGCCGCCCTGCCTTTCAGCTATCCGGCGTGAGTGGCCCAATTCGTGGCCTGTTTGCCGATGATCCCGATTACCCGGAGACAGTACCCGCCATCTGGCACCAGTTTCATCAGCAGTTTACCGGGACAGACACATTAAGCCAGATAGGTGTGATTGATACGCAAAACCAGCCGGGTGACGCATTGATCTACTGGGCCGGCATACCGGTTGAACAAACGGTTGATGCAGATCCGCTTATCACAGCGCAGGCTCAGCGCCTGAGTGTTCCCGAACAGCTTTACGCCGTTATCCCCTATTCCGGGCCTATCCACCAGCTCGACAAGGTCCTCCACTGGTTCATTGCCGCCTGGCTGCCTGAGTCCGGTTATAAAGGCATTGATGGCTATGAGCTTGAGATTTACCCGCCACAGTTTGATGTGACCAATCCTGCTCAGCGGATGGAATACTGGCTGCCGGTGGAGCCTGCCTGAAATATCACGCCGCCAGATTTCAAGATGCACCAAATTGTTAATTTTCCCGCCGCAAAATCCTTAGAATGCAATTGATAACAATTAGCATTCACATATTGCAGCAGAGGTTTCTTTTGATGTATCGCACTTTCGCGCCTTCATGGCTGGCTATCTCCATAGCCTCAACGTTCAGCGTATCGGCTATCGCCCAGACAGACACTCAGACACCCAGTGCAGATGACACCATCATTGTGTTAGGGGAAACCTACCGCAACACAGCAACCAAAACCGCACTGACACCCGAAGAAACCCCGCAGGCTATCTCGGTTATCGACCGTGAAACGTTGGATCTGCGCGGGGCCAGCTCAGTCAGCGAAGCATTACGTTATGCGTCTGGGGTCAATACCGAGCTGCGCGGCGGGGCGGTCACCCGGCTGGACCTGTTCAATATCCGGGGGTTCATCAACTATCAGAATTTCTATGACGGTCTGCAACTGCCCTACCTCAGTGGCTGGAACCTGCAAGGTCAGGTGGATGCCTTTGCCGTCGAGCAGGTTGAAGTGTTTAAAGGCCCGACCTCTGTACTGTACGGCAATATACCGCCGGGCGGTATGGTGAACCTGATTGCGAAAACGCCGCAAAAACACCAGCAAACAGATATCGAAATCAGCACAGGTACCAACAACCTGATGCAAGCCAATATGGATACCACGGGCCAGCTGGGGAACAGCGATGTCAGCTATCGCCTTATTGCTCTGGCACGGAAAAGGGACAGTCAGGCCGATACGGCAGAAGATGAGCGTTATATGATTGCCCCTTCCATTGACTGGCAGGCCTCTGATGACACCCTGATCAACGTTAACCTGTATTACCAGAACGACCCGAGCGCCGGCATCTATACCACAGTACCGGCAAAGGGTTCTGTGTTGCCTAACCCGGAAGGCCAGCTGTCGCCTGACACTTTCACGGGCGATAAAAACTGGAATGATTTCGAACGTGAAGTACTGATGCTCGGCTACAAAGTGCTGCATGATTTTAATGACGACTGGACGTTACTGCATAACCTGAGATACAGCGACGCCAGCCTGCATCAGACCAACACCTACAATGGTGCGCTCGCCGCAGATAACCGGACACTCAGCCGTAACGCCTATCAGACCGATGAAGAGTTAGGTTTCCTGGCCATGGACAACCAGCTTACAGGCAAACTCCATTGGGGCGCTGCCGAGCACAATGTGCTGATAGGCCTGGACTACCAGAATATGGACGCTTCTGTGGTGTATCAGGACACACTGGACTACAGTGCGCCGAGCATTGATATGTTCAATCCGGACAATGATCAGATTGACCCGAGCAACCCTGGCTTTAACTACAGAGCCAAGCACAACATCAATACCTCTCAGCTGGGTGTGTATCTGCAGGATCAAATCCGCTGGAACAAGCTTATTGTGCTGGCCGGGGGACGGTTTGATCATTACGAACTTGATCAGAAGACCGACGGAGTAACATCCGGCGATATTGAGCAAGACAGCTTCTCCGGCCGAATCGGCGCGCTCTACAATCTGGCCTACGGGTTTGCACCCTATATCAGCTATTCGGAAAGCTTTGAGCCGGTAGCCGGGCAGGACAGATTCGGTAAAGTGTTCGACCCTTCCGAAGGCCAGCAATGGGAAGCCGGGGTAAAATACCAGTCTGCCGATCAAACCCGGTCCGCCAGCCTGGCAGCTTACCAGCTGACCAAGCAGAATGTGGTAACCCGAGACCCGAATGGCAGCGCCTATAACAAGATCCAAACGGGCGAAGTCCGTACCCGTGGACTGGAGTTCGAAAGCTTCTGGCTGCTGACTGACAATCTGGATATTGCGCTGAACTACACCTATACCGATGCAGAAGTAACGCAGGACAATACCGGCATCGAAGGCAAAACCCCGGTATGGGTACCCGAGCAGATGGCATCGCTGTGGACTAACTACTACATCTACAACGGCCTGTTGAGCGGTACTGTTTTAGGCGCGGGTGTGCGTTATGTCGGCGAGTCTGAACTGGATGCACAGAATACCGCCAAAGTCCCTGACTACACCTTGGTTGATCTGTCTGCCCGCTATGATTTAGGCGAACTGAGCGCCAGCCTGAACAATGTGAGCGCCACCGTCAGTGCCTCAAACCTGTTCGACAAGCAGTACTACACCTGTTTCGATCAAAGCAACTGCTGGTTGGGCACCGAGCGCTCGGTTGAAGCCAAGGTCGCATTCAGTTTCTGATCGTTAACCTGTGGGTCCGGCCTGAAACCGGCAATCAGTCGTCGGATGTCAGAAAAACAAAGCCGCACGGTCAGCTGACCGCGCGGCTTTTTCTTTGCTCTTATTTATCCGGCTTCAACTCACGCCTGTTGTGCCTGCGCTTTGGCAGCAGCCTTGCGCTTATCACGCCAGGTACTGAACAGTGGCATCAACAACGCCAGTACTGCCAGCACCATGATGGTTAATGTCAGTGGGCGTTCCACCAGGAAAGCGAATGAACCGTCAGACAGCGTCAGCGAGCGGCTGAGGTTTTTCTCCAGAATGTCGCCCAGTATGAATCCCAGCAGCATAGGCGCCATTGGGAAATTGAGCAATTTCAGGAAAGTCGCAATCACTGTGATCAACACCATCATCTGAATATCAAAGGCATTGAAACTCACCAGGTACACACCTGTGATGGAGAAGAACAGAATCAACGGGATCAGGATCGGACGCGGAATCACCAGCAGCCGGGAAATATACGGGATCAGCGGCAGGTTCAGAATCAGCAGTACCAGATTACCGAAGTACATTGAGATGATCACCGACCAGAAAACATCCGGATTATCCAGGAACAGGCGCGGACCCGGCTGAATACCGTATGCAATCAAGGCACCCAGCATAATAGCGGTGGTGCCTGAGCCGGGAATACCCAGTGTCAGCAAAGGGACGAAAGATCCGGTAGAGGCTGCGTTATTTGCTGACTCAGGCGCAGCCAGGCCCCGTAACGCACCTTTGCCGAATTTTTCTTTCTCTTCTTTCGGCGCCAGATTCCGCTCCATGCCGTAACTCAGGAAAGACGCAATGGTCGCCCCTGCGCCCGGCAATACGCCGACCAGGAAACCAAAGACAGAAGAACGCGCGACCGTAGGTGCCACATGCTTCACTTCTTCTTTGCTGAGTTTCATGCTGCCCAGATTATTCATGTCCATCTGCGCATCTTCATGCCTGTGCTCACCCCGCAGAACCGTCATCACCACTTCAGTCAGCGCGAACGTGGCCATGGCCAGCAGCAGGAAGCTGATACCGTCAATCAAATCCACATTATCGAAGGTAAAGCGCGGTACGCCCGTCATGACGTCGTTACCAACGGTCGAAATCATCAGGCCGAAGACTGTCATCATCAGGGCTTTGAGTACCTGGCCTTTGCCGGAAAAAGCAGCCACCGCGGTCAGGCCCAGAATCATCAACGCAAAATAGTCGCTGGACTGGAAACTCAGTGAGACTTTCGCCAGAGCAGGTGCTGCAAAGAGCAAAATGATGGCACCGACGGTTCCGCCAGTGAAAGAGGAATACGCAGCCAGTGCCAGCGCTTTACCCGCCTGATTTTTCTGTGCCAGCGGGAAACCGTCAAAGGCAGTAACCACTGTGCTTGAACAACCCGGCGCATTGATCAGTATTGATGAGGTTGACCCACCAAAAACAGCACCGTAGTACACTCCAGCCATCAGGATAATGCCTGAGGAAGGATCAAGACCATAAGTAATAGGGATCATCAGTGCAATGGCAGAAATCGGGCCCAGACCCGGTAACATACCAATGAATGTCCCGGCAAAGCAGCCAACCACTACCATCATCAGATTGAACGGCATAACTGCCGTTGACAATCCGGTCATCATTCCATCGAACATAGTTAACCCCCGAAAATACTCGTTATCAGTCGGCCAGGGGCCAGGTAGATGTCAAGTAACTGCGTCAGCAAGAACCAGAAACACACCGCAAATGGCACAGATGCCACCAGCAGAACCTTAGGACGGCGTTCACCCAGCAACCAGTACCCTCCCATCAGAAAGATCACTGTCGACAACATAAAGCCAATCCATTCGAGGGAAGCGGCAAAAATCAGCATCAGCAGCAGCAGTTTGGTGATCAGAACAAAATCCAATCCCCGTAAATCCAGCTTGTCATCCTGACTGCGGCTCGCTGTCACCAGCTGGCATAACGCCAGCACAATGCCCAGCCCGGCCAGTGTCAGCGGCAAAGATTTCGCATTGAAGGGCTGATATTCATCGCCGGGGAACATCTCAATGCCGCTACCGTAGTAACCGTAAACGATGGAAAAGCACAGAAATACCAGTCCACCGATATGATCTTTCGTTATTGTCATGGTCATCCTCACCACTATCGGTTTGACCCGGCCCCAGTCTCAGGCCGGTTTGTTACAACGCGCACCACCCAGACAGGCGGTGCGCAACATGTCATGCAGACAGGATTACTTCAGGAAGCCCAGTTCACGCATCAGATCGCCGATTTCTTTTTCCTGCTGTGACAGGAAAGCAACGAACTCTTTGCGAGGCTTGTAGATTTCAGTCCAGCCGTAACGATCACGCACGGTTTTCCACTGATCTGTGTTGTACATTTCACCCAGCACCTCGGCAAACTCATCGGCTTTTGCATCGCTGACACCCGGTGCGGCAAAGAATCCACGCCAGTTGACGAAAGTTGCGTCATAGCCCAGTTCCTTCAGAGTCGGTACTTCCGGCGCTGAAGGAGAGCGCTGATCGCCCGTCATCGCCAGGATGCGGATTTCACCGGCGTCAGCCAGCGTCAGCGCTTCACTCAGGCCGGTCGACAGCAATGTGGTTTCACCAGACAGCAGACCCGCCATGGCTTTACCACCGGCATCATACGCCAGGTATTTCAGACGGCGCGGCTCGCCACCACCGGCTTTAAACGCCAAGGCGGCAACCAGGTGATCCATGCTGCCACGGGCAGATCCGCCCGCCACTGTGATACTGGTGGGATCTTTTTTGTAATCGTTCACGATGTCGGTGAAGCTGGTGTATTTGGAGTTAGCCGGCACCACAAAAGCGGCATAATCACCCACAGTGGCGGCTACCGGGGTCAGATCGCGGAATGACTGAGGGAACACTTTCGACAGAGAGCGAATCACAATAGGGGTAGAGTTAACCATCAGAGTGTCTGTGGATTGCTCGGCGGTTTTAATCAGGTACGCAATGGCTTTACCGCCGCCGCCACCTGACATGTTCTCGTAAGAAATGGTGTCAACCAGTTCAGACTTTTTCAACACTTCACCGGTACCGCGTGCGGTGCTGTCCCAACCGCCGCCAGCACCACCAGGTACCAGAAAGTGAATGGAGTCCACTTTTGCCTGAGCACTCATGCTCAGTGCAGAAGCCATTAATGCAGCAAGTACGGAGACACGTTTGCGGGTAATTAACTGAGTAAGCATACCTTTTCCTCGTTATTAGATTGGGGTCCATCGCCCGACCTGATTTACCGCTATGGCTGAAACATAATGTCTGCCTGCGGCCTCAGGTTCTGTTATTGCTTAACTACCGGATCAAGGTATGCCACGTTCAGAAACATGAAAAGATTGTAAAAATAATGTGAATATCGGGCGTTAAATGCATTAAGTTCATATTGTTCACAGCATTTCGATGCCACTGACGGTACACTGTTTCACAGATGTTACAAAGGTAGACGGAACACCTTCCCACATGACTAAGTTGTTGTCTTTGCGTCATTTTCGACTCAAAACCCGGATGGTTTTAATTCTGGGTTTTATCGCGATCCTGCAAGCAGGGGCGCTCGGCCACTTTACCATTCGCTATCTCGACAATGTGTTACATGAACAGATTGGCCAGCAGGCGATTCGGGTAGCGAAAACCATAGCAGCGTCACCCGATGTGATTCGCGCGGTATCAGACAGAAACACCGCCTTTTTGCAGCCACTCAGCCTGAAAATGGCACAGGCTGCCCAGGCAAGGTTTGTCGTTATTGGCGACAGCCAGGGCATTCGGCTCGCCCACCTCAACCCGCAACGTATTGGCAAATCGATGTCGGATGATGACAGCGACGATAACCGCCAGGCGCTGATTAACGGCAAAGCGTATGTCGCGTTGGATAAAGGCAGTATCGGTTGGTCGATGCGAGGCAAAGCCCCTATTTTCAGCAACGATGGTGCTCAGATCATCGGCATAGTGTCTGTCGGTTATTTGCTGACCGAAGTCGATGCCATTGTCAGCCGCCATCAGCTTTCCATGATTGTGGCCAGCACGCTGGCCTTTCTGTTCAGTGTGATCATGGCACTCTGGTTTGCCAATCATTTCCGCAAAGCCATTTTTGATTTGGAGCCTGAGCAGATTGGCCGGCTGTTTCATGAACGCAATGCCACGCTGGAAACCGTGCGTGAAGGCATAGTGGCCATTAATCAGCACGGTATTATCACCACGTTTAACCATGCCGCCATCAAAACGCTGCAGTTACCGGCTGACGAGAAATACATTGGCCGCCATATCCATGATGTCTTACCCGACAACGGGATGCTGGATGTACTGGAAAGTGGCGAGCACCATTTTGATCAGGAAATCTGGCTGCATGATCGCAACCTGATCGCCAACCGTTTTCCGATGGTGCAGGACGGAGTAGTCACAGGGGTGGTATCGAGTTTCCGGCTGAAAAATGAAGTCGATCTGGTTAGCCGTAAGCTGACCCGTATTCAGCAATATGCCGACAGTCTCCGCAGCCAGTCCCATGAATACAACAATAAGCTGCACACCATAGCCGGTCTGATTCAGATTGGTGCGGTTGAGCAGGCACTGAAAGTGATCGGGCAGGAAACATCCAGCCATCAGAGTTTTATTCAGACCATAATGAAAGCCACCTCCGACAGTATTCTGGCCGGTTGCCTGCTTGGTAAATACAACAGGGCCAGAGAGCTGAATCTGGAACTGGCCATTGACGACGACAGCCAGATGTCAGACATACCGGCTTCTCTGCCCCGCGAGCAATTAGTCAGCATACTGGGCAACCTGATAGACAATGCGCTGGAAGCCACACTCAGGCACCATGGCGCAGGCGGTATGGTGCTGCTCAGTATGAGCGATTTAGGCAAAGAGCTGATATTCGAGGTCAATGATCAGGGCCCTGGCATTGCCGAAGGGGAGCAAGATAAAATTTTTACTCGTGGTTACACCACCAAGGACACAGAAGGGCACGGCATCGGGCTGCATCTGGTGAAACAACTGACTGACCATCTCGGCGGCATCATTACTGTCGAACCCGCAGAACCCTCCGGCAGTCGCTTTACTGTATATATTCCCAAATCACTGCGTCGTTCAGACAATGCAACAAGACACGGACAAGAGGAACAACAATGACAGCACCCATTACTGTCGTTATTGCAGAAGATGATCCGCAAAATGCGGAAATACAGCGTCGCTTCGTCGAAAAAACACCTGGCTTTCAGGTTGTAGGCATAGCCCATGGCCTTGATGAAGCCAGAGATTTGATTGACGTGTTCCAGCCACAGTTACTGTTATTGGATAATCAGTTCCCAACCGGAACCGGACTGGAACTGCTCAGGGAGCTGCGGGCTGAAAGCTGCCATACCGACGTGATTCTGGTCACGGCGGCCACGGAAGTTGAGACCTTGCGCACCGCGATGCGCAGCGGGATATTTGATTACATCTTAAAACCCGTTGTGTTTGAAAGACTGCAATCGGCGTTATTCAATTTCAGTGCTCACCTGGACAAGTTGTCTGACATGCAGTCACTGGTGCAAAGTGATGTTGATGGCTTACTGCAGCCCGCCCCCGCCGATCAACCCGCACCGCAGGCGTCGGCTCCCGGCACATCACGATTGCCGAAAGGCATCGATGGCCTGACGCTGGATAAGATCCGCAGCGTATTCACCGATCCCAACATTAACCTCAACGCAGAACAGGTCGGTCAGGAAATTGGCGCCAGCCGGACAACCGCGCGCCGATATCTTGAATATCTGGTCAGTACCGATGAGCTGAGTGCTGAAGTCTCGTACGGCAGTGTCGGCCGGCCGGAGCGCAAGTACCGCAGTCAGCCATAGCTGCCGGCGGCCAGCCCGCACGAAGACGGGCATCGGCCGCACATGTCTGGGCCTTAACGGCCACCTGCCAGATCGATAAACGATCCGGTCGAATAAGACGCCTGCTCCGACAATAACCAGCAGATCGCTTCTGAGACTTCTTCGGCAGTGCCGCCGCGCTGCATTGGGATCGCTGATTTCAGCCGTTCAATCCGATTCGGCTCGCCACCCGATGCATGCATGTCGGTGTAAATAAAGCCGGGTCGAACGCCGTTCACACGAATGCCTTCACTGGCTACTTCCAGTGACAGGCCGCGTGTCAGAGTATCCATCGCCCCTTTCGAGGCCGCATAATCGACATATTCAAAAGGTGCGCCGGTGCGGGAAGCCGCAGAAGAGACATTGACAATCGAGCCGCCCTGGCCGCCTTGCGAATAGGCCATGCGCCGGATGGCTTCCCGGCAGCACAGAAAACAGCTGGTGACATTAGTCTGCATCACGGCATTGATTCGTTCTGCTGACATCTGTAACACCGGCATCTGCTGCATCAGAATACCGGCGTTATTCACCAGCCCGGTTATCGGCCCCAACTCATTGTCGAGCGTGGCAAACAGCCGCATCACATCCTGTTCCTGAGACACATCCGCTTGTACCGCAATGGCGTTAACGCCATATTGACGCGCCCGGTGCACAATCTGCTCTGCCGCTTCATGCTCAGAGCGATAATTCACGCAGATACTCACGCCCTGAGAGGCCAGTTGAATCGCTGTCGCCGCGCCAATTCCCCGGCTGGATCCGGTAATCATTACTACCTGCTCTTTAGGCATCTTCGATTCCTTTTCATTCCATTGTTATTGATGAGGTTCACTGTTTAATACCCCGGCATTGGCAAGACCGGATAGCTGGCCTTTGCCGTAACTCACCACATTGGCCAGAGCCGTTTCAAAATACAGTGTGTAACTGTCCTGCTCGACAAATCCCAGGTGCGGCGAACACAGCACATTCGGCATGGATAACAGTGGCTCATCAGCGGGTAAAGCAGGCTCTGTCTCGTAAACATCCACTGCCGCATAACCCGGCCTTCCCCGCTCCAGAGCAGCCACCAGCGCGCCGGGTGCTACCAGTTCAGCACGACTGATATTCACAAACAGTGCGTCGGCTTTCATCTGTGCCAAATCATCGGCCGTCACACAGCCTCGGGTGTGTGCATTTAGCCGTAAATGCAGTGATACGATGTCAGACTGAGTAAAAAACGCCGCTTTCGACGACGCTGCCTGATACCCTTGAGTGGCTGCCAGCGCGCGAGAATTTTCACTGCCCCAGACCAGCACCTTCATATCAAACACTTCTGCGATTCGGGCAATACGCTGGCCAATTTTACCGAATCCCCAGATCCCCAACGTTCTGCCTCTCAGGCTACGGCCCAATTGCGGTTGCCCGGACTGCTGCCACTGCCCCGCCTGCAGATGCTGGCAATAAGGCAGCAGTTGCCGGCTGGCCGCCATGATCAGCGCCCAGCATAACTCCGTGGGCGCGACAGGAGAGCCAACACCTTCTGCCACAGCTACCTGGTGGCGGGTACAGGCTTCAAGATCCAAATGATTGCTGATCTTGCCGGTCTGGCTGATCAGTTTAAGTCGGGGGAGATGGGCAAGTAAGGCGTCGTCAATGACGGTGCGTTCCCGGATTAACACCAGTACGTCTTTATCTTTCAGTCTGTCGACAAGCTGAGCCTGATCAGCCGGCGGTGATGTGTACACAGTCACATCGTAATCATTCAGAAGAGCGTAACAGGGCAAGGTACGGACAACATCCTGATAATCGTCCAGAATAGCAACCTTCATTCCTTTGCCTCCGGTGGATAGGAGTCGATATTCAAGCACTCTTCTCATGAAAAAACAACCTGATAGTCAAGACGCTGGCGGCCGGTTTAACCCACAAAAAGCCTGTGTTCAGTCTGATTTTTTCAAGCACTTACCGGTAATCTGTTACCGAATGTTATTCTCATCTGCTATGATTCCAGCTTCTCAGAAACAGACAAAAACACCATGACCGCGACTTTGACTTCAACCCGCAATCGCGCTGGAATGATAACTATCGTTCTGGCGTCATTGTTATGGCTGAATATGCTGTCGGCTGTCGTGGTGATCAACCCGGCTTTCCATCAGGGTTCGCCCAGCGGCTTGACCGGGGAAAAAATTCTGATCTGCACGGTACATGGCCTGCAATGGGTCTCGGTCGCCGATCTGGTTAATCAGCAAGACGGCTCGCCGCACGCGCAATGGCAAAATCACTGCCCGCTGCTCACGCCATTACAGCCCATCCATTACGACACAAGTCATATTGTGCCGATCACTCTGGCATCCGTTGCGGTATTTTCCGGCCTGCGCCGTATGTTCTGGCTCAGCGCTAACAACAAACTGTATGAGCTGTTTGGGCCAAAACACTCTCCTCCGTCGTTAAGCACATCATCACATTCCGTTTAAATTTTTGATTGCTTAAATCCCATTGGAGAACACAATGAAATCATTACACGCTTTACTGCTGGCCGCTTCCGTCTTCACCTCCGGCCTGGCAACAGCCCACGAATTTGAGTCTGGCGAGTTGCATATTGATCATCCCTGGTCCAAAGAAGTCCCGCCTATGTCATCGGTGGTGGCCGCGTTTTTCTCCGTTGATAACCACGGCGATAAGGCTGATGTCCTGCTGCGTGCGGAATCCCCTATTGCTGAGAAAGTTGAACTTCATGAACATGCACACGAAAACGGCATGATGAAAATGCGTAAAGTGGACAACATCCAGATTGCTGCCGGTGAAACACAAATGCTAAAACCCGGCGGTTACCACATCATGATGTTTAACCTGACCTCAGTGCCTAAGCTGGGTGACAGCTTCCCGCTGACGCTCTACTTTCAGCATGCCGGTAAAGTGGATGTGAAAGTGAAGGTTGAAAAAGCCGATTACATAATGCAATCCGGGCAAGATATGGACCACAGCCAAATGAACCATGAAGGTATGGATCATGACGCTATGGAGCACGACAATATGGATCACGATGGCATGAACCAAGACAGCATGCACTGATCTGTCATTTAACAACACCTCCAACACCTCGCGGGCTCATCTTGCGGGGTGTTTTTGTTTCTGCGCCCGAGTGCGCGCTGGCACCCACGCATAAATCATTCCTGAACCCCAGATTGTTACCTCCTCCACCCAGGGTAAATGGCTAAGACTAACAACCCGTCCCATCATGTAATGATATCTGTGCAACTTCTTTCGCCATTCTGTGATCTTTGTACTAATTTGACTTTAGGCATACCTGGAAGACAAGAAGTTCCTAAAGCTGGGTAGCGCTTTGTAGCTTTTTCAAGGACTGAGGATGGATAGGTAATGAATCAGAGCACAAAGTTTTCCCTTTCATGTTTTGTACTAAGCACTTTATGTATCTCTCTCGCCAATGCTTCTGAGCACCGGGTCGGACTCCGCGCCAATTACACTTTTGCTGATGGTGCCTGTGAAAGCCATAACATCAGCTGTGATGATGATGCGCCAGGTGCGGGGATTTTCTATAACTATGCCTGGACTCCGCGCTGGGAACTGGAAGTAGCCTACGACTATTACGGCCAGTTTGATGCCACTTACCCGGCACTGGATGACCCTTCGGTTGGCGCCGATTATGAAGGAGATGTGTTAGGGCTGTCAGCCTCTCTGGGCTATCGCTATCCGGTATCGGATGTCGTTTCTCTGGTGGGCAAAGCCGGCGTGATGGCCTGGCATGTTTCCAGTGACGGTAAAGAAATTGCCGGGACGGTATCCAACGACGAAGACGGCTTCTCTCCCATAGTCGGCGTCGGCGTTGACTGGGACGTTACACCGCGCTGGCGAACCGGGCTCAGCTATCAGTTTGCCAATAATGTTGGCGACGATGGCACGGCTGGCGCCGATCTCCACACCCTGATGCTGGGCATCAGCTACCGCTTCTCAGGTAACGATCCGCAGCCTGCGGCCGTGTTTGAGCCGCAGCCTGAGCCTGCACCACCGACTGTCACGCAGGAAGCCTTCACCCTCCAGGTGGATGGTACTCAGTCCAATGCCATTTTCGAGTTCAATTCAGCCAAACTTCGCCCTGATATGACATCCACATTCCAGCCGATGCTGAATCACCTGAACCAGTATCCGGAAGCCATGCTGCGCGTGGAAACCCATACCGACGATGTTGGCTCAGAAGACTACAACATGAAGCTGTCTGAACGCAGGGCGCAAAGTGTTGTGCAGTATTTTGAACAACAGGGTATTACCCCTGACCGTATCAGCTACGAAGCGTTTGGCGAAACCAAGCCGCTGGTCAGCAATGACACCCCGGCTAACCGTGCCATGAACCGACGCGTTGTGCTGACTTCTCCTCAGTTTACAAGGAAGGCAATCCAATGAAGAACAACATTTGCCGGTATCTGACGCTCTGGCTGAGTCTTTTTCTCATGACGCTGACCCTGGCAGGTTGCGGCGGAGAAGGTAGTGGTCTGCCCAGCCAGAAAGACAACAACACCAGCGCCGTAGACAAGGGCGGTAAAACGGTTCGTAATCTGGAGATCATCCCCAGTGCGAACACAGCCGAAGCAGGCAGTTCCCTGAGCTTTACAGTGAATGCCATTCACGCGGACGGCGGTAAAAATGATGTTACTCAGGACGCACAGTGCACCAGCAGCGATGAATCAGTCGCCACCGTCAGCGGCAAAGGAATGATCCAGGCCGTTGCTGCCGGTCAAGCCACCATTTCCTGCAGCTATGCGGGCGTCAGCGGCGGTAACGTCGTGATTACTGTAACGGGTGGCCATACTGTCAGTCAGCTGCAAATCACTCCCGGACAGGTGTCCGCAGCGGCAGGGACACAGGTGCAGTTTACCGCGCTGGCATACTATCACGATGGCAGCCGTGAAGATGTCACCAGCCAGACCACCTGGAATACCACAGATGCCAGCACTGCCGAGGTGGACTTAAACGGCATGGCTTCCGCCAAAGCGTCAGGGGTAGCAACAGTCACCGGTCAGTTTGAAGGAGTGAACAGCAATCAGGCGACGATGACAGTGACAACAGCCACACTGAGTGCCATTCATCTCTCACCCGCCACGGCATCCTTGGTACAAGGCACACAGCTGCAGTTTACTGCCACAGGTCAGTTCTCCGATGGCTCGACACAAGACGTCACCTCTCAGGTGATCTGGAACAGCGACAATACAGCAGCTGCCACCATCTCGGCATCAGGATTAGCTGAAGGCGTTGCCGCGGGGACTAGCGGTATAACCGCCAGTTTCGGTGGCACAACCAGTGCGCCTGTTAATCTCACTGTGACGGCGGCCACAGTTGATTCAGTGCAAGTAACACCCGCTAACCTGAGTCTGGCCAAAGGCACCAGCCGGGCCTATACCGCCATCGCGCATTTTGATAACAACACGTCGCAAGATGTCAGTGCGCAAGCAACATGGAGCAGCAGCAATACCACAGTGGCAACCGTTTCCGCTACGGGTATGGTCAGTGCTCTCACGGCGGGATCTGCCGCTATCTCTGCCAACTTTGGCGGAACAGTCAGCAACAACGCAACTCTGTCTGTCACTGAAGCGACCGTGATTTCTGTCACCATTGCACCGGAAACGGCCAGTATTGCCAGCGGCACCACCCAGCAATTTTCTGCCACCGCCAAGTTCTCCGACGGCAGCTCCATGGATGTAACCGATCAGGTGAACTGGAAAAGCGGCGATACCAGTGTCGCCACCCTTTCTGCCACAGGCCTAGCGCAAGGTTTGAGCGAAGGAAGCACAGTGGTTACCGCCCATTATCAGGGGATGAACAGCGCTGAGATTCCTCTCTCAGTCACACCGGCGACCATCAGTGCCATTGCTGTCAGCCCGGGGACAGCCAGTATTGCTAATGGCACCACCCAGCAGTTTACTGCCACGGCAACCTTTTCCGATGCCAGCACGCAGGATATTACCCATCTGGTCAGCTGGGTCAGTTCGGACACAGCTATCGCCAGCATCAATACCTCAGGTCTGGCCCAATCGCTGGCAATGGGGACGACAGAAATCACGGCCAGCTATCAGGGGCAAACCAGCCCGGCCGTCACCCTGGAAGTGACGGCTGCAACGGTAACGTCACTGACAGTAGCGCCATCCACGGCAACCATTGCCAACGGTTTGACCCAGCAGTTCACAGCCACAGCCACCTTCACGGACACATCCACTCAGGATGTCACGGATCTGGTGAGCTGGGTGAGCAGCGATACCGGTGTCGCGACCATCACTGCTGACGGTCTGGCGCAGGGCGTCTCCGAAGGATCTGCAACGATTAGCGCGAACTATGAGGGCAGCTCGAACACAGCAGACCTGACGGTTGGACCTGCGGTACTGGATCGTATCAGGATCGAATCTGATCACTCCGGTGAACTGGAAGTCAGGTTACTGTCTCCACTCAACTTTAGCGTCTCAACCAGAGCCTATTACACTGACGGTAGCAATGAAGTCTTAGATAACAATATTGTGACTTACCATAACTCCAATACTTCCCTGCTCGCATTGGATGTATTAACCGGCCTGGTCAATGTCAGTGCTATTGTGGCAGGCAGTGCAGAAATTACCTCTTCTGCGCTGTCTCTGAACAGTGAAAATGCTATTAGCATCAACTGTCTGGTCGCTATCCCTGGCGTGCTGTCACTGTGTACTATTGATTCGATTGAGAAAATAGCCATTGAACTTTAATGGCTTTATATTCTGCAAACGGGTCCGCGATAATGCGGACCCTTTTTATTCCTGCCTCATAGCCACTAAGTCTTCAAAGCGATAGCTCTCTTTTTCAAAACCCTCTCATCTTGAGCATTGTCTGCTCCGCTAAACAGCGCCAATACTCCAATATGAAGATTTCATGACATCGGCTTCGCAGGGATTGACCAAACGCGGCATCCAACTAATATATACGGAAATTCGAATATGGTTATAAGCATGCTACCACATCAATTTTTTAAACTGCTGGCAGATGAAACCCGTGTGCGTTGCTTACGGTTAATCGTCAAAGAGCAATGCCTGTGTGTGGCGGAACTGACCGAAGCACTGCAGGTCAGCCAGCCGAAAATGTCACGTCACCTGGCTGTGATGCGCGCCAGCGGATTACTGGTTGATGTCAGGCAGGGGCAATGGGTGTTTTACCGGTTAGCTGACGATCTGCCCGGCTGGATGCGAAAACAAATTTACGGACTGGTGGACTCGAACTGTTTAGAGCAGGAGTACCAACAGGACAGTGAACGACTCATGGTAATGAAACAACGACCCGTTTGTTGCCAATAATGCAGGAAGAGTTAACGATGACAATCAAAGTAGGTATCAATGGTTTTGGCCGTATTGGCCGTCTGGCACTGCGTGCAGCGTTTGACTGGCCAGAACTGGAATTTGCACAGATCAACGATGTTGCCGGCGATGCCGCAACCCTGGCTCACCTGCTGGAATTCGATTCCGTGCAGGGCCGCTGGCATCACGAAGTGAAAGCGGAAGGCAATCACATTGTCATTAATGGTAAAGCCATCCTGGCCACGCAGGAAAAAGCGATCGATGCCGTTGACTGGTCTGGTTGTGACGTGGTGATTGAATCAACAGGCAAACACCGCAACACCGAGTATCTGAATCAATATCTGACGCAGGGTGTGAAGCGTGTCGTCGTATCTGCACCGGTGAAAGAAGAAGGCATTGCCAATATTGTGGTAGGCGTTAACGATCATATCTTTAATCCTGCCCAGCACCGTATTGTGACGGCAGCGTCCTGCACCACCAACTGTATTGCGCCTGTGGTCAAAGTGATCCATGAAAAACTGGGTATCGAGCAGTCTGCATTTACCACGATCCACGATTTAACCAATACCCAAACCATTCTGGATGCACCACACAAAGATTTGCGCCGCGCCCGTGCCTGCGGCATGAGCCTGATCCCGACCACCACAGGATCGGCCTCGGCCATCGTCGAGATCTTCCCGGAACTGAAAGGCAAAATTAACGGCCATGCCGTGCGTGTCCCGCTGGCCAATGCGTCACTGACCGACATCATTTTCGACGTCAAACGCGACACCACAGCCGAAGAAGTCAACCAACTGCTGAAAGACGCTTCGCAAGGCGAACTGCAGGGGATTTTAGGCTACGAAGACCGTCCGCTGGTGTCTATCGACTATAAAGGCGATCAGCGCTCAACCATAGTGGATGCTTTGTCTACCATGGTGGTCGGCAAGCGTATGGTGAAAATCTATGCCTGGTATGACAATGAAATGGGTTACGCCACCCGCACGGCGGAACTGGTACGTAAAGTCGGACAGGCATAACAGGAGCCATAACAATGACACATCCAATCTGGACTTTACCCGTTACCGATACCAGTTCACTGGTACTGACACCCTGCCCCGGCACCAAAGGCGTTTCTCTGGCAGACAGCCTGACACAGCTGAAAGCACAAGGGGTGCGCGCTGTCGTTACTGCCATCAATCAGCAGGAAATGACAGACAAAGAAGTCGCTGATTTGGGCCTGCAGGTTGAACAGTCTGGCATGGTGTGGGCGCACACTCCCATTGAAGACGATGCCGCGCCTGATAGCGAATTTGCCGCACAGTGGCAGGCAGCCAGCCCGCAATTGCATAAAATTATTGCAGAAGGGGGCAACATCGCTCTGCATTGTATGGGTGGCTCAGGCCGTACCGGTCTGCTCGCCGCTCATCTGTTGCTGGAAATGGGCTGGCCGTTGTCACGCATTATTGAACAGGTTCAGGCGCTGCGTCCGGGGGCCTTTACCAAACCGGTCCAGGTCGATTACATCCGCCAGGTAGCGTCACAATAATAAACAGTGTTTTGCCGTTTCGCGCCTGTCTGCACATGCTTGGGTTTGGCATAGCAGCCAGCAGCCGAAACGGCGAACAATACGGGTGTCGTGTCTATGTTTGCTAAATATTTCGCGCAATTCAGCCAGCCGGTCCGTCAGTATATGCTGGTGACCTTCAATTACTGGAATTTCACTGTGACTGACGGCGCGCTGCGCATGTTGGTCGTCCTCTATTTTTACGAGCTGGGTTACTCCACCCTGGCCATCGCCTCCCTCTTCCTGTTCTATGAATTTTTCGGCGTGGTCACTAACCTGGTCGGCGGCTGGCTGGGCGCCAGACTGGGCCTGAACCGGACCATGAACATTGGCCTTGGCATGCAGATTGTTGCCCTGCTGATGCTGGCCGTCCCCAACCCTATGCTGACGATTCCCTGGGTCATGGCCGCACAGGCATTGTCGGGAATCGCCAAAGATCTCAACAAGATGAGTGCCAAGAGTGCCATCAAAACGCTGGTGCCTGACAATAAACAAAGTGCGCTGTATCAGTGGGTCGCGCTGATGACGGGGTCAAAAAACACCCTCAAAGGCGCTGGCTTTTTCCTCGGTGGTTTACTGCTAAGCATTATGGGTTTCCAGAATGCAGTACTGACCATGGCGGGTGTGCTGGCGCTGGTATTCATCAGCAGTCTCCTGACGCTGAAAGCTGACATGGGCAAAGCAAAAAATAAGCCCAAATTTGCCGAGATGTTCTCTAAATCCGAGAGCGTCAACATCCTTTCTGCTGCCCGCATGTTCCTGTTCGGGGCGCGGGATGTATGGTTTGTGGTTGCACTGCCTGTCTACCTGGGTTCAGTGTTTGGCTGGAATCACAGTGCTGTCGGCGGCTTCATGGCGGCCTGGGTGATGGCCTATGGCTTTGTGCAGGGTTTTGCCCCCAAACTGACAGGCAAGGCGCAGGGCAAAGTGCCGGACGGACAAGCCGCAACACGCTGGGCACTGCTGCTGGCCATCATTACCGCAGGTATCGCTTACGGGGTGCAAATACAATGGCAACCGGAACTGGTGATCATTGGTGGGCTGATGCTCTTTGGGGCGATCTTTGCGATTAATTCGTCGTTGCACTCATACCTGATTGTCAGCTACGCCAAAGACGATGGCGTCTCGTTAGATGTCGGCTTCTACTACATGGCCAATGCTATGGGCCGACTGATAGGCACCGTATTATCCGGTTGGGTGTTCCAGGTTGCAGGCCTGTCCGCCTGCCTGTGGGTATCTTTCGTCTTTCTCGCCCTCACCACCCTGATTTCCCTGAAACTGCCTAAGATCCAGGCTTATCAGGTCGTCTCTTAAACGCCATCATCATCAGCGAACCGAGGCACTAGGCAACGGGTAAATCGGTTCGCTGCCCCCACTCCGCCCAGGCGCCATCATAAACCGACAGGTTTCTGTACCCGCACAGATAAGCTGCTAGCAGCCCGATGCAGGCAGTTACGCCTGAACCGCAGGTGAAGTACAGCCGATCGTCGGCGAACACCTGCTTTTGGGCAAACAACGCCTGTAATTTATCTGGATCTTTATACTGACCACCTTCAAGAAAAGAGGCGAACGGCAGGTTTATCGCATGGGGAATATGCCCGCTTCTCAATTCTGGCCGTGGCTCTGGCTGCTGACCACAAAACCGCCCAGCGGCACGCACATCGATAATATGATGCCCTGGCAGACCGGCTTTTTCTGCCAGTTCTCGCCAGTCAGCAATCCACGCGGTGTGATATGCACCCTGCCACCCGTTACCACTCTCGGGAATGACGGGAGAAGCGACAACATCCCGGCCTTCAGCGATCCATGCAGGCAAACCGCCATCCAGCACATAAACCTGTTTATGCCCCATCAACCTAAACAGCCACCAAGCCCGTGGCGCTGAGTAGATACCTTTTGCATCGTAAATGACAATCTCACAATCTGTCTCAATGCCCAGTTTGGAGACTTCTCGCTGAAATGCCTCATAATCCGGGGCGGTATGAGGCAGCGAAGAAGAAGCATCAGAAAAATGCCGCTCCAAATCAAACGCAATAGCGCCGGGAATATACTGCCGAGTGTCCAGGTCGACATTATCACCAGTCACACTCTTCATGGTGGCATCCAGAATGACCAGGTTGGGCGATCCGCTTTTCCTTGCCAGCCAGGAGGCTGAAACTAATACACTCATCATTTCCTTCAGATAAACACGTTATTGGGTGATTTACGCTCAATTTGAAATCATCCTACTGAAAAAGGCGATTGTTAAATTGTAATTACAGCGATTTTCAGCCCTTATTGCGAGGAAACTGTTTCTCACAGGCAAAACTGACAGTTTTCATCATGAGAGCCATTGAGAGACTGCCGGCGATGGATATGAAGCATGCCTTCTTTCAGGCCCATCTTATAACCTTCATCCAGGGTGGATTTTCGCATGGTCAAACGCTTCACGCTAAAACTCTCCGGCGGGGCGATAACCCGGATTGTGGCATCTGCCGGCGGTTGACGGATGAACGCCAGTGAAGCGTTATAGTTATCAGCTCGTTTGATCATAGCTGCGGCTATCTGTGGCTGGCGGGCAAAGACTTTTTTCATCATCCACGGATATTTAGCCGGTTTCATCTGATAGCTGAGCGGATGTGACAAAATCACCGTAATATCTTTTGCGCCGCGGCGGTAGGCTTCCCGCACCGGGATCGAATCTGCCACACCGCCATCGGTATAGCAGCCGCCGGCAAAGCAAGGTGTTGCTTTATAAGCAATCGGCAGCGCACTGGTGGCTTCCATGACATCGCTGACATTGGAGGGATTCACATTGTAATAATCCGCCGTACCCGTATGGATATTGGTTGCTGCGGCAATCAGTGCTGTTTTCCCGAACAGTTTGTGCTGATCCAGCGGATAAAGCCGTAATGATTCATCAATCAGCCACTTCACATCCACCAGATTACCTCCCTTCAGAAAACGGGCGGGATTGTAAAATCGCTTATCCGTCGCTAACTGCGTGATAACGCGGTAACTGCGCTTGGGCTGATTTGCCAGATATCCCAGTAAGTTGGATGCGCCAGCTGAAACGCCGATAGCCAGATCAAAAGGGTTATAGCTGTCATCCATAAAGGCATCCAGTACCCCGCTGGCAAAAATACCCCGCATAGCACCGCCTTCCACCACTAATGCTGTTTTCTTATTCATAAACTGCTAACCAACTGATTTAAATTAGATAAAGAGTACCTAAAGTTGCTCTGGCAAGGTAATTGAAATCACGGATTGTTCAGATAGGAGCAAGCTATGGATACCCAGCAGGTCATTAGCAACAGTTCTCAGCAAGACAGGCGATGTTTTCATCAATACACTGTCTGTTCTGGTAGCATTCCGGATAATTATCAAGATATTCCTTGAGCAAACTCTGAATCTTCACTCAACTGGCTATGTTTTCCCAAAGGATTACCCTAGGGTTTCAGATAAACACAGAATAGGGAAATAGCTATGTCTTTTGAAATGCTGGTTGCGCTCGATGTCGCGAATGATGAAATTTACGCACAATACAGACGTGAAATGACCCCCATTTTATCCCGCTATAACGGCAGCTTTGGCTATGACTTCAAAGTCTCAGAGGTATTGATTTCACAGGTGTCTGCATCTATCAACCGTGTTTTCTCTATTCGCTTCCCCAGCGAAGAAATGAAAAATCAATTCTTTAACGACAAAGAATATATTGCAGTAAAGCAACATTATTTTACGCCGTCGGTCCGGGCCACTACCCTCATCGCCAGCTACGAGAAACCAGACAACTGAAACCCTGCAGGCACTTTTATTGTGCTGTCCAAAACGCTACCGTATCGCCTTTCTGACAACCAGTGCTGCGAGCAAAGCGTCAAGCTTGCCGCCCTCAACGAGATAAACATGCGAAAGACCGATAAGAAAACGGATAACCAAATCAGACTATTACTGACAGAAGTGTGTGATCATGCGCTGGAGACCTACCCCGGCTTTCAGTGGCTGACCCATCTGGTCGATTATTCGCACTTTCCCGAAAGCCTGAAAGTGGTTTGCGTATTCGATACCAATACGAACCTGTCACATTTCTATGAGGAAGGAAAGCCTGCGCTCGACGCCTTAATAGTGGCAAAACTGACAACGATTGGCATTCGCCCGAGCAAGTCGTCTGCCTTTATTTCGTATGACACTGAAGAAAATTGCGAACGAGAGAACAAGGGCAAGTGGGCACACCGTTTGGGGTGAGTGAAACTGGTTTTACGAGACCGGTGGCTTGTCCCGATCTCGTTGAACTATGTCCCGCGGGCCACTCACAACACCTTGAAAATACTCTGATAATGAAAGCTCAATACACAGAGTTATTATCAGAGAGTACATATCATGAAATTTACTCAAATCCGCAACGCAACACTGCTCATTGAATTTGCAGGAAAAAAATTACTTGTCGACCCTATGCTTGCTGACAAGGGCACCTACCCAGGTTTTGAAGGAACACCTAACAGCCATCTGAACAATCCATTGGTCGATTTGCCTTGCCCCATCGAAGCGTTACTGGATGTGGATGCCGTTATCGTCACTCATACGCATCCGGATCACTGGGATGAAGTCGCCAAGCAGGTCATCCCGAAAGATATGCTGATCTTTGCCCAGCATCAGGCCGATGCTGATGTGATTGGTCAGTCCGGCTTCTCCGATATTCGCGTGCTTGCGAACCGCACAGACTATGACGGTATCAGCCTCAGTATTACCAACGGCCAGCACGGCAGCGATGAGGTCATGGCGGTTATTGGCGAACGTATGGGTGAGGTATCGGGCGTCGTACTTGCTCACCCTGATGAGCCGACATTGTATATAGCAGGAGATACCGTCTGGAACCCATTTGTTCAGAGCAGCATCGAACAATTTCAGCCGGAGATCATCGTGCTGAACAGTGGTGATGCGCAAGTGACTGGCCTTGGCCCGATTATCATGAACAAAGAAGATGTCCTTACGGTGTATGAAGCCGCCCCGAATGCCACAATCATCGCCAGCCATATGGAAGCGGTTAACCACGCGGTATTAACACGGGAGGCACTGCGCCAGTATCTGGCAGATAATCAGGCAATGGATCGTGTGCTCATTCCCGAAGATGGTGAGTGTTATTTATTTGCACATTGATAGATAGTCAAGTGCCCTTTTCATCAGTGGTCCTGTAGGGCACTTCATTTCAGTCTGTATCAGCAAGGAACTAAAATCGTCATGTCATTACCCACAGTTGCTGTTATCGCATTTAACCAGTTCAGTACCTTTCACTTTTCTGTTCCCTGCATCATTTTTGATGACATACTGCCTGACATGAAGCTTTTTAATCTGACAATTTGTGCCGGTGAGCCCGGACAGATTCGTTCCAGTCATGGCCTGATCATTGATGCTCCGTCAGGGCTGGACGGATTAAACAATGCCGACATTATTATTGTTCCTTACTGGCGCAAATCTTCTGAGCAACCAAACAGTGCCTTGTTAGATGCCTTACGCAAAGCACATGCCCGTGGGGCACAAATCGTAGGCCTATGCCTTGGCACCTATGTACTGGCTTATGCTGGTTTATTACATCATCGCCGGGCCTCAACACACTGGGAGTTCGAGCAGGATTTCTCCCAGCGATTTCCGGATACCATCCTTGATACCAACGCACTCTATGTCGATGATGGCTCTGTTGTGACATCGGCAGGGACAGCCGCAGGGCTGGACTGCTGCCTGTATCTGCTGCGACAGCGCTATGGCAGTGCCATTGCCAATAAAGTTGCCCGTCGCATGGTTATTCCCCCTCATCGCGACGGTGGACAGGCCCAGTTCATTGAACGACCGGTTCCAGCCACCACACAGGATGAACGCATCAACCGTTTGCTGGCATACCTGCGCGGTACGCTTGATCAACACCATGAACTGGATAGTCTGGCCGAACGGGTGATGATGACCCGCCGGACATTCACCCGCCACTTTCAAAAAGCAACAGGTGCTTCTGTAGGTGAATGGTTACTCTCGGAACGGTTACAACGCTCTCAGGAACTGCTCGAGTCAACGACACTGCCGATAGAGTCTGTCGCTGCACAAGTCGGTTTTACCTCTGCAACCTCCTTTCGGGATCACTTCAAAAAGAAGTGCAATGTGACGCCAAGCGAGTGGCGTAAATCGTTTCACTATTCAAATCGCTGACAGCAGAGAATGGCAGAAATGGGAAAATGCGAGCCTGCGATAGCAACACATTGCGTAAGCGCACAAAAATGAAAGCATACAGTACGAAATACATGAAAAGTTGCGATAAATCAGGATAATGCGGCCAAATGAACCGAGCAGTTGTCGGGTTCACACGGCGCACGGGAAACAAGATATTGATGCAACAGACCTGAATTCGGTCAGATGCCATCAGTCTTACTAGAGCCACAAGGAGTTCTTATGTATACCGGCAGCTGCCTTTGCGGTGGCGTACAACTTACCATTACCGGAAAAATCAGCGATATCATTCACTGTCATTGTTCTTTATGCCGGAAATCGACAGGCTCTGCTTTTGCCACAAACGGGTTTGTAAACACCGCTGATTTTACGGTTACCCAAGGACAGGAGTTACTGCATTACTTTGCATTAAAATCTGGCAGGCAACGCCATTTCTGCCGAGTCTGCGCGTCGCCGATATACAGTTCCAATACAGCAGATCCTGCCCGCATCCGGATCCGGCTCGGCATTCTCGACTCAGAGATCGTCGAAAAGCCCATATCACATAACTTCGTCACATCGAAAGCCAACTGGGATAGTCTGGATGTCAACTTGCCCCAGTATGAAGCGCACGAACCAGGCAGAAAATAACCGCATTCTTCGCTCTCCATCAAAGAAAGCAACACGCAAGAAGGTAAACAAAGTCGATGACCAACGCCCAAGATTTTTCAATCTGTCGTCAGTATTTCACCTACAAAAACGATGAATACAGATTATTAAGAATTAAAAATGCGAGAGTAAAAGTAAATACACTGAAAGATCACCTGCTCAGAGTATTCATTATCGGCATGCTCGTTTCCAGCGTCATAGGGTTCATGGAGCCTTCAGGGATCGCTTGGATATTCATGCCGTTCGGGTTTATCACTGGCGCGCTGGGCGCTTTAGTTTCTGCACGTAAATATGAGCTGCAGATTGAATTCGAGCACGAAGACGAAACCGGGCTTCAGTGGATTAGCGTTGTAAAAGGTAATAAACAAACCGATATGGCAGTATTGTCAGAGCAGGTAAATAAGATACAGCAAAAGATTGCCTGAAATACCGCAATGGAGGTGGCGTTACACTGTACTGCAATGACTTGTTAATATTACCACTTTCCATTGCACAGCAAGAATCAGAAAATACTCATTGGTCTGAAACCGTTTTTCGTGGCATATTTTGCAACCTATCTATCGTTTCGTCAGAAGCGGTTAGCCATATCTGAACCGGAAATGATTCGAGTACTGTGACATCTTTAACCTCACCATTTTTTTCAAGCAACTGAACTTGAGCAAGTATCGGATCGTTTGCTTCAGCACTCCCCAAAATCATCACTCGCTTCCAGTTATCTGTTGTGGAACAGGCTTGTATCATCATAAAAAGTACAATCGCAATGCATTTTTTCATGTCATTTTCTCGATAATGAAGCCCAACAATGTTGAGCTTCATGAAAAGTGTCTTTTCGGATGATTTAAGGATTATTGGCAATCCAGCTTTTGAGCGTATTGTAAACAGTACTGGTCAAACGTGTACCGCAGTTTCTCGTTGTAGAACCTGTGGTATGTATACCTCTGACATAATTATTACTGTCTTTAATACCACTGCCACTTTGGCCGCCAGCTGTATCAAGCGTATAACAAACCCTGTAGCTCGATATGGCAGAGGTCGAGCCGGAATCTGTCCACATTGTGCCTGTCGGTTTATCACCAGGGTACCCCGTTACGCTATGTGTACCGTCAGAATAGGTTCCCCAGCCTGAGTGACCTCCATGAGGAGCGCTATCGAGAACAATAATGGCATAGTCATAATTTGTATCACCGTTATTGTGCCAGGCTGTGGTCGTGACGGCATTTTTCCAGGTCGTCGTTCCCCAGGGCTTATACGAACCATTTTGACCGGCAGTAAAATTCAGTGATTTATACCAGGTTCCAGAACCATTGGAAACACAATGACCAGCCGTTAACACGTGTGTTTTCGTGATTAGTGTTCCCGTACAACCCACAGCAATCCGGCCATTATACAAATGCGGTGCCGACGTTGTATTCGTCACTTTTACGCGATTATCCGCACCGATTACTTTCAGTGGTGATATCACATCGTTCGGAAGTGCCGGCACTGTCGCTTCGTGAGGCTCGGTCGAGAAAACACTCGAGTCAAATCCTTGCTCTTGCATGATTTTGACCGCTTGGTCCAAGAGCGCCAGAGTTTCTTCCGATATATCAGCTTTAAATTGGGTTCCATCGGCAGAGACGGCTACAGCCCCCATCGCTGCCGCCCTTTCTGCCAAAGAGTATTCTTGTTGCAGTGAATATTCATCGGCTTCCGGGACATGAACTACATTGTCGCCTTCAATAAAAGTGGCTTCTTCATTCATTTTTACAAAATTATTCAGGTCATTTGCATGTGCGTTATTTATAAAAAGACCCGCAAGTGCAATAAACACCAGATTCCTTTTCATCATTCTGCATCCTATTTATTAATATTCATAGAGTGGTCAGTAATGCGAAATTATGTCAATAGCCAACTGTTCTCGCATTGATAACTATAGGCCACCATATACACGCCACTAAAAACAAAAATAAAAAAGCTCATCAAACATGAAAAACAGAATATCAAGCAAAGAAATCAAAATAAAACAATGGTGAAAATATAAAATGCAGATTAATGTACCGAATTAATTTCATTAAAATCAAAATAGTCACTAAATTTAGACCAATAACAAAGCTTGAAATCATTATTTACCTTTAACATTGTAAATAATGTATTTACTCACTGAAAAGTAAAAACAACCTTCATATAAAGGAAAACACCATCTCAACAACTAACCATCAAAAAAACAATCACTTACCCCTCCAAGCATTTCACGCCTGATATCACATTTCATTTATTGAAATCAGATGAAACAATAAAAAACACATGAAGTTTAATGACTTATGCAAAACTTTTACTTTCCCCTCTTTAAAGGTTGCAAACAAAGACAACCAAATAAAATCACCTTCTTTTTATTAGCTCCAGTTTACTCCCAGAATCATTAGTGTGTTTTCATTGCCAATATTGATAAAACCATAAATACCGTCCACTTCCCCTTTGGCGTTTCATACTGAATGATGACAAATCAAGCCGCGTCAATATAACCCTAACATTTACAATGACAACCATACCCGAATCATGTCTGACTTAATCATATTCAAAGCCGAGGTGTGTTTTAATTTACCCTCACCGGCTAGCCTGCTTTCACAGTACTCTTCCATTTTTTCGCGCATTGCTCCATGTGACAAAGTCAGCGCGGCCAAAAAAGATCGCCATCAAAACTTTCGCATTGTCCAATAATGTGAGCCCGAGCAAATGAGCAATGAATGAACTAAAATAATCTGCAAAATCAGAGTTATACTTTCGAAACTCAATCTTGGAACAGAGAGATGGTTATGACGACCCTGCTGAATCAGCATTCAGACATCAATGAATCCGCGCTTCGTGCGATCGCCCATATGCCGACGACCAGCTTGCCTGTGTTAATGGACCATGATTTCACAAGCAAGTTATCCGATGCAGACTACATGCGGATTGCTGTCCTGCTGGCACAAAAAAGCTACGACGAAGGGGGCTGTCCGATCGGAGCGGTCATCATCCATAACCAGACCGGACACATTGTAGGTAAAGGTCACAACACCCTGGTTCAGGAAGATCACCCGTACAACCACGGTGAAACCTCTGCGATACGCGATGCTGGCCGGATAGATTTCAGCCAGACCACCTTGTTTACCAGCCTGAGTCCTTGCGATGTCTGTGCAACACTCTTGTATATGAGAGGATTCAAACGGGTTGTCGTCGGCGATGTTACCAATGCTTCAGGGAACGAAAACCTGTTACGGGAAAAAGGCGTTCAGGTTGATATTCTGGAAGATAAGCAAGGAATTACCCTTTACGCTCAGTTCCGAAAAGAAAAACCAGAGCAAGATCTTGAAGACTGGAAAGGACTGTGTGCGGTTCATCCGCATTGTGCCTCCTAGCTGACAGCCTCATTGTTCACCTTTCAGAAACAGGAGAAACCCATTGGAAATCATCCGTTGCTGTCAGGTCAGTGATTTAGCAGCATTACGCGAGCTCTACGCGGAGCTGCGGCCTCATGACCCTGTATTATCTGATTCGCAAGCAATGAATAGCTGGCAGGATATACTCAACAGCCCACACACCAAAATCATTGTTGCCGATATTGATGGGGTGCTGGCATCCACCTGCCAGCTTGGCCTGGTACCAACCATGACGAACGGAGGTCAGCCTTTTGGCATCATCGAGCATGTGGTGACCTCACCACAATACAGACGGCAAGGACTGAGCCAGAAGGTCATCGAAAAAGCGCTTTCGCTGGCCTGGGAGATGGGATGCTATAAAGTCATGTTGCTATCTGGAGAAAATTGGCCAGAGGCACATCACCTTTATGAAAAAGTCGGATTTCAGTCGGGCATTGAGCGCGGATTTGTCATAAAAAATCCATTAAATTCCGGTTCGGGCTGACCTGTGACGATGAGCACAGCGCACGTTTTACTTCAACAATCCTGCCTGGTTATCAGCTATAACATACGAAGCTGAAAAAGAAGACGTTAACCGAATGTCGCTTTGCGCCACTTTAACCAAAAAAGGAAAGTCCCTTGGTAGGAAGAATTGTTGATAAATTGCTGTTTGGCGTCATGCTGATTGCTGCGCTTCAGGTTCCTTTACTGGCCGATCACTATCAGCAATATCTGGCCGGATTATTTGAAGCCACACAATGGCAGGTTAACGGCTACGAAAACACCGCCAGACAATACGGTTATCCTGACGTGACAGCGATGATTGAACAACATCTGGCAAATACTGAAGCCAGTGTTAAAGCGGACGCCTTACAAAAGCAAGCAACCCTGAGCCTGTATGAAGATCTGAAATCAGGGATGACCGTTTTTGAGCATGGGACATTAATTGAAAAATCAGTGTACATGTTCACACCTGCACACTTTGACTCGTTACAGAAAACCCTTGCCCATTTCAAACCCGGCATTCCACTCTCGCTAAATGGTCTGATGTTTGGTGTCATCCTGGGGTTAGCCGCCAATATCTTACTTACCCTGCCGTTTACTTGGTTGTTCAATCGCAGACGCCGGGCCAGGATTACCGCCAGACGCTCAGTGATATCGTGATTTCATTCCTGGTGACGGGATCCAGTGGCTCATTGATGAACTGCACAATTTATCGCCGGAAAACTGGACAGGCTTGCAATCTAAACCAGACTTATTCGTAAACTTGATACCCGCTTCTACCCAGAGCCAGGAGGAAAGATCGCGTGATAAGTAATGTACTGTTAGGCACGAATGATTTACCCAGAGCAGAACGTTTTTACGACGCACTGCTGGTGTTGTTTGGCGCCAAAAAGACCATGAAAACCGAGCGTTCTGTATTATGGCAAACCCAAAACGAAAGTGTGGGCATCGCCATTTGCACACCACATGACGGACGAGCGGCCACCAGCGGTAACGGCAGCATGGTTGGCCTGCAGGCCAATTCTGCCGACATGGTAACAGCCATTTATCAAAAGGCCCTTGAGCTGGGTGGTACAGACGCAGGTGAGCCCGGTGAACGAAAGCCCGGCGTTTTTGCGGCTTATTTCAGAGATCCGGATAACAACAAGCTGGGAGTGTTTTTTGTTCAGTGTTGATACCGTTTCAGCTGTAATCCGGAAGTGATTTTTCTCTTCCGGATTACAACGCAGAGTGGCTATATCACATCACGTATTGTGAACACAGCACAATAATATAGCCACTCACAGCCTTCCTGCCACAGATGTGTACTTATCCGGCACCGACATTGCTCGCTTGAAAATTCACTGTGGCATCTTCGATTTTTAATGCCTGTAGAATTGAATGATTACAGAACCCATGTAAGGATTCAGCCAATCAGTTGGTTAAATTTAAAATCTATAATCCAATACGTGGCTGAGTACATCGCTGCCAATAACACAACCGTGCAACCAATAGTCAGTTTTGGCGAAATCACACGCCTTAAAGGCCGACTAATAACAGCGGCCTTTAAATTCACTAACTGTAACTTTTCCTGATCCTGTAGCCGGTCTTCTTTGATCAACTGGTAAATGGTTTCGGCTATATCCGCAATTTTTTCATTACCCCGTTCAACGCGACCGAATTTCCCTTTAAAACCAACCTGCAACAGAAAGTATAAAAATTCGATAAGCTGTCGGTAACGTTTGGGATCTTGTCTTAGCCTGTCCAGTATCGTATAGAATTTATCACCACCTGATGTTTCATTGTGAAACTCAGCAAGCAGGCTGTGTGTGCTCCAATTACTTTTCTCTCCCCACTCCTGACTGTACACCGCTTCGTCAACCGCGGCACAGACACAGTAACGCATCACCAGAAGCGATGCTCTGTCTGTGTTTGCCAGCAGTAATCGCTTCTCGGCTTCTTGAATCTCCCTGCCAATTTGCTCACGTAGCAAGGTGGGATCATCCAGCCATGGAATAGAGGGAATACAGGTCAGACAAGCCAGTACCCAGGTAAACTCATCAACCAACGGGTTAATACCCAGCTTTTTGATTTCCAGCTGCTTGACTGCAATATTGCGTGGCACTTCCGGCGCCGGCATGACCTCCAGAGGTTTGCCTGGCTCAGGCTGAAACAGAACGACTGTTATGTCATCATCGAACTGACTCATAATCTGACGGCCCACATTTGTAATTCAATATTCGGGAAATCGCCGGAAACATGCATTGCAATCCCAGAAGAAGAAGACAATGCTTTCCATTCATCAGACCCCTTGTCCAGCTCAAAATACGTAAAGCCCGCATGGTAAGGTAACTGACGTGGCACCACCGGCATTGCTTTAATAGCGATACCTGGCAACTGGAAGTTCACCAAATCACGAATATTTTCCAGACTACCCACTTTAACCTGAGATACAAAGCGAGTATGCAGTACATCGAGTGTGACATCAGCTTTCACTGCAAGAATAAAGGTTGTGGTCTGAATAATATCGCGATCAGCAATATTGGCAACGCGTATACCGTAGCCCTGCTCTTTCAGCACCAGTGGGATGGCACGCTGTTCTGACATTACGGTCAGGCTATTGCGGTTCCTGCTGATCAAAGACCACATACAGTCAGTCAGATCACCATGATTATAGGGAGAAAAAGTCTCAGGCCGGCGTGATGATGTGCATAATGTTGCCAGTTCCCCTTCAGCCTGCAGCAACACTCGGTAGAGTGCTTCCGGGTGAACACCTTCCAAGCCAGCTAAGTGCCAAAATACCGGCTCTAACTTGTTCACTACCTGCAGTAGCATAAAATCCGCTACCGAAGATACACCTTGCTGATCAACCACACCAAGCCGGCTAACTATTGATTCAGCTCGATGTTTCAGCAAAGAAGCAAATTCAGTAACAAACTTGGTCAGTACAGCAGAAGCTTTAATATCCAGGCAAGTGGGAATGAACTTGTCATCAAGCAACACAGTACCGTCACTTTTGACTTCCGAAATTTTCAGAATAGGGATCGACGTAAAAGCTGAACGATCTTCAGTCTCTAACATCAAGCGGAAATTCAGGCTGCCGACATGAATGGTTGTGGTATCTTCACTCTCGTACTGACAATCTACCACTTGCTGCTCGTGAAGATGATAGCGTGCGCCGTCGCCCGCATTGGTATACAGCTCCCCCTGTTCAGAAGGCAGAGGACAACATAAATACACCACTTTATCTACCGTGGATGTGTCCACTTCCAGCAGTGCAGGCGCTGATGCTTCAGAAGGAAAAGCAAACGGTGTGCGATCCTGTAATATCCCCTCCGCAACAGTAACGCCAATTTTACCCATTTTCAGCAGTTCGGCATTAATCTCTAACCGACTGATTCCCCAATTTAATGGCGAGCTGAAAGCGGTATACAAACTCATTTGCTGAGAGTGAAAACGATCCAACTGCTGAAAATGCTGCGGTTTCATGAACATGCCGTCTTGCCAGACAACCGGGTTATACAATGACATAATGCTTCCTTAGAAATAAATCTGTTCTACGCCTTGTGTTCGCTCTACAGACAACACGTTATTCACCAGATTCACGTCCAGATAATAACTCTCCCGCTCTTCAATGGTGTGTATAGTCCGCCAACTGGTCCCGTTAATATCCCGGAAAGCAACTGCAAATCCGACTGCTCGTGTTTCTGGCTGAAGTTTTAAGAATTCGGTGAGTTCCTGATCTGGCTCTAACTGGTACTCATAGCGCTTAATATACTCATCACCCAGCGCGGCTTTGTCGTTTTCAAATAATGAAAAGAAATCCAGGCTGCGAAACAAGACCGGTGAAGACAATTCATAGATACGCAGAATAGCCGGTGATGATGACCCGTTAGGACGCAGGTTCAGGCTCTTATCGGTCATAATGTGCACTTCTATTTCCGCGGTTTCAGGGATAAGCCCGGTGGTATCTTTGAACTGCTCCCATACTGCGCACCCTGACAGTGTCAGTGCGGCCAGCAATCCCAAAAAATAATTACGCATTTTGCTCCTGTAATAATTCTCTGTACTTTGATTCCAGGCTTGTATCAAAGCGATGTTTTTCATCGGTCCGCCAATTTGACTGCTGTTCAGAAAAATACGCCTGATAAGCTTTCCAGGTCCGTTGGCCCTTCAACCATCCCCCGTCAGCCTTTCGCTTAGCTTCAAATGCCGACGGTGATAAAGCATCTAACTGTTGCTGGAAAATACCGTCACGCGCCTGAAGTAACCGGGATCGGTGCGCATCCAGCTCTTCCTGGATATGCTCGATCAACTCATAAGGCTCAAGAACCGACTGCTGGTAAAGCGACATCATACTGTCCAGTAAATGTGGCTTGGCTGACTCGGATTCACCTGCCATCACCAAAGAGCGATGCAATTCAGCATTCAGTGAATCCAGGCATCCTTTTAAGCTCAGCCCCATTTGACGAAACCAGTTCTCGTCGCAAAGATGCTGTAACTCTGACGGAATCCCTAAACCTTCCAAAAACGCCTGTTGTGCAGGCTGAGCGGATGGCTCAGCTTGCTTTGAGTCAGCTTGCTTTGAGATAGTCCGCACTGATTTGGAGTGAATGTGTTGCTCTGTTAATGAAGGCTGGGTAGGCGATGTTAAACGCTCAGCTGGCCCGGTTTGTTTGATGCTCTTTTCTGGTCCTGGCGATAAGAAGGTTTCTGGTCCTGGCGCTGAGAAAGCCTGCGCCTGATTGAGAACTGAAAAACTGTCATCTTCTGCATTCCAGTCTTCCGGAATCAGGCTGGGAACATCCATTTCAGAATGGATGCTTTCACTATCGTCAAGGATTTGTCGTTGCGTTGTGTTGTAATCAACAAATTGGTTGGGTTCTTCATCTTCAATCAGTGACTCAGCTTCTTCATTCACTTCCTGAAGATGAGCAAGCGGTTCTGTAGAGTCCGCTTTATCATCTTGTGCCAGAAACAAATCTTCTATCGTTCCGTCTCCCAGCATTTCAGATTCAGGCGGGAGGATCAGGTTCAGACTGTCGACGGGATCGTTGCTTTTCATATCCGGCATAATGTCTTCTGCCAGATTGATGTGATGCACTTCATTCTCAAACCCCGCACTGAACTCATAGCGCCCCATCGAAATAGAATCGCCCTCCTGCAGGACTGTAGGCTGACTCTTCAGCGTACGCTTACCATTAATGAAGGTACCATTAGTGCTGATGTCATTAAGGTAATACTCACCGTTATAACAGGTGATCAGGGCGTGTGTTGCTGACAGATACTTATTATGATCTTCCAGATGAAAGGTACTCTGAGCACTACGACCGATTGTCCCGCCCTGACTGTCAAATTCCATTTGCTTTGCCCCGACATACTCTTCCGGGGCACTGTTTACTTTGAGAATGAGGGTTTTGTGCGTCATAAACGATCTTAGAATAAAAACGATAAGGAAAATTCTACGCCGCCAAGACCATCATTGACCGGCACGATCAGCGTCGCCTGAGGCGCAATCTGCAAATGCGCATCAGGATTACTGCCCATTTTTATCACCATTCCGGCATTGAGCAGTAAACTGGCTTCGAACGCATTGTTATCAGGTAACTGAGTACCGTACTTGAATTCATCGGCGTCGACATGCCAGCGCTCGCTGTACTCGCTATAAGCGAGTGATATACCGGCACCAACATAAGGCGTCAGCCAGCTCGCCACGGGTATGGCATACTGAGGCAGCACACGAAACTCGTAATTAGTGACTTCCTGGTAAACACCATTCTGAGGGGCAGGAATACTGTCCGCAAAATAATTCAGACCAAACCACCAGCGCCAGCGGGCACTGTTATCATCGATCGGCCGTGTATGTACCAGTCCCCAGCGAATACTCTGGTTTTCACCCGATTCGCCTTCCTCTGCAGTAGAAGTAAAATCGTAGTATGCGCCAGTTACACCGAAGCGTTCACCCTTAGCAGAGGCGAAGGAAGCATGAATGAAACAATAAACAATACAGGCAACTGTAAGAAGACGAGGCATAATGTTCGCTTTCTCTAATTTAAAAACCCCTGAAAGATAAACGCATAAAAATATGAATTCAAGGCTTCATTTTCTCTATTTTTAAATAAGTTATTTTTCCTATTAAATCTGTCATTTTGACTGTATTGGCTTGCAGATTGACAGCGAAATACAGACGTAAAAACGCTACCCACCCCGGCTACTAAAGCTGCAAAAAAATCAAGAAAACCAGTGCGATCAGCCTCTAAAAAACACAAATAAAAATAAATTAAATTAAACTTAAAAATATTGAATAAGAATCACAAAAAAGAATACGCAGGATAAAAATCCCTACCTACATTCATGTTAACAAGAGCTAATAACCCCTTGCATCATGAGGAAACAATCTAAAAAAACATAGCCTTATCCATAATAAACCGAACGCAACACCTTGAATGTGAATTTAACTGTGATCTTTATCCAGCAAAGATGGCATTCATTTAGTTTAGTATAATTCTTCCTATTACAATGCAGTGCACATGAATGTCATAACCGTGTTAAATAAAGCTGATTTGTGACAAACAACTGCTGAAACCGACATATTACCTGCTGCCTGATTACATCATGGCGAAAGCACGTTGAGGAGTTAATAAAACATAAGATTAGTCCGCCCTATTATTTAGTATCTACTAATAAATTAAACATTAAGTTAGCGTGTAGGAATTTACTTTCCTGTCACAGGGACACCTTTACTCATAATTACAAGTTTCGAAGTTGGCTATTAAATAATGAAATTCACTGATATTGCACTCAGACCAATATCGGCACAACTGCCTGTTGGTCATGACCCAAGAGAGCTCGATCTCTTTTCTGATTTAAAAAGAAACGTAAATCGATTAAGCAGTTTTGTCTCTCCGGCACCCTGGAAAGAAATCTATGCTGTTTCAGAATTGCTCCTGACCCAGCACAGTAAAGACTTTCGCTGTGCCAGTTACTACTGCGTATCTGCGTGCCGTATTGACGGACTGATGGGCGCTGTAAATGGACTCAGTGTTCTCAATGACCTATGCATAGTTTACTGGCACACCGCATTCCCGGTTGCCAGTAAACCCAATGCGCGCATCCAGTCTTTTGACTGGGTGGCAGAACAAATGCCATTAGCACTCAGCAAAATTAAAGTCTCACTCAAAGATCTGCCCCTAGTGGAAGCCGGGCACCATCTTGCGCTGAATATTGAACAGGAACTCCAGCGTCAGTTGGGAAAACAAGCCCCATCGCTGGGACCGGTTCGCAGACAGTTTACTGAATGGAAAGATCAACTGGATGAACAGGCCGAAAAAGAATTAGCTAAACAAAAACAGCGTCCATCACCCACGCCAGCCCCAACGCCAGAAGTAGCAAGTCAGCCTGCCGCTGAGCAGCAACCTGTCAAAAAACAGCCAGCGAAACACATTCTGCCGGCCTGGTGTTACTGGCTGGCTACAGTGTTTACCCTGGGTTGTCTGGTCTTTTCCATTGTCGCAGTCCGCCAATACCTGTATCAGCGTGACATTAAGGGCGCCACTGCAGAGCAGCTGGAAAGTATTACGTCAAGGCTTATCCAGGCTGAACCCTATTTCAAACACAGGCTGAAAGAAGATGTTCTGACCAGAACCCATGATCTGATGATGAACTGGACGGCTTTTCCCGGACGGGTATATGAGCACCAGACATTGGAAGAACTGGCAAATAACGTCAATGCGCTCTACCCAGACTCCATTGCTGCCAAAGAGTCAGTGAGTCAGTACCGGGCCGGAAAAGCAGCGCTGGCTCAGGATTATTTACTCATCAATGACCAGTTCAAACGAGCCAGAACTATCATAGCTAACGCAGCACTTGTCGATGACAGTGAAAATATTTCAGCGGCCTACCGATTTAGTAATACCCTTTTTCCATTCCTTGGTCGCCTTGATTATTTGGAGAAAGGTCACATAAACCATGACGATATTTTAAAAGCACAAAAAACCTTAAGTGCTTATCAATATCGCCTTATGGAACTCACACATAATTTCGAAAATAAAAATCAATAAAAATATTCAGGCAGGTTATATCTTGATTAGTAAACTCAAAACGCCAAGAGTATTCATCGTGCTCTCAGCAGCGCTGCTTTCGGTGCTGTATGGCTTATTCGCATATTTCATTATGGCTTTTCCTGTCAGCGATTACCTGACATGGGGACCTGTGCTTCTCATCTGTGGTTTAGCCATGGTGCTTCTGATCACTTACGAAGTAAAAAAACGCAAATCACGCGCTACCAGCGATATAGAGACAGAAGAAGAAACCTTAAACGGACTATTATCTTCCCTGTTGAGGAACGCCAGTCATAAGCCTATTTACTTGCTGCTGGGTAACAAAAAATCAGGAAAGACATCACTCCTGACCAGCTCACATGCCATCAAGCCCATAGATCAGAAAAATACGCTGCAAACGGATTATTTTGTCTGGCATGAATCTGAACAAGCGATATACATCAAACCGGCTCCACGCCTGATTTATCAGGATACATCGAACACAGATCAAACACTCTGGAAAGCGTTTCTGGAGAAAATTGTCGCGGTTAAGCCTCGAAAACCCTTTGCGGGGTGCCTGTATGTGGTGGATCTGGAGTTTTTGATCACCCAGGAAGAGTCTCAGCGCGAGTATATTCTGGATATTATCAATACCCGCGTCAGCGACATCACTGAGATGACCCATACGGCATTGCCTGTATATGTTTTCCTGTCAAAGATTGACAAACTGAAAGGCTTTAAAGAATTTGTTTCACTCAGTCCGCTTAAAATGCAGCTGGAGCATCTTTCAATTTCACTGAAAGATGCCAAAGGTACACTCAATGACGTCTTTGACAGCGGCTTTTACGCTATTCTCAGCAAGATGGAGCAAAGCACGCTAGACTGCGCCGCGATGGAACGCTCACTGGTCAACAACAGTGCACTGGTAACCTTTCCGAAGCAGTTTGAGCTTTGCCATAACATCATCCGGGATACCCTGAACAAAGTGCGGCTGGAAAAGGACGGATTTCACCTTGTTGACCTGCGGGGTCTTTACTTCACATCCAGTCATCAGGGCGGCCGGAAATACAACCTGCTCGCCAAAGGATGCAGTAATTATTTCAATGTCCCAATGATTGCCTCTGAGCACGACCAGTTATCAGAGTCACCTTTGTTCACCCGTTTCATTATTGATGAGCAGGTACTGCCCGAGGCAAACTTTGCCGGAGAAAACAAACGCCACCTGCGACAACTCATGCGTAAGAGCCATATGACTATGGCTGCTTGTGTCACATTGCTTAGTGTAAGTGGTTACTATTTCTTTACGACTACGCAGAGCAATATTTCCATTATCAACCAGCTTCTGGAAGTCGCTGGCAATAAAAACAATGATCACGAAACCGCCGACCTGAAGAACCATTTTGCCGTAACATCGAACGGTATTTTGCCTCTTTATCAGGCCTGGACCAACGCCAGTCATCTTCTGGACGAAAAACTGATCGATATTAATGTCGACAAACTCGATCAGACAACGCAGATTGCCTACCGACATTTGCTTGACAGCATCCACCAGCAACTGTTGCCACTGGTAGAAAAGCATATCCAACGAAAACTGGCCAAAAGCAGCCTTTCGCATCAGGAAAAGCTCCATTTGCTGAAAATATATTTGATGCTGAATGAAACGGACAAGCGCGATTACAGTTTTCTTCTGAAGTCTATTTCACGTCTGCTTACAGAGGATTTTGGCTCAGACGGCGTATACGCCAACATACCTCAGTATCTGTCGGTGTACTTCAAAACTAACTTCCCGCCCATTGGGATCAACTGGGATCTGGTTCGAACCACAAGGCGAGACCTGCTGTCCCAATCCAAAGTCGATATTGCCTACAGCCAGATTCTTAATAGCGGCAGAGATGCCGATCTCGGCCAGCTCAGTATTCCAAGAGCAATAGGTTTCAATTTCGGTGAAATTTTTGATAATGAAAAAAGCAACCTTAATGAACTCAACATCAACAAAATTTATACCGCGACCGGTTTTACCACTTTCTATCGCCCTTTATCGGAGTCTTTATCGCACGATTTAATTGCCGACAACTGGGTGCTGGGTTTGTCAAATAACACTATGCCGTCGGACGAAGAGCTTAAAGCGTTTCAGGCCAAGGTGCGTCGCAAATATACTGACGACTATATCAATGTCTGGCGCACAGCCATCAGCGATTTACGTTTTAAGCAGTATGACAACATAGTGGAAATGACCAATGCGATTGACACTCTGTCTGGCCCGTCATCGCCGTTAAGTACCATACTGAATTTGTTGTATACCAACACCAAATATTCACCAGAAGCAGGTGCGCTAGCTCAGATGACACTGAAAGATGAGCGCCTGAATCAGGCGGTAGATCTCTTAAAAGATTCGGCAGAGAAAGTGATCGAACCTGACTATGAGTTAATGAAAAGGGTCGAAAAAGCCTTTGCCGTTATAAATACCCTGCAGACCAGTGAAACCGAAAGCTCACAAGCTCCCTGGGACCAGGTGATCATTTCACTCAGCAACCTGCGTGCCTATCTGAAGCAGATCACCGATGCGCCCAATGTTCAGCAAGCGGCTTTGATCGCAGCCAAGGCAAGAATGCGTGAAACTGCGGCTGATCCCATTGTTCGTTTGAAGCAGGTTGCTCAAAAAGCACCTGAACCAGTAAAAAGCTGGTTGAATGAAATCGCCCATCAGGCGTGGTCTGTCTTGCTGGCCGAATCACAACTGGGCATCCAGGAGTTATGGACCAGTAATGTTTACAGTAAGTTTGAACTGGTTGGTCAGAACAAATATCCGTTCACCAAGCATGCTGAAACTGAGATTTCACTGACCGATTTCGAAGAGTTTTTTGCTGCACAAGGCACCCTGGACAGCTTCATTGATGACACGCTTTCGCCTTTCTATGACACGAACTTGTGGCAGGCCAAACGTGTTGATGGCGAAACATTGCAGCTATCGCAAGAAATGATCACCCAGATGAAGAACTACACCATGATCAAAAATGTGCTTTTCGATCCCACATCGAACAAGTTCAACATTGATTTCAGTTCACGCTTTATCGACCTGGATTCTAGCGCAATACGGGCCAGTCTGAACTTCGGGGGTGAAAGTCTGGATTATTACCATGGCCCGGCAAAGAGTAAACAGTTTGTGTGGCCACCGGAAAGTAATGAGTTTTTCGTGAACGTCAACATTCAGGACATCACGTCCAGCGGCGAGCAACACAGAAAAGCAAAGGAAGGGTTTTGGTCTATTTTCCGACTGTTAAATGAGTCGCAACTCGAACCTACATCGGATGGTGGATTTAACGCGGACATTCTTGTTTCTGGACGACACATGACGGTAAAAATCAAACCGTCTAACTCTAATAATCCGTTCCTTTTACAAGAACTGTATAACTTCTCTGTTCCAAGAGATATCCAATAAGTTGGTAGCTTAGGTTAATCAAAGTCGAGAATAATGATAATGAATACTTTACACAACAACAGCATTGACCGAATTGATAGGAAGATATTGTCAAACCTGCTGATTAACGGACGTGAATCAATCGCGAATATGGCCCGCAATGTGGGCCTTTCCAGAACCGCCGTCGCAGAGCGGATCACGCGAATGGAGAAGTCAGGTGTGATCGAAGGTTATACGGCTAAAATCGGGACACAAAAAAGCGCAACCATGACCAGCTGTTACCTGCTGATCAAATGCGAAAATGGCTGGAAGAAAAAAGTGTGCGACAGCCTGAGAGAAATTCCGGAAATTAAATCCATCAGTGTCGTCGGTGGTGGATTTGACATCATCACTTTACTGGAGGCTGCTTCATTACACCTGATGAACGAACTGTGCGATGAAGCAGAAAACATTGTTGGCATTAAGGAGCTGCATACCACAGTCGTATTCCACAGCCCAATTTGCCGTTAAGCGCCTGGTTCACTCATAACCATTTATAAGGGCATTGAATCACCTGGCACTTCGCCTTGCAGCCAATACTGCAAGTAGCAGAGTGCCAGGTCATCATCTAGACAGCACCGATGATCACCACTGTCTGTTTATCACCTTGTACGTTACCCAACCAGCTGACCTGCCCAAGCCGGTTTGCTTCCTTCGAGCCCAAAATGCTGGCTGGTAATCCATCCGACTTCACTTCCAGTTTCAGATCCCAGGCCATAGGATCGCGTAATACAAATCGCATCAACTCTTTGAGCAAGCCATAGCCCTGCTCTCCTGGCAAGAAGTGGCAGTATTGCTCGTAGTCCAGTTCATGAAAAACCAGATTAAACTTGCCTGTGATGTCGGTGAGGTGATCACCCAAGTGGTAATCCTGGCCAAGCACACAGTTTACATGCCCTAAACGGTTGAGCTGCGAAGGGGCAATCTTTACCCTGCGGGGCACCCACTGTTCAATACTGACTTTGGCCAGATTAAAACAATGAGCCACAATACCTGACACCAGATTCGGAGAACGGGTTCTTGAAGATAACTGGCCGATATAAGAGAGCAGTTTTGCTCTGTCAAAGTTAAAATCACTCTCTTCACTGAGATCAGACGAAATACCGACAAGGTTAAACAAGTTACGGGACAGCGGATCGACCGCCCCGGATTCGTACCGGACATGGTATCTGTATTTTTTCCATATCCGGTACAAGTGTGAGAGATACCTGTGGTGAAAGAAATCGAAAAAATCTTTCACCGGGTTGTCTTCGCCTTCCCGGCCGGCCAGCTTTTCTGTATATGCAGTGGGTAACGGTGAGCCAGTACCGTGCAGGCCGCCGAAATTGACCGTCAGGCTGGGAACCTCCCTGTTATCCCAGTGAACAGTCTCAAACTGCGAGATATCTGAGCGGGGGAAACCCAACTCAGGCGAAATTCGAAACCGCAGAAACTCCTGCTGTGGTGTTTTCGCCTGTCCTACAGAGGCAAACTGCCCGGATATGTTCTTTTTCTCAGCGGCTTCCAGTAAATAAACCGCCTGAAAAAAAGCATACTCGTGGCTGGACTGATGAATCTTATCTATCATATCACCGCCTGTTTACCCTGATTACCATCCCACCGATATACCTCACCGGTTTTCACATCAATCACTTCCAGTTCAGAGAATGAGTTGATGCTGGAATACAAAGAGAAAAACTCATTCAGGATAGACACCAGCAGATACATATCCCCTTCATTGGCAAACATTGATGAATCCATTTGCAGCACAATCTGGTTGCCCCGGATAGGTAAGCCACGGAAAATCCGCTCAATGGGTTTCATGTTAATCGCTTTAATACCGTTTAACCGGTTAGCCGATGCGCGCTGAGACTGCCTGTCACTGCGTGAATGAAAGTCGTAAATACTCAACATCATTTTCAATACATCAGCATCAATCAGAGACAGATAATTGAGTGACATATTGGCAATCAATTGCCAATGAAGGCTGCTGTCAATTTGCGGGCTGACAGAAACGGTCGGCTTTGTCAGGTTAGTGAAATTGGCATAGTTAGGCGACTTATGTGTAGAGAAAGTAATGTCTCCGGGGGCTAACCGTTGTGGCAGCTTACCATTGGTACAGGTTAACTTAATCAGTACCGTTTCTGTCTCAAGATTGGCGACTCCGGCATTATGATCGAAAAAGGAAATATAGTGCGACAAGCCTTTTCCTGAGACATGTTCCGCGACTTTTACATTGTAGTAATGGCGATTGTTATCAATCCCTAACTGATGCTCAAAGGATTCAAAAGGCAAATAATCAACCTGGCGACGGTTTTCATTACTCCAGCCTCGGACTTGATTGACTGAATACACTTCGAAATTATTTTGCCGGGTTGTTTGCGGACGCACCCGATATTCAGTGCGCTTATGATCCAAGCGAATCGGATCGGCATCCAGTTCGAACACATTGGCTATCGGTGTGCAGAAAAGCCGCAAATTTTTCTCTCTTATCGTCACTTCTGACGGCAAAGAGCGCGAAAAATTGAATACCAGGCTCATGGTGCTCTGGCTGGGTACGCCATTGAGCCATTCCAGACCATCTACGTCAAAAAACATAAATTTGTCCGGCATCGAAAAATATTCCTGGATTAATCGATAACCGGAGAAAGAGTTTGGTCCGTAGGGCAATAAGGCTTCATCGTCAGAAAAACCCACTTTCTTTATACAAGAAGCAGGTAATCGTCGGCTTCCTCCCCCCGCAAGCTTGACATCAACACTGTCTAAATAGCGAAATAACCACAGGTATAGAATGCGGGAGATATGCAATTCACCGTGAATATGAAAACGTAATTTATCTAACCCAATGCGTGATAACTCTACACCCGTATCGGTTGATAAGGTGACATTAAGGTGGCTGTTCGAGCGTGTATTCTGCTGAGTCACGGAATTAATTGACAGTGGATACAAGTCGACATCGTAGCAAGTTCGAAACAGGCACTGAGTTTCATCGACCTTTTCACTGGCCATTTCATGACCACGCGTCACTGTACTTTTCTGTGACACACTCCCTGCATAAGGGATCATCTGAGCAATACACATTGAAGGCACAGAACGTAAATAATGCGGCCACAACAGAGATATCAGGGATTGAGTCAGCTCAGGAAGTTCATCATCCAGCTTCTGGCGTAATTTGCCATTCAAAAATGCAAAGCCTTCTAATAAGCGCTCTACATCGGGATCATTGCTGCTTTCCGACAGAAACTTAGTCAGCTGAGGGTGACTTTTCGAAAACTCAGAACCCGCTTCTTTAAGAAACGAGAGCTCATCCTGAAAATACTTGCTATAAGTCATGTTCGTCGTCTCTACACAGAAAACTTACCGTCAACACCAACGGACAGATCAATGTTCATCCTGGTTTTCTTATTGTTATGAAAAACTTCGCCATTAACGGCAAACCGGAGCTGAAGCGGATCATCGGTGTGGGGAACGTATCTCACCACTACGCCGGCTAATCTTGGCTCAAACTTTTCAATGGTAGCTTTCACACTGTTTCTGATTTCCCGGACGATATTGGATTTATCGGCCAACACATCATTAAAATCAGGCAAGCCATAATCTTTCGCTATCATTGCATTGCCAGCATGGGTATTGAGCAAATCCGCCAGATGATGATGAATCGATTCAATCAAATACTGCGTCGACTCCACAGCATCATAGCTGTTCTTTGCTTCACCCATTTCAATGCGCTCGAGTAATCGGTAACCTTTATCCATAGACAGATTTCGAACGGCAAGCCACTTCAGAGCCAGATAGCCTGACAGTAGCTGCCGTTCGCCTTTTACTTAGTTTTGGTCCAGTTTACCGACCAGAGACAGTTCAAAACTGGCGCCCATGTACTTGAAGTGCGGACGCACAGCAAGAGACACACGGTACCAGCCCGGATCGCCTTCAACGTCTGATACTTCAACCCGTGCTGCACGCAGTGGACGACGACCACGTACTTCTGCCGGCGGATTTTCCTGATCAGAAACGTACTGACGAATCCACTTGTTGAGTTCAATTTCAAGATCAGTACGCTCTTTCCACGATCCAATCTGTTCACGCTGCAGCACCTTCAGATAATGTGCCAGGCGGTTGATAATGAACATATACGGCAGCTGAGTACCTAACTTGTAGTTAGTCTCTGCGTCTTTGCCTTCTGGCGAGTTACCAAAGAATTTTGGCTTCTGCACCGAGTTTGCTGAGAAAAATGCAGCGTTGTCTGAGCCTTTACGCATCGTCAGTGCGATGAAACCTTCTTCAGCCAGTTCAAACTCACGACGATCAGACACCAGAACTTCAGTCGGAATTTTGGTTTCAATGCGGCCCATTGACTCAAAATTATGCACGGGCAGATCATTCACTGTACCGCCGCTTTGCGGTCCGATAATGTTCGGACACCAGCGGAAATTCGCGAAGGAGTCGGAAATCCGGGAAGCCAGTGCGTAGGCAGAGTTGCCCCACAGATAGTGATCATGGCTGCCTGATACATTTTCGTTATAATCAAACGCCTTAATCGGGTTATCTGCTACAGAATACGGCGCACGCAGCATGAAACCTGTGGTACACAGACCCAGATAGCGGGAATCTTCATGTTCACGCAGACCACGCCATTTGGTGTACTGAGGCCCCTCAAACACCGACTTCAAATCTTTCAGGTTCGGCAGCTCTTCATAGCTGTCGACACCAAAGAATTGCGGACCCGCAGATGTAATGAAAGGAGCATGGGACATAGCACCTACGTTCGCCATGTATTCCATCAGCTTGATGTCCGGTGAGGTCGAAGACATCTTAAAGTCACAGATAACCGCGCCCACTGGTTTACCACCAAACTGGCCGTATTCGCGGGTATAGATTTGCTTGTACAGACCTGATTTCACGACTTCCGGGGCGTCATCAAAATCATCAAGTACTTCATTTTTCTTCGCTGAAATAACTTCGATCTGAATGTTCTCGCGGAAATCCGTCTGATCAACCAGGTACTTCAGTCCACGCCAGGAAGACTCAATGGCCTGAATTTCAGGTGCGTGCAAGATGGCATCGACCTGCGCAGACATTTTCTGATCGATTTCAGAAATCATCAGATCGACCAGTGACTGATCAACTTTATCGGATACATTTTTGCTCAGCAGTTCAGAAATGAACGCTTCAACGCCACGCTTTGCAACATCAAAACCTTCATCAGATGGCTTGAGCCGGGTTTCGTTCAAAATACTGTCTAACAGTGAACCGGATTCAGCCAGTTGGGCATCCTGCTCAGGAGTCATAGCTTCAGTTGTCATGTGCCACCTGTTTATTCTTCGTTATTAGAGTTGATGCTCAGCTCACTGAGCAGCTTGCTGCGTGCTTCATCATCCTGCAGCACCTGTGCAATACGTTTGCGGAATGCCGGCACGTTACCCAGAGGACCTTTTAGTGCGACCAAAGCTTCGCGCAGTTCCAGCAGGCTGCTCAATTCAGGCACCTGGCGGGCAACGGCTTCCGGTGAAAAGTCTTTGATATTTTTAAAAGTCAGATCCACGCCCAACTGAGCGCCTTCTTCACCGCTTAAACGGTTATCAACGTTGACTTTGACATTCGGCGCATAGGCACTCAGCACATCATTGAAGTTATCTTTATCAATGTTTATCGGATCACGATCCTCGATGGGAGTTTCGTCATCACGACCGGTGAAATCACCAATCACCATCATGCTCAGGGGCAGTTCTACTTCTTCCTGAGCATCCCCTGTAGCAGGAACATATCGGATATTAATTCGCTCTTTTGGAGCGACTGAACCATCTTTAGACATAACTTGTCCTTCTTAGCAGCTATATGTTAATGAACGGCCGCGAGCCATTCTCTGTACTTAGCGGGAAACGCATCTTCCCGTGAATAAATTTGAGTCAGCGTTAAAGACAGTAACTGCTCCAGTTCGGCATCCAGAGTCGGTTCCCAGTAACTCAAATTAATGCGTTCTCTTTCTGGCCAGATCACTTCCAAATGTGGCAGCGCAATACTGTGCAGCCCGTTATGGTGCAGTAACCTGGCCAATTGCAGATGCAAGAGAAATCGTGAACGCCCTGACTGAGCGTCATCCAGTAACGAAGAGGCTGACACTAAAAGTTGTCCCAGTTCAGCACCTTCAAGAATGTCATCCCCTCTGTCACCCAGCAGCTCAGCGAGCCCTTCATGGCTGGATGAAGAGGACGTGGCTGACGGTGCCGCCAGCCATTGACGGGTAGTCTCGTCAGCAAATGGCGTTTCATCATCAAACCTCAGCGCGTCAATACCGGCTAATCGTGTGGTAAAACGCCGTGTCTCTTCGCGTACAGACTCCGCAGCCTGGTGAAATCCCAGCTGTTTGAGCATGTCATGCATCAGTCGCTGGCCGGTCAGCCAGAACGGGGTATTACGCAGGCTTTTTTCAAGCCGGCGGTAATATTCAGAAGCAGACTGGTTTACCAGAGCCGACTCATAATCAGACAAGGTGTCCTTACTGACCGGCAGCCTGAGCGGTGTTTTTCCTTCGGCATCATGGGGGGGCAATTCATCAATTGCCATCCAGGTGACAAAACGGCCCACCTGATAGGCAAGCGGCATTTCAGGACTCTGATGCAGTAAATGTTCGGCCATCTGCTCCAGGGATTTTTTATCCGCCTCACCACTCAAAACACTTGTCTTGGCAAGAGAGGCCGTTGGAGTCACATTTTGAGCTGCCGCAACAGGCGCTGGAACAGATTCAGGTTTTGAAACCGGCTTGGGCTCGGCAACGGGTGACTGCCGGTCTGCCAACTGGCCATGTTCCGGTTCAACTGCGGGCTGGGGTGACCCTGCCGGCTCCCCGAGATAATTGCTACTGGTGGTCAAGGCGTTGCGCGCATTGATCAGGGAAGCCTCTGAGCCTTCAAAGACTTCGCCCATGGCAAAACTGATGTCCTGACACAAGGCTGCGCAGGCTTGCAGCTCAGACTGAACGGGATTGCTGAGTTTGGCGGCAATCAGGTCAATCTGATTATCCAGCCATTCGATAGCGCCATCACGGCCACGCGCTCTTGCCGGATACAGTGAACTGCCATACTGTTCCAACGCCGATTTCAGTAAAGTCAGTCCGGCTTTCAGCCCTTCGCAGCCGTGATGTTCTGCCCAGGCACGCGCGATATAAGCCATGGCTTTGAGATCTTTACAGTGTTGTAACAGTACAGTTTCAGCCTGCTGTTCAACGACCTGCCAATCCACCGTTTCACCAAATAATGAACCGAACTTTTTGACTTCCGCTTCCATCAGCTCATAGCAAAGTTCATAACGGGCATCTTCTCCGACCGGAAGCCCGGCACCTATTGGTGACAACAGTTCATCTAATCGGGCATTGAATTGACTCATGTATCCCACTCCCAATCGGGCAAAACAACAGACGTAACATTATTGGCATTGATACTGAGTGCCCCGGCTTTAAAACGGGTTGCCTGGCTTGCTTCAATATCCTGTTTAAGCTGGGCTTTGATGCTGTCCACTCTGTCAGGCGCAAAGGTTTTCACATCCTGATAAGCCTGCTGAATAATGTTTTTTTCTACCACCAGATCGGACTGCAGCGACTGACGGAGTATGTACTCACCGCGCCTTGCATATAGCAAAGCTCCCATACTTCTGATGTCCTTACTTTCGGGAAACACCTGCTGGGCACTTTCGATCAGGCTGGCGGCATCTTTAAATTGTGCTTTATCCATGAGCTGCGACACCCGGGATAGAATTTTGGTGACAGTCTGATACCTGACTTCGTGCGAATAGTAATATGCGTTTGCCGTTGCTTTTTTCCATGACGCTTCGAACGCTTTACGAGCAAACACCACATCGCCCAACTCCAGTAAATTCAAGGCTTCTTCTGGCGTTACTGCGTTTTCACTATATAAACTTGCGTTTTGCAACAGGGTATTAATTCTCGCCTGGGCACTCGACAACTGCTTTTCAATGTGAACTTTGTCGCTGTCTTTACCGCCCTGCATTAATCGCCGCATAACGATCAATTCATTCTTTATGGCCTGCAACTGCTCGCGACGTTCTGCATTGCTTGCTCTTTCCTGCTCAAACACCGGACTCATCTGCTGATAAATCTGCTTTTCCTGTGCTGATTTTCGGCGGTCATATTCTTCAACTACCGATACGGCTGTCTTTGATAAATCTGGGGTCTCTGAAGTAAATTCGTTCAGAAACTGGTAGCTATACCAAGAGGTATCATCAGGCTGAAAAACCTTACCGTCATAAGTAAAACTGGCAGGCTGGCTGGTCTGATAGCTGTCGAGCGCAAAAAAGTAAGCATGACGGATCACCAGAAACGCCACCAGCACCAGCGTGGCGCCAATCAGGGTAATTTCTAACGAACGCCACCCATCAATAGCATTCACCAGATCGTGTTTTCTTCTGCTTAATACCAGATCGGCATTCCGCATATTGTTAAAAATAGGGGCATTGGACAACGGCGTTTCTGTGTCAATCTGTCCCAGGATTTGCGCAAAATGAATCGGTGAGAAACCATGACTGCGTGGTTTGCTTATTACTGTTTTAATGGCTTTCCAGGCATGAGGCGGTATGACCACCGGCCGTTTCTGACCCGTTATCACCAGCCCAATCTCAGGGCTTGCCGCTACGCCCAGAAACAGGCAATAGGCCATAACAGCCAGTGAATAGACGTCATCTTCAGGTTGCCCGATTCCGGAGCGGATATAGTCTGGTGATGCGTAATTCAGACTGGCTTCCACATGATCATTTGTTTCACCGGTATATTGTGCGGCGCCAAAATCAACCAGACGAACGGCATCGTCAGCGCCTATCAGCACATTAGAAGGTTTCACATCCAGGTGGCATACACCTTGTGTATGGGCATAGTCCAGTGCACCTGCCAGCTGGTAAATCAGCCAGGCAATATGATCAGCACGAAAACCACCATTGCTGTGGCGGCTGACTTTCTGAGCCAGATTTTCACCGCTTACCCATTCCATAAAGAAGTAAGGCGTGGAAAATTCATGGCCGACTTTGATGTACTTGACCACGTTTGGGTGCTGACACACCTCAAGTTTTGTTGCCTCGCTCAGCAATGCATTTTCAGCGGTTTCATTGCCACGCTGTAATACAGACTTACAGCAAATGATTTTATTAGGATCGGCTTTATCGGCTAATTTATACAGCACAGTGCCACGACCCGGCTTGGTGATCGTCTCGAGAATATCGAACTTGGCCCGCAAGCTTTCTTCAAGAGAAGGTCTGCTCGCAAGATCCAATTCCTTTTGACGTTTCTTTTTCTTTATCAGCGCGCGGTGAATGACATCGTCAATCGCGGACACCTTTTGATTGCCAGATTCAGACAAAGGGAAAAACCAGCCATAAAACCAATAGATGGCGAGAGTTTAGAGTTGTCTTATTAAGCATTTCAATAGCCGAATAACATTCCGACTTTTTGATGGTCAAGAAAGTCATTTTCACTATAAGAAAGCTCATAATGAAACAGGGTGATGAGTGGCTTTTGCGCAAGTAAAACTGCCTGAAATAAAGGGATGTTGATATTGATCCCAAATAAATTTCCCAGCCATAAAAACAAGCGAATTGAAATATAAAATGAATTTTCACTTCCACTTAATTAAAGTTTTAAAATGGTCGTTTATAGTGGTTTCATTTTAACATTATCAACAGTCGACCATTGGTTCTTTAACATGCTTTTTAACTGGTCATCACTGTTTTTATTATTGTCTCAGATCCAAACCTGATTCAGGCTTTCTGACAGGCGGCACATTCATTATGTAATATAATAAAGTTCAAAGAAAAAAGGGCTATTTAAGCCCTTTACTATTCTCATTGATTCATTGTCATACAATGAATGTTATTTAACAATCAGCTCTACCCGCACGTTACCGCGCGTTGCATTTGAATACGGGCAAACCTGATGTGCTTTCTCAGCAAGTTGAGTGGCGGCTTCGCGATCCATTCCCGGCAGTGAAATGTGCAGCTCGACATCAATTGCAAACCCCACACCGGCAGGATTTTCACCGATACCGACTTGCGCTGTCACACTTGGCTCGCCAGGTAATTTAATGCTGTCCTGAGCGGCAACAAATTTCATTGCACCGATAAAACAGGCGGAATAACCTGCCGCAAATAACTGCTCCGGGTTAGTGCCGTCTCCCCCCTGACCACCCAGCTCGGTGGGTGTGCTGAGTTTCACTTTCAGTTTACCGTCCGCTGACTCCGATGCTCCGTCACGACCGCCAGTCGATGTTGCTTTTGTTGAATACAGAACTTTCATTACTTTTCTCCATTTAGTGAATGCGATAGTTCAATGACGGTAGGCACATCCTGCAGGAAAGCTATTCAGTGCCGTATCGGCCTTTCTGCAAATGCCTGAACCGTCAAATTCTTCTGTAGGAATAACTGTAGCTGAGTCTCTGAGAAATGACGCTTCCTCCCACCAACCGCGTTATCGTTTTGCGCCGGATTCCGAGACGGTTATCAACGCTGACTCACAGCGACAGGCGACATCACCTGATCGTAATAGCGCGGATTAAACCGCCAGTAGAGACAAGCTGTGATCACCACCAGAGCTAAATGCAGCAGCCAGCCAGACACAAACGAACCCGTCATATCATTCAGTAAGGCAATCACCCAGGGAGCCAGGCCCGCAATAATAAACCCGCCTCCTTGCATCAGAGCTGCCAGTGTTCCCGCCTCTTCCGGGGCCTTGCTGTGGTCCAGCGCAGTCACAATAATTAATGAAAAACTGCCACCCAGCCCTGCACCACACATCCCGACCCACAACAAAGCCGTTTCGGCCGGCCAGAGAGCCAACCCACAAAATCCCACCGACTGCATAACGAGCGTCAGCATTAACCACAAACGCCGGTCCGTTTGCTTGCTTGCCAATAGCGGCAGTCCCACGGCGCTGATAGCCTGACAGACAGACATGACCACAATCAGCGTTGCACTGTCAGTGCGCTCCCAACCCAGTGACTGATAATAAGGTGCCAGCCAGGCAACCAGTGTGGAGTAGCCACCGTTAACCAAGCCAAATGCAACCATCAAGGACCAGGTGCGGGGGCGATGCAAAAAAGCATGCACCTGAGTCATATTTCGCCGGTTTGTCTGTACCTCGGTTAAATAACGGCACCCCACCACAATGGCGATAAAAACAGGCACAGCCAGCAGCCCTAAGGATTGACGCCAGCTCAGACCAGCATCCACTAAGTGCGGAACACTGTAAGCACCCAGCGCCCCGCCCACCATCAGACAAGCCGAATACACACCTGTGATAGGTGCGACCTGCCGGGGAAATGAGGATTTAATCAACCCGGGCATGGCTGACTGTACAAATGCCACACCTGCCCCGCACAACACAGCGGTAACGATGAACGTCCATCCATCCTGTACCCAGAATCGCCATAACGTTCCCAGTAAGAGGATCGCCAGGGCACTTAACATCCCTTTTCGCATTCCCCAGGTGGCCTGAAGTCCGGGAGAAACAAAGGCACCTATTCCCATGAGCAACATAGGTAGCAGCGTCAGTAAAGACGCTGAATACACTGTCATCCCCAACTCGGACATAATGGTGTTTAAAATGGGTCCGGGAGCAACCAGAAAGGGTCTGAGGTTCAGGCCGATTAATACAATCAGTACGAGTATCATCCAGTCTGAACGATGCCGGGAATGCTTGGTCGCCGTTATCATGATTGTGTATCTGGGGATGAACCTGCCGCCTGCCACTTTTCGTACAGATGGTGCTCCGCCTTAACCGCCGCCGGATCCGGTTGATGTGAGATCACCGCCCAGTTCTGCTGGTCAACGGGTACGGATAGATCCTGTGCTATCGCGGCGGTAGATAAGCCAAAAGGTTCCGCCTGTTCATTAGAGTAAGCAAACACTATCTCAGTAACACCGGACATTCGCATTGCGGCTAAGCACATAGGACACGGCTGACCGCTGGCATACACTTTACAGCCATCCAGTCGCGGGGATTTGAGTGCTTTACCGGCCTCACGTAACGCGAGCAGTTCAGCGTGCGCTGTAGGATCACACTCCGCCTGCATCCGGTTTACCCCTGTCGCAATCACTTTTTGGTCTTTTACAACGACTGCGCCAAAGGGGCGTCCGCCTTCTTTCACGTTCTTCTCTGCCAATAAGATAGCTTGCGATAAAAATGGATTCATACTGCGCCTTTTAATTGCGTGTGACTATGACTGGATACATTACACAGGATAAACCGACACTATACGTATTGTCCTGAGTACTCTGAAATTAAATGATTCACTGGCAAGTATTCGAAAATCAAATACTGAGCACATTCTGCTCAGACTCTCGCGCCAAAAGACACCACTGCTTTTGGCGAGAGATATTTCCAGAAGCTATAGTCAATACAACAAGGTAAGCGCTTACCTCATGCTTGTTATATAGGATTGGCTCATGCAAGAACCCAACACCATCATGAAAGAACTCGGGTATTTAGGGCTGGTCCCTTTTGTTATCACCGCCCTGCTTGCTGTTGCCGACATCACGCTTTTTAACCTGTCCGGGCAACAAATGTTCATTGCTTACAGTGCCGTTATCCTGAGCTTTTTATCCGGGATACTCTGGGGGAATGCCATTGACCATATCTCCCATACACTCAGCCGCAATGCCCTTATATTGAGCAATCTGTTTGTGCTGCTTGCCTGGGCGGCCATCCTGCAAGGCCATAAACATGACCTTATCGCGATAGGTTTACTGGCGCTGGGTTATCTGGCCGTCTGGTTTGCCGAGAAGCTCATCCGGCAAACCGAAGGGGAAGTAAACCCTAAGGGGTATCAGACCTTGCGTGGCAGACTGACTGCAGGCGTGATTGTTTTGCATGGCGTGGTGATGCTGAGCTGAAAGATCACGACAGGTAACAGGCGGGGTCTTTTTAGTCTCTGGATAACAGCTGATACTCGGTTGGAGAAAGTCCCACCCGGCTTTTAAACATAGTGCTGAATGCACCAGGGCTGTCATAACCAACTGCAAGAGATGTGTCCATCACATTCAAACCGCTGGACAATAATTCCAGGCTACGAGATAACCGCTGTCTACGGAGCCATTCACCAAAACTTAACCCTAAATGCAGATGGTACTTTCTCGACACGCTGCGTTCCGAGATCCCTAACATTTTCGCTGCATCTGTAAGCGCCCAAGGATGCTCCAGCCGGGAGGATATTTTTTCACAGATAGCTTTCAAGCCAGAATCTTCGCGGGGTACAGGGACGTAAAAATCCAATGCGGAAATTTCTCTGAGCTCATCTAGTATTAACTCAACAATCCGCTCTTCTTTTCCACCTTTTGGGTAGTCTTGAGGAATATTGATCGCAGCAAGAATTAACTCTCGTAGTAAGGGGGTCACCTCCAGCACCTGACACTCATTCGGTAAATCCGCACGAGCAAAGGGATCAATAAATAACGTTTTCACCTGTACAGTACCATTCGCCCTTAAGCTGTGCGTCATTCCGGCTGGAATCCACAATCCCCGCCCAGGTGGTACTATCCAACTCCCTTTTTCCGTTTCTATGCGTAGTAAACCATGCAGTGTATGGAGCAGTTGGGCCGTTGTATGAGAATGAGGTGGTTCGGTATCACCATGAAAGTAACAATACGCCAGCGCTTTCAATCCACCATGTATTGACTCAGACTGGAAATACATTATGACCACCTCAATTTACTCTCTATGCCAGACTGACTGGCAGGGGACATTTCAGAGTTACTCATCACTTTCGACTGAATCTAAATACTCTGTCTTCCCGGTCGGGAAAATCTGAATTTCCGATTCAGCCAGCAGATTAGACACCGCATTCAATGTCGCTTGTAATGATGCTCGACTAGTATCATTTTCAATCGCAACACCAAAATAACACCCACTTTGGAATGAATGACATTCAATATATGAAACCGCACGGCTGTGGGTTGTTTTACCCAGCGTATGTTCGGAGTAATGCCTTATCGCTATCGGAATGTCCAGTATTCTTTCAAGGCCACAGATAAGAGCACTTAACAAACCATTACATCTTCCCTGAACCTTTATCACCTGATTGTGATATCGAACCCTGGCGGTGATGCTTTGCTCTGCCCCCTCAGGCTTACTCTCGTAGTCCAGCAAAAGCATTGAGTTATAGGGTGCCATACCATAGTGACGGCGAAACAAGGTCCATATCTCTGCCAGACTTAATTCGAGTCCGTGTTGCTCGCTGCAACGCTGTACCTGCTGGCTAAAATCTATCTGCAGATTCCGTGGTAATTTCAAACCATGATTTTTCTCAATAAGCCAGGCAGCGCCACTTTTTCCTGACTGGCTATTTACCCGGATGACCGCTTCATAATCACAACCCACATCTTTCGGATCTATCGGTAAGTAAGGCACTTGCCATCGCTCAGATGGCTCATTCGCTCTGGCATCAAAGCCTTTTTTGATTGCATCCTGATGGGAGCCTGAAAAAGCGGTAAACACCATTTCTCCCGCATAAGGGTGTCTGGGGTGAACGGGCAGCGCGTTACACTCTTCAACAATTTCTACCGATGCTCTGATATCTGAAAAATCCAGATGAGGTGTAATTCCCTGCGTATACAAGTTCAGCGCCAGGGTGACAATATCAACATTTCCTGTCCGTTCACCATTACCGAATAAACACCCCTCGACACGTTGAGCACCAGCCAGCATAGCCAATTCAGCAGCGGCAACACCTGTGCCTCTGTCATTATGAGGATGGATACTGATTGTCACGTGTCGTAAATCAGAAAAAGAATGGATGAATTTTTCGATTTGATCGGCATACACGTTTGGCGTATTTACTTCCACAGTGGTGGGTAAGTTTAAGATTAAAGGCCGCTTTTCATCCGGTTGCCATGCATCCCTGACAGCTTCACAGATAGCCAGCGCATACTCGAACTCAGTAAAACAGAATGTCTCCGGAGAGTATTCAAGAACCCAGTCTGTCTCGGTATTTTCTTCGCATAACTGACGAATTTGCTTTACACCACTTACGGCCATATTGAGTGTTTCTTCTTTGCTCTTTTTAAACACAATCTCTCGAAACACGGGCGCTGTTGCATTATACAAATGCACAATGGCACGGGGAGCTCCCCTCAGTGAACTCATCGTTTTTTCAATCAGTTCCGGCCGGGACTGAGTAATCACCTGAATCCACACATCTTGGGGTATCTTTCTTTGTTCTATCAGATACCTCACAAAGTCATAATCGATTGTTGATGCAGACGGAAAGGCAACTTCAATTTCTTTAAACCCGCATTGAATCAAATGGTCAAAAAAGCGTGCTTTTTTATCAAAATCCATCGGGTTGACCAAAGCCTGATTCCCATCTCGCAGATCTGTCGAACACCAACGAGGCGCCTGAACCAGCTTCTGTGACGGCCAACTGCGTTGAGGGAAATCTATCACTGATGCGGGAATATATTTTTTCGCAGGATTTAGCATGACATGTCTCCTTACAAGTATGTTTAATACCCTAAAGACGCACGCCAACACTGTCTTACTCGTTCCGGACAACAACCGTTGTGATTGGGACAAGTAAGCTTCAATGACAATAAACCGAGACCGCTCCCGTTGGGGCGGTCTCATTAATAAGCCTGATGTTTTCTCTTGCAGCAAAGCGCGCTTATTCTGGTTTGATATTCTGATTCATCCTGAACAGATTGTGGGGATCGTATTTCGTTTTCAGTGCCACCAGACGTTTGTAGGCTTCACCGTACGCGAAGGCAATCCGATCACTTTCGTCCTGAGTCAGAAAATTAATGTATGCCCCGGCACTGGCGAATGGTTGTGACTGGGTGAAGAATTCCCGTGCCCAGGCGATACAGGCTTCATCTTCCGCGGCGGTGTCCCAGCGTCCGTGGACATTCATGACATAGCGTGCGTCGCGGCTGGCGTATGCCATGGCATCCGGCGATACCTTTTCTGTCTGGCCGCCAATGGTGCCGATAAATATCTCGCAGTGCGGTGACGGCAGCTTGCCGGCGTATTCGATCAGCACATCCAGTACCTCATCCGATAAATGGGTAAAGTTGTGCGACTTCCAGTAATTTCGCGCCCCCGGGGCAAGCAAAGGATCAAATGCCTGCTGCCAGGCAACGTAAGGCTGTACGCCGATGTGCTCACCGTAGGGTGTTCCGAAACTGCGCAGCGGCGCAATCAGTTCTTCACCTTCTGCAGGATCGCCAAAATAGCACAATGCCAGCGCGATCATTTCTTTGCCATGAACCGTTTCCGGCAAAAATGGCAAAGGCGGCGCTTTGCGGGTCACCATCCATACATTCAGCGCTTCTGGCATAGATTCCGTAAAACGGGCAAACTGCGTCAGAATGGCTTTTGCCTGCTCAAACGGAAAGACGATCAGCCCACTAAGCACATCCGGACCCACAGGGTGCAACTGAAACTCAAAACTGGTCACAATCCCAAAATTACCGCCGCCGCCCCGTAAACCCCAGAACAGATCAGCGTTTTCAGTCTCGCTGGCTGTGACCTGTGTGCCTTTGGCAGTCACAACATGGGCGGAAAGTAAATTATCGATCGTCATACCGTAAAGACGGCTTAACCATCCAAAGCCACCTCCCAGGGTCAAACCTGCCACACCTGTGGTTGAGTTAATGCCGAACGGGGTAGCAAGGCCGTATTTCTGTACCGCGGCATCCACATCGCCCAGCGTGCATCCCGGCTCCACCATCACCTTTCGGGTATTCGGGTTGACATGCACCGCCTTCATCAATGACAAGTCAATCATGATCCCGCCATCGCAAACCGCGTTACCGGCAATATTGTGCCCACCGCCGCGCACTGACAGCAGAAGGTCATGTTCACGGGCAAAATTCACCGCCTGAATCACACATTCTGCCGAAACACAGCGCGCGATGAGAGCCGGTTTACGGTCAATCATCGCGTTCCAGATCTGCCGGACCTCATCATATTCATCATCTTTGGGGACGATAACCGTCCCCTGAAAATGCACCCTGAATTTATCAATGGATGCCGCCTCTAGCTGGCTCATACCCGCCTCCGCGTTATTTATTACCTGAACCATATTCACAGAGTGTTCGCTCGTTTCGCTGACAGTGGTTTATGGCGCAGACGCACCACGGCGCTCCAGAACGGATCCCGTGTAGTTAAATCAACCTATCAATAGAGTAAAACCCATTCACGGGGGCGGCGTTGTCCTTTATTGAGACGAAATACAGGATTGGAGAATTGAGCTTATGCTTCTGCCTGAAGGACTCGGCTGAATTGGTCCAGACATCTTCTGCCTATCTCATCTTGCCAAGGTTCAGGCGAAAAAAAACCGCTGACAGTTCAGCGGTTTCTTCGAATGTGGCGGAGCCAGAACAAGGTATAGAGGGATTTTCAAATCCTGGAAAACGCACACTAAATCTCAATGAAAAAAGCCCCGACTAGGCGTCCCCGTCTGATGACGAGGCTTTCGAATGTGGCGGAGCCAAAACAAGGCATGGGGGGATTTATCACTCGCAAGCTCGCGCCCCTTCGGGCGTTGCCTGAAAGGCAACGTGGTCTCGCTTCGCTCGGCTGAAGACTCGCCGTCCGCCCCTTCTAGGGTTCTTCACCCTGTCTCATCTTGCCAAGGTTCAGGCGAAAAAAAACCGCTGACAGTTCAGCGGTTTCTTCGAATGTGGTGGAGCCAGAACGAGGTATAGAGGGATTTTCAAATCCCGGAAAACGCACACTAAATCTCAATGAAAAAAGCCCCGTCTTATGACGAGGCTTTCAAATGTGGCGGAGAGATAGGGATTTGAACCCTAGATACGCTATTAACGTATGCCGGTTTTCAAGACCGGTGCTTTCAACCACTCAGCCATCTCTCCGTAAGTGCGGCGAATAATACGTGGGGATGATGGCGCTGTAAAGTAAAAAAAGTTCAACTGCTCAATAAGCCGCCAGACGGAAAGTTAACTGATGACTTTACTCTCTTTTTGCATCAAAAAAAGCCTCTCACACTAAATCTGACGCCACAAACCCCAGATAGTCGCAAGTGTCATCACGGATGATATCGCGTAGCGCAACGGGGTGAAGCTGATGTGCGTCCAGTTGTAACTTGTCCGCCCAGATAAATTCAATATGGGGTTCTTTTGAAACAATGTCTGCCGGTTCATCAATACCGGCAAGACGGCCACGAAACACCAGCGCGATTTCCGTTTGATGCTGGCCATTTTCCTGCCAGTCATTTTCAGCGATCCCGATCAAATCCCCGATCTCGGCTGTAAGCCCGGTTTCTTCACGGATTTCTCTTGCGACAGCCTGCACTGCCGCTTCCCCGGCATCAACATGGCCCCCAGGGAGAAACGTGAATGCCTCCCCGACCCGTCTTACCAGGAGTACTTTTCCCTGCACTTCTATCAGTGCCCGTGATGAATAATGCAATCCCAACTTTGCCACTCCGTGGTTACTTAACTGTGCACATAGCTTAACGGCCACAAGACAGCGCGGCAAACAGCACTCTGGTTATGCTCTTGCTATAGTTGTGCTAACCTTCTGCCTTCATTTACCTTACAAGGTTTAGAGAGATGAACATTTTCAGTAACTTCGAAAGCGGCAATATTGATGTTGTAAAAGCCGACCATCCTGGTGATATTCAGCTGCGAATCAACAAAGACAACCAATCTGATTTTTACCAGTGGTTTCACTTTCGTCTGGAAACTCAGGCTCAGGTTGAACATGATTTCGAATTACAGGATTTAGCGAAATCTGCCTACCCGGAAGGCTGGAAAGATTACGATGTCGTGGCATCTTATGACCGTGAAGAGTGGTTCCGCATTCCGGCTGAATTTGACGGTGATACCCTGCGCTTTAAGGTGATTCCTGAACAGCGTTCCATGTATTTCGCCTACTTTGCCCCCTACAGTTACGACAGACACCTCGATTTGCTGCATCAGGCTCAGATGAACTTCAACTGCGAGCTGGAAACCCTGGGCAGCACTCTTGATAACAATGATATCAGTCTGCTGACGGTAGGCGAGCCAGGCGAAGGGAAGAAGAAGATCTGGATTATTGCGCGCCAGCATCCGGGCGAGACCATGGCGGAATGGTTCATGGAAGGTCTGTTGCAGCGTTTGCTCGATGAAACCGACACTGTCGGCCGTGCGCTGCTTGAACGTGCCGTCTTTTACATCGTGCCGAATATGAACCCGGACGGCAGCATCAGAGGCCATCTGCGGACCAATGCGGCAGGAATCAACCTGAACCGTGAGTGGCAGACACCCAGCATGGAAAAAAGCCCGGAAGTTTTTCTGGTACGGGAACGTATGCTGAAAACCGGCGTCGACATGTTTCTCGATATTCATGGTGATGAAGCCATCCCATACAATTTTGTTGCTGGCTGTGAAGGCATTCCTTCTTATGATGAGCGCCACGCCACGCTGGAAAACAACTTTAAACAAGCCTTGCTGACAATTACACCGGAATTTCAGGATGACTATGGCTATGACAAAGATGCACCGGGCGAAGCCAATCTGAACATGGGCACAGCCTGGGTTGGTGAGCAATTTAAGTGTCTGGCGTATACCGTTGAAATGCCGTTTAAAGATCACAACCTGCAACCGGATGCCTTTTATGGCTGGTCGCCGGAACGCAGTCTGGCTTTCGGTCAGGACATGTTAGCCGCAGTCCGCGTGGTCGTTGACCAACTGCGCTGAATACTGCTGCCTGAGAAATGCAAAAGCCAGTCTCCTGACTGGCTTTTTAGCACTTGGATGGCGCATTATTCAGCCCGCATTTTCTCAGGCTGGAACGGCGAAAGATACTCTGAAAATCAATTCTGTCAAAGCAGAACTTTATCCTGCTGACGACTTCATCTCACAAATACGCCTTTGGTCACAAAGCACGATTTCTTTACTTTGACCCTGTCTGAAAGCTCTGATAAAGATATGCCTGATCTCGACGCATAGTGCTTTCAGGAGGTAATTGTGTCTATCAACTCACTTGAATATCTGGAAATGGCTGATGCCGCTAACAAGTGGGATCAGCAGGACGAATCAGCATCATCTGCTAAAGTCTCGGCTAATAAACGTCAACAAGCTGCCGCACGCCGCCGTATCGAAATGCTGCGTGACATCCGTGAATGCGGATTAACCATTGAGGAAGCCAAAGAGCTGGGTTTATTACACTGAAAACCCACAGTGAACTCTACCGATCCCGTCATGGCTAATGTGCTCTCTTGCATTAGCCATGCATTGTCACCCCTTCATCGTTTTTCTCTATTGCAACAATTGCCCGATTCCCTCTTTTCTGAACGACATAAAATCAGTACATTGAGCCCATATTGAGACAGATGGAAATTGATTATGTCGACTATCACTACCCGTTGCCCGCATTGCCAGGGCCTGAACCGTATTCCCGTTGAACGTATTGATGACAAAGCCGTATGTGGTGCATGTAAAGAAGCACTGCTAGACGGCAAACCATTAGAAGGTACCGCCGAGAACTTTCAGGCTGTACTGCAAAGTGAACAGCCCGTTGTGGTTGATTTCTGGGCGCCCTGGTGTAACCCGTGTGTGGGTTTTGCCCCGGTATTTGAAGATGTCGCGGCAGAAAGAACCGGACAGGTGCGCTTTGTAAAAATTGATACCGAAGCTCAGCAGACGCTGGCAGCACAATACGGTATCCGCAGTATTCCTACCATTATGGTCTTCAGACAGGGCAAGCTGGTTGATACCCTCAATGGCGCACTGCCAAAATCTCACTTCGACCAGTGGCTGAATCAGGCACTGGCAAAATAACCCTTTTCGCATATAACGTGATAAATGGCGCGGTATCATTCTTATAAAAGATACCGCGTTATTGTTAGCCTCTGTATTCCTTCACTTTTTCGAGTACTTACCTATACTTAACCTCATAAAAATGATGTGTTTGGGTAATAGGTGTGGATGATATGCAAAAGCACTTTTCTCGCGCGTGTCTGACTTTGACAGGCCTTTTCTGGCTGTCGGGATGCAGCAGTTTATCTTCTCTGGGATTCAGCAGTGATTACAGTATGTATGACACTGCCCGGGATTTCATTGACGAAAATGAGGTTCGCTCCAACGGTGCCGTGGTTGACAAAGGGCAGTATTACCCCAAAAGCGCCTATTCATATACCTACCGGTATTGCAGTAACAGCCCGGAGCAAGCCGCGGAAGATATTGCGCAGTTTCAGAATCTGGCCAGGCAGGTTTGTGACCTCAACAATGGCCAGTTGAATCAACAGGAGACAGGCACCTGGTGCGTAGTAAACGCCAACACTGCCGAGGAAAACCCTCTCTTCTCTGCCAGCATCAGCGGTACGGATCAATGGGCAGATCTTTGTCTCGATGGCCCATTCGTAACGTTAAACGTAATTGAAAATGATGGCGCGCCAGACGACGAATGGTACAACTCGGCCATTGTGCTGGGCTATCAGCCTTACTCGCCCGAACGTAGGCTTCTGGACACGCCAGCAACAGCAACCGTACTGATTGAACCAACCAGAGCACCGGCAGCCAATGGGGCCTGGACAGAAGAAAGCGAACACATTTATACCAGTGTCGGCGAAAATGTTTGTCTGTATGAAAGGCCGCGCAACAGCACACTGGGCTATACCTACCGAGGGACGGTTCGAAATGCCACCGAGGGCAAAGTGAGGGTATTGGTGACCGAAAAGTACAAAGGCGATATCCGGACGGCACCAACGTTAGAGCGCCTGGACTGGCATGAAGAAGCCTATATTACGGCAAGTGCCAAGGCGTGGTTCGTGTGTTCATCGTGAGTATGAAGCGGCTGTCCCCAGATGTTCGAAACTCGTTCAGCGTTATTCAGTCCAGCAACGACGGCCAAAGTCACTTCCGTCTTCAGGTCAATATCATTGATTATTGTTGTACATCATTAAAAAACCCGGCTGTTGCCGGGTTTCGTTTACTCAACACTGAAATGACTACACCACAAATTTTTGCATGGCGCTGTTCAATTCATCCACCTGAGATTTGATGGACCGAGAAGTCTGGTTAGCATTCTTGCAATTGCCTGAGACATCGTCGGCGGATGACGACAACTGATGTACCAGCTCTGCAACCGACTGCGACACATTCGACTGCTGCTCCGTTGCAACCGCAATGTCACTCACCTTCTGCGACACCACCTCCATGTAACGAACCGTATCTTTGAGCATCTCATTGGCCGTTGCAGTGTGCTCTGTGCCCACCTGAACCAGAGACTGGCTCTGTTCGATAACCTGTACGACCTGATGGGTAGACGCCTGAAGCGCTTCAACAATCGCGTTAATCTCTGTTGTAGACTCAGTGGTGCGCTGGGCCAGCAGGCGGACTTCGTCAGCGACGACCGCAAAACCGCGCCCTAGCTCGCCGGCTCGGGCCGCTTCTATCGCCGCATTCAACGCCAGCAGATTGGTCTGCTCCGCTACGCCCTGAATCACTTCCGTGACATGTTCAATACGGTCACTGTCGGTTCTGAGTTGCTGAACCATGTCGCTGGCCTGCGCCACCAGCGTATTCAGCTCTGTCACTGTCTGCTGATTTTGATCCAGCGCCTGCTCGCCGTTCACCAGCAGGGAAGCCGAATGCGCAAGATCGTCAGATGCCGCCTGGGTGTTTTGTGCCGTTTCATGGGCCGTGGCGGACATTTCTTCTATTGCTGTCGCCACAGAGTTAATCCGCGACGCCTGATCGCTCACTTCCCCAGCTGTATCTGCATTGGTGGCTAACAGCTTATCCATGCTGACATTCACTGCGTGCGCTTTGGTGGACACCCCGGTCACTAAGCCAGACAAAGCAACGGACATGCGGTTAACCGCATCAATCAACGCGGCGATTTCATCAGCGCCTTTGTTCACCAGCGCTTTGCCAGAGAAATTACCGTGCGATATTTCTTCCGCACGTGTTACCACACGGCTTAAACGCGAACCAATATCCCGCCCCAGCCAGGTGGCGATAAACAGAGAACATAAGCTGGCAATCACACTGGTAGCTATCAGCAGAACCACCACTTTCTGCACGCTGCTGCTAATCGCATCACCACTTTCGGCAGCAATCACCTGCTGTTCGCGAACCACTGTTTCAATGGTTTGCGCCAGCTGTTCGACGGCAAGCAGGGTTTCTGTTTCCATCTGGTAATTCGCTTTATTCCAGTCCTGTGCCTGGCGGTGCATCACAACGTCTGTCGCCATAGGTAAATACATATCCTGCATTTCCTTAAACAGCGACCAGAGACTTTTCTGGCTGTCGCTCAGGCTGTCCTGCTTGCGGTTAATTTCAGAAACCGCCCGGTTATGATGCCGCAGGTACTCTTCGAACTTGTCCAGATTGTCCTGATCGGCGCTGATCAAAAACGCACGCAATTCACCCAGACCGTTAGATAGCGACGAATAAGCATCTGTCAGCAACTTCATCAATCGCTTACGATCGTCACCAGCAGGATTACCTTCCTCTTCATTAAGCATGCCCTGAAGCTGGTCTAAAGCCACTTCCGCTAACGGCGCCGCTTCTGATTGCAATAACGTATGCGCGGGCAGGTTTTCCGGTGTGTGGCTCATAGAGGCCACCGCTTTTTCACTGGCTTTCAGTGCTTCCCAGTCTGCTTTTACTAACTTAAATTGCGCTTCACTCAGATGATTTTGTAAACGGGCGACTTCTTCATCTACTTTGGTAAACGCATCGTCAAGTTGTTGACGGTAACGTTCCTGCCGCGCTTCATCTGCCGCCAGCATATAAGCCCGGAGGCTGGACAATGAAAATTCGGCATTTTGCTGAATGGAACGGCTGGCATCTACAGTGGGAATATCCACATTCAGGAGTGAATAAGCATGGCTTTCCACTTTATTGATCTGGAAATAAAGAATAATTGCTGCGGCTAAAAATAATGCAGTCAACAAGAAAAAGCTGACTCTGAGCTTCCTTGCAATGGATAAATTCATAACTGACAAGTCCGTTTACTTCGTATGTCGGACCAATATAATGATAGCGATACCAATTGTGAACACTTTGTCATCAAAGTATGAATTTTTTCAGCATTACATGTGGTAAACACCCCAAAAATGCACACCAAGTTAAACTAATTGAATAATTATGTCGTTTAATTAACTGGAATATCCCTCCGGCAACTCATCAATTTCCCTATGCATCAAGTCCAGTATTTTGTAGCAAAAATATGATACTGGATGTTTTTTTATTCTGCAGAATTGTCTCATCGCATCAAAAAGGTGATTAAGATCACATACCCTGGGAAGTCGGTAAGTATAATTGCAAATAACAATAATTATTACTTCGCATTTGTTTTACATTCGTTTGGGTATCCGCGTTATGACACAATTATTCAAGCCAAGTCCAAGTATGCTTGGGCTGGCAATCAAACAGATCTGCCACAAAAATATTCTGCCGATTTCCTTGTTTGCTGTTGCCTTACCGGCGTTCGCCGATGAAGCAACAAGCCGCGTACAGGATGTTGAGCCAGAGACTATCGTTGTGACTGCGTCAACACTGAAAGTAGAAGCACCATTGGCTGAAACGCCTCGTACCATGGCGATTGTTGATCAGGATAGTCTGGAAAAGAATCAATTCCAGAAGCTGGATGAAGCCCTGCGTTATCAGGCTGGTGTACTCTCAGCGCCTTACGGTTCAGATACAGATACAGACTGGTTTAAAGTCCGCGGTTTTGATGCGGCAACTTACTTGGACGGTAATCGTCTTTTCACTACCGGATACTATGTATGGACACTCGAACCATTCGGTCTTGAGCGCGTTGAAATCCTGAAAGGACCTGCCTCTGTGCTTTATGGTGAGGCGCCTCCGGGAGGAGTTGTCAATGCCATCAGCAAGCGTCCTACCGACACGCCAGAAGGTAACGTGCAGCTGCAAACCGGTAACCGGAACCTGAAACGCATTGGTGTCGACATTTCCGATTATGCCAATGAAGATGGCGATGTCCGTTATCGGATTGTCGGCCTGGCGAGTGAGCGTGATGGCACATTGGACGGTACTTACAATAACCGTTATTACTTCGCACCAAGCCTGACCTGGGACATGTCTGACGACACCAGTATTACTTTCCTTGCCAGCTATAAAGAGGATGAAGGGGTTCCGACAAACGGCTTTTTCCCTGCTTACGGTACATTAATCAATACCCCACAAGGTAAAATCGACCCGTCAACAAATCTGGGTGAGCCAGATTACGACATCAATAAGAACAAGCAAATTTCATTGGGTTATGAGCTGAGCCATACATTTAATGACGTTTGGAGCCTGAAACAAAATGCTCGTTACGCTTATACAGACCTTCTACTGCGCAGCACTTACGCCTTTGGTAGTGAAACGTCTGCAGACCTGTTCCGTGGTTTAATTTATCGTGATGGCACAACAGATACATACAGTCTGGACAATCAGGTCACAGGACATTGGTATGGTGATCGAACAGAAAACACCTTATTGGTTGGCCTTGATTTACAGTATTACAAGAACGACAGCAAAGAAAATCCATGGCCCAACACCATGGGTTCAAACATGGGAACCATCAATGCTTTCGATCCTGAGTACGGCAACTTCACTCCGGCCGATCCGAGTTTGGCTACGCATGCACTAATCACCAAAAAGCAAGCTGGGTTATATGCAAAAAACCAGTTCAAGTTTGACGGTAAATGGATCGCGACAATAGGCGCCCGCTTCGACGAAGTTGATGTGGATAACGAGAACAAGACGGCAAATACTGACGAAGATGTTTCAGACAATCACTTATCCATGAGCGGTGGTTTGATGTATTTGTCCGAATCAGGTCTGTCTCCATACGTTAGTTATGCAGAGTCTTTCGAAGTCATTGCCTCTATCGATCCGCTCACCAATAAGGTTTATAAACCTCTGGAAGGTGAACAGATTGAAGCTGGTGTGAAATACACGCCAGAGTTCATTGACGGCTATTTAAATCTGGCCTGGTTTAATATCGATCAAAACAATGGCTTGGTTTCATCGATTGACGGCGGATCCCAGACTCAGGCCGGTAAAGTCACTTCACGCGGCGTTGAAGTAGATGCAGTCGCTAAACCAATGGAAAACGTCAGTGTCGCGTTCAATTACACCTACAACGACAGTCAGTACAAACCTTCTGAAGGTGCTGAAATGACACGTTCTCCGCTCATTCCACGTCATATGGCTTCAGCTCAGGCTGATTACAACTTTGCCAGCTTAGGCGCTGAAGACTTAACGGTTGGCGGTGCGGTCCGATACATTGGCTCTTCTGTCGGCCACACTTCAACAGGCGCAGAAATGCTGAATGTTCCGTCTTATACCGTTTGGGATATGCGTGCTCAATACGACATCAACAACCAATGGCAAGCACAGCTGAACGTCAACAACCTGTTTGACGAAACCTATGTGTCCAGCTGTGACTACTACTGTTACTACGGTGAAGAGCGCAGTGTGATAGCCACCCTGAATTACCGCTGGTAATGCGTACACTTGCAAGGTGACAACCAGAACCCTGCTCTGTGAGCAGGGTTTTGTTTTTTCAACGCCGTTCGTTCACCTCGTAATAATTAACCTATATTGATACTTAAAATATCATTATAGGAAAATCATCATGGTAAACCCCTTCGCTCAGACCCTGACTGACACCCAGTGTGAAATTGGCGAATCGCCAATCTGGCTGGCCTCGCAACAGACACTGTTCTGGGTCGATACTGAGAATAACCGCGTCCACCAGTATTCACTGATGACAAAAACCCATCGCACCAGCGACGTCCCGGTCGCAGTCACGGCCATAGCCCCTGCCCACTCTGGCTGGCTCGCCGCCACCAAAGCGGGGTTATACCACTGCCAGGCAGATTTCAGCGGCTTTGAGTTTATCGCCGACCCAACCGAAGGACTGACCGGTATACGGCTGAACGATGCAGTAAACTGCCCGAGTGGTGATCTCTGGTTTGGCTCCATGAATGAAGCCCATTTAGAGCTAGCTGAAGGCTGCCTTTACCGGTATCAGGCAGACACCCATACCATCAGCCAGATAGATAGCGGGTATGCCGTTGCCAATGGCATTGCGTTTAACGCCAGGCTGAAGCGTGCCTACGTGGCCAATATGTTCCGCGGTCAGGTTATCGAGCTGCAAATGAATGACGACTGGACTGCCGTACTCAGCAAACGTGTCTTTATACAGTTGCCGCAGCAAGAAGGCTTACCGGATGGCCTGACCACAGATAAGCTGGGAAATCTCTACGTGTGCCACTGGAACAAAGGCGCGGTCAGCATATACAACCCGGAAGGTAAATGTATTCATCTGGAAGAATTGCCGGTAAAACACGCCACCCGGTGTACCTTTGGCGGCGACAAACTCGACATGCTGTTTGTGACCACGGGCTGGTATGGCATGTCTGAGCAGGAACGCAGTGAGCAGCCACTCTCTGGCTGTACCTTTGTAATGCCCTCCCTGTTTGAGGGAAATACCGACACTCTTTTCTGTGAATCGTTTCCACATCAACCTTTTAGGCAATAGGCATACCCGCTATAATCGCCGGACAACAGGAATTACAGGATCCAGCTATGGAAAACAAAGCCAACGCCGTCAGTCGCATAGTGGAAATCATCACCCAGAGCGCCAGACAGGAACAGCCAGTTCCGCTGCCGGAGCTGATTTTTCATTCTGAGATCCCAAAACCGACCTATCACCGCCTGGTTCAGCAGCTGGATGACGAACAGTTTCTGACGGCCGATGAACGCGGCAACGTTTACCCCGGTGCCGAACTCAAGCGTATTGCCCTCAACCTGAACAGTAACAATGAGCGGAAAGCACAACTTCAGGCAATATTGCACGGGTTGTCGAGGCGCGTGAAAGAAACCTGTGGGATTGCGATTCCGGACGGCCATGAAATGGTGTACCACGAGCGTATTCAGACCAACTGGCCGCTGCAGATTGTTTTACCCATAGGGATGAAAACCCCTATATGGGCAACTGCCAGCGGTAAGTTGTTTCTGAGCTCCCTGACCAAGTCGCAGCGGGAGCGGATCATCGGCCAGCTGGAGATGACCAAACTGGCCAAAAATACCCATACCGATAGTGATACGCTGGAACAGGAATTAAAAGTCATCCGCGGACGTCAGGTGAGTGTGGATAACGAAGAATTCATCGACGGACTGGTGGCTGTGGCCATTCCGGTCAAATCTGCCGACGGCAAATTTCTGGCATCCCTGTTTTGCCACTGCCCGAAAACACGCAAATCTCTGGATCAATTGCTGACGTATTTACCTGATCTCGAGCGTACCCGAGACCAGCTGCAGAGCTATATTCGTGACCTGACTTAATCACAACCCTTTGCTGTTGCCTGCTAATCGTCGGCCAGCATCAAGGCCATAATCTCATCAGCGGCTTCTTGCATCAGCGGCACAAAAGTTTCCAGATCGAGCAATGAATGACGTACCACCGGGCTGTGGCAGAACAGAAATCCCAGCAGCAAGCCGTCGCGGGCAATCGGCACGGAAACCGCGGCCATGCCATCAATGAATTCGCCATTATCCCGGCCATAACCCAGTTCACGGATAACAGCCAGCTCATGCTCCAGTTGTGCTTTATCAACCAGGGTATGCTCGGTGAAGACTTCCAGCGCAATGTTATCCAGAATCACCCGGCGAACACTGTCGGGCAAGGTTGCCAGGTACAATTTGCCTGACGCTGTCGCCGCCAGCGGCACTGAGCTGCCCACCGGCAGACTGATTTGCAAAGGCCAGTTGGTCTGAACCCGTTCAAAGTACAGCATTTCGATGCCGTTCGGCACAGAGATCCCACAGGTTTCACCAATAAGCGCCGACAGCCTTTCCAGCACTTTCAGGCGCTGTGACTCAAACACCTTGTTGCGCAGAACAGCCAGCGCCATTTGTCTGAACTCTGGTCCGGCAATGACTTTTCTCAGCATGTTTTCGCGCAAGATACCGAGTTCTTTCAACTGCACGAGGAGTTTTGCAGTAGCCAGCTTGGGGAGATCCATCGCCTCAGCCAGTTCATTCTGATCGTACTGACCTTCGTGCTCGGAAATAAAGGATAAAATCCGTAATACACGCTCAATCGTCGACCCTTTTTCTTTTCGGATTACAGGCTTAATTGTGCTCATGTTTATTCTTATAGTGTTGTTTCAGGTCAGGTTATACGGTTCATTCTGGCTGATCAATATAAGGTTCGCGAAGTGGGGTGTGTTCTCTTTAAAGTCTGTCTGGTATGTCGCGCTTTGGTTCAGTGGCAATCTCACCATTTTCGAAGCGCGCCAAGCGGGAATCCATACAGCGAGTAGATTGCTAAGGCTGAGTAAGTATGTCGCGCTTGAGTTCAGCGCTTCCCTCGCCATAGTGTGGCGCGCGCCAGACACTCTTTGTTGGCCCAAATGTATGGTCCGCCCCGTTTTTGCAACTACAATTTTAACGGGAGTGGTTTGCGCTAATGTATTCGGAGTCTCTCTTGGAAGCTCTCTCGCATTCCAGCTCCACGATGATATCTGCGCCAGATAATCCTTAAAAGAGTGCAAGCATCTCAGTGCTATTTGGACCGTCAGGTTATCTATCTGGCCGATGTACCGTTATCGTCATCATTGTCATTGCAAAATGGGTGAATGAGTTTATTGGCAAGCAAGTTTGTTGGCGTTGAACGCTCGATGTGAGTGCATCACAGCCCAGGCGATCCGCACTAGCTTGTTAGCCAGTGCGACAACAACAACATTAAAAGGCTTGCTTGCCCTCAGATTACTGAGCCAGGGTTCGAAGCATTTTCCCGTTGTTTCTGGCTTTGATAAGACAGCACGGGCGCAATGAATAAATAATGTTCTGAGCCTTTTATTACCCCGCTTGCTTATCCCCAATAATGTGGTTTTCCCACCTGTAGAGTACTGTCTCGGAACCAATCCTATCCATGCTGCCATATCACGGCCACACTTGAAATTTCCCGGAGAGGCAATCTCAGCCAAGCATGAACTCGCTGTGATATGAGCAACACCAGGGATCGACATAAGCAATTCACCAATTTCATTTTCAGATGTCATTTTGATTAATTTCTGTTCTTGCAGCTGAACGTGCTCAGTGAGGTACAGGTAGTGCTCGTGAAGTTCTTTTAATTCCAAGAGTAAAGCTTGAGGTAGTGATTGGTTTTGCTCTGCAATCCATTGGAATAACTTTTTCATCGTTGAATGACCGTTGGGAAGACTGAGTCCGAATTCAACAAGAATCCCACCAATTCTGAGCATGGTCGCCGTACGTTCTTTGATATAGGCATCTCTTGCCCGGTTGATGATACTGATAACTTGAGCACTCTCTGATTTCACGGCAGCAAAGCGCATTGATGGGCGGGATGCAGCTTCAGCAATCGCCGCTGCATCAATGAAATCGTTTTTATTCGATTTCACATAGGGCTTTACATATTGAGGTGGGATGAGCTTTGCTTCGTGCCCGTAACTTTCACATTTTCGGGCTAACCAATGCGCGCCGCCGCAAGACTCAAATGCCACAGTTGTCTGCGGTAAATTAGAGAGCCATAAAAGCAGTTGAGCCCGATTGAATTTCTTACGAAACACCTCATGCCCGTACTGATCATGCCCGATACAGTGAAAAGTATGTCTGCCTAGATCGATACCAAGAATATGTAAATTGTCCATGATGGCACACCTCAGTGGTTTCGGTTTCCTCAAGCTTAGCCACTGACGTCGCTAGGGGTGAGGTTGGGGCGGACCATATCATTAGAGTGCCCAGAAATGCCTGTTTGTCCGTTGCTGTTGTCCGGGCCGGTTGTAGGCGCTCCCAGCGCCGACAACCTAAAAATTCGTCCTGAATTTTTCCCTGAGAATTGGGTTTCTTGTGATTTTTGGGGAGATGTGGTTGGTGCTTTAAGTAGGACATGAAGGTATGTCGCGCTTGAGTTCAGCGCTTCCCTCGCCATGGTGTGACGCGCGCCAGACACTCTTTGCTGGCTCAAAGAGTGCCCAGAAATGCCTGTTTGTGCGTTGCTGTTGTTCGGGCCGGTTGTAGGCGCTCCCGGCGCCGACAACCTAAAAATTCGTCCTGATTTTTTCCCTGGGGAGTGGATTACTTTGAGGGCAAAACTCTTTTTTGGACATAAATGAGTTAGTTTTTTAGTTCTAAAGTCCACAACTCTCATTAGCAAACGTATATCAAAACCTGATTGCCTTTTAGAGCCATTGCAAAAAAGTTACTTCGTTATGATGTGAGTAGTATTTTTAACCACTCATACGTTATCTTAATCAAGATTCTTCAATAGAACTATCTTGACTAACTTTACCGAAAGATTTGAGTCTGAGAAACTTAGACGAAAAGCTATCTTGCGGAATTTTTTTCTTTAACAGCTCATGGAAGTTTTCGTCATGCGTTGTAAGAATAATCTGCTTATTGAACTTAACACTAATCATCCGAAGAGTATCAATCAGCCCTAGTGTGTTTATGGCATCTATGGACTGAACTGGGTCGTCAATTAGGATACAATCTACATCATTTTCTTCGTCATCTTTAGCATTTATCGCTCTAGCAAGAAAAATACTTAGCGCTAGTACATTAATTTGTGCCGAACTAAAACTTAACGTTGGAGACATAAGTTGATTGCTTTTTGAACTTCGAGCAGACACTAATAGTTTTGGCTTATCTTCTGCCGTACACGTGAATATAATTTCCTTATATTCTGGGTGGGGATCAATGCTTTGATATATCTTATTAATTAAATCCGTATTAAAGAAAGCATCAACTCTCGAACTAATTTCCTTTCCTAAAGATATAGAATCATTCTCTAGCTCAATAGAAATACTGTATAGCTTTTTTAATTTACAATTTATTCCACGTAATTTTGATTGGATTTCTGTTATATCTAAATAGCCGATCAACTCTTCAGAGATATCTTTAACTGTTGACACGAGCACCAACAGCTTATGATTCTTATCATCCTTCAAAGAAACATCATTGATCATGTTTTCAATACTTAATCTGATGAAGGTACTAAGGTCTTCATTGCTAGCTGAATCATAACCATTCAAGATATTAAAAAACCATGGCATAGACTTTATGATTATATCCATATCATCTTGTAAAGCATGGATTTTATTATTTCTTTCTCTTAGTTCTAAGTTACAATAAGGGCTTTTTTCGACATGAAGATCAATAACTTTCTCTGCATCCACCAACTTACTTTTTTCGGCTATGTACTGTGCAAGCTTAGCATCAAGTTCTGTAATAAAATTTATCGCTAACTCTGTAATCTCAGCTATAGATGAGCTCTGTTCTAATTTTGATTTCGTAATGAATTCGTTAAGCTTTACGTAACCAGATAGTTTTGCATTGGACTCTGAAAGTCTGTTTTCTATATCTTGCAATTTATTTATGTCATCTACGTTCACATTGCCATATTCAATTTCTTTTTTCAGCAGCTCTGCACTATTGTATAACTCATCAACACACTGAATTAATGTAGACATCCTACCATCCAGATGGAGGTTGTACTCTTCTTTTGACATGTACATAACAGAAGTGTTCAGTATATCCATTTCTTGTTTTATTTTGGAAAACTCTTCTCTAAGATTTATAATTTCAATCTCTTTTTTAGCCTTCTTTAAATCCAGAACATCTATTTCTCTTTTTGCTGATACAATATAATTAGAGATAAACGTTTTAAACGCTCCAAGTGTAGCGTTCAAATTATTCTCTAACTTTGATTTATCATCATTGAGCTTATTCAAGTCGACCACTAAAGACTTCTCTAACTCTGAGAGAGCTGAGTTTTTGCTAATCCTAGCTAATAATTCTTCATAGCTATGGTTAGGTCTATCGCAAAGAGGACAGTGGCTTTGCTGAGTTTCAGAAATTAGAACGCTAGCTTTTTCAATTAAAGTCAGAACATCCGAGTTTTGTTTTCTAACTTCATTAAGTTTCTGGTGCTTAGCATTGACATCTCTGTCAAAAATTGAAATTTCATCTTCTATATTTTTATATCTATCAGTTATATCACGAAGTAAATTATTATCTTTCTGTGAAATATTCCCCTTTTCTAAATACTTGGTCACATCATTTATTTTTAAACATTTAACTTCGTCCATCTCTTCTTTAGTTGACTTTATTTTATTTAGATAAGTATCACATTCATTATTTAAGACTTCGAATTTTAATTTGAAATCTCTTTCAGCCTTAATGAGCTTACTGATCTTATCATATGTATCATTTAACTGAGTTTTTTTGGATTTTACCTCACTTAACTCTTTTTCTAGAACAACTCTTTCCGACAATAGTTTTGATAATTTTCTTTTATTATCATTAAGCCTTTCCGACTTGGAGGTTAAGACCTTTTTATGACCCTCCAGCTCTCGCTCCACATTTGTTTTTTGTAAATATACTTCTGTGAATTTTTTTGCATCTTCACAAATTTGAATTAAATCAATGCGTTCACTTTCTGCATCTTTTATATTATTATCTAATTTAATTTTCGCTTGAATAAATTCATCTAGCTTACTTATATTACTATTTAGAAGTATAATTCTTTCTCTCTCTTCTTTAAATGAGAGATATTGCTGATACATAGATATAGCAAGTTCAATTTTTGATAGTTGTGACTCAAGAGTCAAAACTTCTTCTTTGTTAATCTTCGAGTTTTTTTCGAGGCTATTGTATAACTCTATTATTCGAGATGAAAGTGCGAAGTGACTACTTTCATTGTATGGGGCTGATATTAACGGTAGAGCTATATTTTCATTAGATTTATTTAACTCGCTAATAATTCGGTTAACTTCATCTACATTATTGAGAATTTCAAGTTGTGATTTTTCTTCTTTTTCTAATGTAAGCTTCTCAGCAACAAGCTTTTCTTCCTCGTTTGAAATTTCAGACTTGACAGATAGAATAGACGTCCTTACGCGATTGATTTCAACTAACTCACCATCAATCTCTGAGAACTTTAGAAATCTGTCTTCAGAGTTTGTTTCTCGCAAAAATGCATCTATAGACTCTTGATATAGCATTGACGATTCAAAGTAATTATTGATATTACTCTTGGATTGAATTCTAAGATCTGAACTATTTTTCTGACTATTTTTATATGAAGATATAAATGGCTTCTCATTTCTGTCTGTAGAAACCCTAACTATTGTCTTTAAATTTAGTGGTGCATTCTTATTTCTTATTACTAACTGTTTTTCTCCTTGAGTGTTATGCTGTCTACACTCCTCAAGGTTTAACTTTGATAGTTTATCACTACGAACATATCTTGTTATTTTTTTAGTTATCGCAAAATCTATTGCGTCAAAGAAAGATGTTTTCCCAAATCCATTAGGAGCAAACAGAGAAATGAAGTTAGCAGGGGTTTCACTATCACTACTAGTAAAATCAAAGGTGCCATCTTCTTTTTGCAGGTAGGACTTAAATGCTTGTATTTCAACTTTTTTTAACTTCATTATTATTGACCTAACATTCTATTTATCCAATCTACCCTAGCATCTTTTGAAACTCTATCTCGGCCAAATGTAATATTCTCGCTAGTAATTGACTTTGAATACCCCCCCAATAATTCTTTCCATTTGTCATTATTAGACGTATTATTAGACAAATCAAAATTTCTAAGAAGCAATCTATTATTTAAAAACTCTATAGTTTTTTCCTTTAAAATCTCTTCACTTTTAGTTGAAAGTTCTAGAACTAGTTTACGCATGTAAAATTTATCATTCTCAATTTCATATTTTGTTTCTAGGGATGTTTCACCTGTAACTATAAATATCAAGTAATTGTTCCACCTTTCAAACTCAGTGGTTTCATTAGCACTTAGGTATTCATAATTTAAAACGTCTGCAATATCTTCCCACTGCTCTTTTAAATCGCTTTCTTTTTCGAACACCAAACAAAATGCATTTACTTTAGCTGACATAGTCATATTACAAGACAAGACAAATTTTCTTATATTATAATCTGGTACTAGATCCGAAAAACTATGATTTTCTTCAAAAGATATATCATTCTTCATCAGCTAAAAATTCCCTATAACTATTATTTAAACTTTCTTTCACTTGTTCGCTATCAAATACGGTGTAGCAACTATAATCATCTTCATTATCGGACAGGCATCTGTCATTGACTGATGGCCAATGTAATATGTCATTTTTTATATTACGGTTACGGTTTACAACTTCTATCCTATGCTTCTGACTAACAATAGAACTAGATATGTCATTTAACGTCATTTCAGAGACTTTTTTGTCTAATATAGGGCTTCCTACATTAGCGTTTTGTGGCGAGAAGATTAGTATTTTTGACGATTCATTTATCGGACCAAAGTCAGTTTCTAAAATATATGTTCTAAATAGTTTTTTAAAATTAACTTTTTTATGGTCAAAGACAAATCTAAATTTTAAAAACAACTCATCCAAATAATTTTCATTGCAATAATCAGAGTCTGATGGAGGGTTTAGAGATAGGTATATCGACAAGAATTCTAAGAAACCTCTCCATAAGCATCTATTGTACAAATCATTCTTCTTTTGTGCATGCGTTAATATCTTATTCTCAAACTTATCTAAAATTGAGTTTGGATTAACCGTCGACGAGTTAGTTACCCCATATTCTTCTAATATGGTCCGCAAACATCCTTTAATTCCATTTAAGCTCCCATCATTCTCTAAATTAACATATTCGAAAATTATATTCCTATATATTTCGAAGCTTCGAAGATAGTCTGGTATCACCAATTTCCAGTTATTATTATTGAGGATTTCGATGTAACTAGCAATCTTTATAGCATCTACTTGACTGTTTGAAGACTCAGGGATTCTCATACCAATCTCAACAGCCAAAATGCTAAAACTTCCTGTTTCTCGATCAATCGAGAAGATACCACCTCCCGAAAAACCTTCGACATCATCAATTGGCGCAATACCATCTAGAAAAAAAGTGTATTTCTCATCGCCTATATCATGAAGTTCGCAGTTGTATGAACCTAATTGGTCTATGACTTTTTCTTGATGTCTATTTTGCTCCGGATATCCATAAAGCTTCAAATTCTGACTGAAGTGTTCGTAATTGCTCTCATAAAAGTGTACACCTTCATCTACCTTAGATATCTTTAGAATGGCAAGATCAATATCATTATGCTCTAGTTTATCTAAAACTCTGATATCAAGACCATTCACACTTTCAATATGAATATCCTCAATATCTATCTCAGTAATCACATGTTTTGCAGTAAAAATATAAGAGTATTCATCAGTGCATGGGTTGATTATGACGCCACTTCCTTCCATAACCTTTACAGTGGAATTCTTAATTTTTTGTAATGCTAATTCATACATTTAAGGGATCTTCACACCTTTTAATTACAACACCTGAGCCTGCTAATGTTTCCAGCTCTTCTTTAGTAAAGATTTTCTTGATAAGTTGTGGGTAATTAAATATCAGGCTGGGCTTATCTATTGTTTTAATTATTCTTGCTAGTGTCAACTTATTCGGTAAGCCATGTAAGCTACCATCAGTAGATATTATGAAGCTCTTACACTCAATTAGGCGCAAAAAATCATAGCTTGTATTATATTTGCTGCCATGATGTGAAAGTTTAATACAGTCAAATGTCAGCATTTTTTCATCAGAACCTTCATTCCCTTTACTGCTGACTATCTTTGACAAAGAATCACATATAACATCGTCATGTGCATCTCCGAGAAGCAAAATTTTTTTCGACATATATTCAAAGACAAAAGCTATTGAGCTTCCGTTATGAATAGATGTATCTCCCTCAAAAACATCATTTTCACTTAACTCATAAATATTTGACTTATAATCTTTTTCAGACGCTGATGTCACACTTCTAGGAGCTTCTTTTTCCCACTTATGAAGTAACTTTGACAGCTTTTCTAATGTGGGCGACAACACCGTAATTTTCGCATCATAAAAATCAATTGAATGTCCAGAAACAATCAATTCCTCATCCCATATACCAAGTTCTGTTATACGCTCTTCTAACGTAACTCCTTGCTTTACACTTGTTTCCCCATCCTTGCGGTTCTTTCTTTCAAGATATAGTTCATTACTCGGATTACTTTCGGCGTTAAAATATTGCTTAATCAGCCTTCCAGAGTTAAACCATATGCTGTCACACAAATCTGTGAGCAACTCTCCAGTTTCAAACCCTTTGATAAGTCCGCCAATATGATCATCATCAACATGAGTTAAGATCAGCTTGTCTACACGCTCGCCGTTATCTCTAAGTATCTTTAGTGCTTTATAAAGCTCGCCTTTCTGTGTGGCTGTTTTGTATACAGAGGACTTACCACCATCGACAAGAATATTTCGCTTAGTTCCATTATGAACCCAAGATAGCAGGATGCAGTCACCGTTTTTTGCTTTTAGTACTCGAACCGTAATCACTGAGGGACCTTACCTAGTATAGACGAGGAAAATTATACCAATCACAATGATACAAGTGAAACAGGGTGGGCAGACATTGTGAACCATATGTTTTTAATTACAAAAAGTAAGACAAATAATACTTTGGTGAAGTGAGTGGTTAATCGCCTGAAAAAAGAAATGGGGCAATAACGAGTTACAAGCCCAAACAGTGCCAATACCCCAGGGAAAAATTCATGGATGAATTTTTAGGTTGTCGGCGCCGGGAGCGCCTACAACCGACCCGGACCACAACCAGCGAACAAACAGGCATTTCTGGGCACTCTTTGGGCCAGCAAAGAGTGTCTGGCGCGCTTCGAAAATGCTGAGATTGCCACTGAACCCCAGCGCGACATACTCGCAAGAACCTCAGAATTCCCCAAAACCACGCTACCGCCAAAGCGCTCCATCAAGAACCCCCTGAACCTCTCGTTTCCAAGACTAGAACACGGTTTCAGGGTTGCTTTATTGAATCAACCACAGTGTGATTTCAGCCAACAAATAAGTACAACGCCCTTGTTTTGCAATGTCCCTCTAACTAACAACGGGACAATTCCAAGATTGGATCTAACCATTTCCACTCCCCCAGGGAAAAATTCAGGACGAATTTTTAGGTTGTCGGCGCTGGGAGCGCCTACAACCGGCCCGGACAACACCAACGAACAAGCAGGCATTTCTGGGCACTCTTTGAGCCAGCAAAGAGTGTCTGGCGCGCGTCATACCATGGCGAGGGAAGCAGTGAACCCAAGCGCGACATACCGACACAAATCCTGAAATCACCCAACCCACGGCAAATAAAAAATGCCCGGACAGGCACTGCACTGTCCGGGCAACACGGGAGGTCAATCACCCCACCCTCCCCAAGAGAAATATCCCTCGCTAGTTCGCGTACCTCAACCGCGCATCAGCCCAATCCGCATGGTCATAGCCATCGCCATCACCCGCAGTGCCCACAACCAACTTCAGCTCAGTGACATTGGACGGGATCGGCAGGTTAACAGTGACCGGCGCCTGACTGCCGGTCAGCGTGACACTCTGATAGGCCAGACTGCCGTTGAGCCAGACTTCAAACACCACACTGCCGTTATTGCCCACTTCATCATCGACGCCAATCACCGCCTGGAACTGGTCATACTCACCGGCCACCAGGGTATAGGTGACGGTGGAATCTGCATGCACGCCAAGTCCCTTGCTGTATACCGAACCGCCAATCGTGATCGGATTGCCGTCATTCGCCAGTTCTTCACCGTTGCTGGTGTCTTTTTCCAGCGGCCCCCAGCCGTTGATCACAGTCCCGGTTTCGGTCATGTCGCTGAGATAGCTGTACTGACTCTGGCCGGAAGACTGCAGCAGTTTGGCATCGCCCCAGCTGGCATGGTCACTGCCGACACCATTACCGGCACCCGTTACCACCAGTTTCAGCTCATAGTTATCCGGGTTCAGATTGATGGAGACATACTGAGCGGTGTCTGAACCGGTCAGCGTGCCGCTCTGATAACTCAGCACACCATCCACCCAGACTTCAAACACCACACTACCGCTGCCACCGACTTCATCATCGACACCGACGAAGGCACGGAACTGGGTATAATTTCCACCGCTGATGTCATACACCACTTCAGACTCAGCATGGACGCCCAGACCTTTCTGATACTGCGTACCACCAATAGAGATGGTGCCGCCGTCATCTGCCGCTGCCTCACCGTTGCTGGCATCTTTTTCAAACGGCCCCCAGCCATTGCTGGATGACACTTCTGTCAGGTCGCTCAGGTACACCACTGTGGCTTCTGCCGGTGGCTCAGGCACTACGATTTCCGGCCCTTCGTACTCAATCTGCTCCAGGTAGGCAACAAGTGCCGCCCGTTCACTGGCGCTGCTGACGCTGTGCTGGGAACCGGTTTGCAGCACGTCATTGAGTGTTGCCGCCTGTCCGTTGTGGAAATACGGTGGTGTTGACCATACGCCAATCAGTGTTGGTGTATCAAAACCCACACCGCCAAGCGCATTCCCGCTTCCCTGACCGGATGAGGCCTGAATGGTGCCGACATCATGACGCTGGTTATCGGTATAGAAATCGCCGCTGTGGCAGGTGTCGCAGCCTTTTTGCGTGAACAGTGTCTTACCTGTCGATGCGGCCGCCGTCAGACTGCCGTCCTGATTGCGGTACGGACTGCGCGGATACTGATTCAGGCTGCTGACATAAAACGCCAGGTTATCCAGATCAGCACTGTAACCGGCTTTATTGGCCCCTAACGGATCCGAGGTCAGCGCGAAGATGGCATCATCCAGAAAACCCACGCCCTGAAACGCCAGACGAATGTCGTTTTCAAAGTCATGAATTTCATCGAAATTTGCTGTCCAGTGAACCCGGCCATTCCCCATACCGACCCGGCCGAGCAGAGAAATGGTATTTCGCAGCCCTTCACCGCGGTCGGTAAAGTCCCAGACTCGGTTATCACTGTCACCGTCTGTGTGACAGCCGGCACACGAGATATAGCCATCACGGGTCATACGCGCATCGCTGGCGTTGTAGAAAATCTGTTTACCGGCCAGTACGCGCGGATGCATGGTTTCATTCGACACCAGCGAAATATCCGCCAGTTTGGCAATGGCTTCGCCCTCATTTTCAAACGGCGTTAAATCATGAACAGAGATGGTGCGCGACAGGAAATTATGCACGAATAGCAGATTACCGGCTTTCACCAAACCTCGTGGGGCTTTTCCTGAGTCGGCAATTTCACTGGCCCGCTCGCGGGTATAGGCATCGCGAACCTCTACGCTGTTTTGTCCTTCCAGCGCAATGTAGACATAATCGCCCAGCTCGCTGAATACCAGCGCTTTGGGCTGTGCCCTGTCGTCCATGTCCATTTGCAGACTGGGTACTTCTGCCAGCGTATTCAGGTTGATCTGCGAGGTAATGGCACGCAGCGTGGTTTCGAAGGTCAGCGCCTGATTCGGATCACCTTCATTGTACTCACCGCGATCCACATTGGCTTTGATCGCCGGTACCCATGCCGACTGACCATCCGGCGAGATGGTGACCGCATTGAGATAATTCGGGATCCCGCGGCTTCTGTCTTCGCCATCCACAGTCGTGGTGTCTTTCTGCAGATTCACCACAGAGTCCACAGACATTGAACCGACATGCACAGCAACGACCTCAGCATGAGACTGGGGAGAGATAAAACGCGTGACTAATGCGGTGGCCGAATCGCTGTCGACTGCAATACCTCTGGCGCTCTGGCCCACACTGACCGTGCCGGTAATGGTGCGGTTCGACGGATTGATTTTGACCATTTCGCCTGTTGCCTGCAAAGTGACCAGCGCGGCACTGCCGTCCGGTGTAAATACCACGCCATGCGGCTGGCTGGCGCGCGGCAAATTGATGGTATGCAGTACGCTGCCGGTTGGAGACAGGACTTTGATGTTGTCGCTGTCCTGGTTCGCAACCCAGAGGTTGCCGTCCGGGGCGATGGCCAGCGTACGGGGTTTTTCGCCAACCTGAGTTTCCCATACTTTGCCAAACGGTGAGGTCTGGCTGATGGCCGACACTGTGCCGTTATCTTCATTGACCGCGTACACACGGTTTGCATCTTTCACTATGGTGCTGGCGGTCGTCGGCGTGTTCAGTGTCAGCGGGTTGTATACCGTGTGCTGCTGCGTTTTGCTCGTGGTCAGTGAGCCCGATTCGCGCACAGTCACAATGGCATTCCAGTGATTTGGCGAGCTGTAGGTGTGGCTGACCGAGCCACTGCTGGAAAATGCGGTTGGCGGTGTGCCGTCACCAAAGTCCCAGGAATACTCCAGATTGCCGCCCAGCAAAGGAGAAGCCGAGGCTGAGAAGGAAATGGGCGTACCCAGCGTAACCTGAGCCGTGCTGCCAAGAGAAATATCATGACCCACAACAGAACCGGTAGAGAAACGGTAGCTGGTTGCAGGCAGCGGATTACCGGCAAAATCTTCAATGCCATCCAGTTCAACCACATAGATACTGTCTGCATCGAGTTGGTTGTCCGGCGTGAAGTTGGCAAACCCTAAATTCACACTGTAGGTGCCGCTGACCGGCGTACTGCTGCCCAGCTTGGTCACGGTAAAGGTATTACTGTTCACCGACTCCATCAGCAGGCTGTCGGAAAAGACAATGCCGACCCGGGACGAACGGGGTTGCAGGGTTGAGTCTATTGCCGGATTGCTGTGAACAATGGCCGGAGGCGTATTGTCCGGACCGGCCTGGTGCGCAATTAAACCGCTGCCAGTGCCGTGGTCATTGCCAACCCAGACCATGTTACCGAACGGGAACACCTGACCATGGTCTGTATCGCCGCCTGCTGCATTCAGCGAGCCGCTGCCTGATAGCTGTATGTTGCTGATATTGGTGATATCCAATACCGAGATATCGTCCTGGTTGCCGAGAAACAGCTTATTATCCTGTACGTTACAGTACAGATTCTGGAACCCGGACAGCTGATCGTGCACCAGTGTCATAGGCGTGGTTGTTGTATCATAGATTCTCAGTTTATCCGCTGTAGAGCGGGCACCGAAAAACGCGTACTTGCCATCCCAGCAGGAGGCATAGTATTTCTCCGGCAGGGAGCTGACCGTTTTTTCCAGCGTCGGGGTTTCCGGATCATCCAGGTTCAGAATAGAAAAGCCCGCTGTGGTTTCCATGCTCGACAGGAACATCTTATTCCCCACCACAAATACCGGACCGACATTGAATCCACCCAGTTGCGAGGTCGGGATGGTTTTCACTATTGAAGGATTATTGACGTTACTGGTGTCGACTATGGTTAAGCCGGCATTACCACGGGCCACATACAGATAAGGCGCCTGCCAGAACAACTGCCAGGACACGTTATTATAATCACCGAAGTTGACGCCCGAAATGGGCAGCTTGGAAACCTGAATGGGATTATTGACATCAGACCAATCCCAGATTTCAATCCCTTTCCCGGTCTGGATGGCAATCAGATTCCCTTCGCTCAGACCAAAAGAATGCGGCTCGCGAAATTCCGCGGTACGCAGTCCGTTGCCGGTGCGGTACTGATTAGTGGCATCGGGTTCATAGACCATCTTGACCAGTGACAGATTAGTCGGGTCTGAGGCGTCCAGCGCTATCCAGCCGCCGGGACCACCACCACTGTCAGGGGCGAAAATACCCACCATGTACCCATTGAGCATGGTCATGACATTCACGCCATAGTGTTTACTGCCGGGGTAATCCGGTGGCAGAAATCCAGTGGTGTCATCAACCAGAGGGTAAGATACCTGAGTGTACGCTTCGCCTGAACTGTAATTAAGATTGCCCAGTCCGGGGCCCTGTGCCGCCATTACTGACGCACTGAGTCCGAGCGAGGCAAGCATGCCCAGCACAGGTCGTATGCCGGGGTAGCGGTTAAATCGCTTCCGTATTGCAGCCATGAATGATCTCCATGATTTATTGTATCACTAGCGCAGAATTGAACTGCCCGGGGCCTGTAACTGCACCGCCCCTCAACCTCGGATAGTGAGTAGGGTTGATTTATCGTGATTACTGCAAAACTTCGCCAACTGAGTCGCGGCAGGAAGCCGCTTATTATTCAGGCGGCTTCCTGCATCGGGAAGCCGCTCGTTTGAAGTGTTATTTCATGGTCGGCATGACAAAGTCAGCCTGTTGCTGCTGGTTTTTCGGCCAGCGGGTAGTGATGGTTTTCATGCGGGTAAAGAAACGCACTCCATCGCTGCCGTGCATGTGCAGCGGCCCGAACAGAGAACGTTTCCAGCCACCAAAGGAATGAAACGCCATAGGCACAGGAATAGGTACATTCACTCCGACCATTCCGACTTCCACTTTGTCGCTGAACCGGCGTGCGGCTTCACCGTCGGCAGTGAAAATCGCCGTACCGTTACCGAATTCGTGTTGATTGATCAGCGTCAGGGCTTCATCCAGCGATTGGGCGCGCAGCAGGGACAGAACTGGCCCGAAGATTTCTTCGCGGTAAATCGTCATCTCAGGGGTGACGTGATCAAACAAAGTACCGCCAACGTAATAGCCGCTTTCAAAGCCGGGGACCTGATAATCGCGGCCATCCACCAGCAAAGTGGCCCCTTCTGCTTCACCGGCGTCGATGTAGCTGCTGACGCGCTTCATGTGATCGTCTGTGATCAGCGGCCCCATTTCATTCTCAACCGACTGGCCGTAACCCGGTCCGACACGTAACTCACGAATGCGGGCGGTGAGTTTTTCTGCCAGCTTATCGGCCACCTCGTCACCAATGGCGACCGCGACGGAAATTGCCATACAGCGTTCACCGGCCGCACCAAAGGCAGCACCCATCAGGGCATTGACCGCCTGATCCAAGTCCGCATCCGGCATCACCACCATATGGTTTTTCGCGCCGCCCAGTGCCTGCACCCGCTTGCCGTGTGCCGAGCCCTGCGAATAGATATACTCCGCAATCGGTGTCGAGCCGACAAAACTGACCGCTTTGACTCTGGGATCGCTCAGCAGCACATCCACCGATTCCTTATCCCCCTGCACGACATTGAACACCCCTTGCGGCAAACCGGCCTGGGTCAGCAATTCTGCCAGTCTCAGTGCTGCCGACGGGTTTTTCTCTGACGGTTTCAGAATAAAGGTATTCCCGGTGGCCAGTGCTATCGGAAACATCCACATCGGCACCATAGCCGGGAAATTAAAGGGGGTGATACCCGCGCAAACGCCCAGCGGCATCAGCATGGAATGCGAATCCACGTCTGTACCCACATTGCGGCTGTGTTCGCCTTTTTGCAGGTGCGGAATACCGCAGGCAAATTCGACCACTTCCAGTCCGCGGGTTAATTCGCCTAATGCGTCACTGTGTACTTTCCCGTGTTCGCGGCTGATCAGTGTCGCCAGCTCGTCCATATTCTGTTCCAGCAAGGCTTTGAAGCGAAACAAAATACGGGAGCGATTCAGCGGTGTCATCTGCGCCCAGGCCGGCCAGGCCGCTTCCGCGCAGGCAATGGCCTGCTCAGTATCAGCCACACTGGACAAGCCAACCTGATCGATCACTTTACCGGTGGCCGGATCCGTCACCGGCAGATTGCGACCTGAGGTCACTGGCACTATTTCACTGTTGATGTAATTTCCAATCATCATTAACTCCATACTTTTTTATACAGTTCAATCACTTCATTCTTGCTCGGAATGCGCGGATTATTGTTCGGTGAACCCGATGCCAGTGCCTGATCTGCCATGATGTCCAGCAGCTCATGATACCTGTGCTGATCAATCCCGAAATCCGACATGGCCGGCACCTGCAGATCAGCGTTGAGCTGGGTCAGCTCAGACATCAGACGCTGCACGGCTTCTTCATCACTGACGATGTCATCAGCCAGCCCCATCGCGCGGGCGCAGTCGGCATAACGTGTCAGACTGGCCGGAATGGAAAACTCGGTAATCGCGGGTAATAACATGGCATTGCTCATGCCATGAGGCACATGGAAATGAGCGCCGATCGGACGGCTCATGCCGTGCACCAATGCGACAGACGCGTTGGAGAAGGCAATACCGGCCAGCGTGGCCCCCAGCATCAGCTTTTCTTTCGCCTCATGATTGCCCGGTGTATTCACCGCTTCGCGAAGATTCGGCGCAATCAAACGCATGGCGGACAGCGCCTGCTGATCGGAAAACACCCCGGCTTTGGCGCTGACATAGGCTTCAATGGCATGCGTCAGCGCATCAATGCCAGTATCGGCGGCGATACGGGCCGGAACTGACAGAGTCAGCTCAAAATCAATGATCGCTGCTCTGGGAATTAACCCCGGCCCCATACACAGCATCTTTTCGTCTGTGTCCTGATCGGTAATGATGGTGACCCGAGTCACCTCTGATCCCGTGCCTGCCGTGGTCGGAATAGCAATCACGGGTAAGATGGCCTCTGTCACCACATGGGGCACTTTATAGTCACGCATCTGACCGCCGTGCTGTGCCAGCAGGCCAATGGCTTTCGCGCTGTCGATAGCACTCCCCCCACCCAGTGCAATAAGGCAGTCAAACTGACCGGTCACCACCTGATCAACCGCCGGCAGGATAGACGCCTCTGTCGGCTCCGGCTCGGTATCCAGAAAGACGCCGCACTCCAACCCTACCGCCGCCAGCGCAATTTCAACCCGGCGAACATAACCCAGCTCAGACATCACTCTGTCGCTGATAATCAATGGCTGACGGCAGGACAGCAATGTCAGCATGTCTGCCACTTTATCCAGAGCGCCTGCGCCGATTTCCATCAGTCCGGGCATTACGATTCGTTGTGTCATCCCTTTCGTCCTTTCAACCTTGTATTCATCTAGATAATATAGAGCACATAAGAATAAAAATGAGACAAAAAATATCAAAATAAATCAATTTTGAGAGACTGAGCAAAGCCGGAGAATTTCAGGATCGGCAAAGCCGTTCCGGCAGGGCAACGACCGGAACAGCATTGTTAACTGTTTGATAATAAATGGATTATATGAGAATTAAGTCGTCAGTCCTTTCAAGGCTTTCGACACAGCCAGGTAACGCTGGTATCGCTGATGAAGAATGGCTTGCTGCCGCGGCCTGGGAGTAAGGGGAATATTGAGCTTGGCCATGGCAGTGACCGCCTGCTGCAATGTCGCAAAACAGCCTGCCCCTGTGGCAGCTGCCATGGCCGCGCCTCTGGCCCCGGCTTCGGTGCAGTCGGAGGTCTGAATCGCGACATCCAGCACATCGGCAAACAGCTGGCTCCAGACCGGACTTTTGGCCGCCCCGCCGCTGAGAACCGCAGAGTCGATATGCTGACCGGCCCGCCTGAGCTGGCCGACATGTTCTAAGTGACCAAATACAATGCCTTCATAAACGGCATAGAGTAAATCCGATTTTTTATGCCACCCGGCCAGTCCGAAAAAATTCCCCTGCACCGGCTGATTGTCACAACCGCCGTAGAGATACGGGTGAAACAGCGGAAGATCATCACTGATCACCGTCTCGGCGACCAGAGTATTGAGTTGCTGAAAAAAATCGACACTGTCCGTTTTAGCTTGCAGTTTCTCTTGGTTAAAAAATTCACAGATGAACCATTCAAGGTTCGAGGCCGAGGTTGCACTCGACTCCACTGCCAGATAACGCTGGCCGGGAAAAAGGCAGGCCATAAAGACATCCCTGCCCGGCAGCGTGTCCGATACAACCTGATTGATGCTCCAGGAACCGGCGATCACAGAGGCGGCCTGACTTTGCCAGACCCCTGAGCCAATGGCGCAGGCGACGATATCAAAACAACCACTGACCACAGGCGTGCCTTCAGCCAGTCCGGTTAAGGCCGCCGCTTCAGTGCTGACCCGGCCCATAACATCCTGACATTCCTTAATATCGGGGATCGCCTGCTGCATCTCTGGGATATTTAATGCGGTGAGTAACACAGCCGAAGCGTCCCCGGCTGAAAAATCATATAACCCAGAGGCACTGAGATCCCCGTATTCAGTGGCGATGTCGCCGGTGAGGCAGAAATTCAGGTAGTCCTTACAAAACAGAACACTCCCGATACTCTGGTAGGTATCCGGGTGATACTGTTTGAGCCAGCAAAGCAGTGTGGCCGATTGTGCCGGCCAGACACCCTGACGGTTCAGCTCCTGGATCAAATCATAGTCGGGCTGATTTTTTATCGTCTGCACCAGATCATTCGCGCGGCAATCGAGCGATTTGATCGCCAGTAAAGGCATAGTGTCGTGATCCAGCAGGTAAAGGCCGTTGCCATGACCGCTGCAACCGACTGCCACTACCTGCTCGGGCTTCACAGCCCATTCTTCCAGTAAGCGGCGTATCAGGGTCGCGCACTGCGTCCAGAGCGCTGCCATATCGCACTGAGCAAAACCCGGTGCAGGAAAATACGTCGCCACTTTATCACCCAGCGCACCGATCTCCCGGCCCTGTAAATCAAAAATCGCCGCTTTTATTCCCGTGTTTCCGCAGTCTATGCCCAGTACGTATGGTGTCATTGCTCGCTTCCTTTTCTTGCTGACAGTGAGAAATTACTGCTGATAAATGGCCAGTGCATCGGACACGCTGGCGTTATTGTGGATCATCGCCATAAATGCCTGCACGATACGGCTCGGGTTCGGGTGCTGGTAAATATTCCGGCCATACACCATGCCTAATGCGCCCTGATCCAGCAGCTGACGCGCCTTGCTGAAGACCACTTCCACGTCTTCTTTACCACCGCCACGAACCAGCACAGGACAACGTGCCGCTTCGACCACACGGTGGAATTCCGACGCCTCCGCCGTTGGGTCGGCTTTGATAATGTCGGCACCCAATTCACGTGCCAGACGCACCAGGGTCACTATCTTTTCAGCATCACCGTCTACCGCATAGGCTTTACCCGAACTGGCCGGCTGCATCACGAGCGGCTCAATCATCAGTGGCATGCCGTACTTGTCGCAGTCGTTTTTCACCTTGCTGATATTGACCACACACTGGCGGAACAGATCCGGTTCATCAGGCAGCATAAACAGATTGACGACGACGCAAGCGGCGTCCATTTGCAGCGCCTGCAGCACAGGTTCCTGATCATTTTGCATCACAGCCCACATATGACGGTGACGGATGGTGTTGTACGGATTGCCCATATCCAGACGCATCACCAGCGCCGGTTTGTCTTTGCCGTCAACGTTTTGCAGCAGGTCGCACTGACCATAGTTCATCTGAATCGCGTCAGGTTTGGCTTCCACCAGCTGACTGACTACCGAGTCCATGTTTTCCAGGCCATCGAGAAAAGACGGCTCGTTACACACTCCGTGATCCAGTGCCACATCCAGACAGCGGCCATTGTTAAACAGCCGGTTCATCCTTACTTTCTTACTGATATACATAGTTTCCTCCTGAAAAAGATGTGGTCCAGATTTGCTCAACCTGTTCAGCACTGACATCCAGACCATGATGTAGCGGCAACTGACGACAACTTTCTGCCAGATCCTGTTTCGTTTGCTGTTCGTTCCAGCCCAGCGTCGCGGCCACCAGCTCGGTGACCTCAGCCAGTACCTGATTATCTATCCGCCCTTCAATCGCCACCGAGGTGCGACGCTGCAGCAGATCCAATGTGCGGCACACAGCCTCGTGTTCAATCAGATACGCCAGTTCACGCCGAGAGTAATCCGGCAGGCTGGTCAGCATCGCATCCTCACCGCCGGCGAGATAGGCCATCACCGCCAGGCTCCGAGTGCCATAACGTTGTAACAGCACTTCAGCTCTGGTTTCACTCAGGGCGTATGTAACATGGGCCGCTTTGGTAAAGGCTTTGCGTTCAATATCTGTCTGCGGGAAATCCCTGCCGCCACCAATGGGCCGGTCGGCTGTTGAGATCCGGCGGGGGTGCACCATATCCGATAAGATCTGATCGGCCACTTCTTCCCCGAAGGCACGAAATGTCGTCCATTTACCGCCAATCAGGGAATACAGGCGAACCAGACCATCTTCCGTGCTGTCTACCCGCAATGCATGACTGCGCGGGATCTGCCCTGTGGTCGAGGTTTTCACCGACGGCAGCGGACGCACACCGCTGAACTGATACACTATGTCTTGCCGCTGAATGACCAGCGCGGGAAACACGGCTTTCAGTGAGTCGAGCATGTAGTCAATTTCCTCATCGGTACAGGTTACGGCATCCAGATCAGCCACAGGAATATCTGTCGAACCGATCAGCACATTGCCGTAGTAGGGAAACAGAATGCAGACCCGCCCTTCCGGGTTCTCATAAAACACCATGTGCCCGTCCAGCTCGGCCAGTAACTCAGGGTGCCGGACAATAATGTGAGAGCCTTTTGTCCCCTGCAGATAGCCCGAGGCCAGTCCCAGACGATCGTTGGTCTGATCCACCCAGGCACCGGTGGCATTGACCAGTTTGTCCGCCGTTACCGTCACCGATTCGCCCGTCAGGGTGTCGCGCAGGGTAAAACGTTCGCCGTCTCGCTTCAGCAGTTCGGTATAGTTACAGGCAAGGCTCTCGCTTTGCTCGCCCGTGTCACCCAGCACCTCCATCGCCAGACGCTCGGGTGCACTGATCCAGGCATCGTAGTAATCGGCGCTGCAGGTGACAGCGGGATCGAACTGTGGCCAGCGTGCCGCCGTGTCGGACTTCGAAAAGAAACGGTGCGTCGGCAGACGCTGATCGCGACGGGTAAAAAAGTCGTAGAACCACAGCCCCAGTTTAATGACCAGCGCCCCCCGGCGACTGGGCTTATCCATCAGTCCGGTGAAGTTAAACAACGCATAAAACAGCCCGGACCAGCGAGAGAAAATCGGAATAGTGGTGACTAGCGGCTGCACATAATGCGGCGCATTGACCAACAGACGGTTCCGCTCAGCCAACGATTCCCTGACCAGAGCAAACTCGCCGTTCTCCAGATACCGCAGGCCACCGTGAATCATCCGCGACAGCGCGGCGCTGGCTTTACTGCAGAAATCTTCTTTCTCCACCAGCAGGACTTTCACCCCCTGCAAGGACAATTCCCGGTACACACTGATGCCGTTGATGCCACCTCCGACTATCACTACATCGAAATGCGCATCATGGGGTAATCGTTCCCGCCTTTGTTTTCCATCGCCTGCCATACTGCTCCCCTTATCGATTCTTATTGTGTGTGGGAATCACATCAGTCTGTCTGTAACTGACTGAGCGACTGAGCCACTAGTGTGCTGATGGTATCCACATCCACAGCGGACAGGTTTACCTCTCCGGCCCGGGCATTCTCTGCCGCCTGGGTCGGATTACGTGCACCGCACAAGGCATAGGTGATTCCCGGTTGCGACAGTGTCCAGGCAATCACCAGCTGGGCGACCGAAATGCCATAGTCATTGGCCAGCGGCGCGACCGACTGGCAGAATTGCTGCACTTTCTGGCGGTTTGGCTGGGAAAACAAAGGATTCGACAAACGCTGATCGTCGCCGTCAAACGTACGCTCGGCAGAGATTTTTCCGCTCAGCAGCCCCAGCGCTAGCGAGGAATAGCTCAGGCAGGACACACCGGTTGCGCGGGTGTGAGGCAACAGGCTCTGTTCAAGATCACGCTCAATCATGTTGTACTTTTCCTGCACCGCATCAACAGTGCCAAAGCGCTGGTATTGCTTCAGGTCATCCAGGCTGATATTGCTGACGCCAATCGCACGGATCTTGCCCTGTTGTTTTAGATCCATCAGGGTGGCCATGGTTTCTTCAATCGGTGTGGTCGGGTCCTGCCAGTGGGTGATATAGAGATCGATATAATCTGTTCCCAGACGACGCAGACTCTGCTCCAGTTCGAACTGAATGGCATCGCGGCCAAGATAACGGTGAACCGGTTTGCCTTCCTCATCGAAAAAATGATTGCCTTTCTGAGTGTGCCAGACCAAACCGCATTTGGTGGCCAGCACCACTTTATCGCGCTGGCCTTTGATGGCTTTGCCGACCAGCTCTTCCGAGCGGCCCAGTCCGTACGCCGGCGCGGTATCAATCAGCGACACACCGCAAGTGATCGATTCCTGAATAGCGGCAACGGCCTCCTTTTCATTGGTGCCGCCCCACATCCAGCCCCCCATGGCCCAGGTACCCAGGCCAATCACGGAAGCGTCAATACCTGAAAAACCTAACTGTCTTTTGTTCATGGTCATCCCTCTCAAGTTAACAATTCTTCTGTGTTTCAATATGCATCGAGCACACCCTGTGCGGTCGACTCATCTGTGATCAATGTATTGAGAAAACCGCCGCGCAGCGCAGCCGCAATCGGCATCACTTTTTCAGCCCCGGCTGCGACGCCGATGCTGACCGGGATCTGGCGCATTTCCGCCAGCGACAGGCCAACCAGTTTGTCGTTCAGCACCGGAATGCAGGCCGAGCCGGACTGGTCGTAAAGGTGCGCAAAGACTTCCCCTTTGCACTGATTCTCAGCCACCAGGGCTTTCTCGCCGTTGATCCAGTGGCGCAGGTCAAAATAGCTTTCATCGCCTTTTGCCACTGCGCCTATGCCCGCCAGCGCGATGTCAGCATGCCGGGCCATATCCAGCACTTCTTTGGTGGCCCGCATGTTGATCAGCATGTCACGGTCCGATTGGGTATCTGCAAACAGGGGCGCATGAAGCTGCATTGAGCGTCCCCCCAGTTTTTCTGCCAGCGCCGAGGCCAGATAATTCACATCGGTAAAATGCCTGCCCTGCACCCCGCCGGTGGCCGGCACCACAGTGACGTTCATGCCTTTGACCGGCTTCATCACGTCCACTATGGTGGCCAGCGCCTTGCCGCCACTGATACAGATGACATCATTCTTACGCAGGGTGTCTTGTAAAAATTCCGCCGCCACTTCAGCAATCTGTGTAAACCCAACGACAGGATCATCAGCATAGGACGGACAGAGCACCGCTTTAGGCAAACCTGTACGTGCCATCAGTTGCTTTTCCAGCTCCATTACCCCCATGTGCGGAATATTGAGGATAATTTCGACCAGCCCCTCCTCCCGCGCCTGACGGATAATGCGGTTCACCTTGGCGGGTGATAAATCCAGGCTTTTCGAGATCTCCGCCTGGCTGCGATTCTCTTTGTAATGAGAGAACAGCACCTTGCTCACCAGGCGGGATACATCCAGGCTTTTCGTTGTGGTTTGCATAAGTTCAGCCCTCTCAGGATTTGGCTTTCGACTTCTGGTGCAAATGGTGATCCGCCGCGACTGCCGCCAGCAATATCAGTCCTTTAATGAACTCCTGCCAGTACACAGACACATCGAGCAGAATCAGGGAGCTGGACACCACACTCAGCAGCGCTATCCCAAGAATGGCCCCGAAGATGGTGCCTTCGCCGCCTTTCAGGCTGGCGCCGCCGATCACCGCCGCGGCGATGATGTTGAGTTCCAGCCCGACCCCGAAGTTAGGCGTTGCCGCACCGAATTTAGACATATAGATGATCCCGGCCAGACCACAGAGCGCGGAGGACAAGACAGTGACATACAGCTTCACCTTGTTGGTGTTGACGCCCGAATATTGCGCGGCCTTCTCGTTACTGCCGGTGTAGAAAATCTTGCGGAAGGCTTTGGCATTACGCAGCAGAAAGTCACTGATAATGATCACCACAAAGAAAATGATGATAGAGAAAGGCACACCGAACAGGGTTCCCTGACCGACAAACTTGAACTCAGGCGGCAGCGTAAACAGCGAAATGGGTGTGCCCTGAGTGATGATCATACTGGCACCGCGAGCCAGACCCATAAAGGCCAGGGTGACAATGAAGTGATGCAGGCCCAGCCGCGTGACGCACAAGCCCATCAGCCAGCCGATAAAACCGCTGAAACCAATAGATGCCAGACTGGCCAGCCACGGATTCATGCCCAGCATGAAGAGCTTGGCCGCAAACACCATGGCCAGACACATCACCGCGCCGACCGACAAGTCAATCCCGCCGACAATCAACAGCATAGTCATACCCACTACCACTATACCTTCGGTGGAAAACGACAGCAGCATGGCTTTCATATTGGCCCAGGTCAGGAAGTACGGTGAGGCAAAGCTCATGCCGATAAACATCGCCACTATGATGAGGATCAGCGTGAATTCCCGCATCTGGCTGACACGCACCAGTGCATCACGGAAGGAACGTTTTTTACTGCTAACCGAAGTGCTGGGTGTAGATACATGTTCAATAGTCATTATTATGTTCTCCTGCATTACGCCTGTACGGCTGCCTGCGTCAGTTCAGCGGAACCGGACGCAAGGTGCATGATGTTCTGCTCTGTGATTTGATCCCCGGTCAGAATCCCCATCTGACGCGACTCTCGCATCACCATGACTCTGTCACTCAGACCGATGACTTCCGGTAGTTCTGAAGAGATGACAATGATGCCGACGCCAGCGTTGGCCAGATCGCGGATCAGTTTATGAATTTCGGATTTTGCCCCCACATCGATGCCCCGGGTCGGCTCATCGAGAATAATGAGCTTAGGGTTCACCGACAGGATTTTAGCCAGAGCCACTTTCTGCTGGTTGCCCCCGCTCAGTGACGACACCTTATGGTGCAGGCTGCCACTTTTCAGGTTCAGTCTGTCAGTCAGGGTTTGGGTTTGCTCAAATTCCTTATCCTTGCTGATCAAACCGTGATCAGACACCAGTTCCAGCTTGAGGGCAGAGACATTGACGGCTATGGATAAATCCAGAAACAAGCCTTCTTCTTTACGGTCTTCCGAGAGATAGACAATGCCTTTATCTATGGCATCGCGATAACAGTTAATGGTGATCGGCTGGCCATTGAATTTCAGGCTGCCGCGCCGCTTTGAGTGCAGACCGCAAAGCCCTTTCACCATTTCAGAACGCCCGGCGCCAATCAGGCCGGCGACGCCAAAGATTTCGCCCTGATACACCCTGAAATCGATGTCGTTAAATTTGTGGCCGTCTGACAGCCCTTCAACGTCCAGGATCACGGGATTATTTTCCACCTGACCCTGGCATTTCGGCGGATACAGGTTGGCAATTTCACGCCCGACCAGGCTCTGAACTATCGCCTGCGGTGTGGTGTCCTCTATCCGTTTGGTATGGATGTAATGACCGTCGCGGAACACGCTGACCCGGTCGCACTGCTCAAAAATATCAGCCATACGGTGACTGATATAAATGATGCTGATCCCCTGCGCTTTCAGTGTCTGCATAATGGCAAAGAGGATCTCGGTTTCCTGATCGGTCAGCGCCGCCGTCGGCTCATCCAGAATCAGAATTTTGCAGTCCAGCACCAGGGCTTTGGCAATTTCCACCAGTTGCTGATTTGAGATAGTTAAATCAGAGACTTTCTGTCTCGGGTCAATATCGGCCAGCTGACTCACCACCTCATAGGCTTCACGATACAAAGCTTTGTAATCCACCAGCCAGCCGGCCGAGCTGTTAATCTTCGCCATCATGATGTTTTCAGCCACTGACACATCTGAACAAAGCGCGATTTCCTGATGGACAAATCCGATACCCAGTTTCTGTGCCTCTAACGGACTGCTGACCACCACTTTTTCGCCATTAATAAACATTTCACCACTGTCCGGCTGGTGTATGCCGTCGATGATTTTCATCAGTGTTGACTTGCCGGCACCGTTCTCACCGGCAATGGCATGTACTTCGCCGGGCAGTAAATCGAAGCGGATATTATTCAGCGCGGTTGTCGAACCAAAGGTTTTAGTCACATTTCGGATCTCAAGCACTGGCGTTGTGTTGGACGTTTCCACCGTCTCTCCTCCATGAGTATGCTGAGGGAAGAGGCCCGGATACCGGGCCTCAGCAGGGTAGGACTTACTCGTTAATACCTTTAGTGCCGCGTTTCGACAGGTACTTATCCCAGTAGAAATCATCAGCATTGGCTTTGGTGACAATGGAGAAGCCGTTGTCGACGAACGGTACGCTCATTGGGTTATACCCGGCGCGGTCATGGTCATTCATCGGATCGATCATGTTAGGGTGCGCCGCCATGTACAGCAGCATCATGCCCATATACCCCTGCATACCCTGGTTCGGGTTCACCGCACCGAAGATCTCACCTTGCTTGATCATGTCGAGGATCTTGGCGTTCACGTCGGCATTAAACACGCGGATTTTACCGCCCAGTTCTTTGGCTGCCTGCGCTGCCCCCATGGCAGAGGTTGCTTCAGGCATGAACACGGCGCCCAGGTTAGGGTGGGCCTGCGCCATGGTCATTACAGAGTTATACGCTTTGGTGGCATCGGTATTACTGGCCGCGCGGGACACCAGCTTCATGTCTGGCCACTTAGACTTCATGCGCGCAATAAAGGCGCTGACGCGTCTGTCGTGGTTATCCTGACCCGGGTTCTCCAGCACGGCGTACTCACCTTTACCGCCCATGTCTTCAGCCACGGCATCGGCTGCAAATTTACCTTCCTGATAGTTATCAGAGGTAATGAAGGAGACGCGCTTACTGTTAGGCGAATCCGCTGCAAAGGTCACGACAGGAATACCCATTTCTGCCGCCCGGTTAATAGGTTCAATAAAGGGATCCGGGTTCATGGGGTGCAACAGAATACCGGCCGGTTTCTTCGCCAGAATCTGCTCAAATGACGCAAGCTGTTTATTCACATCATATTCCGGGGTGCCGGTATAGACAGTTTTACAACCCATTGAGCGTGCGGCTTCCTTCATCATTTCATAGACAGGGAACCAGTACTCCACACCGGATACCATAACGTTCATGTAATAGGTTTCACCCGGCTTACATTTAAACGCCGTTGGCGCTTTGGTTTCAGCCATGGCTGGTGAAGTAGCGGACAGAATGGACAGTGCAACAGTGGCGGTAGCCATCTGAAGCGTTTTCTTCATGACACGTAACTTGCTCATCCCACTCTCCTTTGTTTGGGGGATTACGAACTTTCAACCTACTGCCACCAGCTTGTGATACCGCGACCAAGCTTCAGATTGAGAAATAAACCAGTGAATGAAATATTTTTGCTCTCAGTGAAAGATGTTTACGAGATGTTAAAGATATTTCATTTGAGTTAAATTTATGCACAAAATTCGACCGCGTCAAATCAAATCGATATCACTCGTCTCATTTTGTCACAATAATTACGATTACTGTCCAGTTCTTCTATGGCAAGAGAGATTCATGGTGACGAGCAGTTAACCGCTAACATACTGATACTCAGTCACTTTATTAACAAAACTAACAATAGAAACAGTCAACTCTGTGCTGATTCACGGCAAAAAAGTGATAGTCGTAAAGCGTGAAGCGCCTCACTTTTTATTTTCATCACACCCTCTATCCGGGCAAGGTTGATGTCACAAAACACTACCCACGACCTATCAAACTGATTACACTGACAATCGTTTTTGTTTACACATATGTCAGGATGTATATGTTGGATCTCACCCTATTAAGCGCATTTATCCCTACTTTTTTCTTTGTTTCGATTACACCTGGTATGTGCATGACGCTCGCCATGACACTGGGAATGAGCATTGGCGTTAAACGCGCACTCTGGATGATGATGGGTGAACTGCTCGGGGTGGCTCTGGTTGCCATTGCGGCCGTGATGGGCGTTGCCACCGTCATGCTGAACTATCCTCAGCTTTTCAGTGCGCTCAAATGGGTTGGCGGTGCTTATCTGTTCTGGCTTGGCATTAATATGTGGCGCAACCGGGGTAAAATGTCACTGAACCTAGAGACACCCACAGTGACACAGCGGGGACAGCTCATTTCTCAGGGATTCATCACGGCCATCGCCAATCCTAAAGGCTGGGCATTTATGATTTCCCTGCTGCCACCTTTTATTAACATTGATTTGCCAATGGCACCTCAAATGGCCGGGTTGCTGACTATCATTCTGATGACCGAGTTCGTTGCTTTGCTGGTGTATGCGAATGGCGGCAAGAGTCTGCGTCTGTTCCTGACCAAAGGCGACAATCTGCAGTATCTCAACCGTATTGCCGGCACTTTGATGATGGGCGTCGGTATCTGGCTGGCGCTGGGCTGAGCCGGAAAATAAACGGAAACGCGAACAATTATGCCGACATTTGTTCGGCATTTTTTATGTCTGAATGTCGTCAATATATCGTCACACACCAGTAACCAACTGAAATAAATCGTCAAAATTCAGTCTTATTAGCGTCATTATCATCGTCTTCCACGAAATTTTGCGAGCAATATCACTTCCATTTGAGCAACGATGTGCATTACACTTTGCTTGCTGTCAAAAAACACACTAAAAAAGGAAAAAAAATGTGTTGTGATTCTCCCAATTTAACCAGGGTTAAACGCGCCATCTGGCAACGATTAACCTGTAAAGCCATCTATCTTTGCAAGAGCTGCAACAAAAAAACGAAAATCTAGCATCACGGCAGGTTCTGACTTCCTTTTCCCCACCTTTTGAACCTGTGACATTGTTATTTGTGGGAGCAAAGCTCCCATTCACCGACTGAACAACCCCCGGTTTCCAATCACACACACTCTCGCCTCATGATGCTTAATGTCTTGTTTATAAAGCGTAAAAAGCAAAAAATCGCTACCATAAGTCAATATTGCGTCACGCTACAGTCAGATTTGTGTCACCAATAAAGCTGATGTGATATATGTCACACTGATAAGCAACTGTACGGCTTACACTGCCGGCATCTGTCATTGTTGAACGATCTGAGAGAAAGATGTGTTGCGATAATCCAATGTTATACCGAGTGAAACGAACACTGTGGGAAAAACTGACCTGCCGTGCAATCTACCGCTGCAAGACATGCAATACGAAAATGAAAGTGTGAGAAAAAGGACGACTGACTTCACCAGTGACTTGTTGCGCTGAACACCATCAACCGCAGCAGCAACTGCTATGTTTGAAACATGGTGGTAAAACACTGCTGAGGCCGATATGCGCTTCCTGCCTGCTTACTTACTGGCACTGACATTAACAAGTTGTTCATTAACCGACGAATTCAGCCCCAATACGGTCAATGGCGTGCCCAATGTCAGTGTCACCGAATCAAAAAATGCACGCCAGCGCTTAGCGTCGGCGAACAGATTGTTTTTCGCCGTGAGAGAGCTGCCTTCGCTGAACTGCTGTGATGAATTACCCGTGCTTTTTACCCTCTCCAGCGATGATGTGATCTTAGAGCTATCCTCCGGACGCAGTTTCGTCAAACTGATAAAACTCAGCCCTCAGCTCAGACGGCAAGATCTGACACTGACGAGCCTGGTCAGCCAGACCGTTTTTGCACCACAAGTGCAGTTCTATACCGAAGATTTCCTGCTGATTGACAGCCTGACAGCCTACCGCTACCGCCCTTTCTCCTATCAGGAGCCGGATCGGCTGGAAATCACCCTGCCTCTCAGTCAGTACAACACTCCAATTCACTATGTACTGGTTTACACCAGCCAGAGTGAAATGGACACCTACACCCCTTTGCTGGACATTGAGTCTAAGTATGATCGCAACCTGGGTCTGGATATCATGCCCCGCCCCTGGTTCATTGCCCCGCACGCCCCCACCGGGACGCTGATTTTACATCGCGCTAAATAACCGGTTCCGATAAAAGAAGAAGCCAGTCAGCAAAACCGACTGGCTCCTTATTATGTATGCTTCTAGTGGATCATTCGGCGAACCATTTAGCTGATACGTTCAACCTGAGCACGACTTAACATCCTCCAATTCTGGGGTAACACACGCGTATTGCCGGTCACAGTGACGGTCGCAGACTGTGTAATGTCTGAGCTGGAATGACCAAACATCAGGTCAAATTCACCCGGTTCCACTATCCGCTCATGCTGATTATTCGTGAAATTCAGCATATCAACAGGGAGAGTGAAAAATACTCTGGCCGTCTCGCCCGGATCAAGCTCAACCCGCTCGAACCCTTTTAATTCACGTATTGGCCGCACCTGAGAAGCCAGCTTATCACGGACATATAACTGTACTACTTCGCAACCTCGGCGATCCCCCGTATTGGTCACATCGACAGACACCTGAACATCCCCCTGAATATCCACCTGCGGTGTTTGTAACAGTAAGTTATCGTATCGGAATGAGGTATAGGTCAGACCATATCCAAAGTTATATTTTGAGCCAAAATGGTATGGGATGGGCGTACCGCCACTTTTCAGTTTGTGGTTGTAGTAATACGGAACTGCACCGACATTTTTGGGAATGGATAATGTCAGACGTCCCGAGGGTGAAGCAGCGCCACAAAGAATATTACCAATCGCATCAGCCCCTTCCTGACCAGGCGCCCAGCAGTACAGAACGGCTGCGGCTTTCGCTTCCCATCCGTTCAGGTTATATGGCCGGCCACCGGTCACCAGTACAACTGTTGGCGTACCTGTGCTGATCACAGCTTCAACCAGTTCCTGCTGCACACCCGGCAAATCAAGCGTGGCTGCGTCTGAACCTTCGCCAACAGTGCCCGTCTGGAACAAACCTGCCAAATCACCGACACACACGACAGCCACTTCCGCCTGCTTCGCTTCAGCCACAGCCTGGCTGATTTGCGAGCGATCCTTCGATACCGGGGATTCCTGTGTCTGACTCAAAGCCAGATCCACATCTCCCGGAAAGACGGGCGCACCTGCATTCCGCTCGGTAAGAATGTCACAGCCTTTTGCGTATCCAGTCGTCTGAAAACGTTCCTCAATCGCTGCCCTGATGGTTTTGGCAACGTTGGATGTATCTTCAAGGCTGCTGAGAATCAAGTGAACCGGAAAGCTGTAGCCACCTAATAATGCCAGTTGATCATCTGCCGTTGGACCAATCACGGCAACAGAGGTCTCAGGAGCCAGAGGCAAAATACCCTGATTTTCTGTCATTACAACAGACTCAAGGGCCACCTGATAAGCCACTGCTTTCGTGCTTTCCTGCTGCAAACGAATCTTAGCGCTATCGGTATAGGGCTGCTCAAACAGACCCAACTGAAATTTCACCGACAGGATCCGGCCGACAATTTCATCAATTTTACGTTCCGTGAGCAGGCCCCGCTCTACCGCATCCCGAATTGACTGCGCACACAAATCATCCGGCAGCTCAATATCCAGACCGGCATTCAACGCCAGAGCGACAGATTCAGCCCGATCGGCAGTAATCGCATGATGAGAGGCCAGCAAATCAATGCCGCCGTAATCGGCAACAATCAAACCATCAAAGCCCCAGCGCTCGCGCAAAACCGTCGTCAGCAAATAGTGCGAAGCATGGCAAGGCTCGTTATCAATATCATGGTAAGCAGGCATGACTGACCCGGCATTGCCCAGTTTGACCGCCATTTCAAAGGGCAGCATGAAAGTATCATTCAGCTCTTTGAAACCAAGGTGAACTGGTGCATGGTTGCGTGCCCCCTCACTGAAGGAGTGACCCACATAGTGCTTCAGGGTCGCCAGAACATCCCGGCTCTGGCCCTGTAAACCCTGCACATAACGAGTCGCCAGTACACCGACATGATAAGGATCTTCTCCCAGCACTTCTTCGGTTCGTCCCCAGCGAACATCACGAGACACGTCTAATACAGGTGACAAGCCCTGATGTGCCCCAACCTGGCGTATTTCCTGCCCAATCGCCTCGCCCACTTGTTCAATCAGGACTGGGTTCCAGGTATGACCATAGTTCAGCGATGAAGGGAACAGTGTCCCTCCTTTTGCCATCAGGCCGACCAGGCATTCTTCATGCGAAATGGCAGGTATCCCCAAGCGCGTTTCTTCCACCAGATACTTCTGCAATGCATTTAATGCTTCAACACCCGTCTTTGCATCAACCGAATGTGTCCCTAATGGGCGGGTAATCTGGCCTAAACCGTGCTGCAGTCTCGTTTTGATATCTGCACGCTCAGCATCCCCTGTAAATTCCATCTCCCTTTCCTGATGCTCTCCTTCGGGATCAAGCATCAGCCATTGAGCATGCATCTGAGCAATTTTTTCTTCCAGCGTCATCTGGCTGAGCAAGTCTTGCGTTCGCTCGGCAACAGAATAAGCAGGGTCTTTATAAATACACATCGCTTTATCCTAACTCTGCATGATGAACTTTCACTGCAACGTCCTGAGTGTCCTTGGCATCCAATGCCAGCAGCGCTTTAATTTGCTTCAGCTTCTGACTATCCAGATCATAGAAAGCCATCACCAGTGCCAGCAGCGCGAAAATCACACCAGGGAAAACGGTATAGAGTAAATTAATCCAGACGACAGCTTCTGCCGACTGGCTTTCTGCCCCGCCGACATAACCGACAGCGGCAAGAATCCAGCCGACCATGGCGCCGCCAATTGCGATGCCTAATTTGATAGCAAACAGATTGGTTGAAAAGATCATGCCGCCCAGTGCACGGTTACTGCGGGTTTTCTCGTAATCCACTACATCGCTCATCATGCTCCACAGCAAAGGTGTTGTACTCATCTGAACAACCCCCAGCAAGATAACGAGAGCAAACACCATACCCACATTGCTTGGCTCAACCAGAAATAAAGCCGCTGACAGCAAACCAGACAGTACAATCAGTACCCGATACGTTTTCACCTTATCGAAGCGTCCCAGCACAGGAGCCGAACCAATGGCACCGAGAATATTTGCCAGCATGCCGGCTACCATAAATAAAGTGGCGATATCCGGACGCTCCATCACGTTATTGACGTAATACATGGTAGAGGCCCCCTTAAGCACCACACCGGTCAGCAGTAACACGTTGAGCACGAACAGCACCCGCCACTGGGTGTTTTTCCATAAGACTTTCATATCGGCAAAGACTGACTGCTGGACTTCGTTGGCTTCCGGTAAGCATCGCTCTTTTGTGTTTGAAAAACTGTAAAAGAACAGGCCAATCGCGCCCAGCCCCATCACCGCCATGGCTCCCAGATACCCCAGCTGTTTATTGCCGTCACCAATGATATCAACCAGCGGCAGAGCAATCAGTGCGACCACTAATCCCCCTGCTGTGCTCAGCGCAAAGCGGTAAGACTGCAAAGATGTACGCTCTTTGGAATCATTGGTCAGGGCATTTGCCATCGCGCAGTAAGGCACATTGATGGCCGTATACATCAGCGTCAGAAAAATATACGACACATAGGCATAGATAATTTTGCCGGTTTCGCCAACATCCGGGGTATAAAAAGTCGCCGTACAGGCAATACCGAATGGCACTGCCACCCAGGCAAGGTAAGGACGGTAGCGTCCAAACCGGCTTTTGGTCCGGTCGGCAATGGACCCCATCACTGGGTCTGTGACAGCGTCAATCACACGCACCAACAGGAACATGGTGCCCATGTGAGCAGGAGATAATCCGTAAATATCGGTATAAAAATAAGCGAGGAATAACATTACCGTCTGCCAGACAAAATTACAGCCGGTGTCACCCAGGCCGTAGGCAATCTTTTCCTTTGCCGTTAGCTTTATCGTTTCCATTTTTTTCTCCAGAGGTACAGGTCATTTATTTTTTTAATCTCCCTCTTATTGTTATGAATTATCCCTCCAAATCAATTTATGCAAAATGACATCAGTTTTACGATATTTCACATGTGTGAACCGAACTGTATTTCTACTTTTATCCGTCATTTTCAATTACTAAAAATCAATCAGTTAACATTTAAAATTTATTACTCACTTAACTATTACCTTCTTTTTCGGGAGCCAGAGCACATTAGTTAAATCCGTGAAATTCACTATTAAATTTCATAATTGCTGAGCCACCCCAAAAAGCAAAAGATAGATCTCGAACCGATCTCCGACGTATATGGATTATGACTATGACTGAATTTTTCAAAAACATCAGCAAGGTACAGTTTGAAGGAACTGAAACAACAAACCCGCTTGCATTTCGTCATTACAACCCAGATGAAGTCATTCTGGGTAAGACAATGAAAGATCACCTGCGCTTTGCTGCTTGCTACTGGCATAACTTCTGCTGGCCAGGTTCAGATGTATTCGGTGCCGGCACTTTTAACCGTCCCTGGCACCAGGCAGGCGATGCAATGGAAATGGCAAAAATGAAAGCTGACGCCGCTTTTGAATTCTTTTCTAAACTCAACGTCCCTTACTACTGTTTTCATGACGTTGACGTTGCCCCGGAAGGCAACTCCATTAAAGAATACGTCAACAATTTTGCCGAAATGGTGGATGTGCTGGAATCCAAACAGGCTGAGACAGGGCTGAAATTGCTCTGGGGTACTGCTAATGCCTTCTCTAACCCTCGCTATATGAATGGTGCCGGCACCAACCCAAATCCAGAAGTATTCGCCTATGCAGCTACGCAGATTTTCAATGCCATGAACGCGACTCAGCGACTGGGCGGTGAAAACTATGTACTTTGGGGCGGGCGAGAAGGTTACGAAACGCTGCTAAATACTGATTTGCGTCAGGAGCGTGAACAACTGGGCCGCCTGATGCAGCTAGTGGTTGAGCATAAACACAAAATGGGTTTTAAAGGCACCATACTGATTGAGCCAAAACCGCAAGAACCCACCAAACATCAGTACGATTACGACACAGCTACAGTGTATGGTTTCCTTAAACAGTTCGGTCTGGAAAACGAAATTAAGGTCAATATTGAAGCCAACCACGCCACTCTGGCAGGCCACAGCTTCCACCACGAAGTGGCAACGGCAACTTCTCTGGGCTTGTTTGGTTCTATTGATGCCAACCGCGGTGATGCGCAATTGGGTTGGGACACAGACCAGTTCCCAAACAGCGTGGAAGAAAATACTCTGGTGATGTACGAAATACTGAAAGCCGGTGGCTTCACCACAGGCGGTTTCAACTTTGATGCCCGCGTTCGTCGTCCGTCGATTGATGCCGAAGATCTGTTCCACGGCCACATCGGCGGCATGGACACCATGGCACTTTCCCTGAAACGGGCTGCCGCTATGATTGACAAGGATCTGCTGGCAAGCCACGTCGCTCAGCGTTATGCCGGCTGGAACAGCGAGCTAGGACAGCGAATCCTTCAGGGTAATCTGTCTCTGGCATCACTGGCTGACTTTGCGCTGACCAATGATATCCAGCCTCAGCCGATTTCCGGCAAGCAAGAATACCTGGAAAACCTAGTGAACGGTTTTATCTATAAATAACAAACTCTTATTGTTTAATCCTGGCCGGGTATATCACCCGGCCTTTTTCATTCTGTCAGTCACTGATTTAACGAATGAGCAGTGTGATGTCTGATAATGCTGCCACCCCCGCAACAGTCCCGTTCATTTTCTGCATGACAGACTCTGACAAACCAGCCAGCAACTTGCTCTTACCTGCTGTGAACCAGCGAATCCACAGCAATCCAACCAGATCCGGTGCTCTATTAACCTTCGGTGCGAAAGCCAAACAAAGTGCAAGAGCGCCATTAACCATGGATTTCACATCCCCTGTCCAGCACGAACAGGTGGCGGCTTACCCATCGCCCAGAAGTAAAAAAGCCCGCATTGCGGGCTTCAACATCAGTATCACAGGTGCTCAGAGATTAAACATACTCAGCTTTGCCTTTCACTTCAGCCGGTGTCCATAAACTCTCCAGCTGCTCGAGCGATTTTCCTTTCGTTTCCGGTACCCACCGGTATACAAAATACACAGTGAAGATCCCCATCACACCATAGAGCCAGAACGGAAACCCGCCGTTATAAGTCTGATATAACCAGCTGCTATGGTCATTCATCATAGGGAAGGTCTGAGAAACGACAAAATTGGCAAACCACTGGGCAAAAACCGCAATGGACAACGCTTTTGAACGCACACTGTTAGGAAAAATTTCAGAAAGCAGCACCCAGGTCACAGGGCCAAGCGATAATGCGAAAGCAGCAATATAACCCAGAACAAACACCAGCAAGTAGCCGCCAATGGCATTCATATAGGCTGCCGTACCAATAGCTAACATACTGATAGCCATTATCCCTGCACCAATCATCATTAGCGGCCGACGGCCAAACCGATCAACGGTAAAAATCGCGACGACGGTAAAGGTCAGGTTCACAGCTCCCACCAGTATCGTCTGCAGCAGCGCGATATCAATACTGGATTCGCTGAAGCCTTTGAGAATAGTCGGTGCATAATAAAGAAACACATTAATACCCGTTACCTGCTGCAGTACACTGAGCATAATGCCGATGATCAGCACACCCAGCAGCCCTTTTGACACAATGCCGCCAGTCGTTTTTTCTTGCAGTGAAACTTGGATGTCCTGCCACTGGCTTTCAATATCAGCACCTTTGTTCACGGCTTTCAGCAATGTGCGGGCTTCCTGATGACGTCCCTGCATAGCCAGCCAGCGAGGCGTTTCAGGTACAGTAAACAGTAACAGCAGAAAAATACCGGCAGGAAGCACTTCAGAGCCAAACATCAATCGCCAGCCCATCGTATTTAGCCAGATCTCAGAGCCCAGCTGCGCAATTCCGTAGTTGACGAAGTACACCACCAGCATACCAAAAATAATGGCGAACTGATTACAGGACACCAGGCTGCCACGGCGCTGTGGTGGCGCCACTTCGGCAATATACATAGGCGAGACCATCGAGGCGATCCCCACACCGACTCCGCCAATCACCCGGTAGAGAATAAACACCCAATAGTTTTCCGGGATTGCCGAACCGATGGCTGAGATCAAAAAAAGCAGGGCCGCAATGATCAGCGCGCCACGCCGGCCATATCGTGCACTCAGTCCGCCGGCAAAAATGGCACCGATAACGCAACCAATCAAGGCAGAAGAGGCAGCAAAACCTAACTCTGCCGCATCCAGTGAAAAGTAGGTCTGCAACGCTTCGGTTGCACCGGATATTACCGCGGTATCATAACCAAACAGTAATCCGCCCAGCGCAACCACCAATGTCAAATGCAGTACATTAGCAGGCTGTTTCATAGTTAACTCCGTGTAGGTTTTATAATGGTATGTTCCACCTACATATTGTGAATACGGAGCAATGATTAATATTACGATAAATAAAACATACTTTATGTAATTTTACTTATGTGAAGACTATCATTCATAACCTGTAAATAAAAAAGGCAGAAACTCACGCCCTGCCATTTTTACTATTAATAAATTCGCTTATTAGAAAACAGATTTAAGGTTGTGATATATACTTTGGTAATTTTTACGTTTTTTATTATAAAAATCCCGCATGTCAGTATTGGGTCTATGTTGCTGTACCAACTCGGGAACCGGGCAGATATCTGACAACGGTACACCGTCTGTCACACCTAATTGGGCAAGACGGGCTGCGCCCAGTGCCGGACCGACATCACCGCCGAGACGATAAACCAGCGTATGGCCCACAATATCGGCGAGCATCTGCCGCCAATATTCACTGCGTGCGCCGCCGCCAATCAGATTGATCTCTTCAGGAATATTCCCCGCGCTGTGTAAAGCATCAAACCCATCCGCGAAGGCAAATCCAACACCTTCCAGAACCGCACGGCATAAATCAACCCCTTGCGTACTATGGGTCATACCAAAAAAAACACCTTTCGCATTGGGGTTATTGTGGGGGGTTCTTTCACCAGACAGATAGGGAAGAAAAATCAGCGCCGAATCCGGACTTGAGTTGTTCTCCACATCTGCCAGCATGGCCGGCACTGAGTCATAACCAGTCAGCTCAGCAACCCAGTTCAGACACGATGCGGCACTTAAAATCACAGACATGGTATGCCATGTCGAAGGCAGCGCATGACAAAAGCTGTGCAACGCTGACTCAGGGTTGGATAAAAATCCATTACTCACAGAGAAATACACCCCGGAAGTTCCCAGCGACAGCATTGCCTGGCCCGGTTTTGTGATCCCCACACCAATTGCCCCTGCTGCGTTATCACCGGCTCCTGCAACCACGGGCACACACGACATCCCCCACATTTGTGCGATCTCAGGCGACAAAGTCCCGGTGACTTCACTGCCTTCATACAAGGATGGCATGTGTTTGCGGCTTAACCCTGTCGCAGCCAGCAGCGCATCGCTCCAATCACGTTTTGCCACATCCAGCCACAAGGTCCCTGCCGAGTCAGACAAATCAGATGCAAAATCACCGGTCATGCGAAAACGCAGATAGTCCTTTGGCAATAACACTGTCGCAACACGATGAAAGTTGTCGGGCTCATGCTTCTTTAACCAAAGCAGCTTTGGCGCAGTAAAACCAGGCATCATAATATTGCCTGTAATATCGCGACTGGCTGGCACCAAAGCTTCCAGTTCCTCACATTCCGCGAAACAACGGCCATCATTCCACAATATGGCCGGGCGAATAACCTCTTCATGGGTGTCCAGCAAGGTCGCACCGTGCATTTGTCCGGCAAGCCCAATCGCCAATACCTGTGACAGATCCATTTGCTGACGCAGACCATCCATCACTTCACAGGTTGCTTGCCACCAATCTTCAGGATCTTGTTCAGACCACAGTGGCTCGGGCCGCGATACAGATAAAGGTACTGTCTGGCTGGCCAGTACTTTGCCTTTGCCGTCCAGCACAATTGCTTTTACCCCTGATGTCCCTAAATCAATACCAATAAACATGGCTACCTCTTCTCCTGTATCTGTGCCGTCATCTGCAATAGAGACGTGCAAGCATTGTTTTCTCTATGCTCCTTTCACTGCAGAAAGTTCTCAATTACGTTTTTTCACACTCAAATTAACGGATTTCTTCTGTGTGGTGCGGGTCACACAGTAGCTGATAAGCCGCTGCTACACTCCAGTTACGTTTTTTGACAGGACATTAAACGAAGTATCACCATGAATAAACGCTATAGGATCACCCTGTTATTCAATGCCAATAAGGTCTACGACAGACAGGTTATCGAAGGAATCGGCGAGTATCTGCACGCAACCCAGTGTGACTGGGATATCTTCCTCGAAGAAGATTTCCGTGTGCATTTAGACAACATCAGAAACTGGGTAGGCGATGGCATTATAGCGGATCTCGACAACCCCGAAATTGAAGAAATCCTTAAAGAAATCAATATTCCCACTGTCGGTGTCGGGGGGTCTTACGAAAATGACCATGACTATCCGAACCTGCCTTATGTTGCGACAGATAATGCCCAGCTGGTGAAGATGGCGTTTCAACACCTCAGAGATAAAGGGCTTGAGAACTTCGCTTTTTACGGATTACCGCCCTGCCCGACTTCCAGATGGGCTGCGGAGCGGGAGAAATCTTTTCAGCGGATTGTCAAAGAAGAAGGATACGAAGGGTTCATCTACCGTGGCAATGAAACATCCCCGCTGACCTGGCAATATGACATGAACCGGCTCGCAGACTGGCTGCAAAACTTGCCGACCCCGACAGGGATTATTGCCGTGACTGATTCACGGGCAAGGCATCTGCTCCAGGTGTGTGACCATCTCAATCTGATGGTTCCGGATAAAATTGCTGTAATAGGCATAGATAATGAAGAACTTGCACGCTATCTGACACGCGTTTCTCTCAGTTCTGTCGGACAAGGCTGTAAAAAGATGGGATATCAGGCAGCCAAAATGCTCCATCACATTTTGCTCCGTAAAGAACAACAGGATACAGAAGAACACCCGCAACAGCAGATAATCCGCCACAGCAAAGTGCTCATTTCACCAACTCAGGTCTATGAACGCCAAAGTACAGACTTTCAGGCACTGCGCGATCCTTATGTCATACAGGCAATGCATTTCATTCGCCACAATGCGATCAAAGGCATCAAGGTCGATCAGGTGCTGAACTACGTTGGTGTTTCCCGTTCAAACCTGGAAACACGATTTAAAGAAGAACGTGGCCACTCTATTCATCAGGAAATCCACAGCTCTAAGCTGAAGCGAGCCTGTAATCTGCTGCGCACCACAGATCTGCCAATCGCTGAAATCGCTGCTTTATGCGGTTACCCATCCTTGCAGTACATGTATTCTGTGTTTAAAAAGAATTTCGATGTCACCCCTAAGGATTACCGCAAAGGCGAAGATAACGACACGGATATTGAGTAACGCCAATCACCTGACAGCAAGGCCGGTACGATATTCGGCCTTGCTGCCAATGATTAACGCTGGATTGCGATGATCTGATACGCCGTCGTCTGGCGGTAGCCTTTCCCCGGCCAGTAAAGACACTCCTCAGCATTTATCATATTGACCTGATTCGGAAAGCATTGCGCTTCCAGACAAAAACCATCATACCGGCGATAAGCTTTACCCCGGCCATGCTGCTCAGCCAATGCATTACCGGTATAGAACTGCAGGCCGGACTGGTCTGTGGACATGACTATACCCAGCCCCGTTTCAGCACATTGCACTTCAGCGACCTGACGCATACCTGAACCATTTAAACACCAACAGTGGTCAAAGCCGTTAACAGCTTTGACTTCAGCATCATTTGCCGCCAATCGGGAAGACAGCCGGGTTAAGGTACGAAAGTCCATCGGGGTATCTTCGACAAAACACTTCCTCTGCGGAATCGACTGCTGATCGATTTCAAGGTACATGTCAGCGTCAATCTGAACGTCATGATCAGCGATCCCATCCGCGCCACCATTGAGATTAAAATAAGCATGGTGAGTCAGATTCACCGGTGTTTTCCCGTCCGGATCAGCCTGGTAATCAATAACCAGAGTATTGTTCTCCGTTAGCGAGTAACAGACCAAAATACTGATGCTGGCCGGGTATCCGGCCTCTCCGGCATTCACTGAAGTGCTCAGACTTATCCGGTTTGCGGATATTTGCTGCAACTGCCAGCGCCGGTTATGCAAACCTGCGCCCGCTCCGTGAAGGTGGTTGCTCCCTTCGTTTTGCTCTAGCTGGATTGCTTTACCATCCAGCTCAAACTGACCGCTTGCAATACGGTTCGCCCAGGGACCCACAACACCGCCAATGTAAGCCTTTCCTTGCAGATAGGCTTCAGGGCTTTCATAACCCAGTACAATGTTCACAGGTTGGTTGTCTTTGTCGCGGACCACAAAGTTGACCAGTGATGCCCCCAGATCGCTGATATCAACCTGAGTTCCGTGATCATTCGTCAATGTATAGAGGTGGTAATCGCCCCACGCCTTAGCATTACAAGCCATGTTTACGGCCTCCTGATTTCTGCCTTGATCGATTTGCTATTTTTCAGCCAGACACCTTTATTCTCCATTACGAATTTTTGTTTCATGATGATGTTATTTCGCGACTGCGACTGCAGTATCACGCTCGCGGCTGTCCCTTGGGTCTTTCTGCTGCGCCCCCTGAAAAAGCGGCCGCAGACGGCAAATACAAAAACGGAAACCGTCTTGGAATAACAGCTCATCCCAACAGCAAACAGGCCCCGCAAGGCAATAAGCTTGCGGGGCCTGTTTTAGGATATGTTTTAGGATAATTGGGGCTGCGATCAGTTATCATACCGCCAGCGCGGCGGAAATGCCTGATTCATCACCAATGAATCATCCACCCGTTCGAACTGAAGTTTTGCTTCGTTTGTAGTGACGTTATCGACGATCAGACAAGCCTGAAACACAGACCAGTTAAAATCGACGGTCACAGTGACCTTTGTTCCCTTAATAGCAATGCCTTTTATCGTCATCGAATCCGGCACAATCGTCATGTGCGGATCGTCTGTCCAGGCCAGTTCATAAAACAGCGGCTGGAACTCATTTTCTGCCGCCTTCACCGCCGCGTTAATCTGCGCCTCACGATCCGGCAACTCAGTATTGAGTGCCAGTACCAGTGAAAGAGCTTGCTCACTCATGGTCTATCCTCGATTCAGTACTGATAGACAGCATACCAGATACCAGCCAGCCATTTTATCGCCCGCATGCACTTCCCCAATATCAGTGACTACACTTATTTCATCGGTTCTGTCGATTTGCAGGTACTTCTATGGATAGCAATGAAAAAGAGGCGGGAATTTTACAGGTACTGGCTGAACGCTTGGAATCCCAGCGGTTACCCAGAGCATTGGCGATGAAAAAAAGAGTCGATAATGGTGAAACCCTCAATGAGCTGGATATTCAGTTTCTCAAAGAAGTCTTAAACGATGCGCAGCGCGTCAAGCCGTTTGTGGAGAACCACCCCGAATGGCAAAGCCTGGCTGCGGGCATGGTTAACCTGTATCAGGAGATCACCACCAAAGCACTGGAGAATGAAAGGCATCAGAAAGGCAAGCCTTAGCCTGGCATGAATCATTGCCGTGCTGCTCTGTGTACCTAGCCTTATAGAACAAGCCGCAAAGAAAAAGCCCCCACCGAAGTGAGGGCTTACTGATCCGTCAGCCAATCATGCGTTCACAGCTTTGGTCATGCTCGTTGAGCAACACAGTCTGCGCACGTTTGAAGAAGTTAAAATCGGTCGCGGTCGCGCTGGTATAGGCGCCCATCATGCGGCCAATAATCAAATCACCGTTATCCAGTTTTGGCAGCATGATGTTTTCAGCAATCACATCAATGCTGTCGCAGGTCGGACCGGCCAGTACGCTCGGCGCGTACTCACCTTCCTGTTTCAGTGTCACCAGCGGGTACTGGGCATCGTCAAACATCAACCCACTGAACGAGCCGTAAATGCCGTCATCCAGGTAGTACCACATCTGACCGTCACGCTCAGCCTGTCCCATCACTGAAGCGACACTGGTGACCGACTGCGCCACAATAAAGCGACCCGGCTCTGCCAGTACCTGAACCGTTTCAGGCAGTTCGTTCAGCGCCTCGTTAATCGGCACACAGAACTGGTCAATCGGCATCACCTGCTGCGAGTAGGAAACCGGGAAACCGCCGCCGATGTCCAAGGTACTCAGTGCCGGTAAACCACGCGCCACCACTTGTTCCATCACCTTTTTGCAGGTGCGAATCGCATCGACGTATTTCTGCGAGTGCATGGTTTGCGACCCCACATGGAACGACAGGCCTTTAATGCGGATATTCCAGGCTTGCGCCGTTTCGATGATCGTCAGTGCCTGCTCTGGTGAACAACCGAACTTCTTCGACAAATCAGCAAAGGCTTCTGCATTGCGGAAGCTCAGACGCACCAGCAGTTCTACCTCGTTGTGATAGGCTTTGAACTTCGCCAGCTCATTGAGGTTATCCACCACAAACACATTGCAGCCGTACGCCAGCGCGTCGCGGATATCAGCATCACGCTTAATCGGGTGGGTGTGAATAGTACGCTCGGCAGGTACACCTTCCTGCGCCACCAGATCCACTTCACCACTGGTCGCCAGATCAAAACTGGCCCCTTCTTCGAGCAAGGTTCTCACCACAGCCGGGTGCGGCAGCGGCTTGAGCGCGAAGTGAAGGGTCACATTAGGCAGTGCATTGTTGAGCGCACGGTACTGCTGGCGGATCACATCACAATCCAGCAGTAATAACGGCGCACCGAACTGGGCTACTGAAGATTCAATTAACTGAACCTCGTCAGCCGCCAGTGTCTGAGCAGAGAAAGAATGAAAATCGAGTACAGAATGAGCATGAGCCATCGCAGGCCTCCAACAATCAATAGCACTTTTCATCCGCAATGATGAAAAGTGGAGCGTCAAAAAAAGCGCACAAGCGCAGTCAAAGTCACTCTTGGATAGTTGCTCTATCGCCTTGCCACAATATCAGCTGTGATGTACTCGGATTGGCTATCATCAAGAAGCGGCGCGATAGTAAAGTCATCATGTTTTCCACGCAATAAAAAAATCAGGTACACAACACAAAAAATTTTTGTGGTGACGATAGCATTTTATTATGGTGCGTAGGGGTGGCTTGTAGTGGTATGTCGCGCTTCAATCTCAGGGCACAACGCAGCATTTTCTGATGCGCGCCAGGTACGCTTTTCAGGCCAAAAGAGTCCCCAGAAATGCCTTTTGTTCTCTGGTGTTGTCCGGGTCGGTTAGGCGCTCCCGGCGCCGACAACCTGAAAATTCATCCATGAATTTTTCCCTGGTGTGGGGATTGCTTGGGCTGAAGTAAACGCGGTACTTCTCGCTCTGCTATCAAATGAGATAACAATCACGAGTTGAACAGTTGTAACCCTAACCTGAATTTAGAGGCACCCAAAAGGTGAAAGCGATTGGCGTTTAACGTTCCAACTCATGACCGGCTGCAATCTGTAAGAAATGGGAACGATCTTTGTACTTCGGATTTTCCTTTACCCTGTCATCTATTTTCTTTAGTAGCAGCCTGGGCAGGGTAACGTTTTTCTTTATCGCTCCCCCCAGATAAGGCTCGATATCAATTTCAACAACACCCCATACCCAGCCCTCATATTCAGCATCACTCTGCCAGTCTGACAAAGCTCTTGGCTTCGGCGGCATATCACCATGCTCAGCCAATCCCTCTAAGTGCAAGTGAGCTGCTTCTTTAGCATTTGCCATAGCCTCTTCTAATGTATCGCCGGCAGAGAAACAGCCTGGCAAATCAGGAAAAACCACACCATGAGTGTAATCAGAACCGCCTACTTCGATTGCAATTGGATACAACATAAGATCTCCTTCAACAATGAATCACAGATTAAGCGGGCTTTACAGTCCCGCCTGTTTCTTAATGGCTTTTACCAGCCCCATTCCTAAATCCTTTTTCGGATGGGGGACCGTTAGCGGCAGTTTGTGGCTTGGGTGTCTGAATTGATGATGACTTCCTTTCACTCTAACCAACACCCAACCTGCTGCTTCCAGTTCTTTAATTAAGTCTCTGCTTTTCACTGCTCCTCATCTATGCATTTCACCTAGAGTTATAATAACTCTACCTCTTGACATCGGTCAAATGAAGTAACCCTGATAACCCCTGACCATAAAGTTGCTTCAGTCGGTCCCTCCCCCGTACTCACGGGGAACACTATATACCGCTCGTGCCAGCAGGTCGCGGCATCGGTTCATCCCCGTACTCACGGGGAACACACCGTTTGTCCTGATTGCAGCGTCATGACCGACGGTTCATCCCCGTACTCACGGGGAACACCTGCTTGATTACTGGACGAGGGTTTAATGCCTCGGTTCATCCCCGTACTCACGGGGAACACAGAGTTATTAGCCTTTCCGCTACGCCTCTAGCCGGTTCATCCCCGTACTCACGGGGAACACTGTGCTCATTAGTATCCACGTTTCCCCCGCATCGGTTCATCCCCGTACTCACGGGGAACACCAACATATTTGGTATCAGATAGTGAATCCATCCGGTTCATCCCCGTACTCACGGGGAACACGCCCAGTTTTTAGTGAGAGATGTGATAGTTTTCGGTTCATCCCCGTACTCACGGGGAACACGCGCAAAGGGGTATTGATGGGGATCGAAATAACGGTTCATCCCCGTACTCACGGGGAACACTCCATGGTGGTGAAATACGATACAGCAACGACCGGTTCATCCCCGTACTCACGGGGAACACTCGGGTGATCGTTGCTCATAGCCATCGCCAAACGGTTCATCCCCGTACTCACGGGGAACACATTGCCCCGGCGAATTCAACTGAATGCACGAACGGTTCATCCCCGTACTCACGGGGAACACGTCGGATCTCCTCCCGCACGCGGCATCGCTCACGGTTCATCCCCGTACTCACGGGGAACACCCTGAAGCCTGAGAAGCAGTATCCGCAGAATACGGTTCATCCCCGTACTCACGGGGAACACGCAGGTGAGGGATAAAGGCATGCCGTGCTGCACGGTTCATCCCCGTACTCACGGGGAACACCGGATGGCAGAGCAAGAGGCTGTCGTCTGTGGCGGTTCATCCCCGTACTCACGGGGAACACACCTCTGAGTAGCGCATGGGACTGCAGCAGTTCGGTTCATCCCCGTACTCACGGGGAACACTGCGTTCATTACTGACCTACCAGGCGGGAAAACGGTTCATCCCCGTACTCACGGGGAACACATAGTCAGCCAGCTCAAGAAGTGCTGCGATGTCGGTTCATCCCCGTACTCACGGGGAACACTGAAGCCCCCAGTGGGGTTACAGTCATAGTTACGGTTCATCCCCGTACTCACGGGGAACACTTGTTCCAGAGTATGGTGATAAGAATGGGCGTCGGTTCATCCCCGTACTCACGGGGAACACTCTAATTTTAGATCATTGTTTTATAAGCACTTTTCTCACCTCAAAAATTCTACCAAACTTTTCGCTACCGAAAACTACGCATCTGGCGCATCAACCGGCTTGAACAGAACGAGGCGTAAACCATCTATATCAACGGGTTCGCGGCGATTCTCGCCGTAAGTCTGAAAATCGAATCCCGACTCGGTATTGGTCGCCCAACTCATCACGACATTGCCGTCTTCGGCCAGCTCAGACACCTGTTCCCAGATCATTTCACGCACCCGGCGCGACACATCACCCACATAAACACCGGCTCGCACTTCTAACAGCCAGACGGCCAGTCGCCCCCTTAGTCTGGGCGGCACGGCTTCGGTAACGACCACCAGCATACTCATGGTTATTTACTCCTGTGTCCGGCGTCCCCAAGTGACTTCGGCTCTGGAATCGCAGGTGGCTGCGCATCATCTGGCGGCAGCGGTGGTTCAATTTCTCCGGCGCTCAACACTTCCTCAATCAATGGAATCAACCGCTTAAGCACTTTGTCGGAACGAAAGAGTTCACGACAGGCAAGCCGGACTTCCCGATCTGGCGATCGAGGTTGCTTTGCAGCAATCTTGAAGGCAATCGGCACCACAGTCTCAAATTTCAGAATGTCCGCAATATCATAGACAAATGACAACGGCTTGCCCGTATGGATGAACCCAATTGCCGGGGCATAACCCGCGGCCAGGATGGCAGCTTCCGTTACTCCATACAGACAGGAGGTTGCAGCACTGATGCATTGATTAACTACATCGCCTTTTGTCCAGTCATTCGGATCGTAATTGCGGCCTTTCCATTCCACCCCGTACTGCTTTGCCAGAATTTTATAGGTATTACGAACACGGGAGCCTTCAATACCACGCAATTGTTCGACACTACGACGTTCCGGTGCAGGCTCGCCGAAACGGAGCTCAAACATTTTGCGTACGACTTTCAGCCGTAAGTCCGAATCCAATGCCAATTGCGCCTGATAAAGTAATCGGTCGCTACGCGCACCACCCGGCTGACCAACGGAATATAGCCTAACCCCCGCTTCACCAACCCAAATCAGCAAGGTGCCCGTCGTCGCTGCTAGTTTCACCGCAGCATGACTAATCCGCGTCCCCGGTTCCAGCATGATGCACACAATCGACCCGACCGGGATATGCATCCGCTCACCATTGACTTCATCGATCACCACAAAAGCCCCGTCGCGGACATCAATACGCCCCATCCCGACAAAAATCATCGAATTGCGATCTTTGATTGGGATGGGTTTGAGAGGAATAAAAGCCATGTCACCTCCTTGCGAATAACAGGGCCATGAAAATCATGGCCCTGAAACGTTAGAGTGGACGAATCAGCATCAATCCACACCCCATCCCTTTAGCGCGGCCAAAGCCTTGCGCATATTGAGCCAGAAAACGTTCCGGGTCTGTCACCGTCAGAATGCCCTGAAAATCAACGCTGGAGAACTGAACCTGGCGGCCAGATTTTTTCTGACTTTTATGCTGGGTATAACGCTCAACATCTGGCAACACATCCAGTTGAATCCCCCAGGCGGCTAAGCGTTTCTCATCGCAAATCCACTGGTGTGCTGCCTCATTCATCAACACGTTTGCTGTTTCCCGTTCAACTTTACCGGACTGTTTTGCCTGATGTTTTGCATGCATGATCACATCGTGACGGCGACTTTTGCCGTGTTCATCCGTGACACAAATCGTCGGGTTAACCCGCAGCTTGAAGGCCAGCCGCTGTCCGGTCTGAACCTGAGGGGAAAACAACTTGGTCTGCACCTGAAAAACCGGCAAGTCTTGCGTAGGCGCAATCTGAGACAGCACATAAAATTCAGGTCGTCCGCCTGGCCCGATTTCTTGCCGGAACAGGAAAGGGCGATCGCTTGCGTGTGTAAAGAGCTGCCATAACATCTGATGGCCTGAATAAGCACCATTGCCGCCGAACCGGGCAAACAGCGCCGCAGCCTGTCCCGACGAAGCGAGCGTCACTTTAGACAGATACATGCCCATCCTCCTTCCCTGTATGTTCAGAGCCATGCAATTCGGATGCAGCCGCTTCAGGAACCGACAACTGATACATGGTCCGCTGCCGGAACTGCCAGCGCTGGCGATGGACCGGTTCATCCCAAGGGTGCACCGTCAGCACACGTTTGTCTTCAATCGCATGCTTATCGCCTTCCCAAAAATAGGTCACCCGGCCGATATGGCCCAGCCAGAGTGCATCTTCTTTCTCTGAGCAGGTCAAAGCGGGAAATAACGTGTCCAGCGCATCTTTCAGCGACAAATTTTCGATTACTATTGGCATCAGCGGTAAGGCTGGCGGGCAGGATTTCCGCCCCAGACAAAGCGTGAATACTGGCTTGAGCAACGCGGCCTGCAGCTTCTCCAGGCTGAGGCTAGCCTTGTCGGTGAGTGACACTGCAACAATCCACAGGCCATCACAACGATAATCTCGGCTCGACAATACCGTATTCAGGTTATCTTCACTAAGTTCACTTTTTCGGCTTCTGTGTACCACTTTATTACGTTGTGACGGAACTTGCGCAGTATGGTAGTCCCGCATCAGAGAGCTGGGAACCGTCTGCTTCACGGCAATCTGTACACTTTGCTGCAAAGCTTTCAGCCCGGTCTCATCCTCACGCCGGATCCCCAGTGCCGCACCCAGCAGGCCAAGAATCGCTGAGCGGGTCGGCTGCACCCCGGTCGGGCGATCACCGCCCACCGCCGCCTGCCCCCAACTCGCCAGCGGGCCGTATAAGCGAAAAACCAAGTAGTTCTTCATCCTGCCTCCGGTTTATTCCGCCACAAAGTTCAGCAGTTCAGCCAATGACCCTTCGCCAGTCAGTGCGTTGAACGAATAACGGCTATCCGCACACGGGCCGTAGACCTGATCAAAATTGCCAGCCTGTTTCAACAATGCTGTTACCGCTGCGTCAGCCTGATCTTCATCATGAATTGGCTTTAGAAAAGCAACAGAAAGTTGACGCGGTTGCTGTTCGCCTTTTTCAGCCAGCGCAAAACTGGCGTAGGCACGAGAAGCAAAACTGTTTTGTTTACCGGTAGGCGATACTTTGACTGCCGCTTCTGTCAACGCCTGAATCGCACGGTTCGCCAGTGATTCATCACCACCCAGGTTTTCCGTCAGCAAGGTTTTGTTAATGCAGATGTAGCTGTAGAACAGAGCGGCGGCGAAACCTTGCTCACCAATATGGGCTGAACCTGAATCTTCTTTACCCGTGTTCAGATCATCCACCGCGGTAAAGTAGTCATCTTCAACAACCACGCTGTGCACACTGATCGCATGAGCAACCTGGCAGGCCGCTTCGACATTAAACGCCGGACTAGAGGCAAGCATTCGACCAAACAGGGCAATATCAACAGCAGTTTGCTCTGCTTTCAATACATTCAGCTCTTCTGAGTTAGGCGCTCGATTTTCAGCAGCAAGGACGGCAGCCAGTGATAACGCCGCATCCTGTTCAGATGGGCTGATATGGGCGAGCTGCTCAATGTCTAACGAGTCTTTTTTTCCTTTACCGAACACACCCGCAATCGTACTGGCCCACTCTTTAGCAGACTTCTCTTTCACTCCGCCCTGAATCAGAGCATCGAAAATCTGATGACCAAACCGTTTGGTACGAATACCCAGTTCACCTTGCATCGCCTGTTCAAACAGTTCGGATGTGCGCCAATGGCGCTTCAGGCTTTGTGAACTGACCCGCAGGCGATCAAATCCACCCATTTTGGCTGTTTTCGGACGGCCTAAGTCGTCACGGTTCAGGTTAGAGGGTGCGTATGAGGTTAACAGGTGAAGCTGAATAAACTGGCTCATGATCTTATCCTTATTGAATTAAATTATTTCCCTGACGCGGCGCGGTAATAGTCCATTGCCCAGCGCACACTGATGCGTTTATCGGCTTGGCGCGGACGAACATTGTTATGCTCGCGGAACCAGTGCTCGATATCCTCCGCTAAGGATTGCACAGATACCTTGCCGTCGACCTGCTGCAAAATACGACGCAGGCGACGTAAGAATTCATCGGGCGTTTTGGCGCTCTGCAACTGGGCAAAACGCAGTTCACTCACCACAGATTTATCACCCTCGCCTTTCAATCCAGCCGCAGTTGCCAGTTTAGTGCCGGTGTCGGCTTTAACATGTACCAGGGCTGCCGCAATCGTTGCCCAACACTCAAATGTATGGGCTTTATTGGTATCCTGAATCGATGTCGGTAATTGTTGCCAGAGCGCCCGAAAGCCCGGGGCCAGCAAAGCAGCATCGGCCGACTCACAACGCTTTAACTGTGCTTTTTGGCCGCTTGGTGCGGGTGCAATACCCTTTTCTTTAAGCTGCGAGGGAGACAGGTACATACTTTGCCACCAGCGCAGTACGGTATTTTGTGTCGCACTCTCCATCAGACGCTCTCCTTGTCGAATTCAATATGGTTATCTTTAATGAAATTCTTGATCTCTTTTCCACCAAACAACCAGCCCATTAATGCCCGGCGAGCCACAATTCGTTTAGCCATCGATCGCTCACTGCCCAATTCAGACAGTGCGTATTCATCGAACAGATCCAGACAAACCTGACGCAATGCAGTCAGCCAGTCTTTCGCCTGCTGCGAAGACAGATCAAACTCATCATGTTCAGCGCTTTCAATCAACTGCTGCACAGCAATGTAAAATGCTGACTCGCTACGCTGCCAGAATGCCAAATCAATAAACGAGGTATCTCCTTTCGCTTCGCCTGGTTTATCAAACCAAGCTGATTTAATTTGTGTCCGGCATTGCCAAAGGGCATTCGATGCCAGGCTTTGTAACGTTTTCACCCGTTGAACCATGTCTTCCTGTTGCTCAGGATCAAGCGTGAACAAAGGCATCAAATTGGAATACCAACAGCGGGCTTTCATGTTGTCCATATCGTATCCAAACGCCCAAAGTCTTGGGTAATAACCCATTAGCGCCGGATAGTTGTTACACAACGAATAAAAATGACGGATTACTTGCGCGCAGTGCAACCCTTCTGCTTCACTGCTCAGCGCAAGGCTGTCCCAGATTTTGTAAGTGATACCACCCGGCTGGCCTTTCACCGACAAGTGCTCTTCATCGGGTTTTTTCGGGTTGGATTTATACGGAGTTAAGGGGTGTGACCAAGTACCCGAGTAATTCCCGCCGTAGTTCAGGGTGCGATAGGCTGAAACACTTCGATCAGACGCTTCCCCGGAGATCTGGCAGACGGCTCGTTGTTCTTCAACACATAGCCGAATCCGCCTTGGCATCGCCCAGTACATGTGCAGCGGATGCACATCATGCTCATAAATTTCACTGCCTTTTTTCTCACTGGTCCGTGCGGGCACCAACCAGGGAAATACAGTGCCATCGGTAAAATTCGGGTCCTCGTAACGCCATTCATCCCGATTGATCACATTGAGCCACAATTTTTGCCACAGCGATGAAGCGTCTTGTGATGGCAAAATCAGGGTGGTTAAGGGGCCGCCACCGCGCAAACCGACCCGGTGCCCCGAACCACCGGAAGGTGCGTTAATCTGCAAGGTAAACAACGCTAATACTGCGCTCTCCAGTGACATCACTTCACCAATACCGCGTTTAATGAAATGATCCGTATTCAGCTTGATGCCGTTTGCCCCCGGTGCTTCAATCAAGAGTCCGGCTACTGTGGTGGGGTTAGCACTTTCCAGCAGGTCATAATCCTGCATAAACAGCGGGCCGTCTCCGGTCACGTTGAATGCGTGAGCGACCTTGTCAAATGCCTGTTGCAAGGTATCCGCAACGGGAGGCTGATCAAAAAAGTCCTGCCACTGGTATTTATCTTGTGGTGCAAAGACAGTTTGCAACAGCCCGATGGCAAACTGATACGCTGCGCCCTGAAAATCGGCCCTTGGCAGGGCAAAGTCCACCACATCAGGATCGCAAATCGCCGTAATGGGTAGTACCTTTTCACTGCCGTCACGCAGAGTGAAAGGTAACCATGAATCGTGAATTAGGTTCATCACACCTCCTGTGTATGACATTCACATAACCCTGTCGTTGAGTGATACGTAAAATTCGTGTCCGACTCTGGCAGCCAGACTGTCATGAATTCTGTTTGTCTGTAGCGCTGTTGTAACACGCCCAGCGCGGGTTGCAGATGGTTCGGTATCGGTATCAATTTGTCGGCATAAGTGGTTTTAGCCACTTTGACCGTACTCAGCGCGACAGCAAAACGAGGATCGTCAATCCAAGGAACCAGTTGCCCCGCTTTCGTTTCCCTGACTAACAGCACCTCAACGGTTTCCCGGTCGCTGTAACGGGTGCTGATATCCGTCCTGTCTTCGTGCCAACCTTTCGCACTGCGATCGCTGTAACCATAGTGTTGCCAGTCGATCAGATTAGATTTTGCTTTTGCACTGGTGCCCAGAGCGTTCCCAACATACTCATCTTCCATTTTCTGCATGGACGCGGGGATCTGGCTCTGTGCTTCTTCGCTATACACCGCTTCAATCAGCTCTCGTGCTTGTGCCGGCATTCGAATTGCACCCAGTTCTCTGAGAACGCGCAGCCCCAGCCATAAACGACCCGGCGAACGGTAAACAAATTGGGTAGGCTGAAAATCCCGGCTCAGCCAATCGGCCTCGGGTGTGTCGTCCCAGACCGGGGCATGGAGATAGAGCACAGGAGGCTGCCGGGCATCGTTGCAATCTTGCTGATATCCACCCAATACATTTCGGGTATGACGATGTAAACGCCCGGTGCGCTGAATCAGGTCGTCAATCGGGCAGAGATCGGAGATCATCACGTCAGCATCGGCATCCAGACTTTCCTGAAACACCTGAGTGGCAATCAGCACTTTGCCCCGGCGATCAGCAGCCTTAGCCTCTTTGCCAAAGGTCGCCAGCACCAGATCTTCCTTTTGTTTACGATCGGCCAAGACAAAGCGGCTGTGGAATAGCAGACAGTCGTCCGGATTCATCATCCGACTGCGTACCACATCGAAAGCCTCTATTGCATCGTTTACTGTATTACGCACCCACACCACGCACTGTCCGGCTTCCACTGCGCCAAACAAGACTTGCAGGCAAGCATCAAAGCTCGTCAACTGAGTCACGCTCACCTCGCGGCTGACTGAAGCGCGGCTTGCCAGTGGTTGTTCCACCACAGGTGAATCAGGATCAGGAGAAACCTGAGTCGCCAAAGGAAAATCGGATTTCTGTAATACATTCTGAGGCAGACAGGCCGACTTCAACCAGACATTACAAAGACGCTCACGTTGTTTGAGTGACAGGGTCGCCGTCAGTAAAATGGCCGAACCACCCTGAGAAAAATGCAGCGCCAGCAGACTTTCCAATAGCTCGAGCATGTACTCATCGGCAGCATGGACTTCATCAAAAATCAGGACTTTTCGGTTCAGGCCTAATAAACGCAGGGACTGGTGCCGACGCGGCAACACCGCGAGTAACGCCTGATCAATCGTGCCGACACCGACCGGGGCCAGCAGCGCTTTCTTACGGGAATCTGCCAGCCACTGATTACACTGTGCAGTGGCGCTAATATCACTGCGGTCATAATCGGTATCACTGACCCCGGATGCCAGTATGGCTTCACGAAACCGCTGGTTCATTTCGCGTGCACCGTGGGCCAGTACAATGCTGGGCTGTTGGTCGTCTTGCCATGCCAGCATCTTGTGATAGTGATCAGCAACCCGGCTAAACATGGCGTTGGAGGTCGCCATTGTCGGCAGGCCGAAATAGAAGCCATCGGCGATACCAGACTGCATAAGACGATGTGTCAACGTGAGTGCCGCTTCGGTTTTACCTGCGCCAGTGACATCTTCCAGAATAAATAGCTGCGGAGACTGACTAAGTGGAACAGTTTCAGCCCACGCCTGGAGCGGTGTCGGGTCAAACCCGAACAACTCCCGAACAGAGCTGAAAGGCAGAACGTCTGGCTGGCGGTGTAAATCCGTGTTCGCTAAAGCACTTTGCGCGTTGTTTAAGGCAATGGGCCAGTATTCTTCAAGTGGCTTTGGCGCATCGCAGTAATGAAAAAAGTGACGGTCAGAACCCACCCAATCAGCCAGTACGGCGATACCCGCGAACTGCCAACTTACCTGCTCTAACCGGCGACGCCATTCTTTAGATAGCAACTTATCCAGTGGTAACGCTGGCTTAAGATAATCCGCGACTTCAAGGATAAACTGCTGAGAATCAGCCAGATTATGTGTTTCAGTAAAACGCTTGATGGATCTGGAATCATTTTTATCGACGGGCTGCCCATGGTGACCCAATACACAATCCATCAGCACCAGAAAGGTATCAGCCGCTATTTCCTGCTCACGGGGGGAACATTCTGTTTCCCTGAGCAACGCTGTCATAATGACCGTTTTACTTTGTTCCCAGAAATACAACCCCATACGATCATGGCGATAGTCTCTGCCGTCGTAAGTTTTCACACGATTCGGTTGTTGCAGAGCTTTGTAGCCATTTGGATACAGTTGCTGAAACGCTGAGGCAAATTTTCCCAGATCATGCAGTGCCAGACAAAAGGCCCAGATTACACGCAACTGTGCTGGTTTGATATCAAGGAAGTCTGCCAAATCCTGAGTGAGCGGCTTGTTCGGATCCAGCAACAAGTAGCCGACTGCAGCAACATCCAGGCAGTGGTACGGAAGTAAATGATAATCTGCACCGGGCTGCTCAGGATCGCGTTTGGCTTTTCCCCAGTATTGAAAATAAGTTGGCATCACCGCCCCACAATCAATCATCTTAAGACGAACTATACAAATGAAATCAGATGAATACTGTGATTAAACGATGAAAGTCGATGGTATGAAATCAATCTCTTCATGCCATGCAGTAGATAACAGGGGGGCACACCTACACGGAGCATGCAGAGTTGTTGCAATCGTCATCCCCGTACACACGGGGAACACATTTAAAACTTCAGAGCGAGCACCTTTCTTTTCGGTTCATCCCCGTGCTTACGGGGAACACGTGGAATATGGCCTCGACCTCTTTCACCAACCCCGGTTCATCCCCGTATGTACGGGGAACACATTGATGCGAATGAGTTTATATCAGATGAAACCGGTTCATCCCCGTATGTACGGGGAACACACCTTTTGCAGGCGAGAGTCGCGAAAGTTGATCGGTTCATCCCCGTATGTACGGGGAACACAATATCCGTCAATATTTTAGCCATAACGTCACCGGTTCATCCCCGTATGTACGGGGAACACGTCAATGCAGTCTATCCCCAATGTTGATGCCACGGTTCATCCCCGTATGTACGGGGAACACGGGAAACGGGCGATCAGATTGTTATCAATGACCGGTTCATCCCCGTATGTACGGGGAACACGCAGCGTGAATCCATAAGTCAGCCATGCGCACCGGTTCATCCCCGTATGTACGGGGAACACTCAGCTTGGGGCAGTGAGGATGGCGGCATGGTCGGTTCATCCCCGTATGTACGGGGAACACTCTAAAATTATCTTACTGTTCTATAAGAATTTTATTGAGACTCAAAATGCTACCAGATTTTGAAATCCATCAAACCTTTCGTTGTCTATTTCTGAGTCATTGCCCCATGGATACAAGCCATCTTAGCTCAGGGCTTGCACATCAGTTTACAAAGTAATAATTATCATGCCTGATTTCACTGTCCAGACATGAGCGCCCTCAAGGCGCCGGGGGATAACGGAATCAACCCCACTTTCAGCCCAAATGGTTTGAAAACTTTATTCAGAATATCCGTGGTATAACTGCCCCGATCATTTTCTATTTCGGAGAGTGTTTTTCTCGACACATCAACCAGATTTGCATACGCCTCCTGTTTTAGGCCGAGCACACTGACCCGGAGCGCTTTGAGTGCCTGCCCCTGAGTCAACTCACCCGCCAGCAGCTGTTGTGTGATTTGACTGATCCTCTTTTGCCGCGCTTGTGCGCTGAGTGATGGCCCGTTTCTTGAGGCTCTTTTCGCAGCGGCCGGTTGTTTCGCGGTGCTCCCTTTTGCCTTATCCAACGTTTTCCCGCTGGCCTCAGATTGCGTTGGCTGACGTCTGGCCCGCAGACGAGCAACGGCGTCTGTGACGGATTCTTTTGCGTTTTGGTGCTTGCTCATTCGCTAGCTCTCACTTGTTGTCTCATTGCAACCCCCACTTCGCGAGCTTTTGGGGGATGAAATCTAAGCCAATCGCAGGCATGGTCAGGATTTGTTCAGGGACTCCGCGCTGTGTCAGCCGCTTTTTCAGATCGAGACATTGGTTTGCAGTGGTTCTGAGCGCGTCAAGTAATACATCGCTCGGCACAAGATCGGAGAGCGATTCAGCGATGCCAATAAAGTCGTAAGTGCCGCCCACTTCCAAGGGTGCTCGCCATTTTGTGGTTCTCGCAACGCCTTCCGGATCCGCTTTCATCGGCGCAAAGTCGTAGATCGGCGCAAGTTGAATTGAGCCCTTGCCCTTCACAAAGGACGTGTTTCTGCCATGGTTGTCACTGTTACCAAATAATATATTCAGCAGGTCTCGCTTGACCCACTCAATCACAAAAGCCTGAGCGTTAAACGCATACCCCTGAACGTTCACCATGTTGCTTTGGGAAATTTTGTGAATCAGAGATCTGATCGTCTCTTCATGGTCAAGGGTGACACCCGCCCCTTTGCCTAAGATTGAATACACAGATTCCATTCCCAAACGCTCTATCTGCTGCGCTTCATTAAACCGGATATCAAACCTTGGCAACCAAAGAGAAGGGTAGTTTAACCCTTCTTCCAAACGCATATCCTCAATCGGAATTGTCTCAAATCCCATCTCCGTCAGTTCATGGTAATAATGATACTCGGCGCGCAAGATATTGCAGTCGACGGTGGTTCTGGCCCCCCTTGGGTATTTAACCAGATAGTGTCGATCCTGATTGGCCGTATCATCCTGAAAGGTATCAATCCATATCTTGTCTTCACCCTTTGCACACCGTAAGAGTAATTTGGGTGCTTCACCACCGGCGCCCGTCGCACCACCGGCAGCAGCGCCCCGTTGCTGGGCATAATCCAGAAAGTCGCCCGCACGATTGAGCACGTCCTCACGAGAGAAATACAGTGAATCCGATACCTCAGAGCGCTCTGGCAGCGAGTCCTTTACCCGCCAGTTACCAACGGGCGACATGGTGCCGAATTTAAACAGAATATAGTTTTGTTCCTGAAAGCTCAGATCTTCAATATCCAGATATTTGACCCAATACCTTCGGCTTGCCCCGCTCGGCATGATGTCATCAATAAAGGTTAGCCAGCCGGGTTGCCCCAGGTCATCGAAGAAAAATGAGACCGGGTGATTGATGGAAACCGCATGTACATCATCAGTCTCGTGATACTGAAATGCATAATCACTCAGGTAATTGAGCTCGGTCACGCGGAAATTGCCTTCACCACTGGCAGGAAAGGCGATGATTGCTGCATCAACCCATGCTTGATTGATAAACGCCTGTATCGTCAGTTCTTCCATTGAGCCACCCAGATTTACCCTTAATGAGTAAAAGTTTATACATAAATGGCAGCAACCACAATTAACGCGTATAAATTTACACTTTAACGAATAAAAAGCCTTTCATGATACTTTTATTACGCATGATAGACTCCCCGTGCTTACGGGGAACACACATCCAAACCGTCAGGAATGGGCATCATCTTCGGTTCATCCCCGTGCTTACGGGGAACACACTGCAAAAACTGTCGCTGGCAATCTGAAAGCGGTTCATCCCCGTGCTTACGGGGAACACGCGCCGACACTGGAAATTCGCCCCGGTTATCGCGGTTCATCCCCGTGCTTACGGGGAACACTCTAAATATAGGTTATTGTTCTGACAACATTTATTCGGTTAACAAAATTCTACCAAGTTTTGACAGCAAGAATAGCTCATTCATTGCACAGTACGATATAGCTCATTCCACTGCTTTATCTCCACACAACCCCCGCAAATACCCCAACCGCGAAGCGCTCTGCTTCAGGCCACCGGGACGGTAGTGCTGGAGCCACAAATCGGCGTAGGCCTGTTCGACCGGGGCGAGTTTGTCCAGCATGCGGGCTTTGTCTTGCGGCGGTAAAGCAGTGAGATCACGGTGCCCGGCGTTGGCATAGCTCAGTGCGATCTGGCTGGCGAGCAGCATGCAATCGACTGTCCAGAACAGTTCGGCTTGCAGTGCGGAAGTGGGCAGCCCAGCGATGTCGGCTTTCAGGCCGGATAAGTCGTCGATGGCAGCGGCAATCTGCTCGGCGCTGGCGATCTCAGCACGGCGGATATGGCGGCCTGAGCGCTGGTCAAACACGAACGGGCCATAAAAGGCGCAGTTCGGCGTGGTCACGCCGCTGGTGAGATAGGCATCCTGCAGGCGATCAATCAAAGGCATGGCCTGCGCGTAGACTTTTCCGAAGTGAGTACGCACTAATAGCCCGGCGTCCACGTTTTCATGACGCTGAGGATCCCAGGCCATGGCGGCGCCGAACACGTAGCCGGATAAGGCGGTGAAATGTTGCTGCGCGTGGCCCATGTCGCCCCATTCGGAAATCTGATAACCGCAGGCGCCGTATTTCAGGGCCGATTCAGCGGCCCGCCGCATATGCACTCTGGAGGCCTGTCCCCGGCCTGCCACAGAGGCAAAGGTGTTGGTCGAGACCACCACCTGAAACGGGTAGCCAAACTCAGCCAGTTGCCTGTGCTCGTCATCGTAGGGATGATCTTCTTCATATCCCCAGTTCAGCAATTCCAGATCGTCAGGCAGATGAGGCAAAATGTCCGGGTACTGAAACAGCATGTCACTGAAAATCTGGCAGGATTTTCCCCGCGCATGGGCAAGACCCAGCACTGTCTTGAGGTAATTGAGGTAAACCTGCCCTTTGCCCTGCTGCTCGCAGGCCTGCTGGCTGGCTCCTGCGCCGAGATCCATGGTCTCATCAAAATTCAGATTCAGGGTATCGGACGTGAAGTTCGGCAACAGAGTGTCGAGCAAGTCGGCAACAAAATCAGTGACGGCGTCACTTAATGGATTCAGGCCAAAAGACTCCGGCCGGAAGTCGCCCCGATGATCATAAAAGCCGCTCGTCTGCTCAGCGAGATGCCGGTAATGCGGATGACACAACCATTTTTCCATATGCCCGAACGTTGCCTGATTGGGGATCAGCTCGATGCCCCGCTCCTGGCAGTAGCTATCCAGCGTCCGGATCTCTTCGGCTGTCATCGGCGAATAGTCCTGCCAGACGCTCTGGTGCTGCGGATAGGCAAACGTATGTTCTGTGTAAAGCTGTAACTGATTGATTCGCAATGCTGACCAGAAATCCACCAGCTGAAACAGCGTCGCCATGGTCGGCACTTTGTCGCGGCTGATATCAAGAATGATCCCGCGTTTGGCAAACGCCGGCTGGTCACCAATGGTCAGCGATGGTACCTGACCATGACAGAGCTCAATGAGCTGAGCCAGACACTGGTGCGCATACAAACGGCCAGGTTCGTCTGCCATGGCGATTTCAATACCACTGGCGGATACCCGGATCACAAAGCCCTGCCCGGGCAGATTGTCGTCTTGCCGATAGTTCACGCTCGGCGAGTCAATCACCTGCGCCAGTTTGACAGGGATCAAGGGCCGTAAAGCGCTATAGTTGGTTGGCGCGTCACGGCTCTCCAGCTCAAGGTTTGCTGGCTGCGGAAATAGCAGACTGAAATCCGGGGTCATGTTACGTCCTTACTGTGAAATAGGCTGGGCGTCTAAAACGTCGAACAGCACCAGATCTGCCGAGGTGATTTTACTCCACGCCAGTGCGGCAGCGCCCGCTGACACGGCTTGTGTGCCCAGTGTCGAGATCTCTGTGACAGGCTGCCAGGTCTGATGACCTTTATATGCCGCTAGATTGGCGTGAATCAGCCGTTCTATATCCCTGACATAAGGTTCAACCTCGCCACCAAAAACTATCTGGTGCACATTGAGCAGCCGGCCTAAGGTGGCTAACTTCTCAACAAACTGTGCCAGTATCTCAGGCTCGCTCACCGGGCTCTGGTGCGGGCCGGGCTCGACATCGAACTGGCCGGACAGACAGTCATCACCGTAAAACAGCTGACCGTTCAGTACGAACCCCAGCCCTATGCCCAAATGCCGGCTGTCGTCATCACGGTGATGTGAAGTAAACAACACGTACAACAGGTTATCGCTGCCCTGTGGCCGGGACAGCATCACCTGACCCCAGGCTGCACAGTTGGCGTCGTTATCACAGTACACAGGGTAGCCCAGTTGTGCCGAGAGCCTCTCTGCCAGTGCGACTGGCTCAGAGATTTCGAATGCGCTGGAAACAGAAACGACGCCGGTATCCGGCCTGACCAGACCCGGCATTCCCAGCCCGATTGCCAATACCTTACCCCATCGGCTTTCTACATCATTAAGCACAGGCGCCAGCACATCCCCCAACTGCTCAAGGGGTTGCGTGCCGGGGTGATAGCTGACTATCTTGCGATACAGAATCTGACAGGCCAGATTGAGCACTGACAGGTTGATCTGGCTGTCGGTTAACTCTATGCCAACCAGGACGCCGAGTTGCTTGTTCAGTTGCAAAGACACCTTTGGCCGTCCGCTCTGGGGCGGGCCGTTGCGGTTGGACACTTCAGTAATCAGTTGTTTATCTGCCAGCGAACTGACAATTTTGGTAATCGTGGACTTATCCAGCCCCAGCCGGTCTGCGATATCAATGCGGGAAATGTTCTGGCATCGCCACAAAACGTCTATCACGCGTGAGGTGTTAACCTGTTTGATGTTTGGTGCCTTTCCAATCATTTAGTTTCCAATGAAAACTTAGTATCTTGAAATTATTGTTAATCAATCCCTGTGCTGAATTCAAGGCTTAATTAAGCTTATTTCTCACTCTGTTAACCTGACCATGTATTCCCTGCCCTCCTCAAATTTGTTATTTGCTTGTTAACATAATTGTGATTTTGATCCTTGCATCCACGGTTAATTTCTCTACATTTTTACTTAGTTTCCAATCGAAACTAAATATCATAAGGAAGGCGATATGAAACGTAAGACAGGAATTACCGCAATCTCTGCCCTGCTGGGCTTGTTGGTGGCCACCCCCATGTCTGCATTCGCGGAAGAAACGCTCACGCTCTGGACCTGGCGCAAACAGGAGCGTCCGTTGTGGGAGGCGGTCTCGAAAGCCATGGATGATGTCAACATCAGGGTGGAAGTGTTCAAGGGCGTCGATTACAACTCCCGTTTACGGTTGGGCTTGCAGAGTGACAACGGGCCTGACTTGTTCCAGGGGCGTCCCGGCGCTTCATTTATCGATCAGTACGCCAATGCCGGCGTGATCACGCCTCTGCCCGCCACGGTTGATATCAGTGGCATTTCACCGGCTACCCTGGTCGCCGCCACCGGTTCTGACGGCAAGGTGTATGGCGTACCCTTCGCGGTCCAGACGGTTCAGATTATTTACAACAAGGCCATTTTCAACCGACTGAACCTCAGCGAACCAGAAACCCCCGAGCAGTTCGTTGCTGTGATGAAAACGCTGAAAGACAATCAGGTAATCCCGCTGGAAGTTCCGGGCCGCGCCGGCTGGGCATTGGCGATGATGAGTGCCGGGCTGGAGGCCGGTGTTTCGGGGGAAGACATGAAACAGGTTGCCAGCCGTCAGTCTCCCTTTACTGCAGACAGTTATCAGCAGGTGGCCGACACGTTCGCCAGCTGGCAGCCGTACATTAATCCATCGGCAGCAGCACAGGACTATAACGGTATGAGAGCCAATATCGCACTGGGTGATTCTGCCATGATCATTGATGGTTTGTGGTCCACCTCGCCACTTTCGACCATAGCGCAGACCGATCCCAGTGTAGAGCTAGGCCTGATGCCCATTCCGGGACACGGTGGAAAAGTGTATGCCTTTGCAGACGGCGCCTATCTGGTCAATGCCAACAGTAGCAAACGCGAAGCCGCTGACAAACTGCTGGCCTTTACTGCCACCAAAGCATTTGCCCAGCTGTTTGCCGATCATGTCGGCGAGCTGTCGACCTATGCCGAGGGCATCCGCTACCAGGGGAAATATCAGGCCGAAGCAGCCAGCTTCGTGTCACAGCATGCCCAGCCTTACCTGACCTGGAAAGGGCCTTTTAACGTGCAGTATGAGGAAATCGTCGGTCCGGCTTACCAGAAGTTTCTGGCAGGCAAAGTCGATGCCAAGGGTCTGACGCAGGAAATCGAAAACGGTTTTAAAGCGAAGAATCTGTAACCCTTTTCTGTTGGCCTGCGCTGGCAGGCCATTCCCCTAAACGGAGTCGTTATGCCACACGCCCCTAGCCCTGATGACTGTTCAGACGATCTGTCTGCTGAGCTGCTGCGCAGCGATGTTAAGAAAGCACAAGGTTTGAGTTTCCGGCAAAAAGAGAAACTCCAGTACGCCCTGCTGCTGATCCCCGGCTGTCTGTTATATGGCATTTTTAACCTGTTACCTTTAATCGGCACACTGGTGTTGTCTTTCTTTGACTGGCCGGGAATTGGGCCGGCAACCTTTGTCGGCTTCGATAACTTCACTAAGTTGCTCACCGATGAGTACATGAGCGGCCAGCTCTGGAATGCGTTTCAGCAGACCTTTGTATTTTTTGCCATTTGTATCAGCCTTTTTCTGGTATTAGGCACAAGCTTTGCGCTGTTGCTGAGCTGGAACACGGCCGGAAAATCAGCCTATAAATTGCTGTTTTTCATGCCTTATCCGCTGGCTGCGGTGGCCGTTGCTTTTCTGGGGCAACTAATCGTTGATGTACGCGGTCCGTTAAATCAGCTGATGATGCACTGGGATCTGATCAGCTCGCCGCTGATGTTTCTGGGTGAAGCCGATACCGCGTTGCCAACCATTGCCCTGTTTCAGTCCTGGCAGAAGCTTGGCTTCTCCATCATGCTGATTCTCTCGGCCATTTTGGGTGTGCGGGCTGATTTGCTGGAAGCGGCAGTACTGGACGGTGCCAGTCGCTGGCAATGTATCCGTCATGTGGTCTTTCCTGTGCTGGCGCCCGCCTTCGTGTTGATTACCATTCTGACCATGGTGGATGTCTTCAATAATGCCGAGTACGTGCTGATTCTGATGGGCCCGGATGCCGGTCCTTATTATTCCACCGATATATTAGGCACCTTTCAGTACCGCACCGCATTTGGTACCAGCGGCGGCTCCGGCACTGCCGATCTCGGGATGGCTGCCGCTATCGGTATGGTGATATCCGTGTTGATCTTGCCGGCAACTATTTATCTCGCGCTTCGCAATATGCGCAACCGATAGGACGAGTTATGGAAAGGATTTTTAAACTTCGCCCCATGGAACAGGTGCTGGTGCAGTTTCTGTTACTGGCCTGGGCATTGGTGGTTGCCATTCCCTTTGGTCTCGCGTTCATTAACTCGATGAAAGGCAGCCTGGGTCAGGTGATTCGCGATCCCTTTGCTTTGCCGGGCAGCTGGCAGTTTGATAACTATGCGAAGGCGTGGGAAATGGCTAATTTCAGCGGTTATTTTATGAATTCGCTGATTATCAGTGTCGGAACCGTGGCTGTTGCCGTTCTGTTCAGTACCATGGCGGCCTTTGTGCTGGCCCGGGTTGAGTTTCGCGGCAACCGCACCCTTTTCATTCTCTTTATGATCGGGGTGATCGTGCCGCTGCGCCTGGCCATGGCACCGTTGTTTGTGGTGGTGCAAAGCCTGGATCTGCTCAACTCCCTGCTGGGGATTATTCTGGTTCAGGCGGCCAGCATGATGCCGGTGGCAGTGTTCATTCTCAGTACCTTCTTTAAACACCTGTCACCGGAAATTGAGCAGGCGGCACGGGTTGATGGTGCCTTGCCCTTTCAGATTTACTGGAAAATAGTGCTTCCCCTGGTCAAACCGGCCATCGCAACGGTTGCTCTGCTGTCTTTTGTCAGTGCCTGGAACGAGTACCTCTTCCCGCTGCTGTTTTTGCAGGATCGCAGCTTATATCCGCTGACGCTGGGCCTGCAGGAGTTTCAGAACGAATTCGCCATCCAGTGGCACATGATGTTTGCCGGACTGATCATCATGATGGCGCCCACACTGATCGCATTCTTACTCGCATCAAAAGCCTTTATTCAAGGTCTGACTCAAGGTGGTATTAAGGAGTAACCATGGCTCACATCCAACTGAAAAATATCAAAAAACACTATGGCCAGACCGAGGTGCTGAAAGGCATCGATCTGGAAATCAACGACAGGGAATTTGTCACCTTTGTCGGCCCGTCCGGTTGTGGTAAATCCACTTTGCTGCGAATGATTTCGGGCCTTGAAGAGCCCTCTTCCGGCACCATTTTTATTGATGGCGAAGACGTCACCCGGGAAGCACCGGCCGACAGAGGTATCGCCATGGTGTTTCAGTCCTATGCCCTCTACCCGCAGATGACAGTGTGGGAAAACATGGCCTTTGCGCTCAATATTGATAAACAGCCCAAAGAACAGATAAAAGAAAAAGTCGAACTGGCCGGTAAAATGCTCAAGCTCGATCACCTGTTCGATCGTCTGCCCAAAGCGCTGTCGGGCGGGCAACGACAGCGGGTCGCCATCGGCCGGGCGATAGTGCGTAACCCCAAACTTTTCCTGTTTGATGAGCCACTGTCCAATCTGGATGCCGAACTGCGGGTTGATATGCGTATCCAGATCACCGAGTTGCACCGTTCACTGTCTGCCAGCATGGTGTATGTCACCCATGATCAGGTGGAAGCCATGACGCTGGCCGACAAAATTGTCGTGCTGCGTGACGGGCGCATTGAACAGGTGGGCGCACCGCTGGAGCTCTACTATCATCCGGCAAACCAGTTTGTGGCAGGCTTTATCGGCTCCCCCAGGATGAACTTCATTCCCGTGACAGTGCAAAGCAGCGATGCGTCCAGCACCACAGTCTCTATTGCCAATCAGTATTCGATCACCATTAAACGGGACGGCAGCACGCTGAATCCGGGTGATCACATCACGCTGGGCATACGCCCTGAGCATGTAGTGGTTGCAACGCCTGACTCAATGGATGATGGCAGCACTGTGTTAAATATGCAGATCAACGTGGCGGAATACCTTGGCGCCCTGTCGTATATTCACTGCTATTCCAGCAGCATAGACAAACTTAGCCTGATGATGGACGGCGAAAAAGCATTGCAGCATGACCTGAAAAACGGCGCCAGTATGGCCGTTTCCCTGCGTGCCGGGTATTGCCATTTGTTTGACCACAATGCGCAGTCATTACCGCCGGTACTTTGAACACACAGCACCTCTGTCATTCAGAGGTGCTGGTCTCTCCTCAACCAGATCAAACCAAATATCAATTGATTAAAAATGACACTTTCACCCGATTGAAAGTGATTGCGGGTATCAAAGGTGTTATTTGCAGCCCAACTTTATTTATTCACACAGACAATTAACCAGATTGACATTGATGTAATGAATAAATACGCGAATGATGTGAAATGGCGTAACTGCCGTTTTTCTGTCAAACAGTTGACGGTAAGAAAAACACAGCGCGCCCCTCACATCGGGTTACAAAGGCAGGCTGACACCGGCATACCTCCCACGTCTCAGTGTTATTCCGCCCTATACATTTTATGGATATGTTAATAAGAGATAACAATGCTAATAAATACACTGACCCTAAGAACAAAGCTGATACTCGCGGTATTGCTTCCGTGCATCATGTTATTACTTGTCGGCATAATCAGTTATTCGACCATGTCGCAACTAGGGCAAAAGTCTGATCGGCTTTATATGAATACCGCCACGCCAATGCGTGCTATGGCTGAAGTGGCATCACGTATTCCGCGAATGCGTGTGGGTATCGACATGATGTTGTTCCAGGAAATCGACGGTTTAAAAGACGCCAAAGGCGTACAGACCAGGATCAATGAAACGCGCTCCGAAGACATTCCGGAAATGCGTACTGCCATAGAACAGTCAGTCGCCGCTCAGATTAACCCTGAACTACGCCGGGAAGCGCAGAAATTACAACAGCGTTTTGAAGCAACAATTGCCTCAGATCTCAACCCCATGCTGGCGGCGTTAGAAAAAGGCAATCTGTCTGATGCCTACCGGTATTACACCCAGTATGCTGTCAACTACGGCATCATGCGAAAAGACACCAATACCCTGCTCGATACCCTGCTCACCCAGGCCGAAACATTCAATAATGAAGCCCACAGCAGTTTTAATGATGGGCAGCGCAATCTGGTGATCATTATCATCGCGGCGCTGATCATCTCTTTTCTTGTGTCTTTCATCATTATCCAGAACCTGCGTTCAAGGGTATCGATTCTTCAGCAAACCATTAAAACGGCTGAACAGGACATGGCACTTAGCACCAGAATTGAACTGGACGGTAACGATGAACTGAACGCCATCAGCCAGACGCTGAATAATTTCTTCGTCAAGATTCACCGCTCTGTGGAAGAAGTGGCGCAAAGCTCAAGAAACTTAGCCAAAACAGCACAAGCCGTCGCGACCACAGCTCAGACAACACAAAGCAACTGCTTAACTCAGCGAGACAGAACCATTCAGGTGGCAACGGCCATTAATGAGCTGGGGGCGACAGTCAATGAAATCGCCAATAACGCTGCCCAGGCGGCTCATATCGCAAAAGAAGCCACCACACAGGCCCAGGATGGCAGCCAGGTGGTTGAGCAATCCAGAGAGCAAATGAGCGAGCTGAGCAGCGACTTGGGCGAGATTACCGGTGTGATTGAAGCACTGGCCCATCAGGTGACTGATATCAGCGCCATTCTCGACACCATACGCAGCATTTCAGAACAGACCAATTTGCTGGCGCTCAATGCCGCTATTGAAGCGGCCCGTGCCGGTGAACAAGGCCGCGGCTTTGCGGTCGTTGCCGATGAGGTCAGAACCCTGGCTTCACGCTCTGCCGGTTCGACCGAAGAGATACAGGAAGTGATCAACCGATTGCAGAATGAATCGACCAGAGCCGTCAACGCTATCTCTCAGGGACGCCAGCAAGGCTCTCATGTCGCAGAGCAAGCGAACATGGCAACCGGCTCTCTTGCCCAGATCGCGACTTATATCGATCAAATCAGCGAGCAAAATATTCAGGTGGCAACCGCAACGGAAGAGCAATCCTCCGTGGTACATGAAATCAACCGCAATATTGAAGACATCAACCATTTAACCTCAGAAACTGCCGACATCGCCAACGAACTCACTGCATCCAGCGGTGAGCTTCAGGCCTTGTCGAAGCAACTTGATCAGCTGGTTGGTCGCTTCAAGCTGTAAAGCATTGCGCAAGAAAATCCGGCGCTTCCTGCCGGATGCAACAAGCCTCTTCAGCACTGAAGAGGCTTACTCACAGCACAGACCCCATCCCACTTTTCAACCGTCCGACCGCAGGGCGGATATCAATCTGAAACATAACAAAAAACCCCAGCCTTTCGGCCAGGGTTTCGTGTAGTGGCAGAGCGGACGGGACGCGATGGTCCGGCATTCCGGCCCGCGACCCAAAGTGCGCAGCACTTTCAGGGCGCTCAGATACAAAAAACCCCAGCCTTTCGGCCAGGGTTTCGTGTAGTGGCGGGCTGACGGGACACGATGGTCCGGCATTCCGGCCCGCGACCCAAAGTGCGCAGCACTTTCAGGGCGCTCAGATACAAAAAACCCCAGCCTTTCGGCCAGGGTTTCGTGTAGTGGCGGAGCGGACGGGACTCGAACCCGCGACCCCCGGCGTGACAGGCCGGTATTCTAACCAACTGAACTACCGCTCCAATTCTTCAGAACTCGTCTCTTACAAGACGCTTTCTTTGAAAGTGGCGGAGAGATAGGGATTTGAACCCTAGATACGCTATTAACGTATGCCGGTTTTCAAGACCGGTGCTTTCAACCACTCAGCCATCTCTCCGTAATTGCGGTGAATCATACCAGCTCAATTCACTCTGTAAAGTACCAAACCATTCAAATGTCTATTTTTTGAGCCACAAACCCTGTTTTTTATGTATCTGAACTATTTTTAATCACCAAAACCGTTATTTTTGTAGTCTCTTTGCCTTATAAGGGCGGAAACCAAGGTAAAATGGCCGGTGTTCACAGGTCAGATTGTGGCAAATTGTCGTTTCTGCTGGTAAATGCGAAACTAGGCACTAGCCTAAATACAGACCGTGCTGATAAAATCAGCCCCTACATATCGAAAGTATCAATTACAGAGAGTGATTCCCCATGGGACGCAGTTTCGAAGTTCGTAAAGCCTCAATGGCTAAAACACAAGGCGCTAAAATCAAGGTCTATTCCAAATACGGTAAAGAGATCTACATGAGTGCCAAAAATGGCGGTACAGATCCTGACAGCAACCTGTCTCTGCGCCGTCTGATGGAAAAAGCAAAAAAAGATCAGGTGCCAAGTCACGTGATCGAAAAAGCCATTGATAAAGCAAGCGGTGGCGGCGGTGAAGATTTTGCAACGGCGCGTTACGAAGGTTTTGGCCCTGGCGGCTGCTCTGTAATCGTTGACTGTCTGACCGACAACAACAACCGTACCTACATGGATGTTCGCCAGTGCTTTGTAAAGAACAACGCGAAAATCGGTGCTCCAGGTGCTGTTGCTCACATGTTCGATCACCAGGCAGTGTTCCAGTTCAAAGGCGATGACGAAGAAGCTGTGATGGAAGCTCTGATCATGGGTGATGCAGATGTGACGGACATCGAAGCTGAAGACGGTATGATTACTGTGTTCGCGCCGCACACTGAATTCTTCAAAGTGAAGAACGCCCTGGCCGATGCCATGCCTGACGTGACGATGGAAGTAGAAGAAATTACCTTCGTTCCTCAGGCAATGCATCCTGTCACAGGCGACGATGTGGCCACGTTTGAAAAATTCCTTGATATGCTGAACGACTGCGACGACGTGCAGAACGTTTACCACAACGCGGAAATCGAAGGTTAATCCCTTAACCAGACTGCAAAAACAGCCGGGTTGCATCACTGCTGACCCGGCTTTTTTTTTCTGCGTATTTTGAGAGGCTGTTTTGCTATCGGCTTCTGCCGCGAATCAGCAAGAACAGAAAATAACTGCCGCCTATCACAGAGACCAGAGTTCCAGCCGCGATTTGTGCCGGGAACAACACAGTCTGCCCTACCCAGTCAGCAATCAGCATCACGGCTGCGCCAACCAGTGACGCGACTATCAACTGTTCTCTGGCCTGTTTCGCGCCCAGCATCACCGCCATATGTGGCGCCAGCAAACCGACAAACGCCACCGGCCCCATAGTCGCAGTCACCAAAGCACACAATAAAGCCACGGCACCCAGCAGCAGAGCACTGCACAGCTGAACATTAAGGCCACGTGCCGCCGCAAACTGTCTGCCGGCGGAGATCAGTGTCAGCCAGCGTGAGGTGGCCAGTGTGAACGCCAGCAAGGTGGCCACGCCAATAAACAGAAAGATCGCTTTGCCTTCCGTCACCCGATACGTAGAGCCTGCCAGCCAGGTCAGTATGCTGTAGCTGTCCTGCGTGCCCTTTGCCAGCGCAAATTGCACTAAGGCGTCGATCAGGGCAGTCAGGGCTATCCCGATCAAAATCAGACTGGAAGGGGCGAACTGATGACGGCGTCCCAATATCAGCAACACTGCCAGCACCAACATACTGCCCGCAAATGCCAGCGCAGAGCCAACCGCAAAAATGTTCATGCCCAGAAAAACACTGGCGCCTACCAGAGCAAAGGTTGCGCCGGCAGAGATCCCCAGAATATCCGGGCTGGCCAGCGGGTTATAGATCAACCGTTGCAGCACGGTGCCCGCAATGGCTAACCCGACTCCGGCACTGAGTGCGGTCAGCATCCTCGGCCAGCGAAGTTCCCACTGATAAGCCGTTGGCAGCGCAACATGCCAGTTGTGGCCATCAGTGACAAATACCGCAGTCAGGCACAGGATGCCAGCGACAAGCAGCATCAGGGCTGGCAGGCTCAAAGCGGCAAGACGATCCCGGCTCGGCGGCAATTTTATCGATACCTGATCCTGCGCTTTCATCTTGCGACGACTGAACCACAACAGGGCCGGGGCACCGATGGCCGCTGCCGTGGTGCCGCTCGGAATTGCATCGACCGTCAGCTGGCTGAGCAGCTGAGCGGCAGCATCTGTCACCACTAAGAGCAACGACCCGAGCAACGCACTCATGGTGAGCTCAACCCTGGGTGTTCTGGCACCCAGTGCCCGCGCAATGTTTGGCGTCAGCAATCCGATAAAGCTGATCACACCGACCGCGGTGATGGACGCAGCCACCAGCCACAAGCCGACAGCCATCAGCACAATAAAAGCAGGGACGACATTCAGACCGCGTGCTGCCGCCCCCTGATGGCCCAAACGCATCAGGGTCAGAATCCGTGGTGCAAACACCAGCAGCAGAAGTGAAACGGACAATCGGGGCAGCAACCACTGCACAGATTCCCAGCCGTTCTGAGTCAGATCGCCGGCGCCCCAGATAAAGACGTTTTTAGCGTATTCCGCGTTCAGTAAAATGATCGCGCTTGCCACTGAGCCAAGCAGAATATTCACCACCATGCCCGACAGCACCAGGGGCAGCCCCGTCATGTTTTTCGGGCCGGCAATGAAAATCACCAGAAACAGAGACAGCATGGCGCCCGCCATGGCAGCCAGAGCACTGTGATCGCCCACCAGCTCAGGGAACCAGACGTTGACGATGATCAGCGCCAGCCAGGCACCGGAAGAGGTGCCCAGTGTCAGCGGTGAGGTCAGCGCATTTTGGGTCAGTTGTTGCATCAGACTGCCAACCAGTCCCAGCATAGCACCCACCATCAGTGCCATTACCAGGCGCGGAAGCTGGGCATAGCTGAACATGATGTCGGCAAATTCTTCAGCCTGGGTGCCGGTGACAATGGCAAGCTGGCGGGACAGTGAAAGATCAGAGCCAATCTGCAGACTGGCAACAACGGCTGACAACAACAGCAGCAGTATGGGAAAGAAGGACAAGGAGCGGGTCATGAATCAGTCCTGCCCGCCCTTAACGGAAGCAACCACATCCTGATTCGGCGCAATCTCAAACAGGCTGTCAGCCATGGCTTCAGCGATATAGCGGATCGACATGGCCCCGCCATAGTTCCAGACAGAAGCGACGCTGTTGACGTGCCTGGCGCGGACAAAAGGCATGGCATTCCAGATAACCGAACGCTGCAACTGCTTCTCTTCATTGAAAGGCCTGAAGTAGAGCACGTAGCTGCTGCCCGCTTTTTGCAGATCGGTCAGCCGTTTCTGCACAATGCCCCATTCGGTGGCAGGTAAAGGCATGGCCGGAGTCAGACCTAACTGCTCAAGCGCATAGTTAGTGGTGGAATTCTGGCCATAAATATACACAGAAGTCTGGTTGGCAAATCGCATCGCGACCACGCTGGGAGACTCACCATTAAACGCCTGATTAAGCTGATTTTTCAGCTCAGCAAAACGTTCAGACATGGCAGTGAGTTTCTGCTCAGCCAGTGCTTGCTGATTGAACACAGTGGCCAGTTGGCGGAAGTTCGCAATGGCAGCTTCTGCACTGTTCAGCGACTGACTGTAGGTTTCGTAGTACAACACAGGTGCCAGAGCTTCAAGGCGGGGGATCAGATCTTTTTGCGGTGAGGCGGCCAGAATCAGATCCGGTCTCAGCTCTGCAATTTTCTCCAGGTTCGGTTCAGTACGGGTGCCGATATCCGCGACCCCAGCCGGTACAGCCGGCTGAACTACCCATTCCTGATAGCCACTGATATTTGGCATACCAACAGGCGTGACATCCAGTTCCAGTACCTGTTCAGCCAGATCCCAGTTAAGGACAACCACACGCTGAGGTGGCTCAGCCAATGTGTGCTCACCTCTGCTGTCGGTGACAGTGATGTCGGCAAACACCTGGCCAGAGAACAGGCAGGCTGCCAAGGCAACCCCCTTACTCATTCGTGTCATCGGGGCCATTTCTTTCAACCATTTCTTCAACATAAAACGACAACTTCTCTGTTTTTCATGCAACTGCTATTCACAGACCACTGTTATTCACACACTACAGCGACTTTCTGACCCGTCAGATGTTCGGAATTAACCGGATGATCAATGAGTTTAATGTCCGTCTCATACAGTGCAGACAGTCTTGGCTCATCCAGTAATACTTCTTTCGGGCCGGTGAAGGCAATGCGCCCTTGCTTCAGCGCCACCACGTGCGTGGCAAAACGCAGCGCCAGATTCAGATCATGCAAAATAACGATCACACCGCAGCCTGTTTCACGATTCAGATCGGCCAGCAAAGACATCAGTTGGTACTGATGATGAATATCCAGTGCCGAGGTCGGCTCATCGAGGATCAGGACAGGCGATTGCTGTGCCAGCAGCATAGACACCCAGGCGCGCTGGCGTTCGCCCCCTGAGAGCTGGTCGGCCAGGTTGTCGGCAAAACGCAAAGTGCCGGTTTTATGCATGGCCGCTTCTATGATAGCGACATCGTCTTTTTGCCAGCGACCGAATGTACCACGCCAGGGGAAGCGGCCCAGTTTGACCAGTTCTCTGACCGTTAACCCGGCAACATCTGGCAGCTTTTGCGGCAGAAAAGCCACTTCTCGTGCCAACGCCTTGGCTGACAGCGCCGTCAGTGGCTGTTGGTTAAGCAAAATATCGCCTTCATCGGGCGCCATTTGTCCGGCAAGCAAATTCACCAGTGTTGATTTACCTGAGCCATTGTGGCCCAGCACCATGGTAAATGCCCCGCTGTCGATCGTGAGCTGATCGATACGTAAAATATCGCGTCCGCCGCGGTGTACAAGGATATTGTTGAGTTCAAACATAATTTTTTCTTATTACGTAACCTGCTTGCTTGTGACCGGCGCATCGGCCTGTGGCACAACCAGGCTTACAGTTTATTTCTCGGGCAATTTTCGCAATAACTGCCATCATCACGCCGGTAATGCATACAGCAGCTCACCCGTAATTGCTGCCACTGACCATCGGTTTCTGAGCGGTACAGTGTCTCAATATGCTTGGCGGGAAGGCCAAGACTTTCCAGCCACCACGCGGCATGCTGAGGAACATCGTCCGCCGGCATCGTATCCGGCGACTCATTGTGATAGCGCAGTAAAACGGCCAGAACAGAATCTGCCAGTAACTGACGGGTAAAACCGGGACGAATACGGGTATGGCGCTCCATCTGCTCACGCAGATCGTCATACAGTTCGCCCAGCTCACGACCCGCACACTGAATAAGTGTCCGGGGATTGCCTTCACACCAGCTACTGTTCTGGCTGAAGCTGTAGCCTGCTACCCAACCCTGGTTGTTGTAGAGCTGGACGATACGGCTCAGTGGCGGTACGGCCTGCACACTGTATACACAGACAAAAGCCAGGTAGAGCGGCTGCCAGGTCAGCATCGACCAGCTGCGTGTCGTCCAGTAAGGCTGCCCCGCTTCCGGATAGTTCTGCTGCCAGTACTGATACAGGCTGGCCAGCAACTGATCGTTATTGCCATCACGCGTGATACAAAACAAGGTGTCTGGCGCGGAAACACCTTTCATTATGGGTATCAAACGCTCCGCATCATTGAACAGCCGAATCAGGTTTTCCGGCTGGACGGCACGCGCAATGGTGCCGGGGAAGCGGTTAGGTTCAGAACTCTGTTTTGTATTCAACGCTGTTGTCATCCATTCACCAAACTATCATGGACTCGCTTGCTGCATCTTGAGCAAACGCAAATTATTTCCAGGCCAATAACACTAGAATAAATAATAAGTATTATCATTCAAGTTTAATTATCTTTTTGGGGCAAATTCCTTTGTACTGCTTCGGTGTAATCACAGCAGCGTTGTCGTGACACTCTGGAAAGTAATGGGAAGAATAATAACAATTATTATCAAAATGATCAGTCAAAAAAATTCCACACTGACATTGCTGCGGTATTGACGGGATCAGAAATGAAAAAACCAGCCCTGAGGCTGGTTTTTATCAGGTTTTAGGGAGATCGCCCTGGAGGCTGTAGTGTTCTTGCAGTGTCTCGGTCGCAATCACTTCACCAGCATCTGTCACCCGATCGCCTAGCTTCAGGGTGATGGTGGGAAGCTCAGTCTCGGCATCTTGGTTATCATGAAATAACACCGGGAAATGACGGGTTTCTATCTCCACAGTTTTACCGTCAAGGCTGCCAAGCGCTGACAGGAGCTGTGCATCTACCGTCAATACTTGTATCTGACGCAACGACTGATAACTGTGGAATGACAACGTATCTGGCATCATGCCGTAGTCTTCAAACCATGCCGTTCTGGTCATCAGGTATTCGCGATATACGGCCCCGACCAAGGGTTGCATGTCACGTACCACAACACTTTCCTGAACAATCTCTTGCTGCGAAATCGCAACAGGCTTTCCGGCAGCATCTAACCCGTAGGTCGTAAGCATCCGGCCAATGTCATCACGGCTGGGCAACCGGGCATAAGCGATAGCATCCCGCCGCCACAGTTGGGCTGACTGTTCGAATGCATCAGCCAGCACCGAGGCGGTGTTCTGGGATGATACCGCTTCCGGAACGGTTGCAATTACCGGCTCGCTGCTGGCTGCTGCGATAGTAGGGAGAAGCAAAACCGCCAGCAAAGGCAGGCGGTTGAGCATCACAAAAGGTCTGCATCTTGGCTTTTTGGTCATCTTCATTCTTATACTTACATCTCAAGCTGACATCAGCATACCTTAAGTCAATGATTTATGCTGCCTGATTACCGCGCAAACGCTGCCAGGCGGAAACGACAGCCAGTACCAGCAGGCCCGCAACGATACCGACTACCATGTTGGTCATCATGGGCACCAGCCATGACGACCCGGGCAGAGCATGCAACCGCTCAGTTAACAATTCCAGCCAGTGATGCGAATCGGGAATGCTGTGAACCACTATGCCGCCACCGACCAAAAACATGGCAATAGTGCCGACAATAGCCAGAAACTTCATCAACTTAGGCGCAGCCGCGATCAACAGCTGACCAAAGCCGTGTAACAGACTTTTCTCTTTATGCTGTTTCACCAGATAAAAACCACCATCGTCAAGTTTGACGATGCCCGCCACCAGGCCATAGACGCCCACAGTCATGGTGACAGCAATCAGACTGACCACCAGCAATTGCGTCATCAGTGACATGCCCTGAACCGTGCCTAATGCAATCACAATAATTTCGGCAGACAGAATAAAATCGGTTCTGATGGCACCTTTAATCTTGTTCTTTTCGTATTCCTCAACATTCATGCCCTCTGGCAACTGGTCGTGATCTTTCAGCGCTTCTTCCGCATCATCATGGGTGAGTTTATGAATGACTTTCTCTGCACCTTCAAAACACAAAAACAAACCGCCAATCAGCAGCAATGGCACGATGAGCCAGGGAGCAACAGCACTGATTAACAGAGCCGCCGGGACCAGGATCAGCTTATTTTTAAACGAGCCTTTTGCCACCGCCCACACAACCGGAATTTCACGCTCAGCTCTGACCCCGGCTACCTGCTGGGCATTCAGGGCCAGATCGTCCCCGAGTACGCCTGCCGTTTTTCGGGCCGCGACCTTACTCATGACAGCAACGTCATCAAGCACGGTTGCAATATCATCCAGCAAAGTTAACAAACTTGCACCAGCCACATCCCCTCCTCATTTTTTGGGAAAGCTTATCTTATTGACTATCAGGCCATTTTGCCTGAGTAACCTCTTTCATAGTAAGACATTTTTCGGTGAAACCCCGCTTTCTCATTTACGAATCGTCTGCAGAGAAAACCCCCAAAGCACTCGCACAGCATGGTGATGTCCGCTAAGCTTTTAATCAATATGACGACCAAACACAGCCGCTTTGTCTTTTTCTGACCGACAGCTGTGAATAAAGCCTACACTGCGCGGGCATCAACACGGTTTGACTTTCAGGGTTCGGGTTACCGATTTTTGTTCCTCTCATGGATGCGACCAATTTCGGTAAAAGGTGATATATGGCAATAGCCATTGCCCTGATCATTATGGTCTTCGCCTCCATTGCCTTCCATATTTACAGCCCCTGGTGGCTGACGCCCGCTGCGTCAAATTGGGGGGAGATAGATAATGCGCTGCACCTGACTCTGATCATTACCGGGGCGTTTTTTATCGTTCTGAATCTGGTGCTTGCCTGGCTGATCATTCGCTTCAGACACAAACCCGGCCGGCAGTCCCAGTTTCAGCCTGACAGCAAAAAACTCGAAGCCTGGCTGATCGGCATCACCTCGGTCGGCATCATCGCGTTGCTGGCACCGGGATTGCTGGTGTACGGGCAATTTGTCAGCGTGCCAGATGAAGCAAGGATTGTTGAAGTCGTCGGTGAGCAGTGGCGCTGGCGATTCCGCTTTCCCGGTGATGACGAACAACTGGGTAAAAGTGACACCCGGTTTGTATCCAATACCAACCCGTTAGGTATTGACCCGAATGATCCTGCCGGGGCGGATGATCGGATTATTCTGTTACCCGAATTGCACTTGCCCCTTTACGCCCCCTATAAAGTGCTGCTGCGCTCCAAAGACGTCCTCCATGATTTCAACGTTCCTCAGTTCCGGGCAAAAATGGATCTGGTACCGGGTACTGTCACCCATTTCTGGGTAAGGCCCACTGAACGGGGACAGTTTGACATCCTTTGCGCTGAACTCTGTGGTGTCGGGCATTTCAATATGCGCGGGCGAGTGGTCGTGGAAGACGAAGCAGAATTTGGCAACTGGCTGGCCGCACAACCGACGTTCGCCCAAACCCAGCGCCCCGCAGACACAACGCCAAGTGGCGAAGCACTTTCACAAGCTGATCTGATTGCGATGGGCGAGAAGTTATCTCAGATCAATGGCTGCATAGCCTGTCACAGCGACGACGGTAAACCGGGTATCGGTCCGACCTGGCTGGGGCTGTACGGCAAAACAGAAACCCTGTCGGATGATACGCAAACACAAGTCGATGAGGCTTATCTGAAACGGGCGATTCTGGAAGCCAATGCCGAACTAGTCAAAGGCTACCCAGCGGTGATGCCCGCGTATACGTTTAATGATCAGGAAATCGATGCCCTGATCGCTTATATCCAGTCTCTGGCGCAGTAGTGCTCGCGACAGGAGGAGATATGACAGCACAGACTCATCAACACAGCTCCGGGTATTCGCAATCGTTCTGGAGCAAGTATATCTGGAGCCAGGATCATAAGGTCATTGCCATTCAATATTCTCTGACCGCCATTTTTATGGGGCTGATTGCCTTGGTCATGTCCTGGATTATGCGCCTGCAACTGGGCTTTCCCGGCACCTTCGATTTCATTGATGCCAATACCTATTATCAATCTCTGACCATGCACGGCATGATCATGGTGGTATACCTGCTTACTGCGCTGTTTCTGGGCGGATTCGGTAACTACCTGATTCCGTTAATGGTGGGCGCCAGAGACATGGTTTTCCCCTTCCTGAACATGCTCAGTTACTGGTTTTATCTGCTGGCGTCACTGATATTGCTCGCCAGCTTCTTTGTGACCGGCGGTCCGACCGGTGCCGGCTGGACCCTCTACCCGCCGCAGGCCATTTTGCCCGGTACGCCCGGCACCGACTGGGGAATCGTACTGATGCTGATCTCGCTGGCGGTCTTTATTGTCGCGGCCACCATGGGTGGTCTGAATTACGTCACCACTGTGCTGCAGGCACGGACCCGGGGGATGACACTGCTGCGCATGCCACTGACCGTCTGGGGTATTTTTACGGCATCAGCCATGGCCTTGCTGGCTTTCCCTGCCCTGTTTGTCAGTGCTGTGATGATGCTGTTCGATAAACTGCTCGGCACCAGTTTCTTCATGCCTGCCGTAATTTCCATGGGGCAGCTAACCGAGCACGGTGGCGGCAGCCCTATCCTGTTCCAGCACCTGTTCTGGTTCTTTGGTCATCCTGAAGTCTACATCGTTGCCTTACCTGCGTTTGGCATAGTCTCGGACTTAATCAGCATTCATGCCCGCAAAAACATATTCGGCTACAAGATGATGGTGTGGGCGATTCTGGCCATAGGGGTACTGAGCTTTGTCGTCTGGGCACATCACATGTACGTCAGCGGCATGAACCCGTACTTCGGCTTTTTCTTCGCCATCACCACACTGGTGATCGCCGTTCCGACCGCGATTAAAGTCTACAACTGGCTGTTTACGCTCTGGAAAGGCGATATTCATCTCACACTGCCTATGCTGTTCGCTCTGGCCTTCATCAGCACCTTCGTGATCGGCGGCTTAACCGGTTTGTTTTTAGGCAATGTGGTGGTCGATATCCCCTTGTCGGACACCTATTTTGTAGTGGCTCATTTCCACATGGTGATGGGCGTCTCACCGATCCTGGCGATTTTTGGCGGGCTCTATCACTGGTATCCCAAAGTCACCGGCAGAATGCTGAACAACACCATGGGCCATATCCATTTCTGGTTTACGTTTCTGGGGACCTACGCCATTTATTTTCCCATGCACTATCTCGGTGTGATGGGGATGCCAAGGCGCTATTTCGCCTGGGAAGATTACAGCTTTATTCCCGAATCGGCGCAGCACCTCAATGCCTTCATTACCATCGCCGCTCTGATTGTCGGCGCGGCGCAACTGCTGTTTATCTTCAACATGTACTGGAGCTGGCGACATGAACAGGCAGTGGGCGGTAATCCCTGGCGTGCCACGTCACTGGAATGGCAAACCCCGGACACGCCTCCTAAACATGGCAACTGGGGCGATGAGCTCCCTGTGGTGTATCGCTGGGCCTATGATTTTAGCGTGCCCGGCGCCAAAGAAGATTACCTGCCGCAGAATATGCCACCCGACGATATCGCAACGGATGTGCCCGGCAGCGAGCCTGAGGAGTCAAAAACATGAGCCGTAAGCCTGCACTCACCACACTGGCGTCGGGCAACCTGAGTCCGGCTCCGAATGCCCACTACCAGCCTGCCGGCACCTATGCGATCGCCTCGACCGGTTTGTGGGTACTCATGGGCGTTATCGGCGCATTGTTTTTCTTGTTTACGGTGGCCTATTACATCCGCCACACACTGATTGACTGGCAACCGCTCAACGAACCATGGCAACTGATCCTGAGCACATCGCTGCTGGTACTGGGCTGCATTGCCATACATCTTGCCGGACGTAAAGCCCGTTTGCTGCCAGCCCTCACCGCCTGTCAGACGGAGCTGATAATGGCGGTCTGCTTCACGCTCGGTTTTATTCTCGCGCAGTTATGGGCCTGGCAGGCGCTGGTCCAGATCAATCAGGGCGTACTGGCTAATCCGGCGAACAGCTTTTTTTATCTCCTGACTGGTCTGCATGCACTGCACGTCATCGGCGGTGTTCTGGCCCTGGCTGTGGTGGTGTATCAGGTCTGGCAGGGGCAAAGGGACAATCTGCACTTATGGCTGCAACTCTGCGCACGGTACTGGCATTTCCTGTTATTCATCTGGCTGTTTCTGCTGGGCTTACTGCGATTAACCTAATCTTCGCTACCCGCAGAACGAGAGGTTTTGATTATGAGTGAAACCCAACCATCCCGGACGCCAACCCTGGGCAGTCAAACAGGTTGGACAGGTGTCGTCAGCGACTATGCCGGCGATCGGGCGGCATTTCGCGTCTCGGCCAGCAAAACCATGATGTGGATTTTTCTGCTCAGCGACACCTTTGTGTTCGGCTGTTTTCTGGTGGGTTATATGTCGGTCCGTATGACCACGACTGACATCTGGCCACCGACCAGTGAGGTTTTTGCCTTAACGATTGCCGGTCATTCCATCCCTCTGATCCTGATTGCCATTATGACCTTTGTACTGATCACCAGCAGTGGAACTATGGCGATGGCCGTTAATTGCGGCTATCAGGGAAAGCGCTGGTCCACCGCCCTGCTGATGCTGATAACCGCCCTATTAGGGCTGACCTTTGTCAGTATGCAGGCGTTCGAGTGGAGCAAACTCATTGCCGAAGGTATTCGCCCGTGGGGAAATGAAGAAGGCGCGTCACAGTTTGGCGCCGCCTTTTTCATGATCACAGGTTTTCACGGGTTACATGTCAGCGTGGGCGTGCTGTATCTGACGATAGTCGCCATTCGGGTCGCTCTGGGGAAATATGACAAGAAACAGGTGGATCCCCATGCCGCCGGCACACAGGGCGGAAGATACGAAATTGTTGAAATTACCGGACTGTACTGGCACTTCGTTGATTTAGTGTGGGTCTTTATTTTCGCCTTTTTTTATCTGTGGTAACTCAGGCCAACCGTCAAGGAGGCTATAATGGCAAACTCTGAACTCACTCATGATTCAGTAAAGCAGCAGCATCCAATCAGCCTGTATCTCAAAGTATGGGGGCTGCTCTTTGTGCTCAGTACCCTTTCATATCTGGTCGACTATTTCCATTTACAGGGCATGTTACGGTGGAGCCTCATTCTGCTGTTTATGGCACTGAAGGCCGGACTGATTGCCGCCGTATTCATGCACATGCGCTGGGAAAGACTCGCTCTGGTGTATACCATTTTCCTGCCGCCGTTAGTCCTGCTGGTTCTGGTGGGGCTGATGGCCAGCGAAGCAAACTATATTTTTGCCCTCAGAGAATGGTTTTTCAGTCTGCCGGGCGGATAATGACCCGGCAGACACCTGACCTGCGCCAGAGAACCAGGCGATTAAGGCAGGGTTTTCATCATGCGTTGCCATTTTTGCTGCATGGCAACCACCCAGTGCGGAGGAGATTTCCCGGTGCCGGCAGGTTTAAGTTTGTCGTGCGCCAGCGTAATGCTAGCCAACTGCAGTTCCTGCTCCGGCTCAACATCCACCATTAATACATGCTTGCCGGATTTCAGGACGTTTTTAAACCGGCGGAACTGATAATGCAGTTCCTGGAATCCAAACAATCCCCCTTCCCAGGTAATGAATCCCAAAATCGCAATCGCCAGTAAAATGAACGGTGCCCAGCCAACCGCATCCGTCACGCCCGATGCGTAAGCCGCAATTAAGATGCCCGCTGCGGCAATCGCCCCGATCACCGCGCCAATTTCAGTTGAGTGGACAACGTCATTGCGCATCACAGATTGCACCGGATGCAAATGCTTATGGCTCGACACATCAGCATCTTTGTTACTGAGAACATGGATTTGCGGAGAAGTAAAACCACTCAGTTCCAGCTCATGTTCCACCAGCTCAAGCTCATCCAGGTCATCACTGATATAAAAGACCCGTTTCATGTTTGCCTCCTGACAGGTAGCCAACGAAGAAGGTCGCAAAGTCAAAGGTTACTTTCAGTTTACAAGGCCTTTGCAGAACTTTTTATCAGAATGAAAACTATTTTTTCGCAATATTGTCAGATTATCCTGCCAGAAGAGGTTTTTTACAGATGCGATAATCATTGACATCAGGCTAACACAGGTCCTGCAAGAATCATGTAAAGTACCCGCTTTTCCCATTTGATGGCATTAATAATGAAATCATTAACCCTGTTTGGCTTACTGGCCGTCAGCCTGTCTCTTACCGGTTGTCAACTGACGCATGTTGAGGGCGAAGTAGACGGTGTGAACATCAAAGCCACCACTAATGGTGACTATGATGATCATCATCATGGCGGCAACGGCAGTTTCTGCCCGCCGGGACAAGCTAAAAAAGGCCGCTGTTAATTCAGCGGTTTTCCTCCTTCTCAGCCTTTACCGACAACACCATATCGCCGTCTGACATTGGCAGCTCTTTTTGCCATATTGCCTGAGTACACGCACGCTGCATTCACTGCTTCCCACTGACATGATGACAACTAGCCTTTGCCCGTCAGCTTGCCTTTGAGCCATTGAAAAGCATGAAGCAGCGTATAAAACACGTTGGTTGATGCGTTGTACTCTTCCAGATGATAAACATAATTAGAGCGAAACTTACCAACAGCGTCTTCTGCATTCTCCGCGTATATCACATCATCCTCGACCTCAAAGCCCTACTGGAGCAATGCCTTTTTTTCTTCAATAAAGCTCGAAGAGGACATATTCAGGTAAGTAAATTTTTTCCTGTCGGTATTGGGCACACAGAAAAATTGATATTTATTGGACATTTAACCCTCATTCACAGTGACGAATTACAAGGATGATTGGTATCTGGCCAGACTAACATCATCATTTCTTCATCGTATGATAACTCGCACATATAAAATACATTTATTATTCAACCGTTTGACTAACTCTACATAATCAGAAGCATCCAATCACAACCAGTCACTGAAAGCCTCAAAACGCTCACTTTTCTTATCATAGAACCACGACAGTACCCTGCAGGAATGACCCGGAGGGATAATGCTCTCCTTCATTAGGAAACAAGTTGTTACACTTCTGGCCGATTGATTCAGAAGCCTTTTTGTGAACCCTGCCAAACTCTGAACCATACTGAGGATTGTTAACAAAAAAATGGCTGGCTGCTTTTTAAATCAATTACATGACAAAACAGGATGAACAAATGAAAACAATCGTTAAAAAATCACTGATGTTGAGTCTGGCAATCACTTTATTAGGGACAACGGCCACCGCATATGCCGCGAACAGTGTGAAAGGTGCCAATCAGGATGTATCAGACGGCACAGTAACCGCGGCTATGATTGAATCCGATGCGAATGGCTGGCTGGTTGTGCATCGCACCAATAAAGATATGAAGCCCGGGCCTGTTGTCGGCTATTCACCAGTCAAAAAAGGAATGAACCAAGATGTAGTCGCCATTCTCATGGAGCCTGTCGACACCGGCGAGATGCTGATGCTCATGCTCCACGGTGAGCAGGGCGGGATGAAAACCGGCGTGTTTGAATATACCCTGGGCGCGAAAGAAGACGGACCTATCCGCGAAGATGGCAAGCTGGTGATGGATATCATTACAGCCGAGTAATACTGCCGTATATAAAAAGAACAGCCACGCAATTGCGTGGCTGTTTGGGGTTAATCGCCGATGATTACTGGCGATCCTGATCAAAGTCACCGTGGAAATGACCGTGATCCGAATGGCTCTCTGCGGCTTTCAGCTTCTCACCGATACGCAGTTTCTTCGTTGGTTTCATGTCGCTTTGCATGCGCGTCATGGTTTTCGCGGCAGGCTCTTCCACTTCAGGGAACAGTGGCTTGCTGAACGCATAGTAAGTCGTGACATAAGCCAGAGCCTGAGTATTAACAAACAAGGCTTTCTGACTGACATTGTTCAGATCATCACAGGCCTGGTGATAACATCTGTCGTAAGCCACATCAATTTCACCACCAAACTGATCCACTTCTTCAGCCGTTTTCACTTTCTCAGCACCAGTGAATAACCCACCAAACGCTACGCCCCAATCGGCAAAGCCTGCGTAATCTGACCGTTTTGACAGCGCCTGAGGCACAGTAAACTCAGATTTGGCTGTAAAGAACTCATTGAATGTCGCTTCAATATCAGAAGTACCGTATGGCGGTTTGAAGTCACCGGTATAGGCATTGTCCGGGCTGTCTTTAGTATCCGACAAATCGCCGTCCATCACACCGAAGATATAGTTTGGCGAACCAATCATGTCAAAGTTCAGGTACAGTTTCACTTTGTTCAGCTTAGTGTAGCGAGCTTCGACCAGCTCAATCTGTTCTTCTGTCAACTGGCTGGGATCTTCCAGACCCAGCTCTTCCAGAATCTCGTTCTGAGCCTGATCATAGATAGGGGCAAACAACTCGTTAGTGTAATACTCAGAGCCGACTAAACCAGCTTCCTCTGCCGCCCACCAGGCGAATCGGACTTTATTCTTCACTGGCGCTCTGGTGTCAGCCAGGGTCACTGCATATTCCAGCAAACCGGCCGTACCTGAACCGTTATCATTAATACCAGGCCCTTCCGGCACTGAATCCAGATGCGCACCCAGCATCACCACCTGATTCGGATTACCGCGTTTGGTTTCCGCAATCACGTTCTGGGTCACAACCATTTCATCTTTCACATCAACAGCCAGAACTACAGGCACTGGTTGAGTCTGGCTGGCATCGAACCACTGTCTGGCAATATCGAACCGGGCACCAAAGGCCGGGACTGTCGCCGCCGTATCGCTGCCCAGCGTACCATTGACCACAGCCTTACGGCCTTCATCATTACCCTGGTTGAACACGATCACGGCCTTAGCGCCGGCATTTTGCGCGTTCTCCACCTTAGTGGTGAAGTTACAGCCACCACGCTGAATCACAGCCACTTTTCCGGCGACCTCTTTACCTTCAAAATCAGTTGCTTCACAGCCATCGGTATCATCGTAATTCGGGCTGTCAAAGTTAAAATCCGGCGTGACAAAGACGATATCACCGGCCAGCTCGCCATTCGAGTCACCCGAATAGGACATCACTGCATAGTCTGCTTCAACACCTTCACCGGCTTCTCGAGTGCTAATCAGATCGATGCCGTCAACATTGAGCTTTGTTCCGGCCAGCTCTTCCCAGGCGCGGAAATCAAACTCCTGAGTTGACACTTTATAGCCATGTTCTTTCATCACTTCGATGATGTAATCAACAGAATACTGGTATCCGTCTGAACCGGCAGCACGGGTCACAGAGCTACCGTCAGATGTTGGCGTGGCACGTGCTTCCAACTCGACCAAATGCTCTACCACATCTTCATGTTCGATTTCGCTACTGACGTAAGCCGCGGCTTCTTTCGGGTCATCCCAATAACAACCGGTTAACATGGTTGAGCTGATGAGAGTGGCGAGAAGCGTCTTTTTTGTTGTTATGCATACTTGCATGTGTGACTCCTTGTGTGTTGTTAGCCCACACATTGTTGACGAAACACAAGGTTACAAGAATGTTAAGTTAAGGTTGTTTTGTTAAAACTCGACAGACCTCAAAATATGCTCATGCATGCTATGCAACAATAATTAAAGTTTTAACTCAAGATCACATCATGACTTTAGAAAAATGCTTTAATTAATGATAAAAATATTAACTTAAACTGCATTTTTGGTAAAAAGCAGGAATTAAATTCGTTAAAACAAGATTTAATAATAATAAGCACTAAGGCAATCAGATGTTATCGGGAAGGTAACATACAGCACTCTGACACTCACAACGGTATGACACCTGATTGGATGTCAGTCTGGTATCTTTCGCTGAGGCGATCGCGCGATTCACTTTACCCTCACTTAAGATAATGCCATTCCCACAACAAATGGGCATTCATCAACGCATGAGGGCAAAGCAGAAAGGCAGGCTAAAGCCGTTAACGGCCATACTCAGAAAGCATGGCGAAAAGCCACTCAGTCACATTTAAAATAAATCAGCAATATTTTTGATATTCTGAATCGTATTTTCAGTGGTTGATAGCGTCTCGTAATATTTGCGCTGGCTGTTCAGACTGGCAAGACGTTGATTCAGCGCTGTCTTCTGCGATTGAGGCAGTTTATCCGAGGTCAGCTGGTTTTGAATCTGCCCCATTTCTCTGTCAATCTTATGAACGGCAAGCTCATATTCAAAACGATTGACGTCGAACTTCGCTCGTTCCATTCGCGACTTGGCAGATTTCAGCTCTGCTTTAAATGTTTTCCTGTCATCACTGGACAGCGTGTCCTCTTCCAGCCTCGCTTTATAATTATTCACACTGCTTTCTGCCGAGCTTAACCTGGATTGTGCTTGCGCCAGGTTATGGTACGGGGTATAGCCTGACAGAAAATCTCTGGCTAAATCAGCCGGACAGACATTGTCATAACTTGCATTAGACTGGCCCACCAGAGTGCCATTTTCGTAAGTGCAGTATGAGGTTAATCCTTCGCGGCGACCTTCCTGGTAAGATTTCAAATCAACAGATACGCCGTATTCAGCACATTCTTCACTGTAAATGGCCGAGTAATTCTTTTTCCCTTTTTGACCATCGGCCAATCCTATCTGATACCAATCACCCAATCTGCATTCTTCTTCACTGATTGAAGAACAGCCCGACAAGGTCAACATCATTGCCAAAGCTGGCATCACATATCGTTTATGCATTATTCGGATATCCCTGATTCACACTACGTCACTCTCTTTCCTTGAGTTAGTGCGGCGCAGTGTCTTTATTTGTTAACTCAGATAACCAGATGGCGCCAGAGATCCCAGCGCCTCATGGCGATAAAGTCCGTAAAGATACAGTACAACCGGTTTCACATCAAAGCTTTAGCTTAAGTTCAGTTAAATGACTGGCATGCATAGGATGCTCAGGTGAATAACTCAAAGCGCGAGCTGTCAGGATGGGGAGTGCGAGCGCACAAAGAGGCTGAAGAGTGTGAAAAAAGGAAGACCCCGGTCAGTCACTGACTGCCTGACCGGGTGAAGACATTAGCCTGCAGTGTGCAGATAACGGTGAATCGATAACCCGTCAGTGTCGATATCCGTGTCTTTGCCACTGACTATATCGGCCAGCAGACGGCCAGAGCCACAGGCCATGGTCCATCCCAGCGTGCCGTGCCCGGTATTGGTGTAAAGATTTTCGAAAGGCGTTTTACCTATAACCGGGGTACCGTCCGGTGTCATTGGCCTCAGACCAGTCCAATACTCGGCCTGATTCAGATCGCCGCCCTCAGGGAACAAATCATTCACCACCATAGCAATGGTTTCTTTGCGCTGCTCGGTCAGGTGCAGATTAAAACCCGCAAGCTCAGCCGTACCGGCCACACGGATTCGGTTATCGAATCGTGTCATGGCGACTTTATAGGTTTCATCAATCACGGTCGACACAGGCGCACCGTCACTGTCTTTCAGCGGCATGGTCAGCGAGTACCCTTTGACCGGGTAAACCGGCAGTTGCATACCCAGGGTGCCCAGCATGGCTGTTGAGTAACTGCCCAGCGCCACTACATAAGCATCCGCTTTGAACTCGCCTTTGTCAGTATCGACAGACACAATGCGCCCCGCTTCATGGCGCAGTCCTTTAATTTGAGTATCAAACACAAAAGTCACACCGGCCTGCTCGGCCAGGGCAGTCAGTTGCTGGCAGAATTTATAGCAGTCACCAGTCTCATCATCCGGTAACCGTAAGCCACCCGCCACTTTCTCCCGCACTTTTGCCAACGCCGGTTCTGCGGCGATACAGCCTGCAGGGTCGAGAAGTTCAAAGCGTATGCCGCTTTCTTCCAGCACCTGAATATCTTTACCGACAGCGTCGAGCTGAGCCTGGGTACGTAACAACTGCAAGGTGCCTTGCTGACGGCCTTCATACTGCAAATCATGTTGCTGACGCAACTCAATCAGACTTTCCCGGCTGTAATTTGCCACACGTAACATACGGGCTTTATTGCGTTGATAGCTGACATAATTGCAATTGGCCAGCATCTTACCCATCCAGCTGTACAAATCCGGCGATAACGACGGTTTGATTTTTAACGGTGCATGTTTCTGTACCAGCCACTTAATGGCTTTTGCCGGAATGCCCGGCGCTGCCCACGGTGAAGAGTAGCCGTAGGAAATCTGCCCGGCATTAGCAAAACTGGTTTCTTCCGCGCTGCGGGATTGACGGTCGATCACCGTCACCTGATGCCCGTTCTGCGCCAGATACCAGGCTGACGTCAGCCCGACAACACCGCTTCCTAATACAATGACTTCCATACGTTTCTCTCTTCGCTGTGGCTGATACAGGTGGGAAAGTGATCAACGTACTCTCCACACCTTAATAAAAGCGCAGATTGCGGGATTTACATCGCCTTAACAATCGATAATTATTAACACCAGCGTATAGTTTTTCTATAAGCTCATCGTTAAAGCCTAGCTGACTGACAATGTCAGCGCGACCCGTAGAGAGAAAGAGAAGATGTCAGTCATAAAAGGCAACCTGCTGGCAGCGCTGGCCACTTTTGATGTTGCCGCCAGAACCACCAGCTTTACCGGTGCAGCCAGTCGTTTACATATCACAACAGGTGCGGTCAGCCAGCAAATACGTCAGTTGGAGCAGCAACTTGGCTTTCCGGTATTTCAACGTCATGCCAGAGGCATCACGCTTACCGAACAGGGTCAGCGGCTGCACCAGGTTGTCAGCACGAGTCTGACTGATATTGCCGGGGTTATTCGAGAACTTCAGACTGGTCATCAACCCGAAGGGGAAATTCGCCTCAGACTTACCCCTTCATTTGCCTTTAAATGGCTGGTTCCCAGATTGCATGATTTCTATCAGCACTTCCCGGATATTAATATCCAAACCTTTGCCGATGGTGCTCTGGTGGACAGCCGGGACACAGATTGCGATTTAGTGATTGATTACCGCCGTCATAACGAAATAAAAGATGACGGCAAAACCAGCCTGTTGATGGCGGAATCCCTGCTGCCAGTCATGAGCCCTGACTATCAGGCAAAGTTCGACTGGCTGCACCCGCAGGCCTGGCACCAGGTGACATTACTGCATGATGCCATGCCGTGGCGCAATGCAGAGCGGGATACGGAATGGCGCTACTGGTTTAACAGCATGCAGATACAGGCCGACAGCCGCCGTGGCCATTTTTTTAACCGGACAGACATGGCAATGGCAGCCGCCGAAGCCGGATTGGGCGTCGCCATGGCGAGGCAGGCACTGATAGGTGATGATGTCAACAAAGGCCGGCTGGTGTCACCGTTTGCCCCCCTGCAGGCCAATGCCGGTTATTACCTGATCCGCCATCGCCACTCCGCGGCCATCGACTGTTTTGTGCAATGGTTAAGTGCCCAGATAAATACGATGGCGCTAGAGCATTAACTGACCATAACGATTGAAAGCAAAGCGGCTCATCATGCCTAAAGTGGTCGCAACACTCACTGAGACGGCCACCAGAATCGCAATCATGATCGCCAGCTGATACTTCACCGCCAGCACAGGCTCTGTGCCGCCGAGGATCTGACCAGTCATCATGCCGGGCAAGGCCACTATTCCCAGTGTACTCATGCTGGCTAGCTGCGGCATTAAAGCCGCTTTAACGGCCTCTCGCTGAAACGGCTGGATCGGGTGCGGCGCGCCCATCGCCAGATAAAACTGGTACTCGTTATTTTTTTCTTTCAGGCTGGCATACCAGCGCTCCAGCGCCAGCACATTGGCGGTCAGGGCATTACCGAGAATCATTCCGGCGACCGGGATCAGATATTGCGCCTGCCACCAGGGTTCAGCATGAATTAAACCAACCAGCATGGGGGGCAGCACCACAAACAAGCACACCAGCAAGCCAGTGATCACGGCCAGTGTGGCTTTTCCGAGCGCAATACCCGCACGACGGCAGATACTCAAACCCGCCACAGTCACCATGATACTCAGCCATAACAGATTCAGACCGAGATGCTGGAAATTAAACAGGGTTTGCAGATACAAACCCACGACAGCCAGCTGCAACGTCATTCGGAGCACGGCAGTGACGGTTGACTTAGTCAGCCCCAATTGCCAGCGATAAAATAACGCCAGAGGCACTAACAGCAACAGATAAAAACCGGCCAGCGACAGGTTTGAAATCGCAACAGCATTATTCATTACTGCCTCCCAGTTCAATCTGATACTCAGCCGATGCCAACCAGTGAGTATCATGTGACACAGACACACATGTCAGTGGTTGCAACGCCAGTTGGGCCATCACCTTATCACGGCTGGTACTGTCCAGCGCCGAGGTTGGCTCATCCAGCAGCCAGACGGGCCGATCCATCAACAGCGCCCGGGCAATGGCAACCCGTTGTTTTTCGCCGCCGGACAACTCGCTCACCGCTTTTTCCAGACCGTGCTCAATGTCCAGTGACAACAGCACATCCACACAGCGTTTATCGTCGGGCCTCTCGCCTTTCAGGGCTTTCAGGGCCCATGGCAGCCGCAAGGTATCCCCCACCGACTCAGCCCCCATCACTGGCGTTTGAGGTAAATAGCAGAATTGCTGACGCCACCAGCGCAAATTAGCGGCGCTGATTTCCTCTCCCTGCCACAGAAAATGGCCTGAACTGGCAGGTTGCAGACCAGCCAGCACTTGCAACAGACTTGACTTTCCGCTGCCTGAGCGGCCGGAAAGGGCAAGGTGTTTGCCTGCTGGCAAACTTACTGTCAATGCTTGATCCTGGGATGTTTCATATCCCGACCTCAACATGTCTATCTTTAACTCAACCTGACTATCAGACATTCTGTTCGCCTATTCACTCCGGACATCTAAAATTGATGCATCATTATGGTCAGATTCTGATAAAATATTGCCGTTATTTCTGACACATTAAAGAGCACTCAAACAGTAAACAGTGTTCAGCCGTATTACTTACGGCCATCCTTTAAGGCTATCGCCTATTGCGTCACATGCACAATTGGAATCAATAATTTATGTTTAAATTCTTTGAGAAACTGACGGCGCCTTTCCCGGACGAAACGCCTCAGCAGCCCCCCGGCAGCCTGCTGGCATTTTGCCGCTACTATACACGTGGTTTCGGTTGGCCATTATTAGCAATGTCTGTTCTCAGCGCCTGTATTGCCATTGTTGAAGTTACTTTATTGGGCTTCATGGGTCAGTTGGTTGACCTGCTGGCGCAACACTCACCAGACACTTTTCTGGCCGAAGAGAGCGGAAAGCTCTGGATGATGGGTCTGCTGATTGTGGTGGTGATCCCCTTCCTTGCTTTCACTCACTCCATGATCATGCACCAGACCCTGCTGGGCAATTATCCGATGTCGATCCGCTGGCTGGCTCACCGCTATCTGCTGCGCCAGAGCGTCTCGTTTTATCAGGATGATTTTGCCGGACGCCTCGCGACCAAAGTTATGCAGACATCGCTGGCCGTCAGGGAAACCGTAATGAAAATGGTGGATGTGCTGGTGTATATCAGTGTGTATTTCACCGCCATGATAGTCATGATGGGCAGCGCAGATTTCATCCTGATGCTGCCTATTCTGGTCTGGCTGATGGCCTATATCGGTATTCAGTTCTACTTCGTACCGAAAATGAAGAAAATCGCCACAGAACAGGCAGATGCCCGCTCTATGATGACCGGGCGTATTGTCGACAGCTATACCAATATCACCACAGTAAAACTGTTCTCGCACACCAACCGTGAAACCGAATATGCTGAAGAAAGCATGCAGGGTTTTCTGGATACGGTATATCGCCAGATGCGCCTGGCAACCAAATTCATTTTGAGTGTCGATGCCATTAACTACCTGCTGCTGTTTGTGATTGCTTCTGTCTCGATCGGGCTGTGGATGAACAGTGCCGTGACTGTGGGTGTGATTGCCGTTGCTATCAGTATTGCGCTGCGCGTGCAGGGCATGTCTAAATGGATCATGTGGGAAATCGGTGCGCTGTTTGAAAACATTGGTACAGTCGTCGATGGCATGAAAACACTGTCTAAACCGGTTACGATTGAAGACAAAGCCGATGCGCAACCTCTTGAAGTGACTCAGGGCGGCATTGAATTCGATAACATCAGCTTCCATTACGGCGAGAAAGATAAAGGCGTTATCGAGCAGTTGAACCTGCATATCAAGCCCGGTGAAAAAGTGGGTGTTGTCGGCCGCTCAGGCGCAGGCAAGTCAACCTTGGTCAACCTGCTGATGCGTTTCCACGACCTGGAATCCGGTGCCATCCGCATTGACGGCCAGAACATCGCTGATGTCACACAAGACTCTCTGCGCGGAAATATCGGGATGATCACTCAGGATACTTCTCTGCTGCATCGCTCTATCCGTGAAAACATTCTTTACGGCCGACCAGATGCAACAGAAGAAGAATTGCTGGCCGCTACCCGTCAGGCGCACGCCCATGAGTTTGTCGAAACACTGACCGATCCGCACGGCAATGTCGGCTACGATGCACAGGTCGGCGAGCGCGGCGTGAAACTGTCCGGCGGTCAGCGCCAGCGCATTGCCATTTCTCGTGTCCTGCTGAAAGACGCGCCGATTCTGGTGATGGATGAAGCGACCTCAGCACTGGACTCAGAAGTCGAAGCCGCGATTCAGGAAAGCCTGTACCAGCTGATGGAAGGCAAAACGGTCATCGCAATTGCGCACCGTCTGTCGACAATTGCAGCCATGGATCGCCTGATCGTCATCGACCAGGGCCAGATTGTTGAGCAAGGCAGCCATCAGGAACTGCTGAGCAAGAACGGCATTTATGCCCATCTTTGGGCCCATCAGACCGGCGGCTTTATCGCCTGTGATCTGGAAGAAAGCCAGCCTGAAGCGGAAATGGCCAAGTAACCAGCTCCCAACCTGAAACAGACAAAACCAGCCTGCGGGCTGGTTTTTTTATGCTTCCCTCAACCACTATTTATCAGGGCGTTTCACTCTCTGCGCTCGTCCCTTCCTGCTCTGGCGGGAAAGGATCACTGAAGATAGGATTGCTCAGAAAATTTTCATCGGTCAGGGTTTCGAGGAACGCCACCAGCGCTTCTTTGTCCGCCTGCGTTAATCCCATTCTGACGGGCCGTCCGGTGCGGTCTCTCAGATCAGGACTGAGATTAGCGTGATTATTGATGCCACTGTTGTAGAACTCAATCACTGACATCAAATCAGGCAAGTGCCCATCGTGAAAATAAGGGGCGCCGACGGCAATATTCCGCAGCGATCCTGTTTTGAAAAATCCGGACAGATTACCGCCCACTCCCTGATCCGGGTCATTATTAGTGACTGAGCCATTGTTGTGATTCCTGTCCAGCACAAAGGCGGTAGTGGTGTGACAATTAATGCAGTTCAGGTTGTCAAACAAATCCAGCCCTCTGAGCTCCTGCTCACTGAGCACAGGCGTTGTGTCATTGCTCAGCTCGGCCTGAACAGCCTGATCAAACTTGGACTCATAGCTCACCATGGCCCGCATAAACTGCGCCAGGGCCATTTTAATGCGTCCTTCAATAATTGCTTCATCACCGAACGCATCGGTAAACAGCTGGCCGTAAAAACTGGTCTGTCCCAGTTTAGTTTCCAAGTCAAGTATGTTCATCCCCATTTCAACTGGATCCTGAATCGGCATCACTGACTGCTGTTCGAGCGTTTCAGCCCGTTCATCCCAGAAGAAACGGCCGGGATCGTAATAGCGTGAATTGGTCAGCCCCATAGAATGGCGCCCTGTGTGTCCACCATCAAAGCCTGTACTCAACTGCGCCGGGTCGGTAAACCCATGTTCCTGCTGATGGCAGGAGGCACAGGAAACAGTGTTATTGGCAGATAAACGCACATCATAAAACAGAATCCGGCCCAGCTTAGCAACCGGATTGCTCAGCTCATTATCATTGGGCGTATTGTCTTCCGTTGCTACGCTGGTAAAGCGAATATTGTTAAACTCGGTACTGGACAAACTGGTGTAATAACCAGGCTGGCCAGCCACATAAGTTTCATAATCAGGACTGGTTTGGGTATCGGGTAATGGCAACCCATCGACATCCACCCTGGGCTCCGGATCAGGATCACCATCTCCGGGAGGCTGGCCGTCACCTGAACCATCATCGGGACTGTTTACAGGCGAACCGTCACCGGGAACCACAGTAGAAGGTGAGTCGTCTCCGACTGTCGGTTCATCGTCATCATTACATCCCGCGAGTGCTGTTATTGCCACAGCCAGCAAAAAGACATGTGAGTACTTCATGGTTACACCTCTGCCTAACCACTGCATTTGTTGTTATTCGTCGAGGATTTCGGCGGTGTAGTCCCGCCTAATGAAAACAGTAGCAGTTGAACGAGAGGGAGGGTTTCTGAATAGTAAGACGCCATTCCAACTGCTTTACCCGAAGCGTCCGGGGACAATAGTGACAGACAAGCGTAACTGGCACAGCAGCGATACATACAGAGCCATTCATGTTAAAGAAAGTGTCAGCAACAATCAGAAAAGTCTTGGTTTTTAACGGCGTTAAAACACAAATATCGTCTTAACTCACGCGAAAGATTCGACAGCAAATCAAATTAACCTGGAAATTTTCTGAACAAACAGAAAACCCCCAACAAAACCCTTTAAAAACAGCAAAATAATCTCATTTCAACCAAAAATAATCACACAACTAAACATTACAACACTAAACATTTTTTTGACTTAGATCAGTCAATGTGTCATTTTATTTTTAATTAATCGTTCAATTAAAAAAATTGGTGACTGATTCATGCCCAAAGTAGGAATGCCGGAAATCCGAAAACCACAACTGGTGGAAGCCACTATGGCAGCCATAGATGAAGTGGGGCTGGCCGGGGCCAGTGTGGCGCTGATCAGCAAAAAAGCGGGGGTGTCACCGGGCATCATCAACCATTACTTTGGCGGTAAGCACGGTTTGCTGGAAGAAACCATGCGCTCAGTACTGCGCCAGCTTTCCCACACTGTGATGGAACATCTGGCAAGCGTTGACAAAACAGATGTCCCGGGCCGGATCAAAGCCATCGTCGCCGGTAATTTCGACAGCTATCAGGTCGACAACAAAGTGGTGAAAACCTGGCTGTCATTCTGGGCGCAGGCCATGCATGACCCCCAATTGCACCGCCTGCAGCGGGTTAACGAAAAGCGCCTGCTATCCCACCTTCGCCATGAACTAAAACAAGTGCTGCCAGCCGACCAGGCTTTGTTTGTCGCCCAGGGCACAGCAGCACTGATTGACGGTATCTGGCTACGGGGCGCATTGACACCAGGCGGTATCAGCCCGACGCAAGCGCAATCGATCATTACCGATTATCTGGAAAAGCAACTGGCACCCTATTTGTAAGCCCCGCATTTTCAGCACCAACACACAATTCATTCTTGGGGGCTGATGAAACCTTATCAGCCACGACACAGGAGCAGAGAAGCAGTATGACCATGACATCCCTGTATATTCACGGCCAAGCCACACAAGCCACTTCAGGCGAACAGTTCGCAACCCGCAATCCGGCCACCGGTGATGTGATCGCTGAGATCGGCCAGGCATCAGAAGCCGACATGGCACGTGCGATTGAATCTGCCAAAGCCGGTTTTGCCAAGTGGTCTGCCATGAGCGGCGCCGAACGGGGCCGTATTCTGATGAAAGCCGTTACTTTGCTGCGTGAACGCAACGACGAACTGGCGGCACTGGAAGTGCAGGACACAGGCAAACCGCTGCAGGAAGCACTGGAAGTCGATATTGCGACGGGTGCCGATGTGATCGAATACTACGCCGGTCTGGCAGCCAGCCTGTCGGGCCAGCAGCAGGATCTCGGCCATGGGCAGTTCTTTTATACCCGACGTGAACCGCTGGGCATTTGTGCCGGTATCGGTGCCTGGAACTACCCGATCCAAATCGCGATGTGGAAATCTGCTCCTGCTCTTGCCGCCGGAAATGCCATGATTTTCAAACCGTCAGAAGAAACCCCGCTGACCGCACTCAAGCTGGCAGAAATCTATACCGAAGCCGGTGTGCCGGACGGTGTGTTTAATGTGGTGCAGGGCGATTACCGTGTCGGTCAGATGCTGTCCCGTCACCCTGACATCGCCAAAGTGTCCTTTACCGGCGAATGCGGCACCGGAAAAAAAGTCATGGCCGACGCGGCCGGTACTCTGAAAGATGTCACCATGGAGCTGGGCGGCAAGTCGCCGCTGATCGTCTTTGACGACGCGCAGCTCGATAACGCCGTCTCCGCCGCCATGATGGCAAACTTCTACACTCAGGGCGAAGTGTGTACTCACGGCACCCGAGTTTTCGTCCACGATGCGGTTTATGACGAGTTCCTAGCACGTCTGGCAACGCGCACCGCCAAGTTGAAAGTCGGCGATCCGAGCGACATCAACACCCAAATCGGCGCTCTGATCTCTACCGACCATCTGGAAAAAGTGCTGGGCTTTATTGCAGCCGGCAAGCAGTCCGGCGCCCGTCTGCTGGCCGGTGGCCACCGCGTGACCGAAAACGGTCTGGACAAAGGCAACTTCGTCGCACCGACCATTTTTGCGGACTGCACCGATGACATGCCACAGGTTAAAGAAGAGATTTTTGGCCCGGTCATGTCTGTGCTGCGTTTCAGTGATGAAGAGGAAGTGCTCCGTCGTGCCAACGACACCGATTACGGACTGGCTGCGGGTATTTTTACTCAGAACCTGTCACGCGCCCATCGCCTGATTGCTCAGATTCAAGCCGGGATCTGCTGGATCAATACCTGGGGTGGCTCTCCGGCTGAAATGCCGGTTGGCGGTTACAAGCACTCGGGCGTTGGTCGCGAAAATGGGCTGGAAACACTTAATCATTACACCCAGACCAAGAGCGTGCTGATAGAACTGGGTGATCTTGAATGCCCTTACCTGTAACCACGTATGTGGAAAAAGCACGCCAAGCCAAAGAGAACAGACGTAAAGGGAACGCCATGAAGCAAGAATTTGATTACATCATTGTTGGTGCCGGTTCAGCAGGTTGTGTGCTGGCCGACCGCCTGACCGAAAACGGTGAGCATCAGGTGCTGCTGCTGGAAGCCGGCGGCAGCGACAAGAGTATTTTCATTCAGATGCCAACGGCGCTGTCGTACCCGATGAACAGCGATAAATATGCCTGGCAGTTTGAAACACAGCCGGAATTTGGTCTGGATGGCCGCCAGTTGCACTGTCCGCGCGGAAAAGTGCTGGGCGGCAGCTCGTCCATCAACGGCATGGTGTACGTTCGTGGTCACGCTTGTGACTTCGACGAATGGGAAGCCCACGGCGCGTCCGGCTGGAGCTATCGTGACTGCCTGCCCTACTTCCGCCGGGCTGAGAAATGGAAAGATGGCGAAGATGCCTACCGGGGTGGAAACGGCCCGGTCGCGACCTGTAACGGTAATGATATGACGCTTAATCCGCTCTATCAGGCCTTCATTGATGCCGGTCAGCAGGCGGGTTACCCGGCCACTGACGACTACAACGGGTATCAGCAGGAAGGTTTCGGTCCGATGCACATGACAGTCGACAACGGTGTTCGGGCTTCGACGTCAAACGCTTACCTGCGCCGTGCCATGAAGCGCAGCAATCTCACTGTACTGACGGGTGTGCTGAGTCGCAAAGTGCTGCTGGAAGGAAAAACAGCCACCGGGATCGAGTTCGAACGCGGCGGTAAAGTACAAACAGCAACAGCAAGAAAAGAAGTGATTCTGTCTGCCGGTTCTGTGGGCTCTCCGCAATTGCTGCAACTGTCAGGCATAGGTCCGAAAACCGTGTTGGAAGCAGCAGGTATTGAGGTGAAACACGACCTCCCAGGCGTGGGCGAAAACCTGCAGGATCACCTGGAAGTCTATTTCCAGTACGAATGTAAAGAGCCGGTGACCCTCAACAGCAAACTGGGTCTGATCAGCAAAGGGATGATCGGCACCCGCTGGATTCTGTTCAAAGACGGTCTGGGCGCGACCAACCACTTTGAATCCTGTGCGTTTATTCGCTCCCGTGCCGGTCTTAAGTGGCCGAATGTGCAGTATCACTTCCTGCCAGCTGCAATGCGTTACGACGGTCAGGCGGCGTTCGACGGTCATGGTTTTCAGGTCCATGTCGGCCCGAACAAGCCAGAGAGCCGCGGCCGGATCTGGGTGACATCGGCTGATCCGAAAGCCAAGCCGGGCATTGAATTCAACTACATCAGCACCGAGCAGGATAAACAAGACTGGCGCGATACTATTCGCCTGACCCGAGAGATCCTGACTCAGCCAGCCATGTCTGCCTACCGCGGACAGGAAATTCAGCCAGGTGCCAATATCCAGAGTGATGAAGCCATTGACGCCTGGGTTCGCGAGAACGTCGAGAGTGCCTATCACCCGTCCTGCACCTGCAAAATGGGCAGCGACCAGGATGCCATGGCGGTGCTGAACAGTGACTGCCAGGTCCGTGGCATCAACAGCCTGCGTGTGGTCGACTCTTCGGTGTTCCCGACCATTCCCAACGGCAACCTGAACGCGCCAACCATCATGGTGGCAGAAAAAGCCGCCGACAAGATTCTGGGCAAACCTGCCCTGCCTGCGGCCCATGTGCCGGTCTGGATTGCAGATAACTGGCAGAAAAAGCAACGCAGCAACGTACCAGAAACGGCCGACGCAACCTAAAGCGTCAGTCATCCGGACACCCCTTTTTGTGGTGGTGAGTTTCACCACCACTGGGCCCGCTCATCTCTGATTTCAGGAACAAGCGGTCCTTACGAAGCACGCCTCACCCTAACACGAGGCTAAACAACAAACGAAATGGATAAAGGACACGTCATGACGACAATGAAGAAGACCATCAAATACACAGCAATCGCAACATTAATGGCCGCTGGCGCACAGCCGGTGATGGCTGCGCAGTGCGACACAGTACGTTTCTCTGATGTTGGCTGGACCGACATTACCGCCACCACAGCCGTAACCAGCGAAGTACTGAAAGGCCTGGGCTACAAAACCAAAACACAGCTGCTGTCTGTGCCAGTGACCTACTCCTCTATGGCAAATGGCGACATCGACGTTTTTCTGGGCAACTGGATGCCAACCATGGAAGGTGATATCGCCAAATACCGTGATAACGGCACAGTGGAAACCATCCGTGCCAACCTTGAAGGCGCCAAATATACGCTGGCCGTGCCGAAATATGTTTACGAGGCCGGTGTACGCAGTTTTGCTGATCTGGCGAAATTTGAAGATAAATTCCGTGGCCGCATCTATGGCATCGAGCCAGGGAACGACGGTAACCGTCTGATTCAGGACATGATCGACCAGAATGCCTTTGGTCTGGAAGAATTCCGTTTAGTCGAGTCGAGTGAAGCAGGCATGGTCTCTCAGGTGAAACGTGCTGTGAACCGTGACCAGTGGGTCGTCTTCCTGGGCTGGGCACCGCATCCGATGAACAGTAACTTTGAGCTGGAATACCTGTCCGGCGGTGATGATTTCTTCGGTCCGAACTATGGCGGTGCCAGTGTGTATACCAATGTCCGCAAAGACTACATGAAAACCTGTCCGAACGTGGGCCAGTTACTGCAAAACCTGCAGTTCAGTATGGACATGGAAAACGAGCTGATGGGCGACATCCTCAACGAACAGAAAAAACCGGCAGCGGCTGCCAAAGCCTGGCTGCAAGCGCATCCGGAAGTCCTTGACCAGTGGCTAGAGGGCGTGAAGTCCGTTGATGGCAGCAACGGAACTGAATCTGTGAAGCAATACCTGAATATCTAAATCCTTTCTGCAGGCACCAGTCTGCCGGTGCCTGCAAGTGCTTTTGTTGTACCCCTTTTTAAGGAGTTATTGTGAATTTTATTACCGATCATAAGATCCCACTGGGTGAATGGATGGCAAACCTTGTCGACTGGCTGACTTACAATGCGGCCGGATTTTTCGACGCCATCTCCTACAGCCTGGAATCTCTGATCATGATGCTGGTCGATGTATTCAAATGGATGCCGCCTGCAATGCCGATTCTGATGACCGCCGCACTGGCCTGGGCACTGCATCGCAGCTTTTCGCTGGTCGCCTTCGTGGTTGCCTCCCTGCTGCTGATTCTGAATCTGGGCTACTGGCCGGAAATGCTGGAAACTTTCGTGCTGGTGCTCACCGCCACCTCGATCTCGGTGCTGGTTGGTGTGCCGATTGGCATCATGGCAGCCCACCGCCCGTGGTTGTACACCCTGATGCGTCCGATTCTGGATCTGATGCAGACTATCCCGACCTTTGTGTACCTGATCCCTACTCTGGTGCTGTTTGGTCTGGGTGTGGTCCCTGGGCTTATTTCCACCATTATTTTTGCCATTGCTGCTCCGATTCGACTGACCTATCTGGGGATCAGCCGCGTGCCGGAAGAACTGCTTGAAGCAGGTCAGGCCTTCGGTGCAACCCGCTCCAAACTGCTGTTCAAAGTAGAACTGCCGGCGGCAATGCCAAACATCATGGCAGGGATCACTCAATGCATCATGCTGTCACTGTCGATGGTGGTAATTGCCGCACTGGTGGGGGCCGATGGTCTGGGTAAACCTGTGATCCGCGCCCTGAATACAGTGAACATCTCGCAAGGCTTTGAGGCCGGTCTGGCCATTGTGCTGGTCGCCATCATTCTCGACCGCCTGTGTAAAACTCCAGCCAGCAAAAATCAGGAGGGCTGAACATGACTGCCATTCGAATTGAAAACTTAGACGTTATCTTCGGTAAGCATACCGAGCAGTCACTGGCATTGCTGGATCAGGGCAAAAGCCGTCAGGAAATTATTGATGAAACCGGCGATGTGGTCGGCGTGAATAACGTCACTCTTAACGTGCAGCAAGGCGAGATTTGTGTGCTGATGGGTCTGTCCGGCTCAGGGAAATCCAGCCTGCTGCGGGCTATTAACGGCCTGAACCCGGTCTCCCGCGGTAAGCTGGAAGTGCAGGATGGCGATAACATGGTCGATCTGGCCAGCTGTGATGCCACGAGTCTTCGCCACATGCGCACCGAGCGTATTTCCATGGTGTTCCAGAAATTTGCCCTGATGCCCTGGCTATCCGTGCTGGATAACGCCGCATTTGGTTTGGAAATGCAGGGTATCAGTAAATCTGAACGTCGCCGCCGGGCGATGGAAAAACTGGAGATGGTGGGTCTGGCTGAATGGAAAGATAAATTCCCGCATGAACTGTCAGGTGGTATGCAGCAACGTGTCGGTCTGGCCCGTGCCTTTACCATGGACAGCGATATTCTGCTGATGGACGAACCGTTTTCGGCGCTGGATCCGCTTATCCGCAGTCAGTTACAGGATGAACTGCTCGATCTGCAACGCAAGCTGAATAAGACCATCGTCTTTGTCAGCCACGATCTGGATGAGGCGCTGAAAATCGGTAATAACATTGCCATCATGGAGTCCGGGGAACTGATCCAGCACGGCAAACCGGAAGAGATTGTCCTGAAGCCTAACACTCAGTATGTGAAAGATTTCGTCGCCCACACCAACCCGCTTAACGTGCTGCGGGGCCGTTCGCTGATGACACCCGCCAACGAGCTGGAAAGTCTGGACGATATGCTGATCCTCAACCGTCATGAAGGCACACGGCTAAACACCAATGACGCAGGAGAAGTACTGGCAGCACGCCGTCAGGATCAGGATCTGGCACTGCAAAGCTGGAATCAGGGTGATGATCTCGACCACCTGTCTCAGACAGATATTGTCACAGCCAGTCCGGATATCTCAATGCGTGATGCGCTGGAAATCCGCTACCGTACCGGACAGCCAGTGCTACTGACCGAGCGGAAAGAAGGTGACAAAAATGCGTTGGTGGGTGTGCTGTCCGATCAGGACTTCTACCACGCCTTGCTGGGGAAACACTTTGAGGCAAAAGTGGCGTAATCCTTCAGCCTCACGCCCTTTCTCCCACAATCAAAAGCACGCGTCCAGGCGTGCTTTTTTATACTGACATTATTTCCTGCTCACCACGCCCTTTTTCCTGCCGGCCATGCCTTCGCTAACTTGCACAGATTAATACCGATCCAGTTCAGGGCTTGCCACCAACCTGCCCCAAAATGATGACAGGCCTTCACCCGCACGGATTCTCTCCGCCCATACCGCTCCGACAATCAAGCCAATAGCAATGAAACTCATCACTACGGCCCCATTGACTTCACCCAGCACCAAACAAACCGGTCCGGCAAGTAACAAACCAAACATCGCAGGCGTAACAGCGAGCATTATCCACATCGAAAGAGCAATCAGCCCAGAGACAGCTTTCAACACAGTGACATCCTTATCCACAGGGTAATCCGCTTACCAGATAGTAAGATCCTAATCCCAAATGCACTATGTTGCACTTATGATTACCAGAAAATGTTAAGAAGTGTGATCCTGTGCCAGAAGCAAGCGATTGCTTATAAACCAATGATTTTTAAGTAATAAATTTTCATTAATTTGACATAATTTATAAAAACGGCCAAATGATAATGATTTGGCGTCCTCAGCAAACCTCAAAATGTTAACAGTTTGATAAAATATTATCAGTTGCTTGCAAGGAGGCGCTATGAAATCTCGTTATGATTATATTGTTGTCGGTGCCGGCTCTGCTGGCTGCGTACTGGCCAACCGCTTAACAGCCAATGGAAAATACTCAGTACTGGTACTGGAAGCCGGTCCGTCGGACAAAACGCCTGTTGTCAGCACTCCTGGTGCCTTCGCGTATTTCATGTTTTCCAGGAAATACAACTGGGCCTACAACGCAACGCCCGATCCAGCTCTTCGTAACGGGCAACCCGTCTTCATACCGCGCGGCAAAGTACTGGGTGGCAGTTCTTCAGTTAACGGGATGCTGTATATCCGTGGTCAGAAAGAAGATTACGACCATTGGGCAGCACTGGGAAATACCGGCTGGGGCTTTGATGATCTGTTGCCTTACTTCAAAAAATCCGAATGTAATGAGCGCGGGGCCGATGCCTTTCATGGTGACAGTGGCCCGCTGCATGTCAGTGACCGTCAGGCGCAGTTCCCGCTCACAGAGGCTTTTATCAAGGCCGGCCAGCAAGCCGGGTTCAGATTCAATCCCGATTTCAATGGCGAAGATCAGGAAGGCGTGGGTTATTACCAGTGCACAATTAAAAACGGCCAGCGCTGCGGTGCGGCCCGTGGTTATCTGCACCCCGCCTTGGGACGTCAAAATCTGACCGTACTGACGGAAGCCACAGTCAATAAAGTCGTCATTGAAGATAAAAAGGCGATTGGGGTCAGCTTTACCTACAAAGGGCAGGATCTCACTTTCCATGCTGATCAGGAAGTTATCCTCAGTGGCGGTGCAATCAACTCACCGCAATTACTGATGCTGTCAGGTATTGGTCATCAAGATCACCTCGCAGAGCATGGAATTGACTGCCAGCACCACTTACCGGGCGTCGGTGAAAACCTGCAAGAGCATGTCGATGCCTGTGTGCTGGTCAAAAGTAAGAAAAAAGATGGCTTCACCGCTTCACTCGGCGGCCTGTTGCGTATGGCTCCCGATACACTGAAATACGTGCTGAAAAAGGAAGGCAAGCTATCGAATTCCATCACTGAAGCTGGCGGATTTATCAAATCGCGGGATGAATTGGATCGCCCTGATATCCAGCTGCATATGCTGCCGTTATTGTTTGACGACAGCGGCCGCGATTTGAAACTGATGGCTCAGCATGGTTATTCCTGTCACGTTTGCGTGCTGCGCCCGAAAAGCAGCGGGACAGTCAAACTCAAATCGGCAGATCCTGTCACAGCGCCTGATATCGATTTTAACTTCTTTGCCCATGAGGAAGATAAGAAAGTGCTGGTCAACGGCATTCGCCAGCTACGTAAGATCCTGGCGGCGCCGGCATTCGATGGCTACCGGGCTGAAGAACTGAATCCGGGCATTGAAGCTGAAACCGATGATGCGATCTTTGACAAGATCAAGCAGCATATAGGTTTGGTTTACCACCCGGTTGGCACCTGCAAAATGGGTCATGACGCAATGGCAGTGGTCAATACCGAACTCAAAGTGCATGGCGTGAAAGGTTTGCGGGTAGTCGACGCTTCAGTAATGCCGACTTTGATCAGCGGCAATACCAATGCGCCGACTATCGCAATTGCAGAGAAAGCCGCGGAGATGATACTGAACGGGAAAAGCAGCCTTAAGCTTAAAAGTCAGACAGATAGCATCACTGCTTAATGTGTCACACTTTCGCCCAGTACAACCGGCTGAAAAATACAGCCGGTTGTTTCCTGCAAAGAAGTAATGATTGCCCTACCGGGCTTGTTCAGAAAGCTGACTGCGGTAGCGGCCCGGTGTTTCTTCCGTCCAGCGCTTGAATGCCCGGTTAAAGTTCCCCACGCTGGAATAACCCACCAGATAGCCAATCTCACCCAGTGACAGGTGCGGTTGCTCAATATATTCCAGCGCCAGCTTTTTGCGGGTGCTTTCCAGAATATCGGTAAACGATGTGCCTTTGTCCTGTAATTTACGCTGCAGACTGCGCAGGCTGAGCCCCATAGATTCCGCCATCTCAGTCTGAGTGGGAACCCCCATAGGTAATAACTGGCACAGTTTGTTGCGAATAATCTGAATCAAATCATTTTTATCCATTCGCGTCAGAAACTCATCCAGCATTTTTTCATGGGTTTGCGCCAGTAATGAATTTCCCGTCATGAGACGGCGAGAAGCCTGCTCATTATCAAAAACGACCGCATTCATTGCCTGACCGTAGAGGATCTCACAACCCATGAACTCACACAGAAACCTCTGCCCCTGATCTGGCGCCATCAGGCAGACCCTGACCGGGTACAACTCTCCGGGGACCATATCTCTGGCAAATTGCACCATGGTGGCTAAAAAGGTTTCAGCAACTATGTCTGGTATTACCGGAGTATGGCTACCTTCGTGGCAGACGATATTCATTCGGAAAACGACCTGCTCTGCAGATTCAGTCAACTCAATCGAACAAGTATTAGAGACCACCCTTTTATAGCGGGCGACACGTTCCAACGCGTCTTTCAATGTACTCGATGACATCATGGCGTAGCCCAGCGCATAAAATACACTGGGGTGAAAATTGCGGGCAACCTGCACACTGACATCTTGACGCGGTAGCCGCTGATTGCAGTACTGTAACAGCTTGGTGATTTTTTCTATGCCAATGCGACTTTCCTGATGTAACACCTCATTAGGTGAAATCCCGCAAGCCGACAATGCCTGTTGCTCGTTGATCTGGTTTGCAGCCATCATGCGGCTAAAAGGGATCAACCAGCCACTCAGGGTTGAGTAATAAGCATTCATACGCGTATATCGCCTCACTGTTCACATCGAAAGCGTTGTGTCATTTTTCCTGGTCATTTAGCCACAAAACACGGTCTTTGTGGACTGACCACTCAGTGAGATTTTCAAGCAGACTCACACTTTCACTGATAAAAACGCTATCCCCTGAACCAGCGAAAATCAAAGCCTCATGCTGACCTGACATTGGATGCACCCCACACCAATGACACATTTTATTAACAATCAGCACCTGCGCAACATAAAATGGCGTGAACTGAGAACTCGATAAGACAGTCGTCCTATAAGCTAGTTGACTGAATGAGCCTGTGTGGCCTGTCAGGGGGGAAGCAATCACGCCCTGAACGCCTGGCCTCTACAACACATAACAAGGACGAACTATGCGCCATAAAACTTTAATTGCCAGTATGATTGTGGCTGTCTTTTCTCAGTGCGCTTTTGCCGCCGATCTCAACACAACAGCAAAAAATGCCACTCCCTCAACAAAAGCTTACCAACAGCAGCAGAGAGACAGACTGCCATTTTCCGATACCAAAGATTTTGCACTGGTTGAAAAAGGCCTGATTAAACGCCCTGAGGCAGTCACCATCAAAGATGAGAACGGCACTGCGGTCTGGGAATTAGGCAGCTATGATTTTCTGCTGGGTGATACATCAATAGACACAATTAACCCCAGCCTGGAACGTCAGGCCAAGCTGAACATGGCCTACGGCTTATATAAAGTCACTGATCGTATTTATCAGGTACGTGGTTATGACTTGGCTAATATCACCTTCATTAAAGGTGATACCGGCTGGATAGTGTTTGATCCCCTGCTTACCCCACCGACCGCTAAAGCCGCTTTTGCATTAGTGTCCAGGGAATTGGGCGATTTTCCTATTCACACTGTGGTCTACAGCCATGCTCACGTTGACCATTTCGGTGGGGTAAAAGGGGTTGTCTCTCAAGAGCAAGTTGACAGCGGAGAAGTTCAGATCATTGCCCCTCGCCACTTCATGGAGCATGCCATCAAAGAAAACGTACTGGCCGGTAATGCCATGACACGCCGCGCGACGTATCAGTATGGCAACGCTCTTCCTATTGGCCCTAAAGGGTTAGTTGATGCCGCCATCGGCAAAGGCACATCACTGGGCATGATTGGCTTAATTACCCCAACACGAGAGATCAGTCAGGATACCGAAACCGTCACGATCGACGGTATTGAGATGGTATTCATGAACACGCCAAATACAGAATCACCTTCTGAGATGAACACCTATTTCCCGCAATTCAAAGCATTGTGGACAGCTGAGAACGTGATTGGCACCATGCACAATGTCTATACACTGCGTGGCGCTGAAGTGCGGGATGCCCAGGGCTGGAGTAAGTACATTAACAGCCTGATCCATGGTGTGGCTAAGGAAGCCAACGTGATGTTTGCTTCGCATTCCTGGCCGCGCTGGGGTAACGATTATTTGATGGACGTACTTAAAAAGCAACGTGATATGTACGGCTACATACATGACCATGCCTTGAACCTGGCCAACAAAGGCGTGACTATCAACGAGATCCATAACGAGTTTGAAGTACCTGACTCCCTTGCCAATGAATGGTACAACCGCGGCTATCACGGCTCGTATTCACATAATGTCCGTGCCGTTATCAACAAATATCTGGGCTTCTTCGACATGAACCCGGCAACCCTGAACCAGCTTAGTCCGGCTGACTCAGCGCCGAAATATGTCGAGGCAATGGGCGGGGCCGATGCCATCATCCAGCGGGCAAAAGCCAGCTTTGACAAAGGCGAATACCGCTGGGCGGCAGAGGTGCTGGACAAAGTGATTTATGCCGATCCTGATAACCAGCAGGCTCGCCTGCTTCAGGCTGATATTTTCGAGCAGATGGGTTATCAGTCTGAATCAGCTGGCTGGCGAAACACCTATCTGGTCGGCGCTTACGAATTGCGTAACGGTATGCCCACCAATGCGCGCGCAACCCGTGTTGGCCCAGACTTTGTCAGTGCCATGAGCACAGATCTGATTTTCGACTTTCTGGGTGTGCGCCTGAACGCGGAAAAAGCAGAAGGGAAAAAACTCACACTTAACTTTGTCTTTCCGGATCGTGATGAACGCTATCTGCTGGAGCTGGAAAACAGCCACCTGAACAACATCAAAGGTCAGCAAAGCGACAACGCCGATATCACCATCACCATAAACCGCAGCGATATGGACAAAATGCTGATTAAACAACAAAGCTTCCAGCAACTGTTACAAGACGGTAAGGTTAAAACTCAAGGCAATATTCAGGCCTTTGCTCAGCTGATGGGCATGATGGACGAATTCCCGTTCTGGTTTAAGATTGCAACGCCATAATCGCAGACAACTTAGTGTGTCATTCTGCAAAGCCGCTGAAATTCAGCGGCTTTTTCATGTTTCGGCGCAATCTGGCTCAAGGCAGGTTAATTTGCCAGGACACACCAAAACGATCTGTTACCCAGCCGAAACGCTGGCTGAAACCGTAATTATCCGCTGGCATCAGTGCATTACCGCCATCGGTGAGCGAAGCGTATACCCGCTCAAACTCGGTTGCCGATTCACAGTCTACAAAGACAGACATCGCAGGTGTGAACGTAAAATTGTGCGAAATGAACGAATCAATGGCGATAAACTCCCGGCCGGCAAGCACAAAACGGGCTTGCCTGACCATGCCTTTTGAATCGCCATCCGGGTAACGCTCAATGTGAAGGATGTCAGATCCGGCAAACAGACTGACATAGAAATTCATCGCCTCTTCGGCATCCCCTTCAAACATCAAATGAGTCAGAATCGCTTGCGCCACAACACTCCTCCCTGATTAGCCGCCGGCCAACACAGCTGATGGCTCAGACGGTGTGATTTCTCTGACCACACGGCATGGGTTCCCCACAGCAACGCTGTTATCCGGAATATCTCTGGTAACAACACTGCCCGCACCAATCACGCAGTTGTGGCCAATACGCACGCCCGGCAAAACTGCCACGTTGCCTCCAAGCCAGACATTATCGCCGATCCACACTGGGGCGCCGTCTTCTCCATGTAAACGCTCAACAGGATCGATGGGATGAGAGGCCGCGGAAATCATGACATTGGGGCCAATAAACGCATTCTCACCGATAGTGACTTTGCAGACATCCAGTATGGTCAGGTTATGGTTCGAATAAAAATTCGCGCCGACCACAATATTGTAACCGTAGTCGCAGTAAAAAGACGGTTCCATATGAGCATCGCCGGAAAATTGTACCCGCTCTGCCAGAATCGCCATTCTGGCTTGCGTATCGCGCGGGTCGGCCAGATTAAAACGGTGACACATAACCTTGGCTTCCTGACGGTCATTGACCAGTTCGGCGTCTCTGCCACTGTACGCCAGACCCGCGAGCATTTTTTCTTTCTCTGTCATTGATTCAGACACTGTGTACTCCTTTATTTATTCACAGCTCAATGCCATACAGCACAAGCAACCCGCCGTCAGGCAAGGTCTCATGGTTCAATTCATAATGAAAGCCCAGCCTGGTCAGCAAATCAATGCATCTGTGATTCTCGGCATCGGTAATGGCGACCAGACGCTTCAGTGCCAGCGTTTCACGAGCAAAAGACAAGATTGCCTGAGCCGCTTCACAGGCATAACCCTGCCCCTCAAAGCCCGGCAAATACCCATACCCTAAGTCAATGTCTTTCAGGAAGTCACGTTTGATCAGGCCGCAGATACCAATAGGCGTATCATCACTTTTCAAAGCCACACGGTGAAGTCCCAGCCCTTTAGTCTGATACATGCTGATAAGCGATGCTTCGAGATAATTCAACGCAGCCTCACGCGTATGGAGTTGTTTGTCGCCGACAAAACGTTTAAACCCAGGCGTGTTATACAGTTCAAAAATGAAATCGACATCTGCCGCCGTTAACGGCTTTATCGTCAGCCGTTCCGTGGTGATCGCTGCCATGCTATTTATTCCGATGATGATTTTACGGTGAAGTGTCTGTTATCTGGAACAGGGTGCCAACAACAGCCCGTCAGACGAAACTGACATATCCAGTTTGCCGGCATTACCCGTCAGTGTTTTTCTTCTTCTCTCAGCGTCAGTACTTCATAACCGGTTTCGGTCACCAGTATGGTGTGTTCCCATTGCGCCGACAGTTTTTTGTCTTTGGTCACCACAGTCCAGCCGTCTTTCTTGGTTTTGGTTTTGTAGGTGCCTTCATTGATCATAGGTTCAATGGTGAATGTCATGCCTGGCTGCAGCCGCAGCCCGCGTCCTTTCAGCCCATGATGAAGTACTTGCGGTTCTTCGTGCATTTCACGGCCTATGCCGTGGCCGCAATATTCCCGAACAACAGAATAACCATGGCTTTCCGCATGCTTTTGGATCGCATAACCAATATCGCCCAGTGTCGCGCCAGGTTTCACCTGCTCAATACCCTGCCACATGGCTTCATAGGTTGCTTTTACCAGCCGGGACGCACGTGGCTGAACCTGGCCGATACAATACATTTTGCTGGAATCGGCAATAAACCCGTTTTTCTCCAGTGTGATATCCAGATTAATAATATCGCCCTCTTTCAACAGACGGTTTTCATCTGGCATGCCATGGCAAATCACTTCATTAATAGATGCATTGAGGACATACGGATAATCATACTGGCCCTTACTGGCTGGCCGGGCCGACAATACGTCGGTTATAAAAGCCTCGACCTTGTCGTTAATCGCCATGGTCGATACACCGGCAGCCACGAAGTCATCCAGCATGGAAAATACTGAGGCCAACAACCGGCCAGACTCCCGCATCAATTCAATTTCTTGTGCGGTTTTGATATTAATTCTGTTCACTCATTAATTCCTGTACTGATCCCGCGTCACTGAGTAACAGCTTACGAATCAGTTCGTTATACGTCAGTGTTGGGTTCATTTCCGCCAGCAGGCCCATCTTTATCCAAAACTCGGCCTGAGCATTGATGGAACGCGACATCGTGCTGCTGGCTTTACGGATTTCCTCATGAAGTTCATCCGATATTTTTACTATCCCCATAGGGTACCCTGAAAGATATACATAGAATACACGGAGTGTATACGAAACGTATATTCGCATCAACGATATGCGATCATGATCCAAGTCGGCCTTTCCAGACACGGGGAATCTTTACTTTCTCACCCGTCCCCCCTGATAATATCGGCCTGTTGACCATTCGAGCAGTATTATGATTCAGGTTCCTATCACCCCCCGCCCAAACTGGAAAATGCTGGCAGATGAGTTCGGATTTCGTTTCCATACTCTGGAAGGCGAACCGTATTGGGTCGAAGATCGCTACTTTCAGTTCAGTTTGCAGCAGATTGAAAATGAACTGGAAGCGCCCACCGCCGAGCTCCATCAAATGAGCCTGGAAGCCGTCGATAAAGTCATCCGTGATGAAGCTTTACTGAAAAAATTTCAGATCCCGGAAACCATGTGGGATCTGATTGCCAGCTCGTGGAAACAAAAAGCGCCCAGTCTGTATGGGCGACTGGATTTTGCCTACGATGGCCGGCATCCGGCAAAATTGCTCGAATTTAACAGCGACACACCGACCTCACTTTACGAAGCCAGTTTCTGGCAATGGCTGTGGCTTGAAGATCAGGTCAATGCAGGCAAATTGCCAAGGCGCGCCGATCAGTACAATCTGATTCAGGAGCTGATGATCCAGCGCATGGCAGCATTAGGCAGCTACCAGCCGGGACAAACACTGCATTTCGCCTGCTGCCGGGACAGCGTGGAAGACAGAGATACTGTGCAGTATCTTGAAGACTGCGCCAGAGAAGCCGGGCTGAAAATCGCGTTTGTTTACATTGAAGATATTGGTATCAATCAGGACGGGGAGTTTACCGATCTGGACGATAATCCTATTCGCTGGATGTTCAAGCTCTATCCGTGGGAGTTTATGTTCCGGGAAGAGTATGCCGCGTATCTGCACACCGCCAATGTTAACTGGCTGGAACCTATGTGGAAAAGCATCAGCTCAAACAAAGCGATTCTGCCGTTGATGTGGGAAATGTTTCCTCACCACCCGAACCTGTTACCCGCCTACTTTGCCGATGATCCTAAAGCTGCGAGTCTGACAGATTTCGTGAAAAAACCGATTTTCAGCCGCGAAGGAGCCAACATCAGTGTGCATCGTGCCGGTGAAATACTGCAGCATGAACCCGGCCCGTACGGCGACGAAGGCTATATAGTCCAGCAATATACCCATTTACCGCGTTTCGGTAACAACCATATGCTGATCGGCAGCTGGCTTATCAATGACGAACCCGCCGGACTGACGATCCGGGAAGATACAGGTTACATCACCAAAGATACTTCAATGTTTATTCCGCATATCATTCTGGATTAAACCGGCAGGTACAAAAGCGGCGGATAATTCCGCCGCTTATTCGAATCAGTCTCTTTGACAATAAAACAATCAGGCCTAGACTCTATCCTTCCTTGCGTATCGATTCAGACTTGGCATCAAGCATAAATACTTCTCCTACTCACTTCCTGAACGATAAACTGAATCATAAACAGCCGAAACATAACTTCATCTCAGTAAACTTGATTCAAAATCAACCAATTGAATATATATAGATCAATAGCTTGTGTTGAATCGTATCTGCATAGATACTACATCACTTGAAATGCTGACCGAAATATTTCGCGCTCTGCTCTGCATGAACACGTTAAGGAATCGTTTGAAAAAGCATAAAGCGTCATGATCCTTTAAGGCAGGTCAGTCTCTCTCCATAAAATAAAAAGTAAGGAAATATCGTGAAAATAAAGCTGTTATCAGCCCTCTCTTTGATTACCTTAATGGGTTGTGGAGGTTCTTCGACAGAAAACATCGGAAATGTAAGTGATAGTTTGACAAAAACTGCCGAAGGTTATTCGAATGAGATTACAGATTGGTTTGATATCGAAATTGAACTTTACCACCCACTTCAAGAGCCGATTCATCAATCGAATATAGAAATGACTTTTGATGTCAATCAAAATGGCCTTTTTGATGATGGAGATATTCGAATTATCGCAGGGAATGCATCTGGTAGTTTTACAGATATCATCAGTTCATGGGCTTACAGCGCTGATTATTTAGTTCAGTTAAACAGCAACAATACCATGATCACATTCCGCGAAATGAGCGGGGTCATTATTGGTTCATCGAATACAAACTATGTAAGTCAACTCGGCGGTGTGAAAACGTATCAACATTTAGTGAATGATCAATTAACCGAGCAGAAAATCACCTTACGCACAAATAGAAGTTTGTCCGGCTCGTCACCACAATTAGATCAACTCATGCAGCAACTGAGATTAATTGATGCCAATACACCGATAAATGTGGCACTTACCGATGGCCTGACTGACGCGAGCAGTGACTATGTCCCTGAGCCTGGTGTATTTACTCAGCAGCCCATCCTCTCTTTACAGGATAATCAAAACGATTACATCGGCAACAATCAATGGGTTGATATCAAGTCTGTCCATTTTAGTTCGAGCACTGCTGAATAAATCATATCTCTGAAGTGTCAGCACTGTTGGTTTGATGGCTTTTCAATATGAATGAATAAGTTAATCTTTCCGTCTTCGTGGACTCTTCACGTACGCCGCTAGTCATTGACTAACGGCGTAATTTCACGGCTTTAAAAACGCATCAACCCGGCAGAACGACAATACCGAAAGGCTCCAGCAATTGCTCTTGCTGCCAGTCGCAGATTTTCACACCCGTTAAATCGACTTTTCGGGGATCTAACCCATCAAGCTCTGAATGACTGAGATCAGCCCCCTGAATAGAAAATTGCCCCCAACAATCTTCAGAGAATGACCCTCGACTTAAATCAGACGACTTAAAAGAGGCCCCTTGCAAATTTGCTCCGACCCACCGGTTTTCAAACAAATCGCATTTTTCAATACATTGCCGCTCCAGATTGACATAAGACAAATTACACCCTGTGATATAAGCCGAACAGAAATACATCTGATGACTAACCTGATTCACAAAGCTCGCCTGAATAAAATTGGCACCTTTCAGATCACTATCCCGCAATTCAATACCAAAACAATTTGCACCTTTAAAGTTTGCTAAAGCTAGCTGACAGTCTTTAAAACTCGCATCGCGCAAATCGCAATAGTCAAAATGACAGCCTTCGATAGCCCCAGGCTCAATAAACTTACAGTTTTCAAACACTGCATCCCTTAAATTTGATCGGCTAAAGTCACAACGATAAAACTGACAATTCTTGAATACAGCTTCTGATAAATCCTGGCGGGAAAAATTAACCTGATTAAATAGTTTATTCTCTTGATACATCATCATCTCCACTCATTTGATTCAGAGTCTAGCATTTAGAATGTATAGAATTAAGAAAAACAAACTATTATAAAACAACAAGTTAAATCACCCTGATTTTGCCGTTTTAAGGCGCCAAATCGGCTTGTAGTGAAGCGTAAAGCCAACTCATCGATGCCGCAGGCGAAGAAAAAAGTTTACCTGCGCAGGAGGCGCAGGAGGATGATTTATCCTGAATAGATGTATCAAGCTGTGCTGCAAGAAATCGTTAACAGCACAGCTGAATTCAACCTGATAGAATTATTGATTAAAACTGTATTGCCGCTTCACTTCCACAACCTGCACTGTGTAGGAGGCATACCATTTTTCACGGCCAAACTGCTGGGCCAGTGCATGCTGGCTGTCTTTATGACAGTTCTGGATATCCGCTTCGGTATGCCAATAGGAAATCGCAATTTCCTGACCCCTTCTGTCACCGCGATAAAGTCCAGGCAGCCATATTTTTCAAATGCCAGATCCCGCATCACTTTGACCATCTCGGCATACTGGCTGTCCTGCTCACCTGTCTTAGCCTTGAAAATCACTGCAAACATTTATCTCTCCTTGGTTTTTCATCTGAACATCCATATCTGAACAGTCTGAAGTGCCGATAGGGGCCACAACCCGGACTCTTCGGGCACAACTGGATCTGAGGCTGAGACGATGGACTCAATTCGAGCACCGACAGCAAAATACCGTTCAGTCCATGGCCTGTCATCAGGATCAAAGAACTAACAAAAAGTGACAACAGTAACTCCAGTGTCGCGATAATAAACACGATGGTGCCTTCTCAAACCCGCTGATGAGTGGTGAGCAGTTTATCTTTACTTGTAAACATAAACGCGTGTCTTGTGTTGTCTCTCTCATGAAACCTGCACTATTTTGCATTGAGCTATAATGGAATGGGCGCAGACGGGAGCCGTGATGTCCTGCCACGTCAGAGCTACAAATCAACCGGGTAAATAGCGGCACGCCCGGATAAACCAATCTCAAACGTCAGCCTGAATCGTGGTGTTATGGAATATCGTGATTATTACGCCATCCTTGGAGTTTCCCGCGATGCAACATTAGCGGATATCAAACGAGCTTATAAGAAAAGTGCGCGCAAATATCATCCAGATGTATCGAAAGAAACCGACGCCAAGGAGAAGTTTGTTCAGGCCAAAGAGGCCTACGAGGTGCTCAAGGATCCCCAGAAGCGGGCCGCTTATGATCAATTGGGTAAAGACTGGCATTCCGGGGAGCATTTTCATGTACCGCCAGACTGGGAACGCAATTATCAGTTTTCCAGTGAGGGTTTTTCCCAGGGTGATGCATCTGCATTCTCTGATTTTTTTGAATCGCTGTTCGGCGCTCACTTTGATCACAGCGCAGGGCGGCATCATCACGCTCATAGAGCACATCAACATTTCACAGCCAAGGGCGAAGATATCCACGCCAAGGTTCAAATTGATATTGAAGACAGCTTTCATGGCGCGGTACGCACCCTCACCCTGCCGTCATCTCCGCTCGACGGCGCGCAACCTCAGACCGTGAATTTAAAAATTCCTAAAGGGGTCCGGGAAGGTCAGCATATTCGTCTGGGCGGCAAGGGAATGCCCGGCCATGGCGGCGGTGCGGCGGGCGATCTTTATCTTGAAATCAGTTTTCGTCCGCACCCGTACTACAGGCTTGAGCAGAAAAATCTGTACATGACCCTCCCCGTCACACCATGGGAGGCAGCCTTAGGCGCTAAAATAAAGATACCGACTCCTACTGGGCCCATCGAGGTGACGGTGCCGGCCAATTCGGTTTCAGAGAAAATACTGCGGCTTCGCGGCCGGGGACTCCCCGGAGCCTCACCCGGGGATATGCTGATCACTCTGAATATTGTCCAGCCCAAGGTGAATAGCGAGCAAGAAAAAGCTCTGTACCGGCAGATGCAGGATCTGATGTCCTTTAACCCTCGTGGCCAATTTGGATTTGAGTCATGAAGAAAAAAATTACGTCAAGCCAGCTCAGTATTACGGTCATTGCAGAGCATGAGCCGACGCTTAACCTGGCAGAGTTTTGTCGCGCTTGTGGTCAACCTGCTGAATGGGTGATCGCCCTGGTTGAAGAAGGGGTTCTGGATCCTCAGGGAGATCGGCCAATTCACTGGCGCTTTGCCACCATCAATCTGCGCCGTGCTCTACGCGCCAGTCGTATACAGCAAGATTTGGATTTGAATGTACCCGGAGTCGCTGTGGTGCTTGATCTACTGGATGAAATCGAACGGCTGCAACGTCAATTGGATTACCGATATTAAATGCCGCTTTAGCCGTCACTAAATCATAAAACTTAGAATTTATTGACATAAGGTGACAAGTCATAAAATAAAACCAGGGTGAAAGTCGCTTTACGAAGCCAGTTTCTGGCAGTGGTTATAGCTTGCAGACTGCGCCAGAGAGGCCGGTCTGAAAATCGAGTTAGTTTATGTTGAAGATATCGGCATCAATCAGGACGGCGTGTTTACCGATCTGGACGATAACCCTACTCGCTGGATGTTCAAGCTCTATCCATAGGAGTTCATGTTCCGGGAAGATACAGGTTACATCACCAAAGATACTTCAATGTTTATTCCGCATATCATTCTGGATTAAACCGGCAGGTACAAAAGCGGCGGATATTTCCGCCGCCTGACCACGCAATTCGCTATCTCTCATCTCACTCATTAAAACTGTATTGCCGCTTCACTTCCACAACCTGCACTGTGTAGGAGGCATACCATTTTTCACGGCCAAACTGCTGGGCCAGTGCATGCTGGCTGTCTTTGTGCCAGTTCTGGATATCCGCTTCGGTATGCCAGTAAGAAATCGCGATTTCCTGATCCCCTTCTGTCACCGCGATAAAGTCCAGGCAGCCATATTTTTCAAATGCCAGATCCCGCATCACTTTGACCATCTCGGCATACTGGCTGTCCTGCTCACCTGTCTTAGCCCTGAAAATCACTGCAAACATTTCTCTCTCCTTGGTTTTTCATCTGAACATCCATGTCTGAACAGTCTGAAGTGCCGATAGGGGCCACACCCCGTCAGCCGGAAGATTCCTTAAGGCTGAAGCTGGGCATCAAACGTGGCCGGGACGATTCTGGATCCCTGCTTTTCGACGATTTCCATGATGCCTAGGTGGATTTCCTGAGCAGCCACCTGATACACCGGCAGGCTCTTGGTGCCAATGTACGCAAATACATTGATTTCCAATCCATGCGCTCCGAAGCCACGAAAGGTTACCCGCAGCGGCTTTTTATCGACTTTTTCATGATTTTCCAGCAGCAGTTTTATCTCATCAATAATCTGCTTTAATTGCGTGGTCGATGTGCTGTAATCCAGGCGAATATCCGATTTGAACCGGATCTTTTCCCGCATCGAAATATTTTCGATTTCCATTTCCGATAACTTGGCATTCGGCACATGGATCACGGTTCTGTCTATGGTTCTGATACGGGTGCAACGCAGGCCAATTTCTTCAACTGTGCCCCGGATCCCGCCGAAATTGCACAGATTCCCCACTTTTACCGGCGCCGCGGAATAGAGCATCATGGTACCAATGAAGTTTTCCAGTGTTTGTTTGGAGGCCAAGGCGAGGGCAACCCCACCCACGCCCATACCTGCCAGCAGGGCTGTGGCATTAAAACCCTGATACTCCATCCAGGACAACACTGCAAAGATCAGCAAAATAATGCGAATAAAGGTCAGGAAAGGGCGAACCATGGCCGCGCCTTGTTTATTACCGTTGTTGATTAAACGCTCACGGATAATGTACTGAAAAAGCCCAATCGCAGACCAGCCCAGCCACAAACTGGTGCCAAACAGAAGATATCCATTATTGAGAAAAGCTCTGGCGTTGGCCGTCAGCGTCGCGCTCGACAGCAACAAATGATCCAGCCCCAGAGCGGTAAAGAACAGCAGCGGCTTGGCGATCAAGCCCGCCAAGTCTTCTTTCATTTTGATGTCTGTTTTGCGGACCAGCCAGGCCGTGATCAGACAAACTGGCGTAACAACAGCAAAAGAGGCGAACAGGCAAGTAAAGAGAAAGACGATTTCCCAGAGGCTGAGTTTGAAGATATAGCCGTCCGGCACATTCTGGATGAACCATTCTGTCAGCGGGCTGTAGCCCAGCTCTTCATACAGGCTCGGGACAAGGGCAACAGTAGCATTCGAAACCTTCCAGATTTTGCCCAGCTTTTTGCTTGGGACTTGCTGCAACAGCAGTGAAACTTCCGTATTTTTAACATTGATATTGCCGAACGACTCACGATAATCGGGCAACAGATCATCCAGATCCCCTGCCGGGGTGTCATCAATATCCTGAAGATTGATCCACAGGTTTCGCTCAATGATTGCATGCAGTTTTCTGGCGTATTCTTCCCCATTGCTGGCGCTCATTCCTTTTGGCATGTAACGCAAGTCCAGGTATTTCGCCGCTTTTGTGTAGTCCTGTTCGTATACGGCGTCCAGAAACCCTTTCAGCGAGCCTCTGGGGGTATCGCGATCCAGCGAATCTTTGTAATCATAGGCAGCATTTACCGCCTGCCCTGCCGCAGTGGTTGCCGGGTCTGCCGGGTTGCTCAACAGTAGGTTAGGAGCCGCTGTCGCAATAAGCGGTACAAAAAAGCAGCAGATCAGAAAGGTTCTGAACAAGGTTTGCATCGTCTGATGTCCGTCTGAATATCCAAAGCTGGTGCGATTTTATAAGCGACTGCTTTCAGAGGCCAGACATTGTTATGCGCTAAACGCACTTACTGTCAAAGGCATGGAATACAAGTGATTGCTCCGCATCAGCATCACGCAAGCCGGGCGCTATGCTGACAAGGTCTGCTGAGCTTTCAGCGCCACGTCGGCCACTTTCTCGATGAGGTCCGCTTGGCTGCTGACAATGTCGGCAACTGACATCCAGCGACAATCACTGGCGTCATCACCCGGCTGCAGCTCTCCTGCCAGATAGCGGCAAAGGACAGGCACCAGAATAAAGTGATGGTGACAATTGTCAGCATCAAATTCATTCACTTCAACCACTTCCAATAAGTGTTCAGCTGCCGCGATCACACTGGTTTCTTCTTTCAATTCGCGCACAGCCGCATCACGCAGGCTTTCGCCAGGCCAGACGGAACCACCGGGAAATCCCCAGCCACCTTTTTGCGGTTCATTTTTGCGTTGAACCAGAATGAGTTGATCGTCTTTGTAGGTGACGGCGAGAACCGCCACTTTAGGTGATGAAAACGCACTGTGTTGCTGAGGCATACCGGGCTTCCGAATTCTGTTTCAGGAAACCCATGATATCGCATGTTTTAAGCGGAAAGTACCTGCCACCCCATAGCTATTAACGCAGAGCGGCTGGTTAAGAGGTGTGAATAATTCAGTTAAGAGGCTTAATTGGCGCTGTTTTCAGATCGTCATCAAGCTGATCATTAATCTTGATGTAATCTTCGCCTTTCACGTCATAGATTGATTGTTTTTGGGTCAGCGCATTTTCGCCGGTCCAGAACTCAATAGGGTTCAACACCATGTAATCTGCCACTGTGGTCACAGCATAAACCGGCGCCATCGCAATGGTCAGACCGCCACGGGCGTAACGGTTATCCACCACATCCATATTGAATTTCATGGTCGCGTTAGTGGCAGCCATCTGGCCGGCACACCCCGTTAATAAAGACACCAGAGAGACCGCAACAAAAGCCATTTTTTTCATTGTTCAATACCCATAAAAAAACAGGGTTTAATTGTAACCGTGTGCTTATCGTTTAAAACCTGTGGCCTGTTAAATCTGGTCTAAATTCAGCATGCGTTCAGTTAAAAAACAACGTTCGATTAGATTGAGAAATAGTTAACGGCATCAAATTTGACGGCTGAATGTGTCTTAAGAAAGTGCCCGCTATTCTTTGTCAAAACTGTCCACAATAATCGCTCCCATAGAAGCAGGCATGGCAATAATCAGTGCCCGCTTAACAGCAACGACCCAATTATCGATTAACGGAAACTGATTAAGTGAAAACAGGATCAGGCAAACCACCAGATAGGTGATCAGGTAAGCCCCAAGCACCCTGGCCAGAAAAACGGGCACACGCTTACGGATATTCTGGCCGAACATCGACTGGTAAGCGTACAGACCCATGAAAAGCAAAGTGAGTACAACAAGGACAGACAAATTCAGCAGTGGAAGGGATTCACTCAGTTGCCAGGCTTCTTCAGAAAAGGAAATGGGGACGCCAAGGGCAAAGGAGCCGATCACAAGCTGGCCCAAATCTTCTGCGTTGAATTTCCAATCCATTGACTGCTCCGGTTCCGTTTATTTTGCTTTTGACTATCCCTCCCCCTTTTCAAGGGGGAGGTCAGGAGGGGGTTACAGGGCACAAACGTCAAATTCCTGCCCGTTTCACGAACCCCACCCTAACCCTCCCCTTGCCAAGGGGAGGGAATATTTCTGATTTCAGTAAGCTCTGTACCGCCCCTTGTCGTGGCTCAGCCCAGCAAAAACAGGCTGCCCAACCCTAAGAAAGTAAAAAAGCCCACTACATCTGTGACTGTAGTTAATATGACTGACCCGGACAGAGCAGGATCAATCTCGTATTTATCCAGAATCACCGGAATCACGACGCCGGCGATTGCCGCAACCACAATATTTATGGTGATAGCAGCAGCTATCACGCCGCCAATCGCCACACTGCTGAACCAGACAGCCGCCACAATTGCGATAACGACCGCCCAGAGCACGCCGTTCAGGCAGGCGACCAGCAATTCTTTCTTGGCCAGCGACCAGACGTTACCAAAGGTGATTTGCCCCATCGCCAGACCGCGGATAATCAGGGTTAAGGTCTGGCTGCCGGCAATACCGCCCATTGACGCCACCACCGGCATCAGGACCGCCAGTGCCACCACCTGGCTGAGTGTGGCTTCAAACAACCCGATAGTCCAGGACGCCAGAAATGCAGTGAGCAGGTTAATCCCCAACCACAAAGCGCGACGTTTTGCACTGAGCCAGACCGGGGCAAACAGGTCAGTATCTTCATCCAGACCCGCCCGCGCCATTAATCTGGCTTCATAGGTTTCCCGGGTAATTTCCATTGCCAGCCGCAACGTCGCGCGTCCGACAAAGCGGCCGGTTTCATCCACCACCGCCATCGCCGCCTGATCCGAGTGTTCAAGACGCTCAGCCGCGTCGTAAACATCCATGTCCGCTTTCAGGGGAGAGGCAATATCATCTTCCAGACTGTCTACCCTGACCTGACCATCGGCCGCCAGTAAAACAGACAATGATACTTCACCTCTGTAATGTCCTTTTTTATCAACAATATAAACGCGATCCAGCATAGGGTGATCGGCGCGTCGCACGGCCCGCAAGGCTTCGAACACTCGGGTATTCGGCGTTAACATCACCAGGCTGTGATCCACATAACGGCCTATCTGATCTTCGTCATACTGCTGGCTTTGTTCATACCAGGACTTCTGATCCTGGCTCATCTTCGCCAGCGCAAAGTCCACCAGCTTGTCTGACAGGCTCTGCGACAGTTCGATCAGATCTTCAGCATCCAGCCCATGCAGCATGGCCCGCAGATCCGGCATGCTGAGATTATCGATCAGCACACCCCGGGCATCAGAGCGCATGGCAACCAGTACTTCTACCCGCTCTTCCGGCGCAACGGTCTGCCAGAGAGCCAGACGCTCATCAATCGGCAAAGATTCCAGCAGTAAACCCAGCTCTGACGTTTCCAGCACTTCCGAGGCTTCTGAGAATACCCTTTCCTGCTCTTCATCATGAACCCGGTTAAGATCTTCAACCCACTGACTGAGTTCCTGTTGTGGCAGAAGATCTTTCACCGCTGCTTTGTCTTGTTCTTCATTCATAGTTTTTCTTACATTGGTTACTGCTGCATGGGTTACTGCTGCATTGACTGCTGTGTGCTTGCCTGTGGTGTACCCGCCGCCTCAGGCAGCTCATTGTCCGGCTTAGGATTCACCACCAGCTGAGTCAGTTTAATCACGGGTTTTTGCAAAATGATGTTATTGGGATAAGTAACCAGACTGCCATCGGTGCGCTCAATAATCACATGAAACATAGTGATATCGTTGATCACCCCACTGATGTCATCGTCTTTATCCACCACTTTGACCCGATCGCCGATACGGTAGGGAAACACAAAAAAGATCAGCACACTGGCCGTGACATTGCTCAGCATTGACCATTGTGCGAACAGGGCGACACCCAACACCGCAAAAGCAGAAGAGAAGAACAGCGAAATGTCACTGTATCCCAGTCCCAGGCTGATCACCGTCACACTGAACAACACGAAAAACACCACAGACGATAAAACGCGAGAGATAAAGCGAACTCTGGCTTCACTTACCATCTTGGTTTTACCCAGTCTGGTCAGCCACAAGTTGATAACACGTTTAGCAATCGTGTAAACAATCAGAAAAACCAGAATAATAAACAGGTTATAAGCTAACCGACTTTGTAGAACGGTTTCTATCATTAAATGAATTTCATCCTTCTGAACAAAATAATCTCAAACACGGTCACCACTAATAAAGCGATACAAAACAGCCAGAATGCCGTGGAAGAATCCACGCCGGGCATGCCGCCAATATTAACGCCCAGTAAACCGGTAAGAAAACTGATAGGCAGGAAAATAATAGAGATCATTGAGATAAGATACGTGTTTCGGTTTACTTTCTCAGACTGTACCTGGGCCAGGTGCTGATTGATGACCTGGATCTGGTCGATATAAAAGTTAATCGACTCGTTAATTCGTACCACAAGATCACGGCAGTTCAGCAAGGGCATACGCAAGGATTCCAAACCCGCCATTTCCGACTGCAGCAAATCATCCAGCGCATAGCGCTGTGGAGTCAGAAAACGACGGATTTTGAGCAAGCGTTTATTCAGGTGAGCCAGTGACTGGCTATCGGCTTCATCCTGATGCTCTGCGTAATATTCAATATCTTCTTCAATCGGGTCGAGAAAGGTTTCAATATTGCGGTTCAGTTTATCAACAATAGTTGCCAGCATAGCCAGCAGGCTCGACGGTCCCTTGCCTTCCTCACACTGACGTCGTGCCTCCGCAATTGCCCGCGACGGGTATTTACGGGTAGAGATCAGACAGCCTTTGAAATAAAGAAACCGGATACTTAGCATGTCATCCGGGTTATTGCCTTCATTGAGATTGATGCCGCGCAGGATCAGCAGGAAAGTGTCATCTCCCAGTTGCTCGAAACGCGGACGCGTATCATCAGCCAGTAAAGCAGATATCAGGGACGACGGCACACCCACTCTGGACAACCAGTGCTTGAGTCCGGCTGCATCCCGCTGACAGTGATACCAGCAGTCTTTCTCAAGCGTCTCGCAATCCTCCAGCGTCAGATGACGCGGCGTATCCCCTAATTGCCAACCGTCAATAAACCACTCAGTACCGGGTTCTGCATTGCCCATAAAGTGCGCCTCCCGTGCGCAAAAATAAGAAGGGTAAGTTCGCTTCCTGGTCAGGTGATATCCACTTCATCACTGACTTCGTCAAGGAATGATTCTATTTGTTGTTCAACTTCTGAACTTGCGCCTTTACTAAAATAAGCAAGGTGAAAAACCGCATCCCCTTCATTAACCAAGGGCAGCATTTGCTGGCCGATGACGATGCCGTCTCTGGGGGCTACCATAGTATCTTCACCATGGCCAAGCGGTGCACTGATGTAGGCCAGTACCTGCCCTTTGGTTACCCGCTCCCCCAAAGCCACCACACAACGGACAATACCGTTCTGCTCAGCCCGCACCCAACTGCTGGAACGGGCAATAAATGGCGATGCCTGCTCTTTTTTCCGGCTCACCCGGCGTGTCATACCCAGCATTCTCATGACACTCACAATGCCTTTCACTGCTGCGGCAATCACCAGTGGTTCGAACCGCAACGCTTCCCCGCCTTCATAGGTAATCACAGGAATACCCGCGGCATCCGCTACCGCCCGCAGTGAGCCGTCACGAATCGCAGCATCCAGAATCACTGGCGTGCCGAAGGCATGTGCCATTTCAGCACTTTCCTGATCATCGAGATTTGCCCTTACCTGAGGCAGATTGCCTCTGTGGATCGCTCCTGTATGCAAATCAATAATGTGTGTGCATTTTTTTACCACATGTTCACTGAACTGATAAGCCATACGGGCTGCCGTAGACCCCCGTTCCGAGCCGGGAAAACACCGGTTAAGATCACGCCGGTCTGGTAAATAGCGCGATTTATGAATAAATCCGAACACATTAACAACGGGAACAGCCACTAAAGTACCGTGCAATTTCGACGGGTCCACTTTGTTCAGCAGTTGCCTGACCGCTTCTACGCCATTGAGCTCATCACCATGAATAGCAGCACTGACAAGCAATACGGGGCCCTGATAGCGTCCATTCACCACATGAACCGGAATGTGCAGTGGTGAATGGGTATATAGTTGAGCGGCTTCTAAATCGATGGTGGCAGATTGTCCTGGGGGCACTTCGGTGCCAATAAATTCGATGACTTTGTTTAATCTAGCCTTTACCACTGGTGCGCGTCCTCTGCGGTTTTGCGGTTGATTCTATGTATTTGATTATCATACCCGCGATATCCTTACCAGTCGCTTGTTCAATACCTTCCAAACCTGGGGAGGAGTTCACTTCCATCACCAGCGGCCCGCGCTGGGAACGCAGCAAATCCACACCTGCCACGCGCAGCCCCATCACCTTAGCGGCAAGCACTGCTGTCTTACGTTCCTCTGGCGTAATCCGAATGAGTGACGCCGATCCGCCCCGGTGTAAGTTCGATCTGAATTCTCCTTCGGCACCCTGACGTTTCATCGCGGCGATCACTTTATCGCCAATCACAAAACAGCGGATATCCGCACCGCCGGCTTCTTTGATGTATTCCTGCACCATGATGTTTGCTTTCAGACCCAGAAAGGCTTCAATCACACTTTCTGCTGCTTTACGGGTTTCAGCCAGTACCACACCAATCCCCTGCGTCCCTTCGAGCAGTTTGATCACTACAGGCGCACCACCGACCATATCAAGCAGGTCGCCAATGTCATCAGGTTTACTGGCAAAGCCAGTGATCGGCATCCCCACTCCTTTGCGCGACAGCAATTGCAGCGAACGTAATTTATCCCGTGAGCGCGTAATCGCCACAGATTCATTGACCGGAAAAACCCCCATCATTTCGAACTGACGCAATACCGCACAGCCATAAAAAGTCACCGATGCGCCGATACGCGGAATAATGGCATCAAATCCGGATAAATCCTGTCCTTTGGAGTGGATGGAAGGCTGGTCGGAATTGATGTTCATGTAGCAGCGTAACGCATCAATGACCTGTGCCTCGTGCCCACGCTCACGGCAGGCTTCAATCAGACGACGGGTAGAGTACAGCTTTGAATTACGGGAAAGGATACCAATTTTCATTGTCACTCCAAAAATGCATAAACAGGTATTGCACGTCAAAATGGAACAACCGGTGCAACGACTTAGGATGCCAACCGGTACACTCGCATGCTACTCAAAAACGCGAAAAACACTCATGACTGAATGCCAAGTGCATAGTCTCAGTGTAGACAATCAGATAACGGTCGACTTTCTCAGCCTGAGGGTTGCAATTGTGAGGCAAGTTGCACACAAGACTTTACTTATACTGCTTTTATCGCAAGTAAATTAATCCTGACTTTATCTGATGACTATATTTATCTCATGACTATAGTGACAGATTGGTTATATTGCACAACAGCTTAGCTGAATGCGATCACAATCAAATACGATAAAAACGGATTATCCGGCATCCGGAGAAATCAATGATATGCTCCCAGCATCCGGCAGTGACAGGCACTCTCGTCATTGGCTTGTCTGTTTGGCACACAGCCTTTGCAGCGCCGCCAAATCCTCAGGATTATGGTCCGCTGAAAACCTATGCTCAATCGCCGCTGCAGTCTAACAGCCTGAGCCCACAGCTCAGGAGCGGTTTTGCGTTGCCCGAAAATACACTGGAATTTTACGCCACAGCGGCCACAGCCAGCATCTGGGCGGAAACCCCTGAATATCGGGCCGACTACTATCAGTCGACGTTCAGCACCGGCTTAATGTGGCAAGTCACAGCTGGCTGGCAGCTTGAGCTGGACGCCAGCTGGCGTATTGCCCTCGACAGCCACTTAGATAACCTTACATTTGGTTTTCATAACCTGTTTGGCATCGATTTGAATGGCCGTGAAGAAGTGCCCAGGCACAGCTTTGATATCTCAATTCCTGAATACGGGGTAGCGTATTCAAACTTCAAAGGAGAGACGCTGACACGCACCCTGACCCTGTACAGCGGATGGCAGATAATGGATCGTCCAAGGGAAGCCCTTTCTATCGGCGCCTCACTATATTACAACTATGTCGATGCCGGCCCGTTCCGCAACCATAACCTGGAGCAGGCTTTACAGCTGAATTACAGCTATCACCTGGACCGCCATCGCTTTCACGCCATGTTAGGCGGGGTTTATCGCCATAATCCGGCGGCACTCATTCCTTATAACACGCTGACTTATTCCGCAGCCGCAGGCTGGCAGTATCAGTTCAATGGCCCCCACAGAGTATTGCTTGAATACCATTTTTACGAAGGTGCCTCAGAAGCCACCTCTGCCCTGTCTAAAGCATCTAACGAAATTCTGGCAGGCTACCGCTACCATTTTCCCTCCAGCGTACTGGAACTGGTCCTGACAGAGAATATATTCAATATGGATAACAGCCCTGACGTGGCGATTACGCTGGGTTATCGGCAACGTTGGTGATCACCTCAAAACGCTCAAGCAGAAAATCAATAAACAAACGAAGCCGGTTCGGTATTAAATCCCGCTGCGGGTAGACAAAACTGATCGGCACAACCGGCGACACCCAGTCTGGCAGTAACTGTATCAGTTCTCCACGATCTATGTGCTCCCGACAGATAAACTCCGGCAACATGGCGATCCCCAGACCATCCAGGCAGGCTGACACGGCAGAAGTAATAGTGTTTACCCTGAAGCGATACGGCAGTTCAATCTGTACCTGCTGTCCGTCTTTTTCCAGCGCCCAATGCGGTATCTTCACAGCATTGTAGATTTTGATCTGATGATGAGGCGCAGCCATATCCGCCGGCGACTCAATATTACCGTTCAGCAAGAGGTAGCCAGGACTGGCCACCAGAATCCGCCGCGACGTATGAAAGGGTCTTGCCACCATACCGGAATCGTTGATATCACCCACCTGCACATACAAATCTATCCCTTCAGCAATCAAGTCAACTTCCCGGTTGCTTAATTCAAGGTGCAGACTGACATGCGGGTACTCCTTCAAAAACGCGTTGATGCTTTTGCCAAATACTTTCTGTCCGACTTCGACAGGCATTACCACATTCAGCCTCCCTCTGATTAAGTCCTGATTTGCTGTGACTTCAAGCTCGGCCTGATTAGCAATTTCAACCACCTGACGGCACGACTGATAAAAGGCTTCCCCTTCATGGGTCAGCACCAGATTGCGGGTACTGCGTGTGAGCAGACGCACCGCCAGCTCTTTCTCCAAATCCGCAATTTTCCTGCTGATTGTCGATTTCGTCATGTCCATTGCCTCGGCGGCCTGCGTAAAACTTCCGCATTCCACCACCTGGGCGAACATCACCATTACATTTAAATCCATTCCACCCTCTATTCATCAGAACACTGCCTGCACGAATGCAGCAAGCAAGAACACTATTAGTGAAAAATCCGCAACAGTGTTTTCGATATTTCCTATCTAATAAACTAATTCATAATTTTTTACAATTCACGCCCAAACATAAATCACAACAATATGAATTCTCATGACCGAGCAAGCTTTAAAGACATCTTCACGCCTTCCTCTTATTGTTACGCTGACGCTGGGTCTTATCGCCGTGTCCGCAGGGGGTTACTGGTACAGTTACGGCCGTTATTTTGAAACCACTGACAATGCTTATTTACAGGGTGAGATCACCAATATCAGCCCCAAAGTGGCCGGCTATATTAAGGCAACGTATGTCAGTGATAACGACAGCGTCAAAGCAGGGCAACTGCTGGCCACCATTGACGATCGCGACTATCAGGCCGCGCTGGAAAAAGCCAAAGCCAATCTGGTTGTAACACAAACTGCCGTTGACCACCTGAATGCCCAGTTTGCACTGCAGAAAACCGTCATTCGCCAGTCCGCCAGCCAGGTCAGCTCCGCACAGGCAGAGCTGGAACGCGCTCAGCAACAAGACCGCCGCGCCCGCTCCCTGCTGGCGAAAAACTATTCGTCACAGGATGAAGTCGACGATGCCAGCTCACACCTGAAAGTCAGTGCCGCCGCGCTCGAAGCCGCGAAGGCCAGCCTGCAGGCAGCAAAAGATCAGCTTTTAGTGCTGAACAGCCAGAAAGGTCAGGCGGAAGCCTCGGTACAGGAAGCCAGGGTGCAGGTGAAACAGGCTGAGCTGGATCTCAGTTACACCCGTATTTATGCCCCGGTTGACGGTATTGTCGGTAAACGCAGCCTGAGGATCGGACTGTATGTCCAGCCGGGCATGCCGCTGCTCAGTCTGGTGCCCAGCCGCGACGTCTGGATAGAAGCCAATTTCAAAGAAACCCAGCTCGCCAACATCCATCAGGGCCAGCATGTAGAAGTTGAACTGGACGCCTATCCGGGTCAGACCTTAGACGGGGTGGTAGACAGTTTTTCTCCTGCCACCGGTGCAAAGTTTGCTTTGCTGCCGCCCGAGAATGCCACGGGAAACTTCACCAAAATTGTTCAGCGGGTGCCGGTCAAAATTGTGATCCCCCATCCTGATCAGCTCGCCGGTCAGCTACTGCCGGGGTTATCTGTGGTCGCGACCATAGATACCCGAGCACTGTCTGCGCAGGGGGCAGAGACTCTTGCAAACGCTGAGGTCGCTCATGAGTGAACAGGTCCTGCCTCAGGCAAACCCTACCCTTGATCAGCGTTCCGAGAGTGACGTCCCGTTCCGGCACTGGATTGCCCTGCTGGGCGGCATGCTGGGTGCTTTCATGGCAATCCTTGATATTCAGATCACCAACTCATCCCTGAAAGATATTCAGGGCGCGCTGTCCGCCACGCTGGATGAAAGCTCGTGGATTTCCACCTCCTATCTGGTGGCAGAAATGATCGCGATCCCGCTGAGCGGATGGCTATCAACAGCACTGGGAGCACGCCGCTACCTGATTGGCACAACGGTCATTTTCACCGTGTCGTCTCTGCTGTGCTCTGTCGCCTGGAGTATGAGCTCCATGATTGCCTTTCGCGCCATGCAGGGTTTCAGTGGTGGCGCGCTGATCCCAATGGCGTTTTCACTGGTGGTCCAACTGTTACCGGTTCATAAACGCGCCATAGGGATGGCAATGTTTGGCGTCACGGCCACTTTTGCGCCGTCTATCGGCCCGACTCTTGGCGGCTGGCTGACCGAGCATCTGTCGTGGCATTACATTTTTTACATCAACCTGCCACCGGCGTTGCTGATGCTGGCTATGCTCCGCTATGGCCTGGATGATCAGCCCATGAATATCAGCTGCCTGAAAAATGCCGACTGGGTTGGCATCGCCACCATGGCGGTTGGCCTGGGCTGTCTGGAAGTCATGCTGGAGGAAGGCAACCGGGAAGAATGGTTCAGTTCGCACTTTATCATAGGACTGACGGTTATCGCCGCCCTGAGCTTAGTGGCGTTTGTCATCAATGAACTGCGGCACCCAAAACCCCTGGTGAACCTGAGGCTGCTCAGTAATCCGCACTTTGCAATGTCAGGGTTGGCTTATTTAATTCTGGGCATGGCGTTGCTGGGTTCCATTTTTGTTCTGCCGATGTATCTGACGCAAATTCATCATTACAACGCGCTGGAAATCGGAAAAGTGCTGATGTGGATGGGGTTTCCTCAATTGCTGCTATTCCCTTTGATCCCCAAACTAACGCAAGTTGTTAAGCCCAAGTTTCTGGTCGCATTTGGTTTCATCATGTTCGCCATCAGCTGTTATGTGAATACCCACATGAATCAGGATTTTGGCGGCCAGCAGATGATATTGTCGATGTTACTGCGAGCCATAGGCAGCCCCTTCATCATTGTACCGCTGTCACTGGTCGCAATGCAGACCATACAAAAGCACCAGACACCGGATGCCTCGACCATCACCAATGTGTTACGTAACCTGGGCGGCGCCTTCAGCATCGCACTGATAGCCACCATGCTGGATAACAAAGCGCGGGAGCATCTGGCTCACATCAAGGCCAGCCTACCCAGCGTCAGCAACGATGCATGGCACCAACTGGCACAGCAAGCCGGGCATTACCTGCAGCAGGGTACCGATCCGACAACCGCGATGCTGAAAGCCAAAGCCAGTCTGGCACAAAGCATGCAAACCGACGCTTACATCATGGCGTATAACGATATTTTCATGATGATGACAGGCTTTCTGGTCTTCGCCGCAATTCTGGTGCTCTCCTTACCGGATGCAGAACCGGCTAAGGGCTGAACTAAATCAACTATATATCTTTCTACTGTGCCTCCGCGCCTTGTCAGCTCAGATACTGGCAAGGCGCTTTTCAATGAAGAAAACCATTAATTGCAACGCTCAATATCATCTTGATAGGGTGAGGTTTGTGCCACTCAATACAGTTTATCGAATAAAAAGCCGCGCAAAGACAACATAAGGGGCGAGCAGCGCCCCATTTACATTGTAAATTACGCTTTGATGCTTAACCCTTCATGCTCAAGCAGCCAGCGCTTTTTATCCAGCCCGCCGGCATAACCGGTCAGGGTACCGGAGCGGCCGATAATCCGGTGACAAGGCACCACTATAGGTATCGGGTTCTTACCATTTGCGGCGCCCACGGCCCGGACGGCTTTAGGCCGGGCGATTTGCCGCGCGACATCTGAATAGGAACAGGTGACACCGAAAGGCACATCCGTGAGAGCCTGCCAGACCTCACGCTGAAACGCGGTGCCCGGCATAGAGAGCGGCAAATCAAAGTGCTTACGCTGGCCGGCGAAATACTCGTTCAGTTGCTGCACGCCTAACTCGGTGACGGCATTACTGACATCGTCAGGGGCAGGCTGTGCGTCGAACTCAATGGTCGTGATAGCCTGATGATCGGCCACCACGGCCAGCCAGCCAATGGGTGTATCAATCCGTTGCCGGAATCGCTGAATCGTGCGCATCGGGGTTGAGGTCATAACAAACTCCATAAATACAAAGTGAGATAACTGCGCCAGGGTGCAGCGGCCGTTTCATTAACCGGTTTTTCCAGCGTGGCCAGCGCTTTTTTTACACCTAAATCACCGGAAAGAAAGATATCCGGATCGCTGTGTCCCCGCATGCGCATGTAATGTATCGTCCATGGGCCAATCCCGGGCAACGCCAACAGTTCTTTCTCAGGCGCATCCATACCAAGCGGGTGTGTCTGCGCAAAACCGGCCAGATTTTTCAGGGTATCCCTGCGTTTCTGTGGCATGCCAAGCTGCTGTAAATCCATCTCAAGCACCTGATCCGGCGTGGGGAAATACTTGAAATCCTCACCACTGTCCGGATTCAGCGTGACCAGTTTTTCGACCAGATTTCGCGCCGCTTTTACCGATACCTGTTGCCCCAATACCGCGCGCATACCAGCTTCAAACGGACTCCATATACCGGGCAGGCGTATTCCGGCATCCGGTTCTGAAACAGACACAGAGGAGGTTGCCAGGCAAATGGCGGTTGCGATACGTTCACTGTCCGCATCCAGGTCCAGACAGCGGCGGATGTTTCGGATCACAGGGATCAGACCGCTGAGATTATCAATCCGGATATCCACATCAAAACAGCATTTTTCAGGACAATGGGTCGCCGTAAAGTGTCCCTGATAATGTGTCGCAACATCCCCGGCACGTGAATAGAAAGTGCGGCCGTAGCTGTTATTCGTTTGCCACTCCAGCCCGGGAATGAGGCGGGCGGCATAAAAGCCCTGCACCTGTCGCCAGTCATAAGGCGGCCGGTAGGCCAGTTGCAAACGGATGCCCTGGCCTGCCCCCTGTTCGGCTTTGCCCTGTTTACGCAATTGTGAGGGTGAAAGCGAAAACTGCTTTTGGAAACAGTCGTTGAACCGGCGTACGCTGTGAAAACCGCTGGCAAAGGCCACTTCCGTGACGGGCAACCGGGTTTCATGCAGAAGTTTTTTTGCCATCAGACATTGCTGATACAGGCTGTAAGCTTTGGGAGAAAGTCCTGTAGCCTGAGTAACCAGCTGACGCAGATAACGGTCGGTCACACCCAGACGAGCAGCAAGATGTTCGGTGGACTGAGACATCAAAGCCCCTTCATCCAGCAGAGACAAAGCACGCTGCACTGTCGCCCCGGTTCCCAGCCACGCCGGTGAGCCGGGAGCACTGTCCGGACGACAGCGCAGACAAGGACGATAGCCAGCCTGAGCCGCTTCAATGGCGGTGCGGAAATATTCGACATTCACTTCTTTCGGTGCAGGCGCCGGGCAGACCGAACGGCAATAAATGCCGGTGGTTTTCACCGCGGTAAAAAACAATCCGTCATAACGGGGATCTTTGGCCAGTCTGGCTTGCTGACACTGGGTTGGCGATAAACTCATACACTCAGCCTGTATTACGCAGACGCAATTTCGTTAATCACGCCACTCTTCATCCATGCGCTAAGTGTACGCCTCTGGCCAGGCAAAACTAGCCAGAATCGGAACTCAATAGGAAGGGAGGAAAAAGCAGGTTCAGCTCAGCCTGACCGCTGTGCCATACACCAGAATCTCAGACGCCCCCTGCATGATAGTGCTGGTTGTAAAGCGCATATTCACAATGGCATCCGCTCCCATGTGTTCAGCCTCGGCGATGGCTCTGTGCATGGCCTCTTCACGGGCTTCAACCAGCATTTGCGTGTAACCACGGATTTCCCCGCCAAAAATGGATTTAAAACCCGCCATAATATCTCGGCCGACATGCTTGGATTGCACCACGCTGCCACTGACAGTACCCAACACTTCTTTAATAGGACGGTGTGCCACATCCGGTGTTGTTACACATAACATAGAAAGCCCTCAATCGGTGGAGGCAGAAAATCTGCCCCCATTATTTTTATTTCAGAGAAATGTAATTTAAGAGCAATAAGTTACCGCTGTTCACTCAGGTATTCCAGAAATCGTTGCCAGGATTTTTTATCGGCATCTTCACGATAACGGTCCGATCCGAAAACAGTGAAAGCATGTGGCGCCCCGCTGTAAACGATCATCTCATTTTCAATGCCGGCACTTTCAAGCGATTTGTTCAGACTGACAAACTCTTCCATCGTTACGGCTGTATCGGCCGCCCCATGAAACACCAGGACATTACCTTTGGTCTTGCTGTAATCCTGACCTTCCGGGGTATCGAGACCCCCGTGGAAACTGACAAAGCCTTTCATGTCTGTCCCGGAACGGGCCAGCTCTAATACAGCGGCACCACCAAAACAGTACCCCATTGCCACCGCATCTGAAGTATTTCCGCCAATCTGTTTGGCTTGTGCAATCGCCCCTTGCATCAGACTGCGCATTTTATCGCGGTTCTGATATAACTCGCCGGTCAGCTTCCTTCGGTCATCGACCTTTTCCGGGCGAACACCGGCACCAAACAAGTCAGCCGCGAACACGGCATAACCTTTGTCTGCCAGCATCTGCGCCCGCTTAACTTCATAATCAGTAAGGCCATCCCAATCGTGGATCATCAGCACCAGTGGCGCATCTTTGGCTGGCGAAATGTAGTAACCCTCGTACTCAGCACCATCGACTGTATAACGCACTGCTTTGCCTTCATCGGCCACCGCAGCGGGTGCCATCAGTGCTCCTGCCAATATCGCTGCGGTTCCCAGCACTGCCGTTATTTTCATGCGATTATCCTCATATTGTTGAAAAACGACTGATTACAAGTGTAGGACAAGTATAAAAACCCGCTAATTAATACACTTAGATAATCTGAAAGACCAATATGACGCTTTACCTCAACACCCTTAACTCAATCGATGAAATTATCGTCAACTGCAGCGCCCTTCATCCCCAAAGTTACCCACTGTTTTTGTGGATAAACTTTTTTCTTCTTTTCAAAACAGTCGTTTAAAAAATGCAAATGCCTTTTACGTCAAAATCATGAATCTTTTTTTGCCGGAGAATGTACTGATGCGTATCGGCTTCACTTAACAAGGCACAGTGCCTACACCAGCCCTATCAGCTGACAATTCGAAATGGCCCCGTTTACGACAAATATCACTCTTTTTTGTGAAAACGGGACTAATCTTTATCTAAATTCACGACACAACAAGGGGTTGGACATGGGCAGCTATGAGCTGAAAAAAGCAAAAAATGATCAGATCTATTTTGTGCTGAAAGCGGCAAACGGCGAGGTTATCCTCAAAAGTGAAATGTATACCACCAAGGCGGCGGCCAATAACGGGATCAAGTCTGTTCAGACGAATTCTCCCCATGCTGAGCAGTACGAACTAAAAGAAGCCGCAAACGGTCAATTTCACTTCAATCTCAAGGCCAAGAACCACCAGGTTATTGGCAGCAGTGAGATGTATAAATCCAAGTCCGGTGCAGACAACGGCATTAAGTCGGTACAAAAAAATGGCCCAACCGACAAGATCAAAGATCTCACTGTCTGACTCCCCGAAGACCTGAGACTTCACTCCGTCATCTCCATTGGCGAGTGCGAATGGAGATGACCCTTTCTGTGGCTTTGGTACGACACTTTTTCATTTTTTCTCTATTTATCCTCCTCTTCTGCCGCTAGTATCAATTCAGTTACATTTTGATAACAATCGACATATGGCCCCACACGGGTACTGACCGCTATGGAGACTCTGCATGAAAGTCCGCCGCCTTTATCCCGCCAAGCCCAGGCATGTTTATCTCTATGTCACCTGTTTAGTGGATCTGTTTGATCCGCAGGCCGGTTTGGATGCGATATCCCTGCTGGAACGCGAGGACATAGCCGTCACTTTTGTCCCCGGGCAGACCTGTTGCGGACAGCCCGCCTACAGCAGTGGCTACAATCGCGAAGCGCGTCAGATTGCACTCAGTCAGATAGCGCTGTTTCCAGAGCCCTGGCCAGTCGTCATCTTATCCGGATCATGCGGGGGCATGATGCATCATCACTATTTACGGCTGTTTAAAGACAGCGAACACGAGCAAACAGTGGCGGCCTTTAGTGATCGCGTGTTTGAACTGACGGAGTTTCTGGTCAATGTCTGCCGGGTACAATGGCGGGACTCAGGCGGGCCGACCTCAGTGGTCATGCATACCTCCTGCGCGGCGCGGCGTGAAATGCAGGTGCATGTGAGTGCCGGCCAGCTTCTCAGCCAGTTGGAGAAAGTTGAGCTCCGTGAGCAGGCTTGTGAAAGTGAATGTTGCGGCTTTGGTGGCAGCTTCTCAGTGCGCCATCCTGATATCAGCCAGGCGATGGTAGAAGATAAAACCCGCCAGCTGTGCGCAACCGCTGCCGACCATTTGGTCAGCGCAGACTGGGGCTGCCTGCTCAATATCAACGGTGCTTTGTCGTACCAGAGGAAATCATTACAGGGCCGGCATCTTGCCAGCTTTTTGCTGGAGCGAACCGGAGGGCATCATGAGTAAGTACCAGCCCGAATATTTCCACCAGCAGGCTGCTGATGCTTTAGCCAATCCTCAGCTACGGCAGAATTTTCGTGGCGCGATGGACTACTTGCAAGACAAACGAAAAGCCGCCTTTGCCGATGCCAAAGAAGAAAGCGCCATCCGCGACAAGGCTGAAGCCATCCGGCAACGCTGCCTGCGCAAACTGCCAGAGTTACTTGAGCAGCTTGAAGCCAACTGCACCGCCAATGGTATTCAGGTGCACTGGGCTGAAAATGCTGAAGACGCCAATGCGCTGTTTCTCTCCATCGCGCAAAGCGTTCACTCCCCCTCAGATCAGCCGCTGCTGATGATCAAAGGCAAATCCATGGTCAGTGAGGAAATTAACCTTAACCAGCAAATGGCCAGGCATGATATTCAATGCCTCGAAAGCGACATGGGGGAATACATCATTCAGCTCGACGGTGATACTCCATCGCATATCATCATGCCGGCGATCCATAAAAATAAGCAGCAGGTCAGTGATACCTTTGCCGGGCATCTTGACGGTTTCACTCCTACCACAGATGTGGACGCCTTGATTCAGACCGGTCGCCAGCAACTGAGGGAAAAGTTTCGTACTGCGCCAATTGGCGTGTCAGGTGTCAACTTCGCCGTCGCCGAAACCGGTACGCTGTGTCTGGTTGAAAATGAAGGCAACGGCCGGATGTGTACCACAGTGCCTGATACCCACATCGCAGTGACCGGGATAGAAAAAGTGGTCGAGTTCCTCAGTGACGTGCCTCCCCTTTACAGCGCGCTGACCCGATCGGCGACAGGTCAGGCTATTACCACTTACTTCAACATGATTTCCTCTCCCCGCAAGCCGGGTGAGCTGGACGGCCCGAAAGCAGTCCATCTTATCCTGCTCGATAATGGCCGGACTCAGGCTTACCACGACAACGAAACACGCCAGACGCTGCAATGCATCCGCTGCGGCGCCTGCATGAATCATTGCCCTGTGTATACCCGCATTGGCGGCCATGCTTACGGCACTGTCTATCCGGGCCCGATAGGTAAAATCCTCTCACCTCACCTGCTCGGACTGGAGGCGACTCAGGATCTCGTGACAGCCTCCAGCTTATGCGGGGCCTGTGAGGAAGTGTGTCCGGTACGAATCCCCATCCCCTCACTGTTACAGCGTTTGCGCCATGATGCCAAGCTAGCGCAAGAGCCGGGACACCTGCCTTTACGCGGGCAGCAGTGCGCAGCCAGCAAAACCGAGCAAATCATGATGAAAGCATTCACACTGGCCGCTACCCACGCGCCGCTGTACCACTCTGGCACCTGGCTGGCCGGTCAGGTCAGAAACTGGTTACCCGCCAGGTTCGGAAGCTGGACTCAGTGCCGGACTCCCCCCAAGCCGGCGGCGTTGAGCTTTCATCACCTCATGAAAAAGAAACAGAAAGGGCAGCAATAATGAGTCAAGCCAGACAGGCCATACTGGCCCGCTTACGGGCCGCAGATGTTCATACTGATCACCAAGGTTCGCCTGATTCCGAGCCTGTGTATACCCCCTGGCAGGCAGCGAATGACGCACAGCGTACCGCTCGCTTCTGCGAGCAACTGACGGGTAATCATGCTGAAATTTATCGCTGCACATCCGGTGGTTTAACCGATCAACTCCGGCAGATTCTCAAACACGCGGGCGCTCGTAAAACGGCAGCTGGCACAGCCGGCGATTATCGCAACAACATAGAAGAAGCGACCCGGGATATATCCCTCGTGCCTTTTGATAAGCCGATAGAAGATTGGAAAGCCAGTCTGTTTGCTGACATTGATGCTGGCATCACGCATGTACATGCCGCTATTGCGGATACCGGAACACTGGTGCTGAGACCGGATGAAACAGAACCGAGAACGCTGTCTCTGGTGCCGCCCTGCCATATTGCCATCGTGAACCATTCCTCCCTGACCGACAACTTCGCTGCGCTGATGGACACGCAACACTGGCAGCAGGGGCTGCCGACCAATGTTGTGCTGATTTCCGGCCCGTCAAAAACAGCCGATATTCAGCAAACTCTGGCCTATGGCGCTCACGGCCCGCGCCGACTCATTGTGATTTTGCTTGAAGACAAGTGAAAACAGGCGATTGATAGCTAAATTCACCCATAACGTGCAAAAGAAAAAGCCGCACGTTGCGTGCGGCTTGTGTACTTTCTTGCTACCTTCAGTCTACCTACTCAGCACACTGATGGCCTTTCTTAACGCGGGCTTCGCCACTCATTACGTTGAGTATGCCGTACTCGATAATCGTCATTCATTTCAATCGAGCATTGTGGTTATTTGGCGAAGAAGTATTAATTGTCTTGTGTTGTTGCATTCCAAATTGTAACACTAAGTTTTCACCGTCTTAGTGCCTTGGTGCTTTAGCGGTTGCGTCCTCTGAAGCCGGAAACAACCAAGAAGCAGGAACATGAGAGTATCGAAGAACAGCTAAATCCTCCAGAAGCTAGAGCATGAAACTCTCTCACTTCACACGCTTCACTAATACTATGGTATCAAATCCTGTATTTCGCAACTTTTGCAGCGATGTTTAGGTGATTTTTCCCTGATACCTATCCGCCTTTCACAGGCAGCCCAAACGACTGGCAAACTGCTCAGTAACAGTGAGCAATCAGCATCATTTTTTCACTATATAGTGTAGAATCCTCCGCTTAAATTCAGGGTCAACACCCGCCAGCAGGACAGAAAAAGAGGAGAGATTGTGGCACTCGGCAAAGCATTTATTCAGGTCCCCACCGCCCAGGCAGCACTGGCATTAGCCATTACGGGCACCGGGCTTGCCTGGTCACTGTTTTATCCTGAATTCGGTATTCATGTCCGTTCTGTTTGCGCATTGATTGGCGCCTGCCTGCTCATTCCTGTAGTAATGAAATACCTGCTCAATCCCAAGCTGTTTCTGTCAGATTTACACCATCCGCTGTACGGCAGCCTGATGGCGCCTATGTCGATGACAATGCTGGTACTGGCTGATTACCTGGCAGGCGTCCACCCTGCCAGCGCCCGCGTCCTGTGGTATCCGGCACTGGTACTGCACCTCACCATGATGGTTTTGTTTTTCAGCTTTCAAATCAATAATTTCCGTCTGATACATTTGTATCCGAGCTGGTTCCTTTATCCCGTTGGCGCGATCAGTGGTACGCTGGCAGGCTCACAGCTGGGCTACGCTGAATTTTCCATCTTTATGACCAATGCCTGTGTGGCAATTTACTTCTTTATGCTGCCCGTGGTGCTGTACCGCTTATGCTTTGCCGGTCGCCTGCCCCGGGTCGCTCGCCCCACCCTGACCATCATGGCCGCCCCGGTGAACCTGTCGCTGACGGCGTACCTGACAAATCTGGCCAGTCCCGATCCTATTCTGACCGGTGCGCTGGCGGGCATTGGCATCACGATGACCATCTTCGTTTACCTGTGTTACATCGACATTCTCAAATACAGATTCCAGCCTTCCATGGCCGCGATCACTTTTCCTTCCGTGATCAGTGCGGTTGCCATGCACCGATTGACAGAGTGGCTGCCGGATGACCATGCGCTGTCAAAATACCTGAATCTGACAGGTGTGATCGAAATCAGTGTTGCTACCCTGCTGGTGTGCTGGGTCGGCGCTAACTATGCACTGTATTACTGGAACTCCTATTTCAGAGAGCCCTCCAGAGCCAGCCACTAAACGCGAAAAGGCCCACAAGGGCCTTTTCAGTTCGGGTTGTCAGACAGACGATGGTGCAACAGCCACTCGGGGCTTATCCAGCCTGCCGGAAACCCAGGTTAAGGCAAATGCCAGCATCACAATCACAGCGCCAATCCAGGGTGCATCGGTCAGCGACATCTGCTCAATCACGACACCGCCTATCAGCGAACCCAGCGCAATACCGACATTAAACGCGGCAATGTTCAGTCCTGAAGCGACATCCACAGCCTGAGGGGTATAACGCTTGGCAAGCTGAACCACGTACACCTGCAGGCCCGGCACATTGCCAAAGGCAAATGCCCCCCACACCAGCACAGTCAGGACCGCGAGCACAGGACTGTATGCGGTAAAAGTGAATGCCAGCAACACCAACGCCAGTGCGGCAAATATCCACAACAAGGCGGTTACCGGCCCTTTGCTGTCGGCCAGTTTTCCACCCCAGATGTTACCTGCCGCCACAGACACGCCGTAAATCAGCAAGATAACACTGATCGCTCCTTCCGCCAGGCCGGTTACCTGCTGAAGAATAGGGGCCAGATAAGTAAACGCCACAAAGGTGCCGCCGTAACCAACGGCTGTCATGGCATAAACCAATAGCAGGCGCGGGTTCACTAACACCGCCAGTTGCTGTTTCAGTCGGGTTGGAGGCGACTGTTTCAGGTTTGCCGGTACCAGTAAGGCGCTGCCGATCAGGGCAACCAGGCCAAGTAACGCCACAATCAGGAAGGTTGCCCGCCAGCCGAATAACTGACCAATCCAGGTCCCCAGAGGCACGCCAGTCACCAGCGCCACGGTCAGCCCGGTAAACATGGTCGCGATAGCGCTGGCTTCTTTTTCCTTGCTGACCAGGCTGGTTGCTATGGTTGACCCGATGGAGAAGAACACACCGTGGGCCAGACCAGTCAGTATCCGCGCCGCAATCAGTGATTCATAGCCGGGCGCCAGCCAGGCCATCAGGTTTCCCGCAATGAAGAGCATCATCAGCGATAAAAGCACGATTTTACGCGGCCAGCGGCCGGTCAGTGCCGTCAGTACCGGTGCGCCAATGGCGACACCCAGGGCATACAAACTCACCAGCAAACCTGCAGAGGGCAGGCTGACATGTAAATCTTGCGCTATGGTGGGAACCAGCCCCACGATGACAAACTCTGTGGTTCCTATGGCAAAGGCGCTCAGAGTGAGCGCCCATAATGCTAAAGGCATAAACTTATCTCCGTCTCAAAAGGTTGACGGCGAGTATGCCCGGGCTTATTTTTGTTTAAAATACCGCAAATTACAAATTACTATATCGATAATGACAATAATATCGCGTACAGAAGAGCTGGAGATTTTCCTAGCCGTGGTGGACAACGGCGGTTTTTCTGCCGCCGCCAATCAATTGGATCTGCAGGTGGCTAAAGTCTCCAGAGCCATCGCCCGGCTGGAAGCTGAACTGGGTGTCAGCCTGCTGACCCGCACTACCCGGCGGGTCGAGCTGACCGAAGAAGGACGCTTTTTTGCGCAGCATATTCGCAATGGGCTCAGTCAGATTTCAGATGCGGAAGAAAAACTACGAGGGCTTAAAGGACAACCGGCGGGCCGTCTGAGAGTTGATTCAGCCAGCCCGTTTATCCTGCATCAGCTCGTCCCCCATATTGCCGATTTTCGCGCTCAGTATCCTGACATTGATATTGAGCTGATCTCCAGCGAAAGCATTATTGATTTAATCGAAAAGCGCACCGATCTGGCGATCCGGATTGGCGAACTGAAAGACTCCAATCTTCATGCCAAGTTCCTGGGCCGCAGTGCGCTGCGGATAGTGGCCAGCCCTTCCTATCTGGCAACATTCGGCACACCACACACCGCCGCCGATCTGGCTCAGCACCAGTGCATAGGGTTTGCCGGACAACCCAATCTGAATAAGTGGCCTTTAATCTCAGGACCCACCTCACCGTTGATGTCCCTCCAGGCCAGCAGCGGCGAAACAGTGCGCCAGCTTTGCCTTGAAGGCAACGGACTGGCGCTGTTGTCGAATTTCATGGTGTGCAGGGATCTGGCAGCCGGCCGCTTGATTGCGGTAATGGATGAGGCGATCGCCAGCCCGAATAACCGGGAGCCGGTACAGGCGGTCTATTACAAAAACTCCGCACTGTCCCCCCGCATCAGGGCATTTCTGGATTTTATTGCAGAAAAACTTTGTCTCTAGTGAAAATTATTGCAATAAGTGAGACAGTCTTTTGTCAGATGTGGTCTTTTTCCTGCGGCTGAAAAGCCTAAGCTAAGCGACACTGATTCACTGATCTCATACAGGAAACACATGATGAATACTCCCCTGCCACATCTGGGCTTCGGCACCTTTCGGCTGGAAGGCCAAACCGCCTTCGACGCTGTCACTATGGCACTGAACGCCGGCTACCGGCACATAGATACGGCACAGATTTACGGCAATGAGCAAGCGGTTGGCGATGCAATCAAAGCCTCCGGGATTGCCAGAGCAGAGCTGTTCCTGACCACCAAAGTCTGGACCGACAATTTACACCGTAATGCCTTCATTCCCAGTGTCGAAGCCAGCCTGGCGAAACTCGGCACCGAATATGTTGACTTGCTGCTGGTGCACTGGCCGCTGAACAACAATGTCGTGGCGATGGCCGATTATCTGTCGTCGCTGAAAAAGGCGCAGGATATGGGCCTGGCTCGCCTCATCGGGGTCTCAAATTTCACCGCCGCTCAGACCGAACAGGCCGTCAGCATTCTCGGCGAAGGGATACTGCTGACCAATCAGTTTGAAGTCCACCCTTATCTTCAAAACCACAAAGTGGTGGCGAAATGCCAAGATCTGGGTTTGATCGTGACCGGTTATATGCCTTTTGCATACGGCGCCGTGCTGAAGGATCCTGTGATTCAGGCCATCGCTGAAAAACACGGTGCCACCGCGGCACAAGTGGTACTGGCATGGATGCGTCAGCTGGGTTATGTCACCATCCCTTCGTCCACCCGGCAGGCCAATATTAACAGCAACCTGCTGGCAGATTCACTTGAGCTGGACGCCAGCGATTTTGCCGAGATAGCAGCGCTGGATCGTGGCCATCGGGTCGCTAATCCGGATTTCTCTCCTGAGTGGGACTGATAGCGCCCCCCTCTGTCTTTTTTGGCAGCCGGACGGTAAACCGGCTGCCTTTACCCGGTGACGAGACCAGATCGATTTGTCCCTGCAATGTTTTGACCATAGCGGCGACAAACGGCAGACCCAGGCCATAGCCGGGCTGGTGACGGCTCGCTTCGACCCGGTACAGACGCCGGAAAATCAAAGCGTGATGGGCCTTTGCAATCCCAATCCCCTGATCGCAGACACTGAACCATACCCAGCCATCCTCTTCGCCGCACAGCAGGGTAATGTCGCCGCCAGGCTGACTGTACTTCAGACTGTTATCCAGCAAGTTAACGGCGATTTGTGTCAGACGTTTGGCATCAGAGTGCAGCATCACCGGCTGCAGGGCCGATGTATTTAAGGACAAGCCCGCCTCTTCGGCCACTTCCTCATACCAGGCAGCAACGTCGGCCAGCACTGACGCCAGATTGACCGACGCCAGCTGACAGGGATAACGGCCAACCTGCTCATCATGAATACGCATCAGGGTGGTGAGCATCTGGCTGGCTTTCTGTGCTGATTCCGCACAGTCTGACAAGGCGGCCACCAGTTTTTGTTGTGACTGCTCACTCTGCTGTTTTCCATTGTCCTCGCTGAGTGCAGCTTCTGTGGTCAATAGGATACGGGACAGCGGTGTTCTGACATCATGGGCAATCGCATCCACGGTATTATCCATTCCCCGAACGGCGTCTTTCAGGCGGTTCAGCACCTGCTGCACACTCCGGCTGAGTTGCCCGAACTGCCCTTTGGCTTCGGGGGGCGGCAAGTCAGTGTCCAGCATGGCGTCCAAAGAGCCGCTGCTGATCTGATCCACGCTTCTGGCCAAATTGTGCAAAGGCAACAGTGTCCGGCTCAGTAACTGCCAGACCACCAGTGACATCACAGCGACCATTACAGCCAGTGCCACAATCAGCCAGCTCCCTTGCCTGACTAACTGACTGCGCCTCGGGCCACCGTCCATCACCAGCCAGTAGCGGGCAGGTTTGCCACTGAGCTCAAGCGTAAGATAGGGCGCATCACTGAATAGGTGATACCACAAACGATCCGGTAACAGATAGGCCGACGGGGCATCGGGCAATGCGGCAGGCTCTGCACCACTGATCCATTCAAGCTGCCCTGTCGGTGTCATTTTCAACACGCTGACAGCGTTTTCGATCAGCCGGTTGGGGTTACTGACCACCACGTGCTCAAACTTAGCTTCCGACTCAAAAGTCAGTATGCGCTGATACTCCTGCCCGTACGATTCGAGTAATTTCCTTTCCTGGTAATCCAGCTGATAAGTCAGAACCAGCGCCATCACAGTCACTATCAGCAGAAAACAGGCAAACAGGGTCAGCAAAAAACGGCTGAATAATGCACGCTGAGCCCCGCGTGTGGCTTGTTCAGCCCTGATGTCTGAGCACATAACCCACTCCGCGAATCGTATGCAGCAGCGGCGTCGCATAGCCTTTGTCGATTTTTCCGCGCAGGCGGCAGACCAGTACATCCACTACATTGGTTTGCGGGTCGAACTGAAATCCCCACACCTGCTCCAGAATCACGGTTTTTGATAACACCCGCCCCGGCTGGGTCATCAGCAATTTCAACAGCGCGAACTCTCGCGGTTTTAACACAATCTGCTCGCCGTCCCGCCGGGCCTCGCGCGATAATAAATCCAGCGTCAGCCCCTGATAACTCAGTACCTCTGTGCCAGAGGCGGCAGGCTGACGTCTGAGCAAAGTCTGACAACGGGCAGCCAGCTCAGCAAACGCGAACGGTTTGACCAGATAGTCATCGGCACCGGACTGCAGGCCCAGCACCCGTTCATCCACCGAGTGCCGGGCGCTCAGGATCAGTACCGGGGTACGGTGCCCTTCGCCACGCAGTTGCCGTAAAACCGTCATGCCGTCCATCACAGGCAGCATCAAATCAAGAATGATCAGATCATAGGGTTCCTGACAGGCAAGCTGATACCCCAGTTTGCCGTCGGCACAGACTGTGACCTGAAAATTCAGCTCTTCCAGCCCCTGTCGTACAAACTCACGAATAGGGGCGTCATCTTCTATCACTAAGATATGCATGCTTAACCTGACCGTGCCCGTGCTAACCAAAACGCTGATAGTACCATGGCAGCACATGGCCTGAAGATTACAAACTGGTAATCTTCAGGCAAGTCTGTGGCAATCCAGACCCAGTAAAGTCATGTCATTCCCCCATCCCATCAAAGGATATGACATGAAAAACCTGACCCCACTTTACCTGGCATGCGCTGTATTCGGCGCTTCTGCTTCGGCTGCAACAACAGTTGCAGAGGCCCAGCTTTCGTCCGGCACGGCTTTTGAACTTGCACAAGCCGCTGTCGCGCAGTGCGCCAAAGACAATTATGCCGTCACTGCCACTGTGGTTGACCGTTCGGGCCGGGTACTGGCACAACTGCGCCAGAACAGTGCCGGCCCGCACACCCTGGACAGCTCGCGTAAGAAAGCCTTCACGGCGGTCAGCATGAAGCAGCCGACAGCGAACCTGATGACACTGGTGAACGACAAGCCGCTGATGGCGCCGCTGAAAGACATGGATGACAATTTACTGTTTCTGGCCGGCGGCCTGCCCATTAGCGTGAATAATCAGGTCGTCGCGGCCATTGGCGTCGGTGGCGCGCCTGGTGGCCATCTGGATGTGGCCTGCGCCGAAGCGGCGATAGGTGCTGTTATCAAATAACGTTAACGCCATATTCTCGTTACTAAAATAATATCAACGGCATAGCTTCAGTTTTCTGACTATGTCGTTGTACATTGGGCCATCTCCCATCACGTTTTGTGTGTTTGGCCTTTCGCTCAGGTACTGTGCGACTTCACAATAACACTGTCCCTTTAGGGACATGTGCAGCCCCGGCCATTTCAATAACAATTCCATAACAACCTCCAGGAAGGATATCGGTTATGGAATACGCCATTACAAAAGAACGCTTGAGAACATTGCCAGTGTCCTGGCTATTAGCGATCAGTGGCCTCGTTATCGTCGCTGTGATGAGTCATGTCTTTTTTGCGGATCAGGGCGACTTTGGCCCCGCCTCATTACTGCCAAGTGCGACTGTCATACTGTTAGCGCTGGCGACCAGACGCACACTTGAGCCTTTGATTGCCGGCGCCCTTATTGGCTTTCTGATTATTTCTCCCACATCTGCATTGCAGGATTTTACCGGTGCGGCCTTAGAAGTGATGCAAGGCCCGGTAATGGGCTGGATACTGCTCCTGACCGGTCTGTTTGGCGGACTGATTGCCTTGCTGCATTTATCAGGCGGAACACTGGCTTTCAGTGAAAAACTGCAGCTTTACATTCAGACACGCCGACAGGCGCTGCTCGCGAGCTGGGTGCTGGGTTTACTGATTTTTATCGACGATTACCTGAACGCGCTGACGGTCAGTGCCGCTATGAAAAAAGTCACTGACAAACTGAAAATCTCGCGAGAAATGCTGGCCTATGTGGTGGATTCCACTTCGGCACCAGTTTGCCTGCTAGTGCCGTTTTCAACCTGGGTTATTTTCATTGCCGGGCTGATAGAAACTAACGGTGTGACGGAAGCCGGAAGCGGTATTGCTTACTACTTCACCCTTATCCCTTATGTGGTGTATCCCTGGATTGCCGTGCTGATCATCCCCCTCGTTGCGATAGGCATCATTCCTCCTCTGGGCGCCATGAAACAAGCAGAAGCCCACCCAGAGATCCCAAAAGAAACATTCACTGCTGAGCTCCACCAGACGCCCAGAGTGATCAACTTTATTCTGCCTATTCTGATCCTGATTGGCGCAACCTGGTACTTCAACATTGATGCCATGATTGGTGTCGGCTGTGCCCTCGCAACATGTTTTGTGCTTTATACACTGCAGGGAATCGCGACTTTCAGCCGGTTGTTTGATGAAATGATGCATGGTTTACAAACCATGCTGGTACCCATTGGTATTGTTTTTACGGCTTTTATTCTGCAAATCGTCAATGATAAATTAGGACTGACTCACTTTCTTATCAACACGGTTACACCTTACATAACCGCAGACTGGCTGCCCGTAACCTCTTTTATTGTCTTGTCTTTACTTACCTTTTCTACCGGCTCATTCTGGGGAATTTATGCAGTGTCATTCCCTATCCTTGTGCCTCTGGCTCAGGCTCTGGATGCCAACATGCCATTGACCCTGGGCGCTCTGATTTCAGCCGGTGCCTTTGGCAGTCACGCCTGCTTCTTTGGTGATTCCACCGTCATCGCCGCAAAAGGCTGTGGCATTTCCCCTATACAGCATGCCCTCACTCAGCTTCCCTATACTCTGATAGCGGCAGGCATCAGTTCTATTATCTTCATTGTACTTGCATAAGGATTAGCATCATGAACAAAACAGGTTTTGCCTTTCATGAGCAGTGCATGTGGCACGATACTGGCCCGTGTAGTGTATTTGACGCACCGGGAGGATTCATCCAGCCGGGTACGGCAGCAGAAAACCCGGAAACCAAGCGGCGTTTCAAGAACTTGCTGGATGTCAGTGGCTTATATGCAACATTGACCCCCATCACAGGTGATCTGGCTAGCCATGAAGATTTACTGCGATTCCACACGCATGAGTACATTCAGCGACTGGCGACGGCAAGCGATAGGCAATGTGGTGATGCCGGGGTCTGCGCACCCTTTCGTCAGGATGCTTTTCATATCGCCAGACTATCGGCAGGCATGGCTATCGCAACCGTTGAAAGTGTGCTGAAAGGAGACGTTAAAAACGCCTACTGCCTGACCCGGCCACCCGGTCATCATGCTGAAAGTCATCAGGGTAATGGATTCTGCCTGTTAGGTAACATCCCTATCGCCATTAAAGCCGCGCAGGCAAAAGGCATGGTGAAACGCGTTGCGGTTGTTGACTGGGATGTCCATCACGGCAATGGTACGCAGGAAGCCTTTTATCAGGATAAAGACGTACTGACCATTTCCATCCACCACGACAATAACTACCCGATAAATTCAGGAGCAATCCATGAGCGCGGAGAAGGACCCGGTGTAGGTTATAACCTGAATGTTCCTTTGCCTGCCGGCTCTGGAATAGGTGCGTATCACGCAACCATGATGCAAATTGTTGAACCCGCCATTGAGCGCTTTCAACCTGAACTCATTGTGGTTGCCTGCGGTTTTGATGCCAGTGCCATGGATCCTTTAGGCTGTATGATACTGAATGCCGAGACATACGGTTGGATGACAAAACGCCTGATGCTGCTCGCCGAGAAACACTGCGGTGGAAAAATAGCAATGATTCACGAAGGCGGCTATTCCGAAGGGTATGTGCCATTTTGCGGACACGCAGTAATGGAAGCGTTGAGCAATTCAACCCTGCATGTGCCTGATCCGCTGGGTTCAGACATTGCGAACTGGGGACAACAATCTTTGCAGCCCCACCAACAAGCGTTACTATCCGAGATAGTCCCATTGTTAAACGCTATCGGTTAAAGCTATAAGTGATTTTGATGCCTGTGTATCCTGCAAGTTTGCAACCTCTGGCTGAATTAGCGGCAAAAATCAGAACCCCTGACTTTTTGCCGGCTTTTGGACGCTTACTGGATAACTACTTTCCAGGCATCAACTTAGCGGTTTTTTTCTACCAGCAAGATCAACGCCCTGTCACTCTGGTTCATAATCTGTCTTATGAACAGGAGATCAACGCTATTTTTGCCTTGGAAAAACACTATCAGGATGACCCATTCTTTCAGTTCTGGCAGTCCAATCGCAAACCCTGCCTGAAAACACTGGAAGATGTCATTCCAGCCGACTTTTATCACAGCCCATTTTATAACGACTATTACGCCAGACTGGGCCTGTATGATGAAGTAATGGCATACTTTCCCCTTTCAGAACAACAGTGTATTGCTGTTTCCTTTGGGTTTTACAATCACAGAAAGCGCTGTAAACGAGACGAGGCATTGGAGCTGATTGTCTATCTGTTCCCTGTTCTGCAAGCCTTGTTTGAACAGTACTGGCTGAGCAGTAGTCTCCACGACAATATGTCGGAAGGGGAACCGCTTTACGTTTCCAACCAATTCGCAGCAGAAATCCTGACAGCGCGTGAAAGACAGGTGGTTCAGCTTATCCTTCAGGGCTTAGCCAGCAAGCAGATTGCAGGTAAGCTGAACATTCAGTTAGGTACGGTGAAGAACCACCGTAAGAATATCTATAAAAAACTGCAGATTAATAGCCAGCAAGAGCTATATCACCAGTTCTGGCTTTACCAGAATCAGGAGCAGCATAATCAATTGGTCAATGACTAAGCAGTGTGCAGGACTATTCACAGTTCTGATAACGCTCACACAACCCTTCAAACGACAAAGAGAATCAGGAAGCCACCACCACACGGCCATGCAAAGGCTGCACAGGGCGGTTATTGCTGTGCTTCATGATTTTCTTGAAATCTGTTATCTGCTTCGCCGATAGGGTCTGGGGCGCTTTCATCACCAGCCAGCGTACCCCTTCCGAGCAGGGCGGTGTCGTCAGTGAACCACTGAAACGATAATAGTCCGGCTGTTTCGGCAGTATCTGTCTGGCATCGACAGGCTGATTCAGCGCCACCGTTTCGCCGACGTTGTCCGGGATTTGCGGCAAGATCGATGCCAGTTCATCATTGACTCTGCCTTCTTTGAACATCACCGCAATCACGGCCAGACTGCCGTCTTTGCCGGCATGGACAAAATGCCCTTCCAGCGGAAAAGACTCACCGTGGATCAGGTTTTCACTGGGGGCATGAAAGTGAAACTGTTTCAGCTCAAACTGCTCACCATCAAGCGTAAGATAGTTGCCGGGCTGATAGTTCACCTGCACTGTGTGGCCATCATTCACGACACTGGCGGCAGAAGGCCGGTAGCTGAGGGCTAACGGCGCTAATACGCCTTGAACGGTAGCGGTTACATTGATCGGGGACTGATTTTTACCAGCCGCGCAGACGTTAAATTCAGGATCCAGCGTCGACCAATGTTCCGGGCCATTGTGCCCGCTGTAACTCCAGTGCGGCTTCTCGGCCGCAAACACCAAACCGGCCTGAATTGCAGCAATCAGACATGACATCGTTAAAACAGGGTGCTTTTTCATTTTCTCTCCAAACTTCATCTAAACCCTAACCTCAGACAATCAGCCGGGACTGACAAGCCAGCGTTGGCCGGACAAGATTCCGTCCCGGATTGTGTCGGCTTATGATAAAAGCGAAGAAAAAGCCGCATTGTCATAAAAGCGTCATAATGCACCTATTCTCATATGCGGCTCAATAAATTAGTTTGCAATAAGAAGCTTTACAAAGAAGTTTGACGCACTGCTCCCATTTCACCGACCCGCTTAATTGAAGTTTTCCGTTACCTCTGTTCAGTCCACCAGCTCAATACCCAGGCTTTCCAGCAGATGGAGCGCTTCAAATCGGGAGAATTTGGCACCTTCAACCTGATTGTCGAGCACGTGAATGTGGTAATGGGTCGATTCAGTGAAGTCGACCCGTCGCAAATCGGATCGCATAAACAGGCTGTGGGTAAAATCGCAGTAGGTCATGGCGGAGTCTTTAAAATCGCCTTCCCTGAAATCGACATCGTGCAGCTTGCAATCATCCAGCTTGAGCGCATTCAATGTCAGGCCGAAAAAAGACGCGTCATTGAGAATACATTTCCGGAACCGCAATTCATGATCAATATTAAATGAAGGCCAGTTGGCCTGCGTCCAGTCGACTCCCACCAGTTTACAGTCGAGAAAATGCACGTCGAAAAAGCGTGTGTGCGGGATCTTCAGTAAGCTCAGGTTACATTGATGAAACTGGCAATTGATGAACTTGCAGTTTTTGAAGACGGCTTCGGTAAAGTTACAGTCGTTGAATTCGCAGTCTTCAAATTCAATGCCGGCAAACTCAGAATAAGGCAACGACAGCTTCTCAAAGGTTTGATTGTAGTACTGCTCGTCATTTTCAATGTGTTTCACTGGTACATCCTTGAGTATCGTTATGCATCTTCAACTGGCAGAAAATCCGGATTCCACACCACTTCCCACACATGCTGGTCCGGATCCTGAAAATAGCCGGCGTAACCGCCCCAGAAAGTATCCTGAGCGGTTTTAATCACAGTGGCTCCGGCAGATTCTGCCTGTTGCATCACACTGTCGACCTCTGCTTTCGAGCCGACATTGTGCCCCAGTGTCAATCCGCCGGGTACAGGTGCTGACTGAGGTAGCCCGGTATCCTGCGCAATACTGCTGCGCGGCCAGAGCGCCAGTCTGAGCCCCGACTGCAAATCGAAAAAGGCCACAGCTCCGTGCTCAAATTCCTGGCCGACAATGCCGTCTGTGTGTAAGCCCATACCATCCCGGTAAAAACGAACCGCTTGTTCCAGATCATCCACACCGAGTGTCAGGACACTGATTCTGGCTTTCATCCTGCTTGCTCCTTATTTGGCTCTTTCTGTACTGCCAAGACTAACAGAATACCTGTCATTCGGCTCAGGCGGGAATGGAATATACGGATACCGGCTATGGCACTGTGTTTCTCTGCTGTACTTGCTGCTCTTGGCTTTCTGCTCTGAGATCAGACAAAAAAGCCCGCTCTGGCGCAGACCAGAGCGGGCAAAACAGCTCAAGTGAGCCTTCCCCAAGAAATCAGATAATGCGTTGCTGGGATTGCGCGTCGAAAAAGACCGCTTTCGACAAGTCAATGTAGAAAGGCATGGTTTCGCCCACTTTAGCCTCATAGTCCGGTGAAATACGGCACGCCACTTCCTGCCCGTTCATGGTAACCATGGCAATAGTGTCCGGGCCTGTGGGTTCCAGCACATCCACCGTCAGCGGCAGCGTGGTACAGCCTTCCCCTTCCACCCGCTGCTCTGTGATGTTTTCCGGACGCAGGCCGATCACAATTGACTGACCATCACGTTCACGCAGCGCTGCAGGCAAAGCTAGCAGGTGCGGCTCTCCCGCAACTGTCACGCTGGCAACCGGCTTGTTCTGGGCATCGAGATCCACTTTGGCCTGAATAAAATTCATTGACGGCGAGCCCATAAAACCGGCGACAAACATGTTGTTGGGCTGGTTGTAGATTTCTTTAGGTGTGCCCAGCTGCTGCAGTTCACCGTCTTTCATCACCGCGATGCGGTCGGCCAGGGTCATGGCTTCTATCTGATCGTGCGTCACATACACGATAGTGGTGCCCAACTGCTGGTGCAGACGTTTGATCTGGGTGCGCATTTCAACCCGCAGCTTGGCATCTAAGTTCGACAAAGGCTCATCGAACAGATACAGCTTAGGCTGACGCGCCAGTGCCCGTCCCATGGCAACACGCTGGCGCTGGCCGCCTGACAGCTGTGCCGGTTTGCGATCCAGCAAGTGATCGATCTGCAGCATGGCGGCAACGCGATCCACTTCCTGCGCAATTTTGGCTTTATCCATCTTGCGGATTTTCAGACCGAAAGCGATGTTGTCCCGCACCGTCATGTTGGGATACAGGGCATAAGACTGAAACACCATAGCGATATCGCGGTCTTTCGGTTCCACCTGAGCGACATCGACACCATCAATCAGGATCTCACCGGAGGTAATATCTTCCAGCCCGGCGATGGTATTCATCAGGGTGGATTTGCCACAGCCGGAAGGGCCGACCAGGATCAGGAATTCACCGGAATCAATGCTGATATCAATTCCTTTCAGGGTCTCAATCTCGGCATTACGGTAGGTTTTACGAATCTGTTTTAACGCGAGTGTAGCCATGCTTGTTATCCTTTCACTGATCCCGCGGTCAGACCGCGAACAAAATACTTCCCTGCCAGCACGTACACCAACAGCGTTGGTAATGCGGCAATAATGGCGGCGGCCATGTCGACGTTGTACTCTTTCACCCCGGTGCTGGTATTGACCAGGTTATTGAGCGCCACCGTGATCGGCTGGGTTTCTGCGCCGGAATACACCACGCCGAACAGGAAATCGTTCCAGATAGCGGTGAACTGCCAGATCACTGTCACCATGAAGATAGGGGTCGAGAGCGGCAGCAGAATCCGGAAGAAAATGGTAAAGAACCCCGCCCCGTCGAGCTTGGCCGCTTTGACCAGCTCATCAGGCACGCCAACGTAAAAGTTACGGAAAAACAGTGTGGTAAATGCCAGACCGTAAATCACGTGCACCGTCACCAGACCGGCTGTGGTATTGGCCAGTCCCAGTTTGCCCAGCAACGCCGCCATGGGTAACAAAATGACCTGAAACGGAATAAAGCAGCCGAACAGCAGCAAACTGAAAAACAGCTGAGAGCCCCGGAAACGCCACTTGCTGATCACATAGCCGTTAAAGGCCCCCAGCAGCGTAGAAATTGCCACCGCCGGGATCACCATCTGGAAGGAATTCCAGAAATAGCCTTTGATACCGTCGCAGCTCACCCCGGTACAGGCACCGGACCAGGCTTTATTCCAGGCATACCCCACCCATTCCTGTGGCAAAGACATCAGGTTGCCGCTTTTGATATCGGGCAGGGTCTTGAACGAGGTAATCACCATCACAAACAGCGGCATCAGGTACACAACGCAGAAAAAGAGCAGCCCGCTGTAAATCGCCATCCGGCCCAGAGTGACATGCTTATTCATGATTTCTTCTCCCGCAATTCGGAATAGAGATAAGGCACCAGAATCGCCAGAACGCCCGCCAGCATCATGATGGCACTGGCTGCACCCAGACCCACCTGTCCGCGGGTAAAGGAATGCGCGTACATAAAGAGTGCAGGTAAATCGGACGAATAGCCCGGACCACCCGCGGTCAGCGCGGTGACCAGATCGAAGCTCTTAATGGCAATGTGCGAGGTGATAATCACCGCACTGAAAAAGACCGGACGCAGGCATGGCAGGACAATTTTCCAGTAAATCGTCGGCATGCTGGCCCCGTCGATCTGGGCGGCTTTGATGATCGAAGAATCGATCCCGCGCAGGCCCGCCAGGAACATGGCCATCACAAAACCCGACGACTGCCACACCGCGGCGATCACCAGGGTGTACACCGACATGTCCTGATCCACCAGCCAGTTAAATTCAAAGCCGGTAAATCCCCAGTCGTGCATCAGTTTTTCGATCCCCAGACCCGGGTTAAGAATCCACTTCCAGGCCGTGCCGGTGACAATGAAGGACAGCGCCATGGGATAGAGATAAATCGTCCGGATTGCGCCTTCCTGGCGGATATTCTGATCCAGCAAAATCGCCAGACCGACCCCCAGTACAATCGCAATCAGCATAAACATCAGGCCAAAAATGCCAAGATTGGTCACCGAGGTGATCCAACGGTCGTTGTCCATCAGCTTCTCGTATTGCATCAGCCCGGCAAAATTAAAGCTGGGCAGAAAGCGGGAATTGGTCAGCGACAGATAAAATGTCCAAAACATAAAGCCATAAATACACACCACAGTGACCAGCATGGTCGGGGCCAGCACGATTTTCGGCAGCCACTTCTGTAATCTGTCCGCCAGGCTGGGCCGGGCCGCTTTCTGTTTGGTGAGCGACAAGGTTTGCTCCATAGTGCGTCCTTGATTCGGGTTGTGTCTCAATGATCACCTCTCAGGCACGCGCGTGCCCCGGCCTGAATATCGGATTCATTCGCCGCAGAGGTAAAAAAAGCGCAGGGGAACCGGCGGGCTGAACACCCAGCCCGCCGACAGGGTTACATGGCTGCTTTTACTGCACGAGCCAGCTGTTGCGCGGCTTGTTTAGGATCGGCAGATGTATCGTTGAAGAAGTTGGTCACCACATCATAGACCGCACCCTGCACATAGCTGGTGGTGGCCAGACCGTGGGCCATACTTGGCACCAGATCGCCCGTTTGCGCTGAGGCTTTGAAGGTAGCCATTGAATCCAGCGCACACTTGTCGAACTTGTCCATGTTCATGTCCAGACGCACTGGGATCGATCCTTTGTTGAGGTTAAACACTTCCTGGAAGTCTTTATTGAGAATGGTTTTGGCCAGATGTTTCTGCGCCTGCTCATTGTCTTTGTTGCTCAGTTTGAAGAAGGCAAAGCTGTCGATGTTGAAGGTAAACTGGTTTGCTGTGCCCGGCGCAGGTGCGCAGATGTAATCTTTGCCCGGCTGTTTACCGGCCGCCGCAAATTCACCTTTTGCCCAGTCACCCATGATTTGCATGGCAGCCTCGCCATTGATCACCATGGAGGTGGCGATATTCCAGTCACGACCCGGCGAGTTCTCGTCGATGTAGTCGTGCATACGCTGGAAGGTCGCGAAGGTTTCAACCATTTTCGGACCGGACAGCACGTCCATATCCAGATCAACAAACGCCTTGTTGTAGTCTTGCGAACCTAAAACATCCAGCGCAATCGCTTCAAACAGCGTTGCGTCCTGCCAAGGCTGACCGCCATGCGCCAGAGGCACAAAGCCTGCGGCTTTAATCTTCTCTGCCGCGGCAAAAAACTCGTCCATGTTGGCAGGCACTTTCGCACCGGCTTGCTTGAACACCTCAGGGTTGGCCCACAGCCAGTTCACACGGTGTACGTTCACCGGCACGGCCACGTAGTCGCCGTTATACTTCATGACTTTGGTCACCACGGCTGGCAGCACCTTGTCCCATTGGCCAGCTTCTGCCACATCATCCAGCGAGGTCAGAAAACCCAGATCGCCCCACTCCTGAATATCGTGACCTTTAATTTGCGCCGCAGAAGGCGGATTCCCCGATACCGCACGGGTTTTGAGTACTGTCATTGCACTCTCACCGCCGCCACCGGCCACGGCGAAGTCTTTCCAGCTATCGCCCTGCTTTTCCAGCATTTGCTTGAGCACAGCGGCCGATTTCGCCTCACCGCCCGATGTCCACCAGTGCAGCACTTCCACTTCACCGGCATTGGCCACAGAACTGGCTGCCGCGAATGTCATAGCGATCAGCGATTTTTTCAGAGTAAAGGTACCTTGCTTTGTCATTATTATGCTCTTCCTTGTTTATCAGGGATATGACCGGCGTGTAGGGTACAGAGCGCCGGTTGTGTAGAGTCTACCCAAGCAAGGAAACGGCACTGTAACAAAAGGAAACCCGAACGTAACACGCGCGTAACATTTAGGCTTATTTGATTATTTATCAGTGAGTTAGGGTGTTAAATAGATGCTAAAAAGTGTGATGTCAGTAAGGGGGAGGTTGCCCTCGGCAGGGCTGGCGGGAATTCATACAGCAAGTGCGATTTTTAAGACTGGGTGAGTATGTCGCGCTTGAGATCGGTGCTTCTTTTGGCATTGTGTGACGCGCGCCAGTTACTCTTTGCTGGCACAAACAGTAACCAGAAATGCCTTTTTGTTCTTTGGTGTGGGCCGGGACGGTTGTAGGCGCTCCCGGCGCCGACAACCTAAAAATTCGTCCTGAATTTTTCCCTGGGGGAATGGATTATTTTGATTTAGCGTAGACGATAAACAGGTGATTTCAGGTAAAGCAGAAGGTATGTCGCGCTTGGGTTCGGTGTATCTCTCAACATTGTATGATGCGCGCCAGACACTCTTTCTGGGGCCAAAGAGTGCCCAGAAAAGCCCTTTTGGTTCTTTGGTGTGGCCCGGGACGGTTGTAGGTAACTCTGGCTTATTTCTCGTGAATTGCCAGATACGATTAAGAGCTGTTACATCATTAGGTTTATTAAGTGTAAGTCCCCACGACTTCGGAAACTTCAAAACTCATTGCCAAAAAAGAGAGCCCAGAATCGGATTCAAAGTTATGAACTTCTATCTGAGAATGAGCCCATTGACGCGAACTTATATCCACAATAGCCGTACCACCGAGATATCCAGTGAAACCTTTTTCGATCACTAGGTTAGACACATTAGCAAACTTGAATCTTCTGAATGTACCCGTCCTATCGTGAGTAACCATCTCAATTGAACTGGATGAAGAATCCCAAGGATCGATGTTGTATTTCAACTCGACCAAATCATTATTTGCAAAATCTGCAAAAAGCACTTTTTCTGACAATTTGATCTCCTGGCACAATCTATCTAGGCTTTGACGTAACCAAACATAGCTAAGTATCCACGGCTAAGATCAGCAAGGCAAGGTGTTGATCCACAAAACCATTACGGATTATTTCGTTTCAGAAGAACGATAAACAGGAGTCTTCTGTTGGGCAGAAAGTATGTCGCGCTTGAGTTCTGTGCTTCTCTTTGCATTGATTAACGCGCGCCAGACACTCTTTGTTGGGCCAAAGAGTGTCCAGAAAAGCCCTTTGGTTCTTTGGTGTGGGTCGGGACGGTTGTAGGCGCTCCCAGCGCCGACAACCTAAAAATTCGTCCTGAATTTTTCCCTGTGGGGGATGGAATATCCTAATTTGTAACTCGTTTTTGGACAAAAGTGAGTTAGAGTTTCTAATAAAACTCTGCTGGTTTGGATTAGGGAAAGTAAGCCAATATTACTTAGCAGAACGTAAAAATCACCTAACTACCATCACATTCGTACTATTAGATCACATATATTAGCACTGCCCAACAACCTAATACGCTGCCATCCTTATTGTTCCGCTTCCAATTGACGGTTGTTGTGACGATCGACCACATTCTAGATATGACCCTTTGGTAACATGAAACATCATCTATCAAGTGGGTATCATAATGCTAAGAAGAATACGAAAAATTGAAGGCATCGGTAGCTATCACAGCGCAAGAGCTGGTAACACGCAATTTTCTGATGCGAACATAATCTATGGTGAAAACCGAAATGGTAAAAGTACGCTGTGTGACATTTTTTATTCTCTAGCGTCGAACAACCCAGAGCTAATCAAAGACCGCAAAGCTATACCAAGGCAAGGAACAGCGGCTAATGCAATGAAAGTCGAATTTCAGTTCGATAACGCGCCAATCTCTGTGTTTGCAGACGAAACTTGGGCACCTGGATTGCCTGCTGATTGTGAACTACATATCTTTGACCACAACTTCATTCATCGAAATGTAATGAGCGGTACGGTTAATAACCGCGAAAACTCAGAGAACATTTCAAACTTCATTCTAGGTGAAGAAAATACCGAGCGTTTTGAAGCTCTCAAAGCAGAGAAAGAAGCTTTAGCTACTACAAATGCAAGTTTACGAACAGCTAAGACTGCACTAGAAGTGAGCGGTATCACCGATGTAGCAACATACGTTGCTTCTGAACTTCCAACAGAGTCTATCGAAGAGCTGAATATTGCAATTGCCGCATCTATCGCTGAGCAAGAATTATTAACGGTACAGATTGGTAGCATCACTCAATCTAAAGGACGAAAGAACTTAAAAGATATTTCTACTACTTTTGATATCACAGCGATAAGCAATGAAATCAATGAGTGCTTAGCAACTAGCATGGAAGAAGCTCACACCGACGCAAAAGCTCTAGTACAAGCACACATGGAACACCTAAAAGAGCAAAACGGCTTTAAAGGCTGGGCTTCCAGTGGTCTGACTCATTTAGATGAAAATTGTCCATTTTGCGGTCAAGAACTTCAAGGCGATTCATTAGAACTAATCGAAAGCTACAAAGTTGCATTCAATGAAGCATTTTCTAACTTCATTAGGGAAACCAAAGCAAGTGCTACACAACTACTGACCAAGCAATTAATTTCAATTGATGAGCAAGCCATTAATCGGATTCACGAAGAAAATAAAGGAATACTTGAGCTATACCCTGAACAATCTGTGACTGAGCAAATAGCGGAGCTGATTCCGCTTGTAGATGATATGTATGAGGTAGTTAAGGGATCGATTAAACAGTTAAGCGAAAAACACAATGAGTTAAAGCCTCAAGTTCTTGAGCTTCTAAATGTTAAAATCGAAACAGCGTACAACTCTGTTGAAGCAATTGATTTCTCGCCTCTACAGTCGGCGATAAACTCATTTAATGATGCCAAGGAAGCCTATAAGGTCGTAATCGAATCAATAAATGAAAAGCTTATTGAGTTTAAAGACGGCCTTGATTCTGCAGCGCTAGCTGCTATTAAAACCGCTGAAAACACAAATCAGAAAGCACTTGAGAATAAAAAACTACGTCATACGTTAGAAGAAAAATGCGCAACTTATAGACAACTTAGCACTCAAGTGGGACAAGACCAAGAAACATACAATAACAACAAGGAAACACTAGAAGCATCACAAGAGGAGTTTCTAGATAACTACTTTGACGAGATTAACCTACTATTCCAAAGCCTTGGCTCTCGAAACTTCAATATCAGTAGAAAGCAAAATAATGGTGGTAGAAAAATAGTCTATGACTTAGAGGTCAGTTTCAACGGCACAAATATTCCAAGAAACAAGATGAACTGCCTGTTCAGCGAGTCTGATAGACGTGCTTTGGCGCTATGCATCTACCTAGCTAAAATTAACAAGCTTTCAAATGAGGATAAAGCCAAAGCCATATTGGTAATGGACGACCCTGTGACCAGCTTTGATAATGAACGAATCTCTAGCATTTTGAATAAGCTCTATGAGATTTCGCCAGCTATAAAGCAGTTGTTCATAACAACTCACTACCGTGGAATGGCCGCGACAGCAATTAAGAAGTTCGCTAATACGAGCGCACTAAAAATTGTAAAAGTAGCGAATGGCTCGGACTTTGCTGCTACTACAGAAGCAGAGATGACAGCGACGGAGCATGATGACGCATACAACGAAATCACTGCATTTATAAACAATGAAACCCAAGACAACAAAATACTGATACTTAGACCGTTCTTGGAAACAGAGCTTCGCCATCGATACAAAGACCAACTCAGAGCCAACGGAGCCACTTGGAGAACTGACTTTTCAGTTTGTATCGATACTCTCAAGAACAAAGGCATTATCACAGAAGCAGTAGCGAACGAGATTCATTCATTTAGAACAACTTTAAACCCACCCATGCACGTGTTGATGGATATGAATATTGAAGATGTTCGCAATACCGCAACTAATATGATGGATTTGATTTATAACCGCATGTAAAGCATAAGGGAGCCGAGCAAATACTCGGCTTTTATACAATTCAATTGGCTACACTGGACAGATGACGCGTTTGGCTATTTTCCATCTTATACTCTTGGTGCGATGTACGCGGCAATTTATCCCCAACCCGCAGACACTTTCAAAGTATGAGGTAAACCACACCACTGTGGCTCGAGAGGCTTGGCGAATTAATGCACCATGCATAGCTGCTAGCGAACATGCGAACAATAAATTGGCTTTACAAGTACCAAATGATAGTAATTTTCGGCGTCAGAAATAATATAACGAACCAAATAAGGAAGCCAGGATAGGCCTTTTGATTATTCCGTCAAAACTCAGCTACTGGCCTTTGAAGTGTTTCTGATGAAGATGTCATGATGTAAGCTAAGCCAATAAAATAGAAATGGATTTAGAATTTATATGTTTAATCTTCATACTCTTGGCTGGCACAGCTTTCAACAATTGTGCCTTTCGGTATTACGCGAAGTCCTCGGTCAAACTGTCCAGTCCTTTCTAGATACTAATGACGGAGGTAGAGATGGAGCATTTTCGGGTATCTGGAGCCCACAAAATGGTGAGTTGTTCTCTGGTCGCTTTGTGATCCAATGTAAGTTCACCGCTCGCGTTGGACACTCTCTCACACCATCAGATCTCGAAGACGAATTCAGCAAGGCCGAACGATTAGTCAGCAAGAATGAGTGTGACATTTATATTCTAATGACAAATGCTGGTGTTTCCGGTGCTACCGAACTAAAGATTAAGGAAAGGTCCAAAGAAGCAGGAATCAAAGATTTCCTTATATTTGGTTCCACTTGGCTGGAAGACCAAATTCGTGAGAATAAGCATTTAAGGATGATGGTGCCAAGAGTTTACGGTCTCGGAGACTTGAGCCAAATTCTAGACGATCGAGCATATGCTCAGGCCAAAGCTGTTCTTGAAACAATGAAAGAAGATCTAGCTAAGGTCGTTTTAACAGAGTCTTATCGAAAAGCAGCTAAAGCTCTCGACACGCATCGTTTCGTGCTTCTAGTTGGCGAGCCAGCCTCAGGAAAAACGACCATAGCATCATTGCTTGCGATGTCATCTGCTGACCAATGGGGAGCGTCTGTGGTTAAGTTGATGACACCTCAGTCAGTCGTTGAGCGTTGGAATCCTAATGAAAAGTCCCAACTATTCTGGATCGATGACGCATTCGGAGTGACTCAGTATGAAAGTAGCCTTGCCTCCGGTTGGAATCATATCCTCAATGAGGTAAGAACCATTCTTCGCCAAGGAAACCGTATCGTTATGACGTCACGAGACTACATCTATAATCGTGCACGTCAGGATTTGAAGGACGGTGCTTTTCCGCTCTTCCAGGAAAGTCAGGTTGTTATAGATGTTCATAACCTAACGTCTGACGAACGAAGGCAAATTCTCTACAACCATCTAAAGCTTGGAAGACAACCCAGAGAGTTTCGTGCTGCGGTGAAACCACATTTAGAGTCTGTTGCAGATCATGATAGGTTCATTCCGGAAACAGCTAGGAGGTTGGCAGATCCATTTTTCACCAAAAATTTGTATCTGTCTGATTTGAGCTTGGAGAGGTTTGTAGATAAGCGCGAACAATTCCTCATAGATACCTGTAAAGAGCTAGACGCCGGTTGCAAAGCAGCATTGGCATTAATTTATATGTCCAACGGTCAATTACAGAGTCCGGTCACACTGACGACTGCCGAGGATGACACTCTGAGGCGATTGGGCAGTGACTTGGGAGGGTGTACAGCTGCACTCGAAGCACTGCGCGATAGTCTAGTAGTTCACGTGAATTCGGACGGAAAGTCCTTTTGGACCTTCAAACACCCGACTATTGGAGACGCATACTCTGTCATGCTTCGAGGCAGTCCGGAACTGCTTGGAATTTATGTCCACGGTAGCGATATCCAAAAGCTGATGCGTCAGATAACTTGTGGAAACGTAGACATTGAAAAAGCTGTTGTGCTGCCTAGTTCTATGTTTGGATTACTCATTAAGCGACTTATTGCATACAAAACAAGCTCTGCCTACAAAACACAATGGATGTCAGGTTGGTGGGCTCGACGAGAACTGCTAAGTTTTTTAGTCGGACGGTGCAACAAGCAGTTTCTTGAATCGTATCTCAGTGCTGATCCCAAATTAATTGATCTTATCACTACACCTACGCCGAACTTAGATTTTTCAGTAGAAGTCGACCTAGCTATTCGCTTGTTCAAACTAAACCTCCTGCCAGAAAACGCGCGTAAAACACTGGTAATTACGGTCTCGAAATATGCTCAAAATGGCAAAGATGCCAGAGTTCTAAGTGACCCTGAGCTTCGTTCACTATTAAATGATAAGGAACTTAGAATACTAAGAGAAGCGATTCGTACTGAATTACTGCCGCGAATTGAGGAAGTGCGTTGTTTACATCAAGAAGAGCGCGATCCCGAAGAAGATCCTGAATGGCACATGAAACGTTTTACTCAACTGCTTTCATGCATTGTAGATGAATATCCACATAGTTTGCGTATTATAAATATTATTGAAAAACAGCGCATGCTAGTTAAAGAATGGGTCGATGAAAACCCACTGGAGGAAGACAGTTCGACTTCGCGAGATATCATAGTTGATGAACCGAATGTAAGCTATACGAGCAGTCGAAGCATTTTTGATGATATAGATGAGTGATATCTGCTACGACGCGATTTCTATAAACACTTTGTAGCATTACTAAAATTTGGTCAACAGAATTGGTAAAACTGGACAGGCCCACTGCGTCTGTAACACAGAATGGGGCAATAACGAGCTTCAAAACCTAAATATTGCCCCACTCCCCCAGGGAAAAATTCAGGACGAATTTTTAGGTTGTCGGCGCCGGGAGCGCCTACAACCGACCCGGACCACACCAAAGAACAACCAGGGCTTTCTGGGCACTCTTTGGCCCCGCAAAGAGTGTCTGGCGCGCATCACACCATGCCAAGAGAACCACAGAACTCAAGCGCGACATAACTCACCCAGCCTTAAAAGCCACACCCGCTGCGCGGGAATGACAGGTTGAAAATGTACATTGATGGCACTCCCGCAGGGAAAAATTCAGGACGAATTTTTAGGTTGTCGGCGCCGGGAGCGCCTACAACCGCCCCGGACCACGCCAAAGAACAAAAGGGCTTTCTGGGCACTCTTTGGCCCAACAAAGAGTGTCTAGCCCGCATCACACCATGCCAAGATAACCACAGAACTCAAGCGCGACATACCTCACCCAGCCTTAAAAGTCGCACCCGCTGCACGGGAATGACAAGTTGAAAATGTACATTGATAGCACTCCCCCAGGGAAAAATTCAGGACGAATTTTTAGGTTGTCGGCGCCGGGAGCGCCTACAACCGACCCGGCCCACACCAAAGAACAAAAGGGCTTTCTGGGCACTCTTTGGCCCCACAAAGAGTGTCTGGCGCGCATCACACCATGCCAAAAGAACCACAGAACTCAAGCACGACATACCTCACCCAGCCTTAAAAGTCGCACTCGCTGCACGGGAATGACAAGTTGAAAATGTACATTGATGGCACTCCCACAGGGAAAAATTCAGGACGAATTTTTAGGTTGTCGGCGCCGGGAGCGCCCACAACCGCCCCGGACCACACCAAAGAACAACAAGGGCTTTCTCGGCACTCTTTGGCCCCACAAAGAGTGTCTGGCGCGCATCACACCATGCCAAAAGAACCACAGAACTCAAGCGCGACATACCTCTGCAGTCTCAGCACAGGGGAAGTGAACATACATCCCTACCGCCGCGATGAAAGCTCCTTCTCCCGCCATTCCTGAAACAACCCATGACGCCGCCTTGGATACGCCTGATCCATCATCATAGGATCAGCAATCCACTCGGTACGGAAGTGGCGAAAATCCTGCCGCAGTTCGCACCAGGCGGCGAGCACTCTGCCCTGAGCGAAATAGCCGATCGCAAACGGCCAGATCACCCGGGTGCTCTCTTGTCCGTCGGCCGCGCGATAGCGAATGGCGAGTTTTCTTTCCCGCCGGATGGCCGTTCTGAACAGGGTCAGATCTTCCGTGGCAAGCTCACCGGGCGGGCCGACGCGGAGTGGCACCTCATTGGCACCCTGCACCAGATCGGCGGGGAGCACGGCGGTGACTTTCGCCAGTGCAGTGTCGGCGGCGCTGGCCATCGGCACATCGCCAAAGGCCGAGACCCAGCGGACACCCAGCATGATGGCGCTGATTTCATCTTCGGTGAGCATTAACGGTGGCAGGAAAAATCCCGGTTTCAGCACATAGCCGATGCCGGGTTCGCCGTCGATCTGCGCCCCCTGGGCCTGCAGTGTGGCGATATCCCGGTACAGGGTACGGATACTGATATTCAGCTCATCAGCCAGCCGCTGTCCGCTGACGGGCAGCCGGTGCTGGCGAAGAATCTGCAGTAATTGGAGTAATCGTTCGGTACGCATAGGCAACATGATACTGCCACTTTCTGACAGTGTCACGGGGTAAGCTCTGACTCTACCCAACGAGGATGAACACAAAAGGAAAGAGAAAATGATACCGAACCTATTGCTGCTATATGTGAAAAACCCGGAAACCAGCGCAGATTTCTATCGCCAGCTGCTTGGCCGGGAGCCTGTGGCCGCACTGCCGACTTACGTGGCGTTTGAGTTTGAAAACGGCTTTAACCTGAGTTTGTGGTCAGAGCAGGCACGCAATTTTGTCTCCGGCGGCGAGGGCCATCGCAGTGAATTCGCGTTTATGGTGCCGGATGACGATCAGGTCAAAGCGCTGTATGACCAATGGCAGACTGCCGGTGTCGTGATTGAGCAACCTTTGCATGACGCGGTCTTTGGTCTGACTTTTGTGGCACTGGATCCTGACGGGCACAGAATCCGGGTTTGCACACCGGATGAGTAAAGACGACTGAAACTGTTCACAACAGGCGCATTTTCATGCGCCTATTTTTATTTGTTCCAATCTGCGTGAAGGCCGCAAGTCTTAATCAAAATCGCTGTACAGGCGGGGCACAGTCGGCGGGTAATCAATCGGTTGCCAGCGATCGTTAAAGGTAAACCGGGTATACAGCATAAAATGGTTTGGCTCGTAGAAATCAGAGCGCTGCAAGTCCAGGGCGACCCCGACATACCAGCGGCTGCTGACCCGTTTTTCCAGTGCGCCTTCGAGCGAATAACCAAAGCCGCCGCCTGTGTCTGACCCACCGTCCGACAGGTAAGGCGCATCTTCTCTGGACCAGGAGTTGGACACAGAAGCGCTGACCAGATATGACCAACTGTTGTTGTAGCGACCGTAATAATTCACCGGCAGCGACAGCGACAGGTAGCGCTGCGGACTGTAATACCCACCGCTGCCCAGCGTGTACTCGCTCAGATTTTTGTCATAGTCGAAATACAGCACATTGGTGCCGATACTTAAACGCCGATCATCGGTGGCAATCAGTTTGTAATAGCCGCCGCCCAGCAGGGCCAGACGGGTATTATCGGCCACCTTTTCGCCGGTGATCAGATGATGTTGCACACTGCTCCAGAACCCGTACGGGCCGCCAATGTCCCAGCTGGCATTGAGCTTAACGCCTGTACTGACCACACCACCCCATTGTGTCCCGGCGGGATCGACAGAAGAACCAGCCGTCACTTGGGGCACACTCATCCCGGCATAGGACAGCACAGTGCTGGTCTCGGGCCGGCGCGACAAGGTGCCGGACACGCCGAAATCCCCGATATCTCCCTCAAGCGTGACGCCGCCCACCCAGGTTGACTGGGCAAAACCCAGCGGTGTGGTGCCGATATCCGCCTGCCAGTTCTCTGCCTGCCAGCCGATGCCCAGGGCCAGTCCGTTCTCACGGGCGCGCAGCGTGTCGTATTGCGCATTGGAATTGGCAAACTTGTCGAAATAGTCCAGATCGCCGGAGTCGAGCGAGACATAATCGGCCCGTAAGAGCAGATGGCCGTCCCATTGTTCGATGGGGATCCGCGCTTCAATCGGCACCTGACTGGCCTTGTTTTCCCCGTCCCGGGCGCTGTAATCCCAGCCGATGATAATGTGCCCGTCGCTGCGATCACGCAGACGGTCAATGTCAGCTTTGACATTGCGGGTCAGCCAGTAATCGTCGGCCTCCTGATACAGCGTCCGTAAATCGGGTGACTGGGCCTGTGCGGCCTGCGCATCCGCACTTTTTTCGATGCGATCCGCGTTCAGTGCCTGATAGCCACGCTGCCCGGCCAGTGTCCACTGCTGATTCTCCATTGCCAGCGCCATACTGTTGCGGTAATCCATCGCATCCGCATCCGGCCGCTGACTCAATAAACGGTTCAGTTCCCGGGCCTTGTGGTATTCGCCCTGACGGTTCATCACAGGGGCGGCCACCATTAACTGTCTGGCTGTCAGCTGGGAGCGGCTGGCATACAGCAGCTCAGAGACCGGCTGATAGACTGCCGCCTCCCCCAGCGCAGCACTGGTTTGTAACAGGCCCAGCCGGGCCTCGGTACGGTAAGGCTCAGGGGCAGCTTGCACTTCAGTGAGTACTGTCTGATAGAGCGCCTGGGCCCGGCTGAACTGCCGCTGTGCGGTCAGGATTTCAGCTTCTGCCAGCAAGCGCCGGCTATGCAGCGCAGTGAGTTCAGCCAGTGAGGCGGCGTTTTCCTGTCCTGCGTTGACACGCGGCTGTCCCTGCTTGTCCAGCCACTGGTCAAAGGCGCTGAAATGCGCCAGCTCAATCATCAGCTCGCCATAGCCAAGCTGGGCGCTTGGCGGCCAGGTATCTTTCGGAGTTAACTGGCGGTAGATATGCTCCGCCTGCTGACGCTCGCCTAAACCAGCCCAGATCAAGCCCAGCCGCGTCAACACGGCTGGCTGATCGGCATACTGCTGCGCCAGCGAATGCAGCTGCTCCCGCACCGCATCTGGGTTGGCCTGATAGCGGGCAGGCAAATCAGCCAGTGACTGTTCAAGGCGCAGCCGCAGTAAATTACTCTGCATCGCCTCGCTGCGCTTGGCGGCAGGGACACGAGACAGCACGGCAATCGCCTCTTCATCGCGCCCGGCCTGACTCAGGTATAAGCCATAGGCAAACTGCATCTCCGGATCGCGACTGCCGGCAGCCCATTGCTGCATCAGGGCATCCGCCCGGCTCCGCTGCCCGGCGGCAACTAATGCATCCGCAATGTCCCGTCGCTGCCAGGGCGAGGAGGGATTCAGTCTGAGCAATGCTGTGGCAAATTGCTCTGCGTCCTGTGTGTCATTCTCTGCCAGTGCACGGCTTAGTTGCTGCACCACTGACTGGGTTTTCATCTCCAGTATGGTGTCACGCACCAGCCGTTGCCGGGCCGGCGATAACTGCTCAGCAAAGCGAATCGCCGCCGCCAGCCCCTGGCTTTCCCGCGTCAGGTTCACCAGCGCGCGCACGGCCTGCGCATTGCCGGGATCACGCAGCAAAGCTTGCTGGTAGGCCTGAACAGCGGCATCAGATTTCTGCTGTTGCTGATACAGTTCTGCCAGTTTGATGTGGGCATAGGGTTCTTTGTCATTGACCGGGATGGCTTTTCGATAGGCGCGCTCGGCCTGACTCAGTCGGCCTTTTGTTCTCAGTGCATCGCCTTCATCCAGATACGCCCAGTATGAAGTGGCCTCCACCAGCGATTGCCACTTACTGGCATTGTCCGGATCATCATCAAGCTGCTGCGCCTGTTTGAAATAACCCAACGCTTTTCCCTGCTGGCCCTGACGCAGGTACACCATGCCCAGCCCGCCCAGGATCTCAGGATCGTCCGGCCGGGTGGTTAACGCATATTCCAGTTGTTTCCTGGCCTGCGGGTAAGCCCCCTGCTCGATCAGTGCCAGCCCCTGCCGCTTGGCCTGATAGGTGGGATCTTTTCGCAGGCTCTGCTCTGTTTCCCAGCGAGCCTGGGCATTGCGGTTGGCGCGCTGAATGGCTGTATCAGACGGAAAATAGCTGGCAACAATGGCATATTGCTCAGCCACTTGTGCCGATATCGGCTGCTGATCCAGCGCTCGCAACCAGGCACTGGCTGCCACCGTGCCGATATCAGAACGCAGTGCCAACTGACGGTAAGTTGCCAGAATCCAGGGATCGGCGGGGTCGCGGCGGCGAATGTGGTTTGCCAGTGCCAGCTGAAAAGAGGGCACGGCGGGATAGGCAGCATTGAGCTGCTCCAGTCCCTGCTTCACCCTTTCCCAGCGCTCACTGAGACTGCCTTCAGCCTGCAGGTATTCCAGCTGCAACTCGGCCGAGGGCATCCCGTTGGGGAAGAGCGCGTCATAGGCTTTCAACGCTTGCTCATAACGGCCGGCCCGCACCAGTAATCTGGCTTGCTGCAAATCGGCTTTTTTGCGGCCGTTAATCGCAATCAAATCATTCAGCGCCGTGAGCTGTACCGACTGCGGCGAGGTGGCTTTGAGCTGATTTCTGACTTCCTGCGCCTGCTGAAGCTGGTTTTGTTTGATCAGCAGCCGTGCCTGGTAATACAGGCCATCCGGATGCTGGCTATCAATTGCCAGTAAGCGCTCCAGCGCACTTTCAACGATGTCATCGCGACCTAAGGCCGTGGCCAGCTCAATCTGATTGACCAGAAACGCGACCGAATTGCTATCAGAAGACGCGGTGGACAAAGTGGACACCGAACTGACCGGCTGATACACCTGTTCAAGCTGCTGAGGTGTCAAAGGCGTTGTCGGCACAATACCGGCGTAAGCAGACAGGCTGATAGCCCCGGCGCTGAGGCCCAGCGCAATCAGGATACTGGCGTTAGCCGAAGCCGTTACTGACATCCTTTTTCCCATGCTGGCTCCAGTTCACCCTGTACGCCGAAGCGATAACGTTGCTGGTGCCAGCCTTCGCCAAACAGCGCCAGCACATTGTCGTAATAATGATCGTCCTGATTTCTGATAAGACGCTCTGCCACCCGCTCGGCCTGAGCCTGCAACAGTCCGGTTTCCCCTGACGCCGCCAGCAAGGGCAGCATGGCAGCGGAAAATCCGGCACTGCCCGGCTCCTGATACTGGCCCGTCTGAGTGTTCACCGTGCGTGGCGGGGCAGACAAAGCCGCAGTGGCCGCCACCATGGGTTGCATTGCCTTCACCAGCGCCACTTTGTCTTTTGAGTCTTCGCTGAGCATCCCGGCCCACAAGTAGGTACGAATGGCGTTATAACTCCCCACCGGCCCGGTTTGCCGGTCAGCGCTATAGCGACCTTCCGCCAGCGTGGCCCAGTCCGGGCTGAAACCCGCGGGCATGGTGTCCAGAATCATGGCAAGGCTGGTGCCGTACAGGGATGCCCAGTTGTGCTGCGGATAAAGGTGCGCCATCCGGGCAATCAACTGTAACGGCAGGTAACTCGGATTGACCCGATAGTGGCCGTTTTCCAGTGCAAACCCCTCCGAACCCGGCAACAGCACAGTGCCAAGGCCGTCGACAGTGACGGTTTCTTCGCGCAGTATCCGGCTGGCTATCAAATGCGCCAGCGATTGGTAGTAATGGTTATTCCAGAGACGGCCCGCTTCTGCCAGCGTGTACGCAATCCAGAGATCAGAGTCAGAGGCCGGATTATCATCCAGCACGCCCCAGCGTCCCGATGGCTGCTGTCCCCACAGCCAGGCCGGCAAACGCGCCGTCAGATCGCCCCCCGCCAGCTGGCTCTGCGTCCAGTCCAGCATCGCCGCAAAGGCCGGTTTGTCATTGGCAATCAGGGCAAAGAACAGGCCGTACGACTGACCTTCTGATGTGGTGATCCGGCGCTCGTCACTGCCATCAATCACGCGGCCATTGACCAGGTAAACCGATTTGAACGTTTGCCACTGCGGCCATTCACAGCGGCTTGCCTGGCTCTGGGCACTGAGCAGCAGGCTCAGCACAAGTATCAGGCTTCTCATTCATCTTCCCCGCTGCGTGCCAGCCTTCTGGCAGCAATTTTCCGCAATACACGCCACAGGAACACAGTGACAATCACCACCAGCAACGCCGCCAGAAAAGCGACAAGCACGGGGTGATTGGAGAAGTGATACCAGATCAATTTCAACACCGGCAGTTGGCCGACATAATAATGCTGGCCCACGTTATAACTGGCCACCTCCTGATCACGCAGGATCACCACTGAGCCTGACATGTGCTCCACTTTTCCCGAATCTATGATGGCATGATCGATCAGGCTGAATGCCTGCGGGCTGGCAGCCATGATCGCAACCAGGCTGCGCTTTTTGCTGAACGGAGACTCCATGCCTGTGATGGCAGCAAACTTGCCGCTGGCATCGACCGACACCAGATCGGCAACCTGCGGATTGCCAGACGCCCGGCCCAGCCAGTTGATGCCCGGCGACGTTTCGTTTCGCCCCGGCAGACGGATCTGGCGCTGACCGGACTGCAGGACCAGATTGACCTGATCAGGATTGCCAATTGCCCGGGTCAGATCCTGCGCCACGCCAATGCTCAGGATATCCTTGCCTTTCAGCGTGGCGCTGTCCCACTGATCTGTCAGTGACACTTTAATGGCCGGGTAACCGGTGTCGGCACCGAGTCGCCCCATGACATTCAAAAAGGTTTGCAGCACTTCAGGTGACGAGGACTCAGGCAGTACCACTGCCGTGTCCGACAGGTCTGCCATGCGGGTAAAGGGGAACCCGGAGGTTGCAAAGGAGCGCAGGTTCGGCATCTGGATGTAGTGCGGAAAGCCGCTGAAATCAATGGTCGAATCGCCGTCAACCACGGCATACTGCTTGCTCGGCTGGGTGATCTGGCAGTTCCCTTCCGTGACTGAGGCAAAGCCAAATTCGAAATCGATGAAATTTTTACTGCCCACTTTGAACGCCGGAATGCGAACCCGGTCGTTGCCGCCCAGCAAGCCGTCATCCAGCAGCGGAACACGTACCCGCTTGGATTCGCCGCCCTGACCGGCTGTCGTCAGGTTGAACGCTTCGACAAACTCATCGTTAATCCCCAGCGTGAGCCGCGAGCCCGAGTTTTCTTTCATTGGCGGCGAATAACGGTACTGCAGATCCATAGGAATACCGCGGCTCTGCCAGGTAAACAAATCCGGCGGCAGCTGAAAACTCAGCCGGACCGGCGGCGGGGTGCGGCCTTCTACCTGCAACTGACCACGCTGTTCCACCAGCTCACTGAAAGCCACAGGCCTTGAGGTATCCACCCAGTTAGGCGCGTCATAAGGGACGCGGGGTTTAACCTGAACCACCTGATTGATCTTCGCCATCGGGCCGGTTAACAGCTGGGTGCCCAGAGCCAGCCCCTGAACCGCGGTATTGAGATCCCGGCTGTCGCGGCCCTGTACCAGCAGCAGTTTGACATAAGGGTTAGTCGGGTGAGTGATCACCTGTAAATACGGCCCGTCGGCATCCGGGAAGTCACGCAGAAAGTCAGGTTTATTGTCATTTGTCACCAGCACCACGGCATGCTTGTCGGGCAATTGATCGAATAAGAGCGAAAATTGCGCTCCCCGCCATGCCGACAGCGAACCAAAGTGAGACGCCAGCACGCCTGCCGCTTTCATTTCGGCCAGATCATAGTCAGCCCCCATAATGACCGGCAGGGTTAACTGGCCAAAATCACGGGGATCAAAAAACGGTGCCGGCAATAAACTCAAATCACTTTCCAGCCGGGTTTTCTGCACAAACAGTTCGACCCGGCTGCTCTGGCTGATCTCTGCCCAGATACTGGCATCATTCGGGTTAGAGCAGGTTTTATGAGTGTTGCCAATCAGCTCAAAACGGATTTGGTTGTAGTTACTGAAGTAGCGCGAGTCCAGCGGCATAGACGCACTGATTTTTTTGCCCTGCTGACCGTCAGTGACAGGCACAACCCCCATCAGTTCGTTGTTCAGATATACCTTGATATGCGAAACCAGTGCCAGCAGCGCCGGAGAAGGCGTGACGTCGAAATGCAGGTTGGCTTTGGCAATCACCTCATCAAGACGCGAGCCAAAACCGACATTGGCGCTGGCTTCACTGCCGTAAATGCCGATAGAACCATTGAAACCCAATTGTGAGAATGCCAGCTCCCGCGGAGTCACAGGAGAGAGCAGATGAGAAGACGTTTCAGCATCGGCTGAATCGGTGTTAGCGGTTATGGCCTGCGCACTGGCCATTGCCGTCATACCCATACAGCTCAGGATGGCGGCCGCCATTTTTATTGTTTTATTAATTGTCATTTTTTAAGCCCTGTTGGGGACATTACGTGGTCTCAGTGACCAAATCAGGCCACCAAAGATTGACACTCCCTGAGCCAGCGTAGCGACTGGCGTCGGGCTGTGCTGAATCAGGCGGCGATATCCGTTCCAGCCAACCTGCAGCACAGATTTCATACTCGACATAGGCTTATCCGACTGATAAGACTGCTGCCACTTGGCCCAGATATCTGCTCTGGCAAACGTACATTGCACATACTGGATTTGCTGCTGTGTGCTGAGCTCAGTGAGCTGAAGTCCCAGCATGCCGTTGCCGCTAAAAGCGATGGTCGCCGGAAACACATAGGATTGCTCACCACGGTTCAGCACCACCTCCAGTTTCTGATTCTCCTGGACATTAAGGCGCTCACTGTCCCGCTCGCCCAGCTGAACCCGCAGGCCACTGAGTGAAAAATCTTTCATTTCTGCCTGCAGCAGGTGTCCGGACCGAAGCCTGACCGCCACCGGCATAGACACTTCAACCCTGTGATCCCGGCGTATCTGCTTGGCCTCAACCGCCACTGCCACTGCCGCGCCGAGGATCAGCAGGTTGTAGAGGGTCCAGACAATGTTGACCAGCACGGTGGCCATTTCGTTATCCGGCCCCCACCCCAGCCGGTAAATCCCCATGCCGAGTCCGATAATATTGAGCAAGACCAGCACCAGATAAGGCCGTGAGATCACCCAGTCATAGTGGGATTCTTTGACCAGCCCACCCTTGGCGGTGACATTGAATTTTCCTTTATGGGGTGCAAACAGTGCAACTGTGGTCGGCCGGGCGATATACCAGGCCAGAACGGTTTCATACACTTCGCCCCAGAATGAATAGCGAAACTCTCCCTGCATCCGGGAATTGGTCATGCTGGCATGCACCATGTGCGGTAACACGTACAGAATGATCGCCAGCGCCGGTGCATAAATAATAAAAGAATGCAGCAACAGAAACGCCAGTGGCGCGGTCAGAAAAATGATCCTCGGAATCCCCGATAAAAAATGCAGCATGGCATTGGCGTAACACAGACGCTGTGACAACTTGAGTCCTTTGCCAGTAAGCGGATTATCTACCCGGAAGATCTGCGCCATGCCTCTGGCCCAGCGGATCCGCTGGCCGACATGTGCCGACAGCGTTTCCGTCGCCAGACCGGCTGAAATCGGTTGTTTCAGATACGCCGAGTGATAGCCTAAGCGGTGCATCCGCAGTGAGGTATGCGCATCTTCAGTGACTGTCTCTACCGCTATGCCCCCGACTTCTTCCAGTGGCCCGCGACGCAGAATGGCGCATGAGCCACAAAAGAAAGTGGCATCCCACAGATCGTTACCGTCCTGAATCAGACCGTAAAACAAGTTGCCTTCATTGGGCACATGGCGAAAATTGGCCAGATTACGCTCAAACGGATCCGGCGAGAAAAAGTGGTGCGGTGTCTGAATCAGCGCCAGTTTTGGATCTTTCAGAAACAGGCCCATTGTCAGCTGAAAAAAGGCTCTGGACGGAATGTGGTCACAGTCAAAAATGGCCACATATTCTCCCTGTGAGCGCTGCAAGGCATAGTTAATGTTGCCCGCTTTGGCGTGCTCGTTGGTTGGCCGTCGCAGGTAATGCACTCCCACTTCCCGTGCGAAATCGCGAAAACTGTCCCGCTTTCCGTCATCAAGTATGTAAATATTCAGCTTGTCCTTTGGCCAGTCGACGCCCAGAGAGGCATACACAGTGGCACGCACAACATCCAGATCTTCATTATAAGTCGGTATCATCACGTCAATTGTAGGCCAAACTTTCGTATCTGGTGGCAGTGCAACCGGTTTTCTATTCAGCGGCCAGATATTCTGAAAGTAGCCTAAAATCAGCACGATCCAAGAATAAGTTTCAGCCAGTAACAGTAAAACACCCAGCATAAGCGCTAAAGGATCGTCCCAGTTGAGTGTGGAAGAATAGCGCCACCACAAGTAGCGGCAGGAAGCCGTGACCGACAAAATGATCAGCAGTAGGGTCGGAAAATGGCCGGGCATTCGCCGGCACATCATTGCCAGCGCCCAGAGCAATAAGACAAAAACCATCTGGGCTTCCAACCCGAACGGCACGGTAAAACAAATAAGGGCAAGCAAAACCACGGCGACCAGCAGCAGGATATTGACCATCCGTCCGGTATTGGTTTCTCTTAACACAGTGTCGAGATCTTCCGTGTCGGCATCGGTCGCTTTTTTTTCCAGCCATTGAATGAATCCGGACATACGCCCCAAAGGCAAATAGAAGATGGCTTTCACGCGGCGGATCAGTTGCCTGGTTCCCGCTTGCAGCTGGGTTTTAAGATGACCCGGCGATTGTGGCCTGACACAGAGCAGCCACAGGCTCTGCAGCACGAAGCGCACAGGATCCAGCAATGTGGGGGAGGCAAAGTTAATGTGCGGGTAGTAAATCAGAGGCAGACGCCATACCGGCACGCCGGCAATCTGCGGCTTGAGGCACACAAACGCAAAGGTAAACCACAGCCCGAGAATGAGATTTCCAATGCGGGAGACAGGCGTATTTCGCTCGCGCTCAAAAGCAAGCTTTTGCTCTTTGAACTGCTCAGTAACCCAGGATTTAAAAATCAGATTTAAGCTGTTGAACATAGACTCAGGAAACACACTGGATGGCTGATAATTGCGACACGCACCAAAAGGCGAATGACTGATAATCTTTTGCCGCCTGACTGGTGGGTGCAAGCTGCTGCACAGTGGTCAGGTTTGCCACACTGTCCATCAGAGCGATATCTCTGTGTAACAGTACCGGTGACAATTCAGCGCCAAGCTCTTTTTTCATGACTAGCATGAAATCTCGGCTGATCTCGGTTTCTGGCTGATACTGATTGAGCACATAGCGCACTTTTGCTGAGACAGGCGCATCGTTAAAGACAGCCAGGGTCTCAGAAACATCTTGCAGCACGCTGTAACTGGCGGCGTCAGGTGTTAACACTACCAGCACGACATCAAATAAAACCCCGAAGGATTCATCCTCCAGCATCGCCAGATCCGCCGATGCCAGGTGGATCAGTTGCCAGTGATCCTGATTGTCCCCCAGTTCAACACGCCCGAGTGCTTCCAGAATTTCAGCAAGGTAAGGGCCGCGGTTAGCCTCAAACTGTCGGGCTTTCGGCAATGACAGTTGGCCAAAAGGCAAAAATGTCACACCACTGGGACTTTCAAAGCCAGCCGACTGCCAGTCAGTGTTTGCACACAGGTGACTGGCCCACCCTTCAACGCTGGAGAGGGGTAAGCCCAGGTGTAAACGCAGCAAATTGGCAGGAACAGTATCAACAACCAGCACTTTTTTGTGCACTTGCACTAACGCCTGTGCCAGATTGGCCGTTACTGTGGTCGCCCCGGCACCGCCACGCAGGCTGAGAATCCCAATCCTTTTCATGCCATATTGGCCTGGCTACTGTTTTCCATGTTCGTGTGCCTTGTCCCGTAAGGTAAATTTTTACTTTTTAATATCAACCATTTATTTTTTATTTTTGAATATGTTTCGCTTTCGTTTAGTTCGACATAATCATGATTTGTCATGTTGTAAGATGCATAAATTGCATCAACATCTTTCGCAGGCATTACCACAATAATTCACCACTACTTAATAGAATTTATCAATGCCGTTAATACAATTTGTATTTAAGTACATAATTTTCAAAGAAACAAACAGACACTAACTTTTATTACACTTTTGCCTTTTCATTTTTAACATTCAGTCCACAAAAAAATCAAAAAACCGATTAGATACCCTTTATGCTTGTCACTAACACGCTGACTGAAATGACCAGAAAATAATGATAATATTCCCTTTAATTATGTGTGCATTTCGGTTCATAATCAAATTTCATCGTCAAGACATTGACCACATGAAAAAAGAACAGTTCTTTACAGGTTTCAGTGAGTACAAGGATACATCAGATGAATGATTCGACATTTTGAGTAAATTCTATATGATCTGATTATATTAGTAACATCTTTTCTGTCGTGATCTTACTGTGATGGTGCCTCTGCAAGCGTTAAACAGCAGGGAAAAGTGCCGATAGCGAGCAACTGGTATTTTATATGTCTACAAATCCAGACTTTACACACTTTGTCGAAATAAACAATTTCCCGTCGGTTTATGTGACTCTTTTTGACCATAAAACTATCGCAATCGATTATCTGACATCAATCATTAAACATAATAAAAACAATAACTTCACTTGTTTCACAAACAAAGAAAACTTTTATTCCGGTCTTAACGAGCAAAAAAGTGATCGGGTTTCAGCGATGTTAAAGGAAAAGTGTAAAAGAGCCTTTTTCCTGAATCAGAATAAAACCCAGAGTGGTATCCATTTTCACTTACTGCTGGATGACATCATCAAATTAAAAGTCGCAACGCATTCGCTTGCCGTTCTTTTTGTGCCGGATATATTTTTCACCAATATTAATAAAAAAAATCTCACTATTGTTTTAAAAATGCTTAATGAATACGCTGCCGAGCATGAGCTGGCTATACAGTTAATGGTGTACGGTTCTGTTACCTCAACGTCATTAACACCTGCATTGCTGTCACTGAACCGCCATCTGGCGGGACTGACCTCCATGAGTACGATCAGCGACAACAAATACAGCTACCATGTGCATTTCTGGTCGGACTCAGAAGGTATTCAGTCAGACAGAAGGTTTGTGATACAGAAAACAGCCCAGGGTGCACTGGTCGCGGTACTGGCTTCCACACCTGCTATCCCGGTATTCAGCAACCAGGATGACTCAACGCGGATTATCATGAGCCAGGATGTGCTGGATGAAGACATCCCGCTTCCTTCGCATGTTCAGCTGGCGGCGAGCAACGCAGCGATCATCAGTGATCCACACATTCCGCATTCAGCGACATTGATATTATCCTGCCAGTCGCCGGAAACGATCCGTCAGCTGGCTGTCGACTGCCTGCATTTACGGCAACAGGCCGGCCCGAAGCTCAAAATCATTATCAGAGAAATCAGGCAATGCCTGCGATATGCCGATGAGACTTTTCTGTTGCGTGCAGGCGTGAACCTGATTGTGCCTTATCACCTGCCCTTTCTCAGGATGATGAGCCAGGTTGATGCCATGCAGGGGCAATACATGACTCGCCCGCTGCCTGACAATACTGAAGAACTGCTGTTCAATGACCCGAACTTTCACGCTAGAGGATATATGGATAATCAAACATTTATCCAGTATTGCCATACAGTGATGCAGCAGTTTACTTCCCCGCGCCTGGGTATAGTGCTGGTAAAACTCAAACTGCTGTCAGGCATGCAGCCGGAGGAATGTCTTCGGTTGTGCCATATCCGGCGTGATGGCGATGTGATTACCGCCTGCAACCACGAGCTGTATGTTTTGTTCAGTGCCATTCGCCAAACCGATATCCATACCGCACTGAATAATATTTTTGATGTCCCTGTCCGGGATCTCTTCCGGACCGTTCATGTCATCAGCACACACTATGAGCTGGAAAAAGAACTGGAAGTGGTTGCGAAAGAAGCCTTGCCGGTTTCGGCAGAAATTAAAAGAATCACCACAGAACCGGCTATTTTTACCGGAAAAAGCAGCGCCGATGCTGAGATGGCCGTCCTTTTTGCCACGCCTAAGCGGCTCCGATTAAAAGGTGAATCATGAATATTGATGATTTTCTGCTCACCGCAGGGCTAAGCCTGTTAACAGGCATGATACTGGGCTATTACCTGCGCCAACTGATCGCGTTGGGCAAGCGCTTCCATCAAAGGTATATCAGGCGCTCCCGCTACTTTGAACAAGACTGAACTTATTACTAAGCAGAAATTATGACGATGACACGCTCTTCTCATTCATCACAGCAGGTTAAAGGACTGGGGTGGTGGAATGTTTATTTCATTGCAAAATTTGCCCTGTATTTCCAGGGCACGATTGGTTTTCACCCGCTGGAAAACGTCGCACTGGCGCTGTTTCTATTACTGCCGCTGCGTTCTCGTCTGCTTGAGTCTGTCAGGCTCATCGTCGCTTTGCCTGCTGCGGCCTGGTTGCTGCACTATGACTCTTTCCTGCCGCCCTTAGACCGCCTGTGGGGTCAAATGAACCAGTTGATGCATTTCGAATGGAGTTATCTGTTTGAACTGGCAGGGCGTTTTGTCTCTTTCCAGACACTATTGGGCCTGTTTGCGGTCTGCATAGGCTATCACCTGCTCAATCGCTTTTTACGCATATCGGTACTGGTGATGGCGGCGATGTTGTTTTTCAGTCTGCCCACCAGCCAGATAGCGCCTGTGATTGCGGATCAGGGAACATCTGAAAACACTACCCCGATCACCGGGCCCGCCGGCAATGCAAATACAACGGCTGCCAAAGTGCCAGCGGGAACTGATGATACCTCACTCAACCAGTACGTCTCTGAGTTCTTTTCCCGTGAAGCGAAGCGACAAGTTCTTTTTGATGACAGCAGCGTTCAGACGGCGCCCTTCGATATATTATTCTTAAGCATCTGCTCAGTCGCCTGGGACGACATCAGTATCGCCGGACTGGAAGATCACCCTTTATTTAAAGAGTTCGACATTCTCTTTGATCAGTTTAATGCCGCAACCTCCTACAGCGGGCCCGCCGTGATCCGTTTGCTCAGAGCCAGTTGCGGACAGGAGAACCACAGCCAGCTCTTTGCGGGCGCGCCATCTGAGCAGTGCTACCTGTTCGAAAACCTGAAGCAATTGGGTTTTGAAGAAAATCTGGTAATGAACCACGACGGGGTGTTTGACAATTTCCTTGAGTTGATTCAAACCGAAGGCAATGTGACAGCAGATCTGATGCCGCAAACGGGTTTCTCCCCGTACCAGAAGTCGTTTGACGGGGCGCCGATTTACCGTGACAAAGAAGTTTTGAATCACTGGTGGCAACAACGCCAGCAGGCCGGCAATGACAAAGTCGTCGCACTCTACAACACCATTTCATTGCATGACGGTAACCGGATCATTCATGGCAACCAATCCACCGGGCTGATAAGTTACAAATTACGGCTGAAAAGCCTGCTGGACGATCTGTACGCCTTCTTCCAGTCGCTGGAACAATCGGGCCGGAATATTGTGGTGGTGCTGGTGCCTGAACATGGCGCCGGCATGAAAGGCGATCGAATGCAGATCACCGGCATGCGGGAAATTCCGTCACCTTCGATTGTGCATACCCCTGTGGGCTTAAGAGTCTTTGGCAAAAACATCGTCCGTACCGGCGAGACAGCGCGCGTGTCATCACCCTCCAGCTATCTGGCGTTATCTCAGCTCATTGCCAATGTTTTGGAGCAAAACCCTTACCAGCGCGGTAGCTTTGATCCTGCCTCACTGATCAGCAACCTGCCCAGTACGCCCGTTGTAGCTCAGAACGAAGGCTCGACTGTCATCAAGGTTCAGGGCAAAAACTATGTCACTCTGGATGGCAGCAACTGGTCTGAATACCCGGCTAAATAACCGCCGTTACTCCATGGCTCTTCCACACCCCAACCGGGGTGTGGAAGTTACAACGGCAAATTTAACGCAACAGCGTGACTTTCAGTCATTTGCATAAAAAATAAAAGAGAAAAGATATTATTAATTATCTTAACCATGCAAAATACCTCCCTTATACGCCCTTGGTATCAACCTTAAATTCATATGAAAAAAAATATATTTACAAAACTTCTTGCCGTCCCTGTCACGCTATGTGTGTTTATGTTCATACTTTTCTGGAACCAAATGTCTGGAAACAAAGATACATTAAATGCAATGAATTCAATCTATCTTGATCGTGTCATTCCGTTGCAACAATTAAAAACAATTTCTGATGCCTTTGCGGTTGATATTGTCGATGCATTCAACAAGTGGAATATTGGAGTTCTCTCTCAGCAAGAACTGGAATTATCGGTATTAACAGCAAAAGACGTTGTTGCGGATACTTGGGAGAATTATCACTCAACCCATTTAACGGATGATGAAAGAGCCATCTCGAAAAAACTGACGGTTGAAATTAATGCCATAAAGCAAGAGCTTGTTGTTCTTTTAGAAGAAACAAGAAAACAAACTGAAGATAAAAATAAAATTATCAACAATGTCTACAATCATATAGAGCCTCTCTCAGGTCAAATAGACAACCTAATTAATATTCAACTGACGACATCTGAACATATTTATCAAACAAGTAAAAATACCTATGAAGCTAATGTTCAGCTTGGGATCATACTTCTTATTGCTGCCTGTATGACCGGCTTCATCTTTTCTTTCTGGATCATACGGAAAGAATTACGCGTGTTGCCTGAAATTACTGACACCATTCAAAAAATGTCTGATGGTGACTTTACTCCACGTGAAATGACGAAAGCCAATAATGAACTTGATTTAATAACGTCATCGTTGCAAACCCTCCAGCACAGTATTTTCAGCATCATCGAGTCTTCAGAACGCATTCAAGAGCAGTTGGCTGTAAACCAAACGCAAATATCGACGGTGATACACAACAACTCTGAGAATGCCCAGCGCGAGTTATCTGAAATAGAACAAGTCGCAGCCGCAGCCACAGAACTGTCTTCAACAGCATCTGATGTTGCTCACAACGCACACTCGGCAGAAACTGCAGCGATTGAAGCCATCTCCATCATCAACGCCAGTTCAAATACGCTACAACGTTCAGATTCAATTGCTGAAAGTGTCAGTGTTTCAATGAAAGAATCCGCACGAATAATCAACGAATTAAGAGAGCATTCAGAAAAGATAAGCTCAGTAGTTGATGTGATTAACAGCATATCGGAGCAGACCAACCTACTGGCGCTCAATGCCGCTATTGAAGCAGCCCGTGCCGGAGAACAAGGCCGTGGTTTCGCGGTTGTTGCCGATGAAGTGCGTGCACTTGCAGCCAAAACACAAAAGTCGACCATAGATATTCAAACAATCATCAGCCAGCTTCAGGAACAATCCAAGCTTGCTGATGAACACGTGAAGCTCAACACCGACATGGTTTCAGAGTCTCAGGTCATTACTCAGGCTTTGTCCGATGCGTTCAAAACGATTTCAGAGCAAGTTGGACAAATTTCGGACATCAATGCGTTAGTCGCTACCGCCTCAGAAGAGCAATCTTCTGTTACGAATGATATCTCTCACAGGCTGGAAGAAATCAGTCAAATCGTGCAGAAAAACTCAGAGAATGCCAGCCAGACGACACTGGCAAATAACGATATTTCGACATTAACTCAGCACCTCAGAAAAGAAATGGCTTTTTTTAAAGTCAGATAACATACAGTTCAGGCCCGGCTACGGGCCTGAACTATTAATAAATCACTTGCTTGTCACGCTTAAAGAGGCTGACATCTTGGGCATGGCGGTTTCGGTGTGCCCGGCACTCTCACATAACCTAAAGACATACCATCGGTATACTTTCCGTCAGACAAAGTCACGCTGACACTATTTATACCTGGATTGGCTGGCGTAATACTGATTGTTTTACTGCCCTTCAATGCACTCAGGCTCACAGATGTAGAGGCAGTCTGGCCATAGAGATCATCCCGAACACGAATAATCAAACGGGCATTCACGCTACTGTCCTTCGCCGCTGTTGAGTATTTATCAATCAGGTACTCTATATTTGCCTGCACTTTGCCCGAAGAATGGGTCGCACTTGCACTCACAATTCTTGGTTTTTTCTGAACCCAGACACCTTCAGCCGAACACATACCACCAGCTCGGTTAATCCAAACCAGACCGTAACCGTAAGTACGTGAAAACTTCATATTAAGATAGGAATTGGCATCGAGGTTTGATTTATCCTTACCGACATACCCGAATTCTGAATTGTTGAAATGCACATTAGCATAGCGATCAAATAAGTTACCTTTGGCACGAAATACTTCGTCCTGAACTACATGTTTTGGCACTTCCACCCGCAAATAGTCGAAAGAGTTGAAGAGGTTAATCAGCGACTCAAAAAAGTTGGCATATTCTTCCTGGTTATAATCCGTTTGATCCGGGTTAGAAGGATCAGGGTAAGTCTGTGGATCATTATAAATATTGTAACCACTCTCAACGGCACCCTTCACATCTTCTGATTTAAAATCATAAGATTTTACTCGTCCGTACTCGCAGCCATTTGGTAAATCAAAAGTTCGTGCCTGAGCACTCACTGAAGTTGCCGCGAATGCTACAGCTGCAAACGTAAGACAGAATTTTAACTTCATTGTTGTCATCCTTGTTATTGAACTCAACGGGAATTGTATTAAACCCAACACATGAGCACACAAATGCATGTGCAACTGAATGATATAACGAAAAATTAGATGATTAGACAATGAGAAAAGGATAAATATGAGACATCATAATGGTATTTACTCATAAATATTGCATATAAATATAATCAAGCTTGGCAAGCACAAAAACGAAAGTACCTGCATTCACAGTTTGCCGCCGTACCTCGTTCCCTTTATAGCGGACTACTGATGCGGTTTTGATACCACAATGAAACCCCAGATACTGGTCAGTACGATTACCAGATTATGGTATCCGGCAAAAGCCAGCCCCGCGGCACTAAGTGCCAGAATGATAAAGACCACCGAGCAATGATGATCCCCCTCAGGGCGTAGAAAAGGGGGCGTAGGAAGGGGCTGAGATAACAGGATCACAGTTCATTTTTTTCTTGCCATACAATGAGTTAGCAGGCTCACATTTCAATTGAATTTCACCGGAAACGGCATTTTCAGCGTTATTTTTTGTGCTATTTACAACTCACCTGACTGGATGAAACTCCACGTCAAGTCTGTAAATAACCATAACCAATAACTCGATCCGTTCAGGGATTATGTCTCCCGCAAAGGACGGTAAAAGGAAATTGAAATGAGAACCTTACCTACGCTTATTGCGGGTGCGGCGCTGTTAAGCGCCCCCGCACTCGCCGACTGGCATTTCCGGGGTACCCCGAATCAGTGGAATGCGGCAGCAATGACACAGATAGCGACCACTCACTATCAGACGTGCCAGACATTTCAACAAGGGGATGCCACAGGAGGGCCACGGTTTAAAATCGACCGCTACGGTGACTGGCAGGAAAGTTATCCCACCGGTGATTACACGGTTGCCGGCGATCAGAGCTATCGGATCGACTTTTACACCGACAGCCAGACGATTCTCACCACGCCTGTGGCCAGTTGCGACAGCCAGTCTCTGGCGCAAAACTTTCCGGCACTGCACTTTCGCGGCACGGCAAATCAATGGGCCGCTGAGGCAATGACCCTGGTCGATAACAACACCTGGTCACTGTTGGTTGATTTTGACGGACAAACCAATCAGCGTTTTAAGTTTGATCTGACCGGAGACTGGTCACAAAACTATGGTGACAATCAAAATGACGGCGTGTTAGACGCATCCGGCGATGATATCTATACCCAGGCCAACGGCGAATACCTGGTCACAGTGAACGACCAGACACTGCACTATACCCTCACCCCCGTAAATCCCTGTACCTCAGATTGCCCCACACCTCCTACTCTCGGCGCACACTATCAGCCAGATAAAACCACTTTTTCGATCTGGTCGCCGGATCACAGCGATGTCACTGTGACCGTAAACGGGATCGAATATCCGCTGAGTAAAGTGAGCGATGCCAACGGCTACACCGATATCTATCAGGTTGACGTCAGCGGCGATCTGCACCTTGCCGAATACACTTTTAAGATCAATGGCATTCCGGTGCGCGATCCCTACGGCAAAATGGTAAAACCCGGCACAGGAGACAGTGAAGCCATCAATATTGTGATGGACATGTCACGCACGGGCCCTGCTGGCGGCTGGGCTGAGCGTCCTGCACTGGTGAACCGCGAAGATGCCGTGATTTATGAAGTGCATGTCCGCGATTTCACTATCGATGCCAGCTCTGGCGTCAGCGCAGACAAGCGCGGTAAGTTTCTGGGCATGGTTGAAAGCGGCACCCGTTACAACGGGCTGAAAACGGGCATTGATCACCTGGTCGATCTGGGCATCACTCACGTTCAGCTGCTGCCCGTCTATGACTTTGCCACCTGCGACGGACTCCCTGACAGCGATCCTTGTTACAACTGGGGCTATGATCCGCGCAATTACAACGTCCCGGAAGAGCGTTATTCACAGGTGCCGACCGACTACGAGGCGCGTGCCAGCGAGTTTAAAACCATGGTGAATGAATTTCACAAAGCCGGGATCCGGGTCATCATGGATGTGGTCTACAACCACACCTACGCCAAAGAGATGTTTGAAAACATCAGCAGCAGTTATTACACCCCCACGGATCTGTCCGGCACAGGTAATTCCATTGATGCCGACCAGCCTATGGTCAGCCGCATGATTCAGGATTCACTGGCCTACTGGGTGGATGAATATGGCGTTGATGGTTTTCGTTTCGACCTGATTGGCATTTTCTCTTATCAGGAAGTGGAGAAATGGGGACGCGCGCTGAACCAGCAATTCCCGGATCGCAATCTGCTGCTTTACGGTGAACCCTGGAATGGTTACGCCAGCGATCCGAAAGAAGCACAACGTGTCCGCTACGGCACAACGCATCACATGGTGCAAGAACATGTCGGCGTCTTTAACGGCGCGTATCGCGAAGCCCTGAAAGGGTCAAATGATGATACCCGGACCGGCTATATGTTCAATAATCTGGACAGCGCCGATGCGGGCTGGTCTGTTTACGATGGCATGCGCGGTTCAGCCTACGATCCCAATGACAGCCGCAACAGCACCTGGTTCAGAAACTTTGCCGCCGATCCGGAGCAAAGCATCAACTATATTTCTGCCCATGATAATTTCGGGCTGTGGGATAAGGTGTATTTAAGCCTGTCGGGCAATGTTGTCCAGAACAGCTCGCACCAGATTCTCAGCCTGACGCCACCAACCAGTCTCGATTATGCCAAACGTGTGGTGAATTTTGGTATGGGCATGGTACTGACCAGCCAGGGCATCGGGTTTGTTCATGCCGGGGACGAGTTCTTGCGGACCAAAACCGACAACGAACAAATGAGCGATCCGGATGCCTGGAATTTCGGTGCACACGGCGGGACCCACAATACCTACAATGCACCCGACAGCTTTAACAGCATCAAATGGCAACGCCGTGCTGACAATGCGGCCACCTATGATTACGTCAAAACACTGATCGCGCTGCGCCGCAGTCACGCCGGTTTACGCATGACCTCAAACCAGGACATCGCCAATTACCTCACAGTTTCCAGACCGGCTGAATTTGGCGGGCAACTGGTCACAGGTTTGATCACCTACCCGCAAGACACACATCACCTGTTTGTGGTGTACAACAGCGGCAACAATCAGTCCATCAGCTTGCCTGAAGGTGACTGGACTCTGGTTGCCGATGCGTCAGGGGCCCGTCATCAGACGGGGTTATCCGGCAGTGTAGTGGTTGAAGGCACTGCAGTGACTGTATTTACCCAGCCCCGTTAATCGCGTTTATGCGTGCCCCTTGCAGCAAGGGGCACCTATTCGCCGGCAAACAGATATCAAACATTCAAAGAATAACGACAGGAAGTGAAACGTGAACAAAAGGATAGCTCATTCCACACTCTCATTACTGATAGCCACGGCCCTGGCAGGATGCGGAAGCTCAACCCCATCTGCGGACGAAAACCCAACCATTGCGCCTTATGCCTGTAACTCAAACGTTGCCGAGCAAAGCCAACAGCTACGGATTTACCAGGTAATGGTAGAAAGCTTCGTCGATGGTGACCCGAGTATTGGTCATGGCACCGGCTACGGCACCAGCCACCATCAGGGCGATTTGCAGGGGATTATCGACTCTCTGGACTATATCCAGTCGTTAGGTATCAATGCTATCTGGCTGACGCCTGTGTTTGCATCGGTACCCACAGCAGGCCAGGATCACTGGGCGGACCGTTTGGATGCAACCGGCTATTATGCGACCGATTATTTTTCGATTGATCCGAAATTTGGCACCTTAGAGACCGCAAAAGCATTGGTCGAACAGGCCCATGCCCGGGGTTTGTATGTGTTCTTTGACGGTGTGTTTGGCCACCACAAAGAGAATGTGGTGCCATCCCCAACCGGAAAGCTTCCCGTGGGCAACAGCAATCCGGTCAGCTACCCCGAGAGCCTGCCTTTTTATCAGGAAGTGGCAGCTTACTGGATCAAAACACTCAAAATCGATGGCTGGCGGTTGGATCAGGCTTATCAGGTGCCTCTTGATGCCTGGCAGGACATTCGCAAGACGGTGGATGAAGCCTCGCAGTCGGTCACTTACGTCAATCACCTTGGCGAGACTGTGCATCCGCTGGGTTACATGGTGGCTGAAATATGGAATAACGAGAACGTCATCAATCAGGCCGGTTATGGCCCGCAAGGCGCACCGGGACTGTGTTCAGCCTTTGATTTCCCGGTCCGCTACCGGTTAGTGGAAACCTTCGCCGTGAATGAAAACAGTAACGGCGGCAAAGGCGGAAGCTGGCTGGCAGAAGGCATGGATTTACATCGTCTGTATCCCGATCATGCCAGACCCAATCTGATGCTGGGCAACCATGATCTCGTTCGCTTTGGTGATTTGCTGCAACGGGGCAATATTGCAGAGCCCACCGATGATCAATACTGGCAGCGCCATAAAGCCGCCTTATCTTTCCTCGCCGCTTATAGCGGCCCCATCACCTTGTATTACGGTGATGAAATTGGTGATCAGGTTGAGCATTTTGCCGAAAAAGTGCCTGGCGATATCTGCGCCATACAGGGCTTGTGTGATGATCATGTGGCCCGCTCCAGTGGCAAAGTTGACGGCGTCAGCACCACGCTGAATGCGCGCCAGCGCGATCTCAAAACCTATGTCACTGAGCTGATGACCATGCGGGCGGCGCACCCGGCCTTGTACCAAGGTGAACGCCTTAACATTGTGGCCAATGACAAGGTGTATGTGGATCGCAAGCAAAACGATCAGGACGCCGTGGTGTATCTGGTCAGCACCACAGACGCTTCGCAACAACTGGCTTTAAATGCCGACACGCTGGGATCAGCCGGAGATTTGATTGACTTGCAAAGCGGTGAGCGCTTCCCCCTCAGCAGCGGACACTACAATGTTCCGCTCAATGGCTTTGAAGCACGCTTCCTGCGCATTGCATCCCCGGTACAACCTGCTGTCGATCTGACAGCCAAAGCCCTGAGCGTGACGGGCACAGGCCTGATGGCAAAGTGTGATAATCCCACAGTGACTGAGCAAGGCCCGGTCAGCAAACCGCTGTATGTGGTGGGTGATTTCACCGATTCAGGGTGGAAGCACAAAGACAGCCGACAGTTCGAATACAAAGGCCAGAACCTGTATCAGGTCGTGGTCAGTGAACAGGCCGGCAGCTTCCGTATGCAGTACGCCAGTCAAGACTGGTCGCCTCAGTATACGGCCGAAGGGCTGGAACTCCGGCCGGGTCAGGAAACCCCGCTCACGGCTGGCAGCTATGGCAAAGACACAGCTGCGATGCTGCCTGAAGCAGGACGCTATGTATGGAGCCTGACTTTTCAGGATAACGGCTTACCCGACGCCGTCATGGTGTCGAAATGTGAGTAAGTGAATCAACGGCGAGTGCGGTGCGCTCGCCACAATCGGCTAAATGAAAGCATCAAAATAAAAACACATCCGCCTGCAACCCGGTCTCTGAACCAGCATATTTCTGCCTTCAAATATTCTGATAGATTTAATAATAACCACTAAAAATATCAATTATTTACTCAATAAAAGAAAATATAAAACATACTTTTTTACATTCACTTACAACCCATAAAAAATGGATTGTTTTATTGTGACTATTCACACATAAAAGATATTTTCTTCTAGCTTAAATTTTTAATTAAAAGATTATTGCGAACGAGATCATCAGCTGCATATATTGGTAATTATCAATATAAAATTATTTCTATTATTATCTCCGGCTTCGTAAAAGACAGTCTTATAAAAAATCGTGGCACAGTTAAACACATGTTATCTATCCAAAAAGGCAATATCCATTTAAAACGATGCTTTATATCTGCATAAAAACCTAAATCATCACTTCCGGAGAAATAACATGAAAGAAGTAATCTTTAATCGAAAGTTACTTCCCTTATCGCTTGCCAGCCTGCTCTGTTCGCCTCTGTATTCATACTGGGATTTGTTGGCGCCATAGTGGATATTTCTATTATCACCAATATCCAGACACTGTCCCGCCAGGGAGAGCTTGGCAAAAATTACGGCCTCTACTCAACGGTAGCCAACACAGGTGAATCGTTATCAGGCATTGTGGCTGGTGCACTGACCATGCTCGCTGGCGGTTTCTCTTTTATCTGCATGGCGAACTCTATTGTCATTTCAGCCAAGTGGGCACTGGTTAAACTCAGACAAGAAGAAAAAACACATGAACGAACCGTGTAAAATTGCTCTTTGCCGGGAAGCAAAGATGTTAATCGTTTCAGAAAGAACAAGCTGCGTCTCTACGCGAATGTATTGAGATAGAAACGATGCACGCTGGAAGAGAACAACACGGAGACAGGAAGTTTATTCATATCGACATGGACTGCTTTTTCGCGGCAATCGAGATGAGGGACAACCCTCATCTCAGGGATGTTCCTATCGCCATCGGCGGCAGTGTTGAGAGCCGCGGGGTGGTTTGCACAGCGAACTATCCTGCGAGGAAATACGGGGTGCGCAGTGCCCTGTCGACAGCAAAAGCGCTCAGGCTATGCCCTGACCTGACACTCATCCAGCCACGAATGGCGTTGTATGAATCGGTTTCAGAACAGATGCATGCCATTTTTGCCCGCTACACCCCCTATAATGAGCCAGTGTCTCTGGATGAAGCCTATCTGGATGTTAGTCAGTGCAGCGCATGCAGAGGGTCTGCAACTCTGATCGCCCAGGAGATCCGCAATGCTATCGAAAATGAGCTGCAGCTCACCGCTTCCGCCGGGGTTGCCCCGGCAAAGTTTCTCGCCAAAATTGCCTCAGACTATAACAAACCCAACGGCCAGTTCGTTATTGCGCCTCATGAGGTTGATGACTTTGTCAAAGCCTTGCCGCTGCGCAAAATTCCCGGAATTGGTCCGAAAACTGAGGAACGCTTGCAAGCGTTAGGCCTGAAAACCTGCGGTGACGTACAGCAATGGGATCTGGCTGAGATCATTAAAGAGTTTGGGAAATTCGGCCTCATGATCTGGGACAGGTGCCATGGCCGCGATGACACGGCTTTCTGCGTTGAGCAGCCGAGAAAAACGGTCGGTGTTGAACTCACCTTGCCTCAGGATATTCATCAATGGCCTGAATGCGAAGCCATTATCAAACAGCTTTACCCTGAGCTGAAACGGCGGCTGTTCTCTTACAGCCCGCAATACAAAATTTCTCGCCAGGGCGTGAAATATAAATTCAGCGACTTTCACCTCACCACTCACGAACATATGTTCCCTATCCTCAATCAAGCCGATTTGCTGAAAACGGCCAAAAAAGCTTGGGATGAACGCCGGGCAAACCGGGGAGTGCGCCTGGTCGGGCTGAATGTCACGCTGCCAGACCCCCAGCTTGAACGGCAACTGCCGTTATTATGGTGACGTGAACAGTATGCCCGACCTTAAATCATTGGAAGAGATTAAATAGAAAGTGTTTTTTATTGGTTAATACTTTTCGCTGAACTTCATTAATTCCCCTTCACTCTGTGTCTTTTATATATACTGCATTACGTTTACATTAAATAAGATATCTATGTTTGAAAAATTAATAACCACCAAGTGTTTTCACGTAGTTAACTGCCATAGCGTAATACCAGAGTAAGAGGGTAAAAATAGCTTCTGCTATATCATTAATAATAATCGTATTAATGATATAGCGAAGATGTGCTAGTACTTCACACTAAGATTATTATCGACAGATTTCACGCCTGAGACGCCTTTCGCCAAGCTGCCCGCTTTTTGAACACTGGCTTGTGATTTCACAAAACCACTGAGCTGCACCACACCTCTGAAAGTCTCCACACTGATATCAAGTGACTTAAGTTGGGGATCATTAAATATGGCGGTTTTGACCTTTGCAGTAATGACAGAGTCATCAAAATACTCGCCTGTACCTTGCCTGCTCGCCGTTGAGCCACAGCCAATCACAAACAGTAATGCCACAATGGTTAAGATCGAAGTAAAATACTGTAATGCTTTCATAACAAACTCACTCCCGCTGTTGTCACTTAGGCAAGAATTACTGATTACATCTACACAGTTCCATTATGGTCTATGCGTCGCAGTCCCGTACGACTCAAACCCCGCAATAACATCAAATAATTCTTCATCAATGACACGCTGGCGTAACCGGTGAAAATCCGTGCCCAATGTTTCCAATTGATTCTCAATGTTCTTTTCTGCACGCTGCATGGCTATCAGCCGACAGGCATTTTCACTTGCTAACGACTCTGCACAGGCACGGAACAAAGAAACAAAAATATATTCCTGCACAAAAGCAACAATGGCCTGTTTGCGCCCCTGAATCACTTCCGGCAGGTTTTGAGTCGGCCATTCTCGCTGAGCAATCTCGCTAAACCAGACCTCGTCAAGAGGCAACAAGCGCAGGCAATGCGGTTCGAAGGTCGCCCCGGAAACAGGATGATTATGGAATAAATACACCGGACCAATATCGCCACGTATGCGCCGGTTTTCTATTTCCGACCGAATTTGACTGACCATAGCCGTGATTGCGCTCATTGAGTTGGGAAGCTCAAAGCTGGTATCAACGTCCAGATTACAGTTTTCAAGACCGGTCTGAATACGCTCACCCACAGTCCATATCCTTTTCCGGCATGGATGCTCACTGAGCGTCTGAACCGCAAAATCGACCAGGCGCTCGTTAAACTGTCCGACTAAACCCTGATCTGAGCCAAAAATCACAGCAGCGACCATATTTTCGTTCTCACGAGTTTGTGTATTGGTAATCGAGCTCTGGCGGAGGCCTACGAGCAGAGCAAGCTGCACGGCCCTGTCGTAGTCCTCCAAAGCGCTTACGGCATTCTCATACTCATTAATACTTGATGCCGCTATCGCTTTCATCGTACGTACGATCGCGATAAGGTCAGACGCTGTCGCAATTTTACGGCGTAGGCTAACAGCACTATTACTCATCACTTTTCCTCTTGCTCTGGCAGGAAATCCATTAATACCTGCTTAGCAATATCGGTAATCAATGCCCGATCTGCAGCGCTGAGCGCATCGTCAGAGTCTAATTGCGCGATCAGTTCATCCGGTATATTTACAGCGGCAGCACAGATGGCAAGTTCTGCTTCTGCCATCTGTGCCAACGGCACGCGATCCAGTAATCCTGCGGTCAATGCCAATAACACGCTAATCTGTGCTGGAACAGCAAGCGGCGATAACTCCTGCTGTTTCAGGCAAGCCCGGATACGTAAGCCATGTACGAGTTTCAACCGCGTCGTTTCATCAATCCGGGCACCAAAGCGGGAAAAGTTCTCAAGTTCTTCGAACTGCGAATATGCCAGCTTCAGGTCACCCGCTACAGCCCGATACGCAGCGCGCTGTGCCTTACCGCCAACACGGGAAACCGATTTACCCACATCGACGGCTGGCAATACACCTAGCTCGAAAAGGACGGGCGACAAATAAATCTGACCATCAGTGATCGAAATCAGGTTGGTCGGTATATACGCTGAGATATCTTGTGCTTCCGTTTCAATGATCGGCAAGGCGGTCAGCGAACCTCCCCCAAGGCTGGGGTTGAGGTGCGTTGCCCGTTCTAACAGACGAGAATGTATATAAAAGATATCCCCGGGAAAAGCTTCTCGTCCAGGCGGTCGGCGCAGTAACAAAGAAAGTTCCCGATAGGCTCTGGCATGGTGCGTAAGATCGTCATAAACCACCAACACATCCCGGCCCTGGGCCATAAAATACTCAGCAATACTGGTCGCAGCATAAGGCGCAATATAAGCGAGTCCCGGCGGGTCATTCCCTTCAGTCACCACCACTACAGTGTATGCCAATGCCCCTTTTTCACGCAGCGTCGCAATGACTTTGGCTACCCCGGAAGCGCGCTGACCAATCGCGCAATATACGCAGAGGACGTTTTTGTCGTGTTGGTTAAGGATGGTATCCAGCGCAATCGCGGTCTTGCCGGTTTGACGGTCACCTAGTATTAACTCCCGCTGTCCGCGACCAACGGGAATAAGGGCATCAATCACTTTAATCCCGGTTTGCAAAGGGACACTCACAGCAGCCCGATCCATGATATGCGGTGCGGGCTGTTCAACCGGCAAGCGGGCTCCGATCAGCAGCTCCCCCTGATGATCAAGGGGTCTGCCGGTCGGATCAATGATCCGGCCAAGAAGACGTTCACCCACAGGCACATCGACAACATGGCCACAGCGCTCGACCGGATCACCCGCCTGTAGCTGCCAGTAGTCACCAAGCAGAACAACACCAATTTCATCTTCATCCACATTAAAGGCGATGCCCTTAATATCACCGGGAAATTTAAGCACCTCCTCAAAGCCAACGCCAGGCAGCCCGGAAACCTTAGCGATACCTGCGGCAATACTGGCAACCCGCCCGAATTCTCTGGGCGTTAATTGAGGCGAAAAGCTCGCGCAGGCTGCGTCAATCGTGGCAAGTGAGGCATCCAAAACGCTCTTGAGCGACTCAGCTCTCATCAGCATTGTCCTTAGCCTGTACCCCCTGTTCAGGTACTGTGGCTTTAATCAGTTCATCGACACTGTGTTCCAGTGCCTTGAGATATTCCTCGATACTCCATGCCACTTTTTGTCCGTCTGTACTCAACTCAATACCACTGACCATTTCCGGCGCCGTAGCGAAACGAATGGCTGACGTTGTGCCGAATATTTTCCTGACTTGGGTTTCAATAAACAGTCGGTTTTCTGACGGGAGTTCAAAGGCAGAACGCACCACAATAGGCTCAGCATCTGTACGCAGGGCGCTCGCCAATTTGCATTTTTCGTCAGTGCTTAACGCTTGCAGGCGGGCCACAAAAGCGGACGTTATACGTTCCTCAAGCTTCACATCAGCCAAGTCCGCCAACACCTTGCGTGCAATAGCAAAAACCTGTTGTTGCATGCGGCGACCAATTTCTTGCCGCAGTTCTCTGGCTTCAGATTCCAGATTTTCCTGACGTTTAGCACTGAGTAACAGGGCTTCTTCACGCGCTTTCTCCAGCAGACGCAAACGTTCCTGGTTCGCCGCCACTTTCGCCTGGCTGAGCAATTGTGCTCTTTCCTTATCAAAAATCGCCTGCTTCTGCTGAAACGCCTGGCTCACTTTTTCGGCTTGGATCTTTACTGCATCTGCGTCAGCCAGTTCACTGGCTATGCGCTGCTCCCGTTCGTCGATAGCATTGAGTATCGGACGATACAAAAACCGTTTGAGCAGCCAAACGAGTATAAGGAAATTAATAATCTGAGCGCTGACAGTAAACCAGTCGATGAGCATGCGCTATTTACCTGCCATCTGACCGATAACATAGTTCCAGAATGGATTAGCAAAAAGCAGAATCATCGACAGCACAAAACAATAAATAGCAATTGATTCGATCATAGCAAGACCAACAAACAAGGTACGGGTGATCGTTGCTGAGGCATCGGGTTGCTGCGCCAAAGCACTGAGAGCTGCGGCTACAGCCCTCCCTTCTCCTAAAGATGGCCCAATGCTGCCGATAGCCATTGTCAGACCAGCTGTAATAATCGAGACGACCGCAATAACTGTTACAGTATCCATAGAAGTCCTATTCATGTTTTAGCTTCTGGTTGAGTGTCAGACTTACTGACGCGAACGTGTCGCCGCCGCAATATAAACAGTCACCAGAATGCTGAAAATATATGCCTGAACAATGCCGGTTAGCAGCCCAAGCGCACTCAGAGCGATCGGAAAAAGAAAGGGAGTGAGAGACAGTAGGACGGCAAGAATCATAGTGCCACTCATCATATTTCCGAAAAGTCGCGCGGCCAGAGCCAAGGTGCGTGAAAATTCACTGATGATATTGAAGGGCAGCATAATCACTGTCGGCTTCAGATAAGCGCCCAGGTAAGCCCTCAAGCCACAATCCGAAATACCGTACATGGGGACGGCGATAAAAACACAGATAGCCAGTGCTGTGGTGGTAGAAAGCGAACCGGTCGGTGGTTCGAAGCCAGGAACAATGGTGAAAAGACTGGCCGAACCAATAAAGAGAAAGAGGGTACCAATAAAGCCCAGATACAGACGCGGCCGGGCCAGACCAACTTCGCTAATCTGATTGACGATCCCAATCACTATGATTTCTAACAGGTTCTGCCAGCGACTGCGTTTCAATCCCCGGGACAAACGTCGCGTCACCAAATAGGACCCCAGCGTCAACACCGCCATCAGCCCCCAGGTAAAAATGATAGTCGCATTGATTTTAAACAGGCCCCACTGCCAGAAAATGATGCTGTCCGGACTAAGGTGCATTATTGCCCTCCTGAATCGCCTCAGCTGAGCGGGTAAGCCGAATGATGACCCAGCGCGCCAGGCTAAACCCCACTAAAGCGGCCAGCCAGTGCTGCCAGCTGTCACCACAAATCCAATAAAAGCCAGTTAAAACAATCCCGGTACGTACCAGCAGACTACTGAAAAACCACAACGCCACATAGTCAGAGGCTATCGTCTTCTGAACGGTTAACCACAATCCACCGAAAAAAATGATACCCAGCACAATCCCCATTACCAAAGGGGCGACAAACCATAGATTATTTATCATCGTCAGTTTCCTGTTCACGAATTTCGCGACCTTCTTTGGCCAGCCAGTGCCAGGCATTGGCACAGCCAATAACCAAACCGGCCACCAGTAAAGCCAGCGTCCAGGAATGTTCGCTGGGGTATCGGTTATCAAGCCAGATGCCCAGTGCGATCCCGAGCAGGGTTGGTATCGCTACAGACCAGCCAACCAATCCCATCATGCCGAGGCCACTCCAGACTGTTCGCGATACATGCCGCTGAGACTGCCGCTTTCTCGCTGCCTTCGTCCCTATTTGCTTACTGAAAACCGTCTTTTTGATTGGTGACTTACCTTTTTTCTCATTCATGATGCAGAGTGAAAAAGCGACGGATAAAATCGTCTTCGATTTTCGCTAATACCGAGCGCACACTTTTCTCCTGCTCGTCCAGCGCAAGGAATTCCTGTTCAATTGCATCATGCAGTTCTTCTAACGCCAGCCCGCCGATGGCATTTCTCACTGAAACCAACACATCGGTGCCCACTTTAACCAACACACCTTCGTCTACAGCTATATAAACCTCTCCGTCAGATGCGGTTTCATAAATCAAAATGCCCGGCACAAGTGCGGCTGCGCAATCAAGCCTGTTCGGCAACAACCCAAAAGCGCCACTGTCTGACTCTGCGACAATGCGAAGAACGTTATTCTTCTCTGTGAAAACATGATAAGGCAGTAAAATTTTAAGCTGCATGCTCGTTGCCGGCATCGTTTACATCCTTCCGCTTCTTCGCATTGTCAGAAGATTCACCAACAGCGCCAATCATATACAACGCGCTCTCCGGTACATCCTGGAACTCATCGTTTAAAATGCGCTCACAACCGTCGAGAGCGTCTTCAAGGCTAACCAGCTTGCCTTTAAGGCCGGTAAATTGTTCCGTGGTAAAAAAAGGCTGGGTAAGAAAGCGTTCCAACCGGCGGGCCCGACCGACGATTTTGCGGTCATCATTAGATAATTGCTCTAAACCGAGCATGGCAATGATGTCCTTGAGATCGGCATATTGGGCTAAGGTTCGACGAATCTCCTGCGCCAGTTCATAGTGCCGTTTTCCGATGATATTAGGTGTCGCCATTTTCGAATTCGACTGGAGTACATCAATTGCTGGATACAACCCTTCGCTTGCCATTTTCCGCGACAGGACAATAGAAGCAGAGAGGTGCGAGAAGGTGTGCACCGCTGCGGGGTCGGTGAAATCATCCGCGGGAACATAAACGGCCTGAATAGAGGTGATAGCGCCTCTATCAGTATTTGCTATGCGCTCTTCCAACTGTGCCAGTTCGGTGCCCATTGTAGGCTGATAGCCAAGCCTGGCGGGCATCTGGCCAATCAAACCAGAGACTTCCATACCAGCCTGAATAAACCGGTAAATGTTATCGATTAATAGAAGAACGTCGCGATGTTCATCGTCACGGAAATATTCAGCCATGGTCAATGCCGCATGCCCGACTCTGAAGCGGGCACCCGGCGGTTCGTTCATCTGCCCGAATATCATCACCATACTCTCCAGCACACCCGCTGCCTTCATTTCGCGATACAGCTCTTCACCTTCACGACTGCGCTCACCAATCCCACAAAAGATGCTCACACCTTCATGCTGCCCAACCATGTTGTGGATCATTTCAGTTAAAAGCACAGTCTTACCGACACCGGCTCCTCCGAACAAGCCCGCTTTTCCGCCTCGTTCCAAGGGGATCAAGACATCGATAATTTTGATCCCCGTTTCAAAGATACTGGATTGTGTTGAACGATGCTCCAATGCAGGAGGGGCACGATGAACGCTGCGCCACTGCACCGTTGGTTGGGGCAGACGATCGATGGTATGACCAAAGACATCAAACATCCGCGATAAAATCGCTTTGCCGACCGGCGCCATCAAAGGGCCGCCACTGTCGACAACCACATCGCCACGGGCTAATCCCTGCGTGGTGGTCAAAGCGATACCTCGCACACGCTGCGCATCCAATTGGGCTACAACTTCAATAGCAATTTCGTCATCCACCCCCGTGCGCAACAGAGAATGTATCTGCGGTAACAGGGATTGAAAAAGGACATCGACGACACTACCTCGAACGGACACGATGACGCCTTTATTGAATGAACTTTCAATACTTTTCATATGCGCCCCTACGCACCAAGCCGCTCTATGAGTCCCTTTTCTATAATTTTCTAAGTCTAGTCCAGATCGAGACAGTACTTCCCTGCCACTTAAACAAAAAAGCTCAGATGAACTCCCGACACCCGCCACTAAAAAATACAAAATCTTTCTTCAAGGCATCGGCGAGCAAGGACAAATCAGGATCATTACGCTTCACATCCTCTGTGATGAGCGCTCCGGTAATATCGGTGTTAAGCGCGCCCTTGATATCTGTCGCACAACCGGAAGTTAAGGTGGTGAGCCGGGATTAGGTGTTTGAGGGGGATAAATTAACGGCCAATAACTCACCGCTATAGTGTATGCCTTTGTCTCTTTTGTTTACTCTCAATACAAAAAAGCCATGAACTATCATCATGGCTTTAAAAGAAAAAAATCAGCTGTCATTACAGTGATGAACAAATCGTTGGAAGCATGTCATTCACATTAGTACCATGAACAGGCTGGCCTTTCGCTGAGAAATGCCATTCATTATTCTGACGAGATAACAATGCGATATAGATTCCAGTGTGATTACCTTGCTCTGACAGGGTGAACCGACATAGTTCAGCCTGCGTTTGGTCCATCACTCGGCAATACGCATTTTCTACTTTACTGAATGGCTGACCGCGAAAGCTATTTACTGTCAGGGCCATATAACTCACATTTTTCGGCAGCTTTTCCAGATTGATTTTAATCTGCTCATCATCGCCATCGCCTTCACCGGTTCGGTTATCACCCTGATGCTGAACGCTTTTACATTTTGACTTCAGTTTCTGGAAAAAAACCGTATCCAATACCTCGCCCGTCTCGTTTAACAACACACAAGAGGCATCAAGATCAATATCGCTCGCACCGAAAATGGCACCAAAAAAACCTGTGGGTTTCACCGGGTTCCAACCCAAACCAAGGGTCAGTTTTTTCAATTCAACTGACGCACTCTTAGTCAGAGATATGGTGCTGTTTTTTTCTAGTTTAATCGCCATAACTACTTCTTCCAGGTCTGATAATTATTGGTAACCGTTGACAAAATCAACCAGACCCAGCTGATAGCCTGCACCTACTGCTTTGAAATTCCACTGACCGTTTTCTTTAAACAGAGAACCGAATTGCACAGAGGTTTCACTGTGGAAATCATTGCCCAGATTGAACTGTGCAATCAGCTGACCCGAGTCTTCGTTGTACAGCTTGATGTAACTGTTTTTCACCAGACCGAAATTATGATTACGGGCAGGGGCATCGTGAATTGTCACAATCAGAGAAATCTCATCGGCGTCTGGAGACATATTGGTCAGGTTAATTTTGATGCTTTCGTCATCACCTTCACCGTTACCGGTACGGTTATCACCTGTGTGAACAACCGCTCCCTGCGGACACTTCAGGTTGTTATAAAAAATAAAGTGGCCATCAGAGAGGAGTTTTGGCTCGCCCTGCGCATTGTGACGACAAACAAAAGCCGATGCGTCGATATCAAACGGTGAGGTATTGGTCACCGGATCCCAACCCAGGCCCAGACGAAGATTAACCAGACCCGGCTCTGTTTTTTGCAGGTTGATGGAGTTGCCTTTTTCTAGATTAATAGCCATAACGTTTCTCTAATGATGATTTAATTAGACAGAACAGACAGTAATTCTGTTTTCATGGATTCCATTTTCTGGCTGGCGGCCTGACGTTGTCTTGCGCCTTCCTGCTCAATGGTGACCACATCCTGCAGGGTGCTGATCAGTGTGGTCTGAACATGTTCAAGGGTTTCGATATCCACAACAGAGCGCTGATTGCTTCGTGCAACATCCAGCGTGTTCTGACGCAGCATGTCGGCATTTTTACGGATCAGATCATTGGTGGTATCGTCAATCTTGTTGCTGAGCTGAACGGCTTTCTTCTGCTCCAACATCGAAATTGCCAGCGTAAACTGCTTCTTCCATGCCGGAATGGTCAGGGTTTTGATGTTGTCGAATTTCTCAACCAATGTCAGATTGTTGGTTTGCACCATGCGGATCATCGGCGCGGTTTGCAGTGCCAGCATTTGCAGTGATTTCAGGTCATACACACGCTTTTCAACCCGCGTAGCAATGTCTTTCAGGTCACTCACCTGCTGGGCAAGAAATGAAGAACTTGCTGCTTCTTCAGCCATGCCATCAATTTTCTGCTGAATCAGATTCAATTTGGCTTCGCCGAACACAATGCAGGAAGACAGCTCTTTGTACTCATTCATATTATGAATAAAGACATTGTCCAACTGATGCGCACGTTCACGCAGACTGGATTGCTGCTTATCAATTTCCTTGACCAGTCGCTCAAGCTGCGTGTTCACAGAGTTAAACTGTGCCAGGATTTTTTCTTTGGTGTTCTTAACCTTCGAAATCAGTTTGGAGAAGAAGTTGTTTTCCCCCACCAGGGCTTCAATATTGACGCCCTTCGCCAGACCAATCACCTCTGTCAGGTTACCAGCCATGTGCTCCAGATCTTTACACTTCACATGCTTCAGCATGTCATCCGAGTAGCTGCTGATCTTCTGAGCAGACGCATCGCCCAGCGTTGCGACGCCATTCGGACTGTAAACATCCATTTGGGATAATTGGCTGACAAGGGTGGTTCTGAGCACTTGTGTATCAATCTGGCATTGCTCAAGTTCGGACTGATACTGCCCCATCGCCTGATCTACCGCAGCCTGAACAACCGCCTGCTCAAGCGCAACCGGGGATTGTGAGACTTCGGTGGATTGCCCCCCTGGCACAGGGGTTGCTGTGTTTACAAAAACAGGTTTAAACGTCATTTTTATTCAGCTCTATGATACTGGAAAATAGTTTTTCCTGGACTTCGTTCAGTTCGTAATACAATGAGATTTCACTTTTTTCATGAAGTGCAATGGCAGTTAAAAACTGTTGTTTCCACACCTGGATGACATTAGTACGAATATCTTCCAGTCGGCTAAAACCATTCACCAAATTTGACGAATAAAGTTTTAATTGTGGTAATGTCATCAACAATGATTGACGTAACACCTGCAGGTTAGACAATTTTCTATCCCATCGACTTACGGCTTCTTTCTTTGTCGCAACAATATCTATCTCGAAAGGATTAGATGTTATTTCACTGTTTTTATCCGAATGCAACTCTGCGTTAAAGGCAGCCACTTTTATTTTAGCAGCCAGAATTCTCAGCTCTAATTCCTTATAAATTGAATGAACCTCTGACATACGATCCTCAAACTCAGATAATGTGGATTTCATTGATGTCAAATCCTGGAACACAGAGTCGATTTTTGCATCCACCTGATCACAGGCAAAATCAAATTCATGTTTAATAAATTCAATTTTTCCTTTTTTAGTTCGCATAAAGGTCGAAATTCGGCTCGACATCTTCTTTGGGTTAAAGATAGAAACATCAATACTCTTAACAATATCGATTACCACCGAACCCAAATCAGTCAGTTTATCAACCTTACCCAGCTTAGCGTAATCAGATAACTCACCCTGTACATCTTGAAAACGTTTCGATAAGTGGTTACAAAATTCAATTTGAGCCGTTGCACTTTCAATATTAATTTCATCTGAGAAAGTTCGTACTTTCAGATAATCATTCGCTGATATCTCTGAGCCTTCACCTAAAATAGCATCTACTGATTTCTTCCATTCACTCGGAATATCTATTTCACCATTCACCGACTTAACCTGGTTTGAAAAAAGTAAGCCAGGCGACCGGTTAACTTTTCCTGGTGAATCTGACACTTTAGGTGAATTCTCTTGTTTTACCCGAGCAACAGAAGAGAAATCTTTTATGTTTGCTTTCTTATCTTGATTTTTTTTAGATGCACTATGAAAAGTTTTTACCATTCTCTCACTCTGCTCTAAGTCAACGTCGTTAAACCTATAACGATAAAGCATTGATTCTGACAGCAGCAATCCTATTACTCACCACCTTTCATTACAACTTTTGAAATGTATTTAGATACTGTCATTTTTACTTATCCCATAGTCAAAATCACGCCCCTTAATCAAAAGTTAAATTCTTTGACTCTGATTCAATATACAAACAATTAATTTAATTTTTCTAAAAGCCATAAAAACAACAAAAAAATAAACGTTAACTAAAGTTAACGTCTAAAACTTTCACAAAATGAATATTATTTGTTAACAATAGACAGTGTTCAAACAATGTAATCACTGTTTGATATAGACTGACAATCAGGGACTATGAAAGCGTAGTATCGGTCTGAATGCCAAACTGAATTTCTACAACATTCTTGTCTGAATCCGGCCCGCACCAGTTGTGGTAAACCTCGCGGCTTTCACCGGTCAGTCTGCACTGTTCGTCTTTCATTTCCAGTAACAGTGGCTGGTAACCTTTGACAAATAAATCATCCAGCGGACCTTCAAAAACGCAGGTAGCGCAATGCAAATCAGGTAAATACTTCGCCTCAATGTCGCCTTTCAGAAATTCGTCACACTCGCCAGCGACAGGCAGGCAGAAATCCATATCAAATTCGGTCTGGTCGTCCTGAGGGAAATGATAGGCAATGAAATGCCACGGTCCTGTGACAGACAAATTTGATCGATCAATAAGATCCTGAATCTGCCTGCTGCAATCAACGCTGGCAGGGCCAACATCGGAAATATACAAACGCTTTCTGATAAACAAAACCTGACCGGGGGAAGTGTGTTTAATCTGCATACTGTTGTCCTTTTTCGTACCTGAAAATTCCGCAAGAGTATTTCAGTGTTGCCCCAGGCTGGCAAAGACCAGAGAAAGGGAGTGGAAGGATCGTCACAATATGCACTTAAGTGCGCTTTGTGAGGTAACGTATGCAGATTTTTCAAATCTCTGAATTCATCGGTATAGGTATTGCGGTTCACCTCGATAAGTGATTTTACTTACTTAACGCGGTGTCCAACAGTATTGGATCAGATCCAGAAAACGCTGTTTTCTCGCCAAATGCCCGCGACAGATATACTGATTATGACAATGGCCGTGACAGTAAATATGCTTCCCAGAAAAATAGATGGACACAGGAAGACGGTTTACAGGCATCAGGAAGGTGATACTCTAAACCTGTTGCGGGTGAAAAATATAATGGGAAAATAACCGCAGTTTTTCATAAACCTGCCAGAGCAGCATCGGAGAAAATTTAGTTTTCCTGGTTGGCTTTTGAGGGAGAAAATGCCCAGAAAAACTTCTTCCTTTAGTAACTTTCATTGAGAGAATCAAATTGAAAAATAATAGCAAGCACTCCCTAGTTTTGTTCGCTTGGTTTGGGTTGGCTTTTTCCTCTGCCACTCTGGCTTTGGAGGAACCGCTTCATCCGAAAATACAGAAAATTACAGAACAGCAATTTCTGCAGTTTACTCAAGAAGCCCCGGTATATCAGCAGCCAGCACTTGAGATGATCACCAGTTATCAGGAAGCGAAGGAACGGCTGGGGGAGCGGTTTACCTCCAATGACAAGGTGGAAATCAGAAATGATCAGGGAAAAATCTTGTTTCAGCTCATCAATCATCAGGGTGATGACTGCGGTTTTAAAGCTTATTTCCCCGCTGATAATGTTATCGGGCTTGAATGTATTGTTGACGCTGACTATTTCCTGTCACTGAAAACGGGTGAATCTGTGGAAGGAAACCCTGAAAGTGCGGTCTACTCTCCCGATAGGCAATTTAGACTGATTACCCATTACAATGGGCAGGAAATCGGTCGTTTTATTCAGCAGAAAGTGAATAACACTTGGTTTTTTGTTTACGGAAACGACCCTGATGAATATCAAATCCTGTTTTCTGTACAAAACATTACATGGTTGAATAACAAAAAGTTTGTTTTTAAAAGCCAGGATAAGTGGTCAGTTCCCGCAGAACAACCGGAGTATCAGTACTATCTTGGTGCATTTTAGACACAATGTTTAGATTTATCGCTGACCCGTATGTTTTTGTTGAAAACAATGTGTCCGTCAATCGAATAGCTGAGGCTGTTCATAGATCTGTAACTAAGGCTGACACAGAACTATGAACAGCCTCACATAGAACAATAAACAACCTTAACTATCCTCCATTAACTCCAATTACATAATAACTTTTCAATCATTTTTTCAGCCTCTGTAAATGGAGTATATGAACCTTATTTCTTTCTATAAGCCATTATTTTTTGATGAATTCCCCGAATAGGAACTGTTTGGCGCACTCTAGCATGACTAATAGTAGACATCAGTTCATTTTTTTCATTTTCATGTAATACAATTTTTTTCAATAAGCTCCTCCAAATCATCTAGATCTTTACCACAAGAATCATCACCTGCATCATCCATATATTTATTCCTATGGAAAAACTACCGAATTATCATATTTTAGCACTTTACCATCAGAATGAAGATATACATCACCACCTTTTCCAAATTCAAGATATGCTTCTTTTATAGGTTCATGGGTACTCGATCTATCATTAATATTAATTAAAATTCGAGACTAATCAGCATAGAGAGACTCTATAAACAGCTCAAAATTATCAGCAACAGGACAAATAAGCATTTTATTGTTTTCATCAGTAGAATCATGAAGCATTACAATCACAGGCGGATTGTTTGAATTTGGATTTCCTCGGTAATCGAAACAAATATAATCCCCATTTGCAGCACCTCCGATAACAACAATATGCTCATAGCAATATGAGCCCTCTTGCTGGAATTCTTCTATATCTTCGTATTCATTGACAGATTCACCATAACCGAAAAAACTTACATCACGAGAATCCAATTCACCATTACAATTAAAATCAAAACATTCACTTGATGGTCTAAGAGCATTATGTTTCGATATCAAATATTTGTATTCAGATGGAAACTCATAGCCTATTTTATTTTCGAAACGCTCTATTTCGCTGATATCAACAATGCCAGAGTCCCGATAAACACTTATTTTTTTCATATTCTTATCTACCTTTACTTAATGCACTTTGACCAATATGTTTAACAGCATCATGTACTTTGGTGGGAACAAGCTGCATATTTCCTGAATCACCATTATGATGCCAAGTAAATCCAGTTACCTTTCGCTCTAGATTTTGAATATCTTGCAATTGAATATCTGTAAATAGACTAGAATCAATGCGTCCACTATTAATTGCATCTCGCAGGTTTTCAGTAGCTCGTTTCATTTGTGTATTATAACTAACAGAATGATCAATACTGGTAGTGTATTTCGCATGATCATCAAAAATTGGCAAGTCACGCCCATTGTATGGGATATTTGCTACTGATAATTGACCTGTCACGGGATCATTATACTGTACACGAACTGCTTTGCCACCATCAGTACCTCGGATAACCTCAATACCTCTGTTTAAATTGGAGTTTACAGTTTGTATCGGATTCTTCGGATTCGTTGTTGATGTAACGTTATCCGCTCCATACATAGCTTCTAAATCTGCTCTTGTGCTATTCGGGTTATAAGGCCCAGCGTACTCATCACGCGTACCTGCATCAACCTGTCCCTGAATCGAGCTCGAAGTCGATGTATGCTTTGGCAACTTCGGCTGCTTTATCTTGCCGCTTTTACCATCGATAACAGCCGCTGCGACGCCACCTAGCGCCAGAATGACTCCAGCTTGTTCCGGTGTCAGACCTTGTCTTTCCAACCAGGCCATTCTGTCAAAAGTCTGGTGATTGTAAACTAGCTGCTCTGCATCGGATATCCGGTCTTGCTCTGTGTACTGGTATAAATCTTCGTAGGTTTCCCACTTAACTGCCGGATAAGTATCCCCTTGGGTTAAAACCTTGTCGCTGTAATTCGCAAGAACTGCCTGAGCATCCTGATGATTCGCACCTTCATCCTCCAGCGCCCGGTAATACTCATACTCATCACTCCCAAAAGCAAACTCTGCCGAACACTTGATCATCGCGCAGGCGGCGCTCAGCAGTTCCCGTTGTTTCGCCGGATCATCCCCGGCCAGTTTGTTCAGGGCATGCTGCTCTTTTTCATTCGGCAAGCGGAAATCCATCTGTCCGCTTTGCCTGTCGTGGTCAAAACGGCTTTGGTTTTGCGAAATCAGCTCGCTGCCCTGGGTGCCGTTCTGGGTATTCCAGCCGCCAAACTCGCCATGACCGGCATTGCTGTAGTTGAAGCTCAGGTAATCTTCTGTGGCTTCTCCCATCACTTCGGCATACTGCTCGCGGTTCTGTTCGTAAGTCTCACCGTCACCCTGATGCCCGCGCTGCGCGTCTATATGGTGCTGGGTTTCGTGGCCGACTGTGTTAACCGCATCTTCAAGGCGATAGTGTTCACTATCGTTGATGTACAGGGTACCGTTGGCGTAAGCCCCTCTGGTGGCTTGGTCGCCATAGGTTTCAACCACGGCCAGCAGGGCTTCTGCCGGGGTGATGCCCAGTTCATCTGAGATGTATCCCGACAACGCGCCGTAGGCGGCCTGCTTTTGCGCCGGGGTAGCGTGGCTGTCGTTCAGCACAGCGACCAGTGCCGCATTCTCTGGCCCGGTGACAAAGTTTTTGGTGGCGGTGAAGAATTTCTGCTTGTTGTCCTGATGGGCAAAGAAATTCTCTACGCCGTTTTCGGCATCACCCAGCAGGCCGATGCTTTCTTTCTGTGCCGCATCCATGACGGCATCAACAAAGATGCCATTCCGCTTCACATCCTCGGCAATGTTATTGCGGCCTTCTTCCGTCAGCAGGCGGTGGTCGAGGGTGACATCCACATTGCCCTGCTGGCGGTCGGCTTCGAACAGATCCCGGCTGGTAGTACTGGTATCGCGGTTCAGCGCCGTGAGGTCGCTGTCATCGCTCAGGGTGATCTCGCCCTGCCCCAAGGTTGCGAGGGTCTTGTCTTTGCTGTAGGACGAGGTGTTGGTGTACTTCAGGTTGCTGCTGTTATAGGTGGAATCGATCCCCCCTTGCTGCACCCCGACACTGGTGGTGAGGCCTGCCGACTGAACCTGACGGTAGTCGGTGTTATTGAGATCGCTGAAGCTCAGGCTGCCGGTGTTGAGCGTCAGGTTGCCGAGGTCGTTGCCGTTTTCATCGACAGTGGCAATGAGCGCGCCGGTAATGTCGGTGTTCCCGGCGACTTTGATATCCGCCGTACCGCCCGAGGTGAGCGTGGTGAGCTGAGTTTAGGTTTTGAGGGATGCAGGGATGTTGAAGGCTCCGAGAAGTGGACGCATCAGCTACAGAACTAGAATCTGGCGTTATTCCAGTTGAGCATCCGCTTCCCGAACAGAGTCGATCAATATGTGGTTCTGTGACTTACGCTGACACAGAACTATGAACACCCTCACAGCCTCTAACACTCAGTGCACACCTAACTTTCGACAAATCTCATCAAAGCTCATACTGCTACACTTAATGCAGTAGAAATCATCTTCTGATATTTCTACTTCATCGCTATGCCCCTGAAGCTGGCCAGATATGTAACTAAAATAAAACTTATCGCCTTGTTTTCTTACACTCCATCCCGATCCAAAATATTCTTCATCACTAGATGTAGGTGAAGGCGGATACTCAAATTGATTTATATCATAGAACTTACTCATATTAATTTTCTTTATTATTTAAAATTAATTTATTCAACTGGTGGATTATGAGAAAAATCCATAACTGCTTCTGGAACACCACCACTAGTATAACCGCCATGAACCCATTGACCTTTAGCCCCACCTTCATTACCTGATGGCATACGAATTTTTTTCATCTCTTACGGTTTAATAAATACAGCCATTGTGTCTCTATCACCCAGGTAACCCATATCTAAGCCGAGTTTTTTCTATAATTCTCAGATCACCTTTAGACTCAGATAGCACTCTATCAAATTCAGATTTTGGCAGTACAAAACCACCATCAGGCCCAAAATAACCATTTTTCGTCGCGCTATAAACAGATCATATTAACTCCAAAAACATAATAATTTTTCAATCATTTTTTCCTCAGTCGCTGTAAATGGATTATATAAACTATACTTCCTCCTATAATCCATTATTTTTTGATGAATACCTCGAATAGGGACTGTTTGACGAACCCTAGCATCACTTATAATAGACATCAGTTCATTTTTTTCATTTTCATGCAATACAATTCTTTCAATTAACCTTTCCAAATCATCTAGATATTTTCCACAAAAATCATCACCTGAATCACCCATATTCTTATATCTCTATAAAAACCAAAACTGTTATATTCCATGACTTAACCATCAGTTTGAATATTTACAATATCCTCTTGATAAACTTCAGAACATCACCCCTACCCCCAGGCATAATCGAATAATATATGAATATTAGATCCATACAACCATTATAATCAACATATATAATTCACTCCAAACAATAACTAAATTGAAATATCATTTTCATCCATAATTCTCCTGATTTTTTTAGAGAGTTCCTAAATTTCAGATGCATTGAAGTTTGTATAAGTTGATAATGATTCTTTTGGAATGTTCAACAATAATCCATAGCCTGAAGCTAAAAGATATCGCAACTCAGATTCGGAAAGCTCAACCATAATTTTTTTCTCTTCGCTTGGCACTTTTATCGAGCACATTAATACCTCCCATTAGGAACTAAATCACAAGCCGGTTGATTTTTAAAACTATTAGTTTGCTTGGAACTTGCTGTTCCAAAAAACTATCCCATCCTATTCCATTCGGACCGTAATCTAGCCGAAATGCTTTTGCTCCACATACAAACTTTTAAGCTCACAGAAGCCAAGGTCGATAGCATCAATGAAACCTTTTGCTGAAAACGCACTAAGCCGGAATGCTGGAGGCCTCCGAGAAGTGGGCACATTTGGTACAAAACTGGAATCTGACTTTATCCCAGCGGAGTATCCACTTCTCGTGCAGGGTCACCAACAATGCCCATCACATTAATACAATCTCTATCAAACCTCCTTCATCTCGCAATTCTTCAAGACATTCTTTTAGTACACTAATCAGATCACGACCGGTGCTAGTAACAAAATAGTTTGATAAATCCGTTATATCGCTACTAATATTGCTGCCCCAAGGCGGACTAGCATCTAAATTTTCAATATCCCAGATCACCTTATTTAGAGATAGATTACGAAACTCAGAGGTAATCACATCTATTTCTTCTAATGCTTGATTTGCATCACCTTGCTCCAGCCTTCCTTGATAAAGCTTTTTAAGCAAGCATGGAAAGCGTGAGCCCCAACCATTTTTTTCTAGCCTATAGCTAACTGTTGAAAAAAAGGCATGGAACAAATCCTGCCCTCCAATTTCATCCGTAATACTTCCTAACTTTAAACCTACAGTCATGCCATCACCTTATTATATTAATGTCTTCTACTCGTAGAGCTCCATTTGAAATTTCTACCATGCGCGCAATCATTTGATTTAACTGTGTATGTGATACTGTCCATTTCCCAAATAGGGTCGATCATATGTGAATCTGTGACTTACCCTGACACAAAACTATGAACAGCATCAAGAGATGGTTCTTAATCTGGATATTCGAATTTAGTTGTCACAGTTCCGTCTTCGTTGATGAACAACGTAAATGCATTCCAATCTCCCCCAGCATGCGCCTTCATCTTCGCATGAAGCTGAGGGACCAAATCCATAACCGGAAGTGTCAACTCATGCCTCAAAGCTGCCGAAACACTCTCGCCATTTTTTTATAGTAGAAAGTTTCTCCAACGCTCTCACTACCATCCTCATAACCATGATCGTATTCGAACCGACACTTAGCTGACGTGGCATCAACTGGACAACTCCCCTTCACAATTCGGTAAAGCTGTTCGATCAATTTTCGTTGTTCTTCAATTAGATTATCCATTATTTAAAACCTAGTAACCATTTAAGGTAATAAACGGAAATAAAGTCTTATATTCATCTATAAGGTCGGTATATTTATAAACCCTATTAACAGCTAATTATCTACTAATCTGGCAATCATAAATTTCGATATCCCTTGCATATGCAATGCTATATAAAGCCTCTCTATCTCTTCTAAATATGGCCGATAAAGGAAAGATATTACGACACTAAATATAGTGAGCTATTGAACTATCAGAGTAAATAATTGAACCTGGATAACATTCGTTATCTTTAACAACCTAATAATACCATACCTTCAACTCATCCAAGTCAATAGCCTAGTTAAACAAAAATGATAGGACAAACCAATTTTATCACTATTTTCTCTAGTAAACCCTTTCATTAATGCCCCCCTGAATTGCACTGAAGGTCTCACTATTATCTAAAAGACCGTATCGGTTGAATGTTCACAACCAAATCAATCATTCTATCAGGGCATTCTCATTAAAACGGTACGAAGTATTACTTCTCCTTCCTTATAATTTCTTATAATGTCAATGGGTTTATAATATGACAGAGCTGGTACAGGTGAAAAAAGCCACCGTTTAGTATGTTCAATTGGTCCCACCTTATATATAAGAACCTTTTCAATATCACTTGGAACACCTAAGTTAGATAATCCATTTAAATTCGCATCAGCCAGACATAAACTACGCACAAATAACTCCCATGCATGTTCACCCAAATAAGAATTGCATAAATCCATTAAATATTCAGGAATTCTATTCATTTTTTAATATCACTAAATTTGAACCTTGAGGGTTTCGAGCTGACGGTGCTAAAATACCGTCATATCCGTGTTCTCTAACCCACCTTCCAATTGCTTGAAGTTCTGAACGAAGCTCAAACTCACGTTTAGAAAATCTGACAATTTATTCCGAATTTTTAGGAAGTGTAGGAAAATACACAAAACTTTGAACACTACCGAATAGCCGTTGCAACTATTAGCACTTAGCTTTGGTGCATTTTTTCGTAACCAAGGCGCTCGTCTAACTCGACATTAAGCGCAGTTTCAACGGTCACCTTGGTTAACATTTTACGAAATGTCCTCAAGATCAGATTGAGACTTGATGGATTTCTCGGCTTCACGAGCATCAAGTGCTTTCTTGTCCATGTTGTCTATCCTTAAGCCTTTAAGGCTGAAGCTTAGACAATTACACAGAATTCAGGACAGTCACGCTCCAAAAAATTTATTGAACTATCAGTGCACTCTCTCAGTTGTATCAAAAATATCAAGCACCTACCTACCCAGTAACTTTAACCTTAAAACCCTAAGAAAAACTTAAACCCAAGAAACCATTCAAGGTGAAATCTCATTTTCCTTTATACTTTTCTATACATTTTATCCATTCATCTTCGGGAATATAGTACTTCTTCGCTTCTTCTAAAGTTAATTCACTTACACGATTCATTAATAAACCTGGCCAGGAATCATCTTGAGGAATGTAACAAAACTCCACTTTTATCTTTCCTGATTCAGTTAAAATTACTTTAAAGTGAGTCCACACTTCTCTTTCAAATGGAGCTTGTTTTTGTAACTTGCAAGCTAGCTCATAAATATCTTCGCACACTTTATGTGGGTAATTATCAAAACCGAAACGCCCAATAGATAAATCCTTTTGTAGCCACTCAAGACAGAGCTCGTAAGTATCGGGGTAAATCTTACCAATCAAATACATTTCTTGTGCACTTTCAGGCATAATAGACCATAGTATCTCCCCAATTTTCCGATATATTTTTTGATCCTCAGTCATTTATTTACCTTTCGAAGTGTTTGTTAAATTTTTAATCGGTTGCTGAACACCGTCAATTGAGTAATAGACCGAGAAACTATCTGGTCTTTTGCTATCCCCCGAGTACTTAGGTGTTATTTTCACTTTCACTTCACCGCCATTATTTAAAACTTCGCGCCATCTGGTTTCAAGCCTATACCACTCTCCGCCAGAGCCATTAAGTTTAGCATTCATTGGCACTAAGTTAATGCCTTCACCGGGTCCACCAAACATTGATGCAATCAAGTGACCTCCACAGTCACTCGTTTCTCTACAATCGCGACCAGACACTTTTTGCTGATAGTTATTCCTGTCCCACGGCTCAAGCTGCAGTTCAGCCTCAACCTCGTTTACTCGACCATTTGCGTCTGTCTTATAACTATAACCGTTTTCAAATTCATAGCGTGTATTTGGCTCAGGATTATTTGCTAACTTATTCCAGTCGCCTGTTGTTCCTCGCTGAAGACTAACATCGTTGCCCCCAACATCACCAGCATGTCCCTCAACATCCTGCTTCGTCAGCGAGCTGTCCATTTCCGGTGATCCCAAGCGTGTCCCCGAAACATCCAAATCCGTAGTCGGGGCTTTATCCAAATGGGGGGCGGGGGCCGGCAGAGCCAGATCTGGCAGGTCAAAATCCGCATCCACATGCTGGAGGTGCTCCTGCGCTTTACTCAGGAGTTTCTGTGCTTCGTCGACTTTACCCGCCTTCAATGCATCGGCTGCCATTTTCACTAAGTCACCAGCAACAGGAACGAGTCCGACCGTTGCCAGCAAGTAGTCCAGCTTCGTCTCCGCCTCTGCGAACCCTTTGGCATCGCCTACACCAGGCGAAAAGTCTGCCAATACGTTGAACGCTAAGTCGATATTCTCTTGCTGTTCCTGACGCTCCCTGCCCGATGGGTCATTCAACACCACCCGAATGCTTTCTTGCTCCTGCCCAAGGCGAGTGTCGTCCCAGGGTGATGCCCCTTCATCAAACGAATCCAGCGCGGCCTGTGCCTTCGCTATCTGTGCCCGGCAACCAGGGCTGCTCATGTCCTGGCAAGCCGCCTGAAGCTCTGCATCCCGCATGTGGTCAAGCTGATTGGTCTGATTCAGCTGCTGACAAGCCGCAGAGCCTGCACCCTGTTGGTTACAACTGACAAGCAAAGACAGTTTCTTCTGTACTTCTTCCTGATTCAGGTAGTACTCGATACTGCCTGCGGGCAATACCGCTTCATCCGCCAGATAGTTGGAACTGTTACGACTGATGAGCGCTGACTGATTCCCAAGATGGCGGTTGATATCTCCTTCTCTTAGCGTTCCCAGCCCGCTGTTTTCCAATACAAAGGCGTAGTTGTCCGCTGAATATCCGCCCATCAGGCTGGCGTATTCTTCATTCAGCGTTTTATTTCCCCGGCTGTCTAATCCGCCCTGCGCAACCTGACCATGCGTGACTTCATGACCTAACGTTGTCATGTAGTCCTTCGCATTCTTCATGGTTTCGTCACTGATAACGATTTTGCTGGCACCATTACCGTTCATGTAATGTGCCCCGTGCGTCATCCTGGTGATAGCGACAACCAAGGCCGAATCAATATTGACGCCATACACTTCGGCATAGGCGGCGGCATACGCGTTAATTGCAGCCTGCTTCTCTGAAGCTGTTGCTGTATCCAGATTATTTAAGATGACCGCAAACTTGCCCTCTGCCTGCGATGCAACCAGCTTCTGAACATCCAGGTTTTTCTGAACGTTATCAACATGCTCAAAAGTATCATCGAGAGAGACGGACTCTTTGGTGACCACATCAGCAAGCGAGGACAAGCCAAGCTCATTCCGCTTCACATCCTCGGCAATATTATTGCGGCCTTCTTCCGTCAGCAGGCGGTGGTCGAGGGTGACATCCACATTGCCCTGCTGGCGGTCGGCTTCGAACAGATCCCGGCTGGTAGTACTGGTATCGCGGTTCAGCGCCGTGAGGTCGCTGTCATCGCTCAGGGTGATCTCGCCCTGCCCCAAGGTTGCGAGGGTCTTGTCTTTGCTGTAAGACGAGGTGTTGGTGTACTGCAGGTTGCTGCTGTTATAGGTGGAATCGATTCCTCCTTGCTGCACCCCGACACTGGTGGTGAGGCCTGCCGACTGATCCTGACGGTAGTCGGTGTTGTTGAGATCGCTGTAACTCAGGCTGCCGGTGTTGAGCGTCAGGTTGCCGAGATCGTTACCCTCTTCATCGACGGTGGCAATGAGCGCGCCGGTGATATCAGTGTTGCCCGCAACCTTGATCTCGGCCTTGCCGCCGGAGGTGAGTGTGGTGAGCTGGGTTTCCGAGCTGATAACACGGCCGCTGCTGGCGTTCAGGCCGCCATTACTGCCGGTGACATCACCGCCTGCATCGCCTGTGGCTTCATTCCTGCCGCTCAGGCTGACACCGCCGCTGATACCGGCCCCCTGATGGCTTGAGCTGTGGCGATTCTGTACTGAGGCGACATTGAGGTCGCCGCCGATATCCAGGTTCAGTGACTCAGCAGCATCGACATTGGCACCTTGAATATGGGTATCACCACGGGAATTGATGGTGATGTGATTCCCCGACACCCCGCTGTTGACATACGTGGTCGACTGGCTGCGCTGCTCCGACTGATTCAGGCTGGCGTTGAGACTGCCGCCGGTGCTGCTGCCGTGCACCGTCATCGACGCGCTGATGGTCCCGCTTTCCATCTGAGACTGGCTTTGCTGTGTTTGCTCAGCGGCCAGTACATTGACCGTACCGCCCTCCAGCGTCACCCCCTCTTTGGCGGTGAGCGAGCTGCCCTGCACCAGAATCTGCTGATCGGTCTGGGTCCCGGACTTCACAACAATATTCTGGCCCGCGAGCGACGAGCCGCGTGCGGTTGAGCTGCTGCTCTTGCTGTCGGTCTGGGTGACTGACATGTCTAGTTGAAGGCCGGCATTCACGCCCAGAGTAGAGAATGAAGAGTAAGTCGTTGCCCCTTGCTTGTATAACAAGGTGGTTTTCGACGCCAGATCCACTGTCGCCAATGTAATGCTGGCGAGATAGAACGCCTCATCGCTTTTGACATCACTGATGATGCCTTTCAGCTCGGCAATATCCGCCGCGCTTACACCCGGTTCATTGTTCGCCAGTGCCCGTTCCAGCTCAGACAGCGTATTCTCAAGGCTGTCGACTTGTTTCTGGTACTGACGGTAATCTTTTTCTGCCTGCTTGAGCTTGTCCGCAGACTCTTTCAGTGCGATCGCCGCTTTGCCCATTTCCACGGCCTGATGCTGCACCACCAGGCTCAGCTCGGCTTCACCTTGCATGCTGGAAGAGGTGGTCGATTCCGTGTCGAGCACTTCGCGGATCAGCACGTTCTCTGCTGCAGTCAGTTCGATATTGCCCTGACCGTCTTCGTCTGCGTCGGCCAGCACATCTGATCCTTGGATCACAATGTCTTCAGCGGCGTCCATCAGAACCGTGCCTTTCCCCGTAATGGATGAGCCCAGATGCGTTGTCGCCTCTGTCTTGTTTTCCGCTTTTTCGTACTCGGCTTTCGCCAGTGTCACTTTGGCCTGACCGCCGTCAAAATCTGTGGCACCAAACGGATTGACCAGCGATTTCAGGGTGTCACCCAGCCCGACCGACAGGGATTCGGATTCCGACCAGCGGGTGTGGGTTTCCTGCGCCGCCAGCACGTCAATATTGCCGGTATCGGCCGTCAGATTCACATCGGCGTCGGCATCAATACCGGAGCCAATCACGCTCACACTGCCGCCATTGACGTTCACTGTGCCGTCGGAGGTCAGGGTGCTGCCTCTGGCGGTGTTGTGGATTTCACCCTGACGTTCTGAATCCATCGAATACAGGTCGCCGCCGCTGAAGGCGCCGTATTCCTGCTCGAATGTTTCGTGCTGACGACTTTCCTGCCCGGCCGCAATAATGACCTCATCGACGGCGGTGGCAGTAATATCGCCGTCCGCGTCGACATCACTGGCCACCAGCCTGATTGACTGGCCTGAGGTGATATCAATGTTGTCGCTGCTCATCATGCCGCTGGCATCAAGCAGATTGGCGGAATCCACCTCAGATTTGTGCGAACCCGACAGGCCACCAAAGCCTTGTTTGATGGTCTCGTCGCGGCTGTAACTCTGGTACTGCTGCGCGGTGACGGTCACATCACCATCGGCCGAGGCTTCAATGCCCCCGCCCGCGGTAAAGTTAGAACCGACAATGGTGATATCGCTGTCCCCACCCGCGGTCTGAACACTGTCAATCTTCTGGGCTTTGACAATGATTTTGCCGCCCGCCGACACATCGGCACCGACCACAGTTTCGGTCAGCGATTCCTGAATGGCCGTTTCTTTGCGGCCAAAAGATTTCTTATTAGTGGTTTGGTCGTAATGGTATTCGCTGTCGTTGACGGCTTGAAAAGTGATATCGCCCTTCGCCAGCGCAACCACGTCACCTTGCGTGGAAATGTGGCTGCCGGTTGCCGTGATATCGTTGCCGGACTGAATAAACACGCCATCATTGGCCGCCAGCTGCGTCCCCTGATGCTGCCTGATGTGGCTGACCGACTGACTGTTGTGCGTTTCCTCACGGCTGAAGACTTCATTCACCAGGGTATTGAGCGCAACGTCCCACCCAGCGACCATCGCCAGCTCACCCTCTGCATACATTTCCGATGCGGTCACGGCAATATTTTCCCCGGCATCAAAGCTCAGGTTGCCGCCGGAAGATAAACCGGATCCCAGCACAGCCACGTTCAGTTGTTCCTGATCACGGGTTTTGATGACATCGCGCTGGGTTTCCGCGGTCACTATGATATCTTTTTCGGCAGTGAAACTGAGATCGCCACCGGCAGTGACATTGGCAGCGGTATTTTCAATTGAACCACCGGCATTCATGGTAACCGTACCGCGTCCATTAATGCTGGCCGTATCACCCACTCGGGTATCGGTGTATACCACACCGCTGGCCTCATCGGCCGTGGTTACTGCGCCGTTCTGAGTGATGCTGACGCGCTCAACCTCAGTGCGGTTGATGATGTCGCCTTTTTCCGTGCTGAGTGCGATGTTTTCACCGGTGATCTGGCCGCTGATGTTCTGAATATCATTCACGCCATTCATCTCAATATCGCCACCCGCGGTTATGCTGCCGCCCAGGTTGCTGATACTGTCGTCACTGACCAGATGCAGTTTGCCCTGACTGTCCATCTGGCCGCTGTTGACGATATTGCCGGCTTCAACATAGACCTCGCTGCCGCTGATCAACGCGCCGCCGCTGAGGTTGTCCTGCGTCACTTTCGACAGATAGAGCTTGGGTGCCAGCACCTGCTGGCCGTTCACTTTAACCGGTTCCCACCAGACAATATCCTGCGTCAGTCCGGCGACCTGCTCCGGCGTCAGTGCCACCCCGGCCTGCAGATTCAGGCTGTCTTTCTGCTGGCCTGCACTGTCAAGCAGTTGCTGCATCTGCTCGAGATCCGTGCCGACATCATCATTGAGGTAACGCTGGCCCGTTTGCTCGAAAATGGCGGAGGTGATGGTGCGGGTGTCATAAAACGCATCCCCCAGTACCTTGAGATCTTTTTGCGGATCGAAACCGATGCTGTCGAAGAAGTAATCCGATCCCAGAAACTGATCCAGATGGGTCAGCGCCGGATTGGTTTCAATCAGATACTGACTGTCCGGGCCATTGTTATACACAAACAGGCCGTTCGGGCTGGTTGGCAAGCGGAAATCGGGGAAAGCGACAGCATTGGCAGCCGAGGAAATAGCGGTGATGCCTTCTACATCGCCCGCCTCTATTTCGCTGATCTCTGTGTTCTGGGCAGTGTGCTGATTACCGGAAACACTATAGCCACTGCCGTGAGCTTTCTGGGTAGAATTATTAATGTTTTGCGCAACATTCAGGTTTAATGCCCCTTTTGCGCTGATGGTTGAAGCGTATTTTTGTCCTTTCGTGATGGTTTCCCTGACGTCGATTAAATCGACATCGACAGTGAAAACATCAGACCTTTCAGACACATCGCTGATTGAAACACCGTCTTGCTGATAAACATGGTACCTTTCAACCACCTCATTACTGTAAGCCTGATTTATCAATCGATTCGCCTTGATATTGATGGCTTCATTCGATGAAATCAGCGAGACAACGTTTTCGACTGTCCCGGCATCAAGCGTCATCATTCCCTGAGACAACAAACGCCCCGGCTGCCCTGTAACCTGCACCGTATTGACCGATTTGCTGGCATGCTCTTCAAATGTACGGCTGCTTGCAGAATAACTACATAAAGTCGGAATTCCGCCACCTTGCTGACCGACTTGTATGTCACGGCAAGTTTCATCGGCAGTGACCTGCGTAGTGTAATGCGCAGGCGGTGCAGAATAGTTTTCCGTACTGCTATTCACATTGATGGCTTTGACCGTATTTTTAATGAGCGATGAAGTGATCTTCAGATCACCACCCGACTCGATCACCCCCGACTGATTCTGCACTGAGGCTGCCATGGCCCCGCTGGCATCTCCGGCGATCACCATGTTGCCGCCAGTTAAGATGTCGGCCTCGGTATTGATCAGGTGGCCTTTAACATAGAAATAACCCTGATCACCGGCATACATCAGGCCGGTGTTAGTCAGGTTACCAGCCACATTCAAGGTGGTGTCCTGCATCCCCAGTGTCGCGCCCTGATTGGTGAACTGTGTCAGGGTAGCCATCAGGTTGGTCAGTGCTTGTATCGTTCCCTGATTCGTCAGTACACCGGCATTCAGTACGGTGGTATTACCTGAAATCAGGCCGGTGGCCAGATTGGTGAAGGTGCCGGCAACGCTGACGGTCGTCAGTCCCTGAGCCACCAGCTTGCCTTTGTTAGAAAGCTTGCCGCCGGCAGAGATACTGGCATCCCCGCCGGCACTCAGGTTGTGGTTGAAAGTAATATCGCCCGCTGCATCGACATCAAGATCACCATTTGCCGATGCCGCCTGATTCAGCGTCAGGGTATCCACACTGATACTCATATCGCCAAGCGATGTCAGATCACCATCGTTAATCAGGGTGCCCGCGGTCAGTTGGCTATTGGCATCGCTGGATACAATTCCCTTCTGAGCAAACCCGTCAGCCTCAATAAACTGATCCCCCATGGCCTGGATCTGTCCCGTATTAGTCAGCTGACCCGATACGATCAGACGCTGCGCTCCGCCAGCCGCCAGCGTGCCGGCATTATTGATCTGTTCAGCCACAATCTGCTGATCGGCCTGCGATGTCGTCGCACCTGTGCTTTGCTGGTGAAAGCTGCCAGCTGTGATGGATTGTTCGCTGGCAGACTGAATCGCGCCCTGATTAGACAGCTGGCCAGTGACATGCAAAGTTTGCGTGCCAGCCGATACCAGCTTGCCACTATTGTCGATTGTCTCTGCCTGAACAGACATGTCCGTCTGCGCCACCAGTTCACCGGAAGTGCTCTGTGTCAGCGTGTCTGCTTCAGCGTTCAGCTGATTGGCGATGAGCTGGGAGTGGTTTTGGATCGCACCCGCCTGGAGTTCCAGCGTACCGGCATGGGTTGTCCCTGCGCCCTGCAGCGTCAGCGACTGCGGGTTTGCAATCGTCAGTGTCTGCTGAACGGCGATCTGACCCTCATTGGTTAACTGGCTGATCTCCGCCAGACGGGCGTGCTCTGCTGCAATCAGGCTCGATGCATCCAGACTGAGGGTTTGAACCTTGGTATTCAGCTCGCCAGACACCTGTATCCGGCTGTCACTCACGCTGACATCAGCGCCTGTCAAATCCACCCGTCCGTTGTGGCTCTCTGAGCCATCTGCGGCCAAACCGGCAGTTAACGTACTGTTTTGCAATCGGATGGCATCCGCCTGAACCCTGATTGTTTGGCTGACGGTCTCTGAATCCTGAAAATCCACTGCAGCCGCCGAGAACGACGCGCTTTCTGTGGCAGTCACCAGATGGGTCTGAAGAATCTGATCACCGGCCGTTGCCTGAAACTGTGCGGCTGAGTTTTCACTGTTCAGAAACAGATCGCCGGTCGCGACATACTCAATGCTCTTTCCGGCCTGCTGCGTGCCTGTGGTCGTCAACGACTGGTTCGACTGCACCGTAAGTGACTGCTTACTGCTGACATCTCCCAAGGTAATCTGGCCGTCAGCGGAGAGCTGAATATCACCCACAGTACTGAACAGCTTGCCGGTGTTGACGCCGACACCCTGCTCGGTCGCCACCAAAGTGATACGACCGGCATACATGCCACCCAGCGCCGAAGAATCAATCGCCAGTGCAGGTTGATCACTGGTGGCTGACGTAGCGGTGATCTGGTTGGTCTGATAATCAATCTGATTGGGGCCGGTGATCACAGACAAAGTGTTGGCATGGATCTCGGCATTGATTTTTGCCGTGCGGGCCAGAATATCGAAATAGTCCTGAGCGGTGCCATCCAGCCCCTGCCCGGTGACAGTGACATCGCCCTGGCGAATATCAAAGCCGCTCAGCAAGCCGTTCTGAAACTGCGGTACACCTGTGGTTAATGTGGCTCGCGGGGTATTAAGAAAACCACAGCCGTTACAGGTAATGCCATAAGGGTTGGCAACGATGACGTTTGCTTGCTGGCCAAACACTTCGGTATAGCCATTCAACTGGCTGCGGTTGGCCCCGGTGACTTCATTGAGAATGACAGAGGCAGCCTGCCCGTTCAGCTGACTGTTCCCCTGCAAATAACCGCCCAGCTGAGATTGCGCCAGTTTTTCAGTCGAGTTATTGAGGATCAGCCCTTCTTTGCCGACGTTGTATTGCTGGAACTGGTTATGGGATAAACCACTGGCATTGGGGGCGGCAATATTCACCACTGGCACGCCGTTCGCCGCGGCAGAGAGCGTGGTGTGATGCTTGCCGCTGCTATCGACCTGAATGGTTGCCCAGACAGGCTGAGTCGCCAGCATCCAGCACATCACGTAAGTCAGTACTTGTGTAAATTTGTGATTGTGATGACGCATGCCGACCTCGGAAAATTCAGAATCTCAGTGAAAAACGGTAATTCAGGCTGTAATCATCCGCCGACATCCAGGAAGGATGTTCGATGGGCCAGCCCGCTAAAACAGTGCTCTGGTAAACGCCCGACTGCGCTCGCAGCCCTACAGCCCCGCCAGTTAAGTGACCCCGCTCAAAGGGATCGTTGCGGTCGGGATGTATCGCCCCGGTATCGAGCGCAATATTCAGATCCAGTTGCCCCACATCAGGCCGTTGCCCCAGGTGGTAATTCAGGTCGTTGCGCCAGTAGTAGCCGGCATCACCCGACAGCGATTGCCCCTGAAAACCACGCACCGAATATTCGCCGCCTATGCTCAGCCGCTCGCTGCCGGGTAATGACTTGGCGGCAATTTGGGTAAACAGCGTGGTCGAGAACGACCAATCCGGCGACAGGGGATAGGTATAATTCACCGTGACTGTGCCCTTATTAAATTCCTCATCCGGACTGCCGGGCACTGCGCGATAACCGGGAATGGCCAGTCCGCGCTCATATAAGGGCGACATCGTCAGAAATCCGCCCGCCAGCCGCGTGCTGTGTTCGGCGGCAAGGGTCACCGACGCACGTTCATTGCTGCTGCCGTTCAGTAAGGTCTTGTCGATAAAGTTTTTCTCGTGGTCATAACCAAGCACCAGCCGAAGTGAAGACTTACTGATACTGTCGCGGTGAAATAACCATTGGGTATCCAGCGCATGCCTTTGAGTTTCACCGCTGGATGCAAACGAGAAATTCTGGCTGTTTACTGTGGTCAGGTAATCGCTGTAGGCGTACTGGTAGTTCAGGGTCCAGTAACCCAGTGGCACTCCCCATCCCAGCTGCAGGCTCTGGCTGTCCCGGCTATCGACAAATTCAGCACTTTTGGCACCGGACAGGCTCCAGCTCTCGTAGAGTCCCAAAAGATCTTCAGCCACCAGGGTGACGGAGAGTTGCTCCTTGCCTGTGCTATCCTGCCCCGAATTGCTGTAACCCAGCTCACCCCGCCACCATGCGCCCGCTTTGGTGTCGATATTGACCAGACTGAAACCGGGCCGGGTGCCGGGCAACATTTGCACCGTCGCGTTATAGCGGGACAAACGGTTGATTTGATCCAGCGTCTGCTCGACATCCCGCAAATTGACAATACGGCCACTTTCCCCGGGAAAAAGATGCTGCAAACCGGATGACGGCCTGCCGTTTTCCTGCAGGCTTTCCAGCTTGCCTTCCAGCACGTCGACAACTAACTCACCACTCGACAAATTCTGCGGTAACAGCACAGCTCTGGACGTCACATAAGCCTTGTCGATATAGGTATTAGTGACGGTTTTCAGAATATTGTTGATGGCTTCAATGCCGATGCAATCTCCGGCTCTGAAATCAACCGCCGCTAGTAAAATGTCTGTCGCTATGTGCTGATTGCCGCGCAGCGTCAGCTTTTGAATCACAAAGCATTGTGCATCCTGCACCGGCAGGACAGGCGCTGGCGTTGGCAAGGTCTGTAACTGCTCTATCGCCTGCTGGGAAGCCTCAAGCGATTGCAGACGTTTTGCCTGCTCTGTTTCAATATCGCTTTTTACCGCAGGCGAAAGCAGGGCGGCATAAGAAGAGAAAGCGCTCAGTAAGAGACAGATCGAAACAAAACGAATCAGCATAGCACCCACATAAATAACGATATAAATATGCGATCCAGCCTTCAACAAGCCGCTGATGCTAACGAAAAATACAAATCATCTGCCTTTTTACGTCCGTGTATTTGTACCCGCTTCCTTACGCATACAACATCCGACAAGCAATCACAGGACAAGCCAATGCACACGCTGAGAGTCAAGCGCACATATTTATTTAAAAATGTGCACCACCCACGTCAGAAAATCGCTTTCAATAGTGGCGACAATTTATTCAGCGACATTAAATTGACACCTAATAAACAAAGGATAAAAGCTCTGAACAGAAAACATGCAATAACAAATAAACGGAATAAAAAAACGGCCCTGAGCAAAACTCAGGGCCGTTTTTACAAAAGAAAGGCTGTTCAATCAGGCATGTAATAGCGCCATGGATTCTCTGGCGATCACCCATTCTTCATTGGTCGGAATCACCATGGCCATTGGGGTATTGGGTTTCGTAATCACACCTTTTTCGCCGAAACGGGCGCTGGCATTACCGGTGGCATCTTCACGGTAGCCGAAAATTTTCAGGTACTTGAGGACTTCACTGCGCACCGGCAGGGAATTTTCGCCAATGCCGCCAGTAAATACGATGGCATCCAGTTCGTCCAGCGCCACCATGTAAGAGGCAATGTATTTCGCCACCCGGTAAGTAAAGATTTCAAAAGCCAGTTTCGCCCCGGCATGACCGGCTTCCATGGCTTCAACAATGCCGCGGCAGTCGCTGGTTAAACCGGAAACGCCCAGAAAACCCGCTTCTTTGTTCAGGGTTTGCTGCACCTCAGCCTGACTCCAGCCTTTGTTGATCAGGAAATCCACGATACCCGGGTCTAAATCGCCGCAACGAGTGCCCATCATCAGACCGGCTGTTGGGGTAAAACCCATGCTGGTATCAACACTCTGGCCATTGCGCACCGCACAAATCGAGGCGCCGTTGCCTAAATGCACTGTGATCACATTGGTTTTTTCTGCTGGCTTGCCCAACTGCTTAGCCGCTTCCTGGCTGACAAAGAAATGGCTGGTGCCGTGAAAGCCGTAGCGACGGATGCCAAAGTCCTGATAAAGCTTCTCAGGCAACGCATAGCGATACGCTTTGGCAGGCATACTTTGATGAAACGCGGTGTCGAACACGGCGTACTGGGGCAGATAGGGGAAAGCACTGATGGCCGCACGGATGCCAATAACATGCGCCGGGTTATGCAGGGGCGCCAGTTCGCTCAGCGCTTCAATCTCAGCCAGAACCTGGTCATCAATTTTCACGGTTTCGCTGAAGCGCTCGCCGCCATGAACCACTCGGTGCCCGACCGCAATAATGTCCTGCTTCAGGCCCAGTTCATCCAGCAATAACACCAGACGATCAATCGCCTGCTGATGGTGATTACCTGTCGCTTCCAGCGCGAAGCTGGATTTCTCTCCGTCATATTTCCAACTGACGGACGCATCGCTGAGACCAAAGCACTCCCCCAGCCCTGTCAGTCTTGCATCGCCGCTAACGGCATCGATCAAAGCAAATTTAAGCGAAGAGCTTCCGGAATTAATAACGAGTACAAGTGAATGGCGCATGGGGATTCCACCAGAAGATTGTCGGCTGATTTGGCACTTAGTGCCCCCTGACAACAGATGTTGTCGGCACAGATGCTAAGAAATTGATGTGGAGCAACAGATTCATAGCATCTTGTGCTGCACCATAATACTCAATTTTTTTTGAATAATTCAATACAATGTTCAAATTTAATGTAAAAACACAAAATTTTTTTGCAATGAATCAAAAATTTGAGCGATAGTTCAACAAAGAGAAGAGGTATACACCCGCTTAACCGCCGCTGGCGAAGCATTTAGTTTGCTTCAGACGAAGCCAGGAACCTTTGGTACATAGCCTCAACGTCATTACTGCACATTACGTCCATATTGGCTTTCAGCATGGATAATGGCCAGTCCCACCATTTCATTTCCAGCAGCTTTGCCACTTCACTTTCATTAAAGCGTGACTTGACGACTCTGCCAGGGTTGCCGACCACAATACTGTAGGGAGGAACATCTTTGGTGACCACAGCCCGCGCGCCGATCACTGAACCATCGCCTATGTGTACACCCGGCATAATGACGCACTCAGTGCCGATCCAGACATCATTACCAATAACCGTATCACCCGCCCGGGCAAAACCTGTTTTGACTTTGTCACCAAACTCACTGGCCTCAAACGGATAAGAGGATATCCAATCGTGTCTGTGACCCTGATTTCCTGCCAGCATGAAAATGGCGCCAGAAGCGATCGAGCAGAATTTACCTATAATCAGTTTATCCACCTCGCCGAAAATACCGGATTCCCATACCGCTTTTGTGGAGTGATCGCCCATCAGGTAACGTACGCAATGATCCTCAAAATGCTTATCGTGATAATAGCCAGAGTAGTAAGTAAAATCCCCGACGATAATATTCGGGTTAGTCACTTGTTTATTCAGCTCGTAGCCGCCAAGCCAGGAAGGGAAAATCGTCGCCATCATTACCTCTTACTTAAACATGCGCAAAAAAATGCGACTTTTTATGTCAGTATACTGTAACTGTCTGGAAGCAGCCGCGCTATGCTGTCAACCAACTAAGACAACAACACAGCAACGGCTGGAAATGGCAGAAATATCGCTTATGAGGATGACACAGACTCAGCAGCGATCATTTCACCGCCCCAGTCTTTTTTTGCGCTGTTTTGTGCACTGCTTCCCTGTTCGGTTACAGAAGGAACAGGATTCGTTTGCACCACTGAATCAACATCAATGTCTTCATTGATACGGCCCAACGCCGCATCCAATTCAGCATCGGTAGGACGGTACTTAGATCTGTCGTACATTTTGTCCAGCAGATCCATAGTGGAATGAACCGGTACTGGTGGATTGTGCAGAAATTTATAGATCTGCTTGGCGACTTTCTGAACATTCAGAATCGACTCAATCCCCACATGCTGAACGGCCAGATCCCGCTCTTTCTTGGCATCCAGATACCCCGAGGCAAAAGCCACCGAAAACCAGATATACGCCACGGCAGCATCGGTCACATTGGTGACAGGCTGATCATTGTTCAGATGCATTTTACCGGCCAGGTACTGTGCTTCCAGATTCCCGAGCTCGGCCGCTTTTTCCAGCCAGTAGATAGCTCGACGGCGATCTCTCGTCGCACCAACGCCGGTCTGGAAACAATAGGCGACTTTGATACAGCCCATTGCATCGTTATTTACTGCTGACTTTAAACGCCAGAAAAAGGCGCGACGCGGCGAAGGAGTGGGATTCGAATCCACCACGTACCAGTCACCCAGAAACAATTGCGCCGGCACATATTCCATTTCGGCGGCTTTGATCAGGTGGCTGACACCCGAGGCAGTATTAATCGCAGTGCCATAGCCTCGGATCTCATAGCGACCGAGTTCAAACAAAGCTTCGGGTTCATTGTTGTTTGCTTTGACCAGGCACTCCCAATAACGCGACTTGGCTTCGCCGTGAGGATCATCGACATCCTGACGACTTAACCGTGCCAGCGCATTCTGTCCGATTTCATTCCCTAGTTCAGCAGCTTTCTGGTACCAGCTTAATGCCACACGGAGATTGCCAATTTCATTTTCCTTCGCTAACGACAAAATGCTGGGAATATGACCTGACTGCGCCTTTTTGACTTTTTCTTCGTGTTCAACAGCCTTTGCCTGTTCTAATACCTGTCGGTATTTTTCATCCTTGAGTGCCTGCTCTCTGGCAGCCTCACGAACGTCTTTCATCAGTGCAAAATACCGGGAAACCGCCACAATCAGCAATACAATGCCCAGGCAAACGCCTAAACCGAGTTGTGACATAACCCCTCTTAAAACAAATCTGTATTCTTTGTAATAACGGCATTTTGAGATAAATCTAAAGTTAAATTTTCTCTGATTTTGATGCTGGTCAGATCAGGGGGCCTGAAACCGTACAAAAATCCCGGTTTCAGCAGACATTCTGCGAAAACCGGGACAGAAAAAATAACCGCTTCAGTAACGCTTAGTCGAGCGAAATGCCGTTCACGCTCAGGCTGACGTCCACATTTCCGCGTACAGCATTGGAGTATGGACACACCTGATGGGCTGACTTGACCAATTCAATGGCAGCATCATTATCCATTGCCAGTTCAACCGACAAATCAACTGCTAACGCAAAAGCGCCGTTTTCTTTAGCCAGTAACCGAACCTTTGCTTCTGTCGGTGCTTCACGCAAGCCCAGTTTCTGAAGGCCTGCAATGTGCAGCACAGCATTTGAGAAACAGGCCGAGTAACCTGCCGCAAAAAGCTGCTCTGGATTCGTCGCTTCCCCGCTACCACCCAATGCTTTGGGATAGCTCAGTGAAACATCCAGCAAACCATCATCACTTTTCACCTGACCATTGCGACCAGCGCTGGCTTTTGCAGAAGTGGTATAAATTGTTTTCATCAGATTCCCCTTGTCTATTTAAGTTGTGCACAATTTAATTTCACGCAATCTTAGATCGCTTTTCAGGTAGAACGCAAGTATATTGTGCACAATTTAAATTAATCACTTCCAATCAGGACCGTGCTCATGTCCAACGCTCCCGCCATACCTTCCAACGTCACCCTGGATGACATGATCTGTTTTTCGCTCTACAGCGCCTCTAACGCCATGATCCGGGCTTATCGCCCGCTCCTGGATGCGCTAAACCTCACGTATTCACAATACATAGTGATGCTGGTGATGTGGGAAAAGGAATGTCTGAGTGTCAAAGCGTTGGGCGAGAAAGTTCATCTCGATTCAGGCACACTGACACCTCTGCTCAAGCGCCTTGAAGGAAAAGGACTGGTCAGCCGCAGGCGCAGTGAAACAGATGAAAGAGTCCGTGAGATCAGCCTGACAGAGGCAGGCAAAGCCCTTCAGACACAAGCTGCGCAGGTTCCGGCATCACTGCTTTGTCAGGTTGATATGCCACTGGAGTCGCTTAAAGCCCTGAAAGCCAGTTGTGACGCTTTATATACGCAGCTGAGCGCCATAGAATCCAAGGCATAAAAAATGCGCAGCCGGAGCTGCGCATTCAGTTAATCAGGGTTTGAAAAAGAAATTAATCAAACTCTCTCAGATTTTTCTCATACGTATCAAACTGTGCGTGCAGTTCGGACGGTGCACCGCCTGTCATTTTGCTGACCACAATAATGGCAATGGTCGCAAAGACAAATCCGGGAACAATTTCATACATATCGAAGATCCCGCCAGTCAGCTGCTTCCAGATAACTACAGTCAGCGCACCAATAACAATACCCGCCAATGCGCCGTTACGGTTCATGTCTTTCCAGTACAGGCTCAGTAGCAGAGCAGGACCGAATGCAGCACCAAAGCCAGCCCAGGCATAAGACACCAGACCCAGAACTGTACTGTCAGGATTCATTGCCAGCATGAGTGCAATAATCGACAGTGCGATAACCGCAACACGACCGACAATCACGATTTCTTCTGAAGAGGCGTTTTTACGGATCACTTGCTTGTAGAAATCTTCTGCCAGCGCAGAAGACGACACCAGCAACTGGGAGTCAGCCGTACTCATGATCGCCGCCAGAATCGCCGCCAGCAGGATGCCGGCCATCACTGGATGGAAAATCGCATTCACCAGCAGCATGAAGATTTTTTCGCCATCTTCCAGGTTACCGCCCAGCTGGTTATCGGCATACAGAATACCAACCAGACCCACCAGGATCGCACCGGTCATAGACAGAGCAGACCAAATCACAGCGATGCGACGTGCCGTAGTGATATCACGGTTAGAGCGGGTGGCGTTAAAACGCGCCAGGATATGGGGCTGACCAAAGTAACCCAGTCCCCAGGCAGCCAGAGAAATAATACTGATGGCCGTCAGCGGCTCACCTTTTACGTCGTTAAACAAGGTCATCAATTCCGGATTCTTGGCTTCCAGAGACGCCGCCAGATCACCAAAACCACCCTGCATTGCCGCGATAGGTACAATCATCAGTGCCGCTGCCATCAGCAGGCCTTGTACCAGGTCAGTCCAGGATACCGCCAGAAAGCCACCAAACAGGGTGTAAGACACCACGCAGAGCGTACCGACCACAACAGCAATTTTGTAATCCATACCGAAGACAGTTTCAAACAACTTACCGCCTGCCACTAAGCCTGAACTGGTATAGAAGAGGAAAAACAACAAAATGAAGAAGGCTGAAATTGTCTGAATTAACTTAGAGGTATCTTTAAAACGGTTCGACAGATACTCAGGGATGGTGATCGCATTATTCGCGGTAATGGTATAGGTACGCAGGCGTTTGGCACAAATCAGCCAGTTCAGATAAGTACCTAACAGCAGGCCACCGGCCAGCCACAGTGATTCTATACCTGCAGCAAAGGCATAACCCGGCAGTCCGAGTAACAGCCAGCCACTCATGTCCGATGCACCGGCAGACAGTGCTGCTGGCCAAGGACCTAACGAACGGCCACCAAGAAAGTAATCAGATGAGTTTGCAGTACGCTTATAGGCGTAATAACCGATTGCAAGCATAGCAATCAGATACACGATAAACGTGCCTGTGATAGCAAAGCTATTTTCTATCATGTTTGAGTTCCCTCATTATTGTTGCTCCCGTCATTGCAAGAGCTTATTGAATGATGCTGATTTATTCAGCCTCTGTGCTGACTGGGTTCTGCTCCACCTCGTACAACGTACCTGAGAGTCCTTGTTAAAAAACCGCCAATCCATCGATTGACGGTTCAGGTTACGAGTCACTGGTAACAGTCACCATCAACATTAATGTGCTTCTTCGCCACTCCCCAATTCCAACAGCGTCGCGTTTCCGCCCACCGCTGTGATATTGATGGTACGTGTTCTTTCTGTTACGAAACGCAGCGAATAAGTCGGGCTGCCAATCACAGGATAAGATTCAAAATCCGACTCTGCAATTAACTGGCCCAGCAGCCCGTCACGGGCGGCTAAATCACGGGACAGCGACAAAGCTGTCTCGCGCTTTCCTGCAAACACCACGCCGGCTACACCGGCATGACGGACTAACACGTCAAGTTCGTCAGTGCTTACTGACTGTACAACACCTTTAGGCAGTTCAGCCTTTTCCAGTTCAGTAACAATTTGCTGAGCTGATTTCTCGTACCCTTCCGGCAGAGACAAGATCACTGTGTTACCTGTAACCAGCGCAGCCGTCAGTTGGCCGGCAACCGCCACCAGAGGTGCAGAGGCTTCAGCTGTGACCACAAAAATACCGCGGCCGGCGCAATACAGTTCATTGGTTTCACCGGTTGGTCCCGGCATTAATTCCGTTTCTGCCACATGATCGTTGGCATTGCGGCACTGAAACGCCACCATGGCTGCCACATCTGCATCGAGCGTACTGCTCCACTGAGTCAGCCTGGTAATACGTTTTTCATAACCCTGGCTGTTCCAGTTTTCCCAGGCTGCATTGCTCTGATCGACGAGCGCTTGAATACTTGTTGTCATCTTTCTTTCCTTCCCAATTCCGGCAGCCATTACGCAGTAAACACATCTTTAGTGAAGCGATACAGGTAGTGCGGTCCCCCTGCTTTCGGGCCTGTACCAGACAGCCCCTGGCCACCAAATGGCTGAACACCAACTACAGCACCAACCTGATCGCGGTTGATATAGCAGTTACCCACGCGGGCACGGCGCTCGATGTGGCTGTAAGTCCGCTCATTACGGCTGTGTACGCCCATAGTGAGACCGAAACCCGTCTGGTTAATCTGATCTATCACCTGATCCAGCTCATTGGCTTTAAAACGCACAATATGCAGAATCGGGCCGAAGTTTTCATTTTGCAGTACATTGATACCGCGGATTTCAAACGCCGTTGGCAGGACAAAATCGCCATGAGTGCAGTCTGGGCTCAGTGTGGCCTGGGCTACCATTTTGGCCTGATTTTTCAGCGCGCCAATATGGGTCAGCAATTTCTGCTTGGCGGTTTTGTCAATGACAGGGCCAACATCCGTGCTGTGCAGTTCAGGACGACCCACCGACAGTTCGGCCATCGCGCCTTTGATCAGCGTAATAATCCGATCTGCCACATCTTCCTGCACAAACAGGACACGCAGCGCGGAACAGCGCTGACCGGCAGATGCAAATGCCGAGCGGACGACATCGCGCACCACCTGCTCAGGCAGAGCCGTACTGTCGACAATCATGGCATTCTGGCCGCCGGTTTCCGCGATGAAAGGCACAGGATCGCAGTCACGCGCCGCCAGAGTACGGTTGATCCGCTGTGCGGTCTCGGTTGAACCGGTAAAGGCGACACCCGCAATACGTTCATCTGAAGTCAGCACAGAGCCCACTTCCGCGCCACGACCGGGTACAAACTGAATGATACCCGCAGGAACGCCGGCTTCCAGCATCATCTGGATAGCACGGAAAGCAATCAGCGAGGTTTGTTCAGCCGGTTTACACACGACTGTGTTACCCGCAGCCAGTGCCGCCGATACCTGACCCAGGAAAATCGCCAGAGGGAAATTCCACGGACTGATACAGGCAAAGACACCGCGTCCCTGATATGACAAGGTTCGCGACTGGCCATCAAAAGCAACCACTGATTTGCCTTGTGCAAATTCCGTGGCGGCCTGATGGGAGTAGAAGCGCAGGAAATCTACCGCTTCACGGATTTCGTCAATACTGTCCTGAATGGTTTTACCCGCTTCGCGATGACACAGCGCAACCAGCTCACCGGTATTGGCTTCCAGCAAATCAGCCAGGCGCTGCAGGCATGCACCGCGCTCTGCGGCAGGGGTAGCGGACCAGGCAGGAAACGCTTGCGCGGCAACATCAATGGCTTTAGCGACCAGATCGCTTGAGGCAAACGCCACTTCACCAACTGATTCACGACGGTCGTAAGGGGCCGTAACGTGGAAGATGTCGCCTGACTGCACTTCGCCGTTAACTATAGGGCCAGCCGTCCAGTGATGGGTTTTAAATGCCTCGACTGAATCACGGAAAGGCGTCCATTCCGATTCGATCTCAATGTTAATGCCGGCCGAGTTCTTGCGGTCAGCACCAAAAATATCTTTGGGTAACGGAATAAGATGGTTATGCAGCGTCGGGCGCGAGCGCAGCACATCAACCGGATGCTGCACCAGCGAGTCTATCGGACAACGCGCATCCACCAGGCGGTGTACAAAAGAGCTGTTGGCGCCATTTTCCAGCAAGCGGCGTACCAGATACGGTAGCAGGTCTTTGTGGCTGCCAACCGGTGCGTAGATGCGCACATTCACACCATAAATGTCCATGACATGGTTATACAGTGCATCGCCCATCCCATGCAGGCGCTGGAATTCGAAGTCGCGGTGCGTGGCCATCGCCAGAATCGCCGTCACTGTGTGGGCATTATGACTCGCAAACTGCGGGAAAATCAGGCCACGAACATGGGAAGACAGCAGGAAGCGGGCACAGGCCAGATAAGAGGTATCCGTCGCTTCTTTGCGGGTATAAACCGGATAACCGGCATAGCCGCTTTGCTGGCACATTTTCAGTTCGCTGTCCCAGTATGCGCCTTTTACCAGACGCAGCGGGATCACATCGCCCTGCTCTTTACTCAATGCTGCCAGCCAGGCCAGCACAGGCAGAGCACGTTTAGAATAGGCCTGAACGACCAGACCAAAACGGCCCCAGCCTTTCACTTCCTCAGAGCGGTACAGTTTCTCAAACAGTTTCAGCGACAGTTCCAGACGATCGGCTTCTTCGGCATCAATGGTGATACCGACGTTCAGCGCACGGGCGCGCTTGAGTAATTCCAGCACAGTGTCGTACATTTCTGTCAGTACACGGCCTTCATTAGACACATCGTAACGCGGATGCAATGCCGACAGTTTAATGGACACAGTCGGACAAGGTGATTTGGAATGCTTTTTGTTATCCAGGCCCACAGCGTCGATAGCTTCAATGTAATCGTTGAAGTATTTCTTGGCATCGTCCTGAGTCAGTGCCGCTTCGCCCAGCATGTCAAAGGAATAGGTAAAGCCTTTATCACGCTTGGCCTGACCGTTCTTCATCGCTTCGCCGATGGTCCGTCCCAGCACGAACTGGTGACCCATGATTTTCATGGCCTGATGCATCGCCTTGCGGATCACAGGTTCAGACATCTTATTGGTCAGGCGGTTGATCACCCGAGCCGGGCTGCCATCTTCCTTAGATTCCATGCTGACCACTTTGCCGGTCAGCATCAGACCCCAGGTTGACGCGTTCACAAACAGGGAATCAGAGTTTTTCAGGTGAGACTTCCAGTCCGCCACGCTCAGCTTATCGCGGATCAGTGCGTCAGCAGTGGCTGCATCCGGAATACGCATCAGGGCTTCGGCCAGACACATCAGCAGGATGCCTTCTTTGGTGTCCAGGCTGTATTCCAGCAGCAGGGCATCGATCATCTGGATCGCGGTACGATCTGCGCGCACCTGTTCGATCAGGCGTGTCGCCTTGTCGACAGTGAACTGGCGTTCTTGCTCAGAAGGCTCAGCCAGGGGCAACAGTTGTTCCAGCCAGGCAGATTCTTCGACCGAGTATAACGGTGAAATCTGCTGCCATAGTGCATCTAAAGGTTGCTCAATAAAAGATGGCTGAAGGGCATCTGCCGCATTGAACATAGTCATTCCCTCAATATAGTGGACCTGAATAACCATCAACACAGTTTGTCATGTGATTCAGGATAAATGTTACACCAGTGTTACTTTAGCGGGGGATTTTATTTCGTACCTGTCGCTGAGTCTTACCAAAAACTCCGATAATTTATCGAAAAAGTCCGCTTTATAACAAAATCAGACCCAAGTATTTAGCAAAAAATGCTGTTTTCTATTTAATTGATGTAAGAAACAGCAAACAGCCAATCATGACGGCCGATAACCTGATCAATTAACAGGGAAAGTCATAAAAACTGTGGTAGAAAATAGTGAGATAAGCAACTATCGGCTCAGAGGGCTGCCAGCTGTCCGGTGCTGACGGCTGCAGATATCTGTCGCTCAGATCCACTGACGGCGGAATTTAGCGGGCGACACCCCAAAATGGCGGGAAAAGGCCTGGGTGAAATTACTCTGGCTCGAAAAGCCGCACGACTGAGCAATCTGGGCCAGGCTAAGACGCGATTCTTCCATCAGGTGTCGGGTCAGCTCAAGACGCTTTTGCAGCACATACTGGTGCGGCGTCACGCCCGTCTGCTCTTTAAAGACAACATGAAACTGACTTTCGCCGAGAAAAACCAGCCCGGCCAGCTGAGCAACAGTGATCTTGCGCGAAAGATGCTGGTGGATGTAATGATCAATAACATCCATGTTAAGGCGGGGCAGATAGCGCTCGGAGGCCAGCGGCTTAAAATGACGCTGCAACACACACATCAGGGTATCAGTACAGGCTTTACTCAACAGCCAGTCGTCCGGGTTAGCCTGCATTTCTGCTGAGAGTGCACGAATCAGTGTCTGCGCCTGATTATCAAGATGAAAGTAGGAGGATTGTTCGAACAGCCTGTGCATACGTTCAACGCCATAGTCGGGTTCGGCGTCACTGACAGACACATTCAGCACCAGAATCTCATTGTTACCCACACCGGAAAAACCATGTTCAGATTCCGCCGTCACCAGGCACCCCTGCCCCGGACAGACCAGACTGCCGTAACCTTCTATTTCGAACTCAGTTTGCCCGGACAGCGCAATCACCACCTGGTTATAACCATGGTTGTGATGATCCATCTGTTCTGGCAACTTCATGATTTCCGCCGGTTTGAACCCTGACGGATGGGTACTATCCTTCATCTGTTCTCCCTGCGTAAGTGATTACGGCTGGCCATCTGGCGTGAAATATAAAGGCGAATCATAATAGATAAGCCCCGGCAATGAAAAGAGGCTGGCTGATTTCTGTTGATCTTGCGTCTGCTCTCCTTGATCATCTTTCCTCAGATCCAGCCTTATTTCGATCAAAAACAACTCGGAAGCGTGATCAAGACTCAACTTTTTACGGTCGGTGTCATTTCAATTTTATCCCGCTGAATTTTCAGGCACTGCAGCTTCTGGCATCTAACCTGTAAGGCACAAAGGCAAGAAATCTGTCTTCTTCATTAAACTATCTAAAATTCATTTATATATTAATGACTTAAAATAATTCCATTTGAGTATTCATCCGCTGTGGCTGCTTTGCCTCATACCAAACTGACCAACGCATCTGTTTTTGACACCAACCACCTTGATCATACTTCCAGTGTTTTCCATATAGACGGCATCCCGGACGCTCAAATCATCAAGGATCCAGCTTGATCATCTTTCCAGTTGAAATGACAAAGGCCGTTATCTATCCCTGCTTGATCATCTTTCCTGTATAAACAGCCCGCGTATACCGGCTCGACACACACATTTTCCCATCCTTGTGCTGGTTGGCAGAAGAAGAGGATGGAAAGAAAATATGTTACAGATAAATCGGTTAGTTGCTGTTGCCTGAAACTCTTTGTGATAAAACGTAGGGCTGTTTACCCGAGCGGAAAGGACACACAATGGGCGAATTTCTCACGCAGCTTTCATTTTCATTTACCGTCACAGGCCCTATTTTTATCATGCTGGCGTTGGGGATAGCTTTAAAACGCTGGGGAATCATCAATGATGCTTTTACTCAGGCAGGTTCAAGGCTGGTGTTTACTGTTACCCTGCCGACACTATTGTTCCTTAACCTGGTCAATGCCGATGTCCATCAACTGGGTAGCGGAGAGCTTTTTGTCTTTGCCGCGTTAGCTAACATTGCGGTATTCCTCTTATTTGAAGTGATCGCCGGAAAGATGATCAAGGAACCAAGTGAGCGTGGGGTTGTTGTTCAGGGCGCTTTTCGAGCCAATACGGGTATCATCGGCCTGGCTTATGTGGCAAATGCGTACGGCGAGCCAGGCATAGTGGTCGGTGCCCTCTATGTTGCCGTGATCACTGTGCTTTATAACATCATGGCCGTGATCACGCTCAGCCGTTCCAGTGCCGCCAATGCTTCCCTTGATCATCGTTTCGTATTGAAGTCGATCATCACCAATCCTTTGATCATCAGTATCTGCAGCGCCCTTCCTTTTACTTTTCTGGATCTCCACCTGCCAGATGTTGTGATGCAGTCGGGCCGGTACTTTGCCGACATGACACTACCGCTGGCGCTCCTGTGCACCGGTGCCAGCCTGGATCTGCGACAGTTGAAACAGGAATCGGGCAATGCCAACCTCTCAACCAGTGCCCGCTTGATCATCACTCCGTTGCTGATCACCATCGCTGGCTATTGCTACGGTTTCCGTGACACAGAATTGGGCATAATCTTTTTGATGAGTGCGGCTCCTACTGCCGCTGCAAGCTATGTCATGGCGCGTGCAATGGGGGCAAATGCGAGTCTGGCGGCCAATATCATTGCTATGACCACACTGGGTTCTATGTTCACCTGCAGCCTGGGCCTGACGTTGCTAAAAACATTCGGCATTATCTGACTGATGATTCAAAAATAGAATTGATAATCACTCTCAACTGATATTAGATAAGAATAGTTCTTATTTGTAGTTGTTGAGAGTGACCATGACATCTCAGGTTAAATCCGCCCCATTGCAAAAACTGGGTTATCGCTGGCGTCTCGCCAATAAACGTCTTGTGCTTCCCGTCCTGCTGATAGCCATGCTGGCAGCGCCTGCGACTCGTGAACTGACAGTCAGTGTGCTGGCGGATGCGTTCTGGCAAGTCGCCGCCTATGTCGCTATCACTCTCGCACTGTATCATTGGCTGTCACAGAAGCTGAGCCATCAGTCCGCTTTAACCTTAGAGCTAAAAAGCAGCCGGCGATATCAGGTTATTTTTGCTTCTGTCATGGGTGCATTGCCGGGTTGTGGCGGCGCCATCATAGTGATCACGCAATTTGTCCGTGGTCAGATGAGCTTTGGCTCTGTTGTTGCTGTACTGACAGCCACTATGGGGGATGCCGCTTTTCTTTTACTTGCGGCGAAACCGGCAACCGGACTTTTCATTGTTTCGATCGGTTTAATCGTTGGCATGCTTAGTGGATGGCTGGTCGATACGCTTCATAGCGGCGCCTTTTTACAACCCCAGAGTCCCGAAACCACAGTATCTTGTTGTCGCGCAACGTCATCTCGTTTACAGGCCCCCGCAGTTCGCTGGCAGGGCACCTTCTGGCAATGGCTGCTGATTCCCAGTGCCGTTATCGCTGTGATGGGATCGTTTCAGCTCAACACAGATGCGTTTTTTCATTTACCCGAGGGTAGCATCACTGTCATGGGTGCATTGTTTGCGTTGGTCGCCATGCTGCTCTGGTCACTCAGTCGCGATATCCAGGGTTATCGCGATGCCGTTTCTGAAGATCCGAAACCTGACAAAGCCAGCTTGTTTGAGCGTGTGGCGCAGGATACGAATTTTGTCACTACCTGGGTGATTAGCGCTTTCCTCTGTTTTGAAGTCACCATGAAGCTGACAGGCTGGGATATAGCAGAGTCACTTAGCCACTGGAGTGCGACACTGCCATTAGCCGGGGTATTGATCGGTCTTATTCCTGGCTGCGGACCGCAAATTCTCATCACTAGCTTTTATCTTCACGGCGCCGTTCCCATGTCGGCACAATTAGGCAATGCACTAAGCAATGATGGCGATGCGCTCTTTCCCGCCATCGCACTCGCTCCAAAAGCGGCTTTAATCGCTTCTGTGTATTCGAGCCTGCCCGCCTTATTTGTTGCTTATAGTTATTATTATTTTTTTGAGTAGTATCACTGTTTACCTTTGTACTTACTGTTTTATTGCATATTTATGAGTTAAATGCGTAATTATTCGAGATAATACACAAAAAAAATCGACCTCTTGTCGATTTTTTATTATCTTATGCGCACATTTCTTATCGTTTAATAGCACTCAGTATCATATTGAAAACGGTAATCACTCTCAAACCACACCTATCTATCATTGTCAATAGGTGATTTCCCCCCTTAACGAAAAGAGACCGCTTCACTATAGTTGCAACTGTAGGCGGTTGAAGAAACCCTTTCTAAACCGTCTGCAGTATCCTAACCGGATACATCCCAATGAGGTTCTTTGATATACACCCTCTTATCAAAGATGCAAACTTGATTGGATACCTCTTCTACACGTCGTACAGGATTGAACTCTTCGGAGTTAAACTCTTGTCTTTGCCGGCCAGTTTGGCCGGCATTTTTTTCTATTTTATTCCATACTTGTCTAATTTTTCAGTCAGCTAATATTGTAACATTCTGCACTTCCATTAAACTCAGACCTAATCCGCCCACCAAAATAATAAACTCTGGCTTAAAGCGTGAAAGATTCACTCGATCCCAATCTGTTACATATGTTTAATCAGCTTCCTGGATGTTGGGGTTGTAAAGATACAGACTCTGTCTTTGTTTATGCCAATCATGAATATGGCAAGATTATAGGTGTAGAACATCATTTAGACTGTATCGGACGTACTGATTTCGATATGCCATGCCCCACCATTGAGTGTGCCCAAAACTTCAGAGATCAGGACAATCAAGTCATTCTCAGCGAAAAACGCATGCGGGTGCTGGATATTCACCCTTACTCTGATGGTAACTGGCGGGCACACTTGTTCACGAAAATGCCATGGCGTAATGAAGAGGACGAGGTTGTCGGCACCATCTTTTCAGGAATAGAACTGAAAGATACCGCGATTCTGGAAGTCGGTCATTGGATTTGCAGGGCTGCGGGTCTGAATGATCAACACCAAAAATCCTTCAGCCTGGATCTTCACCGTCAAAAGGTTCAGCTCAATACGCGGGAATCTGAAGTCCTGTTCTTATTGCTCTATGGCAAAAAACCACAGTACATTGCGAAAGTGCTCAATGTTTCAGTGAAAACAGTTGAAAATTATGTGATTAAGCTTCGTGAAAAGTTTAATGCGAATTCAAAAAATGAACTGATCGATTTAGCGTTAGATCTCGGTTTTGGCTCACACATTCCTGAAAGCATGCTTACCAGCCAGTTATCCATCATTTTGAAAGAATAACCTTCTATAGCAGGCCACCTTATCGGTGGCCTTTCTTTCTTTATTTACGGCGCTAAGCGGTCAATATGCCAATGCTCATCTTCACGCTCGTACAAGAAACGATCATGCAGGCGATGCTCGCCGCCTTGCCAGAATTCCATTGATGTCACTTTCACCCGATAGCCACCCCAGAAAGTAGGAAAGGGAACTTCACCAGCGGAGAACTTCTTTTTCAATTCCATAAATTTTCCTTCCAGCGCCTGACGTGCGGTTAGCCTGCTGCTTTGCTTGCTGGCCCAGGCTGCAATCTGGCTCTCTTTGGGTCTGGATGAAAAGTACTTCATCACTTCCAGCGTGGTCAGTTTCTCTGCTACCCCGGTAATATGAACTTGGCGTTCCAGCGGATGCCAGGGAAAGTGCAGACTGATTTTATTATTATGCTCGATCTGAGATGCCTTTCGGCTGCCTAGATTGGTATAAAAAACAAAACCTTGCTGATCAAAATGTTTCAGCAATACAATGCGCTGAAAAGGTTGACCCGTTGCATCGACTGTTGCCACCGTCATTGCTGTAGGATCAGTCAGGCCAGCTTCAATAGCCTGCTGCAGCCAGTGATTGAAAAGCTCAATCGGTTGTTCCGGCAGATCGTGGCGGCGTAACCCACCCCGAGTGTACTCGCGACGAATATCAGACAGCTCCATTGTATTCTCCGTTAACTTACTGCCAGGGTTCACCAACACTATGGTTCAGTGACCTCAGGCTTGGACTGGTTAATGCATTAAATTGTCCGTCTTAGTGTGTGGAAAAACAAGCACCTCCTGCAAAGTATGCGGTTTTTATTGAGCGTTAATAACGATACAAGGATCACGATCAATTTGATAAACATAAGCTTTAGGGCCTGACAGCGAAAGATGCTAATTTTGCACATTCCACTTTGACTTAGACAGGGCGCCAATTTTGCCAAAATCACGTACCTTGGGCCTGATTGCCGGACTGGGCATACTGCTTTCTGTCCTTATTGGTTTCCTCACCCAACAGCACTTTACGCGAACGCTTTCAGAACAGATTCGATCTGATATCCGCTTACTCGGCGAGAAACTCGACCAGCGACTTACCCGCTACCAGCAGCTGCCCCAGTTACTGGCTCATGATCCCAGGCTATTAGATTCGCTGCATGCACAGTCAAGTCCACAGCCCGAGCGCGAAGCAAAAATGCTGCAAACCAATCTGTTACTGGCATATTGGGCAAAAACATTAAGTGCAGACACTATTTATTTACTCAATGCCAGGGGCGATACCCTGGCTGCCAGCAACTGGCGGCAAACCGACAGTTTTGTCGGTAACAACTACGCCTACCGCCCCTATTTCAGTGATGCTATCCAGGGTTCGCTCGGGCAGTTTTTTGCTCTTGGCGTCAGCTCGGGTAAACGAGGGTATTTCTTTTCAGCCCCCGTTTTTAATAGTCAAAAGCAGATCGAGGGCGTCATTGTCATCAAAATAGATCTCAATCTGGTCGATGAAATCTGGCAATATCAGGAACTGGAGTATGTGATCAGCGATCCGCAAGGTGTCGTTTTTTACAGCTCAATTGACGCCTGGCTTTACCACAGCCTGGTGCCTTTATCAGCCGAACAGCAACAACAAGTAAGAGAGAGCCGCCAGTACGGCGATGCATCGCTGAGCCCTCTGACTCCGTTTACGACCCTGGCGACACTCAATACCAACCAACAGGCAGAAATGTACCTGCCGCATCGCCAACGCAGCCAATCCTTTTTACTGGCTCACCATGACATGGCCACGGCAGGCTGGGTGATTTACGGTTTCACTCCCAGTATGCATATCTATACCAATGTATTTGAAAGCATACTTCTGTTTATCGCTTTTTACGTGCTGCTGATTCTTGTCATGATTTACTGGTGGCAGACGGTCAGTGCCAAGCAGGCACTATCGGAACTGAACGATACACTGGAGCATCAGGTTGCCGACAGAACCCAGCATTTACATCTGGCAAACCAAGAACTGTGGCATACGATTGAGCAATACGAACTGACTCAGGTGCAACTGAAAGAAACACAAACCGAATTGATCCAGGCCGCCAAGCTCGCCATGCTGGGCGAACTTTCAGCCAGCATCAATCATGAAATTAATCAGCCACTGTCGGCAATGCGCACGTATTGTGAAAACGGCCTGAAACTGCTAAAGAAAGAACGTTATCAGGCGGTAGCCAGTAATCTTGAGCAGGTCATCGATTTAAATGAACGTATTTCCACCATTATTGCTCGCTTCAAGATCTTTGCCCGTAAAGGACAATCACTCAACAGCAGTACCGATGCCGCCCAATCGATTCAAAATGCCATCCAGCTGATGCAGGCACCGCTGACCAGACATCAAGTCGCTCTGCAACTCAATCTCACCGAAAATGTTTTTGTCCGTATTGACGCGGTGCAGTTTGAACAAGTGATAGTTAATCTGCTTCAAAATGCCATTCAGGCACAGGAGCTTGTCGCTGATAAGAAAATTGGTATTAGCCTCCAAGCTGGCCGCCAGCGTGCTGTCATCACCGTTTGGGATAATGGTCCAGGTATGGATGACACGCAAAAACAACGGATATTTACGCCCTTTTTCAGTACCAAGCATGATGGATTAGGACTGGGGCTGACCATATGTCGGCGTATCCTTGATATGTTTTCCGGCAGTTTAACCGTACATAACCACACAGGTGGTGGCGCCGAGTTTCAAATCAGTTTGCCACTGGCAAAGAGGAACAAGCATGAAACCTCCAGTCATCTTTATCGATGATGAAAAAGCAATCCGGGATTCGCTCGGACAAACCCTCGAACTGGAAGATTACCAGGTCCAGTTATTCTCCAGTGCCCGTCAGGCGCTAAGCGTTTTCGACAGTCAATTCCCGGGTGTCATCATCACAGATATTAATATGCCAGGTATGGACGGTATGACGTTTCTGCAACAAGCATTGACGATTGACGCAGAACTGCCGGTAATCATGCTGACGGGGCACGGTGATATTTCTACCGCTGTCGATGCCATGCGGATCGGCGCTTACGATTTTCTGGAAAAGCCATTCTCTACCGAGCATCTGCTCGATGTGGTAAAGCGAGCTTGCGACAAACGGGAACTGGTACTGGAGAACCGGGAACTGAAAAGAGAACTGGCATCACAAAGTAGTCCTGGCCCTCGAATTTTGGGTAACAGCTTAGCTATTAAGCAACTTCGACGAAGCCTGTATCAGTTGCAGGAGGATGATTCGACTGTATTGTTAGAAGGTGAAGAAGGGACAGGCAAACGCCTGGTGGCACAGTTTATCCATGACCACAGTCCAAGGCAGCATCGCCCTTTGATATCGCTCAAGTGTCAGGATCTGAGTGAACAGCAATTTGAAGAGTTGTGCTTCGGACACGCCAGCCATGCCGGTAAATGGTCTGACGCGGCAGGCAGCACACTGTACCTTGAGAATATTGACCGGCTGACTGCTGTATCGCAACAACGATTGCTTTACCAGCTCACGCAAGAAGCCAAGGCGTCAAACCACAACAAGACACGAGTGATCGTCAGCAGCAGCCGTTCTCTTGATACCCTGACCTCACAAGGACAATTTTCAGGCGAGCTTTTCCAGCTTCTGACGCAATGCGCACTGTCATTGCCCCCATTGCGTGAACGCCAGGAAGACATTGAATTATTATTTCAAAACTTTATCCGTACAGCCGCTTCCCGGTATAACATCGAAGCTCCCGTACTCAATGCCGAGCAAAAAAGTAAGCTGCTTGCTTACGACTGGCCAGGAAACGTTCGTGAGTTAAGATCTGTATCAGAAAGGTTAGTACTGCTTGGGAGCCATTTTGACAAACACCAAACACTCGATTTTGATGCCCCTCTTCCCTCATTAAGTGAACGTGTACACCAGTTTGAATTCACGTTAATCAGTGACGCACTACGCCGGCACAATGGTCGCTTGAAGGAAGTACAGTCGGAATTAGCTTTGGCAAGAAAAACCCTGTACGACAAAATGAAAAAGCACGGACTCGATAAACAGGATTTCAAAGAGTAATTGCAAGCGAAGCAAGCCTGATCGCCCCGATTTACAGTGTAAATACAAACCTCCGATATCAACAGCCAGCTCGCTATTTACACTGTAAATCTCACCTGTCATATCTGGCTGCGAGTAGTGCCCAGTGGCTGACACACAATCTTTTGTTGCTCTAAGTGTATCCGGCAAGCCGTTATTTCTCGCTCAGCGGCAAACTCTTTGTCAGCAATACAAATCGAGACGCCAGGATGTATCAAACCACTGACTTCAACCTGAGCTGCAGACAACTGTTCAAGATAGCTTTGCTGCAGAGATTGGTGCTGGCTTTTCATCTCAGCTAACGTCGACATAAACTGCTCTTTACTGTCTGCCAGTTTATTTGCCAGCTCTTGAGAGCGTTTATGTTTCGGTATCTTCGCTAACTTCATCTGCAGCAGAACAATTTGATGCAGTCGCTCTTCCTGATTTTTTATCTCGTTTTTCAAGACATCCATATCAGCCTTGAGATCATCAAACTCACTCAAGAGCTTTATCTGGGTATCAATGCCGGCTTCAGCCCCTAATACTCGGGCACAGACACCTCCCTCGGCGACAATTATCCCCCCCGTCACAGTGCCGTGACGTTGCGCAGGGTCGATCACCCTGACGGCACCTTGTGCCGTGACCATGCAATGGGCCAAATGAAGATGCAGCTCAGTGTCTGTGCCGGATTCAATCTGTGTGTACTGAGCAAATTTGGCCGAGACTTTACCCAGTGCTTGCAGGTAACAGTAGGCCGGTTTGCCATCATGTAGCCGTCCTATCACGCCGTTCGCAACTGTAATATTTCCGCCGGCAGTCAATTCTGCAAGTTCCACCACACCTGTCACTGTAATATTACCGGCAGCTTTGACCTTCATGCCTGAGTTGACATCACCCAGCACCAGTACCGCACCGTTAAAATCAATATGGCCTGTTGTAACATCGACTTTCTCGACAGTTAAGAGGTCATCCACCGCCATACCAGTCAGACCATGCCGCGGTGCCCCTTCTTTATCGGCAATCAGTACATTTTGGTCGGACTCAGAAATCCGGGTTCCTATACCAACATCGAAAGCGATAACTTTTCCGGCGACCGCCTTAACTGTGTTGCCATGGATATCATAACCGGGTTCACCAGATGTGGGTGGGATGCGTCGCATCAAAGGCTGCCCGATTTCAACCGTGATCAGTTTACCCAGATCACGCATATCCACTTTTCCGTGATCGCTGTCCTGAGGGGCTAGAATTCGCTGAGAAGCATCGGGGACTAAAGGTTCAAAGCGGGTATCTGTACCAGCAACGGCTGGCCGGCCAGCTGCAATTTTCAGTGTGAAGGTTTCACCAGGATCGAGCTCCCAGGATTTCTGCAGGAGATATTGCAGACGCTTTTTGCTGACACCACGCACGATACGATGCTGCTTCAGTGTCGCTATCAGCCCCTGTGCTGTTAATCGTTCACCACCGTATGCACCAGTCAGAGTGACATACGCGAACATACAGTCGTCTGAAATAGAGATTTCAAGTTCTACGTCTTTTCGCTCAGCAATGATAAATGCCGACTGCGCAGCGTCAGATGGCGAATTGTTGTAATAGTCGATGGCATCTTGAATCGCATCTTCAAGACGACTAAAGGAATAGTAATCTGACTGTTCCAGTAACGACTCAATATCAGCACGCTGTAGCGACTGACAAGTATTTTCCATTGGTTTGGATACAACCAGACGCAGTTGTGAGCCATCTGGCTCCAACATCAGTACTGAATCCGTCATGGAAGGCTCCTTCTTCCTGGCCTGCAGCCCGTTTGAGTCTAAATCTTACAGAAATTTCAATCGTGTAGACATAGAAGGGAGTCACACTTCGCACAACAAGCAACGACAGGACTTGCAGTTAGGGAACAAGAACGGAAAACGGGGATCCCGTAATAAAAGGGCGCAACAGAATGGTTACGGTAACCTTATTCAACGGCCAACAGCAGAGTTATTGATAGATGATGAAATAACATGAAACATGAAGAAGGAAGCGAGCAGGTATACACCATGCTCGCCCGCAAAAAGCGATTTAAGCAAAAAATTAATCTACCCCTAACCAATTCAAATCATCATCTGTTAGCCAGTCATTTGGATGAAACTGATAAACACAGGGTAGTTGGAGATCGTTATCATCGGATGATTCTGTCGTCAGATAACCATCAAGCATTCTCAGCCCCTGAACTTGCAACTGATAAGACGCAGATAAATCCAACGGCACCATAGCGGCGAAATAGATACAATTCTTACTCAACTTATTCAACCGTACCTTTAACCCCAAATTACCACTTTCAGAAACCGTCTGATCTGGCGTGCTATTGGCTTTTTTCAATAATCGCGCCGCAAATCCGCCAGCAACAAGGCTGAATGTCATATTGGGTTTGGCAATGCGTACACCGGATTCCACCAAGGTTCTCATTGCCTTGCTTTCTACCTTCACTAAACTCATATCCCACCCCTTAACGGCATTCTAATAATTATCCTGCACTTGCCATCAGCAGTACGTTTTTCATGCTCAGGTAGAATAACTCTAGTCTAATTTTGTGGTTTAAGTGGTAATACCTTGAACTTTTTTTGGCAGCACTCATCAGGCAATGTTAGTGACCACTAACTGTGTATGACAGTGGTTAAAAGGTTGTTCAGCGATTCAGGAAGTAGGGTAAAAACCAAATTTGGTCAATATACAGTGATTTACAGTGTAAATACGAGGTGTGACCTATTTACACTGTAAATTGCAATCAATGAGGGATATTTGTCAGCATATTGCCAACAAAGTGACGCAAAAATTGCTCAGCCTGCTTTCTGCCGGTAAAACCAAACTGCACCTGTAATTCTGCCCACGATTGTCGCTGAATCACTTTAGCTAACATCACGTCAATACCAACTTGATCAGTAAGCTCGCCAGACTTCAATCCATGCTGCAGCCAGAGAGACAATTGACCGACAAGCAAGTCGTAACCCAGCCCTCCCTGAGAAAAGTGTATCAACTGACGGTATACCGTGTTCGACACTTGCGGTAATTGCGCATGCCACAAACATCGCGAATATAAAGGCAGAAAAACAGCCATATCGAGCAGCCGAAACTGTTCACAGGCCTGTGCCAGAAAACTGAGCGAGAAAGAATGTGTTGCCGCATCAAACCAGGAACGTGACGCATCGGATAATGGCAGAACAGACAACAGGGAATGGCATCCGCTGGCGCCGTCTTTAACAATACCCAACCGAATCGGAACATAGCCAGCGCTCTGCCAGAAAGGTAATAATTCGCTGCTGGCTGCATAGCTGGTACCCAAAAAGTCGAGTTGATGACGCTCAGCCCATTCTTGAATCTGTCTCAGTAAGGCTGCGCCTATTCCTATCTTGCGCGCATTATCATGAACAGCAATGCGTAAAATACGTCCGCAATGCTGACTGGCCGCCTCTGCCAGACCAAGGTGTGCAGCAACAGATTGCGCCAGCAAATGCCCTCTGGGCCGGCGTTGACCAAGACATATCGACTGGGAAAGTTCTGCAGAGAAGCCACCCTCACGAGAAAGCAACACACAACCGACAATCAGTTCATCCTTTAGAACGACAAAAATGATTAAGTCAGGATCGTCCAGAAGTTGCTTAAGGTCGGCCGGTGAGGTCTGATAATGCGCATTGACCAACAAACCAAACAGCTGAGATAACCTGTCGGGTTGCTCAGTCAGCCATAATGGCGATATCTGCTTATACTGCACCTCCGCGACAGACACAGGTTCAGTCAGAGCGGCTGGCTCGGCATCGAGCAACAAGGTCTCAAAAAGCCAGTGTTCCAGCGGATCGCCTGCAGCCCACCGAATAGGGGATGTCATGGAACAGGCTCGCCATTGCGGGGTCATGGCATCCAGTACAGATTTAAACTTAATGGCAAATCCCCGTCCGGTACCTTCATAGCCATGTATCGTCGAGGCAAAGACCACCCTCGAATAGCTAGACAACATCTTCTGCAACAGCGGGGCAGGGATAGCCGCCGCTTCATCCACAATAAGCAAATCCGCCGAAGGACATTCAGCCAGCAAGTTATCAGGGGCAATAAAACAGAGCTGACTGCCATCGTGTTCGATCTGATAAGACGAATCAGCAGCGAGTCCTAGGGTATTAGCTGCATGCTGGAATACGGTTTGGGCATTGCGCTGACGAGGCGCAGTCACCAGTATCTTGCGAGGCTTTTCCTTCATCAGAATACCTGCAGCAATGCCTAAAGCAGAGGATTTGCCGCGGCCGCGATCAGCTGTGATAACCAATGGGCGACGCCTGTGTCCTGTAACCACCCGTCGGATTGATTCAACGGCATCAAGCTGTTCATCACTCAGGCATCCATAACACCGCTCCGCTATTTCGCAAACGGCAGACGATTCCGCCGGCAACAGAGGCAAACTGATCTTGCCATCCAGACCGGACTTTATCGTCAGTACCCTATGGCTGGAAAGCTGAGATAAAAAGCGCTGCATAAAGGGTGACTGCCAATCGCTGGACCTGTCTTCGGGGCCAGGTAACAGCATCACCATCAGACCGCCGCCGCGTATGGTTCCGGCCAAAGCAGCGATTGCCTCAATCGCTAAGCCCTGGTGCAAATCAACAGTCAGAAAATCACAGTCCTGACCTAACCAGGCCTGCGCTTTTTTGGCCGATACCGAGGACACATTTGGCGGCGCATCCTCACTCAGCCAAAGGCCATCAGAATAATGCGCCTGAGCAAGCTGAGCCACATTGATCCCCCAACTCAGCTCGCTCTCAATGCAGAGCAGGTAACGATGACGGGATTGTTTTGCACGACTGACTAAGTCAGAAATGAAACGAGACAGTTCAGACATACTGGCCTCTGATGCTGCAGCAATAGATAGAAGAAACAGGTCTGTATACTACCAAGCAGAATAAAAAAAGCCACGTCATCAGACGTGGCTTACAGATATCAAAGAGACGGTCAGATTAATTAAGGTAATCGGCCAGGTAAGCCAGTATATGGTCGGCCTGCTGTTCAGAAAGCTTACTCAGTTTGAGCTGGAGTCTGTCACCATCTCTGACGTAGCTTGCTTGTCCGCGCACCAGTTCCACCGCCTGAGGTTTACTGCTCTGCTGTACTTTAGGACGCACCGACTCGCCGAGTTGCTCAATGTGATTGGTGACTTCGCGGGTAATGCGCGTAATTCCCTGTGCATCAACTCGTTGCCAGACTGGTTTATCCTGCTGAGCAAGCTCCTTCACAAAGGCTTTCTGCTGCTCATCATTCAGTGAATAGTAAAGTTTATGCAGCTTAACTATGGTCGGCCGACCTAATTCACCCACACTCGGGTAAGCCATTAACAGTTCCATCGGTAAACTGGCTGCTTTCAATGCGCCGCTGACCAGCGCCTCACTGCACTGGCAAAAGCGGGCCAAGGCTTTTTGATCCGCCACTTTACCGGATGCCAGTAAAGCTTGCATTTCTTTACCGCGCTCAAACAATGACAATGGTTTGTGTGCGTTGGCCACATCGGAAAGAAACTTAGCATGATCGCTGTTGATGCCTTTGGCTACATAAATCAGAAAATCCTGTTTCGACAACAAGCAGGCCATCCGCCGCCGGCTACCGTCCAGTACTTCAATCCGGCCGTCATCCAGCCAGCGACCAACGGCCGGGTATTGCTGACCTCGATCTTTCAGCGTGGTTAGAATATCAGCTAAAGCATGTTCATTCAGAAAAGCCTGCTCACGGGCATTCTGAGCAAACACTTGTGTCTTTTCACCAATCTCACTGGCTTTCACTTTTACCAGTTCAAACGCTACAGTGGTTTCACCGGCGACCGCCAGTTCAATAACTGCTGCTTTATCTTTTGCCGCGCTCTGTGCCTCTGCCACTGTCGTCGCACGACGCTTATCTGCTTTACCAAACAGACGGGCATTCAGATCGTTTGTTTTAATCGCCACCTGTTATTTCTCCTGGTTCAAATTGGCCCAGTGACTATGCATGACACGTTCGAGTTCAAGGCCAACCCGCTGAATCGCGTCCTGGGCAGTCGATAACGTTTTTTTACCGCCTTCAAAATCAGACGTTGTCAGATCGAAAACGGTGCTGTAAGTATCAGCGCAGGTTTCAAAAGCACGGCTGCGGGGCACTGTCGCCATCATAACCTGCTCCTGAAGCAGATAGTTCATTTCGGTTAATACCGAGACCTGTTTTTTATTGTCATCTTCGAACATGGTAGGAATCAATCGGATAAACTCCAGTCCATGCCAGTCTTCCGGGAACATTTCATAAACCGTTGGCAAGTGCTGGAAGAAATTCACCGTAGAGGCCCAGTCAAGACGTTTGGCCGCGCAAGGGATCAGCAGCGCATTTGACGCATACATCGCATTCCACACTAATGGGTCGATATGCGGACCGGTATCAATCATGATGACATCAAATTCATCTTCTATCTGATCGATAACCCGCTCTTTGAGCAGTTGCACAATATCCAGATTCTGATTTACAGCCAAGTCCTGCCAGGCATCCGCATTGAACATAGCGTCTTCAGGGAAGGCCGCAATGGTTTTCAGGTTAGGATACTGGGTTGGCATAACCACATTATTCATCAGAAAGGCTTTATCCGTTGCCTGATCTTCCGGGATATTACCCAGCATAACGTCAACCGCGGAATAAATGTTTTCCTGATCGCCAACACTGATTTGCGGGTTCAGGAACAGACGAAGAGAACCTTGTGGATCCAGGTCGATTAAACAGATGCGATAGCGCTTATCCAAATCCAAAGCCAGACAAGCCGCCAAGTGAACCGCCGTCATGGATTTGCCTGTGCCGCCTTTCTGGTTCTGCACATTCACTACCCAGGGTTTACGCTTGCCGGTTTGGCGCTCATGAAAAGCAGGACGCTCTGCCGCATCCATCAGCATATGTGCTTCATTCAGCGTGATGGAGTAATGATTGGCGTTATTTTTAGTAAATTGATGGCCCGCTTCTTCCATCCGCGCAATCGCTTCATCTAACTTACGACGGGTCAGACCAGAGCGGGTTTCCATGAGTGCTTTTGACATAGAGGGGAAGTGATCATCCCTGCGCTCTTCCAGCACGATTTCAATTCGATCAGCCTGAACCTGTTTTGTCTGCTCTGCTATCTTGAGCAAATTTTCAATTGTTTCTACCCGATTCATCTTGTTCATCACCTACAGAGTATTTGTCAAAATTGTACAACATAAATATACAAAAACAACAAAAAGCTGAACAATTAACTGTGATGAAGCGCTCAAGTAAAAACCATGCCAGATCGGATAAAAGCCGTACGAATTGACATAATCCTTGCAAATTAAGGCGTCATTTCTGGCTGTTATGATTCAGACAACAAGCAATAAATTAAAATGTCACAGTGTCACAAATTTACAATGTAAAGCAAATGAGGTGGCATTTTAGCTGGAAGCCTGAAAAAAGATGGCTAATCTACAGTCGTTGTCATTTCAACCCGCAAATCACCAAAATAAGCTCAATCAATCCGAGCAGAGTTGCCGAAAAAGGCGATAGCATGAGAACAGCAAGAATAATGGAGAAAAAATAAGCATGTTACCTTGATCATGCTTCAGATGATATTTGCCGTTTACGCAACGATGATCAAGGGTAAAGCAGACTAAATAGTAGACTGAAAAAGGGACTCTCAAAGCGAGGAAAGATCGGATCAATGATCAAGATGATGATCCTCTCCTACACCACGTTCATTTCCTGCGGAAGCATAGGGAAGTACCGCTAATTTACGGTGAATGCCCGATATACCTGAATCAAATCGGATTGTTATCCCTACAGCCGGCGGTTATGTCTTGAACCTGCATTACAAACAGCAGGTTGAAATGACAAAACTGACAGCTTGATCATTTTTCCATTACCGGACACATATAAAAGCGCTCTGTTATTACGGTGATTGTCTTTCCGAAATCGATGAAATCGACAGCAACAGGGAAGTAACAGCCATAGAAAACGGATTACGCTAAGTCGAAAGGCTATTACTTGATCATCGTTCTGGGCCCATAAACAGAAAAAAGACCTGAAAAAGAGGGGTGAATAGACAATCCATCGCACTGACTGCTCATCTCCATGGTATAACTCTGTGGATAACCTGTATAAACACATTGATCATCGTTCTGATACTTCGTTGATCATACTTACAGAGCACTAATGATCATGGTTCTGCGCCTTGTTTGATCATGCTTACAGAAACATGATGATCACCACTCCGAAAATACATTGATCATACTTCCGGATCATGCAAAAAAATATCTATTTATAATCAGTGTGTTATAGCTATTTTTTTACACGGATCATAAGATCACACTATCAATTAGATCTTTAAAATCAAAAAGATCATTATTAAAAAGCCTCAATAAAAAAAGCTTTCTTTCTCAGTATTTTTTTATTATTCTTTTCGGAAAGATGGTCAAATTACGGCGAATGGCAAATGAAATCTACGGTTACGCGTGATGAGAAATATGATGAAAAGATCCTGATCTCAGCTCCCCGATCACACAAAGACGGACATTTATTTGCCATTCCTCCTGCTCTTGTCGACTGGTTACCCCAGTATCAACACTTCAAAGGTGTAACCAGAAGCATTATTGAACTGCTGAACCTGATTTCCTTACGTGGACTGTCCAGCCAGGACGGCATAGTATCAACCACTGAGTTGGTAGAAGCCACCGAAGGTCAGCTTACCCGTGCGGCCATACAGCAACGTTTACGTGCCGCTGTAAGCATCGGCTTATTCAACCAGCAACCGGTCCGTTTCGAAGAAGGGCTGGCAGGCAAGACCATGCTGCATCACTTCATTAATCCCGCTCTTTTGGTTTCTCAGTTGGGTACGGCCAGCCTGCAGTCTGCTCAGAGTAAAGAACAGGAAAAACAAAAACGTTCCAAAGCATTAGCCCAGAATCAGGTCAATAAACGATTATTGAATGAATATGGTCTGGGCACGCCGCCTATGATGCCTGACGAAGCCGATCAGATTGTTGTCTCACCCACCAGCTGGGCGGGAATTATTGATCAGGCTCTGGCACCGCCACGCACCAAGAAAAGCTATCAGAAATCTATGGTAGCAATATCTGGCACGCGCGCAATTATTGAAACACGATCATCAAAAGCGATCATGACGGTAGACGACATGATGACGCTGTTCGCGTTGTTTACCCTGACAGTGCAATACCATGATCATCATTTGTCGGATTATGAACTGCAATCCCGGCACATGAGCAATAAAACACCGATTTACATCACAGATATTCTGGCACTGCGCGGTAAGAAAGACAGTGGACCGGCCCGTGATTCGATCCGCGAAAGTATCGACAGGATCGAGTTCACCGATTTTCAGCTGCATGAACTGACTGGCCGCTGGTTAAGCGAGAATATGCCGGAAGGCTTTAAAAGTGATCGTTTTCGTTTTCTGGCCCGGACCATAACGGCATCGGAAGAAGCGCCGCAGGAAGGTGAAGATGGCGAAATCCGCATCAAACCAAATCTGTACATTCTGGTCTGGGAGCCTTCGTTCTTTGAAGAGTTGCTGACCAGGGACTATTTCTTCCTGTTTCCACCGGAGATTCTTCGCCAGCATACTCTGGTTTTCCAGTTATATACCTTCTTCCGCAGCCGGATGTCACGCCGTGGCCATGACAGTATGTTGCTGAGCGAACTGAACCAGAAACTGGCCCGCAATATTGAATGGCGTCGTTTTTCTACCGATCTGATCCGCGAGCTGAAAAAGCTGGCTGAAGGCAAGGTGACTGAGTCCTTGTTTGCGGTCAACCTGTGGGGCTATCACCTGACGATCAGCCCGTCGGAAGGCAAGGCGTCGCGTTATCAGGACTATAACATTGAGATCAAATGTGATGCCGATGAAGTGATCCGCTTCTCCCGGGCCAAGATGCATAATGAAGGGAAGCGATCCATGGCCCCCACCATGCCTAACCCGCTCCGCAATGAGATCCTGCCCCGTCAGGAGCTGGAGCAGCTTTCTGAGATCATTGACGGTGAGTTTGAACCTATTCAGCGTAAAGAAGGGCGGCCAAAGGGGCGCTTGGGTCGACGGGTTAAACTCAGAAAGCATCTGGTCGAGATCAATGCAGATGAATTAACCATTGTCCTGTCGAAGTATACCTCTCAGGAAGCCCTGCAACGCAGTATCACAGCTTTGTCTGCCATGTCCGGTCATCCTGTCAGTGTGATTACCGAAGAGTGCCAGGCCTTTATGGACAAGCTTGACTGGCTGCGTGTCAGTGGCGAGGTGATGCCATACGAAACCCTGAGTAAAACGGTCGAGCTGTTTAACAGTCAGCATGATGAGCGTCACCTGTCGATAGAAAAGCTGATCTCAGGCTTAGCCGTACGCCGTAAGGTCTGTAAGTTAGTGTTTGAAGGCCACATCAATGACCAGGTACTGACGGCCCTGGATGACATTGCCAGCGGCAGATAGGAAGCAATATCAAAGATTTCAGTCAAATCTGAGTCAAATCAATATGTTTTGACATTACGATGACATTAGATGCAGAAAAAAAGCCAAAATAAATCTTGATATAACCTTTGTCCCTTTCGATGAGAAAGGTAACCCCTGGCAAGGATGGCGGGTAAGTTATCTTGTGAGTCTCTCGAAAATGCAATATGTGAGTTTGTTGCGAGCCCGTCCCGGCTCGCTTTTTTTTGTCTGTTTTTCAGGCCACGGAATATGTCATGCCCCTCAGGACAAGGTAGTGCATTGCGCGAAACGCTAAGCGTGCTCACGAACCAGGCCTTGTACTTTTCCTATGTGCTGGAGCCAAGAGAAAGGGTATGACTTTTACCAGCCCTGCCTTGATCAGCTTTCCGCTAAAATAATCGTATTTGTGAGACTAAATCTCTATCAGGGCCGTTTACACTGTAAACCGGCTCAGTCATTTCTCTGCGTCCTACTTCTGCCGCCTCTCATCGCCATTGACAACACGTCAAAAAATCGCTGCTGGCTATACTTAACTGGAATCGACCACATCATTGTTGTTTCGCCTCTGTTCACAGGAGCACTTGGATGAAAGTTACCCTGATTGTCGGCACGGTATTACTGCTGGCCTTGGTTTTTGGCATAGGTTACACAGAATACCAGCGACATGCTCAAACCCAGGTGAAACAGTCACGTCCCGTCCCCAATGTGGTGGTTCAGCCTGTGGTGCGGCAGAACGTAGCCCGTGTTGTTGAAGCTCTGGGCACGGTGAAATCCCGTGAATCTGTACAGATCACCGCAAAAGTGACGGAAAAAGTCGATGGTATCCATTTTGAAGACGGCCAGCAGGTGAGGGTGGGGGAGTTGCTGCTCACATTGACCTCGGGCGAACAACAAGCCAAAGTCCGGGCGGCGCAGGCCAATCTTGAAGAACAAAGACGGGAATACAAGCGCATTGAAGGTCTGGTTCGCCGTAATACGGTGGCCCGTTCTGAGCTGGATAAACTGCGGACAGGAATCGAAGTGGCCAGGGCGATCCTGGCCCAGAATCAGGCTGAGCTGGAAGCCAGAACCATTTTGGCGCCTTTTTCCGGCGTGTTGGGGTTTCGCCAAATCAGCCAGGGAGCGTTAGTGACGCCTGGTATGGTGGTCACCACCCTGGACGCTCTGGATACGGTTAAACTGGATTTTTCTGTGCCTGAACGCTTTCTCGGCCAGATTAATCCTGACGCTCAGGTGGAAGGAAGCGTCGCCGCTTTTCCCGATCAGGTTTTTTTCGGCAGGGTTTCGACGATAAACAGCCGGGTTGATCCACAGACACGGGCTGTCGAGGTGCGGGCCAGGGTCGATAATCCTCAGTTGCTGTTGCGGCCCGGTATGCTGATGACACTGGTGCTAACGTTAGAATCCCGTTCCGGGCTGGTTGTTCCTGAAGAAGCCGTGGTCCCGCGTCAGGCAGAACATTTTTTGATGGTCGTCAACGACGACAACGTGGTTGAACAGCGTCTGGTTGAGCTAGGGTTCCGCAGTCGCGGTGAAGTGGAAATTCTCAGTGGCGTACAGCAAGGCGAGCAAGTGATCACCCGGGGGATGGACAAAGTGCGGCCGGGGCAAACTGTTACCACTCAGTCTGTGGAGCATTTTACTTTCCGGGAGGTCGCCCATGTTTCTGACTGATCTGGCTGTCCGGCGGCCTGTCTTCGGCTCTGTGATCAGTTTGCTCTTGATTACTTTCGGGCTGGTGGCTTATGAAAGGCTGCCGCTGCGCGAATATCCGGATATCGATCCGCCGATAGTCACTATCTCAACCAACTACCGCGGGGCATCGGCGGCCATTGTTGAAAGCCGGATCACCCAGATTGTTGAGGATCGGGTCTCTGGCATTGAGGGGATCCGCAATATCAGCTCCACCAGCAGCGACGGTCGATCTGATGTGACACTGGAGTTTGGTATCGGACGCGATATTGACGCTGCCGCCAATGACGTGCGTGATCGTATTTCCGGTATTCTCAATAATCTGCCTGACGAAGCGGATCCGCCTGAAGTGCAGAAGGCGGAGGGCAACTCTGAAGTGATCATGTGGCTCAATCTGGTTTCAGATCGGATGGATACCCTTGAGCTGACGGATTACGCCAACCGCTATCTGGTGGATCGTTTCTCGGTGCTGGACGGTGTGGCGGCGGTGCGTATCGGTGGCGGTAAAGAATATGCGATGCGAATATGGATAGACAGGCAAAAACTGGCTGCCCGCAGGCTGACGGTGTCTGATGTGGAAAACGCGCTCAGGGCCGATAACGTTGAGCTGCCGGCGGGCTCGATCGAATCGGAAAACCGCCAGTTTTCTATTCGCACGCAGCGCAGTTTTCTTGCTCCTGCGGATTTCTCCCGTCTGGTGATCGGGATTGGTGATGACGGTTATCTGATCCGACTGGCGGATGTGGCAAATGTTGAGCTGGCGGCGGAAGAAGAAAAAATCATGTTTCGCGGCAATACGCAGGACATGATTGGTCTGGGGATTAACCGGCAGTCGACCGCCAATACGCTGGAAGTGGCACAAGCGGTGAACGCACTGGTCGCTCAGCTTAATCCGACCCTGCCTGACGGTATGGAGATCAAAGAATCCTATGACTCCTCTGTGTTTATTCAGGCATCGATCGATGAGGTCTACAAAACCCTCTTCATTGCCCTGATCTTGGTCATTATTACCATTTATCTGTTCCTCGGCAGTGTTCGTGCCATGCTGATCCCGGCACTGACTGTGCCTGTGTCTTTGATCGGAACGTTCATTATTCTCTATGCCCTGGGCTATACCATTAACCTGCTCACTCTGCTGGCGCTGATCCTGGCCATCGGAATAGTTGTCGATGATGCCATTGTAATGCTGGAGAATATTCACCGCCGTATCGAACTTGGGGAATCACCGCTGAAAGCCGCTTTTCTGGGGGCTCGGCAGGTAGGTTTTGCCATTGTTGCGACCACAGTGGTGCTGATTTCCGTATTCCTGCCCATAGGTTTTCTTGAGGGCGATTTGGGCAAATTATTCCGTGAGTTCTCGGTCGCCATGAGTACCGCGGTGATCCTGTCTTCACTGGTCGCACTGACGCTGACGCCCATGATGGGATCAAAAATTATGCAGCAGGTCGAAAGTGAACCCTGGCTGGTACGCAAGGTCAGCGCCGTGCTGGGGGCGGTGACTGATTTTTACCGCGCGTCACTGATGAACTGGCTGCGCCGGCCTTATCTGATCATCGGCATTCTGGTGGTGATGCTGTGTGGCAGCGCCTGGCTGGCGACCCGTATTCCGACGGAATTTGCCCCTAGGGAAGACAGAGGCGCCATGTTTATTCTGATCAACGGCCCTCAGGGCGCCAGTTATGAGTACATGCAGCCCTACATGAATGAGATTGAGCACAGACTGATGCCAATGGTTGAGAGTGGGGAAATTATGCGCTTGCTGGTGCGGGCGCCGCGCGGCTGGGGCCAGCTGGAAGATTTCTCCAACGGTTTTGCCATTGTGGTGCTGGAAGACTGGGATGAGCGACGTAATGCGTTTGTGATCATTCGTGATATTCAACAGCGACTGAGTGATCTCGCCGGGGTGTCGGCATTTGCTGTCATGCGCCAGCCATTCGGGCGCGGTGTTAACAAACCGGTGCAGTTTGTGATTGGTGGCGGCACCTATGAGCAGCTTGCGCAGTGGCGCGATATTATCATGGAGCAGGCCGCGAACAATCCCGGCCTCGAAGGCCTGGACCATGACTACAAAGAAACCAAACCTCTGCTTGGTGTGGACATCAACATAGAGCGGGCAGGGGACTTAGGCGTTTCCGTGACGGAAATAGGTCAGACCCTGGAATCTATGCTGGGCTCACGGGTCGTGACCCGCTATGAATGGCGTGGGGAAGAATATGATGTGCTGATCGAAGGCCAGCCGGAGCGACAGAATACCCCGCAGGATCTCAGCAACCTGTACGTGCGGTCGCGGCATAATGGTGAACTGATCCCGTTATCGAACCTGGTGACTGTGTCTGAGTATGCCGATGCGCCGACCCTGAATCGGTTCAACCGGATCCGCGCCATCACCATAGAGGCTAATCTTGCCGATAATTACACGCTAGGAGAAGCATTGACCTATCTGAACGGACTGGTCAGGCAATATTTACCTGCCGATGCGGTAGTTAATTATAAAGGCCCGTCGCAGGATTTTCAGACCGCCAGCCACTCAATCCTCTTTGTGTTTGCCCTTGCGCTGGCGGTGGTGTTTCTGGTGCTGGCTGCCCAGTTTGAGAGCTACATTCACCCGCTGGTGATCATGCTGACCGTGCCGCTGGCGACCTTCGGGGCCTTGCTGGGGCTGTATTTTACCGGACAGACCCTCAACATCTATTCACAGATCGGGATCATCATGCTGGTGGGCCTGGCAGCGAAAAACGGGATCTTGATCGTCGAGTTTGCCAATCAGTTGCGTGATCAGGGCAAAGCCTACCAGGATGCAGTAATAGATGCGGCCTGTGCCCGCCTGCGTCCGATTCTGATGACAGCCATCACCACGGCTGCCGGTGCGATACCTTTGATTCTGGCGACCGGGGCCGGAGCAGAAACAAGGCTGGTGATCGGGATAGTGGTGTTATGCGGTATCAGTGTAGCCACCTGTTTTACCCTGCTGGTGATCCCTGTGGTATACCATCTGCTGGCCCGCCACACCAACAGCCCGGAATTTGTCACCCGCCAGCTGGAGAAAGAACTGGCGCAAGACAACACTGTGCTGTTGAAAAAGAAACGGCTGGGGTGAGTAAGATTCAATGGTAATGCTATCGGCTATGCCTGCCGTTTCGCAAGGTTACTGCAACTCACTTCTCGCGTTTGTCATTGCGTATTTTTTTCGATTTAGCTAACGCATTATTCATCGTTTTTTCTGGCGAGTTCTTGATGCCTGTTTGTGGCTGCAGCACCGGTGGCTTAAGGAACCTCAGATATTCTTAAAATGGTTACAGTTCATCCATGAGAACTAATGCAGAATATGAACGTTGAGAAGTACCTTACAATCAGACTCAAGTCGTGATCAATAGGAGTTAAAAATGAAAAAGTTCATTCATGCTTTTGTATCTGTATTGATTCTATCGATGGGGTTCAATCATGCCTACGCGGAGCAGGAACAAACACAAGTTGACAAAAACTTAGTCAAGGTTGCAGCGAGTAACGACAATTTCCAAACACTTGTCATGGCAATAAGAGCTGCAGATTTAACCGGGACTTTAGAAGGCAAAGGTCCTTTTACACTTTTAGCCCCGACTGATGAAGCTTTCGAAATGCTACCAGAGGGCACACTTGCCGAATTGCTTAAACCTGAAAATAAAGAAAAGTTACAAAAACTGCTGACTTACCATCTGTTACCCAGTGCTATTTCGTCAGCGGCAGCAAGTCAGTTGAAATTACCAGAAACCGTTGAAGGTCATCCGCTGACGATTGAGCATACCGATGATGGTCTGCGCATTAATGGCGCGAAAGTGATAGAAGCTGATATCCCAGCGACCAACGGTGTTATACATGTCATCGATAAAGTATTAATCCCGCCTGCAGATGCAGAGTAATGTTTTGAATCTGGCCTACTAACAGAATGTGAAGCCCTTACTTTTTTGTTTCAAAGCTTTCAGGACGAAACTAAAAAGACAATCTTCGAAGGCCACATTCAGATGCGCTCTGAGCAAAAGGCGCCTGCCAGTAACGTAAAAAACTCACAATGCCGCCAGAACTTTGCTGCATTGTGAGTTTCAGAGACATCAACAGCGGCGCTACTCAGAGGCCATCCTGACCTGTCCATGACCAGCCGGGATAAAGCACGCCGTTGACTGTGGCATTGTTGCCCGAAATAATTGAATGCGGTTTATCAACCGCTTTCCAGTTGTCCGCCGTTGAGTGTTCTAACTCAAACACCACATTGCCCCACAGGTCATAGGGACCTGTGATTGATGAATTGCGGTAAGCACCAAACAGAGTTTGTCCCCCCATCATTAAATGTGCCACCGAGCTTTGCCGGTTGATGTCCACGGCCGCTTTACTCCAGATCATCAACACATTTATCTGCGTGCCATTGTCGGCCAGAAAATAGCCGTTGCCGGACACTTGTACCGAATTGAACTGGTTGGCCGCGCTGGACTGGGCGGAAGAGGTGTCGCTGACATTGAGGGTATGTAACTGGTTACTTTGTTTAAAATCGGCAAACGAATTGCCCGCCACCCGTATCGCATTACCTGCCATATTGGTCAGGGCCAGGCTGCTGCTTTCACTGACGATAAATTGTTCCAGTGGCGTCTCTGTCGAACTGGCGGCATCCGTGGTGACTTTATCCAGCGTCACACTGCTGTTGGCCTTAGCCAGCACGGCAGGTACATCGATGGGCACTGAAATGTTGATATCTCGCAGTGTGACGGCAGCGGACTGAATGACAATGGCGGCCCCGGCTGGTGGCTGCAGATTCAGCACGATAGCACCGCTGTGGCTATCATCATTGGTAATTTCAATGCCATTCTGGTCAATGAGCAGCGGGCCAAGGCAGTGACCTGAGAGGGTGATGGTCATCTTGTCAGTCAGCCCGGTTTTCTTCTCGAGTATCTTTTTCAGCGCATCGGGATTTCGGTGACAGTTTAGCGAGAGATGCCTGGTTTTCCTGACGCTGAGTCTGCTGTCAGCAGAGTGAGAGAACTGCGTGTCACCCGGCATCGCTTCGGGGGTTATCTGTTTGGCATAAAGACTGGGTGAAAGCATAACGGATGCAGTCAAGGCCGCGCTGAACAGGGAAAAGGCAATACCTTTCACACGCTCTTGTTTTGATATAAACATAAAAATCCTTTTCTGTGAGATGAAACGTTCGTGGTTAATGAGTCTGGTTAATGAATTTGCCTGACAGGTTAAAAAGCTGTCTTTATTCCTGGCGGTGCATATAGTAATGAGTTAGAAAAGGTAAGCTTTTTATATGCAACGATTTTATGATCAGCGCGATACAATTTTGTCGAGCGGGCGGTACAGAGAACGGAGAGTTTGTGGGGGACATGCGGTTATCAGTGGTCTGCCTCGTGCCCGCTGACTGTCAGGATTCACCCATACAAAAAACGGAAAGTCGGGCACTTTTTGGATGTTTATCAGTCCAACACCTCATCAAGGGCCCAGAAGGACTTTTCGCTGATAATGGTTGGCTGAGGTCGGGCCGTATTGAGGTGATTGAGTATCAGGAGAAAGTATGAATACAAAGCGACTCTTGTCTATTGCGATTGGTCTGGCTCTGGCTGGCGCGCTGGCAGGCTGTGATAAACCTGCTTCTGACAGCGAGATGTCATCAAATGCTGCACCTGCTCAGACCCAGGAGTCCGATCAGCAGACGACAGCGTATGTGGACACAGAACACAATGCTCGCAATTCGCTGGACTGGAATGGTACTTATGCCGGTACGATTCCCTGTGCAGACTGTGAAGGCATAGAAACGGTTCTTGTACTGGATCCGCAGGGGACATTTGAACTGACTGAAACCTATCTGGGCAAGGATGGTGAGCAGTTTTCCGATAAGGGAAAATTCAGCTGGAATGACGCTGGGAACACCATCACATTGAGCAATGACAGTGGTGAAGGTATTCAGTTCTTTGTTGGAGAGAACCAGTTGTTTAGACTGGATCGCCAGGGCCAGCGTATTACCGGCAGCCTGGCTGATATGTATGTGCTGACTAAACAACACGGCCAGTAATAACCGCGGCGATGTTGTTTTAACGCGCCTGCTTGGTTTTCGCCGCGGGATCTTTGTCTTACATCGTCCTTCACGTTTCTGTTTCTTCAGACAGTCAGGCAGATAAGCAAACCTGACTGTCTGATTTCCCCGTCAGAGAAATTGACACTCTGTGTCCAGATCTCTCCCTATCCTGTCGGTGTTTTTTACATTGTTATGTTGGCAATGAAAAATTTTGTTTATTTTCATTGCGTTATGTTTTGGCACGTAAGATGCAATAGCTTGTGCGAACACAAAAACACGAACATACATCAACACGGCATAACACAAGTAGGGAGCAAGATGATGAAATCGCTTATAAAGACAGGGGTCGCAGCCCTTGCACTGCTGGGTGGTTCGATGAGTGTGTCGGCGGCACAAATCGACTTCACGGACGGTGCTTATTCAAGCCTGAATGGAAACCAAACCGGCACTGTTGGCGGAATAACGTTTTCTTCGTATCGTTATTATGTCCCAGGATTGTTTCAGGATGGCATTATTACCGGCGATCCATCACTGGTTAATCTGTCACACAGCGGGCAAGGTATCGGTGTCAACAGCATTTCTGACGGCGGCCTGATCGATTCTGCCCTGTTGCTTGGTGACGATAACTTCAAAGTAGATGGTCATGAATTTCTGGTGTTGAGCTTTGATCAGCCTTCTACGGTGCAAGGCTTGTATCTCAACAACCTGAATTTGCTGGAATCGGCAACCGCTTATCTGATCGACGACGGTTATCCGGAATTTGAGTTGAACATCAACACCAATTTACTGGGTATTGACAACTTACTGACCGCACTCACGCCAAACGAGCTGAATTTTTACGGTAATTACTGGGACTTGGATGGTGAAGATAATGTCAGACACATCATCCTGTCGGGTGTTTTGCTGTCAGATTTCTTCCTGGCTGGTATTGATTATATGACGTCCGGCGGACCGGGTAATCCTATTCCGGAGCCAGCCAGTTTGCTGCTGCTGACAACAGGCTTAGGACTGCTGGGCTGGCGGACACGCCGCAAAGGTGCCGGACAGCAAGCGCCGTTGCTGGCGTAAACCGCGTTCAACACTACCTTTTCATATCGGTGAAATGTTTTGATGTACCGGCGATGCATGAAGCTCGCCGGATTTTTTTTGTAAACGACGCAAGGAGTTGCAGCGATATCACGAAATACTCAACAAAGAAGTGCCACATGAAAGGGAAATTTGCCTAAAATGTAAGTGTCATTTTCACGTAAATGTGATCGTGTTAACTAATAAGTTTTGTAGCAGAGCCAGAACATGAAATGGCCGGAATACAACAAAACAACACTATAACAATCACATATTTTCCGGAGTTGGCGAAGGACGTGACGGTGATAATTTGGGACGAGGTAATCCATTTATGAGCCATTCTGCGCAGGGTAGGGCTGGTCGTGAGGCTAGCTTGCAATCGCTATTTCATTCAATGTTCCTGAAGCGAACATTGATCAAACTCGCTGTCTTTGCTGTCATCTGGCTGCTTTTAGCCAGTCAGTTCGAGTTCTTCGAGCACTTTACGCTTTGGGTTGAGCAATACCGTCAATTCGGACTGGGTGCTTTCATTTCGCTCCTGTTCGTTTTGCCTTTCGCTCTCGTGGCACTGAGCTGGCGACGGCTCAGCCAGATGAATATCATGCTGAAAGCCGGTGAGCGGGACAAAGCCGCTATGTACAAACTGGCCATGCATGATGCACTGACCGCACTGCCGAACCGGCTGTATTTTTCACAGCAGCTTGAGACCGCCCTTCAGCATGCCGGCGATAACGATGCCTGTGTTGCCGTGTTAATGATGGACTTAAACAAATTCAAGCAGATCAATGATGCTTACGGCCACATTGTGGGCGATGAACTGCTGGTGGCAACGGCCGGGCGGCTGAAGCATTTGTTGCGCATGCATGACACCATCGCCAGGCTGGGCGGGGATGAATTTGCACTGATCCATGTTGGCGGGCAAGAGCCGGATGAAGCATCGGCCCTGGCTTCCCGAATTATCAAAGCGATGTCCGAACCCTACCATATTCGCGGACAGCAGATTCTGGCAGGTGTGAGCATTGGTATTGCCATGTCTAATCATGATATTGAACCTGTCGATTTGCTGCGGGCCGCAGATACTGCCATGTACCGCGCCAAGATGGACGGCGGCTCGACGTTTTGTTTCTTTGATACCCGGATGGACGAACAGTTAAAACAAAGGCAACTGCTGGAAAGAGACCTACGCAAGGCCATGGCGCAAGATCTGCTCGAACCTTATTATCAACCAGTGTTTGATTTGAAAAACAGCCAGTTGCAGGGATTTGAAGCATTGCTGCGCTGGCGTCATCAGCGCGAAGGCATGGTGTCTTCGCAGGAATTTATGCCGGTTGCTGAAGATGCCGGATTGATTCAGGCGCTGGGGGACTGGGTGCTCAAGCAGGCGTGTATGGCCGCGAGGGATTGGCCAGAAGAAACGAGCATTGCTGTCAATATCTCTGCTCAGCAACTGAAACCGGACACTTTCTGCCAGACCGTACTGGAAGCGTTGCAGGAGTCCGGGCTTGAGCCAGGACGCCTTGAAATAGAACTGACCGCAAAAACCGTACAGCAGGATCCGCCGAAAGTGCGGGCCATGATGCATGATCTGAAACATATAGGTGTCAGCCTGGTTCTGGATGATTTCGGTAATGGTAATGCCTGCTTAACCATACTGCGGGATTTTCCTTTCGATAAAGTTAAAATTGCACGCGCCTGTGTTGGCACCCTGCCGGGTTCTGAGGCCAACAAGGCGCTCATTCAGTCTGTTGTGGGTATGAGTGGGAGTTTGGGGGTTCAGGTGGCCGTGGTCGGAATTGAAGATGAGGTTCAGCTCTCTGTGGTCAAATCACTGGGCTGTCAGTACGGCCAGGGCTTCCTGTTAGGGCATCCGCTCAGCAGGCATGCAGCCGGGCGTTTGCTGGTGGGTTTACCGGATAAAGCAGTGGGCAGCTAAATCGCTGTTTGCGTTACTACTGGGCCCGGATTTGCTTTTGTCTGTACTGTTCCGGTGTGCATTGCGCATGCCGTTTGAACAGGTTAATAAAAGGCGAAGCCTGATGATAACCCAAGGTCAGTGCAATTTCTTTCACAGATAAACCTTTCCTCAATAAATGCAAAGAGTAGATAAATTTTCTCCTTTGCCGCCATTCAATGAAACTCATGCCGAGCGTATCCTGGCAATGGCGAGCCAATGTACGCTCAGAGGTATGCAGCTTTTCAGCCCATGCAGCTAACGTCGTGCCATCGGTAGGATTTTTTTCCAGCGTACGCAGGATAGGTTGCAGGAGTTTGTCTTCAGTGCTGGGCAGAAACTGATCGTGGATACGGGTGTGTCGGAGCTGATCCAGCAAGACGTCGATCAGACGCTTATCTTCTGCTGTTTCTGCTACCTGCAACTGGCGGTCGCGCAGATCATTGATTATCGCTTCAATAATAGGATTGATTTCCAGCAGGCAGGGGAAACTCGGCAACGATTCAGCCAGTGGTTTAATCAGGTTCATTGAGCAGTAATTCATGCTGCGACGCATGTAACTTTCGTGCTCTATGCCGGGTGGTATCCAGATCGCGTACTGTGACGGTGACAAAAAGCGTTTCCCTTCGGCGTTTAGCTCCAGAATACCGCCACTGATTAACTGTAACTGCCCCCAGGGGTGCGTATGTTTGGGCGTGGTGGTATGAGGGAGAAATGCCTGATGGCCGAAAAACACCTCGCCGGGCGGGTTGTTATCGTCAAACAGCGGGCGGTAGACGTTTTTCATTGCGGTATCCTTTGAGAAAAGCTGCCACAAGAGTAATTCCGACGGGCTGTTGTTGGCAAGGGGCTGAAGCGGGTTGCCATCCATGTTATCCTTCGCCGCTTTGTTCAAAGCTAATCGTTCAAAACTCAATAATCATCCGTGTTGGTGAGTGTTTACTTTCAGAACTGATGATTATGAAGTTTGGTATGACGGATAATGGAAAATCATGAATTTTAACCGCATCGTTTGTTTTGATCTTGAAATGTGTTGCTGGAATGAAGACGGTGTCGCCCGAACCGGTGAAATCATTGAAATTGGCGTGGCTGAACTGAACCTTGAAAAGGGCACGATTTCACGCCGGGCGCAATACTATGTTCAGCCGGAAAACGACGAAATATCGCCCTTCTGTACCGAGCTGACGGGCATCAAGCCTGAAGTGGTGGCGCAAAACGGCAAGCCCCTGGCCAGTATTCTGACTGCGCTAGAGCAAAAATTTGGTGGCCGTCATAAAATCTATGCGGCATGGGGGCGGGATGATGCCATCCTGCGAGCCGAGTGCAAAGCGAAAGATCTGAATGTGCCCTTCAGAGAGTATCTGAATCTGGCCACCTTGTTTAAACTGCAGCCGCACGTTAAAAACAAGCGCATCGGGTTACGGGCCGCGATGAGCATGAGCGGACTGGAGTGGGAAGGCCGTCAGCATTCAGGCTATGTTGATGCTTATAATCTGGCCCGGTTAGCACGTGTCATGCTTTACCCGTCTGAATAAGTATTGCCGGCAAGTTAGTTGTTATCTCAATAATGCAGGTCACCGTTTGTGATGAGCGGTTGCCTGCGCATTTTGCCTGTTCTCCTATTTTGCTTCCTTTTTCCATTTCAGTTCCTTTCTCATTTGTCGTGACCTTACGGTCTGGTGATAAAAAAATAGCGCTTTCAGGATTATTTTGATTTCCTGCCCGGACGGGCTTAAATCAAATAAGTACCCGGATATCTTTCTCAGAAAGCAGGGAAGCGCCTATGCCTGTCAGCCACAACCACCAGAGCCATGCAGCAAACGCGGCACGAAACACAGTGCAAAATGCACTGATGACCATGGTGTCTGGCACTGTGGTTGTGGGTGTGATTTTATTTCTGACCCGGGACTTTTTCTCTCAACTGATTTTTCTTAGCCAGTCAGAAAATCCGGTGCGCAATGTGGCGGTTTTTGCTGCGATCTGGCTGTTCACCATCGCATCGCTAAAAGCGGTGTTAACGGCCAGACGAACGGCTGTGCATGTTTTATGGAACCTGTTTCTTACCCTGGTTGTGTTTGCTCATTTATCCCTGCTTTTTATTCTGGCTGATAACCTGACCCTGTTCGATATCAGGCGGATGTGGATTGAGCGTGGCGAGGCAGGGGCAGCGTTGCTTTTTTACTGGTCTGAACTTTTTCTGCCTTTGCTGATTGCAGTGGCATTCTGCCTGTCTTTATTCAGAATCAGAACCTGGCTACTGTCCCGGTTTCGTCCTTCCTCCTCCTGCGTTGCCTTCGGGTTACCCGCGTTTGTCACAGGGATACTGGCTACCCTGGTGGTGATGAAAGGCCCGGTAGCGGTGCAGGGGTTGGCGGGTATTTATACCCTGCCTGGCTTTTTCAGTGTGATTCTCTTTGAGCAGGTGATGGATGAGCAGCCAGACAGACTACCGGTAACGGCCATCGCCCGGCAGCCGCTGGTCAGCAATATCATTGTTGTTGTTGACGAGAGTGTCAGCGGTGATTTCTTCGGGCAGGGTAGCGATTTCTCGCTTGTGCCGGTTTTAAAATCGCACCCGGATGCCGTCGTCAATTATGGTGTCGCGACCTCGGCACATAACTGCAGCAGCTACAGCAATGCGGTGATTCGCTGGGGTGTCGCCCCAGGCGCCTTTGAGCAAGCCTTACACTTGCCTACCATCTGGCAGTACACTCAGGCATCCGGGTATACCAGCACCTATATCGACGCCCAGAAACCGCCGGGTACGCTGACCAACTTCATGACTACTGATGAGCTGAGCTTCATCAATCAGGTAAAACAGCTGAACGTCGAGCAAATTGAAAGGCATCAGGCTTTTATGCGGATTGATTTCGATATTGTTGATCATTTAGTCTCGCTGGTGGCAGATGATAAGCCAGATTTTATCTATATCAATAAACAGGGTGTGCATTTTCCCTATGAGGGGAAATACCCTGCCTCCTCGACCCGATTTCAGCCTGCGATGGCGTTATTTGAACCTATCGGTCACAGTAATCGTCAGGCTCTGATTAATTCCTATAAAAATGCCATTGCCTGGAATGTGAACGGCTTCTTTGAGCGTTTGCTCACCCGCATTGATTTAGACGATACGGTGGTGATTTATACTTCTGATCACGGACAGGATTTACTGGAAGAAGGAAAAGGGCTGTTGACGCATTGTAATCGTAACAGTGGCTCTGCCTATCAAGGGATGGTGCCCCTGATGGTGCTGACAACGCATCAGCAACTGCGGCAACGATTTGAGTCATCACTGGCGGAAAACCGCCATCAATTGTCACATTTCAACATTTTTCCCACTGTGCTTGAAATCCTGGGTTATGAACATGATTTTGTGAAACAGCATTACGGTGATGCTATGTTTTACCCGGTGGAACGGCTCGGGAAGTTCTATACCAGCGAATTATTTATGCCGGTGCATACGCAGCTCGACTATGAGTGGCAAAGTGTGCCGCTGCGAACACCTTCCCGGTTAGTTCCGGGAGCGCTTGCCAGCCAGCATGCTGACTGACATGGATGTTCTGCCTGATGGCAAAAAACAGCATCATTGATTGATTCATCCCGGCAGAAAACTTACATTGTTGGGCTTTTCACGTAAGTCAAAGGAATTAAAATGGATATTCAGCGAATTAACCCAACAAAACGTTGGTCTGATGTCACTGTGTTCAATGGTATTGCTCACTTTGTCGAAGTCCCTGAATCGGATACCAGCGCTGATATTACGGGTCAGGCCGAGCAGGTTTTCGCTCAGGCAGAAGCCATGCTGGCAAGCGTGGGCAGTGATAAGTCCCGTATTTTGTCTGTCACGATTTATATTACCGACTGGGCTAATCTTGCTGCTTTTAATGCAGCCTGGGACGCCTGGCTGCCAGAAGGTGCTGCGCCAAGCCGCGCCTGCGTGAAAGTTGAACTGGCTGATCCGGATTATCTGGTAGAGATTGCTTTTGTTGCCGCTGCCGGAAAATAGAGAATGTATTGCCATCTTTTTTGCTAAAAGATGGCAATTTTTTCCTCATTTGTCGATTTCATTCATTTTCTCTGACACACAGCCTTTCCGACTTCAACACGATTCTGGTTTGTGATTTCCCATAGATTGTCCTGCTATTTGTTTCTTACATATTGTTATCAGACGATTAAAGCTGATAGTTTTGCTAGTTAGGAATATTAACTTGTCAGTTATGCCCGCACGTTATTTTTGGGCGTATTGACGGGGTTGCCTCAGTAGTAACACTCAGCGGCAACCCCGTTCGACGGCCGTTAATCGATTTCTCTGGTGGATGTTTGTTGAATAAAGGATGGCTGCATTGAAAGGATTGGGTTTTGATCTTCGCTCGTTAGAAGTTTTTGTGGCTACCGCGCAGTCTGGCAACATGACAATGGCAGCTAACCAGCTTGGCCTGACACAGTCTTCCGTTTCTCAGACACTCTCTTCGCTTGAACACAACCTGAAAGTGACACTGCTGGACAGAAGCGTTCGTCCTGTTGAACTGACCGTCGCCGGTCGCTATTTTTATGATCAGTCATGCCATTTACTTGCGGAGGCAGAAAAAACACACGGCGTGATGACAAAAAGCAGTTTTCAGAAACTGCATTTGTTACGCATTGCCATGGTCGATTCTCTGGCTACCTCGTTAGGACAGCCTCTGGTTGAGGTGATTAAGCGTCATACAGAAAACTGGACGATCAATACCGGCCGATCTCATATGCATGCCCAGGCGCTGCTTTCACGCAACGTTGATATTATTATCTCTGACGATGCGCTGGAAAATAATGATCACCTCAGCCGTTACCGCCTGTTACGTGAGCCTTTTGTTCTTGTCATACCCAGCAAGTTTGCCAGTCAGTTTCAGGCATTACAGCAGGTTGCAGAAAAGCTCGATTTTGTCCGTTATTCCAATGACTCGCTGATAGGCGTGACGATTGAACGCTATTTACGACGGTTGGATATGAACGTACCAATCAGAATGCAACTGGATAATACTTTTGCCGTGCTATCCAGTGTGGCGGCCGGGCTTGGCTGGACAATAACGACACCGCTTTGTATGTTCCAGTACGGGCTGAACAATGACAAACTCACCTGTCTTCCCCTTCCCCGCGAAGAGCCCTTTTACCGCAATCTTACGCTGGTCTGTCGTCACAATGAGTTGGGTAACCTGCCGCACATTCTGGCTGAAGACAGCCGTCAAATTATTAACGAACGATTTTTTCCTCAGATTCGGGATGCTTTGCCCTGGCTGGATAAAGAACTGTATGCCGGTTAAATAGCTGCTACTGTTTGATTCCAAATAGAATAAGTGTGATTCTCACCCAGCATATAAAACAATTGCCACATTCTATTTTGGTAATTATCAACAGCGTGGACTAGGTTGAACTTATCGATAGCGGTAAAAAAATACTAAAGTGATCTGAGTACCATTACCGGATGACAACCGCTACCGGGAATAAACGGGTCTGATATTTCAGAGGTTATCGCAGCAGACACAAATGGAAGTGTGTACCTATCATGAATTCGGTGGAATTTTTTCTGAGTTCCGTGTTAAACGGCATTGGTAGTCTGTCCGAACTTACATCGGAATGGAGAGAGTTATTTTCGCTTCATGTAAATTTTCCTTTCTTCTGGCTGGTACTGACGGGTTTAGTACTGGTGGCATTGCTGTTGTCTGTGGTCAGTTTGCTGTGGAAACAGCACACCCGTCGTTCTCGTGTTCACCGTGAACTTGCCCGCGCTAATCAAAGAATGAGTCTGGCAACCTCTGTGGCAGGTATTGGTGTCTGGGAATGGGATGTGAATAACGACACCCTGCAATGGAGCCCTTATCTGTATGATCTCTATGGTATTCGTGTCGGCAGCAAACTGGCATTGACTGACTGGATGTCACGCTTGAAAAGTGGTGACGGTGACAAACTGATGCTGCTGAAACAGATAGCGGGTAAAAATAAGCAACAAACTCTGCTTATCGACATGATAGATCCGCTGGACGGGCAGCCCAGAGTACTGGAATTGGTAGTGCAGGGGCTAGTGAATGACGCGTCGCGCCTGATTGGCACCCAACGCGATATTTCAGATGTCATTGAACGGCAGCGCCAGATGGAACAGGCCGCCTTGCAGGACAAACTGACGGGCCTGCCTAACACACGGGCGCTTAACCGGGTGCTCAAGGCCGCTTTTTCAGAGCCGGACGTTGAGAACAAAGTGTTCGGCCTGATGTTTATCGACCTGGACGGTTTTAAGCAGGTCAATGACACGCTGGGCCACGATGTCGGTGATGCTTTACTGCAGCACGCTTCCAAGCGAATGCGTGGATGTCTCAGGATGGAAGATGAAGTCTTTCGTCTGGGCGGCGATGAATTTGTCGTCTGGGTACCACTGGGTGAATACGCGGTGAAGATTAAGAACCCCTCTCAAGACAGTGTCTTAGAATATGATGAGTCTGAGCGTCGTGAGCCTCCTATTCTGACCTGGGGCGATGACGATGAAGAGCTGACGTTCAGAATGGAAACCATCGCTGAAAAATTACTGCACACTCTGACCGTGCCTTTTAATTTTGGTGACAACCAGTGCCGCGTTTCTGCCAGTATCGGCATTGCCCGATACCCTGTGCACGCCAAAGATGCCCAGGCTCTGCTCAAGCGGGCAGACTCTGCCATGTATCAGGCCAAACGTAAGGGAAAACGCCAGTTTGCTCATTATGACCCGGCACCCGAACAGCGCCGCGAAAACGGGCAATCGGACGATATTGCAGGGGAACTGCCAGAAAACAGGCAGGCTATTGGGTAACCATGAGGTGTCATCTTATTGACGGATTGCATGTTATTAAGCCTGTATCAGATAAAAAACACAGTGCTTATGAAAAAAGAGTTCAACGAAGACAATAAATTTTTCACACAAAAATTGTTCAGAATCTAATATTTAAGACAGAGAAAAGAAAATTGATCTAAATCAATGCTTAACCAATATGAGGGATGTTCCATGAAGTATTTAGTATTAGCCTGGATTCACACAGCTGACTTTATTCAGCGCCTGCTTAAAGAAGAAAAAGGGGCGTCTGCCATTGAGTATGTGTTGATTGCGGCTGTGGTTGTTGCGGCGGTTACTGCATTAGGTTTGCCTGATATTATTGAAGGTGCCGGAGAAAAATTATCAAATGCGGTGAGTAGTGCTGGCTAGAGTGACGTTTATTGACTTTACAATCTTTATTCATCTTTGTTGTTTTTATTTGTTCTATTCAGGATCTGAATTCCCGAAGAGTAAGTAATTTTTTAATTATTATACTCCTGGCAATTTCATTGTTATTTATCGTTACAGAGGTAGACATAGAACTGAATGATTGGGAGTTCCATCATTTGTGGTCAATAGCATTGGTCAGCGTCATGATATTCCCATTATTTTATAAAGGTTTATTTGGCGCTGCAGATGTAAAGTTATTAATTGTGATCGCAATGATAAGCCCAGTGAATGTCATACTTGATATTTTTCTCTATTCATTTTTGAGTTTCTTAGTGTATTGGATGTTGTTTGCCCGCGGCCAGAAAGAAGCTCCCTTTGTACCAAGCCTGTTGGCTGGGGTGGTTGTATCGTTATGGATTCTATAGGAAAAAAATTATTCCGGATCAAACGAACAAAGCAGCAGGGCTCTGCTGCTCTGGAAACCGTATTGCTTCTTCCTGTCGTGCTAATGATTTTTTATGCCGTTGCTCAGTACAGCCTTATTTTTGTATCCATTCAGATGCTGAATTATGTTTCAGAAGAAGCACTTCGCAAGAGTGTTTCTTATGTAGATGAGAATTGTTATTACGGCGGCGCTTGTGACAGCACTGAACTCGAGGATCATATTGAGCAATCTGCGGAGTCTTTAATAAAAAGCTATACCGGATCAAATTCAGGTAGAGGTTCCCTCTTTGGACAGAGCCTGGATGATAACCTTTCTATCAATATCGATTCAGATACATTTTGCTGTAAAGTCACCATCATCTATAACTATAAAAACAAACCATTTTTACCGTCATTCGGTTTACCTGTTCCGGACGAATTAAAATCGACGGCAATATTGAATTTATAGAAATGCGCTCACTTAGCATTTCTTAAACTATGCTGCCAGAGAGCAACAGTGAGGGGAAAAAATGCAGGGACGCACGTTAAAAATTGCGGCTGCCGTCTTATTGGTGATGGCGCTCTTAATTGGCTGGTACGGGGTGACCCTGAGTGGCCGCACTGCACCGCAAGCCTCATCGCCGGCGATGTCAGTGACTAAGCCTGCGGTGACTGTCTGGGCTTTTGCGAACGATGTACCTAAACAGGCGGTGCTGACCGAAGACATGCTGGTTGCCACCCAAGTGACCGATGCCACTGCTGAAGACATTCGTGATTATTCTCCTTTTATTGGCAGACAACTGAAATTGTCTGTCGTGAAGGGAACCCGCCTGAAATCTGCTTTGTTGCAGGGGCAGTTACCCCTTGCACAGTCTCTGCCTCAGGGATACCGCGCAATTGCGATTCAAGCCAGTGAACTGACCACAGTCGGCGGACATGTTCAGCCCGGCTACCGGGTGGATGTGATTTATCTGCTTCGCGCCAACAAGGAATCGGGCGACAACAGTACCGCCCGGCGTATTCTGAGTAACGTCGAAGTGCTGGCAGTCGGGGATCTACTGAACTTCGACGGTAAAAAAACGGATAAACAAGTGAACGATAAAGCCAGAACCGTGGTACTGGCCGTACCTGCCACGGATACGCCACAGCTTTTGCTGGCAGAAAATACGGGGCAACTCAGGCTGGCGGTGGTTGGCACTCAAGAGTTGGCGCCGGTTGTTGAATTAGCCGCTGACGCAGAGAGCATGATGGCCTACTCGCCTGTTCCCGGCCAGCCATCCGGCGTCGATAAAACAGCCGGTGTGCTTTCGGTACCTAAAGTCATTGTGACTTCGCAGAAAACAGTCAGCACCTCGCAGGGGGCGCCGGCTGTCATGATGACGGCACCCAGCCATTCAACGGTCAAAGAACCTGAGGACGCCAAGCAAGACGACAGTTATGTCATCTCATTGAAAACATTGGGTGGTTATCGCGAAGCTGACGTGGAAGCGAAAAAACCGACGCCGGTGAAATACCGTTATGTTGCCCCTCGGGTTGAGGTGTATCAGGGCGAGAACCGAACTCTGGTTCGCACCAGTCACTGACAGGGAGAGAGTGAATGCTGCGTTTTGTGAATGGATTATGTGTGTTTCTGGCTCTGAGCCTGAGTGTGTCTGTTGATGCCCGTGATGTTCAAATGGATGTGGGTGAGCAGGTAACTGTGCACTCCGGCAAGCGCATTCAGCGGGCAGCCATTGGCGAACCCTCTGTTGCGGGTGTCAAAGTATTGAGTACCTCTGAGTTATTGGTGACAGGAAAGCAAACAGGCTCAACATCGCTGTTGATCTGGGAGCGAGGTTCAGATGAACCTGTCCGCCATCGGATTTCTGTCAATCCCGGTGGTGTTGCAACATCCAATATTCAGGTGCAGACAGACATTAAAGTGGTCGAAGTCAGCAAAAGTGCGCTCAAAGAAGCAGGATTCTTTTTCGGTAAGCAGGGCTCAGGCGGCACCTTCTGGGGCATTGGGAATGCCAGCGCGATTACGGGGGCGTCCTTTAATGGTTTTCGTGGCAGTTTCTTATCCAGTGGTGATGCGTTCAATCTGGTGATCGGCAATGTTGCGGATCATTTTCTCGGCACAATCAGTGCGCTGGACAGCAACGGCTTTGCTTACACGCTGGCTGAACCCAGCCTGGTGACTATGTCTGGCCACACGGCGACCTTTCTGGCCGGTGGGGAATTTCCGTATCCGAAAAGCACCAGTGATGATGATATCAGCATAGAGTTTAAAGAATTTGGGGTTCGTCTGAACCTGACCCCGACTGTGATGTCGGGCGATCGCATCATGCTCAAAGTTGCACCTGAAGTGAGTGAGCTGAATTATGCGCAGGGCGTCCAGGCCTCCGGTGTGATAGTGCCGGGATTATCGGTTCGGCGTACTGACACCACAGTCCAGCTGGGCAACGGTGAGAGCTTTGTGATCAGTGGACTGGTCAGCCGCAGCACAATTAAAAATGCCAACCGTTTTCCTGGATTGGGCGACATTCCGATTCTTGGCGCTTTTTTTCGCTCAACCCGGTTAGAAGAGAATGACAAAGAACTCATGATGGTTGTTACGCCGCATCTGGTGAAACCCTTTGCCAGCAACGCGCCGCTGCCACCGTTACCGGGCGAAATGTACCGTCAATTCAAACCCAATTTTTTCGAATTAATTTTTCTGGATGCTGAACCCAGAGAACTACCCGTAAAAATGGGCTTTTCAGGGGAGGGGTAAAATGCAGCTCATGGCATATACGGCGGATCATCACGCCAAACTGGATGTGTCGGAGGCGATCCCTGAAGGGTGCACGCTGACATGGATAGAAGATGCGTCTCATCTTAGCTCCAATCTGGCCTGGAAACAGACGCGTATTCTGATATTAGTGGCCTCTGACTGGCCAATGCCGGATATCGACAGCCTGATGGATAATTTTGCTCCCCGGCACGTCATTCTGGTGGATCTGACCCCCGAGGCGCACTGGCATGGTATTCAGCAAAACCAGCTGGTACGTAAACACCTTCACTGGTGCGAGCTGGAAGGACTGACAGATTTGATTCTTCAGCTGACACAGATGACGTCTTTTGGCGCCACGTCGCGTCTGGCGTTGTTGTCGCCTCGTAATGATTGTGATGGTGCCTTGCTGGCCATAGCCGCAGCGTCACAGCTGCAACGAAAGCACAAACAGCCCGTACTGTTATTGGATCTGGGGCGACCTTACAGCGATGTGTCTTCTTATTTGGGTTGCAGTAATCGGATTGATTTTCTGACCTTGCTGGAAAAGAAAGATTACCTCAGTGCGCAGTGGCTGGGTGAGCAAGAGTTGGACGCCGGAGCAGGCATTCATGTTATCGGGATGCCGGATTCGGACAATTACAGTGCTGTGACCATGGAAGCGCTGGTGGAAGTCATGGACCTGCTGGAAGGCATGTACAGCAATATCATTATTAATCTTACCGGTATGCCACCCAGCCCTTTGCTGTTTTTTATGGTCAATCGATGCGATCAGCATTGGCTGCTGGCCGATCAGAAAAACGTCAGTCTGAAAAGCGCCTGTGATCTGGCTGAATTACTTTATCTTCAGGGGATCAGGCCGGGCAGCGTGAATTTAGTTCTGGCTCCTTTCTCTCCTGAAGTGATGCCAGGAAAAGAGATGATCCAGAATCAGCTTCCTATCTTAGTTCGCGGCGATTTGCCGTACACCTTTGCTGTCATTACTGACATCAATGCCAACGCACTGTTTCCGCCCAGCGGCGAGTTCAGGTTGTATATCAAGGCGGTTGAGAAATTGCTCTGGCTGTCGACAGAAAAATCACGCTGGCAGTTTTCTCTGGGCTGGTAAGTATCCTCAGGTGATTTCTCAAATCAAGGAGTCGGTATGGGAAATGAAATGGTGTGGCCAAGCAGGGAATTGGTGATTCAGCAGGAAGAATCGACGCTGGCTCTGAAAGCGGAACTGCACCGCTACATTATTGAGCAGCTCGAAGAAGATGGCCTGATGTTTGAGATGGAACGACAGGAAATGCAGCCGCATGTTCATGATTATGTTCGCCAGTATTTTCAGCAGCATAAGGAAGTGAATCAACATCTGAACATGCAGGATCTGGTCACTGAACTGATGGACGAGATCGTCGGTTTCGGCCCGTTACAGAACCTGCTGGATGATCCAAACATCGACGATATTCTGATTAACGGCCCGAAAAATATCTATGTTGAACGAAGTGGTCAGTTAAGCCGGGTTTCCCTGAGGTTCATGAACGATCAGCATGTATTGCGGGTTATTCGTCGCATGATATCGCCAATCGGCCGGCGAATTGATGAGTCCAACCCTATGGTGGATGCCCGTTTACCCGATGGAAGCCGGATCAATGCGGTGATTCCTCCGCTGTCTATTGACGGTCCTTGTCTGTCTATCCGGAAATTCAAAAAAGAAGGTCTGACGGCAGATACCTTAATTCAGAATGGTGCCATGAGTGTTGCCATGCATCAGTTGCTGAGAAGCTGCGCGAAATCGCGATTTAATATTCTGATCAGCGGGTCAACCGGATCAGGAAAAACCACCTTGCTCAATATTCTCAGCCAGTACATCAATACCGGTGAGCGTATTGTGACCATTGAAGATGCCGCCGAACTGCAGCTCAGGAACGGGCACGTTGTCCGTCTGGAAACCCGTCCGCCTAACTCGGAAGGCCATGGCGAAGTCACCGCCAGAGATTTGCTTAAAAATGCCCTGCGGATGCGGCCAGACCGCATCATTCTGGGCGAAAGCCGGGGGGGGGAAGTGCTGGATATGCTGCAGGCAATGAACACAGGGCACCAGGGATCGATGAGTACGTTGCATGCCAACTCACCGCGTGATGCGCTGGTGCGGCTGGAAATGATGGTCACACTGGCTGGTTTCACTTCCACAGAATCACTGATTAAACAAATAATTGCCACCGCACTGGATATGATTGTGCAGGTTTCACGCCTGCCAAACGGTAAGCGGGTCATTACTCACATTGTTGAAGTCCAAGACGTGGCAGACGATCAGATCCGCATTCAGGAGCTGTATAAATACAACCAGCAGACGGAAGACTTCCTGACCGTGGATGCTATGTCTGCCCACCTGCGTAACAAGCTGGAGGAAGGGCTATGAACAGCGCGATCTTTATCGCGGTGGTCTTGTTGATTGCCAGCTGCGTATTGATGGTCATTGCAACCCGGCGTCCCAAAGCGGTGACCCCCAAAGCTGCGACAGACAAATCCCCAAAACAGCGCACTAACGAGCGGCCTGTACAGCGCAGGGATCGCATGCTGGAAAACTGGCAGAGACTTGGGCTGAGTACATCAACCTTCATGCTGGTGATTTATGGAGTTTGCCTGCTGTGCGGCCCTTTCGTGCTGGCGCGTGTGTCAGGTATCGGTGGGTTGGGCATTGGTCTGCTTGCTTCTGTGGGGCTGATTCTCCTGCTGGGTCAGATTCGGAAAAGTAATAAACGCCGGAAAATTCTTCAGCAACTACCTGGGTTCATCGATCACCTTAATCGCCGTGTACATGTTGGCATGTCGCTCAACAAAGCGGTTGAGAAGGTGCTGCCCGCCATTAATAACCCTTTACACAGTATTGCTCAGCGGGCAGTGCAGCGTACCAGCCTGGGCACAGAACTTTATGACTCTTTCTATAAAGAAGCCAAGATAACGGGTGTACAGGAATTTGCCCTGCTTGGTTCTGTGTTTAAGGTAAATCATCAGTTTGGCGGCAGTGTGACGGCGGCATTGGAGAACTTGGTTGAGCTGCTGCATCAGCAGGAACGCAGTCAGCGGGAACTGAAATCTATGACAGGAGAAACCCGGGTGACGGCCTGGGTGATGGGCGTGGCTCCAACGGCCATGGCTATGTATATGCTGGTGTCTAATCCTCAGCAGTTGTTGTCTATGTGGGCTGATGAGTCCGGCCGGCAGGCGCTGATGCTGGGTATTGGAGCCCAGGTGCTTGGCGCCCTGGTGCTGTGGCGCATGGTTCGGTCGTTATAAACTGGTTTGGCTGGGGTCATATTGCCAGTTTAAGTGAGACAGATGTAAAGGCAGGTAAACATAATGACAGTCACCGCTTATTTGATCATTGCCAGTTTATTGCTCACGGCAGGCGGGGCCGGTCTGATGTACTGGTCAGTCAAAGTACAAAAAGCACGCAGTGTGGAGCAAAACCTTGCCAAATCGCTGGGTAAGACACCGGGTGAGCGTGTGATTCAGACCGGCCAGATGTTGTGGGGCAAAACCAAGCGACGTAATGCCTCATTTCTAAGCGAAATTCTGGAGATGATGCGCAAAGCCGGATACATCTCCAACCGCGAGCAAACACTGGCTGTGTTCAGGATGGCCGCCGTGTGGTGTGCCGTTCAGTTGGTGTTTGCCAGTCAGCTCATTCAGGCCGAGGCATCGGTAAACAATAAAATCAGCCTGGTATTTATCAGTGCTCTGGGTACGGCCTACCTCACCATTCAGTGGCTGAAGAAAAAAGCTGCCAGGCGGACCAGAGTGATTGACGAAGAAATGATCATCGGCCTGCAGGTGATGAAAATTTTGTGGGATGTCGGTCTGTCGCTGGAGAGCCTGTTACGCACTTTGACCCGAGAACTGTCTGAATTGACCCCTGAGCTGAATAAGGAACTGAAACTGGTGCTCAGCAAAATTGAAGCAGGCCAGGAACGTGCTTCGGCATTCAGCGAAGTGGCCAGTGTGAATGATTCCACGGGCATGCAGGATTTATTAACCATGCTGGCACAGGTGTCTGAAACCGGGGGCAATATGTCGGCTTCGCTGAATCAGTTGTCTCAGTTGCTGCAGGACAGACGGCGGACTCAGTTGCAGGAAAAAGTCACCAAGCTGTCGGGAAAAATGTCAGTGGTCATGATGGTGTTTCTGTTTCCGGCTTTGTTTGTCGTGTTAGCCGGACCGGGGTTCATGGCACTCATCAAAGCAATAGGCAGTTGATGCCTTTTGTTTTCAGCCTGTGGCTGTAAAAAAAGAAGAAGAATGACAAGGATGCACATATGAAAAACCCGCTAAGGAACCGATCGTTCAGACATGGCCGTTATTGGGCAGGCGGCTTGCTGGCAATGACGCTGATGGCATGCGCCGGTTCGCCGCAGGAAGAAACGGCCCAGCAAACAGCCAACAAAGCCGTACAGTCTGGTGCTTGTGGTGAAACACTGATCGCCAAAGACGGCATGAAGCTGTCGATGGTGAAACAGCAAATGGATCAAGGCCAGTATTACCTGGCGCTGGCGGCTTTGGATGATCTGGATGAGGATGGCCTGAGCGTGAAAATCATGCGTGCCGATAGTTACCGCAAACTGGGCAAATGGGATGAAGCCTCCGCGTTGTATAAAGAGATGCTGAACACTTGCCTGGCTGGCAGTGCGTATCACGGACTGGGTTTGATCGCTTCGTATCAGGGCAATATGCAGGACGCCATGAAGTGGATGGAAAAAGCGGCCAAAGCCGCCCCGGTTGAAGCCGATGTCCGTAATGATCTTGGCTTTCTGCTGCTGGTTACAGGACAGGATAAAAAAGCCAGAGACGAATTGCTGACCGCGCTTGAACTGAATCCTTCGCATCCGAATGCGGCGAAAAATTTGTGGTTTATTTTACTGAAAACTAACCAGAAACAAGCGGCTGCTACGCTGGCTTCCCGGTTTGAATGGGACTATGCCGATCAGCAGGAAATGATGGATGCCATTACTGCCTTCAGGCCGTTGCAGCTGGATCCTTCTCAATCGGGCAACGATAGGACAGGAGCTTTGTGATGAAAAGGACAGACACCTCTTTGATCATTGTGGTGGCGTTTGCGCTCGCAGCCACTGCTGCACAGGTTATGGCAGAAACCGTGCCGACGCAGGCAGCAGAAACACGTTCAGTGGCTCAACCGGGCAAAATCAGTCCGTATCCTGCCACCACAACAGCACAGTTAAAGCCAGTCATGAAAAGTGAGCGCAAGAACATGACTCAGCTCTGGCTGAATATGCAGACGCGCGGCCAGATGGCAACATCCCAGACCGATACCCTGACGCCGGAAGCTGCGAAGGCAACACAAGAGCGTATGCAGCAAAGCTTCAGCCACCCGATTCCGGACAAATTTATTAAAGATAATTTTGGCGGCAGTTAATGGTGAACGAAACGCCAGATTTCCGCCCATGACTTGTCATGCCCGCGCAGGCGGGCATCCACTTACCGAACATGAGGCTGATCCATCAGCACTGGCGGCACACTGGTCTATCCGTGTTATCACTGAATGTCGTCCTGAGGAGCTAGGATATGTTGAGTCCATCGAGATCGCCTGGTCGTTTTTCTCGCCTATCCCGCCAGCGCGGCGCGGTCGGGATCGGTCTGATTTTACTCATGGTCAGCATGGTGCTGTTCCTGGCGATGGCCGTCGACACCGGCCGTCTGTACATGGAAAAACGCAAGCTCCAGAAACAGGCCGATTTAGCAGCACTCAGCTTAGGGCGAAGTGCCTGCTATATAGACGGAATCAACAATAAAGAAGCCCTGGAGACCCTGGTCAAACAGAATCTGGCAGCCAATGGCTTTGATACCACAGCATCCAACCCCACCATTGAATTTGGTGCCGCGCAGATTTCCGGCAACGAGTGGCAATTCGAACCTGCGAGCACGGCCGTCAAAAGTGCCGGCAGAGTCACCCTCAGTAAAACCGTGCCCGGCAGTTTGATTTCCCAGCTGTATAACCCCAATGATGTCACTTTGAGTGCGTCGGCGGCGGTGTATAAACAGATTTCAGTCGAGTTTGGGGTGGGATCTGGTTTAGTAAATATAGATTTAGATTCTGAAAAGAGAAATCTTGCTAATCTATTGTTGGGAGAAATCCTAGGAGGAAATGTCGACATAGGTTCATATAAAGGTTTAATCGAAACACATGTAAAAATAGGTAGGTTACTATCTGTTATGGAGGATAAAAACCTTTTAGACGTTGAACTTTCTGTTGCTGAACTGGATCAGGTTTTGGATAGCGAAATTGTTATTGCTGATTTTATTAATGCTATGATTGAAGCTGTTGATACTAGTCAATTATTAGCAGCAAGTGCAATCAGCGATTTAGAGGGTATTAGCAATCCAACAACAATGTTAAATGTAAATGAATTAGAATTTAAAATTTCAGATATTCTTCAACTTGCCGCTGGCTCTGATGATGCAATGAATGAAGAAATTCGTCGTGCGGCACTAGTTAGTAATATTGCTATTTATGACTTGGTATCAGGTGCTATTTATGCTGCAAATGGAGCTAATGCTATTGCAATTGATACTTTGAAAATTAATACAGGAGAATCTTTAGGCTTGGGTCTTCTGGGGTTAGAGTTAAATGCTACTATTATTGAGCCCCCAAAATTTAAAGTAGGTGTTCTTCCTGTGCCTGAGAATGGGTCAGCGACGAGTGTTGAAACAGCGCAGATAAGATTAGATATTGGGATCGACTTACCGCTTCCAACAATACCAAATCTCGTGGAAACTAACTTAGCTTTTGGGTTGTCATTAGAAGCAGCTAAAGCTGAAGCGAGATTGCTAGATATGACAGATTGTAATATTGATGGTTATAAAATGAAATTTGGGGTTACACCTACAGTTGCCGCAATAAAACTTGGAGATAAAGGAAATACAAATATACCAGCAAAACTTTCGGCGGGACTCCTTGGAGGAGCGTTGGAGTTGAATATAAATTTAGGCGCAAATATTCCTGTTTCACCACCCGAAGAAAAAACTCTATTAATTGATGCCGAGCATGGAGATATACCAGATGTTTATGGGTTAGAAACACCTATCAATGAGCATCTTGATGGTTTGTTAACTAACCTAAATGTAGTTATAACAACAAGTGTTAAGAGTTTTTTAGATCCCTTGGGATTATTAGATGTTCTAGTTACTCCAGCAATTAATGGTTTGGTTAGTACATTATTGTCAGTTATTGTCGAACCAATACTTAAACCTGTTATTCTTCTGGTAGCTGATCAAGTACTGGTTCCTCTACTTAGTCTCCTCGGCATCCAAGTCGGCACAGCCGATGTATTCGTTACATCAATTGATGTGGATGGCGGTGGTTTGATTCAGTAAGGGCCTGTGTAAGTCATGTTTTATACTACAACTTAGCCATCCTGCATTTGCGCCAACTGAACCGGGATCTGAAAATGAAAACTGGCTGTACCCGTGAAACGGGTATCCATATCCAGCAGTATTTCGATCAGGCTGCCGTGATTGTCGAGGGGATAGCCAAGTAATTCGGCTTGCCGGAACAGGCTCTCAAGGGCATTGAGGTAAGCAATGTCAGAGGCGACGCGAACTTTAGTACATAAATAGTAGCCTTCTGCAATCAGATGGTCGTTTGGCTCTGGCGGTGTTCGCCATTTTCCTGTGACGGATGTGATGTCATGCCAGGGGCGATCCAGCTCCAGCACGGGTGTGGCGCAGAGCATTTTGGCCGTCTGCTGCCCGTGTTGATTGAACAGGCTGTGCCAGTCTCCTCTGTGAACTGTCTGCGTGTAAATCCCTCTTGCCGGAAACCAGATTAATTCACACGGCATAGATGAAGCCAATTGCTGTTCAATGGGCGGTTGTATTACTTCGCAGGTGCGATGCTGGCTGGGATGCGCCAGTTTACTGAGTAAAGCGATGGTTTCGTCTGGCGTGCCCGTTTGTCCTAATGCTTTGATTTGTTTTGCCTGATAACCGGTTTCCCTTTTCAGGGCTTTCGCCAGTGCCTGCGACGAGGAATAGCCGGAAGACAGTGCAATATGGGTAATTGTGCTGTTTCGCGACATCAGCAACTGTGAGATGGCATATTGTAGCCTGATGCGGTGTAAATATTGCCCCGGCGTTTCATTGAACAACTGAGTAAATTGTCGGTGAAAATGAAAGGGCGATATGGCACTTCTGCTGGCAATTTGCTCCCAGGTCAGTCTTTCACTGAGCGTACTGTGCATCAGCTGCAAGGCCATTTCGAAGCGCTTTCGCACATTGTCAGCCAAAGGTGCAAGCAGGGTGCTCTCGGGCACGAGTTCATAGAGTGCCGTTAAGGTATCAAAAGAATCCGGGCTCTGTTTCATGGCTGAAAGGGCGAAGTGAAAGTGGGTGTCACTATGCACCTCGATGCAATAATTTGCAAGGTGTTGACGGGTCCTGATTTGCTCGCGATAGCCTCGCTAACTACTGCTGCAGTGTTACTGGCATGGGTTTATGCGGGCTGTCAGCCCGCAGCAGGCTCAGCCAGGATGAGTGAGCGGTTTGTTGTGTCTGCTGGTTCAGCCAGTGGATCAGCGTCGGAACGGTGTCGGGTGCCAGCGCCGATTCGCCTAGCCAGTGTAGTTTGAGCAGATCCAGTGTATCCATGCTCTGTCTGGGAAAATAGGCTGAATCCAGCAGCCCGTGATTACCGCTTGCGATCAGCCGGGTTGAGACAAAGGGATTTGAAGCGCGCTGCTTTCTTTCAAACTCAAGCCGGGCATCGACATTGAGATCATCTTCTCCCCAGATGAACAGAGCCGGTGTGTGTATCAGCGGGTAATCCTGGCTGGCATCTGACTGCAGATTCTTCAAAACAAAGTGATACCTGTCTTCCGGCATGGCGTGCTCACCCATCGCCTGCAGATAGTCTGTATAGTCGGGCGCTTGAAGCAATAAGGTAATTTCCTCGTCAAACGCCAGGAGGGCTGCCTGAATCTCTGCCTCTGTCGCCCCGGCTTCTGTGTGTTTGATCCGGGTATAGTAACGGCTCTGCTCAATCCAATTTGTCGCAAAGCCAACACCAACCATAAAGCCAAACTGTGCCGGGTGATCGACGGCCAGAGACGGCAGCACCCAACCAGCCTGGCTGAACCCCACTAAACCGGTTTGCCGGGCCGTAAAGCCATAGCGGGATTGTACCCATTGAATGGCATCAAGCACTTCGGCTTGTCTGTCTGCCATCGACTGCTCAAGCCAGTTTCCGGTTGATTGCCCGACGCCAGGTTTATCCCAGCTCATTATCGCGTAACCTTCGGCACGGAGCTGATCCCACAGCAAAGGGTAATATCCGTAAGCGTCATGGGGCATCTCACCGTCACCATGAACGAACAGCAGCACAGCTTTGCCTGTTTTACTCCCTGTTGGTGGCAAATATACCCCGGATAGTTGATGTTCGCCGCTCTGGAAAACAATGTTTTCTTCTGACGAACAGGCAGAAAGAGTCAGGACGAAGAACAGGACAAGCAGTTTCATTCAGTTCACCTTCATCTGCTGGGAACGTGTGTCATATGTCAGCAAGAGTATCGGGGGAGCGGCTAACAAAAACGTGTCCCTGTTTGCTGTTTGCAGATGAAGCTAAATACCTTATGGGCATACGGCGATGTGAAAATGTGCATTCACCTCAAAACAGGCAGATAAAGCGTTAAAAAAATAGATTAACACCCGTCATCTTTGATGAAATCGGGTGCGCATTATGTCTTCTCATTTCTGTCGTCCACTGTTTGTTACATGTTGGATTTTTCAGCACAACAAAAATAAGTTCGTGAGTGTATCTATTTCATTGATATTGATGTTTTTTACAAATCCACACAGTCAGGGTTAACGTTTAATGAAAAAATTTATAGTGATGGTTGTCTGTGCAATGTTTGCCATTGCAGCGATAGCGAGTATTTGGTCGACCTCGTATATTTCTCATCAGGAAATAGACAGTATTATTCTGAAAAAATCGCAGGCTCAGGCAGAGTTACTGGCAAAGAATGTTGAGTATGTGCTCGAGAACTCTCAGCAGCCGGAAAAGGATTTACAGGCACTGGTGTTGTCGCTCAAGCAGCGCAGTGATATCAGTTATGCTGTGGTGATTAATAAAAACATCACGGCCATTGCCCACAGTGATCCGCAAAAGCTGAACAAAGTCTATGACGACAGCTACACAGTGGAAGGGGCTGGACAAGGTAAACCGAAACACTCCAAGTGGTATGCGGATGTTCAGAAAGTGTGGGTATACGACATCATGATGCCTGTGTACGTGAACGGAGCGCTTTATGGCGCGTTTGACGTTGGTATTCCGATTACAGAAGTCGATAACGCCGCCAGTGAAATTGTGATTGCCCAGCTGACCGCCATCATCATTATTTTTGTCATTTGCGCGGTTTTTCTGATGTGGATACTGAACCGTTTGTTCATGCCGCTCACCGGATTGCAGCAGGCGCTGGAAGATATTTCCAAAGGCGATGGCAACCTGACGGTACGGCTGCCGGTAAAAGGCAATGATGAAATCGCCCGTATTTCAGAGGCATTCAATACCTTTGTCAGCAAGATCAACGACATTATCGTTCAGGTGGTTGATACCGGTGTTGGCTTGGGACGCTCTGCTGCGTCGCTGCGTGATCAGTCGGTGCATGCATTGTCGAGAGGGCAGGACCAGAGCGAACAGACGCTGCTGGTGGTGACCTCGATGAATGAAATGATCGCGACAATCAATGAAATCTCCAATAACGCAGCCGGTGCCGCTGAATCGGCAGGTAGCGCGAACAGCCAAACTCAGGCCGGACGCAAGACGCTGCAAGCGGCAACCAACACCATCAATCATCTGGCCGGTGAAATGAATAACATGTCTGCTGTGATTGCAACACTGGCAGACAAAACTCAGTCGATCGGCTCAATATTGGATGTGATTCGCGGCATTTCCGAGCAAACCAATCTGCTGGCACTGAATGCGGCCATTGAGGCAGCCCGTGCCGGTGAAGCTGGCCGTGGATTTGCGGTCGTTGCGGATGAAGTGCGTAATCTGGCTACCAAAACGGCCCAGTCGACCGATGAAATCCAGCGTATGATTGACCAGTTGCAGCATGAAGCCAAGAATGCAGTGTCTGCAATGGAAAGCAGTAAATCCCTGACAGAGGAAGGCACCAAAGCCACGGAAGACGCATTGAGTGCACTGGACGAAATTTCAGGACAGGTGGTTGCGATTCTGGACATGAATACTCAGGTTGCCACGGCCACAGAGCAGCAATCCAGTGTAGCCAATGAAATCAATCTCAACATGGATACAGTGAATCAGGCGGTTCAGGCCGGGCTGGATGCCAGTATGGAACTGGAAAAAACCAGTCAGGATCTGGCGGGTCTGGCAGAGAAACTGGATCGACTGGTTGGCGCTTTCAAGCTGGCAAGACAGGTTCGATAGCCGCTGCTGATAGATAACGGGTTCTTCAGCAAGGGGGCAGGATCTCCCTTGCTGAAGGATATTGTTTAATTCAACTCAAATCTAAGCCTGACAGGCTTCTCTTCAGAGACTTTTTTACTCCCCCGCCTTTTTGATCCTTTTGCCCGCCGCTAGGTCAGCCAGTAGCGTTTGACTTGGTATAAATGACCACAGAAGCCGGTTATTTTCCTTTTAAGATTCATTACATAACGACTTGTCGTCACGCAAAAGCCACTTAGTATTAATAAAACTTATACCTTAGTTTTAACCTGACTGATTCTTGTTGCCGGGGTAGTTATATCGCCAGTAAGTTAACAAATGATTAACAAGATGTGCGATTTAACTTCATTCACTGTTGAAAAGGAAAAGTTATGTCTGGCAGCAAGGATCAAGCCGTCGAAACTCATACCGTTTCTGACGAATACTTACGTAAACGACAACTCAAAAAAGGCGTGGCAGGCTGGGTACTGCTGGCAAGCCTGGGGGTGTCCTATGTGATCTCCGGGGATTTCGCTGGCTGGAACTTTGGCTTAGAGCGGGCCGGGTTTGGCGGCATGTTACTGGCCACCATAGTCATGGGATTGATGTATATGTGCCTGGTGCTGAGCCTGGCCGAAATGTCGTCATCCATTCCCACGGCGGGCGGCGGTTACAGTTTTGCCCGCCGGGCCATGGGCCCGTGGGGAGGCTTTTTAACCGGCACGGCTATCTTGCTGGAATATGCTATTGCCCCTGCCGCGATTGCGATATTCATCGGTGGTTATGTCAATGAGTTAATCGGTATTGACGGCCCGGTAGTCTATGCGGCGTTTTATTGTGTGTTTGTCGGCATTCATTTGTGGGGCGCCGGAGAAGCGCTGCGCATCATGATGGGGATCACCTTGCTGGCAGTGATTGCGATTATTGTCTTTGCGCTGGGTATGCTGCCCTATTTTGACATCAACAACCTTTTCGATATTGCTGTTAATTCTGATGTCGCCGGCGCCAGTGCCTTTTTACCTGAAGGTTACATGGGGATATGGGCGGCACTGCCATTTGCCATGTGGTTATTCCTGGCGGTCGAAGGGGTGCCGCTGGCGGCAGAAGAGGCGACGAATCCGGCTAAAGATATGCCGCGAGGCATTATCGCTTCCATGCTGATTCTGATTGTGTTTGCCGCGTTGGTGTTGATTTTGGTACCTGGCGGTGCCGGGGCCGAAGCCATGAAATCACACAGTGCGCCATTGGTCGGGGCGCTGCAGTCGGTCCACGGCACGGAATCGCTGGCGGCGAAATTCGTTAACCTTGTAGGCCTGTTTGGCTTAATTGCCAGTTTCTTCTCAATTATCTATGCCTATTCGCGCCAGGTGTTTGCGCTGTCACGTGCCGGCTACCTGCCCCGTTTTCTGTCCCTGTCCGGTGAGCGTAAAGTGCCTGTCTGGGCGCTCATTGTCCCCGGTGTGATCGGCTTTCTGTTGTCGCTGTCCGGGGAAGGGGATCTGATGATCACTATGGCGGTATTCGGCGCGACTGTGTCTTATGCCCTGATGAGCCTGTCTCATATTATCCTGCGCCGCAAAGAGCCTGCGCTCGAGCGCCCCTACAAGACACCGGGCGGCACGCTGACATCGGGCATTGCGTTGCTCCTGTCGCTGGTGGCGCTGGCATCCACTTTTGTGGTGAGCCTGCAAGCCGCGCTTTGGTCTGCCCTTTTCTATGCAGTGATGCTGACCTATTTTGCGCTGTACAGCCGTCATCGCATTGTGGCCAATGCGCCGGAAGAAGAGTTTGACCTGATTTCCGGTGCAGAGTCTGAACTCAGTTAATGTCATCTGAGGACGCGCTGGTAGAAGCAGCGCGTCCGTAATCACCCTATGTCCAAACAGGCTCAGGAACGAGTCATCTTGATCAAAGAGGTACACATGGAAGCCAGAGAAGTGAAGACGATTGCCGATGCCATGGCTATTGTTGAAGAGCGCGCACTGACCCACGTGAAAGTCGGCTTGTTTGATAACGACGGCATCATGCGCGGTAAATACATGTCGAAATCCAAGTTCTTTTCATCGCTCGAAAAGGGGTTTGCGTTTTGTGATGTGGTGCTGGGCTGGGATTCTAAAGATCAGCTCTACGACAATACCCGCTATACCGGCTGGCATACCGGTTATCCCGATGCTCCGGTGCGCATTTTGCCGCACACCTGCCGGGAGGTCTACGGCGAAGAGGGCATGCTGCTGTTTATTGCCGAGTTCACCGATGAAGCCGAGAAAGTCTGTCCGCGCGGCACCTTGCGCAAAGTGCTGCAAAAAGCCGGTGACATGGGTTTTGACGTGTTTGCCGCCCTTGAATATGAGTTCTTCGTGTTCAATGAAACGCCGCACTCGGCCAGAGAAAAAGGTTTTCGCAATCTGGAAACCATTACACCGGACTGGTTTGGTTATTCGATGATCCGCAACTCTGTCCATTCTGGTTTGTATGAAGCCATTCTGGGCATGAGTGAGCAGATGGATTTTCCGATTGAAGGCATTCACTCAGAAACCGGCCCCGGGGTGCTGGAAGCCGCCATCGCTGTAGACAGTGCAGAGGCCGCCGCCGACAAAGCGGCCTTGTTCAAAACCTTCATGAAAGTGCTGGCACAGAAAAGGGATCTGCTGGCGACTTTCATGGCGAAATGGTCGGGGGATTATCCCGGCCAGAGCGGGCATATTCATGTGTCGCTGAAAAATAAAGACGGCTCGTCGGCGTTTTACGATCCGACACAAACTCACAATATGAGCAAACTGCAACGGCATTTTCTGGCCGGCCAGCAGCGTTTGATGCCTGAGTTTTTGTGTCTGATTGCGCCGACCATCAACAGCTACACCCGAATGATCCCCGGTTTCTGGGCGCCGACGGATGCCACCTGGGGCGTGGAAAACCGCACCACGGCTCTGCGGGTGATCCCCGGCAGTGAGCAATCCCAGCGAATCGAACACCGCTTAGGGGCGGCCGATGCCAATCCGTATCTGGCACTGGCGGCCGCAGTGGCCTCCGGTCTGTACGGCATTATGCAGGAATGGGAACCGTTCGAGCAGGTGAAGGGCAATGCCTACGAACAGCCACACGCCCCGGAGCTACAATTACCACGTACGCTGTGGGATGCCGCGCAGCGATTTAAGCAGTCAGACGCTGCCCGCACCATGTTCGGTGATGAGTTTGTTGAGCACTTTGCTGCCAGCCGTGAGTGGGAAGAGCGGGAATTCAGAAAACACGTGACTGATTGGGAAATGGATCGGTATTTCGAAATTATTTAAGGAAGATGCGCAATGACTCGAATGCAACAAACGATATCGCCGGTAGACGGCAGTGTGTATGTCACGCGCCCGCTTGCTTCGGATGCTGAGATTCAGCAAGCGCTCAGCCTGGCGAAAAGTGCTCAGAAAAGCTGGGCGAGCGTCGCACTGGCTGAGCGTCAGGCAATCTGCAGCAAAGCGGTTGACTGGTTTGAAGCGAATAAGGCCGAAGTGGGTCTGGAAATCTGCTGGCAGATGGGGCGGCCAATCCGCTATGCGCAGGGCGAAATTGCCGGTCTGGCTGAACGCGCCCGCCATATGATCGAAGAAAGCGATGCCGCGCTGGCGACAATCACTCTGCCCGACAAGCCCGGCTTCAGCCGTTATATTACCCGTGAACCTGTTGGTGTGGTGGCTGTGATCGCTCCTTGGAATTATCCGTACCTGACGGCTATCAACAGCATTGTGCCTGCCTTGCTGGCCGGCAACAGTGTCATCCTCAAACATTCTGCGCAGACGCCTTTGTGCGCTGAACGGCTGAAAGCGGCGTTTGATGCCGCAGGCCTGCCGGAAGGGGTGTTCCAGTATTTGCATCTCACGCACGAGGACACCACCAGACTGATTCAGTCGGACGCGGTGAATCATGTCGCTTTTACCGGCTCAGTACCGGCCGGCGCGCATGTTGAGCAAGCCGCTGCGGGCCGCTTTATCGGAGTCGGACTGGAGCTGGGGGGGAAAGATCCGGCTTACGTGCGCGAGGATGCCGATCTGGATTATGCGGCTGACACTGTGATTGACGGGGCGTTTTTCAACAGCGGCCAGTCGTGCTGTGGTATCGAGCGTATTTATGTTCACGCTTCTGTGTATGACGCTTTTGTCGAAAAAGCGGTTGCCATTGTCAGGCAGTATACGCTGGGCCGGCCGGATGAGCCGGACACGACACTGGGGCCGCTGGTACGGACCCGTGCTGCAGATTTTGTCCGTGGCCAGATTCAGGAAGCAATTGCCCAGGGGGCGGTGGCCCATATTGATGAAAAGGCCTTCCCGCTCAGTCAGGCCGGGTCGCCCTATCTGGCGCCGCAAGTGCTTACCCGGGTGGATCATTCGATGCGGGTGATGCATGAAGAGTCCTTCGGACCGGTTGTCGGCATCATGAAAGTCGACAGCGATGAAGAAGCCGTCAACCTGATGAATGACAGTGATTTTGGCCTGACCGCCAGCATTTTTACCCGTGATATTGAGCAGGGCATTGCGTTAGGGAAGCAGGTAGAAACCGGCACTTTCTTTATTAATCGCTGTGATTACCTCGATCCGGCACTGGCCTGGACCGGGGTGAAACAGTCTGGCCGTGGCTGCACTTTGTCGGCGCTGGGCTTTGCGGCACTGACTCGCCCGAAATCATTTCATATTAAAACACTGGCCTGAACCGGCGGATAAGGAGAGCAAGATGACGCTGAAAGGAAACTGGAATTATCCCACGCCGATCACCGTGGGCGAAGGCTGTTTACAGCAAATCGCACAGGCATGTCAGGGCGCCGGGATCAGTAAGGCATTATTGGTGACGGACCCCGGGCTGGCAGCCCTGCCCATGGTGACGGAAACCGTTGCCTTATGCCGCGAAGCCGGTATGGGCTGTGAGGTATTTAGCCGGATTCAGGGCAATCCGACCGGAGAAAATGTCGAAGACGGTCTGGCTGTGTACCGGCAGGGCGGCTTTGACGGTGTGATTGCTTTTGGTGGCGGTTCCAGTCTGGATGCAGCCAAAGCCATTGCTTTGATGGCGGGACAGTCATTACCACTGTGGGCATTTGAAGATGTGGGTGATAACTGGTTGCAGGCCAATGCCGAGGCCATCGCCCCTGTGGTTGCTATTCCGACCACAGCCGGAACCGGCTCTGAGGTAGGGCGGGCATCGGTGATCACAGATACGGCCAATCACGTCAAAAAGATCATTTTCCATCCCAAAATGTTGCCGGTGCGTGTGCTGCTTGACCCGGTGGTGACTACCGGATTGCCGCCGCATATCACCGCAGCGACCGGCATGGATGCGCTGTCACATAACCTTGAAGCCTATTGCGCCAACGGCTATCACCCGATGGCTGAGGGTATCGCACTGGAAGGCATCCGGCTGATTAAAGCTTATCTGCCGCAAGCGGTTGCCGATGGCAGTAACCTTGAGGCCCGCACCCAAATGCTGGTGGCCTCCAGTATGGGGGCTACCGCCTTTCAGCGTGGCCTGGGAGGCATGCACGCCATTGCCCACACGCTGGGGGCGTTATACGACAAGCACCACGGTTTATTGAATGCCATTTTGATGCCTTATGTACTGGTGGCAAACCGCAGTGCGATTGAAGATAAGCTGACCCATCTGGCCCGCTATCTGGATTTACCTGAGCCGGGTTTTGACAGTTTCCTCAACTGGATTCTGGATTTCCGTGCCGCCCTGACGATCCCCCATACACTGGCGGATATCGATATCACGGTTGAAGACGCGCAGCGCGTGGGCATCATGGCGGTACAGGATCCGTCGGCAGGCGGAAATCCTGTCGCACTGACCGCTGAGCAATACAGCCGGATTTTCGTGGATGCTGTGACGGGTCGATTGCCGCAGCACTGACATCAGGAGGCTCCATGACGGTAAGAATGGGTATTCTGCAGTGTGATGACGTCAGGCAGGATTTGCAGCCAGACCACGGAAATTATCCGGCGATGTTCAATCAACTGCTGCGCGATGCCGGTGACGCGCTGGAACTGGTGTTTTACCGGGCGCTGGACGGTGAGTTGCCGCAAGATGCTGACGAGTGTGATGTCTACATGACCACGGGCAGCCGTCACAGTGTCAATGATGATCTGCCCTGGATCCCCCCGTTGCTGGCCTTTGTGCGGGAACTGCATGCCCGCAGAAAGAAACTGGTGGGTATCTGCTTTGGTCATCAGTTGATTGCAAAAGCACTGGGTGGCGAAGTGATTCAGGCGCCGCAGGGTTGGGGGATAGGTGTGGCGACACATGCGTTGCATGCATTGCCGTCGGGCGTAAAGGAAAGCGCTGCGCTTCCGTCCGATCTGTCTTTGCTGGTGAGTCATCAGGATCAGGTTGTCCGGCTACCGGATGATACGGCTGTGCTGGCCGGGAGTGATTTTTGCCCGTATTACATGCTACAGGTGGGTGAGCATTTTCTCGGCATTCAGGGGCACCCTGAATTCAGCAAAGCCTATTCGCGTGACCTGATGCTGGCAAGAAAGGCGATGTTACCGGCCAATGTGCTGGATACCGGACTGACCTCACTGGACATGCCGGTAGACAGTGAAAGGGTCACTCGCTGGATGCTGGATTTCCTGCGCGTATCGTAACCTTTTTGATTTACTGCGACTGAATACCTGCCCCTGTTAACGCAAAGAGGGGCAGGTTTTTTCTTTACTGACTATCAGGTAGCGGGGTGCTGAATCCGTTACGGATACTCAGGGTAACAATCAGTGCAAATACCCCGACCACACAGCCAAGCTGCCAGGCCTGATGAACCCCAAGCTTAATCAATACAATGCTGATTAAGGCTGAAAACAGCATCTGACCGCCACCGGATAACGCGGCCACCGTGCCAGCTTGTTTACGGTAAGGCAGCATCACCTGCGACTGTGCGCAAGGCATAGCGATCCCATTGCCAAACACCATCAGGAACTGGCCCAGCATCATCATCAATGGTGTCAGCGGTGCCAGGATTAACCAGACAGCCGCAATAAGATGAACGACAGGCGCGAGGTACAGCATGCGCATGGTACCGATTCTGGGCCGCAGCCGGCTGACCAGAAAACCGCCGCCAAATAACCCCGCGGTCGGAAGAAGTGCCCAGAGCGCGTATTCGTCTGAGGTCATGCCAATCTGGACCTGCATAATAAATGGCATCAGCGAGATGGTGGTAACAACCAGACTAAAGTTCAGCCACCCGATACTGGCAAAACTCAGAAAATAGCGTGACGATAGCAGGGAGCGGTAATCAGCGGCGACTTTCTTCACTGAAGGCACTGCTTGTTTGTCGTGCATAGTCTCTTTAAACATCATATACAGTGCAAACCACACCAGGATGATATAGCTTGCCAGCACGACAAAGACCGACAGCCAGCCAAAGTGGTGGTTAATAAAACCGCCAATCACTGGCGCAAAAATCGGCGTAAATGACGCCACCATGGTCAGATAAGACAGCGCCTGCGGCAACTGTTCAGCTGTGTAGGAATCCCGTGTCGACGCGCGGGCCAGCACAGCGCAGCAACCTGCTCCCAGGCCTTGCATCAGGCGACCCGCGACTAAGCCGTAAAAATGGTCACTGGCAAGGATCACCAGAATCAGACCGGCCACCGCAAGCAGGATACCGGCTAACAGTACGCGGCGGCGGCCTAAGGCGTCTGAGACTGGGCCGTAGATGAATTGCGACGGGCCGAAACCGAGTAAGTAGACAGCTATCAGCAGTTGCGCCTGATCAACGGATACCCCAAAGTCATCGGCTATCCAGGGCAGAGAAGGAAACACCAGTCCCATCCCAAACTGACCTATGCTGATGGTCAGGCAGGCCAGCAAAACAGGGCGCCAGGAAAAAGCGGCTGAAACCGCTGTTCCCTCGGCGGCGACGGCATCAGGCTTTGCTATGATAGCTGTCCTGATCGTCGCGTTTGATGACCTTGTGCCCGTCTTCTGTCACTCCGTGTTTCCAGTAACTGCTGATGTAACAGCTTTTGCGATCGAACTGATCCTGCCGGCTGATGTGCTGGCGTATGGCTCGCATATTGCTGAATTCGCAGGCACACCAGATAGCCGGGCTTCCTTCCAGCCAGCGCAGTTGCGTGACTTTCTCCGCCAGTGCGTTGCCTGAGTGTTCCCCCTCCATCACAGTGATTAAGTCAACACCGGCAGGCAGTTGCAGCGCTGGCAGATCCTGCTCGCAGCTGAGTGCCAGTACCACGTAACCCCGGCAATCTGCGGCAAGACGGGCCGTTTTGAGTTGTATGGAAGGCAGTGCCGTCATATCGCCGATGATCAGCACCCAGTCACTGTCCTCTGCCAGGCCCTGAATGATATTCGGTCCGCCGAGGGAAATCTGCTCACCTGGCTGAGCGTGCATGGCCCAGTGGCACGCATAGCCGCCCTGTTCCGGATTGAGCACGTCTTTGTGCTGGCTCTTGCCCTTGTGCTGATGCTTGACAAAATCCAGTGACAAGTTGCCCTGCTCGGCATCAAATTCGCTGATGGTGAAGGTACGCAAAACCGGTTTTTGCCCTTCGGGCAGTGTGCTGAGGTCGGTGCTGCCAGCCGGAGTGAACAGCAGTTTGACATACTGACCGGCGCTGTCGGCGGGAAGAAGACGGATATCCTCGCCGGTCAGAATCACGCGGCGCATGTTAGGGCTGATATCAAAGGCTTGCTGTACAGTGAATGTTTTGGGTTGCAGTCGTTTTTGCATGTCTTAATCTCTGTTTGAATTCGGGGTTACAGATCGTGGCCGTGGTGTTGCATTTTGGCTTTAACGCGTTTGACCGTAGAAAGACTGACACCCGTTTCGTCGGCCACTGTCTGCAGTGTTTTCCCTGCCTGGAGCAGCAGGGCAATCTGGCGGTGCACCTCATGATTGGCACGGCGCCCGCGAAATTTTTCTTTCCACGCGGCTTTGTCCTGGCGCAGTGAATCCCGGCCCGCCTCGGCGGCCCACAGCCGATGCTGGGTGTGGGAATTTGCATAGCCCTTGAGCATCAGCAGTAAGGCATCGGTGACAGGGCAGTTAGGTTTGAAAGTCAGCGGTTGGTTCACCGTGTGCACGATCACGCCTTTGTCCAGTAAGTGCTGAAGGGTCTGGTGGCAGGCATCGAAATGAAAGCCAAGATCCGTTACCCAGCGGACGATCAGCTGATCGCCCGGCTTGAGTATGTCGAACAAGGCGCTGTATTGCGGGCGTTCCTCGGCAGTGACGTTGCCGCGGATCCCAGTCTCCCGGAACAGACGCAAATCGGGCGCATAATCGGTAATTTGCCGGATCAATGCCTCAGGATTGCCCATTTTCGGCGAAAGACGAATATAGCCGTACAGGGTAGACATAGCGACTCCTTCACAAAACTGCTTTTGTTGTGCAAACCGTAATGGTTCATTTGGTGTGGTTCATTTAATGATTATCATAGAGGCTCAAAATGATTCTTGCAACACCAAATGAGCTTTATGAGGGGGAACCGGACGGCAGAAAAGTGAAAGCGGGTCGATGAGAGTAAGTGTATGTGTCAGGCTTTCAAGTCAGTAACGACTGCGGCTGAGACTGGCGCACTTCCTGATATAGCCAGTCGATAAACGCCTGAGTACGGGTCATGCGCGGTGAGGTACGATCATAAAATAAGGTGTAGCGGATACCCGGTACTAAACCTATATCAAAAGGCTTAACCAGCAGGCCATTGTCAATAAAATCACCTGCCAGACTTAGTGTCCCCAAACAAGCACCGTGACCTGCCATCACGGCATTCAGGCCCATTTCAAAGGTGCTGACTTCCATCCATTGCAGGTTGCCTTCGGGTACGTCAACGCCCGCCGTGTTAAACCAGCGTTCCCAGGTTAAATTGCAGGTTTCAGCCCAGTGAATCAGCCAGCAGTTGAGCAGTTGTTCCGGATGGCGGAATGTCATCGAATTGGCCAGTTCAGGTGAACAGAGTGGATACACGGGTTCTTCATACAGGATGCAGGACTGAATGCTGTCACCAAGATGTACCTTGTGGCCCTGCCTGATGGCGAGATCAATATTGCCGTACTTCATGTCTGGCGCATCGGCGGTGGCATCGACACGGATAGAGATATCCGGGTGAATCATGGTGAATTTCCACAAGCGGGGCATCAGCCAGCGGGAAGCAAACGATCGGGAAGTATTGACGGTCAGGATCCCTTCCAGAGGCTCGGCCTGAATGCGGTTCAGCCCGGACAGAATATGATCAAACCCGCGGGAAACATCGGTATACAGGCTGGCGCCCTGTGTGGTCAGTATCATGTTTCGTCCCTGGCGGACAAAGAGTTTGCAGCCCAGGACGTTCTCCAGCTGACGGATTTTCTGACTGACAGCAGCCTGACTGACATACAGTTCTTCGGCGGCTTTGCTGTAACTCTGGCGTCGGGCAGCCACTTCAAAGTAGCGTAATCCGGATAAATGTTGTAGTCGGTTATCCATAATCTCAGCTTATAGTTGGTGTAATGAATCATCGTTCGTGACCGGCGCTCATTATACGCATAATCCCTGCAGGCACTGTGACAGGAGAAGAATAAAATGATCAGAGTAGCACTGCAATGGGAAGTAGAAATTCAGTTGTTTAAGCAGAAAAAGCCCTGGTTATGGGGAAACTGGCAGAAAAAGGCACAAGCGCCGGCAGAATCTCTCACACCGCACATGAAGAAAGATATCGGGCTGGAATCATTGCCTTCTCCACCGAAGGATTATCAGCAGTACTTATAGGTATGTTGGTTTGAGTTGTGATGTCTGAGTGTGAAGGTATGTCGCGCTTGAGTTCTGTGGTTCATTTGGCCTTGTTTGATGCGCGCCAGGTACTCTTTTGAGGTAAAAGAGTACCCAGAAAACCTTTTTGTTCTTTGGTGTTGTCCGGGGCGGTTGTAGGCGCTCCCGGCGCCGACAACCTGAAAATTCGTCCTGAATTTTCCCCTGAGGGATTGGGTTTCTTTTGGTTTTTTTGGGTGTTGTGGCTGGGGGATTATGGAGCGATCGAGGCATGTCGCGCTTGAGTTCGGTGGCTTACTTGGCCTTGTTTGATGCGCGCCAGGTACTCTTTTGAGGTAAAAGAGTACCCAGAAAACCTTTGTTTTCTTTGGTGTTGTTCGGGGCGGTTGTAGGCGCTCCCGGCGCCGACAACCTGAAAATTCGTCCTGAATTTTCCCCTGAGGGATTGGGTTTCTTTTGGTTTTTTAGGGTGTTATGGCTGGGGGATTTTGGAGCGACCGAGGCATGTCGCGCTTGGGTTCTGTGGTTAACTTGGCCTTGTTTGATGCGCGGTAGTGACTCTTTGCTGGAAGGTAGTTGAAGGCACAGACGCTTCGGGAGAGGAAGCGTCTGCCAGTGGCTTGCTCTGGTACTGAAAACCAGGTTTGTGATGAAGATTAAGCCGTTGCGAGAGCGCCCGCTTTGGCTTTTTGACGAATGCCGAGCAGCAGCGTCAGCACAAAGGTGACAGCAAACGAGATCAACATGCCAGCCACGAAGTAACCGATATAGCCAGGGCTGATGGAAATGATGCCGGGCAAACCTGCTGCGCCGAGTGCCTGAGCTTTGACATTGAATAATGTAATCCAGGCGCTTGCTACGGCCGAGCCGATAATCGCCGCGATAAAGGGATAACGCAGTTTCAGATTCACGCCAAACATGGCCGGTTCAGTAATCCCCAGTAGCGCAGTGACACCGGACGGCAGGGCGATGCCTTTGGTTTTGGTCTCTCGGGTTGAGAAGCCAACCGCCAGCGCTGCCGCGCCCTGGGCAATGTTCGACATGGCCGCAATCGGGAAGATAAAGGTGCCGCCTGTGACCGCAATATCGGTCAGCAACTGGGTTTCGATGGCGATAAAGCTATGGTGCATCCCGGTAATAACAAAAGGCGCATAAATAAACCCGAACAAGGCACCGCCTAAAAAGCCTGCGGAATCATAGAGCCAGTTCAGGCCATCGCCCAGCAGAAAGCCAATATCCCGCGTCACCGGACCAACCAGCGTAAAGGTCAGAAACCCGGTAATAAATATCGCCAGCATAGGAGTGAGCAGGTTATCCAGCACGGACGGGACAATTTTCCGTAAGCCGTTTTCAACTTTCGCCAGAATAAATGCCGAGACTAATACCGGCAGGACAGAGCCCTGATAGCCCACTTTTTCAATGCTAAAGCCGAAGATATTCCAGGTCGGCACCGTACCGGACACGCTGGCGCTGCCAAATCCCCAGCCGTTGAGCAAATCAGGATGGACCATCAGCATGCCCAGCGCAGCGCCCAGGAAAGGGTTGCCGCCAAATTTCTTACTGGCCGAAAAGGCAAGCAAAACAGGCAGATACACAAAAGGAGCATTCGCAAAGGTGTTGAGCATATTGGCCAGATCTGCCAGGCCCGGATACGCATCAATCAATGATATCTCATCAAGAAACAGGCCTTTTGCGGTCAGGAGATTAAATACCCCCATCAATAAACCACCGGCCACGATGGCCGGGATAATCGGGACAAAGATGTCAGACAGGCCTTTCACGGCCCGCTGCACGATATTCTGTTTCTGTGCGCCGGTATTGGCGACATCAGCTGTCGACATGTCAGTCATGCCTGTGAGTCTGGCCAGCTCTGCGTACACCTGATTCACAATCCCAGAACCAAAAATGATCTGGTACTGACCGGCCACTTTGAACTGGCCTTTGACGCCATCAAGGGACTCAATGGCTTTTTCATCGACCATGGCATCATCTTTCAGTGCCAGACGAAGACGCGTAGCGCAATGCGCCAGAGCTTGCAGGTTGTCTTTGCCGCCAAGCTGCTTGAGAAGCGCTTTGGCAATTGTTGGGTAATCCATTTCATCCCCCGGTAGGTACTTGGCTGTAATCGTTATGTGCTATCTATGGTGTTTTATATTTTCGGGAACGTTTGCAATTGTCATTTTTCTTGAAGAAATCGGTGTCGTCAAAGCACATTCCGTCTTTATGTGAAGTGGATCTGCTAATTTCGCGGTATAAAATGCCCTGTCTCTATGGTAATCCAATGAATTTCTGGTAGTTTTGCAAACAATCCCAATCAGTTAGAAAAAGGCCAAGGCCGATGGCAAGTTTGCATGACGTGGCGCAGCTGGCTGGCGTCTCAAAATCGACCGTCTCACGCGTGATCAATGATGAGTATGGTGTTAAAAAAGCGACCAGAATCAAGGTCATGAAAGCCGTTGAAGAGGTGGGTTATGTGGTTAATCAGGTCGCCAAAGATCTTAAATCACAGAGAACTCACTTAGTTGGAGTGATTGTTCCGCGGGTCTCATCACATGCCACAGCGCAGGGAGTGGACGGGCTGAGCCAGGTCTTTGACGCTGCGCAAAAGCATGTCCTTTTAGCCAGTTGTCAGCAGAATGCTCAAAAAGAAATTGAATATATTCAACTCTTTAACAAGAAAAGAGTGGAGGGTATTGTTCTTTACGCCACACATATCGATCAGCAACTGGTGCAAGCCATTCATCAGTCCTCTGCCCCGGTTATTCTGGTGGGGCAGGATGGATCGTTGTTTAATATTCCCAGCATCATCCATGATGATCTCCGCGTCGGTTTTGAAGCCGGCAACCGGTTATTGAATGCCGGTTGCCGGCAGATTGGCTTTATTGGCGTTGCGGATTCAGACGTGGCCGTCGACAAAATGCGTTCAGAGGGGTTGCAGCAGGCTCTGCAAATGCGTCAGGCTGAGCCACTGCTGTTTCACAGCCATGGCGAATTTACGATTGAATCCGGTTACAGCCAGATGAAACAGCTGCTCGAGCGCTTCCCCCAAACCGACGGGGTGTTTTGCGCCACCGACAGGATTGCGATTGGTGCTATCAACGCGCTGAGAGACGCCGGGATAACCGCTGGCAAGGAGATCAAAATACTGGGGGTCGGTAACGACGAGCTGAGTTCCGTCTGCGCACCAAGCCTGTCTACATTTAACTATGCTTTTGATAAAGCAGGAGAAAGTGCTGCCAGGGTTTTGCTGGAACTCATCGAAGGAAAGCCTCAGGTGATGAGCAAAGTCGTTTTAACTTTCCAGAACATCGACCGTGAAACCTGCTAGGCCACTTTGATGGCATATCACCCGGCAGTGTCCGGGTTTTGCAGCTGTGAGCGTGGCAAACGCACAGGAATACCCGTTTTTTACTTGTCCGCCAGCCTTGTTTGATGTAATTTTTGCAAACGTTCCCAATTTAGGTTTGCATTTATGTCTCTTCAGTCCTTAGTCGATCTCTGTGGCAGCATGGATAATATCGCCCGGATACTCATAACGGACGATACACTCATTGTTGAAGTGCTGAATGCCGATTTGGTCAGCGAATCCGGGCTGATTGAGCATATCGGGCCGGTACAGGGTAAGTTGCAGGTCACCTTCAGGCGGCCTGAAGATGTCTCTGAACAAGATTTGCTGGCGGTGGGGAATCTCATTGCCGTCAGACAACAGGCAAGGTCTGAGGATTTTGCCCGACCTGTGCCGTGCGAATTTCGTCCTTCATGGCATATTTCTCCGCCTCAGGGACTGCTGAATGACCCCAATGGTTTTATCTTTCATGATGGCCGTTATCATTTGTTTTATCAGTGGTTTCCTTATGCCTGCACCCATAGCGATAAGCACTGGGCGCATCTGACCAGCCTGGATTTAATCAACTGGACCTGGCAGCCTATCGCACTGACTCCCTCTCACTGGTTTGACAGCCATGGCGTCTTTTCGGGCCATGCCATCAGTCACGGCGGGCAACTTATGCTGTTTTATACCGGCAACACCCGTATCGGTGTGCAAAGGGACAGGCAGACCACTCAGTGTCTGGCAACCTCACCCGACGGTGTGAACTTTACCAAGCAAGGTCCGGTTATCAATGCGTTGCCGCCCGGTGTGACACCCCATATCCGCGATCCTAAAGTCATCCGCCATCAGGATCACTGGCTCATGCTGCTGGGCGCGCAAACTGAAAATCTGAAAGGCCGGCTGGCGGTTTATCAGTCCGACGATCTGAAGCAATGGACGTTTGACCGGCTCTATGGCGAGGAGCTGGGCGATTTTGGCTATATGTGGGAGTGCCCGGATTACTTTGAGCTGGGCGATCAGCACTTTGTGGTGCTGGGGCCGCAGGGTATTGCGTCATTTTCAGCACACAATACCGTTCCCCATCATAATGGCATTGCCAAAGCCTGCTGGGACGGGCAAGGCCAGCTCACTCTTGCCGGGTTTCAGCCGCTGGATTACGGCTTCGATTTTTACGCGCCCCAGACCTTGCTGACCCCCGATGGTCGCCGGGTGCTGTGCGGCTGGATGGGATTGCCGGATGAGGTTGATCAGCCAACCGCCGATAACGGCTGGGTGCACCAGTTAACCTGTATGAGAGAACTGACAGTACGCGACGGCAAGTTATGCCAGTGGCCTGTTCGTGAGCAGGAAAAACTGGTGTTAGCAGAGCAGACGATCCAACTCTCTGCAACGCCGCTGGATCTGGCAACCAAAGCGTTTGATCTTTCTTTCAGCCTGCAATGGGGAGATGAATTGCGGCTGTTTCAGAATGAATCGCAACACCTTGTGATTCGGGCTGACAGCCAGCGCCGAGCCTTGATCCTGGATAGATGCCATACCCTGAACCGTGCTCAGGACACGGTTCGCGAACTGCCCCTGGATTCCGATATGGTTCAGCTGCGTATCCTGGCCGACACGTCCTCGGTTGAAATCTTTGTTAACGGCGGCGAAGCCGTGATGAGCGCTCGGATCTTTACCGACACCAGAGCGACCTGCATTTCACTGTCCGGCGAGGCGCGATCAGCACTGCTGCGGACATACCGCCCGGCCAGTGCGCCATTCCCGTCTTAGCACAAAGCAATGAGCTAAGAAAACAGAGAGCCAAGAAAACAGACTGCCTGGTTCACCCCGGCAGTCTGTTTAACTATTTATTCAATATAGGCAAGTAAAGCCTGCCGGGTTGGCAAAGCGGTCATAGCGCCTTTTTGCGTGGTCGCCAGTGCCCCACAGCCGTTTGCCCACCTGACAGCGTCTCGGATGGTTTCCCTGTTTGCCCATGCCGGAGACTGAGCCAGCTTTGCCAGCAGGCCACCGACAAAAGCATCCCCGGCGCCTGTCGTATCCACAGGACTGACCGCCTGACCGGTGATCAGCTCGCGGGTGTTATCAAAAATCACCAGTGCGCCTTTTGCCCCCTGAGTGATCAACACTAAAGGGTGATGGTAAGGCTGAATGGCGGCCAGAGCCTGTTCAAGATTCTCTGTCTGTGTCAGAAACAGCAATTCGTCATCGGAAAACTTGACGACGTCGGCCAGTTCCATTGCCTGCCGGACCACGGGAATGATGGCGTCAGTATCGGACCAGACTTCTTCTCGCAAATTCGGATCAAAACTGACAAATCCGCCGCTGCGTCTGATACGACGCATGGCTTCCAGTGTGCTGCTGCGGCTGGGTTCATTGGCAAGCGCAATAGAACAGACATGAAGCCATTCACCAGCTGAGAATTCAGGCATATCGGAGAGTTGCATGAATTGATCTGCGCTTGGTTTGACCATAAAGGTAAAACTGCGCTCGCCGCTGTCATCCAGATCGACAATCACGGTTGAGGTTCGGTGTGCCTCATCCAGTTTCATGTAGTCGGTATTGACTTGCTCACTGGCCAGAGTCTGCTTCATAAACCGGCCCAGAGGATCGTGTCCCACCCGGCCGAAAAATGCGGCCTGGCCGCCAAGACGGGCGATTGCCACGGCAACATTTGCCGGCGCCCCGCCCGGGCATTTCAGATAGCGGTTGTCGCCGTCTGGTATTAAGTCGACGACTGCATCGCCGGTCACCCATATTTTGCTCATTCTATCTCCCCAAAACAGAAACATTCCTTTGGCAAAGTATGATTGCTGAATCGTTTCAGTTGGTCAATGAAAACATCAGAACCAGCCCGATTACCGGAGATTCTGGCTTCCAGGAACGAAGCGGGACATCAGGATATACAACTGGATGAGTTTGTGGTTAACATGCAGGTGAAAAGGAAGTCTGAGAGATAGAGAGATGGAAGTGATCATTCGTGCTTTAACCCCTGCTGATATCCCCGCATATCGCGACATTCGCCTGGAAAGTCTGCGGTTACATCCAGACTGCTTTGGTGCCAACTATGAGGAGCAGCGTCAGCAGCCAACCATGCATTTTGAGCGCAACATTGCCCGCCAAAGCCCGCACCACACTATGCTGGGGGCGTTTGAGGGGGAAGAACTGATTGGTTTATGCGGTGTGTCCGAACGGGAAAACCGGGCGGTGCTGATCACGCAAATGTATGTGAAAAGCCGATGTCAGGGCGCTGGTGCCGGTGTGGCGCTGATCGAGGCTGCCAAACACACGGCAGCCGAAAAGTATCAGGCTCGCGTAATTGAACTGGATGTTTATCCGCATAATCTGGCGGCAAAGCGGCGTTATGAGCAAGCCGGTTTTCAGGTTACTGACCAGACAGCAGACGAGCTGATAATGACACTGAGGTTGCCATGATTGAGATTCAGCATTTAGATGCAGTACAGATACCTATGTCACTGCTGCTGGAAGCCGATCCTTCTGAAGCCTGTATACAGCGTTATCTGCACCAAGCCTATTGCCTGGCTGCTGTGGTTGATGGTGAACTCGGTGAGTTAGGTGAATCAGTTGCGCAAGGTGAAATCATCGGAGTCTGTGTTGCCAAATTGATCGCAGAAAATACATACGAAGTTTTCAATCTTGCGGTCTATCCGGCGTTCCAGCAGCAGGGCATAGGCTCGCAGTTGTTATCCGCATTATTGTCGCGGCTGAAAGAGCAGGGTGTTCAGTCAGTCTTACTGGGGACCGGTACGTTCGGTTATCAACTGACGTTTTACCAGCGGCTGGGATTTCGGGTCGAGGGTGTCATCAGAGATTTCTTTCTTGATCATTATGATGAGCCAATTTTTGAACAGGGTATTCAGCATAAGGATATGCTGCGGTTGAGGCTGGATTTATAACCGCTTTCAGTGAGTGCGGCGACGAGCTGTGATGTCTGAGTCTGAAGGTATGTCGCGCTTGAGTTCGGTGGTTCACTTGGCTTTGTTTGATGCGCGCCAGTGACTCTTTGCTGGCATTAGAGTCACCAGAAATGCCTTTTGTTCTTTGGTGTTGTCCGGGTCGGTTGTAGGCGCTCCCGGCGCCGACAACCTGAAAATTCGTCCTGAATTTTCCCCCGGGGGAGTGGGTTACGGTGGTTTGTTGCTCGTGATTGAACGGGCATACTTCCTAGTAACTTCGTTATGTCGAAAACGTCATTTACCCAATTCTCGCAGCAGATGGATTATCCAAAGAAATGAACTCGCCGCTGCATCAAGCTTCTGAAGCACTAAAGGAGACCAAACTACTTTCATTTCTTAATGCGTGCTAGCACTTGAGTGCGCGCATCTTCATGAGAAACACCTGATCATGCGGCGTGCACTTTCGATGCTTTCTGACGAATGAAGAACCGCAACCGCGCAGTGTTATCAGTGTGATGGCATCAAAGCCAGTGAACAGACTGAATGTAGAACGGTAGCCCCAAACCTTGCGTTACCAGATGCTGTGGTTGACAACAGGGGAGGCCGTATAGCCCTGTTATGGGGTGAGCAACGCTAAAATCAAACCTACATCCATTGCAGCGTAAAAACGAACCCCAATCTGAACTCAAAATGCCAGATATTGGGAATCACTCTTAAAAAAGCTTTGTTATTTTTCTGATACCCACTGGCTTTCAAGCCCGATAGTTTGGTTATCAAAATCAATTGCAGCCTGTACTCCCAGTGGTGTAACCAGCATTGGATGCGTATGGCAACTGTCAAAACCATAAAGTATTGGGATATTTTTACCGTTTAAGACTTCAAGCAAAACGTCCAGTGGGGTGCGACCTGTCCCTTTGTCATTAAACAGTTCATGTTTACCTAATACAATTGCTCCAACCTTTTCAAACACACCACAAGCCATTAAATGGGCAAAAGAACGTTCGACTGTCTCTATACCTTTCAGAGAATCTTCAATAAGGAGGATATCGCCTGACTCTATTTCTGGCATATACTGGCTACCCCATATACCTGCCATAGTATTGAGATTTCCACCAATTATGCGACCTTTAACCTGGCCGTTACCCAAGAACTTCCATTCATTTGTGTAGGTAGATTTTGGAGAATCTTGAGTTTCCCAATCATGTTTAACGTCCGTCCACGACGAGGGCATAATGTAACGGTATGAGTCAGATTCCGAGCACAAGATTTCCAGAAAGGACTTAAGCGTTTCTTCTACTAAGGGTGGAAACTCACCAAATGATGCGACCAGTGCTGGGCCATAAAATGTTATTAGTCCTGTTCGAGCATATATACCCAATAGTAAAGCCGTTACATCAGAATAGCCGATAATAATCTTGGGATCGTTTCTGAGTGCTTCATAATCGATGTATGGCAACAGAGAATTACTATTGCTACCACCAATTGTAGACATGATACAACGTACATTGGGATCACGGATTAATCGGTTGAGCTCTTCAGCGCGTTCTAGAATTGAGCCTGAGCGATATGAATCGGAACAACCAGTCAAGTGGCCTTCTACTAGCTCAAAGCCTTGAGATTCCAGATAAGACTTTGCTCGTTTGAAACGATTTGGCGCAAAAGCCGTTGCTGGTGATGACGGTGAGAAAAAACCAATTTTATCACCAACTTTTAAAGCGTTTGGGAATATCACTTATCCACATTCTCCATTGTTCAAATAAGCAAAATAATGCCCTTTTAAGGGGGGAGCAACTCAATACAAAAGCTGCTGCACTCCACCTTACGCGCTAAACCTAACGCACAGTAAAAATAGCACACCTCGCGAACCAGTCTTTAAGCGATTGTTAGGTTTATCTCCAGCCCACTACTGACCAAGCATGTATATAAACAATAAAAAAACCAACCAATAAAGGAGCAACCAATGAAATCATATAGCTAAACAGTAAGTAGAAGATTTTCCCTACCGCGCTGACTGTCGCCTTCGTAAGGGCTTGATGCATCGTGATGATACTGTAGCAAGATACGACAAACAGAACTAATAAAGCTATCTGAATATAATAATCACGAAAATTCATTGCGTTTGAAAAACATAACGCTCCTGGAAGAGCACAAACTTGAATCATCAATACCTTAATAAAAGCTTTCAATTCAATTGGAATAACTGTTCTCCTGATACCTACGCCCGTCTAAGGGACTGGAAACGCTACGCGTTGACAGTCCCTCATGAGGTGTTTGTTAGCACACACGTGGTTACATAATGCACTCTTTCGCAGTTTTAGCTTGCGCGACACCTTTTTCGATGATTGCCAATACTTGATCGTTCTTAACTGAAGATACGATTTTATCGAGTAAATTTTCTGCTGTCGCCTCGGAAGAAACATCAACTAAGCAACTGTAAGAGTGAGAAATTTTATCGGTTGCTGCTGCAACCGCTTGATGGTCAGTGAAATCGGTGTTGATCAATGTGTCTATCGACTGAGCGAAATCTTGAGCCTTTTGTGTCGCATCACCAAAAACTTCAAGATTGAGATGATTCAAATCGAGCGAATCTGCCTTCTGCTGCAGACTATCGACTGCTTTGTTCGCTGCTGCTTGAGCCTCATCAATTGCTTTACTCGCATCATCACAACCTACTAAAGCGAGCATTAAAGTTAATGTGATTACTGATTTTTTCATCTTAAGCCTCTGAGTGAAAAAGGGATGTCGATACTAAACTAAGGCTTAGACGCAATGAACAAAAATACCGTAACAGGATGCGACCTATAACTTACTGGCTGTGTGTGCCAACGAATGACATGGACACCTCTTTCATTAGGTTTCGCCACACTTGGTAAATCTGATCCTGTAGCTACCAGTGGCCACGATCAACGACTTCTGGCTAAAGGAAAACCGAAAAAGTAGCCATTATTGCATGCATCAGGAAATGGCTGTCATCCTCAATGCGATACCTCGGGGTGGTTCCGAGGGGAAGAAAAACGGCGTTAATTTAAGGATTGACGCCATAGTTGTTTGTTAGCAAACACTACCACAACACTTTTTGTATTTTTTCCCACTTTGGCATGGGCAAGGTTCATTCCTACCGACTTTCCTTGATATTACTTTAGGGTTTGAGGGAAGTGGGATAGGAAAAGTGGGCTGCTGCCCGATAGTCATATTACCAATGTAAATACTACCACCACCAACACCTATAGCTAAGGAGTTGTTTGATATATCAAAGCCAACTTTACAGCCTGTGATATTCATTGACGCAGACTTCAAGACTTGGCCACTTCTTGTAACGACTTCTAGGTTACTGTTTTCACGACAGCTAATTTTAACACCGCGATGAACCATCTCTAGGCGTTCAACAATTAAACTATGCGGAGCCTCAGTGCGTAAAACTAAGGTAATGTCACCAAGACCTTTTCTAATTGTTATTTTGGATCCTACAACTTCAACATCCCAATTGGATGTTGAAGTAACCCACTCGTTATCTGTTATTTTTAAAACCTCAGCACCATCGCGATCCGCGAGGTAGGCATTGATACGGAATGGTGCACCTTCACACTCTGGCTTTTTGATAGAAAAAATTGACTCGCCATCTATTTGAATAAGTGACTCAACATTTTTACAGGTTAAAGTGCCGATTTTCACTGTTGGCTCAACTAACCCTAAATCAAATGGACCGAATGAGAATCCCTTTTGCTTACAGATTGGGTTTTGCGAACGAACTTCTATTGTTTCTTTTGATAAAATTTTTCTTGAGACCCTATCATGACAACCACCACACAATAAAACTATGTGATCCGGGTTGTGTTCCTTCGCTTCAGCGAAAGTAGGCTCTAAATGCTCATATTGATAAACTGCATTACCACAGTTGACGCAACCGAAACCGCAACGCTGGCGCACTTCTCTTTTTACTGGAGAAGCAATTGTGTCGGTTAGTCCATATTTATTAACTCTCAAATTGTCCTCCTGTGGGTGCTAACGCCCGCATTTGAGGCTGGTTTGAAGCGCAGCGGAAAACCAGTCCGACATCATGCGCTTGTTAAACGTAATCCCCTAACCTTTGTGCTTTTCCATTAGATCTATAAGCGGAGCCAGACCTTCAATCATGGAGCCAGCTTGCTGGGGATTTGACATCATGCTTTGTAAGAACTGGATGCCCAGCTCTTCGCCCATATCTCGTTTCTTAGGGATTACCGTTTCATTGATAATATTGGTCATGGTAGACATGAGCTCGCGCTGCGATTCGGAGACTGTTCTCTCTATTACTGCCGATTTCTTGTCTATTTCTGAAAGGACATCTTTCATTCTTGACTCATATTCGACCATCATATTCTGTGTCTTTTCGAAGTTATTTCTTACCTCTCGCTCTGAGCTTTTCGCTGCTTGAATTGCAACAACAGCCAAGATCAATGAAGCCAAACTAGCTATGAGCGATATCACATCTACAATGGTTAAGTTTTCCACGATATTTCCTTTACGTTTAACATTTTATTCAACGACACCATGTCGCATAACTCTGTCGTATATCTTACTCAATTGTCTGATGCTACCCAATTGATATTATTTGCTTTTTTCCATTTCATGACTTACCCCAAAAATCAGCGACTCATACGCCTGGGAGAAAAGCGACATCGGTCACTTACCCAGTATAAAGAAGCCATAGAATCGTACTCGCTGCATGGATTTCCGCCTGCGCGGGAATGACGGGTTGAAAATGTATATTGATGGCACTCCCAAAGGGAAAAATTCAGGACAAATTTTTAGGTTTTCGGCGCCGGGAGCGCCTACAACCGGCCCGGACAGCGGCAAAGAACAAAAAGGCATTTCTGGTTACTGTTTGTGCCAGCAAAGAGTAACTGGCGCGCTTCAAACAAGGTCAAGTGAACCACCGAACTCAAGCGCGACATACTTACCAGCCACAAAAAACGAACTCGCTGCATGGATTCCCGCCTGTCGCGGAAATGACGGGCTGAAAATGAACATTGATGGCATTCCCACAGGGAAAAATACAGGACGAATTTTTAGGTTGTCGGCGCTGGGAGCGTCTACAACCGGCCCGGACAGTGCCAAAGAACAACAAGGGCTTTCTGGGCACTCTTTATCCCCAAAAAGAGTGTCTGGCGCGCATCAATGAATGCCAAGTAAGCCACCGAACTTAAGCGCGACATACTCACCCAGCCACAAAAAACGAACTCGCTGCATGGATTCCCGTCTGCGCGGGAATGACGGGTTGAAAATGTATATTGATGGTACTCCCACAGGGAAAAATTCAGGACGAATTTTTAGGTTGTCGGCGCCGGGAGCGCCTACAACCGGCCCGGACAGCGGCAAAGAACAAAAAGGCATTTTTGGTTACTGTTTGTGCCAGCAAAGAGTAACTGGCGCGCTTCAAACAAGGCCAAGTGAACCACTGAACTCAAGCGCGACATACTCACTCAGCCACAAAAAACGAACTCGCTGCATGGATTCCCGCCTGTCGCGGGAATAACGGATTGAAAATGTGCATTGATGGCACTCCCACAGGGAAAAATTCAGGACGAATTTTTAGGTTGTTGGCGCCGGGAGCGCCTACAACCGCCCCGGACAGCGGCAAAGAACAAAAAGGCATTTCTGGTTACTGTTTGTGCCAGCAAAGAGTAACTGGCGCGCTTCAAACAAGGCTAAGTGAACCACCGAACTCAAGCGCGACATACCTCCGCTTCACCAGAAACTTCAGCCACGACGCAAGGCGGGAAACATGTTCCCGCCTCGTGATTGCACGTTTACCACAGCGCTTTAACGATTAGAAACGGCCATGACTGACAGTTAAACCCCGAAGTCGAAATCAAAGGTCTGATAAAACGCATTGCCGGTATCGGCAACCAACCAGAGCAAAACGACGACGTGATGACCCTTTTTATTGTCAGGCAGTACCATTTGATGATGGGTTTTTGCCGGGAGTTCATGGTCCCAGTACGGAGCTTCCGGATAGATATTTTCATAAAAGGGTCTGGCTTCTAGCTGAGCACGGGTAATCGTGTAGTCCGGATTCCAGCCATCTTTGGTGATAAATGCCACATACCCGCGGGTTTTATGGGCCATGGTATACACCCACTCAATGTCGACAATTTTATTGGAGGGGACAGGAATCCTGGGCCAGACGGGTTTACCTTCTGCGATCAGCTCTCTGTCGGTAAGGTTGAGTCTCTGACGCTCATCCAGACGGCCACCACTGCAAATTAAGCCATCTGCGGGTGGATGATCGCTGGGTGAATCGGTGGGTTCATACCGGGCAGGGCCGGCGGTGAGATCGGGGAAATTCTTGCCGCCTTCCAGTTCGTTGATATGCCATTCCTGAAGGCCCCACCAGCCTTGTTCTACTGCAATGACACCGCGTGAAGGTGGGTTGACCGCACGGCCGTGCTTTGGCGTGATATGACTGACCTTGGGAGATTTATGAATCATAACTGAACTAGCCTCTTGTTGTTTGTATGGTGTCTTTCAGTTATAGATTGGATTGATTCATATGCATCTGGTTTCTTTTGTTTTTGTGGGGAATTTGAAATCACTCGAAAGTATCGCGAGTGGAGGATCTCACCGGTGGCGGGTTATCAGGCACTGTGCTACCAGGGAGACACTTCTGTCAGGGCGCCACTTTCTTTCCTTGGCTATTGTTGGCAAATCTATAAAATAGCCCCTTCGTTTGTTGGGCGGAATATCACGTTCTGCCTGATGTTGCTAAATTGCTTTCATTGGGACGTTAGGTGAAAGGTGACGTTACGTGAAAGGCAAGGCTGATGAAGGAAGAGTGCATGATCCGGAAGCTGACAGGTTGTCGTGACTTATATGGTGCCTGGATGCGCTGGCTTGTTGTCGGGCTGTCTTTCTTCTGCACCTTTAGTGCGATGGCCGCCCGAGACAGCCATGTCATTATTGTTGGCGCTGATCATAACTACCCGCCTTATGAATTCATCAATGAAGACGGTGAGCCGGATGGCTACAACACCGAGCTGACCCGAGCGATTGCCGAACTGATGGGCATCCATATCGAGATCAGAATGGGGGCATGGGATGATATCCGCCGTCAGTTTGATCAAGGCGAGATTGATATCGTGCAGGGTATGATTCAGTCCAGCGCCCGGCAGGCGAGATACAGTTTTTCGCCGCCCCATGCCATCGTGCATCAGTCGGTGTTTGCCCGAAAGGGCGCCCCTTTCGTGGCCAGTCTTGACGATCTGGCGGGTAAATCTGTGATTGTTCAGCGCAGCGGGGCGATGCACGATTATCTGAGCAACCAGCAGCCGGGGGCAAACCTGGTGCTGGTGGACTCTCATGCCGATGGGTTGCGCATGCTGGCCTCCGGTCAGCATGATTACGCGCTGGTGGCTAACCTGCCGGGCTTGTATACCGGCAAGGCACTGGAGTTGTCGAATATCATTCCGGCAGGAAAACCTTTTGGTGCCCAGCATTACGGTTATGCGGTGCGAAAAGGCCATGAAGACTTACTGGCCCAGTTCAGTGAAGGGCTGGCTATTTTGAAAAATACCGGCCGCCAGCAAGCGATATACGACAAATGGCTTGGCCCGCTGGAAACGCCGGGGATCAGCTGGAAGAAACTGGGCATGGCGGCGGCCACCGTTTCTGCCCTTCTGTTGCTGGTGTTGGGGGGGATCATGATCTGGAATCGGGCACTGAGCCGGGAAGTGGCGCGGCGGACAAAAGCGCAGCAACTCCAGCAACAGCAACTGATTCAGGCGGATAAAATGACCTCGCTGGGTATTCTGGTGTCTGGCATGGCCCATGAAATCAATAATCCCAGTAGTCTGTTGCTGCTGAATTTACCCATTCTCAAAGAGGCGTATCAGGACGCGGAAGACATTCTGGACGCTCATTACCAGCAGTATGGCGATTTCACCTTAGGCGGACTGGCCTACAGCCGGATGCGGGACGAAATTCCCTCTATGCTGGACGATATGCAGGCGGGGACTCAGCGGATCCGCCGGATTGTCGATGACCTGAGGGACTTTGCCCGTCAGGAACCCAGTGCGCTGAATGAAGTGGTTGACCTCAATCAGGTCACGGCGGCGGCCATCCGCTTGGTTGACAGCACGTTATCGGCATCGACCCATCACTTTACGGTTGACTACGGCGATCAGCTGCCGAGTTTTGAAGGCAACGGCCAGCGAATTGAGCAAGTCATTATCAATTTGATCATCAACGCCTGCCAGGCACTGACCTCGCAAACGCAAGGCATCAGGGTGACGACAGATTTTAATCCGGCGGATAATCTGCTTATCCTCAAAATCTGCGATCAGGGGCAGGGCATAGACCCAGAGCACCTTCCGCATCTGAGTGATCCTTTCTTTACTACCAAACGTGAGCAGGGCGGGACGGGATTGGGGCTGTCTATCTCATTCAGCATAGTGAGTGAACATGGCGGCACCTTGAAATATGACTCTAGACTACAACAAGGTACCTGCGTGACACTTTCTCTGCCGGCCTTGAAAGGGACAACTGTTTAATGAATACAAATCGCTATCCTGCATTCGGCGTATTGCTGGTGGATGATGAACCGGCCTTTTTGCGCAGCCTGAGTATCGTGCTGGAGCGGCGGGGCGGCATCAACCATATTGTCCAGTGTCAGGACAGCCGCGATGCCATGGCCATTATCGAGCAGGAAAATATCGGCCTGGTGCTGCTGGACCTGACCATGCCGCACCTGTCCGGCGAAGCGTTGCTGCAGCAGATAAAGACAGAATTTCCTGAGGTCGGCGTCATTATTATCAGCGGGCTGAATCAGGTGGAAACCGCGGTCAACTGTATCCGGCTCGGTGCCTATGATTACTTCGTGAAAACCACAGAGGAAAACCGGCTGATCGAAGGCGTGAAACGGGCCATTTTGCTGCAGGAAATGCGCGAGGAACACAATGCACTGCGACGCCGGTTTCTGACCGACACGCTGGAGCGACCGGAAGCCTTTGGCGATATTATTACCCGGGATAAAGGCATGCGTTCTGTGTTCCAGTATCTTGAATCGGTGGCGCCGAGCAGCCAGCCTGTGATGGTGTGCGGTGAGAGCGGTGTCGGCAAAGAGTTGATCGCCCGCGCGCTGCATACCCTGAGTGAGCGTGCCGGACCGCTGATCAGCGTGAATGTCGCCGGACTGGACGACAATGTGTTTGCCGATACTTTGTTTGGCCACCATCGCGGCGCATTTACCGGCGCCGATACACCCCGTGCCGGTCTGATAGAGCAAGCGGCCGGCGGTACCCTTTTTCTCGATGAAATCGGTGATTTGAGTCAGGCCTCACAGGTCAAACTGCTGCGCCTGATTCAGGAAGGGGAATACTATCCTCTCGGCAGTGACAGGCCGAAACGTCTGAACGCGCGGATTGTGGTGGCCACGCATCAGAACCTGGTGCAAAAGCAACAAAGCGGTGAGTTCCGCAAAGACCTATATTACCGGTTGAAAACCCACCAGGTGGACATTCCGCCTCTGCGCCAGCGTCGTCAGGATATTCCTTTGCTGCTGGAGCACTTTTTACAGGAAGCGGCCGATGAGCTGGGCAAAACCAAGCCGACTATCCCGAAAGAGCTGCCGGTGCTGCTGGCAAACTATGCGTTTCCCGGCAATATTCGCGAGCTGAGGGCTCTGGCGTATGATGCCATGAGTCAACACCGCTCGCGCATGCTATCCATGGAGGTGTTTCGCCGGGTGCTGGATCAGGACAATGACATCAGTGAGATGAGCGCAGGAAATAGCCTGGCTATGTTCGACCCGGATCAGTCCCTGCCGACCCTGCAGGAAATGGGGGATTTACTGATTCAGGAAGCCATGCGCCGGGCGGAGGGTAATCAGTCACTGGCGGCGAAGTTTCTGGGTATTTCTCAACCAGCGCTCAGCAAGCGACTGAAAAAAACGCAGTCGGCATAATCACTGTATCAGGTTTACAGCGTTGAGCTGGCTGAACCCCTATAACCAAAGTAAAGGTTATAACTTTGTAAATAGTCAATAACATTATGTTTTATAAAAGAAAGGTGCAGTTTTGCCACTCGCGCCTATTCTTTTGGTTATACCCCTTCCAGAATGTTTTTATCCTTACCTCAATAATTTTCATTTTTAAAACAATAACATACATTAATCTTATTGTTTGGCATCATGCTTGCATTAATCCTGCTCCTGTATGTATGGGTTCGGCCCATACTGACGTGTAAACAATGACAGCTAAGCAGAAACGGGGATTTACCCGACTTCTGTCAATTGGATAAGGAAATAACATGGAACAAGCTCACGAGAAGCCTACCCCGAAGGGTATGTGGGGCGGACTCGCCTTATGGAAGAAAATTCTGGTCGGTATGATTCTAGGGGTCATCGCGGGCAGTCTGCTCGGCCCGGACGCAGAAATCCTCAAGCCTATCGGCACTTTGTTTATCAATGCCATTAAAATGCTCATCGTGCCTCTGGTGTTCTGCTCTTTGGTGGTCGGCGTTACCTCCATGCAAGATACCCGCAAGATGGGACGCATTGGCGCCAAAGCCATTGTGATTTACCTTTCGACTACCGCCGTGGCCATCAGTATCGGTCTTGGCTTGTCCAGTATTCTGGCACCGGGTGCTGGTCTGGAGATGACGGCTACAGCCGCAGCGGCCGAAGCGAAAGAAGCGCCGACTCTGGTTCAGACACTGCTCAGTTTAATTCCGAACAACCCTATCAGTGCACTGGCAACCGGTAACATTCTGCAAATCATCGTATTCGCACTGGGTCTGGGTGTGGCGCTGAACCTGTGTGGCGAGAAAGGAAAACCGGCGGTTCAGGTCTTCGAAAGTCTGGCTGAGGCCATGTACAAGCTGACGGAGCTGGTGATGAAGCTGGCCCCTTACGGTATCTTCGGTCTGATGGCCTGGGTGGCCGGTAAATACGGTCTGGAGATCCTGCTGCCACTGTTTAAAGTGATTGCGGTGGCTTATATCGGCAGCCTGCTGCACGTGCTGCTGTTTTACCCGGCGGTGATCAAAGTCTTCGGCCGTCTTAACCCTATGCCTTATATCAAAGGTATTGCGACCCCGGCGGCAGTGGCATTTACCACCACCAGCAGTTCAGGCACTTTGCCTGCCAGCATTAAGTGCGCCCGTGAAGAGCTGGGTGTGTCTAAAGGCGTGTCCAGTTTTGTTCTGCCGCTGGGTGCGACCATTAACATGGACGGCACGGCGCTGTATCAGGGTGTGGCGGCGCTGTTTGTGGCACAGGCATTTGGCATTAACCTGGAGTTTGCCGACTATGTGGCCATCGTGATGACTGCAACGCTGGCTTCCATTGGTACCGCTGGTGTACCGGGAGCGGGCTTGATCATGCTGTCGCTGGTACTGACCACAGTTGGCCTGCCGATGGAAGGTCTGGCTATTGTTGCCGGTATAGACCGTATTCTGGATATGGCGCGTACCACTGTGAATGTCTGTGGTGACCTGATGGTTGCTGTGCTGGTTGGCCGTAGCGAAGGCGAGCTGGACACTGACGTCTATAACCGCAGTGCGGATAACACGTCGCTGACGGCAAGCGAAGACATCGCTTAATTGTTACTGAGTTCGCAAAGCCTGAAAGGCCAGCCGCAAAGGTTGGCCTTTTTTTATACAGGCGAACAGGTTTTGTGGACAGAAACTGATGAATAACGCGCAAGAGTTTGTTAATTACACGGGGTAGGCGATGTATTTTCGGTGTGACGGGTAAAACCCAATATTCAGACCAGGATCATATTCCTGCAGTTTGCGTGATCTCGTCACAGTACAGGCTAACACGCTGCTTATACACGCGTTTGTTAGTTTCATGCATCTGTAATGCATAAAGTGCCGGTAATTACGCATTCGGCGCTTATAAGAATAAATAGCCTTTTTTTGCAATCTATTCAGCTATGCATTAATTGCATTGTGGCTTACTTTTATGCATTTCCCTTTGTGACTCAAAACGACGATTGTATGAATCACTTAGCCGCCATAAGAAGCTGAAGATGGCTCGTATAAGCGGCGAAGTGGTATCTCTTTCCTACCCATGAGTTTAAGGTGACCGCTATGCTTGATACTGTCCAGCAAGTACGTATTGAAGAAGATCTGTTAGGCCAGCGTGAAATTCCCGCTTCTGCTTATTACGGCATTCATTCTCTTCGCGCTTATGAGAACTTCAATATTTCTTCAATGCGTATTTCCGACGTGCCAGAGTTTGTTCGCGGCATGGTCTTTACCAAGAAAGCGGCTGCACGTGCCAATATGGAGCTGGGCAGCATTCCGTCGGAAGTGGGCAAGTACATCATTCAAGCCTGCGATCTGATTCTGGAGACAGGTAAATGCATGGATCAGTTCATTTCAGACGTGTATCAGGGCGGTGCCGGTACGTCGGTTAACATGAACACCAATGAAGTGATCGCCAACATTGCGCTGGAGCTGAAAGGCCATGCCAAAGGCGAGTATCACATCATTAACCCTAACGATCATGTGAACAAGAGCCAGTCGACCAACTGTGCTTATCCGACTGGTTTCCGTGTGGCGGTGTACAACAGCATTATCAAGCTGGTGGGATCGATTGAGCACCTGCAGGCGGCGTTCGATGCCAAAAGCGAAGAATTCAGTGATGTGCTGAAGATGGGCCGTACCCAGTTGCAGGACGCCGTGCCTATGACAGTAGGACAAGAATTCCACGCTTTCAGTATCTTGCTGAAAGAAGAAATCAAAAACCTGAAATATTCCGCGGCCTTGCTGTTGGAAGTGAATCTGGGTGCCACCGCGATTGGTACCGGCCTGAATGCCCCGGCCGGTTATCAGGAACTGGCGGTGAAATATCTGGCAGAAGCAACAGGTCTGGACTGTGTACCGGCAGAAGATCTGATTGAAGCGACCTCTGACTGTGGCGCCTATGTGACCGTACACGGCGCACTGAAGCGACTGGCGGTGAAGATGTCGAAGGTCTGTAACGATTTGCGTTTGTTGTCATCAGGTCCGCGTGCGGGTCTTAATGAAATCAATTTACCGGAAATGCAGGCGGGCTCTTCCATCATGCCAGCCAAAGTAAACCCTGTAATTCCGGAAGTGGTGAATCAGGTGTGCTTTAAAGTGATCGGCAACGACACGACTGTGACTTTTGCGGCAGAAGCCGGACAGTTGCAGCTGAACGTGATGGAACCGGTGATTGGCCAGGCTATTTTCGAGTCGATTGAACTGCTGAGCAATGCCTGTATTAACCTGGCAGACAAATGTATCTCGGGTATCAAAGTGAACCGCCAGATCTGTGAAGACTACGTCTTTAACTCTATCGGTATCGTGACTTACCTCAATCCGTATATCGGCCACCACGAAGGCGATATCGTCGGTAAGATTTGTGCTGAAACCGGTCGTAGCGTGAAAGAAGTTGCGATGGAGCGTGGCCTGCTAAGCGAAGAAGAGCTGAACGATATTTTCTCTGCTCAGAACCTGATGCGCCCGACCTACAAAGCCAAACTGTACAGCTAAAAGAATGCCATAACGAAAAGAATCTGAAGAACAATCAATAAAAGGTCTTGAAACCCTACATCCTTTTCCTCCCTTGTTTGCAAGGGAGGTTTTTTTATTTCTGGGGGCAGGGATTGTCAGTCCCTGCTCATCAGGCCATCAATCGGGCTGATTTTACTCAGTGCACTCCAGATGGCTTCGCAGGTGGGGTGAAGCCGGGAGTGATAACGGTAAATGTACAGATCCAGCGGCACGGGTTCCCGCGCGGTGAGTATCTGTAAACGCCCGGCGGCCAGCTCATCTTTAATGGCATAATCCGGTAACCAGCTGATGCCTTTGCCTTGCATCACCAGTGCTTTGATAAAATCTGTCATTGATGAGGTACAGACAGTATTTTGCGTTAACCGCCGGTTGGCACGTTGCAGCGCCCGGCCCATGTAACTTTCCGGGGTATAGTCCAGTGAAGGCACGGCGTCATTGTCAGCGGGATCAAAGAGTGGTTTACCGTGCTCATCGACTGCCGACACGCAATAGAGATAAGAGCGCCCCAGATAGACAGAACGGTAAGGCGCCATCTGCAAACTGTCCTCATAAAAGGAAAACAGAAAATCACATTTACCGTCGATCAGCTGTTTTACCGCGTCATCCACTTCATTGGCTACCACAGAAAGCTGGGTGTTTAAGGTCGGGTTAAACAAACAGGCATGCAGCTTAGGCAGCACACTGATTGCCATGGAATGTGAGGAGCTGATCCGCACGGTATGACGGCCCAGAAATGAGCTGCCAGCCAGCCGGTTCACTTCGTCATCCAACTGCTGAAGAATCGACAGCGCGGTTGTTTTAAACTGCTTGCCTTTCAGCGTCAGTTCGATGGGAGTTTTGCTGCGATCGATTAAATTCAGCCCCAGTTCGGCCTCAAGGGATTTAATCCGGCGGCTGAAAGCCGGCTGCGTCACATTGCGCACAGCGGCAGCATGGGAAAAGTTACGCAGCTCGGCCAGTGTCAGAAAATCCTGTAACCATTTCGTTTCGATATTTTTCATTATTTAAGTGGCTGTTTTATCGAATAATCATTTGTATGAACGGCTCAGAAAGAGCACTTGCCGGATAAGATTACCAAATCCATGATCATTCCTGCCATCTTTATCTGACATCATTGTGTTGCGGTACAGGTATAAACGGGACAGCGATGTTTTTCAGTTGCCTCTCTTAGGGATCATGGCATGACTTGATTTGACGGAATAATGCAAAATTATGTGCACTTAGTTTCATTTTGTCGGGAACAAGATGCCAACAGCGCTATCAAAGAAGAGGATTGGATTACAGGAGATAAACGGATGTTAAAGCCCTTATTGTTTGTGGTGACCGCTGTCTGTTCAGTGGTGCCTTCGCCGGTTTTATCAAGGGTAACGGAAGAGCTCAGACGGAGTGATGGTTCAGACATTACCTATTACCTGAGCGGGCGTGGCAGCGACCGTTTGCTGGTGCTGATTCAGGGCTCGGACTGCAACAGTGTTTTTCATAATAACAATATCAATGGCAATTTTAGCCGGGTTATGGACGATGCTGACATTCTGACCGTAGAAAAATACGGGATTGATAACGGGCTGAGCTGGAATACCGATCCGCAGCGAGCGGACTGTCCCGATGCCTATCTGAAACAGGATTCTCCGTCACAGCGTGTGGCTGATTACCTGACGGTGCTGGATAAACTGGATCAGGATAATCGTTATAGCCAGATTGTCTTGCTGGGGGGCAGTGAAGGGGCTTTGGTGGCGAATCTGCTGGCTGCGAAGAGTGATAAAGTGGCAGGTGTGGTGGCGTTAAATGGCGGTGGGCGTTTTTTCATCGATGATGTGCTCTACAACATGCAATCTCAGATGTCACCGCAGGCATTCAGTGAAGCAGAACAAGGGTTCAGGCAGTTTGCTGAAGCTGTGCTGCAAAGTAACGAGATGGACACGGCTGTCAGTGGGCACGGTTTCAAATGGTGGAAAGCGATGCTTACGGCTGATCAGCAGCAGATACTGCAAACGATTGATGTTCCTGTTCTTTTGATTCAGTCGGAAGAGGATACCAATGTGGATCCGCACGCTTTCGAATCTATGGTCAGGGCGCTGAAGAAAACCGCCCCTCATATTCAGCCCCGTACCTATGCCGGCCTTGATCATGCTTTCAATGATGCGCAGGGTCAGAGTCAGGTTGAACGTGTTCTGGATGATATCAAAGTCTGGATTGGTGGCGGGGCGCAGGCAAAGAATTAACCAGCGCCATGTTTGATTTCTTGTTCACACAGCAAATACGATGATTCTTTATCTATCGATAAAAGCATTGTGCAGATGTGATTGAAAACGCTATAAACAGCAAACCAGTTCAATATCGAAACAGGAAGTTGGATCTCCGATGAAAGTACATTTTTTAGAAGACAGTTGGTCAGACCGTCACGGTGTGGAAGAGCACCAGGACGTCACCTTAGTGCTGGAGGTGTTGCTCCAGTTAAGACCGCAGTACGACAGAGCCGCGTTGCTGGCGCAGATCACCAGGCAGATGGCGCAGGGCTATCAGGTGGTTTATGTGAAGTCGGGCGATCAGGTGATGGGGGTGGCAGGGTTTGTGGTGTCAGATAAGCTGGCCTGGGGCAAAGCCATTTATATTGATGATCTGGTGACGGCTGAGCAACATCGCAGCAAGGGCGTCGGAGAATGTTTGATTGACTGGCTGAAAACGTACGCAAAGGAGCAGGGGTGTAAGCAACTGCATCTGGATTCTGGCGTGCAGCGCTTTGCGGCGCATAAGTTCTATCTGCGCGAAGGGTTTCACATTGCCAGCCACCACTTTTCGATGACAGAGATAAAGTAATGACAAACACAACGGAAGCGTTCGCTTCCGATGTGTTTGATCTGAAATTACAGGCTTGCCAGAATGGTTTCTGCCTTGCTGACTTCAAATTCTTTCGGTGCTTCTACGTTCAGCTGTGTGACCACACCGTTGTCGATGATCATCGCATAGCGTTGTGAGCGCAGGCCGCCAAATTTCGCGGTGTCCATCTCCAGACCCAGCGCTTTGGTGAAGCTGCCGTCACCGTCTGCCAGCATCATAATTTCTGAGGCATTTTGTGCTTCTCCCCAGGCTTGCATCACGAAGGCATCGTTGACTGACACACAAGCAATGATATCCACGCCTTTGGCTTTCAGTTGATCTGCCAGCACCACATAACCTGGCAGGTGAGATTCCGAGCAAGTTGGCGTGAAGGCGCCGGGAACCGCAAACAACACCACTTTCTTGCCTGCAAACAGTTCTGTAACGTCATGGTTAACCATGCCGTCTTTGGTGAGCTCACCCAGGGTAGCGGCTGGCAGAGTCTGGCCTTGTTGAATCATGGTATTTTCCTTTCGTTTTTGGAGTTCAACTCAGTCTAGTCTCAATTGGTGCTTATAAACACTGAGAAATAATAGGGGTATCAGGGAATAATTTGCAGTCTGATCAGAAATATATGCAAAGATGACAGTCATTTAAGGGCTATCTGTTGTGGGGCTGAATGGCACTTGTTGTGAGGATGCAAACAGCATCTTGATTTGAAGGAGCTTGGGGAGATGAATATTTGTATGCGATGTTAAGCGCTGATTTTCATTGCCGGTAAACAGAGAGGAAACAGCCAGAATAATGTGCCTTTTTCTGGCTGTCGGATAACTGATTTAGTCAGCTTTTTTCACCCGGATTTTGCTCTTGGCAAGCAGTGTCTGGTTCAGGCTGGCTATTGCTGCTTTGGCTTGGTCCTGATCCGGCATTTCGACGAAAGCGAAGCCTTTGGAATGGCCGGTTTCCTGATCTAATACCAAAGTGCACTCTGTGACTTTGCCGTGTTCAGAAAACAATTTACGGATGTCTTGTTCAGTGGTTGAACGAGACAGGTTACGAACTAAAAGTTTCATGATGGGTCGTTTTATTTGAAATGACAGCGGCATTCTCTCAGCTTACTGACCAGAGTGAAAGTAATACTTTGGCGCTGAGGCATTGTCGCCATGCCTGATGGCGAAATATTCTGTATACTCATCCCCGTTACCACACTGCCATCGAAGAAAAGCTTATGACCCGCGAACAACCGAATAACCCCCTGCACGGCCTTACCCTGGAAAAAATCTTAACCCAATTGGTTGATCATTATGGGTGGACGATTCTGGCGTGCGAAATCGATATTAACTGTTTTAAAAATGACCCTTCCATTAAATCGTCACTGAAGTTTTTACGCAAAACGGACTGGGCGAGAGCGAAAGTGGAAAAGTTATATATTTCAACGTTCAGTTGATTGCAACGTCAGGGAGGCATCATGCCTCCCTGATGGTTTGTGTTACCTGCTCATCACTGCTGCCAGGATTTCAGCAACTCAGTGTATTTAATGGTCACACCTTTGGGTTTCTCGTTTGCCAGCTTGGCTTTCGGTGCGCCGGGCTGTGCCAGCCAGTAGGCGGCGTCTCTTGGCTTATTGAGTTTAGGGCCACATTCCCCCTGCACATTGGCTCGTTCCAGACGTTCCAGCACGCGATCCTGTGCAGTGGCCAGCCCGTCCAGTGCCTGCTGCGGGGTTTTCTCGCCATTCGCCGCTTCGGCTATGTACTGCCACCAGAGCTGAGCCAGCTTCGGATAGTCAGGCACATTGGTGCCGGTTGGCGTCCACTGAACACGCGCCGGGCTGCGGTAGAACTCGACCAGGCCGCCCAGCTTCGGCGCCGCTTCTGTCATGATGTCTGTGTTGATGTCTGACTCACGAATCGGTGTCAGGCCGACCAGGGTTTTCTTCAGTGATACGGTTTTGGCCACAGTGAACTGGGCATATAACCACGCAGCTTTACGGCGCTCGGGATCGGTGGCTTTCATCAGCGTCCATGAACCGGCATCCTGGTAGCCCAGCTTCATGCCTTCTTCCCAGTACGGCCCTTTGGGTGACGGCGCCATACGCCATTTAGGTGTGCCGTCCGGATTCACCACTTCCAGTCCGGGTTTGGTCATATCGGCCGTGAAGGCGGTGTACCAGAAAATTTGCTGCGCAATATTGCCCTGTGCCGGAACCGGGCCGGCTTCAGAGAAGGTCATACCCTGGGCTTCAGCGGGTGCATATTTGTTCAGCCATTCGACGTATTTGGCGGTGGCATAGACTGCCGCCGGGCCATTGGTCGCACCGCCCCGCACGACACTGGATCCAACCGGACGGCAGCCATCTACCCGGATCCCCCATTCGTCGACAGGTTTACCGTTCGGCAAGCCTTTATCTCCCGCTCCTGCCATGGAGAACCAGGCATCGGTAAAGCGCCAGCCAAGCGACGGATCTTTTTTACCGTAATCCATGTGGCCGTAAACGCGTTTGCCATCAATTTCTTTCACATGTACGGTGAAGAACTCGGCAATGTCTTCATAGGCCGACCAGTTAACCGGCACACCCAAGTCGTAGCCGTAGATCTCTTTGAACTGTTTCTGCAGGTCTTCGCGATCAAACCAGTCGGCGCGAAACCAGTACAGGTTGGCAAATTGCTGATCAGGTAGCTGATACACTTTACCGTCCGGCCCTGTGGTAAAACTCAGGCCGATGAAATCGTCCAGATCCAGCGTGGGTAAGGTGACATCTTTGCCTTCCCCTTTAATGTAATCGCTGATCGGAATCACCTTGCCGTAGCGAACGTGAGTACCAATCAGATCGGAATCATTGATGTAGGCGTCATAAATACTGCGGTTGGACTGCATTTCGGTTTGCAGTTTTTCCACCACATCCCCCTCCTGAATCAAATCATGGGTTACCTTGATGCCGGTGATTTCCTCAAAGGCTTTTGCCAGCACTTTTGATTCGTACTCGTGGGTGGTGATGGTTTCAGAAACCACCTTGATTTCCATGCCACGGAAGGGTTTGGCGGCCTCAGTAAACCAGGCCAGCTCTTTCATCTGGTCTTCTTTACTGAGTGATGATTGGGCAAACTCATCGTCAATCCATTTCTTCGCTGCGTCGCTGTACTGATCAGCGAAGGCTGTCGGTGAAAGCAAGAGTGTGATGATCAACCCTAATGTAGTCGGTTTAGGTACAAAGCGTGTCCGGTTCATGCGTGAACTCCTTAGTTTTGTATTATCCCCAACGCAGCAAAATTGCCAGCCAAAACACAGATAGCGTAAACGGTATCCATATCGACAGGTCAGTAATGCCAAGGAAGAGCAGGTGTATATAGGCACTGCTGAGCAGGCCGATAAACAGTCGATCTCCCCGGGTTGTGCTGATAGGCAAAAAGCCTTTGCGTTCAACACAAGGTTTGAGGATCTCGAAGACGGTCATCGTCAGCAAGATGCCGGCGATAGTGATAAAGAACAGTGCGCTGGGCAGGGTCCAGGCCATCCAATTCATGAGGATCTCCTTTGCGGTATCATGCTAAACACGGCCAAGGGCAAACCCTTTGGCGACATGGTTGCGAACAAACCAAATCACCAGCAATCCGGGAATGATGGTCAGTACACCGGCGGCAGCCAGCACGCCCCAGTCAATGCCGGAGGCACTGACAGTTCGGGTCATGGTGGCGACAATCGGCTTGGCATTGACAGATGTCAGGGTACGGGCAAGCAGCAGTTCGACCCAGCTGAACATGAAACAGAAGAAGGCGGTTACCCCTATGCCTGAACGTATCATTGGCAGAAAAATACGGATGAAAAAGCGCGGAAAGCTGTAGCCGTCAATGTAAGCGGTTTCGTCGATCTCTTTGGGCACGCCCGACATGAAGCCTTCCAGGATCCACACCGCCAGTGGTACGTTGAACAGGCAGTGCGCCAGTGCAACGGCAATGTGGGTGTCGAATAGCCCGACCGACGAATAAAGCTGGAAAAAGGGCAGCAGGAACACCGCAGGCGGCGCCATCCGGTTGGTGAGCAGCCAGAAGAACATGTGCTTGTCGCCAATGAAGCGGTAGCGCGAAAAGGCATAGGCAGCCGGCAGGGCGACCAGCAAAGAAATCACGGTATTCATTGAGACGTAAGTCAGCGAATTGATATAGCCGCTGTACCAGGAAGGATCGGTGAAGATCACTTTGTAATTGGCCAGGGTGAATTCAGTCGGCCAGAAGGTCAGCCCGCCGAGAATCTCTTCATTGGTTTTGAATGACATCATCAGCAGCCAGTAAATCGGCAGCAGCAAAAACAGTATGTACAGCAGCAAAATGAACGTTTTACGCTTGTGCATGATTATCTCTCCTTATCCATGACTGTCATTGAGGTGTAGAACAGCCAGCACACCAGCAGGATGATCAGGAAATAGATAATGGAGAACGCCGCGGCAGGGCCGATATCAAACTGTCCTACTGCCATTTTGGTCAGGGTTTGCGACAAAAAAGTGGTCGAGTTGCCCGGGCCACCGCCGGTCAGTACAAAAGGCTCGGTGTATATCATGAAGCTGTCCATAAAGCGCAGCAGTACGCCGATCAGCAGCACGTTTTTCAGTTTGGGCAATTGAATGTAGCGAAACACCGCCCAGTTGGAGGCCCGGTCTATTTTGGCAGCCTGGTAGTAGACATCAGGAATGGCACGTAAACCGGAATAGCACAGCAGCGCGACCAGTGAGGTCCAGTGCCAGACGTCCATCACCAGCACTGTGACCCAGGCATCGACAGGGTTGGAGGCATAGTTATAATCAACCCCTATGCTGCTCAGAAACCAGCCAAGCAAGCCGATGTCAGCCCGGCCAAATATTTGCCAGATAGTGCCGACCACGTTCCAGGGGATCAGCAGCGGGATCGCGAGCACTATCAGCACCAGTGATGCTTTGATCCCTTTACTTGGCATAGTCAGTGCGATGAGAATGCCGAGCGGAATTTCGATCAGCAGTACGCAGGCCGAATAGATAAACTGGCGCAGCAGCGAATCATGCAAACGTGAATCATTGAGCGTTTCTTTGTACCATTCACTGCCGACGAAATAGGCGGTGTTCTGATCGAAAATATCCTGTATCGAGTAATTCACCACTGTCATCAAGGGAATGATGGCGGAAAAGGCGACCAGCAGAAAAACCGGTAATACCAGCCACCATGCTTTGTTATTGTCGGTTTTATGCTGCATTGTCGCCGTCTCCCTTTCTGCCTGCACCACCGTTTTCACTGTCTTCGCCAACCAGATACTCATCGATATACAGCTTCAGCCACCGGCTGGGAAAATTGATCCAGCCATGCTGCGCCGGCACGTGGGAGCCTTCGGCAAGCCGGATTTTGACCTGGGTATCTTCCAGCATGACAGTGACGATTTTATAGGTGCCAAGATCTTCGGTATGGGTGACAGTAACGGCGAAACCGGCGTCTTTTTGTGTGTCCCGTAAATGAACGAACTCAGGGCGTATTCCGACTTTGATGTTCTCTGACTGGGTGTGAGACAGGGCGAGTTGCTGGCTGGCGCTCAGCGCAATCGGTAATCCTTTGAAAGTAACGTCTGCTGAACCTGCGGTTCTTTGTACCGGCAGTAAATTCATGCCAGGACTGCCGATAAAGTAGCCGACAAAGGTATGGTTAGGCTGCTCGAACAATTCGCGTGGCGTGCCGAACTGGACAATGGCACCGTCGTACATCACGGCAATTTTGTCGGCAAAGGTGGCCGCTTCCAGCTGGTCGTGGGTGACATAGACCATAGTGATATTGAACTGTTCATGGATTTGCTTGAGTTTACGCCTCAGTTTCCATTTCAGGTGCGGGTCTATCACGGTCAGCGGTTCGTCGAACAAAATGGCCGAGACATCATCACGAACCAGCCCTCGTCCCATCGAGACTTTCTGTTTTTCATCGGCATTGAGGTTACGGGCTTTTTTGTCGAGTACAGGCGTCAGCTCCAGAATATCGGCGATTTCCTGTACTTTGCTGCGGATTTTCGCTGCCGGTGTCTTTATGTTGCGCAGCGGAAAGGCCAGGTTATCGAACACCGTCATGGTGTCGTAAATGACGGGAAACTGGAAAACCTGAGCGATATTGCGTTCCTGCGGTTCCAGCCCGTTCACCGTCTGGCCATTAAACTTTACCGCGCCTTCCGAGGGGGTCAGCAGGCCGGAAATAATATTTAGCATGGTGCTTTTTCCGCAGCCGGACGGGCCAAGTAATGCAAAGGCACCGCCGTCCTCCCAGACGTGGTTCATACGGCGTATGGCGTAATCTGCATCGCTGGCAGGATGTGCCATGTAACTGTGCGCTAATGATTCCAGACGAATTTCTGCCATTATTGTTGCTCCCAGCCTGAACGGGCCGCTTGGATCAGTTGCCGCTCCTTTGAAAACACATAAAGCTTATGGGTGGGCACATAAATATTGATACGGCTGTCAACCGCATATTCATGTACACCGGGAAGATGCAGTACCATAGACAGCTCCCGGTTAGAGACATGAAGAAAGGTTTCACTGCCGCTGATTTCGGCCAGTTCGACATCGACGGCCAGCTCAAGATCGTCATCGTTGTTCGGCACTATGGTCAGGTGATTCGGCCGGATACCGAAGACGTAGTGATCGGGCGGCAAATCGCGTAAGTCTTCGTTCAGGGCAAAGTGAACGTGTTCGGAAAATGACACGTTGTCTGCGCTGATTTCCCCTTTGATCAGATTAATCGGCGGTTCGCCGAACAGCTCTGCGCAGATCACACTGGCCGGATTGTGATAAACCACAGGTGTCTGTCCCGACTGAATGATCTCCCCTTCATGCATGAGCACCACATTGCCACCCAGTGCGAGGGCTTCATTGGGCTCAGTGGTGGCGTAAACCGCGATGGTATTGCGGGAGGCAAACAGCTCCCTCATTTCCTGCCTTAACTCTTCACGTAACTTGTAATCGAGATTGACCAGAGGCTCGTCGAACAAAATGATGTCGGCATCTTTCACCAGCGCACGGGCCATGGCCGTACGCTGTTGCTGACCGCCTGATAATTCAAGCGGGTAGCGTTTGAGGAAATCTTCAATATGCAGCATCCTGGCGGTTTGCATGACACGCTCATCAATCTGTGCTTTTGGCAGTTTTTCCAGTTGCAGCGGCGAGGCGATGTTTTCGTAAACCGTGAGATTGGGATAGTTAATGAATTGCTGGTACACCATGGAGATATTTCGTTCACGGACGGGAATGCCAGTCACATCCCGGCCATTGAAAGAGATGTTTCCGGACGTGGGTTTATCCAAACCCGCAATCAGGCGCATCAGGGAGGTTTTTCCAGCCAGCGTGCGGCCCAGTAATACATTAAAAGAGCCAGGTTCAAGCACCAGGCTGGCGGCTTTTATCCAATCGAGCCCGTCTACCGTGCGGGTGATCTTATCCAAAATGAGCGACATGGCTGTTCTGGCTCCCTGTATGTTACTCACTCTCATTAGGCTAAAAATGTGCCACATTTTTTTAACATCTGGTTTTGTTGTTTATCATTATGATTAACAGGGTGTTTTGTCTTTTTTGTCTGGCTCTTCATTCGTTATGAACACTTTGGATATGTTGATTGTTAACATTGTGTGAACAATAGTTAACGTTCAGGAATGCGTGCGGGCTGGCCGCGGCCAGATAGCAATGAAAGCGGAAATCAAAGGTCGGACATGGAAAACAGACTGCAAAGCGATGATCGCCTTGTCTGCGAATCCTGGCAGCGTTGTCGGGATTACGGATTGGAAAGTCACCAGACACCAGACTTTAAGCTCCCCGATCCTTTGCATTGGCAGCGGAAGCGGCAACTGGCAGAGGTGATGGTATCCGTCACCCGTGAGAAGGTGTTGCCTGGTTTTCAGAGCATGCTCACCAACAGCAGCAGCTTAGTTATCCTCACGGATCAGGAGGGATATTTGCTGGAGCGATGGGGTAATCCGTCTTTCATGCAGCAAATGACACCTTCACTATTTGAACCCGGGGCCTGCTGGCAGGAAAAAGCGATAGGGACCAATGCGATTGGCACCGCCTTACACACGCAGCAGATTACAGACATCCGCCGTGATGAGCACTTCCTGCTGCAAAACCGTTTTATGAACGCCTCGGCATCGCCCATTGTTGATCCGCATCGTCAGACAGTGGGGGTGCTTAACATATCCAGCGATGCTTACCTGCCAACGACTCAGGTACACGGCATGGTGAAAGTCATGGCTCAGGCGATTGAAAATCAGCTGATTCTTGCCGCTTACGGCCAGCATTTCTGGCAGTTTGTCTTCAATACCAGCCCGGATAATCTGGACAGCCAATGGGCCGGACTGCTGGTGTTTGATTTTCAGGGACAAATTGTCTCGGCCAACCGCCGGGCTGATTTGTTGCTGGGTAAGCCATTGGCTGGCATCACCATAGACATGGTAGCCGGCATGTCACTGCAGGCACTGATGGCAACGCAGCAGGACACTACACTGACATTCAGCGGATTGACGTCTTTTCCGCTGTTTGCCCGGATAAACGCCCCGGCTGAACCGTCTGCTACTGTACCGTCTGGGGTAGCTTTTCCCCGTAATGCCACCCAGGAAGCACCACAGTGTGAGTCCTCACTGACGGATCTGGATACGGGCGATAAGCAGATGGCAAAGGCCGTTCACCAGGCGATGAGTGTACTCAACAGTGACATTCCCTTATTGATACACGGCGAAACCGGCGCAGGGAAAGAGCGTTTTGTGCGCGCTTTTCATGCTTCCTCGCATCGGGCTGCTTTTGAGATGGTGGCTGTCAATTGTGCTGCCATTCCTTCCGAGCTGGTGGAGTCTGAGCTGTTTGGCTATGTTAAAGGGGCTTTTACCGGAGCCAATCCTAAAGGCAGTATCGGTTTGATTCGTCGTGCCGATAAAGGCACGCTGTTTCTCGATGAAATCGGTGATATGCCGCTGCCGACCCAGGCCAGGCTGCTGCGTGTACTGCAGGAAAAGCGGGTAACGCCTTTAGGAAGCAGTGACAGCTATCCGGTGGATTTTCAACTGGTCTGTGCCACGCATCAGTCGCTGCGCGATGAGATAAAAGCCAGGCAATTCAGAGAAGATTTATATTACCGCATTAATGGTCTGACCGTAGCTCTGCCCGCCCTTCGCGACAGGCAGGATATTGCTCAGGTCGTACTGTCAGTACTTGATGAAGTGGCTGAAGGTGGTCGTCGTGCCACTGTCAGTGATGAAGTCATGCAGTTGTTCAACTCGCACCACTGGCCCGGTAATATTCGTCAGTTGCATAATGTGCTGCGGGTGGCCACTGTGCTGGCGGAGGGCAAAGTGATAGAACCTCAGCATTTACCAGATGATTTTTTCTGGGATCTTAAAGGCATTACCCGAGATGCAGAAATCCTCGAATCCGATCTGCTGGAAGATGACTGGCAGGTTGCTTTACCAAAAGTCTACAAAGCGCTGGGACGCAATGTGAGCAAAACCGCGGAAGCAATGAACGTGAGCCGCAATACGGTTTATAAACGCTTGAAGCAATTGGGCTTGTGGCATGATGGGTGATAAGCATCAGGCCTGTTATTGCAGTATGATTGGGCAATCAGTTTTTAATCAGGGTAGATAACATGTATATCGGCGCGGTATCCAAGCGGACAGGGTTGTCAGTTAAGGCCATCAGATTGTATGAAGATATGGGCCTGATTCGTATCCCGCTTCGTCAGGGCAATTACAGGGTATATTCAGAGACGGACGTTGAGGTACTCCAGCTTATCAAACAAGCCAAGCAATTTGGGGTGACACTGAATCGGCTGAAAGGCGTGATACGTTACCGGAATGGCGACGTGGACTGGGAACGCATTCATGATTTTTTGCTTGATGTCAGGCAGCAACTGATGGCGGAGCAAACCTTGCTGGAGCAGAAAATGCAGAGCGTGGAGTTATGTCTCCGATCTATGGATACCTGTCCGCAAACCGCTTGACTCTGCCCTATAGGGGAGGTCTTACACTCGTGATTGATCTTGGATAACAAGGAAATATCATGAGCAAAAAAATTCTGTTACTGAATGCCAACCCGAAAGCGGAAAGCTTTGCTAAGTCGCTTGCTGATGCGTATGACATTGAAGCAAGGGAGCACGCGAGTGTGCGTCGTCTGAACCTGTCTGAGATGCACTTTAATCCCAGTCTTGACTCGGGTTACGATGCGGTTCAGCCGTTAGAGCCTTGCCTTTCGCATTTCCAGGAATCCCTGCAATGGGCCGAACATATCGTTATTGTGTCACCGGTATGGTGGGGTGGGTTACCGGCCAAATTCAAAGGCCTGATCGACAGAGCGATTCTGCCCGGTTTCGCTTTTCAGTTTGAGGAGAATAATCCCTACCCTGTGCAGCTACTGCAAGGCAAAACAGCCCGGATCATTCTGACTATGGATGCCCCTGCCGAAATGCTGGTTGAACAGGCTGAACCTGTCCTGGCCCAGCTTGACCGTTTCATGCTTCAGTTTTGCGGAGTCAGCCCTGCCGAAACCACTTTGCTGGGTTCGGTGATCTTGTCGACGGAAACACAGCGGCAGTCATGGCTGGAAGACATCCAAGCAATTGGTCGGCAGGGCAGGTAGCCATGCCGTGATAGACCAGATTGAATTTACGCACGGGCCGACATTTTTTCGGTCAGCCATGTGCGGTAAAACTCAACAAAGGTTCTGACTTTCGCCGGAATAAAAGTGCCCGGCGGGAATACGGCGTAAATCCCGCCACGGGGCAATTGCCAGTCGGTGAACAAGGGCACTAATTCCGGATCATTTTCGCCAAAATGGGTCGCAATCACCGACAATCCCGCGTTACTTTTGATCAGGCTGCGCATGGCACTGGTGTTGTCGACCCGAACATGACTTTGCATCTGAACCTGAACCTGTTCGTCTGCTCGGGTGAATGTCCAGGTTAGCGCGCTTGGCAGGGGCGAAAACTCAATCCAGCGATGATGTTTCAGTTCAGCTGGCTGCTGCGGTCTGCCCATTTCCTGCAAATACCCGGCTGAGGCCATCACACGTTGTTCAAACTCGCCCAGTTTCTGCGCCCGAAGGCTGGAATCTTTCAGCCATCCCATCCGAATGGCTAAATCAATGCCATCGCGCACCATATCCGATACCTTATCACCGCCGCGCAGCTCAATGGTGAGCGTTGGATGTACTTTGGTAAAAGCGGCCACAGCGGGAGCCAGCATCAGCGCCATATGATCCACTGGCGCTGTGATCCTCAGAGTGCCGGACAGGGCTTGTGCACTGGTGCTGGCCTCGCTGAGTGTTTCGTCCAGTTTCGTCAGTAATGGCTGGCAGGCCAGATAAAGCTGTTGTCCTGCTTCCGTCAGGGTGACCTGTCGTGTGGTCCGGTTAAACAGCGCAGAACCCAGATGAGCTTCAAGCGCTTTGATATTCAGGCTGATTTTGGTTTTCGTACAGCCCAGTTTCTCGGCCGCAGCCGTAAATGACCCTGCCTCAACGGTGGCAATAAATAAGGGCAGGGTGTTGAGATCAAGTGCGTGGCTCATATTGCTGACTGTTATGAAAGTAATAACAGTGAATTATCCAACGGCGTATTTTTCAAATCAATCTTTCATCGCACAATGTGTCCATCAACGAAAACAATCGAGGACAACATCATGAAAATTGCAATCATTGGCGCAAGTGGTTTTATTGGTTCAGCTCTGCGTGAAGAAGCACTGAGCCGTGGTCATCAGGTGACCGCACTGGTCAGCCGTCCGGAGCGCTTGGCGACACAACCCGGCCTGACGATCCAAAAAGCCGATGTGCAGGATACCAAAGCACTGGCAACGCAGCTGGCGGGTTACGATGCCATACTGAGTGCATTTTCCGGCCACGCCCAAACGGATGTCGCTGGTTACTTTGCTCAGGGTTTCGACAGCATTCTGGCGGCAGCTCAAGCAGCCGATGCCAAGCGTCTGATGGTTGTTGGTGGCGCGGGCTCGCTGGACGTCGCTCCCGGCGTACAACTGATTGATACCCCTGAGTTTCCGGCAGAATACAAAGCCACGGCAGAAGGGGCAAGATACGCACTGAATGCCCTGCGTGCCCAGCAAGGCGTGAACTGGACCATGCTGTCTCCGGCGGCCATGATTGCACCGGGCGAACGGACCGGCCAGTATCAGCTGGGCACAGATCAGTTGCTCACGGACGCGGCAGGTAACAGTCAGATTTCAGTTGAAGACTACGCAAAAGCCATGGTTGATGAGCTGGAATCTCCGGCCTTCATCAACCGCCGCTTCACCCTGGCTTATGCCTGATCCCGCCGTCCCTGCCTTCGGATGGAAAACGCAGCTTCGGCTGCGTTTTTTGATCTTGGTCGCTCACGGTTAATGTTTTCCTCCTATATTTCATTTACATGAGAAAAAACTGGCTGGTACTTGCTGCCAATTTTCAGACAAGGAATCGACATGCAAAAAGAGCAGGACAGAATTGGTTTTGCGGTGCTGGGAGTGTGTATTTTACTCGGGCTGGCGCTGTTGGGATATCTGCTTGGTCATGCTGCGCTGAGCTATAAGCAGCTTGACCGAAGTGTGACGGTGAAAGGGTTATCGGAAAGAGAATACCCGGCCGATATTGTGATATGGCCGATTCAGTACAATGTCGCCAGTAATGATTTAACCGAACTGTATCAGATGTTGGATGGCCAGACATCGCAGATCCGATCTTACCTGCGCGGCAATGGTATCGGCGCCGATGAGATTTCTGTCTCCACACCCGCGATTACAGATAAGTCCGCTCAGCAGTATGGTAATGACGCGCAGGCGCAGTATCGTTACACCGCGATGCAGACGGTCACTGTGTACTCCACTCATATTGATGCGGTACGTAATGTGATGGGATCGCTCTCTGAGTTGGGTAAACAAGGTATTGTTTTTACTGGCGATGCCTATCAGACCCAGACCGAATACATTTTTACCCGTCTGAACGCCATTAAACCTGAGATGATCGAAGAAGCTACCCGAAACGCCCGTGAAGTGGCGCAGAAGTTTGCCTCGGATTCCGACAGCACACTCGGAAAAATCCGCAAAGCGTCGCAGGGACAGTTTTCAATCAGTGTGCGCGATAAAAATAATCCGCATATTAAAAAAATCAGAGTGGTTTCAACCGTCGAATATTATTTGTCGGATTAAGTTATTTGATACAAGGAGGAAAGATGAAAACAGCATTAGTCACCGGCGGTAGTCAGGGAATCGGACTCGAAACGGTATTGCGTTTGGTGGCTGCAGATTATCAGGTCATTACCTGTTCCAGACGGGCATCTGTCTGGCAGCGGCAGGTTGCACAGTATCCGCAACTCAGTTCCGTGGACTACCATACGGTGGATATTGGCGATGACTCGCAGCTGAATCGCTTGTTTGCACATATTCAAGAGACATACGGCAAGCTGGATCTGGCTGTGAATAATGCGTCGCCTGAACTGGCTTCTCGCGGTCAATTTGCTGAAGTTGCCCCATCAGCACTGCGCGATACATTGAAGCAGGATTTCTGGGCTCAGGCCGTGTGTCTGCAGCTGGAGCTTCAACTCATGCAATCCGGGGCTGCGATTGTAAACCTCAGCTCTGTGAATGGATTGCGTCCAACCCCCAACGCTGCGATGTACAGTGCTGCGAAACATGCCATTGAAGGATTAACCCGCTCGGTTGCACTGGAGGCGATTCAGCAGGGAATTCGCATCAATGCTGTTGCGCCCGGTGTCACCTGGACACCCCGTTGGGAGGCCCGGGAAACAGCCGCACCCGGCACCCGGACAGAGGTCTCCGCTGTTGTACCAGTCAAACGCTATGCTGAATCTGCTGAGGTGGTTGAAGCCATCCTGTTTCTTCTGTCCGATAAAGCCAGCTATATCGTGGGGCATACATTGGTCGTGGATGGCGGATTGAGTTTGAGTTGAAGGGAATCTGATTGTTGTTATTTATGAATCAGTAATCAGCAAATTTTATTGCTGATTACTGATTCATTTGGCTATCACTGGAGAACATATCGGGTTGTGATAATTTTTTCTGCATACTGATTGCAGCAAGTCTGGGAACCGCTCAAACCAATAAGTAAAGTCAAAATTTCATCACAACTCGGGAAAATAATATTCTAATTCATGCAGTAGGAGTTCTTTAATGATTCTATATGAATCTGATTTTTCACTTGAAGATTCAAATAAAGACAAGCCAATACCGGGTAAAGGAGGCAAATGTTGATCGATGATAACCAGTGAATCAGGTATACCTGTACTTGTACGGACTGTGATCCCTAATCCTGCTTTTACTGCTCCCCATATGCCGTGTAAACTTCCACCAGAGACTGCAATCTGCCAGGAGATATTTTCTTGGTCAAGTGCTTGAATTGCTGTATCTCGAATGATGCAGGGGGACTCTACTAAAATGAGCGGAAGTGGTTTTCCGGAAATAATGTAACTATCAAAATCAAATGCAGGACTTGCTACCCAGTGCTGAGGTAGTGTTTTGATTAAAGATCGCTCATGAACTTCTTGAGGTGATTCCCAGCATAATGCAAAGTCAATTTTATTCTGAAGTATTTCCTCTTTAAGAATGCTATTTCTGCCTGACTGGGCATAGATCTGAATGTTCGGAAATTTTCTCGAAATTTGACTCAATAATTCAGGGAGAAATTTATCACTAAAATCTTCTTGTACCCCTAAACTGACTTTCCCAAGGATCCTCTTTTGGTGGATGACTTGCAGGGCTTCGTCATTCAGAGACAGTATTTTTTTTCCATAGCTAACTAATAACTCCCCTTGATCCGTTAACTTGAGGTGTCTTCCTTCTTTGCAGAGAAGTTGTATACCACATTGATGTTCCAGTTTTTTTAATTGAGCACTGACAGCAGATGTCGAGCGTGATAATCGCTTGGCTGCAAGGGAAAAGTTACCTAATTCAATACCAGTCACGAACGTTCTTAGTGCTTCAAGATCAAGGGAGTCAGGACGCTTCATCATATTCCTGTTTTTATGGATGATGAGTTCAGAATGTTTTGATTTTATAAGGTTTCATGAAGCGTCACAATCTTCTAATCACAGAGAAGAGCATCGGAGGAGGTATACGTGGCGCAACATTTGAATAAAGATTCACTGGCGAAAATTGCTCCAAAGCTGGCGGAGTTTACTGAAACCACATTATTTGGAGATCTTTGGCAACGGAAAGAGCTTTCGCTCAGAGAAAGAAGCCTGATTACGGTAAGCGCTTTGGTCGCGATGAATAAGTACGCCCAGTTGCAGTGGCATATCCAATTTGCCAAAGAGAATGGATTAACTGACGAAGATATTGTGGAAGTATTTACTCATCTTGCGTTTTATGTTGGTTGGCCGAGTGCTGTCACAGCATTAGAAACGCTGAAAATTGAGGATGAATAAAATGCCATTGACTCGAATTGTTGTTCAGGCAGGGCGTACAGAATCAGAACTGAAAATCATATCGGACACTTTGCATCAAACACTGGTTGATACATTTCATGTGCCTCCAGATGATTGCTTTCAATTGATTGATGAATATCCATCAGACAGACTGGTCGTGAATCAGCATTACTTGACTGGAGAACGATCATCAAAATATACCTTGTTTTCTATCACAGCGGGAAAACCCAGAGACCAAGCGACGAAAGCGAGATTTTATCAGATGCTGTGTGACAGGTTAGTTGAACGCATGAATATGTCGCCGGATGATGTCATGGTTGTTATTCAGTTTACGAATCCAGATGATTGGAGCTTTAGCGGTGGGAAGCTTTTCAGGTTACCCAGTGACACTGAACTTTCCTAAGCTCTCCTTTGAGATCCGTTCACTTTAAGCGTGATAAAATCAGCCACCCGGCTCAAAACCGAGTGACTGATTTTTTGATTAGAGCTAGCAAAACTCCCTCGCACTTCTCTGCCGCATCCAGATCTTTCCCGACAAATGCCGACACAATGGCGCCTTCTTTCAACAGGCAAATGGTATCCAGCAAGACTTCGTCCGGTGCGTGAAGGTGTTGCTGAATCAGCGCCCGGACTTTGCGTTTGTGCTCTCGACAATACTCGGCAATCGCGGTGTTTTCTTCGCTGAATTCTGCCGATGTATTGATAAAAAAACAGCCACGAAAAGGGTTTAATGCCGGAACCCTGTCATGGAACCAGTCGCTCAGACCCCTGAACAGGCAAGTGATCACCTCTTGATCGTTGGTTGCCGGCGCTAATTGCTGTTCCAGCCATGCCATAAAAACCTCGTCGCGCGCTGCCAGTGCCGCGAGTATGAGGTCGTCTTTACTGCTGAAATAACTGTACAGCGTTTTCTTTGCTATCCCAGAGACTTTCAGGACTTCGTTGATACCTACCGCATGGATTCCCTGGCGGTAAAACAGGGTGAGCGCGGTATCTGTCAGCAGTTGTTTTTTGTCTGTTTTCAATGACCTTGTCGTACTCATGCATCCTCCTGATCTGAAAAGCATCTTGACATCAGTAGACTGACTTGTCTACTCTGTTTTTCTTGGTAGACAGATCGGTCTACTTTTTATTGGAAAGGAGTACAACATGAATCAATACGGAATGGCGCTGATGTCAGGACTGGGTGCGGCAGTCGCTATCGGATTTTTGTCGCTGGCAGAGGATCTGACGTCGGCTGGCTTGTGGTTGATGGCCCCTTTTGGGGCGACGGCGGTGTTGGTATTCGGGGTACCGGACAGCCCGTTAGCACAGCCCAGAAATGTCATAGCCGGTCATTTGCTAACGGCATTCATCGGGGTGTTTTTTGTCAGTTTTGTTGGGGTCACGCCCCTCACACTGGCGCTGGCTTCAGGTCTGGCGGTCTCTGCCATGTTGCTGACCAAAACAACCCATCCGCCAGCGGGTGCGAATCCGCTCTTGATCATGCTGACCGGGCAAAGCTGGTCATTTCTGATCACGCCTGTCTTGGTTGGCGCAGTGATCATGGTGCTGGTCGGCCAACTGGTCAATAAGGTTCTCTTGCGGCGGAGAAGGGCAGTTTGACTGTGGTGAAATGTCACTTTTATGGTGAAAAAATGTCTCTTTTTACGCTATGAAACTGATTCAATGGTTAATAGGATTGAGCCAACTCATTAATCATTCGATTGATAACCATACCCACAGGAAATTGTTGTGTCAGATTCTCTTTCTTACGTGCTGATCAATAGCGTTGAACTGTTCTCGGACTATCAGCAACCGCTGATAGAGTTGCTGAAACTCAGCCAGGCTGACGACGCGATTTTAGGTTTTGACGCCAGCTTTGATGAACAGAAAGCAAGCCGGTATTTATCGTCACTGGAAAGAGATATCGCCAGTCAGGTGTTACAGATCCTGATTGGAATGCAAAACGGCACAGTGGTGGTTTGCTGCTTCTTTAAAAAAAGTCACCAACAAACCACCAGGCATATTTGCGATTTACAAAAGGGGATGATTCATCCCCATTGCCGTAGCCAGGGGATATTGGAACAGACACTGGCGGCGATTGCACAATCGTGCATGGCGCAGGGTGTTGAACTGCTCACACTGGATGTACGGGGCGGCTCGAAGGCTCATCGAATCTGGAATAAATGTGGTTTTGAAACTTATGGAATCCTGAATGATTACAGCCGCTATCAGGGGCAGTCATTTGAAGGGTATTTCATGAAACAACGTACTGTCGATCTCTGGAACCGTTTTAAAACATTCTACAAACAAGGAAGTCAAACTATGTCAGTTGGCGCTGAACTTATTCATAAGAAAGATTTTCGCGAATTAATGCGCGAGACATTAGAAAATCACCTGACCTTAGGCCATCCATTGTTTAAATATCTGATGGATGAAAATAACCCTAACCCTGATCTCCTAAAGTTCACCACTTTGCAGGGCTATCAGCTTACCAAGCATTTCCTGACTTATATTGAGCATCTGTTCTTTCACTGCCCTTTGCCAAAACATAAGCGGGCGCTGTTGCATAACATGTATGAAGAAGAAACCGGTCGGTTATCGAATACCAAAAATCATGTTGAGCTGATGCAGGATTTTATCAAGGCACTAGGCATTTCAGATACTGAGCGTGATGCGGCTGTTGCACTGCCTCAGACTCAGGCTCTGATTGATTATCGCCTGATAGCCTGTAAAAACCCGGATATGTACCACATAGGTGCTGCTGCCGTCATGGTCGCCAGTGAAGGGCAGAATCTGGAGAGTGTGGGAGATGAAGCTCGCCACAATATTCTGGGTAAAGTGTATGACCTCAAAGAAGCCGATTTACTGTTTTTCTCGGTTCATCAGGAAGAAGACGTGGGCCATGTTCAGCAAGGTCTGGCTCTGCTGGCTGATCTCTGTGATACACCGAAAAAGCAACAGGAAGCCATCGAAGCAATTAATACCACTTGTGAGCTGTTCTATGGGATGTATCAAGGGGTGTATGAATACTTTGGTTATGACAAGAAAGATCAACAGGTGAAAGCGGAGTCGCTTCAGGAGGCCTGATGGATATATCCCGTAATAAACAGATCATCGCCATCACCGTCGGGGTGCTGGTGACCTTCTGGGCGTCATCGATCAAAGGCAGCTATCAAGTTTATTTTCTCGATTTAGCCAGCATGTGCGGTTTGGGGCGGGGGATCTTCTCGTTAACCAGCGCCTTGTTTGGCTTGTCGATTGGCATACTGTCTCCTGTTGTTGGCTGGATATGCGACCGTATCGGTCCGGCACTGACCATTTTGTCTGGCGCTGTTGTTGCGGTGTTTGTCTATTTGCTGATGGCCGTGGCGTTCAATTTCTGGCTCTTTCTGGTGTTGTTTGGTGTGCTGGCAGCTTATGCATTAACGGCGATGACCTTTGTGCCGCTGGCGCTTTTGGTTGACCGCATTTTTGACAGCCAGAACAAAGGGATGGCGTATGCTGCCATCACCAACGGTACCGCGATTGGTTTTATGGTGTTGTCGCCATTCTGGGTGTGGCTGAATACCTTTGTGATCTGGCAGGACATCAGCCTGATCATATTCGGGGTATTTGCTGTGGTGATCTTACCGGCCTGTATCTGGCTATGCCGTGTTTTTCCGCGCCGGGAATTTGTCTCTGACACAACGGCCGAGAGCCACGAAGACGATTTGAAATGGCATCAACACCTGCGAAAACCACTGTTTTTGTTGCTGGCACTGTCATTCGGTGGTTGTGGTGCCTCAATGGCTTATGTCGATGTGCATTTGGTTCCTATGTTGCAGGAACGTTTTACCGGGGGAGAAGGGGAGGCCACCATAGTTGCCTCATCATTGAGCGTGTTGGGTGCCGCAGAGCTTATCGGCGCGTTTTTGGTCGGGTATTTACTGCGCTTCTCGGCGCCGGCTTTGATGCTGTCTCTGCTTTACGCGGTTCGTGGTGCTTCTATGCTGATAGTGCTCTCTGCAGACAGCTTACTACTGTGCATGATTTTTGCTGTGCTGTTTGGCCTGACCTATATGGGCACCGTGATAGTGACGTCCCTTATGTGTCTTAAAGCCTACGGCGAGAAAGTGAAAGGCAAGATTTTTGGTTGTCTGTTTACCGTTCACCAGGTGTTTGTTTTTGGCACGGTATGGCTGGGTGGCCTGTCTTATGACGCGACGCAAAGTTATTCCTTTATCACACTCGCAGTGACTGGATTGTGCTTTGTTTCTGTCGCCATGGGGCTGGTTTTTTACTTCTCTGATGCCTTTAAAGAGAAACCGCAATCGCAGGTTGTTACACCATCTTAATAGCCGACTCAATGATGAAAGGAATAAAAAGCATGGAGCAATCAACCCGAGCAATACACATGGAGTTTCCTTCACTGGATGACTCTCATGCTGCGGCCATTGCCATGACATCGGCCTATGACTTTACATCGGCGCGGGAAGCCAGTGACAGGTTCAACGGTGTGACAGAAGGGAATATTTACAGCCGTTTTACTAATCCGTCGGTCGAACATTTTGAACGAAAACTGGCCTCGCTGGAAAACGCTGAAGCGGCGGTGGCCTTTGCCTCAGGCATGGCTGCTTACCTGGCACTGGCCATGACGTTCTTGAAGCAGGGCGACCATGTCGTGCTGGCCAGCGGCATCTTCGGCACCACAACTCACCTTTTCCGTCAGTATTTTGGCCAGTTCGGCATCACGGCGACTTGTGTGGATTTGGATGACCAGCATGCCTGGCAAGCTGCTATGTGTGACCGCACCCGCATGATACTGGTTGAGTCACCCACCAATCCACTGCTGAAAGTGGCAGATTTAAGCTGGTTGTCCGCGCTGGCAAAACATAATCATGCCCTGTTGGTGGTGGATAACACTTTGCTGTCGCCGGTTAACCAGCGTCCGTTAAACCACGGAGCTGATCTGGTGCTGCACTCGACCGGTAAATTCATGGACGGGCAGGGCAGAACGGTTGGCGGTGTCATTGCCGGACGTAAAGACGTGATCCAGCCATTGAAAAACTATCTGCGCAGCTCAGGGACTTGCATGAATGCTTTTACGGCTTGGGTGTTGAGTCACGGTCTGGACACGCTGACGGCCAGAATGGCCATGCATGAGCAAAATGCCAGAACGGTCGAAGCCTGGCTGCGTGAGCAATCTTGTGTCAAGCAGGTATTTTCCACCTTCAGTCAAGCGCACCCGCAGGCTGAGGTGATCGCAAGGCAGCAGTCCGGCCACAGCCCGGTGATCAGTTTTGTCGTGGAAGGTGGTCAGGAAGCGGCCTGGCGCTGTATCGATGCCCTGAACTTGGTATCTCGTTGTACCAATATCGGAGATACCAAATCCATGGTGACACACCCGGCATCAACGACTCACTGTCGGTATTCTCAGGAAGAGAAGCTGCAGTATGGCATTTCAGACGGTTTGGTCAGGCTGTGTGTCGGTCTGGAAGCCAGTCAGGATATCATTCAGGATCTGAGGCAGGCTCTGGCTGCTTCTCAGGTAACACATTCACTCAGGGAAGTTGTATCGCTGTCATGATGAATACATTGCGTAACGCTGTTTTGACTGCTTCTATACTGGCAGTCAGCGCCGTCAATGCGGCGCAGAGCCACACGGAAAACACTTTATATAAACACAATTATGTCGCTTTTCAGTCCGGTAAATCTGCCGATAATCCGGTGACTGTTGCCGCACGTTTCACCAAGCCTGCTGGCATAGAGACACCGCTTCCTGCGGTTATCATAGTGCACGGTTCTGGTGGTGTGGATGAACGTGGTGAGCTCTACAGCCAGGTACTGAACAGACAGGGGTTCGCCACATTGGAAATCGACATGTGGGCCGCACGCGGGCTGGAAGGCGGCTTGTCCCGGCCGAAACATGTCAAAGACACCTTACCGGACGTGTACGCAGCAATTGATTATCTGAAATCCCGACAGGATATCAATGCCAGCGAACTGGGTCTGATTGGCTTTTCCTGGGGCGGTGTGGTTGCCATGCTGATGGCGGGTGAACAGGAAACTGGCTCACTGAAAGCGCTGGTAGCCAATTATCCTGTGTGCTGGGCCTATAACAAGGTGCCGGGTTATCCGTTTACCGGCATCGCGGCAGACCGCCACTTGATGATCCTGTCTGGCGAAGAGGACAAGTATGATGGCCCGGATGATTGCAAGTCGCTGGTCAGCCAGTTGCCACCGTCTAACCAGTCACTGGTAAAACTGGTGACGCTGCCCGGCGCCACTCATGCCTTTGAGTTGCCCAGAGCGGAAAGTACCTTCTTTGATCCCTATGCGTTTCGGGGCAAGGGAGGGAATGTCCCGCTCCGTTATAACCCGGAGGCCACCAAACATGCTCTCAAACTGGCGTCGCAGTTTTTTGTTACCCAGTTGAGCGATTGAACAGGTATCTCCCTGTACTTTCGGCCGCCGCGTCCACTTTAGCGGCGGATTCTTTTGGCAGGGTTTTATACTTTTTCTTCCAGGCTGCCCGCAATGAGCTGGCCTGGGGGAAGCCGGATTTAAAGGCCGCCACTTCAATGGTGTCACCATTTTCAATGTAACTCTTGGCTTCTTCCAGCCTGAGTTCGACCAGAAACTCCCTTATCGTCAGACCGGTAGCATTTTTAAATTCTCGCTGCATGTGGCGGGAAGAAACCCGAAAAGCGTCTGCGATATCAGCCAGCGCCAGTTTTTCATGCAGCCGGGTTTGCAGATAATCCTGAATGGAATGCACCAGCGGTGAAATGTGGCTGCGATAGCTGAGTTGTTTAGAGATCTGCGGGTCGTTAGCCATACGACGCCGGTAGACTACCAGTTCCCGTGCCACTTCCATGGCAAACCGGCTGCCGCTGATCTCTTCGATGAGCTGCAGGGCCAGATCGATACCGGCCGTCACACCTGCCGTGGTGTAGACCTGACCATCCTGTACAAAAATCCGCTCCGGTAACACGTTTGCTTTGGGGAAGTGTCGCGATAACGCCTCTGTCAGTTTGTGATGGGTTGTCGACTGACGGTTATCCAGCCAGCCCGATAACCCCAGTAAAAAAGCCCCGGTGCAAATGCCGAGAATCCGGGTGTCGGCACTCGGGGTGTGTCTGAGCCATTCAATGCATCGCTCACTGGCCTGATTTCGGTATATCCCTTCGTGGTATTTCGACGCGCATACAACCACGATGGCATTGTCTGGCAGCACAGAGGGCAAAGGCTGTATGCCGCCGAGAGTGAGCCCCTGATGACTGCTCAGGGTGCTTTGATCACTGATGAAATGCAGATTCAGATCCATGCCATAGCTGATGGCTTCGTGAAAAGCCTGGCAGGGACCGGCCAGATCGAGTAAATGCACGTCAGGGGTCAGCAGGAAGAAGATATCTATCGGAGTATTATTCGGGTTGGCATGTTTCATTGCCATTCAGTCCATTGAGCGTCAGTTCAGGGAACAATGTACCACCCAGCCAGACAGAGTGACTAGTGCAATTGAAGGAATATGGTAGTGTTTAATGATAATTAACTGATTTAATTAAATTTAAGGTCGGGGTGTGGAAACGGGGCAGGCTGCTTAACGGCAGCCGGTATTTAGGATCTTATACCTATGCAGAGAGTGGCGAAACCGTATTACGATTTCAGTTATTACCGATAATGACTGATATGTCTGAATCTAAGGGTAGTGTGTCCGATTAGAGATATGTATTTCTTAGCTGACCTGAGACAATGAAGACATACGTACAGCGTATTTTTCTGTAATCTCAGCGAAGGCAGCGCATGATCTACTTATTTCCCTTATTGACGGTTTCAATTTGGGCAGGGAATGCCATTGTTAACAAACTTTCCTACAGCGTAATCGATCCGGGAGCGATCGCCTTTTACCGCTGGTTTTTTGCCATGCTGGCACTGACACCTTTTGTGATCACTTCTGTTATCCGTCAGTGGTCAAACATCAAACCGCATTTGTCGAAGCTGGCATTGCTGGCGTTTCTGGGCATGGTGCTGAACCAGTCATTGGGGTATTTTGCCGCGCCAACCACCACAGCCACCAATATGGCTTTGATCATGTCACTGGTCCCTCTGATGAGCATGTTTCTGAGTGTGCCGGTCCTGAAACAAAAGCTATCGCCACTGGCCATGGTGGGCGCTGTACTGTCGCTTGGTGGGCTGGTATTGATGCTGAGCCACGGCGATCCATCCCAGTTGCTGTCTCAGGGTATGAGTCAAGGGGATGCTTTACTCCTGCTGGCAGCTTTTGTGTATGCACTCTACTGTGTGCTGATCAAACATTGGGACATGCCGCTGAGTAATTGGCAATCTGTGTATGTTCAGGGCATGTTTGCCGTCCTGTTTCTTTTGCCTATGCTGTTCACCAGCCAGCGGACCGGCATTACCGGTGAGTCGCTGCCGCTGATCCTGTTTGCTGCGATTCCGGCCTCGGTCATTGCCCCCTGGTGCTGGATGAAAGCCATCAAAATGCTGGGCGCAGACAAAACAGCCATGTTCATGAACCTGATGCCGGTGATCACGGCTGTCATTGCGAGTGTTCTGCTGAACGAACAGCTGGAAGCGGTTCATTTGATTGGCGGTAGCATGGTGCTTTGCGGCGTGGCCGTCGCCCAACTGAGGCTGAAAGTCGGTCGGAGCAAGCTGGTGACGGCATAACAGCAAACCAGCCAAAGTCAGTATTTAGAAAAGCAGCGTAAACGCTGCTTTTTTTATGATTGCCATTTGGGGGAATATGCATGTTGCGCTTCAGATTTAGTGTAGTCCTGGTATTTCATTGTAAGCCTGATTGCATAATGACTAAAAACTCGTGCTGAATTTTCCCCTGGTTATGGGGGTTGCTCAATTGGAATTAATACCTGTAATAACGAGACAGAGATTATCTGCTTTATACTACAAGGTTGTTTGTATACTGCTGAGAATGAATGGTTTTATTTGTAATTCTTAGTTTTTATTAGGTTTTGCTAAATATACAGGCTCTGTTTACCCTAATTTACTGAGCTGTTAATTTTACGTTTTCCTGCTGTCGGGTCTGTCCTGGCCGGGATCACGATTTTAATTGTGCTATTCGCCGACCATCTGATCTTCAGCCGGGTTCCGACACTCGCGCGATTCTTTGGGTAATTTTCTTTACCCTCTCCCTTGAATGGTGTCCGGGTTTATTAAATCACTACAAATGTTCCCTCCCCTTGGCAAGGGGAGGGTTAGGGTGGGGTTCGAACAGTGTGCACGGATTTGGCATCTGTGCTCAGTAACCCCCTCCTAGCCTCCCCCTTGAAAAGGGGGAGGGACTGTCCGAGTGTGTAGTTTAGGACAGGCATGATTTTCGGATCATGCAGCTAAATTGAGCCAGTCGGGGACTACCTGCCGAAACCAGCTCAGATATTGTTCCGCAGACGCTTTTTTTCTTTCTGTCAGCAGATTTACCACCTCCACTACAATCCAGGCTTTGGCGAGGATAATCTGTCGGATAAGTTGGTCTTCCGGTATTAACGTCGAATACGCCAGATACCGACGGGCAATAGCTTGATAGTCCTCCACATTTCCCATGCCCTTCACCAAGGGTGCTAAATCGATGGCCGGGCTGCCCCGGCCAAACCGTTCCCAGTCGAACAAAACCAGCTCGCCCTGATCGCGCCGTCCCCAGTTGCCTGCATTACTGTCGCCGGATAAACAGGCGATCGGTAGAAAAAGATCGGCAGATTTTGTTTGAAGCTGACACAACTGCTGTTCGGCAGCGGAAGGCAATTGCAGCTGCATCAAAGCGTGTTCTGTCTGCTGGATTGTCCATTGGTGGGGGTGCACCGGCTGTTGTGCGGGTATGGAGTAATGATGAATGGCCGCCAGCTGGCGAAACGTTTCCTTGTCGGCATTTAAGGCCTCCAGAGACATTGAATGGGGAATATATTCAAGGTGTAACTGGCGTGTGTGTGCATCACAGTGGTACACCTCAGGGGTCTGAATGCCCAAAAGCTGCATTTGCGGGGCAATGTCCTGATAAAAGCGCATCTCGACAGGGCTGACATTATGTTTTTCAATGTACGGGCTGACGTTGCGCGTTCTCAGAAAAACCTGAGCACGGCCCATTTGTGTTAATTCCTGCTCTGTCATGTGATTACGCCAGATGATTCAAAATTTCGCCCATCACAGGCAGGACAGAAACAACCAGCAAGGCGGACATGGTGTAGTTAAACAGGCGGCGATACTTGTCCTGAGTCAGTGTTTTTTTCAGCAGGGACCCAAACATCAGCCAGACGCCAACGCACGGAAAGGAAACCAGCAAAAAGATGAGCGCCAGCATCATATTCTGGCCATAAAAATCCGCTCCCACTGTGGTGAAAGCTGCGATGGCACCTGTCGCGACAACCCAGGCTTTGGCGTTAATCCACTGAAATAGAGCCCCTTTCATGAAACTGAAGGGTTGTGCTTGTGAGCCGGACGATCCGACATTGCCGGAGCGGGCAATCAGCCAGGCCAGATACAGTAAGTAAAGCACGCCCAGGCATTTAATGATGAAATGCAGGCTGGGAAACAGCTCGAATAACTGACCAAATCCGATGCCCACCAAAAGCAGCATGATCGCAAAACCCATACAGATCCCACTCAGCAGCGGCAGGCTTTTTTTCACCCCGAAATTCAGCCCTGAAGTCATCACCATAATATTGTTCGGCCCCGGTGTGACGGAAGATGACACGGCAAAGAGAACCATAGCGTAGAGATAATCCATAATTTATGCGCTCCTGTTGGGCTGAATCGGATATTCGTGGTTTGGGTGATGCTCAGAAAATGAGCACCTTTCTGATATGAAGATGAGTGCAATTCAATTCAAGCGCGGGATGCAAAAATAATCAGAAAATGATCAGGAAATGTTACTGCAGGTCATGCCACCCAGAATCTGCTGTGCGCAGGCCAGAGGGAGAGTTCTTGTCTGTGTTGATCTCAATATCGTACCGGATCCCCTCATCATGGACCCGGCTTGCCTGCTCGATGGCAGATTCTTCCAGACGATCACCCCGTTGTACCAGAAGTTCATTGGTACAGAATACCCCCACGAGCAGGCACTGTTTTCAGGCGGTTTGATTTTTCAGGCATCATCGTAATGAAGGTATCAATTCCCAGGTGTAAATATGGGGCGTCCAATCAGGATTGCAGTTCCCGGGCAATCGCGCTTTTGCCTGAACTGCTGGGTCCGTTGAGAAAGATGATGTCCATTTTTGACTGACGTTTACTCGTGAGCAGCAAGAGTTATTCCGGAAATTCCGGCAGGTGTTTGGTTTGCATACCGGCTTGGTGCCAGGGGGCCTGCTCGTCACAGAAAATCTGACAGTCCGGGGATTTGGATGGCAACTCGTTCAGTGAGCCTGCCGGTACGATCAGGGCTTTGCCGCTCTGGGATAAATAGGGCAGGTTCGCGCCGCATTGGCCGCAAAAGGCATTGGAAAAAGTGCGAGTCGGGTGGTTGTATCGCACGATGGCCTGTTCACCCTGCTCCCATCGGATATTGTGCGGCTGGGTAAAGAGGTTGGAAGCATGGGCTGATCCCGTCAGCTTTTTGCACTGATCGCAGTGACACAAATAAAAATGAGAAAAATCGTCATCCAGTGAAAAGGTGACTGTTCCGCACAGGCAACTGCCGTGTAATTGACGCATTGAACATTCCTTGTTGTTCGCAACCGATTAAACGTTAGATTTAACACTATTGCATATTGTTAAACCTGTAAATGCAAAAATAAGCACCGCAATAAAGCAGGCTGCGACCTGATGGCGTTTTTGTTTAATATTCACGTTGATGCGTAATGCCTTTGATAGTAGCCTGCCCCCAGCCTGCAAAATTGACGTCAGCTGGCTTAATGGAGAGTTGGCATACTGAGTGTGAATTTGTTTCAGTCGGGCCTCTCGCCGGAAGCCGTGGCATTTTATTAATGCGTCGTTACCTTGCTGATCATTGGGGTGTTACTGGCTGTTACCGGACAAACCGCCACTTTGCTTTCTTATGTAAAAACCAAGTGGAAAGCCTTGTCGGTGTGCAGTTTCTTTGGCTTCTTCATGCTGTACTTTTTTGAAACAGCATCTTACGAAACCCTGAATGTTGCTGTGGTGGTCTTCCTGCTGTTCGGTGTCTCTAGCCTGATAACCTTTTTTGCCAACGCACTGTTTGAAAAGCGAAACCTGGTGGCGCAGGAATGGATGTCGGTATTGTTCGCGGTCCTGGCGGGTGGTGTATCTGTTTGTTCCCTTTTCCATGTCAGGCTTTGTGGGTGTGGAAAGCGATGTCTGGTTAATGCTCTTATTGCTGGCGCTGCTGCCTACCATAGGCGGTTTCTGGTGCACGACCAAATCCCTGGCTATTTTGAAAAGCCAGATGGTTCAGCTGGTTGAACTTTCGGAACCCATTTTTGCTTTGATGCTGGGTTTTATTTTATTAGGTCAGCTAGTCTCGCCGATGCAGATGCTGGGCGGAAGCTGTATTTTGGGGGCGATTCTGATCCATGAAGTGAAGCTATCCACGTATAGATTAAACAGCCAGCCTCAGACTGGCTGTTTTGTTTGGAGTCTCGGATTAACTGGTTGTTAGGAAGTCGTCATCTCACCAACCGGATCACATCCCATATTAGCGGGCATTGATAAATTTACATTTACTCATGCAGTGATCGTGGGAGTTGTGCCGGGCAGAATGCTAATTCATCGTAAGAACAATTTTTCCAACATGCTTGCCGGATTCCATCATTGCATGCGCGCGTGCTGCTTCGCGTAACGGGAATGTGCTGTGAATCATGGGATGGCAACGACCTGCATTGAGAATCGGCCAGATATTTTTAAGCAAGTCGTTGGCAATTTCGGCTTTTTCGGCCGCAGTTCGTGCTCGCATAGTTGAACCAGTGACAACCGCTCGCTTCAACGCGAGTTCTTGCAGATCCACTTGTTCTGCATAAGCTCCGCCAAGGAAGCCAATGATTACCAGCCGGCCATCCATTCCTAAGCTCCTTATATTTCGGGAGAAATAGGATGCACCCATTATATCGAGAATGATATCAACGCCACGGCCATCCGTTTGCTTCAAAATGAAATCAGAAAAATCAGTTGTCCGGTAGTTGACTGGCGTAGCGCCAAGCTCTGCGATCACATCGCATTTATCATCTGATCCAGCCGTCGCATATGCCTCTATACCGAATTCGCGGCATAGCATTAACGCGGTTGTGCCGATACCACTTGTTCCCCCATGAATCAGAACACGCTGACCTTGTGTTGCGCCACCGATCTTGAACAAGTTTGCCCAGACGGTGAATAGAGTCTCAGGAAGTGCCGCCGCTTCTATCATTGACATACTGTCTGGCACAGGCAGGGTCTGGCTTTCCGGAACGATGCAATACTCACCATAACCACCGCCATTCGTCAGGGCACAGACTCGGTCACCAATCTTTACGCCCGTGACGCCTTCTCCAATTGATGAAACCGTTCCAGCGACCTCAAGACCAGGAATAGGGGTTACGCCTTCAGGCATAGGGTAATGACCCTGGCGTTGAATGACGTCAGGACGATTAACACCTGCGGCCTCGACGCGAACCAATACTTCCCCAGCCTTCGGCACCGGAATCGTTGTCTCAAGGGGCGTTAAAACCTCTGGCCCGCCAGGCTCAGAGATTTCAATGACAGTCATTTTATTCGCAGTATGTAACATGAACGTAAGTCCTTATGATTTTGTTTTTCGTTGAATTTTCCAACCACACTCTGTCTCATCACTAGCCACTTTTCTGCACGTTGCAGCACGTACCCTCTTCTAGGGGGTGAGCTCAGCTTCAACCACGTCCAGGATCGTATCGATCATTTCAATAGGCATGTGTTGTTTATTGGGTGCGCAGCTCACCCCTTGATGTCACCATTACGAATCGCCATTCTGATGGCTTCAGCAGTGGTTGCCACACCAAAACGAAGACGGGCCCGACGGAGGTGGTTTTCTACCGTGCGTATGGATAGTCCTAGAGTGGCTGCAATGTCAGCTTGTCGTCTGCCGACAGCCGTCCATGCGAGCACTTCGCCTTCACGTTTAGACAGTCTGCGGTTGTCCTCTCCCATCGGCAATTCCATCAACTTACGAGCTGAGAAAAAAGCGGACGTTGCCACTAAAGTTATAGATAGGCGCGCACTTGGAGAGGTATCAATTCTTTCTCCGCCAAGGCTCATGGCACCGTCCAATCCGTGTGGTCCAAAAACCGGTATTTGAAGACCGTGAATACCAGGACCCTGAGGTTTACGAACGATGCGATACCTTTCTCCCTCCTTCTCTGGCACTTTAGTCCAAAAGAAGGGCTCGCCCGCCTCCAAAATGTGTCGTGTCACCGGGCACCGGCGAATGTAGGTAACCGCATCGACAGCTTCGCTATCTCCGAACCAATCACCTTCTACCCAGTAAATACGCTCTACAATTTCATCGAGTGTTGAGGAAGCGGAGTACAGTACAAAACGATCGTAACCGTAGGGTTTGGAGAAAGTGCGAACTGCGTCTTGAATGGCTGTCAGACTTCGACAGCCTTCAATGATTACTGCTGTTCGAATTGCATCAACTGCTGGCATAGATATTACTCTTTGCCAACCTCGTCAAGCAGAGCTTTGGCTGCAAGTTTCCCGAGATTATTCCCGGCGAGTGGGCTATCGCCCGTCAGCATCTTCCGGTCTTGATGCGTCGCACCTGAAATATCCGTATTCACAATGTCGAAGCCAAGCGCTTTCAGCTTTTCTCCGAATTTCCATGTCAAATGACCGGGCATGTAGCCAATGTCCGGAGTCTGGGCGTCGAGATCATCTGGAAATGCACAAATCTTGTAACCAGCAAAGTTTGGGTTGTTGCCAACAGAAAGGAAGGCTGCGGGTCCATGACAGAGTGATATCATGAACTTGTCATTGGCATTAGCCCATTCAAGTACGGCTTTCATCTCTTGGCTTTCAGGCAGACCGATTAACGCACCATGGCCTCCGGGAATGAACACCCCAATATAGTCTGAATCATCGCCAAGCGCTTTTTCGACGACGTCCGCAAGCTTCAGTGGCTCTTTGAAGTGGTGACGATATTTGGCGAACAGTCCCTTTATTTCTTCGTCTTCCGATGGCATAGCCCAGAACTCAAATTTAACCGGGTTGCCAGAAAGCGTAGCAACATCAAAAGAAAAACCGGCTTTGTCCAGATGATACATCGGCAGGAGCGTTTCTACGGGGTGGTTTCCAGTTGAAAACATGGTGCCATTGTCCGTCAGCAAATAGCGTTCATCGGCTCCAACCATCAGGATTTTCCAGCGTCCGCCAGTGTAGGGGGCCGGGTAATTGGCATCGCTCAGATCAGATTTAGGCGAAGTAAACTGGCTAAGCGAATAGGGGGAAGGGAAGAACGCATTGTCCTCCGCTGGATCAGGAGTCGGGCGTTTATTGTCAGATTGCACATTCGTCATGGCTGCCTCCGGTGCTCAATGGAATTGACCATCTAACTATAGAAGGCTGAACCAAACAGTAAATGGGGGATATCCCTCAATATGGCAGCACGATGCCGCAGTCAAAGGATCTGATGAAGCAGATAAATAGCTGCGCCTGCGCCGGTATTGATAATGTTGACTATTATGCGGTATCACAGAGTTTATTTTTTACACTTTGTTAACATTGCAGCCTGTTTTAGAGTCAGTGCTTGGTGACGGTATCAGGACAATGCAATGAAAACGCTGGAAGAGCAATTGACCCAATATGCGCTTTATCATCGTTCAAAACGCAATATACGCACGCACTTTGTCGGTATCCCCTTGATTGTCTTTGCCGTGATCTGCCTGTTTGCCAGAGTGGTGTTGTCATTAGGCGGTATCGAGTTAAATGGTGCCTGTGTTGCTGTGGCATTAAGCCTGCTCTACTACTTGCGCCTCAGTTTGCCGCTGAGCCTGATGATGTCCGTTGTGCTATCCGTGATGATCATGGCGGCTTTGCCGATTGCTGCACTGCCCTTATTGGGCTGGCTGGGCTTCAGCCTGAGTGCGTTCTTTCTGGGTTGGGTGATTCAGTTCATCGGCCACTATTTTGAAGGCAGGAAACCTGCGTTTGTTGATGATCTTGCCGGCCTGATCATTGGTCCCTTGTTCGTTCTGGCCGAAGTGCTTTTTTTGCTCGGATGGTTCAGAAAGCTGGAAAAGCACATTGAACAGCATGCCGGACCCATCAAGCCTTGACCGATTAAGCCTTAGAAATAGATCCAGGGCAGAAGTGCTTCGTCTGTTTTACTCCCCGGTTATTTTGCGGCTTGTTTGTGAAAATGCACTATTGTTATCACAACAGGGTGTTTTAGCTCCTCGTTAACCATGCCCATTTCATTTTCTCTATATACTCTCGTCGATCTCCCTCACATTGTTGACAATACTAACCATCAGACTTACATGATGTTAACAATTGGCTTGTTTTTTATCTGTTATAGGTCTATTTTTGCCGTATTGATTATGTATTGTTGACAATCATCGTTGTTTGGATGGGTGGTGAGAACTGTGAGTATTGATATTGTAGACAATGTGAAAGATCCCACGCTGGCTGTGAGCGGTAAAGCTGACGCTGCAAAAGAGCCGACCAAATCCAACAGTTTGCTGGAAGTGCTGGTAGAGCGCATCGTAACCGGGATTTTTCCAGCCGGCAGCAAGATATCTGAACCTGAACTGGCCCGCCAGTTTGCCGTCAGCCGCGGCCCACTGCGTGAAGCCATGATGCGGGTTGAAGCCTTGGGTTTGGTCGAGCGTATTCCCCATGTCGGAGCCCGGGTTGTCGCACTCAGTCCGCAGAAACTGGCAGAAATTTATGCCGTGCGGGAAGCGCTGGAAGGCATGGCGGCCCGGCAGGCCTGTGAAAACATCACGGATGAAGAAATCGCCGGACTGGAAACCTTATTGCAAACCCATCAGACCCATATTGAGCAGGTCGATGGTGCCTCCTACTTTCACCAGCACGGTGATTTCGATTTCCACTACCGGATCATCAAAGCCAGTCGAAACAGCAAGTTAATCAGCTTGTTGTGCGATGAGTTGTATCACCTGCTGCGTATGTACCGCTATCAGTCACCGCGCTCGCATTCACGTCCGGAACGGGCACTGAACGAGCACACACAGATTCTGGCAGCGATAAAGGAGCGCGACGGTGAACTGGCTGAAATGCTTATGCGCCGCCACATCATGCGCAGCAGAACACTGATCGAAAGCCAGTTAAAAAAAGACTGATACGCAGCAGACTGCGTTTTGCCGGATAATTTTTACAACAACAAGGAGCATGTTATGAAGCCAGGACAGCGTTTCCGTCAGGCTGTTGCAGACAACCACCCGCTGCAGGTGGTGGGTACGATCAATCCATACTGCGCCATGATGGCGAAGCAGGTAGGTCATCAGGCGATTTACCTGTCTGGCGGCGGGATCGCAAATGCCTCTTATGGTCTGCCGGATCTGGGGATCACTACCCTGAATGATGTGACGGAAGACGTGCGCCGGATCACCGCTGCCTGTGATCTGCCGCTGCTGGTGGATATCGATACCGGTTTTGGCGGTGCTTTCAACATTGCCCGCACCATTCGTGAGATGGAGCGGGCCGGTGCCGCCGCGGTTCATATGGAAGATCAGGTGGCGCAGAAGCGCTGCGGGCACCGCCCCAATAAAGCTATTGTCAGTCAGGCCGAAATGGTCGACCGCATCAAAGCGGCCGTTGATGCCCGTCATGATGACAGCTTTGTCATCATGGCCCGTACCGATGCGCTGGCCGTTGAAGGGATGGATGCCGCAATAGAGCGGGCGATTGCCTGTGTTGAAGCCGGAGCCGACATGATTTTTCCGGAAGCCATGAACTCGCTCGAGCAGTACCGCCAGTTTGTTGAGGCAGTAAAAGTGCCCGTGCTGGCAAACATCACGGAATTCGGTGCCACGCCGCTGTTTTCCTGCGAAGAGCTGGCCGGACAGGGTGTCGGCATGGTGCTTTATCCGCTGTCAGCTTTTCGTGCCATGAACAAAGCGGCACTGAACGTCTATCAGCACCTGCTGACAGACGGCCATCAGCGCAACGTGGTTGATCAGATGCAAACCCGCGAAGAGCTTTATGACTATCTTGGCTACCATGAATATGAACAGAAGCTGGATAAGCTGTTCAGTGGCCAGTGACAACATGCACAAATATCCCCTCCCCCTTGAAAAGGGGGAGGGACAGAAAGAATTAATGCAATAGAAAAAGAGAAGGCGTACGAAGTCAGCGCCTCAATCCAATAACGTGACGACAGCAACAAAAGGAGCCTGTAATGACTGCGACACAACCAGTGACAGCGGACAAAGAAAACACGGCAAACAAGGACAGTTCACACAACAAGCCACTGGGCGGGGCAGGTCTGCGCGGTCAGAGTGCCGGCAGCACCGCACTGTGTACCGTGGGTAAAACCGGTACCGGCCTGACATACCGTGGCTATGACATCACGGATCTGGCGCACAACGCCCAGTTCGAAGAGGTGGCTTATCTGCTGCTTAAAGGCAAGCTGCCGACCCAGGCTGAGCTGGATCAGTATAAAGCCACACTGAAAGCCAAGCGCGGCCTTCCCGATGCATTGAAAACCTTGCTGGAAGCCATTCCGGCACAGGCGCACCCGATGGATGTTATGCGCACCGGTTGCTCCATGCTGGGTAATCTGGATCAGGAAACCGATTTCAGCCAGCAGGCAGACAAAACCGACACGTTACTGGCTATGCTGCCTGCGATTATTTGCTACTGGTACCGCTTCAGCCACGACGGGGTACGCATCGATACCGCCAGTTCCGATCAGGACTGTACCGGTGGTTATTTTCTGGAAATGCTGACCGGCAAGGCGCCGTCGGAGCTGCACAAGCAGGTGATGCATTGCTCGCTGATCCTCTATGCCGAGCATGAGTTCAATGCCTCGACCTTCACCGCGCGTGTCTGTGCTTCTACTCTGTCTGATCTGCATTCGTGCATTACGGCGGCGATCGGCAGCCTGCGCGGCCCGCTGCATGGCGGGGCGAATGAAGCGGCGATGGCGATGATCGAACACTGGAAAACCCCGGACGAAGCGGAAAGCCACATCCTCAGCATGCTGGCGAATAAAGACAAAATCATGGGCTTTGGTCATGCGATTTATCGCGATTCAGATCCGCGTAACGCGCTGATCAAAGAATGGGCGCGTAAGTTGTCGGCCGATGCCGGTGACGCCCATTTATACGCGGTGTCTGAGCGGGTGGAAGCTGTGATGAAACGTGAAAAAGGTCTGTTTGCCAATGCGGACTTTTTCCATGCCTCGGCGTATCACTTTATGGGGATTCCCACCAAATTGTTTACGCCGATCTTTGTCATGAGCCGTGTTACCGGCTGGGCTGCGCATGTGTATGAGCAGCGTGAGAATAACCGCATCATCCGGCCGAGTGCAGATTATATCGGCCCGGATCATCAGGACTGGTTGCCGATAGACCAACGCCGCTGATACTCCCTCCCCCTGAAAAGGGGGAGGGATCCACAAAGCTTGCTGTCACGACTGATATTCCCTTTCCTTTGAAAGGGGATAGAAACAATAACGACTCAGAAGTAAAAGGAAAGATGAATGAGCCTCAACGTTGAACTGAATGAACGCCCGCAGCCGGATGAACTGCTGGTAAAAATCGCCGATTATGTCGCCAATACCGAAATTACCTCAGCCGAGGCCTATAACACCGCCCGTAACTGCCTGATGGATACCCTGGGCTGTGGCCTGCTGGCGCTCCGCTTCCCTGAATGCACCAAACACCTGGGCCCGACTGTACCGGGTACGACTGTACGGAACGGCGCTCGTGTACCGGGAACCTCCCACGAACTGGACCCTATCACCGCTGCGTTTAACATTGGCTGCATCATTCGCTGGCTGGATTTTAATGACACCTGGCTGGCCGCAGAATGGGGCCATCCGTCTGATAATCTGGGCGGTATTCTGGCCACGGCCGATTACCTGAGCCGCGTTGCTGTCTCGGAAGGCAAGGCGCCGCTGACCATGCGCGACGTGCTGACGGCCATGATCAAAGCCCATGAAATTCAGGGCGTGCTGGCGCTGGAAAACAGTTATAACCGCGTGGGTCTGGATCATGTACTGCTGGTGCGTGTGGCATCGACGGCTGTGGTGACCAAGATGCTGGGCGGTAACCGCGATCAGATCATTGATGCTGTGTCTCAGGCCTGGGTTGATGGCTGTGCGCTGCGCACCTATCGTCACGCACCGAATGCCGGATCCCGTAAGTCGTGGGCAGCGGGCGATGCCACCTCCCGTGCCGTACGTCTGGCGATGATCACTATGAAAGGCGAAATGGGGCTGCCGTCTGTGCTGACCGCTCCTAAATGGGGCTACTACGATGTGCTGTTCAACGGCCAGCCGTTCAGGCTGAATCAGGATTTTGGCAGCTACGTGATGGAAAATGTGCTGTTCAAGATTTCTTTCCCGGCAGAGTTCCACGCCCAGACAGCGGTAGAGTGCGCAGTGACACTGCATGATCAGGTGAAGGAGCGTCTTGATGACATCGAACGTATCGAAGTAACCACGCACGAATCAGCCATTCGTATTATTTCCAAATCCGGCGATCTGGCCAACCCTGCCGACCGCGATCACTGCCTGCAGTACATGATTGCTGTGCCTCTGATCTACGGTGATCTGATTGCAGAACACTATGAAGATGACTTCCACCGTGGCGACAGCCGCATCGATGTGCTGCGCAGCAAAATGGAAATTATTGAAGACAAGCGTTACAGCGCCGAATATCTGGAGTCAGACAAGCGCTCGATTGCCAATGCTATTCAGATTTTCTTCAACGATGGCACCAGCACGGACAAGGTCTCGGTTGAATACCCGATTGGTCACCGCCGTCGCCGTGAAGAAGGTATTCCTGTGCTGGAGCGTAAGTTCAGACGCAACCTGCTGACTCGCTTCCCGCAGGGCATGAGCGACAAGATTGTGGACCTGTGCAGTGATCAGGCCATGCTGGAAGCTACGCCTGTGAATGAATTCATGGCGCTGTTTGCCATTAACTGATCACAACGGGACATTGCCCATCTGCAACAGAGACCGGCGTATTGAGCGCCGGTTTTTTTGTCTGTTTTTTAATCGCACTGATCACAGGACAAGGTTGCGCATTAGTGAAGGACGGGCTGGGAAATGGCTTTTTTCAATTGTTCAAGTACATACTCAGCAGATACCAGGATCACAAAGGTCACTGTGGGTAACCGAAACGTGCTGTCTGTCACCGGCATTGCCGGAAAAACCTGACTCATCGGCCAGCGTGGCGGAGCCAATGTCTGATGGTTGGTATTACTGGGTCTCGGGCTGCACTCTGTGAGTTCCAGATGCAGTCTGGGTAGTTGCGTCAGCATGCTCACCTCAATCTACAGGCAGGAGTCTTCCTGTTATCCCTCAAAAAAATAAACGCACTGAAAGTAAGGCTAATGGCTCTCTTGCTATTGATATAAGGACGAAAAAGCGAACTTCAAGTCTCTGTACTCAGGTTATTTGTTTATCACGATAAGAAACGAAAACAATATTGATCTGGTGCATCTCAGGTTTATGGCCCCGGCAGTAAAATGCGGGCAAGTTCGGCTGATTTCCTATTCTGCTCGGTGAGGTCAAGGTGTCGTATTTTTGTCAGACGGTCAGTGCGCTTATTGAACGTGTTAACGCCGCAACGCTAGTGTATGAGGTGGCCTGATGACTGCCGAACAGGCTCACCTGAACCGGATCTGGGCACAAACCCTGCTCGAAGAATTGTCACGCCTGGGTGTGACTGAGGTCTGCCTTGCCCCCGGTTCACGCTCGACACCACTGGCACTGGAAGTCGACGCGCATCCGACACTGAATCTGCATACCCATTTTGATGAACGCGGACTGGGCTTTCTTGCGCTCGGTATGGCCAAAGCCAGCGGCCAGCCTGTGGCGGTTATCGTGACATCCGGCACGGCTGTGGCCAATCTTTTACCGGCTGTGGTTGAAGCGGGCCTGACCGGCGAACAACTGGTGCTACTCACCGCCGACCGACCTGCGGACTTGATCGGCTGCGGCGCCAATCAGGCGATCTGTCAGCCGGGAATCTTCTCTTCTCACGTGACGGCCCGCTTGGATCTGCCCAGCCCTTCTGTGTCTGTCTCGTTAAGCTGGCTGCTGACAGCAGTGGATGATCTGCTGCTTAGCCAGCGCCAGCAGGGTGGCCCGGTGCACATTAACTGCCCGTTTCCAGAACCTTTGTATTCGCCAGACCCGCCGGACGAATCGCGCTATTACACAGGTTTGCTTGCTGACTGGCGAAGTGCTGCACAGCCTTATACCTGTGTGTCTGTGCAACCTGCACAGATCTCTGTGCCTGATGAAATTCAGATACTGCGCAGCAAAAAGACAGTCATTATCGCCGGCGACATGCCGGCGAATGACGCTAAGGCGGTGGCTGCACTGGCGGCAGCACTGGAATGTCCGCTGCTGTGCGATCCACAATCCGGGATCGGCAGTGACTGGGCGCATTACGATCTCTGGCTGCAGGTTGACGCGCTGGCCGCGCCCTTGAATGACTGCGATCTGATCATCCAGTTTGGCTCGCGCCTGATTTCCAAACGCCTGACCCAGTGGATAGCGCGGCAGGTCAGTGAAAGACAGAGCGATTACTGGTATGTGTCGGCCGACAGGGCGCGTCACAATCCGGACCACCTGCCGCAACGCCATTTTGTCGCGGGGATTGCCGACTGGGCAGACAAGGCCATGGCTGTGTTAGCAAATACCGCCACGGGAGATGATTGGTCAGGGCAGACACCTCAGCTTCAGTCTTTGCAGCCATGGCGACATGAGCAGCAGGCACTCCGGCAGACGCTGCAGCAGATCCATGCCAGGGTCGGCCGCTATTTAGCGGCCTGTGGCGCAATGTCGGAGCTGGCACTGGCGATGGATCTGAGCCACAGGGGGCAGCAGGCGGCGCTCTTTCTGGGTAACAGCCTGATTGCCAGGCTGGTTGATATGTTTAGCGTGTTTGACGGGCGTACTGTTTACACTAACCGGGGCGCTTCGGGAATTGATGGGCTGGTCGCCACTGCAGCAGGAGTGCAGCGTGCCAGCGGGCAGCCTTTGATGCTGTTACTGGGGGATACCTCGCTGCTGCATGATCTGAATTCGCTGGCGTTACTGACCCACGGCAAAACACCTGTGGTCATTGTGGTCACGAACAACGACGGCGGGGCCATTTTTGACCTGTTGCCTGTACCGCCGGACAGTAAACAGCATCTGTACCAGATGCCGCATGGCTTCCAGTTTGAAGATGCTGCCCGTCAGTTTGGACTGGCGTATTGCAAAACCGGGACACTGTCTGCGTATCAATCGGTTGTGAGCGATCATTTGATTGCCGGGACTGGCGCGCTACTGGTGGAGATCCAGACGCCGCCGGGAGAAGCCGGTGAGCAGCTCGGTCAGTTCATCAGAGATTTACATGCTCTCTAGCCGATATCTTACCCGTAGTGATCAGCCTGAACAGCCGGTGATGGTGTTTCTCCATGGCCTGCTGGGCAGCGGAGCAGACTGGCTTGACTGCGCTCAGTGGCTGCAAGCCTATCCCTGCATCGGGCTGGATTTGCCCGCCATGGCGGCAGCCGCGCTGTTGACTGCCACTCTCTGGATCAGGCGGCAGAAGAGGTCCGCGATACCCTGATCAAGCATCAGCTCGCTGCCCGTCCCCTGGTGTTGGCGGGTTACTCACTGGGCGCGCGTATCGCCATGCACGGCGTGGCCAGCGGCCTGTTTGCGCCGCTGAATATCCGGCTGCTGGCGGTGGAAGGCGGTCACTTTGGCCTGACTTCCAAACAGGACCAAGTCTTGCGCTGGCGACAGGACTGTCGCTGGGCCCGCCGGTTTCGCCGTGAGCCTGTGGATGTGGTACTGACAGACTGGTATCAGCAACCTGTCTTTTCTTCGCTGAATCATGCGCAAAAACAAAGTTTGATTGATTACCGCAGTGATAACCTCGGGGCAAGTGTTGCCGGCATGCTGCTCGCGACATCACTGGCCCGGCAAGCTTACCTGGCGGATGCGATCAAGTCGCAGAAGGTGCCAGTGCATTACTTTTACGGCGAGCACGACAGCAAATTTTTGCGAATGGCGAATGACAACCGGGTGCCGGCAACCTGTATCGCCAATGCCGGGCACAACGCCCACAAAGAGCAACCGCGGGCGTTTGCGATGGCGCTCAGGCGTCAACTGAACCAACACCTTGAAATGACACAGTGATCTGAGAGTGAGAATGATATGGCTATAACCCTGGGTTTGTCTGAAGAGGCACTTTATGCGCCGATCGAATGGGTAAACGGCGGCAGCGGGTATGAAGATATTCAGTACCACACATCAAGCGATGGCATCGCCAGAATCACCATTGCCCGTCCGCAGGTGCACAATGCTTTTCGTCCGCAGACCGTCAGAGAAATGATCCATGCGTTGTCGCAAGCCCGCTACGATGAGTCCGTCGGCGTGATCATTCTCACCGGGCTGGGTGAGGAAGCCTTCTGCTCAGGCGGCGATCAGAAAGTACGCGGTGACTATGGCGGATACCGGGACGATGCCGGCACCCATCATCTGAATGTGCTGGATTTTCAGCGTCAGATCCGCACCTGCCCGAAACCTGTGATCGCATCGGTAGCCGGCTGGGCGGTGGGCGGTGGTCATGTGCTGCATATGATGTGCGATCTGACCATTGCGGCAGAGAACGCCCGGTTCGGCCAGACAGGCCCGAAAGTCGGCTCATTCGATGGCGGCTGGGGAGCCTCTTATATGGCACGCATTGTCGGTCAGAAAAAGGCCCGCGAAATCTGGTTTCTGTGCCGTTTTTACGATGCGCAGGAAGCGCTGGATATGGGACTGGTCAATACGGTCGTGCCGCTGGCTGAGCTGGAAAGGGAAACGGTGAGATGGTGCCGTGAAGTGCTTCAGCACAGCCCAATGGCACTGCGTTGCCTGAAAGCGGCACTGAATGCCGACTGCGACGGACAGGCCGGGCTGCAGGAACTGGCAGGCAACGCCACCATGATGTTCTATATGACCGAAGAAGGTCAGGAAGGCCGCAATGCGTTCAATGAGAAACGTCCGCCGGATTTCAGCAAGTTTCCGCGTAACCCCTAGCGGGCTGACTGGCGTGAGGAGCGGATAACATGACGCGTTCAGCCAGATTGTTTCGCTACAGGCTACCCATAGACAGCGGGATAGTGTTAAGAGGCCAGCAATTAGATGAACGTGTGGGCTATGTTGCTCAATTGCGTGATGGCGCATGCGTGGGCTGCGGAGAAATTGCCCCGCTGGTGGGCTTGAGCGTGGAAAGCAGTGAACAGGCGGAACAACAGGCTATTTCCTTACTGACAAATTGGGTTGGCGCTCAGGATAGTGCTGAGATGGCGCTGTATCCGTCGGTGGCTTTCGGGTTCTCGATGGCACTGATGTGCCTGAGCGGCCAGTTGCCATCGCAGGTGCCTTATCACACTGTGCCTTTGCTGAGTGCCGGGTCAATGGCAGATACGGCAGCAATGGGCGTTTTGGCAGAGTGTCGCCTGGCGAAAGTAAAGGTCGGCCGTGTTGTGCCGGGACAGGAGGCCGAGCAGGTGAACCAGTTGCTGTGTCGCTTTCCTCATCTGAGCTTACGTCTGGATGCGAACCGGGCCTGGTCGCTGTCGCAGGCGCATGATTTTTCCCGTCATCTTGCGCCGGCTCATATTTCGCGGATCGTTTTTATTGAAGAGCCTTGTCAGCGACCGGCGGACAGCCTGACTTTCAGCAGAGGAACAGGTCTCGCACTGGCGTGGGATGAAACTTTACAGCATGCCGCCAGAGCGCCGGATTTCAGACTCAATCGCCTGGCGGGTGCTCAGACGCTTGTCCTGAAACCGACTTTGATCGGTTCGGTGCAGCGCTGTGCGCAATTGATTGGGGACGCACAAGCCGCGGGCATGTCTGTGGTGATAAGCTCAGCGCTTGAATCCAGCCTGGGACTGACGCAGCTCGCACGCCTCTCTCACTGGTTGCAGCCAGAGAGTCTGCCCGGGCTGGATACACTTCATCTGTTCAGTGCGCAGCTTGAAATCCCCTGGCCGGGCAGCACGCTACCGCTCCACTCGTTACAGCAACACATACAGGTATGGCAGTCATGAATCCGCACAGTCTGCATCGGCCTTGCCTCTGGCAGACCAGGGCTCAGACGCGGCCTGACGACATCGCCCTGATCACGGTTGACACTGAATACACCTGGCAAGCGTTGACTGAGCAGATTCACCATCTGGCGCGCGTGCTTGCCGCTCAGGGGGTGAGTGAAGGGGCTGTGGTAACGGTAGTCAGCAAAAACTCGGCGGATGTGGTGATGCTTCATCTGGCTTGCATCCAGCTGGGGGCGATCACGGCCCTGACGATGCCGCAGCCCTGTCAGGTGTTGCAGGACAAACTGCGTGTGCTGTATGGCGAAGGGCAGCGGCAGTTTGTGTGGCTGAGTGAATCTGTTGTCGCCGGTTTGTCTGAACAGGACAGGCAGCGCTTATTCACAGGCTGCCAGATATTGAACCTGCAAGCGCCAGTTGTCGCTTCAACGCCGTGTCTTGCCCGCAATGCAGAACGGCACGATGCAAAACAATGCGATAAAAAACAAATCGTCTCGATTGTCTTTACCTCAGGCTCGTCCGGCGTACCCAAAGCGGTTGCCCATACCCAGGCCCAGCATCTGGCCTCGGCCCGCGGTTTGCTGGCGGTGTTTCCGTTTCAGCAGCACGATTGCTGGCTGCTCAGTCTGCCCCTGTACCATGTTTCCGGTTTGTCGATTCTGTACCGCTGGCTCAGTGCCGGTGCCTGCCTGAAAATCGGCAGCGGTCGGTTGGAAGAAGAGATTGAGGGGGTGACTCATGCGTCGCTGGTGGCCATGCAGCTCAGGCGGCTGCTGGGTCATCGTCAGTCGCTGCGGCTCAGCCATGTGTTACTGGGCGGCAGTGACGTGCCTTTGTCGCTGTGTCAGCAGGCCAGAGACAGCGGCATTGAAACCTGGCTGGGATACGGCATGACAGAAGCCGCGTCGACGGTGACGGCCAAACCGACAGACGACATTGCCAGCGCCGGGCGCGTGCTGCCCAACCGTCAGGTTCAGCTGAAAAACAAGCGGATTTATATCGCAGGCGATACCTTAGCGAGCGGTTACTATCATCAGGGCCAGCTTATCCCGCTGGTGGATGCGCAAGGCTGGTTTGATACCAAAGATGTCGGCCAGTGGGTCGGTGGTGAACTCCGCATCATTGGCCGTGTTGATAATCAGTTTATCTCCGGCGGCGAGAACATCCACTGCGAGGAAATTGAAGCCGTGCTGAACCGCCATCCGGCGATCCGTCAGAGCATGGTCATCCCCGTGGCCTGTGAAATTTACGGCACCCGCCCGATAGCCCTGATCGACAGTGCCTGCGACCCGTCAGCCCTGCAACTGCCCCTTTGGCTGACAGACAAACTCACCCGCTTCAAAATCCCCGATGCGTTTTTCCCCATGCCGCAACAGCCACAAACAGGCATCAAACTATCGCGCCAAGCCATAAAAGCGTGGTTTTCTGACCACCACAGTGAATACCTGGTGATGAACGACCCCGAAAACGGTCAGTGATCGTTGTCGTGTTTCACCAGCATCTGCGCCACTGAACTTTAGGTAGATCATAAAGTGCGACAAAAGCGGAGAGTATAAATTGGGTTGCATAAGGTGTTTGGGTAAGATACCGGGTAGTGGGTCGTGTAATAAAATGTCATGTACTTTCAAGGAAATAATAAGCTTCTGGATGAAAATACTGAGATCTGGCGTCAGTACTACAAAAAGGCATTATCTCGCTCTCATTTAAAACGTACGGAATTTGCGGCTAGTTTAAATGCATCAAACCTCAAAATAGCGACTGACTGTGGTTGTGGTACTGGAAGTGATATCCACTATCTGGAACAGCAAGGTTATCAGGTACATGGCTTTGATATTAATCCTGACTCTGTAGCGATATGCAGAGACCGATTTGGAGCTAAATCTCAGGTGGAAATTTCAGAGTCTTCATTTGAGTCTTTTGACTATCCAAAGGCTGGCCTAGTCATCGCTAATTCTAGTTTGTTTTTTGCTGATCCGAATTTCTTTGAGGCAACTTGGGGCAATATTAAATCGTCGATTGAAATTGGTGGTGTCTTTGCCGGTGACTTTATGGGGACAAGAGACAGCTGGGCTAAAAATCACCGTAGTCCAACAACACCTTTATCTGAATCTGAGGTTAAGGCTTTGTTCTCGGATTTTGAAGTAGTCAGGTACTTCGAATGTGACGAAACGGCAAAGACTTCGTTGGGTAAAATGAAGCACTGGCATTTATATTCAGTGGTCGCTATAAAACGTGCATAGCAAATATGGACAAGCCCGAAATGGCTTTATTAAGGAGTGGCAAAGCCTGAAGAGGGAGTTCATGCTATCCAAAATGTACAAGGAGGAATACAGATGAGCCTGAAAGAACACTTTATATTGCTGGCCGCTTACAACCAAAGCATGAACACAAAGGTCTACGAGGCTGCGAGTCGTTTAGATACAAAAGAGCTGACTAAGGATCGTGGCGCATTTTTTGGCTCTATTTTGGGTACTTTGAATCACATTCTTGTGGGCGATATTATTTGGCTCAAGCGATTTTCCTCGCATCCGTCTTGCAAGTCCTCTTTACGTGAGGTCGCTAATCTTCCAAACCCGAGTAGTTTGGATCAGATACTTTTTGATGATTTACCTGCTTTATCCGAACAAAGAGCTTGGTTAGATTGTCAGATTGTTGGTTGGATAAATAAACTCACTGAAACAGATTTGGATCTTTTGCTTAGTTATCACAACACCAAAGGCGTTTCTGCCAATAAACGGTTTTCAAGTCTGGTTCTTCACCTCTTTAACCATCAGACCCATCATCGTGGGCAGGTCTCTGCTTTACTTTCTCAGGCCGGTGAAGATATTGGGGTCACAGATCTCTTGGCGCTGATTCCTGAGGAAATTCGTGATTAACCGGTTGCTGTTGGTGTAAAGATAATCACTGTAAAAGCGAAATTGATGACGTTGTTTTTCGTCATGAGTCTGCTTAAGAGCTTTACGGTGCGAGACACAACCAGCTCTCATCAGGACGACAACATACTGAAGGCGATGATAGCCACCCATGGTGGTTTGCCTTCCCTAGCTCGGCGTCGGTGACTAAAACAAGATAAACGACGATGGTGCTTAGCATTGAGTTTGTTCACTGGCTTTGATGTTATGCTACTTCTCGGTTGCAGTTCCTCATTCGTTGTAAGCACGTCATAAATAGGATCTCGGATGGAAAGTGAGAGACTTCAATTAGTTCCGCCATCATTGAAATATACTGAATCAATGTTTGCTGTCATTGAGGAGAGCAAAGCAGAGCTTTCTCAGTTTTTACCCTGGGTTTCGGAGTCATTAACGAAGCGTGATCTCGAAGCAAACACCAAAGAGGCTCTTGATCATTTTTCAAACTTTACTGGTGAGTTTTGGTTTAATGTCATTGAAAAAGAAACAGGGCGGTTTATTGGTGCTGTCGGCTTTATTGTCAGGGATAAATCTGTTCCTTATTTTGAAATTGGATATTGGTTATGCACATCTGAAACCGGTAAGGGTTACATAACCGAAGCCGTAAAACTTGTTGAGAAATATGCTTTTAATGACAATGCAGCCCAACGATTAGAAATAAAGATGGCTAGTTCAAACCTGAAAAGCCAGGCTGTTGCAAAGCGTTGCGGCTTCCAGTTTGAGGCTAGTTTAGCTAATGCCAGACGTTTACCTTCAGGAGAGTTAGATAACACAGTGATCTACGCAAAAATGCGCTTATAACACTGAAGGGTACGTGTTCTGCCGCCGATGCTTTATTCGGCTCTTGGTCAAGTCCGCAGCAGCATTATTAAGGCATATCCTGGTTCAGCGCCGAGTTACTTTCCATGGTTCGGTTGGCACAAGCAACTGCCATATCGGTAGGCTGAGCATCATCAACAGGATAGTTAGTCACAATCCCAGGGAAAAATACAGGGATGTATTTTTAGGTTGTAGGCGCAGGGAGCGCCTACAACCGCCCCGGATAACACCAGCGAAATCAAAGGCTTTTCTGGGCACTTTTTGAGCCAGCAAAGAGTGTCTGGCGCGCAACGCAGAATGCTGAGAAGGCGCTGACTTTAAGCGCGACATACAAAGTGATGCAATGGGGGCTGGAGACTAAACTCACTCCCACCAACATACTCGTCTGCTAAAATACTATGTCGTTCAGTCAGGGAAAATTCTCATAGGGAGAGCATCAAATCATGGAAAAAGAAAACAGCCGTGCTGAATTCGACGCGCGTTTGCTTCGCCCCAGAGATCTGGGCGGTGACAGTGAGTGGGCTTTTGTGGTGCTGCCTAAAGAGGCAAGCGCGACGTTGCCAAGGCGTGGGCGTATCACTGTGTCTGGCACCTTAAACGGTAACCGTTTTACTGTTTTGCTCGAACCGGATGGTAAGAAAAGTCATTGGCTGCGTATTGATAAGTCACTGCTTGTGGCTTCTGGGGCCAGCGTGGGTGACACGGCACACTTCGAGATTTTCGCCGGGGATGAACCCGAACCGGACGTGCCGGATGATCTGGCTAACGCACTGGAGGCGGCACCTGAGGCGCGTGCGATTTGGAACGCAACGACGACCATTGCCCGCGTAGATTGGATCCACTGGATTGTTTCTGCCAAGCAGGCCAAGACCCGCACGAAACGCATTCATGACGCATGTGACATGCTTGCTTCGGGGAAGAAGAGAGTATGTTGCTTTGATACGTCCGGTTTCTACAGCAAAGCGTTCAGTGCGCCACAGGCTGAAGAGTAGGCAGGCGCAGAACAAATGCGTTGGCTACGTTAGCTAGCGTACAGAACAAGCTACTGGTCTCTACTAACGTATAAGTGTCACCCTGCATCTTTGAGCCGTCTTTGGAGAAGGGGCAGAACCTGAGTGTGACCATGAATCTAAACACCACTCATCAGCAAGAATCAGGCTAAAAGCAGTTCAAACAAAAAGTAAAGGAAGGAGCGGGAACTTGTCGACAAGGTGAACGATGGCAAAGACCCGAGCAAAAAAGCAAAGTCGGCAAGCGTGACGGCAAAGATGGCGTGGTGTTAGGTAATATTAATAACGATAGTAGGAAGGGGGGCAAAATGGACAATTCAATGACGCAATCCAACAGTGGCTTTACTACCTTAACCTTACTAAGTAGTTCCAGCATTACCGGCGATGATGTCTGTAATATGCAGGATGAAAAGTTGGGTAAAATCCAGGATATTATGCTGGATATGACAGAGGGCAATATTCGCTATGCTGTGCTGTCGGCGGGTGGTTTTTTAGGCATAGGCGATCGCCTGTTTGCCATTCCTTGGAAGGCTTTGACGCTGGACAGAGAAAATAAGCGTTTCATGCTCGACGTCGATATTGAGCGCCTAAAAAACGCGCCTGGTTTTGACAAGGACAAATGGCCGGATATGGCGGACGCCAATTGGAATTCCAGTGTTGAGTCTTATTACACCAGATGATGGCAGCGCTGGATTTGGGGGTAGCGCCTCAGGTCTGGCCTGACTTGTCAGGTGGCATCAACTAACGCTGGGCAAGCCAGCGTTATTTTTTAAGAGATTATTTAAACAGACGAATTAGTCGGTTCTATTCACCAGACAGAAAGATAACTACATGGAAAGGACACGGGTAGCCACTAAGACAAACTGTTGCAGTTTTTAACAAACCGACATTGCCAGCCAGTAAATCCGAAAGGCATCATACCCGCTGCCGTGAATTATTTGGGTCATTATCTATTATCCGCAGTCCGTAGTTGACACCACGATATTCAGGCTCTGACAGCAAGGGATCATCGTCTAATTTTGATGGTAGATGGCACCTGAAAATTGTGTGGAACATATCCCAATAGAAAACACAGGCATCCATGCCTGATGTGTCGCAATTTGATCAATCAAGCCGTAGCTAATTGGTTAACGGCGCGAGTGACGACCCCGCGATGAGCGCTCTTTATGGGCTGATGCGGCTTTGGCTTGCGATTTCAGTATGGATTCAACCGTCAGTTCCATCGGCTCTTTCGGCTGAAGACCGTGCGGGAAAGTACGGGCGCGTGGCGGCAACTCGAACTCTTCGCTTGTTGCGCGAGGCATGCGTTTGAAGCGGTACAGGTAAAAGTTTTCCAGCTTCTCTCTTGCCCAGTCCGTTTTCTTTAAATACTTCACACTGCTGCTAATCGATGGATTGACGTGAAAACAGTTAAAACGCATAGCCGTATCCAGAATATCCCATCCGTAAAAATCGACCAGCTCTTGCAGTAAGGTTTCTAACTTAAGACCGTGTAATGGGTTATTTTTTTGTAATTCAATTCTTTCTTCATCTGTCATCATAACGCGTTCCTGAGTTTCTCACGTGCCTGTGCAGGTTGGGTTGGGTGGTATTCGCTCAACGCTTCAATTTAATATCAGAACGGCACGAATGATTAATCATGTGCCATGAAGGTTTGAGGGCACGGGATTCTAGCAGACTCATCCTTCCATCCCTATTATTATCGCTATTAATAACAGGGATGGATTGATCCTTTTCCAGATCCAGCTCGCAACAAGCCTGTATACGCCACTCGCGTTTACAGCAACGCTTCACCTGTCCCTTTCAGCACTTTTTCAACCACTCGAACCACTTTTGAGGTGGTGTGAATGACATCGGCAATCTTGCTGGGATCGTGTTTGGCCTTTTTGGCCAGCGAGGTCAGGGAGATGAGATCCGTCACCGCACTTTGGGTACGCGTAACCCCTAAATCCGGTAAGGCGAGTGCGTCGCTGAGCTGAGTCAACAGCTTGTTGATGTCTTGCTGTAATTGCAGCGCCTGATCATAATCCAGGGTGATTTCTTTCACCTTGCGCAGCTGATCGATGGCTTCAGCCAGGTAGTGGCCTAATGGTTTGTCCGTCATTTTACCCCTCCTTGCAAACAAGTTGATCTTCTCTGAGCTCAAAGCCGGTTTCGCAGCTACCCAGCAAATTGTTCAGGGATGAATAATGGCGGCCGGTTTCGCTGAGCTCGCCGGCAATGCGGATGAAGGCTTTACCGCTGAACTCGTTGTTAGCAACCAGTCTGGTAATCGCGTGGTGCTTTTCTTTCAGCGTCTGCGTGGCTTTGGCCATTTGCTTGAAAATCAGCGCTGTTGAGGCGATATCCACTGAGCGCTGAGTCAGGCTTTCAATCTGGGCGATGACTGCCTCATGGCTAAGCTTTCCTTGTGTTTTCATGATGTTGAAACGACGAATATCGGTACTGAGCATATCCCGGCGTTCCGACAGCAGGGCGGCATACAGCCTGCCGGATGACAGCCGCTGACTGATGGTGTCACAAATTGTGCTGATGGTCGGGTCAGCCTTGATAATGATGTCTTTGAGGGCTTTTCGTCGCTGAGATTCCGCGACGGTGGCGCCGATTCCAGCAATGGCAGATGACAGAATGTGGAAGGTATCATCGCTGGCATCAAGCAGGGGCGTATCGGTCAGGGCCTGATACTGCTTGTTCGCTGAGATCAGAGAACCACTTAATTTGGCGGCGGCATAGTCAATGTCGCCGCGGTATTTGGCGTCTGCCAGTTCGCTGAGGGCTTGGCTGTAGTCCTGCAGGGAACGGTTCAGTGCGTACAGCGCGAACTGCTGCTGGGTGATATCGGCATACGTTTTTGCCTGTTGAGTCAGCCGGTCTGAGGTAAGCAGGGTGCTGGGGCGTTCCAGCTCCAGTGCCAGCGTATTGGTGGCCCGTTTTGTCTGTAAAGTTTTGGTTTCCTGCATCATCTCGCCCAGCTGGCTGGTGAGCTGATTACTGGCTTGCGCATACAAACCGACATCATTACTGGCATTCTGGCTGCAGGCAGAAATAAAAAGCAGGCCGGCAGAGATGATACTCACTCGGGCAATACTCGCTCGGACAGGCATATGACATTCCAATGACAAGGTGATAACGCATATGCATAACATAAATGCTATTGGTTGAGTATTCCCGCCAATTAGGGTTCGGGCAAAGGGAAATGTGCAGCGGGTAACAGTTTTGCTTTACCTTCCACTTGGGGGAAGCATTAGTCTGTCTGCTTTGAGCTGCATGATTGCCATGTTGGAGGTAACAGTGGGATGTTGTAATCAGCCGCCTGATGGCGGCAGTAATAATATCGGTTTGCTGGTGAAAGCGACACTGGCTCTGGCTGTTGTGATTGCGCTATTGGTCGCGTTTTTGGCTGAGGGGCGTAAAGCGATGCCCTGCTGCAGATGCGCTATATGAGTGGTCTACGGGAATAGATGTGGTTGACTCAGGATTGAAAATTGCGTATTTTGCGACCGAATTATGTTTTTGGACCACTCTGCAATGTTTTACATCCTATTCAAGAATTTTGTCAGGCGACTGTGCTCCGCGCATTAACACGGTGAAGTGTTGCTCGGAGCTGAATGTCTTCTGAATCTTCATCAGATATAGCCGCTATTCCCTGAAAAAAGGGAGGGTTGAGTGTATCTGATGAATGCAGAGAACAGGCCGACGATGACCTTCATCGTCGGCCTTTTAGTTTCTGACCGCGAATCAGTCAGAAACTAGTTTCAAGATTGCTTGAAGCGAGGGGCCGGTATGCCTTGTACCGCCCCTCGTTTTTTTATGGATGTAACACAATGAGCTTACTTACAATTCAAAATCTGACTTACCACATCGGCGACAAAACCCTTTATCAGCAGGCCGATTTCACTCTGTTTCCCGGCGAGCATATCGGGGTGACCGGCAAGAATGGGGTAGGGAAAAGTACCCTGCTGAAATTGCTGCAATCCGAGTTGCTGCCCGACAGCGGCGATATTCTCTGGCAGCCAGCAGTGCAGATCGGTTATCTGGACCAGCATGCAGAATTGGATCCCCGGTTGACGGTACGTGGTTACCTGCAATCGGCATTTGCCGATTTGTACACATTGGAAGCCGAAATGATGGCCATTTACGCCTGCCCGGAGAAAAGCGCCCGCGACAGTTTCCTGACCCGTGCCGCCTCCATTCAGGCCACGCTGGAAAGCCAGTCCTTTTATGTCACTGGCCACAAAATAGAGGCGGTGGCTGAAGGACTGGGGATCACCCAGTTCGGTATGACAACACCGCTCGGCACCCTGAGTGGCGGTCAGCGTCACAAAGTTATGCTGGCTACTCTGCTGCTGGTATCACCGGATGTATTGTTACTGGATGAGCCGACCAACTATCTTGATACCGTACATGTTGACTGGCTGGCAGATTATCTGAATAACTTTAAAGGCGCCTTCATGGTGGTGTCTCACGATAAGGCGTTTTTGAACCGGATTGCGACCGGCATCTGCGATGTCGACAGACAGCAAATCCGCAAATATAAAGGCAATGTTGAGAAAGCGATGGCACAGAAAGCCAGCGACGACGCGGCACACGCCAAGCAGTATCAGGCCCAGAAAAAGCACATTGATAAGCTCGAGCAGTTCATTGCCAAAAACGGCGCCGGTGTGAATGCGAGCATTGCCAATGGGCGCAAGAAACAGCTGGCGCGCATTGAACGTCTGGCAGCACCTGAGCCGGAGAAATCGGTGTCATTTGCGTTCCGGGCTGCGGCTCTGAGTGCCCAGACTGTGCTGGCGGCCACCGAACTGGAAATCGGATACACGCGTGCTTTGCTGCCACCCATGAATCTGTCGCTGCGCCGTGGTGAAAAAGTGGTGATTGCCGGATTTAACGGCATAGGAAAATCGACGTTGCTGAAAACTCTGGTAGGCGAGCTGGCCGTCATGTCCGGCCGGCTGGAATTATCGCAAGGTCTCAGATTGGGGTACTTTGAGCAGGAACTGCACTGGCCGTTTCAGGACGCGACACCTGTAAATCTGGTGAAGTCAGTCTGTCCTGGTCTGGATGATAAAGCGGCCAGGCAGCAGTTAGCGCGCTTTGGTCTGTCGGGCAAGCTGGCCTTGCAGCCAGTCGGCTCGCTCAGCGGGGGAGAGCAGACCAAAGTGAAGTTGTGCCGTCTTGCATTGCAGCCGGTAAACTTACTGGTGCTGGATGAACCAACCACCCATCTGGATGCCACGGTGAAAGCGGCGCTGAAGCAAGCGCTGATCGACTTTAACGGGACTGTCATTTTGGTGTCGCACGAGCGGGATTTTGTCGCCGGCTGGCCGGACCGGGTGATTGATATTCAGTCTGCCGGGGTCATGGCAAAAGCGACTCTGGCCTGAGGTGAGAATAGAATAATGATGAAAATTGTATTGTTTTGCATTGCGTTTCTGGTAGGCGCTGATGAGTTGATGCTAGGGCCGATACTGGCCCCCATCGGCCATGATCTGGGCGTTGCTCCTGAGCGTGTCACCCTGTTTATTACCGCTTACAGCGTGGCCCTGGCATTGATAGCGCCGGTACTGGGGGCGTACTCTGACCGGCATGGACGCCTGGCCGTGATGATTCCCGCATCTGTCCTGTTTGGTCTGGCGTCGATCGCAACAGGGCTTGTGGAGACATTTGAGGCCGGGATAGCAACCCGGGTCGCCACGGGACTGGCCAGTGCCGGAATGTTGCCTGTGGCTTTTGCTCTGGCGGCAGACTCCGCAGGGGAAGATGCCATGAAAAAGATTGCCTGGGTGCAGTCGGGTCTGACACTGGGAATGATTGCCAGCCCGGCGTTAGGCGCTGCCCTGGCCGAAACGGTAAGCTGGCGAGCCGCCTTTGTCGTATTGGGGATCTGTGCCTGGCTTGTTGCTGCAACGCTGTGGTATGTGTCAGGCAGGCAGCCACACCGGGCCGGGCAGATGACTGAGCACAAAGACGCTCAAGTTAAACTCTGGGCGATTCCCGGTGCTGCGGGTGCCTTGCTGGCTATGTGCTTTGGCTTGGGAGGCGGCATCGGGTTGTTTAATCTGGTTGGTCAGCATTTACGGGATACGCAGGGTGTCTCTATGTGGGTCGCAGGCAGTGTGTATGCCGGTCTTGGCGTGATCAGTGTTATCGGTAATATGCTGATGCCACGTTTGACCGGTCGGCTGGAGAGTGGGCGTCAGGTGATGCGAATTGCGCTGGGCGTTTGTGTGGTTGTCAGTGTCTGGTTTTATCTGTCTTCTGCGGAAAATCTGATCGCGGTTATTCCACTGCTGCTGCTCTGGGCTTTGGCCGGCGGAGTTGGCTCTCCGGCGTTGCAAAGCTATATCGCGGAACTGTCAGTGACTCACCGTGGTGTTCTTATGTCGCTGGCCATGACCATGATGCATTTGGGCGTGGCGATCTGGTCTGGTGTTGCCGGTGTCGCGTACAGTGCCGGGCCATACAGTATGGCGCTGCTCGCTATCGCCTTGTTTGGTGCTGCAATCCTGGTCCTGCAACCCGTGAAAGCCAGACTCGGTGAATAAATAAAGTGAGAGTGATCCAGTGATATGATTCCTGCCCTGCTCAATATTTATTGGGCAGGGCAGAGGAGCTGTGTGGCTGGGTTAATTTTCCCAGTCAGACAACACCACTTTTCCAATCATTTTTCCTTGCTCGACCATGGCATGGGCCTTGCGCAGGTTTTCAGCGTTGATCGGTGTCAGGTGTTCCGTCAACGTAGTTTGCAAGGAGTCGGCATCCATCCGCTTGCTGATCTGATTGAGCAGATTACCCTGCTCAGCCATGTCATCGGTTTGATACATGGAGCGGGTAAACATGAATTCCCAGATAAAACCGGCACTTTTGCTTTTCAATGGTTCCATATCCAATGGCACATCACTTTCAACAATGCTGCAAATCATGCCCTGAGGTTTGATGACTTGCGTCATTGTTGCCCAGTGGCCTGCTGTGTCGTTGAGGCAAAAAATATAATCCACAGCCGGGAAACCAAGCTCGGCAAGCTGTGCCGCCATATCCTGCCGGTGGTTGATGGTGTGATCGGCACCCATTTCATAGCACCAGCGCTGCGTGTTTTCCCGTGATGCGGTGGCGATGACAGTCAATCCGGCAATCTGACTGGCCAGTTGAATGGCCACTGAGCCGACACCGCCAGCACCGCCAATTATCAGCAGGCTTTTCTGGTCTTGTGTGACGTCAGGATCGATTTTAAGGCGATCAAACAGACCCTCCCAGGCGGTAATACTGGTCAGCGGAAGGGCGGCCGCTTCCGCCATCGACAGAGACTGCGGCTTATGTCCGACGATACGCTCATCAACCAGCTGGTATTCGCTGTTGCTGCCGGGACGGGTGATATCGCCGGCGTAGAATACCTCGTCTCCGACGGAAAACAGGGTAACGTCATCACCCACAGCGACGACCGTTCCTGCCGCGTCCCAGCCCAGTACACGCGGCTGAGGTTCAATCTTCTCTTTTGGGGCTCTTACTTTGGTATCAACCGGATTGACCGAAACGGCCTCCACTCTCACCAGGATATCTCTGCCTGATACAGCCGGTGCCGAGAGTTCGACATCCATCAGGCTGTCTGGGTTTGTTACAGGCAAGTACTGGGTCAGTGCGACAGCTTTCATTAGGGGCTCCTCAAGCGTGTTGGTTGTAATATGGATAATCGGTGTAGCCGGTTTCATTGCCGCCAAACAGGGTGCTGGGATCGGAAATGACATTCAGCGGTAATTGATGCTGCAAGCGGTAGGGCAGATCCGGATTGGCCAGGAACGGGCGGCCAAAAGCCACCATATCGACCAGGCCGGCCTGCAGTAACTCATCGGCTGCTGCCTGAGTATAGTTACCCGCCACCATGATGCTGCCTTTAAATGCCTCTCTCAACTCAGTCCGGAACTGGGGAGACACCTGAGGTGCGTCATCCCAGTCTGCTTCGGCCAGGTGAATATAGGCAATGCCGAGCTGCTGGAAGTGTTCAGCCACGGCTAAAATGGCTTCTGTCACTGAAGGATCATTCATGCCCCGCTGGGTAATAAAAGGCGCCAGCCGGATCCCGACTTTTTCAGCACCAACCGCTTTGCAGACGGCTTCAACAACCTCGATAGCAAAACGGATACGGTTTGCTAACGAGCCGCCATATTCATCAGAACGCTGGTTGGATGTAGTGCGCAGGAACTGGTCGATTAAATAGCCGTTTGCAGCATGAATTTCCACGCCGTCAAAGCCCGCTTCGATGGCATTGATTGCTGCCTGCCGATAGTCTGCAATGATGGCCTGGATCTCATGGTGTTCCAGCGCCCGGGGGACAGGACAGTCCTGCATTCTGCCTACGCCGTCTTCGCCAACCACCCAGACTTGAGCGTCAGGTGCAATAGCGGAAGGGGCCACAGGCTGGCCGTCGCTGTGGAATGACGGATGTGACATCCGGCCGACATGCCAGAGCTGTGAAAAAATGATGCCGCCACTGGCATGGACGGCCTGCGTGATAAGACGCCAGCCCTGTATTTGTTCGAAGGAATAAATACCGGGTGTGAAAGAATACCCTTTACCCTGCGGTGAAATTTGTGTGGCTTCAGTGATAATCAGACCCGCACTTGCACGCTGGGCATAGTATTCAGCCATCAGATGATTGGGAATATCGCCGGGTTGGGTAGTACGGGAGCGTGTCATTGGGGCCATTGCAATCCGGTTGGGGAGCATAGCAGCACCAAGTTGATGTGGTGTAAACAGCAGTGAATCTGACATCAGAAATCTCCGTGGACCATCGTACATTCACCAGTAGGATGAACGCGTATTGGGGTTCAGTAATAAGACGTTTACAGTGTATTGCTTCGGAAAATATTTATAATTAGCGTAAATACGAAAACATACTTCATAAAAGCTGAATAATATGGCAAAAACAGATGACATGGCGTTGTTTGTTCAGGTGGTGAAATCAGGTGGACTGGCGACCGCAGGGCGTAAGCTTGGGCTGTCACCTGCCAGTATGACCGCCCGGATGAATCAGCTGGAACACAGATATCAAACCCGTTTACTCAACAGAAATACCCGGCATATTTCGATGACGGAAGCGGGCTATCGATTTTACGAGGCTTGTCTGAGAGTAGTAGAAGAAGTTGAAGCAGCAGAAGCGGTATTAACGCAATGTGAGGCGGAACTGTCAGGTTCCCTGCGCATCACCGCGCCATCGGATTTTGGCAGGCAATATGTGGCACCGGCCCTGGCTGCGTTTTCAGAGGCCCATCCTAAGGTTGCACCGCATCTTTATCTGACAGATGGCATGGTAAAACTGGTGGATGAAGGTATAGACATTGCGATCAGGCTGGGTAATCTGCCCGACAGTAACCTGGTGGCTAAGGCGTTAGTACAGAATCGCCGTGTGGTGTGCGCATCGCCGGCTTACCTGGCGAAAGCGGGATGTCCGGAGCATCCCAATGATCTGCTTCATCACCGATGTTTGGTAATGGAGTGGGCAGGACAGGTTATGAATGCGTGGCACTTTGTCACGGATAAGGGTCCCATGACGGTGGAAGTCGAGCCAGCCATGATCTGTACGGACGGGGCTTTAGTGCGTCAATGGGCCGTGGAAGGCTGTGGTATCGCGATGAAGTCCTGGTGGGATGTCAGGCAGGATGTGCTGGACGGTCGGCTAAACTTGCTTTTTGATCATCAGGTCAGAGGGTTGAGCCTCAGTGATACCGAATCGGTCGCTTTACAGCTTGTGTATCCCGGCAGGAAATTTCAGCCCAGACAGGTTATCGCCTTCGCGCAGTTTCTGAACGACTGGATGGAAAAATGAAAAGACTTCCCTGGGTTCGCTACAGGGAAGTCGCCACAGTGATTGTCTTGGCTTCAGGCTATTGAAACCTGAATATGGGAACCTTTCCGGTACAATAACTGCATGATCATGCCAGATAGCATCACAATGGCTCCCATAATGATAAAACCCATTTCAGTGATCTGAAAGTAGCTTAATGCTGCAATCAATACATAGCTCAGGCTCTGACTAAGCGTAGAGAATAATTTCAGCCCACCTTCTATCCGGCCCCGTTCATGCACATTGACTTCATGGTTGAGTTTATTGGTACGGGCGATACGGTTTAGTGCGTTGAAAAAGCCCAGAATCACGGTGAGTGAGACCAGAACGACAGGTGTTAACCAGACGGCCATGCTGATCAGCAGGCTTCCCATTGCGAGTACGGAGTACATCATGGCTTTTTCATGGCTGATGCGGGCCAGCAAACGGGTGACTAACAGACCGGTGAGCAAGGCGCCGATACCATAGCTCAGCGACCAGGACGCAAACCAGCTGCCACTGATGCTTTGCTCAGAGAAATACACAGGCACCAGTTTCGCCAGATAGGTGAGCATAGGGTAGGTCAGGCAGGACAACGCCAGAAACAGATAGAAAGCGGGTTGGCGGGTAAAGATAGTTTTACTCTCTGCCAGCTGTCTGAAAAACGCCTGAGGTTGATGGGACGATAGCTGGCGGCGATAGGGTGTGAGCCAGTAGCTAAGTGCAGCAATGCCAGAGGCCAGCGTTGCCAGCAAGGCGAATTCGTTCATCGACCAGGACGCCAGCAGCACTATGCCCGCCGCTCCGGCACTCAGCGTCGTCAGCTGCATGACCACTTCCTGCTGGCCGGTGACTCTGGCGTAGTCTGCCTTGTCATAATTTTCTTGGGTGAAGGCATTATTAGTGCTCCAGGCGACATCATTGGTCAGCCAGAATATCAGTTGCGCCAGTGCCAGCAACCAAACCGAGTCGGCCTGAAACCGGAAAGCCAGCAGGACAGACAGCGCGGTCAGTGACTGTACAACCTGAATGACGATAAGAATGGCTTTGCGTGAATGCCTGTCAATCAGTGTGGCGGTGAAAGGGGTGGCGATAAATGACAAGGCGGTGCAAGTGAGCGCGACAGCCGCCACAAAGACCCCCATGTCGCCCTGATTCAGCATGACCCAAGGCAGTGCCAGCATGAACATCCCTGAAGAAATGCCATCAAAAAAACGCCCGGTAAGATAAGTTGCAGTGCGAGACATCCGTGTTTCCTTATTCGTTATTGTTAGTGATGGTCAGAGCTTAAAACCTCAAGTAAACTTGAGGTCAAGGGGTGATCATTTATGGCCAATAAATGGCAGCCGTGCTTTTAAAATTAGATGCAAGAAAACCTCAACATCACAGCCACTTTTAAGTATCCACATTGAGGTCTTTTTCATGTTGGGAAAAAACGGCTATATATTATCGGGTATTGTAAAAGTATTATTAATGAGAAAAGTAAGTGGTATCGAGGATATTGATATAAACGTAGGTGCCTATTGGCATTAATCACTTTTCAGTCACTTTCATTAATCTATATTGATGATTGCATATAATTGATTGTTTTATTAATTGTGGCGCTAGCGCAACAGATATAGTCGCTGCGCAATCGAGACGCCTTACAATAGCGAACACTGGCAAAAAAGCTGTTAAAAGCTATCTTTACCTGACGACCCCCCAAAACGCCTTTTTAAAGTAAAATTGCCTATTATGCTTTTAGCTTCGAGGTTTGCATGACAGACTTACCTAGCCCTCTACAAAATCACTTGTTGGCTGCGCTATCCCCCGACGTTCAGGATCGCCTGTTTCCTCATCTTAGACTAGTTACCTTGCCGCTGGGTAAAGTGGTGTATGAATCCGGCTCATCAATGCATTATGCTTATTTTCCTACCGATTCTATTGTGTCGCTGCTTTATGTTATGGAGAATGGCGCATCGGCAGAGATCTCTGTTGTGGGTAATGAAGGTCTGCTTGGTATCGCTTTGTTTATGGGCGGAGAAAGTACTCCAAGCCGGGCCATTGTACAAAGCGAAGGGTCTGCCTATAAGCTTTCTGCGCAACGTCTTAAAGATGAATTTAACCGGCATGGAGAAATGCAGATTCTGATGTTGCGCTATACTCAGTCGCTTATTACCCAAATGGCGCAGACAGCGGTTTGTAACCGACATCATTCCATCCACCAGCAGCTTTGCCGGTGGCTGTTACTTTCCCTGGATCGCTTGCCGAACAATCAATTGACCATGACCCAGGAATTGATTGCCAACATGTTGGGTGTGCGTCGGGAAGGTGTCACTGAAGCGGCAGGTAACCTGCAAAGATTAGGTATAATCAATTACCACCGTGGTCACATCACAGTGTTGGACCGAACTAAACTTGAGAAGCAGTGTTGTGAGTGTTATGCCGTGGTCAAGAAGGAGACAGATCGCCTGTTACCCAGGCCAGCAAAGCAATAAAGTTCAGCCGACTGCGAAAGGAAAAGCGAAGTCGGATTGCATCTGGATTTCGGGTCGCGCATTGGTTATAAAGTTTAATGCCATTCTTGATGTTTGTATTTTATCCAAAGAGTGAATTAAATTCGAAAGGGAAGTTCTGCAAAGAACGATAAAAAGGGAGCCCGTTATTGACGGGATCCCAATATATTAACTTAACAGCTAGCATTAACGATGAAAGTCTAAGTCCGATTTCCTGTTAATACCTACCAACGTTACTTTCTTTCTTGTTGTTCTTTTTGTTGTTGTTGTTGTTGTTGTTGTTGTTGTTGTTGTTCTTTTTGTTGAGCATCATGCTTACCTTGTGCTTTTAGATCATTTTCTCCCTGGTTGCGTTTTGGTTGGGGATCTTGAGGTACATTTTTTTTCTCGGGTTGGTTGGGTTTACGGGTTCTGTCCATGTTAACCTCCGGTTTATCACACTACGCGATATTGCTTCTGGTGATATAATAAGCATGGTCGTAAAAGGTTATCGCGTCTGTATGATGCCGCACTTAGTCCGTTAATAAATGATAAACTCCCTGATCGGTATTTTCATTTCTCAGAAAACCATTATTACGGATTGCCCATGAATCCGATCTAAACGTCTTGTGAGATAAGTTGCAGTGCGAGATATCCTTATTTCTTATTTCTTATTTCTTATTTCTTATTTCTTATTTCTTATTTCTTATTTCTTAATGTTAGTGATGGTCAGAGGGTAAAACCTCAAGTAAACTTGAGGTCAAGGATAAAAATACAGATTATCAGCAGGTAAGGATGGGTGATGGAAATGACAGTCGGGCAGGTCGCTGAACGTGCCAACGTAAAAGTATCGGCGCTGCATTTTTACGAGCAAAAAGGACTGATTCAGAGCTGGCGAAACGCAGGAAATCAGCGCCGCTATGATCGCAGTGTGCTGCGCCGAATTGCGGTGATTAAAACCGCGCAGCAATTGGGCATGTCGCTGGAGGAAATTGGCGAAGCTCTGTCTCACCTGCCGTTGGATCACGCACCAACGCAAGAAGAATGGCAGGCAATGGCGAGTTTGTGGCGGCATCAGCTTGATGAACGCATCGCCAAATTACAAAAACTCAGGGATTCACTGGGAGATTGTATCGGCTGTGGCTGTCTGTCACTGAGCCGGTGTCAGCTTCGCAACCCGGATGATGCGCTGGCCGATGAAGGAAATGGGGCGATGCTGATTTAAAAGCACTTATTAGACAATGGTTTAAGTGGCGATTGGGATGCGTTTAGATTTTCAATGACAAGGTGAAAAGTGCTGATTATAATCCGCGCATTCTCTGACCGGTAAACTGAGCCACTTTCACAATGCAACCTACACTGATTACCATTTCTCTGCTGCTGTGCAGCAATGTCTTTATGACGTTTGCCTGGTACGGACATTTAAAAGATCTGAACAGTAAACCCTGGATCATTGCCGCTTTTCTGAGCTGGGGAATTGCGTTGTTTGAGTATCTGCTGCAGGTGCCGGCCAACCGCATTGGTTTTACTGTGATGAGTGTCGGGCAACTGAAAATTTTGCAGGAAGTGATTACCCTGTCTGTCTTCGTGCCCTTTGCGTTTTATTATCTGAAAGAACCGCTGAAACTGGATTACCTCTGGGCCGGGCTGTGTATGCTGGGTGCGGTTTTCTTTATGTTCCGCAGCAAGCTGGGAGCCTGATCCCAGCGAGTGTTGGCATATCCGTCAAGCCAGAGTCAAACCGCATGATGGGTCTGTTATCAGTTATCTGCTTACAGCCAGTTTTTGGCTGAAAAAATCGACCGCTGCCCTGATTTTTGGTACCTGATAGCGGGGCGTGTAATACAGCAGGTATAGCCCCAGGCGCTCGGTTGACAGGCAGACTGGCGCGGGGAGGTCAACTTTGATCAGCTTGCCTTCGTCCCTGTCTTCCCGGGTTGACCAGTCTGGCAGCAGCGCCATTACTTTTCCTGCCATCATCAGCTCACGAATATAGCGACCGGAATTGGTGACGACATACGGCTCCAGCTCCAGAGGCAGCCATTGCCCTTCTCTGACGATACCCCACTTTAAAATCTGCTTCGGACTCCGGTAGAAAGCCAGATGATGAGCGTGCAGTTCAGTATGATCCGCCGGCAGGCCATAGCGTTCAATGTACTGAGGTGTGACGCACAGATGTGGCGTGTTATCGCATAACCAGCGTGCGTGTATACGCTCATCGGGCAGGTATCCACCACGAATAGCGATATCGGTTTCCGCTTTCGACAAATCGGTTAAGCGGTCAGAGACATCGATATCGAGTTTGATATCAGGGTAAAGCGCCTCAAATTCACTCAGATGCGGCAGTACCTGACTGTCAAAGTAGTGACTCATGCAACTGATAGTCAAAATGCCCGACGGGGTTTGCTGGTAGGAACTCACCAGTTCTTCCGCCTGACGAATTTGCTCAAGAACCTGCTGGCATTGTGTCAGGTAAGCTCTGCCCACTTCAGTCAGATTAATGGCACGGGTGCTGCGTTTGATGAGCTCTGTACCGAGCTGTGCTTCAAGCCAGCTCAGCTGGCGGGAGGCGCTGGATACGGGAAGATGTAATTGCTTTGCGGCGTTAGAAATGCTGCCACACTGTAATGTGGTGACAAACACTTCCATGGCTTTGAGTTTATCCATGTGCATTTTCCCATTTTTAGCAAAAGTGTTTCTTTATTTTGCCGTCTTATTTTCATTTTCAGCAAGAGTTAGAGTGTGCCTCAAGACAACGAAAGGAACAAGATCATGAATTACAGTGCCATTCTTCTGAAAAAACGTCCCGACATCGCTATTACGTCAGATATTTTTGAAAAAGTATCTAAGCCAGTACCGGAAATTGCAGAGGGCGAGTTTCTGGTCAAGCAAACGCACATGTCACTGGACCCGGCGATGCGTGGCTGGATGAGCGCAGATCGTGAAAGCTATATCCCGCCTGTGGAGCTGGGGGAAGTGATGCGCTCAAGCGGTATTGGCGATGTGGTGGCATCCCGCCATCCGGATTTTCCTGTGGGCACCCGTGTGATGGGCATGATGGGCTGGACAGAATACTTTGTCGCAAACGGTGGCTTGTCACCAGTGCCGACATCTGTGCCTCAGGAAGCTTTGCTCTCAGTGGTGGCCTTACCGGGCGTGACGGCATACCACGGTCTGTATGAAGTGCTGAAACCGCAAGCGGGACAGACACTGGTGGTGACAGGCGCTGCTGGCTCTGTGGGATCTATGGTTGGCCAGTTAGCGAAACTGGAAGGTGTCACCGTCGTCGGTGTGGCCGGCAGCGACGAGAAATGCCACTGGCTGACAGAAACGCTGGGCTTTGATGCAGCAATCAACTACCACGACGAGGATTTCGCGGCTAAGCTGGCAACCGCAACCCCCAACGGCATTGACTTGTTCTTTGAAAATACCGGCGGCGTTGCGCAGCAGCACATTTACCAACGCATGAACGCCCATGGCCGTGTGGCTGTCTGCGGCATGATTGCCGACTATAATACCGCGACCCCTCAGCCTGGTCCGAACTGGATGAATATTGTGCGTAAGCGGCTGATGATTCAGGGCTTTACTATGCCGGATCATTTCCATCGGTTTGCGGAATACGGTCAAAAACTGGCAGCGCTGATGATGGACGGCAAACTGCAGTACCGCGCCCATACTCTGCATGGCCTGGACAGTGCCATTGAAGGGATTAACCTGCTGTTCTCCGGTGAGAATAAAGGTAAATTGATCGTCGAGCTGTAACTGCATTCACGGCCGTATCGGTAGATGCGGCCGTGTTGTATGGCAATGATCTGCGATCAGAACTTCATCTGGTCCTTGCCGGGCCAATGGTAGATATTTAGTACTTTTGATTTCACCGTTGCTTCAGACTGTCCACCAAAGCCTGTTCGGCATCATTAAAGCGTGACAAGGGATTGAACAGCAATTGTATATCCGACTCGGGTAAATCATGGTAGGGCGGTAACTGCCATAACTGAGAACGCTCTACATGTGGCTCAGCCAAATGCAACGGGAGAACGCCGATCCCGACTCCGTTAATGATCATCCGGGTCACTTCTTCAACATGGCATGAACTGCCACGTACATGCTGTCCGATTGACGCGAGGGCACGGATGGCGGTCACCGCCCCCATGTGTTCGCCGCCAAGCACGTCTGAAGTAAACGCCACATAGGCCTCACCCCGCAGGTCTTCCAGCTTCAATCCTTCACGCCCGTACAGTGCGTGGCCGGGTCCGCAATAGAGAGCGTACTGCTCGCGCAGCAAAAAGCGGCTCTCCAGCGATTCAGGTACGACGCCATCGCAAACACCAAGAGTGATGGTGCATTTCTCCAACTCCGACAGAATGGTGGCTGTGGTCGAGACCTCACAGGATACAGTCACCTTGGGGTGATCCCTGAAGAAGCGACTCAGAACTTCATCCAGATAATCGCTGACCACATGGCTGATGGTCATGATGCGGATGTGCCCTAGGGTATCCGCCTGGGATTCGCTGACGAATTCGTTCAACCGGGATACAGTGCGGTAAATCGACAAGGCCTCGTCATAGAGTGTTTGACCTGCATGGGTTAACTCGAAGCGGCCCGGTCGCCGCTCGATAAGTTTCCGCTCCAGTGTTGATTCCAGCCGCTTCAGGGCAGCGCTGATGGTTGGCTGTTGCAGGCAGAGTCGGTCCGCAGCCGCGGTGATGCTTTGCTCCTGAACGATCACAATATAGGTACGTAGCAAATTCCAATCCAGACGGGAGGCGAAGCGCTCAAGCTGGTTATAGTGTGCGGATGACTCGTCCATGAGCAGGATCTCCAATGATTCGGTTTTTAGTATGTACATAGACCAAATTTATATCAAACATAGAGTTTAACATTTAGATTAATAGCTGTTTTTCACTTAGCTTTAAACCCTAGTCGTATCTTTATGCCTGGGGAATACACATGAATCCATCCGCCCGCCTTGATATACATTTGCAACAGTTGGCCGATAATGCCCGGACCGTCACCGACTGGTGCCACCAGTCGGGTATCGAGATTGCAGGGGTCGTTAAAGCAGCCTGTGGCGACGTACGTATTGCCCATGCTTTTACCCAAGGTGGTGTCGACATGTTGGCAGACTCCCGCCTGGAGAACATCGACCGGCTGCGGCGTGCAGGATTGCAACAACCCATGTTGTTGCTGCGTTCTCCTTCTCCCAGTCAGGCTTCACAAGTGGTTGAGCAATGCGACCTCAGTCTGAATTCGGAACTGGCCTCGCTGCGTGCATTGTCCGCTACTGCCGAACAACTGGGCAAATGTCACGCGGTCATTCTGATGGTGGAACTGGGGGATCGGCGGGAAGGCATTTTACCTGGGCGGCTGCCGGATATGGTGGACCGGATTCAGGACTTGCCGGGATTGGATCTGGTCGGTATCGGGACCAATCTCGGTTGCATTGGTGGTGTGCGTACCACTGAATACAACCTTGGGCAGTTGGTGCAATGTGCCGAACGGGTCGAGCAACAACTTCAGCGCTCACTGCGCTATATCTCCGGCGGCAATTCGGGCGCACTGCCATTGTTGCTGCAACAGCGGATTCCAGAACGCATCAATCACCTACGTATTGGCTTTACCATCCTGCAGGGAAAAAATCCTTTCACCGATCAACCCCTGTCCGGTTTGAACACCGGACTATTCACCTTAAACGCCGAACTGATTGAGATTCAGACGAAGGCGTCCATGCCCGAGGGAGATATTGTTGTCGACGCCTTCGGCCACGTGCCTCAGTTTGAGGATCGCGGCGACCGGATACGCGGCATCGTCGGTTTTGGACGCCTGGACACCGACCTGGCCACCCTTTTGCCGCGCGACCCCGGTGTTGAAGTACTGGGCGCCTCTTCGGACCACCTGGTATTGGATTTGACTGAGAGCCGGCCCTGGCGCGTTGGCGATTCACTCAGCTTTGATCTCGGCTACGGAGCTTCAGTCCAGGGCATTCTGTCACCCTATGTTCGCAAAACATTTATCCACGATGCTCAGGCTGATAGGGGGCACCGTCATCGAGCTGCCCCCAGGAGTGTCGAATAAAGCACCAGCCCCTGCAAAGGTGAGCACCTACTGTCAAAAAGATATTAAACACAACATTAATAATTACAACAATGAACAGGAGAGCGACCATGAGCACTCAAACCCAAATCCAAACCCAGCCAAACACGGCAGGTTTTATGGATTACGCCAAATTTATATTGCCGTCTCTGCTCGGCATTCTATTGTTTCTCGTGCCGATGCAGTTCGACGGCGAACCAACTGTGCTTATCGCCTGGTTTGCAGGCTTATTGCAGAACGCACTCGGCGATGCTCCTCTGTTCGCGATGATCCTGATCAACCTGTTTGCGGTACTGAGCGTGCTGGGGCAGTTGGGAGCACCACCGACACTGCTTAGGACCGAACTCTACCGCGAGTTGTTTTCCGCCGGTATGTTCTGGACCCTGGTACGCTGTGTCGGTGCTGTGTTCGCAACCATGGTCTATTTCCAATGGGGGCCAGAACTACTGTGGAATGAAAACACCGGTGGTCTGATGCTTAACAATCTGGTTTCGCTGCTGTTGGTGATCTTCCTACTCGCTGCCATTTTTCTGCCGTTGCTGTTAATGTTCGGCCTGCTGGAATTCGTCGGTGCACTGTTCACCCGTTTATTCCGACCTTTGTTTAAGTTGCCCGGACGATCTGCCGTCGACTGCATGACTTCCTGGGTAGGCGATGCGACCATAGGAGTGGTTTTGACCAACCTGCAATACGAAAACGGCCACTACACAAAGCGGGAAGCTGCCGTCATCGCCACCACTTTCTCACTGGTATCGGTCACCTTTTCCATTGTTGTTATTACTTATCTGAACCTTGCTCACATGATTGGTCCCTTCTTCCTGACCTTGCTGGTTGCTGGCCTGACTCTGGCCGTCATCATGCCCCGCATACCGCCACTATCACGGATTGGAGACGAATACTACGAAGGGGCACCAACCATTGATAATGAGGAAATACCTCCCAAGGGAAAATCTGTCTGGTCCTACGGTCTGGAACGCGCCCTCGCGCAGTCGCAAATGGTCACTGGCCCTGGCGTCATACTGAGGCAAAGCGTTCGCAACGTTCTGGAAATGTGGGTGGGGATCATGCCGGTGGTCATGGCGTTTGGTACGTTGGCGATTTTGCTGGCCGAATACACACCACTGTTCCGGTATCTGGGGTTGCCATTTCAACCGATACTGAGTCTGCTGCAGGTACCAGAAGCGGCAGCCGCTGCGCCCGCTATGGTCGTTGGTTTCGCTGACATGTTCCTGCCTGCGGTACTCGGCTCTGGCATCGAGAACGAAATGACCCGCTTTATTATTGCCTGCATTTCGGTTACCCAACTAATCTTTATGTCCGAAGTAGGCACCGTTATCCTGCGTAGCAAGATACCGCTTAATTTTCTGAATCTGGTGGCTATTTTTCTGTTGCGCACCTTGATTTCCCTGCCCATCGTAGTCGGCATTGCGCATCTGTTGTTTTAAGCTCTCTTATCAGCTCTCTCTGAGGTGGAGAGGGCTGGGGTCGCTCTTCTTACACGATTGCTGCAAAACTACCAGTTGGACAGACAGGGTCGTGACAGGCACTGCAAATTCTGCGGTTAGAACGTTAAATGTTCGCGTCGGGGCCAATGGTAGACATACTCGTCGACCACAGTACCGTCCGGTGCCTGCCATGTCTGCGCACAGTACTCTGCACCTCCCATCCGCTGATAGAAACCTATGGCCGGCAGGTTGGACGCCAGCACTTCCAGATACAGGCCGTCTGACTGCGCGTGCTCAGCCATAATCTTTTTGGCCGCCGCGAGAAGCTGTTTGCCAATGCCTTGTCCTTTTATTTCAGGGTTAACATGCAGGTTATCGACCAGTGTGCCCAGTTCAGGGTGCGCATCCAGCTCGATGCAGATAAAACCACACATTTTGCCGTTTTGTTTCGCAACAAGAATGTGCCGTTTACTCATGGGTTGAGTTAAGCGCGAATGCCAGGTCTGAAACCTGTCCTGATGGATATCGTGAGTCAGATATTGTTCTGACAAGTCGTTGCAATACACAGCCTGCCAGTTGCGAACATGCAGTTCGGTAATAGCGGAATGATCATCAAATGTGGCGTAATCAATGGTAAGCATAAGGGACTTTTTCTCTTAACGTACTGCTTTAAAAGTATTATGCATGAATGGCGTATCAGTGGAAGCTGACAGCAAAATTTCACCTGCCACAAGGCCATAAAACCTTATCCGCCTCAAACTTTTGTCGCCTGCACCGTGATTTCATCCGGGTAATGAATAACACTGCTAGCGGCTGAAGCACTTTCAGGGATAAATGCGCGATCAGCGAAGCGTTACATGAAAGCGTTCAGTGAACAATCATAACGATAATGACGTGTACGGACAGAAAGAGAACACCACCATGTCGACAAAGACCATTCTGGTTGTGGATGACGATGTCGAAATCCGCGAGTTATTACAGGAGTATCTGGCGAAATCCGGCTATGAGGTGATAACCGCAGAAGATGGCATTGCCATGAAGCAACAGCTTGAAGTGCATACGCCTGATGTCATCCTGCTGGATGTGATGATGCCGGGGGACGACGGCTTTACATTGTGTCAGTTTGTGCGGAAATCATCGGAAGTGCCGATTATGATGCTGACAGCTGCCTCGGATGAAATGGATCAGATTCTGGGGCTGGAGATCGGCGCCGATGACTATATCGCTAAGCCATTCAGTCCGCGTCAGTTGCTGGCGCGCATTAAGGCACTGTTGCGTCGCACACGCCCAGCGGGCGTGGAGGAGTTGGTACAGCCAACGGCATTGCCACGCACTATCCGGTTTGGACACTGGCGTCTGGAGACCCTGTCTCACAGGTTATATGACCTGCAGACAGAGCAGGACTATGAACTGACGGGCGGGGACTTCAGTTTGCTGATGTTATTTTTATCCCGTCCCAATGAAGTGCTGGACAGGGATACGATCTCCAATGCCACCCGGGGCCGTGAAGCGCTGCCGTTTGAGCGGGGGATTGATGTTCAGCTGAGCCGGTTACGACAGCGACTGGGCGATAGCGGCAAGCATCCCAAGTACATTAAAACCATGCGGGGTAACGGTTATATTTTTACCGCGCCGGTAACCTATGAAAATTGATGAAAACCAGTAAGATAACGCGGATAAACAGCAAATTATCAGAGCATTCAGACTCTGATTCTCATTCAAACTAAGGTAAAAAAAATAATATGGCGCGATTAGACATACTTACCGCCCCGGATCCCCGCTTAAAAGAGCAGGCCATTCCTGTGACTGATATTGCCTCTGTTCAGACGCTGGTGGATGACATGCTGGAGACCCTGTATGCCACCTCTAATGGCATTGGTCTGGCGGCAACTCAGGTCGGTCGCCGAGAAGCTGTGGTGGTGATTGATATCTCAGAGACGAGAGATCAACCTTTGGTACTGATTAATCCGGTAGTGGTGAGCGGCGAAGATAAAGCCATGGGGCAGGAAGGTTGCCTGTCGGTGCCGGATTACTATGCCGATGTTGAACGTTACCAGTCTGTGGTGGTGACAGCGCTGGATCGTCAGGGCAATCCGGTCACCATTGAGCGTGATGATTTTCTGGCCATTGTAATGCAGCACGAAATTGACCATCTGAGCGGAAATCTGTTCATTGATTATCTGTCGCCACTCAAACGACAAATGGCGATGAAGAAAGTCAAAAAAGCCGTAAAGACAATCGCGAAAACAGCGTAGAAGATAATGAATAAAATCATTCGGGTGTGCCTGATGGCGAGTATTCTGACAGGTTGTGCGAATGAACCGCAAGAGGAGCCAGCTTTCCATCATGCTTGGCTGGAACTGGTCGCGGGAAAAATAGAAAAGAATGGCGGTAAAGTCATCTGTGCTAATCCGTTATATCAGAAATGTATGAATATTTCTGAAGGTGCGTGTACCGTTGAAATATCACCTGCTTCGAATTATTGTGCTTCAGATTCAATCAAACGTTATGGGGCTCTGTCTGAAGAAAATATGGAAGATTATTTCGTGAATTACCAGTCTTGCATGATATTTGAACATGCTCGGTTATATGACCTTAACTGGCTGGTACCAATTCGGTGCATGAGTGAAGATGCGAATGATCATTTTGACAGTCGAGCACTTCAGATATTATTTGACTGAGCATCACCAAAGAGAAAGAACGAGCTATATTTCGACCTATCGGGATAGGCATATTTTGCCGTTATCAGTGTTCTGAATCGCCGTTTGCGCTGATGATTCGCTATATAGTATGGCCGTCGGCGCCTGAACTGACGCTATTGCACCAAACTGGGAGGCCATGTGAAACCTGAATTTCGTCCTGTTAATGTTGATGACCATTTTTCGGTTTGCATGGCCTTCAGGCGTGATGCTTTCGTGTGCACGTTTCAGTCTGACCACGGTTTTGGACCCTTTATTCACGGTTATGAAGAAAGAATGCGTGCCCGGCTGGTGGATCCCCGCTGGTATTACATTCATATCTGGGATGATGACCAGATTATCGGCCAGTTAGAATTCAAATGTTTTTCTGATGAAGCCGAAACGGGTTATATCCATCTTATTTATCTCATTCCCGAATACCGTGGTTCCGGTGTCGCCGATATCGCACAGCAGTTCATGGCAGATACACTTCATCAGGCAGGCTGTCAGGCTATGCTGTTAACGGTCAGTCGCACCAACGTCAGAGCGTTACGTCACTACCGTCGCTGGGGATGGCAGCGTGTTGGTGAGGATGGCAGCCTGCGCGGCACAGACATTTACCGCCGCGACATACGGATACATCAGGACGGTGAATGGGTCCTTTGTTAGGGCTGCGGCAATTCAGAAATTCCAGTTTCTGGTTGAGAATAGATCACTATTGCTGTGAGCCGGTTTGGCCGCGAAAGGAAGTGAGTCTAATCATGTGATCAGCGAAACAGCTTATGGTGCAGGCTTTCGCTACCTGATTGCCCGCCGATTCGGCCTGCATACCCGTATCAATATTGCCTTGAGTGACGAAGAAAGCGCTTTTTACTGTAATCCGTGATGGGGGGAGACGGATTATGCGAGTCGATATATTTGAGATTATCCTATTCTGCGTCAATATCCTGTACCTTATCACCCAGAGGGAAAGGGTTTCACCTCTGTTGACTGGCCGGTGGTGTAATCCCGCGTTTTATACGCAATATCATGATGAAACTGTCCTGAATGCTGTGTCATTGCCTATTCTTAAAGCCTGAAATGGTTCACAGATAACCAGCGCCCGGAAGTACTGACTGGTGATATCCCGTCGTCTTTAGGCGGGTTGATTTCAATTCTGGCTGAAGTGATAGCACGATATGGGCAATACATCGGATAGAAGTATCGCATACCAGATAAGCGGCCTGACAAAAACGTATTACACCGGTGAGATTGCGGTCAAGGCATTGCGGGGAGTGGACCTTGATATCCGGCAGGGTGAAATAATGATATTGCTCGGCCCTTCGGGAAGCGGAAAATCAACCTTCCTGAACCTGATAGGCGGGCTTGATACACCGACGGGCGGAAACATTCTTTTCGAGGGGCAGGATCTCTCCGGACAGGATGAGCGGTTTCTCACTGAGTATCGTCGAAATTATGCCGGTTTCGTTTTCCAGTTCTATAACCTGATCCCCAGCCTCAATGCCCGGGAAAATGTCGCCCTGGTTTCGGATATTGTGCCTGATCCCCTGCCGGTAGAAGAAGCGCTGGACATGGTGGGCCTGAAAGCACGTGCCGATCATTTCCCCTCTCAGCTTTCCGGCGGCGAACAACAACGCGTTGCCGTGGCAAGGGCGCTTGTGAAAAAACCTAAGGTGCTTCTGTGCGACGAGCCGACCGGTGCGCTCGACAGTGCGACAGGGATCAAGGTGCTGGATGCGCTGGCCGGGGTGAATGAAAAGCTGGGTACCACGACTATCATTATCACGCACAATGCCGCCATTGCCGCGCTCGGAGACCGGGTTTTACATTTCGCCGATGGCAGGATCGTTAAAGAGGAGCGCAACGAAAAACGGCAAGTCGCTTCGGCACTGACGTGGTAGATAGTGATGCGTGCGCTGGAGAAAAAACTGATCCGTAACCTCTGGCAGATTCGCGGGCAGGTGTTGGCGATAGCCCTTGTCATTGCCTCAGCGGTGGCCATGATCGTGTTGTCCTCCGGAACCTACCGTTCCCTTGAATTAACCCGCAACCTGTATTACGAGCAAAACCGCTTTGCCGACATCTTTGCCACCCTCAAGCGTGCCCCGGATAGTACCATTGCCGACATCGAGCAAATTCCGGATGTGGTCGGCGCAGGGACGGGCATTCGCCAATATGCGCTGCTGAAAATGCCGGGCGTCATTGAACCCGTGAGGGGGTTGTTTGTTTCAATGCCGGCAGGGAAAGTGCTGCTGAACAAACTGGTCCTGCGCGTGGGAAACTGGCCGGCAGCGGACTCGACTGATCAGGTACTGGTTCATGAGGCGTTCGCTGAAGCGCACGACCTGCGTCCGGGAGATAAGATCAATGCAACGATTTATGGCAAGCAGCATCATTTTACGGTTGCTGGTATCGCGTTATCGCCGGAGTTTGTTTATGCACTGGGGCCCGGTGATCTGATCCCGGACAGCAAACGTTTCGGTATTTTCTGGATAAACCGCAGTGCCCTGGCGTCGGCAACGAATATGGACGGTGCGTTTAATGACGTTGCGCTGAAACTGAGTTCCTCCGCAAATCCACAGGAAGTGATTGCCCGGCTCGACCGGATCCTTGCACGTTACGGCGGGACAGGCGCTTACATGCGTAAAGATCAGTTGTCTGATTCCTTCATCGACAGCGAGTTGAAGCAGCTTAAGTCGATAACACGCATCATGCCGCCGATATTTCTGGTGACAGCGATTTTTCTGCTGAATATCGCCATTGGCCGGTTGGTAGAGACAGAGCGTGGGCAGATCGGTTTGCTGAAAGCCATCGGTTACAGTGATACTGCGATTGGTCTTCATTACCTGCAGTCCGCGCTGCTCATTTCCGGTCTTGGTATTGTGATTGGCTGGTTCGCCGGGGCATGGATGGGTCATGGTATGGCACAGCTGTATATTGAATATTTTAAATTTCCCTTGCTTCGCTACCAGATCACGGCTGATGTTTTTCTAGGTGCGGCGGTCATTAGCCTGGCAAGTGCGGGACTGGGAGCAATGACAGCCATTCGTAAGGCGGTCAGGCTGCCTCCGGCTGTTGCCATGGCACCGCCCCTGCCGACGCTTTATCATGCGGGGAAGGGCGAGCACACTGGCCTGTTGTGGAGGTTGACGCCTACCGGTCGCATGCTCATACGGCATCTAGTGCGCTGGCCGTTTCGTTCTGGTCTGACTGTTCTGGGCGTGACGATGGCGATTGCTTTACTGCTCTCGACACTGAATTTTTTTGATTCTATTGATGTCATGCTCGATTCATTTTTCCATCGCAGTAACCGACAGGATATCACCATCAGTTTTACTGAAATCAGACCGGACAGCGCTGCCGCAGATATTCGTCATCTTGACGGTGTACTGAAGGTTGAGTTGCAGCGCAATCTGGCTGTCCGTCTGGTTTCCGGCCATCGTTCGAAACGGACGAGTATTCAGGGGCTTGATCCGGGGGCAGAACTGAGCCATCCGCTGGATATTCACGGACGAAAAATTTATTTGCCTGCGGAAGGTGTGGTGCTGAACGAATGGCTCGCACGGTACTTAAATGTCAGACAGGGCGATATGCTGGGGATTGAGATTCTGGAGGGACGGATGCCGGATCTGTTAGTGCCCGTGGCTGGAATCAGTGAGGAGTATGTTGGGTTATCTGCCTACATGAACCGCACGACGCTCAATCGCTACCTGCTCGACGGACAGGTGGCCAATACAGCTATCGTTACCGTCGATGGGGTAAAACGAAAGCGTTTTTACAGTAACATCAGAGAAATGCCATTTGTCGCAGGCGTAACGTCACTGGAAGCGTCAGCGGTACTGTTTCGCAAGATGATCCAGCAGAATCTGTTTACCATGGTGACATTTTATGTACTGTTTGCATCGGTGCTGGCGTTTGGCGTTGTTTATAATAATGCACGGCTGACCCTGATTGAGCGCTCGCGGGAGTTTTCACTGCTGCGCGTGCTTGGCTTCCATAAAAAAGAAGTGGCCTGGATCCTGGGTGGTGAGGTCGCGCTGCTGACTCTTTCTGCATTGCCTTTGGGTTGTGTTCTTGGATATGGGCTTGTCAGGTTGATGGTGACATTCATGTCGTCTGACCTGTATCGCATCCCGTTTGTGATCGAGGCCTCGACTTACGGCTATGCTGTCATCACGATACTTATCGCCGCGTTCTTCAGCGGGGTGTTAGTTCTGTATCGTCTGGGAGAACTCAACCTTCTCAGTGTTCTCAAGGAAAGGGAATAAAGTATGCTGTTCAGGAAACATCGCTGGACTTTAATCTTGATTTTCCTGCTGATGGCAAGTCTTGTCTTCGCCTTCTGGCCACGCCCGATCACCGTTGAAATTGCCGTTGTAACGCAAGGGCCAATGACAGAAACAGTGGATGACGATGCCATCACTCGTCTGAAAGATGTTTACATCATTACCGCGCCGGTATCTGGTCGTCTGTTGCGGATCGATAAAGATGCCGGTGATGATGTGACTGCCGGGACAGTGCTGGCAGTTATGCAACCTGCTGTACCGCCATTTCTGGACGGCCGGACCCAGCTTGAACATGAGTCTGCCATCCGTGCAGCCGCCGCGTCCCGTGATGTAGCCAAAGCACAGATAAAGAGCGCCTTGGCCCGCCTTGAGTATGCCCGGATTGATTTTAAGCGGGCAGGTAAGCTTGCGGAAAAAGACGCTGTATCGCTTGATCGGCAGGATCAGGCGCGGCAGTTTCTGTATGCAGCGGAGGCAGCGCTGGCTTCGGCAGAATCGGTATTGTTGCAAAGAGAAGCGGAGTACAAGCTGGCGCAAGCCGCGATGCTGCAGCCTGCCGAAGCAGCATTACCCCGGGATGACAAGGTGGAAATTACTGCGCCAGTAAACGGAAAGGTGCTGCGGGTCTTCCAGGAAAGTGAAGCTGTCGTTATCGCTGGCACGGCTTTGATGGAAACAGGAGAACCGGGTAATCTCGAAATTGTCGCGGATCTGTTATCACGCGATGCGGTAAGAATAGCTCCTGGCGACCTGGTTGAAATTGATAACTGGGGCGGAGAAGGCGTATTAAGCGGTATCGTTCGGTTGATCGAACCGGCAGGTACGACGAAAGTGTCTTCTCTCGGCATTGAGGAGCAGCGTGTCAATGTGATCATCGACTTAACGGATCCAAAGCATGCATGGGCAGCGCTGGGACACGGGTTTCAGGTGGATGTACGCATCGCGGTATGGCATGAAGGGCAGGTACTTCGCGTTCCGATTGGCGCTATATTTCGTATTAAACGTGACTGGGCGGTTTTTCGTAACGATGACGGCCGCGCCCGCTTGCAGGTGATTCAGCTCGGCCACATGACGGATCAGTATGCCGAGGTGCTGGAAGGTCTCTCTGCCGGTGATCAGGTGATCGCCTATCCCAGTGACCGTATTCAGGATGGCGTGCTCATCCGGGCAATAGAGCCGGCTCAATGAGTCTCTTGCTGCTGGTTTGCGCTATAGGGTGTCAGCGCATACAGAAGCAACCTTATTGAGCGGACTGATGATGGACCGACGATGATGTTTCTTGTTGACGGGCAATTCTCTCAATGCCCGGGCCATTTGATACTGTCTTTTGCGACTCATACAGTCTTCTTTCCTTCATTCTGAGATCTGTGTTCTGGCATGGCAACCCCGTTAGCTGGGATACTCCAATTAACGCAAACAACATGAAGACACAATGATTAGAGCATTTACAGACACAGATATGGAGCCGGTATTGAGTATCTGGCTTAATGCCTCCCTCAAAGCACACGACTTTATTCCCCCCAATTACTGGCAGTCACAGGTCGATAACATGCGAAGTATGTATTTACCGGCTTCTGAAGTGTACGTCTGGGATGAAAACGGGACGGTGAAAGGCTTTTATGCCCTGTACCAAAACCAGCTGGCGGCCATTTTCGTCAAACCCGATGTGCAGGGCAAAGGCATAGGCAAAGCACTGATCGACCATGCTAAGAAGCGTCGTGCGTCGCTGTCGTTAAATGTCTACAAACGCAATAACGCCAGTTATCAGTTTTATCTCTCCCAGGGCTTTCGTGTTATCGGTGGTAACGTTGATGAACACACAGGAGAAGGCGAGTGGGTGATGGGCTATGAAGCCGTATAGAGGGGCCTCTGAGTGCAGGTGGCACTCAGGACCATCTGAACATCTACATATTTCTCATCAGTGCAGCCATCGCTATGCCGGCAGCGATTGAGAGCAGCGGTTTTTTCAGCACTAGAGTACCCACTGCTGTCACCAGTAGTGCCGCTTGAGCGCCCGTATCTCCCTTAATGAACATGGGCGCTATGATTGCAATGAGCACAGATCCTGACATCGCCGAGATAAACTGCTGAACACGATTGCTGATGGGAATGTAAGACATAATAAAGACACCTCCCCAACGGGTGACTATTGTGACCACCGCCATGATGATAACGAGCAAAAGTGTGCCCATTTCAGATGTATCAAGGCTCATTGCTATCCCCTTTCAGTAATACGCCTATAATGCCGCCTGTCAGTGCGCCAACAATGACATGGCTGTTTTCTGGCAGATACAGGTAAGCGGCAATGGATGATGTGGCCGCCGCAGCCCATATCACATACGTTTTATTGTTTTTGGTTCCTCCCAGTGCCATGGTAAGCAAAAAACACCCCATCACCATGTCGACACCAAAGGCGGATGGATTTTGGATGGCATTGCCGAAATATAAACCGACCCAAGTACCAATAATCCAGAAAAACCAAAGGGCGATGCCGCCGCCGAACAATAAACCCAGCCCTTTGGCGGTCTCATTTTGAGCAAAAGCCCGCATGGACAGCGCCCAGTTTGCATCGGAAGCAAACAGCATGACACCATAGCGGGTGACCGGGTTAAGGGACCGGATATGAGGATACAAGGTAGCTCCGATCAGCAAGTGCCGGGCATTTATGGCAAAGACTGTGATAGCTAACGGGAACACAGGAACCTGAGTACCCCAAAGATCTAAAGCCCCGAACTGCGAAGCCCCGGCAAAGACCAGTGCGCTCATCAGTACAGCGGCTGTTTCATGTAATCCTTCCTGAGATGCGGCTAAACCAAAAGCGGCACCAAAGACTAATACGAACAACGAGATAGGCACTAAGCTGATAAAGCCTTGTTGTACCGCATTCAATTCAAGCTTCAATTCTTGAGTGTGCATTAAAACCATCACTTTGAATATTCAGAGATTATCGAAACAATAAACTGGAATGGGGAAATCTAAAAGCGCATAATTTAAAAATCATCCATTCGAAAATCGAATAAATGAGCTATCGTGACTGACTAACAGATTGACTGGCTAAAGAGCCTGGTGGCTGTGGTTGATGCCGGTTCTCTATCGAATGCAACGACATCCGTTCACCGCTCCCAATTTGCGGTTAGCATAAAGCTGAAAAAGTCAGAAAATGCCATTGGACGGTCATAGCCCGTCAGAGAAAGCCGGATGACGGACGACAGGAATTAGGCATTGGAATGTACTTGCACTGCCTAATTCCCGTTCTGCAGACATTAATTTCCGCTGTTGATCATCATTTCTAACCTATAGTCAGCGACTTCGTTCCGGCGTGCAGCAGATCGCATCATATACACCCGGACTTTGTAATCACCAGACGCAGGCAGTTTACCCTCATACTGGTTCTCACTGACAGAGCCGTTAAACATGACAACTTCGTTTTCACCAGGTGCCAGTATGTTGAAATAGGTGGCGGTGTTCTTGGTTGCCATGCTGACGTTCATATGCTGGCCTTCTTTGGCATTCAACACGTAATCAACGACCTCATAGCCTTTGATGCTCCCTTCTATCACGGCGCCATTAGTGCCTTTCTGAAATTGAACGCGTTCAGTGCGAATATCATCGGCAGTTGCCGCTACCGAGAACATCAGGAATAAGCTGTAGAGTAAGAGATTCAGGAGTTTACTATTCGTAAGGTATGTTTTCATACAATTTTCCTACTTCTTCAAGAAGTCCAATGTCTTGCTGTTTGGGTTAACATTTAAAGGCTAGCATTACCTGACAGATTGCAACAGTATGGCTGGTTGGCTCTAATCTGCCAGTTTGTTTTGTCTTGACGTCCTTCGTTTACACATTCGGTGGCTGAAGTAGTACGGTTGAATAGGTTGTTGGCGCTTTTTGCGCCGACAACCTGACATGTAGGGATTAATTCTTCTATGTGATTGAGATAAGTATTGGGATAGTGAATGTCGAGTTTATAGTCTATTTCTTGCTGTATCTAAAGTATTGCAATATCAGTGTTAATAATACTGCTGCCACTTGTAATAAAATGTATTGGTCTAAAATCCTATCAAAGTCATTCATTTCTTTAATGATGTAATAGACTGAGTAAATAATAATTGAACATATCAGCGAAGTGGTTGATAAAATTATTTTTAAATCTTTTTTTCTCGATGAACGCCATATTTTTTTTGTGATGAATAATGTTAAATACATACCGGAAATAAAGAATGTCGCTCCTGCTGGGCTGTTTTCATTATAATTACTAAAAAATATCTCTGAAAATGATATTGAAATCAATAAGGCGATTGCAGCAACGAGGATGAAAACAAGAAATCCTTGTATTGTAATGAGAGAAAAACTTTTTAATTGGTTAGTGTTGGTATTAGACACTGTGTTTCCTTTGACTAGTTCGGAAGGAGGATAACGATATACTTCTTCATGGAGATTAAAGGAAATTTAGGCGGCTATTGAAAATTATTGTGTTGTCTTAAAGGTATTTATTAGGGCTTTATCACATAATTACCAGGAAAAAGCATTTTCATATTGATATTCTGTAGTCTTACAATAAGTGAAATATCGTGATGTTGAGCGAATAATGAATCGTTTAACATAGCCTGATTAAGTTAACAGTGGCTGAATATCAGCCACTGTAATTGTAATCAGCCGTTATGCTTTAGACACTTCTGGCGGGGTGCGTCTCCCTGCCATTCCCCGCATCCATGTCATCAATGGGCGTTCGAATAAGTAGTAACTGAATGTGGAAACGCAGATCAGCGCAGTGGTAAACAAAAGGATACCGGTCAATACAATACCAGCAGATGTTTGTGCATACCACCATGCGGTCCAGTCTGGGTTGATGTGATGGATAACTCCCACCCCAGCTAATAGCAAGACAGAATGCCACAGGTAAATGGAATAAGAGATATCGCCCAAAAATTGCGTGACTTTATTATCGAGTAAGCTGAGCAACAACGAAGATCGTTTTTCCTGATTGGCTGCAACGAGTACTAAGAGTGCAAACAGTACATATGTGGTCATCGTGACTGTGTAGCTGATGCTGAACTGAAGCACGGTCATCAGCGCAATGATGAGCGCAAACAGTAACCCATCGTGATTTACCCAGCTTTTCGTTCCGGGACCGAATGAGATCCGGGATAACCACAGACCTAATGTGAAGCCGCAAAGGCCACGGAAGAATGCATTCAGTGTTGAAGTGATATCCAATGTGCCATGCATACTAACCATACCGCTTAGTACCAGCATAATCAGGACTGGCAGCCAGGCATTGCTTTTTGCTGATCGCAAAAGCACTGACATTAGCAACGGAAAGACCATATAACACAGCCATTCAATACTCAGTGACCATCCCGCAATGTTCCAGCTTAAAGGCTGGGAAAGAATACCATTTACCAGGAACAAATTGGGTAACAGGGTCTCGGTTCGGTTAAACGGGCCGCTAAAAGGAGGAATTCCCGTGGCACCCCAGGCATCAAATAATGGGCCGGCATAAAAACCGATGTGGTGTACCGATTTGTAATATTCCCAACTAAAGAGTACGACCAGAGTGACAAAGAACAGAGGATAAATACGACTGAAACGCAACCACATAAACCCTCGCCATTTTTTGAAGCTACTGCCTGTGGCGAAAGTTGATTGATAAACATGCATCATGACAAAGCCACTCAAGATAAAAAAGATATCCACCCAGAGATAACCGTTTTCCAAAAAATGAGTGGATTGCGCAATACTGTCCCGCCATTGCGGAAACAAAATTAAACGGGCATGAAAATAGGTAACGATGAGCGCAGCAATACCGCGAATCGGTGTTAATAAAGGGAGTTGACCTTGCATGTCTTTGTCCTGTTTTTATGTTTTCTGTTCTTGCAGAAATAGGCCCCACGGTGGGTTATGAGTTGCCCTGATACTATCCGTGATTATTTTATGGCAAGAATTAATAGGTGTCTTGTTGCATTTATGCAGTAGAGTGTTGGGAGAGAAAAATCGTGATTGTCGTGGCGTATTAAATGTAAGCAATTGAAATATTGAAAGTTAAATACAGTGTCCGTGCATACGCTCCCGCTGCAAAAGCGTATGCATCTGTGTTCTCTTTGTTTACCCTCATTATTTGTGAGCAGCTACCAATGATGGGATATTGATACAGTATTTAATAGTGGTTCGGATCATCCTGCACTGACCAAACGATCTATCATCCTTTTAATCGCCTTCATCTGCGGGGCGTCTTTGGTGTAATAGTTATAAGGTGGGTTATTAAGCGTGCCGTATCCCCAGAAATCCCAGCAGCCACGTGGGTTGTAGGGGATAAAATCAGACTTTTTCACCTGCGGGAAAAGTACGATGATATCGTTGGTATCGGCAATTTCCAGATAACCGGTTTCTCTGATGTAAGTGGTGCCAATAAACGAAATACCCTGGCGACAGCCATGGACAGCGACATGTACTTTACAGGATGCTGAGCGGCAACTGGCGGGAATGTAGACATACGCTGTGTCATCCATGCTGGTGGTGGAACTGCTGATGAATTCAGTCTGATCGAATGCCACTAAGTCTCCATCTGGCGTTGCCACAGGGGGATTCAGCGGACCATAAATGTGTGCCAGAATTCGCATAGCCTGCGGGATATCACAGTTATTGATATAAGGGGACTGTGTGAGATCGCAGGGGGTATCGGCCGGATCGCTGGTGATAAAGGCATGGCCGGCATTGACGCTGCTGTTGTAGCGGATCTGCGAGTCAGGTACCCCCAGTTTCCGGTAAAAGTTCACTGCGGAATCGACCACACCTGTGACGACAGTTTCATCCAGCCTGCCCGAAAAAAGGTAAACCTGATCATTTTTCAGGTGCTGTGTATCGTCTATCCGGCCGTTGTTTGCTGTAACTTTCGCCAGCTCCGCTAAGTATCCGCTGTTGGGAAACAGGCTTGACGAACAGCCATTCAGGCTATTTTCACAGGGGTTCATGCAAGTGGTTGTGGCGTTGATCAGCGGATTCACAAACGGGTTGTTACCCGCGCAATTCCAGGGTCCTCCTGCAACAATCCCTGCCCCGACGAGCGACTCAGAAAAGGCGACATGAAATTGCGCTGCCATGAAGCCACCGGACGACAGACCGGAAATCGAGGTTTGACTGGCTTGCGCATTCAATGGCGGCAGCAGCACGTTTGTTGCGTGCGCTGAAACAGAAAACAGCAATGTAAAGGTCAATAAACGTTGTAACAGAGTGTGCAGCATTCTGAACTCCTGTCTGATGGGTTGACGTCCTGTCGCACACTTTTGCGCGTGTCAGGAAGGAGTATAGGTGCGAATAAGCAATATGTTGCGCAAATGTGAATTTCAGATCTGCATCGAAGGCGGGTGATGTTGAAAGTGGCTGATAACAGCCACTGCCTGGGGTATTGTGGTTTTATCTCTATCGGCTATTCCCGGGAGCCGGTTATTCTCCGAGAGCACACGACTCATCCCGTCTGATTGACGTTATCAAAGCGAATAAATGACTTGCCTTTCCATAGCACTGGCGTGCAGGCAATGAAGGCGAGTGCCACATAAAGCATGGTTGAAAAATCTAACGAGTGATCTGATTGCAAGTTAACGGTCAGGCTACTTAACGCGCCGCCCAGACCAACAGCGCAATGCTGGAGTGAGTTTTGCAAACTGATGATAATCACCCGGTCTTGTGGGGTGAAGGCACTTATTAATTCGGTAATTAACACGAGTGTACGTGTAGAACTGACAATCACAAAAAGGACAAAGGCGAGGGCCGCAAGATTAACATTTTCTGTTTGAAAGCCTATTCCTACCGAGACCGCCATAACCAATGAAAGTAAGCCTATTAACTTTCCAACTGAATAGTCATTCATTTTTGCTCTTGCATAATATTGAATGAAAATAAAAGAGCCCAGACCGCTTACTGTGTAACACAGGCTAAGGAGATTATCAGAGATTTTGAGGTTTATCGTTAACATTACAGGGTATTGCGTTGATACGAAAAAAGTACTGAAAATTGCTGTAAAAATTATGCTGATAGAGAAAAGTGATGTTTTGTAATTACTCAATGAAGCCATTGGCGGTGATTCTTGTATATTAATTATTGGTGTTGTAACTCGAGGCTTGAATGAAGTGAGGAGAACAATCGCAAATAAAAAGGTAACAAAGAATAAAGCCATCCCTAATAATTGAAATCCAAACTGCCAGTTGGTACCCGAGGACGCTAAGATGAGGCTAGGAACACCAAGCGCAAGCGCTAAAGGAAAGGAGCTGACCAATATTGCCGTATTTTTCTTTTTGTTGTTCTTATCAGAAAGTAAAACGACATAGTTCAGATTTAAAACAGCCAACGCTCCGCCAAAAAATCCCGTTAGTATTCGAGCGAAAAGTAAAAGAGTAAAGTCATCCAGTACTGAAGTAAGTAGCGTTACGCTGGTTATACCTGCGAGATAAAAAAAGATTCGCTTTTTTTCACGATTAATATCATATGAGCCTTTGATAATCAGACAAGTAAGCGCCGCTGCCAGAGCGTAAGCAGAAGTAAGATAACCAGCTTGTGATGCTGGAACACCAACTTCCAGTGTCATTAGTGAGCTAAAAGGCACAATAACTAACGCGTCCAGAGCAACCAGAAAATGAACCATAAAACAGATATACAGACTGTAATCGGAGATTCGACGTGATGAAAAATATGAAATGAGCATTGTTAAGCCTTTATGGTTCTGATGATAAACACTTTCATGAAAACCTTATTGTATTAGCCCGGATTGAGTAATAAAGTGCGATATATTGGTTTGATAATCCAACGAATCGGGATAATAAATGATTGAGCAGATCGAGCAGCAATGGTTGAAAAGTTTTCACTGCGTTTATGAGTACAACAGCTTTAAAAAGGCAGCAGAACAGCTTAATTTACCCACATCAAACGTCAGCCGTCATGTCGCTTTACTTGAGGAGAAGCTGAATACCCGGTTACTGGAAAGAACGACGCGACGTATGACCCCAACCGAGGCGGGTGAGCAGCTTTACTCTACGACACAGGTCTTATTAGCGGCGCTGAACGATGCGCTTGAAGAAGTCAATCAGCAGGCTCAAACGGTAGCCGGTTCGCTCAGAATTCTGATGCCGGATATTCCGGTACTCGCAAAGTCAGTCGTCGATTTTTGTGTTGAACATCCTGCAATATCACTATCTTGTGAAACCAGCCTGAGCCCCAAAGAAAGCTTACTGGATGGGTTTGATCTGATCCTGAGCTATCACCGCGGAAAAATTACCGATAGTGGCTGGGTGGCGAAAGAGATAGTCAGGTTGCGAAGCATAGTGGTCGCTGCACCAGATGTGATCAGACAGCATGGCCGTCCTGATAAAGTGGCCGATTTGAACCACTTGCCTTGTATCAGTAGCTTAACGGCGTTAAATGGCACACCTTGGGTTTTCAGACATTCAAACGGTCAGCAGCTTACGCAGAGTGTGAAATCGTCATTTAAAGTCAATAGCGGCAACATGGCAAAGTTTGGTGCGCTGGCAGGTCTTGGCTTCGCGATATTGCCTGAGGAGTCGTGTGTCGATGAAATAAACGCAGGCACATTGCAGCTCATAGAATTAGATGCTGAACCTGAGCCTCTGGTTCTTTACGCTTTTTATGCCGGGCGAAAACATTTGGCAAAAAAGATCACGATTTTCATTGAACACCTGCAAAAACACCTGAGGACTCAGTGAGTGAAACATTGTGAATGCAAAGGGTGTGGGGTATTTCCGGATGATTCAGGAAGATTGCAGTGTCTGACGAATACAGTCGATAAACCAGCTATAACGAGTGGCCAGTTCACGATGGCGTTTCCACACCAGATATAAAGGCTCCCTGATATTGACGCTGCGGTGCAGAATACGCAGATCCTGTGCGTACGGGGACTCCAGAATGGTACTTTCCGGCAGGACGGTAAAACCGACCCCGAGTGAAACCGGAAGCAATATTTGGCTGAGCTGATTAATGTAACCACGCACCGGCAGCGAATCGTGCGGTATGGAAAATGGCAGGTCCAGCAACACACTGTCGAGATACCGGCGGGCGTTGGGGTGATCAATGAACCCGGTTTCTGAGAGCAAAGCTTCCGACAACCCGGATTTACTTTGCGTGGCAGGAAAAACCAGGCACAGGGTTTCTTCACCAATTCGCTCTCGGTGAAAACGCGACTGCGCAGGCGGTTCAGTGACAATGCCCAGTTCGACTTCATCCTGTGTCAATAACTGAAGCACGCGTTGATCCGGCGCAGATTCAACACTGACTCCCAATCCGGGATGGGCAAGCTGGCGCTGAAGAAAAAGCGGGTAAAGCTGGTTGGCCAGCGTACCGGACATAGCAAACCTGCACGGACCAGCTTCCGGGTTATCCTGTAACAGCGCCTGCTGCAGGCGCTTTTCTTCTGCCAGCAAAGCCTGACAGTGCTGATACAGCACTGTGCCTGCATGGGTCAGTTCAAACTTTTTCCCTGTCCGAACCAAAAGTGCCTGTCCCAGTTGCTGCTCCAGTTTTCGGATATGCTGACTGACACCCGGTTGGGTCATATGAAGCCGGGCGGCGGTTTCTGTGAACTGGCCGACGTCGATCAGAGTGGCGAAGGTATGGAGCCATTGCCTGTTGAGTTTCATAGATAACAAATCGTAATGGAAATAAGAATAAATGATAATTTTTAATTCGTATTTTGGCGAATTAAAGTGGAGCACTCAAGAACAGGAGGGTTTCACCCATGAAGACAGACGAACATATGCCTTACCCAAGAACGTTTTCTCATATTGGTATTTCGGTGCCGGATCTCGAAGCGGCCGTGACGTTTTACACCGAGGTGCTCGGTTGGTATCTGATCATGCCACCGACGGAAATTGTGGAGGATGACAGCGCCATCGGTGAAATGTGTACCGATGTGTTTGGTGAGGGCTGGGGACGATTTCGGATCGCGCACCTCTCAACAGGGGATCGCATTGGTGTGGAACTGTTTCAGTTTGATAATCAGCAACAGCCGGAAAACAACTTTGAATACTGGAAAACCGGCGTGTTTCATTTCTGTGTGCAGGACCCGAATGTCGAGGAGCTGGCAGAGCGAATCGTTGCTGCAGGCGGTAAAAAGCGGATGAAAGCGCCACGCTATTATTACCCGGGTGAGAAGCCGTATCGCATGATTTATATGGAAGACCCGTTCGGGAATATTCTGGAAATCTACAGCCACAGTTATGAACTGCATTACGCCAGTGGTGCCTACAGTCAGTAAGCAGATTGTGATTTCATAGTGAGTTGGAATAAAAAAGCCAGCATCGTTTTGCGATGCTGGCTTTTTCAGTCTTCTCAAGAAGCTGAAACCTTATGACAGGACAGGCTCTTCCTGAATGTTTTCCGAGGTGGCCAGATGCAGGAAGTGCATGTGGCGCTCGTACTGGGTTAAGGCATCGGCAATAATCTGCTCCTGGTTGTAACCCATCACATCATATTGCTGGCCGCCTTGCAGCAGGAAGACTTCCGCGCGGTAGTAATCGTCATACGATTCATTGGCATAGGCTGGCAGCGCAAAGTGGCGCAGGCGAATGCCATAGGCAAAATCTTCCACTTCTTCTTTCTCAACCACTAACCGGACCCGAGACTCATCCAGCACCTGCAGCTTGGCTGCCAGACCCTGAACTTTCATTTCTTTGACCAGGTTTGTCAAAGCCGGTATGGCCGTTGAGGTCATGAATTTCTCAGCTTCATCCTGCTTCGGGTGGTTCACCATGGCCGAAATGCGGGACTTCCAGCTTACACTGGCCTGAGTGTATTGCACGCTGGTGTTGTGTGTCTGGATACTGTTTTGCAGCATATAGTCGTTGCGCAGTGCTTTGAACAGGCAGTAACAGAACAGCAGCATCAGAATCATGATCGGGAATGCGCTGGCAATGGTCATGGTTTGCAGGGCAGACAGACCACCGGCAGCCAGCAGCGCCGCGGCCACTACACCTTCAATGACGGCCCAGAAGATACGCTGCCAAACCGGTGGCTCAGCCGCACCGCCTGATGTCAGGGTATCGATAACCAGAGAGCCGGAGTCGGAAGAACTGACGAAGAAAGTGATCACCAGTGCCACACCTATGACGGACAGTACAGTCGACATAGGCATGTGCTCGAAGAACTTAAACAGAGCAACGGGCACATTGTCACTCACCGCCTGACTCAGATAGGTCGCACCGTGGTTCATGATGGCATCAATGGCTGTGTTACCAAAGGCAGTAAACCATAGGAAGCCGAACAGGGATGGGATCAGCAGTACACCCACCAGGAATTCACGGATAGTACGGCCACGTGAAATCCGGGCGATAAACATACCTACGAACGGTGACCAGGATACCCACCAGCCCCAGTACAGCAGTGTCCAGCCGCCGATCCAGTCTTCCTTCGGCTCGTAGGCATAGAGGTTGAAGGTTTTGTTCACTATATCGCTTAAGTAGGCACCAGTGTTTTGCACAAACGACTTCATGATCAATGCTGTTGGGCCAGCAATGATGACAACAGCCAGCAGCAGGACGGCCAGAAACATATTGATGTTTGACAGACGTTTGATACCGCCGTCCAGACCCATGACAACTGAAACAGTGGCAATCAGGGTGATGGCGGCAATCAGGATGACCTGAACTGTGGTGCTTTGTGGCATATCAAACAGATAGTTGAAACCCGCATTGACCTGTACCACACCAAAGCCCAAAGAGGTGGCTACACCAAACAGCGTACCGATCACGGCAAAAATATCGATCACATGACCGATAGGGCCATAGATTTTTTCGCCAAGGATCGGATACAGGGCAGAGCGTGGCAGCAGTGGCAGCTTGTGGCGGTACGCAAAATAGGCCATCGCCAGTGCAACCAGCGCATAGATCCCCCAGGCATGCAGACCCCAGTGGAAGAAAGTAATCTTCATGGCTTCACGCGCTGCTTCCACCGATTGCGGATCACCGACAGGAGGGGATGTGAAGTGCATAACAGGCTCTGCGACGCCAAAGAACATCAGGCCAATGCCCATGCCGGCGGAAAACAGCATCGCCAGCCAGGAGCTGTAGCTGTAATCAGGTTCGGAGTGATCGGGCCCGAGCTTGATATCACCCAGGCGGCTGAACATAACCAGAATGAGGAAAATCAAAAAGATGGCTACAGCCAGGATGTAGATCCAGCTAGCCTGAGTAATGATCCAGCCTTGAATGTTTTTAAAGTAGGCTTCCATGGCTTGCGGCCACATCACACCTATAAAAGAGAGCGCGGCAATGAAGATTGCCGAGGTAAAAAATACCGGTTTATTTAAATCTGACTTAATTTCCATAAATCCTTCAAATCTTACGGTTGCTATGTCCGGTCAGGGGGCGCCATGATAGTGGCAGAGGCCTTAGTGAAAATTGATGAAAATCAATTCAACGGACAGTGAAATAGGCCATGTTATAAGCAAAAATTTGCGCCATGACCTCTTGTTAAGCAGGTATTCCAGATTTTTCTGCTTATGAAAAACGGAGGGATATTATCAATTTTTTGCTTAGTGTTCAAAGTGTGATCTTGGTCTACCTTTAGGTTTTAACTCTAAATAATGCTTTATCTTATTGTTTAATAAGTAAAAACACATCTACTTGAGCGATCAGATAAAAATTCGTGGGCGATTGTTTTGAGCTGTAAGTGTTAATGAAAAAGAGCGCCTGTCGGCGCTCTGGGCAAAAGTCAGGTCAGATTATCCACCCCAGCTCCGGCTGGAAGAACTGCCCCAGCTGGATTTTGCTGCAGCACTGGAGCCAAAGCCACCGCGCGATATGGTGCGGCTGATGGTAGGTTTAGGCTTCATCTGCTCCGGGCCGACTTTGATTTTCGACTTTTTATAGCGGTATGAACCGTAGTCGTAGCCATCAGCTGTGGTCCAGCGGCCGTAATAGCGGCTGCCCGGATAGTAGGAGCTGAACATTGGCTGGCTGTAGTAACCGCGGTTACTGTCCAGCAGCCGGGCAAACATAAAGCCCGCCATTGCAGGCATGAACCAGTTATTTTCAGTCGACTTCATGCAAGAGTTCATGCCGAACTCAGTAGTACACTCCTGCAAGCTTTTGTATTTCGGCGCAGTACGCTCAGCTTCCTTCAGTGCATTCTGGTAGGCAGCTTCACACTGTTGGGAGTAGCCAGGATTGTCATCTTTGCAGTCATTGACCGTATGGTAGATCACGGCATCTTCCTGCGGATCGCTGCAACCTGTCAGCAATCCCGCAGTAATGGCCGCGGTAACAGGCGCAACGGCGAAGGGGCGCCACTGTTTTCGCATGCCGGTAAGATTGACGTCTTTAGTCCGTTTCATGACAGTCCCCCTTAATAGGTCATGCAGGCCGCATTGAGCAGGCCAACCGACACAGAGGTGGCCGCCATCAGCAGACCGGCAGGGATTTCTCCTGCTTCAATGCGCTCGGCAATACGGGGCATGAAACCAATCCGGACAATCACATAGGCAAGCATCTGCGCCAGTAATGCCACGACACCCCAGATAGAAAAGTCAATGAAGTTCACTGAGTTGCTGGCAGCCCCGGAGATCGCCAGCGCGTAACCCAGAATTGAACCGGCCAGAGTAATGGCCGCTGCGGTGTTTTTTTCTTCTTTGACCAGTTTCCATTCGTCATAGGGGGTAATGCGGACAAAGATGATCTTGAACAGCATTAAGAACACGATAGAGATAGCAAAATAAACGACAAATGAGCCTAGCCCGGCGAGTGATTGTGTCAAAAGATCCATGGAAATCCCTGAAATTATAAATGTTTAGTGGTTATTATCTGACTCAGCCAATAAGTTTAAAATCTGTCGGACTGAGGTCAAATCCTGTGCTCAACACCAGACTGCGCTCAGCTCTGTTGTTGAATATTTTCTCTTCAGCAGAGACCAGAAGCACTTCTTTCATCCCGGCTTCTGCGTCTCTCTCGTATAACATGACAAACTGATCGGTAGAGCTGGTCGTCCCGTTCTGCAGCCAGGTTTTTTCTGTCATAGCAACAGGGCGACTGTTTTCCCACACTTGTTGATAAGTGAAGTCTTCCAGATGCCACTGGCCTTTTACTATCCCTTTGTCCAGTAAATGTTGCCATTCACTGTCGGTATCAACAGGTTTGCTGTCATAGAAGTAAAACAGTTTTACCTCGCTGACATCGGCATCACCGGCACCGTGGGCCAGCACCTGCACAAAACCTTCGTCATCGGTGTAATAGCGTATCAGGCGTGTCTGTTCGTCCAGCCAGACTTCCCCGACTGCCTGGATGAGCTGGGTACGCGCTGCCCCTTCAATCATCAGAGACGGTTCGGTAAGACGCAGTTTTAAATCATCCAGCTCAAAGGCACCGCCTAAGCGAAGACCAATGATTTCGGGGGCTGTCGGCTCAGTGGTTGCGGTTTGCTTGCGTTTTTTTAACCAGTCAAACATAGCTACTCCTTGCCGGTTTAAGACGGCCAGTTGAAATCATTGACACGTTCATCGGCGATATAGAAAAGGTTGGCACCGGGCAAAACGTCCAGATCCAGCGGCGGGTTCAATTCCACGCCCTGTCCGCGATCGATCGCTATCAGAGTCGCCTCGTGCTCTTCTTTGAACAGGGTAAACAGGCGACTGATTTGGGTAGGGGAAGCTGTCTCGGGAAAGCGTACCGCATACTGCGTCATGCCGTGATGGGTACTCAGCAGTTCATGGTGAAGTTCGCTGGAGCCGGGATCGACGGCGGCTTTGGCCAGCATTTCAACCGCCACAGACGGAATACATTCGGCTTTGGGGCAATGCGATTTCAGCAGGTCGCTCAGGCCTTCATCGGCGAAGTAGGCGAGCAAATGGGCGTCGGGGTTGCGGCTGGAGCAATACAGAGCTGCTGCCAGTGTCACATCGTCTTGCTCGTTATCTATGATGATACAGCTCGCTGTGCTGACACCGGCTTTATCCATGCCGGTGGTGTCGGTAAAACTGACCACACGCACAAAATCAATTTCACCCGGCAGCGGGTTTTCCATTTCAGGGCGCACGCACAGCACAATATGGCGGCGCTGCCGTTCTTCGTGCTGCAGCATTTTAATCAGGTGCAAGGTTCGCTGGTTATTCCAGCCGAGTACCAGAATATGGTTCTCCACGTTAATTCTCCGTTTTCCGAGCAAGCCACTTTTCCAATAGCCAATAAAGTGCGTAGCCAGGCGACCAATCCCGATGGCGAACAGACCCAGACCGCCAGGGATGACGAACAGGGCGACCACCCACTTTCCGGCTTGTGTTTCCGGAGAATAATCACCGTAGCCGACGGTAGATGCTGTTACGACCAGATAGTAGAAAAAGTGAGTTAATGAGTGTGTAAGCGCCTGCTCACCTGCAAGTTCAAGAAATAGCCAGGACAAGCCGATATAGCACAGAAGCGTGATGAGCAGGTTTCGACCATTGAGTTGATTGAATTGTTGATGGGCCCAGCGGCGGACCAACAACCAGATAGACATGCATTTCTCCTCAATCCTAAGGGCTGATCAGCCACAGAAATGGCCTCAGCCCCCGGAATTACCGCTTATTGACGACCAAGAATGCGTGCCAGTTCATCTTCGGCCGAGGCTTTGCCTCCGCTCTTGATGCCGGCGTCGGCCAGTTTCTTGTCCAGTGCACTGCCTGATTGTTCGGCTGCCATTTCCGCAGACGCTTCCAGCTGAGCGGCTTTTTCCGCCTGACGCTGCTTGATACGCTCCAGCGAGGAGGCCGCGGTATGCATTTTGGCGTTGGCACCGACATGACCGGAGGACACCGCAGACTGCGCTTTTTGCACCGCTTCATTGGCTTTCACAACATCTACTTGCTGCTCTAGCTGACGAAGCTTGTCTTTGGCCTGGGCGATGTTGGTTCTCAGCGTCTGCTCTGATTGAGTGAACTGATCCAGATAGGTCTGTTCTGCCTGCTGTTCATTGCGCAGGTTAGCGACTTTCTGTGCACATTCCAGTGCTAATTCCTGCTGGCCTTTTTCCATCGCGTTAAGGGCATAGGCTTCGTATTCGGTGATTCCCAGATTAAAGCTTTCTACTTTTTGCTGAGACATTTTACGTTTGGCTACTATGCCAACCAGCGCCTCATCAGAGCGGCGCAACTCTGCTTTGGCTTCACGGATTTCCTGATCGAGAATGCGCAGCGCCTGGCTGTCTGCCACGGTTTCTGCGGCTTCGTTGGCACCGCCTCTCATTGCGGTAAATAGTTTTTTCCAGACACTCATGCCGTTTGCTCCTTGAGGAAGTCCTGGTACAAATCAATAAAGGCTTCAACATTACGGAAAAGCGTGGCGACTTCAATCACGACGCTTTCTGCCTTTGACTGGGAAGACAGCGAACCAAAGGCAACGTAGTAGTCATTGCCGTTGATCGCATTGATACCTATGGTCGACAGCGGGAACATTTTATGTGTGCGCAGTATTTCACGGTTCAGTGCATCGGTGTCTTTCACCTGTCCGACGTCAAATAATAAGACTTCAACCAGAATCTGCTCACCTGAAACCGCCAGAAAAGCTTCAATGTTGTCTTCATTACGGATCAGTAACGCCTGACCCTGAACGTCGACCTTCCAGCCGTCATGGTCAGACAGCAGGGGGGCCAGATCGGAAAGTTGCCACATAGTCAGCATCCTTAGATTAAGAGAAAATAAACCTGTCATTCAGTCGCACAAAAGCATTCGACTGTTGCCACCTGATGAAGTTCCTGACTGGTGATGATACAGGACAGGAACATAAAGGTGCCGTTGAGTGCTCTAATATAGGTTAAATGAGCGACTGAGTATGCCCTTCTGCTCATAATTGGATGCCGGTTTTGCCTTTTATCGTGTGATTTTGTGATATGTACCTGAAGAAACAATGTGTTACTTATTCCGGTGAATCTATTGTTATGCTGGTTTAGTGAGAGTAACGGCCATAACGGCAAATAATAGTACCCGTATGGCGGCTATACTTAGCACAATCTCCTGGTGCTGATTGCTGAGTTGCCGCCATGACCAAAAAAAATCTGTTGCTAAGGTTCATACTGCCGCTGTTGCTCGCCATGATCCTGGGTGCCGTTGTACTCAATCTCTACACCTATAATACCCGCCCGGCTGAGTTACATCTCTCTGGCATTGAACTGGCACCGTTTATGGAGGAAAAGTCGGTATTTCTGCTGCCCGAACTGATCATCATGAGTCAGAAAGAGTATAACGCTCTGATTGCTGAGAGAGAGTTGTCGACTGATCAAGACTCCATGTCTGGTGAGTGTCAGCGCTGGTCAGCCATCATGCCGCCATGGTTGTTATGCGGGGATCCCGGTTATCTTCAGCATACGGATCAGATGAAGCAGTTTGCTTCTCCTTCCCGGTTGGTGGTTGAAGGGCTGCTACAGGCGAATGCGCGCCAGAACACGCTGTATATTTACCATATCAAACGCGATCCGGACGCCAAAGGCAGCTTGCTGTCACGGCTGGATATTTATATCCATGATGACGGTGTGCCGCATTACTACCGTTACGATGAGCTGGGAAAGTTATCTAACCTTCCTTTGAGTGATTTACCTCAACCCGTGGCTTATATAGAAGACGAAGTGAATGCCGGGTTGCAGCCTACGCTGCGTTTCAGCTTTACCAACAACGGGGCAAGAGAGGCAAGCCTGAATGCTGTGCGCAGTGAGCGGGTATTTGTCGTCACGGCACCGGCTCAGACGGGGTATCCGGGCGAGAAGGTTCCGCCAAGGCTTGCGCTTCCCGCACAGGGCATGAGCCTGGGGCCGGAGAGTGATGAGACTGTGACTCTGGCCGAGCCTGTCGTTCTTCAGTCAAAGCAGGACAAAGCGCTGGAAATCCCCCTCAATATTTTAGATCTCGGCCAGGGGGACTCTCCCGGCTATGTGCTGGTGCGCTTTTATCTGGATTATTTCGATGGCGCTGAAAATCAGTCAATGCTGTTAGGCAATTTTCTGTTCTCAGATTACCTGTTGCTGGCGGAAGAAGAGTAATCAGAGCCAGTGTTTTTAAGCACTGGCGAGCCGGAATTCATGATGCAGCCAAGCCCGCAGCGTTAATACACTTTCCTGAACAAGCTTTTCTTTCTGGCAGACAAAATAGTAGGACTGATAGGGATTGCGGACCGACGGGCCGATTTCCGTCAGCAGCCCCTGTCTGATTTCATCCCTGACAAACAAGCGGTGAGTGACCAGGATTCCCAATCCCCTCAGCGTGGCCTGTACCGCCTGAATGGAAGCGGTAAAACAAAGGTTGTGATGCTGTGCCGGTACCGGTAGCTGATTGGCCTGGCACCAGGTTTGCCAGTCATTCTCACGCCTTGGATTGGTGACAAAAATGGGGTGATGGGCCGACAGCATGGCGTCTGCGCTCAGAGCACTGTCAGTGTCGATGAGTGACGGCGCGCAAACCAGAATCAACTGATCGTCACCGAGCTTTTCGCAATGATAGCCTTGCCAGTCATCTGAACGGCCGTGGATCAAGGCAACGTCTACGCCCTCCTTGTCGAGATCAAACACATGGGTCAGGGTCGAAATACGAATATCAATCTGAGGCGCTAACGCTTGAAAATCCGGCACTCTGGGAATCCACCAGTGCAGCGCCAGCGAGTTCACCATGTTCAGTGTCAGCCGGTGCGGATTCTGTTGCTGTAAGGCTTCACCGGCCGTCACTATTTGTTCCAGAGCCGGGGCCACTTGCCGGTAGTATTTGCGGCCATTTCGGTTCAGTTCTACCCGGCGGCCAACCCGTTGGAACAACGGCAGACCCAGCTGGTTTTCCAGCGACTTTATTGCCTGACTGACAGCCGAATGGCTGACATGCAGGACTTCAGCGGCGTCCGTCATGCTGCCTGTCTCAGCCACAGCCACAAACGCATAAAGTGATTTCAGAGGAACGAGCTTTTTCATCTGTAAGTTTTTCTAACAGTTTTGGTTAATATTATTCGCTTTTTTATCATTTGTAACCCCGTTAGACTCCTCACCAGCTAAGGAGTACTTAATGACAACAGATTTACGCCCTCTTTTTTTCATGCTGGCTTCCACCTTCAGTTTGTCGGTAAACGGTTTGGTGTCCAAACTGCTCAGTGATCATATCAGCATAGAAATGCTCAGTTTCCTGCGTTTTTCACTGCCGGCCTTATTACTGATGTGGCTGATGTCGCTGACCCAGTGGGCCGTACCAGACAGCAAAAAGCTTTGGCAGTCACTGGGGATTCGTGCGTTCTGTGTCGCTGCCGCTCAGCTGTGTTTCCTTTTTTCGCTGAGCCACTTGAGCCTGGTGGAAACTGTGGTGCTGTTCAGTACCGGGCCACTGTTTATTCCGGTGTTAGAAAAACTGTTATTTCATACCCGGATTCCGCCGATGACGGTCATGAATCTGATGATCACTTTCTTAGGTGTGGTGCTGATGGCCGGTAATGCTGGCGGATTTGCGCTGCGACCGGAGCTGCTCGTCGGGGTAGCCGCAGGGGTATTCAATGCTGGCTCGCAAGTCAGCCTCTACCGGGTCAGTAAAGGGAGCATGTCGGCCTTTGGCTTAAATGCCTGGTGCTTTACGCTCGCCAGCCTGATGTTGCTGCCTCTGGTACTCTTTACCCACAGTACAGACATGCTGGCAACCAGCTGGCAACAGTTAACCGATTTGCAAACACTGCTGTTACCGTCGCTACTGTTACTGGCCGTCTGTATCGTCAATACCCAGGTCTTTCGGGTCAAAGCCTACCGTTTGGTGGAATCCGGTTCTAGCCTTGCTCCGCTTATTCTGACCAATCTGCTGTTTGCGTTTATCTGGCAGATAAGCTTCTTTGAGCAGACGTTGGTGTGGAACAAAGTCGTGGGGGTCAGCCTGATTGTGCTGGCGACGCTGTTCAATACGTTCGGCCCGGTGTGGTTCAGGCAGCGACAGGCCCGGCTCGGGTAAGGCGTTCCCCAACTCAGTGCAGTGGTGCACTAAGATTGGCTGTTTTCATCTGCTCAAAGGCATACTGTGTCACTGTGGTGAACTGTAATCCTATGAAATAAAAAGAGTTAAGCTGTTTGGCGAAAATTGGCACATAAGATGCAACATAACTAGGGTACACGACATTCAACACTTGATACTTTGGTTTTAGGCATTGCTGCCACGTCCTCTCCCGGGGGCGTGGCTTTTTTTATGCCTGTAAACCGGCGCTAAGCGGGACGCGAAGGAGAAGACTATGAGCAACACAGCCGGTCAGGTTGCGGGATGTAATCAAGGTGAAGCAGTGAAATCAGCCTGTCCCTATTGTGGTGTAGGCTGTGGTGTGGCGGTGAAAGGCAGATTTCAGCCCGGCAGCGTAACGAAGCAGCCTGACATCGTCGGTGATGTCTGTCACCCGGCCAATCATGGGGCACTTTGCGTCAAAGGCTCTGCGCTGAAAGAAAGCCTGAACATACCCAATCGCCTGTTGTATCCGCGCCTGGAGGGCAAGGAAGTCAGCTGGCATGCTGCCACTGGGTTTATCGCACAAAAACTCAAGGAGACAGTGGCCAGATACGGCCCGGACAGTGTGGCTATGTATGTCTCCGGTCAGTTGCTGACGGAAGATTACTATGTTGCCAATAAGCTAATGAAAGGCTTTATTGGTACCGCCAATATCGATACCAATTCACGGCTCTGTATGTCCTCGGCGGTGGCGGCGCATAACCGGGCGTTCGGTGAAGATCTGGTACCGGTTCATTATGACGATATCGCAAAAGCGGATCTCATCGTCATCGTTGGTGCCAATACCGCCTGGACGCACCCAGTATTGTTTCGCCGTATTCAGCAGGCCCGTGACGCGAACCCGGATCTGCGTCTGGTCGTGATTGATCCCAGACGAACGACAACGGCGGAGCAGGCTGATCTGCATGTGCCGATCGCGAACGACGGCGATGTATTGCTGTTTAATGGCTTGCTGCGTTATCTGTCTGATCATCATGCGCTGGATAACGAGTTTATCGCGAAGCATTGTGAAGGCTTTGCGTCGCTGAAAGCGGAAATCAGCCGCGATCAATACCGCCTGGCTCGTTGCGCGGAAACGCTGGGGCTGAGCCGGGAACAGCTCAACGCTTTTTTCGCTATGTTCAAAGACTCCCCGAACACCCTGACCCTGTTTTGCCAGGGTATTAACCAATCGGTCAAGGGCACCGACAAAGCCAACGCGATTATTAACTGTCATCTGGCAACCGGACGGATAGGTAAACCGGGCGCCGGACCATTCTCGCTGACCGGGCAACCCAACGCCATGGGTGGCCGCGAAGTCGGAGGACTGGCGAACCAGCTGGCGGTCCACAGAGGCTTTGATCCGCAATCTGTCTCAGCGGTCGGCGATTTCTGGCAGGCGCCGAACATGGCCACTCAACCCGGACTCAAAGCGGTCGAGCTGTTCGAGGCTATCCATCAGGGCAAGATCAAGTTTGTCTGGGTTATTGCGACCAACCCTGTGGTGTCGTTGCCTGACAGCCGCAAAGTGGCTGAAGCTTTGTCGCGTTGTGAGTGTGTTGTCGTGTCAGATATCTCACCGGAGGCAGACACGGCGGCATTTGCTGATGTGTTACTGCCAGCGGCCGGCTGGGGCGAGAAAGATGGCATGGTGACAAACTCTGAAAGGATGATGTCCCGTCAGCGGGCGTTTCTTTCTCCTCCCGGTGAGGCAAAAGCAGATTGGTGGGCTATCTGCGAGGTGGCTAAAAAAATGGGTTTCAACGGGTTTGAATTTGCCACTGTGGCTGACGTATATCGTGAACACGCGGCTTTGAGCCGTATTAACCGGGAATCACCTTATCTGTTTGATATTTCGTCGTTAGCGTCAATGACAGATGCCGAATATGCTGACTGGCAGCCGCAGCGTTGGCCGCTGGGCAGGGAGTCACATCTGTTCAGTGACGGGGTGTTCCCGACAGCCAGCGGCCGCGCCAGTCTGATCACTGTCCGCCATAGTGACACAGAGGCTCAGCCCGGCGTCTGGTGGCTCAATACCGGACGTCAGCGCGACCAATGGCACACCATGACGCGCACCGGTCATATTGCCAGGCTGGCCGAAAGCGAAACGGAGCCGACTGTGTATATTCATCCGCTGTCGGCCAGTCAATATCAGCTCTGTGAAGGACAGCTTGTGTCACTGGGTTATGACGGCAACAGTATGCTGGCTAAGCTGGCGGTCGATGATGGCCTGTCGCCAAACCAGCTCTATATGTCGATGCACTGGGCCGGATCATTTGGTTTTGCCAGCCGGGTCAATCAGGTGGTGGCACCTGAGGTTGATCCTGTATCGGGCCAGCCCGCTTTCAAGTCGGCTGGTGTGACGCTGTCACCAGCTCAGGCGGCCAGTTACGGGATATGGATGGGCGCGCAGCCACCGCCGTTTGAGACAGATTTCCTCAGTGTTCAGACCGGAGACAAGGTCAATACCTGGCGCTTTACCTGTCGCACACCGCTGTCTAAATCCCACCTGTTCGGTATTACACCGCAGGCATTGGTGATTGACGGTACAGGTGACGGCGGCTGGGCGGCTCTGATGACAGCCGACAGCCGATTAACCGCCATGTGTCTGGTCAGCAAGCAGCCGCTTCGGTCTGATACCCAGCCCTATGCCACTTTGTTCGACACGGCGTTTTCGGTCAGTGCTTTTCTGGCATTGGCGATGCAGGGGCAGGCTCCCTCAAAACTGGTGTGCAGTTGTTTCAGGGTCACGGACAGACAGATTATACAAGCCATTGAGCACCATGGGCTGACCAGCCTGCCGGGCTTGCAGGCGCAGCTGAAATGCGGCTCTAACTGCGGGTCTTGCCTTGGCGAAGTGAAGGCGCTGCTCAAACAGACGCAAGTGAACACGGAAGAAGCAGTGACGGAAGGAGAACAGGTATGAGTACAGCAAAGCCAATCACATCGACACACAGCACAGCGACGGTAACCCGGCTTCAGTCAGTGCCGCGATGTCCCTCCGTCAGTCTGGTGGGAGCGGGACCGGGCGATCCTGAACTGCTGACCTTAAAAGCGCTCAGAGCTATCCAGCAGGCCGAAGTGCTGGTGTATGACCGCCTGGTCAGCGATGCGATTCTGGCGATGGCGAACCCGGATGCTGAGCGTATCTATGTGGGTAAGCGCTGCGGTCAGCCCAGCATGAAGCAGGAAGCGATTAATCAGGTACTGATCGAACAGGCCCGGCAAGGCCGCTATGTGGTGCGCCTGAAAGGCGGCGACCCGCTGATTTTCGGCCGTGGCGGAGAAGAAGGGCTGGCACTGGCAGCAGAGGCGATCCCGTTTGATTTCGTGCCTGGGATCACCGCGGCGATTGGGTGCGCAGCATCCACCTCAATACCACTGACGCACAGAGAAATGTCCCGCTCAGTTACCCTGGTCACCGGCCATGTGGTGTCCGGTGCATTACCTGCCTGGGCACAACTGATTGGCGCGGGGCAGACCATCGTCTTTTATATGGGGCTTGAGCAGGCCAGAGAAATTCAAAGCGGCCTGACACTGGGTGGCCTGAGCAGGGACACACCGCTGGCTGTGGTTATTAAAGGCTGCACACCGGATGAGAAAGTCCATGTGTCGTCATTGGGCAAGCTCACCAAACTGGGGCAGGTATTAAAAGGACAGTCGCCTGCATTGCTCATTATCGGCGATGTTGTCGAACTGCGTACCACGCTGAATCAAGCACTTAACTGCAATGACGTCTCAGAGGCTAACCCTAAAGAGGTATTTTACGGCTGATTTTGACTAAGTGGCTGATGGCTTGCTTCTTTATGTATGAATGCGTGTTGAACCATTGTGTACAGGGAAGACAGACCAATGGCCAAGCCAGAAAAGTCAGATCGAAAGCAAGTCGCCGCCAACCATAAAGACACCAGTCAGATACTGGTTTGCAGCGACTGCACCCGGGAACAGGCAAAGCTGACCGGCGAACTGGCAGCCAGATATGACAATGTTATCGGTTGTCGCTTCAGCCAGCTTTCTGCACTGACGGCAGAAACGCAGGACAGTGCACTGGTGATCAGCTGGGCCAGAGCGGATGCAGAGCTGAGGATGCTGGTAGACCATGCAGACGGCCAACGGTGGCCGCTGGTGGTACTGCTCCGGCAGCTTGAGCATCAGGATATTGACAGGCTCCCTGCACCTAATGGCTATGTACTTTTACCGGCGGACTCGGCAACGGCGCTGAGTGTATGGGTAGAAAGGGCATGCCAGGTCAGGGACACCCAAAGTCAGATGGAAAATGCGCTGGCGACGCTGAATCGCCGCCTTGAGGATCGGCGGCTGGTGGAGCAGGCCAAAGGACTGCTGATGAAGCATCAGGGGCTGGATGAGGCACAGGCCTATCGCCTGCTTCGTGAAGCCGCTATGCACAACAGCCAGAGTTTAGGCCAGATAGCGAAAAACCTGCTGCTGAGCCTGAAGCGTATGTGATTCGGCGCTAACGTTACGCGCCACTGAAAAAGTGATCAATACAGCAACGCTGCTGCTCCTTTCGGGGAGGGCGGCGTTTTTTGTTTTTAACACTTTGTTTTTTATCTATGGAAGAGGTTTGGATATGGAATCGATCAATCGATGGATGATAGCCGGCATTGTCAGTGCCAGTCTGATATCACTGCCGGCTCAGGCCCGGATAGGTCCGCCGGAAAAAGATGAGCTGAAGTTCGGCTTTATTAAGCTGACGGATATGGCCCCGCTGGCCGTGGCGTATGAAAACTTCTTCTTTGAAGACGAAGGCCTCTACGTGTCGCTGGAAGCACAGGCCAACTGGAAAGTGCTGCTGGACAGAGTGATTGACGGCGAACTGGATGGTGCCCACATGCTGGCCGGGCAACCGATCGGTGCCACCATAGGCATAGGGACCAAAGCGGAAGTGATCACGGCGTTCAGCATGGATCTCAACGGTAATGCCATCACGGTTGCCAATAATGTCTGGGAAGCGATCAAGCCGAACATAGCGAAAACAGACAACGGCACTCCCCGGCACCCAATCAGTGCCAGTGTGCTCAAACCTGTGATTGCCTCCTATCAGGCGCAAGGTAAGGCGTTCAACATGGGCATGGTGTTTCCTGTCTCAACACACAACTATGAGCTGCGTTACTGGTTAGCCGCCGGGGGAATCCATCCGGGTTATTACGCCCCGCTACAGGGCGATAACAGCGGCCAGCGTCAGGCTGATGTGCTGCTGAGCGTCACCCCACCGCCACAAATGCCCGCGACGCTGGAGGCTGCGACCATTCAGGGGTACAGCGTCGGTGAACCCTGGAATCAGCAGGCCGTATCCAAAGGCATAGGCGTGCCGGTTATCACAGATTACGACATCTGGCGTAACAACCCGGAGAAAGTGTTCGGGGTCAGCAAAGCCTGGGCCGATGCCTATCCCAATACCCATATACGTGTGGTGAAAGCCCTGATCCGCGCCGCTCACTGGCTTGACGAAAAAAACAATGCCAACCGGCAGGAAGCCGTGGCCTTACTCGCCCGCAGCCAGTACGTGGGGGCAGATGCCAGGGTGATTGCCAACAGTATGACGGGCACCTTTGAATACGAGAAAGGCGATATCCGTCCGGCGCCTGATTTCAATGTGTTTTTCCGTTACCACGCCACCTACCCGTATTACAGCGATGCCGTCTGGACCCTGACCCAGATGCGCCGATGGGGGCAGATCCCTGAAGCGAAATCTGATGACTGGTATATGTCGATCGCCAGACAAGTCTACCGCCCGGACATCTACCGTCAGGCCGCCGAAGCCTTAATCGAGGAAGGCAAACTGACAGCGGCAGATTTTCCTGACTTTGACCAGGAAGACGGATTTCGTCCTCCCCAGCAAGGTTTTATCGATCAGATTACTTTTGATGGCCAGCAGCCCAACGCCTACCTCAACAAGTTCGCGATTGGTCTGAAAGGCGACGACACACTGTAAGGAGTACCGCTCATGGCATCGATTCTCACATTACCGGCTATCCCTAAACCGGCCGGGGTGATCCATTTCAGTCGCACACTGGCCTTACCGGCACTGGGACTGCTTGTTTTTCTGGTGATCTGGCATCTGGCGGCCAGTCAGGTGAATACCTCACTGGGCACCTTACCCGGCCCGGCGCAGACCTGGCAGCAATTCACCGGTCTGGTGGACGAACATCAGCGTGAACGCAGCCGCGAAGCCGCCTTTTACGAGCGCCAGGAAAAGCGCAATGCGGCCACGCTGGCGAACAATCCGCAAGCGGAGGTAAAAACCCGTGAGTACACAGGTAAACCGACTTTCTTTGATCAGATTGGCACCAGTTTGCTGACAGTGGCCGCCGGTTTTTTGCTGGCTTCTGCTTTAGCCATACCTGCCGGGATAGTGCTGGGACTGAACAAGAGCCTGTACGCGGCCTTTAACCCTGTGATTCAGCTGTTAAAACCGGTTTCGCCGCTGGCCTGGCTGCCGATAGTCACTATGGTGGTGAGTGCGCTCTATGTCAGCGACGACCCTCTGGTGTCTAAATCGTTTCTCAATTCCCTGTTTACCGTGGCGATGTGCAGTCTGTGGCCAACCTTGATCAATACGGCAGTGGGAGTGACTGCTGTCGATAACGATCTGCTTAACGTCAGCCGGGTTCTCAAGCTGTCGCGCTGGCAGCATGTCAGAACCATAGTGCTGCCGTCTGCCGTGCCCATGATCTTCACTGGCCTGCGCTTGTCGCTCGGTGTGGCATGGATGGTATTGATCGCGGCTGAAATGCTGGCGCAAAACCCGGGGCTGGGCAAGTTCGTCTGGGATGAATTTCAAAACGGCAGCTCAGCATCGCTGGGCAGAATCATGGTGGCCGTCGTGACCATAGGCTTTATTGGTTTGCTGCTCGATCGCGGCATGCTGAGCCTGCAACGACATTTTTCATGGAATAAACAGCTGAGCCTGCGCTGAGTCAGCTGAAGACAAGGAGATAACCATGTCACGCGAATATTTATTGCTCAGTTATCTGGGGATGCGTTTTCCGACGCCAGGCGGTGAGTTTGTGGCGCTGAAAGACGTCAACTTCACCATCAATAAAGGTGAGTTTATTTCTCTGATTGGTCACTCAGGGTGCGGCAAATCTACTGTGCTCAATCTGGTTGCGGGGTTACTTGATGCAACAGACGGTGGGGTGATCCTCGAAGGGCGTGAAATTGACGGGCCGGGACCCGAGCGGGCTGTGGTGTTCCAGAACCATGCCCTGCTGCCCTGGCTGACGGTGTACCAGAACGTCGAACTGGCGGTGAAGCAAGTCTGCAAAGGTAAAGCGTCGGCGGCTATCCGCGATGAGGTGATGCACTACCTGAGACTGGTGCAGATGGATCACGCCCATGATAAACGGCCGGATGAGATTTCCGGCGGGATGAAACAGCGGGTCGGGATTGCCAGAGCGCTGGCCATGCAGCCAAAAGTACTGCTGATGGATGAGCCTTTCGGCGCGCTGGATGCGCTGACCCGTGCACATCTGCAGGATGCTTTGATGGCGATTCAGGCCGAGCTCAATAACACCGTCATCATGATCACCCATGACGTCGATGAGGCGGTGCTGCTGTCAGACCGCATCGTGATGATGAGCAATGGCCCGGCGGCGACGATCGGCGAGGTACTGGATATCGATTTGCCGCGGCCAAGAGACAGGGTCGCGCTGGCCGATGATCCGGTTTACCAGCGCCTGCGACAAAGCGTGCTGCGTTTCCTTTATGAAAAACAACGCAAAGTGGCCCCGATCCCGGATAAGAAAAGTAAGCAGAAAGTGGCCTGATCGGGCGCAGCAGGACATCGCGAATGTGCAGGAGAGTATTATGTTGATGCAAAGAGAAAAATTACTGGTGGTGGGCAATGGCATGGTCGGCCATCACTTGATTGAACAACTGGTGGCGAAAAACGCCCATCAGCGTTATCAGATCATTGTGCTGGGAGAAGAGCGCTTTGTCGCTTACGACAGGGTACATCTGTCATCGCTGTTTTCCGGCAGCGAGCATCAGGATCTGCTGCTCAGCAGTGAGCAGTGGTATCAGGACAATGGCATTGAGTTATTGCTCGGTGAGCAGGTTGTGGCTATCGATCGCGATAAGCAAAGGGTGACACTGGCCAGTGATACCCAACTGGCCTATGACAAGCTGGTGCTGGCAACCGGTTCATTCCCTTTTGTTCCGCCCGTGCAGGGCAGCGATCGGGACAATTGCTTTGTCTACCGTACGTTAGATGATTTGTCGTCGATCAAAACGGCCTGTGCCGGCGCCAAAACCGGTGCGGTGGTGGGCGGTGGCCTGCTGGGGCTGGAAGCGGCAAACGCATTGCGCTTGCTGGGCCTGGAAACCCATGTGGTGGAATTTGCGCCCCGCCTGATGCCGGTGCAGATTGATGATGCAGGCAGTGCGCTGCTGAAAAGCAAAGTGTCCGAGTTAGGAGTGCAGGTTCACACCCAGCGTGCCACCACGGCGATCACCGATGGTGAAACCGCGTATCACAGAATGAATTTCAGTGACCATGAGCCGCTGGAAGTGGATGTGATTGTTTTTTCTGCCGGCATCCGGCCACAGGATACGCTGGCGCGTCAGTGTGGTCTGGAGATTGGCGAGCGCGGCGGCATAGTCATTAACGATGCCTGCCAGACCAGCGACCCTGACATCTACGCCATCGGCGAATGTGCACTGTGGCAGCAGCGAATTTTCGGACTGGTGGCACCAGGCTACAGCATGGCGCGCATTACAGCCGATCAGATTCTTGGCGTTGACAGTCGGTTCAGCGGGGCAGACATGAGCACCAAGCTGAAACTCATGGGCGTTGATGTGTCTGCCATAGGCAACTCGCTGGGCCAGGGCGAAGGTTGTCAGGAGATGGTGCTGCAGGACATGCGCGCCGGTGTTTACAAGAAACTGGTGGTGAATGACGCCGGCGACAAATTGCTGGGGGCAATCCTGATTGGCGATAATCAGGACTATGACGCCCTGTTGCAATGCTACCTCAATGGCATGCCGCTGCCTGCTCATCCGGCTGAGCTGCTGTTCGACTGCTCTTCTTTGCAGGGCAGCAAAGATGCCGGCGCTATCATTTGTTCCTGCCATAATGTGACACGCGGTGATATTGCCGCTGCGGTTCAGGCCGGCACACACGAGCTGACTGAATTAAAAAGCTGTACCAAGGCCGGCACAGGCTGCGGCGGCTGCAGCACCATGGTGAAATCTGTCCTCGATGAAGAACTGGCCGCGCTGGGCATGGAAGTCAATCACCACCTCTGCGAGCACTTCGCTTATACCCGTCAGGAGCTGTTCCATCTGACCCGGGTTGAGCAAATCCGCAGTTTTGACGAACTGATCGCCCGTCATGGTCAGGGGATGGGCTGTGATGTCTGCAAACCCGCCGCCGCCTCTATTTTTGCCTCCCTGTGGAATGAACATGTTCTGGATGCCAGGCATCAGCCGTTACAGGACACCAATGATGCTTTTCTGGCAAACATGCAAAAAGACGGCAGTTATTCAGTTGTGCCGCGTATACCGGCCGGTGAGATCACTCCGGAAAAACTGATTGTGTTAGGGGAAGTGGCCAGAAAATATGATCTGTACACCAAGATCACCGGCGGCCAGCGGGTCGATCTGTTCGGTGCGCAACTGGAACAGTTACCGGATATCTGGCAGGCGCTGATTGACGCTGGTTTTGAAACCGGCCATGCCTACGGAAAGTCATTGAGAACCGTCAAATCCTGTGTGGGATCCACCTGGTGCCGCTACGGTGTGGACGATTCAATGGGGTTGGCCATTATGCTGGAGAACCGTTACAAGGGGCTTCGCTCGCCGCACAAACTCAAGTTTGCCGTGTCCGGCTGTACCCGGGAATGTGCTGAAGCACAGAGTAAAGATATCGGCGTGATTGCAACAGAAAACGGCTGGAACCTGTATGTGTGCGGCAACGGTGGCATGCGGCCGCGCCATGCTGACCTGCTGGTGTCTGATCTCTCTACCGATGAGCTGGTGACCATGATAGACAGAGTGCTGATGTTTTATGTCCGCACGGCCGATAAGCTGCAGCGCACCTCCGTATGGCTGCAAAATCTGGAAGGCGGTCTGGACTACCTGCGCAGTGTGGTGGTCGACGACAGCCTGGGCCTCAACGCCGAGCTGGAAGCGCAAATGAATCATGTGGTGGACACCTACCAGTGCGAGTGGAAAACCACCTTGTCTACGCCTGAAAAACTGGCCCGCTTCCGCCGCTTTGTCAATGAAGGTGACGCCGCTGCAACACCGGATTACCGACGCGAACGTGGTCAGCGTATTCCGGTCCGTATGGTTGACCCTAAGGCCGAGTTAATTAAGCACACAGAACAGGAGGGCGCATGAGCTGGAACAGAGTCTGCGATCTGGATGCCCTGATCGCCAATTCAGGGATGGGCGCAATGGTAGAAGGACAACAACTGGCCCTTTTTTATCTGCCAACCCAGGATCCCGCGGTCTTTGCGTTGGATAACTGGGATCCCATCGGCAAGGCATTTGTGATTGCCAGAGGCATAGTGGGAGATATCAAAGGTGAAGTGTGTGTGGCCTCACCCCTGTACAAGCAGCATTTTAGCCTGCTAACCGGTCAGTGCCTGGAGCAGCCCGACATCAGTCTGCCTGTCTGGCCTGTGAAAATAGAGAAAGGGGAGGTGTGGGTAAACACAGCGTCATAACAGTACCCGGTTAAAAACGACAAACTGCATCGCACTCAGAAAATAAAAAAAGCCGCGCATCATTGGGTGACGCGGCACGAGCCAGTCAGGGTTATACATGACTGGCTTTTTTATTCAATGACTTACACTGTCGAAAAATTGACGACGGTCAATATTCATCATTCCGGGAATTACCAGTCTAATTGCCAGTCAACCTATACCTTTTGTGTGAATTTTGAACGTTATCAAATTTCAGAACAGCGGCTTTCTCAATACTTCTATGCTCATCTATTCATACAGGAAGACTATTAAAAGATTGGTTGGAAATGTGTCTCTATTATACGCTGGCAGGAAATGGCGGCTGATCATTGCGGATGCATTCGGGCTGCATGCTGCACAGTGACGATATTTATTGCTTTGAACCTCATGACAATAAGGAAACCGTATGAATAAGGTATTTCATAAGGCCAGGGATAAGCAGATGCAACAAGCCACTCATAACGGACAAGCAGAACAAGAAACGATTGAGCAACAGCCATCCCATTCGCACATTTTACTGACCACACTTGAAGAGGCTGTGAACCATTTTGTGGCGAGTCAAAGTGAAGAATTGAAACTGAGTCAGGCCAAAATGCGCGAACTGCATAGGCAGCATCCTCTCTGGCCGGAAGAGCAGAGATCGGCTGTGCCACATGAGAGTCAGTGATTCCGGGTAAAGGAGAGGACAGAATGAAAAGCTGGTTTTCCGGTTTAAGTATTGCTGCACGAATATGGATGCTGCTGGTTTTGTTTGCCGTGGGGTTAATGGTGAATACCTATGTGAATGCCAGCAAATCGCGTGAGTTTATGCGAGAAAATTATGAGCGGGGAGTGGTGAATCTGGTCGAGAGTGCTGTCAGCGTGATTGAGTACTACCACGGGCTCAGTCAGGCCGGCACTCTGAGCGAATCTCAGGCCAAGTCAGACGCCATAGCGGCCATTGCCGCGATGCGATTTGATCAGGGCAATTATATTTTTGTGAACGATCGAAACGGGATCCAACTGGCGGGTGTGCCGTCTCTGGTTGGCACCAATACGATGGATCTGGAAGATGCGGAAGGTTTCCGGTTTGTGCGCCAGTTATATGTCGAAGCCAGAAACGGCGGTGGGTTTGTCGATTATGCCTGGCACAGTGGCCAGAGTACCAGTGCCTCTGAGCCTAAAACCAGTTATGTGCTGGAATTCGGCCCGTGGCAATGGCTAATCGGCAGTGGCATGAATATGCAGGCGCTGCAGAAGGATGTACGGAAAGCGGAAATTATTTCCCTGACGAATGTCGGTATCATGCTGGTGGTACTGTCTGTCCTGGTTGCACTGATGATCCGCTCGATTACTGCGCCATTAAAACAAACGGTGGATGCGATGAAAGCGCTGTCCCGGGGTGAAGGTGATTTGACACAGAGGCTGGATGAATCTGGCCGGGATGAACTGGCCACCTTATCGAAGTATTTCAACCAGTTTGTCGCCTCAATCCAGTCTATTTTGCAGCAGATCAATACATCCGGCACTCAGGTGGCGACTGCGGCTAATCAGGTTTCATCGTCGATCCATACTGTCGACCATAATTTGAACCAGCAGCAAAATGATGTTGAGCAACTGGCCACCGCCATGAACGAGATGCTGGCGACGGTAGAAGAGGTCAGCCGCCGCACGGTCGAGGCCAACGACGCCAGTTTGTCGGCGGCCAAAGGGACTAAAAGCGGAAAGCAGATTGTGGACAGAAATGTCGAAGAAGCGAATCAGCTGGCCGACAACATTGCGCAGGCCAGTCAGGTGGTCGAACAATTGGCGACCGACAGCCGTAACGTGGATACCGTACTGGAAGTGATCCGGGGGATTGCTGAGCAGACCAACCTGCTGGCACTGAACGCCGCGATTGAAGCCGCCCGTGCCGGGGAAGCGGGACGCGGCTTTGCCGTGGTTGCCGATGAAGTCAGGACGCTGTCACAGCGCACTCAGGAATCGACGCTGGAAATCCAGAAAATCGTAGAGCAGCTTCAGCACGGCGCAGAAAATGCGGTGAAAGTGATGGCAACAGGGACAGAAAAAGCCACAAATGCTTCGAAGATATCAGCAGAAGCTGGCGTCGCACTCAATAATATTAACGCTGAAGTGCAGACGATCCAGGCGATGAACCAGCATGTCGCCACCGCCACAGAGCAACAAACCCTGACCCTGAACGACATTAACTGCAATGTGGTCAGCCTGAAGGATATGTCTCTGTCGGTGGCGACGGAGTCGAACCAGATGGCGCAAGCCAGCGATGAACTGCTGCATGTGTCGGCGGATCTGATGAAGATGATCAACCGCTTTAAGTTGGCTTAGAGGCCAGCTTTGGATTCTAAGTCTTTTGGATTCCCGCCTTCGCGAGAGTGACGACATAACATCATGATATTAAATTAGAAATTTCCGTCCTTTTTGAACGCCGTGCCAGGCGACAACCTGAACGGTTGAAGGAAGTCATGTCTTGGGGAGGGAATGTGTGACAGGCTTTTGCCTCAGTGTTGGTTTAGAACAGTGCAGTGCTTGTCCGGGCATTTTTTTGTTGCCCGGCAAAGCGGGCAAACCTTTCAGGTTGAGTTAACCCAGACGAGCGTACGTTCAGGTCGTTCGTTTGCGGTGAAGATATTGCACAACAAGGCCGTTGTACTGATTTTTAGCCTGAAATCACACTGTGGTTGATTCAATACAGCAACCCTGAAACCGTGCTCTCATCTTGGAAACGGGATGTTTAGGGGGTCTTGATAGAGCGCTTTGGCGGTAGCATGGTTTGGGGGAATTCTGAGGATTTTGCGGGTATGTCGCGCTTACGTTTGGTGGCAATCTCACCATTTCCGGATGCGCGCCAGGTACTCTTTTGAGGCAAAAAGAGTACCCAGAAATGCCTTGTTGTTCTTTGGTGTTGTCCGGGTCGGTTGTAGGCGCTCCCGGCGCCGACAACCTAAAAATTCGTCCATGAATTTTTCCCCTGGGGGAGTGATTCCTTTTGATGCTGTGAATGCAAAAATCCGTCATTTCGCCGCGAATTATTGAATGCCTATTTGTTCGAGTCACTCGAGCAGGTTTGGGATATGGCTTGGGTATGGATGTGCGATTACAACGAAGAGCGTACCCACGAGAGCTTAGGTCATATTCTTTCGGCTGATTACCGGAGGCAACTGGAAACCTCTAGTTTTGAATTGTCTCGCTAAAGGGGAAGTGGACAATACCCTCTACCTTAAAATTCTGTGTTTTTATACAGTGTTATTTGAGGTTGCCGGATATCAACGCAAATAGTTAAAAAATTTTGCGCGTTTGTACACGTACTCATTTATATAATTCATTTTTATCAATCGGTTATGTGTTTACGAATTGAGATAATAGGTTTGGAAAACGTATATGCGCGTTTTTCCGGATGGTGTATCTAGCAGAAAGCTGATAAGTTCTTAGCATACAGATAGTTAACTGTGCACGTTTTCACTGGTCTAACGAGCAAAACGCGCATGCGCGCTAATAAAATGTTAGGGCATAGCTCCATAGCCACTCTCTGAAATATTGAAGGTACATATATAATGTCGTTGTTAAGAGAAATTCAGGACGCCGCAATAGACTCAAAGACTGAGCTAGCAGTCTTGTTGAGAAAATGTAAGGTTCTTGCTGCGCGCCTTGGAAACCCAGAATTTAAAAAATGGGTAGAAAATGAGTTAAGTGGCTATAACGATATCGATGAGCTTCCGGATTACCGAGTCCTCACAGTAAATTCTAAAGGCCACTTTTCAGGTCCTTTTCAGTCTGGGCTTCGTAACGCTGATATTCCATTAATGTGCATTGAAGAAGATTTCCGTCAACACTTGACCCACTCCTACTTAGCCCAAGGAGTAGCCTCTATGGAGAGCTTGGTGCAAGATGCGAGTGGGGGCACTCTGCAAGAGCCATGGAATCCCGATTTAGTAGCTATTGTTGGGCAAGGGATTTATCAAGGTATGAACTGCATGCAAGCATGGAAAGTCATACCTGTTGCTGGAATTGTTTCTGCGCTAGATGCAGTTAGAAATAGGATTCTGAATTTCGTTCTTGAGATTGAAGCTGAATCTCCTGATGCAGGTGAGGCACCCGTAAATTCCAACCCACTACCTCAGGAAAAGGTTCACCAAATATTTAACACCTATATTTCAGGCAACGTGCAAAACGTGGCAACAGGTAGTAGTGACTTTGAGCAGCATGCTATAAATAATGAAGTGGCACCTGAAGTATTCTCCCAACTACTAAAAGCCTTGGAAGCAGTGCGCGGTGAACCCGCGTATGAAACTGCAAGAAGCAGTGTTGTGGAAATGCAAGAATGCTATGGTGTTGAGGGGTTCAAATCTAAGTATCAAAAGTTCATGTCGGCACTAGCAGATCACATGCAGGTTCTGGGGCCAGTAGTGGCCCCATATCTCCCTGCATTGGCTGCACTTGTGCCCTAACAAAGCCAGGCACAGCGACGTCTTTTCCGTTGCGGCTTCGCCTTCACTACAAAGCCGCGCGTGCTGGCGGCGTTATAAATCTCAATCGGAGATCTCATGGAGATAGAGAGCATAGCTATAGAGTTAAATAGATTGTCAGAGGCTGTAAGTCTTGGACAGTTTGATAAAGCTATGAATGGTGTCGATATTTTGTATCAACAAATCAATAAAGACACTGAAAGAGATGCTCTTTTTTTTACAATAATGTCCAACATTGCCAGTATATTTGTTGATGTTGGCCACATGAAGCCATGTTCTGACTCTGCTCAAAAAGGCTTAGATATTCTTTATGAACATAAGAATGAAATAATCGAACAGATAGGAGAAGATGCTTACTATTACAATTTGAGCAATGCGAAATCAAATTTAATTAGTGAGAAGAATCCATTTAAACATACCTTTTCTACAATCGAACAACTTGTAGAAATAAAAACAGACCTTTGGAAGGCTATCAAGTCATTTGGCGATGCAAATACTGGAAGAATTGAGCCAACCTATGTCGTCAATTTAGGAAACTCGTTAAAGCAGCAATTTCGAATAGCAGAGGCTATTGAATGCTACGATCTAGTCAATAAGTTGAATCTTGATATCCCGCAATCGTGGATCAACAGGTCTGAAACTCTTATTATGCTGAACCAAGTTTCAAACATATTTTCCATACAAATGCTGGAACAGATTAAACGAGGGTATGAGAATGTTCTTTTATCGAAGCAGATTCCTCCCATATGGCTAGATCACTATAAAGAACAGGTTGTTTTTCATAAAAACAAGATTGTCGAGGTATGCAGAGATGCAGGTATTGAACCTGATCCTCATGATTCAGAAAAAACTAAAGATGAGTATGACAAACTAAGTAGTTACAGAAAGTTTTGCTTAGACAACAGCTTGAGTTTATCTGAGCATGGTTTGTATTGCCAATGCGTGGGAAGCTCCAGAGATAACTTAACGATACCTACTGCCGGAGGGATAGTTGGTGATTTTGTTATTCCTATGGAAATGGTTTTAAATCGGTTAAAGTCAGAGTTCTCGTTCTCTCGACATTTGTATTTTGAATACCTTACAGCAGAGGAAGATTATGAGTTGCTGCATGATTCATGTTTTTCAGAGCTTTTTAATGATGAACTGCTAGGTGTAGATGTCGAAAAGCTAAGAACTGCTTTCCGATCATGCTTTGGTATATTGGATAAAATAGGTATTGCAATTTGTGAATTGTTTGACCTTTACCCTCCTAATAGAAAGGTATATTTCCAAAGCTTTTGGCAGCTGGATAGAGGCAATAGGAGGGAGCTTTTTGATCGTAACAAAAGCCCAGGTCTCCTAGCTTTGTATAGCATTGCTACAGATTTAAATGAAAACAAATACGGCGAGTGGTCATTTTTGAAACAACTGAGAAATGACTTAGAACATGAGTTTGTGGTTATTCATAAAAGTGAGACCCCAAGTGATATATATGAGTCTTACGAATTTATGGACAATATAGTATTTATCAAAGAAGATGAATTCTTAGAACATCTAAGGCGCATATTGCAGTTAACTCGATCTGCAATATTTTCGTTTGTCTTCACTGTGCGAGATAAAGCACTAAAAGAAAAGAAGGATGGAGTTTTTTACTTCCCTAACAGCATCCATCGGCAAGATTACCTTTGAAGACCAAGATTTATAACAAGCGCATGTTGTCGGACTGGTTTTCCGCTGCGCTCCAAACCAGCCGCAAATGCGGGCTACATGGACTCTCCCGGTTGTCAACAACAGCGTCAGGTAATGCAAGGTTTGGGACTGCCGCTCTACATTCGGTCTGTTAACTGGCATTCATGTCATGACCCTGATGACACTACGCGGTTGCGGTTCCTCATTCGTTAGACGGCATCGAAAGTGCCCGCCGCGCTATCAGGTTTTCCCGCAAAAGGTCTGAACCTTACACCATCATTAGCTATTGCAATGACCCGGTGAAGCAAGTGACTCCGTTGAAAAAATGTTCCGTTTTAAATCGTTTGGTACTCAGTATCGTTTCTCAGCAGCGACCAAATGATCCGAGCGTTCTTTGCCGCCAGTGCGACAATCGCCCGTTTAAAGCCACGGCGTTCGACCAGACTTTTGCACCACAAGCTGAGTCGGTCAGTTTTATCGCTGAGACTGGCGATCACAGCACGTACACCATGAACCAAGAGTGTCCGCAGATATCGGTCGCCTTTTTTGGTAATTCGTCCGAGCCTTGGCTTACCACCGGTTGGATACTGGGTGGGAACCAACCCGAGCCTGGCGGCGAAATCCCGTCCTTTATCGAACTGTTCACCTCTGCCAATGCTGGCGATGACGGCTGTCGCTGTAATTGGCCCAATGCCTGCCACTTTCATAATTTTCTTGGCTTGGCGGCTGCGAGAAACCAGCATATCGAAGCATTGCTCTTGTTCAGCAATACGCTGATTCAAACTCAGTAAATGCCCAAAGTAATCAGAAATGATTGCTCTGGCGAGATCAGGCAGTAGGTTGTCACCATCTTCAAGCGCTTCAGGGATAGCGGTTTGTAATGCGTGGCGTCCTTTTGGCGCGATAATGCCGAACTCGGCCAGCATGGCGCGAATTTGATTCAGCAATGCCGTTCGTTCATGGACCCAATGATCACGCGCACGATGCAGGAGCAAAATCGCTTGCTGATCGGCCGATTTTATCCGGACGAAGCGCGTTGATGGACGGATGACAGCTGTGCAAATGGCAATGGCGTCATTGAGATCGTTTTTGGCACCCGTTCTGAAAGGTGCCACATACTTCGATGCCATGATCTTTGGCGTATGGCCGAGCTTCGCCAGTTATTGTGCCCTGTAACAAATTTCTACTATTGATTTTAAAACTTAGATGTATTCACAGATCAGGGGAAAAATACATGGATGTATTTTTAGGTTGTCGGCGCCGGGAGCGCCTACAACCGCCCCGGCCAACATCAGAGAAACAAAGGCATTTCTGGTTACTGTTTGTGCCAGCAAAGAGTAACTGGCGCGCGTCAGAAAATGATGAGAGAAGCACCGAACTCAAGCGCGACATATGACCAGCAAGAATTGATGTCCTTTTAAAGTGGTCCGTGGATCAACACCTTGCCTTGATGATCTTCACCGTGGATACTGAAGCTATGTTTGGCTAAATCAATGCCATAAATAGATTGTGACATGGTGGCCTCCGGTAATTTCGTAGTCAGACTTACCAAGTGTGGCAGAGCCTGATGAGGGGGAGTCCATGTCATTCGTTATGCAGATTAGGAGATCGCCATGTCGCTTGTCATTCACCATCTCGCCCCCGACGACATCGGCTTGATGGAAAGTATGTTGGTAATGTTCGGTGAAGCCTTCGGCGATATGGATACTTACACCGGGAATCGCCCACGCGCGAGCTAACTGGGCCGACTGTTGGGCGGTGACTCTTTCATCGCACTGGCAGCTTTGAAGGGCGGGAAGGTGGTAGGTGGTATTGCCGCATATGAGTTAAGAAAATTTGAGCAAGAGCGCAGCGAAGTCTATATCTATGACTTAGCTGTACTAGAAGGCCATCGACAAGAGGGTATCGCGACAGCACTAATCTCAAACCTAAAAGGGGTCTCGGCAAAACGTGGCGCCTATGTGATCTTCGTTCAGGCCGATCAGGGCATCGAAGATGAACCCGCGATCGCGCTTTATACGAAGCTCGGAGTGCGTGAAAATGTCCTCCACTTTGACATCGCAGTCGAAGAAGCGCATAACAAAGCCAAGCACGGCGACCGCTAAAGCGGCGCGTGTTGGCAACGTTAACTCATAGAAATTTTAATCTGAAACTGACGAGTTAGAGTTAAGGCTTTAATTCGGAAATGTCCAAAAACGATTGATTCGTTTGAACGCTCCCAATCCCACGACATCCCCCCGATCTGTTACCTTTCTTCAAAACTTGACTGAAAGATTGTGATGACGTTTTTTCCCGTGCAAGGATCTCGCTTATCGTCGTGGTGATCCGGGCCGTCGAGTCCCATATCAACACAGAAAACGCTGTGCGTCTGGCGTATTGTCTCGCTAAAGGGGAAGTGGACAGTGCCTTTTATGCATCGTCGGCGATATTGTGATTCACATTCGTTATGTTATAACAATTTCTTTATGTCGATCAGCAGTACTCACATGGTTCACATTCACTTAATACGGCAACATTTTGATGGATTCAGGCAAGGTGTCCAGCGGTGCTTCTGGGCATTTGCGCTTTTGGTCGCGCCAACAGTACAGGCGCACCCTCATTCCTTTGCGGATATGAAGACCTACATCCAAGGAAAGGATGGCGTGATCACCGGCTTTAAAATGGAATGGACATTTGATGCGATGACCTCCGCTTATATGCTGGACGGTGAGGATACTTCCCCTGAAAACGAGCAGAGCACCTTCCGTAAGATGGCGGCATCCATGCTGGAAAATATTCAGGGTGAACAGTATTTCACTAATTTTTATGACGGTGAGCAGCTGCTTCACTACAAACCGGCGCATAGCGGGCAACTGACGCGTGACCGGGCAAAACTGGTGCTTAGTTTCGTGCTTCCCCTGTCCAGTCCTCAGCGAATCACACCCGATACATTGCGACTGTTAGTGTTTGAGCCGAGTTTTTATCTCGGGATGACATGGAATAGTGCAGAGGATGTTGTGTTGTCCGATGCGCTTGCCCGTGATTGCCGGGTTGAACTCATTGAGCCGAATCCGACGCCGGAGCAGGTGAGCTATGCCATGTCTCTGCCCGCAGATGCGAATCCGGATAACACCTTGGGGCAGTTGTTTACGCAAACCGTGCAAATGCATTGTGAGCACACTGCAGCCGGAAAATGAATCGATTCATCAAGCAGCCGGATACAGAGCAAGGTGAAATCCTTGAGTCAGTTGAAGAGATAAAGTAAATGGCACAAAGCAAAATAGATCCGCGTCGTTGGTATGTCAGCGCAACGTTTGTATGCGTCATGGCTCTTATCTTTTATCAGTTGTGGTCTGTGTGGCCAACTCTGGTGGTGGAAAGCATTCAGTGGCAGCGGGAAGTCAACGCCCAGCTGGCTGACTTGTTATACGATGCGAAGTCCAATCCGTTGATCGCCGGCGGATCGCTGGCAGGGTTCAGTTTTCTTTACGGCATGTTGCATTCGCTGGGTCCGGGACATGGCAAAGTGATTGTGACAACCTACCTGGCGACACATCCGACAAAGGTGAAAGCCAGTTTGATGCTGACTGCCATTTCAGCATTTTTGCAGGCTCTGGTCGCAGTCGCTCTGGTGAGTGTGCTGGTTTGGGGCTTTCAGGCGTCGATGCGCGTTGTGAATGAGAAGGCTACCGTTTTCGTGTCGTTGAGCTTTACGCTGGTTGTGGTACTGGGCGGCTTGATCTGCTGGAAAGCAATCAGGCAAATATATCATTCAGTACGTGGGGCTCAGCGTCACGCTTCATCCTTGTCCTCTGTGTCATCAGCGTTCTCTTTGGTGCGTTCAGCCGCGCCACAACCGTCCGCGTTAACATCAGCGATTCTTCGCCCGGCTATTCGTGCCACTGCGCCAAGACAAACCGCTCAGGGTCATGATCACCATGCGGACTGCGGATGCGGACACCAGCATGTCGCAGATGCTGAAGCAATCAACCGGGCCTCAACCTGGAGGGAGTATGTCGGTATTGTGGCATCCATTGGGATCCGGCCTTGTACGGGAGCTGTGATGGTCCTTTTGTTTGCCAACCTTGCCGGGCTTTACTGGATGGGTATTGTCAGTGCCATCGTGATGGCCGCAGGGACTGCATTCACAACGTCTGTGATTGCAATCATGACACTAGCAGGGAAACAATTGGTTCAGCGTTATCTGATGACTGGCAACAGTCACAGGAAGGCAGGCTGGCAACTGGCCGGTTATTATCTTCAGTTACTTTGCGGCGTGTTGCTGATGGTGATCGGTGCATTGCTCATGAACGGGCAGGATACCGGTATTTCTCCGATGTTTTCGGTGTGAGTGCAATTGGCCCCGCGCCAAGTGGAATCACTCGGCTGCCGTGAAAATATCAACCAGCGTCTGGTGCAGAAACAGGTGTAAAGGGTTTGAACGATTGACGAGTTGGGTGTAGCTGGACAGCCTGACCTGAAAACGGGATGCGTCTGGTGTCGGGATACGCTTTAAACCGTCCGGTAAATTTTTTAGCGTGGTGAGAATCGCCACGCGCTCATTCTTCATAAACTGATAAGCAAGCTGCGGGCTATCTAGCTGATATTCAAAATCAAAGTGGTGTCCCAAAGCCACGAATTTTTCATAGTACGGCGATTTGTAATCATTCCAGCCACTGCTTCGCAGCATGATAAACGGCCAGTTTCGAACCTCATCGAAATCTGCCGTGCTATGACACTGCGCGATCGCCACGATAAATTCATCCCCGGTAATCTGCCGCTGATATATCTCACCCGAAACCTCAGCATTCCAGTAATGCACGCCCAGTGTAATTTCACCCTGAGCCATGGCTGTAAGCGTGGTCGGATTCCAGCTTGAGAGCACGACCTTACTTTTCGGTAAAGCGCGTTTGAGGCTTTGATAAATTTGCTGGCCATATTTATCCAGCGTGATCAGCGGCAAAGCGATCGTCAGGGTGTCGTGACAGTGTGCCGGATCAAACGACTTCTTCCGGAGTGTTGTCTGAAGGGCAGACAGTGACGATTGCAGCTGTGGTAAAAGGTGCTGCGTATAGGGGGTTGGTTCCAATCCACTTGGCGTCCGTTCAAACAGAGTTTCGTCTAATTGTTCACTCAGGCGGGAAAGTTGTTTGCTGACGGCGCTTTCAGAAATCCCCAGCCGGGCGGATGCCAGCTTCAGGTTTTTCGCTTTGCAGACCATCACTAAGGTTCGCAATAAATTTAAATCAACATGACTTTCCATTCAGTCAAATACGCCTTTCCGACAGTTCAACGAAGAGCCGATAGACTAAACAGACATCATAAGAGCGTCAACAGAACCTCGGCTGAATCCGTGATTTCCTTGCCTGTATTGAATCGGGAAATACGGATGTCCGACCTATTTGAACCAAGACGATTGAAGCCCTGCTGGAAATAAGGAAAGAAAAATGAAGTTAAAAAAGTCTGTTGTTTATTTGTCGATTGCATTGATATCGCAATCAGTCATGGCCTCAATGGAAATTACGCCTGACAGTAAGCCTGCCAGCATTTATACCATCGAAAAAAATGAAGCGGTCAGAGACTACCTGAATTTCGAGAATCGCGATGATTTTAGTGCAGCAAGCAGAGGCTTTATTGCGACCTGGCCTGAGAAAACAATTCGCGACAAAGCAGGAAATGTCGTCTGGGATTTTAATGCCTATCAGTTTGTTAATGCGCAGAAGCAGATCGACACGATCAATCCATCTTTGCACCGCATGGCTCAGCTGAATAACAAGGCGGGCTTATTTCAGGTGAGTGACGGTGTATATCAGATACGCGGATTTGATTTGTCAGTGATGTCTTTTATCCGGGGTGAAAAAGGCTGGATCGTGATCGATCCACTGATCTCTGAAGAAACGGCAAGAGCGGGTCTGAAACTATTGAATCAACATGTTGAGAAATTGCCAGTCACAGCCGTTGTGATCACGCACTCTCACATTGATCATTTTGGTGGTATCTGGGGGGTTACGACCAAAGAAGCTTACGAGGCCGGTCAGGTTGAGGTCGTTGCACCGGAAGGTTTCTATGAGCATGCCATTTCAGAAAACGTGCTTGCGGGTAACCTGATGTCGCGCCGTGCAAGTTTCATGTACGGCAACCTCGCTGCGCCAGGACCGCGGGGTCTGGTCGATGCGGGGTTAGGCAAGACGACGTCGACCGGCGTTCCGGGAATTGTTGAGCCGACATTGCTGATTCAAAAAACCGGTGAAAAGCACACCATTGACGGCATCGAGTTTGATTTCCAGATGGCGAGCGGCTCAGAAGCACCGGCAGAGTTTATGGCGTATATGCCGAAATACAAAACCCTGCTGGCGGCTGAGGTGATGACGCATACCATACATAATATTTCGACTCTGCGTGGCGCACAGACTCGGGACGCCAGCAAGTGGGCGGCCTACATTGATGAAACCATCCAACTGTATGGTGAAAAAGCCGACACCATGATTGCATCGCATCACTGGCCAACCTGGGGCAAAGCGAAGATCAAAGATCAGCTGGAGAAAACCCGCGACATGTATCAGTACGTCCATGATCAGACTCTGCGTTTGGCGAACATGGGCTACACACCCAATGAGATTTCAGCCAGCATCCAGCTACCAGAGTCGCTCGATAAAGAATGGTACAACCGTGGCTACTATGGCACGGTGTCGCATAATGCCCGCGCAACGTACGACTTCTATTTTGGTGCCTGGTGGGATGGCAACCCGGCCAACCTGAATCCGCTGCCGCCGGAAGAAGCCGGAGCGAAATATGTTGAAGCCATGGGCGGGGCTGATAAGGTCATTCAGATTGCTCAAAAAGCGGTGGATCGCGGTGAATATCGCTGGGCGGTGACTTTGCTCAATCACGTGGTCTTTTCGGACCCGTCGAATACCCAAGCCCGGTATCTGGAAGCCGATGCGATGGAGCAGCTGGGATATCAGTCTGAGTCTGGCCCGTGGCGGAATAACTACCTGATTGGTGCAAAAGAGTTACGGGAAGGATTTAAACCTGCACCGACGCCAGATGCCACGGCTATCGCTAAAAACATGCCGGTAAGTTCTGTGCTGGAGTCACTGACCGTTCGGGTGAACCCGGAAAAAGCCGCAGGTAAAACCATCGCTGTGAATCTGAAGGTCACGGGAGATCAGAAGGCGGAATCGGGAGAATACGCGATGTTGCTGTCGAACTCAGTGCTGAAAACGTATCAGGATCGCCAACTGGAACATGCCGATTTAACGCTGATGTTCAGTCAATCGGATCTGGCCGCCTTGCTTACCCGGAAAGCCTCACTTGACGATCTGGTCAAAGCCGGAAAATTCAAGGTGTCAGACCGCGAGACCTTGAATGAGCTGATGGGCGTTTTTGATACCTTCGCCAATGATTTCGGGATTGTCACACCGTAAATGCAACAGTTTGATTCAAATTGAAAAAGCCCCCGAATGTTCGGGGGCTTTTTGCTAATGCAGAAACGGGTACTGAGTCAAAGCGCGATATATTAAGGCCAACAGCAACAAAAAATGCACTCACGGTTTCAAGCCTTGCCTCACAGGGGGAAAACGTTAATACATCCCAGAAAGCGACTTCAATAAACTGACAATATTATCCCCGTCAAATATAACCCCACACCGTATGAGGCGTGAGCCAGCAGGCTGCGTAATCTGGCGGTATTGGGGTGTGGTGTTTTGGATGCAGCAACGCCAGCGCCCATACCCGGTTGCATCAGGAAAAATGGAGCGACTACAGTCAGCACGCCAACAATTAACGCGGGCAGTAAGGTCGGAGAGGCCGCCCATTCCAGTCCCCAGCCCCACAGCAGCACGGCGGCAAAGCAAATACCTATCGCATAGTGTGCCGTCCAGCCAAGCAGAGTTTCACCTGCTACAGGTTCTGCCTTACCAATATTGGCGTGAGCGAATTGCCCTTTAGGAAAGTGCCCGATCCAACGGCCAACCATGGAATAGTTCAGAGAAGGGATCTTAAAACAGACTTTCAGGAACAGTGCCCACAGATCCATGACCAGGGTGGCACCGACACCCAGAGCAATGGCGCGTAGTATGAAATCAGGTTCCATCTTGGTTCTCTCCTTTTTTTGCGCGGACAATCATGCGGTTAACTATAACAATGTCAGCAAATGAGACGGCTGCGGTATCAATCCACTGATAATGCTATATAATTCAATAAATCGATTGAATGATGGGGCAGTTAATCTTCTATGTCAACAATAAACAATCAGTATCATATTTATTCGGAGTTGGCTGACCTTGCCCGACCTTTAGGAAATGCACACCGGCTTATACTGCTGGAACATATTGCCCAAGGGGAAAAGTCCGTTGAAAAGCTGGCAGAACTGGCGGATCTGACAGTGGCAAACACGTCACAGCACTTGCAGCAGCTAAAGCGAAATGGCTATGTCCAGACCCGCCGCGAAGGCAAGCATGTGTTTTATCGCCTTGCGGACGCACCTGTTGTTGAACTCTTGATGGCATTGCGTCAGTTTGCCGAGTTCAACCATTCTGAGATCAGAAAGCTGGTGAAAGGCACTTTGCATCATCAGCAGGATGTGGAGGCCATTTCGCGGGAAGAGTTACTGGTCCGGATGCAGGAAAACAGTGTGACCTTACTGGATGTGCGCCCTGAAGAAGAATTTGAACAAGGGCACTTGCCCGGCGCGATCAATATTCCCCTTGCCGAGTTGGAAGTGCGGCTGTCAGAGTTGCCGAAAGAGCAGGAGATAGTCGCCTATTGCCGTGGCCCGTATTGTTCGTTATCTATCACTGCGGTGAATGCGCTTAAAGAAAAAGGCTTATCTGCCCGCCGTTTAAATGATGGCGTGCCAGAATGGAAAGCAGCCGGGCATAAAATCGACGCGATCTGAGTAAGATCAGCGTTTTTGCGAAGGTTTCACTCAAATACCTATCAGTGTGAAACCTTTCTTTCTGGCTCTCGGATTAGACACTCTGAATATCTGTCTAACGTTGACACATAGGTGATTCGTATCCTATGCTAATCATCATTCAATAATTCAATTGAATAATATTATTAAATTCAAACAATGTTAGTTGGCTATTTACATAAGGATTCCGGGATGACTCTCGAGGAACAACAGGATGAACAGGTGGCACTGGGTACTAAGGTGTCGCCTGCATCTAAACTTGCTTTCCCCCTGCTGGCTGTGGTGCAGGCGACACTGATTTTTACCATTGTTATGATTGGTATCCCTCTGCCGGATATTGGAAGAGAGTTCGGGCTGCAGGCTTCAGATTTGCTTCTGGTCAGTACGGCATATGGGTTGCCTTTCAGCGGATTGTTGTTGTTCGGGGGCCGGTTGACAGACAGATTTGGCGGATTGAAATTATTCACACTAGGCCTGTGTGTTTTTGGACTGGCTTCCGCGATTGCGGCTTTTTCAACCCATTTCAATATGATGGTTGCGATGCGCTTTTTGCAGGGAGTGGGCGCCGCTTTGACAGCACCCGCCGCTGTGGCTGTGTTGCGTACACTGTTTCCAGACCCGATCGCTTTCATGAGAGCAATGGCAACCTGGGGAGGAGTGTCAGTGCTGGGTGGTGGAGTAGGCTTTCTGGCCTCTGGCGTGGTAACGACTTGGGTTTCCTGGCGTTGGATGTTTGTTGTTCCTGTGCTTATCGCCATTATCGGATTAATGGCCGTGAAATGGGTCTTACCGAAAGAAGAGCACGCCCAGGCGGTCAGCCATAAGATTGGGCTTGATCCTATCGGTGCCTTGCTGGCCACACTGGGTATTTCTATTGGTAGCTATGGGCTGATCGCCAGCGGCGAACTGGGTTGGTCAACCCCTGTTGTTCTCGTTCCTGTACTGGTGGGTCTGTGTCTCATCGTCCTGTTTATGGCTGTTGAACGGCGTGTCAGTGATCCGTTACTGCCAAAAGGGTTTATCGGAGAGCCGAACCGTATTGTGGGGCTGGTGGGTATTCTTCTGGCTGCCGCCAGTATGGGGCTGGTCACTTTTTTGTTGTCCTTGTTCCTTCAGATTCAACAAGGCTGGACGCCGCTTGAAACGGCAGGTGCATTTGTACCCTACACCTTAACCTTACTGATTATGAATCAGGCGGCAAGTCGCATTGTCGGGTGGTTGGGGCCATTGAAAGTAACAATCAGTGGTTTAGTGGTTGGCGCTGTCGGGTTAAGTCTGCTCGCGGGCATTCATCAGGAAGTCACCTATGTGTCAGGATTATTGCCGGGCATTGTTATTCTGACGTTGGGTACGTCGCTCATGTTTTCCGGATCAGCTGTGCTGTCTACCATGAATGTCCCTCAGCATCAGGCTGGTTTGGCGGGGGGAGTGATGAATACCTCCATGGAATTAGGTCCCACATTCGGACTGGCTTCTTTGATGGCAATTACTGGCATAGCGTCTGACGTGGTCGGTGGTTATAGTCTGGCGTTTGCTACAGCTGCAGGCGTTTATATAGCGGCCGCCTTGCTGGCCTGGTTGATCACCAGGCATCGATATCAAGCAACGCCACACACAGCGAGTGAGCAATCAGGCTAAGTGTGACGGTGAGCAAAAAAGTGCTTACAGAGCGACATCTTGAGTTGCTGTAAATCTTGTCTTTGATCATATATGTCACAGGAGACTAGAAAACAATCAATTGATCGCTTGACCGAATAATATATCGCCTTCTAGTTTGTAACCTATCTACTTGTTGCATAGTAACGAGTAGATAGGTTTTTGCGTTTTAGATAATAACAATTTTATTAAATGCAAATGATTGAAAGACAAACTAAGGACACATGACCCATTATGAACTGTGATCAAGTTGGCAAACTAACCTTTAAAAAACAGGTAGTTAAAAAACATGGCCGTCTGTCATTCAAGCACCAAGGGCAAGCGTTGCACGAAGCAGCCCGGGAAGATGAATATCTTGACGTCCTGTACCGTGGGCAGTTGCCTTTGCATCAGCCACTGGCCGAACAAATGACTGCTGATCATGAAGCACATGAACAGCCATTAACGGATATTCAGTATGCGTATCTGATTGGGCGAAACACTGGCCTGGAACTCGGAGGATTATCCAGCAGTTACTATCTGGAGCTGGATGTTGACGCTTTGGATGAGGAGCGTTTCAAGTATGCGGTAAATCAGATCATTGGCAGGCATGCCATGCTGAGGGCTGTTGCTGTTTCTGGCGGCAAACAAAAAATTGTGCCGGCTTGCAGCTTGTATTGTATTAAATCAAAAGATATTAGTGCCTGGGAAACTTCAGAGCAGGACACCTATCTCACCACATTGCGCCAAAGCATGGAAAAGCAGCGACTTACGTTGGACGAGGCGCCATCATTTGAAATGCGAATCACCCGTTTAACGGATAAAACATGGCGGCTGCACTGCCATTTCGATCTCATGTTTCTTGATGTGATCAGTGTAAGGTTAGTGCTGAAAGATATCTGGAGTGAATATCAGCTTGAAGGAGATACCACACCGGTGAAGTTACCGGATTTCCTGAACTATGTCGCCGCAGAGCGCATACTTCAGGGGGAGGCACAGGGTCAGAACGACCAGCAATACTGGCTTGAACGTATTAATCATCTTCCCCCAGCGCCTGAACTGCCACTCAATATTTCCCCGCAACAAATTGAACATCCCAATATTCAACGCCTTTCCAGACTGTTACCTACGCAGACCTTAGTGTCATTAAGGCAAGTTGCTGATAAGCATGGCCTTACAGCGGAAGCCTTGCTGCTGGGGTGTTATACCGAGGTTATCCGTCAGTGGTCAAAACGGCAGGATTTCACTCTGACACTGACGCAAATGGGGCGCAGGCCTTACGAAGATGCGATTGACCAAACGGTAGGAAACTTTCTCCAACCCCAATTGCTACCAGTATCCTGTGTCGCGGAAAGTACTTTTTCAGAGCGGATGCTAGAAGTGCAAACCTTGCTTTATCAGGGAAAGTTGCATGCTTCATTTAATGGCATTCAGGTGTTGCGTGAGCTTACCAGCCGTAAACAGGAAAATCGCGCGATCTCAATGCCAGTGGTGTTCAGTAATACTTTGACCCCTGAGTTAGCGGAGTGGGTGCCCGACTGGCGCGGACCCGGTAGCAGGCAGGTGTATGCCAGCAATCAAACCCCGCAGATCTGGCTGGAAAATCAGATCACCCTTGAACAGCAAGGTCTGGGCATTCATTTTAATTATGTGGATGGCTTATTCCCGCCAAATCTGGCGAATGACATGATGGACGCGTATCTGGAACTGTTGAATCAGGCGATTTCAGATGAAGCGCTCTCAGAGCAAACCATCTGGCAGAAAACCGGCGCTGTGGTGAACATACCAGAGTCAGACAAGGCAGAACGGCGCGCAGCGAATGATACTTTTGTTGATATCAATCCCAGACTGCTGCAAGACAGCTTGCTGGATGCGGCGAAAAATCGTCCGGATGCGGTTGCCATAGAGCAGGGGGATAAACGCCTCACTTATGGCGAACTGGTCGCTAAGTCAACGCATCTGGCGGCGAAATTGCGGGAATCTGCGCGTATTGAAGCCGGAGATATCATAGCAGTGTCTTTGCCACAAGGGCCTGATCTGATCGTCGGTATTCTGGGGATATTACAGTCAGGCGGCGCCTATGTATCGATAGATCCTGCCTTACCGCAGCAAAGGCGTCTGCAATTGCTGCACCGATGTCAGGCCAAAGCGGTCGTGACCACCACAGAGATTTACACCAATCCTGAAGAGTATCAGCCTTTTTTAAGAGTAGATCTGGATATCCTGCCGGATGAAGCGCCTTTAGAGACTGTGTCACCTATTCAGAGCGCTGATGATCTGGCCTATGTGATTTTCACTTCCGGTTCAACCGGCGAGCCGAAAGGCGTCATGATCAGCCACAACAATGCCGTCAATACCCTTGATGACATCAATCGCCGCTTCCGGGTGACAGCCGACGATGCCGTCCTGTCTATTGCGCCGGCAGGGTTTGATTTATCGGTTTATGACTATTTCGGGGTGTTGGGGGCAGGCGGCCGTTTGGTGTTCCTGGCCGCAGATGCCCAAAACGATCCCAAAATCTGGTGTGAGACGCTGATTCATCACGGCATCACAATCTGGAATAGCGTACCTGCCCCGGTCAAAGTCATGGTGGATCGGGCCAGTGATCTGCTAGCCAGCAGCAAATTGAGACTGATTTTAATGAGCGGCGACTGGATTCCGGTAGATTTGCCGGATGCGATCCGCAACGCACTGCCGGATGCTCAGGTAATCAGCCTGGGCGGAGCAACGGAAGGCTCCATCTGGTCTATCTGCTATCCCATTGAGCATGTTGAAAAAGACTGGGTCAGCATTCCTTATGGTAAACCTCTGGCGAACCAGCGCTTTCATGTGCTGAACGAGTGGCTGGAAGATTGTCCCAAATGGGGGATCGGTGAGCTGTATATCGCGGGTGAAGGCGTTGCTCAAGGCTACTGGGCCGATCCGGAGAAAACGGCGCAGCGATTTTTTACCCATCCGAAAACCGGTGAACGTTTGTATAAAACAGGGGATTTGGGCCGATATATTCAAAATGGCTTGATAGAGATTCTGGGCAGGGAAGATAACCAGGTAAAAATTAACGGTTACCGGGTTGAGCTGGGTGAAGTGGAGTTTGCTTTGCTGAGTTTGCAAACCGTTAACCATGTTGTGATTGATGCGCCGGCTCATCCTAAATCGGGACAACGGCAGCTGGTCGCCTACCTGGTACTGCATGAGAGCGCTGATTCGTTTGACCATGAAACCGTGAAACAGCGCTGCCGGGAGCAGGTACAAAGCACCTTGCCGCCCTATATGGTACCCACTTACTTCGTTATTCTGCCTTACATGCCACTCACCGCAAACGGCAAGATAGATCGAAAAGCATTGCCGGCGCCCTGGCCTGAAGAGCATGTGCAAACGGCTGACACCCAGCCCGTTTCTGCCACAGAAGACAGGTTGCTCAATTTGTGGCGGGAGCTGTTACAACATGATGATCTGGATGTGAATGCCGGGTTCTTTGATGTTGGCGGCGATTCGCTGATTGCTGTGGCACTGTTAAGCACACTGCGTGAAGAATTCAAGGTCACGGCTGTTCAGGAACAGGATCTGATCGAAGGTCTCTTCATGAATACCAGCATCCGTCAGTTTGCCCAGATCATTGAATCGATGAAACAACTGGATGGAGTCAGCCTGGGATGAGTGCTCTAGCCGAAGAACCACTGGCTCAGAGCCAGTTTGATTTCATCATTGTCGGTGGAGGGTCTGCGGGCTGCGTGCTCGCAGCCCGCCTGTCGGAAGATGGTCACAAACGGGTGTTGTTGCTCGAAGCCGGACCCGAGTCAGACGCCCACCTTGCCAACAGTCCGCTTGCTGATGCATCTCGATTGGTGCTTGAAGGTTACAACTGGTCGTATCAAGCGCAATTAAAAGGCAGCCTTAGCCCGACCAGTGACGTGGTTCGCCATCTCTCTACTGGTCAACAGAAGGATAAATATCCGCCGCCTTTTGATTACCGAGTGGGGAAAGTGCTGGGCGGCTCATCAGCCGTAAATGGTGCCGTTGCACTACGGACTTTTCCTCGTGACTTTGCGCGTTGGGCCGATATGGGGTGTCCACAGTGGTCGTGGCAACATGTTCTGCCCTGGTATCGCCGTCTGGAAACGGATACGGATTTTCCTGGCGATGACTTGCATGGCAATCAGGGACCTATGGTGTTGCGTCGTCCAGGTGCTGACAGCCTGCATCCGTTAGATATGGCTTTCTCTGCCGCCTGCCAGAAGCAAGGTATTCCTTATACCGAGGATCTGAATGCCGGAGAAGCACCCGGTGTCGGCCTTGTACCTTCCAATGTCAAACAGCACGCCCAGCGTTTGGATGCCTATCAGGCTTATCTGGCACCGGTTCAGGACAGGCCGAACTTAACGGTACTGACAGACGTTCTTGTCTCTGCCATCAGGTTCAGCGGGACGGTGGTATCAGGTATTGAAGCCATTTATCAGGGAAGCTGTCACAGCTTTGAAGCCGGTGAAGTGGTACTGGCGGCAGGTGCGATAGGCACCCCTGCTTTGTTACAGCGCTCCGGGATTGGCGATCCGGCGCATCTGAATTCCCTGAATATTCCTGTGCGGGTTGACCGGCCAGCCGTTGGTCGCAATTTGCAGGATCATGCCTCTCTGGTGATCTGGGCGCTTCCCAAAGCCGGTGTCTGTCGTCGCGGTCTGCCGTGGCGCCAGATTGCAGCCCGCATTTGCAGTGGTGCAGGCGAAGAAACCGATGTCCAGATTGGTCTGCTCAACAATGTCGAAAGTCATACTGTACCCAAATTCAGGCACAGGCTTGAGTATCCCATGATCGTTGGCGCGTCTGCCATGCTGATGCAGCCCGCTGCGCGGGGTCAGGTTTTTATCACCAGTCGCGAGGCCGAAGTGCTGCCATCCATACAGCTTCCCTTACGTGAAAATGAGCAGGACGTTCACCGCATGGTCGGTGCTGTACGGCAAATGTGGCGCGCACTGAATGACCCGGAGGTTGCCTGCTTTCTGGATGGTATTCAGTTCTGGTCTGAGGCCATGATTAACAGCGATCGTGTGATGCACAGCGCGGTAAAAAACATGCTCAACCCCGGCTGGCATGCATCCGGAACGGTTCGGATGGGGCCTGAACACAACCCGGATTGCGCGGCGGATCAGAACGGCAGGGTGTACGGGGTTACCGGCCTGACCGTTGCCGATGCTTCACTGTTTCCTGTGATTCCCTCCATGCCGACCAATTTAACCACCATCATGCTGGCAGAGCGTATCTCGCACGCATTGAGAACAGGAGGTCTGGATGTCAGCGAATAAAAATCTGGTTGTGTATGCCTTCCCACATGCCGGCGCCAGTGCCAATGTCTATCGCCCTTTCTGCAAGCTTCATCAGGACAAGGGGACGGCACTTTTACATCCGGTTGAAATGCCCGGACGTGGTGTGCTGGGCCGTGAACCTGAGGTGACATGTCTGCATACGCTGGCTGAGAAACTGGCAGATACCCTCTATAGCGATTTTCGGCAAAAGCAGCAGCAGGGAATTCAGCGCTGGGCGACATTTGGTCACAGCTTTGGCGGTGTGCTCAGTGTGGCAGTCACAGACGTCATGCATAAAAAGTATGGGATCAAGCCTGCGTACAGCATGGTTTCTGGATCCGTGCCGCCCAGTGAGCAAGAGATGGATGATTTGCACTTATGGTCGGACGAATCCCTGCTGCAAAAAATGCGAGAGGATCAGGGAACACCCAATACGGTGCTGAATGAACCGGCGCTTGCCAGGCGCTATGTGGCTCAGTTACGCAGTGACTTTCTGGTGCGCAGTCAGTTTCCTTCGCTCAAGGGTCTGCGAGTCGCGCAGCCCCTGTTGCTGGTGGCCGCATCGGACGATCCGCATGTTACTGAGGAGCAGCTTCAGCAATGGCGGCAGCATACGGTGGATCGGACAAGCATGATCCGGGTGAATGGCGATCATTTTGCGGTTTACCGGCACTGGCCTGTGATTCAGCAGGCAATGGATACCGAGGCCTCGTTAAGGCTGTCGGAAGCAAACAAAATGGACAGTTGGAGTGTGTTTCAGTGAGTACAACCACAGATGAGATAAAGGAATTCCGGCTGTCTTGCCGGGAGTGTTTTGACCATTACGCAAAGCCCCAGCTTGAAAAATGGGAGAAACAGGGCCTGGTTGACCGCGATTTCTGGCAAACCATGGGAGCACATGGCTTGCTGGGTATGGGCGTCAGCCAGAATCTGGGCGGGCAAGATAAATCGGATTATCGCTATGCGCTGGCGCTCACGGAAGAAATGCTGGCGATTGGTATGACAGCGCCAATCGTGATTTCCCATAACGATGTCATTGCCAGTTATATCAATCAGTTTGCTTCTGAAGAGCAGAAACAGCGCTGGTTACCGGACTTGTGCAGTGGCCGGCGAATAGCCGCTATTGCCATCACTGAACCAGGCGGTGGCTCAGATTCGGCCGGGATGCGCACGGAAGCGACAGCAGACGGCGATAACTATGTACTCAATGGCAGTAAAGCGTTTATCACCAATGGCGTGAATGCTGATCTGTTTATCGTCGCGGTGAAGACTGACGCCGGGCCACGGGGGCAGGGAATCAGCCTGATGGTGGTGGAAAAAGGCATGGCTGGCTTTTCTCAGGGTGACGCGCTGAAAAAGCTGGGATGGCATGCCAGCGATACGGCGAATTTAACGTTTGATCAGTGTGTTGTGCCCAAAAGTAACCTGCTTGGGCGCGAAAATCTTGGCAGCTATTACTTTATGACAGGGATGACACGTGAGCGCTTAAGTATCAGTACCGTGGCTGTGGTGAGCGCTGAAATCATGATGGCAGAGACGCTGGCCTACGTGAAACAGCGCAAGGCGTTTGGTCAGCCGATTGGTGCCTTTCAGTACAACCGCTTTTTGCTGGCGCAGTTAGATACCCAAATCAAAGTAACCCGCAGTTATCTCAATGACGCCATTGAGCGCTTTAATACCGGCTCACTCAGCCTGGAAGATGCGGCCCGGCTGAAATGGTGGGCAACAGAAGTGCAGAACAAAGTGGCGGATGAATGTCTGCAACTGCATGGCGGCAGTGCTTATATGAGCGATTCGTCTATCGGTAAATTGTGGGTCAACAGCCGGGTTCAGAAAATTTATGGCGGCACCAGTGAAATCATGCTGGAAGTCGTCAGTAAATCCATGGGGCTTTAGAGAGGAAATGATGGATATTGTCAAAAACAAAACGGAAACATCAAACCGCGTCTGGCATGTAAAACACGCTAATCTGGCGGAATGGCAAGCAGTGATAGCCTGGGCAAAAAATGAAGGCTGGGACATGGGCATTGGTGATGAAAATGCCTTTTTTGAAGTTGATGATCAGGGTTTCTTTATCGGTTATTTGGGTAAAGAGCCTGTCGCTGCGATGTCAGTCGTTAATTATTCGTCCAGCTTCAGTTTCTTCGGGCACTATTTGGTTCCCCCGGCCTACCGTGGGCAAGGTTATGGTCTTAAGGTATGCCAAAGTGCGTTCTCCCACGGTGGGGATCGTTGCATGGGACTGGATGGCATGCCGGCCCAGGTTGATAACTATGCAAAATGGGGGTTTGCAGGGGGCCGGAATAATCTGCGCATGGTGGGCCAGGTACAGCAGGATTACCACTGCCCCGATCATATTGCGTTGGTACAGGCTGCGGATATCGACGATATCATCGCATACGATAAAAGCTGTACGGGTATCGACCGCAGTGCCTTACTGAAACACTGGTTCATCGGTGAAACACGTTACGGTTTCATTTGCAGAACCGGTCAGGAAGTGACTGGCATTGTCGGCGTTCGTCAGTCGCAAGAGGGTTACCGGCTTGGTCCGTTGTTCGCCAATACCCCCGACCTGGTGGAACCTCTGTTCATCGCGGCATTATCTGTTGTACCGCAGGGGAGGCAAGTCACATTAGATGTCCCTGAAAAGGCAGATCCGACCTTGATCAATCTGGCAGAAACCCATGGATTTGAATCTATCTTCCATACCCTTCGCATGTATCGCGGTGAACCACCGAAAGAGCAGGAGCACAAGGTTTGGTGCATTGCGTCATTGGAGCTTGGTTAATCATGAGTGAAAACACGATGACAGAAACCATGGCTGAGAACGTTGAGAAAGCTGAAAAAGGCCAAGCGATGAATACATCAACACCCACATTACTGGAGTGGATGGGGGGACGCGATGCGATCCGCCATTTGCTGCAAGTGTTTTACGCCAAAGTCGAAAAAGATGACTTACTTCAGCCTCTTTTTCAGCATATGCCGCCAGATCACCATGTCCATGTGGCTATGTGGTTTGAAGAAGTTTTTGGCGGCGAGCCTCTGTACACCGATGACAGAGGAGGATTTAAAAATATGATCCGTAAGCACCGGGGACGTTCGATTCAGGCGGAACAGCGAGAACGCTGGGTCTCTTTGATGATGCAAAGTGCGGATGAAATTGAATTACCCAGCGACCCGGAATTTCGTTCCGCGTTTACGGCATACATAGAGTGGGGGTCGCGCAGGGCCATGGCCAATTCGCAACCGGGCGCTAAGCCTTCCAAGCGGGATACTGTGCCCAGATGGGGATGGGGAGAAGCGCCTCCGGGCACACTTTAGGAGACAGGCTATGTTGGTGGCTGTCAGCGATTTGCATGTCTCTCACCCGGAAAACCGACGTGCAGTTGAGGCAATGTGTGCCGGTTATCGCGGGGATTGGCTGATTCTTGGCGGTGATGTGGCTGATGATCTCAACGATTTCGAGTGGGTTATCCGATCAGTAGCTGCGCAGTTTTACCGGGTCATATGGGTACCCGGTAATCATGAGCTCTGGTGTACGCCCAAAGAGCCTATGGCTTTGCCTGGTGAGATGCGGTATCGGCAGCTTATCGAGATTTGCCACCAATATGGCGTCCTGACCCCGGAGGATGACTATCCGGTGTATACCGCTGAGAATGGGCAATCATTTTTGATTGCTCCTCTTTTCACACTGTACGACTACTCTTTTCGCCATCCCTCTGACTTCACGCCACAACAGGGGTTGGAGAGAGCAAGACGGGCGGGTGCGGTGTGCTCAGACGAGTTTTTTCTTAAAACGTATCCCTATCCGGATATCCGAAGCTGGTGTAATGAGCGTGTTCAGTACACAGAAGCCCGGCTGAATGCCGTCTCAGAGCAGCTTCCTATGATATTTGTTAATCATTTTCCTATGCTGCAGACCCTGACTGAATCAGTGCAACCGCAGGAATTTTCAATATGGTGTGGTACACGGCAGGTTGCTGCCTGGTTAAGCCGTTTTCCGGTTTGTCTGGTTGTGTACGGGCATCTTCATATACATGGATCCAATGTGTTAGACGGAATACCGCATGTTGAAGTGTCTTTGGGTTACCCAAAAGACAGGCAAGGCCGTGATGCGTACCGCATGCTGACGGTCCTCGACACGCTTTTGATGTAGTGCTCCGGCTCAGGCCTTGCCGGCTGGTTCATGGCGCTGTGTCAGGGGAAAATTTAGTGACTTATAAGGAAATTCAATATGGAAAAGGTTCTTCAGCAACAAACAGTTAAACCAAAGATACTGATAGGCGCATCAGGTTCTGTGGATATCATGCTGCTGCCAAAATACTTACAGGCCATTAAAGGGGGAATAGACTGTCATTTGACCGTCCTGATGACGCCGACAGCAGAAACATTCATACCGGCATCCAGTATGGCACTGTATTGTGACCGGGTGATCGCGGGTGAGCATCCCCGGGACTGGCCGACAGATAAACCTTCCCGGATTGTTGCCGATCATGATGTGTTGTTTGTGATGCCAGCGACAGCAAACACCCTCGCGACTGCAGCACAGGGTGGTGCAACCAACCGGCTCACCACTGTGATTCTGACGGCAGATTTCCCAGTGTACTTTTTGCCTGTGATGGGCGCTGTAATGTGGAAAAAGCCAGCAGTGCAACGCAATGTCCAGCAACTGCGTGAAGACGGTTATGATGTCGTTGAGCCAGTCTGGCACGAGAACTTTGATGCGTCGCTCAATCGTATGGTTGGCCATCCTTCGTTACCGGCACCTGAAGCTGTGGTTGGCCTGTTACAGGGGGCGCTGGAAAAATAACCGGTATTCAGCCGTGCAGGCAGAGGCAGAGATCCCAAACGCATTTGACGTACATTTGTTTGCTGCCTTCACGCTTCTTTGATGATCAGATCGGCAGGCCGGGTCTGCTTAAATGTTTCTGCCTGCCGGCGAATCCAATCGCTGAATAACCTGACTTTTTCACGTTTAAAGAAACCTTCCGGCGCACACAGGTAATAACTGTAATCGGGTCGAACCGCAATGTTACCGATACGTACCAGGGTGCCATCTTCGACAAATCTGTGAGCCAGGCTGTGCCGGGCCAGTGCGACCCCTTGTACTGCCAACGCTCCTTCAAGCACATAGTTGGCGCCATCGTAAACCAATGAGGTGGAACCGCCTTTAACGCCAACAATCGACATCCATCGCTCCCAGTCCATATCCGGCAGAAGGTCACCTATCAGATGAGCACCCTGTAAGTCCTCAAGGGTAAAAATCTGGTGTTCTTTCTGATAAATAGGGTGGCAGACAGGATAGAGCAAGTCATCCATCAGCCACTGGCTGGTTAAATTCGGATAGTCACCTGCACCGTATCGAATGCAGAGATCTAACGAAGATTGCTCAAAATCCACCAGTTCATTTTTCGACTCGACTAATACAGAGATGTCAGGGTGGGCCGAACGAAATGCTGTCATACGTGGGACCAGCCAATGCACAGAAAATGAAGGCAGGGTCGACAGCGATAAACGCTGGGGTTCCGGGTCATTGTTAATCAGCCAAACGCCATTCTGAATGTGTTTGAAGCCTTTCTGGCTGTGCTCAAATAAAGTCTGCCCTTCCGGAGTCAGCACTACTCGCCGGTGCTGGCGGTAAAACAAGGCGGTACCAAACCAGTCTTCTAATAACCGGATCTGCTGGCTGATAGCAGCCGCAGTGACATGCAGGTGTTCGGCTGCGGCTTTAAAACTGCCGTAATGTGCTGCCTGATAAAAATAATATAAGCCCTGCAGTGGCGGCATGCGGTGTCTGAGTTCATTTGGTAATGACATTAGTTTTCCTTAACTGACTGTCAGGAACTATCGTTTGAGCACTTACAGCATCTGAACGAAGATAAACCTGTACTTTGGTGATAATAGGTGGCTGGCATGGGGATAACAACATATAACTTTGTGTTTACCGGAAGCACAAAAGTCATGGGTATGATTAAGTCTGGCTTTTCTTCCTATCGACGCTGGCGGCAGCGTGAGCGTGACTTGCGTCATTTGAGTGAGTTGCCAGACTACTTGCTGGATGACATAGGGTTGGATCAGAGGATTGTCGAACAGGAACGGCGAAAAGCGTGGACTGATGTCCCGAACAGATGCAGCGAATAGATGCGGAGAGTAGAAACGGAGAATAGATACGATGTCAGCTTTCAGGCGCAGTAACGGAATACATTAATAAACAAAAAGCCAGTCTTTCGACTGGCTTTGGGGGTTTGTCTGCTTGGGCTTATGCCAGCAGCTCTTTCGCTGTGCTGACCACATTTTCAGTGGTGAAGCCGAACAGCTTGAACAGCTCGCCAGCCGGTGCAGATTCACCGAAGCTGGTCATGCCGATGATGCGGCCGTCAAAGCCCACGTACTTGTACCAGAAGTCGGCGATACCGGCTTCGATAGCGATACGGGCCGTCACGTCCGATGGCAGCACAGACTCGCGGTAAGCCGCGTCTTGCTTGTCGAAGGCATCGGTCGATGGCATGGACACCACACGGACCTGCTTGCCTTCGGCACTCAGCTCAGCCGCTGCGTTGACCGCCAGCTCCACTTCAGAACCGGTGGCAATCAGGATCAGCTCAGGCTTGCCTGCGCAGTCTTTCAGGATGTAACCACCCTTGGCGATATCTGCAACCTGTGCATCGTTACGTTCCTGCTGAGCCAGGTTCTGACGCGAGAAGATCAGCGCGGTTGGCGCATCTTTACGCTCGATGGCCAGTTTCCAGGCCACGGCAGATTCAACCTGGTCACACGGACGCCAGGTGCTCATGTTCGGTGTCAGACGCAGAGACGCCATTTGCTCCACCGGCTGGTGCGTCGGACCGTCTTCACCCAGACCGATAGAGTCATGGGTGTAAACCTGGATGTTCTGCACTTTCATCAGCGCAGCCATACGCATGGCGTTACGGGCGTATTCCATGAACATCAGGAAGGTGGCGCCGTAAGGGACGAAACCGCCGTGCAGGGCGATACCGTTGATGATGGCCGTCATGCCGAATTCACGCACACCGTAATGGATGTAGTTACCGGACGCGTCATCCGCCGTCAGCGACTTCGAACCAGACCACATGGTCAGGTTGGAAGGTGCCAGGTCTGCAGAGCCGCCCATGAATTCAGGCAGGATCTTGCCGAACGCTTCCAGCGCGTTCTGAGAGGCTTTACGGGAAGCGATGTTGGCCGGGTTGGCTTGCAGATCTGCGATGATCTGGCTGGTTGCAGCTTCCCACTGTGCTGGCAGTTCACCGTTCACACGGCGTTTGAACTCGGCAGCCAGCTCTGGGTAAGCGGCTTCATAAGCAGCCAGTTTTTCATTCCAGGCGGCTTCTTTCGCTTCGCCCGCTTCTTTGGCATCCCACTCAGCGTAAACGTCGGCAGGGATCTCGAACGGACCGTGCTGCCAGCCCAGGAATTCACGGGCGGCGGCGATTTCATCGTGACCCAGCGGGGCACCGTGGCAGTCGTGAGAGCCGGCTTTGTTCGGCGAACCGAAACCAATGATGGTTTTGGTGCAAATCAGGGTAGGACGTGGATCGGCTTTCGCTGCTTCGATGGCCGCGTTGATAGCGGCCGCATCGTGGCCGTCAACTGCAGGGATCACGTGCCAGCCGTAGGCTTCAAAACGCTTTGGCGTGTCGTCAGAGAACCAGCCTTCCACGTGACCGTCGATGGAGATGCCGTTGTCATCCCAGAAGGCGATCAGCTTGCCCAGACCCAGCGTACCGGCCAGTGAGCAGGCTTCGTGAGAAATCCCTTCCATCAGGCAGCCGTCGCCCAGGAATGTATAGGTGTAGTGGTCAACGATGTCGTGGCCGTCACGGTTAAACTGTGCGGCCAGCGATTTTTCAGCAATCGCCATGCCCACCGCATTGGTGATGCCCTGACCCAGCGGGCCTGTGGTGGTTTCGATGCCCGGCGCGTAGCCGTACTCCGGGTGACCCGGGGTTTTGGAGTGCAGCTGACGGAAGTTTTTCAGATCGTCAATCGCCAGGTCGTAACCGCTCAGGTGCAGCAGGGAGTAAATCAGCATCGAGCCGTGGCCGTTAGACAGCACGAAGCGGTCGCGGTCAGCCCAGTTCGGGTTTTGCGGGTTGTGATTCAGGTGGTCACGCCACAGCACTTCTGCGATGTCTGCCATCCCCATCGGGGCGCCCGGGTGGCCTGAGTTGGCCTGTTGTACACCGTCCATGCTCAGGGCACGGATAGCATTCGCTAATACTTTACGATCCATAATTAGTTCTTCTTACTCAATACAGGTTGGTCATAAAACGAGTGAGAGCAGCGCTGTGCTGCTCTCAGAAATTGTCGCGGGATTACAGGCGCGCTTCGATCATGGTTTCCAGTTTACCCTGGTCGATCGCGAAGTTACGGATACCTTCCGCCAGCTTCTCGATGGCCATTGGGTCCTGGTTGTGATCCCACAGGAACTCCGCGTGCGTCATAGGTGCCGGACGCTCTTCAGACGCCACGTCAGCAGAGAGTTTCTGCACCACGTCGCCTTGTGCTTCAGACAGCTCCTGCAGCAACTGCGGGCTGATGGTCAGGCGGTCACAGCCGGCGAGCTCCAGAATTTCACCCGTGTTACGGAAGCTGGCGCCCATGACCACAGTGTTGTAGCCCAGTGCTTTGTAGTAGTTATAGATAGCTGTTACTGACAGCACGCCCGGATCTTCAGAGGCTTCGAAGTCACGGCCTTCTTTGGCTTTGTACCAGTCCATGATGCGGCCCACGAAGGGGGAGATCAGGTATACACCGGCTTCAGCACAGGCACGGGCCTGAGCGAAAGAGAACAGCAAGGTCAGGTTACAGTTGATGCCTTCTTTTTCCAGGATTTCGGCAGCGCGGATCCCTTCCCAGGTAGAAGCCAGTTTGATCAGGATACGGTCGTTGCTGATGCCGGCATCGTTGTACATTTTGATCAGCTTGCGGGCTTTTGCCACGCTGGCCTGGGTGTCGTATGACAGGCGAGCATCCACTTCTGTGGAGATACGGCCAGGCACCACGTTCAGGATTTCTTTACCGATGTTAACGGCCAGTTTGTCACCGGCGTCTTCGATTTGCTGTGCTTTATCGCTGCTTTGCGCTTTGGCATAAGCAATCGCATCGTCGATGAGCGGAGCGTACTGTTCAATCTCTGCGGCTTTCAGTATCAGGGAAGGGTTGGTGGTGGCATCTTGCGGTTGGTATTTCTTAATCGCTTCGATGTCGCCGGTGTCGGCAACAACAGTAGTAAGTGCGCGCAGCTGTTCCAGTTTGGTGCTCATCTCAGTAAAACCTTTTTGATATGTGGTAAGAAATGACGTTCTTGCTCTGTTGCGGTTCATTCTGCATGAACGAATGTAATGCACGTGAGCAAATGAAGTGCTCATATTTGAGCTTTTTGCCACAAATGTCAAACCCTACGTTGCAGTTGGTCAGGGAGAAAGTTGCCTGATTCGTCACAGAGCCTGATAAGGTGAACTCTGGCCAATGTGCTGAATTCAACACACTTTATCTGTAATGATAAAAAAGAGAAGGTAAAAGTTATTATTTATCAGAAGGATATAGGGTTATGGTTAATGTTTGTGGCTCTTGAACGATCCAATAAGAGGTTAACGACGTGTTGGCTGTATCAGTGAATCAGACCCGAGGTGAACAAAAATAGCATTACCGTAATTTTGTTCACCCTGCAGCAGGTATAAGCAATGACTGGCATAACTCATCTGCTGCCCGCTGTGCTTATGAATCTGACATGTTCAGTAATGCCATCGCACAACTTGCGCTGGTCGCCAGCACATCAATCACACCCGTTCTTAACGCGCCCAGAATTGCCAGTGCCTTTCGGCTTTCACTTGCCATCGCAATCACATTCGGGATACGGCGCAAATCAGACATTTCCAGCCCGACAACCCGGCCCCGCATCAGTGTTCCCGCTTGTTGTCCATCCAGACGGAAGAAGTCAAAGCCACCGATATCGCCGACAATGCCATCATTGAGTCTGGCTTCCACAAACTCTTTTGCCGTAAAACATCCCAACTTCACCATATGGCTGTTTTCGTCCATGTCACCAATGCCGACTAGGGCAAACTCTGCTTTTCGGGCCTGATTGAGGGTTTCACTGACATTGGGATGAGTGATGAATACCTGCTGAGTGACTTCACTGTCGACATAGGCGGGTGCGTATAAGGTTTCGCTGGTGCCACCAAATTTTTTGGCCAGCCGACGGCAGATATGATCCGCATTAATGGTATCGCCGCTGCGGTGGGTTCCGCCGATGGCACATACAAATCGCGCATTGCGATGGGAAACAATACCGGGATGATCAGCGACAGCCGCAACATTCTGTCCCTGACCGACCGCAACAACGACATCGTCTCTCAGATAACCGTCCAGATAGGCCGATACCAGCGTAGAGACTTGCATTCGCTGTTCTTGCGCACTGGGCTGATCCAGTGCAATCAAGGCACGTTTCAGGTTAAACCTGTCCATCAAACGCTGCTCAAGTTGAGCACTGTGGATCGGGTGGAACTTGACGGTAATTTCCACTATCCCTTCTTCCCGCGCTTTTCTGAGCAGTCGGCTGACTTTAGGGCGGCTGATACCGAATTTTTTCGAGATTTCTTCCTGTGTGGCACTTTGCTGGTAATACAAAATGGCAATTTCAGTCAACAGGTCTGTATCTTCCAGCTGATGGTCAAAAGAAGCGGTAGGCGGTGAAGTGGTCATAGCGGTGTTCCATACACAGTTGAGGAATCAGTGTAATGGATTCAAAAGCGCTTAACAAATGTTAGCCGTCATGCACTTTGTTCAGCCTTCTTATTGCCGCATTGAACTGTCGGCTTTTTTTCGCTGGGTTTGCGGAGAGAGATCCGATGATGACCGGGGTGATAAAAAAGGCCTGGCATGAATGCCAGGCCTTTGAATCATTGCACCATCGCCATGATAGTGATGATGGTTTCCGATCGGTTTACAGCAGCTCTTTCGCAGTGCTGACTACATTTTCAGTGGTGAAGCCGAACAGCTTGAACAGCTCGCCAGCTGGTGCAGATTCACCGAAGCTGGTCATGCCGATGATGCGGCCGTCAAAGCCTACGTACTTGTACCAGAAGTCGGCGATACCGGCTTCGATGGCGATACGAGCAGTTACATCAGATGGCAGCACAGACTCGCGGTAAGCCGCGTCTTGCTTGTCGAAGGCATCGGTCGATGGCATGGACACCACACGGACCTGCTTGCCTTCTGCGCTCAGCTCAGCTGCCGCGTTGACCGCCAGCTCCACTTCAGAACCGGTGGCAATCAGGATCAGCTCAGGCTTGCCTGCGCAGTCTTTCAGGATGTAACCACCCTTGGCGATATCTGCAACCTGCGCATCGTTACGTTCCTGCTGAGCCAGGTTCTGACGCGAGAAGATCAGCGCGGTTGGCGCATCTTTACGCTCGATGGCCAGTTTCCAGGCCACGGCAGATTCAACCTGGTCACACGGGCGCCAGGTGCTCATGTTCGGAGTCAGACGCAGAGAAGCCATTTGTTCAACCGGCTGGTGCGTCGGACCGTCTTCACCCAGACCGATAGAGTCATGGGTGTAAACCTGGATGTTCTGCACTTTCATCAGCGCAGCCATACGCATGGCGTTACGGGCGTATTCCATGAACATCAGGAAGGTAGCCCCGTAAGGCACGAAACCGCCGTGCAGGGCGATACCGTTGATGATGGCCGTCATGCCGAATTCACGCACACCGTAATGGATGTAGTTACCGGACGCGTCATCCGCCGTCAGCGACTTCGAACCAGACCACATGGTCAGGTTGGAAGGGGCCAGGTCTGCAGAGCCGCCCATGAATTCAGGCAGGATCTTGCCGAAGGCTTCCAGCGCGTTCTGAGAGGCTTTACGGGAAGCGATGTTGGCCGGGTTGGCTTGCAGATCTGCGATGATCTGGCTGGTTGCTGCTTCCCACTGTGCTGGCAGTTCACCGTTCACACGGCGTTTGAACTCGGCAGCCAGCTCTGGATGCGCGGCTTCATAAGCGGCCAGTTTTTCATTCCAGGCGGCTTCTTTGGCGGCGCCCGCTTCTTTGGCATCCCACTGTGCGTAAACGTCGGCAGGGATCTCGAACGGACCGTGCTGCCAGCCCAGGAATTCACGGGCGGCGGCGATTTCATCGTGACCCAGCGGGGCACCGTGGCAGTCGTGAGAGCCGGCTTTGTTTGGAGAGCCGAAACCAATGATGGTTTTGGTGCAAATCAGGGTAGGACGTGGATCGGCTTTCGCTGCTTCGATGGCCGCGTTGATAGCGGCCGCATCGTGGCCGTCAACTGCAGGGATCACGTGCCAGCCGTAGGCTTCAAAACGCTTTGGCGTGTCGTCAGAGAACCAGCCTTCCACGTGACCGTCGATGGAGATGCCGTTGTCATCCCAGAAGGCGATCAGCTTGCCCAGACCCAGCGTACCGGCCAGTGAGCAGGCTTCGTGAGAAATCCCTTCCATCAGGCAGCCGTCGCCCAGGAATGTATAGGTGTAGTGGTCAACGATGTCGTGGCCGTCACGGTTAAACTGTGCGGCCAGCGATTTTTCAGCAATCGCCATGCCCACCGCATTGGTGATGCCCTGACCCAGCGGGCCTGTGGTGGTTTCGATGCCCGGCGCGTAGCCGTACTCCGGGTGACCCGGGGTTTTGGAGTGCAGCTGACGGAAGTTTTTCAGATCGTCAATCGCCAGGTCGTAACCGCTCAGGTGCAGCAGGGAGTAAATCAGCATCGAGCCGTGGCCGTTAGACAGCACGAAGCGGTCGCGGTCAGCCCAGTTCGGGTTTTGCGGGTTGTGATTCAGGTGGTCACGCCACAGCACTTCTGCGATGTCTGCCATCCCCATCGGGGCGCCCGGGTGGCCTGAGTTGGCCTGTTGTACACCGTCCATGCTCAGGGCACGGATAGCATTCGCTAATACTTTACGATCCATAATTAGTTCTTCTTACTCAATACAGGTTGGTCATAAAACGAGTGAGAGCAGCGCTGTGCTGCTCTCAGAAATTGTCGCGGGATTACAGGCGCGCTTCGATCATGGTTTCCAGTTTACCCTGGTCGATCGCGAAGTTACGGATACCTTCCGCCAGCTTCTCGATGGCCATTGGGTCCTGGTTGTGATCCCACAGGAACTCCGCGTGCGTCATAGGTGCCGGACGCTCTTCAGACGCCACGTCAGCAGAGAGTTTCTGCACCACGTCGCCTTGTGCTTCAGACAGCTCCTGCAGCAACTGCGGGCTGATGGTCAGGCGGTCACAGCCGGCGAGCTCCAGAATTTCACCCGTGTTACGGAAGCTGGCGCCCATGACCACAGTGTTGTAGCCCAGTGCTTTGTAGTAGTTATAGATAGCTGTTACTGACAGCACGCCCGGATCTTCAGAGGCTTCGAAGTCACGGCCTTCTTTGGCTTTGTACCAGTCCATGATGCGGCCCACGAAGGGGGAGATCAGGTATACACCGGCTTCAGCACAGGCACGGGCCTGAGCGAAAGAGAACAGCAGGGTCAGGTTACAGTTGATGCCTTCTTTTTCCAGGATTTCGGCAGCGCGGATCCCTTCCCAGGTAGAAGCCAGTTTGATCAGGATACGGTCGTTGCTGATGCCGGCATCGTTGTACATTTTGATCAGCTTGCGGGCTTTTGCCACGCTGGCCTGGGTGTCGTATGACAGGCGAGCATCCACTTCAGTGGAGATACGGCCAGGCACCACGTTCAGGATTTCTTTACCGATGTTAACGGCCAGTTTGTCACCGGCGTCTTCGATTTGCTGTGCTTTATCGCTGCTTTGCGCTTTGGCATAAGCAATCGCATCGTCGATGAGCGGAGCGTACTGTTCAATCTCTGCGGCTTTCAGTATCAGGGAAGGGTTGGTGGTGGCATCTTGCGGTTGGTATTTCTTAATCGCTTCGATGTCGCCGGTGTCGGCAACAACAGTAGTAAGTGCGCGCAGCTGTTCCAGTTTGGTGCTCATATCTATTGTCCTTTGCTGTGTTTGTACAAACCTTAAGTTTGGTCTGTTGACTGTTCTTTTGAAGCCATGTCCGATGCTCTGAACATATGGATCGAAGCAAAATATTTGATGTCCCGATAATTAAATTTTTCTGTGTCGATGTCAATCGCGAAGCCCAATTCGAACGGTTTTGTCAAACATTCTTTCGGCACCCTCGGCAAGGATACAGCGAACGTTGGAAAGTGCGGCATGGTGATCATTCATACTGATATCCTTGGTTTGATAAACATAAAGGGATTAGCCAATATCGACAGTGTGTTGCTGGCTGCGAATTTCGTGACAAAGTGCTGATAAAGCTTGTGACATCGCATCAAGTTCAGATTCCGAGGGGATCTGCGCAGATTTCAGTTGCTTCTCGATTATCATGGCACTGTGACTGATCCGCTTCGCACAAAGACTGGCGGAGGCCCCTTTAAGGGTATGACTGAGTAACATTGCCTGCTCGAGATCGTTCTCCTTAATGGCCTGACGGATTTTTTGGTCATAATCATGGTGATCATCAGCAAAGATAGTGAGGAAATGCGCAATCATATTTTTATCCTGATCCAGCAGTTCCAGTAACTCTTCCATGTCTATCTGTGTGACTTGGTCCAGGTCGAATGCAGAAAGTGTTGCGGATAGCGGCATCTGATTAAGGGAGTGATCGCCTAAAATAGACGGATCCCGAAAATCAGGCTGTTTGAGCGTATGGCGGCGCAGATAGGCCATGTAGTCAATACGGTGGCGAAAGCGTTGTAGCGCATCCAGTAATTTTCGCTCGTCGAGAGGTTTGGTGATAACACAGTCAACCCCGGCATCCAGCATATTCTTCTGTGTTTCCTCAAAGGCATCTGCGGTGCAAGCGAAGATCGGGACAATGCAGTAAGGTTCCGGCAGGGAACGAATGCGGCGGGTTGATTCCAGACCGTCCATAACCGGCATGTGATTATCCATCAGGATCAAATCGTAGGATTGGCGCTGCATCATTTCTAATGCTTCCAGGCCGTTTTCTGCCGTGTGGGTATGAAATCCCCACTGCTTAAGAAAACTTTCCATAATCAGTATGTTGAGGTGGTTGTCTTCAACAACCAGGACGTGTAATCCGGCAAAAGCTTCTCTGTCGATCTCAATGTCTTCGATCAGCTCTTCCTGAGGGGTGCCAGTATCAAGGCAGAGGTTGACGGTCACAGATGTTCCAATGCCAGGCTCGCTGCTAAGTTCGACATTGCCGCCCATTAATTCTGCCAACTGTTTGACAATACTCAACCCGAGTCCGGTGCCGCCATAGCGCCGGCTGGTAGAGACTTCCGCCTGCGCGAAAGGGTCGAAAACAAGGGCGACACGCTCCGGCGCTATGCCGATGCCGCTATCTTCAGCCACAATCGTCAGTTGCTGTTGCTGCCCTCCTGTGAGCAGCGCCCGCCTCATACGCACTCTGACATGGCCTTTGTCTGTGAATTTAATGGCATTGCTGATCAGGTTAAACAGAATCTGACGGATACGGGATTTGTCGGCATAGAACCAGGTTTCCTGATCAAAGCCACAGTCAATGTTGAAAGCCAGGCCTTTTTCTTTCGCCAGCGAGTAGTAGGTACTTTCAATCGTGCCGACCAGGTCGCTAAAGCAAAAGTGCGTTTTATCCAGTTTTAGCTGGCCTTGCTCAATTTTAGAGAAATCCAGAATATCGTTCAGCAATGACATCATGTGCTTGCCCGAATCGAGCAGGGTGTTGAGATGATGTTCTTGTTCTGCCGTTAATTTGGTTTTCAACAACAATTGCGACAAACCCAGCATTCCGTTCATTGGGGTGCGTATCTCATGGGACAGATTGGCCAGAAATGCCGATTTGGCTCTATCCGCCGATTTGGCTTTCTCCAGCGCCTGATTGAGCCGCTTAGTATCCGCTGAAATCTTATCAGCCCCCTGATTAAGGGCATCATTGAGTAACTGAAACTCATAAGGGCCTTCAAAGGAGGGGTTTGGCTGGTAATCTCCTAAACGGAACTGGGAGGCGAACCGAGTCAGTTTGGCAATCGGGCCGGTAATTCGCTTCGTCAGGCCGATGGCAAGTAAAAGGATGAACACGCTGATCATTGCCAGCGCAAGCAGAAGGAAATGGTGTAATTCATCAATAACACTGATGGCGCTGTCTTGCGAGGTCACAGTGATCAGCGACCAGATCGGCATGCCTTCTGTGTCTTTGATCTGTGAAGGGACCACCGCCGCAATCATCGCTTCGCCATCATCATCGATGTAGTTATTGATTCCGGGTTTGAACGGGAAAAAGGAGGACAGTGAACCTGACCCTGCTATCAGGTTGGCTTTGTAGAATTGTTTGAAATGATGCAGGGAGTGTTCTGTGGTATGGCTGCTCAGCAGCAGTTTGCCATCAATATCGGTCAGATACACATCGTCGCTTGGGGCAACCTCACTCCCTAATTGCTTAAGCTGCTGTTTGATGTCATCCATTTTGTATTCAATCAGCAGAAACCCATCAGGCTGTTGTTTGATTTTTTTTGCCAGAAATACCGTGAGGTCACCATTTTTGATTAAAGGATGGGATATGTAGGTATTATCTCTGGCCAACGCTTTTTCGATATTCTCTAAATCCGGGGCACCAATTTCATGAATAGTAAATCCTTTACCTGAGGTCGCATTAAGATAATAACCGCCGTTTGTGTTGCGAACCTGATGCATTGCTGAAAATGAAGGGTCAGTTTGCCCGAAGTTATGAAAAAACTGCCCAATCTCTTCAGGTGGTCGGGAAAAAATAGGGGAGTGGCTTAATAAATCCAGGTTTTTCAATCGCAGCGTATGTGTCTGATCCAGGCTCTGGGCCACGATATTACTGCGGGCATTAATGCCATCAGCAATTCTGTCCAGCGCGACGTCATTGAGTTTCTTACTGCTGATCCAGCCATAGATGTAAGCAGGAAGAATACCGACTGCGAGCATGCTGACCAACAAAATGGGCTTGATTCGATTGGGGACTATCCGTATCACCACATCACCTCAGAATTTTGTGTAACTTATCAATAAAGATTACGCACTGAAGATTATATGCCAAAGTGTTATTGGTGATTGAAGCTGAGCTAACAAAAATGATTTTTTGCGTGGTGTGTTACGCGATTAAACAGAAAACAAGGCTGCTGAATTAATTAAGTAACTGTTCTAATGTTAACGGCGAAGCCATAATTCCCAATTGCTGGGCAGGTGTTAAGCCATTTCGATCTTGCCGGCACAGGTTATGCCAGGCGCGGTAAATATCCAGCAGAGGAAGTAATCCGCCAGGTCTGGCTTTTCTTCTGGGCTCATCAACCAATTGCGAAAATTGCTGATAAAAACGCTGTTGGTACTCATCCACTGCTCTGTGAGTCGCAAGTTGCAGCCATCTGGCTTCATTATCTTTTTCGCCGCCTAAATGGCAGATACCTTTACCAACCTCACCATGCCGGGTAAATGCCCATCGGTCGCGCCACCAACCCAGCAATACGATGTCGATACGTCCCGCTGCATTGCCCTGCGGCCAGTCCGGGTCTTCTTCTACATAGACAGGTTCAATCGTGCCGGAGCGAATTCTGTTCAGAAACACAGACAGACAAGCTGAACGCAACAGAGGCTCTTGCGGCATGAACAGCATCAGTTGCGTGTCATCACTCACTTGTTCATTGAGTTGTAAAAAATGTGCGTAAACCGCGTACTGAGGCCTGATCAGATTGCCTTTGACCGGAAAATGCTCAATGTACTGGTCACTGCTTGGATCTTCCAAATGCGGTCTTGATAACACCTCACGATATTTTGCATCGACTTTAGCCAGCAAGCCCTGAGGGGCTGTTTGTGCTGCTGCGGGTGCGCTATTTTCCTGTCTGGCAAGGAAGCGGGCATTAGGACTGTAAGGATCATGCAGTGGGTCGGGTGTGCCTGCCTGTTCAGGGTGATAGTTAATGTGCTGGCTGACGACATAGCCGGAATTTGCCTCGCAACTGGCAATCCAGTAAACGCCATTAGCCGCATGTGGCTGAAGCGGGCTGAGTGTGCAAGCTAATGCCAGTTGTGAGCGGTTTTGCAGTAAGCGGGTATCAAAAACTGAGAGTTGCCGACGGCAGCGGCTGGCAATGTGGTTCAGCTGATCGTAAAACGTTTTCGGGTTCATACCAAGCCGCCGGCAGATATCCCGGATGGGGTGGCCGGTAAACAGCAGGGCAAGCAGCTTTTGCTGAATCTGGTGTTTAGGATTAAACCCAGACCACCTGTCGACAAACGTCGCCTGACAATTTTTACAGCGATAACGCTGACGATCACCACTGTAGCCAAAGGCATGATAAAGGTGGCGATGTGTCAGTACGGGCAAACCCAGATTGTCACAGTCGAGATTAGTGCAGGCAGGTAAGCCGTTACTTTGCTGTAATTTCAGGTAACGCCATTCTGCGATGACATTGATATTGCTGATTAGGGGAGGAAAGGCGCCGCATTCTTTGCAAATGAATGCAGGACGGTTTGGATTCGTCCTCTGAATGATATAGTCGTCCGGGTTGCGGGAACCAAAGTTTTGGCAATGCACAGTTTTGCAATGATTCAACTGCCAGTGCCCGCTGGTTGGCGGCAAGGTTGCAGAGTGTTTTTGATTTGTCATCATGCTTGCCACTCTCCTGATGTACGGACTATACCGAAAACATGTCCGGAAAAAGGTGCCGAGTCATTACTGCATACGATGACCCAGCACCCATTAGTTGGCCCAAACTGCCAGGCATAGCATTGTCGCCCGGGTAAACCCGCTTCAAATTGTGTAAGACGCCACATTTTACCAATTTTTGAGCTGCGACAGGCAAATCCCCTGATTGAGCTGACTAATCCTTTACTAAGGCGAAGCATTGGTGCCGGCCTTAAATGCGCAATCCGGCCTGTATATGACAGACCGGATAAGATGCATCAGATAGTGATCGCCGTTTCCAGCGCAACTTGCATCATAGAGTGGAATGATTTCTGACGATCTTCAGAACTCAGGTGCTCGCCACGGGTAATGTGGTCAGACACAGTGAGAATGGTCAGCGCTTTCGCACCCAGCTCAGCGGCAACACCATAGATACCGGCGGCTTCCATGTCGACACCCAGAATATTCAGCTTGTTCATCTTATCGAACAGGTCTGCTTCAGGGCTGTAGAACAGATCGGCAGAGAACACGTTACCGACGCGTACAGGCACATTTTGCTCACGCGCCTGGTTTACCGCTGTTTCCAGCAGGTGGAAATCAGCAATGGCGGCAAAGTCATGGTTGTTGAAGCGGATGCGGTTTACTTTGGAGTCGGTAGACGCACCCATTGCAATCACGATATCCATCAGTTTGATGTCATCGCTTACTGTACCGCAGCTGCCGATACGGATGACGTTCTTTACACCGAAGTCTTTGATCAGTTCGTGAACATAGATAGAGCAGGACGGGATACCCATACCATGGCCCATCACAGACACTTTCTTGCCTTTATAGGTGCCTGTGTATCCAAACATGTTGCGTACATTGCAGACTTCTTTGGCATCTTCCAGATACGTTTCTGCGATCAGTTTCGCACGCAGCGGGTCACCGGGCATCAGTACTGTTTCTGCGAAATCACCAAATTCGGCATTGATATGCGGGGTAGCCATAGCGGACTCCTGACAAGTTATTCGTTTAAAAAAATTACGAGAAGAAACGTTCAACCACTGCTTGGTATGCCATACCACCCAGGTAAACACCCACAATCCCCATGATGCCAGACAGCACTGGCGGCGCAGGTAGTGGCAGTTTTACTGCACTGAAGAAAAGACCGACAACGACTCCTGCAATAGTTGCAAGCAGAATCTCGTTCATGTGTTTACCCTCTGTATGTCGTACTCAAGTGGTACGTCTTATCTGAAGAAACATCAGCACAGCAGTGGCAGACACTCAATGAGAGCCAGTTAGGAACTGTTGCTGAATCAGGGAGCCAGTCTAGTGAAGTTACCAACAGCAACTTTTGACGTTGGTCACATTTTATTGATTGTTCAGCCGTCGATCCAGGGTTATTTACCATATCTGTTGAAAACAGGAAGTTAATCGTTTGCGTTTTATTGTGGTACTAAGTTATTCAACATGATGAATAAAGCCGTGCTTTTTAGTATAAATATTTATATAACAGTGCCTTGTGTGAATTGTTCTTACTTTTTAGGAGTAGGATTGGATTAGTTAATTCACGAAACGGATTAAAATAGATGTAATCGATATCATCGTTTTGCGTGATGATCTCAGGTGTGTGATACAGGAAAGAAAAATGCAGGCAAAGATAAGTATCTGCTTGTTTTTAAGGTGTGTTTAGTTGGCGAAAATAAGGATATAGGCTATTGATTAATTGGGCACAGTCTGCAACGACAGTTTTCACTCTTTTGCTACGAAGGAACGTTAACATGAAGAAATTGATGCTATCAGCGGCGCTTGCATTGTTAAGCCTGCCAGCCAGCGCTGAAATTTTAGGTTTATCTGTCGGGGCCAACGCGGGGGCGTCCCGCCTGGAGTATGACGGCAACTCTGATTATGGTTATGAATACGGTGTCAATGCGTCTTATCAGCTCACCAGTATTTTTAGTGTCAACGCCGGATTAGCCATTGGTAGCGCGGAAGTGGATTCAAGGTTGTCGTCGGCAAAAAATGATATTGACTATACTTCTGTGCCTCTGACACTTCAGGCTGATATTCCACTGCTGGTGGGGAGTGTTTATGCCAGAGCCGGCACGAACTATTACGATGTTGATCGCAAATTATCCGGTGTGACAAACAAAGATGATGGATGGGGATTTGCCGGCGGTGCCGGTTTCGTGTTGGGTATTATACCTTTGCTGGATTTGACACTCGGCTATGAATACCGGGATATGGGAGATGTTGACAGTAACGCTATTCTGTTGAGCGTTGGATTTGGGCTGTAGCCTGGCTCAATGCTATATACAGCGCAAAAACAGTAGTGAGATCAACACCTCTTCTGCCTGCAACCAGTATTGTGTTCTGTTCATGGGGTTGTTTATCCGGTGATCAGCCAGGATAAGCAACGCCCGATTGCGGCGGAGGCATTCATGACCAATTTTGAACGATATGAGAAAACCTGCCGGGCTGTTTTTCTGGCATTGTCGGAATGGGGGCCGGTACAGGATTTCTGGCAAACTTATCAGGTACGGCCGGATTGCCAGGCGTTCGTTTTGCGCGGCCTGTCTCGCTTGTTACCGCTGCGACAGAATGTTTTCAGAGATGCCATTGATCCCTGGCTTGAAAATGCGCAGCAGGCGCTGCAGTCTCAGGGTATGCCAGTTTCCCAATTATTGAACAATGACACTTATCCATTTCCGTGCCGGGTCGATATTCAGGGGAATTTTCTCCCCTGCTGGGTGTGGGGCGAGTCAAAACAACTCTTGGTGATCAGTATCATTGAGCCCAGAACCGGGCGATTTGGTTCGCCGCGAAATGTACCGGCTGAACGTTTAGTCGACAGGTACAGATGGTTTGATGCCCAGGTGATAGACGGAGAGCAGGACTGTATCAGCTTAGGGCAAACCCATTTTCATCAGTTTGTTCAAACAGACAGGAACATCGATGAGCCAAGCGTCATTGATGCGATACGCCACCCTAATCGGCGTACCCTGAATCCTGTCCTCAGTGTGACTTTAATCGCCATGATCGTTGTTGTATTTACTTGGGTGGTAACATCCCACCTTGGTTTTTAACCACAGGGAGACAGAGACTTAGCTTATTGATGTTACCGGGTTAGATAAGCCGCTCTTCACTTTAACGCTGAATTCGTTACTATGTCGCCAGATCGCCAGACCAAGCGTTGACTCTGTAATTGTAAGGAAAACCATGCATAATCTTTCTTTGTTATCGGCTTCCGAGAAAAACCGCATTGAACTCGATAAGCAGGCGGCTTACGCCGTTTGGCAGTTAAAAAACGGCAAAGCCGGGCCTGAAGTATTCTTGAATCAGGCAGAAAGTCTCTCTGATGATGACGAACGTGCTTTCTATGAAAAAGCGGTAGAGAAATACAAAAACCAGATGGGAATTGCCTGACAGCGTCTCAATTTAACGCATGGCTTTTTCCACTCTCTGACTTCTTTTGAAGGGGATTGGCATGACTTCGCTGGCAGTGAGCGCGCCAATCACAATAAACGCCATGGCAATCATTGTTTGTCCGGTGAGTGGTTCGGAAAAGAGTGGGACAGCCATCAGTGCCGCTAAAACCGGGGTAAAAGCACCCAGCGCGGCACTCATTTCAGCCCCCAGCCGGGAAATAGCCAAGGTATAACACAGGCTGGAAACTATCCCCACACCGACTCCCTGAACCAGAAAATGGTACATCACTTCCTGAGCGTCTACCGACATCAAATTAAACGTCATTGTCTGGCTGAGAAAGCCAGCCAGCAGCAGGCCACACCCTGATAGTGCAATCACAGCGGCCCCTTCTATTGCCGACAGGCCAGAGACGCGCATCGCTATGGTAAACCAGGCCCAGCTAAAACTCGCCAGTAACAGAATGGCATAACCCACCAACATACCCGGCTGTCCACCGACCAGTGATTTGGCGACAAAGCACACTACGCCCAATGCGATAAACACTAAACCAGTCCGGCGCATTGGTGAAAGAGGTTCGCGAAAGCAGACAACGGCAATGCCAGATACAAGCAGCGGCAGTATGCCCGGGATTAAGGAAGCGCCATCGGCAACGGGCACATAATGCAAACCGTATCCGGCGATAAACAGATAGGGTAGCCCGGCCCCCCAGCAAATCAGCACTAAGTATCGCTTCGGGGTCTGAAAAATGTGCCTGACTTTATGCCGGCACAGCCAGCCAAACAGCAGGGCTGCGGGAACGAAGCGTATCAGAGCAATATCGGCGATGGTCAGATCTGACTGGCTGGAGGCCCGCAGCGAAATAAAAAAACCTGACCAGATCATTAACGTTACTGTCATGGCTAACAGTCCGGTCAGCAGTGAGGACGTGTTATTTTGCATCAGCGTAATCCTTGCGATTGTAGTGACTTCAGTATCCGCAAAAGCACGCGATAATAGTTGGCAAACTTAACCATTCGTTTATTGTTTGTTGGTTAAATTTTCCAATTTAATTCAGATTAGTGAATTATTTTACTAACTTGGTATTGATGATGAGTAATGAAGCGACAGGGATACGGGTGTGATGGATAAAAAAGATAAGCAGATTCTGGCTGAAATACAGCGCGATGCGCGGCAGAGCACCGCTGAGATAGCCGATAAGGTTGGCCTGTCGGTGTCACCTTGCGCCAGGCGAATCAAGAAGCTGGAATCAGACGGTATTATCGCCGGGTATCAGGCCACCCTGGACAGACAGAAGCTGGGACTGATAATGACGTTTTTTGTTAATGTCAGCCTGAATAATCACAGGGATCAACCGATAGACGAGTTTGAACAGGTAATGTCAGGAATGGCTGAGGTGATCAGCGCGCATGTGATATCCGGAGCACACGATTATCTGTTAGAAGTGGTCGCCAGAGATTTACCCCATTACGAAGCTTTCATCCGCAAACTACAGACCCTGACCATGGTCAAAGATATTCATACAAACCTGGCTATCCGGACGGTCAAAACCGGTCAGCAGCTACCGATTTAACCTCTCTTTTTTGTCACTAATGTCAATTTTTTTGCTCGCGTTTCTTAAGGGTTTCTTAAGAAACGCGAGTCATACTGTATCTTTAATATTGATGTAAAGCGTTTTTCTGAATTGATGATGACAGAAAAGTGCTTAACCTCACAGATTGAAAAATGTGTTCGTCTGTAAGCGGGAGCAACATCATAACTGGGTTTTTGCCGATTGTCGGCAGAGCAATATTTCACTATTTTCGGCCGTCTTAATGACTAAGCAAGGAACACTATGAAACCGGGTAACACTGGATTAGTGCGAATCGTGAAAGCGGCGGGCTATTCGGTACAGGGACTGAAAGCCGCCTGGCAGTACGAAGCGGCTATCAGACAGGAAATTATTCTGCTTGTTGTATTAACAACCATTTCATTTTTCCTGCCTGTCAGTTTTATCGAGCACATCTTGCTCGTTGCCAGTTTATTTCTGGTTGTGATCGTTGAGCTGCTGAATTCGGCAATCGAGGCTGTGGTAGACCGTATTGGCAGTGAATTTCATGAGTTAAGTGGCCGGGCGAAAGACATTGGTTCTGCGGCGGTATTCATTTCTCTGCTGCTGGCCGGAGGCATCTGGCTGGCGATCATCCTGAAGCTGTTTTGGTAAACCTTTGGTGATACCAAATATTTGGATCTCTTTATAATGCAAAAGCTTAAAACTCTAACCGGGGTGATGTTTCCCATCGTCCTGTTTGCTCTGCTGTCGCTCATTTTGCTCAGTGTATCCCGCGTTGTGCTCACATTCTGGCAGATTGATCATATTACCGGTTGGCAAGACTGGTCTTCGATCCTGTTACAAGGCGTCAGAGTGGATGTCTCTACGCTTTGCTGGTTGTTGATCCTTCCTTCACTGTTATTGGCCTTGTTGCCAACCCAAGGTCTTTTGGGGCAGATTTGGTTATTCATTCTCCGGTTATGGCTGGTGGCGGGTTTGTGGGTTCTGGTGTACATGGAACTGGCGACCCCAAGTTTTATTAGCGAATATAATTTGCGCCCGAACCGCCTGTTTCTTGAATACCTGATTTATCCGAAAGAAGTCTTCAGCATGTTGTGGGTCGGCTATAAGCTGGAACTGGCTGTCGGACTGATTGGTTCGGTATTAACCTTGTGCGTTGGCTGGTTACTCAGTGGCTATGCTGTGCGTAATTTGGATGCTCATCGCTGGTACTGGCGTCCTGTGCTGGCCATTTTTGTCGTGGCTCTTGGCGTAATGGGGGCGCGTTCAACCTTCCAGCACCGGCCGTTGAATCCAGCCATGGTGGCATTTTCTACCGATCCGCTGTTGAACGATCTGACTCTGAATTCCTCTTATTCTGTCATTTTTGCTGCCAAGAACATGGCCTCTGAGAAGAACGCGGAAGAGTTTTACGGAACCATGCCGCTGGAGGACATCATTGCAAACGTACGTGCCTCTTCTGGCCGTCCTGAGGCTTTCTTATCAGATGACATTCCAACACTGAATACTAATTTGCCAACCGTTGAAGGTAAGAAAAATCTGGTGATTCTGCTTCAGGAAAGCCTGGGTGCACGTTTTGTCGGCGGCTTAGGTGGTCTGCCGCTCACGCCAAATTTGGATGCCCTGATGCAAGAAGGCTGGAACTTCACTCAGGTATATGCCACAGGAACGCGCTCTGTGCGTGGTATTGAAGCCATGACAACCGGTTTTACACCCACGCCTTCCCGCGCGGTTGTGAAGTTAAGTAAAAGCCAGACTGGGTTTTATACCATCGCCGAGCTGCTGGATCGCCAGGGATACCACACTCAGTTTATCTATGGCGGGGAAAGCCATTTTGACAATATGAAGTCTTTCTTCCTGGGTAATGGCTTTGAGGATATTGTTGATTTGCCTGATTTCGTCAATCCTAAGTTCGTAGGCTCCTGGGGCGCGTCGGATCAGGATTTGTATCAGATGGCAGACAAACAATTTACCAAGCTGCATAAAACCGGCCAGCCATTTTTCAGCCTGGTGTTCACCAGTAGTAACCACTCACCTTACGAATTCCCCGATGGTGAAATTGAGTTATACGAACAACCTGAGCATACCCGAAATAATGCGGTGAAGTATTCCGATAAAGCCTTAGGTGAGTTTTTTGCCAAAGCCAAACAATCTGAATACTGGAAAGACACCGTTTTCATTGTCATTGCCGACCATGATGCCCGTGCCGAAGGCAATGTACCGGTTCCGGTCGACCGCTTTCATATTCCGGCCCTGATACTGGGCGGCGATATTCAGCCCCGTCAGGATGATCGCCTGGCCAGCAATATTGATATGGCGCCTACTTTGCTGTCACTGATCGGTGCTGATAATACTTCCCCTATGATTGGGCATGACATGACTAAAGAGATTGCGCCGGAATATCAGCGGGCAATGATGCAGTTCGACAAGAACTTCGGTTATCTGACCAGAGATAAGCTGGTCGTGCTGCAGCCGGGTAAAGCCCCCATTGGATACCAGTATGATTTTTCCCGGCAGACATTAACGCCTTCGGGTATTTCTGAGCCGGAATCCAAACGTGCGCTGGCGCATGCCTTGTTGGGTGGCAAGCTCTACAGGGAAGGGCGTTATCGTCTGCCACCGCCAGATCAACAGCAAGAGATGGCCTTGAACCACTAAATGACTGAGCCGCCTTTAAACAGGCGGCTTTTTCTTTTTGGTGATGGTATGTCACAAGGGGCAGATTGGACGCTACGGATGAGCATCAAATTGGTGCTACGCTGAAGCATACGGGTTATTTCTGCAATTAAGTGCGGGGTTTATACATGACAGCGGTTTGGATTATTGCCATTATTTTTGGTGCACTTATTGTGCAGCAATACCTTCGCCTTCAGGCGAAACAGAAGGACAGGGAGCGACTTGCCAGCCAGGAAGCGGACGCTTTGAGAGCGGAAATGACCGAACTCAGAGAACGGCTGTCCGTACTGGAAAAGATAGTTACCGACAAAGGCTATCAGATTAAAGAAGACATAGAAAAACTGCCTTAGCAGCTTAAATCACAGCGGACCTCTCCATACTGTACTGGCTCAGGCTATGATCCAGTTTGTCCAGTAACGGTCCGGATCGCATCAAGATCAACTCCGCTTCTTCTGAGTGAACAAATTGCCCCTGAGATGCGGCGTTGCCTAGCTTAACGATATCAAGCAAGGCATCGGCTAGGTGTTGATTGATAACATTTTCTTTTGCCAGCCTGTGCAGCTGCGCAGGCAGAGAATAACGGCTTGAGCGTAGATCGGGCTGATACCGGCGTACGATTTTTTCTATTTCTACCCGCAAGGCGATAAAGGCAAGGGCAGCATCCACACCCTGGTATCCACTGGTTTGCTCGGGGCCATCTATTTCAGCTGCAGCCTGCTCAACTTTTTCCAGCGCGTTTTTCATTTCAACTTTGATCCCCCCTGGCAGCTCCAGCGATTTCAGGTAAGGAAATACCCAGGGCAGAGTCGCTAATACCATAAGTACAATAGTGATGGCATCGACATCTATGGTATCGACAAACACATGGGTATATGCCAGAACCAGAAAGACGAGGGAAAACGCGGATGCAATGATCATAACAGCCTTCCTTGCTGATAAATTTTTCACGATTAGGTGGTTAAAAACACGACAAATTATCGGATAGGGTGAAAAAGGACGTAAATTTGTCAGCGGTGTTCATTAATGTAGCAGGAAAACTCATTATACGTGTTTCATATAGTGACCGGGCGTGATGCCCATTGCACTTTTGAAATGGCGATGAAAATGGCTCTGGTCGTGAAACCCTGCTTCTGCGGCCGCATCCTTAATCGAGAGTCCGCGTTTGAGCATGTGTCTGGCCAGTCTGAGCCTGGCCTGTATCTGATAGGCGTGCGGCGGTAAACCAAATTGGCGTTTGAAGGCCCGCACCAGGCTGAAAGGGGTCATGCAGGCAAGGGCCGCCAGTTCTGTCAGGCTGACTGGCCACTGCGGGTACTCATCCAGAAATTCTTTCACCAGATACAGCGATTGTGCTGAACCTTTGGCAGGTTTGATATTCAGCCGGGAACCGCCATGCTTCAGTACCAGCCGCGTCAGTGTGGTGTAGAGCAGGGTTTCCCTGAGCAGAGTATCTTCAGAATGGTCTAGCGTATTGAACAAGTGACGTAAACTGGCGGCTAATTCATCATCTTTCACCACGGACTGCCGAAAGTAAGGCGCGCCGTATTCGGGCTGTCCTAAATCCTGGCTGATTTGTTCAAAATGCTGAGGTAACGGATACAGGGCGCGATAACTCCAGCCAGTTTCCGTAGCGGAATAGCCAGTGTGAATCTCGTCTGCGTTCACCAGAATAATGGTGTTTTGTGGGGCCAGATGCTCAGCGCCGTTGTGGTAAAAACCTTGGGCACCTTCGCTGATCACGCCGATGCAATAACCTTCGTGAGAGTGGCGGGAGAAAGTTTGTTCAATATAATCAGCATTCAGATATTCCAGGCCATCCAGTTCATCGACATGTCCGTATGTGATCTTCGCTTTCTGCCTGCCCATTATGCTGCCTTTGAAATACCCGGTGTTATCCGGCACTTTATCTTAATTTCCCGCTGGCTGTTTTGTACGAAATTGTCTTTTCGTTATCAGTCTGTGTAGGCAAGGTTTCCTATACTCTGTCCACCGTAATGCCTTTTTCGGCGAAATCATGCAGGCTGCTTTCTGACAGGGCTTGGTCAGTGATAACTTTGTCAAAGCTGCTGATGTCGAGCGCATGGAAAGTCGCGACTTTACCGTACTTTGACGCGTCTGTGACCAGATAATTGGTTTTTGCTGCCGCCACGATAGCCCGTTTCACCGTCACTTTGTCTTCGCTGGGTGTGGATATCCCGCGTTGATTCCAGGATGACGACGAGATGAACGCCATATCCACATTCATTTCCCTTAATAAGGTTACCGCTTTGTCTCCCACACAGGATTGATTGTGGCGATCGACTTTTCCGCCAGTGTGATAAAGCACGCAATCTGAATGCGCCATCAGATACGCGGCGATGGCGAAATCATTGGTGATCACTGTCAGATCATCCCTGTGGTTTAACTGGTGCGCAATTTCCAGCGTCGTGGTTCCCGCATCCAGATAAATCGTACTGTGAGGCTTGATATAGCTGGCCGCATGTTGCCCGATCCTGGCTTTTTCATCCCGTTGCTGGGCGATTTTATCATCGTGGGGCAGCTCGATGTGAATGGACTCTGACAACTGCACGCCACCAGAAACTGACATTACCCGGCCATCGGCCTCCAGCTTGGCAATATCACGGCGTATGGTCATGTGAGACACATCCAGATGTTGTGTCAGCTCACTGATGCTGATGACTTGTTGGTTTCCTAATAAGGCCAGGATGGCTCGTTGACGTTCAGCAGGAATCATAGGGTTTTTTCGCTCACACTGATCAATAACGGCATCAAGTCTAACACGTTAGCACGTTACTGGTGTGAATTTTTGTTAGTCATGGTGAGAATGTGTGAAATATAACATACTGATTTTTATAACATAGGTGCGAAATCACCGATTTGTTCACCCAACAGATCAGATCGGAGGTGTATGTTTGTGTTAATTTTTGTGACGAACTCGGCAGAATGATCCTGAGTCAGCACCTAGAATCACAAACATGAACATTAATTCACAAAATATAACATAAGGGCCTGCACAATGAGTGAAATGCATTCTGTTGCGGTGATCGGACTGGGTTCTATGGGGATGGGTGTGGCGAAGTCCTGTATCCGGGCCGGATTTGATGTGTACGGTATTGATCTGAGCGATGCGGCCCGTCAGGCACTGGCTGCTGCGGGTGCAAAGGGCACGTCTCATCAATGCACCGATTTTGCAGCTCAGCTTGATGCCGTGATTGTGCTGGTGGTCAATGCGAAGCAGGTGAACGCTGTGTTGTTTGATTCGGGTCTGGCTGCAAGGTTAAAAGCCGGTACGCCTGTAATGGTGTGCGCCACTATCTCTGCCGACGATGCAAAAGCTATCGAAGCCGGACTGGCACAGTACGACTTATGTATGCTGGATGCCCCTTTGTCGGGCGGTGCTGCGAAAGCGGCCAGCGGGGAGCTGACAGTGATGGCATCCGGTGAGCCGTGTGTGTTTGACCAGCTGGAACCTGTACTGAATGCTGTTGCGGCCAAGGTTTACAACGTGGGGCCGGAGATTGGGAAAGGCTCGACGGTGAAAATTATTCACCAGTTGCTGGCTGGCGTTCACATTGCGGTGGGAGCCGAAGCCATGGCTATGGCAGCGCGTGCCGGTATTCCGCTGGATCTGATGTACGACGTGGTCACCAACGCGGCTGGCAATTCCTGGATGTTTGAAAACCGCATGAAGCATGTGGTGGAGGGGGATTACACCCCAACCTCAATGGTCGATATTTTTGTCAAAGACCTGGGCTTGGTGGCCGACAGTGCAAAAGCGATGCACTTCCCGCTGCCGCTTGCCAGCACCGCGCTCAATATGTTTACCGAGGCCAGTAATGCCGGCTTTGGTCAGGAAGACGACAGCGCCGTCATTAAGATTTTCTCGGGCATCGAACTGCCGAAAAAGGAGCGTTAATTATGTTACTCGGAGTCATTGCTGACGATTTTACCGGTGCCACTGACATCGCAGGTTTCCTGGTTGCCAACGGCATGAAGACCATTCAGCTCAATGGCGTGCCTGCTGATGCGCTGAGCGCAGACGCCGATGCCGTGGTCATCAGCCTGAAATCCCGCTCCTGCCCTGTCGATCAAGCGGTCACCGATTCTGTGGCGGCATTACGCTGGTTACAAGCTGCCGGTTGTCAGCAGTTTTACTTCAAATACTGCTCAACCTTTGACAGTACAGCCGACGGCAATATCGGGCCGGTTACCGATGCCTTACTGGCGGAACTGAATGAATCTTTTACTGTGATTTGTCCATCGCTTCCGGTCAATGGCCGTACCGTCTGTCACGGCAACCTGTTTGTCAACGGAGAGCTGCTGAGCGAATCCGGTATGCGTCATCACCCGGTGACCCCCATGACGGATGCCAACCTGATGCGACTGATGAATGCCCAGGCGCAGGGTGTGAGTGGACTGGTGGATTATCAGACCATAGATCAAGGCACAAGCGCGGTAGTGGCGGCTTTTGACCAGCTGCGTGCTCAGGGCGTGCAGTACGCTGTGGTTGATACGCTCAACAATCAGCATCTGGTCACTATTGGCGAAGCCTGTAAAAACCTCAAATTGGTGACAGGTGGCTCAGGGCTGGCTGCCGGTATCGCCCGAAACTGGGTGACGGCGCAGTCCGGGCAGGCCGAAGCACTGTCAGCTGGTCATCCGCAAGCCGGTAAAACCGTGGTGCTGTCGGGGTCGTGTTCCGTGATGACCAACAAGCAAGTTGGCCAGTATCAGCGTGTTGCGCCGCACTTTGCTTTGGATGTGAAGGCCTGCCTGACCGATGACAATTACTGCAACGCCGTGTGTGACTGGGTAGTGGATAACCTGGACGGTGAATACGCGCCTATGGTGTTTGCGACCGCCAATCCTGAGATGCTGAAAGTGATACAGGCAGAATACGGTGCGCAGGCATCCAGTCTGGCCGTTGAGCAGTTCTTCAGCCAGCTGGCACACCGGCTGCGTGAACAGGGTGTTCGTAACTTCATTGTTGCTGGCGGTGAAACGTCCGGGGTTGTGACCCAGAGTCTTGGCGTGAAAGGTTTTCACATTGGTCCGCAAATCGCTCCGGGGGTGCCCTGGGTGACAGCGATCGATCAGGATCTGTCGCTGGCACTGAAATCCGGCAATTTTGGTGACGAATCATTTTTTACGACTGCACAAGGATTTTTCCATGACTGAACAAGCGTTAAGAGAAGAAATGGTGACGCTTGCCCGTTCGATGTTTGAGCGGGGCTATGCCACCGGTGGGGCAGGAAATCTGTCTCTTAAACTCCCCGACGGCAATTTTCTGACCACACCAACAGGCTCGTCCTTCGGACGATTGGTGGCTGAGCGTCTGTCGGTAGTGGATATCGACGGTAATCATTTGTCGGGAGATCGCCCTTCAAAAGAGATTGCATTCCATCTGGCGATTTACCGCAACAGCCCGGATTGTAATGCCATTGTGCATTTGCACTCCACTTACCTGACGGCTTTGTCGTGTCTGGAAGGACTGGATCCTGACAATGCGATTAAACCCTTCACACCGTATTACGTGATGCGGGTTGGTCAGCTGCCGGTGATCCCGTATCTGCGTCCGGGCGATCCGCAAATTGCAACGGAACTGGCCAATCGTGCGGCTGACTACCGTGCATTCCTGCTGGCCAATCACGGCCCGGTCATTACCGGTACAGATCTGCGTGATGCGGTTGATAACGCCGAAGAGCTGGAAGAAACCGCTAAACTGGCGCTGATGCTCGATGGCAAAGCCATTCGTTATCTGACCGATGCGGAAGTCAGCGACCTGAAAGGGAGAGGAAAATAATGGCCAGATTTGCAGCCAACCTCACCATGCTGTTCACTGAAGTGCCTTTTACAGACCGCTTCGGTCAGGCCAGCAAAGCCGGATTCAAAGCCGTTGAATTTTTGTTTCCCTATGAATATGAAGCGGAACTGTTGGCAGAACAGCTCAGAACGCATCAGCTTGAGCAGGCACTCTTTAATATGCCGCCGGGCGATTGGGCGGCGGGTGAGCGTGGCATTGCTGCCCTGCCGGACCGCATTGAAGAGTTTGAGCAAAGTGTTGAGATTGCCCTTCATTACGCGCAGGCACTGAGCTGTAAAAAGGTGCATGCCATGGCAGGTATTCTCAGTCCAGACTTCTCGGTTGAAGCACACAGAGAAACCTTTGTCCGTAATTTGCGCTATGCCGCTGATCGCTTTGCCGTACACGGTATCTGCGTGATGATTGAGCCGCTGAACAGCCGTGATGTGCCGGGCTATTTTGTGGCCCATCAGCGTGACGCTGTCGCGCTAATTAAAGCTATCGACCGACCGAATGTGAAACTGCAGTTCGATGTGTATCACGCGCAAATCATGGACGGCGATCTGTCTGTTCTGATCAAAGAGGTCGCGGATTACATCGGCCATGTGCAGATAGCATCTGTGCCAAGCCGTAATGAACCCTACGAGGGTGAAGTGAATTACCCTTTCCTGTTCGGCGAGCTGGACAAGTCGGGTTATCAGGACTGGATCGGGTGTGAGTACAACCCGCGACAAGGCACACTAGAAGGCCTGAGCTGGGTAACACCTTATCTGTAAACGGAGCAATGAATAAACGGACCTGTTTGTAAACGGAAGCCGACATCGACAATTTCGTCAACAGACTTAAGACAAGATAGAAGAGAGCAAGGACATCCCCTATGAAAATAATTATTACAGGCGGGGCAGGCTTTTTAGGAGCCATGCTTACCGACACCCTGCTACAACGTTATGACGACATCGAGCGAATCAAGATAGTGGATCGCATCGCCCCGGATCTGAGTCAGTTCGACAGCCGTGTCAGTGCGGTTGTGGGCGACATTACTCACCCGGCAGATATTGATTCGCTGATTGATGCCGACACCACCCATGTTTTCCATCTGGCGGCGATTGTGTCGAGCCATGCCGAAGAAGATTTCGATCTCGGTATGAAAGTGAATTTGCTGGCCACCCAGCTATTGCTGGAAAAATGCCGTCAGGTGAATCCGGCGATCCGCTTTGTGTTCTCCAGTTCACTGGCGGTGTTTGGTGGCGAGCTGCCGGATCTGATTGAGCCTATGACGGCGACTCAACCTAGCTCTTCTTATGGTACGCAAAAAGCCATCGGTGAGTTGCTGGTTAACGACTACGGCCGTAAAGGTTTTGTCGATGCCATTACTGTGCGCCTGCCGACTATTTGTATTCGCCCGGGTTTGCCGAACAAAGCGGCGTCGTCTTTTGTCAGCGGGATCATCCGTGAACCGCTGAAAGGCGAAACGTCAAACTGCCCGGTTGAGCCAACGCTGCCACTGTGGATTTCCAGCCCGGAAACAGTGATCGATAACATTATCCATGCCAGCCAGTTACCGGCTGACGCCATCAAAGGCTATCGCACCTTTAATCTGCCTGGTATTCAGGTGACGCCTGCAGAGATGATCGTGGCCATGACAGAGACGGTGGGTACAGGGTTTGCTGAGCGTGTGAGCTACGAGGCGGATGCCGCTATTGCCCGTATCGTCGGCAGCTGGCCGAAAGGGTTCAATAATGCGTCGGAACTGACGTTGGGTTTTAAAGCGGATAAGGATTTCCAGTCGGTACTTAAGGCGTATTTAGCTAAGTATCCGGTACGCGAAGAGGAGGCGATCTAATGTTACCCATTTCTGTTATAGGTTTAATTATTGCGGTGTTCGTACTGATTTTTCTGGTGCTGAGAACCCGTGTTCACGTCTTAATCGCGATGCTGGCTGCGGCTTGTATTGCCGGTTTGATTGGCGGGCTGAGTGTGGACGACACCATGTCGGCGATCAGCAAAGGGTTCGGCGGTACGCTGGGCGGTATTGGTATCGTGATTGGTCTGGGTGTCATGATGGGTGCCATTCTCGAAACTTCCGGTGCCGGTGAGTCCATTGCCTATCACTTCATCAAATGGCTGGGCAAGAAGAAAGAGGAGATGGCACTGGCGATTACCGGTTATATTGTCAGTATCCCTGTGTTCGTCGACAGTGCACTGATCATCCTGTATCCGATTGCGAAGTCACTGTCTAAAACCTCTGGCCGTTCCATTCTGACACTGACTGTTGCCCTGGCTGGTGGTCTGGTTGTAGCGCACCACTGTATTCCGCCGACACCTGGTCCGCTGGGCGTTGCCAGTATTTTCGGTGTTGATATCGCCTCTATGCTGGGTCTGGGTCTGGTGATTGCGCTGCCATCTATCTACGGCATTGTGATGTATGCCCGCTGGTTAGAAAAGCACTTCCCGGAATATGCGACACCTGTTTCTCTGCCGCAGGAATCTGATGACCTGAAGAAAGTGCATGACGAGTACATGGCATCCAAAGCCACGAAAAATCTGCCTTCGCTGATGAAATCTATCATGCCGATTGCGGTGCCGATTCTGCTGATTCTGGTGAAATCGCTGGCAAGCCTGCTGGAAAAACAGTTGGGATTTGACGGGTTGTCGGAAAGCGCGCTGGGCGCGGTGATCAACTTTGTCGGCCATCCTGTGATTGCCTTGTCTATCAGTACGCTGCTGGCGGTTTATACCCTGACACCGTATCTGGACAAAGAAACCACGACCCGTAAGCTGGAAGAAGGGATTTCCACCTCAGGGATTATCCTGCTGGTGACTGGTGCAGGTGGTGCGCTGGGCAGCGTACTGCGTGAATCGGGTGCGGGTACTGAAATCGCCAACCAGATTGCGGCACTGTCTATTTCACCCATCATGATCCCGTTCATCATCGCGACTCTGGTACGTGTGATTCAGGGCAGCGGCACTGTGTCTATGATTACGGCAGCCTCTATTTCTGCGCCGGTTCTGGCTGAAATGGAAGGTATTAATATGTTGTTTGCCGCATCTGCCGCGACCATGGGCAGTTTGTTTGCCGGTTACTTCAACGACAGCCTGTTCCACATAGTGAACCGTCTGATGGGTGTGACCGAAGTGCGTAAGCAACTGGTGATCTGGACGGTACCGACGACCATCGCCTGGTCAATCGGCGGCTCGCTGGTGATGATCCTGAACCTGATCTTCGGCAGCCAGGGCAGTGTGTTCGACCCGGTGATGCCACTGTTGTTCCTGGCGGGCTGCATCTACTTCGTAAAGTCGCAAAGTAAACCCGCAGCAGAGGTCGTCGCCAGCAATTAATCCATGATGGTATGAGGTGTGGATTGACGTATCTCTTAGCGTATTACAGCCCCCGGTTCCGGGGGCTTTTTTGTTTGTCCTGCGAAGCTGGCAATGCTCGCCTGTTTGAGATCTTCAGCTTTGCATTCAATAATGACCGATAAAAAGCAGGCAAATAGAAAAAGACATTCATATATCGTGATTGCGATCTATGTTTCGCACATGTTGTAAATGGCTTGTTATGTGTGGCATTTGGATTCACCACTAATCAGGTAATATAAAGTCATAAGGGGTGGAAATTGGGAAGGGTTCATAATGCAAAGTATGGCTGTGAATGCTTCAGATTTAATGTATGTACAAGATACAGATAGTCTTTCCAAGCACTCATCGTGAGTAAAACAGGCAGTTAGACGGTGGTATGATGAGAGTTTTGATTGTAGAAGATGACAGACTGATCAGTGAATCCCTCGAGCAGCGTTTTAAAGACTTAGGCCACGGGGTGGACACCGCCTATGATGGGCAAGTTGCGTATTCGTTGGTAGCACACACACGGTATGATCTCGTGATTCTGGATCTCAATTTGCCTAACCGTTCGGGCGAGGCGATCACGAAAAAAATTCGTCAGCACGGTAATACGCCGATCCTCATATTGACCGCACGTAATGAAGTGTTCGATCGGATTGAATTGCTCGACTTAGGGGCCGATGACTACTTAACAAAGCCTTTTGATTTGGGGGAACTGGAAGCCCGCTGTCGTTCTATTGTGCGCCGTAGTCAAGGTAACGATCAAAACGTGATAGAGATTGGTGATATCACCTTTGATAGCGCGAGTGCCCGTGTGCAAATCCAAGGGCAGGAGATTGATTTAAAAAACCGAGAATATCGTCTACTCGAAGTGTTTGTGAGTCATCCTAATCGTGTTTTAAGTAAAGATGAAATCATCGATCACTTGTATGGCTATGATAATCCTCCCAATCAGAACGCCATTGAAACGTACGTTGGTCGGTTACGTAAGTCGCTCAGTGCAAGTCGTGTCGAAATAAAAACGCTGCGCGGCTTGGGGTATGTTCTCTCTGTGAAACAACCATGATTGCCGTTCCATTTCGGTTTTCGACCAGGTCGCTGCGTTCTCAGCTCTTGGTGTACTCAGCGGGCTTACTTTTGGTCATCGGTCTGCTCGCATTGATGGTTGTAAAGCGTTTTGCGTTTGAAACAGCCCAAAGCACATTTGACCGGCCATTGGCCAATTCTGCGTTGCAACTATTAGAAGAAGTACGGCTTGAAGGTGGGGAGCTGGCTATTGATATGCCTTTTTCTGCGTTTAGCGGACTCGCTGATGCGCCTCGCGACAAGGTGTTTTATCTGATCGCCACCAAACAGCAAGCCTATGTAACCGGTTATCAAGAATTACTGGCCAATGACACGGTACGTCAAAAAATTCAGACATATACCATGCAATTGGAAACGTCACCTGAGTATTTTGATCTTAAGTTTCGAGGCGAATACTTACGTGCTGCACTTGTGGGGCGAGTGATCTACACGCGAAATGGTCCGCAACAAGTGTTGGTGCTGGTGGGGCAGACGGCTGAAGCGCGTACAGAGTGGGAGCACCAACTTTCAGACGTCGCGTTAAAATTGATCACCGCTGTGATTCTTTGCACCATCATTGTCATTGTTCTTTTGATTTATCAGGTGCTTAAGCCGGTAAAATTGCTCAATCAAAAAATGATGAAGCGATCGAACATAGATCTGACACCGATTGATCTGGATGTGCCAGAAGAAGTCAGTCACCTGGTCAAAAGCATCAACATATTCATGGGGCAGTTAGACGAAACGCTGTCTAATCTGAAAAATTTCACCAGCGAAGCGGCGCATCAATTGAAAACCCCATTAGCGGGAATGCGGGTACAAGTTGAGTTACTGCACAGTCGGGAAACGACCGCCGAAACGGAACGTGCTTTGGCCCGAGTGCTGGAGGCGTGTGATGTGCTTGAACGCACTATCGAACAATTACTCAATCAAGCCACCATTAAACATCGATATCGCAGCATCGAACCTCAGACCATTCATATAAACGCATTGGTTGAAAACGTGTGTCGTTCTTTAGCCATACAAGCATTGGCACGAGATATTGAATTAAGCTTGCAACAAGACGCTCAATTTACGATTGTCGGTGATGCTTTTGGTGTCGAGCAAATGCTGTTAAATCTTATCGAGAATGCGATCAAATATTCCCCTGGCGGCAAGTCAGTAGAGGTGGAAGTGGTACGGCGAGGTTCGAAAGCCAGTATCGTGATCCGGGATTTTGGTCCGGGTATCGCAGATAAAGACAAGTCTTTGGTGTTTGAGCGTTTCCACCGGCTTCCTGGCGGTGAACAATCGGGGACTGGGCTGGGTATGAGTATCGCCGCGGATGTCGCTGAGCATTGTCGGGCTCTGCTTTTGCTTAAAGACACCGTCCCGAACGGGCTGACTGTGGAAATTCAATTTCCTTACAAAACATGGCAGGAGGCTGAATGACGCTATTGAAGGGCATCATTGGGGTGTGTTTGCTTTTTGCGAGCACACTGGTGGATGCGAAACCAACCAACAGCCCTCTTGTTACGTTAAGGGTATTTGGCGCTGCATACTTATCGGAAATGAAACCGCTTTTGGATGATTTTTCGATGCGAAACCCGGACATTAATGTGCAGTACCGCTGGATGAGCAGTGAAGAACTCGATAGCTACATTCGCTCCAATGCCGAACCACAGCCTGATATTACGATCAGCTCAGTAATGCATTTGCAATTACGTCTGGTAAACGATGGTTATGCGCTAGAGCATGATCAACTCCTTGCTCAAGAGACATCAGAAAACAGCCCATTTCCAATCTGGAGTCAATGGAGAAACGCTTTGTTTGGATTCAGCTTCGAACCTGCTGTCGTGGTGTTCAATAAAGCGTTTATGCAAGACAAAGAGGTACCCACCAATCGTACTGAGTTACTCGGTTTTATTCGGCAGCACAGCGATGAACTGATGGGGCGCATCGGATTGTTTGACATAAGAAAAGTGGGAGTTGGCTATTTATTGTGGTCCTTTGAACGCCAACAAGCGCGTAATTATGGTCAATTCCTCGAGTTATTTAATTATCACTATGCTCGTACCTTTGACAGTACGCGCAGTATGCTCCGAGCAGTAAGCCTGGGTCAAATTGCCATGTCCTACCAAGTCGTCGGCTCTTATGCCAACAGTTGGTTAAAATTACACGACGATATCGTGGTGGTGCCGATGGAAGATTACACACCGGTTATTATGCGTACCGCATTCATTAACCGCACGACCCAAAACACGGAGCAAGCGAAACAGTTCATCAGTTATCTGCTCTCATCACCGGGTCAATGGGTGATGGCAGAGCAGACCAACATGCCACCTATCCGTTTGGATGTGACGGGAAAGAAGTCCGCCCAATATATGAGAGAAGCGTTTGCAGATCAGTTAAAGCCGCTGCCTCTGGACGTTCGGCTATTGGTGTTTGCTGATAAGAGTAAAAAAGAGATAGTGATCACTGAGTGGGAAAACGCCCTTAAAAATTACGACTAACGCCTAACAACTCCTTCCTCTTCCTGTCAGTAAGTCAGTGATATGACAGGTTCGTTTTGTAGCGTCTTACCACCACTTTCAAGGGTGAAAGTGGGTAAATGGTAAGGAGCTCTCATCATGTTTGATAGTCAATTTATCCCTTGTATGCTGATTCGCGGTGGCACCTCAAAAGGTGTTTATTTTCTTTCCCGCGATCTGCCCGACGAGCCGACGTTGCGAGACCAGATGCTCATCAAAATCATGGGTTCCGGCGATGTTCAACAAATTAACGGTATTGGTGGCGGCACGACACTAACCAGCAAAGTTGGCATTATCTCGCCCTCACCGGCATCGGGGGTCGATCTCGATTATTTGTTTGCCCAGGTAGGCGTTGAAGAACAGGTCGTGGATACCAAACCTTCGTGCGGAAACATTCTGTCTGGCGTGTTGGCGTTTGCGGTAGAAAAAGGCTTGATCCAACTTGATGAAACGAGCACAACCGTACGCGTGAGAAACCTCAATACAGACACCATCATCGAAGTGACCGCAGAAACACCAAACCGAACGTTGCGTTTTGATGGCTCGACATCAATAGATGGCGTGCCGGGAACGGCTTCACCCGTATTACTTAACTTCTTAGACGTTGGCGGAGCAAAAACGGGCAGGTTGTTCCCGACCGGCTACACCACAGAAACCATTCTCGGCTTCACGGTCAGCTGCGTGGACGCCGCCGTTCCCATGGTACACATTGCCGCGCATGAACTGGGCATCAATGGCGATGAATGTAAGCAAGACATCGATAACAACCGCCCGCTTTTGGAAAAAGTTGAAGCCATTCGATTGATTGCCGGAGAGCGCATGGGGCTAGGGGATGTCTCAGGCAGTGTGATCCCAAAAGTGGCGATTCTGTCCGCGCCCAAACAGGGCGGAACTATCACCTCACGCTACCTGGTGCCACACAATTGTCATGCCAGCCATGCCGTTACCGGTGCCATTTGCGTTGGGGCGGCTGCGCTTATTGATAACACCATTGCACATCAATTGGCGAGTCTAACAAATGACAGTGCAGTCTGTATTGAGCATCCGAGTGGCAAAATCGAAGTCAAAATTGCCCTGATACCAGGGGGTGAGGAACCCATAATTGCGCAAGCTGCACTCGTGAGGACAGCGCGCCCGCTCTTTAAAGGAGAAGTTTTTATCGGATAAAGCCTGTTTGCAGCGTTGTTACATCCGCAAACATGCTTACCACGCGATCTCTGTAACACTTTTGTTAATAAAAAGTGACGTGTCAGTTTGGTGACAGTTTTGCGTCTTAGGGTGTGAACATCGCTCTCACGCGATTTGAATTCGATGCTGCCATGACAGAATTGAGGAAAATCCTATGTTACTGAACGATTTTTTTAATAAAGCCAAGTTATGCCTCAGCTGCCCGCTTGTATCCACTGCACTGATGACGATGCCTTTAATGTCGCCTGTTTATGCTCAGTCTGTGAGCTTTGAGGGAGAGCGTATACAAGTGACGGTGCCATATAAAGAAGGCGGAGGTACCGATACTTGGGGGCGATTTTTTGGCCCTTATTTCACTCAGGCGCTTCCGGGCGAGCCGATCGTGATGATCAAAAATATACCTGGCGGAGGGTCGACAAAGGGGGCTAACCAGTTTGCCAGACAAGCGAAAGATGATGGATTGGATGTGCTCGCAAGCTCTGCTTCAACGCATTACACCTATTTGTTGAATGATCGCCGAGTGAGGTACGACTACCACGAGTGGTCGCCAGTATTGGCATCTCCTACAGGTGGCGTGGTTTATGTGTCCAAGGATGTAGGGGTGGCCAATGCACAAGAATTTGTTGATAAGCTGGATACCTTATCATTCAAATACGCGAGCCAGGGGGCGACTTCGATCGATTTGGTGCCATTACTGGCCTTCGATCTCCTCGGTGCTGACGTTCAGGCTGTATTTGGGATGAAAGGCCGTGGAGCCGGGCGTCTCGCGTTTGAGCGTGGGGAGGTGAATTTAGATTCGCAAACCAGTTCGGCCTATTTAAAAAAGGTCGCGCCATTGGTTGAAGAAGGAAAGGCGATACCACTATTCAGTTTTGGTGTGATTGATGATGAAGGCCGCATACAGCGCGATCCTAACTTCCCGGATTTGCCGCATTTCGGCGAAGTGTATGCCATGGCGAAAGGTGACACGACAACCTCTCAGGGCTTTCAGGTTTGGCGATCATTCTTTATCGCTGGATTTGTCGCACAAAAAGTTTTCTTCTTGCCTAAGTCTACGCCAGAAAAGATCAAACAGGCGTGGCGAGAATCCATGAGCAAACTTATCACCCAACCAGAATTTCAAGCCAGAGCCGAGGACGTTCTGGGAAACTACGAGCCTTTAACTGGTGTAAAAGCCGATGCTGCGGTTGAAAGTATTTTGTCACTCGACGACACCAGCAAAGCATGGGTGACCAGTTGGTTGAAAGATAAATACAACACCAGGTTGTAACACGACCGGTCTGTGGCGGGCCCTTGTTCTCGGCAAACAAACCCGCCACCTACTTCTCTCATTTCTACAGACTCTCTGGGCTTCGGGTTGAAACCCAGAGCCGGTTTCAATGATTCACAAGGACTCAAGGATGTTTAGTGATTTACTTGCTGCCTTGCATACCATACTAACGCTTCAGCACATCAGTTATATGATGGGGGGTGTTTTACTTGGGCTTGCGATTGGCATTTTCCCTGGATTGGGAGGGATAGCTGGGCTGTCCTTATTACTGCCATTTTTATATGGCATGGACCCGATTTCTGCGCTGGCGATGTTGATTGGACTTGTCGCCGTGATCCCAACTTCTGACACCTTTACTTCGGTGCTGATGGGGATACCAGGCTCCAGCGGTTCTCAAGCGACCGTACTGGATGGTTTTCCGATGGCGAAAAAAGGGCAAGCTGCGCGTGCACTTTCGGCCGCCTTCACCTCTTCATTGTTTGGCGGTTTGTTCGGTGCCGTAGTACTGACTGGCTTTGTTTTAGTGGCAAGACCGGTGATTTTGGCTTTTGGCTCAGGCGAATTGTTTATGCTGACGTTACTGGGGCTAACCATGGTCGGCTCGTTGGCAGGCAAAAGCCTGGTGAAAGGCTTGTCCGCTTGTGGATTAGGGGTGTTGCTCGGCAGTGTAGGAAGTGCGCCTGCAACCGGCGAATATCGCATGGCGTTTGACAACTTTTATCTGATGGATGGTATTCCTCTCGTTGTGGTGGGCTTAGGAATATTTGCACTGCCTGAAATTATCGATCTATTAAGACAAAACAAGCCGATTTCTAATGCGAGCCGGTTAGGGGCTGGCTGGATGGCTGGAGTTAAAGATTTTATCGCGCATCGCTGGCTTGCGCTGCGGTGCAGTGTGATCGGCTGCATCATAGGAGCACTGCCAGGATTAGGAGGCAGCGTTGTCGATTGGATAGCTTATGGGCATGCGGTTCAGACCACCAAAAATAAGCCCGACTTTGGGCATGGCGATGTGCGGGGCGTTATTGCGCCAGAGTCATCAAACAACGCCAAAGAAGGCGGGGGACTAGTGCCAACCCTGCTGTTTGGGATTCCCGGTTCTGGTGGTATGGCTGTCTTTCTCGGTGGAATGGTCTTGGTCGGCCTTGAACCCGGGCCAGCAATGGTCAGTACCGATTTAGATGTTACTTATACTATCGTTTGGTCACTTGCGTTAGCGAATGTGTTTGGCGCCGCGGCCTGTATGCTTATCTCGCCATGGGTTGCGAAACTTACGACCATTCGCTATGCCTTGCTGGCGCCATTTATGGTGATGGTGATCTGCTTTGCCGCGTTTCAGGCAACACGTGACTTAGGGGATCTAGTGACTTTGCTTGGTATTGGAGTGCTGGGAGTGTTGATGAAACGCTTTGACTGGCCAAGACCGGCTTTCTTAATTGGCTTTGTACTGTCAGCAGGAATGGAAACGTATTTGTATCAAGCCATTCAGTTTGACGGTGTGGCGTTTTTACTCCGTCCCGGTGTCATCATCATTGGCATGATTACCTTGGTATCCCTGGCGTTAATGATTCGTCAGTCTCTTAAAACGAAGCCAGCACAAGACGTATCCTCGCCTTCGGGTCATCGTCGGCCACAGGTAATTTTTGCACTTTTGGTGAACCTCGTTTTTGCCTACGGGATTTACGATGGTTATCAGCAGAGCTTTCTGGGGGGCATTTTCCCCATCGTTGTCGCGAGTGGTATGTGGATACTGTCGGCTGTGGTGATTATTCAATTGTTAACTAGCCCGGACGACGCACCGGTATGCTTCGACAATGAGTACGTGCAAGGGTATGCCTACGACAGCAACACAGCGTCAATGATGCACTATCTTTACTGGCTCGCGGGTTTGATTGTTGGAAGCTATCTGGTGGGTTATGTCATCTCGATTACGATCTTTTTCTGTGCGTTTCTCATGTCAAAAGCCGGGTTAAGTCTTGGACGATCACTGACCCTGACCGCTGCGGCATCGTGCTTTTTGTTGGCGCTTACCCATGTCATGTTGTTGGATTTGCCGCTTGGTATTTTGCAAGATACCGTGCCTTTACCCTGGCCGTTAGGCTAATGAGGAGTGAAAAATGTCAATTAACACAATCATTATGCCTTTTGCTTCGCAGGAAAATGGAGAAATGCGGTTGCAAGGCGCGCTGAGCCTTGCTCAATATTTTGGTGCGCATTTAGACGTGCTTCATGCCCAGATGGGATCGGAGCAGCTAATGCCAACTGAAAAACAGTTAGTGTCCAGAAAGTTTTATGATCAAATCGATAAGATTGTGAGAGATTACATTCACTCTGATATGTCTCAGGCAAAGCAGGTTTTTGAGCAATGGTGTCGCGCTTCCCACATCGTAGAGGGGGAATCCACATCGCCACAGGCGAGCGCCAGCTGGCATGACATTTTTGGTTATCGAGGTGAAATTGTCGCTGAATGGGGAAAAGTGGCTGATCTGATCATCATTCCAAAGTCGCTCAATGGGCAGACAAGCGTCAGCTTTGAATCTGCGATCAGTGATGGCGGTAAACCAGTGATTGTCATGCCGCGTACGCAAACGCACTTTTCGCCAGAAACCGTGATGATCGCTTGGAATGGAGACAAAGCCGCGGCAAATGCAGTAAGCAGCGCACTTCCCCTGTTAAAACGGACAAAGCAGGTGGTGGTTGTCACCAGTGAACGCTCAATCGCGAAAAAACCCACACAGCTTGATTTGGCCTGCTACCTCAACCGGCATCAGGTTGAAGTGGAATGCATAACGTTTGAGCACAGAAATCGTAATACTGGAACGCAATTGCTTGAGATCGCCAATGAGATTCGCGCCGATGTTATTGTGTCTGGCGCATTTGCCCATCAGAAGCTGCATCAAAAAGTATTTGGTGGCGTCACCAAGAAGCTGCTTTTTGAGTCCACCGTACCGTTGTGGATGATGAGCTAAATGATCTGAACACAGTTTGACACCAGGTGCGCTTGTTACCTTTGCTCATATGGCTGGTTAGCCATTCATTTGCCCGCCCAGGAAAAAGGCAAGGCAGTTATCTCCATGCTGCCAATGCTAACCAGCCCCCTCTTATCGGGTGTAATACCAACTCAGCTTTGTTGTCTGCAATCACCGTCCAGGGCGGTATCCGCGACATGAAAGCTGTTTAAATGGTTATCTGCCAGCCTCAACCATGTCTATGATCTTCCTGGCTTTTTCAAAGTGATCCAGTTGATGGGTTTGAATCCACCAGGTTGCAGCTTCCATCAACAGCTCAGGGTCATCGTTTTTATTGGCGAAGAAGGCATAAAAAGACACACCGACGTTGTCGCCCTTCTGATCAATTTTTTTGTGACAGACCTGAATGATTTTTTGTCGCAGTGATTCACGCATTGGATTGTCCTTAAACAGGGTTATTTCTGATGCTCATTAATTTATCGGCCCAAGAGGGCTGCCGGCGAAATTGCCTCGGTGTCATGCCAGACCAGGCCTTGAAGCGGGTGCTGAAATTGGCCGGCAGCGGGTAACCGACAATCTCCCCTACCTGTTGCACAGACCATTCAGACGATAGCAGCAGCCGGGCCGCGTATTCCATCCGCATCCGGGTTAAATGGGCAATGGGACTGCGCCCCAAGTACTGCTGGCACAAGCGATGCAAATGCGGTTCGGAACAGGGGTAGAGCGCAGCCAGCTGCTGAACATCCCACTCTTTATGCAACTGGCGCTGGACGCGGTCAAAGACCCTTTTTAACCGAACCTGATGACGCGGCTGGCTTGTGATGTCCGGTGTGCGGAGCAGCAAGTCAATCTGCTGTACGCTGTGTGCGATAACGGCACCACTTAAATCAATCTGAAGAGATAAGCTTCTGAGCAGTGTCTGAATACAGGCATACATGACTTCGGCCGTTGGTGTCAGAAGGTAACCGATGTCGTCAGTAACCAAAGCCGACCAATCTTGGGTGGTATCCAGAAACAGCCAGGCTATTTGCCAGCCATCCTCTTCAATACCAAACCCGTTCTCAGTGCCCGCAGGCACAATGATCATCGACCCCGGCTCCAGCAGCCAACGGCGTCCTTCGCTTTCCAGCCATCCCTTGCCCCCAACTGTGTACATCAGCATGTGTCTTTGAGGATGTTTCCTGAACACGGAAAACTGCTCACGGCAGTGTGCTATCCCGCATTGCACCAGACCATGTTCTTCCAGAAGCAGCACTTTGGTCTGGTCCAGGAACTCTTGCTGCGTTTTCTCCGAGATCAGAAACCGCTCTTGCTTGTCGTTCATCTTGATAGTCTGGCAAAGGTTTTGGATGAATTGAAAGAATACGGGATTCAGTCAGAGATTTACACTGTGCGCATAATCACCGGGGGAGAATTGTGATGTTGCTTTCAGCTCAGTATATCGATCGCGCGTTTTGGCAGAAATTGCTGGTAATTGGTTTGCCTGTCTCGCTGCAGGCGATGCTGTTTTCATTACTGGGGGTCGTAGACATTTTCATGGTCAGCCAGCTGGGCGAGCAGGCAACAGCGGCCGTTGGTGTGGGCAACCGGATCTTCTTCTTTAATCTGATCATGGTGGTCGGCGCCAGTGGTGCGGTCAATGTACTAGCCTCGCAATACTTTGGTGCCGGCAATATGGAAGGGGTTCGTCGTACGCTGGCCCAGTCATGGATGCTGTCCGGGCTGGTGGTTCTGCCATTTGTTCTGCTGTATCTGCTAATCCCTGAGCCTTTGGTGGCACTGGTCGCGTCCGAGCCGCATTATGTGCAGCTGGCAACGGATTATCTGTGGATCACCGGGCCGAGTATTATCTTTACGGCAATGGTTGTGCCACTGGAATCGGCGTTGCGCTCGATAGGGGATGCGAGACTGCCCACCACCATCAGTATCTTTGCGATAGTCATCAATGCGTTATTGAATGCCTTGCTGATTTTCGGTCTGTGGGGATTGCCTGAACTGGGTGTGCTGGGCGCAGGTATTGGCACAATCATCTCCAGATTGGTGCAAACCGCGCTGCTTTTCTGGGTGGTGGCTCGTCGCTATCCGCATTTGCTGCCTGAACGTTTTCACTGGATTGACGCGGTTAAACGCCATCATTTACGACGCTATTTCAAAGTCGCGATGCCGATGTTTGTTCACGACACCGGCTGGGCAGGCGGGCTGCTTGTCTATAACGTGCTGGTGGGTCAGTTAGGGGTCAGTGAGCTGGCGATTATCTCTTTGCTGTCACCGGTTGAAAGCGTGCTCATCTCAGCATTTCTGGGCTTTGCGGTGGCCGCGTCAATCATTTTAGGTAATGACATAGGCGCAGATAATTACCAAAGGGTGGAAGGTACCGCCTGGTGGTATGTGATCATCAGTTGTAGTTGTGCGTTATTGCTGGCCATAGCCTGCTGGCTGGCGCAGCCAGTGATTGTACTCCTGATAGGACTTAGCCCGGTAGAACAGAAAGATCTGGCCGTGAATGTGACACTGGTGATGGCATTTGGCATGGTGCTGAAAGTCTTTAACATGGTGGGGATAGGCGGCGTGATGCGCAGCGGTGGCGACATCAATTACAGCATCTTTATCGATCTGTTTGCACAGTGGGCGATAGGTATTCCGCTGGCTTATTACACAGGTCTGGTTCTGGTCTGGTCGCTGGACTGGGTACTGGCGGTCATTTTGCTGGAAGAAGTGGTCAAGATAGGGCTGACCACACAGCGTATTCAGTCGAAAAAGTGGATCAATAATTTGGTTCGTGAGCCGGATATTGCCAGATAGGATTAGGTAAATATGAATATTTATTATCAAAGGAATTATTCATTATTTTATTCAAACAGATACGCTGGTTGTTTTATTCCTGCTTAGCTTCGGAAGAGTTAACTTAATTGATCGGCTAACCAAAGTAAGCGTGGTATTTTTCCATAACACCGCCTGCCAATGGCACAGGTAGTGTGTATAGAATGTCAGATATGGTGAATTTACCATCAGTATATTGCACTAAATTAGTTCTCGCTGTACAAGCTTGGTGAACAGCTCACAAATATAGCCATTAATAAGACATTTTATTGGGCTTATGTGCATCTGTAAGTGTCATTTTTGGCGTAATCACATGAAATCCGCCTGATTTAATTACTTATCTGCCTGTCATTCTGACAGTTAAGGCTGTCATTATGATTTCATAACTTGTTGTTTTTACTGGATTGTTTTGAGTCTTGTACTGCTTATAATAATGCGCTATTGACCAATTATTCAGTGTGGCTAACGTGTTCAGACAAATTGTTTTATTGTTGCTTTTTGTACTCCTGTCGGCTTGTGGCAGTGAAGAAACCTATCCTGAGTATCCTAAAGACCGCCAGCAAGGTATTCTCAGCGGCGTAGTATTTGATGCTGCAGTTTCGAATGCAAAAGTAAGCGTTTATGAATATAACAATGGAAAACTGGGGCGTTTATTAGCAGCTACTAATACAAATCCTGATGGTCGATTTTCAATTAGCTTAACAGCTGGCTCTACACCTCTTTATATCGAGGCAAGTGGAGGCGGTTACTTAGATCCCCATTCCAAGAATGTCGTCACTGTGAATGACCGCGGGCCGTTAAAGTTTCGCGCTTACGTGAATTTTGTTGAAGGGCAAAGTCGCAATGTTATGCTGACACCGCTGACCAATATTGCCGCGGGTCTGGCTGAATACAATATTCAGCGTTTAGGTCAACAGACTGCGGCTGCAATTGACTCAGCAAATGCATCGGTGAACAGTCAGTATGGATTTGATGTGTTTGCTGTAGAACCTCTGGATATTTCCATCGGAAACTATAGCGCAGTTGCTACTCAGGGACACCAGTATGGTGCTTTCTTGTTAGCCTATTCTTCTGCAGCTTTTGAACTGCTGGAAAAGTCAGGGGGCAGTGACAAAGAAAAGGTTATCTACAGCTCTTATAATCTGGCAGATTTACAATATCGCGATATACAAGCGACCGGACAATTGGATGGCTGGTCACTGGATGAAGTTTCTGCACTGCCAGTAGCGTTATCTTTTGGATTACAAAAGCTCACTGTCGAATATTATACCAACACATTAGCCCAGCACTTACTTAGGGTCGTGAACAACCCTGAGATCAATGTTTCGTCTACTCCCTCCAGTGATTACACGCCGTTAGTGAACCGCCTGAATAATGCATCAGGCGGCATCTATGCTCCTCGCGCGCCTGTCTCAATTGATGATGATGCGCCAGAGGTTACACGTTTCGGCAATGAAATATTGTCTGGTAGTGGTTTAGTATCAGCGAAAGTCACTGATTTCATTGGTGTTGAATATGCAGAAGTTTATTTACAGGCGAAAACGGCAGAAAATGGCTGGGGCGACCTGGAAAGCTGTAACAGCATTTCTTCTCTGTGCAATGTGGAGTCTGAAGCGTTTGAAAGTGGCGTCCGTGAGACATTAGTCGTCACTAAAATAAAAACGTTTGAACTGGATAAGCTTTCCGCTGAACCAGTTGAAGCGCGTCTGGTACTGAAAGTGGCGGATGTACTGGGAAATGCGAATAATGAGCGTTATGTACCTTTCACCTGGGATAACGTAGCACCAGTCATCAATGTCACCTCACCACATTCGTTTAACCCACTTAATCAGCAGCTTTATACCCTGACGGGAACCATTAAAGATGCAACAACACAGATTGCCAGCGCAACAATTGCTATTAATGCCGGTACGCCTGAAGTACTGACCTGTACGATGCAGTTGGATCCTGATACGCAGGAAGAACTATGTTCATTTTCAAAAGCATTTGATAAAGCGCTGTTTATTGGCGGTCAGACGCTTTTCTTTATCAAAGCGACAGATGCCAGCGGCAATAGCAATGAATTTCAGCACGAAGTTTTCTCTGATACGACTTCACCCACTCAGAATGTCGCTTTCCCTGAAGTGGCGTTGAAGTTTTTGGACTCAGATACCGGAGAATATCAGGACAACCTGACTCAGGAGTATTTTCAGGATCTCTACGGGAAACAGTATCTGAATATGGACTATGCGTATGCTTTGCATGGGTTGCAAAGTAATCACCCGGAAGTCGACTTTGCTGATTTTACGCCGCTTGTGCTGGATCAAAACCAGGTGCCATATTTAACGGTCACTGTCTCCGACAGTACGGGAAGTTCAGAACAGACCAGTTCATCTGCAGAACACCTGCAGGTGATTGTGACATACGAAGCCGGGCAAATCGGGTCACAGGCAACGATCAGAAATGTCGTGAAAAGTACGGAGCTGGGTGGAGCAAAGATACCGCATGAAGTCTATCCGGCACCGGATTCGGAAGGTCGTATCAGCCAGGTGCGCTATTTTATACCATTCGTACGGGAAATCTTCGGTGCTGACTTTACCCGAGTCAGTGAAGACTATGCACAAACCATCACGATTGTGACAGTGGATGGCTCTGGTAATACATCTGTCCCGTATAAGTTCCAGTTTAAATCAACGTTTAACCTGCCAACCATTAAAGTGACCTCGCCGTATATCGGTGCAAAAGCAAACGTCGAGCGTCTGCAGGGATCCGGGCAGTGGGGCTCAGTGGGCTCCTGCACAATGCTGGCAGACCAGTCGAAAGCAGGCGGGGGCACGTTAATTGATTCTGCGAGCTGCCAGTTAAACAGCCAGTTCGCCGGAGAAATACACCGTGTCACTGTGACAGGCGAAGCCGATTTCTATAAGTGGAGTCAAAAGTCACGCACTCCCGTAAATCTGAATGCAGATTACGGTTTGCGCAGCTATGGTATTGTTGGTGGCGCATACGGTAACCGTGAACTGGTGGTGACAGAGTTATCCGTGTTCCAGTCAGGCTTTTTTGATTATTTGTTCAATAAATCGGATAAATCCCAAGGAACTGCACAAGGGATTCTGCACGATGTCGACAGTATGTTTGGCGAGCAGGCGAACCAGTTCTTTGGATTCAACCCGGTTTCCACGTATTACGCGAATGAAGATGATCTGAATATGACCATCCCGAATCCGCCGTCGAACAAATATCTCTACCGTTTCCTGCTGGAAGCCATGAGTGGAATTTCCAGGAGCAGTGCCGTTCAGAACAGCACAAATCTGGCGAAGCTTTATTATTCTGACATCGTCGCAGATGGAAAGCCGGACGGTAAGGGCGCCGCAGGCGTTCAGTTATTCTTTGAAAGTGAACCGCTGAACGAAAGCTATTACCGTGAAAAATTGGGTGAGGAGTTTTATGCGTTTCTTACCGGTGAAGGGAGTGAATATTCAGGTCAGGTAGAAGATAAAGTTGCACTTTATTATGCCAACCGTTTTTCGAAAGCGAATCCGAGTTTACAGGGGCAGCAAATTTTCAGCTCTGACCCAGTGTCTGTTGATCAGACTCCGCCTGCAGTCAGCTTGGATCCACTGGCCAGTAATGCCCTGAAAGAGCAGCAAAAGTGGTATGTCAGTGGTGATCTGAGCACGATTATGACGGTCTCGGATCCTTCCGGTCTCGAGAAGACGACTCAGCCAACCAAAATTGAGTTGCTTTGGGGAACAGATATCAGCACAGATGCCGCGACACCTACCGGGATAACGGCGAATAAAATTGACAATGACACTTACGCGGAAAAACATCAGTTTGGCCTGGATACCATTAATGATTACCCGGGTATTGCCCGTCTCGATCTGTTACTGAGTGCCAGTGATCGCGAAAAGAATAGCTATGGTTACAATGGCGCAGCGAAATACGCGACGATTTTTATCGTTGATAATGATCCGCCTAAATATAGCTTTATTCCGCCTTTTAAAGCTGACGGCTTACCAGACGACACTTATATCAATACGAATTTTAAACAAATTCTTAAATTTGATGTCGATGAGCGGGTTGGTGAAGACCCTGCCAGACGTCGCTTTATTTTCAGAAGTGGCACGAAAGAGCGTGTGGTCACTCCAGAAGAAACCGGGTCAGAAGGCAGAACTGTGACTATGTATCTGTGTCTGGATACTGTTTGTGCGGATGATCTGGCGACACCTGTCCCGGTCCATTTGGATGCAGGCTCCTGGACCTTGATTACAGAAGGTGCCGATAAACTGGGTAACTTCGTGCCGGCTACGGATCCGAATGTCGGGCGTTTTCGTGTCAATGTTGACTACGAGGAGCCGAAAATTCTGGACGCCGATACAGCGTTACTGGGCGGTAACAGTCAGTGGTCGCCCTTGTCTGTCATCGATAACGGGCTGGGCAATGTCAGTGCGCTTGGTGATATCAAAATGCAATTACTGACAGGTACAGGGCTCATCGACCTGGAGCCCTGTGGCGCTGATTGTTCTACAGTCCCGGCATTTGTTCTTGGTGAAAAAGCTAATTCGAAACTGCAGTTAGTGGCGAATAACCTGGAGCATGGCAAACTCTATACCTTATACATCACGGCTCAGGACACAGCATATCCACCGAATGACGGTACTGGTGAGTTTAAATTTAAAGTCGACAAGATGGGGCCGAGTATTTCTACTCCAACCCTTAAAGACGGCACTGCCCCTGATCTGTCAGGCAGTATTATGGGGACTAAATTTAACGCGAATATTGCCAGCATTACCGATGATTCTGGCGTGGAAAATATCAGTCTGTGGCAGGAACTGAGCGATGGAGACATCAAATTGGTTGAGCCGTTTAAACCGGAAGGGCTGACCAATATTAATATTGATCTGCAAAAAGCTAACACAGATCTAATTAACTATGCGGCGAGTCGTCAAATCAAACTGTTTGTGAAAGCGACAGATATCAATGGGTTTGAAGGCCGTTCGAATGCCGTTTCTGCATTTTTTGATAATCAAGGCCCGACAATCACGTTAAATAACTTTGATGAAGCGAATGATTTTGTCGAGCCGGGTTATGTGTTCAGTATCTCAGTTCAGGATGAGGGCACAAATCCGATCAAGCCGGGTTCTGTGGTCTACTGGACATATACAGGCAGCACGCCACCACCTGGCGTGGCGGGTGCACAGCCTAGTAATCCGAGCGAAATTGAAACCAACATGCAGCAGAATTTCACCCTGAAAATCAATGCTGAGGATATTCGTGGCAATCTGCAGGATAACGCGACCTTTGCTATTCAGGTCGATACTACACCACCTGATGCCTCACTGACGGCGCGTTATCAGAGTAATAACCTTGAAATTAGTCCGGCCCAGACGATCACTGAAGTAGGAACCGTCGATCTCTATCTGAATGCGGTCGATCCGGAAAGTGGCATTGATAAGGTGGAAGCAACCCTGTTCCGTGTCGGCACTGAACAGGGCGAAACCATTGTCTTTAGTCCGGTACCGGGCAACGAAACACAACGTAAAGCAACATTGAATACCCAGATTGCCAACGACGGTAAATACAACCTGGTTGTCGATGTCTATAACAAAACCAAGGTCAACCAAGGAAGCCCGCGTCAGAAAACAACCGTAGTACGTCCGCTGACCGTTCAGCGTGAAGGCTACAGCCTGACGGTGCTTAACCCGGCGAACTTTGGAACATTCACCTTCGGTCAGAGTCTGCGTGCTGAATTTGGCATTCAGAATGCAGAAGGTGCCGTCCTGAATAAACTCGAATGTTGGCTGCGCGAAGATTACATCGGTGACGGCGCGCCAGACAACGATACGTCGGGCTACTACAAGGTGTACACCAACACGGCCTCGCCTGTGTGTCAGTTCGACAACATTGACCGTAATATGGCGAATAACCCGGTGCTGATCACCCGAACAACCGCAAGCAATGGTGCTGAAGTTGACCAGATTTTCTCGTTCAACATGGTCGATATCGATGCACCTGTGATCGCGAATAAAGATAACTTCAAATTGATGCAGGGTGATGTAGATACGGTTGGAGGCGTGAAGAAACTAACGGTACGTGTGATTGTAGATGATGTACTATCAGGTATGGATAACAACGCTTCAGTGAAGTTACTAAAAGGCCTCACGGAATACGAACCTACAAATATTCAGCCAAGCAATGGTAATAAAACGATTACCTATGCTTTTACAGGAAATTACAACGATCTCATTCGTAGTAATGATGTTGAACACTTTGTGAAAGTTTCGGGTCTGAAAGATAAAGCCGGAAACATTGTACTAGATACTGATTCAACGATTCAGCTTCAAGTACCAAATGTAAAACCAACTGTTGAAGTGATTGGAATTAAAGAAGGAGACTACATTAATTCGAAAACAGTCAACTTTGCATTGAAGATTGGTATTGGTCAAGAAGCAACGCTTGATAACATTGAAGTTTTCTTAGGCTCAAATCATTTCAAATTAACTTCCCACGCGGATGAAAATTTTGATGGCGGAGCGAAGCCTTGCTTGGATGAACCTGATTTGATGTGTGTGAGTTTCCGTGGAGAAGTGGCACCAGACCATACGGATGACAATGTCGATGTAGTTGTAAAAGTTTCCGATAAGTGGGGTAATTCGACGACACTGAAGGCAATCAGCTTAGGTATTGATCAGACTCCGCCAGTAATTTCTGATGTATACAGTATTGGTTCTGATACGGATGGCAATGTGCTGATGAACTTCGATATTTCAGATGAAGCCAGTGGTCTGAATCGCGTTAAATATCACGTGAAAGACTTGGGTGACACTTTTGTCATTGAGAAATCTTCTGCAGATGATGCTATCCATCAACTGATGTTTGAGTCTGCAAAACTTGGAAATAAGAATAGTTTCAGGGTTTATATTGAAGCGGAAGATAATGTTGGCATGGATGATACGAAAGAATTCACCGTCAATATCCTGAAGCCACAGGCAACTCTGGAACTGCTGGGTGCGCAGAAGAAAGATTCGAATATTGTGCTGGCGAACAATACACAGACGTTCAATATCAGCACAGTGACGGATCCGAATTCACGTGCAGAAGTGAAAGGCTATGTGGTCACACTGGAACCACAGGCTGCGGGTCTGAGCCCAATTACGCTGACTGGAGAATTCAACGGTCTGACAACAGCGACTGAGATTGCAACTCTGACGGAAAGCATGCAAGGTCCGTATCACCTTAAGCTGGCGATTCTGGATAATCTGGGCCGTTCACTGCCAAGCTATACCCTGAAGGGGGAAAGCTCTCCGGTGACCATCTCGCCACTGATTATCGATATGGCAAGCCCGAGTATTCTGAATGTTCAGGCAATGCAAGCCCCTGTCATGCCGACTGTGGATGGCAAATACACCATTCGCTTAACGGCCAACATTCAGGATGCGAACTTGAACAGTACCAAGGTAGTGGCAACATTGAACGGTGGCACGAACCCGTCCGATTACACCAAGCCGGTGGAAGCGAGTGGTGTATACACCTTTGAATTTAAAGCAGCCGTGGGCACACATTATCTGACGATTAAAGCCACTGACTATGCAGGAAATGAAGTCAGCTATACGGCCCCCGATGTTGTTGTGGAGCCATGGAGTGTGCCTGAGGTTACTAGCTTTAAAGCTAATGATGAGGTTATTGGTGGGGCTAAGCGAACGACTCTGGAAATAAAGTTCTCTGAAGAGATTACTGACTTGTCTGTTGACGACTTTATTGCGACTTCATCAGCAGGAGGCGATGGTGGCTATTTTGATAATGTTCGTTATTCGTCATATAACACATGGAAAGTTGATTATATTTCACCTTCAGGTGTAGATGCTGACATAACTATTCAATTGCAAAATGGTAGTTATGTTGCTGAAGATGATCAAATGCCTGGTAAATCTAGTATCACGAATTTAACAGTGGTTGGTTCTCCATTGGTTAAAAGTGTTGAATCTAGTTCGGGTAATACAGTTAAAGTTGGTAATGAAATTTCTGTGAGAATTGTTTTTAATCGACCTATTCCATACTCGGTTGACTATATTTTTACAGGGTTTTCATGGTCAGGTAAAAGCTGGAACCCTAGTAATACTGAGGCAATAGTGACACTTCAGGCTAAACCAAACACAGGTAAATACAATATAGGCATTGGGGGATATGAAGATTCGTATGGAAATACTGGTCCAGATGCAACGATTGAAATTGAAATAATAAATTAATGACTGTTGATGAAAATCACCGCCATCCGGCGGTGATTTTTTATCTCACATACCGAATCTTACTAAACGTCACAAGATGTTTTTGCCGTTCCCGGGCCTCATCAGTGATCTTCACCCATTGAAAACCAAATGTGCGTCTTGGTGTATTGAAGTCATCTGACCATGAATATATACACTATTGCGCATATTGGTTTTACATATTCGAAGAGATGAAAAATGAATAAAAAAACGCTGCTCGCCTCACTGATCATTGCATTTTCTGGTCATGCATATGCTGATAATGATTATTATGAAGCGCCAATTTCAACCGGATAATTCAGTACTGCGTCAGGTTCATCGACTGTTTCATCAGGGGAAGCCAGTACGGCCTATAAGTTATTAATAAAGCTATTTTTACCACAATAAACTGGGCTTTACTGAAGCATCTGACGTGGGTGATAGAAACAGAAATAGGTCAAATGAATTGAACGAATAATGAATGGAGATTATGTTGGCGGGGTAATGCTTTGGTTGGCTACGCAAGTATTCTCCCTCAACACAGAGGGAGAAACGTGAAGGCTAAGGCAAAATCTCATACTTCTTGATTTTATGATTGAGCGTACTCAGAGGGACAGCAAGAGATTCAGCGGCTTTTCGGGTCTGCCAGTTAAAGCGCTCCAGGGTTTTGATAATGACATCCCGCTCGTACTGATTGACCGAATCTTTTAATGAGCCGGCGTCAATCTCGGGTAATTCAACCTCAAAAATCGTTTCTTCGGGGATATCTGCGGGAATAAAGGTATCCGCTTCGCCCAGCTCAAGCGCGTCTACAGTTTCAAAATCCGACAGCAAAACCGCCCGCTCTATGACATTTCTCAGCTCCCGCACATTACCCGGAAAGCTGTACTCCAGCAGTTGCTTGCGGGCTTTTTTGCTCAGCACAGGTTCGCTGTCCAGTTGCATTTTCTGGCTGGTATGGGCAATGAAATGCTCTGCCAGTGGCAGAATGTCATCCTGTCGTTCACGCAGTGGCGGCAGATTAATCGGGAAGACATTCAGCCGGTAAAACAGATCGGCGCGAAATTCTGCTTTCTGGATTTTATCCATCAGATTACAGTGCGTTGCCGCAACCACACGAACATCAATACTGCGTTCTTCACTGGTGCCAATGGCGCGGAATTTACGCTCCTGCAGCACGCGCAGCAGCTTGGCCTGGAGCAGCAGAGGCATATCACCAATTTCATCAAGAAACAGTGTGCCGCCATCGGCCGCTTCAAAGAGCCCGATTTTGTCTTTATCGGCCCCGGTAAAGGCGCCTTTTTTGTGGCCAAACAGCTCCGACTCGAGTAATTGCTCCGGAATAGCCGCACAGTTCTGCGCGATAAAGGGCTTATCTGAGCGATTGGAATTGTCGTGAATATAGCGGGCAATTACTTCCTTGCCAGCGCCGGTTTCACCTCGCAGCAGTACATCAACCGGTAAGGTCAGAATGCGTTGCAGCCGCTCAAGTACCTGACGCATTGGCTCGCTTTCTGCAATTGGCCCATCATAGTTGGGCTTTTTACGGGCTTTCAGTTGCTGATTTTCGCGGTTAAGCGCTGCATTGTCGGCTTCTAAATTGCGCAGGCTGGTGTGGTAAGTATCCAGCAGGGTAGCCTGACGAATACTGGTGCCAGCCAGTTTGGTAAAGACAGACAGCGACTGTTCATCGTCGATCAGACACAAGTCGAACAACACCAGTAATCCAACGGTAAGGTTCTGGTGATCTTTCAGCGGCCAGGCCAGCAGATTCGTACTGTGCAGACCCATGGCGGCTTCATTCTGATAAATCAGATCACAGTTATAGCCGGAATAGGTGTACAGATCGTTGATCAGGACGATCTCACCTGAAGTGATGGCATAACCAAAAGGGTCATTGTCTTTGAGCATATCCAGCTGCATGGGCAGCCAGATATGGTCAATAATGGTTTGCTCATTTTTGTGTACGCTGAGGGGAACTAATGCCTGCCCGGTTTGGTCCAGCACGTACATAATGCCGTGCTTCGCCTGAGTCAGTTGCCGTGCCGCGGCCAGAATGGCGTCCATGGTGGACGCCAGCTGTGTACGGTCTGACAATGTCTGACTGATTGCCAGTAACAGGTTATTGAGTTCTCCAGAATTAACTGAAGGCATACTCGATAGATCCTTGTTCATCAACAGAAACTGTCAGTGTGGTGTGAATACTTTCTTCACCCTGATGCCCCAGCAGTTCATTGGAGAGCTGAGGCAGAAGCTGACGGTTGATCACGGCATCGATATTACGCGCACCGGTTTCGCTCAGTCGGCAATGGCCCAGCACAAAGTCGACCAGATCCTGTTCAAAGGCCAGCGTCAGATCATGATTGGCTTTCAGGCGGGCGCCCAGTTTGCCCAGCTTGTGCTGAATAATGTCGGTCATCGCGTCATCGGCCAGTGGCAGATAAGGGATCACGTTCATGCGGGCCAGCAGTGCCGGCTTGAAATAGCGGTTCAGTGTCGGGCGGATGGCATCAGCAATTTGTGGCGCGGTGATGTCATCGCTTTGCTGAGTCAGCGCTTCGATTTCCTGCGTCGCCAGGTTACTGGTCATCAGAATCAGGGTATTTTTGAAATCAATCGCCCGGCCTTCGCCGTCGTTCAGTGTGCCCTTGTCGAAGACCTGATAAAACAGGTTCATGACTTCCGGATCGGCTTTTTCCACTTCATCCAGCAGCACCACAGAATACGGACGTTGACGGACAGCTTCAGTCAGCATACCGCCTTCACCGTAACCCACATAACCCGGCGGCGAACCGATCAGACGCGAAACGGTGTGCTTTTCCTGAAACTCCGACATGTTGATGGTGGTCATAAAGCGGTCGCCACCGAACAGCTGATCCGCAATGACGCGGGCCGTTTCTGTTTTACCCACACCACTCGGTCCGACCAGCAGGAAGACGCCCATAGGAGCATCCGGATTCATCAATCCGGCTTTGGCGGCGCGGATGCCTTCACTGAGCGAGCTGATCGCAAACGGCTGGCCCTTGATCACGCTTCCGAGTGACTCATCTAATTGCAGCACCGACGAAGACTCGTCTTTTAATACCTTACCGACAGGAACGCCAGTCCAGTCTGCGATGACCTGGCTGATTTCTTCGGGGCCAACTTCAAAGTGAACCAGTACTTGGTCTGTGCGGCAGGCATCGAGCGCTTCCTGACAGCGCAGAATGGCAGCGCGAATCGAGGCTTCATCCATATCTGCTGCGTTGCTATTTTCTGCATTGCTATCTGCTTCCTCTTCAGCAGAAGCGGTTTCTTCGGCTTCGCCAGTGGCGATGTGCAGCTTCTGGCGCAGGCTGATCATTTCATTGATAAGAGATTTTTCCTGATGCCACTGGGCTGTCAGTGCCGTCAGTTCTTCTTTTAAATCAGTGATCTGGTTTTCAATCTGCGGGATAAGGGAAGCGCTTTTCTTATCGCCGGTTTGTTGCAGTTCGTCGCGCTTCAGACCTTCCAGTTCCCGGTTCAGCGAGGCAATTTGCTGTTGCATGCTTTCAACCGGAGCGGGGGTTGCTCGCAGGCTGATATTGACGCGGGCACAAGCGGTATCGAGCACATCAATGGCTTTGTCCGGCAGCTGACGACCTGAGATATAGCGAGAAGACAGCTCGGCCGCACAGGCGATGGCATCATCACGCACATAAATATTGTGGGCTTTTTCATAAGCCGGACGCAGGCCGCGAATGATCAACGCAGCCTCTTTCGGTGAAGGCTCGTCTAGCTTCACCAATTGGAAGCGGCGGGCCAGCGCAGGATCTTTTTCAAAGTATTTTTTGTATTCTGACCAGGTGGTCGCCGCGATAGTTTTCACTTCACCCCGCGCCAGCGCAGGTTTGAGCAGGTTAGCCGCGTCACTGCCGCCGGCCTGATTACCGCCGCCAACCAGTGTATGGGCTTCATCTATGAAAAGAATAATGGGCGTCGGTGAGTTTTTAACTTCATCAAGAACACCATTCAGGCGCTTTTCGAACTCACCTTTTACGCTGGCACCGGCTTGCAACAGACCCATATCCAGGCCGAACAATTCAACACCTTTCAGGATATCCGGCACATCGCCTTCGACAATTTTTAGTGCCAGGCCTTCTACCACAGCGGTTTTGCCGACACCCGGTTCACCGACAGCAATGGGATTATTTTTACGGCGACGGGCGAGAATATCGATGATCTGGCGAATTTCACGGTCGCGACAAAACACAGGGTCGATTTTACCTTCACGGGCTTTTCCGGTGAAATCTATAGTGAATTTGCTTAACGCTGTGCCTTCCTGACGCGGATCACTGCTCTCAGTATTGGCAACCTGCGCTTCAATAGAATCTGCGGTGAACTGATCAAAGTTTCGTTTCAGGGTTTCGCTGTTGATCGGTTCAAACAAGCTTTGAATATCATGCTGGCCGTAACGCATCGGGTTCTTAACCAGTGTAAGCAGTAATGCCCCGGTTCGGATTTGTTGCTGCCCTAAGTCAATGGATGACATCAGCCAGGTTTCCTGCAGCCACTCAATCAGCAGGGCAGAAAAGACAGGTTTACCACTGGCGGATTTGTCACTGCGCTGCAGTGAAGCATTCAGAGACTGGCGAATTAAATTTTCGGAGCAGTCAAAACTTGCCAGAATTAAGTCGAAATCACTGTTTGGACGTTCAAGCAGACTAAGCAGGTAATGCTCAATCGATACTTCCGTTGAACGCTCAGAAACAGCGAGTGCGGCTGCATCTTCAAGTGCGACTTTCGCAATAGGATGCAGACGTTGAATCAGAGAAGCTAAATTTACGTTAATCATAGGCCCATCAAATTCGAATCAGGTAAAGCCCGGATTATAATCAGATTTTAAAAAGCCCGATGGCCGAAGCCAGTGCGATAAGTCGCTGTATTAGTGACTATTTTAATACTTGGTGGCAATTAGCATAGGTGCATTGTATTAAGGGGTTTCACTATGAGCTTTTTAATAGGAAAAAACACAGTAAAGGCAGGCAATTTAACGGATGTCGAAAAATGTGGCAGAGGTTTAAGAATTCACTAAATAAGCGAGAGCTGGCCAGATAAATTGGCGCTTATATAAAAAGAAGAAAGACAGTTAAAAGAAAAATAGGGATGTGAAAATAGTTGCTGCAAATTTCGGGTTTAAAAAACAAAAAATTAGAAAATTTTCCAAAAAGTTGGCAACAAAAATGAGTTTAAAGTTCACCAAAAATCGTAAGCCGTTGTTTTTAAGGTAATTTAAAAGTTGGCACGGTGGTTGCAATATATCAATCATCGCAAAGAACAGCGTTATGTTCTACTTATCGAAATTACTAAAATTTAAGGGAAAGTGATTATGCCAACTCCAGCTTATATGTCTATTCATGGTGAAACTCAGGGCCACATTACTAAAGATGCTTACACTGCAGATTCTGTAGGTAACACTTGGCAGGAAGCGCACGTTGACGAATTTCTGGTTCAGGAACTGGATCATGTTCTGACTGTTCCCCGTGACCCACAAAGCGGTCAGCCAACAGGTCAGCGTGTTCACCGTCCAATTATCGTGACTAAGCAGCAAGACCGTACTTCTCCATTGCTGTTCAACGCCCTGGTAAGTGGTGAGAAGCTGCCAGAAGCTTACATCAACTTCTACCGCACTTCGACGCAAGGCAAGCAAGAGCATTACTACACCATCAAACTGATCGATGCGCTGCTGGTTGATATGCAAACTCGTATGGCTCACTGCCAGGATGCATCAACTTCTGACCGTGTGGTTGAAGAAGTACTGAAACTGACTTACCGCGCCATTGAAGTGACCCACGAAGTTTGTGGTACCGCAGGTAACGACGACTGGCGTACGCCGCGCGAAGCGTAATAACGCCGATTCATGGGGCCGGTTCAGGCCCCTTTTGTCATAGTTGTATCAGGTAAAAGTAATGAGTAATCCGGTTCAATTTTCGTTCTCTATCGAAGAAACAGAACACGAATTCCGTGTTGAAGAATTTAAGATCACCGAGCGTCTGTTTCAACCTTTTGAAATTAACGTCACATTGCTTTCACGTGATGCAGATATTGCTTTTGAGGACGTTATCCGTAAGGCAGGGGTGCTGCAACTTTTTGGTCAGGGAAGCGGTGTGTCCCGTGTTTTCCACGGCACAGTCAGTGAAGTCCGTTTTCTGGGCACTGGTCGCCAGTTCAGCCGCTATGAATTAAAGCTGGTGCCCGATCTCTGGTTTCTGACCCAGCGGCAGGACTGCCGTATTTTTCAGGATCAAACGATCAATGAAATCATCGAAGCGGTGCTGGAAGAAGCCGGCGTCACAGCGGTGCGTATGCTTGCTGATGCAGGCGAGAAGCAGGAGTATATCCTGCAGTACCACGAGACGGATCTGGAATTTATCCATCGTCTGATGTCCCAGCATGGCCTGTGGTATTACTTCGATCATACCCACAGCGGCCATGAACTGGTGATTGTTGATAAGAATGAGCTTGTCAACGCGCTGCCCAGTACTGCCGAAAACGCCACCTTGATTCCCGGCGCGGAGCAAACGCCTATTCTGTATCATGCCGACTCGGGCGGGGTGCCGGATCGCGAGCATATTTTTGAAGCCGATTTTGCCACCCGTGTTCACACCGGGGCGGTTTCACAAAACGACTATAACTACTTAACGCCTAAAACCCGTCTGATGGCGGATGTTCCTGAATCGGATGAAGCCGAGGTTTATACCGATCTGGCCATATACCGTTATCCGGGACGTTACGGTCAGCAACCTCAGGGTAAGTTGCAGTCTGATTACCGCCTGTCGGCCCATAAGATTTCCGGCACTGAGCTGAAAGCGACAACCTGTGTCATGCGTTTGATCCCAGGTTACAGCTTCCAGATGGAACGTCATCCGCGCCAGTCTCTGAACCGTGATTTCATCCTGCTGGAAGTGAAGCACGAAGGCAGCGATCCGCAGGCTCACGCGGAAGAAGCCGGGGATGATCCAACGACTTATCACAATGAAGTGATCGCATTCCCTGCGGATATGACGTACCGGGCTCCAGCCTTACCGTCGCCTGTTGTGGAAGGCCCGCAAACCGCTGTAGTAGTAGGTCCGGCGAACGAAGAAATCTATACCGACAACCTGGGCCGCATCAAGATCCAGTTCCATTGGGATCGACTGGGTGCGTCGGATGAACACTCAAGCTGCTGGGTACGGGTCAGCCAGAGTCTGGCCGGGCCGAACTGGGGCGCTGTTTTCCTGCCGCGTATCGGGCACGAAGTGGTGGTCAGCTTCCTGGAAGGTGATCCGGATCAACCTTTGGTAACCGGGTCGGTTTATAACGGTCTGCATCTACCGCCTTATGATTTGCCGCTCAAGAAAACCCGCACCACCTTGCGTTCTAAAACGCATAAAGGAGAAGGGTACAACGAGATCAGTCTGGATGATGAAACCAATCATGAAGAGTTGTATCTGCGTGCGCAGAAAGACATGTCGGTGAAAGTGCTGAATGACCGTTTTGAAGATATTGGTAACGATGATCTGCTGACAGTCGCACGACATAAAACCAACGAGATTGGTCAGAATCAGCAAGAACTGATCAAAGGAACAAAAACCACTGAAGTCAACGGCACCTTTACAGAGACTGTGGATGGCGACGTCACAGTGACATACAACAGTAATGAAAGCGTGACTGTTGTGAAGAATGCCAAACTGGCTGTGAATGAAAACCGTACCACGACAATCGGCAAGAATGACGAACTGGATATCACGGGTAATCAGACTTTGTCAGTAACCGGAGCGCGACAAAGCCAGGTGACAAAAGACGATAACCTCACTGTTGAGGGGAATTCGACACTTACTGTGACGGGAAATATTACCTCTGATTCGAAGAGTACCACTCAGATCATCAGTAAAGACAAGATCGTACTCAAAGCCGGCCAGTCACAACTGGTGCTCAACAGTGACGGTTCTATCCAGATCACAGGTACGTCTATCTCTATAAACGGTTCAGATAAAGTGGTTGTTCAGGGCGGAAAAGTATCGGTGAACTAATGCAAAAGCAGCAGACACAAAGCCATTTAATGATTGAATCAGAAGCCGGGGAATCCCCGGCTCCTTTACATGCCCGTTTCGGCCATATTCTGGCGATTGAAGGGGACAGTGTTCGTGTCACTTTCGATGGCTGCGATATGCCATCCGGTCTGGCTGCCAGGCTTGGTCGCCAGTTTAACCGGGTTGAGCTTGAGCTGGCTGCACAGAATGCCCTGTCGTGTCGCATTGAATTCATTGGTAATGATCCGAATTTGCCTCTGGTCACGGACATTTTCTTTTCGTTGATTGAACAGCGTGATGAGTTGGTGCTGAAAGCGAAAAATATCCGCATTGAAGCTGAAGAGCAGTTGATTGTTGCCAGTCGCGATGCCAAGACGCAATACGACGGAAAAAACAGCCGGATAACGACGGAAGCCAAATATATCAACAGCCAGGCAGAAAAATCTCAGAAAATTCAGGGTGCAATAATAGCGATTAACTGATGGGCGCCAACATGATGATCAGCCAGATTAAGCCTGAAGTGTCAGGTTTTAGCATTCTTACGGAAGAGGATCTGCAGCAGTTGGCCGCGGCGATGAAGCAGGCGGTTGAGCGCGCTGAAGCCTCAGCACCGGGTATACAGCGTTTTGCACGAGAGAAAGCGGATAGTGCTGCCGAAGCAGTGCGCTTCTTGCTGGCTCAGCGTCATCGTGCACTGGACACCGGGTTGCCTGATAGTGACAGCCGTTATTACCACTTGCTGAACAAGAAACTGGCTCGGTTGATGGCGGTGTTTGTGGCGCTTTTTCGGGTTGAACCTGGTTATGTATACCCGTTGGCCGATACCCATCCTCAAGTGCTGCTGTGGGTGCTGAGCTCAGCAGAGATTGATCGGCTTGAGCCGACTGCGGGGAAATTGTCATTGCTGCTGGCCGACAAACTGCAGGCACAGATGTGGCTGGATACGGTATCTCTGGCGACATCAACACAGCTTATTGAGACCTTGCAGTCCGCGGCCATCAGCCAGATCCCACAGTCGGAACTGGCCATGCGGGCTTTGGTGCGCCGTCATGAACTGAATGCAGAGTTCGCCACAAAGTGTATCCGGGATGGCTCTGCGAAAGTGAGCCGTATGGCCCGGCATCAGCTGGCCTGTTCAGGACACGAAGCCGGCATTAACTGGGTGATTGAACATGGCGATCCAGCTCAATCCTTATTTACCCATTTACTGATCCGCAAAGACAAAGTGGCCTGGCTTCGTGGTGAAATCCTGCCCCAGAAAGACGCTTTTCAGCAGGTGGATGAATACGCCATTTTGAATCGCTTACCTGAATCGTTCACGCTGCCCGATTTCGCGAATGACAAACACGCTTATCTGAAAGCGGCGCTGTCCGGTGATCCTGACTCAGTGATGCCTATGATCGCTCAGCTCAGACAGTCGGAAGATGACAATCAGGCTGAATGTTACTTGCAGGCGTTGATGCTAATTCTGGGCGATCAGCTGCCGGTTAACACCCATGATCTGGGTGTGGTATATGACGCACAACAAGCTGCCGACATTCTTGAACCTTGGTGGAATGACAAACCATTGGCCTTGTCTCCCATGATGAGAATGGGCGGGTCGCTGAGTTATGCCACCAGTATCGATGTGCTGAAAAGCGCGTCTATGCCTGCCTTGTTTCGTACCTGGGTCTGGCGGGATTTATGCCTCAATGGCGGCATTTATGTGCCTTATGATCCAATGAGCTGGCCGGCAAAACAACGGCGGGCCATTCATACACTTTCTAAAAACAGTACTGCATCGGAGCGGTATAACCAGAGGATGCGTGATGCAGCTGTGGGACGTTGAATCTAATTTACCTTATGCCATGAAAGGGCAGTTTGTACGTGATCATAACGGACAGACGGTATGGGTAGTGTGTTTAAAAACCGGCTGGCAGCAGTATGAAGGCCAGTGGCATCCGGTACAGACGCAGCCAGAGATCTATTCAACCCCTGTGTTTGAGGGGGATCCTGGATTCTCAGCCATGGTGGCGGATCAGGACTTTGCCGTCAGTAAAGCCAATACAGACGTGCTGGTGAAAGGACACGCACGAAGTCTCGGTAAGAAACCCGTCACCCGTGTGCAGTGCCGTTTGCTGGTTGAAGAACATATCGATAAAACCCTGACGGTGGTGGGTGAACGTCAATGGATCACCCAAGCCGGTCAGGTGGATGTCACCGTCCCCGCACCATTTATCGAGCGTCCGGTATCTTATGCCCACGCTTTGGGGGGAGACGATCCCCGCAACCGGATTGGCTGTGGGGTTGCGAACAAAACGATGGATTTGCTGACCCAGCCTGTGCCTTCGGTGTTCTATGCAAAACAGGACTGGCAGCCAGATACCGCAAAGGTGCTGCCTGCCGGTTTCGGTCCGCTGGCCGTCTTTGATGCGGCGCGTGCCCGTCTGGCGGGTACGTTTGATGAAAAATGGTCAGAAGAACGTCGACCGCTCTATCCTGTTGATTTTTCAACGGCGTTTTACCAGTCAGCACCGAGTGATCAGCAGACAAAAGGGTTACTGGCAGGTGGCGAACGCATCATAGTGTCTGGTTTCAGTCATGAAGAGACGCTGTACTTTACGTTACCGCGACGCACCTTTGTCGCCGATGCGGCGTTTGGCAGTCAACAGCGTCAGCAAACCATGGCGCTGCATACGTTATCCGTCGATGCCGATGCCTTGCTGATCACGGCTACCTGGTCGGCGGCTTTTCCTTGCCAGGGACAGGAGGCTGACTTAGTCAATACTGTTATTTCTGAACAAAAGGCTGCTGTATGAGTTTATCCACTGCTCGTTACATTCTTTGCGCAGATGCCGTCACCGCGGCGGGTTTCAACCTGGATATTTCTGTTGCCGTGGCGCAGGCAGATTTAGACATGTACGAGACCCGGCCAATATCAGATGAAGACAGCAAAGCGACGGTAGCGCCAATCACCTATCTGGACGCTGAAGAAAACACTGCCGATAAATACTTTGCCATGCTGGCTCTGCTGGTGACCCAACTGGCGGTGAACCTGCCGGGCAGCCTGCCGCCAGTGCCGGTTTATGTGCGTATGCCGCAAACCATCACGCAGCAGCAACTGGATAACTGGTATCAAACCTGGCGTCCTGATAGCGGCTTAGAAAAGGTGCTTGGCCGGGTGGTGCTGAGTCACCACACAGAACATACGCATTTTTCTGATGTGTTAAAAAGCCTGAACGAAGAAGAAGTGGTGATGGCGATTTCTGTGGATTACCCAATATCGGCACTGGATACACTTTCACAGCGTAATTTACTGCAGACCTCCCGGCACCCTTGGGGAGTGATCGCCAGCGAGGGCGCAGCAGGGGCCGTACTGGCATCGCGCAGTATGGTAGAAGCATTGAAATTAACCCCGCAGGCAAGGCTGGACAGCTGGCACTGTGAGCAGGGTGCGGGCGAGCAGCTGATGTCCAGTGCCCTGCGAAAACAAAGTAAAGCCGTGGATGACTTTGGCTTGCTGTTCAGTGATATGACCAACCTGAGATCACAAAATGAAGAGTACGGTTTTGCTATTGGTGCCCGAGGTGAACGGCTGACCAACCCCGAACAGCTTGTGCTCAGTCACAGCCTGTGGGGGTATTTAGGCGAAGCCTCATTGTTTGCCACTCTGGCATTAGCGCTGCACCACTCCGATAGCCAGCGTGTGCGCAGTCTTTTCCTTTTCGGGGCAAATGACAGTCGGGCAATGATGACGTTAACCTTGTCGGAACAGGGCCCGACAGTCACTTAAAACGGTAACTCAATGAGCAGGAACAGAAAATAATTTTTGGCTCAATGCCTCAAAGTGACATTTTTCGGTGAGAGAGGCTATTAAATCAGTTGATTAGGGTTTTCAATCTGATAGGGTTTTCCGCTGTACGTCTTGATGACCGTACCCAGTGTGTTCAAGTACTGAACCGAGAATAAAAAAGAGCCATGCCGGGCTTATTCGTTGTTCTGTTATCGCACCGTCGCCGACAGTACGAATAAGCCCATACTCGCTGCGGAGAGCGTCATCATGATGTGTTGCCACAATGGGCTGATTCAGCAACCCGATACACCTTCTCACAAACAATTAATCAAGGTCCGATGTTTTCATACCCGGACACTATTCCTGGTTCACTCATGTTGGCCGCTGGTAAGCGTTTAGCTTCTCGCTGTTGTTTTCCTTCAAGCCTAACGTGGTTAAGTTTCGCCAAAGCGAAGAAAAACGAGAAAAAGTAAATGAAAAAAGTGAGATATGTAAAGGCGAATTATACGCCGCTGGAAGACATCACCCCGTTGCCCCGCAATGTGGTCAACCAACCCATCGAGCCCGTACCAGAGCACAAACTGGTGGTGGAACTGGCGGGACAGTGGCAGGGAAACCGGGCGTATTTTCAGCTTGCTAAAACCGAGATGCAGGATCAGAAAATAACACGGCCGATAGCTGATGTGAAAACAGGTCACAGAACGCTGGCAACCTTTAAAGCCCTCGAGAATGAAGCTAAAAAACTCTATATGGTCGTGCCGTTACAGGGGCTACCTCAGCCGTTGACTTTCTTACTGGCCGATAATTTGATGCCGGTAGAAAAAGAAGCGGACATGGACGAATGGGAAACGGTATTGATCCCTGTCCGTGCACTGGCCTATCTGGACAGCAGCAAAGACAAAGAAAAAGCCGCGGAATTAAAAGGCGGCTATTTGTATGTCTTCTGGAAAGGTAAACTCTGGCGCGAGCTGCAAGTTACAGAGTTTGGCTATTACAAAGATATTGATAGCGAATATTACCGTGTAAGAGATCAGCAGGAAAGGCAGAAAGAACAGCCTGTCATTGAATACCGCGAAGCGAATGGGTTCGATCTTCCGCAATTCTGGGTACCTTACAAAATTGCCGGTGAAGTTCAGGCCGGTGAGAATAGTGTCAAACTCATGTTTTCACCGAAACAAAAGACATACCAGCAAATAGAAGCACTGGAAAGTGATTCAGCAAAACTGGATGCTGCTGCAACACCACTGGATGAACTGTCTGTGTATTCAAATAGCCAGGCGTTTGAGCCACAGGAACACACTGCCGATATTCAGTCAGTCAAACTCCATCAGGTCACTGAAGACGATATGGCCTGGCTGACTCAGCAGTGCGCCGTATTTGATCAGTATGCATCTTCAAATACACCTGTGGCGTATGTGGACGGTAAAAATGACGGTTTCCTTGTCAAAGTTGAAGTGGGTCTGGCTTCTTCTGTTTTCGGTGAGATTCCGCCGATTTACGCGGTTTTGAAAGATGAAAACAGCGACTGGAAGCAATCGGTGTTAATGGAGGCGAGCGGTGCCCCAGAAGTATCCCGTTGGCGTCAGGCTTTGTTCACGGGCTTACCAAAAGACGGGAGTTTCACGTTATTTATTGCGAATCCAAAAGATCCGCATGGTGCCGAATTCATTTTTACGCAAATGCCGTTTGAAGAACTGGCAAACGATCAAGACGAATGTGAAGAAATTGAACATGCTGAGATGGTAGAAGAGTCCTTCGAAGAAGCAAAGAAAATCGAAGAGCTCAGAAACCTTTGGCTGAACGCAACAAATTTTTAGGATTAAACCATGAAGAAAAAATTACTGGCTTATAGTGTTGGGGCGCTTTGTGTTGGTGTAATCGCCTTCCCAGCTTGGAAAATGATTAAAGAGAAAATAGCTGATCATAAGGCTTATCAGGAGCAGTTGGATTTAATTGTTAGAGGTATTGAGATCGAACGTTGGAAAACAAGGGCCGACATCATTGGATGGAAAATAAACGTAAGTATACCGGATGATATCGAATATGAGGTATGGGATGAAGAGTATGAGATTCCAAGAGTGTTATTCAAGGCCAGAAAGTATGGAGCTCCAGATTTTGATCTTTACTCAATGGGAATAGACGGGAAAGACGTAAAACTCGTTGCAACACGTTCGGATTTTGGTGCGAGCATTCTACCTCTGGGCTACTTTACAGGCCCTAATCGCTCTCCCGATGGAAGGTATATTATTTCAACATCAAATGAAAACGGTTATGGATGCACCCTCTATGATATTGAAAAAAGAAAAGGGCATAATTTTGCATCACGCAGATGTTTTGTTGAATCATGGACTGATGATGGGAAAGTTGCACTTATAAACAACGGAGGTGAAATAGGGTTCTTAACACTTGCATCAGAAGAGTTTAAATATCTTAAAGATATCTATGGTGATGATTTTGACGATGAAAGAAATATGTTATTTTTATTGGAGAATGAGAACAAATCTATTTCAACAATTAAGGATAAAAATGATTTTTTGAATTCATTACCTAGAGAGAAAGATCAATTGATTAATGATATGCCGATTTTAAATAAAACTGAGCGAGTCAATTACCTTTCTGATGAATGTAAACATGGTGGAACATTTGGATTGAATTCTAATCTTTTTACTTGTAGGTATGATAGTAATAAACTTGAGTATAATGTCTATGAATCAAACGTTCCTAAGAAGATAGTAGGAAAAAGCTTAGGTTTTCGAGTGATTAAACTAGGTGAGTGGGGGATGCAAAATGGTGAATTATATAGAATAATCAAAAAACCTAAAGACACACCATTGACTAAAATAAACTATTACTATGATTTTGGTGATGAGTATCAATTTACAGTTTATGATGATTTATATCTTCCATTAAGCGCACAGGAATCATTTGGAGATCTAAATATTTCAGAGTATTTTCCTGAATTGCCTTCAAGAGAAAAGTACGAAGATTCTTGGATTAAACAACTATACTAATAAAGGTTATGTCAATGGCTATAGAAAAAAAGATACAGTCTGGTTTTTATTTAATGGGGCGCCTATATAATAGAAAGGGAGAAATATGTAAAAACGCAAAGTTCAAGCCGTTACCTTTTGAAACGTTAATATTACCAGATTCTGAAACTTTAATAGAAGAAAAAATTAATGGAGAAGGTGACAGCGTACAAACAGTGAACGCAAAGTTTCCTATTGCCTCGACAGATGAAGTTGGGAAATTATCATACTTAAATTCAAATTTTGATAGTAATGAATTGTCAATTGTCTCAATACCCAAGACTGATATAAATTATAGTAAAGATTACACAGTTAAGTTTAAGTTATTTCCGAGTCAATTGGTACCTTTATATAAACTTAATAAAGGGGATAGCTGGCTGAAAGACTTGACAGAAGTTTTAATTAAGTTAAACGAATCTCATTCATTTAGCACAAAGACAAAATTTCTCGATGTTGGCACATCAAAAGATCAGTTGCTTGATAAATATGAAGATGTAGGCAATGAGGTTTACAAGTCCTATAATTCTTGGTATGACTCACTAGAGAATGAAAAATTAAGAATTATTGAAGTGCCGCAATTTTACACTATTGTGATTACTTTTTCTGATGAAAATTTTATTGGAGCCAGAGTGAAATTGAAAGACATTCCTGTAACGATTACAGTTTCAGGTGATGTTGACTCAGATAGTCTAGAACCTGTTTCTGAAATTAAATCAATCGAACATAAAACTCTTGATGGTGGAGTACTAAGTAGTATTACAGCAACATTTTGGATAGAAAGTGAAGTGAACATTGAATCAATATCAAGTGCTTATGCAAGATTTGATATCAGTTTCGAAAAATTCAAAATGAGTGAATTAGAGAGATTAGATGTTAGTCTAAGAAAGGGATATTCTTTAAAAGAAAAAGTTTTCGATTTGCCAATAAAAACTGCACTTGGGAGAAGTGCGCTGATAAATGGTGATCCAATCAGTGTTGAAGAAGCGCTGATAAATCATTCCCCTGAATACTTCACTGAGCTCATCAAAAGGTTAAGTTTTAGTGACGATAAATTGGAGAATAATAAAAATGAAATCAGTAAAAACTATCAAGAGTTTTTAAAGAATGTATTTAATACATCGAAAGGGATTTTTCAAAGTGCTGTAGGAAGCTTTACATCTCAATCTGCTTGGAATGCCAAGTCTAAAGTTGCTTTTTCAACAGTTAGTTTGATTGGTAAAATTAAAGACGGTAAAGATGATGAATTTTTTAACAATGCAATTGCAATTGCGGGAATTGGTGATTCAATAAACACATTTATTGACGCAGCATCTGGTGATGCACTGAAAACTGCCACAGATCCAAGAATAAGAAAGTTTTCTGAAGCGTTTGCAAATGAGCCAGCCACAATAAAGTGGTTAAAAGATCGATTCGGTGATCGGCTTGATGACATAAATGTCATCCCTGTCCCGGAGAAGCTTCAAAAATTTTTAAAGGTTGCAAATGCTAGAGTGACCTCATATTCTGATCTGTTAGCTAAACCGCTGAAAGTAGGTGGTGATGTTATGACAGTTGGCCAGGCGGTTTATAATTTATATGATACGTATGAGAAATTTGAAAAGTCTGACATTAAAGATCAGGAGTTTAATTTAAAATCAGGTTTTTATATTAATAAGATACAATCTCCGACAGCGAACCAAGCAAAGCCAATTGCTTTACTTGATACAGCGCAAGTAAAAGAAAATCAAAAAATATTGGAAGATATTCACGCACAATTACGCCAAATTGGTGGAGATGAAAATTTTATTTCAGTGAATGAGGTATTGGGCGATTTGTCACTGAAATTGGCAAGTACTTGGTTTGAGTTTGATAGAGCCAGTTTGAATACAATCGATCCAAAGGTTAGTACCGGATTAAAAAAACTTGCGAGTTTGATAGAAAATTTACCCGATCCAATACCGATTGAAATCGCTGGCTTTACCTGTGATAGAGGAAGTGAATCTTATAACTTAAATTTATCGATATTGAGGGCTCGCGCGGTAAAAGATGCGATTATTGATTCAATCTCTGATGATAAAAAAAGAATATGGGAAATATTTATTTGGGAAAAAGGGTATGGTGAATCAAAAAACCTATTTCCTAATGACTCAGAAGAAAATCGTAAGAGAAATAGAAGAGTTGAGATAAAACTAAACTTTAATGCAATCTATGATTATCCTGTCAGCAGAGTTGGATTATCTGTACTGGAAAAATCCCGAAAGGAAATGATTAAGTCAGAGTTAGATCTAAATGACGCTTTAAGGGAAACGACGAGTAGTACTGTAGATGCGACGATGCTTGCATTCTCAGCAGCATTTCCGGTTGCGATGGCGACCGCTGGTGTTTTAATCGCAGCCGGACAAGTTGTTTCTACTGTCGCTGATTTTGCATATGAAAAGCTATTCAAGGATGAGAATACCTTTAAAAATGCGATTAAAAATCTTGGTGAAGTTGATGCAACACTTTCACAAAAAATGATTGCTACTAATGTATTTGGTGAAGTCAATATTCCATTCTTGAAAAGTTATCTGAAGAGAGCCTTCGCGCTGAATGGGCTCGTCAGGTTACTCAAGAGATACCAACTGGAAATCCACTTGAATCCAGAACATAAGGAATCGATAGAGAAAAAATTCAATATCAAAGGTTATATTGATAAATTTCTTCTTGCCGATCAATGGGATATAGATAATATATTCGATGAGAGTTTAAATCTGGATGAATACTGGCTGGATGTTGTGAACTATGATGGCGAAATGGTATTTGATACATTTGATGCATTGATTGCAAAAGCAGGATACTACGTCACTTCTCTTGAGAATTTTATTTTTGGTGATGAGAAAAATATTGAGGAAGTGAAACAACTGTCGAGCAGTTATCATAAATATTTCCCAGTTCATTGTATTGGCAGTGAATCAGTTGATAGTCTTGTTGATATGTTTACTGTTAAATTACCAACAGATCTGACGAATGATATATTTAAAGAAGTTGTGATCTCTGCGAGAAAGCCAGGGGATAAAAAGTGGAAGAATTTCAACGACTTTTATCAATTGGAAAGATCATTTAAACTATCTCCTTATGATAACATTCGGATTTTGGTAATTGTTGATCAAAAGAATGAGAAGCTAAGTAAAGCATTAGATGAAGAGCAAATTATTCACTTACCTATAACTGCGAAAGCATCAGCTATTAGTTGGTGGGATAGTGGAGACATTTTTGATACAGTCGCATCAGAGAATACGCAGTATGTCAGAGAGATTTTCGAGAATGAGCTGACAGAACATGAGAAAAAATTAATAGAATTTAAAGACGGTAAGAAAATATTCGGTACATTTATTTATCCAAGTTTTTATTTCGGTGCTTATAAAGTCCAGGGTACACGACCAATAGCCTGGTACAATCATCCGACATTAAAATCTCTCTTTGGGCAAAGTGGAAGTAATTCCTCTGGCGTCGATTTTACTATGAACTACACGTATAGTTTATCGATTCCAGGAAATGATGATGTTGATAAGTTGGTACAGTATCGAGATTTAGATGGTGGTTTTTGGTATGATGAAGAAGACGCATCAGAATTTACATTAAGTCTGAATCCTGAAAGAGAATATAAAATTAACAATAAAACAGTAGTTGGAGATCACTTATTTTATGAAGAGGGGTTTTTAGAGGATAAAAATCCATCTAACGGTAATAAAATTAAATACCCCAAGGTTTTTGATTCACCAAAATTATTCTTCTGGATTAGTCAAAAGGGTGCGAAAAATGCATCAACAGTAAATAGTTATGGAAATGCTTCTTTTTCTTTTCAGCCATTTATCAGTGATGATTTTCTGCGCTATGATGTAGAAAATTTTAATTGGGATTCAGATGTTAAAATACGTACTTTGGTAACAACTCCGAGTGTAGGAACTAAGATTTTTGACGATTATCGTTACTCGGAAAAAAATAAAGTTCCAGTGAGCGCTCAAATAAGCATGACGGGTTCTAGATACGGTGTAAGTAATACTAAAGCTCTCAAGCTAGCTGAATTTAAGGTATTGTTCCGAATTGGAAAAATTGTGAAAAATGAGGGTAAGTATAAATTTATCCCTAATCACTATCAAATTAAGGAAGATATTAAGTTGACAGGCGGCATTATATCTGACTTCGAGAGTCTTGATCAGTCTCAACTACGTCAATGGGTGACAGGCACTTATGAACCTTACAACTTTGGTGCCTTTGATTTAGATAATGATATCGATATTTATGGAATTGATGTTGATCTGAAATATATCAATGTTCTGGGTCAGTCAGTAAATGGACTTAAACCAGTCGTTGGGTATGAAACTGCATTAAGTAATAAAGTTGAGATTTCTATCAATTTGGCAGGTGCAGAAAATTCAGGCTTAGAGAGTTTGAACTCTCCTAAGATGTGGTTGAGAGAAAGTGATTCGTGGAGTCAGGGTATTCCTAAAAGATGGATAAAACCTGGAGATAAAAAATTAGTTGATTTGTCAAAAGAACAATTAATGACGAATAAAAAAATTAACATCTCGCATGAAGCCAAGAAGAATAAGGAAACGAAACTTTTGAATAACAATAAGCTAGAGCCGCATGATTTTAATCAGCATATGATTTGGATAGAATCAGACGAAAGTGATCTTTCAGTCATTAACTCCTCGCGAGAAAAAATGCTAGAGCAATGGTCTGGTGAGTAATCTATAGAGATCTAATTTGCTGTATAGTTTAGCACTGCTTAAGCTATACAGCTTTTTTAATCGTTCTAAAATTTTAGTAAAGACCAGGAAAATAAAATTAAATAAGTTGTAGCATAATCCAAATTAATTGATAATTATGTTTCTATAATCAACACTAACTAATATCCAATGTACATACTCCCCGGCACTTTCACACATATCCCCTCGATCACGGCTATTTTTAATCATTACATTGAGCACACGAACGCCAGATTTGAAACCGAGCCGATGACGCTGGGTAATCGTAATGAGTGGTTTACGCAGTTTCGGTCCGATTCTCCACACCAGCTTTTCGTTGCCCTGGAAAACAATCAGGTGATGGGGTTCGCCTGCAGCCAACCTTACCGGCCTAGCGCCGCTTTTGCAGAAACCGTTGAAGTGAGCATCTATCTTCACCCCGATGCGAAGGGGCAGGGTTTGGGGAGTGCATTAATGAAAACCTTACTTGATGCTTTAGCGACTCAGCCGGTGCACTGTGCCTTATCTGGCATTGCTTTGCCGAACGATGCATCGGTGGCGCTGCATCAGAAATTCGGCTTTCGTGAGGTCGGTGTTTTTCATGACTATGCCAGAAAACAGGGCGAGTACATCAGCTCGCTCTGGATGGAAAAGCGATTTGACTAATCCCGTATTTCAGCCTGCTATACTGATACCGATTGCAAAACAGCGGTAGCGGTCACACTGGCGTGAAAGGAAACCGATGGGAGAAAGATGATGAAATACCAGGGAAGCTGCCACTGCGGCAATGTCGCTTTTGAGGTCGAAGGCGATATTCAGGAAGCACTGGCTTGCAACTGCTCTATCTGTCAGCGAAAAGGTTCGTTATTGTGGTTTGTGCCCCGCAGTGAATTAAAGCTGCTGTCGGCAGAGAGCGCAGCAAGTACTTACACCTTTAACCAGCATGTTATTCAGCACAGGTTTTGCCCGACGTGTGGCATTCATCCTTATGGGGAAGGAACTGACCCGAAGGGTAACGCCATAGCGGCCATCAATATTCGTTGTCTTGACGATATCGATCTCGATGCAATTCCGGTGAAGCATTTTGATGGCCGGTCGTTGTAATCTGATCTTGCTGATGTGATTATGTCGTTTGTTGCGTAAAGGCAAGAGCCGATCATTCAAAGTAGGGGACGACGTTGGGAGCAGGAAACAGGGAATTTTCGACACTTTGGCGGCCAGCGCGATTTTCCGGTATCGAACTGCTGTCCGCCTCGTTTACTCAGTTTGAATTCTCCCGTCACTGGCATGAAGAGCTTGCCATTGGGGTGATAGAAGCTGGCGCAGAAGGGTTATTTTATCGTGGCAGCAATATTGTGGTGCCTCAGCGCCATATTGTCGCTATCAATCCTGCTGAAGTGCATACAGGTTTTGCGGGCAGTGAACACGGATGGCGATACCGGATGTTTTACTTCGCACCTGAGATGATAGAACAGCATTTTGCTGACAGTAAGAAAGCCGTTGATCCTGTCATCGACCACTCTGTGATTAACAATCCGGCACTGTTTGATTTGCTGCTTCAACTGCATGTGGCATTTGAAGCCGCCAGTTTTGATCTGACCAAACACTCTTTACTGACTGTGGCGCTGGAGTCGTTGTTTTCTCAATACGGCAATGCTGGTAGTGATGCTGACAAGATCGGGCATACTCAGAAGCATACGGGCGTTATCCGGGATTACCTGCACGATAACTGGCAGGCTAATGTCACTCTGGATGAGCTGGAAATTGTCAGTGGCCTGACGAAATTTAAACTCATCCGGGCATTCAAATCTCATTACGGACTGACGCCGCACCAGTTTTTGCTTCTTACAAAAGTACAGAAAGCGAAAAAACTGTTATTGGACGGTCACAGTTGTGTCGATACTGCACTGAACTGTGGCTTCTTTGATCAAAGCCATTTCACCCGCAACTTCAAACGCGCTTTTGGCGTGCCTCCCAAGCATTACGCGATACAACCTTAGCAACTGCAATTTCATACAAGAAGCTGCTCTCTGCGACGTTTAACCTGTCTCCAGTTTCCTGATATTTGCTGGAAATACATGTGTTGAATTAAACGGAGATAAACCGATGAGTTTCTTATTATTGTGGTTGGGTGTGATGTTTCCATTAGTGTTCAGTCCGGGGCCGGCCAATATCGTGTTTGCCGCCTCTGGTGCCAGTGTCGGGGTCAGGCGGTCACTGCCATTACTGCTGGGAATAGACACGGTGTTTTTGATTAAGTCTTTACTGATTGGGCTGGGGCTGGGCGCACTCATTCAAGAGTATCCACTCACGTTGCAGTTACTGCAGTGCGCGGGAGCCCTCTATATTATTTATCTGGCCGTCGGTTTTCTGAAAACCAGCCTGCTCGAGCACAACGGGCAGCAAAAGCGCTTAGGATTCTTTGATGGCGTGATCATTCAATTGCTCAACAGCAAAGGCTGGTTGCTGGTCTTGCTTATGTTCTCCCTGTTTTCAGAAAAAGCGTATCAGGAATACGGTGAACAATCGGTGTGGGTGCTAGTGCTGTGGCTGGCCATTCTTAATATCTCCATGCATCTGGTGTGGATCTGGGCCGGCGGCTTGTTAGCCAAACTGGCCGGGGACACTAAGAATCAGAAAGTACAAGGCTATATTTACTTCGCATCCTTGGTGATCGTCGCCATCTGGCTGCTGGTTGATAATCCAATCTGGCAACACTGGGCATAATGTTTTAAAGCCTGCTGCTCAGATTCCCAAACAGGCGATTTTATACTCTGATTGCATACAATATAAAAACGTATATATTGCGGTATATCAGTATGGTCTGAAGTCGTTCAGAGGGAGGGGGAATGTTTGCGGAATACGGGGTGTTGAATTTTTGGGCCTATGTGGTCGGCGCCATCTTTATTGTGCTGCTGCCCGGGCCTAACTCATTGTTTGTATTGAAAACCGGCATGGGACAGGGGATCAGACAAGGCTATCTGGCGGCAACGGGCGTGTTTATCGGCGATGCCGTTTTAATTTTCTGTGCCTATGCCGGTGTTGCCACCCTGATACAGACAACGCCGATTTTGTTTACCCTGGTGCGGTATCTTGGCGCGGTGTATCTGCTATTTCTGGGTGGCAAGATTGTATACAGTGCTTTTCAATCCCGTGAATCGGCAGATATCTCTCCGGCACTACAGGGTAAAAAGGTGTTTCGCAAAGCGTTGATACTCAGCCTGACCAATCCTAAGGCCATTCTGTTTTATGTGTCTTTCTTTGTGCAGTTTATTGATATGAGCTACGCCAGCCCTGGGGTGCCATTTCTGATTCTGGCGGCGGTACTTGAAATCATCAGCCTGATCTTTCTCAGTGTGCTGATTATTGCGGGCGCCTATATCACCCAATTGGTGCGTGCCAGCAAAAGTATGCAGAAGATAGGCAATGCCTTAATGGGCACGTTGTTTATCGGTTTTGCTGCCCGGCTGGCCATGTCGAATGCGTAAGTGCCATTCGTTATAAGCAAGGTTCAGGAAGACAGCTCCTGAACCTTTTACCCCGCTCTTCTCTGAAACATTACACCCAGTACCGCCTGGAATGCGCCGCAGCGCATGACTCGAGACAGTATTTGATTGGCATTTACATTCGTCTCTGTCAGAATGACTTAAAATTACTTAAGTGGTTTTGAGTGCATGACCCAGGAAGAACGCCTTATTCACCTGACTTCGCTGATAGAACAGCAAGGTAAGGTGACCCTCAATGACATCTGCGAGCAATTTACCGTATCGCGCGATTCTGCCCGTCGCGATCTGGTGAAGCTTACTCAGCAGCCGGGTATCCAGCGTATCCGTGGCGGCGCAGTCAGAGCCTCGGTATCGGGCCGTCTTGAACCCTATTCCGGTAAAGTGATCAGTGAAGCCAAGCAACAGCTTGCTCAGTGCGCGGCACAACTAATCGACGCCGATGATCATCTGTTACTCGATACCAGCACGACACTGACATTAATGGCGCGCTACATTCACCGGCCTGCTACTGTCATTACGAACTCCGTCGATATTTTGCAGCAACTTGCGGACAACCCTCATGTTGCCGTGCATTTGCTGGGCGGCAAATTTGATGCTTTCCACCGCGCCGTGTTAGGCCATCAGGCCGAAAAGCAGCTGGCTGACTATAGGGTGAATAAAGCTTTTATCGGCGTCTGTGCTTTATCAGAACATGGCTTGTCGACCAATAATGAACAGGAAGCCTCGCTGAAAAAGGCGATGATGGCGCAGGCGCAGCAAGTGGTTGTGGTGTGCGAGCAGCACAAACTGGGCCAGAATAATTTTCACCATGTCTGCGACCTGGATGGGATTGATGTCCTGATCACCGACCAACCACTTACAAACACTTACGCCGAACGTTTTGACAGCCACGATATTCAAGTGATCGTGGCTTCCACCACACAAGGACAGCTTTGATATGCGATATTCTCCGGTAAAAACAGCCGTCATTGGCTACGGTTTTTCTGCAAAAACCTTTCACCTGCCTTTCATTGAGGCGATGGATGAGCTGGTGCTGACCGCTATCAGCAGCAGCCAGACAGCGGCGGTTACAGCCGATTACCCTGCCGTGACCTGTTTCAGCGATGCCGATTCCCTGCTGACCGACAGTGACGCCGAACTGGTGATCATCACAGCGCCCAACGATGTTCACTTCCGTCTGGCGAAACTGGCGCTGGAAAACGGCAAGCATGTCATCGTCGAAAAGCCTTTTGTCACCAAAGTGGAAGACGGCGAAGCACTGATTGCGTTAGCCGAAGAAAAAGGGTTGGTGCTGAGTGTTTTCCACAACCGCCGCTGGGATGGCGACTTCCTGACAGTGAAAAAGCTGGTGGAAGACGGCAGGCTGGGCGAGGTGAAGTATTTTGAATCACACTTTGACCGTTTTCGCCCCGTCGTGCGTCAGCGCTGGCGTGAAATGGCCGAAGACGGTGGCGGTATTTTGTTTGATCTGGCGCCGCATCTGCTGGATCAGGCCCTGGCACTGTTTGGCAAACCTCAGGCACTGACGGCCCAGTGTATGGCTATGCGGCCGGGAGCGAAAACCATTGATTATTACAACCTGATCCTTCAGTACCCTGAGCACCTGGTTCAGTTGCATTCGAACCTGTACAGCCCGGAGCCGAATTTGCGCTTTAAAGTGCTGGGTTCACTGGGTAAATACGAGAAATATGGTCTGGATCCGCAAGAAGATTACCTGAAAGCCGGCGTAAAACCCGAGCAGCCAGCATGGGCAGCAGAAGACGCTTCCCATTATGGTCAGCTTCATCAGGAAGACGGCTCGCAAATCATTCCTACTGAATTGGGTGGCTATCAGCATTACTTTGCCGGTGTAACAGACGCTATTCGCCTCGGCACACCGAATCCGGTACCGGCACAGGAAGCGTTGCTGAATATTAAGCTGATTCAACTGGCGCTGGAAAGCAGCCGGTTAGGGCAAACCATGAAGGTGGATGCATGAGCCTGACACTGGACGTTTTGGTACAACAGGAAGCAGATTTGCAGCTTGAGCAGTTTAATCACGAGACCGCCTGGGCGCTGGGAACCATGCTAAAAAACCATGCAGAAGTAAAACAGGCCTCCGTCGCGATCGAAGTGTACGCGTTTGGCCAGATTCTGTTTAGCTATGCAATGGCGGGAACGAACCCGGATCATCAGGACTGGATTCGCCGTAAACGCAACAGCGTACTGCGGTTTGGTAAAAGCTCTTTTTACCTTGGACTGTACAACGCCTGTAAGCAGCGTGAGTTTGAGAGCCAGCCCCATATCGATGCGCGTGAATACTGTGCGCATGGCGGGTCTTTTCCGCTGCGCATTCAAGGATGCGGGCTGGTGGGCGCGGTAACAGTATCTGGCTTACCCCAGGAAGAAGATCATCAACTGGTGACGGATGCGTTGCAGCAAATTCTCCAGCCCCGACAGGGAAAGTGACAGTGAAAACCGCTCGCCTGAGCGGTTTTTTTTGGGGTGGTTGCCGGACGAGCATCATACCGTTGACGCTCTAAATCGGTGACATTTCCATGAGAATCACAAAACAGAAGGATATAAAACAAATTGTCTATTATTCAATTGCGGCATGAATGTAGTATGCAGCTGAATTTAAAGACAATAATAAAAGGAGTCTCGAATGCAATGTCCTAAGTGTCATTCGAAGTTTGAGCATATTAATACCCCGCTGGGTGATATTGAGCGCTGTTCCGCTTGCAAAGGTTTATGGCTGGATGCGTATGAAATCGAAAAAATGAAGCCGCTGGCTGATGCCGTCGATATCGGGGATGCCGGGATCGGTAAAACCTTTAACGGTATAGATCAGATCGAATGCCCTGTCTGTCCAAGCAATAAGTTGCTAAGGCTGGTCGACCCGAAACAGCCTCATATCTGGTTTGAGAGCTGCCCGACCTGTAAAGGCCGTTTTTACGATGCCGGAGAGTTCAAGGATCTGGCAAAAATCGATTTGTCGGACTTCTTCAAACGCTTCCTGGTTGAAGAGCGTCTGTAATTGCCATAGAGAGCATGATTAGAAGGACACTGCGAATGGTAAGGCGCTTGTAAGGGCAGCTCCAGTCGCGGTTGTCCAGCCAGAAACGTGGCCGCACTTGCGGTTAATAATCACGCAGAGTCAAATTGTATTGTCTGTCAATTGCACATACTTACATTCAATCTTCTGTTAACTCGCAAACCGACAGATTATTTTTCTGAAGTAAACTCAGCCTGCCAAACTCCACTTTGCATATAAGCAATTGGAGATAATAGTGATGAAAAAATCGATACTGTTCATGGCTTTTCCTTTCATTGCCAGTTCTGTCGCGCTGGCTCATGACCTTTATCCTGCGGTACCCAGTTCACCTGTCGCCCAGCAAATCATTGATCAGGACAGAGACATTCAGTCGCTGGTGTCTGACGAAAACTTTGTGTTCAGACCCTATCAGAACCCGTTTGATGAACAGGCGTTCTTTGACAGTTTTGCCCCGAACTGGACGTCTTTGAAAGAAACTCTGATGCACTGGAGTGGCGCGACGGGTGTTGATCCCAGAGTCATACTGGTCACCACTTTGTTGGCTGAAAACTGGCAACCGGACGCGGAATTTGACCAGGCGCAAGACACTCAGTTAAAAGAAGCGATCAAACGCATTGCTAACCATCTTTCGCAGTATTTTTACCGGTATGAGGCTGATACCGCCATTCCGACCAATACGTCTACTTTGGCTATTCTCAGTACACTCAATGATCCGCAGCGTGCAGCAGAATGGTCGCAGCACTATGTGGCCTGGTTCGGTGAACCGGCGTCAACACGCCAGAGCCGTGCGGAATCTCGTGTCGCCAGCACGCTCGCTCCTCCTGCCGGCTTTATGCAGATGCCCTGGTTTCAGGGGTACAGCTGGGTGCCTAACGGACCGCATGCTCACAGTGGATCAGGCTTTCCGCTTTCTTCAATTGATGTCTCTTACGACTGGCCGGCCTGGGGGGGAACGACGTACAGCGTCACCGCTGCGCATGACGGTTATGCCACTGTGTTATCACGGTGTCAGGTGCGGGTAACCAACCCGAATGGCTGGGCGACCAATTACTACCACATGGACGGTGTTCAGGTATCCAACGGCCAATGGGTCTCCAAAAATACCAAACTGGGTACTTACGCCAATAATCGCTCGACCGCTTTGTGTGAGGGAGGTTCGTCAACCGGGCCGCATCTGCATTTTTCGCTGCTCTATCAGGGGCGTTTTCAGTCGATGCAAGGCACCAGCTTTGGGCCATATCAGGTTCAGACCGGGCGTTACAGCTACGACGATAACTGCAGCTATACCTGGCTGGTGGATCAGCGCAGCAATCAGAAAATCTGCTTCTGGCGCAGGATAGATAATCCGGTCATGTGAATGGGTACGCTCTAATTAACAACTAAAGTCCAGCAGAGATGGCGGGCTTTAGTTGTTAACTATTAACTCACTCAATTTTTCATTACTCTGAAACAGACAGAAAACCGTCGATTGATCTCATGCAGCACGTGAACTTTGAAAATATCCAGGAAATGTATTAAGTCCATTTTGACTGATTCGTTGAATGGTATTGCCAACTCAGTATGCTGAACATAAGCCACTTCCAGTGCATCCCACAATTGATAGTACGATTGCTGAAAATCATCTTGTGTATCAGGGATCAGTGTAACCAGAGATTCAATATGACTCGCGAGACGACATGTACTGATTAATTCCTCTTCAGGTGCATTGTCTAACGTCCTGTATAATAAGATTAATCGTTGTAGGTCATTCATCATTCTCTCAATATGTTGGTGTCCGGCAATTGATCAGTACTCTACCACACACCCAAGCAAATATTACCCAGTTCCCATTTTTCCGTCACTTAAATTGCCTTTCCTCAGTTGTTGAAGTACCTGATCTTTGGGACCGTCAGCGACGAGCTGACCTTGCTCCAGAACTACGATGCGGTCGACGACATCCAGCATGCTGGTTTTATGAGTGAACAGGATCAGGGTTTCGTCATTGTCGAGAGTGTTTAACACGTGTTTGAGTGCCTGTTCGGCTTTGTTATCCATGCTGCTGCTGGGTTCGTCCATAACCAGGACTTTGGGTTCTGTGAGCAGGGCACGGGCAATGGCGATAGCCTGTTTCTGGCCCCCTGAGAGTGCCTGACCGCCTTCGCCGACCTGACGGTCAAGTCCGGCCTCATCCTGCCGGGTAAAGTTGGTGACACCTGCCCGATCTGCGGCTCGTAGAATGGCGTCGTCACTGACTTGCGACCGGCCTAACGCAATGTTGTCGCGGATAGAACCGTAGAAGAGCATCAGATCCTGCGGCACACTGCCGATATTGCGCCGGATATCTGTGGGATGCAGTTGACCGATATCGGTATCGTCAATACTGATTGAACCTGCCGAGGGCTTGTATAGCCCCATGATCAAACGCTCTATGGTGGTTTTGCCGGAACCGACCCGGCCAATAATGGCGACCTTTTCACCCGGTTCTATGGTCAGATCCAAATCTTTGATCGCCATGCGCTGCTGGCCGGGATACTGGAAGCTGACCTGGCTGAACTGAATTCTGCCCTGCAGGGAGGCGCGATGCAGAAATCGCTTTTCAGCTTCTTGCTCAACAGGTAAGGCCATGAGCTGTTCAATGATGGTTTTGGCCGATTTAGCCTGATGGTAGCGGGTGGACAGTAACGCCAGTTGCACCAGAGGCCCGACCGCGCGGCTGCTGAGCATAGAAACGGCGATCAGACCGCCCATGGTTAATTCACCGGCGGCAATCTGATACACGCCAAACACTATCATGCCGACGGTGACGAATTGCTGACAGAAACCGGCGGTATTTTGCACCGAATCGGTCAGCCGCCGCGAGGTAATACTCCAGTTGGCCATGTGGGCAACCGCTTCTTCCCATTTGTACTGGAACTGGCTTTGCGCTTCAAACCGTTTGATGGTGTCCAGACCCGACAGGCTTTCAATCAGGTTAGCGTGTTTCTGCGACGACAGGCGAGAGCCTTCTTCTATGCTTCTTCGCAAGGGGCGCTGGACCAGCAGGCTGTACAGAATCAGAAAGGCCAGGGCAATAATGGGAATAATCACCAAGGGCCCGGCAATCAGCCAGATCACCACCAGAAACAAAATCGCAAAGGGCAGATCAATCAGTGAGGTAATGGTGGCCGAGGTGAAAAACTCCCGGATGGCTTCGAATTCCTGCAGGTGCCGGGCCAGGGCACCGACTGATGGTGGCCGGGCTTCCATCCGCAGGCCCATGACCTTGGCAAAAAGCTTGGCAGATATCAGAATGTCAGATTTTTTGCCCGCCACATCAATGAAATAACTGCGCATTAACTTAAGCACAAAGTCAAAGCCAAAGATCAGCGTGATGCCGCTTGCCAGCACCCAGAGTGAATCAAATGCCTGATTAGGGACAATTTTGTCGTAAACCAGCCGGGTAAACAGCGGGGTGGCAATAGCAAACAAGTTGATCAGAATGGAGGCAATAAATACATCGCGGTAGATATTTCTCGATAACCAGAGCGTTCCCCAGAACCAGTGTCCTTTTGTTGGTTTGAGCAGCTCTGGTGATCGCTCGTCATAGCGAAACCGCTTTTTGAGCAGAAACAGATGGCCGGTATAGCTCTCATTGAATTCTGAAAAAGATATCCAGCGCTCTTCACTGTCAAACTGAGGTGATATAACAGCAAGTTGTTGTTTTTCATGATCGATGCTGGCGACTACGCAGGCGCTGTTGCCCTTGAGCAGCAGTATGGCCGGTAGCAACATGGGTGGCAGTTTTTCTATTGCCAGTTTTTCTTCTTTGGCTTCTAGCCCGGCTTTTTCGGCGGCCCGGGGCAGCAGAAAGGGAGTGAGCTGTCCGTCTGGCAGCGGCAGGTCGGCAATTAACGCATCGGGTGTGTTGGCCACCCCATAGTGGCGGCTGACGACAATCAGGGCGAGCAGTAAAGGATCTGTCATGGAGATGCCCTTAACAGACTGTCGACCACATAACCCTGAAAGCCCGTGACTGAAAGTGCAGCCAGCTTATTCATCTGCGCTTGTGTTTCAACCCGGGTGGCTATGGTCAGAATATTCTGATTATCTGCGGTCCGGGTAACCGCGCGAAGGACATTGGTTTTTATTTCCTGATCTAACTGGCCGGTATAGGCGTAGTCCAGCTTGACATAGTAGGGCTTAAATCGCTGCAGATAGCCTAAAGTACTAAAATGATGGCCGTAGTTATCAATGCCGAAACGGAATCCGTAATGACGAATGATGCTGCAAAGCAGGCTGGAAAATTCATAATGATGAACAAAAGCAGCCTCAGGAATTTCTAACAACAGTTTGCTGCTAATGTGGCGGTGCATTGCCATAAACCCTGCCAGCCAGCGGAGAAAACCTGCGGCACGAATGCTGCTCAGGCTGAGGTTGACGGTTAATGGCACCAATGAGGTATCGTCACGATAGCCTAAGTGTTTTGCCATCTTGCTCAGTACATAACGGTCAAGGCTGGCGCCATCTTCCAGCGTATCCAGTGCATGCAGGAAAAAATGTGCCCGGTAAGCCTGACCCTGATGTTCAACACTGGTAAACACTTCTCTGAATAAAGGCCGGTGTTGATGATCAATGGCTGTTTGAAAACTGAATGCCAGCTTATCTGACTTGATGGCCTGAGTAATCAGCGACTGCCATTGCTGGCGGCCAAAAGTGGGTAAACGGTTATCGTCGCCGATGACACACAGTGGCAGGTCTGTCTGGGCTGATGCCTGGTTGACTGCATTGTCTGCCGCTGCCAGCAAATCAGACACTGTCTGCATTTTTCCTTTCATGACAACAGCTACACTGCTGTTATGTTCAGCGACACCTTCTTGTACCGGATGACATTTCTCTGTGATGTCGAGCATGCGACCGGCAATGTCCGTCAGTTCAGCTCGCGACTGAGCGGGCCCTATAAAGAGAAACTCTGACTGATTGAGCCGGCCCAGGGTTGCCTTGGGGGCAAACAGGGTTGTCAGTTGGCGGGATAGGGCTGACACCAGGCTGTCGCCGGCCCGGAATCCCTGTTGCTGGTAAGTGTCTTTAATGATGTCGGCACGCAACAAGACAATGCCTCCGTGCTCTTTACCCTCAATCAGAGCAGAGAGTTTTGCCATCAGAAAACGGCGGTTTGCCAGCCCGGAAACGGGATCCTGATAAGCCTGAATGCGAAGTCTGTCCGCTTCTTCGGCTTGCTGCCTGAAATGTTGGCGTATCTGCTGGTTCATGTGGTTAAAGGCGTCCACCACATCATGGAGTTCTTTGGTGGCCGGTAAGGGCAGCGGCACCCCGAAGTCATTGCGGGAAATGGCCTGCGCTTTGGTACGAAGCCGGTTAAGCGGTTTGCGGATGATCAGGTTCAGACCCAGCAGCAAAGCCGCCGCGCCCAGACCGAGTATGGCAGACAGCACCAGAAATAAATCAATAGCGTTTTGCCAGAGTTGCTGGTAAGCAATGGCCGGATTGCTGGTTACCGACAGTTCGGCGGTTTGCATCCAGCCACTGGTGAGCGTGACTGAACGGGACTGCGGCTCGATAGGCAGCCAGCGACGGAAAAACTCAGGCACCGCAAAGGTATCCGGCGGGTATTCTCTCAGAATCTGGCTCTGAGGTGTAAAAATGTTCAGGGACACTCTCTGATAAAAACTGCCGTCAAACATGGCATTAATCACAGATTCCGCCCCAATCAAATCCTTCGTTGCCAGATAAGGGGTTAATGCAAGGCCAGCGGCATTCACGGCATTGTCTGTTTCAATGGTTTGCTGATTGATCAGGTAAGTCCGGGTGTTGTGAATCTGAACCGAGAAGACGCTCACCAGCAGCAGCACAAAGACCAGCATTAACCAGAGAATGAGTTGCCTGTAGAGTGTCATGCGTCCCTTCCTTCTATGGCTGATCCAGATTGATGACGGGGCGTGCCAGTGTCTGGGCTTCAAAGCGCTCTCTCAGGTTGGTCCAGCGTTTCAGGCGCGAAGACTTACCGGCGAGCTGTCCTTGTCCTTGTTGTTTCATCAGCCATAACTGGCTGCCGTTAAAGCTGTAAACGGGCTGCAGGTCGCTGCGCTCAGTCGCCGGTTTGATGTCAGGATCCAGGTTATCCAGCAGAACTGGCACATCGCTCGGGGAGGCATAATAGGCCAGTACCATGTGAAACTGATCCCGACTGAGCGACTTGACATAGACAAGGCGAAGTTTCTGATCTTCGATGCCCAGTTCCCGCAACGAAAAATATTTGGCGATAGTAAAGTCCTCACAGTCGCCGCCAGCCGCGCCGAGAAACTCTGAGGGCGTCGCCCAGTAGTCATTTTCTCCCCAGATTTCAATATCATTCAGAAACATAAACTGATTAAAAAAGCGGTTGACCTGCTCCAGCATCTGCCTTTCCTGCTGATAGGAAACGGACGCCAGCAACTGCCGCCAGGCCATCATCCGCTTGCCTGCGCGCTCACCATAAAACGCCGTGACGCGATCAAACGCCGCTTGTTCCTGTTCATTGAAGGCATTCAGCGGGGGCGCAAGTAATAGCCATGTCATCAGCAGCCAATGCGTCACTGGCGTTGCCAGCCGGGAGCTTGAGTGAACCTTAGTGTCATGGTGTTATTGATTCCTTGTTGTGAAGATAGTCCAGCGTTCCAGTACCCCGGCGTCGGCGCCTGTCACGGTTGCCGTCACACGACGGCTGAGGATATTGGTCTGCTCCCGAGTCTGTCCCCGTACCGGTTCATTATCGCCGAAGCCAACCGTTCTGACCCGTTCAGGCGCGATACCCTGATCAACCAGCAGTGAGCGCACATTCGCGGCGCGTCGCTTGGATAAATCCAGATTATATGGCGACGCCCCAACCGGGCTGGCATAGCCTTTTAACTCAATTGCTGTTTCGGGATACGCTTTCAGAAAGGCCGCCATTTTCTGAATCTGGCTGCGGAAACCTGACGGAATGACATCTGAATCGTTAGCAAATAAGATATGCAGCTGATTGGTTCGCTTGCTTTCAACGAGCTGCGGACAACCGTCATTGTTCACTACCGCCGGCAATGGTGTGTCGGCACATCGTTCCCGCGCATTGATCACACCGTCTGAATCCTGATCCAGCAGATCACGCGATTGCTCGGCGACGGGCGGATCCGGCACTGTGGTTGAGCAGGCCGGCAGAACGAGTGTCAGCAAGAAACACATCACTTGTTTTTGCATGTCACCTCCTTACTCGTCAGCGTACTGACTCAGCCCATTCATCCGGAATATCGACCCGCATTTCATCCAGCAATTTGCCCGTGGCATTCAACACTCTGTATCTGGCAAGAATGCCGTCGTAAAAGGCTTGTAAATAGGCTTTACGTGCATCAAACAGCTCATTTTCCGTATTCAGCACATCCAGCAGGGTGCGTTGTCCAATCTGAAACTGTTTCTCATAGGCGATCACGGTGCGGGCCGAGGCATCGACGTGCTTTTGTAAATACTGGGTCTGGCGTTCAGAGAGTTCCAGGGCGCTCCAGGCCAGCCGGGTACTTTCATCCAGCAGGCGGTGGGCTCTGTCACGTATGTCTTTGGATTTATTGATCTGGTACGCTGCCCGGCGGCTTTCAGCCATATCCGTGCCGCCGTTATACAGGTTATAGCGCATCCGTAACCCGGCTTTTAATTCGTCAGTATGACCGGGAGTGCCTTCCAGATCTTCTCCCCATTCCTGAGACGCCTCAATCGAGAAAGTCGGCCAGAAATCACCGCGCTCCTGCTTGTACTGATAATGGGCGGCATCAATATCATTGCTGGCGGTTTTCAGTGTCGGGTTATTTTCCCTTGCTGTCTCGATGGCCCGATCCAGCGAGGGGGGCAGGAAATTGATATCCACTTCCGGCTGTACCAGATTGACCGGCTGTTCACCGACTTCACGGTAAAACTCCGTCACTTTGTCCTGCACATTATTACGAGAAGCAATCAGGTTGGATTCCGCCCGTGCCAGCCGGCCTTCGATCTGCGACAGATCAGCGGTCGATCCAATGCCGGCATCGGTACGTTTTTTGATGTCGGAGTAAATTCGCTGGTGGATTTGATAATTCGATTCCGAGAGAGATTGCACTTCCTGCGCCTGCAGCACATTGAGATACACTTCAGCGACCCGCAGCGCTTTATCCTGTGCATCGGCGAGCAACTGATAGCGCTGTGCTTCTGCTTCGGACTTATTGCGCTGGATATCGTGATAGGTGATCGAACCATCCCAGATTAACTGGCTGATACTGATAGTGGCATCCGACGGATTATAGTCACCCGTGCTGTTGGTGGTGTCATCGTAGTCTTCGTAGCCGATGCCGGCTTCAAGATCGACAGAAGGCAGATATTGCCCTTTCGATGCCCGGATAGATTCATAGCGACTCATGAAATCGTTATAGGCGCTTTTGATTTCCGGGTTGGAAGACAGCGTCTGAGCGACCGCCTGCTCGAGCGATTGTGCCGAGGCCAGCCCGGTGATTAGCGCCAGGGTCAGTGCAGTACATACCTTGGTGTACAGATAGTGCATTGATCTACTCCCTCAGGGCGGAATGGCGGGCTTTCAGTATCGGGTTCAGTAAATACTGCAACACGGTACGTTTGCCGGTGATGATATCGGCCGACGCTGTCATTCCCGGTATAATGGGCAGCTGCTCACCGCTGTTATCCGCTAGATTGTTTTTTTCTGTTCGAATTTTTACCTGATAAAAGCTGTTGCCTTCTTCATCCTGAATCGTATCGGCGCTGATTTGCTCGAGTGTGCCCTCTAAACCACCATAGACAGTGTAATCATAAGCCGAAAATTTAATCATTGCCTTGAGACCTGGGCGTAAGAATCCAATATCCTGTGGCAGCACTTTTGCTTCGATCACCAGGTTATCTTCTGTCGGCACGATGGCGACTATGTCCATGCCGGGCTGAATCACACCGCCTATGGTATTGAAATACAGGGTCTGCACTGTGCCATTGACCGGAGAACGCACCAGGGTACGCTGGACTTTATCTTCTAAACCTACACTGGACTGGTTCAGGGCATCGCGCCTGGCGGTGGCCTGATTGAGATCGGCCTGAATGTCAGAGCGGAATTTGAGCGCGACATCCAGACGTTTGAATTCAGCTTCCCGAATGGCCGCTTCAATCACGGGGATCTGCAGCTCGGTAGAGCGCATGTCTTTGCGGGTATCGTTGAGCTGGCGTTGCAGTTTCAGCAGCTCTATCTCAGGGACGACGCCTTCATCGGCCAGCGGTTTGGTGATTGTGTATTCCCGGCTGGCAAGGTTATAGCCTTGCCGTTGTCCGCTGAGCCTTGAGCGGGCTTCAACCAGTTCCTGCTGCTTTTGCTGAAGTTGTTGTGCGGCAACGGCAAGCTGACTTTCAAGGGTCGACAGGTTATCGCTGTACTCGGCCTGCTGACGGTTGACCAGATCCGGATATTTGCTGAGAAAGGCGTCAGGAAACACCAGCGGTGTGCGGGAGACAGACACGGCTTTGTTTTTCTGATTCACGGTGACATTGTCAAGCAAAGCTTCCAGCCGGATAGCATCGGCCTTTGCGCTGGCAAGCTCCTGCGCCCTTTCATTGAAATCGGACTGAAAACGGGTGTCATCAATCAGTAACAGAGGCTGATTTTTTTGTACCTGTTCGCCTTCTTTTACCATCAGCGCTTTGACGATGCCGCCTTCCAGATTCTGCACGACCTGAAGCTGGGATGAAGGAATGACTTTGCCGTTGCCTGTTGTGACCTGCTCCAGCTGCGCACGGGATGCCCAGATGCCAGCTACGATAAAGAAAATGACAATAACCCAGAGCATGAGTCTGGCGCTGCCCGGTGTGTTGAGCAGCAGAGCGGCAGTTTTATCATCCACAAAATCAAGGTGCTTACGGTTCACTGACGGCGTCTTCATAGTTGTCGGCGCTCTTGCTGAAGCGGTGAAATTGTCTCAATAGCAAGACTGGGAACAATTAACCCGGATTAACACTCAACTTCTCGACTCGACTTCAGTACTTTGGGTATCAGTTCTGATTCAACATCGCTGAAAGAACGAAATTAACCCACTGAATTGCCCGGTAATGACAAGGATAGAACAAGAAAAAGTGATGTGTATCACTTCTATTCTACAATTCTTAATTATCAGATGAGGAACACTGACCCGCCGGTGAGTCAGCGAATGGGAAGAACCCGTTGCTCACGGCAAGGTTATTGCTTCCCTGCGTCAGCGAGAGATTATGGCAGAGTCTGTCTCAAATGGTCTGGCAACCCTGACCGTTGAAAACGGGGTGGTATTCGTTATCAAGCCCGATGGCTCGGTAAAACCGGTCGATTTCGCCTACCAGGTTCAGCCCGATGAACTGGTGGTCGCGAACGGCTATGCCCGCTATATAATGATGCAAAATGGTGAGCCGGTACTGGTCGATCGCCCCTGTCCGACCTGTGTGTTGCTCAATGGTGGCGGTGTTTGGGTGTCAGATATTGCCGATAATGTTCAGTTTGAACAGCCCGGCAGCGAGCAACCACCGCCGGTTGATCTGGATGTTGAACAACTGCAGGCACTGATCCTTGCCGGGGAAGATCCAACGGAAGTGTTTGAGGCGGCCGCCCTGGGCAGCAGCAGTGCCAGTGTCGCTGCCAACAGTGGTTTTGTGGTGATTGATTATGATGGCGACAGCGTTCTTACTGAAACCGGGTTTGATACTGAGTATGAATTTGCTGAGACAGACACCGAGGATGAGACGGATGTTATCTATGCCGCGAGCGGCGGCGCCAGCCTAGCTGTCTCTGTGACTGAAGGGGATTTAGCCCCCGCCACTTATCCAACTGAAACCATAGCAAGCGTCCTGGTGGAAGCCGGCACCTTACCGCTTGATCCCGCGGCATTTACCTTTGATCCCGCAACGCTGAATGTATTGCTGACAGAACTCGCTAACGAAGTTACATCCGGTGGTCAGCCCGTTGTTTTCCGTTTTGATGCTGGCCAGAATGCGATTATTGGTGAGAGTCAGGGACAAACGGTTGTCACGCTTTCTCTGGAAGCGGTAGCCAGTGGCCGTGATGTCACTGTGACGGTGACAACTGTGCTGACAGGCCCGGTTGATCACCTTGATGGCGGCGCGGGCGGCAGGGTGTCGATTGCCGGGGATACCCTGACGATACGGGCCGATGTTCAGGGCGCCGATGTGGCCGGTAATCCACTTGATGCGCCGATCAGTGTGACCGCGACCATTCTGGATGGCGCGGATCCGCAACTGGGTGCCGGTATCACCATTATTGATGAAGCCTCAGAGCTGGGGATTCCGCTTACCGGACAGGTTACGCTGGATGTCGGCAGTGACGCGATTGATACCTTAGTGTTTGATGCTGAGCAGCCATTTCTTGCCAATGTGACCAGTAACGGCAATCCCACCACACTACTGATAAATGGTAATCAACTGACCTTGCTCGATTCGTCGGGTGCCGATGTACTGACCATTACTATTAATACTGACGGCAGTTATACCGTGACACAGTTTCTGGCGGTCGATGAGGCGTCTTTGCTGGATGCTATTTTGCTGATTGGCGTGACAGCGACTGATTTTGACAGTGACAGCAGTCAGGGGGTTATCCTGATCGGGATATTTGATGGCGATACACCTCCCGGCGGAGAGACCATCAGTCTGGCGGTGACTGAGCCGGATTTGGTCCCGGATAACTACCCGGTTTCCAACAGCAGCTCCGTCACAGTTATTGCCGGGGCAGACCGCATGGATCCAACCACACTGGAAGTGGATGCCACGCAGCGTGATGCTCTGTTGGCAGAGCTGGCCGCCGACGTGCGGTCAGGCGATCAGCCACTGATTTTTACTTACAACGCGCAAACCGATGCGATTGAAGGGCGCTTATCCGATGGCACCCTGGCTCTTGAAATCACCTTGTCTGCCGTTCAGGCGCCTAATGGCCTGGATATGACGGTGAGCGCCACACTGACCCAATACCTTCCTTTAATTCATAATCAGAGCGGTAACAGCGATGGGCTGGTTACCGTGTCCGGCGAAGCGATTGTGATTACTGTCCCGCTACAGGCGCGCGACACCGATGGTGATTTCCTGAATGATCCTGTTTTAGTCACCAGTACGATTACCGACGGCCTGCTGCCAGCGTTTGGTGATGACAGTGGCGCGGTTGTGAATGAAACCACCAATGACGGCAATGCCGTTGCCGGTCAGATTGAACTCGACACTGGCAGTGATGATGTTGCGTCTGTGACGATTATTGATAATCAGGCACTGGCTGATGCCATTGGCGCTTTGTCCAGTAACGGCAATCCGGTGAGCTACAGTGTCAGTGACAATCAACTGCAGATACTGGATGAGTCCGGCACTGTTATTCTGACTGCAACCATCAGCATTGACGGCAGCTATGAGGTGATCATCACCGATTCGTTCGATGAGCTGAGCGGCGATGACCAGATTATCTTGCCTGTGGCGGTACTGGCAACGGATGACGACGGCGATACGGCGCAGGGGCAGATCACCCTGACGATTCAGGATGGTGACGATGCCGCAGGCGGAGAAGCGGGCAGCATTACGTTCACCGAACCTGATTCCGATCCGGATAACTATCCGCAGACCGGCACGGATGACATTGTGATATCGGCCGGTGCCGACCGTCTGGTGCCCGATTCGCTGGCGCTGGATCCGGCACAATTGCAGGCTATTCTTGATGACCTGAGCGCGGTACTGACCTCGGATGCTCAGACCATCACTTTCTCGGTCAATCCGGCAACGGGTGTAATGGAAGGCCGCTTGCCTGACAATTCACTGGCGTTAGCAGTCAGCTTTACGACGGCGCAGTCCGGCGATAAAGATCTGGCGGTCAGTATTACTGTCACTCAGCATGTGCCCTTAGATCATATCGACAGTACTGTCACCTCACCTTATGTCACGACCAATGGCGAGACGATTGCATTAACCCTGCCGCTGAACGCCGAGGATACGGACGGCGACAGTTTAGCGACACCGGCAGCTGTTACTGTCACTATTACGGACGGTGATGACCCTGTACTGGGCATCGATCCCGGTCTGCTGATCAACGAAACGACGGATCAGAATTCGCCTGTGATAGGCAGTATTCCGGTGGACGGCGGAAGTGATGCTATCGCTTCTCTGGTCTTTGCTGACGACCAGCCTGCGCTTGATGTTACCAGTGACCTGAATCCTGTCTCTCTGGTCGCCAACGGTAATCAGATTCAACTGGTGGATGATAACGGGACTGTTGTGATGACAGTAACGATATCACCTGACGGGCAATACGAAGTGTTGCTGACAGGCACCCTTGACCAGATTGGCGCTGATCTGGTCAGTATCCCGATGAATGTTGTGCTGACTGACGCCGATGGTGATGAGACCATAGGTGTGATCCGAGTCGATGTGGCTGATGGTCAGGACCCCATTAATCCACGAGATAGTATTGTGGTATTTTTTCCGGAGCCGGAGCTGGACCCCAGTGGTTATCCGACAACGTCCTCGGAAACGACAGAGATCTTTGCCGGGGTTGACAGGCTGTTGCCCGATTCCGTGGCATTTGATGCGGATCAGATAGATGCCCTGATCGCAGAGTTAAATGCAGAACTGAGTTCCGGTGGCGAACCCCTGACATTTGCCGTGAATGCGACGACTGGTGCGTTGGAAGGAAGCTTGGCTGATGGCACTCTGGTGCTCAGCATCTTGCCCAGCGGGGATCAACCCGAAGGTAACCGTAATGTGAACGTGACTGTTGAAGTCACCCAGTTTGCCCCTTTGGATCACCTGTCAGGTGGAAGTGATACCGGGCTGGTGAGAGTCAACGGTGCTGAAATCCGTATCAATGCGCCGATACAGCTTCAGGATGTGGACGGCGACAGCTTACCTGTGCCGGTGAACAGTATCTCAGTCATCATTGACGGTAAGCTGCCGGCCTTTCTTGACGACACTGAAGTCAGCCTCAACGAAACCGACGATCAGGGTGCCACTTTACCCGGCAGCATAGGCATTGATATCGGCAGTGACGCGATTGCCAGCCTGACGTTTTCACCGACCCAGCCGGGTCTGGTGGGCATACAAAGCAATGGCGCCGATGTGACTGTCAATCTGGCCGATGACGACACGTTGCAGGTGATCGACGCTGAAGGCACTGTTATTTTGACGGTCAATATTGACGAGAGCGGTGCGTACGATGTCACCCTGACCGGTACTTTTGACCAGACCGATTCTGATCCGCTGGTGATTCCGCTTAACGTGTTGCTGACCGATGATGACGGAGACACCACGCCGGGTACTATCACAGTCAATATCACCGACGGCGGCGATGCCGCGGGTGGCGAAAGTGTCGCTGTTGCTATAACAGAGCCGGATTCTGATCCCACCTTATACCCGGCAAGCAATAGCCAGGATGTCGTGATTGCCGCAGGTGCCGACCGGTTAGTGCCGGAATCGGTACAAATCGATCCGGCCGACGTGCAGGCATTGATCACTGAACTCAATGCAGAAGTGGGTTCAGGCACAGAACCGCTGACCTTTACTTACGACCCGGCAACGGGTGTGTTACAGGGCGCACTGGCTGATGGCACCGTCGCTGTCAGTATCGTGCTTACAGCCACTCAGGTCGCGAACAGCAATGATGTGTCGCTCAACCTCGCGATCACTCAGAACCTGCCGCTCAATCATAATTTGGCCGGTAACAGCGACGGTTTTGTGTCTGTCAGCGGCGATACAATTGCCATTACTTTCAATGTCCAGGCTGACGATGCAGACGGCGACAGCCTGATCGCACCGGTTGCGGCGACAGTGACAATCAGCGATGGCGATATTCCTGTGCTGTTCGACGAAATAGGGGTAACCGTTAATGAAACCGCCGATAACGGCGTGGTGAACAACGGTGGCAGCATCAGTGTGGATATTGGTTCTGATGCTCTGGCGTCCCTGAATTTTGCGCCTGACCAGCCCGGTTTGTCCGGTATCAACAGCAATGGTCAGCCAGTCACCTTCGCGGTCAATGGCAATGAAATTACGGTCAGCGATGCTGATGGTAACCTCATTCTGACCGTGACCATTGCGGAAGACGGCAGCTACGATACGCTGCTGACCGGCACGCTGGATCAGGATGCCAGCAACAGTATTGATTTGCCGTTAAATCTCATCATTACGGATGAAGACGGTGATACCAATACAGGAACTGTCACCATCACTGTGACCGATGGCGACGATCCTGCCGGGGGTGGCACCATTGCGCTTGCGCTGACTGAACCCGATCTGGCCCCCAGCGGTTACCCGGCCACCAACGCAACCACAGCGGATGTGGTGGCAGGGGAAGACCGGCTTGACCCGTCTACGATTGAAATCGACCCCGCACAGCTTCAGGATGTGATTGATGAGCTTGAAGCCGAGCTGACATCAGGCGGACAAGCGCTGACCTTCACATATAACGCCGCCACGGGTGAGCTGACCGGTGCGTTGTCTGACGGCACGCCTGTCCTGACGATCACCCTGACCGCCGCACAGGCGGCAAACGGCCAGGATGTGACTCTCAGTTTTTCAACCACTCAGCATTTACCGCTGGATCATAATCAGGCGGGCAATAATACCGGGCGGGTCGCGGTTAACGGCACGGATTTAGTGGTCAGTATTCCGGTCCAGTTGGCAGATGCAGACGGTGATCCGCTGCAGCAACCCGTCAATGCGCAAGTCACCATTACCGATGGCGTTTTGCCGTCACTCGGCACAGACAGCGGCACCAACTTTACCGAAACCCTGGCCGAACAGACAGTCAACGGCAGCATACCGCTGGACATCGGTAGCGATGCGATTGCCACGATCGAGTTTGCCGACAGTCAGCCATCGCTGGACGATTTGGTTTCTAACGGGGTTAACACCAGTTATACGGTAACAGGCAATGTCATCGAACTGGTAACAGACACAGACGGCACGCCTGTACTGACGGTCACCGTAAATACCGATGGCACATACACGGTTGTGCAGCACTTACCGCTGGAACAGCTTGATGACGGCGATATTACTGAGCTGGTGCTGCCGCTGATTGCGGTTGATCAGGACGGTGACAGCAGTAATCAGGGCAATCTGATCATTAACATCACCGACGGCCCGGATGCGGAAGGCGGCAACCGCACCCTCAGTATCACTGAAGGCGATTTGGAGACCACAAACCCGGCAGAGGCCTATCCGGTTGATAACGCCACTACCTTTGCGATTGCCGCGGTAACGGATGATCTGGTCGCCAGCACGCTGATGCTCGAAGCCGGCGCGGCAGACACGCTGCAAACTGAACTCTCCGCACTGACCTCAAACGGTGAGGCGTTAACCGCGATTGTTGATGAAACCGTCGATGGCGTTGTCACTATTACCTTGGTGACAACGGGCGGTAATGACCCTGTGTTAACCGTGACATTCACGGCCAGCCAGAATGGCAGCGATGTGGATGTCACCGCGACTGTCGAGCAGTTCAGTCCGTTGGAGCATGTCGATCTCAACGGCGATATCGTGCTGGCCAACGGCAGCGATATTCGCATTGATGTGCCCCTGCAGGTCGCCGACAGTGACGGCGATTTACTGACGACCCCGGATGTGACCCGGATTGCAATCATTGATGGCGATCTGCCTGCTTTTGGCAGCGATTCCGGCGTCAGTCTGAATGAAGGTGATGAGGGTATCGCCTCAGAAAACGGCAATATAGATATCGATACCGGCAGTGACGGTATCGTTGCTGTGTTTTTTGATGCGACGCAGGCAGCACTGGACAATCTGACCAGCAACGGTTTTGAGACAGATTATGTGGTGAATGGCGATACCATTACCGTCACTCGTACTGATGATCCTGCTATCACTGTCCTGACCATTACGATTGATATCGATGGTAATTATGTGGTGAACCAGACCCAGCCGCTCGATCAGTTCGATGCGCCGGATAACAATAACCTGACTCTGACGGTGCTGGCGCAGGACAGAGATGGCGATACCAGCGCGCCGGGCACGATAACCCTCACCATTGCCGATGGAACCAACGCCGACGGCAGTTTTACCGGTGTGACTGACATTGTCTTGACTGAAGGCGATCTCACTCCGGCCGATCCGGCCGATGGTTATCCGGTATCGGGACAGACAGAGTTAACGATCAATCCGGGTGTCGACAGGCTCGACCCGGCTACAGTCACACTGGACGCTGCTACGCTTGCACAGCTGATCAGCGAACTGGGGGCTGAAATCACCGCAGGCGGTCTGCCTGTGACGGCAAACTGGGACAATGCGAGCAAGGTACTGACCCTGAGCGCTGGTGGTGCGATCGTGCTGACCGCGACGCTGGTCGCCACCCAGAATGCTGATGGCGCAGGAGTTGATATCAGTCTGGTGGTTGAACAGCTTGCTCCCCTGGATCATAACGGGACAGACACTTCAGACCTGGTGGTGTCGCAAAATGATCAGATCCAATTCCAGTTACCGGTTCAGGTGCAGGATACCGATGGTGATTTTCTCGATAACCTGGTGCCGGTCAATGTGACGATTCAAGACGGCGATGACCCGGTTGTGACTGCGATTGAAGCGGTCATTGTGACAGAAGCCGATCTGGATGGCGGCAGCGGCGTTCATCCGGGCACCAATCCGGGCGGTGACGGCGAATCTGCTACCGGCCAGATCACGCTGGACTCCGGCTCAGATGAAGTGGCTGAATTTGTTGTTGATGTGGATGCCTTCAATGCCGCCAATAGCGGGCTGACTTCAGGCGGCAACCCTGTGACTCTGGTCTATGATGCCGGGACAGACACCTATCTGGGCCGGGCCAATGGCATCACAGTGTTCATTCTGGACTTCGATGTTGCCTCGGCCAGTTACACCTTTACCCTGACAGGAGCGCTTGATCACCAGCAACCGGATAACGATACCAGCCTGCAGATTGATTTCACCGTTTCCGCCGTCGATCAGGATGATGACCCCAGTGCTGCCGTTACACTGTCTGTGACCGTGAATGATGATCTGCCTGTCACGACCGATGTGACCTTCGATACCTTAGTGGAAGGACAGACAAGCAGCACGCTGGATCTGCTGGCGGTCAGTCAGGAAGGGGCCGATGATGCACAAGTGACGGCCATTATTGACGCAGACGGTAACCGGACCGACTTAGCCAGCGGCACGCCGGATGCCAACGGGTTTGTTGCGATAGATATTTTTGAAGGTGGCCAACTGATTGGCCAGTTATTTGTTCACCCGGAAGGCGACGCGTTTTTTGTGTCGCAGCCCGATATCGATCATGCAGACACCGCCCTGAGCAGCACGCTGACGTTCGAAGTGCTTGATGGCGATAACGATCTGGACACCAGCCTGATCAACCTGATTATCACAGATGACAACCCTGTGCTCACGGTTGATCTTGCACAAGGCGTGGAAGAGCAGGGGCGCAATCCGGACCCGGATGAAAGTCTGGCCGATCCTGCTCTGGGGATTCCTGTCACCATGTCAATCGATCTGGGCGATCAGGACAGAGGCGAAACCATCGGTGAGGTCTTTATTGTTCTGCCGGCCGACCCGCACGGGGATTTTTATCTCGACGGTGTGCTGCTCACCCCAACCGGCGGTCAGGTACAAATTCCGGCCAGTGCCTTTACTGATCCCGACGGGGACGGCGTGTTTGAGCTTGAAGGGGTCACCTTTGTGCCTGACCCCGATTACTCGACGGCTGCCGAGCCTGGCTTCTTGCTGGATTTCACCGTGACCGCCCAGATTGACGTCACAGAAGGCACGCCGCCGGCTCAATTGACCGGCATTTTGTCCGTTGATGTCCAGGGTATTGCCGATGTGCCTGTCTGGGACGGCGCGGCACAGGTGCACTACGGCAACGGGCAGGAAGACGGTGATAACATCAATATCGGTCCGTCATTTAACGCCTTGCTGCAAGATACCGACGGTTCCGAAGAGCTGGTGTATATAGTGCGTATTGTCGAAGGGGAAGGCCAGATAGTCGGCGAAGGGCTGATTGATCAGGGCGACGGGTCTTTCTTAGTCCCGGTCAGCCAGATCAATACTGTGGCGGTCGACCCTGTCGATAACTTCAGTGGCGATATCCGGCTAGAACTGATAGCGCAGAGTACGGAAACCCTGAATCCTCTGGTCGGTTCGGAAACCGCCCAGTCTGTGGTTCAGGAAGTGGTGATCAATGTACTGCCGGTGGCAGATGATGCGCAGCTCAGGGTCACTCGTGTGGAAGGGCTGGAAGATGAACCGATTCCGCTCAGTGATCATATTACCCTGACCGAGCTGGACGATACCGCGGATGACTTTGGCGTTGAAACCCTGTTTGTCCGTATTTCTGGCCTGCCTGATGGCGTTGTATTGCTGCAAAACGGCACACCACTCAGCCCGGATGCCAATGGCGTCTATGAATTTGCTTACACCGATATCGGCGAGATTCAGTTGCAGCCTGTGCCGGAAAGCAATGTCGACTTTTCCTTTATTGTGGAAGGGATTGTGCGTGATCAGGTTGACATCACGCTGGCAGACGGCACCACCACTACGGCAACCGATGAGCGGGTGATCCCGGCTCAGACCATCAATGTCGCGCTGACCGGTGTGGCCGATCAGCCCTTCATTGACACCACAGGTTCCATCTGGACTGAAGTGCCCGGGGAGGATGCGCTTGAGACCACCATAGAGGAAGGCGGTCAGGTTACGGTCGATTTCATGGTGTCGTCGGGAGAAAAACCCAATGCCCCGGATGACGACTCTGAGATTTTGTCGGTTCTGGTGGCCAACATTCCTGAAGGTACGGTGATCTTTGATGCCTCGGGTAATGAACAAACCCTGATTTTTGCCGGGACAGATCCGGATACCGGATTGCCCAGGTATCAGCTGAGCCTGAACGGCAGTGTTACCGCCGGCGATATTGTGATTCAGCCACCACCCAATGCGACCGAAGATGTGGTGCTGGATGTGCGCTATGTGGTGACAGAAAATGATGGGGATCAACTGGTGTATGACACCAATCTGATTATCCATATTGAACCTGTCATCAACAGTGGCAATTACACCCGAACCAGTCAGGGGCTGGAAGATCAAGCGGTCACGATAGACTGGCAGCCCGTGCTGGCGGACAGCAAAGAGTTTGCCACCGGCCTGACAATTCAGAACATTCCGACAGATCCCGGTTACTCACTGCAAATTAATGATGGCGGCAGCATCACGACCCTGACTGTTGACGGCAGTGGCTCAGTGACACTCAGCGCGGCGGAATTTGCGTTGTTGCAGGGCGGGGCTCAGCTGCAGCTCATCGCACCGGAAGACTCAGATCTGGATGTCACCCTGACCACAGTGGTAGACATGCAGGAAGATGATGTCGACTCACCCGCGGTGGCTACTGGGCAGGTCACCGGCACTATTACGCTGGATATTCAGGCGGTTGTCGAACCGGATGCCGGCATTGGGGTACAAATTGGCACGGACGGCAGCGGCAATCCGATTTTTGAGGAAAACGAGATCACCGTCGATGGCGAACTGGACTTAACCGGTGGTCCTGATTCCGTCGGCATCGTCGCGTTTGAAGATTTTGATCCCAGCAGCGACGAAGTGATCACCAATGTGGTGATTACCTTTTTAGATCAGCCCAATAGCGGATTTGTGGTGATCGGCGGTATTAACAACGGGGACGGCAGCTGGGTGGTGCCAGCCGGAGATATTGATCAGATCCGCATTATCGCGCCGCCCAATTTTGTCGGCTCGGCGCAAATTGAAATCGCCGGCGAAGTCCAGGATCTCAGTGATGACGGCGATGCCAGTGCCATTGTCATCGTCTCTGATGTAATCACCGTGAATTTCAGTCAGGGGGATTTTGATAAATTCGCGGGCGACATTGTGGTTGATGATTCTGTTGTGGTGCTGGGCACTGAAGATACTCAGGTCGAATTAGGCGACTACTTGCAGCAGATTGTGCAGGTGGACACTGCATCCGGCGATCAGGGCGACGATGAGTTCTCTCTCGTCATCGATGCCAGTTTACTGCCGCCGGGTGCCTCGATATCCGGGATGGAATTTAATTTCACCACTGGCCAATACCAGATCAAAGCCCCCGTTAATCCCGACGGAACCGTGGATCTGACCGGGGTAACACTCAATCTGCCGCAGGATTTCGCCGGTGATTTCATGCTGGAAGTCCGTTACGTCAACACGGATATTGTCAGTGGTGATACCAATCAGGTGACAGACAGTATCCCCATTCGTATCTCGCCTGTGGTGGATACACCCAGTTCCACTATTTCGGTGGTCGACACCCAGGGATTGGATGCCAACCGCCAACCGGTGTCGGAATCCGGCGAACCGGAAGTCATCGTTTCAGGTACAGCCTATGAAGACGGCCTGATTACGCTGGATCTGGGCGGTGTGGTCGGCGACATCAGCACCACCCAGGAAGAAGGTCTGGAAACCTTTACTCAGGTCATTGTCACTGTGGCCGATCCGGCCACCGGGTCATTAGTGGATGCCGAGGGCAATCTGGTCACCAGTATCACGATTACCGATACCAGCCAGCTCAGTGCGGTCCGGTTTCAGCCTGCAGAGGATTACAGCGGTACTGTGGAATTATTGCTGAACGCCGATGTGCAGGATCTGGCGGTCTTTGATGAAACCCCGGGCGCAGCAACCGAAACGGATACGGCAAACGTCAGTGGCAGTACCAGCTTTGAAATTATTGCGGTGAACGATCAGGTCGAGTTTATCGGTACCGATGTCCCCATCGTGCAGTTTGAAGACTCATCGGAAATTATTCTGGGAGGGATTTCCGGTGCCGCCCTGGATATTGACGGTTCAGAGCAGTTTTTGTCGGTCAAGCTGGAAAATGTGCCTGCAGGTTTTGTTGTCTTAGGAGCAGCAAACAACGGGAATGGCGAATGGTCGTTTCCGGCAGGGGGAGGCAGCAATATCACTGTTGTCCCCCCGAAAGATTTCAGCGGTGTGGTGAATATTGACATTGTGGTCTTCACCAAAGAAGACAGCCTGCCTGATCCGGTTGAATTTCGCGATACGTTCAATCTGGTGATTATCCCGGTGGCAGACGGGGTGGATACTGACATTACAACCACAGCCGCAGGCACGGAAGATCAGAATGTTGAGCTGATCCTGAATATTCAGGCCATCGATGATGAACTCAGCGTGGCAGAGGCTCCGAATGTTAATGAAACCGGTCCTGAAATGCTGCAGATCATCGTATCCAACGTGCCGGATTCCAGCAGCATTGAACTGCCACCGGGTGTACCCGGCAATGTGACGGATAACGGTGACGGCAGCTGGACGGTGCAAGTGGAAAGCGCCTCGCTGGACAGCCTGATATTCGTGCCCGGTGATGCCAACAGCAGCAACTGGAACGGTCAGTTGGCTCTGGATATTCGCGCTGTCGATTTAGATGACGAAGCCACGGATGATCTGGCGGTATTTGAAACCATTACAGTGACACTGGACAGTGTCAACGATGCGCCGGTTAATGAGGTACCTGCCGATCTGCTAACCGTCGATGAAGACACAACTTTGCTGATTAACACCCTGCAGGTGACAGACGTCGATGTCGATGAAGACACCGAAGGGACAATGACAGTCACCCTGTCAGTCACCGACGGCGTACTGGCGATCCCTCCCGGCAGTCCCACAGGCGCGTTAAGTATCAGCGGCGACGGCACAGGCACCTTAGTGCTGGAAGGCTCTATCACGGATATCAATGCCTTGCTGACCAGTGGTATCAATTTCACCCCTGATGCTGAATTCAGTGGTGATGTCACCCTGACGATGACCACCAATGATCAGGGCAATACCGGCATAGGCGGGGCACTGGAAGACACAGACACTGTCACCATCCAGGTACAGGCCATTAACGACGCCCCTGTTTTGCCTGTGATACCGGATCAGACGGTCGACGAAGATACGCCATTGATAATTAACGGTCTGTCGGTGACAGACGTTGATTTTAATGACGCCGGATCAACCGGCGTGATGACGGTAACCCTGAGCGCGACCAATGGCGCCCTGACGGTGACCGTTCCCGGCGGATCTGGCGCAACCGTGACAGACAATGGTACGGAGAATGTCACCCTGGAAGGCAGTCTGGATGAGATCAATGCCATTCTGGCTGCGGGTGTCAGTTATCAGGGCGAGGCCGGTTTCAATGGTGATGACGTCGTGACCGTGACGGTGAATGACAATGGCAATGTGGGCACAGATGGTCCTAAATCGACCTCAACTACCGTCAATATCAGTGTGTCGCCGGTGGCGAACCCGCCAACGTTGACGCTAGCTGTTCCGCAAACGGCAGCCATGCGCGGCGCACTGGGCGCTTTGATACCGCTGCTGGGGCTGGAAGCGGTGGCCGCCGATCCAAATGAAACCCTGACCGTCGAGATTCGTAATCTGGGCGCCGGCCAGCTGGTGGACAGCAGCGGCACCGGTATCGGCACCGATAACGGGGATGGCAGCTGGACAGTGACCCCTGATTTACTCAGCGAGCTGTTTGTAACCGGGCTGCCGGCAGGGACGAGCAATCTGGAGGTAGTGGCCATCTCGGAAGAAACCGACGGCAGTCAGGCAGAATCAGCTCCGGTTGCGATTGAAATTCGTATCGATGATCCGGCAACCACTGGTGGTGAAATTGGTGCTGGTGATGGCGGCGAGCCGAATCTGGTGATCAGTGGTGACGGTGACGACACCCTGTTTGGCGGCGACAGTGATGATATTCTGATCGGCGGATTAGGTGCGGACATTCTGATTGGCGGCGCAGGCGATGATATTCTCTGGGGCGGTGAAGAGGGTGGCTCCGGCGACGGGGTACGCGACCTGTTCAAATGGATAGCGGCGGATTTGGGCAGCGCGGGCAGTGCCGCAACGGATACAGTGAAAGATTTCGAATCCGGTATTGACGGGATTGACCTGACCGAAGCGGTCGATACCTCAGGCAGCACCTCCTTTGTTGATTTGGCTGCGCAGATCCAACTGGCCGACAGTGGCAGTGATACGCTGCTCAATATTCTTGACGGCGGCGCTCTTGTGCAGAGCATAGTGCTGGAAGGCGTCAGTCAGGCCAGTTTACTCGGGGAAGATCCGGCCGGATTAACCGACGGAGAAAAACTGGAAACCCTGTTCAGCAATGGCTCCCTGCTGCTGGATATCAGTTTTGCCACCGCAACCAATGATGTGCTGACGGCACAAACGGCGGGCAGCACCCTGAGCGCACTGGCGGGTGATGATACTCTGATAGCCGGCCCCGGTGATGACATCTTAACCGGCGGGGAAGGCGCCGATAATTTTGTGATCAATACTGCCTCTGTCACTACACCGGCCAACACCGATGTGATTACAGATCTGAATCCCGGTGAAGATGTGCTGACCCTGTCGGATGTGTTGCCGGACGACGGTGCTGATGAGCTCACCCGTCTGCTGGATAACATTGACGCCAGTATTGATGCCAGCGACAGTGTTAACCTCACATTGAACACGGCGGACGGTGAACACAATGTGGTGCTGGAAAATCTGGACCTGGGTGGTCTGGGACTGGATATCAGCTCAAGCGCGACAGACATTGTCACCTCCCTGTTCGACAACAATGTGTTTAACCTGGATCCCTAGAGGTTGATGTAATAAGCAAGCCACTGAAGCGCAGTCATCGCAGTTAACATGACCAACATAAACAAGACGTGGCAATCGGGTCGCACCAATCAATGTCATCCTCTTTGCGCCGGCGCTTGCGACGGGATCTGCTGGCCTGTAATTGTAACGACGCGGCTTTGCATGCTTTGAATTGCTGGGAAATCTCTTTCCCAATTGTTGTCCAGTGGCTGGTTTGCAGAATCGTGATGACTGCCCCTGAACAACTGGGTCCATTGTGAAACGCCGCATACGCACAGCGAAAACCCTTGTGAGGAGAAAGGTACCTTTGGTAACCCTGAATTGCCCGGATAGCTAACACTCGCATATTTACCCCTATTTACCGAAGCGTGTCATCAGACTGTCTTCTGGCATAGGCGGTCATCAGCGGTGAATTGTGAGCTTTCTGCGAATGTTCGGACAGTTCACCGTCACTTTAGGTGTCGATAGCCATGATTACGCCACCCGCATAGTCGCTAACCGGTACAGATCCAGCGCGCGTCGTTTCTGCTGTTCAGTCGGGCGTTTATCATGGCAGTAAAGCCAGTAGCAGGATTTCAGAATCTCATTGACTTCATCATGTTGCAGTCCGGCAGGGGTGGCAAGCGCGGTGAGTTCCAGAATTAAAAAGCACAGCTCATGGTGAAACGGCACAATGAAAAAGGCGCGATAAGCGTGTTTAAGGGCTTTATTGGCAAGGTTCTGTTGCCGGTATGACTGCGCTTTCTTAACCAGAGCGCCCCCCAGTTTCAGCCGTTGGTAAATTTCATCCTGAAAGCCGTTCAGCAGCTCAATCTGGCTGAGCATCAGCCCCTCGTCTTCTGTCTGGCCGCAGATTTGGCGCGCTTTGACCATGGCTGCTTCATACATGTCCGGCATACCGCAAAATCCATACATACGTGCCAGGTTCAGCGCGGTGTAAAAGTCATCCGCTGCTACGCTATCCATGTCAATTTGGCTTGCGATGCTGTAGCAATTCTGGATCTCCCCGCGCATACAGGCGAGTATCGCCAGTCCAACCAGCAGACTGGGATGATTTTCGAGCTGTTTATCTTCTTTCGCGGCTTTCTGATTAAGCTGGACAAGCGCGTTACGGGCTTCATCAATCAGCTTTGTCGCGTGTTTTGCATCACGGGAATAGATGCTGGCCAGCAGCAGTGAGATGGAGGCGTTCACTTCCACCCCGTAACTGTACTGGCTGGTGTCTGTGACTTTGCGTGTGAAACGCTGATAGCCGGTTGCGGCTTTGTTATGGTCCTGCTGGCGAGCGTACAGGTTCGCAATGATCAGCTCCCGGATTGGGTTAGCCGGATTGATTTTATGCAGCATCAGAAAGTGCTGTAAGGCTTGCGGCAGTTCGTCTTGTCTGATCAGGCAGTTAGCCAGTCCCTGACGGGCTTTGGGATGGTGCGGATGTTTTGCCAGAATTTCATGGAAAATCTCCTCTGCCTGCTTGAGTTTGCCTAAACCCTGAAGTGCATTACCAAACCCTATCATGGGCCAGATATGCTGAGTTTCCGCACAGGCCTGTAAATAAAAGGCTTCAGCCTCCTGGTGACGTTGCAACCGCAACAGGCAGTCACCCTGTAAGCGTGTGATGTAGCCTTTATACTTGGGGACGTCCTGAGCCAGCGCCGAGGCAAGATGCAGAGCTTGTTCGTACTGTTTTTCGTCAATGGCGGTGAGCAACACTTTTAATGCCGTTTTTCGCTCCAGTACGTATTCGATCCTCGAAATAAAATCAGAAAACCGAAACGGCTTAATCAGGTAATCGTCGGGCTCCAGTTCCAGAAAATGGGTCACGACCTGCTGGCTGTTATCGCCTGTCACACAGATAAATACGCTGCCGGGTGATAACAGATGGTTATGTTTGATTTCATCGAAAATAAGTCCGCCATCAATATGGTGCTGCATGTTGTAATCACAAAGCACCACATCGTACTGGTTGGTTCGCAGCAGCCGCAGCGCCTTCAGGCTGTCTGTGGTGGTCTGAATGTGTGAGTTGGACACACCGGCATTGGTCAGCATGGAGCGCATCAGCGAGATAGACGTATTGCTATCGTCAATGATTAAAAAAGCGTGATGGCATAACAACATAGGCTTCGCCTTCCCTGACAGAGCTTACTCATAGACAAGATTAGCCCATTGTTGCATATTTGTTCAGAAAATCACGCTACTTAGCCGCCATAACTGCAGAATTAAAATCTGTTTCACCTGGTTCAGCACTGGATAACCGGGCTGTTTCATGGCCATCCTTTGCGCTATGAGCAGCAAAGTAAAAGCCGAGAATAATGACCTGAAAAAGACACGCGAGCCAGCAGGGCAGAAACGGAATCCGGTTCTCACTTCGGGCTAAACCGTTAAATCGACAGGGAAATCCGTCTTAATCACTGAAATTCCAGTGAGAAAGCAATCCGGTCTGGTTGATAAAATAGTCAGATTATTGATGAGATGAGGACGGGTAATGCCGGTAACAGTAAGTGCAGATGGGTTGAGTATTGTTCACCAGGGCTCGGAGGGCGTGGCCAACGCCGATATTCCGGATGTCTGTATGACACAGTGTGGGCCACCCGTAGTGCCGATTCCGTATTCCAATGAAGCCAAATCAGCCGATCTGGTGGAAGGGACAACGACGGTCACCATGGATGGCGGCAACAGTATCGCGATCAAACCCAGTAAGTTCTCGACCAGTACCGGCGATGAAGGCGGAGACAAAAAGGGCATCGTCTCTGGTGTGATTCAGGGGGAAGCGGCTTTTGTCACCGTCTCTGCAACCGTCAAATTCGAAGGCGAAGGGGTTGCCCGCTTGTCCGACATGATGACCATGAACAAAGCCAATACCATGTGTCTGTCGGGTGTCTCCCAAGCCAGCGTCGAAGTACCGCCAGATGAAGCGGCGACCTTTGACGTCACCTTGAGTTGCCGATACCCAACAGGCGCCCCGCTGGCCAATGCGCCGTTTACAGTCACCGATGAAGGCGGTGCAGAGTTGGGCAGTGGTACGCTGGATGCTTCCGGGCAGGCCGTGGTCAGCGGGTTGGAAGAAACCCTGTGTATTTTCAATATTCAGGAATCCCAGGACCCGTATCAGCCCTACAACAACCTGCCGGAGAATGACACCGAAAACCCGTATCCGGATTTATTCAGTTATTGCTCCGCTGTTGCGGGTAATCGCGTGCCGTTCTGGCAGGAACGCAGTGGCGTGCGCAATGACTGGGGTGTGCTGCTGTCGGAAACCTTCTCTGATCCGGATTTTGAATCACTGGTGCGGTTTGAAAGTCAGTTCAGCGCCACGTTTTTCGCCACCGAACATCAGCACAAAGTGTTTGGCGAATGTTTTGTGTCTGCCATGGACTGGATTCAGCGTGATGCAGAGACAGTCGATCACTATGTGCCACTGATTCACAGCCTGGCGCCATTGTGTCATCCGCAGGGGCATATTCTCGATGCCCTGTTCACGCCGGACGAATTTCTGCCGCCGGCCTTTTTGCTGGGCGGTGTACGCTATCACGGCACAGGCAACAGTATCGAATACATCCGCAATATGGATTGGGAGGCTGTCGCTCAGTCGTTCAGTCAGTACATCGACAATTTTGTCGGCGTGATAGCCGATTACCTCACCTTTATTAAACTGCAGGCTGAATACGAGCACCGCACCGTGATTGTGGAAGGGATTGCCCGTTATGAAGATGGCTTAAAAACCCTGAAGCGGCTTCTGCCGGATATTACTGCACAATATTTTTCTTCTTTAAGTGAGAAGCTGATGCAGCTAATTGAAAACGCAGAAGAAAGCATTGTGACAAACACCCAGGTTTCCGGTTACAGTTCCACAGTCGGCCAGGTGACAGCTGTGGTTTTCACAACAGCAAACACCGGACAGGAAAGCCTGATTCCGTTCCTCGATGTGTATTCAGACTAAGGTAACACGAGCATGAAAACCGCATTTCCCATCTGTCAGGTCGACGGTAGCCAGTTCAACGATGTGTCTGCACTGAAGGTGCTGCTGAACGGGCAGACCAGTGGTCGTTACATCATCAGTAAAGGCCGTGGCTGGCACGGCGGCATTCACTTCAATAACCGCATTGCATTCTGGGCACAGCACTTTCAGCCGGTTCAGGCCATGGCCGACGGTGAGCTGGTGGCTTATCGCATGGCGGAAGAATACCCGACCACACAGTATCTGGAGACCACTTCCAGCTACAGTAACAACTTTTGCCTGCTGCGCCATACCTTCCAGAACCCGGATAAAGAAGACGAAAGTTATACTTTCTATTCTCTCTACATGCATTTGCAATCGCAGAAAGAAATCCAGGATTCGATCACAGCGGCAGAGAGTGCGAGTCAGATAACCTATATCCGCTTGAAAAAGAATTGGAACTCTCGGGGTGAGCCGGGAAGTGCAGATTTTGACAAGAAAGTGTTACTGCCTAAAGATTCAATCCTGAAGCTTATTGATCCTTCACGAGCAACAGTAACCAAAAACAAGATTAGAAATACCGAATATGACTTTCTTAAGGTCAAAGTGGTCTGCGTCGGTCAGTATGTTGGTAATAAGGATAAAGTTAAGATTCAGAATGAAGCCGATCAGAAGCTGAATCAGGAGGTCTGGCTGGCCATTAAGCAATACGGTGAAGGCACCAATCCGGAGGAGTTTTGGAATAATTTGGCTGAGCCGTTAACCAAACAAATGCCACCATGGCACACCAAAAATGGCCCGGAAAATAATTTGCCCATCGTCGTTGATGGTAGCGTCCAGGTGCCCGAACTGCCGATTAACATCAAAGCCGGCGAACACCTGGGTTATCTGGGTAAGTATGAGTACCTGAAAAATGCCCAGGGCAATATTGATCAGGAATATCGCGTTCATCTTGAAGTGTTCTCAAACGATCGCCCGCCGGAATATTTCCTGAAAGCGCTGGCTGGTGGACAAGAAGAACATGGTTTTCAGGTTATCGACGGCAGCAGCAGTACCGGCGTCATGGAGCCGGCAAACACCTTCTTCAACGACATTCGCCGCGCAATCGACACAGATAACGACGGCCAGATCTCAGAAAACGAACTGGTTGCCTTCTATCAGGCCGCCACTAACAGACTTGAAAAAGTAATCGCCAAGCACCCGAGTGAGTGGTATTTCAAAGAAGATGATTTAGCTATTAAATACAAAAAACTAATAGAGAAAGGACGTGAAATACAAGAAAACAAGCTGAGGAGCTATTATCAATCTGAAGAAGGATATCAGAATTCACCTTATCCTGAAATGATTGAATCTATATATAGCCAATTTATAAACCACGAGCAGCAGCGGATTGAGAAAATCACGTGGATTCAAAAAATTGATCTCAATGTGTTGAATATTGAATCTAGGGTTTGGCATATTTGGCCGTTATCGATTTCAAATATTAAGGATGGTGAACGTCATTGGCATGAACCAATCTTAAATCCGATGAGTACAAACCATTATCAAAGTGGTGGAAAATGTATTTACTGGGGATTGTTTGGGGACGACATAAGAAAAGAAAAAGCAGGTGCTCATCGAGGTCTTGATATTTTTGCTGAAGTTGGCACCAACGTCTATGCCTGCGTGGATGCAGAGATTCAGCATACAAGGCATTCTAATTCTAACGGAAATTTAATTGTTTTAAGGGTAACGGATAAGAAACTCGTGCAGAGAATATGGAGTGAACGTTTAGATTATAAAGTTCATGAATTATCGGATCGAAGTGAAGGGACTATAGGAAAGGATGTAAATATTGACAATGGATTACGTTTTGCATACATGCATCTCAAATCAATTGGTATCAATCCTGAAACAGGAAAACCTTTGAAAGCAGGTGATAAGGTAAAAAAAGGACAGATAATTGCTAAGTCAGGTGTTTCAGGTACTAAGTCAATTGGTACATGTGCGCCACATTTGCATTTTGAAGTTTCGACAGAGCATAAGTATCGTGATTCTTATACGAAAATTAACCCAGGATATTTTTTAGATTATAAATACTATGATGATCAATCAGAAGCTGATATTAAGCTACAAAAAGAGGTAAGTAAATCGGCATATATTGGACATTATGGAGATAGTGCATTCAAGCCAAGCGGAAATATTGGTTGATGATTGATTTTATGACTATAAGGAAGGGGTATGTTTTATTCAAAGAGGACTAATCCATTGTATTTTATGCTCGTAGTAATTGCTGCTATATATTCGTCATACTCAGAATCTAGTTTAGAAATTAATGGGGTTAAATTCAACTTATATTGTAATGATCTTCATCAAGGAGAATATATTACAGATAAATTTGGAACATATCCAAAATATGAGATGGAGGATGGATATAATGGAACAGTCAGTTTAAGCATAATAGGTGATGGTTTTACAATTACTAAAGATGGAAAACTATCATTATCGGGTGCACTCAACTCAAGCTTGGTGAAGGTGGATAGAAGTTCAGGGTTTATTCTTGGTGAATATGATACACATTATTACATCTTTGATTTTAATGAAAAGTTATCTTTGATAAATTATGTTAAAAAGAATACTGATGAATCAGTAGAAGATGTTTTTTTTGAATGTGAACATCATCATTCAATTGACGAAATAAACGCTATAAATCAGTACTTGAGAGATGTAATAAATTTTAAGTGAACTATATGTATCTACCAGATAGTAAGGGTTTCGACTTGTGCCGTCAGGGAGATTAGCATGAAACTAGTTACTATGTCTGCATTAGTCGCTAATCTAAGTGTAGGCATGCAGGTAAATGAAGATGAATATTCATTTCAATTTCACTGTGATGATAGTTACGAGGTTGGGGGGATTTATCAGTATGACCCAGATGATGAAAGTGAAGATGATGGTTATGGTGGCGTCGTTGGCTTATTGATAAAAGGCGATAATTTAACGATTAAACACAATGGCGGCACAGTTGTTGAAAAACGATTGTCATCTCCAGACGTTGAAGTGAATCGTTACGATGAATTCTCAGTGTATCTTGATGAAGGAAATTATTATTCATTTATTTTAAAAGAAATTTAAGTTGTTCATTACATGATATCGACCGGTGAGAAAAAGGAAGAAAACTACTTAGAATGTAAGAGTTTTTTGACACAATTGAAACAGGCTGAAATCGCTGATCATATAAGAAGCTTTAAAGAGTGAGGTTATTGGTTGTAACGCTGCGATTTATTGGCTAGTTTTCCATTAATTTCATCTGTCAGGCTGCCTGGAACCTACTTTGTAAAAAAAATCTGATTTCGAAGTTGGTCGAGAAAGGTTTATTAAAAGAAGGAATTATTTGCAATGAGAGGATTTTATTTTTTAGTGTTGCTTTTTTCTGTGCAATCTTTTGCAGATGATATAAGTAACTACCGTTATTATAAAAAATGGCAAGCATTTTCCAATGCGAAAGAAATAGGAGCTATTTATATAAAAGTTGATCATCCATGCATCATAGTAGAGAATAAAGAAAAGATACTGTCAGATGTTCCCCAGTCAGCTTAATTTAGAAAATGACTATCCAACAATATATCCAACAGAAATAAATTTCGATGGAGCTAACTTGTTTTTTATGTCGCAGGTCCATGGTCAGAGCAAAAATGTAGCATAGATTTACCTAATGAGGAAATCAAATGCAGTCCGACTGGTAATTGAGATTTTTAATATTGAACTGCTTTAAATCATCAGAGGTTAGTATTCATCTGCTGATTTAAAGTAGTATGTTGGTTTAGTGGTATTACCAGTTGGAGTTAACTGATTTAAGATATGATTATAAAATGCGTATTCATAATTTTCACTATAATTACAAGTTATTACTCATTTGCTAATGACAATAAACATTGTTCGGGTGCAATCGTAAAATTGATGAAAAATGATGCATTTCATTCAAATGATGGGGAGCATCACAAAGATCAGTTAAAAGCGTACTCCTGTAAAAAAACATCCGATAGTGCCTATACAATAGCCTCATATTTACAGCTCAGTGAGAAAGATAATAAATATGATTTATATCATTGGCGAGTTTTGTTAATTAAAGATGAGCAGCGTATTGATTCTTCGTATTCAGGATTCATAGAGGAAGAGACTGAGATTGCAGTCGGTGATGATCCAATTTTATTAGACACTCATGAATATTATCTTGATAATAACGTCAAAGCATTTGGCGTGATATTGAATGTTGGGTATACAGCCCCCTGTTCTACAGGTGGCAGGAATCAGTATTTCAATTTATTTGTTCAAAACCAGAATAATATGAATCGGGTGTTGATTGATTATCCAATGCAAGATTGGTTTATTTTAAAAGGGAATACTTGCTATGAAGATCAAAGAGTCATCAAGCAGATAGTAAATTCATCCGTTGAAGTACAAGAAACAAAAACAAATGGTTTCTTCGATTTACTAGTAAAACGTAGAGAAATAATTGAAAATGAACGGGATGAGGTGCTGGATGAGCAACTGAAAGTCATTCACCGCAATAAGCTACTGAAGTTTGATGGTCATTTTTATCGATGATCCGTTACTGATCATGTCTTGAGAACGTTAGATAATGAAAGTCAGGTTACCAGCTTTATATCTATTGATGCTTCTGTGTTCATTGAGAGCATATGCATATAATTCATTCAGCTTTGATTGTCAGATCGACTATACGCAAGACATTGTGAGTGAACAAGGCCAGTATATTAGACTTGCACCATATCAAACCAAATATGATTTTCAAGAGCTAGGTATTACGGTCGCACCTAAAAATCACCCAGAATATCCAGAAAATTATTTAGTTATCAATGAACCTCTGATTAGAAATTATCATATCGAGGTTGAAGGTGATAATTTTATTATGAAGAGTAATGAAAAAGCACTCATAAATACGAGTCTTAAGAAGCCTTCAGAGGGTATTGTGATCAATGCAATTGTTCAACATTTTTCAGAGTCTTACGTGTTAATTAACTTTTCATTTTATAACCCAAAGACCATGCTAAGACAGCATGATTGGGAAATCATTTTTGATAATTATGATGATATAATTAACACTAACAATGTCACTAGGGGGATGGATTTTGAACATTCATATAGTATTTACGAATGTATGAATGGCCTGGAAGAAACAAATTTTGAAGCCTATCAGAAGTATTGGGGGACACTACTAGAAGCAATACTTCAAAAGAAAATTGAAATAACCCCAGAAAATCCTTATTGATATTCATGTATGGTTACATACAAGGATTCCAGTGTGCATGTGTTTTTTATCAAAAAAGATGCTCTTTGTATCACAGGTTACAATAATAAAATAAAAGTCGAAATTGATATTGTCAGATGTGGAAGTGGAGATATAGATGAATAAGAATGAAATATACCAGAAAACTCTCTATATTATCTTGTCTATTATTTCGTTTTTTTCAGCGGGTACTGAAGCTCGAATTGTAACTGAAGAATTTAGCTATGAACTGGTTTGTCATGATCTTCATCGGGGGGAAATGATCGTTGATTCGGTGATTGGAGCATATCACGAATATGAAATGGATGATGGGTACAGCGGTCAAGTAAAACTAGTTATTTCTGATGACCAAATATTAATTTATAAAGATAATGGGCTGATGATTAATGATGAATTAACTTCCAATGCTGTTGAAATGATAGGGTCATCTAGAATTAAAGTATCAAAAACGGATGATGAATATTTTTCTTTTCATCTAGGTCGTACAGATTTGGTTTTGATACAACATTTAATACAATATGATGAAACATTTAAAGATTTCTTTTTTGAGTGTCCAAACACACCGACGATTGGAAATACAGAAAAATTATTTGAACATATACATAATGTTAAGCTTAATCAATTACCATGATAATGCTTAAAGAGAGTTGTGCTAACAGGAGAGTATATTTCTAAGTTTTCCCTATTCAACAGTGACTTGACTAAAGAATAGATATTATATCGCTTTGAATCGATAGTTTAGATGAGTACAGATAAAATGCAGAAAAATGATATCAAATTGTGTGTAAGAACTATCGTGACATCCTCCTTGCTTATCCTCAGCATGAGCGTCTATGCTGCGTCAGGTTCTGGGTGTCAGGAAAGCGATCTGAGTCTGATTCATGAATATCAGGATGACAACGATAGTGAATTCCGAGGCAATATAGAATCGATCCAGTGTAAAACACATCCGCAGCATGAAGATATTGTGTTTGCTTCATATATCAGGAGTGAGCATAAAACTGAGCGACATCAGAATTATTTGTGGCGTGTGTTACTGCTTGACCGGAGGACCAAGCGAGCACTCGCTAGCTACAAAAATGTCATCGTTGAAGGAGGCGATACACGCATCGATGAGAATAGCATCATGCTGGATACAGCAAGATATTATTTGAACGATGAAGTACGTGCATTAGGAGTGCGTTTACATACAGGGGATAAACCGAGATGCGCAGGTTTTCTGGAGAATGATTTCTTAACTTTGTTTGTCCAGAAAGGAGAGAAACTTGTTCCTGTACTCAAAAACATGCCAACCTATTCTTGGAGATTAGTCGAAGGCGATCATTGCAATGGCTATGAAGGTGTTATTCAAGAGAAAACCGTTCACACCATTTTGCATTTACTGAATACGGAAACGAATGGGTACAGAGACATTCGACTTTCGGATAAAGTAGAGGATTTTACGTTTGATCCCAAAAGAGGGTCAGAAGAAAAAAAGAAACGCGTCAATCATGTGGTTCAGTTCAATGGTGAACGATATGAAACGTCGTCGGGTGGATTTTTATTGAACGAAGTTTCAGAGAGCCAATCTGGTTCAACTCTTTTGGATGAAGCGAACGAAGAATCAGCCGGTGAATATCAACCTCGTGTTAACATTGATGCCCATGGTCTCTATCTTGATCAGAACATGATGAATGAAAATATCATCAAAGCCAGTACTTATGCATATCGGGTTGTAGAAGAGAAAGCAGATGGACATCTGAAAGTTGTAAGATTTACTTTTCTTTCCAGTACCAACCAGGAATGTCTCTTCAACATGAATATCGTGAATGACAGTATCCAGTTGAATGATGCCATTTGTTTGAATTTATTGTACGACAGAGAAAAAGAACAATTGAATCACTATCTGTATCAGTACGAATATAATGGAACGAATCTGAAGGCATTTGATGAACTGCCGTCAGAAGAAATGTTTTCTTCAATGTTTAACCATATTGATCATTCATTTTGGAATGTGCCTGTAATGGACCAATACGGGAGATATAAAAACATGACTAAAAAATGCAAAATAAAAACTGAAGTCAGGAAAAGTGGTTTTGATTCTTTTGATATCAGCAGTGTTTACTGTGATATTGAATCAAAGTTGTGACTTTTATCTTCAATGAGTGCTCTGTGTGTCCCTTGGCAAATGGGAAGCTGATCTCAATTTGTGGTCGTGACCAATTGCAGATGTATCAATATGGTCGCCCAGGTTATGTTGAGCTGGCATTGACACCCATGATTCTTTGTACTCAGAGTTCAATCGGGATGGTGCCGGACGATCGTGAAACCGAAACACTGCTGTCACAATATCGTAGTCTGGTACCGGCCGAATTCGGTTTTGAAACCTGGGTGAATCAAGACCAAGATTTGGATGAGTATAGAGAATAATGAAATGAGTAAATTGATATTTTCAGCAATGCTGCTGTTTTCTCACGTTGCTCAAGCAGGCAGCAGTGACAATCTGTTTGAGTTTGAATTGAGCTGTGATGATTTGCACAGAGGCGAATATATTACCAACGAGTACGGGACCTATCCAGTCTATGAGATGGAAGATGGTTATAGTGGGAAAGTGGAATTAATTGTCTCCGGTGAGGATGCCTCGATTTACAGAAATGATGCATTGGCCGTCGAAAATAAGGTGACTTCCGAATCAGTCACCATGGATCCCTTAGGTTTTCTGAAAATAGCAACTGCAGAATATAACTATTATACATTCAGCTTTATCGATGATGAGGCGCTTTTGGTGAATCACGTGTTTACAGAAGGTGATACCGTGAAGGATGCATTTCTGGAATGCGAGTATGTGCCGGATATCAAGCGGGTGACTGCGCTCTACCAGCACATTCAAGCTTTGAAGGTCAATGAATCATGAAACGATTGAAATTGATGGTGTCTGCCTCCCTCTTTCTTTCGGTGTGGGCGGGTTCGGCACAGGCCGCGCAAACCCAGTTATGCAGTAATGCCATGATGCCGGTATTGACGTCTGATGCCCGCAATCAGAATGATTCTGAGTGGAATGAAGATAATTTCCGCTCGGTTGCTTGTAAGCGCTTACCGGGAGAGCCAGAGATCATGTTGGGGTCATATTTTCAGCGCCGTTTTATGGATCCGCTCGATGACTCATCTCAGTACCTCTGGCGCGTTGTCTTGGTTGATACAACAACGCATAAGGTGGTTTCTGCTTATACCGGTTCAGTTGGCGATGAAGGGGGAATTCGGATTGATAGTGATCAGATCTGGCTGGATACCGCACGTTATTACCTGAACGATGACACCAGAGCCTTCGGGGTTCGGTTAGATATAGGCCATGCTTCCCGGTATGCAGAGGGTGGGGCGTCTGGCTATATGACGCTCTTTGTGCGCGAGCAGGAAAAGTTACAGCCTGTACTGAAAAGTTTGCCGATGAATTACTGGACGAATCAGGAAGGCCATTTTTCAGTGACCGATGAGCCTGTCCCGATTCATCAGGCCAAAGTCTATATCAATATCGGAAATAAAATCTCCCATGGATACCGTGATTTAAAACTGGCGACAAAAGTGAAAGATAAGATGAGCGATCAATATTTTTCAGATGTTTATGAAAAAGCCTGGAGTTTTGAACAGACGCTGAAATTTGACGGAAAAGCCTATCAGGGATTTAAAGCATGGCCGTGATTTGCGGGACAGAAGGCGCACAGGATTGCCTGTTGCCAGTCTTGTTTGATGCCTGTGAATTCGGGGACGAGGGATGATGTTACGTATCTTCTGGCTGGGCATTGTGCTGTTGTCAGCTCCGGCGGCAGCCCTTGATATACACACAGAGAACCGCCGCGACAATGGCGAACCCTATTGTGCGATACAGCTCAGTTCACAGGGGCAAGTGCTTGAAACGCAATTATGGGGAACCTGGTGTGGCGGTGTTCAAACAGAGGCGGTGTATCGTGACAGTGATCAACTGCAAAAACTGACTGTGGTGCATGACCGGGGCAAGTATTCAACCAGCTATTACATCAATACGGCCGGTCCGCTTGCTATTGCTGCACAAGTGTCTTTCACCCGGCATCCATTCCTGCCAGATTTCCGAATGCTTGAACAGCAGGTCTGGCAATCTCTGGCTGTGGAGCTGGACCGGATTCGTTCCTCAGTGGATGTGAATCTTTTATCCATGCTGTACAACTTGCCTTTGGATGTCAGCCGATATTCTCCGGCCCAACTCTTTGACGAGCAAAATTTTTCTTTATTGAATCGTATCGGGCATGTCACCAACGCAGGCTGTCTGGCTGGGGAAACTTATGTCTATCTGTGTGACATCGGGCGTGAGCGTGTGGCTAGCGTTTGTTTCCGTGAGCAAGATCAGGCGTTGATTTACAGGTTTTCTAAAGCGGGCACGCAGGAACTCACAGTGGCAAAAACGTTGACCAGTCCCGGTGCTATCGACTTATCGTTCCAGCGCGGTCGTTACAAGTACCAGATTGATTCGCAGGCGCACCAGCTTCGGGTCAGTCTGCAATCACAATTGCTTTTCGAAGCGGCATGCAGGTAGTTCACCATGAAGCAAATGAAGTCTTTACTTACTGTGCTGAGCTTGATGCTCAGTGCTTCTGTCTGGTCTGAAACCACAGCCGGGAAAAATCCGGTGGCTTTGGTGAGGTCTGTCGAGATTGGTGAGCATGCGGTCAGCGTTCAGTTTGCTGATGGGCGGATGCAATCCATCCCGGTGCCCCACGACATTGAGTATCTGGATTACAGTGCCCGCTTTTTGGATATCAACTTTGACGGGCATCCTGATTTGGTGATTGACGATAACCTGGGAGCCAATCAGTTATCTGAAGTGTTTTTATATCATCCGAAAGCGCGGTTGTTTTCTCAGGAAGCGGACTGGAAAATGAATGGATTACACTTGAACCCGCGGCGAAAGCTGGTGTGCGGTCTGCACCGTATCAGCAATACTCAGTATGAAATTCAGATTCTGACGAAAAATGGCAGCTTCCAACATGTGACATTTGATTATGAGCGAAATGCAGGTACTTCCGAGATGACCCGGCAAAGTTTAAGCCAGGAAGTTTTTGAAGCGCTTAAACAGCGTTGTCTGAATTGAGCTGTGAACAATTTCTCGCATTACTTGATGAAATCCTAAGTGTCTGCATGCTTGTTTTTTACTCCGAATTCTCTACAAAGCATATGTGTTGAAATTCAAGAATGAAAGTGAATAAAGGTTAGTGCTTATGATAGCCATTAAGAAAAAGTATGCCGTTGTATTCATGAGCCTAATTGTAGTTGGTATTTCATCGTTCTTACACGAAGATGACTACGTTGCTGATTTAGGCTTAGGTATGACAGTATCTGGCGATAAATATGTCGATAGTGGTGATTGGGTCTTTAATTGTCACAATGGCGATCTCATCAAAAAGGATGACATACTTTTTCCAGATTTTGATGGCAATGATTTGATGAATCACTTGCTTGCTAAAGGCTATGATTTCAGCCGTAGTTTAAGTAAAAAGTCAGTGATCAATGGCTTCTTCCAGTTATCTGACTGGCAAGGAAGGTTAGAATACAGCACTTCTAAATTGTCGCCATATTCTATAGGAATCAGTGGAAATACATGGACAACAAGGTTTGTGAATGATAATAAAGAAGAATATTTAATCTATGTGATTAATGATAGATTGGATAAGTTGAACGAGATTAACGAATGGTCTTTACTGGTATCAGATTATAGTCCAGAAAAGATTTACCAGAAAGATGAATTAATAAATTTAGCTATAAGTAGCTGTGACAAAGAACAGATCTTAGATAATTGACAATATTCAAGTTAATCGTTAAGAGGGTACAATTTTTTTCTGTAATAACAATCGTGGTGTTTACCAGTGCTTGTTATCCAATAAATATGTTGTATATGGTTTTATATGATGATTTCAAGTTATGCCGTAAGGGAGATTAGCGATTAAACTGGTTATTCTGTCTGCATTAGTCGCTAATCTAAGTTCAAGTATGCAGTTCAATAAAAATGAATATTCATTTCAATTCCACTGTGATGATAGTCACGAGGTTGGGGATGTTTATCCTTACGATCCAGATGATGAAGGTGAAGATGATGGTTATGGCGGGATCGTCGACTTATTGATAAAAGGCGATAATTTAACGGTCAAACACAATGGAGACATAGTTGCTGAAAAACGATTGTCGTCTCCCGACGTTAAAGTGAATCGTTACAATGAATTTTCAGTGTATCTTGATGAAGAAAATTATTATTCATTTCTGTTAAAAGAAATTTCAGTTGTTCATTACATGATATCGACCGGTGAGAAAAGGGAAGAAAACCACTTAGAATGTAAGGAGTTTTTGACGCAAGTGAAACAGGCCGAATTCGCTGATCATATCAGAAGTTTCAAAAAATGAGGTTGTTGCTTTTGACTTTGAAATTCTAGCACCTGTTTTCAATTTAGGAGCGTGACCAAGAGTTTGTCTGTCATCATGTATTAAACAAACCAAAGCTGCCTGTTGATTTATCAAGTAATACCTTAAATATCATCAACGAAATGTCGCCTTTAGGGTTGAAATCAACGGAAGGTAATAATAATGATGTTTCAACGTTCTTGGCTAAAGGTGTCATGTTTTACAGCTTGTATCGGCTTCATCTCTTCAGTGGCAACTGCTGGGGAAGTACAGGTACTCAGCGCCGTCGTGAAAGGCCAGTCAATCCAGGATGCCGACGTGACCTGGCAGCGTGCCGGTGAAAACTCTGTGAGAGTGAAAACCAACGCACAGGGCAAAGCGGATACCGCTCAGCTTGTTGACGACCTGAATACGACCATGCTGATTGAAAAAGAAGGCTATTCGACGCTGGTTGTAAAATGCCCTTGTGAAGGCTTTACCTATGCGTTATCTCCGGAAATGCCGAATCTGGATGGTTTGCGAGTTGTCTTAACCTGGGGCAGTTCACCATCGGATCTGGATTCTCACCTGGTCTTTCCGGGCAACCATGTGTATTTCTCCCAAAAGCAAGGTGATCAGACTCATCTGGATGTTGATGACACCTCATCTTATGGTCCTGAAACTATTACTGTGGTGAAAAAGAAACAGGGCGAGCGATATGTCTATATGGTACGCGACTTTTCAAATGGCAACCGTAATGAGTCGACGGCTTTGTCTGCCAGTAACGCGCGTGTCGATGTATATATCGGTAAAACGCATATCAGAAGTTACAAAGTTCGTAATGATGTCCGTGCCAATAGCTGGGTAGTCTTCGGCATCGATGGAGAGGGTGCCTTCCACGACATCAATCAGTACCTGTCTTTAGTTAAAAACAAGGACATCAACAGCCATCTGGCTGGCGTACTGGCTGCTGACTCCTTTGAATCGCACAGTCTGGTGACAAATGCCATGATCGCTCAGGCAAAACGCCTGAATACGGCTGGCGAAAAAGCCTATCAGGAAAAAGATTATCTGGCTGCCATGTATTACTTTCAGGATGCCATTAACCTCAATCCGGATTTCAGCCAGGCATACAGTAATCTGGGTGTGACTTATCCTAAACTAGACAGACGTGCTGAAGCATTATGGGCCAACCGAAAGGCGATTGAACTGGCTTCCGGTAACCGTGCTGATCGTATTAAAGCCGGGTCTTACTACAATATTGGCCGCATTTATGAAGCTTCTTCTGAGTGGCAAAGTGCTTTGGATAATTTCGAATCGGCATTACGTCTTCGCGAGCATTCTGCATACCAGAGCGGGATTGAACGCATGAAAGAGAAATTACACATTCAATAATGACCTTGCCTTAAAACGCCTGCTTTGACGGGCGTTTTTCTTATTTTGGATGACGTTATGAGATTGACACATTTTGTCCTAGCTCTTAGCTTGTGTGCTTGCTGGGCGCAGGCCGCCGGGCCAGAAAAAGTTGCCACAACAGACAGAGACTTATGGCCTGAAGCAATCCACTCACAAGCGGCTTTTGACAGTGCTTCTGCCGCAGAGATACTGCAGTTTGTTCATGTCATGGCGAAAGTACCTCTGGCAAGCGAAGAGGACATCTCTCGTTTTACCGGTGTGAAGCAGGTGAGTGTTGACTCTGTCGTAACATGGCGTACCAAAACGCAGCAGCGAATGCTGGAAGGGTATCGTTTGGCTTCTCACAATCAGTCAGTGAAGCATTGGGACGATCTGGTCAGGATCGCGGATGAACGCCTGCCGGTTTTTAACAGCCAATGGCGTCAATCCAGTGAGCAGTTTTACCGCTATTACTTGTTTGAGCAGGTCCGTCTGGCGGCACTGTTTCCCCGCATCAGCAGTGAAATTCTGACTCATAATGACAATGAGGTGACAGGGGAGCGCTTTGAAGACGGCGAGTTTCTGCTGACCTACGATGACGGCCCGCACCCCACGCGCACCCAGACACTGATTAATCAGCTGAATTACAGAGGCATCCAGGCATACTTTTTTGTGCTGGGGAGTAAGCTGGTTCCGGCTGAACAAAAGCACTGGTATCAGTCTCAGTGTCTTGGCTCGCACGGTTGGCGACACCATGCACATAAGGTGCTGGATAAATCGAAAGACTCCATTCACAGCACGGATCAGGTCATGGCGCAATTGGCTTCCCTGCCGTCAGACTCCGGCTTCCGCCCGCCTTATGGTATGCGAAGCCTGGCGCTGTCACAGTGGTTACAACGTCAGGGCAAACCTGTTTATCTGTGGACGATTGACAGCCAGGACTGGAATGCCCGTCTGTCATCCCGGCAGGTTGCGGATCGTGTCATGACATTGATGTTGCTATGGCGCAAGGGGATAGTGCTTTTCCATGACATTCACCCTCACGCGACGGTTGTGTTGAATGATCTTGACAGCATGGTACATCAGGCCGGGCTGAAATGGCGGTCGTGTACATAAACAGCGAATGACGCTGGACACTGTGCCAGCGTTTTATCGATCTTCATGACTGATTTCTGCGGATCGGCTTTGTATTTGCGGAGCAGTGGTCGTTTTTATTATTAATCGCAGCATTGTTTATTCAGGTCGCGATAGAATAATGTGCATAGTGAACATAAAAGCAATATTTCACGACTCACGTTGGTAAGGACAGAATAATAATTTATGGTTATATCAATTAATTTAGCGCAATGGCGGCAAGGTTGGCTGTTGTTGTGTCTGTCGCTCTTTTCGTTATTCAGTTATGCGGAAACGAATAACGAAACATCACAGCAAACACCGGATGTGTTATTTGTTGGCAGCGGGCCATTGGTTCCGCAATCCAGTCAGCAATCAATTCCTGTTAATTTTATCAATCTTGATTATGTGGATATCGAGATATTACAGGTGACGGAGCCGGGACAATTGCTGAACAGGCATTATCTTCAGGACAAATTATCCAGTTATGATCTGGACAATATTAAGCATGCCTATAAAAGTGTGTTTTCAGATCGCTATACACTGCCGCCCAGCGAGAAAGACGTCCAGACTCCAGCCCGACTGCCGATCCCGCATTCCCTGGATGCCGGTTGGTACATAGTGGTGATTAAAGCGCCAGGAACGTTTTACCGCGTGAAAGCCAAGCATATGCTGCTTACCGATGTTGGTATTCAGGCCAGAATCAATACCCGACAGGCCGCCTTTAGCCTTGCCAGGCTCTCAACAGGCGATGCGCTGACACAAGGTGTGGTAGAGATTTACCGCAACAACACCTTACTCGACAGCCAGCCTGTTGATCTGCACGGGGTTGCCCGTTTTGATATCCAGACTCAGCGCAAAGATATTGTGATCGCCCGGGTGACAAGCCGCAATGATAACGGAACGGCGAAAGAAGAAATAGCGATTCTGCCATTGCGAGAAGCGCCGCTGGATTTGGCAGACAGTGCCGTTGGCGGACGAAAATATCAGGCGACAGAAGCCTATATCTACAGTAACCGCGATTTGGTAAAACCCGGTGAGAGCCTGCCAGTAAACATTCTGCTGCGTGATAAAGACGGCAAGGCATTATCTTCGCGACCCGTTTCCTTGTCTGTGGTGAACCCCTGGAATGAAGAAATTTTAAAGGAGCAATTACAGCCTCAGGCCGAGGGATATTATTTTCGTCAGCTTGAGACAGAAGCAAATTGGAAAACCGGGCGATACCGTATCGAAGTCCGTTTAGATCCGACCGCGCCAGACCCGATAAGCGAATTGTCATTTCAGTTCGAAGAATTTGTACCTGAGCGTATGGATCTGACATTCCAAAACGCCGCGCCATTTGTGTTCGCGGGCCAGGCGAATAAGGTTGAGCTGAATGGCCGCTATCTTTTTGGCAGCCCGGCGGCTGGTAATACAGTAAAATCGGCGGTGACTTATGCGCCCGTCACTCATATTCCGGGCAAGTTCGACGATTATGCTGTCGGCGTGCCTTTTACGCTGGATGCCAATTATCAGGAACTGAAAGAGGCCGCCCTGTCGGAAGAAGGACGCTTAACCGTCAATCTCCCAACGCCTGATCCGAAACAGATAAAAAGTCCGGTCAAAACCGTGGCCAATTTCAGTTTGCTGGAGTCGGGCGGCGCAGCAGTACAGCGTAAGCTCAGTTACGTGACTTGGAAAAACCAGCCGGTTCCCGGCATTAAACCTGAATTTGTCTCTGTGCCATACAATACTGATGCTTTGTTCAAGCTTGCACTGCTTAGTGCCGATGGACAATCACTGACCAGCGGTGAACTGGAAGTCACCATGGATTATGACCAGGGGCCCTATTACTGGGTTTATGAGGATGGCATTGGCTGGAAGCGCAAAAAACAGGAACGCTGGAAGCGTGTATCGAGCCAGAGAATCAAGGTGGGTCAGCAGCCGGAAAGCTTGGCGTTTTCCACCAAGTGGGGCGACTATCTGCTGACAGTAACGGATGTCTCAACCGGTGTGTCGTCCAGCTACAGTTTTTATGCTGGTTGGTATGAGGGTAATGAACAGCTGAAAGCCAAACCGGATCATCTGGTGATCCAAACGGATAAACCGGCTTATGCCACCGGCGGGCAGGCCACATTCACTGTGACTGCGCCTCTGTCCGGAAGCCTGCTGGTCACACTGGAAGCGGATCAGCTTGTCTGGTCGGAAAGCTATCCGGTTCAGGCAGGCAAGGTTACTGTGACTGTACCTGTTCCGGCATCGCTGGCCCGTCACGATGTCTTTTTGACCACCACACTGACGGGAAGAGACGGACAGACACCCAAGCGCTACTTCGGTATCACACCGCTTAAATTGGATCGCAGCAGCAGAAAACTGAATGTTGCGCTGGATCTGCCCGATTTGATTAAACCCTCAGAAACGCTTTCTGTTCCCGTGACTGTCGACAACATTGATGCCCAGCAGGGCGGCGATACCTGGGTCACTCTGTCTATGGTCGATAAGGGGATCATCAATCTGAGTCGGTTCAAGCCGGTTAATCCGCATGACTATTTCTTTGGTCAGCGCCGGTACAGTGCAGATGTCATCGACATGTATTCCCGTTTATATGATCTGCGGCCCGATCCGTTTGCACAGTCGCGGTTTGGCAGTGATGCCAACGAAGACACAGACAACAAAAATGACGGTCTGGTTGAAAGCAAGTCGATCATTCTGATGACCAGGCCGGTTAAACTGGTAGACGGCAAAGCGGTGGTAGACATGGCCATTCCGGACTACAACGGCGAAGCACAGATTGTGGCGACCGTCTTTAACGGCTCGCAAGTCGGGCAAGCGGTACTGGATAAACCCATCAGCGCCCCTGTGGTGGCTGAACTGAGTGTGCCGCGCTTTCTGGTACCTGGCGACCAATCCAGTGTTACCGTTGATCTTCACAATGTGAGTGGTCACTCTCAGACACTGTCAGTGGCGATTACGGGCTCAGAAACACTGAACTTCAACCAGCAGCCAGCGACTGAACTGGTGCTGAAAGATGGCGAACACTGGAGCCAGAGTTATCGTTTTGGTGTGTCAGATACCACTATCACCGACCGCGCTTCGCTGACGCTGAGTGTGAACAACCAGGAGATATCGATTGATCGCTCATGGGGGATTCCGGTTCGTCCGGTCATGCCCTGGGTGACACAGGCGCAGTCTGTGCTGTTGGATTCAAAAGAGACATACAACGTCAGCGAGCAGCTTTGGTCTGGCCTGGATGTGGTGCGTGGCAGCATGGGGCACGCTTACTTCAGCCGGACACCGGTACTGAATACCGAGGAACATGCACGTGGACTATTCCGGTATCCGTACGGGTGTGCCGAACAAACCACCAGCAAAGCCTGGCCATTTCTGATGGATGATCCAGAACTGCAGCGTTTCAAAGCGCAGGCCCATCAGTCTCGTCATGGCAGTGATGATGACGGAAGCGATGCACCATCGACAGACAAACAGCTGATCGAAAAAGCCGTGCAGCGGCTGAAAACCATGCAGAAAAATAGTGGCGGTTTCTCATTGTGGGACAGCAGCGGGCGGGAAAATCCTTGGCTCAGCGCCTACGTGACCGATTTTCTGCTCGTGGCCGACAAACGTTTCCCGGAGGTGGTACCGGCTTCTATGCTGAGTAAAGCCTCAAATCGCCTCATGGTGTATGTGCGAAATGAATCCGTGACCCGAAATCTGGCCTATGACACAGAATCAGCCAAAGTGGCGCGTGCCTATGCTGCTTACCTGATGAGCAAGCAGGGCAAGCTGAAGTGGAGTGATCTCGACAGCATGAAACTGACGAGCCTGCCGACCCAGCTCAGTTATCTGCATATGGCGGCCAGCTATGCCAACGTCGGTGCCAGTGATGAGGCGGAAGACATGCTCGATGACATCAAGGATTATAACCGCAGGCACAGATACTTCGGCGATTACGGGTCGAACCTGCGTGATGTTGCGAAATCGGTAACTGTACTGCAGGAAATGGGCGGTGATCACTCACTCAAAGACATCGCACTGGAACTGCAGACAAAGTATCTCGAGCGACTGATCGAGCTGGCGAATACATCCTGGATGAGCACGCAGGAACGTGCAGCCCTGGTACAGGCATCTGCCCTGACCAACGCAGCAAACCGCGACCAGATTTTCAATCTGTCTTTCAGCGGTAATGCGGTGAGCCAGACTGGGATGTTCAGTCAGCCATTGGCAAGTGACATGACAATCCAGAATCTGGATGACAAGCCTGTGTATGTCAAAGTGCTGGCAGAAGGCTATCAGACGTTAAATCGCGGGATCGCTAATGAAGCTAACCGGTTTAATACTCTGGATGCCGAGCAGGTAGAGCGCAAACTCTATACCATGAAAGGCGAACCTCTGGCGTCTAACCGTGTGAAAGTGGGGGATCGGGTTGTTGTGGTACTCACTGTCGCATTAAATGAGCGCGTAAATGACGCTTTGTTGGTTGATAAGATCCCGGCCGGTTTTGTGCTGGAAAACCCGGCGCTGAACCAAGGTTTGCCGATTGAACGGGTACTGCCGGCAGGTATTGAGCTCAAGGCTGCCGATCATCAGGAATACCGCAATGATCGTTTTGTGCTGTCCGATGAAATGCGCAAAGGCCAGCAATCCCGTTATGGCTATATTCTGCGTGCCGAAGTGCCGGGCACGTTCGCGGTACCGCCTGTCTTTATTGAGTCAATGTATCGTCCGGAAAAACATCTGGCGTACTGGCAGACGCCGCAAACCATCACGGTGGAAAAGTAACAGTGATGATTCAGGATAATCATTTCAGATGAAACGATTATTGCCCAGTCTGCAAGCCACTCTGCCAGTGAAAATGGCAGGGTGGTTTGTTTTCTTTTGGCTGGCAGTATGTGTACTGAACAATGTGTGGCCTCTGCCTCCACTGTACCCGGATGGCCCCGCGACAGTAGTTGTCAGCAGGGATGGTGAGATACTGCGCTCATTTGGGGACCGACAGGGCGTTCATCGTTACAACGTCACACTAGCTGATGTAGATCCTTTCTATATTCAGGCATTGCTCAATTATGAAGACCGCTGGTTTTACTGGCATCCGGGGGTTAACCCTGTGTCTGTTGTCCGGGCCGCCTGGCAATGGGCGAGCAATGGTTACGTTGTATCTGGCGGCTCTACGCTGACCATGCAAGTGGCCAGACTGATTGACCCGCATGCGCGCTCCATTACCGGCAAGCTGAAACAGCTCTGGCGGGCTTTGCAGCTTGAGTGGTATTACAGTAAAGACGAGATACTCACTTTTTATCTGAATCTGGCGCCTTTTGGCGGCAATATCGCCGGTGTTGAAGCCGCCTCCCGGCGGTATTTCAATACCACAGCCGGTCACCTGACAAAGAACGAAGCCGCTTTGCTGGTGGTCTTGCCGCAAAAACCGTCGCTGTACCGCCCTGACCGATACCCGGACACAGCGCAATCTATGCGCAATAAAGTGTTGGATCGTCTGAACGGCAGCGGGTTGCTGGGTGATAAGGCTACACAGCATTTAAAACAGGAAGCGGTTGACCTGAGGCGACCGGACAACACGAAGCTGGCCCCGTTGCTCAGTCGCATGCTAAGAGAGCAGTATCCGGACAGACACGTTATTCATACGACGCTGGACGGTGTTATTCAGCAGCGGGTCGCCCGCTTACTGCTCAAAGTGAAGCGCCAGTTGCCTGCACATTCCTCCGCGGCAGTAGTAGTGGTGGATAACCAAACAGCCAATGTGCTTGCGTATCAGGGCTCGGTGGACTTTCAGGATAACAGCCGTTTTGCCCATGTTGATATGATTCAGGCGGTCCGTTCGCCAGGCTCTACACTTAAGCCTTTTATCTACGGCATGGCGATAGATCGCGGCATCATTCATACCGAAAGTCTGCTGAGTGATATTCCCACCCGTTTTTCGGATTACAAGCCGCAGAATTTGAATGAGCGGTTTCAGGGCGCCGTCAGTGCGAGTGATGCGCTGAAGCAATCATTAAATGTACCTTTAATTCAGGTGTTTAATGTATTGACGCCAGCTGTCTTTGAACAGGGTTTACGTCAGGCGGGTGTGAAGTTACAACACCAGCAGGCCAACCTGACCGTTGGATTAGGCGGTACGGGGACCAATTTGCTGACGCTGGCCGAAATGTACCGCTCGCTCGCCTCTGAAGGTAAATACAGCGCGTTGAATATGGTGAGCGATCAGCAGGCTGAGCCTGATAAGAGGCTCCTGAGTCCTGAGAGCAGTTGGATGATGTTTAATACGCTGAGTGCGATCAGTGCGCCGGACAGGGTCGTGCCTCGGGTTCGTCGTGAAGTCGCCTGGAAAACAGGTACCAGTTATGGATACCGTGATTTCTGGTCGGTTGGCGTCAGTGCCGATTACACAGTGGCGGTTTGGGTCGGCCGACCGGATTCATCACCTGTTGTCGGTTATCTAGGTGCAACACAGGCCGCGCCCATCATGTTTGATGTGTTTGATCAGTTACCCGGAGACAACAGTCGGATTAACCAGCCGGCCACTGTGAAGCGGCAGCTGATCTGCTGGCCCGGTGGCAGGGCGAAAGCCGTAACAGAAGCTGCCAGCTGCGCGTATCAAAAATATGCCTATACCCGCAATGGCCTGACACCGCCGACGCTGGAAAGTCATGGCGATTTTGTGGTAACGGATAGCTGGCCCGAGGCATTGAGTGTCTGGCAGCAACATATGATGAGTCAGGGATTCCCTGAGCAAACGCCATCTGAGCAGAAGCAGCCTGAAGCGGGCATCAGGATAATGTCTGTAAACAATGGCCAGCATTATTACCTGTCACAGATCAACGCGATTGCACTGAAAAGTAACAAAAAATCGTCTGACGTATTCTGGTATGTCAATCACCAGCCAATTAACGACAATCTGCTCAATCTTACGCATTACCAGGGAGAGGTGACTCTGACAGCCTGTCAGGGGGCACAATGCGACAAGAAAGTCATAGTGGTTCACCACTGAAATCCGGAGTTTACAGAGCGGTTCATAAGCAGGTAGTCGGTAAAATGACAAACCTGTGACTAGCTCAGAGACTTGCGGGTATTATCGGAATCCGGATGTAATCGCATTTTTTCTCTGTCGATCATCCATTTGGAGATCAGGTCAAAAATCAGGTTACTGCTTAGCCAGCGAACCTGATGCAGGGATGCAGACGTACCATGAATGGCAACTGCCGGCATGGCGGAAATGCCTTGCTGTTTGAGAACGCTGACAATACTGAGTTGTTGAAAGTAACGCAGCGAGTAGCGAACCCGGCGTCTGAAATAGAGCTTGTAGTCCTGCCAGCGTAACGGGCTGAGATGTGAATAAATGAATACGGCGTTGATGCAAACGCCAATTCGCTGCTTGGGTAAATCCGTACCGCTGCAAATATTGGTTGCTGAGAGAAATCCCAGCATGCTGTCGTCTCCGATTAACCCGACGGGCAATTTGACGTGATTGTTTGTCAATGTCCGAATAAATAAAGGCGAAAGCAGGTATAAACCACCGGCTAGGTCATGATTCTGCTGCATCCTGTTTTGCATGCGCTTACTGTTTCTTCCCCGATCACAAGGAAAGCCAGTAATGGCATTGTAGTGCGGTTGTGAGGTGTGGCAGTCAACAATATGTTGAAAGGCATTCTGGCCAAAGGTCAGATCGCCATCGGCAAAAACGGCGACTGAATGACCATCATAATATTGGTAAATAAAGGTATTCCAGGCGTTTGATTTGTCACCTATTTCAATCAAAACCGGGTGAATACTGGGATGGGTATCAGCAATACGAGACACAATGTCATAAGTCTGATCGGTGCAGCCGTTTATCATGACAAACAGTTCATACTGATAATTGCCGCAGTTTTGCATAACGCTTTCAATACAGCTGGCAATGCTTTCTTCCAGATTGTATGCAAAAAGGCAAATCTGAACATTGATCATCTTACCATTCCCGGTAACGGTCATCCCTTATTGGAATAACTATATACGGGTTTTTCAACACAGCCCAATTTCAACATAAGAAGCTAAGGGTTGTATTGTTATTCACCACGCGGAATATTCTGCAAGTGAAGAATAAAATCTTCCGGTGCCATTGTTTCGTCATTAAAGAAGCGAAAAATTTCACTCGATGTGGCACGCTGCGCTATTGGACTGACCGCCATAGAATCTACGATGCTGGGAATTAACTGACCAGATTTTGACGCTTTTTCCATGTCGGTTTTGGCATTGACTGAGCAGGTGTTATAGCCCTTCAGGCTGATATCGTTTCGTGCCGGAATCGCACCCTTCAAGGCATTAAACGATTGCTGAAAGTCTGGCGAAGATAATGTCTTGCTAACGATTTTAGCTGTATCGGCATTGGTGCGCGGGCTGTCAAACAGTGCGAAACTGTCCATATTATAAATAAAACCTGTTTGTTTTGATGGGGTTGGGTAGCAACCAATGGCCGAAGGAACAGCGATATTATTGGCGAGCAGATCACCCAGAACCCAGTCTCCTGAGATCTGAAACGCCCGTTCGCCTTCTATAAGTAATTGTGTCCCTTCATCCCAGCGCATATGAGACATACCAGGTTTGACCAACTGACTGATAGCGCGGAAACGCTCCAGAATGTCGTAGGTGGTCTGGCTGTTGAGTGCCTGCGGCTCCATATTGATAAAGGCGCGCCGATAGTAATCTGCTCCGCCATAACCAAAGGCGAGATTTTCAAACAGCAGTGCAACCTGCCACTGGTCTTTACCGAGTGCCAGTGGCTCTACCCCGTTTTGTTTTAACCGGGTAAATACGTCAATCAATGCATCCCAGCTGGTAGGAACGGCTAAACCGTATTTTCTCAGGAGGTTACGATTAATCCACATCCAGTTCAGCCGGTGGACAGTGATGGGGATCGCCACATAGTGTCCCTGATACTGGTTGGTGTTCTGTGCGATCGGCAGCAGGTTTTGCTGCCAGTCCTGGTCAATAGCCACCTGGTCCAGTTTATGAAGAAACCCTAATGCTGCCCAGGACTGAATTGACGGGCCTTCCAGCTGCACTATGTCGGGTGGGGTACCGGCAATTGCCCGGGCCTGAAGGATAGACATTGCTGTGTCGCCACCCCCGCCTTGTATAGGCAGATCTAAAATCGACACGCCGGCATCCTGCAGTGCTTTTGCCGCCAGGTTGAAAGCGGCGACTTCACCTTTGGCTGTCCACCAGTGCAGAAATTCTACTTCCTGCGATGCAGTGCCTGATGATGTCTGGGCTTTTACCTTTGCTCCGGCGCCTGATACAGCGAGCACCAGCAGGCTAATGAAAAAGAAGAACTTCATTCGTCTCTCATCAATTGAATATGAACAATCAGTCCCTGAACAGGGTGGTTTTGCAGGGTGAGATCGCCGCCGTGGCTGCGAGCAATACTGCGGGATATAGTGAGCCCAAGACCGGAACCTAACTCATCTTGCGGATTCACACGGAAATAAGGTTCGAACACTTTTTCGGTCCATTTTTTATCCAGGCCGGGACCGTAATCTCTGAATTTGAGCACAATACTGTCAGTTGTGGATGTCAGCTCGATATCGACTTTTTCGCCGTATTTCACACCATTGTCCACTATGTTATACAGGCAACGCTTTACAGCCAGAGGCTTACCCAGGTAATGAACCGGCTCGGCGGGATATAGCAGAACCTTATCCGTGTTTCTGTTGTAGTAACTGGCACATTGTTCGAGCATCTGGGTAACATCGATCCACTCCGGCTCTTCATGAATGTCTGTGTCCCGAATACATTGCAAGGCACCTTTTAACATCAGATCAAATTCATCGAGTATTTTCTCGAATTTGGCTTTCACTTGTTCATCATCCAGCATTTCAGTGCGCAGCTTCAGGCAAGCCAGGGGCGTTTTCAAGTCGTGGGAAATTGCGCCAAACAGCATTTCCCTGTCGCGGATGTAAGCGCGGACCCGGCGATTCATTTTGTTGAATGCGCGAACAGCAGCACGGGTTTCCTTACTGCCTTCTTCTTCGACTTCCTGTACGTAGAGCTGTCCACTCATTAACGTTGCCGCTTTTGCCAGCCGGCGGATAGGACGAATTTCCAGGCGCAATAACCACACGGTACAAAGTACCAGTAACAGAGAGGAAATACCGAGGAACATCAACTGCTTTTGATCGATAAACTGGGGTGATAATGCAGAGAAGGGGACAGGTAATGTCGCAGCCAGATAGAACCATTCCTGTTCTGACATCTGGACTTGCATGACGACAATAGGTAAATCCATATCGCCCAGCGCCAGGCTGTATCCCGCCCATATTTCTGGCAGGGCATCAAGTTTAATACCGGAGTTAAAAACACGCAGATCCTGACGGCGGCTGAGAGAGATATTAAGCTGTTCAGCATGGGGTATTTTTTTGCTCAGTACATCCTGTGCCGCAGACAGCAGAATATCGGTGCGCGAATTATTGGCCGGAGGCACTACAGGTAATGGGTGCTGATTGATTGATATGAAGAAACGGGTGCCGCCCATTTCACGGATCTGGTTCAGGATAAGGTAACGATAATTAACGGGTAAGGCATGAAAATAGTTGTATGTGTCGGCCGCATTCGACATCAGGCTGACCATGGTCTTCTGCAGGTTTTCAACTTCCTTTTTGGCACTGGACTGATACCAGATTAGCCCGGCAATCAGCTCGGCGATCATAATAATGATCAGCAATGTCGCGCCAATACGAAAAGTAATAGATGAACGAAGCGATTGCAGGGTTGTCAGTCTGGGCAAGGACGGTGTTTTCATACAGTATGTACATCGCTGGCCAGCATATAACCTTTGTTTCTGATCGTCAGAATCAGCGAGCGATCTTCGTCGTGAAGATGTTTTCTCAGGCGGCTGATTTGCACATCAATACCGCGCTCAAATGGGTCTGCGTCTCGCCCCCAGATACAACGCGCGATGTCGTCCCGGCTCAGTAGTTGATGCGGTTTTTCCAGCATCAGGCTGATCAGGTTAAAGTCTGCGCCTGAAAGCGGTACGACTTCGCCATGCGGGCTGATTAGCCGTCGCTTGATCAGATCGCACGTCCAGCCTGAAAACTGCAACTGGTGAGCCACTGTTTCACCCTGCGCTGGCTGAGTACGCCGTAACAAGGCTTTAATGCGGGCGAGCAGCTCCCTCGGACTAAAGGTTTTGGTGATGTAATCATCCGCTCCGATTTCAAGACCTGCAATACGATCAATTTCGTCGGTGACGGCTGTGAGCATGATGATCGGCACATTAGACCGCTGGCGGATTTGCCGGCATAAGGTGAGTCCATCATCGCCGGGCATCATGATATCAAGGATGATCAGATTCGGTTCGCCACGATGGAAATGTTCCCACATTTCTTCACCGTCACTGGCAGTCAATACGTGGAACTCAGATCGTCCCAGATATTCGGTAAGTGCATCGCGGAGTTCCTGATTATCGTCGACGACGAGTATGGTTTTCATTTCCCTGAGGTTTTTCATACCTGACCAAGTTGCATATTTCAATACTGTATCTGATACATCATTTCTTATGGCAAGGCTACCTGTATAGCGCAAATTTCACGCACTGTGCAATCTGCGTATGTAACAGGTTACTTACAAACTCATAGGTTTTTGTAACCTTAAGCACGCTGCTTTTCATTACCTTATGTCTGTACCACTACGAATAACATCAAGAAGGATCGACAAATGATTAGTAGCACCTTTGGGTTATTACAACGGATAGGCAGATCGCTGATGCTGCCTGTTGCTGTCCTGCCTGTCGCGGGTTTATTGCTGGGGATAGGATCAGCTAACTTCTCCTGGATGCCGGGCCTGGTATCAGACATCATGGCGATGTCGGGCGATGCCGTGTTCAGTAATCTGGCTCTGATATTTGCCATTGGCGTGGCGCTGGGTCTGTCGGACAATGACGGCGCTGCGGGTCTGGCAGCAACTGTGGGGTTCGCTATCATGACAGCGACCATGGGCGTGATGGCAAAACTCCATGGCATCGAGCCGGCCACCATCATCGGGATCCCAAGCCTGAACACCGGGGTGTTTGGCGGGATCATGATAGGGGCTGTGGCTGCTTATCTGTTTAATCGTTTTCACAATATCAGACTCCCCGAATACCTTGGTTTTTTTGCCGGCAAACGTTCTGTTCCCATTATCACCGGTATCACAGCCATCTTCCTGGGGATCTTCCTGAGTTATGTCTGGCCGCCAATCGGAAATGCGATTGACAGTTTTTCACACTGGGCGGCCTACCAGAGTCCAACCACGGCATTTGGTCTTTATGGCCTGGTGGAACGTTCGCTGATCCCATTCGGATTGCACCATATCTGGAATGTGCCCTTCTTCTTCGAAGTGGGTGAGTATATAGATCCTGAGACGGGTAAAGTGATTAAGGGCGAAATCCAGCGGTATCTGGCTGGTGACCCGACAGCGGGTAACCTGGCCGGGGGATATCTGTATTCCATGTGGGCTTTGCCTGCGGTTGGTCTGGCGATTTACCACTCGGCACGTCCTGATAAGCGCGCGCTGGTTGGCGGTATCATGGCATCAGCAGCATTAACCTCCTGGCTGACGGGTATCACTGAACCCATGGAATTCGCATTTCTGTTCGCAGCACCGTTACTGTATGTGATTCACTGCATTCTGACCGGCCTGGGTTTTGCGCTGATTACCAGCCTGGATATTCACCACAGTGTGACCTTCGCTCATGGTGCAATCGACTTCCTGATTTACTACCCGCTGTCGCAGAATGCGTGGCTGTTTATTCTCATTGGCCCTGTGTGGGCGCTGATGTACTACACCATTTTCCGTGTGCTGATCGCCAAGCTTAATTTGATGACTCCCGGCCGGGAAAGTGAAGAGTCTGAGGTCAGTAATTTGTCTGAAATCGGCAATGAGCTGGCGAACACTCTGGTTCAGGCACTGGGCGGTAAGGACAACATCAAAAATGTAGATGCATGTATTACCCGACTGCGTGTCAGTGTGCGCGATATTAGTCGTGCTGATATTCCGAAAATTAAACAACTGGGCGCACGTGAAGTGCTGGTGGTAGGAGATAATCTTCAGGCCATCTTTGGAACCCAGTCAGATAACATTAAAACTGAGATTAATGCCGTTCTCGTTGCTGCAAACTGATACAAACCAGGGCGGTTTATTCCGCCCTTTTTATTTTTGTTCGTTGAAGAAAAGGAATAGAAAATGCGTTTCAAAACTACTTCACTGGTGGCTGGATTACTGGCGACAGCAAGCTGTATGGTGCCGGTTGTTCAGGCAGCGCCATTGGATGTCAATCAGGACAATCTGTATTTTCTCAGCCCGCATCCGGATGATATTTTGCTTACTTTTGGCGGTTTGATTAATAAATTGTCCAAAGAAGGGACACTGGCACAAAAAACAAATGTCACCGAGGTGTACTTTTCACTTTCTAACTATACGACCAACCATTTAAATGAGTTGACTAACAAGCGCGTATTTGATGTGTCGACAATGCGTTACAAAGAAGATTTTGAAGCGCACATAAAGATGTTCTCCAAATGGGACCACTTCCGCTACAAGACCGCTGGTTTTTATGATGCGCCATTGCGCAAATATGAAGGTTCTCCAACTGCTGGAGGCGGTCCTGCCGGTACTTTTTCCGATTTCCGTCAGGATGAAGTCGGAATTTATGAGCGCATTGCCGCAGATGTGACGCCTATCCTGAAACAGGATAATTGCGCCGCGTTTGTGCTGTTGGCCAATGGCAGCCACATCGATCATTTCATCGTTCGTGAAGCGGTAATGAAAGCGGCGCATGATCTGGGGGCAGAGGCGAAGTGTCAGATTTATTTTGGTGAAGATCAGCCATACACTGGCTCGAATCCAGATAATGCAATGGACGAGGTGAACAGCATTCAGGCGCGTCTGCCGGCGAATGCCATCACGCCAATGACGTTCTGGATTGATAAACAACAAAAAATTGATTCATTTAAGGAATTTTATCTGAGTCAATATGATCTGGGTTACATCCCGCCTCTGGAAAGCACCGATTACGAAACCATTTATAAGTGGGATAAAACCACATACAGCGCACTGCAGTCACATGCGCATTGCCAGTCGGCGTATTGTAATTTGCAGTAACGGACGTAGTCAGTTCCCCCTGACATATCCGCGCGAAAACAGACCGGGCCGTTGTTATGCGCCCGGTTCATTGATGGCTGAAATTGATGGCTGATTCTGTACTTGGTTTCCGCCATCCAAGTGAGGATATTCAGGATCAATAGGGTGATAAATCTATACGTTCTTCATCGATTTTGCTGGGTGAGAGGACAATGGGGATAGCCTTGGATATCGGGGTATCACTCAGGTCACCGACACTGTCTAATGCCACCAATGGATTGGTTTCCGGGAAATAGGCGGCAATATTGCCGGCGGGAATGTCATAACTCACCAGTTTAAAACCATATACAGTGCGCTTTTCGCCATCGGCTGACAGTGACGTCACATCAACCCTGTCACCCGGCGCCATGCCGAGCGCTTCAATATCAGTGGGGTTGATCATCAGGACTTTGCGCTCGCCGGAGATCCCGCGGTATCTGTCTTCAAAGCCATAAATGGTGGTGTTGTACTGATCGTGAGAGCGAACAGTCTGCAGCACAAAAACAGGATCGTCACTCAGTTCACGCAGATTGGCAGGCAATAAGTGAGTCGGCAGCGGATGCGTTTTAAAGGCGGCTTTTTGAGAGTCGGTATGCCAGATACGCTCTGCCGCACTGTTGCCCAGATAAAATCCACCCGGCTGTTTCAGTTTCTGGTTCATGTCAGTAAAGCCAGGGATCGTTTTGGCAATGAGATCGCGAATTCTGTCATAGTCTTCGATCAGCCAGTCCCAGTCGACCGGATGATTGCCCAGCGTCGCTTTGGCGATACCGGCAATAATTGCCGGTTCTGAACGCATTTCTGCAGTGTCACTTTCCACTACACCGCCGGAGGCATGCACCATGCTGAATGAGTCTTCAACTGTCACTGACTGCGGGCCAGAGTGTTGCAGATCAACATCTGTGCGACCAAAACACGGCAGGATCACACTGTCTTTACCTGTGATTAAATGGCTGCGGTTCAGTTTGGTGGCGATGTTGACCGTGAGATCGCAGTTCGCTAACGCCTGCTGGGTCAGCCGGGTATCCGGGGTGGCAGAAGCAAAGTTGCCACCCAGCCCGATAAAGACTTTGCTCTCGCCCGCCAGCATGGCCTTGATCGCCTGAACCGTGTTATGGCCGTGCGCCACAGGCGGGGTGAAACCAAAGGTTGTTTCTATCGCCTGATTAAAAGCGGGTGTGGGCTTCTCATTGATGCCCATGGTTCTGTCACCCTGCACATTACTGTGGCCGCGCACAGGGCAAAGACCGGCTCCCGGCTTGCCTAACTGTCCGAACAGTAGCTGTAAATTGGCAATTTCCTGAATGGTATTCACTGAGTGTTTGTGTTGTGTGATCCCCATCGCCCAGGTGATGATGACACGCTCAGAATGCCGGTACAGGGTTGCCGCGTACTCCAGATCTTGTTGCGACAGACCAGATTGCTCTGTGATCAGAGACCAGTCAGTGGTTGCCACTTCTGCCAGATAAGCCTCCAGGCCCTGAGTGTGAGCCTGAATGAAATCGTGATCAAAAATGGAGCCTTTGCCCTGTTCAATCGAGCTTTGATCCATGGCGATCAGTGCCTTAACCATGCCGCGTATCACCGCCATGTCACCACCCAGTTTGGGCGTAAAGTAATGGCTGCTGATTGTTGTCGCCCCGCCGGTCAGCATTTCTGCCGGAGACTGTGGGTTGGTAAAGCGCTCTAAGCCGCGCTCTTTCAGGGTATTGAAAGTGACGATAGCAGCACCGCGTCTGGAGGCTTTTCGCAATGTATCTAACATGCGGGGGTGATTGGTGCCCGGGTTTTGTCCGAACACAAATATCGCATCGGCTTTCTCGAAATCATCAATACGCACTGTGCCTTTGCCTATGCCTATTGATTGCTTGAGCGCGACACCGCTTGCTTCGTGGCACATGTTGGAGCAATCCGGAAAGTTGTTGGTACCAAAAGCCCGGACAAAAAGCTGGTACAGAAAAGCGGCTTCGTTGCTGGCGCGGCCAGAAGTGTAGAATTCAGCCTGATTCGGGCTGTCCAACCTTTGCAGGTGCCCGGCAATCAGTGAAAAAGCCTCGTCCCAACTGATCGACTCATAATGATCCGTTTGGGGGTTATAGCGCACCGGATGGCTGAGGCGGCCCTGATATTCAAGGAAATAGTCACTTTGCTGGCGTAACCAGCCGACAGGATACTGGGCAAAGAAATCCGGGGTCACCCGACGGCTGGTTGCCTCCCAGTTCACGGCTTTGGCTCCGTTCTCACAGAAGCGGAAATGCCCCGGTTCTTCGGTTTCACCCCAGGCACAGCCCGGGCAGTCAAAACCCTGATCCTGATTGGTTTTCATCAGATTACGTATGTTACGGGTGATATTTTCACTTTTCACCAGATGGCGTGTGGTGCTTGCGAGTGCACCCCAGCCACCGGCTGAGCCTTTATATTTTTTCACTGTCATGGTGACTGTCTTCCTTGCGTGGCTTGGGCGTTATAGCTTGCCGATATCATGCAATCCCCTCGCTGGCGCTAATGACCCGTCAGAGGCAGCAACCCGATAGAGGCATCAAATCGCTGTCAGGGCTGGTGTCGCGGTGGGTGCGGGTTGTACGCGAACCGTTCAAGCAAATGAGAAAGCGGCGATGGCATCGTCTTGCATGACCGAAAAAGCCGGGTTTGCCCCTGAAGAGACCTGAGTCTCTATAGTATGACGGCTGGGCAGACAAAAATGTAACCTTATCCACAAAATGTGTATGGGTAGCCTGCTGATTTATAAATTTTCAGCCATTTACGTCAGAGGGGCATATTCAGTTGGTACATCGCACTGTGATGAGTCGGTAATATCGATGTCTGTTACTTTAGCGTTACATTGAACCCCAAGCGTTTTGGGCCGGAGTCTGGTATCTTACATTTTTGAGTCGTTTATGTGCAAAGATGCGGCCTTTGCCTGCCATGCGTAGCTGTTTAGCATGTCAGAAATGGCCGCAGTGAGGAAATCAGAATGGTTGCGGACAAGTCAGTACTGGTCGTGGATGATGATCAGGAGATTCGTGAACTGTTGGGCGAATATTTGGGCAAGCAGGGCTTCCGTGTTGTGACAGCAGAAGACGGTGTGGCAATGAAGCGGGAGCTGACCATCAGTGAGCCGGATTTGATATTGCTGGATATTATGTTGCCCGGTGAGGATGGGTTCACCTTGTGCCAGCATGTCCGGAAAACGTCTGCTGTCCCAATTATCATGCTTACTGCCGTATCAGACGAGATGGATCAGATTGTCGGACTCGAGCTCGGCGCAGATGACTATATTGCCAAGCCATTCAGTCCCCGCCAGTTAATGGCGAGAATTAAAGCGCTGCTGCGAAGAGTGCAGCCAACAGAGTCGAACCAGCCGGTGACCCCATCGCTGCCAAAAGCCTTTTTGTTTGATCACTGGCGTCTGGATACGGCCGCGCAGTCACTGCAGGATACTCAGACGCAGCGCACCTATGAAATGACCAACAGTGACTACGCATTGTTGTTACTGTTTCTCAGCCGTCCCAACGAAGTGCTCGACCGGGATACGATTTTCTTTGCAACACGCGGGCGTGATGCCCAGCCGTCTGAGCGCGCGGTCGATGTTCAGCTGAGCCGGTTACGCCAGCGCCTGGGTGACAAAGGGCGCCAGCAGCGGTTAATCAAAACCGTGCGGGGAAACGGCTATCTGTTTAACGCCGACGTTACTTACGAAACGGATAACTGACCGGAAAGCTTAGCCGATGATCAACTGGAAAAAATGGTGGCCAAAATCACTGATGGCCCGCACGTTGTGGTTTACCTTGCTGGCGGTGTTTCTGGCTCAAATGATTGCGACACTGATCTGGTACGGGCAATCTAAGCGTCGGGATCTGGCCGGACTGGAATCGGCGGCCACCAGCATGGCCACCATGTTTGCTTCCACTGTCACTTTTTTTGAATCCCTGCCTTTACAGTACCGGCACATTGTTCTTGATCAGATTCGGAACATGGGTGGCACCCGCTTTTTTGTTTCATTCAATGAAGAAGAAATACGGATCGATCCTATTCCTGGCTCCAGTATGAAAAATACCGCGGTTAAAGCCATACAGGAAGTCTTACATGACAAGCTGCCGCGTCTGGACGTTATCAGGGTGGAGTTCTCTCGCCCTGAAACCCTGCATGTACTGAAAAATGACATTCTGCTGAGCGATTTACCCCGATCCTGGGCGCATTATACGCTTAGCCTGGAGCCGCTGAACCCGCCGATTCTGGTGGTGCAGCTGGAACTGGCGGACAATGAGTGGCTGTATATCGCCGCTTTGCTGCCTGCGCCTTACTCCACGCTGGAAGATGAAATTATTACTAAGCAGCAAGTTCTGTTTCTGCTGTTCATCACCGCCTTACTGCTTTTTTTCACCTATACAATGATCCGGCGCCAGACAAAACCGCTCAAACAGTTAGCGGATGCGGCTAATGCATTGAGCATGGATATTTATCAGCCTCAGCTCAAGGAAGAAGGGGCCAGTGAGCTGGTCACCGCAACCCGGGCATTTAACCGGATGCAGCAACGGCTGCGCCGATATATTGATGACAGGGAACACTTGTTTTCCGCCATTTCCCATGATTTGAAAACCCCGATCACCCGCCTGCGGTTGCGTGCAGAACTGCTGGAAGATGACACTAAAATCGACAAATTCAATAAAGATCTCGATGAACTGGAAATGATGGTCAAAGGCGCCCTGCAGACAGTGCGCGATACCGATTTGCATGAAAATCTGGCTCAGGTAGACGTGGCAGAAGTGATGCGCAGCATTGCCGAAGGGCATAACAGAAGCAGTACTAAAGTGCATCTGCCTGACTCTGTTATTGCGCCGCTTATGGGTAAGCCACTGGCCCTTAAACGCTGTTTAAGCAACATCATTGATAATGGGGTTAAATACGGACACGAAGTCTGGGTGCTGGCCGAAGACACAACAGAGAATCTTGTCATTCGTGTGCAGGACAGGGGCCCGGGAATTCCTGAGGATAAAATGGACAGTGTTTATGAACCCTATGTCCGATTAGCGAAGGATGACGAAGGTCATGGCCTCGGCATGGGGATAACGCGCAACATTTTGCATGCCCATGGCGGAGAAATGTCTATCCGCAATATGGAACAAGGCGGGCTGGAAGTGACCATGATCCTGCCTCGCCTGATGGACTGATGATATTCGCATCTGCTCACTGCAGGTGCGGCGTTAAGTAAGAGAACCTAAATGAACATGAGTTATTCAGCGGGACGGTCTCGGGCGCTGTTGCTGGCAGCAGTGTTAATCACCGCCTCAATATCGCTATTCCTGTCTGCACCGGCCATGAGTGCATCTGATGCAGTTCAGCAGCCAGATCAAGAGGTGGAAGTACTGCACTGGTGGACTGCAAAAGGTGAAATGAAAGCCGCTGAAGTGTTACAGGACAGCCTTGAACAGCAGGGTATTGGCTGGAAGAATTTTGCGATTGCAGGCGGCGGCGGCGAAAGTGCCATGACAGTGCTGAAAAGCCGTGCGGTGTCCGGAAATCCCCCGTCAGCGGCACAGCTTAAAGGCTATGACTTGCAAGAGTGGGGGATGCTGGGCTTTCTGACCTATCTTGATGAAGTGGCAAACATTCAGCGCTGGGATCAGCTATTGCCGCCAGTGATCAGCCAGATCATGAAATATCAGGGGCATTATGTGGCTGTGCCGGTGAATATTCACCGCGTTAACTGGTTGTGGATTAACCCCGAATTGCTGGAGAAAGTCGGTGCGCCTGTGCCGGATTCGCTTGAGTTGTTTTTTGCCGCAGCAGAAAAATTGAAGCAGGCTAATATTGTACCCGTTGCGTTAGGCAGCGATCCCTGGCAGGAAGTGACCCTGTTTGAATCTGTAGCGCTGGCGGTACTGGGCCCTCAGGGTTACCGCCGTGCCTTTGTTGATTTAGATCCGGATATGCTGGCCGGTGATCAGATGGTGGATGTTTTCCGTCAGTTTGAGCATATGCGTCAATACATTGATGTGAAAACCAAGGCAATGGAATGGAGCGATGCCAGTGCCATGCTGGTGGAAGGGAAAGCGGCAATGCAGTTTATGGGAGACTGGGCGAAGGGGGAGTTTTCTGCGTTGGGGAAAACGCCGGGTAAAGACATTCTGTGTGTACCTGCCCCGGGTACTCAGGGCTTCTTTACATACAACATCGACAGTTTTGCTTTTTTTAAGCACAGTGATGAGCGGAGTATCCAGGCACAGGAAACGATGGCGCATACCATTCTGACTCCTGATTTCCAGCGAAAATTCAATCTAGCGAAAGGCTCCATTCCCGTGCGTACCGATGTCGACATGACAGGGTTTGACAGCTGTTCACTGGCCTCCGCGACCGCTTTTCAGTTAAACCAACAGAACAATACGTTAGTCCCCAGTATTTCTCAGGGGCTGGCCAGCACCAGCTATGTGCAAGCGGCAATTTTTGATGTGGTGACTGACTTTTTCCACAGTAAGCAGGCAGATCCGGAAAAAGCCGCAAATCAGCTGGCCAGGGCCGTTAAATCGGCACGTTAAAGTGCTTTCCCAAGCCTGTGTTAAGCCGCTTTGTTTGCGCTAGGATTAGTACAAACAGGACTGGTGCGAAAGACTAACGGGGAGTTTGCGGCTATGAAACTGCTTTATATTGTTCGTCATGCCAAGTCATCCTGGGATGACCCGGAATTGGATGACCATGATCGCCCACTCAATGAGCGGGGTCTGAAAAATGCTGCTGAGATGGCGGGCAGGTTTGCCGCCTGGCAGGCTTTGCCTCAGCGAATTTTATGCAGTACTGCTGAACGGGCATTCCAGACAGCACAATTTTTTGAACAGGCGCTGCATCCGCATCCTACTGAGCTGGCTACCACTGTGGGCTTGTATACCGATTCTGCCCATGAAGTGGTCAGTATTATTCAGTCGGTGCCCGATGAGGTCGAAAGGCTCATGGTGGTTTGCCATAACCCCGCTATTAATGAGCTGGTGGTTCGCCTTGGATTAAAGACAGACAATGTCCCTACCTGCGGTCTGGTGGTTTTTGCTATTGAGGCGGAAAAATGGCAAGCGTTCGGGCCGGAAAATTGCCAGTTGCTGTATTTTGATTTTCCGAAACGCCTGGCACACTGATACGCAGCGCTGACAGGGATTGGCGTTTTCTTTCGGAGAGAAAGTCTTTTAATATCTGTCTAATATCTGTCTCTTGAACATAAAAATGCTCAAGAGACAGGTTATCAGCGGGCAGGGGTTAACTGACTTCTGACATTTTTTGAACGGCCATAACAACATCGTTAATACTGTCTTCAATGTCCTGAATGGATGTGCCGGCTTCTTTGACTTTTTCCATACTGCTTTCTGCGCGAGCAATAATTTCCGCCATGGACGAAACGGCCTGGGTCGTAAATTGACTGTTCTGTTTAACTACATTATCAATTTTCACTGTCGACTCATTGGTGCGGGAAGCTAACTGACGCACTTCATCGGCAACAACGGCAAAGCCGCGTCCCTGATCGCCCGCTCTGGCAGCTTCTATGGCCGCATTGAGCGCCAGCAGATTGGTTTGATCAGCAATGGCGGAAATGGTGTCCACCATGTTAGTGATGGTTTTGGACTGTTCTTCAAGTTGAGATATCACATCTGAGGTTGAATTTAACGCCTCAACCATTTGCGCCATCTGTTCGATAGCCTGGTTGCCTGAATTACTTCCCTCTGCGGATAACTGCCGGGTTTTAACCGATAAATCATAAGCCAGCTGACTGTTTTCCTGGCCGAGAATGACTGTTTGCGTAATGTCTGTGGCAAATTTTATGACTTTATAGAGTTTGCCATTGGTATCAAAAATGGGGTTGTAGGTGGCTTCCAGCCACAGAGGCTGGCCCGATTTGTTCACCCGTTCAAACTTACCGCCCATGAACTGCCCTTGGTTAAGCTGGTACCAGAAATGTTGGTATTCACTGGTTTCAGCATAAGCCGGAGTGACGAACAGTCGATGATGTTTTCCTTTGATCTCATCAAATGTGTAACCGACTGTCGCTAAAAAGTTTTCATTGGCGTGCAAAATATTACCATTGAGATCAAACTCGATAACCGCCATGGAGCGAGAAACTGCCTTCGTCTGGCTGGCAAGTTCATGGTGGTCAGCGACTCTTGCTGAGGTGTCAGAAGCAATTTTAATGACTTTGTAAACAATTCCTTCATTGTCGAAAACCGGACAATAACTGGCTTCCAGCCAAATGTCTTTTCCGGTTTTGGTTAAGCGTTGAAACAGTCCTTTAATCTGCTTGCCCTGGCTTAGCTGAGACCAGAATTGTTGGTATTCCTGGCTTTGCTTGGTTTCATTGGTACAAAACATCCGGTGATGTTTACCCTGAATGTCATTCAGGCTGTACCCCATGGTATTCAGGAAATGCTGGTTGGCACTAATGATTTCTCCTGATGGTGTAAATTCAATAAATGCAAAAGAATCAGTGATTGCCGCTAAAGTATGGGTGGCTTCCTGGAGTTGTTGTTGAAGTGTGTTGTACGCATCTTGAGTTACGTTTTTCTTGTTAGATAACCCGAACATGTCGCAGTCCTTGTCGATATATGCCCTCTAGCAGAATATAGAATAGATAATTATGTTTAAAAGAGATATTTCTCGAGCATCTGAAAAGTTAGTAAAAGCTAAATAGTGCGCTCAATCTTCTGTTGATTTGTGGCTTCAATGACTTATCTGCTACTAACAAGTTCATTTATTGTGAAAAATGTCGTCGGGATTGAAATCAGCGCGGTAAAATCGTCAATTTACCGTTCGTTACAAAGATTCGAAATCTCTGATATTTTCAATTCTTGTGATCCCTCTTCAATTAATACTATTCGTTTAGGCTTTTTAATTTTCCTTAATGATTAGGGTATTGAATGTATTGGCTGTTTTTTTTAATCAGATACATTGTTTTATTCAGGCTGGCGATAAATACCAGGTTGGGTTGCACTAAGAATATTGCTGATGAAAAGTCGATGCGCGGGTTGGGTATTGTCAGCATGGAAGGATTATTGGTTGCCGGAATGCAGAGTTTACCTGTTCCGGCAAGTTTTGAATGGAACCCCAATGGGCTCAGAAATAATATTCCAGCGCCAGTTCGATGAAGTCGTCTTTACGGACAAAATACAGTGGACTGTCAAGCTGACTGGCGTTGAACCACCAGGCGTTAGCCCGCCATTTCCAGTTATTGTTTATCCGCGCGGAAGCTTCGATTCTGCCGGTAGACTCCTGGCTGCTGTCCAGATCCTGATTAATCCCGAATAAAATTTCTGTACCGTCTATGTCATTGAGCGCAAAACGTGTGCCCAGAAACAGGTCATTTTGATTCAGACTCAGTGATCGGGAATCGTACTGGTATTCAGCAATCAGACCAAGATCCCAATAGGTATCGAAGACACCGACCAGCGTGTATTCAAACCCTGTGACCACGGCGGAGTGGTTTTCCAGGCTGTCGCGATAAAGCGCTTCCAGTTTTAATAACCAACTGCCAAAAATACCCTGAACATCTACGCTGGTCTGATCCATCTGGGCGTAGTATGGGGTCAGGCTGGTGCGTCCCGGCAGAAAGTAGGGATCTCTGTTGGTGCCCTGAAAAAAGCTGGCGCCGACATCCCAGTCGCCAAAATAGTGGCTGTAGCGCAATGACCAGTCGATATGTTCCTGTTCTGCCGACGATTCATATAATGCATCATCGTTTACTGGCAGCGGTGTCCGCAGCCGTCCGTCTTTACCGGCGAAAGTACGTTCACGAAAGTAGGGGAGGATGAAGGCATTTACTGTGCCCCAGTCTTTGACTGCGGCGACATTGATCATGGGCTGCCCGAGTTTTTGTTCGCCATCGACAGATTCGACGTTATCGGTCTGGTTGATCACATCGACCAGATGAATGGACTCAGTCACGCCCCAGAACACCTTTCCTACCCCTATTCTGAGTTCATAGTCATCGATCAGCTGCAGATACATGAATTCACGAAGGTCAAAATGGGTACGTTCATCGTCCATGCTGTCCCAGCGGTAGAATGGCTGAATGGTCAGCCGGGCGTCGCCGTCCTGCCACTCTGTGTACCACTCGGGTTCTATTACCACAGAGGTCTGGCTTTTGTCCTGGCCCTCAAGACCAGGGTGCAGAAACTGACGTTGTTCAAGGTTTATCTGGCCGCTGATGCCGGCTGCCTCTACCGAGGCAGCCAGAAGCAGGGGCAATGCAGAAAATCGGTATATCATGCTTGCTCCTGCCTGAGATTATTTAACACGTTTGAGGCTGGCCTTGTTGAAATCGCTTTCATCAAGGCCATTGTTAAACGTCAGTTCATGGGTGGTCAGTACCGTCGACTTGCCGCTCTGGACGTTATTCATCGTCATTGTATGCGCGCGCCAGTATTTGCCCAGGTACTGTTTATAATCGTTAAAAGTCAGTGTCTTCAACAGGCTGTCTTTACGGTCATAGAATTCCACCTTTAAAGGACGAAAATGATCTTTATCCAGCCATACTAACTGCTTGGTGTACCCTGAGTATTCGTCCGTTGGCACTTGCTGGATCTTGAACGCTGCCTGACCTTTGAGGGTTTCATCACCCAGATAGGTGAAGTCGTATTTTTCCAGTTCAAATGAACTTAAATCTTCATAAGCGAACTCGCTGCCCATAAAAGGACCCGATTTATTACGTGACGCAATACGTTTCACTCGTTTAAGCGCCGGAAGATACAGCCATTGGTCATCAGGCTTGGTTGTGTGGGCGAAATTCAGAAAGGCGGTGCCTTGCACATCTCGTGGCTGGTCAAAAATCGTCAGGCCTTTATCACCATCGTCTGCCACTTCCAATGTCTTGATGCGCATTTTTCGGGTGCTGCTCTCTCCTTGTGCGTTGGATAGCAGCATGGTCATTTCTGCCACGCTGTCGCCCCAACCGGTATCACGCAGTTTTCGCTCTTTAGCAATCTCTAGCCCTTGTTCGTTTCCTGCATGACAGACTGCGGGCATGATAGCCATGCCCAGTGAGGCTATCATGCCTATTGACGCTAACCATTGTGTGATCCGGGCTGTTTTATTGTTCATGCGTTTTCTCCTTAAATTGGGGGTAATAAGTTATTGAGCCAATGGTTTCGGGTTAATCGGGTTTTGGCTATTCGGCATGGCTGTATCAGTGTCTGTTTGCTCTGCTGGCTTGCGGTCAAAGAGCATCAACATGCAAGGTAGCAGCAAGAAGTCCACCACCAGGGCAATGAAAATGATGAGGGCACTGAGCTGGCCCATGTCGCTGTTGAGGCGGAAACTGGAACTGGCCAGTACTGAGAAGCCGGCAACCAGCACGACAGTGGTGATCCATAATGCGCGACCAACAGTGCTGAAGGCATAACGAACGGCTTCTTCAGCATTTCGGCCTTCTTTACGTGCGATTTGGTATTTGCTGAGGAAGTGCACGGCGTCATCGACAACGATACCGAGTGTGAGAGTGACCACTATTGACAGGCCCAGATTGATTTCACCAGACAAAAGTGACCAGAGTCCGAATCCGAGAATGGCCGGGGCGATGTTGGGAATGAGACTGATCACGCCCAGTCGCAGTGAACGCAAAGCAAAAATCATCAATACGGAGATTAGTACCAGCGTCACCGGTAATGTTGATAACATGCTGGCCATATTGGTTTCGCCAATATGAGCGAACATCAGGTTGGGGCTGGACGCCATAATGGCGTAACCCGGCGCATTGGCATCAAACCAGTCATTAATGCGAGCTTCCAGGGATACCAGTTCTTTACTGCCGATATTCTTGGTGGTCAGCGTCAGTTTGACGGATGATTTATCCACATTGAGCTGGTTGTTAAGGTCCAGGCCGTAGGGCAGGGACATCTCATACAGCAACAGATATTGTGCGGCCAGTTCTCTGTCGTTCGGCAGGCGATACCAGCTGTCATCATCACCATGCATGTTTTTGTTCAGGCGTTTGTAAACATCACTCAGGCTGGCAACATGGTCGGTTTCCGGCTGTTCCCGCAACCAGTCGGTAAACTGATACAGGATGTTCAGAAAGCCAGGATCCGCGATCCCCTGGGGCTGACCTGAATCAATCGCAATGCTGATGGTGGTCATACCGCTGATATTGTCTGCCATAAAGTCGGCTGCCTGGCGAAATTGGCTGTCTGTGGCGAAGTATTTGACAGGCTCGTCGTTCACCACATTGCGAGGCAGCAGCAGGGTGGCGGCGCTCAGAATGATGACGGATAAAGGCAAGATGATCTTACGGTGGTTAACCACTATGTTGCCTAATTTATCTGTCCAGGTGTGCTGGTCGGTCGTTTTAACGGCCGGGGCACGTAAAGGCAGTACAGACAGCAAAGCCGGCAGCAGGGAGACTGACAGGAAGCAGGCTATCATGATTCCCAGAGCGGCCAGATTACCTAAATCGCGCAGAATCGGGGAATCAGAGGCATTCATCATTAAAAAGCCAAGCGCCGTTGTTACCGAGGTAATCAGTACCGGCATAGCATTGAGCCTGATGCTGTAGCCTATGGCTTCATTTTTGAGCATGCCCCTCTGCATACCTTGCCGCATAGTGGCTATAACATGCACACAGTCAGCAACGGCGAGCGTGAGAACCAGGGTTGGTACATTAACTGTGGCTGTGCTGAGGAACATGCCCGCCCAGCCGGACAAACCCATAGTAGCCGCCACTGAACCGATAATCACAATAAGTGTGGCGAGCACACCAGTTACAGTGCGCAGCATAAGTATCAGAAAAACCAGCACAATCAGTAGCATGGTCGGCACGAGTGTGCTGCTGTCTTTCATCGCCATGTCCATGAAAGTACGGTTCATGGTGACAATGCCGGCCTGATAGAAATCAACCTCAGGAAATTCTGCCCGGTATTTTGCCAGTAAGTTTTGGGAATAATCGGTAACCGTAGTAATTTCTGTCGTTTCGTCAACTTTAGGCATCTGTAAAGTGACGTTAACAACAGCAACATCACCGCTGGATGAAATCAGTGAATCACGGAGTAAAGGCTCTTGTATGGCGACTGATTTCACTTTCGCGATGCGGTTCGCATCTAGCGGATATTCATCTAACAGCAAATCTTCGACCAGCAGATCATCTTCAATGGCTTCTGTGTGCTGATAGTTAGCCAGTGAGTCGACACGGCTTGAAAAAGGAATTTGCCAGCTGTCGTTGGTCAGATCCCGGATCAGAGACAAGGTGTCAGGCGTAAAGACATTGCCGTTTTTGGGGGCAATGACAAAGCTGATGTTGTCTGTTTTACTGAAGGTGTTCTGGATAGTGTTAAAGGCTTGCAACTGAGGGTTATTTCCGTCAAAGAAGATGTTGTAATCCCCCCGGAAATAAAGGTTTTTGGCGCCGATAGTGGCGGCGATCAACAGTGCTGTAATTATCGCCAGGACGATATAAGCACGTTTGATCGGTAAAGCGTAGATACTGTCTTTCATCACAATCTCCATGAGTGACGTTTCGTCAATATTTGGTGCTTTAAAACCAGCGTGTAGGCTGGCCGGGCATGAGTTAGCTGCTTATTCATAGCCAAAGTCAATTATTCAGCTACTTATGAGTGTTAATCTCTCCGTATTCATTGCAAAGAGAAATCAAATTGTGACAAATCGTCAAGCATGGTGTGAAAATAACCCGCCTGAAGCGGGTTCTTACAGTAACTAGCGACCCAGTTGCGAAAGAAGTTCGATCTCTTCTGCAAAAAAGGTCTGTTCAATGTGTTTCCACAGCCTTTTGTAATCCCTTTCGCTAGACAGTGGCTTCCAGTTCATTCCGTCAAGTAACATGTTGACGTTATTCAAAATGGTAAACGGATCCTGTAGGCGATGTATGCAGCGACTATTGGTCGCATTCGTAATCAGTGCATTTGATCCCACAGCCAGTGACCAGTTGGCAAAAACCACTGCATCGGTACTGACGGCCGCCGACATAGCCAGACTGCCTTCTTCCAGAGCACGATTGACGATTGCATCTGCATTATCAACCATTTGCTCCTCAAGTTGGTTCAACATTTCCACGCGTGTATTGGATGCTTTGTCGATAACCCAGGGGGTTTTCGCTGTCAGCAGACAGGTCGACAGTATGGGTTCGAGTCGGGCAAAGATATGGTATGCAACATGGACACCCATCAGAATATCCCGGCTGCTGCCTTCCATGTCTAACACCCGGTTGAACAGAGTCATTTCAACCTTTATAGCGTGGCTGCAAAGTGCCACTATGACGTCTTCTTTACTGCAGAAATGGTTATACACCGTTCCCTTAGAGTAAGGACTGATTGACGCCAGCTTGTCCATGGTGAGGTTAGCAAAGCCTTCTTTGTTAACCAGATCTTTGGCAAGCATAATCAGCTCGTGATCGCGTTCTGCAATCGCTTGCTGTTTTTTGGTTTTGGGTACACGCTCTCCGGAGAAGAGGGCACATCTCTCTTTATTACAGTTCAACCCGAACATAACTTCCGACTTTTAAGTTGTCAGTTGCGTGAATACATTGCAACTCCTTCTGTGAGATGCTGGCACTCCTGTAAGTTTCTGCTTTACAAGAAGCAAACATCCTGTAAACAGTTTAACACGAATACGAAAAGGGTAAATCTCTGTAAAAATGACGATTGGTCAAAATTGACTTATCGTCATAATAGACACTTGTGCACAGAGATCAATACCATTGTTGAAATTATTTATTCAGTCACATGAATAGCATGCGCGGCAGGCAATAAAAAACCGCCAGCGTTGGCGGTTTTGGGTGTGTATCTGTGTTGACTCAAAGAAATTAAAGCGCAGTGCGGAGAATGGCTTTACTGTCGGCAATACCAATTTTGCCGTGTTCACCCAATGCGGTCATGCCATGCTTTTCCAGACCGCTGAGCAGAACGTTAATGTCATTTTCATCCAGCTCGACATCTTTTAGGCGAGTTGGCACCTGCATGGCCTTGAAGAAAGCTTCTGTTTTGGTAATGGCAGCATCAATGCGTTCGTCATCGCTGCCCTCAGTGATGCCAAAAATACGTTCAGCATATTGAAGAAGCTTGGCGGCTTTTTCCTGGCGTCGCTCTTTCATAACCGCCGGAAGCACGATACTCAGAGTACGGGCATGATCAATACCATAGTTGCCAGTCAGTTCATGGCCAATCATGTGTGTGGCCCAGTCTTGCGGAACACCCACACCAATGAGTCCGTTCAGCGCCTGAGTAGCGGACCACATAATATTGGCACGCACAGCCAGATCATCCGGGTTGGTCAGTGCTTTCGGGCCCTCTTCAATCAGGGTTAACAGCAAGCCTTCGGCAAATCTGTCCTGAACTTTGGCATTGACCGGGAAGGTCAGGTATTGCTCCATCACATGAACATACGCATCGACCACACCGTTACTGATCTGACGAGGAGACAGACTCAGCGTGGTTGTCGGGTCTAAAACAGCGAACACTGGCTGGATTTTAGAGGACATATAGCCAATTTTGTCATTACCACGTGAAACGACAGAGGCTTTGTTGCTCTCAGAGCCCGTTGCCGGCAGGGTCAGGATGCAGCCGATTGGCAGAGCATGTTTCACACTGATTCCTTTTGACCACATATCCCAAGGATCTTGTCCTTCATAGCAGGCAGCGGCCGCCACAAATTTAGTGCCGTCAACCACAGAACCACCACCGACAGCAAGCAGGTAGTCGACACCTTCAGCTTTTATCTGTTCGACAGCTTTCATCAGGGTGTCGTATTGCGGGTTAGGTTCAATGCCAGAGAATTCAATCCATTGGTGTTCACTCAGCGCTTTAACGACCTGGTCGTATACACCGTTAGCTTTGATAGAGCCACCGCCGTACAGCACCATTACCTTGCTGCTTTTAGGTATTTCGTTTGTGATTGCAGCAATCTGGCCTTCGCCAAAATGAATGCGGGTAGGGTTGTGATAGCTAAATGGGTTCATCATTGCTCTCCAGGTTTGCCTGTAGGATAGAGTGTGCTGCAAAGTGTAGGTGACAACCCGCTTCGCTGTAATACACAATTCTGCTTAATTCTTGCCTGATTCTGCTTTACACTTTTATTCTAATGACAATTCATCAACAATGGCTCACCCCGATAAGCAGAGTTTCGACTATGAATAATACCCTGAAACTGGCCTCCTCATTGTGTTGTCAACTGGGTCTGGAAGACAGACAAGGTAAGGTAAGTACGGCGCTGAAAGGTGTAAGCCTGTTTAAAATTACCCAATATCATCATGTTACTCCCCAGATGTACCAACAAGGTGTGGTTGTTATTTTTCAGGGCAACAAAATTGGCCATCTGAATGACTATCGGTTTGAGTACGACACAGAACATTGCCTGATTGTGTCAGCGCCGTACCCCATTGCCTGTGAAACCTTTGCTTCAGAACAGGCGCCGTTGATCGGGATTGATATCGGATTCGACCACAGCGTTATTCGCCAGCTGGTTGATGATATGGAAGCGGAACTGGGAGCCGATTATTTTGTCTCTCAACAGCAACATAAAGGTGTGGCAGCCTCGCCGGTCACACCGGAAATTAATGACTGCATGCAGCGATTATTATCCTCGCTCCATACCCCCCTGGACGCAAAATTATTGGGGCCACAGATACTCAGAGAGTTTTTTTACCGTCTGCTGCAAAGTAACCAGCGAACCCTGCTTGCTCAATATGTGAAGCAAGACAGCGCGTTAGCTCGCGTTTCAGGCGTGATAGAACATGTGCAACTGCATTATGCGGATAAATTGGCGGTAGATGATCTCGCCGATATGGCAGGCATGAGCATTTCAGCCTTTCACCGTGCTTTTAAGCAAGTTGTGACAGACCCGCCTTTGCAGTACATAAAAAAAATCCGGCTCAATAACGCCAAGCAACTCATGGTGCAGGATGGCGTGTCCGCCAGTGTGGCAGCAAGCAAAGTAGGCTATGAAAGTGCCGCACAGTTCAGCCGCGAGTTTAAGCGCTATTTCGGGTTACCGCCCAGTAAAGCGGGATAAGGTTGGATACGTTTATTTACCCGCCTGATGTACAGCTTGCCGGGTAAATCCTTGCGAGTTGTCGAGCAGCGCCCGCGCTTCTTCTGCTGTTGATCCGGTCAGAATCATCACAATGGCTGTTTTGCAGTGGCCACCACAGGCAGTCAGTGCAGATTCGGCTTGCTCACGCGTTGCACCGGTTGCTGCGGTAACGATGTTTTTTTGGCGTTCGACCAGCTTGGCATTGGTTGCTTCAACATCCACCATAAGGTTACCGTAAACTTTTCCGGTGCGTATCATGGCGCCAGTTGTCAGCATATTGAGGATCATTTTTTGCGCTGTCCCGGCTTTCATGCGGGATGAGCCGGTTACCACTTCAGGCCCAACGACGGGAGTCATGGCGATATCTGCTAGTCGGGTCATGGCACTGTCCGGATTGCAACTGATGCTGGCAACGGTCGCACCGATCGATTTTGCGTATTTCATCGCGCCGATAACATAAGGCGTGCGGCCACTGGCAGCAATGCCGACTAACACATCCTGGTCAGAAAAATTCAGGGCTTTCAGATCTTCTGCACCGAGCTCGCTATTGTCTTCTGCATTCTCTACGGCACGGAAAATCGCTTCGTGGCCACCTGCAATCAAACCGATAACCTGGGAAGGGTCACTGCCATAAGTGGGTGGGCACTCACTGGCATCCAGAATCCCCAAACGGCCTGATGTACCTGCACCTGAGTAGATTAAGCGGCCACCTCGCTGGAAAGCAGTGGCAATAGCATCGACAGCCTGAGCCACTTGCGGCAATGTCTGCTCAACAGCCAGCGCCACTTGCTTGTCTTCGTCATTGATGACCTTCAGCATGTCAATCGTCGACAGGGTATCTATCGCCTGACTGGCAGGGTTCCGGCTTTCAGTGATCAGTGTGTTTAAATCAATTTTCATCAGGGATGGCCTTAGCGTTCGTTAACTGATGAGAATTGTAGGGAATAACATATTGTGTAGCAAACGGCGCTACCCTAATGGTTCCTTCTTGCCTGCCCTGATTCAAAAACGCGATAAACAGATAAATGATCTGAGTCAGACTGTGTCGGAGCTGATCAGCGTCCTGATTGTCTGAACAAGCATGCTACACTCATATCGACACTGACTTCGTGGAAATGGGTTCGTCGCGGAGGCAAGTATGGTCAGTTTGCTGTGGAAATGGTTTGCGACTCTGATTGTCCCTGCTTTGATATGGGCAAGTTTTGCCCTGCCTGTTCAAGCCGACATTGTTGATGCCCGCTGCGATATATATCCCAAAGGTGCAGATAAACCCTCAGGCCGTTATTTGTGTGTGCTGTCTCAGCATCATGGCTATATCACCATAGATAGAGTCGATGGCGTCTACTATGATTTTCATCCGACGCGGGGAGAGCCGGGGCAATACCGCGATGACCGCAATCAGCCCGTTTACAAAAGAAGCGGACTAGGCACAAAAGGCATGATTTTTGAGATGAGCGACAAGTCCATTTATGTCCTTTGGGATACTTCCGCCTTAGCTGAGCCTTAATTTTAAGATCTCATTTTTAGGGATTATGGGTTGATTTTTTACGCTGTGGTAACCACTATCAGCCAACCTGAATTAAGAGATGCAATGCATGTCAACGCATACCCAATTAACCATTGATATCGTATCTGATGTCGTCTGTCCCTGGTGCTACATTGGCTACAAACGACTGGAGCAGGCTATGGTGGCCTATAAAGATCAGGTACAGTTTACTGTGCGCTGGCATCCTTTCGAACTGAATCCGGCGATGCAGGAAGACGGCCAGCTGCTGAGTGAGCATCTGGCAGAGAAATATCAGATCACACCTGAACAAAGTGAGCAGAACCGGGCCAGGATTATTGCGTTAGGTGAAGAATGCGGTATTCGTTTCCATTTCACGCCACTCTCCCGTATCTACAATACGTTCAAAGCTCACCAGCTGTTGCATTGGGCCGCGAGCTACGGCCGCCAGACAGAGCTTAAACTAGCGCTATTTGAGGCTTATTTCACCGAGCAGGATGATCCGAACGCTTTGCCTGTGCTGCTGGATGCCGCTGAAACGGCAGGCCTGGATCGCGATGAAGCCGAACTGGTACTCAAACAAGGCAATTTTGCCGAAGCCGTCAGAGCTGAAGAACAAATCTGGACCGGGCAGGGGATTACCGCCGTTCCTGCATTTGTTTTTAATGAAAAGTATCTGGTTTCCGGTGCGCAGGATACTGACACCTTGAAGCAGGTTATAGAGACGCTTTTAGCCGAGATGGTTTGAATAACATTACCTGAGTAATGTTAACGACCCGCATGATCTATGACGCATTCAGGTCTGAACGCAATTGGGACAGTAAGTACTGGTTACTGAGCAATATGACATGGAGAATGGATGAAAGGGTTCTGGATTAAGCTGATTCTGACCGTCGTGATATTCGCAGCCTTGTTTGGCTATGTTTTTTACACGGTTCAAAGTGGCGTTCAGTGAGAAGATTATTGATCGGGAGAAAACCAGCAGCCAGTACAGAATTATCTGGATTATCACAAGGAGGGTGAGTTGGAAAAATATGCTGTGTTGTCGGACATTCACAGTAATGTCTTTGCGTTGGAGGCTGTGGTTGCGGATGCGTTCAGTCAGGGGGTTACCCGGCTGGTGAATCTGGGCGACATTCTATACGGTCCGATTGCTCCTCGTGCTACCTTTGATTTCCTGCAGCAGCAAGAGATGCTGACCATTTCTGGCAATCAGGATCGGCAAATTTACCAGTCGACAGCAGCAGAAGTGGCGGCCAATCCCACGCTACAATTTATTCTCAACGATTTAGGGCAGGCCCCGCTGGACTGGATGCAGCAACTGCCATTTGATGCCCGGATATCAGAAGATATCTACGCCTGCCATGGCACGCCGGAAGATGATCTGGTGTACCTGCTGGAAGATATCAGCTCGGGCCATCCGCGGGTCAAAACCGATGCTGAGATAGTAGCGCAGCTCAAAGACATTCATTCCCCCATCATTCTTTGTGGTCATACTCATATTCCCCGTTGTGTCCGGTTGTCGACGGGGCAGACGGTGATCAATCCCGGCAGTGTGGGCCTTCAGGCTTATCTCGATGAACTGCCGTTGCTCCATGCAATGCAAAATTACACCCCTCAAGCGTCGTATGCTGTGTTAACGCGGCAAGAGAATCACCCCTGGGAAATGACTTTTCACCGGGTTGATTACGATGTGCAGGCAGCGGTGCAAGCTGCGACAGCCAACGGACGTAAAGACTGGGCGCAGTTCTTGATGACAGGCAGATGTTAACTCAGTGAGAGTCAGCTCATAACGCCACGTCTTCATCTACACTTGGTCGATACAGAATGCCGTTTTTCTTTGTGTTCCTGTCCAGTTTCCCGGAGGTTTTATGGCATCGTTTCAGCAGGCGAAAATTTCGCCTCACTTGTGGTTTGATAAAGAAGCGGTTGACGCTGCTGAGTTTTATACGCAAGTTTTTGACAACTCAAAAATTGTCAATCTCACCAAGATTGAAGACACCCCTTCAGGCAATGTTGATGTGGTGAACTTTGAATTGTTCGGACAACCGTTTACGGCGATCAGTGCCGGGCCGTTTTTCACTTTCAATGAATCGATCTCATTTGTCATTCATTGCGACGATCAGGCTGAAATCGATCGTTACTGGACGGCTTTAACGCAGGACGGCGGTGAAGAAGGGCAGTGTGGCTGGCTGAAGGATAAATTCGGCTTGTTCTGGCAAATTGTACCGAGATCTATGACTACTATGATGCAAAGTCATGATCCCGTTAAGCTGGCGCGGTTAACACAGTGCTTTCTGACCATGACCAGGCTGGATATTGCTGCACTGGAACGGGCGTTCAATGGTGAGTAAAAGGCCGGATAAAAAAGGTGAACGATAAAAAAAACGACAGGGCGGGCAGGAGTACCCGAACTGTCGCACAACGGATAATGAAGGGTCAGGCTTTGGTTTCTTCTGCAGCCTCTGCAGCGACTGTTGATTCTATGGGTGTGAGCCCTGCGGCTTTTTTGGCTCGCTTTTCTTTCTGTGCCAGCCAGATCAGAGGAGCGATGATCATCATAGTGCCGAGAATCATGGGTAAATCAGGCACTTCATCGAACCACAGCATACCGATGATCACAGCGCCAATCAGCCCGCTGTATTCGGCGCTCGCAATTTTGTTTGATTCCGCCGAGCGGTAAGCCAGTACACAGGCGCCGGCATAAATCATAATGAAAGTGCTTGAGCCCGCCGCAGTGAGCAGCGGAGACCAGTCCCAGGGCTGCCCTTCCCACAGTGCCAGCCCCAGCGCTGCTGGCATACCCGCCAGGTTGGTCAGCATCAGGGTTTGTGCAACCGTCTGGTGTTTCGGCAGCTTACGGACCAGCAGGTTGTTCCAGGCCAGTGTAAAAGCAACAATCAGCGCTGCTATGGCTGCCCAGTTGATTTCAGTCGGGCGAATAATCACCAGCACACCAATGAAACCAATCACCGCTACGCCGACAGAATATTTGGTCAGTTTTTCCTGAAACAACATCATGGCCATAGGCAGCATGATTAGCGGAGCAGCGTAGAAGATGGCATTGGCTGTTGCCAGCGGCAGGCTGGTAATTGAAATGATCATAAATACCATACCCAGCAGCCAGATGTGACCGCGCAAAGCATGCCACTTAAAACCGGCAAAAAAATCGGCTTTTTTGGTGCCGATACAAAAAGGTGCGAGGATGGCGACAGCGGTTAACTGGCGGAAAAAGACAAACTGAAAAATCGCTGTTTCATCACCCAGTGATTTGATCATGGCATCGGAGCACACAGCAATTAAGTTGCCAACAATCAGCAATATCATGGCTAAACCGACAGACATTTGAGGCATGGGCTGCTCCTTCTTTTTTTGAGTTAATGACATGACGACGAGACGACAAACTGTGATCCAAAGCATAAACCAGTGATAGTGATGAAGTATAATGATATAAATTTTTTTGGTATGAGTTTTTTAGATAATGAAGCTGCCTCCCCTTCGCGCTGTTCATTATTTTGAAGCCGTCGCCCGTTTGAACAGTTTTTCCCGTGCGGCGGAATTTCTGAGTGTGACGCAAAGTGCGGTCAGCCATCAGGTCCGTCTTTTAGAAGATTACCTGGGTGAAGAACTGTTCCAGCGCCAGGGACGCCAGTTATCGCTGACACCTATCGGTGAAAAGTATTACGAACAGATCAGCCATGCGCTGGCTGATATCTCAGAAGCCAGCCAGCAGATCAGGGAGGGCGAAGGGGGCAAAATTCGTCTGGCACTTTACAGCTCACTCGCGGTGAAATGGCTGATCCCACGGCTGGAAAACCTGCGTCAGCTGCACCCTGAAATTGAACTCACTTTAAATATGGTGAGTAATGACCCGAATTTCAGTGATGAACTGGCCGATTGCTTTATTACCGTATCGCCACCCAAGCGCAATAATTTCACTTCAGAGCTGCTGTATCATGAAAAGCTGTATCCGGTGTGCAGTCATAAACTCTGGCAGCAAATGCGGGATAAACCGCTGCCGGATGCCCTGTGGGAACATCCCTTGCTGACCACGCGCTCGATTTTTAAAAATGCCAAACACGGCGAAGACTGGCATCGCTGGTGTCAGCTGGGCGGTTTTGAATTACCAGAACAAGCGAGATTTCAGCTGTTCAGCCATATGTTGCTGGCGGCAGAAGCAGCCCGCTATGATCAGGGCATCACATTTCTCAATGATTACCTGATGAATGACATCGACAGGCAACAGCACTTCGTGCGGATCCCCCTGCACGAGTTGCCGACCGGTGACAGTTTTTACTTTGTGTATAAAAAATCCCGTGCCGCGCAAACCGCCATTATCACCTTGGGCCGCTGGCTGAAGCAGCAGTGCGATGAGCTTGACCGAAGAGGCATTCAGAGCTGATCTAAGTGATTGAGGCAGAATTCGGCTCTGCTGAGTATTGCCTGCCGTTCGTTGTCTGTTAAGTTATCCCAGTGGCGATAAATCATACCGATTCTTGGGTTGACTGCCAGGCGCTGTTGGTGTTTATCCATGAATCGCCAATACAAGCTGTTAATGGGGCAGGCATCCGCGCCGGTTTTCTTTTTGACAGAGTATTGGCAGGACTTGCAGTAGTCACTCATCTTGTTGATGTAGTTGCCACTTGCCGCATAGGGTTTAGTGGCAATAATGCCATTATCAGCAAACTGAGACATTCCCCGGGTGTTAGGCATTTCAACCCACTCAATGGCATCCACATAGATCCCCAGATACCAGGCATCGACCTGATCGGGATCGGTTTCAGTGAGCAGACAAAAGTTGCCGGTGACCATCAGTCTCTGTATATGGTGCGCATAGGCGTAGTCCAACGACTGCGATACGGCTGCCCTCAGGCAGGCCATGCCTGTTTTTCCCGTCCAGAAAAAATCCGGTAAATCCCGGTTAGCACTAAGGGTGTTACTGCTGCCGTAGTCGGGCATATTGGCCCAGTAAACCCCCCGCACGTATTCGCGCCAGCCAAGTATCTGGCGTATGAAGCCTTCAACTTGAGCCAGAGATATCCTGCCAGCGGCTTGTTCATAGTGGGTCAGCACTGTCTGAATGACCTGCATCGGATGCAGCATTTTCGTATTAATGGAAAAAGATAACCGAGAATGATAAAGACTCCACTGGTGCTCGGTCTGATCTGTCATGGCATCTTGAAAATAGCCGAAATTCTGAAGTTGGTACTGGCAAAAATGGTCCAGTAACTCAATGGCCTGTCGGCGTGTTACAGGCCAGAGCAGTGAGTCAGAGGCTTTACCAAAATGCGAAATACCGTGTTTTTCCAGCCGGGCCAGGATATCGCTGACCGGGTTGTTGAAACATAAGGGTGCCGGAACAGACGCGAGATCCGTGGCAGTCAGTTTATGCCGGTTTTCTTTGTCGAAGTTCCATTTGCCACCCTCAGGTTTTTCGCCCTGCATCAAGATAGCAAAGCGACGTCTCATCATTCGGTAAAAATGTTCCATTAAGACATGTTTGCCCTGAGCAAAGTGGCGGGGTATCTCGTCAAAGGGCAACAGGAAATGTTCGGTATCCGCTTCTGTGCACGACACACTGGCAGGCAGGCTTAAAGTTCGCAGCTGTTGCAGAAGGCGGTATTCATCAGGACGCTGGTATTCGAACACCTCTATCTGATGATCTGCTATCAGTTTGTCCAGCAATTCTGGCAAGCTTTTGTATCCAGCGGTGTCGTCCAGCGTCAGGTGGCAGACATGAAAACCGGCTTGGCTGAGTGCGCTGGCAAAGGCTTTCATGGCGGCAAAAAATGCACAGATTTTCTGCACATGGTGCCTGGTGTAAGTTGCTTCCTGATGCAGTTCGGCAATCAGGTATAAGGTGTCGTGATCTTTTGACTGAAACCAGGAATGTTTCGCATTGAGCTGATCGCCCAGAATCAGCCTTAAGGTTTTATAATGAGTGGCTGCCATTGTTTAACCAGCGATGAATGAAGTCGCCATCAGGATCGTACATTTTCGTCTGTTTCTCCAGATCAAAATAGCGCCAGCCTCGCGGATCCGCACCCACCCCGGCCAGATACTGCCAATTGCCCCAGTTGGATGCGACATCATAGTCGATTAACTGCTGCTCAAAGTAGGCGGCACCGTAGCGCCAGTCGAGGGCCAGCTCGTGGACAAAACAACTGGCGACCAATTGGCGGCCACGATTAGACATGTAGCCGGTCTGATTAAGCTGCCGCATGCAGGCATCGACAATCGGATAGCCTGTCTTGCCGTTACACCATTGCTGAAAACGGGTCTCATCATGGCGGTTTACTGGTCCCTGATTTTTAATGCCACGATAGTAGAACAACTTTTGGCGGTAGGCATGGGCATACCATTGAAAGTATTCACGCCATAACAGTTCGAAGCGAATCCACTCGGTTGAGTCATTTCTGATGACCTTGTTTTGATAGTCGTCCAGATAGCGCAGCAGTGTGACCGGGGACAGGCACCCCAGAGCCAGCCAGGGAGAAAACTTGGTCGAATTATCCCAGCCATCCAGCGCGTTGCGCGTCTCTTTATAACGGGCAGGTAAATCGCCGGAGAAATAGTGATGAACATGCTCAAAAGCCGCCGTTTCGCCGCCAATAAAGCCGCGGTAGACGGAAGCCCGTTCCTGCCGTTTATCCAGTTGCGTGTTAGCCAGATTAATCGGGTGGAGCGGAGCGGTTTCCGGTAAAGCAGGCGGTGGCGGCAGCTCAAGATCAATCACAGATTCCGGACGGCAATCCAGATTTTCTGTCATCAGACGAAACTGAGTGAAACTGGCTGGCAGTTCATTCAGTGTAAAGGGCAGCAGTGCTTGCGTGAACAGAGTATGGGTTGGAATGGTCAGGAAAGTGACGTCCGGGTATTGAGCCTCAATATAGTCCCAGCTCTGGTTCTCGTAATAGCCCGCCTGTTCACTGCGGCCGATAATCGAGATAGGGTATTGATCCAGCAGCTCGTCTATTGTTGCCTCCAGCGGTGTGTCTCGGATAAGCAAGCCCTGATGTGGGTGTTGTTCGGCGAGCTGGTGATTCAGGTCTGCCAGCGAAGCCAGCAAAAACGCTTGCCGCTGTTTTCCCCATGGCATGCGATGCCCCGGATACGAGACCGGACTTTGTTGCGGCAGGCAGTAGAGACACAGCAGATTATCCACCTGCTCTGCCGTTTGCCGTAACGCCGGGTTATCGTGCAGGCGCAGATCGTAACTGAAGACGAATAATCCCGTTGTCATGGCGTACCTTCTCTGCAAAGGAGTTACCACAAGTGTAGGCTGCAAAACTGTGGTACGAAGGACGGGACGTGATGATTTCTGCTTGTCCCCCTCTCATTACTGAAGAGGGGGAATTGGACGGTATACAGCTATCAGGCTTTACGGGGGGTTGCATGTAACGATCGAAAACCAGGCCGCCGGCAAAATGGGCTCGCTCACTCGTCTCGCTCACTCGTATTGTCCAAAGGGGACATATTTTGCAGGTCAACCGGGCGTTATTCTTCCAGTACCCGCTCTGCTGCTTTGTGAGTTGGCTCTACTAGCACTGGGGTTTCGCCTTCCTGACTTTGCAATATCTCAGCGGCAAGGGTGACACCGTAAAGCAGCTGCCGAATCATTTCCGCAATTTCGACAATCAGTTCGACCATACCTGGCTGTCTGGCCTTTTTTTTGCTGCACATGATATACAGAGACTCGCTCAGCCGCAGGGCGTATTGCGGTAACACCGGCACTAACTGGCTACTGGCCGAATACAGATAGGTAGGTAATACGGCTATGCCCATACCCCTTTCGGCGGCGTGCAGCTTGGTCAGGTTGGTATCAAAATACTGGCTGCGCTCAGGCAGGGAAAATTTACTTTGCTGAGCATAGATGTTCGGCCAGTCTAATTTCCCTTTAGCCTGAATCAGCAAACGGTGCCCATCCAGTTCAGAGAGTGACGCCGGTGTACCATAACGCTTCAGATATTCCCGGCTCGCGACTATCACTTTGTCGACATCTGCCACCCGTTGATAATAAAAGGCCGGTTCGGGCTGAGAGAAATTCAGGGCGATGTCCAGATCGTCATCAAAGAACGCTTTCTCCATACTGGTTTCAATCAGGTTGATAACCAGTTGCGGGTAAGTCTCCATGAGTTGTTCGATGACAGGCAGCACAACCTGATTGCCCAGCGCGACGGAACAGGCCAGGTTAATGGAACCTGCCACAGTCTCTGTCTGGCTGAGTGACATCATGCAGTGGCGCAACCCGTTCAGACTGGTCTGGCACTCTGCCAGCAACTTCATACCTTCGCGGCTTAACTTGAAGTGATGTTTGTTCTCACGAATAAACAGCTCACAGCCGAGTTGCGACTCCAGCTTCTTGATTTGGGCACTGATGGTGGACTGCGAAATGTTCAGCTTATTCGCCGCACGGGAAAAACTGTTGTATTCCGCTACCGCCTGAAAGTAGTGCAACAGGGCAAATGACTTATCCATGTTCATAGTTGTTTATCTATAAATAAATCCGTTTTTATGAATTATCACTGAAAGTGAAGGCAAATTACACTGGCTTTCCTGACATAACTATAGGTAAGCAAAGTGAATCTTGATACCCGATATGCGTTTCATCTGGCGCTGGACATCAGTGCTGCGGGCGTGTTTATGGCCGTTTCTGGCTTGTATTGTCTTGCTGAGGGCATGACGCTACAGCAATTGGGCTGGTTCTTTGCCGCCTTTTATATCGTCATGGTTGTATTGGAAGTGCCGAGTGGTTTTCTGGCTGATCGGTTTGGACATCTGGCCGTTTATCGGTTGGCGAAAGGCTTCGATATGCTGAATTTTGTGTTGCTGGTATTGGCTCCCAGTATTGCCACTGTGATTCTGGCATCGGCAATCGGCGGCATTGGGCGAGCTTTGGGCTCAGGATGTTTAGAGGCATGGTACGTTAATCAGCGCTATAAAGAAGGGCGCAATGAGAGTATCAAAGCGGCACTGTCACGTGCGAATCTGTGGTTGTTATCCGGTCTGGGTATTGGTGCTGCAATAGGCGGCCTATTACCTGCTCTGGTACCAAATACGTTCAGCCAGGCGTATCTGAATGGCAATCCATACAAGGTGGGGTTAATACTGAGCATGGTCATCCACCTCGCAGCTCTGGGGATCAGCTTTCTGACTTTCCATGAAGGCGAAAATGTGCGGTCACTACGGGACCATAACCACGAATCACGGGTGTCTATGGGCGGTAACTTGCTCACGCATTTCTTGGTAAATCCAGTATTGATCAGGCTTCTCGCCTGGCAACTGCTGATGGGGTATGCCCTGGCGAACCACAGTGTGTATTGGCAGCCTGTGTTCGCCATGCTTGAGGGCGGGAACAGCATGCTTGAATGGGTTGGAGTTATCGTGGCTTCTAACTATTTGCTCGCTGCGCTTCTTGGCAGGTTGCTTGGCGTTTCTACTGCTTCTTTTTCAGCCGTAACAATTTTGCCGGGTTATGCAGTTTGTGCAGCGGTGGCGTTGATTGGCATGTCGTTAGTGAGTAACCCCTGGGGCTTTTTATTGGCGAACTGGGTGTTTATCTCCGCGGTGTTTCTGTCTCGCCCTGTCATTGCGGCAGAGCTACATCGGCATGTCGGCTCATCGCACCGGAGCGCGGCTGTCTCTTTACTGTCACTGAGTCTGAATCTTGGTGGGGTGATGACAGGTGGTTTACTGTCATGGCTGACACAAACATTTTCTGTGCCAGTTGCTTGGCAGATCAGCGCCTTAGTGCTGATTGTTTCAGCGTTTAGTTTGAACTTGTCCCAAGCGGCACTAAGCAGGACAGACCGGCCCAGAGAATAAAGCTGATGAGTGTAGCCGGGGAAAGAGTACGCAAAAGACGTGTTTCTTAGGCGGTTAGCAATATTTTTTAGATCAATCTCAAATAAACCTTTACAAAGGGGGAGAGTCGCGTATGATTCATCTTGCTCTGTCGCTCAGATTAATTAATGCAACTTCAAGTCAAAGTAAAACCTCAGAATTTCTTCGTAACTGTCGTTATCCTCAGTGTTTCCCTTAGCTTCATTGTGACATTCAATAATTTAGGCTCTCAGCGCATCGCATGAATGCGGTAAATATTTTGAATTCATCTATATAAAAGGGACAAATTATGTCTAACAAATCAACTGGTCTGGTTAAGTGGTTTAACGAAGAGAAAGGTTTCGGTTTTATTACTCAAGACAACGGTGGTGCTGACGTATTCGTTCACTTCCGTGCAATCGCTTCAGAAGGCTTCAAAACTCTGGCTGAAGGTCAGAAAGTGTCTTTTGACGTAGAGCAGGGCGCTAAAGGCCCTCAAGCTGCTAACGTAGTAGCGATGTAATTTTTTCATTGGCGTAAAAGGCTTCCGCCTTTTACGCCAATGTATCTACAACGAAAATTATGCCTCTCCTGCCTTAAAAGCACGTCAGCTGTAAGCTTCAAAACGCCTTCGTAACACACCATCAAACACCAGCATTTGCTTTGTCATCAAACTGCAAATAAATTCCATTAGCATATTTATCTTAAGCAAGTTTCAGATTGCGTTTTATACGTAATAGTTTTGCTTATTTGAAAGAAAAATAAGGAGATATTATGTCTCGTTCAATTGGTCGTCATCGATTTTGGTTTCATCAAAGTCGCACTAGTAATACACCCGTAACTAAGAGGGTCGCCATTAAGTGATAGTTAATTTTACACTTTATAAAGAAGAAAAATCCTGGAGTTCACGTATTCATCAGTTAAATGATGATGTCCTGCTCCGACATGTACACCTTCAGGGTAAGGTTGCCCAAAGAGACATCGATTTCTCCTACTGTGAAAGGTCTCATTCGGGAAATATTCTGGACAGTGAAAATCAAGTGATTGGTCATTTCAACGTTTTTTCGTCATAACTTCGCCATAACTCCACCAGTCATTCATTTCATGGCTACCGCCGCCAGGCCATGCAGTGAGCGATGACTGAGTCAATTCCTGTGATTTAACTTCACCTAAGCTCATCCCTGTTTTGCCAGACACGCAACAGTCAGAAAGCATCTGATGTAGCCAACGCCATATAATAATGAAAATGCATGTGTGTTGGTCATCTAAACGTTTATGACAACCGTTTAGTCATATTGTATCCAGCGTAGTTTCGGTATTAATCAGCGTGACTGCTTGTTATTCTTCGCTATCAACTGGTCGTTTCGTTCTCATCCTGTGGTGGTGATATGACTGAGCGAATGTGACCTAATGTCGGAAATATTCAATAAATCACACGTCCCGCTGAGTATCTTCATGTTTCATACAGAGGAGATATCACATGACGAAACGAATAAATTACTTCAGTATTGCCCCACAAGCGATAGAGATTCTGATGCAGCAGGAAAACTATTTCCATCAGCAGTTCAGCGAATCGCAAACCATGTCGATGATCATTTGGGAATTGGTGAAACTTCGGGTATCCCAGATAAACCAATGTGCCTTCTGTATCGATATGCACAGCAAAGATGCCCTGAAACTGGGTGAGCAACCGGAACGTATCTGGGGTTTGAACGCCTGGCGCGATATGCCGTTTTACACCGAGCAGGAACACGTCGCTTTGGCATTTGCGGAACATCTCAGCGCATGCAAGTCTGTGGATGATGCAATGTACCAGCAGGTACTGGACACCTTTGGCGAACAGGCTATGGTTGATTTGACGTTAGCCATCAATGCCATCAACAGCTGGAATCGAGTGGTAAAAACCTTTAAGCCCAAAGTAGGGAGTTTTACCGCCGCATAGGGTAGTGACTGTTATATGGATTTCAGGATCTTCAAACCACAAGGTGTGCTCAAAGACCATGTTCAGGGAATATGGTCGCTTTTCGTGCCGCCGGATCAGTTGGTAGAAGAGAAAAAACTGCTGTTCAGTGATGCCGGAAGCGGCATCATGTTTAATCTGGGTGGCGAGGTCTGCTTTGGCAATCACTGTCACCCGGAAGGTGTGATGATCATGCCCAACAGCAAAGAAGCCCAGTATGTGACTCTGCCTCCCGGAACCGTCCTGGCCGGGATCCGCTTTCATCCGGGCATGGGCTACAGTGTACTGGGTAAGCGTTTTGATCATCCGGTTTCGATTGCCGACGAACCGGAGCAGTTACACTTTCTTGCCTCATTGCAACAGCAGCTTGGTCATTGTCGCCGCCATCAGGCGCGTATTGCGACAATGTATCGCTGGATGAAACATCATCTTGATATTGACGATTCTGCCCCCCATGCCATTACTGAGATAGTAAAAGCCGTACAGCCTAACAGCCGGCATCGTCCCGATACGGTAAGTCCCCGGCAAATAGAAAGGCATTTCCAGAAATGGATGGGCATGACGCCAAAATACTATCAGCGGATCCTGCGGGTTAAACAGTCGCTGGAGCTGTTACAGCTCGCGCCTGACATCCGGCTGGCGGATCTGGCCGCTGAGCAAGGGTTTGCCGATCAGGCGCATATGACCCGAGAGTTCAGCCACATCGCTAAAATTACCCCTAAACAATACAGCTTGTTGGTCAAGAAGAAACAGCTGCAGAGCAGATAGCGCTTCTTCCAGCCAGCGTCAGTGTACAGAATGCCAATAGTAAATAACGAAAACAGATGCTTACGTTATCAGCCGTAAACACTTGTCAGAGCCGTCTTCTTGTTACTTATTGTCATCAGTCAGGTAAAGGAATGAATTCCGTCTCGTCGCCGGGGACCAGCGGGAAATCGTGGTTCCGCCAGTCGGTTTTGGCCTGTTCAATGCGCTCTTTACGGCTGGAGACAAAGTTCCATTCAATGAAACGCGGCCCGAGATGCTCACCCCCGATAATAGCGATACGGGATGGCACTTTCGCTTCAATGGTTATTCCTTCCTGCTGCGACACTATGGCCATGCTATGTTGCGGTAAGTCGCCGTCTTTTGCAGTTACATGGCCTTTGGCAATGTAGATAGCGCGTTCCTCGGCCATCGGCAGGATGAAACGCTGTCCCGGCTGGAGATCTGCCTCTACGTACAGCGTTTCTGCGAATGTTTGAACTGGTGATGTAACGCCAAACGCGGTTCCCATCAATACTCTGACAGGGACACCGTCAATGTTGAGGGATGGAATCGTGTCATCCGGGTAGTGATAAAAAGCCGGCTCACATTCTTCATCGGCCAGAGGGAGCGCTAACCAGAGTTGCAGGCCATGCAAAGTATGATCAACTGCGGTAACGTCATAGCGTTCACGCTCAGAATGCACAATCCCTTTGCCTGCGACCATCAGATTGATGTCGCCGGGTTTGATGGGTTGCAGGCTTCCCAGCGAGTCACGATGCAGAATTTCACCCTCAAACAAATAGGTGACGGTCGCTATGCCGATATGCGGATGGGGACGCACGTTAATCCCTTCACCAGCCGGAAAATTCGCCGGACCCATGTGGTCGAAAAAAATCCACGGCCCCACCATCTTCTGCTGTGCGGTCGGCAGTAGCCGGCGAACCGAAAATCCCCCTAAATCTTTATCTTTTGCCGTCAGTATGCGCTCGATGGCTCCGCAACTGTCTGTGCAGTCGCAAGGCTGTTCTGCATCTTTAAACGTATTGCTCATGAATCTCTCCTGCACGTCATTTTGGTTTAAGTATGGAGTAGTGGCAGCCATTCGTGAATAAACATGGTCGCTAACAAACAGGGAGCAAGTGTTGGCAGGAGTAAGAGATGGCGGGTTCAAGGATGATGCACGCAGGGTGTTGACGTCTGAAAGCGTTATCAAAAGGTAAGTTACAAAAAAACAGCGCAGTGTTTGTACTGCGCTGTTTGAGTGATGTCTGAGAGTTAAAACGCGTTTAAGTCTCGAATGTCAGATTTTGCTATCAGATCAGAGTGTAGCTGCGTATACCTCAAGATCGGCGGTTGCTCCTTCATTGGTCAGCAGCAAATGCATGTACCCGGCTTTTTCAGCTGTGATTTCGATGAACGCATGATTGCCTGGGTAAGTCGAAGCTGTCTCGTATTTTTCTGCTGTCGGCCAGTGAGAGCTGGCGGCATAGAGGCTGACATTCGCGTTTTGATTCTGCTCGGTTGGTGTCACCCAAACCCGTAATGTCTGCCCTGCCTCGGGTACATAAAATCCCAGATAACGCTGCGTTGAAATACGCAAAGCCTGAGGGGTGTCTGCTTGCAATACGACAGGCGTTAAATCATCTGCGGGTTGTGAACCGGTGTGCCCGCTATTTTCCTCAGGCTCGACGACATCCGCCGTTGCCTTCAGTTCGACCTGACTGAAAGCTTCACGCCCAGAAATGCTCAGAAAATAACGGCCAGGCTTGATATTGCCATTGGCATCAGGAATGATCGCGAGCTGTTCATTACTGCCGGCGGTGAAGGCAGTGAAATCATAGTCGTAGTAATGGGCAGTACGCTCATAGCTTGCGTACAGATCCGCATCGCCATCACCTGTGATCGCGAAGGTAAGGTTGCGGGTATTGGCCGGGATATCAACATAGAAACGTTGCTCGCTGTAAGCCGCGCCTGACAGCGTGACAGCGCTGTTTAATGGTAGTGATCTCGCCTCATCCTGGCCGGAATCCGGTTCTCCCGGTTGCTCCCCGTCAGTGGTCACTGTCATTAACCAGTTATTGAACTCTTCCGCGTAGCGCGAGCCCAGCGTATTTGCGGTTTCTGTCCACTGCGTGTAATCACCCTGACGAGCGAAAGAGAGCAAAGTGCTGACCTCATTCGGATGGTTTTCCATCAGGAAACGTACGGCCAGATAACCCCAGCGATAGATGCGATCCAGATCGTGGTCGTAGGTGGTGCTCAGTATGTCTGACAAGGAATAGGTTTGTTTGCGAGCCAGTTCAACGGCAGCGTCATAACCTTGTTTGTAATGCATATACTCGGCAAAACCTTCCAGCCACCACACTGTGTGTCCCGGGCTTAACACATCGTTGAAGTCACCGTAGAGATTGAAGCGGCCATCCAGATAATGCACGTATTCATGCTCAAGGTTGAGAATACTGTAACCTTGCGCATATTCATTACGGTAGGCCACAAAACGGGCCTGATTGTCAGGGTTGGCCGGATTGCCTTCCAGATATTGCCCGCCGTTGTTGGTGGTATTGCCAAACAAGAAGTTGGAATAACTGACATAATCGGCATGGGTGTTGAAAACAATCACCTCAACGCTGTCGTTATAGTCAGCGGCTACCGGCTGATACCCGCTGTTTACGACCTGATGGAAGTCGGCTTCTTTATCAGCAAGTATCTTGCAGGCCTCGGCGGCCTGTTCCTGAGTCATTGCCTGAGCGCGTATAATGGCCGGTCCGTCACACTGATGGCGTAGCGGCATGACTCTGGCTTCAAGCTGATTCTTTGCATCTTTGAGCCCCAGTGCTTCTGCTTTTTCAGGCGCAAAGTAATTGATCATTTCTGCAATTCCTACCCACATTTTGTCGCTTTTGCCGCCTAGCGGGTAGCGCTGAAGCAGTGACTCCAGAATGGCGAGTACCTGAGTTCGGGTCGATTCGTGAGGTGTCACCAGCAGACGGCCCATTTCACGGGCGGCATTGGTCACAATGAAATCAGCCTCAGTGCCCAATGCCCATTCACTGTCCAGAATAAACTGATTTAACTGTTCAAGGTACTCAGGGTGTTGTGCCAGATCATCATAGAAACTGTCAACGCTGATATGTCCGCTCATGGCACGGAACAGGTTGTTGAGGGTGTCAACAAATTGTAGATCCTGTGCTTTTTCAGCGGTGAAATGACTCAGCAACTGTAATTGGCCGGCCATGGTCAGAGGTAGCTGACGAATGTTGTCTACCATGGTTGTCATGCTTTTCAACGCCGCGACCTGTTCTTCGCCACTTTGGCTGGCGTAGGGTGAGGCGAGAAAAGTATTAATGGTATTTGCCAGTGACACATCTAATGCATCAGAAAAATCGCCGTACTGTCCTTTATGGGGATAACGAACGTAATAGGCAGCCCGGATGAATTCACCGAGGTTTTCGATGACGCTAGCTTGCTGGGTTTCTCCCTGATAGTTGCTGATATGCTGCATTAACTGCTGTTGTATCTGACGGATGCTGTGCTCGCTGAACAGCGTGTTTAATGTATCAGAAGGCGCAGAAAACCAGGCAATTCTGCATTCGAGATCAGCCTGTTCAATGGTCCTGAGCGGCGAAGGTGAAGATGACAATGCATCTATCTCGCAGGCTGGAGCGGCAGAAGCTGTGTTTGCATATAACGTTGCTGAGATGAGCAGTGCCAGCGCTGAACGCTGATATCCTGAATGAAGGTATTTCATATGGCCAACCATTTGATTTATCAGTATTAAGGTAAGCCGCCTTTTATACCAGCAGGAAATAATTGTGCATTATGTTGAATATTAAACTAAGAGGTCGGTCCACAAATAAACGAAAAAGGAAACAGCTTGATATTGTTGCCAGGCAAATACAAAAAAGCAGAGTGAGAGCCCATTTTTCATTTGCAGTAAGGAGGCGAAGTGGCTGGGCGCAGGGATAAAAAATGGCGCGAATAAACGCGCCAGATCATGAGTTAGAACGGCAGGGGCCGGTTATCGGCTGGATGGGATCAGACGCTGAATCGCAAATGTCTCGCCACCTTGTTCAGAAATATTGATGGTTAGCGTGTGGGCCGCTTCTCTGTGGCTGTAAACAAAAACACGCCCGTCTTCTTTGGTTTTGTAATGGGATTTCTGGTTTGGTACAGAGACATCAACATTGGCCTGCGGTACGCCCTCTTTTTCTACTAACACCCATGCTCCGCCTTTTAAAGGCGTAACTTGTACCGTGAGTGATTCTTTGAAATCGGCGAATGCTGAACCGGAAAAAGCGATGGCGGTTGTGAACAGTACTGCAATAAAGGTTTTCATGGTGTAACTCCGATACTTGATTCAGGTGAAGAAGGATGTTTTAAAGCATGTAGCTATATTAAGTGTGATTTGAGTCACGTTAAACCGTGTTTTTTCTTCCATCTTGTTCAGTTTTTTCGAATAAATGATGAGTGTTGGACATCGGAAAACACTGATTCGGGAGTTGGATAATGCTGTCGCGTAATCGGCGCAGCAATAATGAAGAGCAACAGTAATACCGCTTTGAAGGTGAGGGATTGACGGAGTGTGCCAGGCAGTATGTAAATGCTGATAAGTAGCGTTTGCCGAGAGAGGATTAAATAAACAATAACAGAAAAGTTCTTTTCGCTGCCTTGGGGGTGAATCAGTGTTCTGCATAACAGCCTGCTGATCACCTGTGTCTTTTTCATGTTTAAGCCCAGAAGAAAATGGGATCTTAGAGTAAGTAAAAGTACCGGTTTTTATATTGGGAAATAACTCAATTCATTGATTTGTAATTGTTATTTAATTTTTCGGCTCGATCCTCTCCCTGTAACTGACTTAATTATTTTTTACATCTCTTTTCCGGAGCATATCGCAATATAAACCTTTGGTTGAGTACAAGCCCTGTTCTTCCATTAGCCCTTATTCTGGCAGGGCTATTATTCAACTCAAACAACAATTATTCCTTTATGGAAACTATGTGGTGTGATTCCTGACTCAGCGTTGAGTGACCAGAGTGCCTTTTGCTTACTGTTTACAGGGATATGTGAGTAGGCGAGTGCGAAGTATCCGGTCAGTGATTCACCCACTTTCAGTTGAGCAGGGTTGGTACATTATGGATACATTTCAACGGCCAGGAACAGGCTTGCTGCTTTATTGCGCAAGTGTCATGGCCCTTATCATCGTCAGCTTTTTATTATTTGAACAGGATGCCTTGCAATGGGTGTCATCGGCCATTTCTGAGCTCTCCGGTTACCACGGTTCTGGTTTATTTCTGCTGTTTCTCTTTGTTGTCATTATGCTGGCATTTGACATTATTCTGCCTGTCCCTTCGAGTGTTGTGGCCATGTTTGCTGTGGCCGTATTAGGTCCGCTCCCGGGGGCAGCCTCAGTCTGGCTGGGGCTGACACTGGGGTGTTGTGTTGGATACTGGCTTGGCGACTGCTCTGAAAAATGGATTAGTACACGCTGGCTGTCTGTTAAAGAACGTCAAAAAGCACGGCAATTAGCGGACAAAATGGGCGGCGGTGCGCTCATTATGATGCGGGGTGTACCTGTTCTTGCTGAAACCTCAGTGATCGCGGCTGGCATGGTTCAGTATCCCTTTGCCAAATTCTTACTGTTAACCTCGCTGGCTAATGGCTGGTTAGCCGGTGCTTTTGCGTATGTCAGCCTCTACAGCGCCGAGAGTGATCCTTTCTTTCTGGTGCTCGCTGGCAGTGTGCTGATTCCGGTTATTGGCTGGCTGCTGCAGAAACTTTGGCAAGGTGTGGCTTCTGTGTCTGGTGACGTTTCAACATCAGATATTCAGCAGTCAGCAATAGAAATCCAGACAATCAAAGCCCGTTTCACCGTTCACTATCAGTATCCCGTCTGTTTTACCCATGATGTATTTTCCCCCAGTAACTCCGATCTATTGACGCTCTTGCTCAGGGCCGGGCAGGAAGGCGAGGCTCAAGGCTGCGTTTTGATCGTTGATCAGGGCGTGGTGAATGAAACGCCCGACTGGCTCGAAAGGGCGCAGGTTTACTTTCAGCAACATCACCAATACATACATTTAAAAGGACAGCCATTGGTGGTGGAAGGCGGAGAAGCGATAAAACAGGCGTCGCAAACCGACAAGCTGTATCAGTACCTGCTGAGTCATCAGGTTGACAGACATAATGTGGTGATTGCGGTGGGCGGCGGCGCTGTGCTGGACACTGTGGGTTATGTGTGCGCGACCTTTCATCGCGGGATTAAATTGCTGCGCATGCCAAGTACAGTGCTTGCTCAGAATGACGCGGGCGTTGGGGTGAAAAATGGCGTGAACGGATATGGATCAAAAAATCTGATTGGTACCTTCTGTCCGCCGTTCGCCGTGCTTAATGATTTTTCTCTGTTGAATACCCTGTCACACCGTGATCGCCGTGCGGGGTTGGCGGAAGCGGTGAAAGTGGCCGCCATTCGCAGTGTTGGATTTTTTGACTGGTTGGAAAACAACGCGCATTCACTGAATGCGTTTGAGGATAAGGCCACCCGGTATGCTATCGCGCGGTGTGCCGAGCTGCACATTAACCAGATTACACTTGCCGGCGATCCTTTCGAGGCAGGAAACGCCCGTCCGTTGGATTACGGTCACTGGGCTGCACATAAACTCGAGGCTATGAGTCATTATGAATGTCGTCACGGCGAAGCCGTTGCGATAGGCATGGCGCTGGACGCATATTATGCGACAGAGATCGGTCTGTTGGGTCAGAGTGATCGGCAAAGGCTGATTCAACTGCTGACAGCACTCGGTTTTGCTTTATGGCACCCAGCGCTGGATCAGTATGATGAACTCGGCCAGCCCTTGGTGTTCCGGGGGCTGGAGGATTTCCGGCAGCATCTTGGCGGCCAGCTATGTGTCACGCTTTTGTCGTCTGTCGGGGTGGGAGTCGAAGTGCACGACATTGATTCAGACAGGTTGCTTATCGCCATGCGTGCCCTGAAGCGTGATCATCAGGCTGAAGTTGCCGTGCAAAGTGAATCGCTCACTTGGTCGGAGGTGAGCTAATGCGCCTGCATACCTGGCTGACAGTCGGCCGCGCATCCAATCTGCCCAGCGTTTGGAGCAATGTATTTGCCGCAGCATTGATCGCGCAGGCCAGTTTGAGCAACAAGGCTTTGGACAACAAGGCTCTGAGTACCGGAGCCATGGGCAGCGTAGAATGGATACAGAGCAGTGTGAGCCTGCAGATCATACTCTGGATCGGTTGCTTGTTATCGCTTTCACTGATGTACCTGGGCGGCATGTTTCTTAATGATGCCTTTGATGCCAACTGGGACAGACATAACAATAACGCCAGGCCTATTACTCAGGGCAAGGTATCTGCAGCCGCCGTCTGGCTCTATGGTATCGGGATGCTGGTGCTGGGAATGGGCCTGGCTGGCAGCCTGTATCAGCATGCGGCTCCCGAACAGGCGACCTATGGCTGGGTAGCCGTTGGTTTACTGGCAACATTAATTCTGCTGTATAACCTGGTACACAAGCGGTTCAGACACAGCGCGGTGCTGATGGGCGGATGCCGTTTGAGTGTTTATCTGATTGCTGCGCTCATGCTGGCAGATATTACCCCTGAGCTGTTTCTCACGGCACTGGCGCTGTGTATCTATATCAGTGGAATCACTTATGTCGCCCGCGAAGAACACACAAATAAAGTCTCCCATCTCTGGTCGGTCGGGTTGCTTTTCCTGCCTGTTATTCTGGTCAGTTTTCTTGGTTATAGCTTCCCGTTTTTCTGGCTCTATGCCTGCTGTCTGAGTCTGTATTTGCTTTATACCATGCAGCGTTGCCTGTTTACCTCGAACAGAAATGTGCGGGGTTTTATCGGCGGGTTGCTTGCGGCTGTACCGCTGCTGGATGGCTTAATGCTTGCCAGTATGAATCTGATTCTGCCGAGCTTATTGTGCGTGGCGGTGTTTTTCATCATGCCTGGTTTACAGAAGTGGATACAGGCAACCTGATCGTGTGAGACCAAGTCATGCATTCACGACGTTTTGATACTCCGCTTAGCCCTTTTTCACCCGACGCACTGCAAAGTGAACTGGCGGTTGCCCTGACCTCTGAAGCCAGGACCTGGCTACAGGTTGCCAGAGACAAGATTCTCGGCACCAAATCCGTTGAGGACGCGGTGTCCGCTTTACTGCTCACCAGTGCCATGGCACGCCGAAAACTGGGTAAAGAGGTGCTGCCCTATCAACCCGAAGGCACCGATTGGCGGGTGGATCAGGCTGGCCGTTTACTGCTGTTACTGACGCTGAGAACCAGAGTGCCGGCTTCGGACTGGAGTGATGTGTTGTTCTCTATCTATCGTCAGTTCGATGAAAACGAGAAGATTGTCGTTGTCAGGGCATTGGACTGGTTGTCCAGTCATCATGAACTTAACGGTATTGCGCACGAAACCGCGCGGACCAATGATGTGAACCTGTTTGCCGCACTGGCGCTGAATAATGCATACCCGGTGAAGTATTTCAACGAGCGGGCGTTTCATCAGTTAGTGCTCAAGGCACTGTTTCTTGATTTGAATATTGATTCAGTCAGAGGGCTGCCACTGCGCCAGTCGGCTGAACTGACACAACTTTGTGCAGATCTGGTGCAGGAGAGGCTGCGGGCTGAGCGCCAAGTGCCTGAGTCTGTCTGGCTGGGAATGCGCTTTCGGTATTTGTCTGACAGTGACAAAGATACTTATCTGGGTTTCGTCTTTTCCGAGTCTGATGCTCATCAGTATTACACCTTACTGGCACTGGCCAATAATGGTGCGCAGGACTGCCCGGATTCGTTCTGGCAAAGGCTTTCAGCAAAACATTCCCCCTCGCTTACCAGCGAGCTTCAACAACTGATAGACCATCTTCTGACTGCCTCTCGCTTTGGCCGTACACAATCGCTTTCTTCACTCACCGGGTACTTCAATCATGAAATATTTTGATCCGCATATTCACATGGTCTCGCGCACCACAGACGATTATCAGCGTATGTTCGCGGCCGGTATCGTCGGCGTTATTGAACCGGCATTCTGGCAGGGACAGCCACGGACTTCGGTTGGCAGCTTTATCGATTATTTTGACACCTTGCTGGGCTGGGAAAGGTTCAGAGCCAGCCAGTTTGGTATCCATCATTACTGCACTATGGGACTGAACCCCAAAGAAGCCAACGATCTTGGACTGGCGAAAGAAGTCATGGAAGTGCTGCCACGCTTTCTGGCAAAAGACGGAGTCGTTGCGGTCGGCGAGATCGGCTATGACGATATTACACCTGAAGAAGATCTGTTTATGGCAGAACAAATGCAACTTGCGATGGAATTTGAACTGCCGGTTCTGGTCCACACCCCGCACAGAGACAAAATTGGCGGAACGAAACGCACCATTGCTTTGATCCGTGAAGTGGGCATTCCTGAACACATGGTCATTATCGATCACCTGAATGAACAAACCTTGCCGCTGGTGATGGAAACCGACTGCTGGCGTGGCCACTCCATTTACCCCAATACCAAGATGTCTGAACAACGTATGGTTGCACTGCTCAAAGAGTACGGGCTGGAAAAAATGGTGGTTAACAGTGCGGCAGATTGGGGATGCAGCGATCCACTCAAAGTGCCGAAAACAGGTGCTGCTATGCGACAGGCTGGGTACAGCGATGCGGATATCACCCAAGTGCTGTTTGATAACCCGATAGATTTCTTTGCTCAAAGTGGCCGTATCAGCAAAGAGGAGGTCAGTATTCCCATCAGTGTGGATCAGACAAAACTGTGGGAATCCAATTCGGCACTGCGCGGGCAAACGCCCATTGTAGAAACTGATACAGAAAACTGACGTTCGGTCCCAACAACCCACGCAACACGCACAAGGAGAGGCGCATATATGTGGCGACGGAGTGAATTGACTTACTGCAGCAATCTCCATCCAGGCGAACAATTGGCCGAGGTGGAAGAAAATCTGGCGCGGTATTTTTCCCGTGTGGTCGCCAGGCGCGCTCTGTCAGACATGGCAAGTGGACTTTGGCTCAGTGCTGCTGCAGCCGGTTCACTACAGTTGCCTGAATCGTTAAAAGCGTTCAGAGAAACCCTTGAGCGCCACGGTGTGGTACTGACAAGCCTGAATGGATTTCCTTATGGAAACTTTCATCAGCCCGAGGTGAAAGAGGCGGTGTATCTGCCCGACTGGAGTAACCCTGAGCGGCTGAAATATACCTGTCAGTTAGCGCTGATTCTGGCCAGTTGCCTGCCTCAGTCCGTTTCACTGGGCACGATTTCAACCTTGCCATTAGGCTACCGGCATCAGTGGAATGAGGAAAAGCAGCAAAAGAGTATCGAACAGTTATTACGGCTCAATGCCGAACTGGCTGTGCTGAAGGAGTTGGAGGGCAAGCACATACTGGTGTGTCTGGAGATGGAGCCAGACTGTGTGCTGGAAACCACATCGCAGATGATCGCATTTTTTTCAGCACTCTCAGCTGCCAATGGCGGATATCCAGCGCATTTGGGCGTGTGTTTCGATGTGTGTCATCAGGGCGTGATGTATGAAGATACCTATGATGCATTACGCCGGCTCACTGAAGCTGGCATCTCAATAGGAAAGATCCAGATTTCCAATGCGTTCGAAGTGGATATGCAAAGTCTGCGGGATCCCGTGTCAGATGTGCACGATCTGTTGTCTGAATTTGCAGAAGCGCGCTATCTCCATCAGGTAAAAGCCCGTCGCCCGGATGGGAAAATCATGGCTGTATCGGATTTGTCTGAGGCACTGGCGTCAATGTATATGGCGCAAAGTGAACTTATCGACACAACAAGCTGGCGGGTGCATTTTCATATACCGCTCAGCGTTTCATCCTATACACACCCGGCGATCAAGCCCCTGCACGACACACTCAACAGTGTTTTTCAGTATCTGGCAGATTATCAGAATGTGGCGACGCCCTGCCTGGAAGTCGAAACCTACACCTGGGATGTCCTGCCAGCAGCTCTGCAGCCTCAGAATGACGATGCACTGATTGAGGGGATTGTCGGTGAATTGCACTGGCTGGAACAGCAACTGGCTGACAGAGGGCTGTTAATTCATGACTAAGCCCTTAATCGTGATCAATATTGTCGGGCTCACACCTGCTTTACTTGGTGAGCACACACCTCAGCTGAATGCGCTGGTCAATGATGGCATCATGTTGCCCATGCAAGGAGTGTTTCCTGCGGTGACAGCAACCGCGCAGGCCACTATGCTGACAGGCTTGTTACCTGCAGAGCACGGAATCGTTGGGAACGGCTGGTATTTTCGCGAACTGGCAGAAGTCAAATTCTGGCTGCAGCCTAATCAACTGGTTCAGGGCGAGAAAATCTGGCACAAGATCAAGAGGGACAACCCTGAGCTGCGATGCTCACAGCTGTTCTGGTGGTACAACATGTACGCGGATGTTGATCATGCGATCACGCCGCGTCCGCATTATCCTGCTGATGGCCGGAAAATTCTGGGGTTGTACTCAGAGCCGGCGCAGCTGCACCAGGAAATCGAAGCCAGAGTCGGCACCTTTCCTTTTTTTAATTTCTGGGGGCCAACAGCCGATATCCGATCCAGCCGCTGGATAGTCGATTGCGCCATCCTCGAATTCACTATGAATCACCCGCATCTCCAATTGGTGTATTTACCTCATCTCGACTACAACCTGCAGCGTTTAGGACCGGACTCACCGGAGATTGCCAGGGATCTGGCGATGATCGATCACGAAGCCGGACGTCTTATTGACTTTGCCCGTGAGCAGGGCGCCGATGTCATGGTGGTTTCTGAATACGGCATTACCCAGGTCAGTCAGTCAGTGTCCGTCAATCGCGTATTACGCGAAGCCGGTTTACTGCGTGTTCGGGAGTCACTGGGCTGGGAATTGCTCGATTGCGGCGGCAGCCGCGCTTTTGCCGTTGCGGATCATCAGGTTGCGCATGTGTATATCAAAGATCCGGCAGACCTTTCTGCCGTGAAATCTCTGTTGCAGGCGCAATATGGTATTGAACAGGTGCTTGATAGCCACGATCAGAAAGCTTTTGGCATTGCGCATCCCCGGGCAGGAGAGCTGGTGCTGATCGCCGAGCCAGGTTGCTGGTTCAATTATTATTACTGGCTGGAGGACAGTAAAGCGCCTGATTTTGCCCGCACTGTGGATATTCACCGCAAACCCGGCTACGACCCGGCAGAGCTGTTTGTCGACCCTACGATTCGATTCGTCAAACTGAAAATCGCCGCCCGGTTGCTACAGAAAAAACTCGGGCAGCGCATGCTGATGGACGTCATTCCTCTGGATCCTTCCCTGGTGAGAGGCAGTCACGGGCGGCTGGCCGAACGACCGGAAGAGGGACCGATATTCATTACCAATAATAAGCAGATGTTAGACCGGTTGACTAAGCCGGATTGTCTACCCATGCAGCAAGTCTGTGGTCTGTTGCAACAGCACTTTCAATAGCGAGGCAATATGAGCTACTTAAATAACTTGCGGATGGTGTTTTCCGGCCGGTTTCAGTCGGACGTATCGACCGTCAATAACGATGTGCGCCATTTCGATGTCGACAAGTTCGTCCCTGAGTATCAGGAGTACGGGCCGGGGGCGACCAATGGCTGGTGGAATCCGTGTGGTTCCGGTGCGTTTCGTTTGATCGACTGCAGAGTAACGCAGGTCGGCTATCAGGACGGAACGACCACCAGTGATCCGGCGAAAGATCCTGTTATCGGTATGCTGCTGGGCGGCTCTAATGATCTGGTCAGTGCCAAAATGGTGGATTTGGATCCGCAGATGCAAATGGTCTCTGAAATCTGGGGGCTGAGCATGCGGCTGACGGACGGCAAGACGCCTGGTTTCGTGGCTGGCCGTTTTTTACCTGCGCCATTTCGCGACATTCTGTTCGGCAGGCAGCAGGGAGGCGGTGCCGGCGATCAGGCCGCCACCGCGATTTATCAGTCGGTGCTGGAAGATCTGAGCTGGGTTGATACCAGCCACTCGCCATTTCTTCAGCAACTGAAGACCATGGCAGAGCAGGTGGGAAAACTGTCTGTTCGCATGATGCTGTACAGCTACAACATGGATCATAAGAATCCGGACTTTACCATCGGTCGTGTCAGCGGGGTGATTGGCCCGGCCCTGGATTTTGAGCCGGATACCTTTGTGCTAGGGCGTCGCTTTGCGCCAGCCAACGGTGACAGCACGACACAAAACATTAACTTCTTTAATGCCCAGGTGGATACCGCCAAACGTAACCTTTGCGTTGACCTCAGTAATGCGTTACCGCTGTCGGGCACTGACGGCGCCTTTGTTGATCTCGGCAAGATGCAACTCGTGGTATTAGAGCCCCCTTTTGAGAACATTAAAGAAGGGGATACACAACTGATCTCTGGCAATCAGTTTACTCCGATTGGCGGTGCTATCCCTTATCTGACACCAGACTGGCTCAATGCTGAAGGGGCCTTGTTCAATGTGACTGATATCGACCCGACCCTGCTTCAGAGAATTCAGAGTCAGCCGCTGGCGTTGCTGAGCACCGACAACAATGGCGTGCTGATCCGGGAAACTGCGCAAGGGTTGCTGGTACGGGCCGATCAGGTGGTACATCGGTTAAATCCGGCTGTACCTGTGTCGGTCGATCTGTACGCATCCCGTTATGGCATTCCTGCAGCCGGAGAAAAGATTGCCGTCACGCTCCAACCGCCGGCTAAAGGTATGGGCGGCGGCGGCCCGCAACCGGCAGATGTGCCTATTCCTGTTATTAACATCCCGGCGTCTGCTATTTCTCTTGGTCAGACAGTCGCCACCGACTCACACGGTAAGGCGCATTACGGTTACAGCGTCTCTGCGCCGGGTAATCCGAGAGAGTATATCGACGGCCAGGTGTATTTACTCAGTTACACGCCGGTGAGTGATCCGGGTTATATCCAGCAGATGTTTGATTTCATTGCTAATCTGGTATTCGACAAATTTACTGTGCCCGACAAACCCACCTGGGATGATATCAAGCCCATTATGAGCCAGTACAACAACCTGTACCCGATTATGGGGCGCATGCTGGTCAATCTCAGCAATTACGACTCCATGGTGAGATTCCGTAATCTGCTGGAGCTGGCTTTTTCCCGCGAACAGAACGACCCGAATTATATGCCTGTCACCCGCGATCTTTCCGAGCCTAAGCGACAAATGGTGCTCAAATGGCTTTGCGAGCAGGATGCCAACGGCAATTACCTGCTGCGAAGGGGGCAGAACGACGCGCCTTTACCTATTGAACCTTGTGCCTCTTGTGAAATCAGCTCTCCGCTGGCAACTGCCAGTCTGGAAACGGACTCATCACAAGACATCAAAGGTTCGAAAGAACTGGCCGCAGAGCAATATCGTCGCAACCTCACTCAGCAAGATTAAAGGCGGGTACGAACATGTTGAAACTCAAAAGACAAATCATTGATAAAATTCACGATATTTCCGAGGTAAGTGAACTGCGTGAATATTTGCAAAGCGCGATCGAGCTTGAACACGCCACTGTACCTGTGTATCTGACCGGGCTGTTTTCACTGAAACAGGCGCAGAATGTCGAAGCGGGTAACATTGTCCGCAGTGTGGTGATCGAAGAAATGCTGCACATGAGCATCGCCTGTAATGTACTTAATGCGATTGGCGGTGCGCCGCAAATCAATAAGCCAGATTTTGTGCCGACGTTTCCCGGCCCCCTGCCCATGGGGGTGGGCGAAGACAGAGGATTAATTGCTACCCTGGCACCTTTGACGAAAGAGCAGGTGAAAACCGTGTTCATGGCCATCGAAGAGCCGGAAAATCCCATTGATATCCCAGTAACGAGTATGCTCCAGGCAGATGCCAATTACGCCACGATTGGTGAGTTTTATCAGGCGATCATCGACAAGATTGTGCAACTGGGAGAGAGCATTTTCACGGGCGATTCCAGCCGACAGCTGGCCGACACCAAGTGGTTTCCCGCGGATGAATTATGGGCCGTAACGAATGTGGAAACCGCCTGCCGTGCACTGGCGTTGATTGTTGAACAGGGTGAGGGCAGCAGTAAATCACCGACAGATGAAGAAGGCGAACTGGCGCATTATTACCGCTTTGCCGAAATTTACTATGGTAAGCGCCTGGTCAAAGACGCCAGTTCGCCGGTTGGCTGGTCATTCAGCGGCGAACCTGTGCCATTAAATCCGGAGGATGTGTATAACCTCAGACACAATGCGAAGGCAGCAGACTACCCGGAAGGCAGTGTGGCCCGGCGCTACGCGGATCAAACCAATTACACATACTCTTCTTTGCTTAATTCACTGCATCACACCTTCAATGGTGAACCGCAGCAGCTGGATCATGCCATGGGTCTGATGTATGAACTGCGATTAAGCGTTCAGAAAATGGTCACGATCGATTTAGGCAATGGTGAATTTGCCGCGCCACCATTTCAGTATGTCGCAACCAATGTATGAGGCTGGGATATGACGAATCCGTTTGTTTTTCACGAGATTGTCACGCCAGCCCCCTTCGACCTCAGCCATTTTTATGGCGAGGTCTTTGGCTGGCAGTGTCAGCGTATTGATGATCAGGGAACGCTGTATGCAATCCGCTCTCCCATACCGGGCTGTGCACCGGTGGGTCTGCTGACAAAAACCTCGGACGAGCCGGGGTTTTCGCAGAGTACGCTGTTTTATATTCAGGTTAAGGATATCGATGGATTTTTGCCTAAAGCGCTATCGCTCGGCGCTCAGATCGTGATGCCTGCTACGGCGTCTTCCCTCGGTGAGTGGCAGTACCGTCTGGCAGTCCTGTGCGATCCGCAGGGAAATCACTTTGGTGTAATGGAAGCGGTGATCCGGGCCGGGCAGGTGGCAGCGCTTCCCGATACGCCCTTTGATTTCAATGAAATAGTGACAGCGAATCCTTCGGCGTTGGTTGAGCGTTTTTATCGGCCCTTGTTTGACTGGGCGATTGAGATGACGGGCTCTTCGGAAGCGCCATTTTTTACCATCAGTACCGACCAGAGCGCGACACTGAGCGGCGGCATTGCGAAAATCAGCGATAAGCCCGGTTTTAATTCTTACGCCGGTTTCTATATCAGGGTGGACGATATCGCTCTCAGCTTAGAGAAGATTGCTCAGATGGGCGGTGAAGTGATTATGCCGGAAGTCACAGTGCCTTTAGGTGATGAAACGGTTTCGATTGCGATGTTTGCCGATCCGCAGCGTAATCAACTGGGGTTAATTCGCCGGATGCAGGGAGAGAAGCCATGAGTTTTTCATTTACGGTGAAAAGAAGGGGATTGTTGCTTGGCGGCCGGATTATTGGCACCTTGGCTGCCATCGTCATGAGTAGCGCAGTATATGCTGCCGACAATGATGATGCCCCGGATGTGTACTTCACTATGGGTGTGCATAATAATTTTGGCTGTCAGCCTGCGTCTAACTGCCTGCCACAGCGTCAGGCGGGCGATCCGAGTGACCCTCAGTACCCGGAATACTGGATCAGCGACTGGACCATGTTTCGAGTGTTCCAGAACTATGCTGACAATCCGCCGCCTTACACCAACCCGCCTTCTACACTGAGCCCGCAGGACTATACGGTTTCATACGGTACAACGTATTACGACAGCACATACAAACCAGCAGACGGTGATGGCGAAGGGGCAATGATGGAGCATTACCACAAATACTGTCTCCCCATTTTCCCGATAGAAAATAACGAATATTCCTGCTCGTTTGTGTCTCTCGGAAATAAGGCGTATTTCCTGACCTATCCGGAAGACCGGCCTGCCGGCATGCCGGAATGTTGTCTGTTCTCGCCGCAAAATCATCCGCCGAGACGGGATTTTATCAAGCACTTACCGTATAGCGCGAACCGAAGCGCGCTGCTGAATGGATCAGTACAAGCCTATGCACTGACCCTGCAAGGACCGGAGCCGATATTGTTTGGTTATGCATTCAATAAAGCACTGTCGCCTGACGCAGCGACTGGCGAATGGTACAGACATCCGCAGTCTTTCTATTTCTCGGGGGATTCGCAAACCGCAAAAGCCCCCATTGTCAGTCAGAACTACACCAGCTTCCGTAAACAACGACCTCGGGCAGCAGATACCTGGGATACAGTCGGTCAGATGTGTACAGCACAGCCTTTACCCAAGTGTCAGCTGTTTACGTATCAGGCCCAGCAGGACAACAAAGCACTGCAGGCCGTGCCGGAAAAACGCGGTGCTGGAGTCTGGAGTGACTTGAAAGCACCACGTCTCAGACCATCAGGTGATTGAAGAGGCAGAAAAGGGAATTAACGGGACAGGCACTATTGTGACTCTTTTTTGAGCAAGAGACAATCCGCTTACCAGGACAGACAGTTTGCTTTGTCTGTCCTGGTTCACCTTACAGATCGTTCTGATTCGCCGATGCCCAGCTTTGCTGAAATCCTGCCACCCAGAATCTGACCTCATGCTGAATTTGTGGCAACTGTATTGTGGCCCATTCGTTCATCGAGAATATGTCATAGACAGACTGCAAGCCTTCACGTGAGTTGGGTGTGGCAGTCAGTGCATTGGATTTAGCATCGCACCAAACGGTCATATTCACCGCTACGTCATTAACCGGAATTGCCGCTGTCGTTTTTGGCGCCATCTGGCTGCAATCGCCTTCCCAGTCGAAATAGACAGCCAGGTTGCCTGATTTTGATCGTGTCAGAGAGGTGAGAAAATTTCTCGCCGTCAATTTTTCAGATACCTGCTGAAATGTTTCTTTCAGCTTTGCTTTTACCCTAAAGGCATCATTGGATGTGAGCGTTACGCCCTGAACTAATTCTTCCCGGGTACTCAGAATGCCTAAGCTATAGGTTAAGAAAAACAGAATGTCGCCATCTATCTCGTCATTGCTGAACTGCAATAAATAATCGTTGGATGCCGTCTGAGTGAGATTTTCTGCAATGACAGCAAGGCTTTTTCTTCGTTGAGAGACATTTGAAAAGCTTTGGATGGATAGCGGATAAAAAGAGGTGATGGCCCGGTTTTCAGTGATATTTTCGGCACGAAAATTAAAGTAACTGACCATCCTGCCGTCCACTTCATCTATTTTCGTGTAACCAGCATGTGCGTTACCAGCTTCAGCATGTACGCCAAATACGATAAAAAATGGAAGTGCGAGAAATAAAAATTTAACCATCATTGCTCTCCAAAGATTAGACGGTTCAGGCTATCACAGCTCATTGGGCTGACTGTTATTTCATCAGAATTTAGTGAAGCGGCCCGAAGAATTCATCCTTGTTCTGGTGCCGGAAATTAACGGGACAGACACTTTAGAAGTTAGCAGGAAGAAATTATCAGGACAGACACTTTTGTGTCATAACTCGGAGTAGGGCTGGGCTGAAAAGACTGACGCTGTTGGTGTAACTATCTTTGGTGAAGATATCGTTTCTGATGTTAACAGAGCAATCCTGAATAGGATTGCTCTTGTCTTAGCGGGGAATGATTGTCAATAAGGAGAGATCAATCAGATAGCAGTGGTGACGGCTTCAGCCTGACACTCTGCATCAACCAGGTAGTTGGTTTGATCAAATTCCTGCCATGAACCTGTCGCTGCGCCATCAATCACCAGAATAGACACAAGGCCGTAGTCGATGAAAATACCCAGCAGTGTGGTGGCATCAAAAGATTTAGATACTGGGATCACTGACTCGCAACCGTTTTCTTCCACACGGATTGTGTATTCTTCTTTCTTTTTAAACGACGTCAGAACCTGGCCCTGGCCCATATAGCGCTCATTGACATAAATTTTCGCATTCGGGCTTTTACTGCGAATGCTGACTTCCTGGCTGGTACCGCTAAACATGGCCGCGCAGCCAGTCAGCATGAACAGAGCAATAAATAAAACAGCTTTTTCATTGTTTACCTTGGGTTTGTGAGTTGTTGAAAGGGATACGAAAGAAAAGGGCGTATCAAAAAGATAATTCACCAAAAACTAATCTAAGTGGTTGATGAAAATGTCGGACGGGATAGTACATGAAATACAATAAACCAGAAGTGGTTTTGTGAATAAATCTATTAATATCAGTGCTCTATATGGATTTTCTGTTGTACATATAGCGGGGTGTTTTATTTCGATTTATTGCTTGGCTATTCAAAATGGCAGCTGTGAAAAGTAAAGCGGGTGCCTTTTGATAAAGAGTGGGTTGTTTATAATCTCAGAGCGAAAGAGGATAGAAAGAATAATGCTGAGCATCAATTAAAAAATAAGATGTGACTAATTATTCTTTTTTATAGCATCGCATTAATCAGGTTCAGTCAGGACAGACAGATTCCGTCTGCCCTGACTAATTTGCGTTTTTAATTCATCTTCATCGGTTCAGATATTTGCGCTGAACGCGTATCGGATGTGATCCCCTGTGGGGTGGCAGAGCTTCTGGCATAGTGCCATTCGCGAAAATCACTGCCGGTTGGCGCTTGCGAGACCCGTAATCCGAACTCGGGCAGCACGGCATACAGGTGATCAAAAATATCCGACTGGATCTGCTCGTATTCCACCCAAACAGTGGTATTGGTAAAACAGTAAATCTCCAGCGATATCCCTTCGTGTGAAGGCGGCAGTTGGCGCACCATTAATGTCATGTGTTGATGAATATTAGCATGCTGGCGAAGATAGCGTTCCAGATACGCACGGAAACTGCCAAGGTTCGTTAATCGGCGGCCATTGATACGGCAGCCTAAATCCGACTTCTTTTGCTCGTTGTACTGATTGATCTCAGCCACTTTATGTTTGATATAAGGCTCGAGCAGCTGGGCTTTTTCCAGATAGCGAATCTCGTCGTCGGCCAGAAAGTGCACGCTGGTGGCGTCAATCAGCACGCTGCGCTTAATACGGCGCCCGCCTGACTGCTGCATGCCTTTCCAGTTCTTAAATGAGTCTGAAATCAGCGCGTAGGTCGGAATCGTTGTAATGGTTTTATCCCAGTTCTGCACTTTCACCGTGGTCAGACTGATATCAATCACATCACCGTCGGCACCGTATTTCGGCATTTCCAGCCAGTCGCCAACACTGAGCATTTTATTGGCGGATAACTGGATGCCCGCCACCAGTCCCAGAATTGGATCTTTAAACACCAGCATGATCACCGCGGTCATCGCACCCAGACCACTGAGCAGTATGACCGGAGATTTGCCGATCAAAATCGAGGTACTCATCAGGGCTGCAACCACAAAAAAGATGATTTTCAGACTCTGCGAAATACCTCGCAAGGGCATATTGCGGCCAGCCTGTGTCCGGCCCAACAGCACTTCAATCACACCCAGTACCGCGTAGAGTGTCAGCAAGCTGTACAGCACAATCCACAGCGACGTGAAAGTTTGCAAAATCTCATACACGGCGCTGTCATCAGACAGCCACAACTGCGTTTGCACCGCAATCACAATGCCCTGAATCAGCAGAGCAAACCGGCTGAAGAGTTTCTTACCAAAGACGGCCTGATGCCAGAGCGTTTCGCTGTGCCCGGTAAACCGGTTCAGCCACAGAATCACACCGCGGTGCAGTATGAAATGAATCACGACAGAGATACCGGCGATCAAGCCCAGCGCCTCGCCGAGATCAATCAGTTGTTCAATATTAATATTGTGAGAAGTAAACCATTCAGTAAGCATGAAAAATAGTGCTGCCATAAATCACAAACAGGCCGTCAATGTAGCATGGATAGCGGCTTTTCAACATGAGGCAAAATGTTAAATCTGGGTGGGGAGGGGGATTGTGTGAAGTGCTGATTGAGGAGGTTATCGGTTTAATTAAACAATTCACTTCGTGTGGTGCTACTAAATAATCCCAGTTCGTAATCTCTGTATTGGTTATCTAAATGCGTGTGTTTAACACTCTCGGCCTTAGTCGCAGTTTCGCCACATTAGATTATTGAAATACGAAGGCATAGCTGTTGGAATAATCAAGGCCAGAGGAGAAAGAAAAATTTCTCAGGTGTAGACACTTTGTAGACACTTGGCTATTTGTAGTATAAAAAAGGCCACTTAAAAGCGGCCTTAAATACTTCGAAAAAACCGAGTTATTCTTTCCCGTACACGTTATTTTCCTGCTCACGTACACGGATGAACGTGGTGCGTTTGGTCAGCTCTTTCAGCTTCGCCGCGCCAACGTAGGTGCAGGTTGAGCGCACGCCGCCCATAATATCCTGGATGGTGTTTTCCACCGGGCCACGGTAAGGCAATAGGACGGTTTTTCCTTCAGCGGCACGGTAGTTGGCAACCCCGCCAGAATGCTTGTCCATCGCGCTCTGGCTCGACATCCCGTAAAATTTCATGAATTGCTGGCCGTCTTTTTCAACGATTTCGCCGTTGCTTTCTTCATGGCCGGCCAGCATGCCGCCCAGCATCACGAAATCAGCGCCGCCGCCGAAGGCTTTAGAGACATCGCCGGCACAGGTGCAGCCGCCGTCGCCAATGATCTGTCCACCCAGGCCGTGTGCGGCATCCGCACATTCGATAATGGCAGACAGTTGCGGGTAACCCACACCGGTTTTCACGCGAGTGGTGCACACTGAACCCGGGCCGATACCCACTTTGACGATGTCTGCACCCGCCAGAATCAGCTCTTCCACCATGTCGCCGGTGACGACGTTACCCGCGCTGATGACTTTATCAGGGAATGCTTTACGGACTTTTTCCACGTACTCGACCAGGTGCTCAGAGTAACCGTTCGCGATGTCAATGCAGATAAACATCAGCTCGTCGGTCAGCGCCATAATATCTTTGGTTTTCTGAAAATCAGCATCTGATGTACCGGTAGAGACCATGGCGTGTTTCAGGACATCAGCACTGTTTTCTTTAATGAAACTGGCCCAGTCCTCAACACTATAGTGTTTGTGAATGGCGGTCATGACATTGTGTTTTGCCAGTGCTTTTGCCATGTCAAAGCTGCCGACTGAATCCATATTGGCGGCAATGATGGGAACGCCTGACCATTGACGGCCGCTATGCTTGAATGTAAAATCGCGGGTTAATTCAACTTGAGATCGGCTTTTCAGGGTTGAACGTTTCGGGCGAAACAGTACATCTTTGAATCCCAGTTTCAGGTCTTGTTCGATACGCATGGAAGTTCCTTCTTTATCTTCACTGTGACTATCGGATATTGCTCGTCAGTTATGCGCTATTGGCAGATAGCAATTTTCCTGAAGAGCAGGCACAAAAAAACCGGAGCGTTGGCAGACGCTCCGGTTTTCAGCATTATAGGCGCAGTTATTTTTTCTACAAGCCTGAAAAACGCATTTTTTTTATGATATCCTCCCGAAGATTGCATCCACCCATTTTGCCTCGACGTCACACAGTGTCATGACGGTTTGGTGAATCCTCAAGCATTCAAATCACTTCATAACCAGACGCGGATGACTTCCTGAATCCGAATGTCAAATTTATTATTTTTTTCTTCCAATCTTATTCAATCCTTGGATAATCCTATGAGTCTCGCTGGCTACGTGGATAGATTTACCTTGTTCAATAGAAGAAAAACAAAACAGATATTCCCGCTGGATTTCTACGGTGAAGATGGCAGCTGGCGCTTTATTCTGCGGGCATACTCGTCTGATGAAGTACTGGATGCTATGTATTGGCGTGCATATATTTCTTGTCACCGGAAGGAGTTTGATCTGCTTCATCTGGCGATCGACAAGTTTAACTATAAGTACAACTACTCGGCCTCTGATGTTTCAGAGTTGCATTTGGGAGCCGTAGGCTCTGCAATGCGGGTGAATATGATGGGGCCGATTGTGCCGGTTAAGCATTTGCTGGCTAATATTGCAGAAAAGCTGGCAAACAAGACGAGCGGCACTGAGAAAACCCAGGCCGCAGCACATAACGGGCCTCTTCAGGCTAAGTCATCTTAAGTGCTGAAAGATGGTCTGAATGACGACTGAATATTTAAAAGGAGCGATGGCTCCTTTTTTAATGTCCGATTTTGGTAAAAGCTTGTGGAGACATTATCTTAAGTTCGCTATGTTAGGAAATGAATCTGACAATAATCATGTAGGTGAACGGATGAACTCATGGACGCAGGGCAGATATCTGGCCGTATCGTTGTTGCTGGCGACTCAGTTTGGGCTGGTCAGCAATGTGCACGCCACCACGGATCTGGCATCCATGTCAGAGTTGGTGGGCAAGTGGCAGTGCCTGCCGGATGAGAAGGCATCAGATAAGGAAGAGAGCTGGGTGAATTATGATTTTCATCATGATGGAAAAGTCAGCTCTAAAGAATGGATTCGCTATCAGGATCAGGGCAAAACTGAGCTGGAATTCAACTTATTTGTCGACTATCACCTTGAGTCGCTGGAAGGTGAATACCGTTTAAAACCTTTATCAATGAAACGGGAAATTCTGTCAGACCCCAATCAGGCCAATCCTTTTGGTTATGATGCGCAGCGCGATCTCATGGGTTACCGCATCTTCTTGCAGCCGGTGATGAAAGGTAAAAACGCAGCGCAGTTCGAAATGTGGTATCACATCACTCCCCAGAATCATTTTTCTATGCAGTGCCAGCGGCAGGCCGCCTGACGGGCAATCAGTCTTTACGCAGGTTGCTTACACTTGAAATCGGCGTAGGAAAGCGACTGACGACCCAGTAAGTGGACAGGATGAAAGTCGTGAGTGTTGCAGCTTGAATAAAGAGCATGCCCTGATCTGAAACCAGACCGGCAGTAAGTGCTGAATAGGCAAGTAAGAGGGAAAACTCGCTGGCTTGACTGAGCCGGGCGGACAGTTCCTTAGGTGCTTTTTCGTTTGCCAGTTTTAGCGCAATAATGAAACCTGCTGCTTTTACTGCCACCAGCAGCACTCCAAACAGCCCACCCCAAAGCAGTACGGTACCGCCTTGTGTGATGTCCATTTTTGCACCAACCGCGAAGAAAAATAATATCAGAAAAAATTCCCTCAAGGGTTTCAGGTGCAGGGAAATCGCTTGCGAAACCCGGCTGATGGCTATAGACAGCCCGGCTACAAATGCCCCGATTTCATAGGATAAACCCGCTAAGTGACCCGTTTCCGCCCACAGCAGACACCATGCCAGTGCGGTAACAAAGGTGTATTCCTGAATCACATCAAAACGACGAAACAACGGGAGCACCAGATAGCGGACGCCTAAATACGCCAACAAGCAAAGCAAACCCAGCTTCAGGAGAATCAGTATAAAGGCGCTGATCATAGCATCTGGTTCCCGCACATTCAGGAACAGAATCACAATGATAGCCAGTATGTCCTGTATCAGTAGCACGCTGGTCATGACTTCCCCCACACGCTGATGATGGAGTGTGGTGGTCGGGATCAATTTCAACCCTATGACGGTACTTGAGAACATCAGTGCGGCGGCGGCCACAAGCGAATCACCAAGGGACAGACCGATCATCAAGCTAAATCCCAATGTCACCAGAAAGAAGAGACAACAGGTCCCCAGCGTGATCAGTGCGCTTTCTTTAAAGAGACTCAGCAGCTTGAAAGGTTGCAGGTTCAGGCCCAGAAGAAACAGTAATAGGATGACACCGAACTGGCCGAACTGGATGATTCTGTCGTTATCATTGAGCAACCCCAAGCCACTGGGGCCAAGGGCAATGCCGGCCATAATGTACGCCAGAATGATAGGCTGGCGGGCGTACAGAAAAATCGTGCCTATTAACGCTGAACTGACCACAATGATCCCGAGCTCGAAAATCATGGTCTGTAGTTCATTTAACATGCGGCACCCATACGACAGCGATCAGGCTTGTTAATCCCTTAAAAGCATAGATGCTTTAGTGGGACAGTCACTATTGTGACGGGCTCAATGGATGCGACTTCAGCCATAGTGGTTTAGCGATACCATAACGGGACAGACACTTATGCGTGCCGGGCAAATCCGGCAAGGATGTTCGCCAGTCGATCTATTTTGCTATTGGAGAGCTGGCGATAATCAAAGTAGGGACAGATAACCAGCCTGTGTTCACTGTTGATCGCAAATTCATTATCCAGCCAGATAAGAGGTACTGTCAGTTTTTCCTCGTGAATCAGCTTCTTGGCGTAGGTTCTGCCCATAATGATGTGATAGCGGGGCACGGTATCTGAAGCATCAAGATTGGGCGGATTGAATAACAGCGCTGTTTGGCTGTATTGCCGGAGAAGGAAATCATCTCTGAATGACTGCCAGCTCGGCGCGTTCGTTGAATGGGGAAACACCTTGCTGTCGAGGGCATAAATCAGCTTAGCGTAAACATTGAACACTTTTCGCCACCCGTTGCCACACGCCTGGCCGATAGCATGTATTTCACCTGAAGCAGCAGGTTGCAATTGATTCAAATATTCCATCCCGGGCATAGCTGGACGGTGTTCGATGTAAGCGGCCAGTGAAAAATCGGAACAGCCCAGTCCGATATGATTCTGTGCGCTATCTTCGGTGATATTGTGTGTTTTTTCAGGCATCAGTGTCGATCTTCTTTATATGCGGTATGTTGGATAATTGTAAGCGTGATTTTACTTAATGTTTACTTGCGGTTGACACTGCTTTACCAAGCCATATGTACGCTGTACACATATGTAGAAAAACAGGTAGCGTCATATGAAAACTCTATGGATTGGTATCTTGTGCTTCTCTCTGATTGCACCAGCAACCAGTTTTGCCCATGGTGGCAGAGATCACGGTGGCAGAGACCATGGTTATGATCATGGTTATAAAAAATACTATAAGCATAAACATAAGCACAGACACCATCATCATCGTAAACCGGTAAGACATTATCACCACCATGATGTTGTCGTCATTAAGGAACGCCCTCGCAGGGAATATCACCGTACCAATTTACCCGAACTGGTGACCTTTGCTGTGGTCTCTGGCATTACTTATGCGATTATTGATAACGCATTTTATAAAAAATCTGGTGACAATTACGTTTACACCCCATACCGCCCTTAAGCTGCCACCAGACTGTTCCGTTCATTATCCTCCAGATTTGCATACCTTCTGTCAGAAATGGCAGGAGGTTTTTTTTTTGCACTCTGCGTTTTCGTTTCCTCTGTACATGCAGAAAATATCAATATTTTTGGTGGGATACACATCACAAACGGTATTTTATGCTGGCTTTTTGACGAGTTCACACAAGTGCCACAGCTAGAGTGTCAAACCATTACACAATAAAAATCAATGGGTTATGATTTTCCCTAGCAAGGAACACTGCTTTTGGGTGATGCAAGATTAAAATACCAGTTTGTTAGGCCAGTTATAATCACTTTGTTGGTTGTATATTCTTAATTTTACCCATATGTCGAAGTTTACATCTGCAAGGTCTTGGCATTATCGAATTTTCCTTTACCCTAGCTTGTAACTGAATTGTTAATCTCTTGTTTGCAGTTCGATGCAAATGGGAGAGTGTCCGACGCTGTTGCGGACTGCTAGGGATAAGGCGCTGCTAAGAGGAGCTGATGCAATGAATGTTTCACTGGATCGTACTTTTCAACTCACACAACTGAGCGGACAGGCTATCAATGAGCTTTCCCCTTCGTTTGACCATTTACCCAAAACCGGGCATGCAGATGGCGAGTATCGTCTTCGCCGCTATTCCATTGTGAAAGCGACCGCCAATGGTGTACTGCACATGCCACCCAGAGCTTTTGTCCAATCTGACGACATTAACCATTTTCAGGGTAATGTCAGCCGCACTTTTGAGCCTTTGGAGGACAAGATACTCTTTAGTGCCGGGATGCGTGAAATGTGTGAAGTGTTCAAACGCGCCAATGCCTTATCAGATGATCAGGAAATTGAAATTCATCAGATCCGTATTGCTACGCTGGAAGGCGAGACTCAGGTAGCACCTGAAGGGGTTCATCAGGATGGTTTTAATCACATTGCGGTGATTGGGATTGGGCGTGAAAACATCGAGGGTGGGGAGTTTCTGGTCTACAAGAATAAGAATGAACTGCCTTTTCTGAGTATGGCGCTAGAGCAGGGTGAGGTCGCGATTCTGGCCGACGATCAGCTCTGGCATAACGCGCGGCCCATCAAAGCGGTGAAGAAAGATAAAAAAGGCTATATGGACCTCTTTGTTCTGACAGCCCGGGAGACGCAGTATGCAGTTTGATGTTTCGAGTGTTCGTCAGCAGTTTCCTGCACTGGCTCAACAGATAAATGATGCACCTGTGTATTTCTTTGACGGACCGGGTGGAGCACAGGTGCCTGCCAGTGTTTTACAGGCCATGACGGATTATCTTGGTCGATATAATGCCAATCTGGGCGGTTCGTTTTTCTCCAGTGAGGTGACAGTGTCACTCATGGCAAAGGCGCGTCAGTCTGTTCAGGCATTACTGAATGCGCCGTCGCCCGAGAATATTGTTTTTGGTCCGAATATGACCTCACTGACTTTTCAGCTCAGCCGTGCTATTTCACGTGACTGGAAGCAAGGTGACGAAGTGATTGTGACGTCCCTGGATCATTATTCGAACGTGTCTAGCTGGCAGCAAGCGGCGGATGACAAAGGGGTACTGGTTCGTCAGGTTCGGGTGAATCAAGCCGACTGCACGTTAGACTACGAGCACTTTGAATCTTTGCTGAATAATAAAACGCGGTTGGTGGCCGTCACATACGCGTCGAATACAACTGGCTCGCTGGTGGACATTGCGCGCATTGTTAAAGCTGCGCACAGTGTTGGCGCGCAAGTCTATGTTGATGCAGTGCACTATGCTCCGCACAAGCTGGTAGACGTGCAGGCACTGGGCTGTGATTTTCTGGCGTGTTCAGCTTATAAGTTCTTTGGTCCGCATGTGGGAATTGCTTATGTGGCACCTCAGTGGCTGCAGACGTTGAAGCCGTATAAAGTTGAACCTGCTACAGATCTCGGTCCGGGACGTTTTGAAACGGGAACCCAGAACTTTGAGGGTTTGGCAGGCGTAGTTGCTGCCATTGATTATCTGGCACAGTGGGGCGATCCGCAAGACAGCTTACGCAAGCGTCTGGCAGCCAGTTACACTCAGTACCAGTCTCATGAAGAATCGCTGAGCCAGTATTTTTTGAGCTGGGTCAGGAAGTTCAGCAATGTCACTTTACTGGGAATAGACGATGATAAACGGCTCGCAGAACGTACGCCGACTTTTGCAATACGTATTGATAATGTAATGCCGTCGGATATAGCCTCCCACCTGGGTCAACAGAATATGTGCGTCTGGAACGGTCACTTTTATGCGTTAGGGCTGTGCCAACAACTGGGAGTACTTGAAAGTGGTGGCGTCGTCCGAATTGGTTTCATGCATTACAATACTCAGGCAGAAATTGATCGCCTTTTTGAAGCGTTAGCGCCGTTTTTGAACCCTGTTTCTGAATAATAAATAACAATGATTACTGCAATTAGCAGAATACTGTCACAGGCTTAAGCCATTAAGCTGATCGAATGAAAGCCCACGTTTTTCGTGGGCTTTTTGTTGTTTAGAGCATGCTACACCAGTTAAGCATCAGGGTTGGCCTGGCGCTGCTGGTTAAGATACACACCGAGCAAAATCAATATCATTCCCGCGATAGGCCAGATCATATACAAAAGTGTCTGTCCCTTTAAGAACAACAAAATCAAGGTTAGTAAAACACCCACCAGCATTTGCCCGCTGATCACCAGCAAGCTTGTTCGCATCGCTCCAATTTTGGGCAGCACAAGGCTATTAATCGTCACAAATAGCACACCAATGACTCCCCCTGCATAAGCACTTAATGGTGCATTTTGTGGTAAAGAGAAAGAGCTGTCATGCACAAGCAGCACCAATAATGACAGGAAGATAAAACCTATCAGATGGTTCCAGTAAGAAGAGGTTATTGCTGTTCGGTCAAGTCCTAACCTTCCGTTCAAGATACGGCTCAGGCTAATACAGATACCGTTGAGTACAGCAAGAAAAATGAACAACGTCATGGCTTATCCTCATTAATCGGTGATTTATCAGTAATCAGCTTGGTGTGAAAATGATCAGCATGCTGCCGGATAAAATGCAGCACACCACGACTAAATCTTGCGAAGATAATTTCCTTCTTTTCGAACCCATCAGCCCGAACACATCACTGAGCATCCCGAAAAGTGTCTGTCCCACCAGCATAAAAGCAACAGAGCCCGACAGGCCCAGGGGGCTATTCACCGTAGCTGCAGCCAGAATAACGGTAAATGCGCCGGGTATTCCGCCCAGATAAGCCCACTTAGGGACAGGCTTGGGTGTCGGGCGAGTCCGCTTGCGACGCAAATGACAGACCAACAATATAAAGCCGGCAAAGGTTGCTCCTATGCCATGTGCAATCCAGGAAGCTAAGACTGGAGAACTGTTTGCGGCCAGCTGACTATTAAGCAGAATCATGAGAGACAACATGGCACCAGCTAAAAGGGCAAGCAGTGCAGGGGACAATTTCAGCATGGGTGATCCAATTTGTTGGGTAGTGTGTGACATGAATTCTATATTGTGTCTTTGAGGTTTATAATTGGGTTTAATAGAAAAACACTGTAGAGAAAAAGTATACAAATGCGTGATAACGATGCTTTCAGTGTCATACCTGTTTTCGTCACTGTAGTGGAATGTGGCAGCTTTTCGGCAGCAGCGGAACGGTTGGGGATCACCAAATCTGCAGTCAGTAAACGTATCAATTACCTTGAAGCGAAACTGGGTACGCGGCTGCTGAACAGAACAACCCGCAGTCTGAGCCTGACCGATGCCGGTGAACAGTACTTTGAATCTGCCAGAGCCGCTTACAGGATTGCCCGTGAAGCAGAAGATAAACTCGGCCAGTTACAGGGCAACCCCAGCGGGCTGCTGAAAGTGACTGTCCCGATGACGTTTGGGCGCCTGCATATCAGCCCCTTAATCCCTGAGTTTCTGCAACGATATCCCGATATCCGACTGGAAATAACACTGGATGACAAAATGGTCGATCTTGTCGAAGGGGGCTATGACCTCTCTATTCGTATTGGTCATATACCTGAGTCCAGCCTTGTTGCGCGGCGGTTAGCACCTTGCCGAAGCGTGCTTTGTGCTTCTCCGAATTATTTGAAAATGTACGGAACTCCACAGTCACCAGCGGATTTACAGCATCATAATTGTCTGTATTACAGCTATTTTCGTGGTGGCGCAGAATGGCGATTTAATGGGCCATCTGGTGTTGAGAGTATTCAACCCAAAGGAAATTTTCAGGCCAATAACAGTGAAGTGCTGCGAGATGCTTTAGTGGCCGGTTTGGGTATTTGTCAGATGCCGACTTTTATCGTGGGGCCGGATGTAGCCTCAGGAAAATTGGTTCCGGTTATGTCTGACTATGTTTTACCGCTGCATGCAGTCTATGCCATGTTTCCAGAACGTAAGCACTTACCGGAGAAGGTAAGGGTGTTGATTGACTTTTTGGTGGATAAGTTGGGCGGCGATAAACCACACTGGGATACCTTTTAAAAGGACAGGCACTTTTGGGATCACCTAAATGGGACAGGCAAATTAGCAAGCAACTGCTTGAATTTATAAAGCGAAGGCTATTCTTTTTGATAGGGTTTGGACTAATAACGAGAGTGGAGGCAGATGCAGGGAAAGTGGAGGCTATCCAGCAAACAAGCAATAAGTCAGAAATGAGCAATGATTTGAGATGCAAGAACCTGACCTGAATCTCTTGTTGAAGCTTATAGACGGTTGGCCGATCAATGTTTAATTCATTGATAATTGAATGCCAGAAATACGCTTACGTCCCATTAATGGTAGACAGGCTTTCATTGACGACTTTGTTCCTATCATGCAGCCTTTCTCAAATTGTTTGTATTTGCGAAACCAAGATAAGCTATTCAATCCTAATCGCTTAAGAATTGGCGGCGTGTCGTGAGCAATCTGCCCCGTTTTTCCTTCATGAAAATGCCTGCCTATCCAGTCGAGAAACTCCAGATAATCCGCCAGATGAAGTGGGATTCCTTCTAACCTGTCGCTGCTTTGACTCATAAAAGGATATAGGTAAGTAACGCTGGCCTTCGGCTTGCGTAAGTTATTGAGACGGTATTTGATTGATGTGAAGTCTGATGTCTCCGGTGTTTTGGCGATACCGGCACGAACGGGGTTTAAATCTACATACGCCATAGCAGCGGCCAGTGCTTTATCATCCAGCAGGGCCTGACTTTTGAATCGCCCCTCCCAGAAGTGACCGCTACATCCGTCTTCTTTATTGGCTTCGGTGGCAATAAATTGATTGAGCAACCGCATAAACCAGCTAATGCTGTAGAGGCGCTGACGCCAGCCCTGAATGATGGAACTCACTGCGCTGTATTCAGTCTGAGTGCAAATATCTCCCCGCAGATAACGTTGGATTAAAACGGGAGGGTTGTGAAACGTTAGCCAGCGATCAATGACATTATTGTCAGACAAAGAGTCGGCTTTGGCTTTGTTAATATGCAGCACGAGGTGATAGTGATTACTCATAATGGCGTAAGCGCAGAGGTCGATACAAAACACTTTAGCTAATGCGAATAGCCTGTCTTCAACCCAACTACGGCGGTGCTCGTAACTGACACCGGACTCTTCATCCAGTCCGCAGAGGAAAGCGCGACGTACGCACCGGGAAATGCAGTGGTAGTAGGCCGTAGCTTCAAGGCAAATTTGCTGATGTCTGGCTGTTGTCATGCAAGCGTTCACAAGTAAGTTACTGTATGTATGAACAGTACACAAGAGCGTGTTGGATGAGAAGCAGGATAGTGAAAAATTCGATGCGATACACAGTGTGGTGTAATTGAGGTGGCTGTAACTTTCAGACAACCCGCAGAATCTTTCTTGAAGTGCCTGTCCCTTTAGTTTGTCGTGTGAATAAGCCGTTGTTAATTGTGCCTGTCCCGTTAGGGCTAATGTGTCTGTCCCTTTAAGATTGGCGCTCTTCAGTTCGCTCTGCGTCATACGGTGAGGTACTCCCTGATGTGAGCTTCAGAAAGGCTCGTCATTTCTCCGCTGGCGACGGTTCGCCCTCGATCCAGCAGACAAAAGCGGTTGCCGACTTTACGTGCAAAAGGCAGTTTTTGCTCAACCAGCAGTACCGTCAGGCCGAGCTCGTGGTTCAGCTTTCGGATGATGTCACCTATTTCTTGTACTATGTTGGGTTGGATGCCTTCGGTGGGCTCGTCAAGCAAGAGTAATTTTGGATCCAGGACCAGTGCCCGGGCGATCGCCAGTTGTTGTTGCTGTCCGCCGGATAGATCGCCTCCCCGCCGGTGCAGCATGTCTTTTAACACCGGAAACAAATCGTAGATGTAGGAAGGAATGCGTCTGTCGCCGCGTGGGCGAACCGGCAGGCCAATCTGCAGGTTTTCATGGACCGTCAGAAGAGGGAAGATTTGTCTTCCCTGCGGTACATAGCCCAGGCCGCAGCGCGGGCGGGCTTCAGTTGTCAGCGGTACTAAGTTCTGCCCGTTAAAGGTCATTTGCCCGCTGCGGGCTTTGATTAAGCCCATAATGCATTGCAGCAGCGTGGTTTTACCGACGCCGTTACGGCCCATCAGCACGGTGCACTGGCCTTCGGGGACAGACAGCTCAAGATCCCACAGGGTATGGCTTTCGCCATAAAACTGGTTTAATCCTTGTATTTCTAACATAGTGATTCCTTTTCACGTTCAGTGAGTCATTTACTGACCCAGATACACTTCCCGGACTTTATCGTTGTTTTGAATATCTGCCATGCTACCTTCTGCCAGCACATGTCCCTGATGGAGAACGGTTACCGTGCTGGCGATAGAGCGAACGAAGTCCATATCGTGCTCAACAACCATCACAGAATGCTGTCCGGCCAGTGAGCGCAGCAGTTCGGCGGTTCGGTCCATTTCCTGATGCGTCATACCCGCTACCGGCTCATCAACCAGCAGCAGCTTGGGTTTCTGCATCAGCAGCATGCCAATTTCCAGCCACTGTTTCTGACCGTGAGATAACTTTCCCGACAGCATCCGGCGCTGATCTGTTAATCCAATCAGTGTCAAAACCTGTTCAATGTTGTCCTTTTGTTCGCCAGACAAGTGTGCTCTGAAAGTCTTCCAGACGCCTCTGGGTCCGGTCATGGCCAGTTCAAGGTTGGTCCAGACTGACAGGCATTCAAAGACGGTGGGTTTTTGAAATTTACGGCCAACGCCGGCAGTGGCGATGTCAGCTTCATCCATCTCCAGCAGGTTGAGGTTGGAACCCAGCCAGACCTGGCCGCTGTCAGGGCGAGTTTTTCCGGTAATGATGTCCATCATGGTGGTTTTACCGGCCCCGTTTGGCCCGATGATGCAACGTAGTTCCCCTTCTTTGATATAGAGGTTGAGATCCTTGATGGCCTGAAAACCATCAAAAGAAACGGAAACGCCCTCAACGTACAAAAGTATGTTGTGTCGGGTGTCGATAAGCGGGTGATGCTGAGGTTTCAGGAAGTCGAAGACTTCATGACGACGGGTCAGCGGCTGTAACGGATTGTGCGTCAGGAGTTTGTCCAGACGTGATGAACTTGTGTTCGGGTTAAGCGGGGTGACTGTTGTCATGCGGATACCTCACGGCGTTGCAGCAGGCCGGCAAGGCCTTTGGGCAGAAAAAGCGTGGCGAGAACAAACAGGCTGCCGAGAGCAAAGAGCCAGACTTCCGGGAACTCCACCGTAAACCAGCTTTTGGCATAATTGATCAGTACCGCACCGATGACGGCGCCATACAAAGTGGCGCGACCGCCAAGTGCGACCCACACCACGATTTCAATGGAGTTGAGCGGGGCAAATTCTCCCGGGTTGAGGATGCCAATTTGTGGCACGTACAGCGCACCGGCAATGCCTGCCAGAACAGCAGACAAGACAAAGATCGCCAGTTTGATATGTTCCACTTTATAGCCGATGAAGCGCGTGCGGGCTTCGGCATCACGGATGGTTATCACCACACTGCCTAACCGGCTGGCGATGACTGCGCGGCAAATCAGATAGCCAAGGATCAGGGCCAGCACACTGGCCACAAACAGGGCCATTCGTGTGGTGTCGGCCTGTAAGTCGGCACCAAGCAAGTCTTTAAAATCTGTCAGGCCATTATTGCCGCCAAAGCCCATCTCGTTGCGGAAAAAAGCCAGCATCAGCGCAAAGGTTAGTGCCTGTGTCATGATGGACAGATACACCCCAGACACCCGCGAGCGAAATGCCAGCCAGCCAAAGATATACGCTAATGCCCCTGGGATCAGCACTATCATCAGACAGGTAAACCAGAAACTATCGAACCCGTGCCAGAACCAGGGTAACTCGGTCCAGTTCAGGAAGACCATGAAGTCAGGCAGTTCGGGGTTTGCGTACACCCCTCGATCACCAATCTGGCGCATCAGGTACATGCCCATGGCGTATCCGCCCAAGGCAAAGAAAGCACCATGGCCCAGACTGAGAATGCCCAGGTAACCCCAGACGAGATCGACGGCCAGTGCCAGTAAGGCGTAACACAGGTATTTGCCCAGCAGCGAGACAGTGTAAGTTTCCAAATGAAGCGGATGCCCCTGCGGCACAGCAAGGTTGAGGACAGGCACGATGATCGCGGCAGCAAACAGCAGGGTCAGTAACACCTGTCCTCCGCGGTCCTGTCTGAGTATTGATGTCAGCATAATGAATCCTTTTCTTATCCTTCAGCGGCTCTGCCACGTTGCGGGAACAGGCCACGCGGGCGTTTTTGAATAAACAGAATGATAAAAACCAGCACCAGGATTTTCGCCAGCACGGCACCTGCCCAGGGTTCGAGGATTTTGTTGAAAATGCCCAGGCTCAGGCCGGCGACTAACGTTCCCCACAGGTTGCCGACTCCGCCAAATACCACCACCATGAAGGAGTCTATGATGTAGCTCTGACCCATGTTGGGTCCGACATTGGTCAGTTGGGAAAGCGCGACCCCGGCAATACCGGCAACGCCGGATCCCAGTCCGAACGTCATGGCATCAACCCATTCTGATCTGACCCCCATCGCCCGGGCCATGCCTCTGTTTTGCGATACGGCGCGAACCTGCAGGCCAAGCGAGGTTTTTTTCAGCACCAGCAGCAACAGGGTAAAGACCAGAAGACAAAATCCTATGATGATCAGCCGGTTCCAGGTCAGGCTGAGCATGGGGGTGATTTCCAGCATTCCACTCATGAAATCCGGGGTCGTCACTGAGCGGTTCAGCGGAGAAAAAATACTGCGAACGGCTTGTTGCAGGATCAGGCTGATGCCGAATGTGGCCAGCAGGGTTTCCAAAGGGCGGCCGTACAGAAAACGAATCACGCTGCGTTCAATCGCGACACCAACAAGCCCCGACACCACAAAAGCCGCCGGAATGGCAAGAATCAGCGCCAGTGCAGTATGCTGGGGCATGAGTTGTTGCAGCACATAGGTCGTATACGCGCCCAGCATAATCAGCTCGCCATGGGCCATATTGATCACCCCCATGACACCAAATGTGATGGCCAGGCCAATACCGGCCAGCACCAGCACCGACCCCATGCTCAGCCCGAAATACAGGGTTTCGACACTGTTATAGACACGTTGCCGCTGCTCATATGTGCTGAGTGCGCGCGTCAGTGCGCTGTGAATCTCGGAATCTTTTGCCAGGGTTTCGGCTTGAGCCAGAGCGCGTTGCGCGGCAGGGTGGGCGGCATCTGACAGCGACTGAATCAAGGCCAGCTGGCTGGCTTTGTTGTCGGCGGCGCCGCTGCTCTGCTTATCATTGGCCTGGTTATGAGGGTTCTGGCTGAACTGGCCCAGTCTGGCGATGTCGAGTGCAAGGTTGATGGCCGCTCTGACTGCTGGGCTGGTTTCATGGCTCAGTTGCAGGCGAAGCGCCTCAAGGATGTCCGGTTCGGTATTGCCCGTCAGTGCATTAACAGCCGTTAATCGGACAGACGGATCAGTGCTAGTGATATCGAGCGTTGATAGACGCCGTTGAATCAAGGTGCGCAGCGCATTATTGATGGCCACTTTTTTGTAATCACGCGGGTTATCGAGCGTCACCGGCTTATTGCTGCTCAGCTGCAACGCATTATGATCATCCTGTAACAGTACCAAAGCGTGCGTGTTTTTCTGGTAAGCAATGGCGCGATTGAGCAGGCCATCAAGAATGGTTTTGGTCTGTGGGTGGTGCTGCGTAATCAACCATTCTATGGCTTCGGCTTTGCGCTCGAAGTTACGTTGGGCGAAGCTGTTTTCCACATCGGTGAAGCTGCTGACTGAACTGGCGTAAGCCGTCGAAACGGCTATGGGTAAGCCGATCAACAGTACCAACAGTTGCCTGATATAAGTGATGTAAGCCTGGTGCACATTCAGCAGTCCAGACAGTAACTGTTTGGTCATGAGTGTCGTCCGTGAGTGCAGGAACAGATCCAATCGTCCGGCAATCCGGGCCGGACGATGGGCGAGACGCGGGAGGTGTATTATTCGTTGCTACCCGCACATTTGCCTGAAACAACATTGAAGCTGCCGCAGGACATGGGTTTTTCCCAGCTGGCGAACAAGTCTTTTGAACCAGGCAGAAAATCTGACCAGGCGTCGCCGGCCACTTCGTCTTTGGTTTCCCACACAGTCACGAACTGGCCGTCATCCTGGATCTCGCCAATCAGAACCGGCTTGGTGATGTGGTGATTGGGCATCATGGTGGCATAACCGCCGGTCAGATTCGGGACAGTCACCCCAATGATGGCATCCTGTACTGCATCGGCATCAGTCGTTCCGGCTTTTTCGACAGCTTTCACCCACATGTTGAAGCCCAGATAAGAGGCTTCCATCGGGTCATTGGTGACGCGCTTATCATCTTTGATGAACTTGTGCCATTTTTCGACAAAATCGTTGTTCTGGTCTGTGTCGACACTCATGAAGTAGTTCCAGGCAGCGAGGTGGCCAACCAAGGACGAGGTATCCATACCTGACAACTCTTCTTCACCAACGGAGAAGGCAACAACCGGAATATCAGCCGCTTTGACGCCCTGAGCGGCGAGCTCTTTATAGAAGGGCACGTTGGCATCCCCATTGATGGTGGAGACAACGGCCGTTTTCTTACCGGTCGCGCCAAATTTCTTGATATCAGAGACGATGGATTGCCAGTCTGAATAACCGAACGGCGTGTAGTTGATCATGATGTCGCTGTCGGCGACGCCTTTATCTTTCAGGTAAGCCGCCAGTATCTTATTCGTGGTGCGCGGATAGACATAGTCTGTCCCGGCAAGCACCCAGCGTTTTACGCCCATTTCATTCATCAGATAATCGACGGCCGGGATAGCTTGCTGGTTGGGTGCTGCACCTGTGTAGAATACGTTCTTGGACGATTCTTCTCCCTCATACTGCACCGGATAGAAGAGCAGGCTGTCGAGTTCTTCAAAAACGGGCAGCACAGATTTACGTGAAACAGAAGTCCAGCAGCCGAACACGACATCTACCTTGTCTTTCTCGATCAACTCGCGCGCTTTCTCGGCAAAAAGCGGCCAGTTAGAAGCCGGATCGACCACAACCGGCTCCAGTTTTTTCCCCAGAACGCCGCCTTTTTTATTTTGCTCGTCGATTAGCATCAGTACAGTGTCTTTGAGAGTGGTTTCACTGATCGCCATGGTGCCGGAGAGAGAATGAAGGATGCCGACTTTAATTGTGTCATCGGCTAATGCATTGAAAGATAAAGCCATTGAGGCGGCGAGGGCTGCCCATTTCAGTGTCACTGCTTTTTTATCCATTATGTTTGCTCCTTTTTAGTGTTGTCACAGACAGAAGCAAGGGGCAGGCCAGAAACACGTCTTCCGATAAAAATTAAAAGAGTAAATGAAAAACAATCAGTTACTCTGATTGAAATGCAGGTGTGCAGGGAAAGTAATACAGGGCTGTCTGTTAATGGTGCAGGTTGCTCGATCGATGCACAATATTGAATCAGGAGTCAGGAGTTATAGTTCATGGTCGATTGATCCTGCACCAGTGGCATGAAAGGCACTGACAGTGACCTTAATCAATTGTCAGCTGAAGGTCATACTTGGTCGCTTATATTGGTTTTGGTCTTTTTTTCTGGGAGCGAAGTGGCAAGCTTACGATCTGTGCTGGCGGTATACTGCTTGAGAATAAACAAAATAACAGTGAGATAGCTATGTTGAAATACATTGTCATTGCCCTGGTGGGTCTGGGGATTTATATCGGTGTGACCTATAAAGATCAGATTGAAGATGCGATGAATGCACGCCCGATGGAGGAAGCGCAGGATATGCTTGAGGATGTGGGCGATCAGGCCGAAGAGGCCAAAGATGCTCTTAACAAGCAACTGGAGACATTACAAAACTGATTTGTATCGTATGGCTGTTTAAGTCTTTCATATAAAAATGGCGACCGTTAAGGTCGCCATTTTTATTAGATGCTCAGAAAAAGCGTTTAGCGTTATGCTCAGGCTTTAACTGGATTAGCAGCGGCTTCTTGCGCTTCCGCAGCACGACATGCAGCCGCAGTGAAGATAACGTCAGTTGAACTGTTCAGAGCCGTTTCAGCAGAATCCTGAATTACACCGATGATGAAACCGATAGCAACAACCTGCATCGCGACTTCGTTGGATACACCGAACAGGCTGCAAGCCAGAGGGATAAGCAGCAGAGAGCCACCGGCAACACCGGATGCACCACATGCAGACACAGCAGCCACGACGCTCAACAGCAGGGCAGTACCCAGATCAACCTGAATACCCAGAGTATGCACAGCAGCCAGAGTCAGCACAGTGATAGTAATCGCTGCGCCTGCCATGTTGATGGTAGCGCCCAGAGGAATCGATACTGAGTAAGTATCTTCGTGCAGATCCAGATCTTTACACAGTTGCATGTTCACCGGGATGTTTGCCGCTGAACTACGGGTAAAGAAGGCAGTGATACCACTTTCACGGATACACTTCAGAACCAGAGGGAATGGGTTCTGCTTCGTTTTGTAGTACACGATAGCCGGGTTAACCACAAAGGCAATAATTGCCATTGAACCAAGCAGTACGGCCAGCAGGTGCGCGTAGCTGGTCAATGCAGAGAAGCCTGTTTCAGCGAAGGTTTGTGATACTAAACCGAAGATACCGATAGGTGCCAGACGAATAACAAAACGAACGATCAGTGTGACGCCGTTAGACATATCGTGGAACACTTGTTTGGTTGCATCTGATGCAGAATGCAGAGCAAAGCCCAGACCCACAGCCCATGCCAGGATACCAATGTAGTTTCCGGTCAGCAGCGCGTTGATTGGGTTATCAACAACTTTGAACAGCAGCGTATTCAGTACTTCTGCAATACCTTCAGGAGCGGCCTGATTTGCAGTACCTGCGTCCAGAGTCAAAGTAGTCGGGAAAAGGAAACTCATGGTAACGGCAGTTAAGGCGGCCATCAGCGTACCGAACAGGTACAGCATAATGACTGGCTTCATGTTGGTATGCGCGCCTTTTTTCTGATTTGCAATCGAAGATGCAACCAGAATGAACACCAGCACAGGAGCTACAGCTTTCAGAGCACTGACGAACAGGCTGCCCAGGAAACCGACTTTCAGTGCGGCATCAGTTGAGACAGCGGCTAGGACGATACCTGCCACGATACCAATGAGGATCTGGATAACCAGACTGCCATTGGCAATTTTAGCTAGGAATGGTTGTGGTTGACTCATACTACATCCTGAATGTTTTGAGTTGGTGTGGAAGCGTTTTATGTTGTTTGCGGGAGGTTTTTTAACAGGATAATCGAAGGATTTCCACTACTCTTTTTAGAAACTTTTAGGTTACACATTTTTAACGTTACTGAACGCTGATATTTGTGAGCGGTTTATCACTAAGATTTATCTGCAGATGGCTCAATAGCCCTGCTTTTATTTCGTTAAGATCGGTATTGCCCGAGCCTTGCACTTGGCTACGAATGCTGAGCCAATAAAAATCCCGCCCGGAGGCAGGATTAACTATCACGCTATTTTTCGGTTGCGGCTCATACACCAGTGCCGAAATGGGTAAAACATCTGCACTGAATGCTGATATCTTAACGGGTCAGCCGATCATTTTCGGTCTGCTGCCGGTATCTCCGGCACCAGAGGTTCCAATCTGTTATCCGTCCGCGGCTTTTGGGGTTTTTCTTTTTGGCGTTGCAGCAGAGCCAGCAGGTGGCTCTTGTCCCACGCTTGAGGGGACTGACTGTAATATGCCGCCATCATGGCACTGATCGCCTGATCCAGTTGTTGTCGGTGTTCCGCCGTCAGGTGCGATTTATCCCAGGCATTGTAGCAGGCTTGTACCTGCATGGGCTGGCATGCTTTTACCGCAGCTATCAGCTTGTCCGTTACGCTGCTGCTGGCACTGGCTGAACTGACAGATTCTGGGGACTGCGGAAGTTGTTGTCGGCTCCGCAGCCACATCAGCAGAGTAACAAGCCAGAGAAGCGTGACGACCAGTGTTAGCCAGGGCCACCAGGCAGAGACGCCCTGCAACTGCTGATTAACGGCAGCAGGATTATCAATGTTATTTGGCGGATTACTTAACTCGGGCTGTGAGGCCCCGTCACTGGGCTCATACGTTGGAGGTGTGGTGGCTGGAATACCGGCTGTGGTATCTGGCTGAACCTGTAGCACTTTACCTTCAACCTGACTGATCACTTTTTCCCCTTTATCGGTATTCCACCAGTTCACTTTCAAAGAAGGCAGGGTAATCGTTCCGCTCTGGCGGGGTATGATGACCTGTTTCAGCGTCATGACACTGTAATCATTCTCTTGTTTGTAAACAGGCTTTTCGCTGTATACCCGGACCGAATCAGGGTAGGTCAGGGATAAATCCGGCAGATTGCTTTGTGGGGTGCCTTTCATTTTGAGTGTCAGCGTGCGTGAAACCGGCTCACCCACTTTAATGTGCGGCTCGTCTTTGTTCCATGTCTGCTCCAATTGAAGATCCGCGGTTGGCAGCCACAGCCCTTTGTAGTCATCGGGTTCAGCAAGAACAGTCAACGGCATCGGTTCAGCCTGAATATTGACGGGGATCCGCATGCCAAAACGCCGGCTACTGTCACTTTTGAAGGCCGTGCCAGTGAGTTTGGCTCCCTGAAGGGTGATATTCCCCGGCTTGGTGGCTGTGACTCGGTACTTGCGGTTAATAATGGTATAGCGTCTGCCATTCAGTACGGTATCCGCCTGATGATCATCACCCACCTGAACCACCTCCAGTCCTTCACCCTGAGGAGCGAGTAAACTGGCTTTTTCCATGTGTTCTCCGAGTTTGATTTGTACCATGTAGATTTGGCTTTCACCGACATACAGGCGGTTTTTGTCCATACGTCCGCTGACCTCAATGGCAAGATCGGTCGTGGAAGCGGCAGCATCTGGATGGTCACTGACCTCAATCCGGATAGGATCTGATGTGGAAGCACCAATACGGAAGGCCGGAATGGTGAAGTCACCTTTCGCTTTGGCGGCGAGCGACACTTGCCACTGGGTTTGCCTCGACACTGAACCGTTAATAAAACGGTTCATGGAGCGGGTGCTGGTCGTGCCGACAATGAAGTCATTTTTGAGTGGCGATAAGTCAAGGGCACTGGCGCTGACGTTATCATCTATGCTGACTGTCAGCTCAAAAATCTCATTTACCCCAACTTGGTTGGATGACACCGTGGCCACAACCTGAGCAGCATAAGCCGAGTAAGAGAGCAGGCTGCCAATCAGCAGCACGGCACTTAACCAGAGCTTTGTCCGGCAAAACGCGGAAAGAAAAGTAACATACTTAGAATGCATTGTGAGTCCTTGCTTCTGTGACTGTCTGTGGCTACCAACGATTTTCAGGTGCGTCCGGAGCTGGCTTTTCTCTTGCCTGGAGAATGATCTGAGCCCTGAGCAGTTCGCGGGTGCTGTCTGGTATCTGCTCAAGCTTTTTTAATGTCGGATGACTTGCACTCAGGCCATTGGTCTCATCGCCACTGTCCTCATTATCACCGGCTATTAGCTGATCGCTTTTATCAGCGTTTGGCTGGGCTTGTTCGTCAGTAGGCGCCATAGGTGCCTGTCCTTCACTGTCAGGGGAAATGGCCGGGCTTGGGTCTGAAGCGGCTTGGGCTGGATCGCCAGCGCGTGGTGATTGCTGACTCTCAGCCGAAGGACGGGATGGCTCAGCGGCACCTTCATTATTATGGTCCGACGCAGGCTGGCTTTGTTCATCTTGCCGTGACTGACCTTCTTGCTGTGCGCCGCCAGCAGATGCAGAGGCTGTCTGGTCAGACTGGCCTGTTTGACTGTTTTGCTGGCTCGATTGCTGTTGTCCTGAATCCGATCCTTCACTGTTATCACGGGATGAGTTGCCAGCTTGTTGCCCGGAAGGCGAGGCTTGGCCTTGCTGACCTTGCTGACCTTGCTGACCTTGCTGACCTTGCTGACCTTGCTGGTTAGCTTGTTGCTGCCTGAGCTGCTGCTCGACGATGTCCAGATTGGTTTTTGCATCTGTGTTATCCGGATCTGCACTCAGCAAGTCCTGATAGATATCGCGGGCCTTGTCCAGCTGGCCGGCTTGTGCGTACGCATTGGCCAGGTTATAGCGAGAGGCTGGGTCAGTTAAACCCGAAAGGGATTCGATTGCTCCTTCGTAATCGCCTGCCTGATACTTGGCCGCTCCCTGCCAGGCGGGTGACTGGAACAGATCCGCCGCTGCTTGGTATTCCTGTTGCTGATAGTGTTGATAAGCGTCCTGATCCTGATTGAGCCAGGGTGACGCGATGCTTTTCTCAACCGGCAGGAAAAGGAGCAGTAAACAGGAAAATGCGACGCCTTTGCGGCAGGCGGGCAGAAAGAGCAGGACCAGAGGGATTAACAGCCAGAACCCGGCATTGAGTTTATCCTCAATGGTTTTATCCTGCGCTTGTTCTGACTGCACGGTCAGATGGCTCGTCGCCTTTATAATACCTCGGATATCCTGATCATTACCCCGCCATCTGACCATCACGCCACCATGGTTTGCTGCCAGTGTTTCAAGCCTTCGGGGATGCATCTTGCTCACGACAGTGTTGCCCTGGTTGTCTTGTAACAGCCGGCCGTCCGGCATAGTCACCGGGGCACCTTGCGGGGTAGCGACTGCCAGAATCGACAAGCGGTACTGATTGTCTTCAAGTAACTGGTCCGTTTGCATTGTCTCCTTCTCACTGAGCCCGTCAGTGATCAGAATCAGATCTCCCTGTGGTCGACCGGCCTGCTTAAGCAGATCAATGGCGGCTTTAACACCTGCAGCAGCGTTACTGCCCTGAATAGGAAAAATAGCAGGCGATAATCCAGGGATCAGGTTACTCAATGTTGCACTGTCAGCAGTCAGTGGGCTGATAATGTAACCATCTCCGGCATAGGCTATCAGACCAGTGCTGCCTTCCTGCCAGTGGGGAAGAAGATCCATGGCTTTGTAGCGGGACTGGGTAAGACGATTAGGAGGCAGATCAGTCGCGTACATGGAGTTAGACATATCCATGATAATCACTCTGGCTCCGCTCAGGTTAGAGGCGGGTAACAATTGCTTCTGCCAACTGGGCCCAGCCATTGCAACCACAGCCAAAATCCATCCAACGCTAAGGAGCAAAAGCACTAGCACGCGGCTCCGCTGGGAGGAGTGTTTATTGTCGGGCTGAAGGTGCGCGGCAATCAGCCCGGACTGTGCACGGCGTTGAGCCAGCCAGAACAAGAGGGCAGCTAACGGAATCAATGCCAGTAACCAATAAGGATGCAAGAAAGTAAAATCAGCCATTTCGCCTCCAACTGATTGCCAGCAGGACACTGAAGAGCAACGCGCCTGCCAGCGGGAAGCGAAACAACTCTTCTCTTGGCCGCCAGGTTTGCTGAGCGGTTGATACAGGTTCCAGATCATTGATTGACTGGTAAATGCTGGCTAATTCCTGAGGATTCCTTGCCCTGAAATATTGACCGTCAGTGAGTGCGGCGATTTGGGTCAGCGCATGTTCGTCTAAATCTTGAGAGGGGTTAACCATGCGATCACCAAAAAAGCTGCGCTGCACCATTTCCTCGGCACCTATACCGACTGTGTATATCCTGACCTTGTTTTCAGCGGCCAGCTTTGCCGCCTCCATCGGATTGATAACACCGGAAGTATTTGCACCGTCACTGAGCAGAACAATCACGCGTTGTTCGGCGTCACTGTTGATAAAGCTTTTCGCCGCGATGCCCAGTCCTTCACCAATGGCGGTGCTTTGCCCAATCAGTCCGAGTACAGTTCTGGCTAATTGCTGCTTTACCGTGTTCAGATCGAAGGTCAACGGCGTTTGCAAGTAGGCATGATTGGCGAACAGAACCAAACCCAGCCTGTCGCCCTGGCGTTTGCTGATGAAGTCGGTGACCACCTGTTTTACTGCAGTAAGGCGATCGATAGCGTTACCCTGCTCATCAACCATATCTTCAATTGACATTGAACCGGATAAATCGACAGCCAGTAGCATGTCTCTGTGTTCAGGCTGTATCTGAACGGGATCGCCAAACCAGACAGGCCTGGCGAGTGCAACTAACAAGCTTACCCAGCACAGAACGGCCAGAGCGCTTTGCCAGCGCCGAACCGGTTTCTTGACCAGATTCTCCGGTAACACCGGCAATGTAATGGCGGCCGCGGGCTGAACCGGTCTGGTAAAGCGGTAGATAAACCAAGGAAGCGGAAGCAATACGAGCGCCCACCACCATACAAATTCAAACATGCCTGTCCCCTTTTGCTGTGCCCTCTTTTATCACTGGGATATGTTGAGGGAAACGGGGAGGAAGGGCATGCCTTAACCAGATCTCAGCCTGATGCCGGCAGGCATTACGAATGCCATCCTCAGTTTCTGAGGCGTACAGAGCCTGTGTCCATGCATCATTCAGCGACACAAACCCCCGGTGTTGTTCAGTTAACTGATGGTCTAAAAATGCCATCCAGTGATGGCCACTGAGTCCCGCGACCTGCTCACGTGGAAAGTAGGTGAGCGCAGCCTGCCGAAGTAAAGTGTTGATTTCTGACACCGAGTGGGTGTGTTTAAGTTGTTGTAATGCCTGTTTTTTGCCTGCTTTTATCCCGTGTACGGCCTTGAGATGATTGACGACCAAATACAGTAGGGCAAGCAGGATAATAATAAGTAAAGCACTGGCCCACCATCCCCAGGCCAGGGGCCAGGGATCCGGCATAGCGGGCAAATGGAGTTCGGCCAGCTGTAAGGGATGTGTATGTGTTTGTGCCATAAAAATTACATCTTGTGCTGTACGGAAGGCTCACGCGTTGGATGAGGCGCTTGAGTGCTTCCGATCTGTTTCAATAACGGAATGCCTGCCGAGACAGCATGCAGAGGTATAGCCAGTGATGAAGCCAGCGCTGTCAGGCTCTGCAGATGCCGGGAAAATTGCTGCGCCATTTGCTCCCGGGTTCGCTGGGCCCCAAAGTTAATCCATGCTGACTGCTGGCTGTCGGTGACGAATTCACGGCCACGAAAACCGGTGTCACCCTGCTCAAGGGGATCGAACAGATGTACAAACTGCAATCTGTTATGGCTTCTTAACTGGCTGAGCCGCTTTTTGTCACTGGCCTGTAACGCATAGAAATCACTCAGAATGATAATTTCACTGCCTTTAGGGCATAAGTGGTGCATATGGCGAAGTACATCAGCAAACGTCAACCCGTTATCTGCCGGAGTTTGTGAGTCAGACTGATGCATGTTGATCATAGCATTGATAACCGCTAGGGGGCCTTGCTGGCGAGCTGTCGGTTTGCACTCACTTAATCTGTATCCGTTGTACACCAGTGCACCAATACGATCCTGCTGCTGCACGGCCAGCCAGCTTAGCAGGCTGGCAAAGTGAGCAGCCTGTACCGATTTCAGTAACAGCTGGCTGCCAAAACGCATACTCTGACTGAAATCAATCAGTAACATCACAGGTTGTTCGCGTTCTTCGCTGAACAACTTGGTGTGAGTCTTACCAGTCCGGGCTGTAACACGCCAATCTATAGCACGAATGTCATCACCGGCCTGATAGGGGCGCACTTCGGTAAAATTCATGCCCCGGCCTTTTTGCCGGCTTTGATGCTGTCCATTGAGTTGAGACCACACGCTGCGTGCAGGAGGAAGCCACTTAACGGACTGATTTTTGTACTGTAACAGCTCGGCAAGGCACAGTTCATACCCGTTACTGTGCGGTGGCAGCAAAGGGGGAGTGTTCGCAGCTGCTTTGTTCATGCACTGGTTACCTGTTGGATCAGTGTATGAATGATACTGTCTGGTGTGATGCCTTCAGCTTGTGCTTCATAACTGAGCAGTAATCTGTGTCTTAGCACGGGATAGGCCATACGCTGCACATCGTCCGGCGTGACAAAATCCCGGCCATTTAACCAGGCGTATGCTCGTGCACAGCGGTCGAGCGCCAGCGTTGCCCTCGGACTGACCCCCATCTGCAGCCAGGCTGCCAGCTCATCGCTGTAACGCTTTGGCTCGCGTGTCGCCATGATCAGTCGGATAATGTAATGTTCAATGTCTTCAGCCATATGGATCTGCAGGACTTCTTGGCGGGCACTGAAGATATCAGCCTGACTGATTTGCACGGCGTCAGAAGACTGGTGCGGATGCTCTTCAAGTGCTTCACCGCGGTTGAGTCGTAAAATAGCAAGCTCACTGTCGGCATTCGGATATTCAACATTCAGTTGCAGTAAAAAGCGGTCAAGCTGAGCTTCCGGCAACGGATAAGTGCCTTCCTGTTCAATGGGGTTTTGTGTCGCCATTACCAGAAATAATGCTGGCAGAGGATAAGTATTCCTGCCTGCGGTGATCTGCTTTTCTGCCATTGCTTCAAGCATCGCGGCCTGTACTTTCGCGGGAGCACGGTTGATCTCATCGGCCAGTAACAGCGAGTTAAAGATAGGGCCGGGCTGGAATACGAACTCGCCGGTTTCGGGACGGAAAATATCGGTGCCCGTCAAGTCTGCGGGCAGGAGATCCGGTGTGAACTGGATACGGTGGAAATCGCCTTCAATGCATTCGGCAAGGGTTTTGACCGCGCGTGTTTTGGCAAGCCCCGGAGGGCCTTCTACGAGGATATGTCCGTCTGCTAACAGTGCAATCAGTAATTGTTGCACCATTTCGGCCTGGCCGATGACCTGTTGTTGTAAGTATTGATCGAGTTCTCTGAAGGTCTTTGCAAGCATGTGTTTTTTATCCCTTGGAGCGACTGTTTTTCCTGCACGCCCGAAAGCGTGTTGTATACACCCATAACGTATTAAAAAGAATGACGTTATTGGTGTTCGACTGTGTTCCGTCAGTGAAGTTCACAACAAATATCAAGCAAATGATAAATGTTATTTCTCTTTTTTACATTGCAAGGTGATTTTTGTCACTAATCTGATAGAAAAGTAAAAACTGGACAAAAGAATGAAGTACTTAAATTATTTTTTTTCTGAGGTCTGATGTGTTTTTTTTGTTACGGTAATGCTGCATTTATTAGCCTGCCCACTAAAAATCACTTTATCAAAACTTATTCATGTCCCAGGTTAAAACTGGTGCAACGCTGCACCAATAAAGTGCGATGAATCGAATTTTACGGCAAAAAAATCATTCCTGAAGCGTGAAATCGCTGGATTCATAGCATTTTGTAAACTTGGCATCTCTCATGCATTGAAATATTCCGTTAACAAATCGAACTTATTATGTAATCGATTAATTGTTATTGAGTTGATTCCATATAGGGATTTTATGAATAGCATGAATTCCCTATATTGATATCTATATGTGCATGTGTTCTTATAATGGTTATGCAATGTAAACTTCACACAAGTGACTTGTGGAGTGGATACGCTGCGTAATAGTGGTGCAGGGAACAAGTCTGGTTCAGATGTACAGCAGCAGGTTCTCTTCAGAAAAAGTACAAAAATCAACCATCAGATGAGATGAGTTTTTGTATTGGCAACGGATGGAAAGGAGTCTGGTAAATGACAAAGGTAGCATTAGTAACTGGCGCTAAAGGTGGTATTGGTTCTGCAATTACTCAGGGTTTAGTAGATGCAGGTTATCGTGTTATTGCCACCTATTTCCCAACAGGTGAAGCAAAAGCCAAAGAGTGGTTTGCTGAAAACAATTACTCTGATTCTCAAGTCCGCTTATTCCCTCTGGATGTTACGGATGCTGCATACTGTGAAGAGGCACTGACTACTCTTTTAAAAGAAGAGGGTAAGATTGATGTGCTGGTTAACAATGCAGGGATTACCCGTGACAGTACGTTTAAACGTATGACCGTTCAGCAATGGAAAGAAGTAATGTCCACGAATCTGGACAGCCTGTTTAACGTTACTCATCCTTTGTTTGCTGCAATGTGTGATAACGGGTTTGGCAGAATCATTAATATTTCTTCTGTGAATGGCCTGAAAGGGCAGTTCGGTCAGGCAAACTACTCAGCAGCCAAGGCTGGCATGATTGGTTTCACCAAAGCACTGGCTGCAGAAGGCGCACGTTATGGTGTTACTGTCAACGCGATTGCACCAGGATACACGGGTACACCTATGGTTGAAGCAATTAAGCCAGAAGTGCTGGATGCTATTAAAGCTGAAATTCCAATGAAGCGTCTGGCGCAACCCAATGAAGTATCAGCATCAGTGAATTTCCTGGCCAGTGATGCTGCAGCCTATATTACCGGTGAGACTCTCTCGGTAAATGGCGGCTTATACATGCACTAATTTAGAAGTAAGGACACTCGACACATGACCAAAGTTTATATTGTTGCAGCCAAACGTACTCCCATCGGCAGCTTTAATGGCGCACTGAAATCAGTCTCGCCAGCGCAACTTGCTGCTGTTGCTATAAAAGGTGCCATCGCTCAGGCAAATGTTGACCCCGCTAAAATCGATGAAGTGATTTTAGGTAACGTAGTGGGTGCAGGCCAGGGTATGGGACCAGGACGCCAGGCGGCAATTTTTGCAGGTATTCCAGATCAGGTACCGGCCTACAGCCTGAACATGGTATGCGGAAGTGGTATGAAGGCGGTAATGGACGCTGCAGCGCATATTAAAGCCGGTGACGCTGAACTGGTGGTGGCCGCTGGCGCAGAAAACATGTCGCAGATTCCGTTTACCGTACCGGCTTCTATCCGTGATGGACAGAAAATGGGGAATATGCAACTGACAGACCTACTGATTAACGACGGCCTGACCGATGTCTTTAATCAGTACCACATGGGTGTGACGGCTGAAAATGTGGTTGAAAAAGTGGGTCTGACCCGTGAACAACAGGACAATTTTGCGCTGGCAAGCCAGCAAAAAGCAGTCGTTGCCATTGAGCAGGGTAAATTTGCTGAAGAAATCGTTTCTGTTGAAGTGAAAGAGCGTCGCGAGACGAAAACGGTTGACACGGATGAGTATCCGAAGGCCGATGCAACATTGGAAGGTTTGCAGAAACTGCGTCCGGCATTCAAACCTGAAGGTTCAGTAACCGCAGGGAATGCATCAGGTATTAATGATGGTGCGAGCGCCATCATTGTGGCTTCTGCTGCTGCCGTAGAAAAATATGGTTTAACACCGCTGGCAGAAATCGAAAGTTATGCCCAAGCGGGTGTTGCCCCTGAGGTCATGGGTCTTGGCCCTGTACCAGCGGTAATGAAAGCCCTGGAGAAAGCCGATTTAAACATTGATTCAGTGGGTCTGTTTGAGTTTAACGAAGCCTTTGCCGGTCAGGCATTGGGCGTGTTGCATGAGTTGGCTGACAACTTGAATACCAAGGTCGAAGATTTGGCCGAACGTAGCAATGTTAATGGTGGTGCGATTGCCTTGGGTCATCCTCTGGGAGCATCGGGTAACCGTATTATTGTCAGTCTGCTGCACGAGATGCGCCGCCGTGGAACAGAGTATGGTCTTGCCACACTGTGCGTCGGTGGCGGTATGGGTACAGCTATCGTACTGAAAAGTGTCTAAATCGACTCGTTAACTAACTGGTGTCAGTGTTTACTGGCGCTGAAAATAGCACTTAAATTAAGGAAACATATTATGTATACGGAAATGTTTAAATCTTTCTCTGAGCAAACTGAAAAATCTCTGGCACCTTACGTGAAATTCAACAAGCTGTTCACTAAGAACGTGGAAGAGCTGACTGAGCTTCAACTGGCCGCAGTACGTGCTTACAGCGATTTGGGTCTGTCTCAGCTTAAAGCAATCAGTGAAATCAAGGATCTGCAATCACTGACTTCTTTTCAAAGCCAACAGCTGGAAAACCTGACTAACCTGTCTAAGCAACTGGTTGATGACAGCAACAAGTTTTCAGCACTGGCTCAAGGCTTCAAAACTGAAGTTGAAGAGCTGGTAGCAGAGAATGTAAAGCAAGTTACTCCAGCTTAAGTTCTTTTCCTGTCTTAATGCCGTCCCGTCTTGCGGGCGGCATTTTTAGTCCAAAAGCAGAGGTCATTGCGATGAACCCGAATTTTTTCACGGACTACTTTGCTAAACTCCAGGAAATGAACCAAGCGTGGTGGAAGGAGTTTGATTCCGGCAAGGCAGCCATTAATACTCCGCTCAATAAAGCGCTGAGTGAGTTGAATCTGGAAGACACAACGGCTTGGCTGGAAAATGCATCTGCGCAGCCCGCCGTGATTGCAAAAATTCAGATGGACTGGTTTGAAAGCCAAATGAAGATTTTGCAAAACGTTACTATGTCTGGTGATAATCAGGATGTTGTTACTCCGGCACATGATGATAAACGATTTATCGATCCTGCCTGGCAAAACGAAGCTTTTTATAACTGCATCAAACAGTCTTACTTGCTGTTCAGCAATAAGATGAAAGAGACCATCGATTCTATTGAAGGTTTAGACGATAAAGCGAAAGAGCGCTTGAGCTTCTTTTCGCGTCAGGCCATTAACGCACTATCGCCTACCAACTTTATTACCACCAACCCTGAACTGGCAAAACTGACGGTTGAAACCAACGGTCAGAACTTGATTAAAGGGATGGAATTACTGCATGAAGACATGCAGTCCAGCGCTGATGTGCTGAAAATTCGCATGACAAATGGCGATGCATTCCAGGTGGGCGATAATATTGCCAACACACCAGGACAAGTGATTTTTAAAAATGACTTGTTTGAACTTATTCAGTACAAACCGCTGACGGAAACCGTGAATGCGACCCCCGTACTGATTGTTCCGCCATTTATCAACAAATATTACATCATGGATCTGCGAGAAAAGAACTCTATGGCTCGCTGGCTGGTGGAGCAGGGACATACTGTCTTTATGATTTCATGGCGTAATCCTGATGCGACAATGCAGGATGTGGATTTCGATACTTATGTATTGGAAGGTGCGCTAAAAGCATTGGACGTTACCGAAAGTGTTAGTGGTGTCAATCAAATTCACACCGTAGGTTATTGTATTGGCGGTACATTGTTGGCTACTGCTCTGGCGTACAGCTCTGCGAAACGCATGCGTAACCGGGTGAAGTCAGCCACTTTCTTTACCACGATCCTCGATTTTTCTCAGCCGGGTGAAATTGGTGCTTATATTAATGACCCGATCATTTCGGCCATTGAGGCCCAGAATGAGCTGAAAGGCTATATGGACGGTCGCTCGCTGAGCGTAACCTTTAGTCTGCTGCGTGAAAACAGCCTGTACTGGAACTATTACGTCAATAATTACCTGAAAGGAAACAGCCCAATCGATTTTGATTTGCTGTTCTGGAATGGTGATAGCACCAACGTGGCGAAAGCGTGTCACAGTACATTGTTACGTCAGTTTTATCTGGAAAATAAGCTGATGGATCCGAAAGGGTACAAGGTAGGTGGTGTGTATATTGATTTGTCGAAGATCAAAGTACCGACTTACTTTATTTCTACTCAGGAAGATCACATCGCGCTGTGGCAGGGTACTTATCGCGGTGCAAAAATACTGAAGGGTGATTCAGTGTTTGTGCTGGGCGAGTCTGGTCATATTGCCGGTATCATTAACCATCCTGACAAAAATAAGTATGGTTTTTATACCAATGATCAAGCCGAGTCGGATCCTGAAGCCTGGTTGGCGGGTGCAACACGGCACGACGGCTCATGGTGGAATCACTGGAATACCTGGTTGAATGGCTTTAATTCTGAAGAGCAGGTATCTGCCCGCGATATTGGCAATGAAAGTTTCCCACCTATAGGTCCAGCGCCTGGTGATTATGTGAAGCAAACACTGCCGATTGAGTTTTCAAACCCAAATTAATCGTTCGATAACAATATCGACAGTACAAAAACCAGTGGCTTGCCACTGGTTTTTTTGTTTGAAGCATAAGCGCTTTACTGGTCTGAATCAGTGGTGTCTTCATGGGTTAAAGTGTCTGTCCCAACAAGATCATTTCAAAGCTAATTGTGTTAGCTAAAGTGTCTGTCCCGATAATACTCCTCCAGCATGATTCATCTCTCTGTATTTGAACGCTTTATCTCTTAAGAAATACCCTCATTTAAAGCGTCCCTATCTATACTGGTTTTATGGCCACCCAAAGAGGTAAGGACAAGATGCAGCACGAGCAGCAAACTGCAGGGATAACTGGATGTGAAGAATGCGGCTTGGTGGTTGCGCTGCCTGTGTTAGAACCGGGACAGCGTGCATGTTGCCCGCGATGTGGGCATTTACTGATGAAAACTATCAAACACCCTCAGCAGCGGACATTGGCTTACGGCATTGCTTGTCTGGTTATGCTGGTACTGAGTGTCAGTTTTCCTTTCATGTCCTTCAGTGTGCAAGGTATTGAGCAAGAAATTACCCTGATGCATTCTGCTCAGATGCTCGCTCAGTTCGAGAACAGTTTATTGGGCTTGTTACTGTTAATGACAGTTGTCATTTTACCTGCCTGTTATATCACCTCGGTGTTATATCTGTATTGGGTAAGTGCTGAACATGGAAAAATTGATAGTGATAGTGTCAGCCACAGAGTCAAAAGTTTGTGCCGGCTGACTCTTCGTATAGAACCCTGGCTGATGGTGGATGTTTTCCTGATAGGCATTCTGGTCAGTCTGATCAAAATTGCTGCGCTGGCAGATGTCGGGCTGGGGATGTCATTCTGGGCATTTTGCCTTTATACAGTGTTGATAGTGAAATGTGTCGCTATGGTCGACAGAACCTGGCTCTGGCTGCAGTTTGCGCCTATGGTGCCATTGCCGGAAGTAAAAGCGGGCGACAGCCACCATTCACGTAACCATATTTCCTGCCATACTTGCGCGCAGCTAAACCCTGTTACTGATCAACACCATCAAAGGTGTATTCGCTGCGGTGGGAAGCTACACCCTTATCAACCTGCTAAAAACCTGCAATATGCCTGGGCGTTATTGCTGGCTTCAGCTGTCTTTTTATTTCCGGCAAATCTGTATCCGATGATGTACACGGTAAGCTTAGGAAAATCGGAAGGTTCAACCATCATTGGTGGGGTTGTCCTGCTCTGGCACCACGGATCCTATCCTATCGCCATGGTAATTTTTCTCGCCAGTGTGGTGATCCCTCTGGTGAAGATCTTTGCACTTGGATGGCTTTTTTTTGCGGCAGCACGAAAGAATGACGATGAAGACAGAAAAGCTATTCGGCGTTTAAGGCTATACAGGTTGGCTGAGTTTATTGGCCGGTGGTCGATGATTGATATTTTTGTTGTAGCACTGCTTGTTGCTTTGGTGCAGTTACAGAATTTGATGGCGATTTATCCGGGGCCGGCAGCGTTGTCTTTTGCTTCGGTTGTCATACTGACCATGTTAGCAGCGATGGTGTTTGATCCGCGTGTTTTCTGGCATAACGCGTTATCAGGAGAAAAAACAGACCCGCCAACAAAGCCTGAACAAGGTGCGAACACGACCATTATTCAGAAGGAATCCCATTCATGAGCGAGCAAACGCCGCCAAAGGCTGAAGTCAGTCAGATTCGACAGTTATCACTGATATGGCTGGTCCCGATTGTTGCTGTATTGATTGGCTTTTGGATGCTGATACAGTTTTTGGCCAGTAAAGGTCCAGAAGTAATACTTAAGCTCAATACTGCAGAAGGCCTTGAAGTGGGTAAAACTGAAATCAAAGCGTTGAATGTCAAAGTAGGTGTTATTACCAATGTAAAGCTCAGTGATGATTACAATTCAATTTTAGCGACAGCCCAGATGGATAAAGACGCTGAAAGAATGTTGAAAACCGACACGCGGTTTTGGGTGGTGAAGCCGCGCATCGGCAAGGAAGGGATCTCCGGGTTAGAAACCTTATTATCCGGCGCGTATATTGAGTTGCAGCCCGGCGTGAAGAATGAAGAACAGCGAACATTCACTGTTCTGGATATCCCCCCGGTTGCACCACTGGATGCGAAAGGATTACGTTTGATCCTGACCCACAATGAGGCAGGAAAGCTCAGCGTTGGTGATCCTGTTCTTTACGAAGGGTTTACTGTCGGTCGGGTGGAGCAGGTCAGCTTTGATACTCAATCCAAAAAAGCCAATTATCAGCTTTTTATTTTTGAACCTTATGACGGCTTGATTCGGAAACGCACCCGGTTCTGGTTAACCTCTGGTGTCGAACTGAATATGTCTGCTGAGGGTTTTAATCTGAAAATCGGTTCGGTGGAATCGCTCATCACAGGGGGAGTGAGTTTTAACATTCCGCAAGGAGCTGAACCTGGCGAATTGATCACTAAACAACTCAGCCGGTTTCGGCTTTACAACAATCAAAATGAAGTACGGGAGCGTTTTTATGATCAGTACCTTGAATATGTGTTGCTGTTCGACGAATCGGTTCGTGGTTTAAGTGAAGGGGCGCCGATTGAATACCGTGGGATCCGCATTGGTACTGTGTCCAAAGTGCCCCTGCGTTTACCCAACCAAGCCCGCGGCTTTTCTAATCAGCAAATTCCGGTTCTTGCCAGATTGGAACTCACGAGAGTGCAGGAGTATGTAGGTACTGAAAACCTGCAGACGTTACAGGAAGAGCTCAGTCATCAGTTTCGGGAAGGCTTACGTGCTTCATTGAAAACAGCTAATTTCTTAACCGGGCAATTAATGGTGGATGTGGAGTTTTACCCGGAAGAGCCGGATCCCAGACTGCTGACCTATCAGGAGTATGATGTTTTCCCCACCAAAGCCGGTGGATTTGCAGAGATTCAGAAACAGGTCGCTTCGCTACTCGATAAGCTAAATAATCTGCCTGTGGAAAACACCCTCAATGGGCTGAATCAGACACTGGTCGCGACTGAGCGTACATTGAAAGCCGCTGAGCAGGCTGCAAAAAGTGTGAATGTGCTGCTTGCACAGCAGGATACCAAAGCCATACCAGCCGAGCTGCGAAACAGCTTGACTCAAATTCAGGCAACGTTAAACAGTTACGGTTCTGACGGGGCGACTTACCGTAATCTCGAACAGGTGCTGATACGGTTTGAGCAGGTGATGAAAGAGTTGCAACCGGTACTGAGACAAGTGAACGACAAACCTAACTCGCTGATTTTTTCGGACAGTAAAGGTAAAGACCCGATACCTGCAGCAGGAGTACAATAATGAATTTTCGTCGCTATTTACTATCTGCCGTCTGGCTGGCCGGGTTGGCATTGACAGGTTGCAGCAGTCAGCCTGAAGAATCTGATATTACGACTTATTTGTTGCCTCAGTCGCCTGAGCAATCGGTGCCTGCATTGGTCACACAACAGCCAATATTAGTGGTATCACCGGTTGAGATGGCGCTGCATTTAACGGGTACAGGGTTAGTTTATCAAACCAGTCACACAGCTGTGGTCCAGGCGCAGCAAAATCTGTGGGCCGAAGATATTACCCGTCAACTTACACGTCGTATTAACGGCGATCTGCGCCTGAAGCAGTCACGTTACTGGCCGACAGAGTTATCGGCAGCGATAAAAACGGTCAATGTGCCCAAACTGCAAGTCAGGGTAAATGCTTTTAATGGTCATTTCAGTGGTTCAGCGTATTTTACTGGTGAGTGGATCTTAACCGGACAAACCGGAGACCTGAAAACTGTGCAGCCATTCAGTTTTCAGGTCCCTTTAAAAGAGCCAGGGTACAGTGCGCAGGTGGACGCCTTGTCGGAAGCGGTGAACCGGCTTACCACTCAGATCGCTCAGCGTTTGTCAGCTGTGACTTTGTATTCCGGGGAGCGCAGCAGCCTTTAACGTTGTTGCAATCGGTAATACCCGTTCATCCAGCACTCAGGCAGTCCTTCACCAGACGGGAAAGCCAGGTGTTGTTTGTCCATCGAGACAGGATCAGCCAGATCTTCACCGGATTGAAACTGTACAGTGACATGGCGTTTAAAGGGGTTGGTGAGTGAGGCCATGTCTACCACATCAACCAGATCCCCGGTTTTCGCTTCTTTCAAAAACATAGTACCAACCTCCAGCAGTCATCAGGTCTTGGAAGGGGTACTCTAATTATGGTCGATTTTATCTCTGGCGTGGAAAAGGACGATTTTTAATGGATCAGTATTATTGGGGCATAGATTTAGGAGGCACAAAAGTGGAGTGTGTAGTGATGGCACGCTCAGATGATCGCTGCGTACTTCGTGAGCGCATTCCCAGCCAGGCTGACAAAGGTTATACGCATCTGCTACAACGAATAAAGTTGCTGGTGGATAGCTGTGCTGAGCAACTGGGTTGCTACCCGAATGCGATTGGCTTTGTTACGCCTGGTGCGTTGGATCCTGCAACTGGCGTAATGAAAAACTGTAATTCCACGGCGTTAAATGGCCAGCCATTGGATGCTGATTTGGCTGAGTTACTGAATGTGAAAGTCAGGCTGGCTAACGATGCAAACTGCCTTGTGCTTGCAGAAACGCAATTAGGTGTGGTTCAGCAAGTGAGCCCTGATGCTGACGTTGTTTTTGGCATTATCATGGGAACTGGGGTGGGCGCCGGAATTGTCGTTAACGGCAAAGTCATTACTGGCTTGCATGGCATAGCCGGTGAGTGGGGACACAATGTTATCGAACCGCAAGGTCGGGCTTGTTATTGCGGAAAATTCGGTTGCCTCGAAACCGTGATATCCGGGCCGGGTTTGGAGCAGGCTTATCATGTCAGGACCGGTGAGTACTTATCTTTGAACGACATCATGCACCTGGCTAAGCAGGGCGATGTGGATGCAAGGTATGTGGAGGAGCGATTAATTCACTACTTTGGACTGGCTGTTGCGCAGGTGATTAATATTTTGGATCCCGATGTGATTATCGTCGGCGGTGGTGTTGGCAATATAGACAAGCTATACGATGAGGGCAGGCAGGCAATAATGCCGCATTTATTTAATTCAGTGTTAAAAACGCCTGTTGTGAAACCGATTTTAGGGGACAGTGCAGGCGTTTTTGGTGCTGCGATGTTAGTGAAATAAGCAAATTGGTTTCTGTCTGACAGTAAGATAAAAGCATGTATTAAGATATCACCTACTCACCTTGTAAGAGATATCTCACAATGGCGTGGGAGATTACGTTTATTTCACTGCTGTTAATTCTCGCGTGAAATAAAATAATCTTTATCATTCAATCTGATAGGTTAAATTACTGAGTTGTTGCTTTAATTGACATGTAAAGTGTGATCTCCGTTCGTTGCGCAGAATTCTGAATCGAGTAATCTGTACCGCGTCGGAAGGAACTGACGGAACGGAACAGGAACAGGCCACGGAGTTTGGCAGTCTCAGGATGAGACAGGTGCATCAGGAAGGTGTATCGACAAGGACTGTGAAGGGAACAATCGGATGGATTCGATACGGTAGGTAGGATGCTTACTGGTCAGGATGACATAAGGACCACTTCAGGAAGAAGTAAGGGACACCTCCAGGAAGGAGAAGAGAGTTGTAACAGGACGTTGCAATGGGTCAGGGTAAGACCAAGTGGAACACCTCCGGGATGGAGATTTAGGGAAACGCTGAAGGATACAGCAATATCAAGGAATGATGCAGGGAGCACATTAGTAGCTGGATTGCTGCAAGTAAGACCTAAGGGCGCAACGAAAGTTGCGCCCGCTCTTTTTCTACCCAGAAATTTCTTTATTCGGAAGAACGCCTGTCACCCCGCCACAATCTGCGGTTTCTGCTTCATACTGACAATCAGCATATAAACCGCCGTGCTAGCTAAAGCAACAAAGAAGAAGTTGTTCAGTCCGTGCTCCTGCTCCAAAAAGGTACCGGCGACCAACGGGCCGGCAACAGAACCGAAACTGTAGCTGAAGAGCATGATCTGTGTTGCCGATACAATCACTGACGAATCAAGCTCATCACACGCCAGTGAGATTGCAATTGGGTACAACGCAAAAGAAGACATACCCAGCAGCGCCAAACCCACCACCATAATACTGTAACCGGGAATAAGGCTCATTAGTCCGGTTGCAAAAATACCTAACAGACAGGCCGCTGCCATCAGCAGGGTTTTACTCATCTTACAGGATAACGCGCTGACAACAGGCTGAATGGCCATACCACCCAGAACGGTCGAAGCCATTAAGCCGCCGATTTGCTCTGCTGTCAGATTTTGCATCTGCAATGAAATGGGTAAAAGACCGTATAAAGAGCTCATGACAAAACCAGAGACGAAACAACCCAGCACCGCGGGTTTGCTCAGAGCAAATACCTGGCGGGCAGACAGGCTGATGTGTTGTTCGCAAGCCGGCTGTGATTGCTTGCAGGCCAGTGCGGGTAAAGTTGCCAGAGCGATCAAAACCAGAATACTGACAAAAGGCAGCAATCCTTCCACACCAATGAAGCCAATGCCAAACTGTCCCAGCGTGCCGCCGCCGTACAGGGCTGTCATGTATAAACCCAGACGCTTGGCTCGTTCTTTTTTGTTATCACCAATCAGTAGCCAGGACTCAACGACCACAAAGATTCCTGCTACAGCAATACCGGCAATAAAGCGTGCAATCAGCCAGGTTAATTGCTCAGGGACTATCGGCATAATGACAATTGTGACTGCCAGCAGTGCCAGAAAGCTGACAAAGGCAATTCTGTGCCCGACACGAGCCACCACCTTTTCGACTAGCAATGCACCAATCAGTAACCCTAAATAGAACGTACTTGCCAGCCAGCTTGCCAGAGATGCTGGCAAAGAAAAAAAACTTAACGTCAGTGGGATCAGGCTCATTAGATAACCTGATGCAATAGCAAAAATCGCCAGGCCGGCAACCGGTACAAAAATACCGCCGGACTGACGCGTAGCAGTGATATGACTCACTACAGTAATCTCCAAATTAAAGGGTGCAGGCCTTGCAGGGGAGCCGTTTGGGTCAACAGCTTTGAGGTGACCTGCGCAAAGACGTTACAGGCAGCGCCTGTGTATATTGCGCAGAATATGGACTGAAAAACGGTGAAGGTAAAATGAGAAAAAGTAATATCCAAAGTCGGTTTTTCTAACACATATTATATAGAAAACTGGCTATTTAGAGCTGTTAGTGTTTAATCTGGTTAAAATGGTGTTAACTATAATATTAGTTGTTATTATTCATATGCTTATAATTATAAAAAGTGGGGATTGGTCAACTATTTAGACGTGTAAATATTTGTTGTCTATCAAATGCTTGTGGTTAACTTTTAACCAGTAATGGGCTGACAGCATAAAATAATTTCTTTTTTGTTTATTTGTCAGCATTAGCCTCGTGAAAAGAGGCCCGGTAGTTCTTTTTGGTGCAAAGATTCACTTATCCAGTGCAAATTTTTATGGTTGTTTTTGGATGACAGGCGGAAGGAATTGCATCGATTTATTTAAAATCAACGACTTATAAAGTTGGCACGATGTGTGCTTTATTATGAGCAGGCTGTGGTGGTGAACACTTGTAATCTTGCAGGTCACTGATTACAAGCGATCTCCAAGCCACTGCAGACTACTGAGTGTAGGTACATTTTGTCGATGATTGACTGTGGTGCTGTTCCGCGTAGCGGGGGAACAGTGCCTTTTTTTTATGCGCAGTTTTCAGTAAGCTATTGATTAATAGTGCGTCAAATTTTACCGCGTACCAGCTAGTGTATCAAGATGTGTCCCAGTTGGAGAGCCTTAATTTTCATAATTCAAGCAAAATCAATGACTTATGCACTCTGGTCTAAATCTAAAAAATAACTTTAAAATCAATGAATTACGATAATTCGATAGACTTGGCTCACATAGCCCTATCTTGCCTTATTTACACAATTTCAACTCCTTAAGAATTTCTTAAAAGCTTGTCAGCCTCACCCCCTTACCCCTGAGCAACTCTTCCACATATCTGTAAAAACAATGAATAAAGCCCCTGTACGGCATCCTAAGAGGATATCTCTGATTGCCCCTGTCACACTATGTGATTTTTTATTGATCTCTTAAAATTGATTACAGGGGATTCTGTGAGGTTTCTGTAATGAAGGTCACAGTGTGTTTAAGGGGCTAGTGTTAAATTTAAAGGTTAATGTTTGAGATTCAGTGAGGGCAAATGAGCGAAGAGCAGCAAGTAGCAGGTGGAAGTAAGATTCTGGCAATATTCGAAATATTCGCACTTTTAATCAAATTGCTCATAGCTGTTACGAGTGCTTTGGTTAGTATTTCTATACTGGGGGCAATTCTGGATTGGTGGGATTGGTCAGAGGCTTTCAACTTTATAGTCACTATGTATGCATCGATCTACAAGTTCTTTAGTCGAGGTGACCCTGCTTAGTAGGGAGCAAAAAAATACCCTGATTGGCTAACCAGTCAGGGCTTCTTATGATTCATGTTGTAGTTCATTCACCAAGTAGACGATACAAAGTTGCTCTACCAATTTTTAGTTGTTTTGCAGCTTGTGCTTTCGATACTCCAGCTTCCAAAAGGTTGATAACATCTTCTTTGGTTGCTCTTGCTCTAGGTCTCCCTAAATGCTTTCCAGCGGCCTTAGCTGCTTCAATTCCTTCTATCTGCCGCTCTCGGATTAGCTCTCTCTCCATTTGAGCTACAGAGGCCAAGATACTTAGAACGCCTTTCTGAGCTGCACTCATAGAGCCATCAAAACGCATTCCTTCTTTGTGGAATTGAACAGAGACACCTTTCTCATTCATCCTCTCCACCAGTTTTACAGCGTCTCCTGCGCCACTCCTACACACCCTATCCAAGCTGTGAATGTGTAGTGTATCGCCTTCGCGAAGGTATTCGAGACATGCATCAAGCTGAGGCCGATCAATAGTTTTTGCGGAAACCTTTTCACTAAAGACTTTATCTAGTGTCACATCTGCTAGCTGTCTATCTGTTGACTGTTCTGCTGTGCTGACCCTTACATAACCTACATTTGCCATAACTCAATCCGTCTCAAAACCCTTAAGATATTTTGAGTCTAACTGTCTTAAAACTAAAAATCAAAGGTTTTGATACAGTTGGTGAGACGGTCTCTAAAGGTATGCTTTTGGGACAGGTTAAGCCAACTGGGGAGTGTTTGAGGTTATGCGGCAAGGATATGCGGAAATCCTGAGATACCTACCAAAGACCGTAAGGGGTAGCTTAATACCCAACACCAACAACAGTAAAACCAAAAGGTTACTTGAAAAATTTGGGGGAAATTTTAGAAAAACAAAATGAAGCTCAGTAAATTTTGGGGGGAGTTGGGAAGATTACCCTCGGTAGCTGTTGTACATGGTCTCTAACGTTTCTTCAGGTAAATCCAAAAACTTCCTAGCATGTAATAACCATAACTTAAATGGATTATTCTGGGCGAACTGACGTAGTGAGTGGCTGGTGATAAACTCCATACCTGAATCACTGTCCAGAAGCGTTCCGGAGGATGTGATAGACGCGCCTTGAAGTGACTTGTAGGTGTCTGTTTCTATAACCTCAGATGATTTCCCTCTAGATTTCAATACTGATATATATGCATCAACATTATTATCAAGATTGCTTTTGCTGGTATCAGTCTGAAAATATTTAGGATTTTTTGGGTGTGGTTCCCCGTTACTCAAAAATGCTTCAATTTTCTTTTCTAGTTGACTTCTGTAATCTTTCACTAGTTTATCTCCTTTAATAGTTCGTCTAGTAGGTCATCTTCCCTTGCTTTCTCAGCCACCAGCTCTGCATGGTTTCTGTCAGAGATTTCTTTTCGGGCTTTAACAGATGTCTGGAGAGATTTGATAGCATCCTCTCTAGCCAGATTAAACTCGTTAACATAATCACGGTAGTCTGCAACCCCTGCTTCCCGGATAGCTGCAATTTCCTCTGACTGCATTTCGTCAGACTTGATAAGAGAGTAGTCTGTGATTGGGTTCACATTGGCTTGCTGTCTGCGAGCCTCAACACGAAAGCCAGCTAGAATGAGTTCTTGTAAAAGAATCACCTTTTGATAAGCGTTTGAGCCTGTGATAAGTATGCGGGGAAATCCTTTCAAGTCTTCAAAAGTAGGGTGATAGTCGGAGGTAGATTCTAAATTGATACGCTTCACTTTCTGGCGATACTCACGTTCGATGAATCTATCTGCATAATCCTTTGCTGATTTATCTGTAAAACGTTTTGAAGGCATTAGTTTTCCATTTTGAATCAGGTGGATTTGCTGGTGTCTAACCGTGAAGGTTGTGTCAATCATGTTCTTCATGAGGTCACCTGAAATCTTTCTTGAAATGCCTTCTCAGAGCTTCTTTGAGCTTCCTTTTCACGCATCATTGCTCTGCGCTCGTTCTCAGCTCTGTCACTCGCTTTCAAGGCTGCTTGTCGCTGTTTATACTCGTTTGCCGCGTTCAACCTATGTTCGAGTAGTCGGAATCCTTCCTCTAAGTTATCTGCATGAATTAACATGAAATTCTCTTCCTGAAATGCTGCCGCAAGTGCTTCGTTTGAGTTGGTATACTTCATGTTCTCTTTGAAAAATCTTGCATACGTGCTTGAGCTTTCTCGGTCACTGATTAACTGATTATGAGAGAGTAACCCTTTGTTTCCAGATAGTTTAAGTCTGACTGTGTTCATAAATGTTGTCTCCTATGTTGAGTTGATGTAGGAGTTCTATTTTTCTCAGCTCTGGAAGAACTCAATGAAGAACCAGAGGCATCCAGATTGAATGCAGGAGATTTCCAATTGCCATGGCTTCGCACTTAGAAATTAAAATGTGATACACATCTAAAAGCCCCTGTAAACGATTCCGGGAGGTTTTTCTGTGAATCTGGTGGAAACTATACCCTTAGGGGTTGAATTGCTTAGAGGGGTGTACAGGGTGATTTAGGGGGGTATCTGTGAGTGGCTCTTTAGTTTAGTGAATGTCACCGAATATTAACCTGCTGTACTCGTAAATCCCTTTGTCTGTTTAAGCTTCCCATTAATGACGTTACTCATGTTGCTACCTCGGATACCAAACTCTTTAGTGAATTTATGCAGGTTATCAGTGATATAGAGCAACCCAGATGGTCCAGTAATACGGTGAATTGCATCTGGATTTTTCTGATTTCCATAAAACAGGAATTTGGTAAGTTTGTCAGAATGGGTCTTGTCATAATCAACAAGGCTTTGAATTAATTGGTCTTTGTTTATCATGTGTTCTCCTTTTTGAGTTAGAAGAATCCTTTGAAAAACCTGTTTAGAATCGTTAAGGAGATTTTTGAAGGCGTAGTAAGCCTAAACAGGTTTGTCAGAAGATTCTTCAGTTTGTTGTTAGGGGGTTGTTGTTTGAATCACTGCGAACAGTGGGAGTGAAAGAACTTGCTTGGGGAAGGTAAGACTTAACCTTTAAGAGGTTATCTTTAAGATATTTGATAAGCATCTATAAGTATTATTCAATAGAACTTACAAAATATGAAAGAAAACGAATAAACCAAATAGAAACAAAATCAAGTGTTTCTTAAAACTCTCTCAAATATCTTTATAATACAATAAAGTTTATCACAAAATCTGGAAAAAGTCAATAGTTTCATAGGTGATTCTTAAAAAAACACAATAAAAATATCCTTATTTCGTGATTTTTATCACTATATTCTGGTTTTTGATGGTTTAGAAGATATTTTTAAGGTCATTTATTAGGCCTCTTTCAGGGGAGTCTGCAACCACTTCTAATTGGTTAGATTGGTGATTCCAATCCATCAAGCTTAAAAGTGGGCTGTATAATCCCTATTAGGGGCCTCAATCACCAATCACAGCGAGATATGAGCCCATAATAGCCCCTGAGGGGCTCTGTAAGTCATTCTGAGGGGTTTTCTTGGTTATTTGATGTCAGTGTTCAGGTTTTGGTTAAAGTTGCTTAGAGTGGCTTGCGGAGGCTATTCTAGGTAGCCGGATAACTCTATTATTTTCTTGTGGTCATCCCAGTTCCAAACTTTATTTGAATTTTCAATCAAGAAAATTGACTCAATAACAATCAATAAACCACTTGAATTTAAATTTAAGGGATGTAACTGGTTAGCGAACTCGGTTACGTAATCGTTTAACTCATAAGTTTTTCCCACTTCAGAAGAATCTATTGCTATCAACTCCAAGCATCTTTGAGTTAGGCCCTCATAGGTTTGACTCCTAATAGCTAAGGGTGTCTGGCCATTAAAGCTAGAAGTAGTCATATTTGCTTTAGATGTAGACCTTGAACTAAACCGAGTGTCATCTTTATCAAACTCAATTAACCCCATCAAAAGTATGGGTACTGAAATGCTTTGATTGATTGTTGGATTCTTTAAAAACATGTTATTTGCGACTCTTAAGCACGCTTCAAATCTGGCAATTAACTGGTCTAGGTCTCTTAATCCTAATCCGGCACTTTGAGCAGCATATGAGATGTGCAACGCAAGGGATGTGCCATCATCAGGAAACTTGGGATATAGATTAAGGTTCTGTTGGTACTCTGAGAAATCTGGTGCTTTTGCAAGGACATATGACTCAATGTCAGGTTCCGGCAAAACTGCTTTTCTGTCAAAGAACCTCTTTAGGTAACGGGTAGAATCAAAATCATTACCGTAGATTGCTCGAATCGAGTGGCAAAGTTGCTCTGTGTCCGTTGCAACCACAAAGACAAAGCTTTTAGTCGTGAAGAAGTGCTTTATAACCTCCAACATTTCTACAGCGTAGCTGGGACGGCATCTGTCGAGTTCATCGACCAGAACTACTACCGGAATGTTGGTATTTAAATTCTGTTTCAGTACCTCAGCCAACTGGCTTAGAGTCCTTCTGACTTCTTTGATTGCTTCAACTTGTTGATGGTGACCTTCCTTGACTTTCTTCATCAGGTGCTTAGGGTCAACCTCATCATCACCGAGCAAGGTTTTAGCTACTTCAACCGTTGTAGTGGAATCATCAAGATACTTCTTACCTAAGTATCCAGCAGCACCTATGATACTTCCTTTAACTAGTTTTCCGAGGACTCGTGAAGCGCTACTGAAATCTTGACCAATGTTTGAGTTTAACTTCTCAAGCTGAAGAAGAAGCTCGCTAGCAACTACGGACAAGGGATTATCACTAAAATCAGATTCCCATGCATCAATGTAGATGGTGGGGTGGTTTCTATTGATTAGCTCTGTGTAGAATCTCTGAAGAAACTCTGTCTTTCCTGTTCCCCAACTACTGTCTAGGTTTAGGACAAAGCCATCTCGCTCGCTGCATACATAATCAGCCAAAAACTCTCCGAATTGTTTTCTGTTCAATAAACAGTTATCGAAGGTTTTGTCTTTCAACCAATCTTTGTGTTTTACCGTATCAGTATTGATAGAAGGCATGTATCAGAAGTCCTTTTCAGTTGAAGTTGATTTTATCAATCACTTCGTTTTTCAGTAGTTCTAACTGGTCCAACGGTTTTGTGTGTACGTACCTGTCAGTTATCCCAAGGTTTCTGCTATGACCAACAACCACCTGCACAAGTTCTTTTGAAAGACCTTGTGTGATAGCCTGCGTGATGAAGCTGTGACGGAAGGAATGGAACACTTTGTCATAGCCATCTTCGTCTTGTTTGGGAATTCCTAGACTTTTCAGGATTTTACTCAGGTGTCGGTAGATAGTGTTTTCTTTAGCTTCAATAGGTGGTAGGTCTAAAACCCCCAACTCAATCAGCCTCGGATGAATAGGGATAACCCGAGTAGCATTATGTGTCTTACCTTTTTCTACGAAGAAATAGTGAATCCCGGTTGCTTCATCTTTTCTGGCACCATCTTTCAAAAAGGATGAAATTTCAGCTAGTCTAGCTCCTGTATATATGGCAAGAAGTATTGACCATTTTTTGTACTGTGATTCTTCGGATATAACGTGGTTTTCTAGCTTCTTAATTTCTTCCGAGCTATAGGCGGCGTATCTACAATCATCAACCTCGATGCTTAATCCTTCGGTTATCGACCTATCATACACATCATTTTTCTTATAGAGGAAAGCATTAAAGAAACTTTGAAGAAGCTTGAGGTAGCCCTCAGCTGTGGATGCTTTAATCTGTTGATTTGGTTGAATATCTTCTACAGGAATCTTCAGTAGTTCTTCTATAGATTTTCTGTGGAACCGACCTTGATTAGCTTTTGGGAGTTGTGCATAACGGGATAAGCTTTCACGCAAAGTACGTTTTGTGATTGTTGCTACGTCGACATCGCCCCAAAGGGCCACCATAAAAGCATAATGTTTCTGGAATTCTCTCCCTTTGCCAGATGTGGTGTCGTATCCCTTATCTTTAACAAAGTCCGTCCAAGCCTGTGACAAAAGATAAGGCTCTACCTGTTCAGGTGTCACAGTTGTTGTTGTGATAGGTGTAGATTTCTCAGGAACTAGTTTCTCAGCATGTTCTAACAGTTCATCGAAGTCCTTTGTGTGGCCTCTGAAAAACCTTTCAGTGCGAGCTTCTACAAGCCTCAAGAACAATGAAGCAAAGTCACGTGCCTCTTTCTTTACTGAGCTTGGTTGAGCTTCTGTGACGCCTGAAAAATCGAATAACTGACCATCTTGTAGGCAAGTTCTGACATCATCTTCATAGAAGCTGTACCTGTCATAATGGTGTTCAGTTTCAGACTTCCGTCTGTACGAACTTGAAGCATCATCCAGAATTTGAAAATCAGTTAATTCTTCATACAGAGCTAAGAGGGTACTTTCACTGGTGTCTTGTTTCATATTTTTTAGTCTTCCAATGATTCTTAATTTCATTCCTACCAATGCACAGGCTTCTGCATAGCTGTCTGTACCTAAACTCCTCTTAACCTCTCTAGGTAAGATATGAGAAAACCTCGCTGGTATTCGAAGCCTAAAGTAGTAGGTGCTGTTCCGTTTACTTAAATAACTCATGTTCATTTTTTGTGTACCAGTTTTAGTTGTGGTTTGTGTACCAACTTGACTGAAAACTGGCGAACACCTTCAAGATTTGAACATAAATCATTGAAAAGTATTAATTAGTACTGCGTTCAAATCGAAATGTTCATATCCCGTAGCGGGGGAACAGCACCTTTTTTTATGCGGCGTTTATCGCTTGTTTCTCAGATAGCGTTTACGTCTTTCTTCTTTGTTCTTGGCTTTATCAGCGGCTTTGCGTTCATTGTCCAGAGCAACATCAATCAGTTCCTGAGTGATCATTTCAGGTCGTTCCATGGTGATTTGTCCCAGAGTGCCATTGCGCAGCTCATTGATCAGTATCTCTGACGCTTTGTGTAAATCCACTTTACCGCCTGAACGCAAGCAGCCGCGTTTGCGGCCAATGGCTTCCATCAGCTCAATTTCAGATTCCGGTAATTCATCTTCCAGCTCGTAACGCTTCTGTAAAAGACTTGGATAAGCGTCTTTCAAATACTCCACCGTAAAGAATGCCACATCAATGTAGTCCATGGCGGTATCTTTGACGGCACCGGTAGCGGCCAGACGGAAACCGCTGTGCGGGTTTTCTACTTTCGGCCACAAAATCCCTGGGGTGTCAGACAGCACAATGCCGTTTTGCAGATTAATGCGTTGCTGCTGACGGGTAACGGCTGGCTGGTTCCCGGTAATGGCCACCGAACGGCCCGCGAGGGTATTGATGATGGTTGATTTACCAACATTGGGAATACCCATGATCATGGTCCGAATGTTTTTGCCCATTTCTTCACGATTAGGAGCCAGTTTCCGGCACAACTCCAGAATCTTGTTAACTTCATTCTGGTTTTCTGTGGTGATCGCCATGGCTTTCACATTGTGTTCTTTTTCCAGATGCGCGATCCACAACTCCGTCATGTCCGGATCGGCAAGATCGCGTTTGTTCAGCACTTTAATTACGGGTTTATCGCCACGCAGAGACGCAATCAACGGGTTTTCACTGCTGAAAGGGATGCGGGCATCAAGCACTTCAATGATGACGTCGACTTTTGGAATGGCTTCTTCAATTTCTTTACGGGCTTTGTGCATGTGGCCCGGAAACCATTGGATACTTGTGCTAGACATTAAAAATATAAACCTTTTACTTGTAATGACAGTGCTTTGAGTTTGAAAGCGTTGTTTCAATATCGGGTAATTGACAGCCAATAACCGATGTTTCTGATGGTGGTTCACCGAGCAGAATGCCACCCTCAAAGTCACAATGAATTGCTGTGATCTTAACACTATAACGGCTGGACGTGGTAGGTGGTTGGCGGAAGTGGCTTATCTGATGCCACTGGTTCAATTGATCTTTGGGCTATGCTGCTGAGTAAGCGCTTTGGCAGCCAGCGAAGTTGATTGTTTGCACCTAGCGAAAGGTGATCAGCGTTGTCTGTACCGTAAACGCAAGTGTAACTGGCCGTTCAAACGGGACGAGGTATACCATGCTGATCAATATTATCCTGGGTCTTAGCGTCATGTTTATCTGCCTGATGTTCCAGAGCGTACTGCTGGTTGCGTCGTTATCTTTTTATGTCAGTCATCATACCTGGGTAGAAAGCCCGCGGCTGGGGTCGCGTTTGCTTTTGCTGATGAGTGTGATGACGCTTTTGCTCATTGGCAATCTCATACAGATTGGTGTGTGGGCCTGGCTGTTTTACGGATTAGATGAGTTCACTGACTTTGCGACGGCTTATTATTTTTCTTGTGTGAACTTCGCCACCTTAGGATATGGCGATATTGTGATGTCCGAACGCTGGCGTTTATTAGGGCCGATTGAATCGTTAAATGGGATTGTCATGGTGGGTGTCTCCACCTCGACGCTGTTATGGGCGCTGCAGGACACACTGCGAATCATGAATCAGAAAAACAAACAAGCTGGATGACAACTTAACAGCTTAACCAGAATGCCGGATCAGCTAGCGAACTAACCCGTTTTGCTAACATTTTACTTGAGCGCCGTCACACTCGGACTTATAGTGCATTGTTGGTTATTGAGTTGGCATTTTATGTCCTGGCATGGTATTCGCGTATTCTGGTTATCGTTTTTTGCGCTGTTCTTCTCTGCGCAGGCGATGGCATGCCTGGATGAACAAGGCACTGGGACGACGATTAAATCCCGGGTCGTGGCAGAATCCCGCCTGCTCAATGCCGTTCTCAGCGAACCTTCTTCCCGCCATAAAAAATCATCGGATTCTGCACCGGCCACCCAATCACAGCATTCGGGTTCTGCTGTAGCCATTCTTCATTCTGTCCGCTGGAACATCTCGCAGCGATACAATGTTCACGACGGTGACCCGGATCGTCTTGATCTGACTTCGTCTTTGTATCCGGTCAGCGATATCCGTCTGATGCTGCGTTTTGTTCAGCCGCCAGAGTACGTGGCTTATCAGGATTTTCGCCCTTCTTATCGTCTTTCCGGCTGGAAAGAGACCAATGCCATGTATGTGGCGCTCAACAGCCACTACTTCATCTGATAATCCCTTTTCACTGAGTGACATTGTCACATTTATTGTCTTTTAACTCGGCATATTGCTGAGGGGATATTCATGAAGAAAAAACATTCTAGAGCATCAGCACGGGTGCTGAATCACTACGCTGCCTGGAAATATCTGGTGCTGGTGGTAACTGTTGCGATACTGGCATTGAGTGCCATTCCAACCTGGTACGGCGAGCAGCCGTCTATTCAGATCCAGTCAGTCAACGCCGATAGTGAGCTGAATCATGTTGTCAGCGTGAGCCAATACCTGAAACAGCAGGGCATTGAAGCACAGGAAATTAAGCAGAAAAACAACCAGATGGTTATCGTTTTTAACAACGAGTCTGATCAGTCTAAGGCACGTGAAGTGCTGGATAAGCGGGTCAGAGAAGGCGATAACATCACCTATTCATACGTCTCCGTCGCACCCGAATGGTTCGGAAAAATGGGTTTCAGCCCGATTCAGCTGGGCCTGGATTTACGTGGTGGCGTGCAGTTTCTGCTGAATGTGGATATTGATACCGCGTTTCAGGAGCAGCGCACCGCCATCGTGGATGATGTGACGGAGATGCTGCGCAGCGAACATCTGCGCGGGGTACGTATCAGGCAGCTAGGTACGGATGGTTTCAGCCTTGAATCCAAAGCTGAGACGAAAGACGACACTGTGTTGAGCCAGGTCAGCCAGTATTTGAAACAGCATTATCCGGGCTGGGAAGTCAAACGGGGTGCAGACAAACTGACCGTAACGCCAACCAAGCAAAACAAGCTTGATTTCCAGTCGGCGACACTGCAGCAGAACCTGAAGATCATGCGTGATCGTATTGAAGAGCTGGGCATTACCGAAGCGCTGGTTCAGCGCCAGGGCGAGCACAGTATTCGTATTGAATTGCCTGGTGTGCAAGACCCGTCACAGGCCAAAAAGGTTATTGGTGCCACCGCCAGTCTGGCATTTTATGAGGTGAAGTCGGGTTCCGAAGCAGGTTCCGGCGAGGTAATCCGGCTGAAAGATAACAATGGCCGTACTGTGATTCTCAATAAACGTCCGGTGCTGAGTGGTGAGCACATTGTCAATGCGCGGGCAGGTATGGATCCGGTGGGGTTTTCAGAAGTGAACATTTCACTTGATCATGCCGGTGGCAAGATCATGAGTGACTTCTCAGGCAAACATATCGGCAAGCCGATGGCGACCGTCTACCGGGAATACAAAACCAATGCCCGGGGCGACACTGAGCGCAGCGAGCGCGTCATCAGTGTTGCTACCATTCAGTCGCAGTTGGGGAACCAGTTCCGTATTACCGGAGCAGGTTCGCCGGATGAAGCTCAGCAACTTGCTTTGTTGTTACGTGCAGGATCGCTGACGGCGCCGGTGACTATCGTCGAAGAACGCACCATAGGCGCATCTCTGGGAGCGGAAAACATTGAGAACGGTTTTGCGGCACTGGCGTTGGGTATGGCACTGACGCTGACCTTCATGGCCTTGTGGTATCGCCGTCTTGGCTGGGTGGCCAATGTAGCGCTGATGGTCAACATGGTGTGTCTGCTGGGCCTGATTGCCTTGCTGCCGGGTGCCGTATTGACTTTGCCGGGGATCGCCGGGCTGGTGCTGACTGTGGGTATGGCGGTGGATACCAACGTCCTGATCTTCGAAAGAATCAAAGACAAACTGGCAGAAGGCCGGAGCTTTGCTCAGGCCATTGACCAGGGCTTTAGCAGTGCATTCAGCACCATACTCGATGCCAACATCACGACTATGATTACCGCCCTGATTTTGTACTCTATCGGAAACGGGCCCATTCAGGGCTTTGCCCTGACTTTGGGGCTGGGACTGCTGACCAGCATGTTTACCGGCGTATTTGCTTCACGGGCATTGATCAATCTGGTTTGGGGACGCGATAAGCGTCGTGATGTGAGGGTATAAAGATGGTTAGTTATTTGAAATCCCGAATTCGGAATATCCGTTACATCACCAGTGTCGTATCTATCGCGCTGATGGTGATTTCGCTGGCAGCTTTCGCTATCAAAGGCTTGAATATGGGGCAGGATTTTACCGGCGGTATGGTGACCGAAACGGTGATCAGCCCTACGGTTACCAGCGACCAGATGCTGGAGGTGCTGAAACCGGCGCTCGGTGAGTCCACCTCAGTGACGACATCCGGCGCTGACGGGCGCTGGGTGATTCGCTACGCGTTGCCTGAACAAGGCACAGAGAAAGAACAGGCAGCCCCCGATGTTGAGCCCTTGTTGCACCAGGTGTCCGACAAGGTAGAAATCATCAGTAACAGCATGGTGGGATCTCAGGTCGGCCAGGATCTGGTCGAGCAGGGCGGATTTGCATTGCTGGTGTGCATCTTGTGTATTTTGGGTTACCTCTGCATCCGTTTTGAGTGGCGTCTTGCCAGTGGGGCGTTATTGGCGCTGATTCACGACCTTGTTCTGGTGCTGGGCTTTTTCGCGCTGACCCAGATGGAATTTAACCTTACGGTATTTGCGGCTGTGCTGGCGATTCTGGGTTACTCGCTCAACGATTCGATCATTATTGCAGACCGGATTCGGGAAGTGCTGGTGGCGAAACAACACATGCCGACGGCAGATATCAATGATCAGGCCGTGATTGCGACGTTTTCGCGTACCATGGTGACTTCAGGCACTACGCTGATCACTGTTGCTGCACTCTGGTTAATGGGCGGGACACCTTTGGAAGGCTTCGCGACAGCAATGTTTATCGGCATCATTTCCGGTACCTGGTCATCGATTTCGATTGGGACTGTCTTACCTGAATGGTTGAAGCTGGAACCGAAACATTACCTGCCGGCTGAAGTCGATCCGGCGCCTTAATTCAGTATACAGAGAGGCCAGCTCACGCTGACCTCTCTCTTACTGTACCTATGGCATCGGGTTTGTTCTTACAACGGCCTGACTTCTGCATCCGTCTCAATCTTTCTGAGCCAGTTGATGTCTACAATGCAATGATCTTATGGCAGGTTTTCTCCAGCGCCACTTTGTCATGACTGATAAGCACTAAAGCGCACCCCATTTCCTGAGTAAGTTCGACAATCAGCTGGAGCGTACTGGCAGCCGTAATGGGGTCGAGACGTGATGTCGGCTCATCGGCGATCAGCAGTTTAGGTTTCATCAGCAATGCCCGCAGAATGGCAAAGCGCTGCAGTTCGCCACCAGATACCTGAGTCGCTTTACGGCTCAGCAGATCGTCAGAAAGGGCCAATCGTTGCATCAGCGGCTTAATCTTGCGGGTATCCAACCGGTGATGACGGCATAAGTCATTGAGCAGAGTCTGCAGCTTTGCGCTTTTAGCAAGTGCGCTGGGGGGATCTTGATACAGTTTCAGTGCCTCACCTGTCCTGAGCTGCTGTTTGTTCACCATGTGCCCCGCAGAGGGGCGCTGCAAACCCAGTATCAGATCAGCAAGTGTTGACTTACCACAGCCGCTGTCACCGCTGATGCCGAGAATCTCTCCTTCTGCCAGCGTAAAACTTAGATCACGAAACAGGGTCTTATCACCAAATTGCATGGTAAGCGATTCGGCTTCTATCAGCGGTTGACTGATATCTGGCAGCGTTGCTTGTGGCCAGAAACGGGGATCAGCGGCGATCAATGCTTTGGCGTAAGCTGATTCCGGCTGTTGCAGGAGGCGTTCCGCCGGACCGCGCTCCTGAATGACGCCTTTTTTCATCACTATGATCTCACCGCCTAATCGCTGGGCGACTTCAATATCGTGAGTTATGGCCAGAACGGCACCTCGTTGTTTGTGGCGGACGAGTTGCTCGATGATCTGATCTTTGCGGCTGGTATCCAGCCCTTTGGTCGGCTCATCGGCGATCAGCAACTCACCGCCAGCCTGGGTCGCACACAGGTACGCCACCCGCTGCGCCATGCCCCCTGAGAGTTGGTGAGGGTACTTCGCCATATCCTGTTTCAGCTCAACGCTGGTGAATGCGCGCTCGGTATGCGAGTGGGCTTGTGCCTGGTCATTATTGACTATCTCATGCACTTCACGGACCTGTTCACCCACGGCCATTAACGGGCTTAACGCATACCAGGGTTCTTGCGGCAGCACCGAGAGTTTTTTTCCCCACAGTTTCTGCCGCTCGGACAGGCTCAGATCCTGCTGAGCCTGTCCGAACAGATTAATCCGCCCTTGCATCGACAGTGTGCCGGGCAGGGTGCCGATGATGGCATTGGCTAACAGGCTTTTTCCTGAGCCGGTTTCGCCGAGAATAGTGACGGCTTCACCTTGTCGTAATGTAAAGGAAAGCGGATTGACCAGCATTTGTTGCTGCGTCTGTACTGAGAGCTGTTCGACATTTAATAGTATGTTCATGACTACTTACCTTGTGCCAGCAGGTGAAAACTCATCACCAGTAAAAAGACCACTCCGATGGGTTGCATCAGCACCCAGGGCGCCTGCTGGTAGTAGCGGAACAATTCCACCATCATCAGGCCCAGTTCAGCTTCGGGTGGCTTGAGCCCGACATAGAGAAAACCGATGGAAGCCAGTGCCAGAATGGCGTTACCGGCGCCAAAACAACCCAGCGTGAACAGATCCGTTTTCAGCTCTGGCCAGAGATGGCGTTTGAACTGATACCAGGCACCAAACCCATAAAGACGGGATGCTTCGATCTCCGCTGAGCGCAGCAGTACAAGCGTACGGCTGCGAACCACCCGGAAATATTCAACCCAGAGCATCAGTGAAATCGCCAGATACAGGATCATAAAGGAGCCTGGCACCATAGCGCCAAACAGCAGCACCAGAATCAAACCCGGCAACGACAGCAAGATGTTCACCAGCCAGGACAGGCTTTTATCCCACCAGCCGCCTTTCCATGCCGCGATAATGCCTGTCAGCAGGCCGAGCGCCGCAGAGGATGCCACACTCACGAGTGCCATCAGCAAGGATGTCGTGATGGCGCTGCCAAGACGGGCATAGTTACTGCGGCCGTAATGGTCGCGGCCCAGCGGTTCCTGCCAGCTTGGCGTGGCAAATGCCTGAGACAGCGACTGCTGCGCCGGATCGCCACGGTAAACCAGGGTTTCGATAGCGGTAAACAGGATCAGTGTGACAAGCACACATAGGCCCAGGCACTGACGGCGAGAAAGTGATGTGAATACTGTCATGCCATCACCTGTTGCTTCGCCAGACGCTGACGCGGATCAAGCAGGTACTGTGAGATGTCGACCAGTGTATTGATGGCAACAAACAGCAGACCCATCAGCAGGGCGGCACCTTGGATCACTGGAATATCGCGACGGAAAATCGCGTGGGATAAAGCATGGCCGATACCGGGCCAGGAGAACAGCGATTCAATCATCACAATACCTTCCACCAGGCTGACAGCCTGAATGCCAACGAAAGCCATTACGGGTAGCGCAATATTCAGCTGACCGTGGCGGGTAAAAGCCTGTTCGTGGCTCAGCCCTTTCAGTCTGGCAAACTGAAAGTAGGGAGCGTTCAGTACCTGATGTGTTGCGTTGCGAATGATACGGCTCGACATGGCAGCCATACTGAGTGCCAGTGCAAGCGCGGGTAGCACCAGGTATTCCGGACTGCCGAAACCCGCCACAGGAAACAGGTTGAAATGTAAGGCAAATACCAGAATGAGCAGCAGGCCAATCAGAAAGACTGGCTGGGCCTTGATGATAATGGCACTGAACAGCGCAACATGGTCGCTCCACTGATTAACGCGGCGGCCACAATACAGACCGACAGGAATAGCAATGAGCAACGATAAAACCATGGCGGCGGCAGCCAGTAGCAATGAGTGCCCTAGCTGGTGGGACAATGCCTGTACGACAGGTTCGCCACTGACCAGAGAGTTACCCAAGTTAAAGTGCAGCAGATCCCACAACCAGTTGAAATACAATTCGATACCAGAGCGATTCAGCCCCAGCTCCGCCTGAACAGCTTGTGCTGCTTCGGCATCGACGTAGTCGTAGCCATAGCGGCCTGCTGCAATACGATAAGCGATGTCACCCGGAATCAGGCGCATCAGCACAAAGGTCAGAGTGCCGACTGACCAGGCGACAAACAGCGCCTGGCAGACACGGGAGAACAGAATCTTAATCATTGAAGCGCATCTCCGACACCCGGTAGTTGATTTCAAACGGATCGAATGAGAAGCCGCTGATCTTGTCGTTTACCGCAACAATCTGACGGTAATAGGTCACTGGAATCAGCGGCATTTCATCGGCCAGTAAGCCTGCTGCCTGCCTGGCCAGCTGGCGGTATTTAACTGAGTCTGGCTCAGCAGCCAGCTGTGCAAGCAGGTGACTGAAGGTCGGCGAAGACCAGTGCATCGGTCCCCAGTCTGAGCCCTTTTCGGTGGCAAAGTCATTCATCAGCAGAGGCAATGGGTCGGCCAGGGTGCCGAAGTTACGCGCGATCAGTGCCATTTCCAGACTGTTGTCATGATGTTTGGCCGGGATGGCGCTGGAGTTATCGATAGAAATCTGAACATCGATACCCAGTTCACGCCATTGTGCCTGAAGTGCTGTTCCGATCAGCGGCAGCTCAGGTCGATCGGCGTACGTCACAAGCTGAATGCGAAAAACCTTGCCATCTCTTTCCAGCAGACCCTGCTCGTTCGCGCGCCAGCCTTGTTCAGCAAGCAGCTGTCCGGCCTGTTCCAGATTACGCTTAACCGTGTCTTGCTGGTTGATATGCCAGGCCCCTAATGCCGGGGAAAAAAGCTGGTAGGCTTCCGAGCCCGGTAAACGAAGCACCGATTGCGCAATTCCTTCACGATCCAGCGCCAGACTTAATGCCTGACGGACCGACTTGTGATTCAGAAACGGGTGGGCGTTGTTGAGCTTTACCAGCACAGTACGCGGCATGGACTCTACATGAAGCTGCAGATTATTGGCAGTTTTCAGACTATCCATACTAATAGGATCCAGCGTATAGACCAGATCCATCTGACCACTTTGCGCCAGTAAAGCCCGGCTTTCAGAACGATGGCCCGCCAGATATTCAATGGTGTCAATCTGTGCTTTCCGGCCCCAGTAGTCGGCAAAACGGCTGGCTTTAGCTTTGTGTGGCGGCTGCAACTCGTCAATCTGATAAGGACCTGTACCCTGTAGTGCTGCTATCTTACCGTTATCGCTGAAAGAGCCGGGGATCACGATAGCGGTCGAGTAGTGTGCCAGCACTGAAGGCAGCGCGCGGAATGGGCGATCCAGCGTGATTATCACCTGGTTATCTCTGGCCTGAATCGATTGCACAGGAACCTGGCGAATAACTCCCGGTTTGCTAAGTGCCTGATTGAGTGACTGAGCTGCTGCTTTGGCCGTCAGCAGGCTGCCGTCGTGGAATTTGACCTCCGGCCGGATAGTGAATACCCAGTTCAGGCCGTTTGTACTTTGCTGCCAGCTGTCCGCCAGCAGCGGATAGAGTTCTGCCTGCTCATTGATACCAACCAGCGATTCCACCACTTGCAGGCGTGAAAACAGAAATCCGTCTTTTGACATATCCTGACTATTGAATTCAAACGGGCCGGAAATGGCCAGAGTCTGGCGGGCTGGCGAAGACGGCTGCCAAAAGACGAGGGCGCCAGCTGCAATCACCAAGGTGAGTAATAATATTTTCTTCATGTCTCTTTAAATTGTTTTGTTATAACATAACAATATTCCAGCATGAGAAAGGTTTTTCTGTCCAGTAGATTTTTTTCTGGAGCACAAAACGTGCATGAGTGTGAAGGCTGCCGGTCGCAATCCGGTGATACCGGCATGTAGGTCTAAATTGACTTCGCGTACTTGTGAAAAGCGAAAAAATGCTAACAACTGAGCGTCTGTTCAAGCTGCATTCAACTTTGTTGTGCGAGGCTGAGTGTCCGGATGCAGGTATTGTCCTGTTTCCTGTACCTGATAATGAGGTGACAGATGAAAAATATCCTTACTGGTGTGATTGCACTGGTTGTCGGTTTCTTTGCGTTGACCTTTGCGGCAGTCATGGGATTGACGATGGCATTGGTTGCATTTATTGCTCAGCCATTCCTCAAGCGCAAACTAGCTAAAGAATTTGCCACTTTCAATGCTGCACAAGCTGAAGATACAACGCCAAAAGGGCGGGTTATTGAAGGTGAATATGAGCCGGTTCAAAGCCGATAAGCTTTGAACGTGCCAGACATCGAACGCCAGCACACAGTGCTGGCGTTTGTAATTTGAGTGGCAGTGACGTTAGCACCCGGGACACCACCCGGTAGTTGCTCAGTTTATTTTGTGACCTGATTGCTCAGGCAATGTAAAAAATCATCCAAATGCCCTTTCTCCAGATAGAATCGATAGTGCTTGTTGTCACTACGCAACTCAAAACGGCCTTCATCTTCTGCAATTAGCCTGACTAAGAGGTCAAAAGCTTGTCTTGGGTTAGTGCTGCCTAATCTGACCAGGTGGGCAATGCTGTAACTGCGGGAAGAGTCTGACAGGTTCAGATTGCCGTAATACTTTTTCCAATCTGCGGTAAAAATTTCAACAGGTTGACCGGTACGGAAATAACTGAAATTTTCAAAGCCAAGTGGATAAGAGATATCAGCTTTCAGTGCGACATACCGACGGTTAAAGCCGCTATCGGCGATGAGCGCAATCTGAAAATCCGGCTCAATATTGTTGTATTGATTTTTAGTCAGATGGTAAAGGTCTAACCGGCAGGAGCGGCTATCCAGTTTTGTGGTGCTGGTCGGCAGCGGTTGAGGTGGGGCACTGGCAGCAGAGTACGTTATGAACAGTATGAAAAACAATTGGATACGACCATACATCACTTGATTTTCCAGTTCATCGAGACAGGCATTACCCAGTTCAACTCGAGATCTTATTGAATTGTTCGTTACTAATAGCATAGCGACTGGGTGACTATCAGTGTGACCGGGATCCAGGCTAAACCATTGATCCGGCAATTAAGTGATGCGGAATCTCATAAGTGAGTAATTCAGGCCTGGTATATCTTCGCTTTGACCATATGACGGTATTGAGACGGGCTCAGGGTAAACTGTTGCTGAAAACGGGTACTGAAATGATGGGCGTCACGGTAACCGACTTGCTCTGCGACATCCTGAACAGATAATCCAAAATCACGTAACAGGATTTGTGCCGCTTCCATGCGCAGAGACTGTAAATACTCATGTGGGGTCTGGCCGACCTGGGTTTTGAACCGGCGTTGAAAAGTCCGCAGTGGCAAGCCGCAATGCTCAGCCACGTCTTTTGCTGTGATCGGTTTGGATAAGTTGCGTTTGAGCCAGTCCTGCGCCAATGCGATGGATTCATCAAACTGGACCTCTCCGCCTATCTGATAGAAGGGTTGCTGGTCAGACTGAGAGATCTCATGGCCGAAATGTGTCTCGACCGTTTTGGCCACACTTTGGCCAAAATGCTCACGAATCAGGTACAGGATCAGCTCTGATTGCGAGTTGATACTCACGGTACAATACAAACCATTTGCCACAGTAATGGATGCCTGGCGGTTCAGTACCACGGCCGGGTAACGCGCGGCAAATTTATCGTAGTAATACCAATGCGTGGTGGCGACTTGCTGATCAAGTAGCCCGGTTTCGGCCAGCCAGCAAACGCCTGTACCGGTCGCGATGATTTTGGCGCCCTGCTGATACTGATGGGTCAGCCATGACACCAGCCCCGGGCACTGTTTCAATGCAGAGATCGGGTTGCCCCAGATGGGCGGCAGAATGACAAAATCGAATTGTCCTGACGCTTTCAGGGTCAGATCCGGTTGTAGCCGCAGCCCGGATTTGACCGCTGGCGGTGAAAGACTCTCAGCAACAACCGAAATAGAAACGGGTTTTGACCTCTGATCCTGCTTGGGTCTCAGACTGGCAGCACTGCTCAGCATCTCTGCAGCAAGAGAAATACCTGTGATTAATGCACGTGGATAAAGGACAAAGGCAATCTTCATAGTCAGTGCTCTGTTTTAAACGTCATTGAGATCTAATCGGGGGCGATTTTTCTGAACCTGAGCTGAAGCTGGCAGCTCAGCAAGACACAATTTAGTCTGCTTGGACTGGTTTGGCGCTTATGTCAGTAATTATGGCGTAAAAGCCAGGTGAAATGCCAGTAGAACTTGGTAATCTGATAGACAAATAAATCATGAAGCAAGAAGCATACAATGAAATTACCTCTGATTGTCGGAATGGGCGGCATTAATGCCGCAGGTCGTAGTTCAGGTTTTCACAGCTATAAACGTATGCTGGCAGACATACTGCCGGCCAGCGATATGCATTCAACCTGGCAAGATCTGGCGCACCGAATGGGCCTGGCTGACGGTGACGTCACTGACACTGTGATTGAGGCGATCAAGGACGGCACTTTAATTCGTCGCATTGAAACCTTCGATCCTGATCGTGTACTGCAGCAATATAAAACAGCGGTTACAGGCGGTAATGAACAGATCTGTTTCACGCTGCGCAAATCCAAGTTGCCTGCGCATGTGCCGGAGAACTGGCACCTGGAAGAAGAGGGTAGCAAAGTCCATATCACAGTAACCGGTGAGCTGGATGCACTGCTGGCCGATTACGTCACTTTCCCTGTCAGCAGTGGCGGCAATATTCCCCGTGGCTTTGAACCGGGTAAGTTGTATAACTCGCGGTTTCATCCGCGCGGATTGCAACTGACTATTTACGGCGCTTCAGATGCGCTCAATTCCCTGGGTGTTGACTGGTCGGAAATACTGACCCATATCCGTCCTGACGAAGTTGCTGTATATGCCGGTAGTGCGCTGGCGCAAATTGATGATCAGTCCATAGCCGGTATGGTTGCCGCACCACTTACGGGCGGTCGGGTCAGCTCGAAAATGATGGCTTTATCGCTGGCTGAAATGCCGGCCGATTTCATCAACGGCTATGTGATTAACAGTGTGGGCACGACAGGCACCAATATGGGAGCCTGTGCAACCTTCCTGTACAATTTGCGTCAAGGCATGCAAGACATCCAAAGTGGTGCGGCCAAGGTGGCCATTGTCGGTAATGCTGAAGCGCCTGTGGTCTCTGAAATCATGGAAGGTTTTCGCGTGATGGGGGCGTTAGCCGAAGACGCACAAATCTGCGCACTGGATGGCAGCGAGACAGTTGATAACCGCCGGGCCTGTCGTCCGTTTTCTGACAATGCCGGATTTACCATGGCCGAATCAGCTCAGTTTGTCGTACTGATGGAAGAAGAGCTTGCTTTGAAACTGGGGGCGAACATTTATGGCTCTGCGGCTGATGTGTTTATTAATGCAGATGGCAATAAAAAATCTATCTCTGCACCGGGTGTGGGTAATTATGTGACTGTTGCTAAGGCTGCGGCACTGGCACAGGCCATTCTTGGCCCGGACGGTGTGAAGAAAACCTTTGTGCAGGCACATGGTACAGGCACACCGCAAAACCGCGTCACAGAAAGCCACATACTCAACGAGGTGGCGAAGACCTTCGGCATTGAAAACTGGCCGGTGACGGCAATTAAATCTTATGTCGGTCATTCTATGAGTGCGGCGGCCGGCGATCAGCTGATAGCTTCTCTGGGTGTCTGGCAGTACGGCTGGATTCCGGGGATCAAAACGATTGATCATATTGCCGATGATGTGCATCAGTCCAATCTGAATATTCTGATGGATCATTATTTTGCCGGCACAGCAGGCGATGATATGCAGGGTGTGATCATTAACGCCAAAGGCTTTGGTGGCAACAATGCTTCAGCGTTGGTGCTGTCACCACAGAAAACACTGTCGATGTTGCAAAAGAAATACGGTCAGCTTGCTATCGCTGAATACCTCGCTCGTAATGTTAAGGTGCGTACTACCACGGCTGCGCGTGATCAGCAGGCTTGTCAGGGACAGGAAGAAATTCGTTATTACTTTGGTGAATCTGTGATGGATGAAACCTCGGTGACAATGACCCAGAACAGTCTGACACTGTCGGCCTTTGGTGAAGCCATTGCATTGCCAACAGCGAATCCGTACGCCGATTACGAATAATCAATTCGCTCTCTCCAACAAAAAAACGGGCAGCTTAAAGCTGCCCTTTTTATTGCATGTGTAAACGGCCACTTGTTGTCACGCTGACGGTTGCCGTGTTTACTCTTCCCACTGGATCAATTGATCTTTTGGCCAGTTACAACCGGTATCGTGATATTGTTTTTCCAGCAAATGACGCTTGATCTTGAGGGTAGGGGTCAAGATACCGTTCTCAATACTCCAGGGTTCTTTGATCATCAAAACACCTTTGATCTTGGCGTGTGACTCCAGCTCCTTATTGATAGTTTCGATCGCCCTGCTTACTGTTTTCGCATATCTGTCCCGGTCAAAATTAGGATAAGCATGCGCGACCGCCAGCAGAATAGGAGCGGGCATACCTGAACCCACTACACACATCATTTCAATGCCACAGAGTTCAAAGAGGCGCTTTTCAATCGGCACCGGTGAAACGAATTTCCCTTTCGCTGTTTTGAAGTTGTCTTTTTTACGGCCCTGAATCGTCAGGAAGCCTTCTTCATCCAGACTGCCAAGGTCACCGGTATGCAGCCAGCCTTCATCATTGAAGCTTTCTTTGGTGGCAATGTCGTTTTTGTAGTAACCAGAAAACAGGCCTTTACTACGCACAAGAATTTCATCATCTTCTGCGATCTTGATATCCACCCCCGGTCCCGCACTGCCTACTGTGCCGATTTTGTCACTGCGAAACGGAAGATTGAGGGTGCCATAGGCATAGTTTTCCGTCATACCCCAGGCTTCGGTGATATTAAGCCCGATGCTCTCATACCAGCGCAACAGTGCCGGTGAAACCGGTGCTGAACCGCAGCCTAATACGCGTGCTTCATTCAGGCCCAAGCCGTCTGCCAGTTTGCGTTTGATCAGGCCGGACACAAAAGGGATTTTCAGCAAAATGTTCAGTTTTGCCTGTGGCAGTTTTTCCAGAATTCGCTGTTGGAACACGGTCCAGAGGCGGGGTACTGAGATAAATAATGTCGGGCGGTGCATTTTGACGTCTTCAATGAATGTGTCCAGTGATTCAGGGAAGGCAACCTGCACACCCGCCATCATTGAAGTGCCCAGGATATAAACACGTTCTGTGATGTGAGCCAGAGGAAGGTAGGAGAACAGGCGCTCATTTTCGATGATGCCGATATGATCGATGAGGCTCTGCGCAGAAAAAGCAAAGCCACCGTAAGAAAGAATGGCACCTTTGGGTAACCCGGATGTGCCGGATGTATACACCAGCGACATCACATCGTTGTCCTGATGGGTTGGGCGCTCTTCACTCGGTGCGTGCGACTCAATGAGCGCATTGAATGAATGCTGACATTCTGGCGTATTCGGGTACGGGAAGCTGACCGTGATGATATCTTCCAGATTTTGACAGACGGTATTAATGGCGCGGTTATCATCCAGTTTGCCGATGAAAACCAACTTGGCTTCACTGTGAGTCAGGCAGTACTCTATGGTGTCTGCACCCGCGGTAGGAAAGATCGGTACGCTGATGTAGCTGCCAAGCATCATGGCGAGATCGCAGATGTACCATTCTGCGCAGTTTTTCGAGATCAAGCCTACCTTGTCTCCAGGCATGAGGCCTTGTGCACGTAATGCGCTGACAAGGCGCAATGCCTTATCTATGACCTCGGCATAGGTAAAGTCGGTAAACTGCCGGTTGATGATCTGGCGGAGAAAAATGTCATCCGGGCGCTCTTCTGCCCATTTCAACATGCGTTCATGAGGTAATGCTTGCGTCATGAGCGAATCCCTTAATGTGTTTGGCTGTAAAGGCAAAGTCATTGTAATGTTCCATTCCGTGGTTGTTATTATCTTGTTAAATAATTAAATGCGGCTTTAGGTGGAGCGTCAAGATATCACTGTATTGTATTTGCGGTAAAAATCTAACTTAGTGATCAAAAATAACGGTTTAAGTCATTGAGGAAGCAGAAAGAGAGGCTGGTTAGCTGTACACCTGCAGCAGCTCTGTGAATTGTCAGAGCTGCGACGCAGTATGCATGTGTTTTTGTTACTGAATGTAAACAGTAACCTGAATGAAGGACATCCGTTACTGTGCTTGTGGTGTGACAGGCGCCTGATACGCTTTGGTACCCCACAAAGGTACTGTGGACAGGCTGTGTTTATAGCTGCCCGATGTTTCTTTTGTGGAATAAGACAAATACATCAGGGTTTGGCTGTCGTGGTCAAAGACCCGGCGAATTTTCATTGTTTTGAAAAAGACACTTTTTGACTTCTTGAAGACCACATCACCTGATTTTGATTTATCAATCGCGGCGATCATTTCAGGGGTAATTTCACCGGTTTGCCGGCAGGAAATAGAAGAATCACTGGGATCGGAAAAATCCAGATCCGCTTCAATACTGGCAATGTGGCAAGTGACACCAGGGATCAGCGGATCACTGAGCACATTCAGTTTGATGTCTTTGGTGGTAAATACGCCCAAACTGACGTCACCGACTTCGTTGTCTGAACAGCCTGCCAGTAAGGATGCTCCTGCGATCATGGCAGAAAAGAGCAGAGCGCGCTTCATTCAAAGTCTCCATTATTCTGTAAAAATAGTGAGTGGAAAGGTGCCCGGACAATAATGATGCTCACCAGAGTCGCTAGCTGGATATCATTCCCACATCAGGCACTTACTGATTGTTTATATCTTCCGGGTTGACGCTAGCTTTTAATGGCAGCATGCCGTTCCAGGTACCAAGATAGCAACCCGCCCAGTATGACTCCAGAAAGATTTGCCACGGCATCGGAAAAAGAGCTCTCGCGCCCAAGATGAAGAATGCCCTGAAAAACTTCGAGTAAACTACCAAACAGCATCAGCCCGATAAGCATACTAATGTAGAAACGGTATTGCCGGCTGACACAAAGTGCCAGCATGGCGAAAAGTATATAGGTCAATATATGCAGCAGTTTATCCAGCCCGGATATGCCGTAACTGTCTAAGTCGGCCAGTGATCCTTTCTCTGCGGCCGGCATTAAAGTCAGCCCTGCAATAAAAGCGGCATATAAGCTGAGTAGCAGCCATACCCATATCAGTAATTGCCGCTCTTTCAACAACACATACAGTGAGATAGGTTCAGCATGCTTTCTCATGGTTTATAGCGTGAGCTTAGCAGCTGATTCAGGTGCCGGACGGGAATGGCATAAGTGATGGCGCTTGGCTGGCTCAGTGCATTTTCTTTGCTGGTTTGCACCAAGACCTTATTGATGACGGCGATAACTTCACCTGTGTCCTGATGGTATACCGGACTGCCACTGTTTCCGGGGTAGGCTGTGGCATCAAACTGATAGACGACAAAAGGATTTTTCAGGTGTTTGAGGCGAGCGACTGAGAGCTCTTTTGCTGAGCGGGCCGGCACTGCAACCGGGGTGATGCTGGATACCATGCCTCTGTGTGTCACCGGGTACAGCCCAAGCACTGCACCTATCGGAAAGCCAGTGAAGCTGTAGATCTCTCCTTCACGCACCGGACGCTGGGAAAGAGGCAAGCTTGGTAAGGGAGTGCCAGTGATTTTCAGTAATGCCAGATCGTGCTCACTGTCTCGTGCAACGACGGTTGCGGTGCGGACATCCGGTGAAGTGCCTGTGCCGACGAAGACAACAAAGCCGGTGTTTCTGTCCACTTCGATAGCAGTGGGGACAACATGATTATTGGTGGCAATCAATGTGCCATCGCCAACGACAAAGCCAGTTCCGATAAGATTAGCCCGTGGTGTCGCCAGCTTGTTATAAGTGCCCACCCCGACAACGGAAGGTTTAATCTTCGCAATTACGTCTGGCAATGCGGCTTGTGCCTTTGCCGTTGTAAGTAACATGCAGCCAAGACAGAACAGAGTTCGCATGATGAGCTGAGCGGCTCGACGGGTACAGAAAAGCATGATTTTTGTCCTTACAGGCTGGCAGAAAATAGGGTGAACATATCGCCCCGCAGAGCGGGGCGTTGAGCTTACAGCCGGATTTGTTCTTCCAGTTTGTTCTTTAGCATCTGAAGCTTAGGATCGGAGGTAGTAATGCCAATGAGGATTTCTCGCGCATTTTCCTTCATATTGTTTGCCAGCAGGCTTTCTGCATAGTGAAGGGCGATTTCAGGGTTAGTCTGTGCCTGTTTGTAGGCTTTTTCCAGCATTGGCAGCGCATTGGCTGCCTGTCCTGATTTCAGCAGACAATAACCGTAGGTATCCTGAATCTGCGGGTGCTCTTTCGCTAATCCTAAGGCTTTCGAAGCACTGTCGCAGGCTTGCGGATACTTTTCCTGAGACAAATACAGCCAGGCTAGATTATTCAAAGCCACGACATTATCAGGTTGTTGTTCAAGAATACGCCGGTATTGTGCAATAGCCTGTTCAGGCTGTTGTTCAAATTGCAGTTGGGCCAGTGTCAGACGCAAGGGAGCGGCTTTATCACCGTACTCTTTGATGACAGCCTGCAGGAAGGCAATGGCTTCGTCATCTTGCTGGTTCAATGCATAAGCACTGGCCACATCGTTGGCGCTGGCGATCCCAGGTGAGGCATCATAGCGCTTGCGTTGCCATTCGAGAGCACGGGTAAAGTCTTTGCGCTGCAGGTAATTCAGGGCTTGTAATCGCATGAAATAAGCTTGCGATTTTACATTGTCCGGCAAGGCATCCAGCGTGGCCTGGCTGGCGGTGGCATTGTCCAGTTTCAGTTGCAACCCAGCTTTCATCAGCGAAAATACCGCCGTATTCTTAAATAACTGCTCGGCCTTTTCGGCCAGTAGCAGGCTGTCTCTCATTTTGTTGTTTAACTCTTTAATCTGGATATTACGCATATACGCTTGCTGGCTGAGTACATCTAGCTCAAGCCATTGGGTGTAAGCCGGCTCGGCCTGACGGTAATCTCGCTGACTGAAATAGATATCGCCCAGCAGTCGCCAGCTTTGGGCGGTTTGCTGCTGTGGCGTCAACTGAGTAATGAGACTGAGTGCCTGATCGGTTTTTTCTTGCAGCATATAGCCGCGGGCCAAATCTAATTTCAGTCCGGTATCATCCGGGTGTGCTTCGACCTCGGAAGCGATCAGAGACACTGCCTCATCCAGCTGCCCACTGAGCTGGCCATATTTATATAATGTCCGGGTGGTCAGATTTCTTCCCGGGTAATGGGAATAGGCGGTGCGGGCATACCCGAACGCGGTGGCCAAATCATTTCTGCTGGCGGCAATCTGGCCAAGCCCCAAAGTGGCTTGCAGGTTCTTAGGATCTTTTTCCAGCACCTTTTGATAGATTGATTGCGCCTGATCGGGCTTTTTCTCAATTTGCAGCACCAGGGCATTCAGCATCTGGGCGGTCTGATCGTCCGGATTGCGTTCAAGCCAGGTGGTGACTATCTGTTTCACCTGATTCATCTGGCCTTGTTTCAAGTAATAATAGGCAAGGCCTAAATTCGCTTCCGTCAGGGTCGGGTCGGAATTGAGAATGTGCTGGAGAGTGTCGATCCCCATTGTATTATTACTGGCTAATTGAAGCAGTCCTAAACGAAGCTGTTTGCTGGTGGTTGGGTTATGATTGGCTTTCTCTGCCAGAGACATAGCGGCATCATTACGGCCGATTCTGGCAAGCTCCAGACTCATATCGGAAATAAAGTCGCTGCTCGCTTTGTCTGTGGCATCGAACTGATTCATGGTTTGCATGGCGCCTTCAATGTCGCCCAGCTTAAGCTGGCTGGACGCATACAGGCGTTGTATCAGATGGTTTTGCGAGACAAAAGGTGCGACTTTTTCAAATCGTTCATTGGCCTGTTCAAAATTTCCCTGATTATAGGCAACGACACCGGAAATTAAGTAAGTAGGCAGGTTTCTGGAACCGTTTCGGATGGCTAAATCGGCGTGGACTTTTGCTTCAGCCTGTTTCTCTTCGGCGTAAAGAATGGTGGCCTTCAGTTCATTGCTCAGTACGTGACCGCTTAATACCGTCAGCAGATTATCAACATACTTTTCTGCTTCCTGGTACTGTTCCGTTTTCACAAGGGCCTGGGCCAGAAACAGGGTGTTTTGTAAGGCTTTCGGGGCGGTGTCTACGGCTTTTCGATAGCTCTCTGCTGCCGCTTTGTGATGAGCCATACTGGTTTCTATATGCCCTTTAAGCAGCCAGGCATCGCTGCTGTCAGGATACACACGAACTATATTACTGACCTGGATCAGCGCAGTGTCGTTGAGCGCTTTGGTGGCATCTAAGCTGGCTCGGGCAAGGCGCGTATAAAGTGTGATCTGTCCGGTTTCTTCGACCCGCTGAAAGGCTTCTTCAGCACCCTCTGAATCGTTATCGAGCAATAAAGCCAGTGATTTGATGGCGTAAATGTCTGCCAGTGCTTCAGCTTGCTGGCTCAGCGGATGTCTGGCCAGATCAATGATATCGGCTGTTTTTTTCTGACCCAGATAAGCCTGGGCAAGCAGTGGTTCAATAGCGTCTTTCTCTTCGGTACTTCTGAGGGCTTTATACAACTCTTTTTCGGCACTGGCATAATCGCCCTGGCTCAGGTAAATCTTACCCAGCATAAGTCTCGCCTGATTGGCATCAGGGTGTTGCTGTATGGCATTTTTCAGCTCAATAACAGCGGCATTGATTTGATTGCTGCTGAGATAGTTATCGGCTTTGGCCATGTACTCATCGACAGACTGTTCACCGCAGGCCGTGAGTGTGACAGCGACAACACCAGCGAGTGCTAGCACATGAAAGGTGGAGCGAGACAAAAAAGCCATAATCATCCCTGTCAGAATTTTCAGATGGACTTTTTTAGGATAGTCACATTTTTGACACTGCGACTAATCGCTTTTACATAAAACGTTTGTTGTACTCATCGCGGCAATAAAATCTGCCATTAAAGCACCTGAAAAGTGTGTGACCAGTTGCTCTGCTATGCTTGATGCGAACGGATAAGTCACGACGCAGGGAAAAAAATGGAAAGCAAAAACAGTTCGATACAGTGCGAGTGGATGGTTAACCCCGATCAAAAGTGGTTAGAAAGACACTGGCGTGCGCTTGAGGAACAGGCTGAACCAAACCTGTTTTTGTCCTGGCTGTGGATAGGCACCTGGCTGGATTGTTTTGTGGACAATTGTTGTGTTGTTCTTGCCCGGCAGGATGACAACATTGTCGGCCTGGGCATTATCGTGATTAAAGAGAGAAAGATAGCCGGGCTGTCTTATGGGCGACAGTTCTGCCTTCACCGGACAGGTATTTCTTCGCAGGATCAAATCTGGATTGAATATAACGACTTTCTGATGGACAAGGCGCTCGCCAATACCGTTCGTCCGTTGATGACAGCCTGCGTGATGTCGCAGATGAATGGGACAGATATCTTTGAGGTTGGCGCCAGCCTGGACGTGAACTTTGTCAGTTACGGGCCACAGTCTGTGGCGGCGGATTGTGGCAGCGAAAAGGCGGACAATAAGGCCCTTTTATCCGGGCTGGCACTTGCAGAAAAAGAGGTGGTCTGGGAGTCGGCCGGTTTTGCGCTGGATTTTGGCCCGCTGAAGGATAAGCAGCAGACGCTCGATAGCTTTTTGTCGCGAAATGCCAGATATCAGATAAAGCGCAGCCTGAATAAGTACGGTGCCCTGGGCGAAGTGAAAATCACCACCGCTTCTTCTGTCACTCAGGGACTGGAGTTCTTCAATCATGCGGCTGAGTACCACCTGAGCCGTTGGGGCAGTAAATCAGAACAAAGTGGTTTTGCTAATCCCGGTTTTCTGCATTTTCACCATGAACTGATTCGCCGGGGACTGCCTAAGGGGCAGATTGCTATTCACCACCTGCAGGCCGGAGATGAAGATCTGGGGGTGATTTATAATTTTCACTATGCCAACTGGGTGCTGTTCTATTTAAGTGCGCTGAATTATGGCGCCGGGGATAATCATCTGAAACCCGGTTTGGTGGCGCATTATCTGCTAATCCAGGATGCCTGGAATAAAGGGGCGCTGGGTTACGATTTTATGGGTGGTATTGCCCGCTATAAAAAAACGTTCGCCAACCGTGAGTGCCGGTTGGCGATCAGTCAGTTCCGTTATCCGCATTTTACCTACTCAGTGAAGAAGGCTATTCGTGCTTTGAAGCGTCGTGCCCTGAAGCGTAGGGTGTTGTCCGAAAGCAGTTCTGACTGTCCTTAAAGGCGCCGGCAAAGGTGTCCTGTGCACTGATTGGGTTACCACAAAAGTCGGAGACACTGTTTCCTTTCGCCATGCCGGGGTACTCAGTGGCACTGCGGGTTAATTTCGCTTTGATCAGATCGTCTTTGGGCGAGAAATTACCTATTGCTGGCGAGGTAAACCAATCGTCCAGTTTTTGTTTGTCGGTCAGATAGTCAGGGGAAAGAATGAGGTTATGGGAGGCTGACGCTTTACCCTGGTCGCGTTCCCGTATTTTGCCGCTCACAATGTTGTTAATCAGCTCGGCGCTGGATTGCGGAAACCGGACGTCGATGCCGGAGGTGTGATAGAGAATATTGTTGTTGACCAGGGAATTAGCTGATCTATTGATGTAAAGCCCCACGTCATTACAGTGCAAAACGATATTGTTACGTACGGTATGGTTAGCCCCTTCGAGTGCAATTTGTCCCCGCCGGTTTTCCTGCTCCATACCGCCGCCACCTAATGACAGGCCAATCTGATAACCATCATATTTACGGCTGGTGCTGTTACAGATCACCAGGTTGTTTTCTATGATGCCTTGCTCGTTGCCCCCTTTCATGAAAGCGCCATAGCTGACCTGGTTGCCACCGGATTTGATGAAATCACGAATGATGTTGCGATCGATACGCCAGTCATTGCCATGGTCAAGGTTGATGGGCGTGACAGATCTCGACGTGTCTCTTGGCTGTGTATTGTAAAAGTGATTGCGACGAATGGTGCCGTTATCCGGAAATTTGTCCTCCATCCGGTTGACCTTGATGGCAGCGTTGAAATCGATGAAGACATTGTTCTGGACCAGGCTGTGATCGGCATCGCCAACAATGTGCAGCGCATGATCGCAATCGGAAGGGGTTGGACAAACACCTTTAAAGGTTAGCCCTGATACCGTCCAGTGGGGCTGGTTAATCACAATGCCTTCCAGTCCGTCCAGCTGCAGCAGAACGGTGCCCGGCTCTTCTGCCCGCAATACCACGGGTCGTGATGCAGAGGGAGTCACCTGGCTGATATTCAGGCGTTTGCTGCTGAAAAAGTAGGTTCCTTTTTTCACTACTATGTCCTGGCCGGGTAACACATCCTCCAGTGCTTTTTCAAAACTTTGTTCATCGGATACCCAGAGGGTGCCGAGCGAAGCGGGTTTGATCGCTTCTGGCTGGGGGCCAGCTGAGGACCAGTCAGGCCCGACGGATGGCCAGTATCTTGTATCAAATTCGCGCCAGAAATAGGAAGGGCTGGCGAGGTTGCTGGCGACACTGGCAACGGCCTGATTGACAGGTGTCAGGCTTGGAAATTGTTGTTCTATGTGGCTGACGGACTGGCGTAAAGCGGCGGGCAGGGTCTGGTTTTGTTCGCTCCAGTGTTTAACCAGATACACACCGGCAACAAGTATAACTAAATGAACGAGAACACCGATTGTTGCAAGATAGGTTTTTATTCCTTTCGAAATCATCAGTCAGCTCCCGGTTAAAATCTGCTTTAAAAGTGTGATTAACGTCAAACAATATCCAAGATCGAGTATAGGAAAGAATGCTGAAAACGGGTGAAGCAAGTACCACAAATCCGCCATAGTCAGTCGGTAGCACCAGACTGATTGCGGGGGCTTTTGGGGCCTGAGGATTGAGTTCAGCGAAGCAGATAACCTGTAAATATAAGCAGATAGCCAGATTGTCTGAGGTGAACCTCAGATAGCCGTTTGTAAACGATTCAGGTGGCAGATAAGACAATTTTATGATCTGGCATGGTGGCTCTGTGCTTCATGTGCCATTTTTAACAGAGGTATCCCAAGTTACTCAGGTTGCAAGCGACTCAGGCGGATTGCAACGAACCTCAGGAGCTAGTCTGGGGAAACACCGTTAGCAGAACCTGCAACTGTCAGCGTACTGCCGGTTTTCGGGCAAAGCGCTCGGCGAGTTCACAAGGGTGTCGTTGCTGGCTGGCATTGCTACGAATCAGGAGAAAATATGGACGTTAAACTGCTGGTAGTGATCCATGCTGAGGAAGAGTTTGACTGGGATCAGGGATTTAATGCTAGCAATACTGCCGTTACACACCACCATGCCCTGATCCCTTTTATGGGGGAACTGATCGAGACTGGCGCTAAGATCACCCTGGCTATGGACTATCCGTTCATTGAAAGTGCCGGAGGCAGGGCAGTGATAGCCCATTGTCAAAAAAACGAGGCTGAATGTGTTGAATTTGCTGCGCATTTACATCCCTGGGTGAATCCGCCCAGAAGCGCGGAGGAGCAGTCTGCGACGGATTTTGAATCTTACCCCTGTAATCTGGCACCGGAACTTGAGTATGAAAAAATAAGCAGGCTGACAGAAAGAATTCACGCCGTATCAGGAGCCTCTCCGGTGACGTATCTTGCGGGGCGCTACGGCTATGGCCCTTTTACCAGTGATCATTTACGTGCATTGGGCTATCAGGTTGATCTCAGTATCAGTGCTTACTGTGACTTCAGTCATCAGCAAGGGCCTGATTTTAGTGAATATACCAATGCCCTTTTTGTTGAAAATGCGATTCGGCATATTCCGCATACCAGCTCCTGGCTATCGGTTTCAAAGCGGGTTGAAAAGAAAGCGAATCGGTGTCCGGCATGGTGCCGGACAGTGAAAAGCAAGCATGTCAGTCGTTTTTTGGCGAAGGTACTTCGTCTGAGCCGGCACCGTCTGTCGCCGGAAGGCAATGATCTCTCTCAGCTTCAGGCCATCACGCAAGCTCAGATGGCAATAGGGCAGGACGTATTTGTACTGTCATTTCATTCCCCCAGTCTGGTTGCTGGCATGACGCCTTATGTGCCCACAATCAAAGACTGCGAGCGATTGAAAAACACTACGCGGTGCTATATTGAGTGGTTCCAGCGGGAGCTGAACGGCGAAATTGTTCTGGCGAAAGACATGGCAGTCACTCAGGGATAAGGGCAGCGACCTATGGCAGATCAGTATTCCCAGGCGATATTTTCCGGTGCCAAGTGGTCGATGATCACGATTTGGTACAACCGCTGTATCGGGCTGGTCAGCACGTTAGTGCTTGTGCGTTTACTGTCGCCGGAAGATTATGGCATCGCCGGTTTCACTATGTTTTTTGTGTATTTTTTCATTGCGCTATCGACTGTGGGCACAAAGCGATATGTGCTGATGGAAGATATGACAGATGAAAATAAACTGCACAGTATCTGGTCTTTAAATTTATTGTTTCGTTTAGTGTCCGCATTTTTCTTATTTCTGTCGGCTGATTGGGTTGCTGTTTACACCAGTGAACCAGAGATGGTGGTGGTCATTCGTGTCGTCAGTATTATTCCCGTTATTCTGGCTTTTCATAATGTGGGCATGGATCTGTTCGAAAAAAACTTCAACTTTAAAATGGAAACCATGATGCTGATGGTGGCTAAAACGCTCGGCAGCGTGTGTACCATAGGCGTTGCGCTAGTGATAGGAAATTACTGGGCTTTAATTGCCGGTGTTATATTGATGGCCGTCATTGAAGTGATAACCAGCTATATTCTTTGCCCTTTTCGGCCCAGGTGGTGTACACAATACTGGAAAGATCAGTGGATTATCTCTAAGTGGTTATACCTTGTATCTGTGTCTGGGTATTTGCGTTCCAGAGTAGATATGTTGCTCTTGGGTAATATTCTTAATAGCCGGAACGTTGGTTTTTATAATATGGGACAGGAGTTTTCCTGGCTGCCGTTTACTGACTTTCTGGCGCCTATGAATCACGGGGCATTTTCCGTGTTTTCAAAACTGAAAGATCAGGACAGCTTACTGAAAGAAAGACTGTATTCACAAATGGCATTGTTAATGTTTCTTGCCATGCCGGTATCTTTTGGCGTATGCGCCATTGCGGAAGATTTTGTTTATGTCGTTCTCGGTGAAAAATGGATTGATGTTATTCCTGTTATGCAGAATCTGTCATTTTTAATGATTGTCATGACAATGTACATGTTAATACAAACGGTATTCATCTTAAAATCCAGGATGCCATTGTTATTTAAGTGTGATTGTCTGGCGATCTTGTTAGTGATCGGCAGTTTTTATGGGACCGGCTACGATGACCCTGACAGACTGTCTTTTGTTCGCTTACTGGTTGGCGGTTTATTTCTGGTATGCGTGACAATAGTGTTCTTGTATGTGATCAGGTTGCAGGCCAGGCGTATATTACCCGCTATTCTTGTACCCTTTTTCGTTTCAGTGTTGATGTATTTCTGCGTGATGGCTGTGGTATCAGAAATAGACAGTCACTTATGGGGTTTACTTCTGGGCATAGTAACAGGTGCCATGGTATATACGGTTTGTATGGTGGTATTACTGCCGGTTTCAATCCGAGTGATTCCTGAATATCGGAGTATACAAGCCAAAATAGGCAAAATAATCAGAACCCCTATGTTTGATTAACGCCATTAACAGTAGAAAATTTTATAGCTATTTCACAAAAGCGATTGAAGACTACTGGATTGATTGCATAACTGTACTGCAAAATGTGATAAGAGTCGTTTGCTGGTGACAAATTATTCATAGTCAAAATTTTGTTGGTTCGTTAATCAGGACCTATAGTGAAAGAAGGGGTTAAAAAGGTCACAGTGTCTTTTAAATATGCCAGCTGGAAGCCCAGATAATCTGAGCCTTTCACACGCTCAGATAAGGAGTTGAACAGTGGAATCAATCCTTTTCGCGATGGGGCTGTTTGTCTTGGTATATCTTTGTTTACGCTCAATAAGGCAGGACAAAGAATGCCTGGGAAAACAGCAAAATAATACAAAGCATCGACGTTAGGGAGCTGGAGAATGAGAGATGTCGTCTTAATCAGCGTTTTCCTGATCCTGGCTTGTTTTGCGCTGAGACGTTCTTATATCGCAGTATCCCTCTGGCTGTGGTCGGGTTTATTTGTACCTGCCTATTGGGTTTACGGGTTTGCCAAACCTATCAGTTACAACACTGTGTTTGCCCTGCTGACGCTGATTACTTATCTTTTTTCCAGGAAGAAACCAACTGTTTTATTTGACGGGGCCATCTTCATTGCTCTCGTGTTCTGGCTTCATACTGGTTTAACTACCTACAACACCATTATTTTTCCTGAACTGGTTTGGCCGGAATGGGAGAAATTTTCCAAGATATTTCTGTTGTTCATCATGATTACATTAATCATCCGGCAAAAGCATGAGTTCGAAATGCTGTTGTGGGGGATATTGATGTCAGTTGGCTTTTTTGGTGCTGTGGAAGGACTGAAGTTTCTGGCCAGTTTAGGTGGACATAGAATCCAGGGGCCAACCGGTCATTTGATCTCAGACAATAACCATCTTGCCGCCGCTCTGTGTATGGTGATCCCTTTATGTATCTATCAGTTGAAGTCCGTTCAGGAAAGGTGGATTCGTTTTGGCTTGATTTCCATGTTAGTACTGTGTGTTTTATCCGTGCTGGGCACTTATTCCAGAGGAGGCGTGCTTGCCCTGGCAGTGATCGGCTGTTACTTCTGGTTCAGAAGCAATAAGAAAGTCCTGACATTATTTGGTGTGGCGATTATCGTTTCAGTATCCGTCTTACTGTTACCGGAAAATTGGTACGACAGGATGGAAACCATAGAAACGGCTACCGAGGATTCTTCTTTCACTAACCGGCTGACATCGTGGAAAATCCACACATTGATGGCGCTGGAACGGCCGGTATTGGGGGCTGGATTCAAAGCCACCTATTTCCAGCCGGTGTGGGACAGACTCGCGCTGGATATTTATAAAATAGATATCATTGAAACCCCGCCTCCCGGTGAAGAAAGCTGGGCTGCGCACAGTATTTATTTTCAGGTTTTGGGCGACCACGGCTTTGTCGGGTTCTCCCTGTTCATGCTGGTTATCCTGCTGCTGTTTTTGAAAATGCGCTGGGTCATAGTGACACTGAGGCGACCGCCATGGAATGACACTCACCACTGGCAGATTGATCTGGCGCGCATGATGCAGGTGTCGTTACTGGGCTATTGCACGGCAGGGGCCGCGCTCTCGCTGGCGTACCTTGAGCTTTTCTGGGTATTAGCCGCGGCTATGGCGGCGTTAAGTATGCAAGTGAAAGTCATGGTCAGCCAGCACGCGCGAAGAAAACCCATGTCAGAATTACAGGGTATGTCTTCTACTTAATGTGCTGAAGATATGTTCAAAAAGTCGTGTTACCCATGATGTATTCCCTCTACGACTCAGGATCTGGCAATTAACGACTCAAAAATACTGACGATTTTTCGTGCATTGTCCGACCAGGTCAGTTGCTGCCTGGTAATGCTGGCCGCGGCATGTTCACTTAACTCCTGACGGAGTGCTTCATCGGACAACAAACGTTTTACTTGATTCAGCATGTCGGGCAAGTGTCCTGCTTTGAACAGCAGGGCATTTTCGCCGTCAGTCAGCAGTTCTTTAATGTTGTCGCTATCTGGCGCGACGATGGCTTTGCCGCACGCCAGGTATTCGATCAGCTTGAGCGGTGAGCACCAGGGGGTGACCGCTGGTTGCAGGGCAATGTCTATCTGGGTTAACCATTCCGCGATATGCTGGCGATCAATCAATCCTGTGATGTGAATCTGATGCTCGGCTTTGAGATCGCGTGCCTGCTTTTTGAGTGTATCCAGAACCGGGCCGTCACCGATGATAAGGAATTTGACTTCCGGATCGTCAGGGTTTCGCTGCCGGTTGAAATCAGCAATCAGTGATAAAACGTGATCTAATTGATGCCACTCACGGCAGAACCCGACAAAACCTACCACCAGGCTACCTGCGAGTTCAGGTTTTTTTTCCTTGCCGGTAACAGGATGAAATACGCGGCTGTCGATTCCGTTAGGAATCACACTGATGGCGGACTCAGGTACGCCAGCCCGCCGGACATAGCTGGCCAGTACATGACTGACAGGCAGAGTATGGTCGGCATTTCGCCATGTGAACAGTTCAGACCAGCGGGCCAGCCAGGTGAACGACAATCCGCCATAGGCATTGCGCTCATCAAATAATGGGGAGTTGATTTCTAATAGCAGTGGCACATTGAACAATTGTTTCGCCAGTATCCCGGAGGGAAGAAACAGGTTGTAGCGCTCATAAATGGCATCCGGTTTTTCCCGGTACAGAGTGATGCATAACTTGCCGAAATCATAAACGCTATAGCCAAACTCCAGGAGCTCACATAAGAAACGGGGCAGCATGTGGCGCACTTTACTGACCCAGCCGCCGTCAGCGCCAAAGTCGGCCTGATCAGACACAGCCGGCGCCACCACCACTACTTCATGGCCTTGTTCGCGAAGGGCGCTGATGATCGCCTCAATATGGACATACTGGCCGTCTTTGGAGGCGACCCTGTGGTGATATAGAATCTTCATGATGCGTCCTTGATCAAACGGTTAAACAACTGATATTGACCTTCAGAGGTGGCAGACCAGTCAAATTGCTCGGCGTAATGACGCGTTTCAGCGCGGGCAAAAGGCTTATTCAGCAACTGGCGGATACCATCGGCGATGGCCGTGACATTACGCTCAACCAATGTCCCTGCCTGCGGTTTACGGACGACTTCAGGTGTGCCCCAGATATTGGTCGCCACAACAGGCGTGCCGCAAGCCATGGCTTCAAGCAGTACATTCGCCCAGCCTTCTCTGTCAGAAGCCAGTGCCAGTATGTCAGCCGCGCCATAATAGGCGGATAATTCTTCCTGACTGAGTTTGCCCAGAAAGCGTACCCTGTGGGCAATGCCGTGCTGGTTGGCCAGGGCGGACAGTGCTTTTGCTTTGGGGCCAGTGCCGGCAATTAACAGCAGGGCATCCGGAATGTGACGCAGGGCTTCGATGACTAAGTGGTGCCCCTTACGCTCTATAAGCAGACCGACGGATAAGATGACAGGGACATTAACCGGCAGGTTCAGTGCCTGTCTGAGCGCGGGTTGCTGGCTTTCATCGCTGAAACTGAACAGCTCTAAATCCACTCCGTTTCTTAGCGTGCTGACTTTATCCGGTGCTGCCCCTAATTCGATCATGCTTTGTCGCAGTGCTTCACACACCGCAAGGTTATGGTTGCTGACCGATAGCACCTGCTGAATACGCTTACGGGCTTTTGGGTAAGAGGGGATCAGATTGATGTCTGTCCCTCTTGCAGTCATGGTAAAAGGTTTGTTTAAGGTGCTGGCGACCGAAGCTATGGCCACCCCGTCGGGGTAAAAATAGTGGCCATCAATCAGATCAAATTCGAATCCTTGCCGCATTAAGCGTTCTATTTGTTTGTGCAGGGTATAGGCCAGCGTCGATGGCGTCAAAGACATCCCCAGTTTAGGAATAACCAGGTACCTCGGATGATAAATGCGTATGCCATAGCGACTCTCGGTGAAGGGGACAGACGCATATTCGCTGTATTGCCCAAACACAGGATGGCTGAATGGGAACCAGGGAACAGGTGCTATCACAGTTATCTCAGTCTGCGGATAATGTTTTTTTAACTGGCGCAGCCGGGTTTCAACGAAAATGCCGTGCCTGGGATTATTCGCGTTAGGGTAGAGCGTTGAAATGGTCAGAATTTTCACTATGCCTGCCTCTCCATAAATTGGGCGAACATCAGTAAACTCCAGAGCACGACACCATGATCGCGCTGGCCGCTTTCGTGCTCAGCCACAATGGTCCGCAGCTGATGCGGATTAAAATAGCCACAGTCCAGCATGGCGGAAGACAAGATCTGCGCATGAAGCATCGGCCGGAGCTGGGTACGAAACCAGTGTGCCAGTGGCATGCTGAATCCCATTTTGGGGCGATATAAAATCTCTCTGGGCAGATAAGGTTCCAGGGCTTTTTTAAAGCAGAATTTTCCTTCTTGTTTACGAATCAGGTCCTGACTCGGAATTTGAAATGCCCATTCCAGCAGTTGGTGATCAAGCAGGGGGGCACGCACTTCAAGGGAATTAGCCATACTGGCGCGATCCACCTTGGTCAGAATATCGCCGGGCAGCCAGGTTTTCAGATCAAGGTATTGGATCACTTTCAGCGGATCGTCGGTAGGCGCATTGAGGGCATGGCGGCGAAGAATCTCACTCCCTGTATAGCCATTGAGCTGATGACGATACGCCGGACTGAGCAGCCGCTGCCTGTCAGCGAACCTGAATTTTGAGATCGTATTGGCATACGCATCGACACTGTTCATAGCCAGCGACTGGAAGGTTGTTTTGGCTCTGAAGCGCTGAGGCGCCCAGTCGGCTTTGGGGTATATCTGGCCCAACATGCCAAAAACCGGCTCACGAATTGAAGACGGTATCATCCCCCTGACTTTCTGCTCGGCCAGATGAAACCGGTAGCGACGGTAGCCGGCAAAGATTTCGTCTCCTCCGTCACCGGACAGAGCCACTTTGACCTGTTGTCGGGCCAGTTGGCATACCAGATAGGTCGGCAGTGCTGAGTCGTCTGCAAAAGGTTCATCGTACAGCCGCCCCAGTACTTCCACTAAGCTGACATCATCTGCGTTGATCTGGCGATCATGATGCCGGGTTTGATACTGCTCAGCAATGCTGCGGGCATACTGGCTTTCATCGAACTGAGCCTGATCAAACCCTATGGCGCAGGTGTTCACCGGATTGGATTGCAGGCCCGACATCAGGGCCACAATTGCACTGGAATCGACGCCTCCTGACAGGAAGGCCCCGAGGGGCACATCCGACACCATGCGGATTCTGACAGCCTCGAGCAGTTTATCGACCAGTGCCTCCTGCGTATCGTGCCAGCTGAGTGTGGTCGCAGGCGCACTGAGATCCCAGTAGGCGCTGGCCGTAATAGCGGCACCCGGTGTGAGCTGAAGATAATGCCCGGCAGGGAGCTTGAATATGTGTTTATAAGCGGTGAACGGGTCAGGAACATACCCGAACATCAGGTATTCTTCGGCCATTTCGTCGCGCAGGGTGCGGGACACATCAGGGTGTGCAATCAATACTTTCAGCTCAGAGGCAAAAACCATTTGCCCTTTGGATGTCAGGCTGTAAAAAAGCGGCTTTTTACCTAGCCGATCCCGGGCAAGGAAGAGGGTCGAGGTGTTTTTATCCCAGATGGCGAAGGCAAACATGCCTCGAAAATGGCTGACGCAGTCTTTACCCCATTGCTCCCAGGCATGAACAATCACCTCGGTATCACTGACGGTACGGAATTGATGACCCAGACTTTTCAGCTGTTTGACCAGAGCTTTGAAATTGTAAATTTCGCCATTAAAGACAACTGCGACTGTGCTGTCTTCATTAAACAGCGGCTGATGTCCGCCGGACAGGTCAATAATAGACAGGCGGCGATGGGCCAGCCCGACAAGGTCATCGACGAAATAACCTTCATCATCCGGGCCTCGATGATGCTGTATCCTGTTAATGTGCTGCAACAGCCGAGTGTCAATAATGCCTGAATGTTGCACGTTGAAAATACCCGCAATACCGCACATAACCTTCTCCCTGGTGTGATTTCATCACCGCTGGTGGCTGTTTATTAAGATCACGCTGTGCTTGTTTGTGCCGACATCAATGATGTCTTGTATCTGGTTATCATTCAGCTCAGTGCTCGCTATTGCAAAGACATCAGAGATACCTTGCTGTCCGGCCAGACGGTAAGACGCTTTCATCAACTTGATCGCCAGCGGATTGCTGCTGCAAAACGCGTTTACACAGTACCAATAGATAACCCGCATGCTGTTTCCCTTCGCATTGGACACCGTCATTGATTTAGCATGAATACCGGCCGGTAACGTCACGGACTGGCTATTGTCGACAGACCAGATGTCTTTATTGAACAGCTGATTGCTACTGCTGATTAATTCGCCGTCCTGTTGCCAGATGTTATAGCGGGCGGTATAGAATTCGGCTTTACCGTCAGCGGTGCTCTGGCGCTGGCTGTGTTCCGCGTACGGGAAGGAGATGCCCCAGTCGGTCAGCATGGCGGGTTGGGCAGGGTCGGTGCGTTTCTGCCGATCGGACAGCAGAAGCCGGCCCTGATCAAGCTGCTTTGTCCACAGGGCGGCAGACATGAAAATCAGGGAAATTATGCCAACTACTCTCCATATCTGGTGAGATGATACTGCGGACTGTTGGTTTGGCAGTTTGCTGAAAGTGGGGGGCGGATCTGAAAACAGACTGGCGGTATAAAAGATCACCAGTATGACGGCACTGAAAAAGATCCAGCCGTACACCAGATGATCTGCCCCGGCAGCATATTCCATGTTGCTGTAATGGCCTATCATCACAATGCCATAGGCCCTGATGCCATTAGCAATGATCGGGAAGATAAATGAAAAGGCCACAAAGAGCGTACGCTTGTAGACTTTGGTGAAATGTAAATAGGCGAATAGCGTGCCTAATGCCACGCTGGATATCAGAAAACGGATCCCTGAGCAGGCTTCTGCCACGTAAAACCGACCATTGGGAATGGTCAGGTATAAGCCCTCCCGGTAGACAGGTATCTGGCTGATATTGAGCAGCCAGACGGAAAGATCGGCGGTGATGATCTGTAGCTTGGGAATCAGGCTTTCGCCAAAGGGGACAGCAAAGAGTAAATAAAGCAAAGGGAACCAAAAATGGCGAATGATGGCACTTCCCAATACCGCCCACAACAATAGCTGAAGGCTGACTATGGCGGCAATATGCTCAAATAATCCGATACTTGCCGCCCTGCCCAACAGCCACAGGAAGCATGATACGACAAGCAATACTGCCGCAGGCCAACTGACAGATGGCCGCAATGTCGTCATGGCCTTGCGCTCTCGCCATACCAGCCAGAGACAGATCGGCACCACCAGGAAGCAATGCTCATAGGTTTTAGAATTGGCCCAGACACTCACCATATTACTCAGTGAGGGCCAGAACAGCCATAACCAGCCAATGACGGGAATGGTCAGGCGCAATCCGAGCCGGTCAGACATGTTGAGCCTCAAGATAGCTGAGTACAGGGGATAGCTTGGCATCCCAGCTGAAATTGTCCTCAATCCACTGTCTTGACTGTGTGGCAGCGCGAACAGGGCGGGCTAGTTGTTCGCATACCCAGTTGGTGACATCCTGCGGTTCGTCTGCCACATACAGTGTCTGTCCCATTACATTGTCCTGAACAACTGTATTCCCAGGGTAGTGTTCAAGCCCTTCCATACCCTGGGGGGTGGTAAGAACAGGTTTTTCCATCGCCATCGCTTCCAGTATTTTGTTCTGAATACCTCGTGCGATTTGCATTGGCGCGATGGCGGCTTTGGCATGGAACAGATACGGGCGCACATCTTCAACCCGTCCGGTGACGACTATGCCGGGCAGCCGGCTAAGCGCCCTGACGCTGGCCGAAGGCGATGATCCGACGATATAAAACTTACTGTGAGGATGTTCCTGAAGCACCTTTGGCCAGACTTTACGGGCAAACCAGGTCACGGCATCCACATTGGCCCAATAGTCCATAGCCCCGGTAAAAACCACATAATTATCGTGCTGAATCGGATGTTCGGTCACAGGGCTGAATTCGGCATTCGGAGAGAAATAGCCGCTGTCGATACCGTTTTCCAGCGTATGAATTTTAGTTTGTAATGCGGGTTCAACCATGGCCGCAAACGACTGCCGTTCTGTTTCAGTGACAAAGCAGCTGACATCAAAATCGGCACAAACTGCTTTTTCAAACTTGGCGAGTGTCCGGTATTCACGTTGATACAGATAACTGGCCACTCCCTGCTTTTTCTGGGCATACTGGCGCCATTTTTCTGAATCCACGTCCACGAAATGCATGACTTTGTGCAGCGAGGGACGCGCATTGAGCAAATACTGCGCCATGCTGCTGGAGAACACCAGAGCACGCTCGATGGGGTGCTGGTTCAGGGTACGCTGCACCCAGTCAGTCATCGCCGGATGAGAGTAGTAGGGCAGTGTAATGGGTTGTCCTTTATAAAGCGCCTGCAAGCCTTTGAGGCGGGCCAGGGTCGGATGAAGGGTGATGAAACACACATCGCGACACAGTGCCTCTACCTTTTGACGATACTGCTGATCATGCTTATCGTCGATAAAACAACCCAGATAAACATCAAAGTGCTGACTGAGAAATTTCAGTAAATGATAACTGGCAATCTTATCGCCTTTGTTGGGCGGATACGGGATTCGATGACAAAGGTATAGCACTGCTGGTTTCATTGTCCTGCTCCATTGTCGCTTAGCCAAGGTACTTCGAGATAGGCGGTCCGATAAGCTTGCTGATGCCAACAGGCATGCTTTGCCAGGCCTTTATGAAATAACGATATTTCGGGTTATTAGGGGACAAATTGGGGGGCTGTTTTGCTTTTACCAGCGCGATACGGTAGTGCAGCGGCTGCTCTTCCATGCCCCAGTGCTTTTTATAGTGGTAGGCGCCTGAGTCAACTTTACTTCTGCCAAAGTCAAACACTTCTGCCCCTTTAGAACGGGCAAGCAGCATTAGCTGGTAATACATAAAGTCATTACTTTTTAATTCCCTTGCGGCTTGCGTTCCGCCACCGTAGTAGGGCAGTACCTGGTTTTTATAGTAAAAACTCAGCACCCCAGAGACAGGAATCCCGGAAGCATCACGGATAACCAGCGTATTACAACGCTGACCGAAGGTATGCTGCAGCTTTTTAAACAGCGCAGGATGAAACACAGGCGTACCGAGGTTTCTGACACTCTCCGCGTAGAGATCAAAACACAGCCCGGGGTTATCCTGGTCGTCCCAGCTCAGTTTGTTGCTTATCGCATGGCGGATAACCGCTCTTTGTTTACGTTTGATACCAGAAAGAATGGCCTCCGGGTTGTCGGCCAGCGTGTTCCTGAAAGTGGCATGGTGGCAATGACGAAACCAGGTGGTATCACAAGGTTTTTCCTCGCGATCCCGCAACTCAATATAATCAACCTCAAGTGAGCAGCCCAGTTCAAAGGCCGCCGTTTCTAATTGGTATCTGACGTTTTCATCATCGGACAACACGCCGCCATAAACACAGAAAGGGGTTGAAATCAGCGCGTGGCCAAACAAGGCACTTTTCTGCTCGAATAACGGCAACACACCAACCAGCTTATCGTCTTGCAGTGCCAGCAAATAGTGAGGTTGATGACCGAATACCTCTTTGATGACATCCAGCCAGCCAGTTAAATGGAAAAAACTGCCGTCCTGATGCGCATCAACGTAGTGATCCCAGGCTATGCAGTCGTTCCGGTTCAGTTTTCGGATCGTCAATTCCTGTTTCATCGTTATGTCCATTCAGTTGATAGGCCTGGCTGACAGTGCTCCACTGGAAATCCTGCAGCAGATGGTGAAGCCGTGCTGTCATGTGTTCAAGGTTGAGATAATGCCGGAAGCGCGATTTGAGTGATGCCTGCGTTATTCTGGGCTGTTGTGCATCTATTTCCCAAGGGTGAAAATAAAAACAGAACGGTTGTTGGTATTGCTCAGTAAAACGCCGGATAAGATGTTTGCTGATAGCATAAGGATACAACCGGAAATAACCGCCACCACCGATTGGCAGATTGGTACCGAATACCTGATAGGTTGGAATGGGTATTTCAACCAAACCTTCATTTCGCTGATGAAGAAAGCGTGGCCAGTCCGGGTTACCATAATGATCGTGTCTGACCGGATATGTGCTGCTGCTGAAAGTAAAACCAAGACGATGAAGAATATTAAATGCCCACAGATTAGTGTGGTCAATTGAAAAGCTGGGCGCCCGGTAACCATTGACATATTTACCAGAGAGGTCTTCTATCAAAAACTTACTGCGGCTGACATCCTGAAAAAAGGCTTTCTCAGTTTGCTGGTTTGCTTTTACATGATGATAGCCATGGCATGCCAGTTCATGACCTTGATCTGAAATGGCTTTTATCAGGGAAGGGCATGCATCAGCCACCCAGCCGAGAATAAAAAAGGTCGCTTTAACATCATGTTCAGCGAAAATATCCATTATTTTTCTGGTGTTGTAATCTACACGCAGCGGGTAAGATTTCCCCCATTGTTCTTGCTTAATAATGGATGAAAAGGCAGAAACATGAAAATAATCTTCGACATCAACAGTCATTGCATTGACGATTGGACGGCGAACCGGAGAATTAACTTCTTTCATGTTATCGCCCCTTACCAAACAGTACTATTTCAGAGGTTCTGATCAGTATCAATATATCGAGTATTACGCTTTTATGTTTAATGTAATAAAGATCAAACTTGAGTTTCTCAATGGTATCTTCGATGTTATCGCCATAGGGGTATTTTAACTGGGCCCAACCCGTCAGACCGGGTTTTACATACAAGCGGTGATTATAATAAGGAATTTGTTGTTCAAACTGGCTGGAAAAACTCGGACGCTCAGGACGAGGGCCAACAAAATTCATGTCGCCTTTCAGAATGTTGATCAGCTGAGGAAGCTCATCCAGCCGGTATTTTCTGATGACACTGCCGACACGCGTGATGCGGGGATCCTGGCGGCTGGCCATTTGCTCACCTTGCGACTCAGCGTCAGTTTTCATGCTGCGAAACTTATAGATAGAGAAACGTTTGCCTTTCAGCCCGACTCGCTCCTGAGAGTAAAGTACCGGTGCACGTAAACCGTCTTCCCATTTTATCATCACAATGATGGCGATCAGTATGGGCCAGGTGATCAGCAACAACAGCATGGCAATGGCGCAATTAAACAGCCAGTACAAACAGCGTCCCACTTTGTTGCCGGTAGCATGCGGGTTGAAGATCACCCAGGACGGATGAATATGGCTGACTGCGACCTGTCCGGTTTCCCGTTCAATGAAGTCAATGATATCGATGACTTGTACCCCTTCCATCTTGCAATGGAAAAGACTGTCGGTGGGCAGGTTACCCCGACGTTCATCAGCAGCAATAATGATTTCTTTGATATGGTTGGACTTCACAAAGGCTTCCAACGAGCCCGAAATGTCGAGAACAGGGGTGACATTTGCGTTTTCCCGGTTATCGCCCGGCATAGGCACATAACCTGTCAGTTCGACATGGACCCGGTCGGATTGCCGTCTCATGCAGCGATTGATAAGGCTGGCCCGTTCACCTGCACCCAAAATGAGCACTTTGAGCCTGCCAATCATCTGATAGCGTGAACGGATAGCGATAAAGCGCACGATCATCAAACCAACCAGCGCACTGCCATACATCCACTCACGGCTAAAACCGGCAGGAAAAGGCAGGGGAGTGATCAGGTACAGGCTGGTGGACAGCATGTACGCCAAACTAATGGCAACCAATATTCTGACAGTGATGCCGCGATATGACTCTCTGAGTTTTTCATTGTAAAGTCCTACAGCTAGCAGAGCCAGTTGAATTGGAAGTGTATAATAAATGAGATTAAGAACATTTATTAAGATGCCTGGATACTGTAAATAGGCCGGATTGAAATAAAAAAGAAATAGTTGAGTCCCTGCAAAAGTGCCCGAAAGCATTAATATATCTGCAAAAATAAGCACGGCGTTGCTTAAATTTAGATCGTGAAATCTTGAGTAAGTCATAATCACCCTTGTCCCAGGTGTAAATAAATAAAATGCCCCTTCCTGTATTGAGTATCGGCAAGCATAAAAAATCTGCAAAATAAAAAAATCATATATAGTTAATTTAGTTCAATGACGTTTTTGCCTGCTGTAATTGCAACTTAGTTGGACGCTTCTGAACCTTGGAAAAGGTATGTGAGATACGGACTTATACGCAGGATGGATGCTGATATGACAAGAAGTGGTCACCTATTGAAGTTAACCTGTTTGACGGCTGCCACTATGATGCTAGTGACTGGCTGTACCTCAAATTCGTTGCCCTCTTTACCTAAGGCTACCCCTCAGCCTTCTTTGACAAAAAACATCAATCAATACAAATACCTGATAGGCCCAGGAGATACCCTCAACATTTTTGTCTGGGGTAACCCTGAAATATCCGGTGCCTATATTGTTCGTCCGGATGGCATGTTAACAACATCTCTGGTGGACGATATTCCGGCATCGGGGCGTACGCCGACTGAACTGGCTGGCAGTATTGAGGCTCGTTTGGCGGAATATGTCCGGGATCCCATTGTCAGCGTGATCGTACAGGGGTTTGTGGGGCCTTACAGTGAACAGGTGCGAGTGATTGGGGAAGCGCAACAACCCATGGCTATTAACTATCGGGAAAACATGACGTTACTCGATGTGATGGTGGCTGTTGGCGGCTTAACGGATTTCGCAGACGGCAATGATGCCCGTTTGATCCGCGTGGTTAATGGTCAGCAAAGGGCCTATGGGCTGAACCTGGGTAACTTGCTGCGTGATGGCGAGATTGGGGACAACGTCGACATACTGCCTGGTGACATCATTATTATTCCGGAAGCCTGGTTCTAATTGGAGGTTACATGCAGGAACAATTTCAGAACCTGATTGAGTATCTGCACAGTGTGTGGCTACGCCGCAAGTGGATCATCATAGCCACCTGGGTGATCTGCCCCCTTGGATGGGCTGTGGTCACAATCTGGCCAAACCAATACACAGTTGAAGCCAGAGTTTACGCGGACACACGCTCGATATTGCAACCTTTGCTGAAAGGCCTGGCGATACCGAATGATTCGAACCAGGAATTGAGTCTGATGGTGAAAACCCTGCTGAGCAGGCAGAATCTGGAAACCATTGCCCGCTATACCGATGCAGATTTGAAAGCCACCACCAATGAGGAATATGAAGACATTCTTGCTGAATTGAAAGAAAACATTGAGATCAAATCCGCGGGCAGAGAAAACCTGTTCAGTATCAGCTACAGCGGTACCGATCCGGTTTATGTCAAAAATGTCGTGCAGTCGGCCTTGGATGTGTTTGTTGAAAATACCTTAGGCAAAAACCGGCAGGATACGGATAAAGCCAGTGAGTTCATTGCGCGCCAGCTAACTGATTATGAAAAGCGGCTGGCGGATGCCGAGCTTAAGCTGGCTGAATTCAAACGGGAACATGCCGGTTACTTACCCAGTTCCGAAATGGGTTTCAGAGGCCAGTTAGATGCAGTGAATGCCGATATCGAAGACACTCAGCTTGAGTTGCAGGAACGGCAGACGCAACTGGAAACGGCCAAGCGTAAGCTGAACGAGGAAATGGCACTGGCCGCCAAAAATCAGGGCGCCCAGCGCACCGAATATGATGACAGACTGGATGCGCTTCAGGTCAGGCTGGACAGTCTGTTATTCCGTTTTACGGACAAACACCCGGATGTGAAAGAAACCAAACGGCAGATTGCGGAACTGGAACGTCAAAAGCGTGCATGGCTGGCGCTGTCGACCGATGATGGCAACAGTGATTTCAGAAGCACTGAGTTTTTTCAGAATCTGAAATTGCTGATCAGTCAGTTAGAGAACGAAGTCGCCTCGTTGCAGGTTCGCGAAAAGGCGCAAACAGATAAAGCGCTGTTCCTGCAGGATAAACTGGTTCGTATGCCAGATGTAGAAGCGCAACTCACAGGGTTAACCCGGAGTTACGACATTACCAAAAATAAATATGAAGAGCTGTTGTCCCGACGCGAGTCCGCGCTGATATCCCAGAAAGTGGGGGCGGCGTCGGATGATATTACCTTCAGGGTTGTTGATCCGCCACGAGCGCCGCTGAAGCCATCCGGGCCAATACGCCCATTGTTCTTAGTTCTGGTACTGATTGCAGGCTTGGGAGTGGGGGTTGGACTTGCTTTCCTGACCAGCCAGCTCTATCCGGTTGCCACGTCTGCCAACCAGTTGTACCAGCTGACAGGAATACCCGTATTGGGCGGTATTTCACCGACAGAGCAGTCCGGCCTTGCTGCGGCTGCACGTAAAGAAAAATGGCGTTTTGTCTGGGTGAGTGCAGCACTTGTCGTGTGTTTCCTGGGTTTCATGGCGTTGAATGTCGTGACTTCAATTCATACGCTAATCATGCAGGAGATGGGTTGGATATGAGTATTATTCAAAAAGCGATGGAGAAAAAGTCGGCCAGTCAGAACAAAAAAACGGGGAAGCCGGCATCAGATACTGATCGGCCTCAGAGCTCAGAACTGCTGTCTGGTCAGTCATTAATTCAGGACTTGGTTCATGAAACCGACTCAGCCAACACTCAGAGCCTGAGCCAGAACGTTGAGCAGGAAGCCATATTCAAACCCATTCATCAGCCTGTGATGTCAGACGGATTTCCGCAAGCCTGGCGTCGGCCGGAAACCATAGAGATAGATAGCGAGCGGCTTCGAGAGTTAGGCATGGTTTCGCATACCGATAAGCAGGTAAATGCCGGTATCACCAATGAGTTCAGGGCCATAAAACAAAAATTGTTTCATACCGCTTTCGGCAGCGGTGCTCAGTTTCAGCAAAGAGCCAATTTGTTAATGGTGACCAGTGCATCTCCGGGCGAAGGCAAAACTTTTACGGCAGTTAATCTGGCGCTCAGCATGGCATCCGAGAAAGACAAAACAGTCTTACTGGTTGATGCCAATGTGCTGAAACCAGGGGTCAGTGACATGCTGGGCATACAGGCACAGGCGGGACTGATTGATTTCTTGCAAGGGAGCATCACTAACCTGTCGGAAATCATTTATCCAACGTCTATACCGAATTTGCGCCTGATTCCGGCTGGTAAGCCCCATCATCTGAGTAATGAGTTACTGGCCAGTAACAAGATGGAAAAACTGATGAATGAACTGGCACACCGGTATCCGGATCGTATGGTGATATTTGATTGCCCGCCATTGCTTGGCATTGTTGAAACCATGACCCTGTCCAAGTTGCTGGGTCAGGCATTGGTTGTGGTAGAGCAGGACAGATCGAGGTTGGACGATGTAGAAGTCGCGGTGTCTCAACTGAATAAGGATATGGCAATCGGGTTTGTAATGAACAAAACCGTGCGCAATGTATTTGGTCAATACAGACATGGACATGAGTATGGCGCTACAGAGGATCAATCCTAGTTTATATTTGCTGGGAAGCCTTTCACTGTTAGGTCTTCCCAGCCAGGCGGCGGATGTGAAGTTAACGCCATACGCAGGAACAGCAGTCACTTTTACAGACAACGTAGACAGAACAGCTACTGATCCACAAAGCAGCTTTATTACTGAGCTGGAAGCAGGCATCGAAGGGACTATTGAAGGTAACCGGGGATTAATCAGCCTGGATTACACTCTGGGGTATCTGTATTACACCGAGGGTGAACAAAGTGATGAGTTGTATCAGGATTTAGATTTTATCGCATACAAAGGTCTGGGTCGCAGTGGGTTTCAGGTGGATGCCAGTGCGTCTATCGATAACATCGCCAGCGACATCGCAACAGATGCGAATGCCGATGTGATCAGCGGGAATACGATACAGAGCAATGAAGCCGAAATAGGTCTGAGCTATCAAACCAACCCGCTGAGCACCATGGACTTACGCTCCAGAGTCTATACCAATGTTATCAATAACGAAGACGACATAGGTAACTACACGGGCTGGGGCGGTAATATTGTTTACGCTAATGGGCGTTCGGTACGGGATGCATTCTGGCGGTTAGGGGCATTTTATGACTATCGAAAAGGCCGCGATGATGGCATTTCCACCGAATTTACCCGACTCAATGAAGTCATCGGACTACAGACTATCAGCGGATTTTCGCCATTCTTGCGGCTCAATTATGAGAATTATGACGGTGTAACGGATTCCTCTGAGAATGAAATTTTCAACTGGGGTGGCGGTGTTCGCTACTTTATCGACCGCTATTCCTACGGGGAAGTGAGTTACAACTTCTCAGAAGATGATGTGAACAGTGATTTTTGGGCCGGTGCGATCAACCTTAACCCAACTGATAAAACGCGCCTTTATTTCGAATACGACAAGCGAATTAAAGGGGACAGCTACGCCGCTGAAATCCGAAATCGTACACGGCGCTGGACCAATACCCTGACGTACACTGAATCACCGGACAGTTATGAAAGGGACAGATTTGTTGATGGCGGGCGTATTGACGAAATCTATCTGAGAAAAGAAGCACGCTGGCTGTCTGAACTGACGCTCCGTCGCACACAATACAGTTTTTCTCTCTATCAGATAGACAGGGAAACGCTGGAGTCGTTGTCTGATCTGACAGACGACAACTCCCGGGGTATCGAGCTGGATGTGGATCACCAGCTGTCCCGCGTGTTGTCCGGCCATATTGGCTATGCCTATGAACGTTATGACTTTACGTATCTTTCAACCGGTGATGAAACTGATGATTACCATACGTTCAGTCTGGACACGACCTACTTTTTCCGGCCTGAGTTGTTTACTCAGACCGGGGTAGAATATTACACGCGTTCATCGTCGGACTCGGTAAATGATTACGATGAAACCCGGCTTTTCATCGATGTAAGGGTGGAGTTTTAGCTATGTATGAAGCGCATTTTGGATTTACGGATAAACCGTTTAAGTTAAGTCCCGACCCACGCTTTTTCTTCGCAAGTCCTCATCATGAGAAAGCGCTGTCCTATCTGCAATACGGGCTGTCTTTAGAAGAAGGCTTCATTGTGGTTTCAGGGCCGATAGGCACAGGGAAAACCATTCTGGTTCATCGGTTAATGTCCAGTCTGGATGAATCTGTCACTGCGGTCCAAATTGCTACCACCCGGCTTTCGCCAGATGAACTGGTGAAATTGGTTGCCGCTAAATTTAACGTTCCCACGGAAGGGATGAGTAAAGCCGATATACTGAAGCGGTTTGAACAGCACCTGTACGGGCTGAGGCAGCAAGGCAGGCGCGCAGTGTTGCTGGTTGACGAGGCGCAGAACCTGCCCCCTGAAACAGTAGAGGAGCTGAGAATGCTGTCGAATTTTCAGTTCAATGATAAGCCGCTATTACAGAGCTTTCTGTTAGGCCAGGAGGAGCTGAAAGGCATTATCCGCCTGCCTGAAATGGAACAGCTGCGGCAACGTATCATCGCCTCCTGCCATTTACAGCCGCTGACCGCCGATCAGGTTAAAAGCTATATGCTGCATCGCTTGGAATGTGTCAACTGGCGGGGAAATCCAAGCCTGAGCGACGGCGTATTCGAAGCCATCGCCCGATACACCAAAGGCGTGCCGCGAAAAATTAATATACTTGCAGACAGGATTTTTCTTTATGCCTGCATGGAAGGCCTGACAGCCATCAATACCGTCAATGTTGAACATGTTATCGCGGAGATGAGCGAAGAGCTCCCCGGAGAAACACCCAGAAGCAAAACATCAGCCAATATGAACGGCGATACGCCGGCAATGCAGCCAGACCCGTCACGCGGGTATTCCGCGCCGTATAAAAATCATTTTGATACGGACAGACAGCCTGAAACCACCCACGCTTTTCAGGCGCTCAATGACATTGAAAAAGTGCTGGATAATGTGATTGAACGTAAAATTGCCACCATCCGCAAGCTGGACCAGTTATTAATCAACAAGCGGAAAATGCTGTTACAGTCGGGCGAAGAAGGCATTGATGATGAGCTGATCCTGAATGAAGATTATCCGCCAGGGTTGAGGGAGAAGTATTGGGTGAGGAAGTTGATGGAGTCTTCTGACTAGGGGGATTTCATTCAGCGGGTGTAATTTTTGTGGCTGAGGATTCTGGTGCAGCTGAGGTATGTCGCGCATTGGGTTTCGTGACTCATTTGACATGGGTTGATGCGCGCCAGGTACTCTTTTAAGGCAAAAAGAGTACCCAGAAATGCCTTGTTGTTCTTTGGTGTGGTCCGGGTCGGTTGTAGGCGCTCCCGGCGCCGACAACCTAAAAATTCGTCCTGAATTTTTCCCTGATTTTGTACCTTCAATACACATTACCAAGCCGTCATTCCCGCGACAGGCGGTAATCCATAAAGCGAGTACGTTTTTGGTGGCTGGGTGGGTATGTCGCGCATTGGGTTCTGTGACTTCTTTGTGTTCGGTAAGTGACCGATGTCGCTTTTCTCCCAAGCGTATGTGTCGCTGATTTTTGGGGTAAGTCATGAAATGAAAAAAAAAGCAAATAATATCAATTGGGTAGCATCAGGCGATTGAGTAAGATACACGACATGGTGTCGTATATCTTACTGACGGGTTTATATGATACGTGTGTTTAATTGAATGAAATCAAGTGATTAGTTAGGTTTTTCCTGAATTAGTTACACGACAGAGTTATGTGACACCATGTCGTTGAATAAAATGTTAGATGTAAGAGTTAACCTCGGAAAATTTCAATATGCCATCAGAAGAAAAATACATGGAATTATTCACTAAGGGTTGCAAGCTATCCGAAGGGCTAATTCAATTAGATGGTCAGGTGCCAAAGAAACCAGGGTTCTTTGATAAGCGAAAGCTTAGGAAGGCCAAATCCTTGCTTAAATTGGCTGCCCCTGAGAGCCCAGATAATGCTGCACCTTATCTTATGCTTGCGAAAGTCTCGCATAGCCTGGGGGAAAAGGACGAATCATTAAATTACCTCTTGAGGGCTTGGGAGCTTCAACCTGCTAATCTTATACTCGTCATCGAGTTGAGCGGAGCTTATGGTGTTTTAGGGAAGCATAAAGAGGCTATCTCCGTTCTGGAAGAAGGTATTAAATACCATCCTAATGAGCCGCGAATATTGTTTAACCTCGGTATTTCCTACTTGCTTGAAAATGTGCCTAATCTTGCCGTAAAGGTATTTCAAGAGGCCGTGAGGGTAGAGCCAGATTTTTCACAGAATCATGCTCTCCTAAAATATTCTCAGGAAATATTATCTGGTCAAAAGGTGGCTCCAAGGAATCAGGCCGAAATTGCGCAAAACATCTAACAAGTCAAAGCACGCGGACATGGCAAAGCTGTCACCTTTTTTGTTCCAAAAAAGCCGCCATCTTCACCATGCCGGTGTTTGAGGCGTTAGATTTCACGGAGTAAGGGTTACCAATTGTGAGTGATGGAATAACAGGTAAAGCTACGTATAAATGCACTAATTGTGGCGCAAAGCATTACCTTCATAATGATGACTTCTACTTCGAAGCAGAATCTGGCTCCGAAAGAGGTATGGGCGGAGAAGTCCAGTATTCATATGAACTAGACGAAAAATGCCACAATTGTGATGCTGACATTCACTTGAAATTCGAAGTGTGGGAGTATCCAGTTGGCATCATTAATATGACTAATGAAGAATCATCCGGTGCTGAAATAATCGAAAGTGATTTTGATATTTACCATGAACCACCTCGAGAAGAGCATGAAGAAGCGGCGAAGCTCGTAAAATCCCTAGTCCTTTTCAAGTTTGATGCTTTTGCAGAAGCGTTTGTTGAGTTCTGGGTAAAAAGCTACAAAAGATCTCCTCAACCAACAGCAATTATATCGTTCATTTCTGTACTGTTAGCCTCTGCTAGTTTAGGTTTAGCAATTTATTCTTCAGAGAAAGCGAGAACAGAAAAACTAAATAAGCCTGAGAGTTACACTCAGCAGTTTGATCTGTTAAAGAATACAGAGAAGAATCTGAATGACTTATCTGAATTTATCTCTAGTAAAAAAGGCGAGATTGAAGCAACCAAAAGCCTGATCCAAGAGTTAGAAGTAAAAAGATCAGAATTAGAGCCAATTGTTAACGCAAATCAAGAGGTGGTCGATGCTATTTTCTCACAGCAGAGAAGAGACTTTGAAAAAACGATCTGGACTGAAAGAGGAATAAGTTTTGGTCTCGGGATACTTGCTTCACTTATTGCATCAATAATTTGGCACTTTGTAGGTAGGTTCAAAAAATCTAACAAGCAAAGGCAGGCGGACGCGTAAGCGCGCCGCTGCTTTGGGCGTTAACTGCCAGGAGGCAAAGTGGGAATTCAAAGGCAAGAAACACTCATTCACTGGAATTTCTTCTTATCAATTGAGGAGGATCTAGATAGGCTCGGTCGTTTTGTAGATTTCTCAGCTAATGACGAAGCGTTTTCAATTGAGATAGCTAGGCTATTTCTTGCAGCTAGCGCTGAAGTTGATGTGGTTTTGAAGCAACTATGTAAAGCTATAAATCCCGGTAGTACGGCGTCGTCGATCAATGCCTATCAATCCGAAATTGTTTATGCACTACCAAACTTTAAGGAGTTTGAGGTTACTGCCCCCAGATATGGACTTACGCTCAAGCCTTGGACTGATTGGGGAGATAATCATCCTCCTTTCTGGTGGCAAGACCACAATAAGGTGAAGCACCATCGTCATGAGCATTTCGAGAAAGGAAACTTAAAGAACTGCTTAAATTCTATAGCGGCTCTTTATGTTTCAGTTTTGTATCTTTATCAGCAGCAGGCTTCAGAGGGTGAACTTTTGCAGCTTCCAAAATTATTCAACGTAGGTGACCGATATTTTGGCTGCCCTCAAATGGGTCGTTATGGCCACTCCTTCAAGTACAACCTGCTATAGCAGTTAACAAACGCGTCAATTAGGACGCTCGCAAGCTCGCGTCAATTACGCGGGCGTTATATGGTAGGAGTCTATGAACGATAAAACGTATCAATATGAAAGAATCGAAATTCCAAATAGCAGCGTACTCGATTCGGCTGATCAGTTTTACGATGGTGCTGAGTTTTTGAGGCAGTTACCGCCTATGTCCGGCGTTTTACTTCCTATGATTACCAATGCTGCACTCGCCATTGAACTATATATTAAATCACTGTGTGTCCGTTCAATTATCAAAGATTACAAGAACTTTGGAAATGGCGTGTATGGTGGGAGAGTTACTGAAGAACCCTTAACAAAAGGTCATGACTTAAGCTCATTACTACTTATTGTTGGCAATGAGGTAATAGATAACATTGATTCTTTACATGCTGATGGAGCAATACAATATTCATTCTCCGAGCTGGTACAACTCGTCAAGCCTTACGATAAGTTGTTTGTGGAAGCGCGTTACTCTTATGAAAATGATGCTCTTTCAAATTTGGATATTACAGGTTTGTTTCATTGTTTAACGACACTTCGTTTTACTATTCAAAAAATAACTAGAATTGAGCGAATTTTGGCATAACCATATAACAAATTGTTTAAGAGTGATTCGGCACGCGTGGCATTTTTACTATGCGTTAGGTTTAGTGGTTAAGGTGCTATGCGGAGGCTAGGGCATTGCGTGCCTCACACCTCAACAAGGCGTTAGCCATTTCGATAAAATATAATTATTGAAGGTGATTAATGCGTCAAGAAGATTGGTTTATCTTTCAAGAGGAAATATGCGAACACTTCAACGCTATTGGAGCAGAAGCTGAAACAAATGTCAGCTTAACTGGTGTCAGGACAAGCCATGATGTTGATGTGTTTGTAAAAACTAAATTTTTGGGTATCGACCTAAAATGGATTGTTGAAGCAAAGCACTGGAAACGTAAGGTAAACAAAGGTCACGTATTAGCTCTTCGCAGCATTGTAGAAGATCTAGGGGTAGACAAAGCATTTATTGTTTCTAGCAGTGGATTTCAATCTGGAGCAATTGAGGCTGCGAAGAATACCAACGTTAAGCTCTTAACACTTGACGAACTCAAAGAAGAAACTAAAGGTTTTATCGAATCTGAAATACTTAAAACCTATGAGGCTCGCTTGGACTTACTGGAAAATAGATATTGGTCTCACTCGAAAGGAATTCGAATTAAATATGGGCTTCGACATCACCTAATGGACTTTAAGCTCAAATTTACAGGACAAATGCTATTGGGTGTTGCGAGAAAAGCAATAATGGCTGCAACTGATCGGAATTATCCAATTATTCTAGACACGCTGCATGAAGAGCATCAAGGAGAAATGCAGGCTGACAATTTTCAGCAACTGCAAAACTGGTTCAATCTCAATTTTAATCACTTTGAAAGTAAGTTGCTTGCAGCTGAATGGGAAATGCACCAAAACGGAGAGTACAATCCAGACTGTATTCTATATACGAGTGATGATGTTACTCCTTCTAAGGTTATGGCAAAAGGTATGTACATGGCTGAAGGAAACGGCTAACAAACTGTTTAAGAGTGATTCGCAACGCGTGGCATTTTTACTATGCGCTGCGTTTAGTGTTTAAGGTGGTATGCGGTAGCATCGGTATTGCGTTGCTCACACCTTAAAAGGGCTCTGGCGGATCCCCTCATAATTTCCCCAACCCACAAGTGTGCGTAAGGCGTTGATATTCGAACATCGCCCAGTGATATTGGGACTCTTTAATCTTGTATCGTCGATGGCTCCTAACCTCTTTTCCTAGCCTTGGGATTGATAAAACACGTCGATGCTTGATGGTGTTGGCTTGGAAGTCATAGTGCCATGTTGCTTGTATGGCGATTAACCCATTCCACCTCATGATGATTTCAGCCAGTAATACCATGAGCAGTAAGATGTCGATGCGCTTGTTACAGCGAGTGCGATTATGACAAAGTGCTTGGCCGTAAGCAGGGCTTTTTAAATCTCGGAACGACTCTTCGATTTGCATTCGCTTAGCGTATAAACGGGTGATTTTGACGCCATTTAGTACATGGTTGGGGATGTTTGTAACTAGAAGCCAAGGCTCTTTCACCCCTTTGTGGAACACCTTTCCTGCAGAGTGTTTCTGACAAGTTCGGCTGTGTCGATGTGCTTTCCTGCCTTTCGGTTGGCTTTTATATAGATAGGCAAAACACTTAAGCGGGGAGCGCCTTGCAAGTTGGCTTTCTCCCAAAAACAGAGGTTTGTCGGTTACTTGCGAATAGTAGCTTTTGTTCCATCGCCAAGGCGCATCACCACATTTAATTGAGACTTCGCCACGCACGCGCCCCAGCAAACCCAACCTTTATTGGCGACTTGCCTGAATCATGTATTTCTAAAGCCCGCGTCAGAGACGATGATAGGTGTACAGCCTTCGGGCAGCAGGGCTTGCAGCTTGTTGAGGAAAAGCTGATGACTCTTGGGGGAGGGTTACACTTTCACGGCAACTGAAGCGCGCAATGTCATATGGCGAAGTTGTTCGCGAACATCAGACCAATCAACGAGGACGACAGGAAAAGGGTTGGCACGGGTAATAAACGAAGCATGCCATTTATAGATGGCATCCTTTTCTCGGTGAAGATTTTGATTCCCGAGCAATCGGTCGATGCGTTTGATGGCATGATTGACCGTGGTACTAGTATCAAGGGCGCCTCCGATTTTGGTGAGGGTGAGATCGGAGCCATCGAGCACCGTTTTGGTGGCAAGCATCAGAGATCTAAGTCGTTTTTTGTGAATGCCAGGACATTGATTCTCGAGAGTTTGCTGTAGAATTTGAACGTCGCGTATCGTTAGGGTTCCCTATTAAATCCATTGAATCCGGTGTCTTTTTGGCGAAATTCATTAGATCAGAATGAGCGATTTGCGTCTACTCATTGTTTTATAAAGAAACTATGAGGGGATTCGTTAGAGCAGGGCGTTAGCTGACAAATTAACTCAGAGGGGACGTGGATTGGAGAAGATCGTGATATCAATCTTAAGTATTTTTGGATTGTTAGTGTTGGTAATAGTACTTGGTGCAAGCTCCTCATATGTACCATTAGAAACGCTTGAATCAACAGTTTTTCCGTATTCATCACTTGCAATATTAGCCGCCATTATTTTTGCTTTTAGTTTTTACAAAGGAACAAAAGCGAAACCTGCAGGTTTTACTTATTTGGCACATCATTACAAAGTAGGTAAATATAAAGAGTTCTTCTTTGCCTTGGTATCTATACCACTTTTTAGCTTTTTAATGGGATACTTCGTGTACATGGTTGTTGCTACAATTCCTGCTTATCCAACAAAGTGGTTAGGCGAAAACATTTATGTAAAGTCATCTACATGCATCAAAACAGGAAGAGATAAAACACGTGGTAGTTGGTCTTTATTTCATTTAGAGAATGGAGAGGAATGGAAAGTTGTAGGGTTTGGTCAGGTTTGTCCTAGTTTTAAGCTGTCTTGTGACATTAGCTATAAGAAAGGTATTGCGGGATTTTATGTTCACGATATTAGATGCAGCTAACAAACAATTCAATCTGACAGCCAATGCGCGGCATTTTCAGTTCCAACAAGTTTAGGTGTAATCGGTGTGTTGCTTTGGGTTCAGGTGTGCGTTGGTCTGTAACTTAATTGGGCGTTAACTGTACGAAAGTATCGAGAGAGTAATGTCGAATAAAACCGTTCTAGAAAGGCTTTTAGTCGAAATAGACGAATACGATAAAAATCGTAGGGATCGCGATGCTTTTGCGCAAAGGGTATATGAGTCAATCGAAGCGCTAGAAGGAATACCTTATTCAGTGCAACAGCAATGTAGTGATTGGCATTACAAAATAGAAACCGAGGGTTACTTTGAGGCAGAGGGCTCTGAGTCCGAAACCCAAGAAGTAATCCTTAAACTTAAAGAGTGGGTCAATGAGCTTATTCAGGCGCACAGTTAACATAACCAAGCAGCATCGCCAGCAAAGCTGGCTGGACCTCGCTACGTTCGGCCGCTGTTGGCGGTGTTGGGCCTAATTTCGGTAATGCTATGAACCAAAAGCTATTTCTAACTTAGGGTAAAAATACATGGATGTATTTTTAGGTTGTCGGCGCTGGGAGCGCCTACAACCGACCCGGACAATACCAGAGAAACAAAGGCATTTCTGGTTACTGTATGTGCCAGCAAAGAGTAACTGGCGCGCATCCAACGATGCTGAGAAAAACACCGAACTCAAGCGCGACATACTTACTCAGCCTTAGAAATCGTACTCGCGGTTTGGATTCCCGCCTGTCGCGGAAATGACGGATTGACAGTGTATATTGGTGACACAACCCCAGGGTAAAAATACATGGATGTATTTTTAGGTTGTCGGCGCCGGGAGCGCCTACAACTGGCCCGGACAACACCAGAGAAACAAAGGCATTTCTGGTTACTGTTTGTGCCAGCAAAGAGTAACTGGCGCGCGTCACACCACGGCGATAGATACACAGAACTCAAGCGCGACATACTTACCCAGCCATTAAAAATCGCACTCGTTGAATGGATTCCCGCTTTCGGCGCCGGGAGCGCCTACAACCGACTCGCAAGAGATGATGTCCTTCAAAGTGGCCCTGTAGATCACCCCCTCACCTTGGTGATCCTCGCCGTTGGTACTAAAGTTATGTTTGGCTAAATCAATGCCATAGATGAATTTTGACACCAAGAGAGGAAAACAGGATGACTAGCATTGATATTGGAATAAATACAGAAGATAGACAGAAAATCGCGGAAGGTTTAAAACACCTTTTGGCTGACTCATATACCTTGTATTTGCAGACACATAATTTTCACTGGAATGTGACCGGACCCCAGTTCCGTGAATTACATCTGATGTTCGAAGAACATTACACCGAATTGGCAGTAGCTGTAGATGATATAGCAGAGCGCATTCGCACCTTGGATGTGGCTGCTCCGGGCACTTACAAAGAGTTTTCGAGACTAAGCTCAATCAAGGAAGTGGAAGGCGTTCCGAGTTCAGAAGAAATGGTGGACTTGTTAACGAAAGGGCATGAGCAGGTTGTGAAAACCTCACGAGAGGTCTTAAAGTTGGCGCAGTCTGCAGACGATGAATCAACGACAGCGTTAGTTTCAGACCGCATGCGGATACATGAAAAAACATCATGGATGTTACGGGCCTTAAGGAAGTGAGTGCATCCAGCTCCTGCTTGGGGACTGGATGATCAACCGCGATAGCGTCAGGTTACATCGCATTGCAGACATCATGGCAATGAAAAGTATTGCGCGTGTTTGACGAAATCAAAGCGATTTACAGGATTCACAGACAGTGACATGGTGGCCTCCGGTTAGTATTAAATCAGACTGACTAGTTTTGGCGAAGTCTGAAGGGGGAGCCCATGTCATTCGTTAGGTACTATGGGTGCAGGCAATGCCGGCGGTAGTGGCTTTAAAGGCACTGGTTATTTGGGTTGGCATCCTGGCTCTGGCTGTTGCCAATGGCGTGCTGCGTGAATCGGTACTTGTACCCAGATTTGGAATGCCGGTCGCGCTCGTACTTAGCGGTTTGCTGCTCTCAGTTTTAATCATTGGCGTGGCGTATTTTACCCTTCCATGGCTGCATATCAGTCGGCCTCTCGTGCTCTTTACTGTCGGAGCGGGTTGGCTTGTTCTTACACTCGTTTTTGAGTTTTCGTTCGGGCTTTGGCAAGGCAAGTTGTTGTCTGAGTTGCTTGAGGCCTACACATTCAAAGGTGGCAACATCTGGCCTGTCGTTCTTGCAACAACGTTCTTTGCCCCATACATCGCTGCCAAGCTGAGAGGATGGGTGTAATTCGCCTGCAACCGGCCCGGACCACACCAGCAAACTCAAAGGTTTTTCTGGTGACTGTTTGTGCCAGCAAAGAGTCACTGGCGCGCCTCAAACTGTGCCGGTGAAAATACCGAACTCAAGCGTGGCATCCGATCCGCAAGAACTGACGTTATTTTTAAGTGGCTCTGTGAACAACACCTCGCCTTGTTGAAACTCACCTTGGATACTGAAGCACTGTCTGGCTAAATGAATACCATAAACAGAATGTGATATGGTGGTCTGCGGTAATTGCGGGATCAGATTTTCCCATTGTGATAAAGCCTGATATGGCGTAGTCCATGTCATCTGTTAGGTATTTGGAGGCATTTTGAGAATAACCTTGTTAATTTTATGTGCAGCTTTGCTTAGTGGCTGTATGGGTATGCCCGAATCAGTAAAACCAGTGTCGGGGTTTGAACTGAACAATTATCTGGGTAAATGGTATGAGGTGGCCCGCCTTGACCATTCATTCGAAAGAGGCCTGAGTCAGGTAACGGCTGAGTACAGTATGCGCGAAGATGGCGGTGTTTCGGTGATCAATCGGGGTTTTTCAGAAGCTGATAACGAATGGAAAGAGGCGGAAGGTAAAGCTTACTTTGTGAACAGCCCAACAGACGGTTATCTTAAAGTCTCATTTTTTGGTCCATTTTATGGTTCTTACGTTGTGTTTGAATTGGATCGTAAAAATTACAGTTACGCTTTTGTGTCTGGCCCTAATACCGACTATCTATGGTTACTTTCGCGAACGCCAACTGTCGAACCGGCAGTCATGGAAAAATTCATTCAAATGTCGTCAGAACGGGGATTTGATACAAATCAACTGATTTACGTTAAGCAGCAATAAATAATACAAGCACTTTAATATGGATTTGCAAAGCTAGGTGCTTTGACTGTGCCACCGCTGGTAGCGTTTTGCATTCAGAAAAAATGAGGATTATCGCAACGAGTCTGGAACGTAAATGTATCTACAGCCCAGCCTAAAAATACAAGGATGTATTTTTAGGCTGTCGGCGTCGGGAACGCCTACAATCGGCCCGGACAACACCAGAGAAACAAAGGCATTTCTGGTGACGGGTTGTGCCAGCAAAGAGTCACTGGTGCGCATCAGACAATGGCAAGTGAATCACCGGACTCAAGCGCGACATACATCCGCCTGAAATGATATTTTTATAGTGGTTCCAAGGTTTATAACAGATATCCATCTTGCCTTGATGATCCTCACCGTAGATACTGAGGCAATGCTTGGCTACATCAATGCCATAGTGAAATGGTGGCATGGTAAACTCCGGTAATTTAACTCTGGTGCTGGCATCAAGTGTGGAAAAGCCTGATGTAGGGAGCCATATTATTCTTTAAATTTCAAGGAAGTATCGTGCAAGAAAAGCGAAAGCTAAAAGATTACTTAATCGATAGACCAAAGCCAAAGGGCATAGATATACATTGTGGCTTAAAGCACTTTTCGATTATTACTTATGCTGTTCCGGCTGAGCGGTTTCAAGGGATTTTACCTGAAAGGTTCCAATTGGACACTGTCGATATTAACGGTAAAAAAATGGGGTTAATATCAGTAGTTCCATTTATTGATGTTGATTTTACTTCGGCCGTTTTCCTGTTCCCTAAATTTACGATGGGACAAACAAACTATCGAATATATATCATCGATACCAAAACAGGTGAACGCTGCGTTTGGTTCCTGGGTACAGTTTTAGATTCTTGGACACTAACTGTGCCAAAATATTTATGGAATCTTCCCTGGCATGCAGGAAAAATTAGCTTCGATTGCACCTTAAATGAAGCAAGTGGTTTGTACGATAAATACCATATGGAAACACAGTCGAGTTGGGCTGAGGCATCCGTTGATTTAGCTCAATCAGAATCCGGTTTATTTGACTTTCCTGGATTCCCAGATACTGAGTCTGCACTAGTTTATCTTACGCACCCTCTGGCAGGGTTTTATTATCGAAGAGACAAAAAACTAGGTACATATCGCGTGTGGCATAAAGATCTGGACGTTAAACCAGCTAAATTGCGGTCAGCAAAATTTAAGCTTCTGTCTGATCTCGGTATCGTTCCCGAATCGGAGCAGCAGGATCCGTACAGCGTTTTAATAGAGCCCATAAATGAATTTACCATTTACTTGCCCCCAACAGTTGTAGGGTAAAAATACAGGGATGTACTTTTAGGTTATCGGCGCCGGGACGCCTGCAACCGACCCGTACAACACCAGAGAAACAAAGGCATTTCTGGTGACTGGTTGTGCCAGCAAAGAGTAACTGGCGCGCATCCAACGGTGCTGAGAAAAACACAGAACTCAAGCGCGACAGACCACAAAACTCAGACACACCATCAAACCCAGACATAACCACCAAGCACAATCACGAGATTAATCACCCCATTCGAATCACACTGTGATTCGATTAACTCTCTTTAATGAATCATAATTTGATTCGAATAAGGTGTTTTATTGCATCACGGAGTGACATATGTGGATATGGCAACAACCCGGCTGGCCGAATTTTACGTGGGATAAAAGCGTTATCGAACCGCGTCTCAGAGAGGTTCGCCTGAACCAGGGGATTTTATTGGGCAAGATGATGAGTCAGTCGCAAGACAGCACTCAAACCCTGCTCGATACGCTGCTAGCCAATATCCTTCACTCCAGCGCGATAGAAGGGGATAAACTCAATGCGTTCTCTGTTCGCTCATCGTTAGCCAATAGGCTGGGGATTAGTGAGGAAAAGCCATTTCCGACCACAGAGCAGACTGACGGATTTGCTGAAATCATGCTCGATGCCGTCGAGAATTCAGACGCTCCGCTAACCCTGGCGCGCATCTTACATTGGCACGACAGACTGTTTCCCGAAGGCTATACGATGTTCAACCCCGTTATTGGCGGTCGGTTAAGGGGAGAAGCGCCGATGCAGGTTGTCTCCGGCAGGATTGATCGCCCTGTGGTTCACTTTGAAGCACCCGGTAGGGAAGTACTGGAAGGGGAACTTACTCAGTTTATTGAGTGGTTCAATGTATCCAAAGCCGATCCTTCCCTTGATCCCTTATTAAGAGCGGCAATTACACATTTATGGTTTGTTGCCCTGCACCCGTTAGATGACGGGAATGGCCGCATAACCCGATTACTTACAGATTTAGCACTGGCTCAGGCGGAACAGCAGTCGGTGCGTTTTTATGCGATGTCTGTGGCAATACTTGCTCATCGAAGCAGTTACTACGCAATATTAGAGCAAACCCAGAAAGGTGAACTGGACATTACTCTCTGGTTACAGTGGTTTTTCAATATCCTGGATGAAACCTTCTCACAGGTGCTCAAAGAAATCGATCAAACCATTTATAAGACGAATTTCTGGCGGAAAGTCGATCAGACCAGTCTCACATCAGAGCAGGTTAAGGTGCTTAACCGCATGCTGGATGGTGATTTTGAGCAGGGAATCAGCGCTGGCCAGTACCATAAAGTGGCGAAAGTGAGTAAACCAACAGCCACCCGGCACTTAGCCGCATTAGTTGAACTCAAGTGTCTGGTAAAGTCGGCGTCAGGCGGACGAAGCACTCGCTACCACCTGCCATAAGCAGCATCGGTGGACCATACATAGTGTCAGCTCACTGTATGGATTCCGCCTGTCGCGGAAATAACGGTATGAGAATGTATATTGGTGATACAACCCCAGGGTAAAAATACAAGGATGTATTTTTAGGTTGTCGGCGCCGGGACGCCTGCAACCGACCCGGACCACACCAGAGAAACAAAGGCATTTCTGGTGACTGTTTGTGCCAGCAAAGAGTCACTGGCGCGCATCAGACAATGATGAGAGAAGCACCGAACTCAAGCGCGACATACTGACTCAGCCTTTAGAATCGCACTCGTTATGTGGATTCTCGCCTGGCGCGCATCAGACAATGATGAGAGAAGCACCGAACTCAAGCGCGACATACTGACGCAGCCTCTAGAATCGCACTCGTTATGTGGATTCTCGCCTGGCACGCATCAGACAGTGCTAGGTGAGCCTCCGAACTCAAGCACGACATACCACGATACCCAGATATACCCAGACATACCATCAAACCCAGTCACTCATTCTTCACCGTGTACTTATCCATCAGCGAGTACAGTGTCGGCCGCGTAATCCCCAGTATGTTGGCGGTATGAGACATATTCCCGTTACTGAGTGACAGGGCTTTCGCTATGGCCTGTTTTTCAGCCGCTTCTCTGACCTGACGTAAATTGAGTGCCAAGGGTTCAAGGTCGTCTTCTATCGGTTGAAGCGCCAGATCGAGCGAGCTGATGAATTTGTTATCCGACATGATCACCGCGGATTTCACCTTGTTTTGCAGTTCACGGATATTCCCGGGCCAGCTGTGCTGGAGCATTGCACGTATAGCATCGTCGGTGAAGCCGCTGATTTTTCGCGGTGACTGCTGGTTGGCCTGCTGTAAAAAGTAACGGGCCAGAATGAGAATGTCCTGCTCACGGTCGCGCAGTGGCGGGTTCTGAATGGTAATTTCACTGATACGGTAGAACAAATCTTCCCGAAACGTTTTATCTGTCATCATTTGTTCGAGATTCTGGTGGGTCGCGCAGATGATTTTCACATCTACCGGAATTTCCTGGCGGCCACCGACACGTTCAATCACTTTCTCTTGCAGGAAGCGGAGTATTTTGGCTTGCAGCGGATAGGGCATGTCACCGATTTCATCGAGGAACAGCGTGCCGCCATCGGCGCATTCGATTTTGCCGGCCGTGGTTTTGTGCGCACCGGTAAACGCCCCTTTTTCAAATCCAAACAGTTCACTTTCAAGCAGGTGTTCCGGAATAGACGCGCAGTTGATAGCGATAAAAGGCTTATCTGCACGTGGCCCTTTCGCGTGAATGGCGCGGGCGATCACTTCTTTGCCGGTGCCGCTTTCACCAAGGATCAGGGTGGTGATCTCCGTGGGGGCGATGCGCTCTATCATTCGGCAAACTTGTTGTATTTGCGGGCTGTTTCCAATGAATCCATTGGCTTCAAGTGAAGACTGGCGCAGATTGATGTTCTCCGATTCCAGTTTGGCCACCACAAATGCCCGGTCGATAATCACGGCCAGAATGTCATCATCAATCGGTTTGTGATAGAAATCGTGCGCGCCCAGCTCAATGGCTTTCAGTGCATTGGCTTTGTCATCATTGCCGGTGATCACGATGACTTTGGTGTCGGGGGCCAACGCCAGAATTTCCTGTAGTATCGCCAGCCCTTCTGAAGCATTGGCTTCATCAGGCGGAAGCCCGAGATCCAAGGTAATGACTTTGGGCTCATACCGTCGTAATGCCGTGATGGCCGATTTTCGGTCATCAGCCATGACAACTTCGTATTGTGGAAAGCACCATTTAAGCTGTTTTTGAATACCCGGATCATCTTCAATGACAAGTAATGTATCCATATTTCGTTCCTTTCTGGCGAATGCTTTGTCCCGGTGGATCAGGCTGTGACAGGCAGATGAATCGTGAGGGTCGTCCCTTTGTCTGGCTCGGACGCCACATCTATATAGCCGCCTAATTGTTCAATCAGATTTTTTGCGTCATAAGCACCAATCCCCATGCCTGCGTTGCCTTTGGTGGTATCAAAGGGCTTGAATAATCTGTGCTCGATAAAATCGCTGCTCATTCCGCTGCCATTATCAGCGATAGTGATCAGGTAATAGTGATCTGTACGTGTTGTCGACACATGCACATAACCGTTTTCACTGGTGGATTCCTGTGCATTCTGAACCAGATGAGAGAGTATGTTGCTGAAGCGTTCTTTGTCGGTTTTCACGGTAAACGGCAAGCTGGTCTGTGTGAGTAATTGCGGTGCTGGCGTTCGGACGGCGCGGGTGTCGCAGACCTGTCGGATCAGCGCTTCAATGTCTGTGTCTTCTTCTGACTGACTTTCCACCCGCTTGTTATTGAGCTGGTTCAGGACTTTCGTCAGCCGGCGAGCCGCCGAATCGACCGTCTCAAAGGCATCGCTGATAAAATCTGGGTTATTTCTGTGTTTTGTCGCATTTTTGCTGAGAAGCTGAAGTTGCGCTAACACGTTTTTCAGATCATGGACCAGAAAGGCAGACATGCGGTTAAAGGTATCGAATTGCTGACTTTCCGCGAGTTTCTGATTGGTTTCAAAAACATTGAGATACACAGAGAGCTGACGGCTGATCGCCTTCATCAAATCACGGTCTTCCCAGTTGACTTTTTCTGTCGAGGTGGGCCTGGAAAGCAGGCACACACCCAGGGTTCCGCTGCTGCTCGACAATGGCACGACATAAGACAATGCCTTCACATTGGCAAGTTCGGTTGCCTCTAACTGGAAGGGGGCGGGTTCCGTACCTTGCCGGGCTGCCTCTATATCCACAATCCACTGATGCTCAATCGCTGGCAGCGCGGCGCAGCGGAGTAAAAGCTGAATATCCGGGTGCTGGTTGTCAATATTGTGGCAGGCCCGTACTTTCATGTTCGGGCCCTGTCTGGTAGCTAGTACACCGCGGTGACAGCCAAAAGGGTGAAGCATGGCGCGCAGTGCTGTGTCGTATTGTGTACCTTCAGGGTGTTCGAGCGCCGTGGCAAAACGCATCCACTCCTCACGGTATTCGTATTTATTGGCAAAGAAATGTTTGGTGATAAAGACCATGATGTTTTTGCGAAACGTATCCGACAGAAAAAGGCTGGCCAGCACCAGTGCACTTAAGGCAAAAAACAGAATCTGAACCGTATCGCTCCAGCTTTCTCCCATAGACTTGATATAGAAACCGGCGAACGCCATGACCAGCAGATAACCGGCCGCCACCAGTAACAGCGTACTGTGATAAATAATATCCCGCGAGACGTAGACCCGGCTTTGCCAGTGTTTAATCCGCCGGGCTGTCAGCAGGATGAAAGGCAGGGATATCAGGGCTATCCAGCCTCTGCCGAGCCAGAAACCGGAAGCCAGAGTATTAGTGAGAAAGGCATCCGCATAAAGCGCAAAGTGGTAAGCAAAATAGACTCCCAGTCCCAGACAAATAGGCTTGACGGCCCAGCGTTCGTCTTTGTGGGTTCGGCGAAAGCACAATTCCACAAACCACAGGCCGATGATTGCCTGGCATAAGTGCAGGAAAAGGAAAGTGCGCTGGCTGAGTATTGGCCAGATGAAGCGTGCCAGTTCGAGCATGACGGTGGCCGCGATGAACAGACAAAGCCTGCGGGGAGCCTTTTCCCGGAGGATGTCTTTCACTTGCCCGGCGTTGGTTAAGCTGCTGGACACCAGCAGACACCAGCCGAGTGTCAGTAAACTTTCGGACAGCAGCACAGGCAAAATAGAGAGCTGGTAGCGGTATTGAGTAAAGGATGTTATGGCCCAGGCCGCGCCAAGAAGGCAGGTGAGCTGTAACAGCCTTTTTGGCATGCTTTTTTCTCTGGTTGTCAGCAACAGCAAAAAAATGAACAGAAATCCGGTTGCGGCTGACAGGTAGCCAATGTTTCCAAGCAAAGTATCCAAATATGCATTCCTTTATTCAACGAGGAACCCCAGCGCATGAAGCCGCTGAGTTATGGCTGAGTAATGCCTAAGTCACTGGTAGTGCAGCCTTCGCTCAGTAGGACATTTTTGCGATTCCTATTGAGAGAATAGTTCAGAATTGTGCAAAGAGGAGGGGGTCAGTGTTCGTTAACGTTACTGTTATTGGGTTGCGGTGAATAGCAAAGGGTATGCAGGGAAACCTGTGGGGTATGATGCAGCCAGTTAATCCAGTCTGCCATACTGACTGAACAGTGCACAGGCATGAGGGTTAACAGCAGAATGAACAATGGCACCAGGTTAAGTACCAGTATCAGCATGAGTTTTTTCACAACAGCTCATCCTCTTTCCCAGCCACCTCCATCCTTTGGGGGTTATATGATCTTTTGAGTTATACAGAGAAAGATAGCGTTATTACTTTCTCTGCTTTGGCTTAATGTTAAGAACGCCACTCTTTCAGTTTTTTGCCCTGCTGATTTTGCGCATGTGAAGCTGGTGCCTATTCATCAAACTGACGTATTTCTCTCATCATTCTGCCGCAGAACTGACACGTTTGAGTCACACATTCTTTTCATACTCGTATCGAACACCAACTTCGGATGGAGACAGTATGGAAACCGTAAGTCCTTTTCGTTTGCCACGGAAAACCCCGTTTGGGTTCGGTGAGAAACTGACTGAGTGGGCGACAGGGTTACACAGACTGAGTCGCTTTTATGCTGACAGGCCTGTGGGACAAGATACCGAGTCGTTTCTTCGTTATTCCCTTGATGTACTGGGGATAGATTTTCATGTTGTAAAAGGGAGTGGCCAGGATATTCCCGCTCAGGATGCGGTTGTTGTAGTGGCTAATCATCCCCTTGGCTGCGCTGAGGGCATTATTCTGGCCCGGATACTGAGAGGGATCCGGCCGGACGTGAAAATTCTGGCTAATCATTACCTCAAGACGGTTCCCGAACTGGATTCACTGTTTATTGGTGTGGATGTCTTTGAAGGGGAAGGCGCGGTTCGGGCCAATGTCAAAGCCTTGCGTGAAGCCAACCGCCATTTAAGCGATGGCGGATTGCTGCTGGTCTTTCCTGCCGGTGAAGTGTCGGCTTACGACAGACAATCTAAGCAGCTTCGCGACAAAGAGTGGAGTAAATCGGTCAGCCGTTTAATCCATAAACACAAAGCCACCACGGTGCCTGTTTTTATCGGCGGGCGCAACAGCCGACATTTTTATATGGCGGGTAAAATTCATCCTATGCTGCGTACCCTGATGTTGGGAAGAGAAATGCTGAATAAGCAGGCATCACCTATTCCGATTGCAATCGGTGACAGCATTCGATTCAGCGAAGTGAAAAATATCAGCAACGACCAGCACCTGGTTAATTACCTGAAATTCAATACCTATTTGCTGGGCAGCCAGGCGGGTTTGATCCCTTCAAGTGCATCGGCTTCACTCGCAGATGTGCCTAAAATGGTCTCTTCAAATGAACCCATTGCTGCGCCTGTCCCTTTATCGTTACTGAGAAAGGATATCGCCAATCTCGGTGATGACGAGTGGATGCTGAGCAGCGGTGAGTTTGATGTTTACTGTGCTCGTGCCAATCAGATCCCTGCCATATTGAAAGAATTGGGGCGAATCCGCGAAATCAATTTCAGAGCGGTGGGAGAAGGGACAGGAAAAGCGAGCGATCTGGATAGCTTCGATGAGAGCTATCTCCATCTGTTTGTCTGGGACCGCCAGGCTGAAAAAATAGTCGGCGCATACCGGTTGGGACTGACGGATGAACTGATAGCAAAGCACGGTCTGGAAGGCCTCTATTCCCGCACCTTGTTCCGCTACGACGAGCGCTTCATCAGCCAGTATGGCGCTTCCATTGAGCTGGGGCGCTCAGTGGTGGCAGAAGAATATCAGCGCAGTTTGAGTGCGTTATTGCTACTGTGGAAAGGCATATCGGCTTTTGTGTGCCGGCATCCTGAATATACTCACCTGTTCGGTCCGGTCAGTATCAGCGATGAGTACAGCCATGAGGCCAGACAGTTGCTTGCCGCCTGTATGTCTGTGCATCATACCGATGAAAACAGTGCGCGCCTGGTGGCACCGACACATCCCTTATCCTGCAATAAGCGGGTGTTCTGGCAGCCTGATATGTTATCGGCACTGGCTGACGTTCAGCTGCTTTCCAGAGTTATTGCACGGATGGATGCAGGAAAAAGTGTGCCGGTATTATTACGGCAGTATCTGGGGTTAAACGGAAAGCTGGTGTGCTTTAATGTTGACCCTGAGTTCAACGATGCGCTGGATGGATTGATCGTCGTGGATTTAACTCAGGTGCCGGAAAAGACTTTAGGCAAGTACATGACGCCGGAGAAAGCCTCAGCGTATCTGGCCTGGCACGGCAAGACGGAGTGCTGAACCTGCCAGTCAGGGGGTTGTTGAATCGAGTGGCACGGACAGATCTTTGGGAACGAAAGTCAGTACGTGCTGCTCAGTGGTCAGCGATAAGGTATTACTTTCAAGTGCCGTGGTATTCCACTGCTGCAATGCACTGACGAGGACCGCCTCAACGGTGGCAACCTCATTCTGGATACAAGCCATCTTAGTGGATACGAGTGATGTGATACGGAACTGGTTACCGTTTTTAAGCTCTGCCAGGCCCATGAACTGATTGCAGCCACTGAATCCTGTCGCTTTAAACTGGCTGTCCAGGCTCAGGCTGATAGGGGTACGCGTTTCTATCTGAGTGATCTCTCTGCCATCAATTTTGGATAATACCCAGTCCTGTTGTAAATCGTTGGCAGTAAATCCAGCTTTTGGCGGAGGGTTGCAGCCCAAAAGGCTAAATAAGACCATAAACAGCAGCCACTTTTTCATGCGAGCTTCACTCTCAGGTGTACGGCAATGTCACTCTAATAGTAGCAGTTAACCGTTTACAGCAGTGGCAGACTCGCGAGACAGGCACGACAAACACACTTACCTTCTGGTAGGCTGCTCGTATCACGTTTGGCCAGCTCAAAGCACCAGCACTGGCTGTTGCCATCCTTAATCGCGCAATAAGCCGGTTGCCCACAACTTTCACAGTTATGTGTGGTTTCAACCCCCTGGATCTGGGCGATGGCTCGGGTGTGCGCGTCATCATTCATTAATCGCCATTCTCCGATTTCTTTCATGGTTCGCAGGCAACCAATGCAGATCCCTTCCTGATTTTTACACTTCGCCACGCACGGTGTTTTCACTTGCCAGTACTCACTTCAAAAAGCGGCTAGTTTACCCCAGACCAAATGAAATGTATTGGTCTGGGGATGGCAGGTGAACAGCAAGACACTTCTGCTTGTGGTTAACGTTTCCGCCAGATAGTCATTTCAGACACAGTATGCTGGAATTTCCGTTTCGTCTCGCGGATCACAAACGGAATTTCTTTCACGGCAATCAGTTCGAAATGCGGTATCAGTGTTTCAGTGAGCCCGTCTAAGGTGGTGAAATTCTCGCCATTAACCTTGACTCCCCCCAGCCACATGTCTTTTGGCGTATAGTCTTCCAACCAGGTGTAGGGCGATGTAATCACCAGATACCCGCCCGGTACAATCCGTTTGGCAATGCTGCTAAGAAATGCCTTGGGATCTGCCAGTCTGTCAATGAGATTAGAGGCGTAGACCAGATCATAGTCGGTAAACTGCGGCTTGAGATTACAGGCATCGCCCTGGCTGAAGTGAATACTGCCTTTCAGGTTCTGGTAGCCTAATTCGTCAAGGGTGATACTTTTGAACTCAACCAGATCGCCTTCAGTAGGAATGGTATAGCGTTTCTCCCCCTGCTCAAGCAGGGCATAGGCTTGCTGAATAAAGCGGGCAGAAAAGTCTATACCATCTACGTGATCAAAACGTTTTGCCAGTTCAAAGCTGGCTCTGCCGACGGAGCAGCCAATATCCAGCGCCCGTTGCGTACTGTGCAATGAAATTTCCTGCAGGCACTGCTTGACCCCGTTGACACAGAAATTAGGTACTGAGAAGTACTCATTACCATAGTGAAATTCCAGGTATTGTGCGATTAACTCATTGGTTTCATAAATATTCAGATTTTCCATACTGGCTGGATCCTGCTCAGAGGCGACATAGCGGAATCCCGCATGCTGATAGAAATGGCGACGAAAAGCGTAGCGAGATTCAGGGATAGTCTCATTACCGGTTGAAATCCATGAACCGCCTTTCATCAGATTGTGCTGACCATCAAAGGTAGGGGTAGAAAAATCATCGTATAACGGATGGACTTTAAACCCCTGGAAGCCGTCGATGGCAGACTCTGTCCATTGCCAGACATTGCCCACTATGTCGCAAAGACCATTATGTTCAAAGCGGTCAACCGGGCATGACGAAGCATAATAAGCCAGTTCGGTATTACCGGGCGCTTCTCGCCAGGAGGGAGAGGCCGTATCAAGGCATTGTCTCATAATGTACCATTCGGCTTCTGTGGGCAGGCGAATGGATTGCTGTTTTTTGTCGGCTTTCCAGTTACAAAATGCTTTGGCTTCAAGTTGATTCACTTCAACCGGCCAGTTCAGCGGCAGTGGAATTTCCTGCGTGAGGTTACGCTGTAACAAGCTGCCGTCTCGCTCAAGCCAGAACCTGGGCATGGTGGCTTTCGTGTAGGCCAGCCAGGCCAGGCCTTCTTCCGTCCAATATCTTGTTTGTTGATACCCGCCATCCTTCACGAATTCAAGGTACTCCTGGTTCGACACCAGGTATTTGCTGGTTTTGAAATCATGCACTTTATATTGCTGGATACCGTATTCATTGTCCCAGCCATAGGTATCGGCATCGTCAGATTTACCCAGCGTGATCGAACGGCCGGCCATAGCGATAAGTTGATTAGAAGGTGCTGGCCCTGCTTCCTGACAGGCTTCCCAGTCAGAAGACGGCGTCAGATCAGCAACAGGAAGTTGGCGCATAATCACAGAAGAGGTTTCAAGGTGGATGCGTTCATGCTCAATACCCATCAGAATTATCCATGCTGGATCTTTGTCGGTAATGGGCAGGGTTAGCGGCATGTCATCAATGACCTGGTTGACTAAGTCTTTCACCTGATGGCGGTAGGCTTTAACGTCATCAACGCTTGGCCAGTCGTAGTGGGCGTCATTGAGATCGTCCCAGGACATTTCATCAACACCAATAGCAAACATCGACTCGAAGTGTGGGGCAATCCTGTTTTCTATGTATTTTCCGAGCTTTAACTTATTGATATAAAAGACCGCTGTGTGGCCGTAATAAAAAATCAGCGGATGCCGGAGAGGTTCGGCTTTCTTGAAGTAGGCTGAGTGGTTGTTAATCAGGGAAAAAAGGGACTCGTAAAGCGCCCAGGTTTCATTAAATGCGGTTTTTAATTCTTGTCGTTTGACGTGTTCTGAAGATCCTGTCAGTAATACGCTTCTTGTTGCAGCTGTCGAAAAATCAACCATGACTGTTTACTCTCCTGTAACAGTGATTTCTTATTTGTTTTGTTTGATTTTATATTCAAAGTGTCTTTCTTATGTTGCAGTGAGTTAACATCAAGTTCAAGTTTCTGTTTTTTGTATGGCCAAAACCAGAAGGCTCCCGTTCGGGAGCCTTCTTCTTAGCGACTGTACTTAGTTTTTACGTGAACCAGTAAATGCATAACGAGATGATTTCTGGCCGTTTTCAGTAGTGGCCTCGAATTTCACTGAGCGAGAAGAGTTCAGCTGCAGTGGGATGAATACACGACCACGATCATCGGTGGTGTACGTTTTACGTTGTTGAGGTACATTGGCAACAGATACAGATGCGTTAGCAGCAGGTTGACCATTTTCGGTCACAGTGACCCAAGCACCGTTATTCGCATCCGTCACACGAATATCAGCGAGAGCTGATGTCGACATTAGCAGTACAGCGGTTGCAGTGAGTACTTTAAAGCTAGTCATAATATTCACCTCATCTATCAGTGGCAAAGCCATCGATTAGGTTGTGCCTAAGTATCTTAGGGGTATAGATTGTTACAGGGCTCTCATTTTTAGACCTACCTGTTTCCAAAAAATTTCACTCCTGTGATAAGTAAACCCCATTTAGGTTACAACTTCCTGTTTTCTGATTGGATAGTATGCCTGCCCCACCTGTTACCCTTTCGAATATAGTGATTCATAACTTAATCGTTACTTAACCGTCACCATTATTATAGTAACCAATGTATTTTACGGGTGATAATTTCGTTGCAGGCTATTAATGAGGTGAATAATTCTGTGGTAATTTTTTGTTTTATGGTAGGAACTTGTCATTGGCGGTAAGTGCTCAAATAACAACGAGGCTGGGATGAGTGGCTTCGTAATAAGAGAGATCTTCGGTGATTCTGTTGACTCGCGTGGCATCAGGCTTAACGCAGACAAAGGAAAGCCCGGCGCGTTCGAGGACTTTTCCCGGTTTGGGATCGAGGCGCCTGTGCTGGGCGAATATTCTGCTGAGTTTCAGGTCAAAAAAACCAAATTCGACTAATCGGCGAGCAGCTTCTGCACAATAGCCCTGACCCCAGAATGGAACACCTAACCAGAATCCTAACTGTGCAGTGTGCTGTTTGATATTGTGCAATCCTATGCAGCCAATTAATTGCTCTGTGTCCTTTAGCGTTATGGCAAAGATGGCAAGTGTGCCATTGTCCCAACCGGCTAGTGAGCGGCCGATCCATTGTCCGGCCATACCAGAATCATACGGGTAGGGCACATTCGTGGTACCCAGGGCAATTTCAGGTTCACCTGCCAGCTTTTGAATCAGCGTTGCATCGGCGAGCTGTAATGGACGCAGCAGCAAACGTTCTGTTGTCAAAGTTGGTTGTCTCACCTCAGCCCCTCCAGCATGATGTTCAAAAGAGTGACTATATTAATCCTGTTTCATTGCCATTTACTTTATCTGGATCAAACAAATGCCAGTTAGCCGTTCATCGGGTGTGACCAGGAGGACCAAACAGGCAGTATAAGCGTGATTTTAATGACAGGTTGGGGGCCAGTGCACGACTGAAAATGTGCTGCCAGTGATGGAAGGTCGCTTGGATCGGCCGCCAGCCGGTGACGTCTTCTCGAACGCCATAGCGTATGATGGTACTGTCGTTTTCAGGTACGAAAGTGCCAAAGAGCTTATCCCAGATAATAAGCACTCCAGCAAAGTTCTTATCTATATATTCAGGGTTGCGGGCATGATGCACACGATGGTGAGACGGGGTATTGAAGATGCGTTCCAGCCAGCCTAATCGTTTGATGACTCTGGTATGGACAAAAAACTGGAATCCCAGATTAACAGAGACGACCAGAAGGACTGTTGCAGGAGGGTAGCCAATTAATATTAATGGCAGCCAAAAGAGCCACATACCCGACACAGGATAAGTCAGGCTTTGTCTGAAAGCTGTGGTGAAGTTCATGTGCTGAGATGAATGATGGACTATGTGTGACGCCCACAACCAGTTGATATGGTGAGATGCCCGGTGAAACCAGTAGTAGCAGAAATCCTGCAGCACAAAGGCCAGTGCGACAGTAGCCGGAGACATCTGGATATCGAACAGGCGATACTGATAAAGCCAGAGGAAAAAAGGCATAAGCAATAAGGTTGCGATGAGATCGGCACCTTGGTGAAGACCTGCCAGGGTGAGATTACACGCCAGTTCTTTCCAGTTGTAGTCCTGGCTGCTTTCCCGGCGTAAACGTCTGTACTCCCATAGCATTGAGATAAAAAACAGCGGGCTGATGGCCAGTAGTATCAGCACTTCCATGTGCTTTCACCATGCTGGGCAAGATTAGCCAGTGCTTTTCGGATGCTTTTCTCCAGTATGAGTTTGATCAGCCAGCCGGTGCCTTTAATTTTGGGGGAAAAGCTGATGCGGTATTGAATGTTACTTGTATCAGCATTCAGGCTGTGTACCTGAATCCATCCTCCATGCTCAATAACAGGGCCACCGTTGATTATACGATAGTGCAGGTGTTCATTTTCTTTATAGTCGATGATCTTTTCATCAAAGGTAAAAGGGCCAGCGGAGACCCTGCGTATGGCGCCAATTCCGTTAGGTTTTGGTTTACCGCTTCTGATCAGATGGTAAGAACCATCAAAAAAGCGTCCCAGGTTCTGATGATCTGTTAATAACTCAAACAAGACTTTTCTCGGTGCCTGGGCAGATTGTTCTATTGTGATTGTGTGCGCTGGCATGATACGCCCCTGTTAATCTGGTAACATTATGTTAACAGTGAATGAGTATCTGTCAAATGGGAAAATATTGATAGAAAGCTTATTTTTCAATGTGTTCTGAGCGATTCCAGTCTGAATCGAAAGTCACACTGCTCAAGTATGGTGCAAAATCACACGAATTGATGTTGTGAATTTGTAGTGAATTGTTAAAGGCTTGATTCACAACACTTTGTAACCCGGATGTGTAACGTATGAGAAAAATGTGAGCATAAACTCACAAAAAAGGTCAAAAATGGTATTGAAAAATGTGTCAGACACTCTTATATTGATTTTTGTTGATGTGGACTAGATGGTGATAACTCTGAAAAAGCGTTGGAAAACCGATCCTCGAGTGAGGTAACTGAATTTAAGGTTAACGTTCCCCAAACGTCGAAAAGTTCAGTGTCGGATCAGAACATTCAGTAACAATCCATCTCGCTTCATGTTTATTATTCTCCAGAATCTGAGCATAAAGGACACAACAGTTTTGTTGATTATGCCGATCAGCATTCGTCATTGGAGATAGTAACGTTAACGATACTTAAATGTCATTCATCTGTAATGAGTCTTTGAGTAAAGTTAAACGAATTAGGTAGCAAATATTTTTAGTAATACTTGGCTTGTTATCTATGTTTTATCGAGAGGTGAATTATGACAAATAAAAGCCGTAGACAATGGTTCTATTATCAATCGCAGTCTTCTAAGTCGAAACTGAAAAGCAAATGAACGCACCTTGTGCGAAAACGACGAAAAAGATAAAAATCAGATTGGTAATATAAGAAAGTAAGTGAAGTTAGCCAGAGACACTCATCATGTGTTTCTGGCTTAAATGTTTTTGTCAGGTGAAAAATTATTTCAGCGCAGAGATGATAGTAATCAGCAATGCTATTGATAGATATTCCCGCCAACGCGTAGTGTTTTCGGAATGGATTTCAACGTAATGCCCCCTAAATAAATATCACCTTTCACCGTGATATTGGGAGGAAGTTCAGTAATCTTGGTATGAGCCAGATAGAGATTGCCTCCAACAGACAGATAAGGAGGCAAGCGTGTAATTGGCATGCCAATCAAGCTTAAATCTCCTGGTATCTTAAGATACGGACTTAGCCTGGTAATTTGGGTGTGAGCAAGATTGAGGTACCCCGCAACCTGCAGGTTTTTTGGCAATGAAACAATTTTGCTATAGGCCAGATTGAGGTTCCCATCAACACGAACAACGCCAGGTAAATAATTAATATCACTATTTTCGAGATTCAAGTTGCCTTTAACATGAAGAGGATTGGGCAGGGTAATGCTCCGTGAATGCCGCAGCGATACGTTACCGTAACTGTCGGTATAATTGAGCAACTTTATTTCTGAAATGAACTGGTTAGCGGCAGCGCCCTGACTGAATATCAGGAAAAAGCTCAGAGCCGCAAACAGGAAAAATGGCTGGAGTTGCTTCAACATACTTATCACGACACACGCACTTAATCATTCTATTCCTGACGAATTGTAATCAGTACCAGAAGAAAAGACAGCATTAGCTGATGAAATGGGAGTAGTGTCACCAACTATCAGAATAAAAATATGCGATGACATTCCAATCAACGCATATTTGAATCCGGGTAATGTTATTTATCAAATTGCTTGATTAATACCGACGTGTCTGCGCGGTTAAAGCCTCTGTCCTGAAGTTTGGCGTATTCAGCATCGACCTGGCGTGCCAGAGGAAGCGGAACAGAAAGTTTATCGGCGGCATCGAAACAGATAGAAAGATCTTTTCGCATCCAGTCGATGGCAAAACCGAAATCAAATTTATCTTCCGCCATGGTGACAGCGCGGTTTTCCATTTGCCATGAACCGGCCGCGCCGTGCTTCAGCACATTGGTCATTTTCTCAATATCTAATCCCGCTGCTTTGGCAAGCGTAATAGCTTCAGATAAGCCCTGAAGAATACCGGTAATGCAGATTTGGTTCGCCATTTTAGTGATTTGACCGAATCCGACATTACCCATCAGCGTAGAGGCTTTCGCATAAGTGTTGAAAATAGGCTGGGCTGATTGAAACGCTTCTTCGTTGCCACCGACCATTATGGTCAGACAGCCATTTACAGCGCCTGCTTCACCACCAGAGACTGGCGCATCGATGAACGTGGCAGATGCACTGTTTGCCGCTTCTGCCATTTCACGGGCAACATCGGCAGAGGCTGTTGTGTGATCAATCAGTAATGTGCCAGGACGTATGGTCGACAGAATTCCCTGTTCTCCACAGTAGACTTCACGGATATCGTTATCATTACCGACGCAGGTCAGCACCACATCAGCCTCGTGTGCGGCCTCTGCCGGAGTCAGCGCAAGCTTACCCGGGTAAGTGTTAAGCCATCTCTCTGCTGTGGCTGTCGTGCGGTTGTACACCACGACATTAAATCCCGCAGTGGCCAGGTGCCCGGCCATAGGGAAACCCATAGTGCCTAATCCGATGAAAGCGATAGTTTTTTTGGTCATTACTGCGCATCCTATTGCGTTGTTATCTTGGCATAGTTATCTGGCGGGAATGATATCACAGAGGTTCACTGGGGATGGCTGCTAATAGCCATATCGAGCTGGAATTTTTACTCGATATGGCTTTTGATTGAAGAATTATCGTGGAGCCAGTGAGCGGGACTTAAGATCGAAAATCAGTTTTTCAGCACTGCATTCAAACTGCAGGCTGGCTGTCATAGCGGTTTCGTCGTCACTGTAAAGTGTCTGATATTGCACATTGTTATTAACGCTTTTTGCTAATGCCAGAAAAGGCGCAAATTCTGCCTCTATCACCTCTTTTCCCTGACCATTAAATGAGAGCGTTGAAACATCATCACCTTCGCGGATGAGAAAGCCAATTTCAGCCGCGACACCACAAGCTTCACAAGGCTCTTCAGTATGTTGTAAATCAGCCATAGTGTTTCCTTTATTAAAAAAAGATACTGTGAATGAGTGTATCTCCGGATAGCCGAATGCGCCATCGGAGTCAGTGGTCATAGCTTGTTACAGATCAAGGTAAGCTCAGGAAATGCTTAAAATACCAGGAGCGATGAAAGAGGTGAGCAATGTCGGCGGAGGGGGTAGTGTATCTGACTGGCCTGACAGCCAGACCAGTCAGAAAATGGTTATCTTTCCTCGAAGCGCTCGGCCAGTGCTTCAAAGTCGTCGACTTTGGCTCTGAGTCCGGTGCTTGATTCTTCGACCAGCAGTAACTCTTTAAAGTTCTGCTCTGATGCCGCAGCGATCGAGTGGATGTGTTGGCGGGTATGGTCGGTCAGCTGAACCTGACCTTCTGCCGCCTGCGCCATTTTACGGATCAGCAGATTCATTTCAGCCATGTTGGCTTCCATGGTCTTCAGGCTTTCAGAACCTTCAGCGGCTGTTGAAACACACTGATTGGTCTGATCGCGGTTGCATTCAATAACAGAGCGCCATTCGTTAATTGTATTTAACATGTGCTCAATGCTGTTTTGAATCTGTTCTGTTGCCGTCTGGGTTCGTGATGACAAAGCCCGTACTTCATCGGCAACCACAGCAAAACCACGGCCATGCTCGCCGGCGCGAGCCGCTTCAATTGCCGCATTCAAGGCCAGCAGGTTAGTCTGATCGGCAATGCCGCGAATTTCATCCATCACAGAGCTGACTTTTGCCGCCTCGTTACTTAATTGCAGTGTCGTAGCCGTGGCCTGCTCTGCTTGTGCAGACAGCGTTTGCAGATTTTTCTGAGTGTTATCTAACTGCTCTCGGGTCTGGTCGCTGTAACTTTGGGTGCTAAGCAACAATTGCTCCGATTGATCTGCATGTTGGTTGACCGTTTGTGCGGAGTCAGTCATATCATCCAGAGCATTGGCGACATTGCGTATATTGTCATTCTGATGCCGGATCGCCTGATTGACACGCGTGGCTGTTTCACTCAGTTCCTCAGCAAGCTCCTGAAGAGGATGGGCTGCATCTTTCATTCGGCCTAAAACAGTACGAATTCTTGCAGAGGCCATTTTGAGATGATAATCCGCGACAGAATAAGCACTGTTGCCGGAAAAAATCAGCCGGCTGATACTGTCATAACTTTGCTTGAGATTATTAAGTTGCTGCGGTGTCTGAAATAACTCCTGACGGAAGAAAAGTACCAGCACGAGAAGCGGAAGCAGCGGCAGCAGGGCCGTAAACGACAGGCCAGTTTGCATCAGGCTGTAAATAACCGGCAGCAGGATAGCGGCAGCCAGTAAGCCGTAACGCAAAGAAGCCGGCAGCGAAAGCGACAAATTGGTTTTGCCCTCACTCTGGCGTAACGTTTTGTAAGCCTGACTGGCGGTTTTGATCATGTCGGGGGTGGGTTTTACCCGTACCGATTGGTAACCCACTATTTTACTCTGTTCGTAGATAGGCGTGACGTAAGCGTCGACCCAGTAGTAACCGCCATTCTTGGTCTTGTTTTTGACGATACCCCGCCAGGCGTTACCTTTTTTCAAGTGCATCCACATATCGCCAAATGCCGCTTTGGGCATATCGGCGTGTCGGATAACGTTATGCGGTTTACCCAGTAACTCGTCCTCGGTATAACCGGCAACCTGACAGAAGCAGGGGTTGCAATAGATGATATTGCCTTTGAGATCAGTGGCTGAAACGAGTTGTTCGCCTGCTGGGAAGGTGACTTCACCGTCCTTCATGGTGTGAATGGATATAGCGGACACGTATAACCCTTGTTTTATTAAGATTTTTTATCTGCGAATAAGAGCATAGATGCATTGGGTTTATCAATACTTGGATGGTGAAATACGCTATAACCGCACAAAAAATAATGGATAATAATATTAACAATAAGCAGCAGAATGCAGTGTTTAAATCATAGTGCCGCCTTGTACAGGCAGAACAGGCGTTAATGACACCCTTAGTGATAGGGGCTGCCTCTGATCCATCTGGGGAGTACCTTTACTCAGAATTAACTATATTTATAGTGATAAGAATCTTGGCTGGTGGTGCAAGCATACCCACTTGTTCAATAGATCTGTTCTCTTTAAGACGTAGAGAGGGTTTGACTATGGTTCTGTCTGAATGCCGGGAAATGTTGATGAAGCACACTTTGGTGGAGGCACGGCTAGTCCACGACTTTCTCAGTGCGGGTTGGAGTGTGAATTTTAAAGATGAAGCCGGTAATGATTATCCGCTGACTGATGTTTACGGTATACCCTGCAGTTATGATTCGCTGAAGCAGGCGCAGGATGCTGTCCATGAAGCTGGCGACTGTCCTATTAAAGTTGACAGTCTTTTTCATTTTGCAGAGCGGTAAATGCTCAGTAGTGATACATCATTCGGTGATTTATTCCGTTGTCTTGCCGTGCCTGACCTTGTCATTAAGCGACGGTTAATCAGCGCCTGAAACAGCTGCAGGGCAGTTACAGGCTATGAACAATAGTCTGGTTGGACCTGACTTTTCTTGCATGAAAAAGAACGATCGTGCTTTAATCGCGCTAATGTAATGAAAGGAAGTGCAATGAGCAAAGGGCGGTTAACCCGGGAACACATACTGAGAACGGCATTTGATCTGGCTAGTCGTGATGGTTTAGACAGCCTGACTGTCGGCCAGCTGGCTAAGGCATCAGGGATGTCAAAAAGCGGGCTGTTTGCACATTTCAACTCAAAAGAGAATTTACAGGTCTCTGTATTGCAGTTTGCCGGTGAATACTTTGCTCAGCATGTTATCCAGCCGGCCCGCCTTGCTGGCTGGGAATCAGTCGAAGAAAAAATCAGGTTATTGCTTCAGAACTGGTTAGCCTGGAATCATTCATTTCAGGGCAGCTGTATGTTCATCGACGCCTGGAAAGAAGGCCGCTGCAGCGATGATCCCGTCCAGCAGGAGCTGAACATTATTACTCGTCGCTGGATGGATTATTTGTGTCGTCAGGTTGAGCAGGGGAAGGCATGTGGGGAGTTCCGTACGGATTTAGACACCTGGCAATCTGTATTCCGGCTTTATGGTGCTTACCTCAGCAGTCAGCTCTTTCATTCCTTAGGTCTGGAAGCCAATGGTAACCCGCGATTCTGGACGGATGTGGATCTTATTCTTGCCAGCTGGCGGTCAGACAGCGGACAAGGCTAATCTTTTAAATTTCAAAAAAGCACGTACGTACTTTTTTATGCAGGTTAAATCATGAGCAGCAAAATTTATTTCAACACTAAGGGCGGCGTGAATGTCAGACGCCGCGCAATTAACGTGGCAACCCGTGCCTATCACCGTATTGCTCCTTCTCATGCCCGCAAAACCGCGCGGAACTTGTTGTTAACTCCAGAAAGGTTCGCTGTCAAAACGCAAGCACCTGAGGGGTTGCAACAAAAAGCGATAGAGACATCCGAAGGTAAAATTATGACGTATTCCCTCGGGAGCGGCCCCACATGGCTGCTGGGGCATGGATGGTCCGGATCGGCCAGTCAGTTTTATCCCCTGATGGAACGTATTGCAGCCTCAGGCTTTACCGCACTGGCATTTGACAACCCTGCTCATGGTGCGAGTGAAGGGCAGCACGGACATTTACCCGGGTTTGTCAAAGGGCTGGAAGCTGTATTAGAGCAAGTCGTTGATGGGCTTGCCGGCGTTGTTGCGCACAGCATGGGTTGCACTATGATGCTTGAGAGCAAGCACGCAAAGCTGGCTGGTGTGCCTATGCTGCTGGTCGCTCCCATTCTGAACTACAAAGATAATTTGTACCGTGTGGTTGAGGGCTCGGGCTTTTCACTGCGTTTGTTTCAGGATGTGATTCGTGAAGTTGAGCGTCAGTATCAGTATCCCATTGATAGTGTGGATAGCCACCAACGTCTTGCAGGCCATCAGGGGCACATAGTGATAGTTCACGATAGTGACGATCGTTTTGCATTATTTGAACAGTCGAGAAAAGCGAATGCCCTGCCACGGGTCAGTCTGATTGAGACCAGTGGTCTGGGGCATAACCGTATTCTGAAAAGTGAGCCATTGCTGAGGGCATTTGATGCTTTGAGCAATCAACAGACGCCAGAAACCCATTAACTTGTTTTCGCCACAACTGCCGCTGACTGGGTGTTGAGTGTTGCCACTTCAGCATCCAGTTTCGCTATATGATTTAGCATCATTTCATGACACCGCTCAGCTAATTCCCGGGCATCTTGCATAGTCATTTCTGACGTATCAATCGGATCGAGGTACTCAGCAATCACAGTACCGTTGTCCCGCTGATTCAGATCAATTTTGTTATGGGTACTGCTTACAACCATAGGAACGATTGGCACACCAGCTTCAATGGCCATTCTGAATGCACCGGTTTTAAAAGGCAGCAGACCACGACCTTTGCTTCTGGTGCCTTCAGGATACATCCATACCGACAGGTTGCGAGCGTGAATGGTATCGGCGACTTGTTTTATGGTGTCGCGGGCTTTGGCCTTATTTTCTCTGTCTATCAGAATATTACCTGTGATCCAGTACAGAGGGCCGAAGAAGGGAATCCACAGCAGGCTTTTTTTTCCGATTGAGACGGTTCTCGGCCGCACCATGCCGGGCGAGGTAACAAAGTCAAAAACATTCTGGTGATTAGAGATATAGACGGCACGGTCAACGCCTTTGATCCGCTCTTGCCCTCTTTCGATAATGTGCACATTGACTATTTTTCTCAGTATCTTGAACCAGCAGCTGAAAAAATAGACATGCTTTGGATCTCTGGGGCTGAAAAGACAGTACACCAGAGCAAACAAACAAGTGAAAACAATAAAAAGGGCAGCCAGTAACAGGCGAATGAAAGCGAGCACAACAACTCCTTAAAAAACACTAACTACTTTCTTAGATTAATTCAGCAGAGAAATTTAGCAAAAGTGGCAGAGCTTTTGATATGCAACAAGTCACAAATTTAAAAAGTTAACCAGTTGAAAAGTAATATATAAAAAGTGAACTTGCAGGTTCTGGGAATCAGGCTGTTTTTACATCTTGTTATCCTTGCAATGAAATGAGTGATGAACACACGCATTAGGCGTCACTCAGGGGGTGCTTTAAGATTAACCGGGCAGCACGCCAGACAGTGCATCAGGCTGTGGCTTCATGCATAATCACTTCTTTGTGGTACTTTTTTACGCAGAGGTTGATATGGCAGAAACAAAAAGAGGGGTGGGTTACCGCCATCGACGCCTGATTTTGATGATCACAACGATGGCTGTTTTTAGCCTACTTACTGGCTGCAGTACCACAACGCAAGTGCCAGCGGAAACCCGGGAAATTCATGCCGCGGTTAATCCACTTCCTCAACCACCCCGATCAATTGCCATTAAGCCGCCGACTCCCACGTTTCTTGATGTGTACCAAAGCTGGAAAGGCACGCCTTACCGTTTAGGGGGAAGCTCCAGACGGGGAATTGACTGCTCCGCATTTGTTCAGCTGACCTATTCTGAAGTTTATCGTCAGATGTTGCCCCGCACTACCGCAGAGCAGTCGCAATTGGGTAAGGCTGTCCCCCGCAATAAGGCTAAAAAAGGGGATCTGGTATTTTTCAGAACAGGGCGGAGCATGCGCCATGTCGGCATCTATCTGGGGAATAATGAATTTCTCCATGCATCCACGTCACAGGGAGTGGTTGTGTCCAGCCTGAACACTCCGTATTGGCAACGGGCATTTTGGCAGATTCGTCGTATCCAGTAAGTTTGTTCGCCTGCCTTTACAATCACCCATGAAATTTATGGGTGTGAAGTTCGCAAAATTGCCGCACCCCTTTCATACTTTGGCTGTAGGGCGTTAAGCCCGAGCACTGGATTTCCAGGAGGTGATTTATGGCGATGGCTATGACAGTTGGGCAATTCCTCAACAGCCATAATGTGGATTTCAGTCTGACGCACCACAGGCATACCGATACATCATTCAGTTCGGCGGTCTCTGCACATGTTCCTACTTCCCAAGTGGCGAAAGCCGTTTTGCTTAAGGATCAGCAGGGTGATTACCTGATGGCCGTAGTGCCTTCTAACCGCAGGGTAATGATTGATAAAATTAATCGCATAATGGGTAAGCAGTTCTTTTTGGTGGGTGAGCATGAGTTAACCCAGATCTTTCAGGACTGCGAACCAGGCGCGGTTCCTTCATTGGGACAAGCTTATAAAATCAACATGCTGGTGGATGATTTACTGCTTGAACAGGATGAACTGTATATCGAATCGGGTGATCATGAAAATCTGATCCACCTTGATAACAAGCAGTTCCATAAAGTGATGCGAGATGTGCCACACAGAAACATATCAGGTTATCGGATGTTGTTTACCCAGGAGCATGACGGTCGTCATTGGGAGTGGGAATAAATGCCGGAATGAAAAGCCTGTAAATAAAGATGCGCTTACCAATGACGGAAGCGCATCTTTTTTATAAGCCTGTTAATTGATGCAGTTAAGCATGAAGTTAATGATGGGATCGGTGTCCGTCTTCATGTTGAGTGCTTTTGGCAGGTACTGAGGTGGCTGCAAAATGTCTCGTTCTATCAGTTCATCAAGCAATGGCTTAAACTCAAAGCCTGTTTTACCAATGAAAAGCGAGGTCAGGTCTGTTTCTTTGTGTAACCTGAGCGCGTCTTTCAAACCGCGAAGGTACAAATAGTCTTTGGTAAAACCACCGCCACGGTATGCACGGGTTGTGATGGTAAACGCAGTGTCATTGGACAGGCCGTAATCAAACTTCAGCGTATTGAAGGTTTCATTAAAGCTGCGTTTATTAACCATCATATCAACCGCAACGACACGTAACGCCAGGGTTTTTAACCGGTGTAACGGGAAATTGCCCGACAGGTGCTCGCACAGAATCGCCAGACCTTCCTGCGTGTGCGTATTGCCTGGCAAGCCAAGCTGCAACACTTTGAGCGGCTGGGCTTCTGCATTCACGCTGGTCACCATGTGTACGCCCATTTCGTGATGAATAAGCGCAAACAGATCAGAAGGCGTGAACCGGCTGTTCAGGTTGATCTTTACGGTACGGCCACTCACCATGGCTCGAGCAATCAGCTTGGTCGTGCCCTGAACTTTACAGCTGAAGCCGTAATCGTCGGCCGCTTCATTGAACGCAATAACCGCTTCTTCTGCACTGATGGTCGCGTTTTCGGGCTCAGCATATTCTCTGGCATGCAAAATGAAGTTGGCATTAGCGATATCGCTCTCATCTGGCCGGCCATAATAGCGGAGTGAATTGTACAGAAACTCTTCGTGGCCCAGACTGGTCAACAGATCAATACGAACAGCCAGCTGATCGATGACTTTACGGTACATCGACTGAATACCCGCATCCCGAATGTCCTCTACCGGCAGACGATACAATTGTTCGCGAAATTTATAGGGATCCAGATCTAACTGACGGTAGGTAAATTGCGGATGATAGACGTCGCGGTTATGTAAAAACCGGCGTTTTTCTTGCTTCAGGTTGATCGGATTAATGTAACTGAGCGTATTCAGGCCACGGGCAAATTTGTACAGCTGGCGGTCCAGCAGAACAACTTCCTTTGGCAGTTTTGAGTCCAGCACATGGGCGTTCTGGCGTCGACGGGCAGGTTGCTGTGTACGGTTTTGCATGACAAAAGCAGCATGGCCGGTCAGGGTATCTTTTAATTCTGTTTTCAACTGCTCAATGACTAACGGATAACTTTCACCACCTGTTTCATTCATATACACCTTCTTGATCTCAATGGGTAAGATGAGGGTGCGGGAGAAATTATCTCGAACAAAAGTCGCCTGATATCCCATACCCTGAAAAACAAGATTTTCGCCAGCGGTAACCGCCTGGTTCGGTAGTTGGATCTGTCCTAGCCTGCTTAGCAGGTCATTGACCTCGGCTCGCCAGGCTTTGCGATCAACCTGCGCCGTCCCCAAATTAAATGTCGGACAAGGCTGTGTTATGCGCTCATGATTATATGAGTGCATGTCATATATTACACAGTAGCCGAACTTGCGCTCAAGAGACGTGATCAGTGCACGAAAAATGCGGTAATAACAAGCATGCTTTGCCAGAGAAACCTGCTTTTCTGAATCTGTCAGTTTCGCATGCCAGACATCTTTTCCCCAGGCCTGCTGATAGATACAGGTTTCCGGACTGCGGTTAAGGTCGTACTCGTATCGAGAGTCTTCACCTTGCAGCACAATAGGCAGGGAAGTGATGAAATCACCAGTGTAAGGATCTTCTTCGTAGTATCTTTCGCTCTCTGAAAGGTGGCATTTTGCCACCAGTTCAGGACGTAACCGACTGCCGTTGTGAATGGCTGTTGCGACAATCGGCTGGTACTCGGTTATGCGAATGGTGACACTGCCGTCAGCTAACTGTCCTTCAAAAGGAATGTGCTGTTGGATCAATGTCAGCACATCTTGCTCAGTTAGTTGACGCATCTTCGATAACCTGGCGGAATTTATTTTTACGAGCAATACTGATGTCTTTGGCTTTAACAACGCTCTCGACGAAATCAATCACTTCACGCTGAAGCTTGGTGCGGTTCAGACGATTGATACGGGTAATACCACCAGGGCTAAGTACATTGACTTCAACCAATTTGCCATTGATGACATCCAGGCCTACAAAGTAAAGGCCGTCACGCACCAGTTTCGGGCCGATATGGCGGCACAGACGCAATTCCTGTTTCGTCAGGGCGTGCTTGACTTCCTGACCACCGGCGTGAATGTTTGAGCGAACGTCATCTTTGGCCGGCACACGCTTCATCGCACCAATAGGCTCGCCGTTCAGCATCATGATTCGCACATCGCCTTTTTCTGCGCCTTCGATGTAGTCCTGTAAAATCACATAGTTGTGGTCGTCACCGATATAAAAGTCAAGCAATGAGCGCACGCTGGATTTGGCGCTTTTCTCAACCAGAATAACGCCTTTACCGCCATAACCGTTCAGTGGTTTCATGATCATGCGATCATTAGGGTTCTCTTCCAGAACGCGCTCAAGATATTCACGGTTTTTCGACACGTGTGTAACGGGAATGAACTCGCGGTTAGGATCCGGCAAAGAAGCGGTATAGAGCTTGTTGTTGGCAACACGCAGGCCGTCGATGTCATTGAAAATGAAAGTATCGTCACGTACTGAGTCCAGGAAGTTGAGCGCCATGGTATCCAGCGGCGGGTTTGCTCGCATGATGATGGCGTCAAATCCAGCCAGCGGCAGCTCTGCTTTGCGAAACTCCGCTTTGCGGTAAAAGCTCGGCACATTGTTAGACACTGTCGACTTTTTAAGTACCCGACAAAAAGCGATAGCCATGCTGTCACGCATAGTCAGGTTACTAGGGGTAGTCAGAGCGACAGTATGGCCGCGACTGGCAACTTCATGGATCAAACGCAGAGTAGAGTCTGTTTCAGGCTCTACTCTGCTCCATGGGTACATTACGAAGCAAATTTTCATTTCAATTAACCAATTTATTGCCCGGTTTATCAGGCAAAAAAGAAAAGAGCCATGCGCGGTTTGCGTATGGCTCGGTAAAGCATCTTGCTATGGCGATAAATGACGGATTAATTAAAAATCCATGTCGTCATCGCTACCGCCATCATCGCTATCATCGTCAAAGCTGCTTGCTGATGATTTGCGAGGTGAGTTACACAAGGTGTAGCTACGTGTTTTGGTAGAAGTTTGTTTCAGGTACTTAACCCAGCACTTAGCAAAGTCTGAAGAGATTTCCTGTTGTCCTGTTATTTCAGCAAAAAACTGCTCTTCTTCCGGTGTTTCAGGCTTGAGTAAACCATCGTGGATGCCACGCATGGTTCTGCCATAACTTTCCAAAATGCTGGCTTCACCCACAGTGAAGACACCGGAGCGGTTAAAACCGCGTGGGAAATTTTTATCGTCGTAAAATTTACCTACATTTCTCATCTGATCACCTGCCATGTGAGATTTTCGCAGATATTCTTTCAGGTTTGTCGAGTTGTAAATCAAAGCTTTTTCGTCGTAACGATAAAACTTTTTGATGATAATGGGGGGAGGGGCAGTGTACTATCGCTAAGGGGATATATGCCCAGAGTCCCACTCTTCAATATGTAGGTTTACTTGTGGACACCGAACTACTCAGAACATTTCTAGAAGTGACGAAAACACGTCATTTTGGCCGTGCTGCCGATAACTTATACTTGACTCAGTCTGCGGTCAGTTTCCGGATACGCCAGCTGGAATCCCAGTTAGGTAATGCTTTATTCTCACGCCAACGCGGTAACGTTCACCTGACTGCGGCCGGTGAACGTCTTCAGCCGTATGCAGAAGCAATCTTGCAGACATGGAGCAGGGCGCGTCAGGATGTGGCATTGTCCGACTCACGCAATAATCAGATCACACTGGGCGCTTCTGCTTTAGTATGGGAGTTTGATGGCCTGTCAGACTGGATCAGCCGTATTTATGGTGCGATTCCAGAATTGGCGCTGCGGCTGGAAACTGTTCCCCGTCAGGCTCAGGCCAAGCAAATACTGAATAAAAGCGTTGATGTGGTCATTACCAGTGAGCCACCCAAAATTGACGATCTGATGGTAAATAAAGTCAGGGATTATCAGTTGCAACTGGTTTGTCATCAGTCTGACTGCAGTATGTCTGACATCAAAGACTTTCCTTTAATTTATCTGGACTGGGGGACGCGGTTTGCTGTTGATCACAGTCGGATCAATGAACTGCAGAAGACACCTATCTTACATACGCATTCCAGTAAGATGGCATTAGAGCACTTATTGAACAATGGCGGAGTAGGCTATTTGCCTTCACCAGTTATTGCGCACAGTGTTGAGTCCGGTGAGCTGCACCTTGTTAACAACGCCCCGGTTATGGAGCAGTCTTTGTACCTAGTCTGGCGCGATGACAATGAAAAAGTTGAGCTGCTGAACAGCTTGCTGGATGTCGCGTTCAGTGAAGTCAGTGAGCGTGTATAGGCTTATTTCTATGAGCAGAATTTTTTGTTGTCTTGATTAAAATATCTTGTTGTACAGAGATTCGGGCTTTGCATTAGTCTCGCTGCTGAAGGGGTCGGTTCAGTACACTTAATCGCTGTTTTGGCTATGTACGGCGAGAGGACTGACCACCTGACTGTAACACTAAGCATTTGTGTATTTCTGAATCGTTACCCTATGCTTAGTGGTGATGGTTTGCCGCTAATGGCAGCCTATATACTCAATGTTTTTATCTGGTTGTGTGTCAGGAAACAAGCATGGCAAAGTTAGATGAGAAGTTCCGCAAAGGGTCTAAGTCCAAATTCAAGAGTGACTTTAACGATGACTTTTTAGATTACAATCAGCAGGCGCGGAAGAAAAAACGCCGATCAACGCGTCAGCGTCAGGACAGCGGTGAGTACATCGATTTCGACTACGAATAATTACTGCTTTTTTGACTACATAGCCCCCCAGTTTGGGTAGCCAGACATGAAAAGCGCACTTATCGGTGCGCTTTGTTATATCAGACAGGCAACAATCCTTTCGCTATTGATTCCCCGCCGTTATTTATAGTCACTACATTTAGTTGAATAAAAGAGTAGTCAGCTCATCCAAATGGCGCACTGTGTAGCTGGGCCTGATTCCCTCAGGGGCTTGCGCATCGTGGTGGTTTAGCCAGCAAGTATCCATTCCGGCTTTTATGCCGCCCAGAATATCTGAATGCGGATTGTCTCCTACCATCAGTACTGTATTCGGCGCAGGATTGCCAATCGCATTGATGGCATAGTCAAAAATGACAGGGGACGGTTTGGCGGCGCCCACTTTTTCCGAAATAATCAAAGTTGAAAAATAATGCTCCACGCCGGTTCTTTGCAGGCGAATGTCCTGCAGCTCAGTAAAACCGTTGGTGATGATGCCCATTTTCACGTGAGGGTTGAGGCGTTCAAGCAGAGTGGCGGCACCCGGTAAAAGAGAGCAGGTGTCTGCCATGGCTTCAAGAAATGCGCTGTTCAGGGTTGCGGTTGTTACGCCAAGCTGCTGCGCCCAGAACTCAAAACGCTGATGCTTCAGTTGCTGTGCGTCTATATCACCGTTTTGGTAGTCAACCCAAAGAGGTTGATTGACACGCTGATACTCGGAGAAATGCTCTTGCGTGAAATCGACCTCAAAGCGTGAAAACATCAGCTTAAGGCCACGATAAGCATCAAAGTGAAAAAGAGTTTCGTCGGCATCAAACAGAATCCACTGGTATTTCATACATTAAGCCTTTGAAGTTGCAGAGGCACACATACTACTCTTTTAGCGCTTCGCCAACAAAAGGAAATGGGAAAACCAGTGGAAACACATTGTTGACTGTAAGTTTACGCTGCCAGCTGATCCTTCATCATACCTGCTGGCTCGTTGTAGAGTTTGATGACCAGCGTCAGGGTTTCCTTATTGATGTCTTCTTTGATGGTATCAATGGCATAGTATTGCCCGTTCTTATTTTTAAGTGATTTATTGATAAGCTGGGCTATGCTGTCGTCGATATCACCTTTGATTTCAATTGTTTCAATAAGCTGGAAATGCCCGTGGTTTGCTTCGTCAGGAGAGAGCAGTTCTGGATTGGCAAAAGCAGTAGTGGAAGTGGTTAGCATAATGGCACTGAATACAATGCGCTTGAACATGGTGTTAATCCGTTACTGATAGCTGAAGAAAACTGGTTGCGGCAACTGTGCCATAGCTGCCGCACTGAATGTCAGTTTTTTGTTAGTTCGGACTAAACGGTGTAATTTTTTTGAACTTCAGCTAACATTACTTTCCTGGTGGTGGTGCGCACCGCGAAGCATGGCATGGATTAACTCATTGGCTTCAAATTTGGTCAGCGCTTCATGAGCACCCACCTGATGTGCCTGGGAGACACTTATCTCACTGGACAGTGAGGTATGGAGAATGATGTAAGTCCCTGTGAGCTTTGAATTATTTTGCACCTCAAAGGCTAATTCATAACCATCTAAGCCTGGCATCTCAATATCGCTGACAAGAATCTCAAACGGTTGGCCTGCATCGGCAGCCTGATTCAGCATTCTCAGTGCATCTGTCCCTGTGGTGGCTATATGATAGGGGATGCTGACGCTGTCCATTGCCTGACAGAGTTGACGCCGTGCAACGGCCGAATCATCGACCAGAAGGATTTTAAGTGGTCTAAGCGTTTCTCGCTGAACATCCGTTAATACCGGGTGCAGGCTTTCAGGTGAGTCAGGAAAGACTTTAGAAAGTAACAATTCAATATCAAGCAGTTGAACGAGCTGATTCTCTATATTGGTGACGCCGGTAACAAAGATGTTTCTGCCAAGGGATGGCGGCGGTGCATCGATATTATGCCAGTTACATTCAGTGATTTTATCTATGCCACGTACCAGAAACCCGACCAGCTTACGTCGGCAATCAGTAATAATGATGTAGCATTTCTTTAGTTCTTCCTGTGTCAACGCCGGGTAGCCGATAGCTTTAGCCATGTCGATGACAGGAAGCGTATCGCCGCGCAGGCTGGCTGCGCCTAATACCGTTGGATGGGACTGCGGAATGGCTGTCAATGGCGTAAAGGGCACGATTTCTTTTACTTTTAATGTGCCAATGGCAAATAGTTGTCGGGAATTCAGCCTGAACAGCAGCATCCCCTGAGATTGATTCGTTGCGGTTTTGAGCATTGCAGCTTCCCTTAATCCACTTGTCGGATTGCCTCATGTCTGCACAGAGGAAGACAAGAAATGTATTCCGATTATAGTAGCTTGAGCGCCAGGCAAAAGGAATTCATCATATTGATTTTATTCTTAGTACTGGAAATTAGAGGCCGATCCAGCTTTTACCGGCTGGCTCTGAAACTGAGTATGTGCGGCTTGAAAGCCACCTAATGCTTCTATTGAAGCTATAGTTAAAGTCACAGAGAGGCTTCAGGGAAAGGGACACATCAGGGACGGGTTATCAAGTAGGCTACAGAGATAGGTACGGTTATGGAATTACGTAATAGATCTGGTGATATCGCCCATCTGGCGGATAACCTGACATTGAAAGAAATTGTCGATATGGGCTTCTCTATCGACCTGTGTGATGAAAATTACGATCCTAATGAGCACTGGACAATTAAGCGTTCTCGTCAGACAAAAGAAAGCGAGTATCCTGCCAGCTAACGGGTTGTCAGCCAGAGCTGCCTCGCTCTGGCTCTTTATTTTATGTCTTCGCGAACTCAGAATTATCCGCAGTCTTATCAGCAGGATTACGGCTGGCTGTTTGATTCCAAACTATTGTGCAGAGAAACTGACTGAATATGATTGCAAGTCGTCTGATAGCCAGTTAATCTTTGGGAGATGAAAATAATTATCTTCACTCTTATTCTATCTATTCGTTGGTGGCGCTCTTAACAGAGCGGCGCTGAATACTTACGTTCATTTGCCGCCTTACTGGCTGCTAATGAACGCACTACGTTTCTTTTTCACATGTTTCCTTAGTAGCCACTGGCATGTATTCATACTGAGGAAATTAAATGAAAAAACAAATACTGACTGGCGACAGACCAACCGGCCCCTTACATTTAGGGCATTTTGCCGGCTCCCTTCAACAACGCGTCACGCTTCAGCATTCCCATCAACAGACCATACTGGTCGCTGACTTGCAGGCGTTAACCGATAACGGTCACAATCCGGCAAAGGTAGCAGATAATATTTTGAATGTAGTGGCTGATTATCTGGCTGTGGGTATTGACCCAGATAAAACCACCATCTGCCTTCAGTCTTCGTTACCGGCTCTGCCTGAGCTCGCCATGTATTATGCCAACCTGGTCTCCATTGCACGGTTGGAGCGTAATCCAACGGTAAAGAATGAAATCCATGCCAGAGGATTTGGCAGGGCTATCCCCGCCGGGTTTCTGACTTATCCCATCAGCCAGGCTGCTGATATTACAGCATTCCGGGCCGGTCTTGTTCCGGTGGGTGATGATCAATTACCCATGATTGAACAGACCAATGAGATCGTCCGTCGTTTCAATTATATCGCAGGGCAGTGTGTTCTGGAGGAGTGCAGCCCTTTGATCAGTAACGTACCCAGATTGCCAGGACTGGACGGTAAAGCGAAGATGTCAAAGTCTCAGGGGACGGCCATCACACTTGGTGCAAGTGAAAAGGAAATACGTGCAGCGGTGAAAGCAATGTACACCGACCCGAATCATTTAAGGGTTGAGGATCCCGGACAAATCGAAGGCAATGTGGTGTTTACCTACCTGGACGCATTTCATCCGGATATTGCTTACGTAAAAGCACTGAAACAAGCCTACCGTGAGGGCGGATTGGGTGACGGTAAAACCAAGCAGATACTGGAAGATTGCTTACAAACCCTGCTGGCGCCTATCAGGCAGGAAAGGGAACGGTTACTGTCAGACAAAACCATGCTGATGGATGTGCTGAAAAAAGGGACGGAAAAAGCCAATCTAGCCAGCCACGACGTGTTGCATGACGTGAAGCGAGCGCTAGGGATAGCGTTGTTCTAAAGAAAACAGAACGCACAAATGAAAAAATCCGGCATGGAAGCCGGATTTTAAAAGTGAGAGGGAAGTCTGGATTACAGACGAACGCCTTCCACGTGCAGTTCCATGTCTGCGTAGCTGGAAGTGCCCATCACCTGGATACCAAAATCAGCCAGCTCAACACGGGTTGTGCCCATGAAACCTGCGCGGTAACCGCCCCATGGATCTTTACCTGCGCCGACAAATTCAGCATCAATCGTGATAGGTTTAGTCTGGCCGTGCAGCGTCAGGTCACCATCAATAGCCAGTTTACCGTTACCTTTGTCGGTAACCTTAGTGCTGGTAAAGGTGGCTTTTGGATACTTGCTGACTTCCAGGAAATCTTCGCTGCGAACGTGCTTATCACGATCGGCATGATTGGAATCGAAGCTGCTGGTGTCGATGTTCACAGTGACTTTAGAAGCGGCAATGTTTTCAGGGTCATAGCTGAAAGTACCGTCAAAGGTATTGAAACGCGCTTTGATCCAGCTGTAGCCAAGGTGACTGATTTTCAGGTTGACTGAGGCGTGTGCGCCTTTGTTATCAATGGCATAATCGGCTGCATTCGCGATCCCAGGTAAAACAAGGGCCGCAGCCAGGCTCAACGCGGTAAGATGCTTCTTCATTTTTCCTTAACTCCTAACATTTTCTTTAAGGTATTATCTTTGTTAATAAAATGGTGTTTTAATGCAGCTACCGCATGCAGGGCAGCTAATCCGATTAAGGCGTAGGCGAGGTATTCATGAATTTCACCTGCCACATCGGATTGATCCGGAAAGAGTTCACCCATCGAAGGAACGGTTAGCCAGTCGAAGACATCTATACCCCGTCCATCAGATGTTGAAATGAGATACCCGCTGACAAATAAACCAAATAACAGCACATAGATGATCAGGTGCGCCAGCTTGGCAAGAGCTTTTTCCCAAGCCTCTCCTTCAATAGCCGGTTGTTGCTTCACTGTTTTCCATAGCAGTCGGAACAGGGTGACAGCGGCAAGTGTTAAACCTACTGACTTATGCCAGTGAGGTGCAACTGTGTACCAGGATGAATAGTAATTGAGATCTACCATCCACAGGCCAACAGCAAATAGCCCAATGATCACAACAGCACTTGCCCAGTGGAGGGTTACTGAAACCCAATCATAATGATTGACTGCTTTTTTCATATACTAGGGAACCTGATTAATAACTACGTACCTATTCTAGTGGTAAATATTTCAAAAATCAGTGCATTAACCTGAACAACCTTGTCAAAGAAATTGAACAAGGTCGAAAAAGAGTAAGAAGATATTTCAGCCCTCTGTCCTTAAGGGCTGAATAGCAAAGATGTGCTTGCAGGACAGTTATCGTTGAATGTCGTTTTCGTGATGCCAGTTCATTATGGTCCATTCCTGCATTTGCGCATGTAATGCAAGAGCCGGATCAGGATTCACAGCAAAAGGATGATCAACTGCCTGGAGCAAAGGCAGATCGTTAATCGAGTCGGTATAGCAATACAGCGCATTAAACGCGTCAGAATGCGCTTCCAGCCAGGCTTCTAACCGAACGACTTTGCCTTCTCTGTAACTTAAAGTGCCCACTGTATTCCCTGTCAGGGTGTTGTTATGGATTTCGAGGTTGATAGCCAGTGCGTCATCGACCAGCAGCAGTTCAGCAATCGGTTTGACCAGATGTTCGCCGGTTGCAGAAATAATAATGACGGTATCACCGCGGCGTTTATGCCATTCAATACGCTCGATTGCAGCCGGAAACAGTGCAGGGCGAATGCACGTCTCAATGAATTCTTCGATTAATGGTGTCAGTTCATTGGCACTCATACCTGCAATTGGCGCTAATGTCGCAGTCATGTATGACTGCATATCCATGCTGCCTTTCGCGTAATCTTTCATCAGGTTTTGTTCTTGCTCAATGAGAAGCGGCGATGCCAGTCCTTTATTGACAAGAAACCTGACCCACAGTGAAGCAGAATCAGCGGCAATAAGCGTTTCATCTAAGTCGAAAATGGCAAGATTGGGCAATTTAGTTATTGGTTGTGTGTTGGATAGCAACGTGTTGTTCCTTTTCATTGGATCTAAGGGCACAGGTTAGGTGTAAATAATGACACTAATGTTTCACTCAGGTGTCGTTTTGAAGTCAGAAGTATAAGCAGGATACATAGATTTAACTTTTTTGTGACATTTTCCTGAGGGATATCGCATAAAATTATTATGTATCAATTTTAAGACATTTTCCGGTCGCTACTATCTATATATTCGGCATTTTTGTTCAGCTGCACAGGCCGGAGCATACAAGCAGCGAAGCGTATACCCTCCGTTTTCATATGAAGAGATGATGTGTGAGTAAAATTATTGCCACATTGGATGAGATTAACAGGCACTTAACCACAGAGGCTGATGGCAGTTACAGTGCCGTCTATGATGCTTATCATTTGAAGACGGCTTTCCAGCCCATTCACCAGGTGAATGGTGATCTTTTCGGGTTTGAAGCCTTGGTAAGGGTGTTTAATGAATGCGGAGACGAGCTGAACACTGAACCTTTTTTCGCCCCTGAATACTATGATGAAACCGATCAGGTCAACATGGACAGGCTGGCCAGAGTGATTCATGTGAAAAACTTTGCTCAATTTTTCGCGTCTTATGCTTTGTTTATCAATATGGTGCCCGATGCTTTGCTGATTCACAGCAAAAACGTGCCTGCCACACTGCTTCATCAGCGCCTGAAAGCGTTAGGATTGAAAGCTGAGCAGGTGTTTTTTGAGTTACTGGAACACGATTGCTCCAGTAATATTGAGCTGTTAGACATATTGCAGCAAATGCGTGCGCAAGGTATGAAGGTCGCGATGGATGATTATGGTGTAAAAGCCTCATCTGAAGGCCGAGCTCGCTATTTACAGCCCGATCTCATCAAAGTGGATCGTTCATTGTTGGCAGATTTTCTCTCCGGTGAAGAGTCGCCATTGCGCGAAGTGGTAGGGCTTGGCCGCGAACTTGGCGCAAAACTGCTGATAGAAGGAGTAGAAAACGCAGCGGGATTGAAAGTGGCCAGAATGCTTAACGCCGATTATATCCAGGGCTTTTATCTGGGACGACCTCAACTGCTTTCTGAGATTTTACTTTCAAGGGTCAGCTGAGGCTAACCCTTGATGATTATGATGTTGAACGCGGTTCAACAACCATAAGGCACTAATGCTCAATGTTAATGAGCAACACCGCCAGTGGTGAGCTTTTGCGGGTCAAGCAAACGTTCAAGCTCCTGCCGCGACAGGTCGGTTTCTTCTTCCGCGACATCCAGAATATCTCTTTTCTCTTTATAGGCTTTCTTGGCAATCTCGGCCGCTTTCAAATAACCGATGACAGGGTTGAGCGCCGTGACCAGGATCGGATTTTTCGCCAGCGCTTCCTGCAGTTTATCTTCCCTTACATTGAAACTGGCAATCGCTTTATCGGCCAGCAGGTTGAAGGCATTCGACAGAAGCTCGATGCTCTGCAGCAGATTATAGGCAATGACAGGTAACATCACATTGAGCTGAAAATTACCGGACTGGCCGGCTACTGTGATGGTGCTGTCGTTGCCAATCACCTGAGCGGATACCATTGCCGCGGCTTCAGGTATCACAGGGTTCACTTTGCCCGGCATGATGGATGAACCTGGCTGCAATGCTTCGAGTTCTATTTCCCCCAGGCCAGCCAGAGGGCCTGAATTCATCCAGCGCAGATCATTGGCAATTTTCATCATCGCCACTGCGGCGGTTTTCAACTGGCCAGACAGGCTCACGATAGCGTCCTGGCTGCTCAGGTTGTAGAAAAAGTTATCGCTGCTGGTAAACGGGATTTCTGCCGACACTGAAAGGTTATTGGCAAACATGGCCGCAAATTTCGGATCTGCGTTTATTCCGGTGCCGACTGCTGTCCCCCCCTGAGCCAATGCAGATACATTCTCCAGGCTATGCACTATGCCCAGGCGGGCTTTTTCGACCTGTGTTTTCCAGCCAAGCAGTTCTTGCGCCAGCGTGACCGGCATGGCATCCATCAGGTGTGTCCGGCCGGTTTTGACGATATGGCCGACAACAGAGGCTTTCTCATTTAGGGTATGACAGATGTGCGCCATCGCAGGCAGCAGTTGCTCGTGGCATGCCAGTGCGGCGCTGACCTGAATCGTCGTTGGGATCACGTCGTTACTGCTCTGTCCCATGTTGACGTGATCATTCGGACTGACCGCCTGACCCGCCCGCTTTGACGCGAGCGTGGCGATGACTTCGTTGGCGTTCATATTAGAACTGGTTCCGGAACCGGTCTGGAAAACATCGATCGGAAACTGGTCAAGGTGCTGCCCGTCAATAATTTCCTGACAACTGTCGATAATGGCATGGGCGATGCCTGAATCCAGAAGCTCAAGGTCGAGATTGCTTCTTGCGGCGGCTTGTTTGACGAATGCCAGTGCTTTGATGAACTGGACAGGCATTGTCAGCCCGCTGATGGGAAAGTTGTTTACGGCTCGCTGGGTTTGCGCCTGATAAAGTGCATCTTTCGGGACGTTTACTTCGCCCATACTGTCTTTTTCAATACGGTAGGATGTCGTCATTTCCGTGGTTCCTTATAATCCGGAGGAATGATGTAACTGTAGAAGGCTTTGTTTCAGGGACAGGAATTTACTGACGTGATTATCGCCATAATATTTTTTCAGAGCGAGTAAGGGACAATGCAGATAATCGAGGCAAATACGGCGAAAAACACGGGATTGGTGTTTATCTTTAACGCTGTTACACAAATGAAAGAAGACGCGCCTTAAAAACAATTCCTGAAGCAGCGGATTGCGCAATGCATTGTGTTGCCCATAGAACGCTGCCAGATTCATTCCGGCCTGCGTCATGTCAACGATGACATCCTGTTCGAACCCTGGGATAAGAGGGTGATTCAGAAAACGCTCTTCTGCCAGAAAGAACTGTCGATACAGCGTACTGGATCTGCTCATCAATCACTCCATGCCTGATAAATTTTAATGATAATTATTATCACTGTTGTGGCAGGGTTACAAGTCTGCGTCTGAAGTTTATACAAGACCCTAAGTGTAGGAGATTAGACGAATGCCTGTGTTTTAAGTGGCAGGGATGAGGATCATCATAGATACGGGACGGACCAGGCAGTCTGACTGGTGAATATTCCGAACAGTCAGCTGCTCCTCAGCGGTATCAACCAGACAAGTCCAGCTGTGCAGTGACGAGGGCAAGCGGAAGCGTAACGGATAATCATCAGGGTTGAGCAGATAAAGCAGGGCGTTGTTATCGTCGGCCTCAATCAGACAGGAAAATGGCTGGCGTCCTGCCCAATTCTGGTCAGCCATTGGTGTTCCTGCGGGAGTCAGCCAGCTTATAGAGGCTGGTGCAGACGCCTTGCCTGCCATTGCCTTCATGATAGCGGGCATGACAGCCTGACGATGCTGAATCAGTGATTGCAGCCAGATCCTGAACTTGTACTCTTCTCCTGAAAGTGACCAGTTTACCCAGCTGGTGTCATTGTCCTGACAATAAGCATTGTTATTTCCCTGTTGGCTGTGGGAGTGCAAGTCAGCGCCTAACAGATGAGGAATACCCAGACTGAACAATAAGCTGGTCATTAGGTTGCGCTTTTGCTTTTCCCGTCTTTTTTGAATAGCGGCTGTTGTAGCTAATCCTTCTGTCCCCTGATTATTGGAGCGGTTATCTGGATGACCGTCACGATTATTTTCGCCATTGGCGTGATTATGCCTGTGATTGAATGACACCAGATCCTGCAGCGTAAAACCATCGTGATAACAAATGTAATTGATACTGTATTTTTGCGGCCAGTTCTGGGCAGGAAACAGTGCTTGCGAACCTAACAGGTGAGGGGCAATAGCAGCATCAGGGGCATCATGCAGCCAGAAACTGCGCCAATTGTCCCGGAACTGGTCGTTGCATTCATGCCAGCCGGCAGGAAAAGCGCCTGACTGATAGCCATCAGGCCCTATGTCCCAGGGCTCGGCAATCAGTTTTACGCTGCTGAGCAACGGATCATTGCGTATCGCGGCAAAGAAAGCAGAGTCTGACGAAAAGTGGTCATGGTTCCGGCCCAGCGTTGCCGCAAGATCAAACCGAAACCCATCCACCTGATAATGCAGTACCCAGCTACGCAACGACTGCAATATGGCCTGCAATATCGGCGGGTGACTGACATCCAGGGTATTGCCACAGCCGGTATAGTTTTTGAACAGCCCCTGTTCGTCCTTTAAATAGCTTTGGCTGTCGAGTGCTTTAAAGTGAAATACCGGACCGTTATTTCCTTCTTCGGCCGTATGGTTGTACACCACATCAAGAATAACTTCTATGCCGTGAGCATGCAGGGTGCGAATCATGGTTTTACACTCTCGCACCGGATCGGCTGAGGCGAAACGTTCGTCTGGTGCAGACCATGCGATAGGGTTGTAGCCCCAGAAATTGGTCAGGGATTTGGCAGCGAGGTGCGTTTCATCCGCTTTTGCGGCAATCGGCATGAGTTGCAGACTGGTGATGCCTGATTGTTTGAAATGGGTCAACATCGCAGGGTGGCACAGCCCTGAATACGTGCCGCGCAGATTGTCGGGCAGATCGGGGTTGGCCTTGGTATAGCCTTTCACATGCACTTCACACAGCACTGTTTTCTCCGGATCTATGGCCGGGCGCTCGCATCCTTGCCAGTCGAAATCATGGCAAGTGGTGTAGGCTATCCATTCTGGTGCAGTGACCAGGTCTGAGTCCGGATGAGGTGCCGGCTGGTGCTGTACCCGGTGGGCATGGGGATCAAGCAGCCACTGTGCTGAAGAACCAGTTGCTGTTGTCACAAGAAAGGCATAGCCGGTGTTTTTAACTATGCCCCGAATGAACACATGCCAGTGATTACTCTCTTGGCGCTGAAGACTATGGCGGGCGGTGCAAATGCCTTCCTTGTCGAATAACACCACCTCCAGAGTAAGAATATCCGGACCATGTAAAAGGAAATGGCAGCCTTCGCTTGTGAGTGTAGATCCAAAGCCGATGTCGGTTTGCTGCATGAAAGACAAGTTCGTAATTCCCTGAAAAACAACAGCCAGTCTGGGACTGGCTGTTTTTAACACATGTAATTAGTGTTTGATTACCACCAGGCTTCAACCTGAGCACCAATGTTGTACTCAGTATCGTTTCCGGTGCCAAAGGCATTGTCGTTATCGTAATCAGACAGGTAGCTGGCGTAGAAACGCAGTTCCGGACGTGCCCAGAAGCTTGGCCCTGCGGTTAACGCCTGAGCGATAGTCAGCTTGCTGCCAGACTTGTCAACGCCAGAATTGTCTTCGTCATAGTAACCGGCTTCGAAGATAGTCTTGACGTTATCGTTCCACTTGTATTCAGGGCGGATAACAGCACTGATGATAGTGTGATCATCTTTGTTGTCGTAGCTGGTGTTTGCGTAAATCAGCTGGTGGCCAATTTCCCAGGTGGAAGAGGGTGCAATCACGCCCCAGTTGATCAGGCGGTAACCCTGTGCACCATCGTCTGAGGTGGCGTTGAAATAGTGACCCGCACCCAGGCCAGCCATTTGCTCACCGTACCCTTCGGTACCGAACTGCAGCACCGTTTTGTTGAAGCCGTCCAGGAATCCATTCTGAGTCAGCTCAGCTGTCAGCATCACGCCGTCATTGAAATCATTGGCTGCATCTTGATCGTCTGTTGCGTTGACCAGGCCGTAGTTCACACCCAGTTCCAGGCTGGCATTGCTCCACAGGCCCAGACCAGCATAACGCACATCAAAGTTGTTGACGTTTACGTCGCCGGAATCATCACGAATCACAGCAAAAGACATTTTGCCCGGACCTGCACTCAGGTTTTCCAGGCCGGCACCCGCGCCTGATGTGTCCCAGTAGTAGAAGTCAGAGATATGGATGTCGTGGCGCTGGTAGTAACGCTTACCTGCCCAGAAAGCAGCATCCTGATCGCCTGCAATGAAACCTTTCGCGACCACATTGAACTGGCGTAACGCGATGTTATCAGATTTATCGTCATTGACACCCAACGCTTCAAAGTCACTTGAACCGTCAGTAGCAACAGCCAGCATCGAGTCAACATAGAATGATTTGCCATTCTCGTTGTACACTTCCTTGCCCAAACCCAGTTCGCCATAGACGTCATCTTCGTTACCCAGACGGCCGACTTTGTTTTTCTCGTAAGCGACCGTTGCACCGTTTTCGCCGCTCACACCGACGCCAGCACGCATATAACCGTGAAAGTCCACTTCTGCATGCGTTGCGGCAGACATCAGTGCTGCGGAGACTGCAGCGGCTGTCAGGCAGATTTTGTTCAGTTTCATTGCTTAAACTCCTTGATGGATGCGTTTTTATTATCTTGTTTGCCTTCGGCTCCGCCGAAAGCAGTAATCAGAGTGTTCAGGTACAGATAATGCTCACCCTGATCAGCGCGTCCTTTCGTCAACGTTGCACTGTATGAAATTAATCCTAGTGCTTTTTTTGATAAGGATGCGTCCGTAGTGGATGTTTTTATTCTGCGCCTGCAATAAAGACGTAACATCCTCCCTGAAACGATTGATTTATGGAGTAGCTGGGGGGCTGAGTGTGTGGATCACACTTTGTAGGGGGAGAATCAAAAAAATAGGATCAAACGTCATTTTTTGAATAGCTGATCACAAAATTTCACCAATGCGATGTTATCCAGGTTAAAAACGGATAGTGAGATCACGCTTTGTCCGGGAGGAGAGCAATCGTCCGTCTATCTGGAACGTTGATCGGATACAGTCTGTAACTGATTTGTTTGTTATCAATTGATGATTTAGACGATGCCCACACTTTAATTGTTCAGTTGCCGGTCAGGCCGAACTTTCTTGCTTGTAATCAGCAGAGTTGCATATCTTTTTCTATGTTCTTCAATAATGATTTTGTGCAAAGGATTGGCAATGCGGTTTTTTGTATGTTTATTCGGGCTACTGACTTTTCAGTCGCAGGCAAACTGGTTCAGCGCTGAATATGCGCATGGTGTGACTCAGGAAAAGGTTGAGGTGCTGGCAAAAGCACAACGTGAAGGGGCTGTACTGTTCATTGATACCCGAGAACCGGATGAATATGCAGAATCGCACATTCCAGGCGCCATAAATATTCCACTGCGAGAAATCAATGAGCTTAATGTTTCAGATATGGAAGGTTATGGCTATGTTGTCCCATATTGTTTGAAAGACTTCCGCGGTTTTGAAACAGCAAAAGCACTGCAGAATAAAGGGCTCAAGAATGTTGTTTTAATGGAACCGGCGGGTTTAAACGGCTGGCGTTCCGCCGGACTCCCAACTGAACAATGATCATGAACCAGGGAGCGGTGATGTTGAAAATCAATCGGGTGCAATGTCTATTTATAATGCTGTTTATCGTGTTTCTGCCGCTGATCGTATGGAGCAGAAATACTGGCAATCCGTTTCTGTATTTCACTGATTTCGTCCCTGTTGGTCAGGGATTTTACGTCCTGTCTAAACTGGCGGCTTTGATTTCTCTGCTCCTTTTTGGTGTTCAGGCGCTCATCGGGCTATTTCACGTCAAATTCAGTTTTGCAAACAAGCAAAGGGTGCATCGTTGGGTCGGGGTAAGTGTGCTCCTGATGGTATTGCTCCATGTCAGTGGCTTTATTGCGGCAACTTCACTCAGAAGCGGTCACTTTACAGGCCATTTTTTACTGCCGGATATTGACGATTATTATCACGCGCGAATTACGGTAGGGCTGGTTGCGCTGATTCTGATCCTGTCGGCTGTTTTTGCCAGAATCTGGCTGTCCGGGACATTGCAAAAATGGGGGCACCTGTTTGCGATGCCAGCGTTTTATCTGGCTGCCTGGCACGCTTTGTCAATTGGTACGGAGTCGCGTCATCCCATCATACAGATGGTGTTGATTGTGATGATGATACTGATTGGTATCGGTATTCTCCGAAGATTATTACTCCGTCTGAAACCGATGCGAAGGGTCAGTACAGGATGAAAGTATGGCTCATCCTCCTTGTTACCTTGTGGCTACCGTCGTTGAGCCTGGCACAGGATTTACCCCGCGGAATGTCGTTTATTGGTCTGACAGCGGAAGGCTGGCGGGCATTTACTGTGGGTGAAAGTGGCCAGCCTGAGCTGGTCAACGATTTGATTGAGCCCAGAGAATTCACCTGGTCGCCATCAGCGGATCGTATGGTGTTCATTTATGCCGACGGCACCATTGCTGAAAGGCAAAATGCTGCCACACAAATCATAGTGTTAAATGACGCTCGGGATGCTTTTACGCAAATTCGACTCAGCAGGAAAGGACAGGAACTCATTGCCATCCGATTGTTTGAACGAAAAAGTGAGTATACAGCACTGTCGGTTTGGCAACCGCAGCGCCAGCATTTTTCAGATATTCATCAACAGCTTGGTAAAATATTTGACCCAAGCGCAAATGACGATAAATACATGTTCAGTGTTGTCACATGCATGCTGGACTGCGGTGGGATTGTTCAGGAAGCTTGGGTAAAAGATCGGGCGACTCGCGATGCAAAGCAACTGACGCTGCACAATGGAATATTAAGGTATCCGATCTGGGATACGCATCAGCAACGGACTGTGTATAGCTTACGAACGAAAAAGCATTTTCAGCTGTGGCAAACCAACAAATCCGGAGAATCAACACAGCTGACCCGAACGGATGCCACAGATCTCTGGCCATCATTGTCACACACTGGCGAGCTTTTTTTCGTACGCCGGACAGGTGGTCGCGGCCAGTTAATGCAAATGAGTGACGAGGGTGAAAAACAGATTCAGTTGGATCATATTCGCGATATCAGGGATTTGGAGATTACACAGTGAAAATAGTGGAAAGTCGTTATGCTTGGTTAGTGTTGGTCATGATGACAGTGTTTCCATGGTTTGCTCAGGCTGATTCGCATCCTTTTGTAATAGAATCCTTTACTTCTCATACGTTTGATATTGCTCGCGATCAGCAATTTCCGATCATGATTCGTGTGGCTGAGGCAACTGAGCTTCAGGTTGATATTGTCTCGCCTGATGGTGATTTGGTGAAGACTTTATATCCGATGCAATCTACAGCTGCAGGTGTACTCAAGTTGTCCTGGAACGGGACGGACATGCGGAATCAGCCAGTGCCAAACGAAGCCTGGTTTCCTGTGATTCGTTACCGGCAAAACGGAACATTAATTTCTGTTTCCCCTCAAGACAGTTCTGGTGGGGAAGTGATTGAGCATGTGCCACTCACCATAGAGTCGCCTCACCGCTTGAAAATTAACCTGGATAGACCAGCCCGGGTTTTGATGCGTGCTGGCATTCAATCAGGGGCAATGTTACGCACCATTGTTAATTGGCAACCCAAAGCGGCGGGGGCCCATGTGATTCAGTGGAATGGTCGCGATACTTCAGATGTGTTTCCGTTTACCGGTCTGGAAAATTTCGCTGTGATGGCAACGGCGTATCAGCTCCCTGATAAAAGTATTATCACATGGCGGAATGAAGCAAAAAGCTACACACATTGGCGTCAGTCTTTGGGATACCCTGAACAATCTGCGGATCAGCGAGCCAGTATTCAGGAAACGCGAAACGGGCAATTACTTTCTAAGGTCTTTTTCAAACCCAAATACCTGCCTTTGGATCCACGTGTACAATTGAGGTTAAAACAACACCCGGAGAGCCAACTGGCCACCGTCGAAGTCGATATTCCTCAACAGGATCGCGGCCTGGTTGAAGAGAGTTTATATGAAGTCGGCTTTTTCATTGACGGTGAGTTCGTTTCGGAAGAAGAACAGGGCTATGTACCTTTTACCTGGCAATTTAAGCCCTCTAATTATTCGAAGGGCGTTCATTATCTGACCGTTAACATTACCGGATTCGACGGACAGGTGGGTGTTTCGTCCGTTAAATTTGTGAATGAATAATTGTTTCTCAGGGCTATTTGTTGGTGCGTTTCTTGATATTTCACTGACCCTAATACCGCGCACAAACAAAATAAGCGCCTCTTAAAGAAACTGATGGTGTTGTCATTTTCATAGCAAATTGCTGCTTCTCACCTTTCTGATAATCCACATTAAAAAGTAAACGAACAGCGGCTCTCGTTGTCTAGGCTTTTTCTATTCATTTATTCTCAGGTTTATTCAAAGGAAGCATGATGAAAGCTTTTCATTATGTCGTCTTGGCATTTGTATTGATGACAAGTTGTCAGGCGGTAGCCGTTGAATTATTTGATGCACCGCCATGGCAGGAAACCCAGATTTATCGGGGGAAAGATCTTGTCGTGTATGAAGATCATTTATATCTGGCGAAATTCTGGAACCGGGGTGAACAACCGGACGTTTCTCCTCATGTCTGGACGCCGATTTACATTAACAGTTTGCCGCCTGCCTGGTCCCGTCATGAGGTTTACCGCCATGGCGATGCGGTGTTTTTCAATGGGAAGCTTTATCTTGCAGCCTGGTGGACGATTTGGTTGGAGCCGGGCAGTTTATCGCCTTGGGGACCATGGGTGTATCTCGGTGAAGCCGATCTGAGCGGACCGGATATTTCCCTCATCAGTCCGGAAGTCAATGAGCCGCTGACGAGTGAATATCAGCCAGTGATTGTACAGGTGACAGATGCACATCTGTCTCAGGAGCCTGCAGACTATACAGTTACATCAACAAAGAATACTGAATTTGCGTTGGAATGGCTGGAAGATAATTTAATCATCAAGCCGCTTTCTCCCTGGGCAGATGGTGAATTTACCCTGGTTGTGAAAGCGGAAGATACCTGGGGTAATCAGTCAGAAGCACAGTTTTCTTTGCTCGCTGAAATTTCGGTGCCGATTCAATCGGAAATTATCGCAGTGCCAGCTTCCGGTGAAGCGCCGCTGAAAGTCTTGTTCAGTCCGAATATTACGACGGATAAAGCGATTAATTACTATCGCTGGGATTTTGATGGTGACGGGGTATTCGATCGCCAGGATACCGTTGGCAGAAGCCAGAGTTATACCTTCAATATGCCCGGTACTTATCAGACGGCATTGGAAATTACCGACTCCATTGGTCGAAAAGATACGGGGTATATTGACATTGAAGTGGAGAATGCAGCGCCTGTTGTCAGTGCATCAGTGAGTCAAACTAATGGTCATGTGCCCCTGACTGTGCAATTTACGGCAAGTGCAACAGACAATGAGGGGATCGCGAGCGTTGCGTGGGACTTTAACGGTGATGGGCAGGTGGATACGACCAGTGATACTGCCGGAACCGTGAGCTTTACTTTTGAGCAAGTCGGCAATTTTCAGGCGTCCGTGTCTGTGACCGACACGCTGGGCAAACAAACCCGGGTTGCGTTACCGAATATTGAAATTCGCGCTGTGGATCCGGACTCACCGACGGCCCGTGTTTCACTAGATAACCCGGCAGAGGATGCTCCGCTGACGGTGACTTTGACACCGGCGGTCACTCACAGGGATTCTGTGTCTGTTCAGGATTTGCTCTGGGATTTCGATGGCGATGGGCTCACCGATGAAATCACTTCTACCCTGGATCCGGTTCAGTGGGTTTACAAAAGTGCCGGCACCTTTTTCCCCACGCTGACGGTGCAGTTCAGTGACGGCAGCAGTGCCAAAGATGTTCAGCAGGTCACGGTACAGGAAAGTCTGAGCCTGAGCATTATTGGCAACAGTATCGATCCGACAGCCGGGCAGGCCGCACGGGTGAAAACCGTGATCAGTGCCAATCTGTCGCTGACCATACAAATTGAAGATCGCCTGGGTCAGATCGTCCGTACGCTTGTTCCCTGGCAGGAGAGGGAGGCAGGCGCTTATGAAGATATCTGGAATGGACTGGATGCTCAGGGACAGCCACTGCCACAGGGCGATTATTATGCCGTGCTGAACTATCGCAAAGACGGCAGGGTTGTGCGTTTTGATTTACGTCCTTCTACTAGTGGCGCGGCCTATAACCCCAGTCGCAGCCGGATCCCCAGCACTTTTGAGCCCTATAACAACAAACCTTTGGTGATTGAGTTTACGCTGAACAAGCCTTCTGAGGTGACGGCGTTTATGGGGTTATTCAATACGAATACCCGCTTGGTGACCTTTAAAAACCGTGAACCGCTGGGGAAAGGTAAACACAGAATCGTGTGGAGTGGTTTGGGCGATGATGGCAAACCGGTTGTGACGACCGCTTCGAACAAGTTCCTGTTTGGGATTTGGGGATATTCGATGGGGGATAATACCATCTTTTTGTCCTCCGGCCCGGTGCTGAACAGCTTTAAGGCACAGCCTTCTATCGTGGTACCGAATACCCATACCGAAACCAGCGACGGCAACAGTCATCTGTCTTTCTCACTGAATAAACCTGCCGATATTGAACTTCGCGTCAGCGATATCGATACCGGTGCACTGGTTCGGCGGCAATTATTCAGCAATGTGGCTGCAGGGAATCAGCAACTTATCTGGGACGTGAAAGCCGACGATGGTAATGGAGTTGCTCCCGGGAAATATCGCCTCGGCATCCGTGCCATCGACCCGCAAGGCTATGTCAGCCCGTACCTCTATACCGTCCTGCGGGTGTATTACTAATGATCGTTCGTCTTATCAAATTACAGGTAAGCAGACTATGAAATTTCTTATTGCCGTATTGTTCGCATGGGTGACAGCGCCCGTTATGGCCGCATGCAATCTGAGTATTGAGCAGTATGTTTCCATTGAGATTGAGTCACGTCAGCATACGGTGGATGGAATGGCGCAACGCCTGATCTTGCTACAGCAACAGGCCAATGTGGATTTGATGTATGAAGCCGACTCGGAGATTGCGCAGAAAGTGAATGCAGCCTTCGCACGTTATGATTGTTCACCGGCAGAACATGCGCGTTTTGGCGTTGTGCATGAAGGGGATATTACCGTTTACCTGCTGTCTCATCCGGAAAAACAGGCAAAGCTGGAGCAGATAAAGACACGATTCAATCAATACACGCAATCTATTCGCGCTATCCAGCCTGAAACGGTTCCCGCAGAGGAGAATGCATCATGAAGATCAGACTCGCAGCGGTGACGGCATTTTTCAGTGCGCTGTTATTCAGTTCGCCTTTACTGGCCTATCACTACCCGTGGGATCAGGGGCACGATACCACGCTGAACAATAATCCGAAAAATGAGCCTGGGCCCGGTGAATCGGAAAGTGAAGAGAGTAGTTGTGAACAGGGCTCCCCGGTTTATTTAAAAACCGGCCACTTCGTTTGGCATGACGTGGATTTGGTCGTGGGCCATGCGACGCCTTTGTCGATTCGCCGGGTCTTTAACTCGAATGACCCGAAAGATGGTCCCTTCGGGAAAGGCTGGACGTTCAATTGCGAAATTTCTCTGTTTAAAGTCACCGATACGCAGGAGACCGCTGATGGCGGCGTCGAAACCCTCACGAAATTTGTGTATCGCGTTGGCAACGGTCGCCGGATGACCTTCCTGCCGGATGGACAAGGCGGCTATCAGTCGCCGGATCGCGTGAAAGCAACCCTGATTGATGGTGAAACACCAACCCTGGCCTTTGAACAAGGCCACTCGGTGACTTTTTCTTCGTCAGGACTGGTGCTGCGAAAAACCGACCGCAACAACAATCAGGTGCAGTATGAATATGATGAGAATCAGCGCCTGATTGAACTGAGTAATGGCTTTTCTCAGTCGTTAACACTGGCTTATAACGCGAGTGGTCGTGTGCAAGCCGTGACCGACCAGGCCGGGCGCCAGTGGCTTTACGATTACAACGCGGACGGTGAACTGGTTGCTGTCACTGATCCTACGGGTGAGACCCGTACCTATCTGTATGGTCGGTATCAGCCCAGTGGTGATGCTTTTGTTTACAGTCAACTGAAAGAAATCCGCGATGAAGCCGGCATTGTAGTGACCTCGGTCACTTACAACGGCGTCCGCGTGAAATCTTACACCGAGGGCAGCAATACCTTCGGTTACGACTACAGCGCCGACTGGGTGACCAAAACAGACAGTACCGGCGCGAACTGGCGTTTTAAACTCAGTGCAGGTGGTCAGCGCATCGAAGATATTGATCCACTGGGTTACAAAACCGTGTATACGCGGGATGAAAAAGGCTATGCGACTTCTGTGACCGATCCCATGGGTTACAGCCAGACGGTAAGCCGGGATGATGCCGATCGGGTGACGCAGCAGCACCACGGTTATCTCATCACGCAGTACCAGTATCCGGAAGAAAGCCGGTATCCGAATGCCATGGTTTATCTGCCTGCCAATGGCAGTGTTGAAACCTCAGACAGTGGCGCATCCCGAACCATCTCGCTGACTTATGATGCCAGCCACAATCTGACCTCAGTCACCACGCCGAAAGGGGATACGACGCATCGCAGTTATCATGCAAATGGTTTGCTTGCCAGCAGCACAGACCCGGAAGGCAATGTCACTTCCTTCACATACAACAATCAGGGGCAGCTAGTTGCTGTCGTGAATGCACTGGGGCAAACCCAAACCCTGAGTTATGACGGCAATGGCTACTTAACGCAAGTGACGGATGCCGCCGGGCAAAGCTGGCGTTATCAGTACGATGCGCTGGGCCGTAAAGTCAGCGAGCGGGACCCGGCGGGCCTTGAAACCCGCTATACATACGACGAGGCCGGAAAGCTGACCGCTGTGATTGCACCCAACGGTGCAACGGAAACCTATAGTTACGACAGCTATGGTCGGCTGAGTGTGCTGACCCGATATGACGGCAGCAAAGAAAGCTATACCTACCGGACGGATAACCTGCTTGCCAGCAGTACCGATCCGATGGGGATCGTGACCCGTTATGAATATGACGATGGTAAGCGGCTGGTCACGCTGTCGGTTGGCTCGGAAGTGGTTGAATACGCTTACAATGCGCGTGGTCAGCTGACCAAAATCAGCAATGCCAACGATACCCTGACTCGCGCCTATGACCAATGGGCAAGGCTGACGTCGGAAACCAGTCAGGGGTTGACCCATCAGTACAGCTACACCCCATTTGGTGAGATTGCACAATGGGATAACGCAGGAACACCTGTCAGTTACGCCTATGATGCGAATGGTCAGATCCAGAACATGACCACCCCGCAGGGGAGCTATTCATTCAACTGGAATGCCAACGGGATTCTTACCCGGCAGCAAACACCCGACGGGCTGGTGTTAACCAATCAGTACGATGCATTAAACCGTTTAACCTCACGGCGGTACAACCAGGGCGCGTTCAGTAAAGACTGGCAGTATGCGTACAGCCTGTCGGGGCTGCTGGAAAGCATCACTCAGGATGGCGAGAATCAGACCTTTGCATACGATGCCAGCCAGCGCTTAGTTCAGGCGAACACAGTCAATGGTGAATATCAGTATCAATACGATGATTTAGGCAACCGGTTAGACTTCGGTGGTGTTTACAGCCCGGACGGCAAGTTGTTGGAAGACAACCAGTTCAGCTACGAATATGACCAGCGCGGTAATCTGAGTAAGAAAACCCGTAAAGACGGCAGCACCATCGAAACCTTCACCTATAACGACGCAGAACGTTTGGTCGGTTACCAGCGCGAGCGGGTGACCCGCGCAGATGCCGGAAATGGTGAAACCACACTGCAATCCAGCATCGAAGTTACAGCTGCCTATGCCTATGATCCTCTGGGACGCCGGATCAGCAAAACCGTTAATGGTGAACAAACGCAGTTCTACTGGCTGGGGAACACTTTACTCCGTGAATCTGGTCCTCAGGGTCAGAAAGATTATACCTACGGCGCCACAGGTTATGCCCCCGTCACTGTCGATGCAGATGGACAGGTTGCAGATGTGCTGAGTGATCACCTGTCCGCCCCGGTCGGGCTGATTCAGGCACAAAACCTGATCTGGCAACAGGCGAGGAGTCCGTTTGGGGTTACTTTGGAATCAATACCACAACCTATATTGTTGAATATCGGGTTACCTGGGCAGTACAACGATTCTGAGTCAGGGCTAAGTTATAATTTATTTAGGGACTATGACACTAGAACTGGACGATATGTTCAGTATGATCCAATAGGGCTTACTGGTGGGGTAAATCCATTTATTTATGTGGTTGGGAACCCACTAAATTATGTTGATCCTTTAGGTCATTCTGCAGTTGCTGTTGTTGGTGGCTGGATTGGCACAGATACAGCGATACCAGATCCAACAGATGCAGCTTGGCCCAAATGGGTAGGGTACGGTATAGCCATAGGAGGAGCTGCCTTAATTGATTGGATTGTTTATAATAATGAGGAGGGGAGTACCGGTGACTCCAATGTTTGTCCTATTCCTGATTTTGACTTTGATGATCCAACAAAGCCTCCTATAGGTGAAGACGGTGAGGAATGGGTTTGGAAGGGAAAAGAACCTCAAGGTGGTCCATATGGAGGTTATAAGAACCCAAATGGTCCAGAGAGTTTACATCCTGATCTTGATCATGGTGAGCCTGTTGGTCCGCATTGGGATTTAAATGATAGGAAAGGTCCAGGGTGGAGGATTTATCCAGATGGAACAGTTAAACCAAAATAATAACATTAACATTGATATTATTAATGTTGATATTGAAATAGTCAGAAAATATATTAGTAGCTACTTAAATGATAGTAATGAGTTTTATAAGAGCTTGATTGAAAAAATAATTAATAATATTTATCCATGCTACGTAATTGTACCTAAGAATTTTAATGCTATTTCTGAGATAAATCTCAGTTCGGGTGGTGTGTTTAATGTGAATTCAAAGGATCATCAAAATGACTCTGGAATAGTGAAAGTTGTTGATTCAAGTGATTGGCTGTCATTATTTATTTATGATTTAATAAAAAGGAATGATTTGTGTTGTGTTTTTGATGATGTAATGGCGAGTGAAAATGAAATAAATGACTTTAAATCTCGGGGTTTTTTATATAATGGCGATGCCTATCATTATATAAGTAAACAGATGGTTGATTCAGATAAAGATTTACTTGAATTGATTTACGCAACCAAGCTAAGTTGGCACTTTGTATGTGTTTTATTCGAATGTTTTAATTCAAATGGCAATGTAGATGATATGAATAATTTTTTTTCTAATGTGTTGAAAAAATTGAATTTTATTATTCTTGGGATATTTGATGGTGAGAGTTATTTAGTTATTGATTTAAAAAACAAATAACCTAGATAAGACCGATATTGGCGAAACACTCTAATTAAACAATAGCATTGAAACCTTCACCTACAATGACGCAGAACGTTTAGTTGGTTACCAACGAAGATGCCGGAAATGGTGAAACCACACTGCAATCCAGCATCGAAGTGACCGCTGCCTATACCTATGATCCACTGGGACACCGGATCAGCAAAACCGTCAATGGTGAGCAAACGCAGTTTTATTGGTTGGGGAGCACTTTACTTCGTGAAAGTGGCCCTCAGGGTCAGAAAGACTATACCTACGGCGCCACAGGTTACGCTCCAGTCACGATTGATGCAGACGGACAGGTTGCAGATGTACTCAGTGATCACCTGTCCGCCCCGGTCGGGCTGATTCAGGCACAAAACCTGATCTGGCAACAGGCGAGGAGCCCGTTTGGGAAAACAGGTGGCACTGCTCAGCCACTCACCTTCAACATTGGTTTTCCAGGGCAATACCGGGATGCGGAGTCCGGCCTGAACTACAATTTCTACCGGGATTACGATCCGAATACTGGGCGGTACATTCAGCGGGATCCGATTGGGTTGGGTGGGGGATACAACCTGTACAGCTATGCCGGTGCAGACCCGCTGAACTATACAGATTCGACAGGGTTAATTATTGACACTGTCGCTGACTTCGGGTTTATTGGCTATGGTTTATATCGAATTTTAACCGACAATGTTCTTGGTGATTGTGGGAATTTAAGCAGTAACTTAACAGCGCTGAGTTTTGATGTCGCGGGATTAGTGATACCCGGCGTAACGGGATTGGGGGGCTGCGAGCCGGGTTGCGAATAAAGCCGTTGCAGGTAAAATCACTGGGTATACAAAACACGGATTGAACCAGGCTATTGGAAGAAATGGTGGTAAAGGTGTCAAAGCTGAATACATATTAGATGCAGTTCGGAATCCAAAAAAAGTTGTAGAACAGGCTAACGGTTTGGTTAAGTATCAAGGCAGTAAAGCTACCGTTATATTGAATGGTGAAGGAAAAGTAGTTACGACTTATGGGAAATCTCGAGGGCCTCAAATTTGGCAACAAGGAACGACCCGTTCTTCAGGAAGTGGATCTGCACAGGCCAAGGCTAATGACTTAGGTTTTAGTTATAATCCTAAATCAATAAGGTAGTTACAATGCAATTTAAAATTAACTTGTCAGATATCAAACTTCTAATTGAGGAAGTTGAAGATTCAGCCTTGGTCAAAAGACTTATTGAATATGAAAAAGATGGGCAGTATTTCGAAAAAGGTAAGTATCCCTCAGGTCAATATTTGATTGATCTGTCTGAAGATGAGGTTGAGGTTGTGATTAGCTCCCTTTCTGATTATCTAATGATTTATGGAGTGAGTAATGATGGAGAGCCTAATGCATTAGGCCTTCAAGTCGAGACTTTAATTGATGTATTTAATGATGGTCAAAGTTAAATGTAATTATGGTCTTGATTTGGTAGTTGTTTAAGAGTTTGGTTTTTATCTGATCTACTAACTGTGGATACTTATTCTTATGTTGGGGGAATCCACTGAGTTATATCGACCCATTGGGATTAGCAAGAGTTGGGTTCAAGCCATTTAGTGGTGATGAACCTTATTACAGTAACAACCGTATTCCCGATGGAAGCAGCAATTATCATCGCGCACATGAACAGCTTTGGTTTGACGGTAATCCAAATGAAAATGTTGGATTTTTTGCTGACGATATTCGTTCAGACGATGGCTATAACAGAAATGATTATGACTTTTTTTGGGCCTGTCTATGACGATAATTTAATGCATCAAGCATTGGACAATATTCGCGGGGATGGGATAACAACACATATTGTGTTGTGTGCAGAAATTGTCAGGATTTTGCATACGCACTGAGGCAAGATATGACCGACTAGCAAATCCTCTAACTTGTCGTATGACAAGACGTGGTAAGAGGTGCAACTAATGGCTATAAAGCTGAGGGTTTATATTTGTCTGTTGATTCTGATTTTCCCGGTTGCAACATATCTTCTGGGAATAGTGAACGCATCAAATGGATTAGTGTGGTTAGCCCTTGATACCGGTTATTACTATCCTGTTTATGTGATTACACCATCTTTATTTAAAAAGTTAGAAATGGGGCTGCTTGTACCTATGTTGGGAGGGCGATTACTTGCTTTTTTGTTGTATTTACTCTCGCTCTTATTATTTTTCAAAATGAAGGATAAGCTCTTTCCTAACTGATAAATGATGCTGGCTGCTGGTGAAGGTTGGCAATGAAAATCCAGTCAGGGGTTGACCCATCAGTACAGCTACACCCCATTTGGTGAGATTGCACAATGGGATAACGCAGGAACACCCGTCAGTTACGCCTATGATGCGAATGGTCAGAGCCAGAACATGACCACGCCGCAGGGGAGCTATTCATTCAACTGGAATGCCAACGGGATTCTCACCCGCCAGCAAACACCCGACGGGCTGGTGTTAACCAATCAGTACGATGCATTAAACCGTTTAACCTCAAGGCGTTACAATCAGGGCGCTTTCAGTAAAGACTGGCAGTATGCGTACAGTCTGGCGGGGCTGCTGGAAAGCATCACTCAGGATGGCGAGAATCAGACCTTTGCATACGATGCCAGCCAGCGCTTAGTGCAGGCGAACACAGTCACTGGTGAATATCAGTATCAATACGATGATTTAGGCAACCGGTTAGACTTCGGTGGTGTTTACAGCCCGGACGGCAAGTTGCTGGAAGACAACCAGTTCAGCTACGAATATGACCTGCGCGGTAACCTGAGCAAGAAAACCCGTAAAGACGGCAGCACCATCGAAAGCTTCACCTATAACGACGCAGAACGTTTAGTCGCTTACCAGCGCGAGCGGGTGACCCGCGCAGATGCCGGAAATGGTGAAACCACACTGCAATCCAGCATCGAAGTGACCGCTGCCTATACTTATGATCCTCTGGGACGCCGGATCAGCAAAACCGTTAATGGTGAACAAACGCAGTTTGACTGGCTGGGGAACACTTTACTCCGTGAATCTGGTCCTCAGGGTCAGAAAGATTATACCTACGGCGCCACAGGTTATGCCCCCGTCACTGTCGATGCAGATGGACAGGTTGCAGATGTGCTGAGTGATCACCTGTCCGCCCCGGTCGGGCTGATTCAGGCACAAAACCTGATCTGGCAACAGGCGAGGAGCTCGTTTGGCGTCGCAAGTGGCACTGCTCAGCGAGTCACTTTCAATATGACATCTTTCTCGCCCATTCAGGCCCGCCAATTCCAGATAATCTGGTGAATTCTGGTTATGATTCGCCCGGCCATCATCTGGCCGGGCTGAAGAAATATGACTGAGGGTAATCACTCCCCGTCATCGGGATAGAATCTGCCTTCCGGGGTGTAAGGTTCTTTGTCATCCACAATACTGTGCTGGCCACGAATTTCTTTCAGTTGGTTTTCCAGCATTCTTACTTGCTGATAATCACCCTCCTGATAAGCGGCTGTGAGGCGTAGTTCAATGTCTTCAATGCGTTCTCGGATACTCATTGTGACCTCCGGCTCAATCGCTGTAACACAGTGCCAGTCAGTGTCGTCCTGACACGTTCCACTAACAAGCATACTGTAAAATCGGCCACCTGTTTATTCCTATCTTGTACTGAACTTACTGTTGATTAGATGTATGAGGAATAAAAAACCGGGAAGCCTGATGGGCTTCCCGGTGATGAGCGGTGAAAACAGCTTGGATTCAGTTTTATAGCGTATGTTTACGGACAGAGTCGCGATGAACAGATGTTCTCACTGACAAAGATTACACGCCAAATTCCTGGAAGAGTCTGCGGCATGCCTTGCCGTCGCGATGGAACAGGTGACAGCGATGTGCAGGAATACCGACCTTGAGCACCTGACCTGCTTCAACATCCAGTATGTCTGGCTGGCGGTAAACGAAATCGGCATCAACCCCTTTAAGGTTCAGATACACCTGCGTTTCGTTGCCCAGCTTTTCTACCACCTGAATATCACCTTCTACTGTGGCATCTCCTTCATCACCTGAAAGCAGGTGTTCGGGACGGATACCCAGTGACATACGATCCCCGCGGGTGACTGTGGTGCCATCAACCGGAATCCAGAACGTGGTGCCGTTAGCAAGCTGAACCATCACACGTTCATTTTCAACCTGCTCGACAAAGACGCTGATGAAATTCATTTTAGGTGAACCAATGAAGCCGGCGACAAACCGGTTCTCAGGGTAATGGTATAACTCAAGAGGCTTACCAACCTGAGAGACGAAACCGCCGTCAAGCACGACAATCTTATCTGCCATCGTCATGGCTTCTACCTGATCATGGGTCACATAGATCATGGTGCAGCCAAGTTGTTTATGCAGTTTGGCTATTTCAATCCGCATTTGTACACGGAGCGAAGCGTCGAGATTGGACAAAGGTTCATCCAGCAGGAAGACATTCGGTTGCGCGACCAGTGTACGGCCAATAGCGACACGCTGGCGCTGACCGCCTGACAAAGATTTAGGCTTGCGGTCTAAAAGGTGGCCTAACTGAAGAATGTCGGCGGCATTTTCAACCCGCTTACGGATTTCAGCTTTATCGGCTTTAGCCAGTTTCATTCCAAACGACATGTTGTCGAACAGGTTCAGGTGCGGATAAAGCGCATAAGACTGAAAGACCATACCCACACCGCGCTGGGCAGGTGGGATATCATTCATACGCTGTTCACCTATGTATAAATCACCTGAGGTAATGTCTTCCAGGCCAGCAATACAGCGCAACAGAGTGGATTTACCGCAGCCTGATGGCCCGACAAAAACCACAAATTCTCCTTCAGCGATATCCAGATTGACGTTTTTTGAAATCAGGTTATCGCCATAAGCTTTACTAACATTGCGTAAAGTGACACTCGCCATCTGGCTTCCCTCTATGTTTATCTCTGGCCCGCACCATAGTAGATGCCATTATGCGTGCCAGTAAAGTCGGTGTAGAAAAAACAGGGTAGCGCCCAAAGTACAGCGGCATTGGAGTGGCTGCTACCCGTAAACTGCGAAAATGACTTCCCCAACATTTTCGCAGGTGTGACGATGCCAAGTGGTGGACATCTATGTTGCTTCATGCAGCAACAGTCAACAATAAAAAGACAGTTTACCGTTGAACACGCTCAAGCCTTGTTGAGGTTGATGCTATTGTGCGGAAAACGGCTTAGTACAACATCCTCCCTGAGCTATTCTTCTCAGGGGGATGAGTGGGGGAGGAGTATTCAGATCACATTTTCTCAGGCGTCATGCTGCCTGTTGAAATCATTGCAAGTAGTATGTGCTCTCTGTCACGAATGGTTGCTGTTTTTTGAACTTGGTCACCCCCGTAAATGATAAGGATCACGATTTCCGCTTTGCATTATGGGGGGCGTAGCGCCTGGGATGATGCTGCATAGGAATGACTGATAGATGATAGAGGCTGGAAAATGTGTTGCCGATTGAAAACGCAACGATAACCATCTGGAAGGATATAACAATGAAGAAAGTCCTCAGTACTGTCGCACTCTGTACCCTTGCCGCACTCAGTTCTGTTTCAGCGCATGCTGCCATTGAAGAAGGTCAGCTCACTATTTGGATTAATGGTGATAAAGGCTATACCGGCCTGGCCGAAGTGGGTAAAAAGTTTGAAGCTGACACGGGCATCAAAGTCACGGTTGAGCATCCTGATAAACTGGAGGAGAAATTCCCTCAGTTGGCATCAACCGGTGACGGTCCGGATATCGTACTTTGGGCACATGATCGATTTGGTGGCTACGCTCAGGCAGGCCTGCTGACAGAAGTGAAACCTTCTGATGCGTACCGTAGCAAGTTTGCCGATTTTACCTGGGATGCCGTGTCGTATAACGGTAAATACGTAGGTTATCCGGTTGCGGTAGAAGCATTATCACTGATTTATAACAAAGATTTACTGCCTGAACCGCCGAAGAACTGGGAAGATGTGGCTGCATTGGATGCTGAGCTGAAAAAGCAAGGTAAACGCGCCATTATGTGGAACCTGCAAGAACCTTTCTTTACCTGGCCTCTGCTTGCAGCCGACGGCGGCTATGCCTTTAAATTCACCGCTTCCGGCTACGACGCGAAAGATGTTGGCGTAAACAATGAGGGTGCAAAGCGCTCGATGCGCTTTGTGAAGAGCCTGGTTGATAAAGGTGTGATTGCACCAGACGTCGATTATGCCATTGCTGAGGCCGGTTTTAACAAAGGCGATGTGGCAATGACAATCAATGGCCCCTGGTCTTGGGCAAACATTGATAAAGCGGGCATTAATTACGGCGTTGCTATGCTGCCTAAGCTGAATGGCAACCCGTCCAAGCCATTTGTTGGCGTACTGACTGCAGGCATCAGTTCTGCTTCGCCAAACAAAGATCTGGCTGTTGAGTTTCTTGAAAACTACCTGCTGACCAACGACGGCCTGCGCACAGTCAACAATGACACGCCGCTGGGTGCGGTTGCGCTTAACTCGTTCCAGGAAGAGCTGAGCTCGGATGCCCGTATTTCCGCGACCATGGGGAATGCGATGAACGGTGAAGTCATGCCGAATATCCCTCAGATGTCTTCTTTCTGGTATGCAGAGAAAGCAGCGATTAACAATGTCGTCAATGGACGCCAGTCTGTGGAAGACGCATTAAATACTGTTGCTGATCGAATGACCAAGTAAACTTACCTATCGGAGCAAGCACCTGCTTGCTCCTTCCTCAGACGTACTGCGAGGAACGCTGATGCAGTCTCATCCTGTTGCCGAACTGGCTCTTGACGCTACCGATATGACAATGAACTCAAAAAACAAACCTACCCTGCAAACCTGGTTAAAGTGGGCTGCGCTGGGCGGAGTGAGCGCCATAAACGGTTATGCCACCATACTTATGTATGCACGTGCTGAATATGCGTTTGCATTACTTACCCTTATTCTGACTGCTCTGGGCGTGTATGTGTTTGCCCGCAAGAGCACTTATGCGCATCGCTATATTTATCCGGGTGTCGCCGGGATGATTCTGTTTATCATCTTTCCTCTCGTGTATACCGTTGGCCTTTCATTCACAAACTACAGTGGAAGCAACCAACTCAGCTTTCAGCGTGCTCAGTCAGTGTTAATGGAGCAGTCCTTTCAGACCGGCGAAAGCTATAACTTTTCGCTGTATGGCGAGGAAGGGCGTTACCAGCTAGCACTCAACACTCAGGATGGCTGGTATCTGAGTGACCCCATTGACCTGAAGGCACTGCCTGAATCATTGAGTCTGTCTCTGTCCCAGCAACCGTCGACAAATGCGGCACCACTGAAAACGGTCATTCAGCACCGTCAGCAATTGAGCGACCTGGTTGTCAGCTTGCCAAACGGCGACAACCTGACAATGTCGGGTTTGCGTAAGTTCGCCGCCAGCCAGTCGCTTTTTGCACTGCAGGACGATGGTGAAACGCTGATCAACCAACAGACCAGGCAAGTGTACAAACCCAATTGGGAGACGGGTTATTACCAGGAAGTGAACGAGGCAGGGCAGTTTATCGGTGAGTCAATGTCACCGGGCTTTATCGTCAACAGCGGCTGGGATAACTTCACCCGGATATTTACCGATCCTGGTATTCAGGGACCATTTGTCAGTATTTTTATCTGGACCATAGTGTTCTCGGCCCTGACAGTTGTGTTCACTCTGGCCGTGGGTGTTGTACTGGCGCAAGTGGTGTCCTGGGAGGCATTGAAAGGACGCGGCCTTTATCGTGTGCTGCTCATTTTGCCTTATGCCGTCCCTGCTTTTATTTCGATTCTTATATTCAAGGGACTGTTTAATCAAAGTTTTGGTGAAATTAATCAGGTACTGCAAGGCCTGTTTGGTTTGAGTCCGGCATGGTTCACCGATCCGTTTCTGGCCAAATCCATGATTCTGATTGTGAACACCTGGCTGGGATACCCTTATATGATGATTCTGGCAATGGGTCTGTTGAAAGCCATTCCCGATGATTTATATGAAGCCTCCGCTATGGATGGTGCTGGCCCGTTGGATAACTTCTTCCGAATTACGCTGCCAATGCTGGTGAAACCTATGGTGCCACTCTTGATTGCCAGTTTTGCCTTTAACTTTAATAACTTTGTCTTGATTCAGCTGCTGACAAACGGTGCGCCGGATATGCTTGGTACCAGCGTGCCAGCTGGCCATACTGATCTTCTGGTGAGCTATACCTACCGCATTGCTTTTGAAGGTGCGGGCGGACAGGATTTTGGTTTGGCCGGTGCGATTGCCACATTGATATTCTTGCTGGTAGGTGGTTTGTCATTACTGAATATGAAATTTACAAAACTGGATGCTGAGTAAGGGGAAGACTCATGGCGATGGTACAACCGAAATCTTTAAAATATCGCGTTTGGGCGACGCATATAGCAATGTGGTGCTTCCTGGCGCTGATTATGTTGCCGCTGCTGATGGTGGTGGCTATTTCATTCCGTGAAGGGAATTACGCCTCTGGTGAACTTATCCCAAGTGATCCGTCGCTGGAACACTGGAAACTGGCGTTAGGAATTGCCGTTGAACATGCCGATGGCAGTAAAACGCTGCCACCTTTCCCTGTTCTGACCTGGCTTTGGAATTCTGTGAAAGTTGCTGGACTGACTGCCATTGGAATTGTGGCCTTGTCCACAACTTGCGCTTACGCTTTTGCCAGAATGCGCTTTGCCGGTAAAAGCCATATTCTGCGTGCTATGCTGATATTACAGATGTTTCCGCCAGTATTGGCACTGGTAGCTTTGTATGCATTGTTCGACCGCCTGGGCGCCTATGTCCCTTTCCTTGGCATGAATACCCACGGTGGGGTGGTCTTTGCTTACATGGGAGGTATTGCACTGCACGTTTGGACAATTAAAGGATATTTTGAATCCATCGACAATTCACTGGAAGAAGCTGCAGCCTTAGATGGGGCGAGTCCGTGGCAGGCATTCAGACTGGTTTTACTGCCGTTATCTGTACCTATCCTGTCTGTCGTGTTTATTCTTTCGTTTATTGCCGCTGTAACCGAAGTTCCTGTTGCATCCTTGTTATTGCGTGATGTAAATTCCTACACATTAGCTGTTGGAATGCAGCAATATTTGTATCCGCAAAATTACCTGTGGGGTGACTTCGCAGCCGCTGCTGTGTTGTCCGCATTACCGATTACTCTGGTATTTTTGCTGGCTCAGAAATTTCTTGTCGGTGGTCTGACTGCCGGAGGAGTAAAAGGATAATTATAAACAGGCCTGCTTTCACTTAGGTGCAGGCCACTCCCGAGATGAATACTTAGCTTTGGTTTGGCCGCCGATCTGTTAAGTCACTTCTCTCACATTATTGGCGTTGCTGCATAGCTGGACCTTCTCTCTGTTTGTAAACAGACAGTGGTTTAATTGGTAACCATAGCCCGGTGTTCTCACCGGGCTTTTTATTATTTGCACGGCTAATAGCATGATATTCTCTATGGTCTTTTTTAAGGCTTTACCATACCTTTTTCGATGTTTCTGCTCATTATTTCCGCACGAATACCCACCTGAAAAGTATGCCTTTTATTCATTCAGTGAATCCTGGATATTGAACTTTTTTGCTTGCAATAATTTTACTTGTGTTTGTGGCTGAGAATATTAGTCTAATATGCGACTCGTTTTTATGTGAACGTGTTGTTATCAGCTAATCAGGCTTCAGGAGCAGGCAATGGATCCAATATTTTATATTGAGATTGAGGGTGTAATCTGGAAAGTAATGCCAGACGGAAGCTGGCAAAGACTGGCGCCAGATGAGCACATGGATCCAGCAATAACACTGGTAGAAGATACCGGTCAGGTTGAGCAAGCCGTTAAAGCTGGCGAGTCAGCCCCTGGAGCATCTGCGCCTGCGTCTGCAGAGAATGATACACCTGCATCATCCGCACCGGCCTCCTCCGATAATAGCCAGGATCTCTCCAGCGACAGCGCGGGTTTTGTCACCTATATCGCGCCAGACTTACCTGAAGTTTTGCCGGAAGCCGGTTTCGACACTCAGCCTACTTCGTATCGAGCTGAGAGCAATTCCCCGACTGATGGCGTTCTAAACCTGTTAAGTACAGATGCCAGACTGACCGTCCGTATTGATGATGGTGGCGACGGTTACGAAAACCAATTTGAAGTGCCATCGGTCACGATCAGTGGTGATGCCATCGACATTCGGGACGGGTGGACAATTAGCGTCACGGTTACCGATGTAAACGGCAAGACACTGTCGCTTTCAGCAAGGGTCAAGGATGAAAGGTACGAGATTGATAATGTTGATTTGAGCGGCCTTGCCGAAGGCCCGCTGGACGTTTATGCCGTTGCGACGGACGTGCTGGATAACAGCGTCGATGCGTCAGATTCGACCATTAAAGATACGCTGGCTGAAATCAGTGTAGAGATGGACGGTAACGGCGATAATTATCTGAATCTGGCCGAAATCAGCCAGGATCAGACCAAAGTCACGCTACAACTGACACATGTCGAAGATGGTCAGCCCGTCAAAGTCGTCATTTCTGATTCAGCCGGCAACACTTTGGCATATGACGGTATCGTTTCTGGTGGTCAGGTTGTGCTGGAGCACTTGGATCTGTCGTCTCTGGCTGATGGCCAGCTCACTGTTAGTGCTGTCACCAAAGATGTGGCGGGTAACCCGGCCACTGGTACAGACACCATCATCAAAGATACTCAGGCTGCTATTACTGTGGGTGTATTTGGTAATGGTGATGACTACCTCAATCAAGAGGAGTCTCTCTCGAGCTGGGCCGGCGGCACGGTGACAAATGTAGAAAACGGGCAAATTGTTTCTATCACGGTGACAGATTCAGCCGGGACAACGATTCAGGTAGAAACCACTGTGATTAACGGGAAATGGTTTGCCAGTGGTGATATCTCATCCCTGGCGGACGGTGAAGTCACCGTCACGGCAGAAACCACAGATATTGCAGGCAACCCGGCGACCAGTACAGACACCATTATCAAAGATACCCAGGCCGCCGTGACAGTTGATATTGACGGGCAGGGCGATAATTACCTCAATCAGTTTGAAGTGCCTGGCAGTGTGATCACAGGCACGGTCAATGATGTTGAAGACGGCCAGACAGTGTTCGTCACCATCACAGACATCAACGGCAACACAGTCACGGCGCAGACCACAGTATCCGGTGGCGTGTGGCACCTGCCGGATCAAGATCTGCGCGGGCTGGCGGACGGCGAGCTGACGGTTCTGGCAGAAACCACAGATATCGCAGGCAACCCGGCCTCTAATACCGATACCATCATCAAAGATACTCAGGCGGCGATCTCGGTCGGAGTGTTTGGCAATGGCGATAACGTGATCAATCAGGCTGAATCAGTCTCCAGCTGGGCCGGCGGTACGGTGTCCAATGTCGAAGACGGCCAGACCGTGACAGTCTCAGCAACGGATGTGAACGGGCTGACGATTCAGACGCAGACCACTGTGGTGGACGGCAAATGGGTGGTGAACGGCGATGTCTCGTCACTGGCGGACGGTGAGCTGACCATTACCGTCGAGACCGTGGATGTGGCGGGTAACCCGGCATCCAGCACCACAAGCATACTGAAAGATACTCAGGCGGGCATCACGGTTGATATCGACGGTAAAGGCGATAACTACCTTAACAAAGTCGAAGTACCTGTCTCTGATATCACAGGTACAGTCACTGGCGTTGAAGACGGCCAGATCGTGACTGTGACCATCACAGACATTCATGGTGACAGTGTCACTACGCAAGCCACGGTTTCCGCAGGCGCTTGGTCTGTTGACGATCTGGATCTCAGCAGCCTGGCAGACGGCGAACTGACGGTTCTGGCAGAAACCGCGGATATCGCAGGCAACCCGGCCTCAAACACAGATACCATCATCAAAGACACTCAGGCAGCGCTCACAGTCACCATAGACGGTAAAGGCGATGACTTCCTTAATGCCGCTGAAGCCCTGGTCAGTGATATTTCCGGCACGGTCGAAAATGTTGAAGATGGCCAAAGTGTGTCTGTCACTGTCACCGACATGAACGGCAACACAGTTTCCCAAGACGCCACAGTGACAGGTGGCGTCTGGTCAATTGACGATTTGGACCTCAGCGGCCTGGCGGATGGCGAGCTGACGGTTCTGGCGGAAACCACAGACATCGCAGGTAACCCGGCCTCAAATACCGATACGATTGTCAAAGATACTCAGGCGGCCATTTCGGTTGAGATATTAAGTCATGGCGATAATTATCTGAATAAAGAAGAATCTGAATCCAGCTGGGCCGGCGGCGTGGTGACGAATGTCGAAAACGGACAGACAGTCTATGTCACTGTAACGGATTCAGCCGGCACCAGCATTGAGCTGGAAACCACAGTCGTTGACGGCCAGTGGACCATCAATGGCGATATTTCGTCCCTGGCCGAGGGCGAACTGACAGTCAAAGCCGAAACAACAGATATTGCCGGCAACCCGGCCATGTCAGAAGCCTCGGTGATCAAAGATACACTGGCCGCCATTACCGTCGAGATTGACGGCAAGGGCGATGAATACCTGAATAACGTGGAATCGCCGCTCAGCGACATCACAGGTACGGTGGATGATGTCGAAGACGGCCAGACGGTATTCGTAACCATCACAGACATCAACGGCGACACAGTGACGGCGCAGACCACGGTATCCGGCGGCGTGTGGAGCCTGTCGGATCTGGATCTCAGCGGTTTGTCAGATGGTGAACTGACCGTACAGGCGGACACCACAGACATTGCAGGTAACCCGGCCACCAACACAGATACCATCATCAAAGATACCCAGGCGGCAATTACAGTTAATGTCGATAGCGGAGACGATAGTTTCCTCAATCCGTCTGAACTGCCTGTCACTCGTTTGTTCGGCACCGTCACGAATGTCGAAGATGGTCAGACGGTGACCATCCTGGTGACCGACAGTAATAATGTGTCGCACAGCTTCACCGCCACGGTGAACCAGGGCGCCTGGGAAATCACGGAAGATTTGTCAGCACTGGCTGATGGCCCGCTGAGCGTGACCGCAACAACCAGCGATCTGGCCGGCAACCCGGCCAGCGCGACAGATAATACAGTGGTTATTGATACTCAGGTGACGATAGACATAGACACGCTTGATGGACTGGGTATTTACAATTTTAAAGGCGGCAACCTGACTTCCTTACAAGGAACGACAACAGGTGCTGAAGCCGGGCAGACTGTCACAGTGACTGTCTCTGACGGGACCAACAGTGTGCTGCTAACCGGCCAGGTCGCTTCTGATGGCCGCTGGCTGATTGAAAATATTGATATCAGCGCACTGAATGCGCAGGCAACCTGGACCATGGATGCCAGCGTGACCGATTTGGCCGGCAACCAGGCCACGGATGACATGCCGACATTGGTGTTGCCTGACAGCGTCTTGCTGGAAGAATCTGAATTGGGGGCCAAGGGTGATGGCACCTCTGAGGCTGTGTCAGAGATTCACATTCAATTTGCTGAATTCAGTATTCATGCGGATCAACCTTATCTCAATGCGCTGACTTCAAACGGTTTGTCAGTAAGCACTGAACTGTCTGCAGACGGACAAAGCCTGAACCTGATTCGCAGCGATGGCAAACTGGTACTGAGTGCTGTGATTAACGGAGCAGGGGATGGGATAACCGTCACCCTGCATGCGCCGGTCGATCAAGGTATCGGTACCGACACCACCCAGACGGCCATCATGATTGAAGGTACACAGCTGGATGCGGACGGCACTACAGAAACTGTTCTTGCGCCCGTTGTTACCTATATTCTGGACTCAGAACCCGTTGCGACGGATGACGCTTTTGATGTTGTCGAAGCCTCGCTGAGTTCAGGCAATATCCTTGATAATGACTATGACCTGGACAAAGGGCTGGTTGTGCGTTTTATCCGTCATGATTTTGATGGTGATAACGTCATGGAGGATGCAGCAATTCCTGTCGGTGGCAGTGCGGTATTTACGACTGCACAGGGTATTCTGACTATATTCAGTGACGGCCGCTGGACACTGGAAGCCGATCGTAATCTGGATAACAGTCAGGATCAGACTGTCCGGTTTTCTTATCTGGCCGGTGACAGCGATATCGATTATGACATTGCAGAGGTTGTCATTCATGTTCATGACGGCGCTGTGGGAGAGATTATCGATGATGCCGCGACAACCGCCGAAGGCAAAGTGTCAGAGGGTGCCCAGTCTTTTGATGGCAGCATTCAGTTTATTGCCGGTTCGGATGATCCTGCGGCAGCGACGTTTGCTTTCGACCCGGCGACGTTAGCATCATTAAATGCGCTTCAATTGACGACAGGTGCGGATAACGAGCTTATTAAGTTTACGCTCAGCAGTGATGGCCGGGTGATCACCGGCACCACGGCTGAGGGCGAGATCGTAGTAAGTCTCGCGATGTCGGGCATAGTGACAGGCAGTGATATTGAAGGCAATGTCCAGCTGACGCTGTCACGGCCGATTAATCACACGTCGTCAAACGACGCCATCATTCTGCCGGTGACCATTCTCGGTGAAGACTCGGACGGGACGACGATTCCTGCCGGAGAATTTGTCTGGACAATAAAAGACGGCGCTGACCCTCAGCTCAGCTCTGTGTCAGGTATCAACCTGAATGAAGATGATCTGGTGTCCGGCGATGTGGTCGGCCAGGGCAGCTTCAATCTCGCTGTCGGCAGCGATGCCATTCAGAGCCTTGCATTTCATCTTGCTGATCAGCCGGATTTAAGCAGCGGTGGTGAGACGATTACCTACACGCTGTCAGCCGATGGCAGTCTGTTGACAGCCTGGGCCGGCGGTGAAGAAGTCTTTACGGTTCAGCTGGGGAACTATCAGCCGGAAGCTGACTCCAGTGTGACTTATGACTTCACGCTGAAAAAAGCCATCGATCAGCTCGATGGCGATACCTCGTTGCCCCTGGTGGTGACTGTGATTGATGATGACGGTGACAGTTCAACATTAACGCTCCCTGTTAATCTTAATGACAGCCAGTCCGGTGGCATTACGTCCGGGGCCCTGTCGGTCACTGAATTACCTAAGGTTGAAGCGGCACTTGATGCGGATGCAACTATCTCGCTGACTGTCACTGCTAACAAAGATCCGATTGTCAGCATAGGTCTTCAACTGAGCAATGGGGACCCGGTACTGGACAGTAACGGTCAGCCCGTCACGCATGACCATGAAGCGCTGATCTGGCGAGATAATGGCGATGGCAGTTACGATGCTGTTCTGTCAAACGGACAAAGTGTATTTACAGTCACTCTGCCTGAATCGATTTCCGTGGCGGCAGGCACAGTGACCAGTGTCGACCTTAATTTCACACTGCACCAGCCTGTTGATCACGGTGATTCTGGCCTGGCTGATACCCAACTCGATCTGAATCTACCTGTGGTCGTCACAGACAGTGATGGTACGGAGCAGCAAGCGGATACGACAGTGACTGTCTTTGACGGCAAAGATCCGGTTTTGTCGGTGACAGGCTCCATTTCTGTGGATGAAGATGGCTTGCTGGCTGATGGCACTGAAGAGGGTATTGCTTCAGCAAATCCTGTGATATCAGTTGCTAAAGGCAGTGATGATATTGCTGAAATTGTCCTGAATGTGGATGCTTTCAATGCTCTGGGCTATCAGAGTGGCGGCGAGGCTGTGTTGCTGAGTGATAAAGATGCTAATGGCTGGTACATCGCGAAAACGCAGACATCAGGTGACGAGGTATTCAGGCTCAAACTCAACAATGACGGTACAACAGAGTTTGTTTTAGTCTCCGCGCTGGATCACCCGTCAGGTAACGGTGAAAACAACCTGGCGCTGGAGTTTGACGTCCATGCTGTTGATATTGATGGTGACACGTCCGACAGCGTGACACTGACCGTGAATGTGCACGATTCTGTGCCTGAAGGGACCGACAGCACCCTGGAACTGGTTGAGGGCGAAAGCTTCTCGACCAATCTGCTGACCGATGTTCGTATGGGCGCCGATGGTGGAGAGTTGAACCGCTTTACCTATAACGGCGTGGAATATAATTTCGCAAACGAAGGTGTGGATTATTTTGATGTCAATCTAATCAATACCGAAAACAATGAAATCTATGGCTCTTTCCGATTGCACAAGGATGGTCGGCTGGATCTGACCACAGAAGATGCTGTGCAGACGGATCCTACCGTCATTGATGATCTGACCTATGTGGTTCGTGATCATGATGGCGATGAAGCAATCAATACTGCGAACCTGACTCTGGGTGATAACGCCGGCAGTATCCGGACATTGAATGCTGAAACCGAGGAAGATAACCAGACCGGATCGCTTCATATCGTCGTCACCCCTGGTGACAATGACCAGGGGGAAATTGTGTCCTCGATTCAAATCAGTGAAGCATCCCTTCAGGGCGGCACCTTGTACCTGAATGGGCTGGCACTGACGGCGGAAAATGGCGTGATTGTACTTAAAGGAGATCAGTTAGCCCAAATCGGTGACGGAAGAGCGGTCGAGCCCGCCGGAGATCTCACCTATTTACCGCCTTTCAATCAGTCTGATACCACGACTCAGATATCATTGGATATATCTGCAATCATCAGCACGCATAACGACTCAAAAGTTATTGATGCAACGTTAGATGTCTCCGTTTTGCCTGTCGCGGATGCCCCGGAATGGGCGGAGTCCACCTTCGTTTATGATCTGGTGGAAGATGATCCCAATGCGCCCACGCTGGACATCACAGCCAATCTGGTGGATCAGGACGGCTCTGAGAGTTTGAGCTACAAACTGAGTGGTATTCCTGACGGCATTACCCTGATGCTCAACGGCAGTGCGGTTCAGGAAGGGAAAGCCTACACGCAGACACAGTTGTCACAGATGACTATTCGTACCGACGCCAACCTGGCCGGTGTTTTCACCTTCACCGTGATTGCCATTGCGACTGAGAGCGGCAATGTGTTTGCTGACAGCAGTGATAAGACGGCTCAAATCACTCACGAAGTAACAGTCAATGTCAGTCCTGATGCCGATATCCCGCAGCTCTCTGTTCAGGATTACAAAGGGCTTGAAGATCAAGCCATTAATCTGAATAACATTATTACAGGTCAGCTGGCAGATAAAGACGGCTCAGAAACGCTCTCTTACCGACTTGAAGTGCAGGATGGCTGGTTGATTGAAGGCGGTAGTGCGCAGGAAGTGTCGCCGGGCGTTTATGTTGTGTCGGCAGATGAAGTGGCGGCAGGCCAGATCAGGTTGATTCCAAAACAAGATATCAGCTCAGTGACGGAATCGTTGTCAGTAAAAGTGACGGCATTGGCTACTGAGTCCTCAGCGGATGGACTGGGGCCAATTAATCAGACGGCAGAGAGCAATACTCAAACCATCAATATTGAACTCAAAGGCGTGGTCGATGCCCCGGATGCCACAGATGGCGGGCAGGGACACTGGCAGTTTGACTCTGACACACAGGTGATCTCGGGCACCCAGTCGTTTGCTGAAGATAGCCTGATCCCTCTCGATTTTATTATCAGTACATCGGACGATGATCAATCGGAAGTGCTGAATCTGCTGCTAACCAATCTGCCGGATGGTTTCATCCTGGTTGACAGTGAAGGCGATCCTGTTGTGTTGCCTGTTGCCAATGTCGACCCTGACACCGGCATCCAGTACCAGATAACCAGCGAGCAGCTACAAAACACATACCTTAAGGCACCGCAGGATTTCAGCGGCGATATTCATCTGGATATTCTGGTGGTTTCAACTGAACCGGATGGCGACTCAGGGACATTTAATCTGGGTGTGGATATGACTGTTTCTCCTGTGGTTGATGAACAGGACGGCACAATATTTACTGCCGATGGTATCGAAGACAGAGCGGCCAGTTTTACTGTCTTACCTGTTCCCAGTCAGGATACGGATGGCAGTGAAACATTGACGGGGTACAGGATTGACTCTCTCCCTGATGATCTGACGCTCTATTTTGATGGTGTTGCTATTCAGGTGCCGGAAGCCGGACTGGATATCAGTACGCTTGACCCGGATGCGACTCTGGCCGATCTGATCCAAAGTGGCCGGATTACCGTTCGAGCTTCGGAAGATTTGAGCGGTACTTTCACGCTGCCGGTGTCTTATCAGGTGACGGACACCTCACCGGATCATGCTTCAGACACAGACGTCAAATGGATTCAGGCACAGGTGGATGTTCAGTTTCATGGCCGGGTTGAGCTGGATACCCGTCTGGAATCAACGACTGAAGTGCTGAAAAGCACAGATGGTGGGCCGATCGATTTGTCGGATTCAGTCTGGTTTGTCGATGCGGATCTGGATGGATCAGAATATCTGGATTACATCCTGATCAAGATGCCTGCCGGTTATAATTTTATCGTTGAGCATCCCAACGGGGCGACTCAGGATGCTGACGGAAACTGGGTCATTCCCGCCACGGGACTGACCAGTGACTCCTTCAAGGAGCAGGCTGCGATGCTGTTACAGCAGGCCACGATATCCAGTGCTTCAGATACCGGCGTGGTCGAAATCATTGTCAGTGCCCGCGTTGTTGACGATGAAGATGCGCGATTTATTGATACGCCTCTGAATATACAAATCACCGGTCATTCTGGTGGCGGAACCTGTGATCCTGTCGGGACGCCGGGTGACATTCAGGATAGTAGCGAGCCTGTCCATACCAAAGAAGGTGAGCCTATTGACCTGTCCGGGTTGCTAAACCCGGATGTAGCCAGCGATCCCGATAATGCGCTTTCCTTCTTTATTGATGCTTCAACATTTCCCGAAGGTGTGACTATTCAGGGGCAAGGCGTGATTACGGAATACGATAAGCATGGCAATGTGATTGGCTACGCCATTCCGCCAGAAGGCTTATCAACACTGCAGGTAGTGGGTCTGGATGAGGACTGGGCAGGTAATCTGGTATTGAATGTCGGCGTGATTGAAACCTCGGGCTGTAACGGTGACAGCGTTACGACTAATCAGCAGATCAACATTGTGGTTGAGCCGGTCGTGGATGAGATTACGCTCACGTCTGATGTCACCAGCATGCAGGAAGATGTTGCCGCGGATATTAATCTGGCGCTTGTGTTGGGTGACAGTATTGAGAGCGGCCAGAGTATAGAGGGAGAAGGGATACCCAGCGAAGGGAAGGAAACGGTGAATTCACTGACCCTGACTCTGCCTGCTGACTGTGAACTGGTTGCTGATGATCCGGCTTTGTTAACCTATCAGGGGAATGGGGTGTGGGTTGTCAGTGATCCCGCGCGTCTGGACGAAATCACCTTAGTGCCGCCCGCTCATTTTAGTGGTGATATCACGATCACTGCGACAGCTAACATCACGGATCAAGCGACCGCTGTGGCCGTCACCGATACGGAAGATAAATCTGCCACAATCACGATTAACGTCGCCCCCGTTACCGATCTGGCTCAATTAACGGCAGATGACGTTACCGGTGATGAAGACAGCTATATTGCGCTGTCAAACCTCAGTGCTTCTCTCGTTGATACGGATGGTTCTGAAACCTTGTCTTTGTCCATTAAAGGTGTACCGGATGGCGCGGTACTGGTGTTCAAGCAGGGCGATGAATATGTCCTTTTGCCGAACAATGGCTACGACGGTGGCACGTTCAACGGTACACCAACCATGGCCTGGCAGGTACAACCGGATCAGCTGGGGAATATCTATATCTTACCGCCTCAGGATTTCAGCGGTGATCTGCCAGTGACACTGGAGGCGATGACTCAAGAGAACGGCACCACGGATGTGAAATTTACCACGGAAGATTTTACAGTTGGGGTGAATCCGGTGGGTGACAGTGCCCAGTTCTTTGGCGTGCCTGATTCGATGTCAGGCAGTGAAGGGGAACCTATCACTGTCCCCGTTAACATCAGCAGTGCTGAAACCAGCAGTGATGAGTTTATTTCGCTGACCGTGACGGTGAATGCGGATTCTGATCCCAGCGCTCTGATTGGGCTTGATCGCATCAAAGTCGGCGATCTGTTTGCCCGTTTCACCTTAAATGCTGATGGCAGTATGCAAGCCACTTTAATTGTGCCGGCCAGCCAGATAGACAGTTTTGATCTCTATGCAGGTGATGCATTTGGTGATTTGAACATTACTCTGACGGCCTCAACGCTTGATAGCAATCAGGTATTGGGCGCTCACGTGGCAGATCACGGGCCTGAGACGACACAAGACATGGTGATAACAATCACACCAGTAGTGGATACACCGGTGTTAACCGTCGGGTACTCCAGCATTATTGCGGAAGCTGATGGCCAGATACCGCTTGGTTTGTCTTTGGCGCTGATTAATCCTGCAGCGAATGAAGAAGGAACACTGACAATTTCCGGATTACCGGATGGTTTGACGTTATCGGCAGGCGACAGGCAAGGCAGTGACTGGATTATCGATCAGAACGATGTCGCTGGATTGAGTATTACCGGTGGTTATAGTGGCAACAGTGATTTTGAGCTGTTGATAACCCCTTCCGCAACACTTGGCGGCGATGTCGCAACCGGCATGCCGCAAAGTATCCAGGTGAGTCTGACGGAACCCGGCGATAACAGCTTTACCGCGACCAGCGAGGCAGATCGTTTTGTCATGGACGGAGGAACCGCCGGATCACCTTCTACCGATACCATTATCAACTTTGATTATTCTGCTGACAGTGATGCCATTGATTTAAGTGGCATATTAGCTGGACTGAATATCACAGACGGTGCGGCGGCAGATGCGGTGATTGATGTCGCGCAAAGCGCATCGGGTATCGAAATCCAGGTAAAACCGAATGAAAGTCAGGCTGAACAAATCATAGTGTTGGACAACGTCTCCCGGGATGATCTGTATGGTGGCAATGCCTCTGGGGTTTCTGAAGCTGAATTGCTGCAGAAAATGATTGATGACCAAAACTTAATCGTAAATAGCTGAGCATGAAAATATCTGACAAACCGCTTAACGATGAGTGGCTGGAAACGGTGATCTGGTTCTGTCGCCATTACGGGCTTCGTTGCCATCCTCTGAAAGTGACAGCGGGGCTGCCTTTAGAGCAAGGTTTGCTGACGGAGAAACTCTTCATCCGGGCGGCCGCGCAGGTGCAACTGGAAAGCGGTGCAATAGATAAACGCCATTTGGGTCAGGCGACCCTGCCCGCAGTGGCTACTTCGTTAGCAGGTCAGCCATTGATCCTGGTTGCGAAAGAACAGGATCAATACAGGGTGCATTTCCCCGGGCAAAGCACGAAAGAGCAGAGTTGGTCCGAGACCCAGGTTCTGCAAACGATTCAGCCGGAAGTCTGGCAAGTGTCAGCCGCGCCTCAAAGTGACAGCCGGGTAGAAGATGTCAAGCCAGCGAAGCAGCAGCATTGGTTTCGCGCTGTACTCAGGGAAGTGCGCCCCTGGTATAGGGATATGTTTGTGGCATCAATTGTCATCAATTTACTTGCTCTGGTCATGCCGCTGTTCACTATGAATGTCTATGACAGAGTGGTTCCCAATCAGGCGTTTAACACACTCTGGGTATTATCTGTTGGTGTGCTGGTGGTGATTGTATTCGACTGGTTATTACGCAGTGCGCGGAGCTCAGTGACGGATATGGCCAGCCGGTATCTGGATAACAAATTGTCGGCACAGTTGTTTCAGCGGGTCATGGGCATGCAATTGGAACACAGGCCACAGTCGGTGGGGGCGTTTGCACGCCAGTTGCAGGAATTTGACAGTGTCAAAGATTTCTTTACATCGATCACGCTGGTCGCGTTGATTGATCTGCCCTTTACGGCATTGTTTCTGTTGCTCATTGGCTGGTTAGGCGGGGCAATGATGTTTGTGCCTGTCACTGTCATGCTAGCTTTGTTGTTATTAAGTGCCGTAATGAAAAACAAAATTGCCGACACTTTTACGGAATCCGGCCGCTATTCAACCCAGCGTCAGGCACAGTTGTTTGACAATCTGAGCTCGCTGACGGAAATAAAGCAGAATAATGCTGAAGGCCTGGTGCAAAAACGCTGGGAGCAGACGGTGGTTGCGTTGTCTGAGTGGCAGACACAGTCGAGATATTATTCGAATCTGGTTTCGCACTCCATCATGAGCAGCCAACAATTGGTTACCGTTTTTTTGATTGCACTGGGTGTGTATCAAATTGCAGAAGGTAACCTGAGTATGGGCGGGTTAATTGCGATTGTTATGCTGAGCGGCCGGGCGGCCGGATCGGTCAATCAGTTATCTATGCTGCTTTTGCGATATCAGCAGACCCGCTCAGCCATTGAGGGACTGAACCAGATCATGGATTTACCGCAGGAAGAAACGCCACATCAGGTGATAGACCGCGGTGAATTTAAAGGCAGTTTTGCCTTTGAGAACGTGAGTTTCCGTTATCCGGGTTCAGAGCTTGATGTACTGGAAGCGCTGACTGTCAGTATCAAAGCCGGTGAACGTATTGGCATCATAGGTAATGCTGGGTCTGGTAAATCCACACTGATGGCGCTGATCGCCAGGCAATTGCAACCAACACACGGGCAAATTTATTACGAGCAGCTGGATGCCAATTTGTGGCCACCCAGTGTAGTGCGTAATGCGGTTGGCTGGGTAGGGCAAACCCCTGGGTTTATCTTCGGTACCGTCTACGAAAACATTACGTTTGGTAATGACGTCATCGATGAAGCCCGACTGGCAAATGCTATCGAGTTATCCGGACTAAACGCCTACATGCCGCGTTTGATGAATGGTCTGGAAACCCAGGTAGGGGAAAATGGACGACAACTTTCTGGTGGTCAAAAGCAAGCGGTCGCCATCGCCAGGGCATTTTATCGTAATCCTTCTTTGCTGTTGATGGATGAGCCCACCACAGGGCTGGACAAACAGGCCACCGCACAACTGTTTCGCACGATCCAGAATTTGCCCAGAAATATCTCAGTCGTTATCTGCTCCCATCAGTCGTCATTTTTGTCTCTCTGCGATCGTATTTTGGTGCTGGATAAAGGCAGGCTGGTGGCCGATGGTAAGCCGCAGGACATTTTGTCCCGTCATGAAGGCAGGCAAAACAGCCGGATTCGTTCAGTCAGCATAGTGAAAGGTGGCCAGCATGAGTAGTCAGATCATGTGGTCCAATAATCGCCAGGCGTACCGGTCAAGAAAACTGATCTGGTTATGTGTGGCGCTGTGTGCGGCAACCCTTATCTGGGCCAGCTGGGCCAGGCTGGATGAAGTAGTGGTGGGGGAAGGTAAAGTTGTCCCCACGCTATCGGTACAGAAGATTCAAAGCCTGGAAGGCGGGATTATCAGGCAGGTATTAGTGAGTCAGGGCGACCGGGTAAACAAAGGTCAGCCGTTGATGATACTGGACGATACCCGCTTTCGTGCCGCCTTTCAGGAAGCCGGTCAGCAGGTGCAGAGCTTGCTGGCGCAGGAGAAACGGCTGAAGGCTGAGCTGAATAGTGTGAAGGTAAATCCAAAGGCAGACGATTGGCGTCAGCAGGTCGTCATTGATAAGCAGCCATTGGACATTAACCCAGGCTTACCCGCTGAGCTGAATGCGCAAGCAAATTATACAGAACGCTTAGAGCAACTTTCCTCTGAACTGGAACAGGCACAGTTTCGTATTGATCAGCAGGATCAGGCATATCGAGATACTCAGAACACCATACAGACGCTCAAGCGCAGTCTGGAAATTGTTGAAAAAGAGATCTCAATGCTCAGAGACGTCGTGGCAAGCGGTGCAGTGGCTGAAGTCGAACTGCTTAAACTGAGACGTGATTATGTGAAACTGGTCGGGGATATGGCCAGTGCTAACACTCTGGCACAAAAACAGAAAGCAACCTATTCCGAAGCGATTGTAGATTTTCGGGGTATTGCGTTTGATTTTCGTTCCAAGGCACAAGGGCAGCTGAATGAGGTCGCGGCCAAACTGGCTCAGTTGAATGAAAGTCAGCAGGCGCTGGCCGATCAGCTGAAAAGGACACAAATTTTATCCCCGGTGGACGGTACGGTAAAAGACGTACTTATCCGCTCAATTGGCGGTGTTGTTCGTCCGGGCGAACCCATCATGGAATTGGTGCCTTATAACAGCAGCTTGATTGTTGAGACCAAAATTTCGCCTCAGGATATCGCCTTTGTTCATGTGGGGCTTGAAGCGACAGTAAAATTCTCTGCGTATGACTTTGTTATCTATGGCGGCAAGAAAGGAAAAGTGATTTATGTCAGTGCAGATGCATTGCAAACGGAAGAAGGTGATGCTTATTACCGGGCGCATATTCAGCTTGATGCGAATGATGATGCTCAACCATTCACCATCATTCCTGGTATGCAGACTGCCGTGGATATACTGACAGGACAAAAAACTGTTTTGAGTTACTGGCTCAAACCTTTGTTAAGAGCGAAAGAAGTTGCTCTGCGTGAACCCTAATAACAATAAGGACAGGATAGGTAATGCGATCCAAACTACTTTTGATGACTTGTATGCTTGGTTTGACTCCGATGGGAATATCCTCAGCTTATGCGCTTTCTCTTGAAGAGTCGGTCGCTGCGGCTATCGATTACAGCCCGGAAGTTCTGGGACAATATGCCAGGTTTCAGTCTGTTGTAAGAGATCAGGACGAAGCGCAAGGCTTTTATTTGCCCCAGGTTAACCTTTACGCAGCGGCTGGTTACGAAGAAACCCGCTACAGCAGTGGGAATAAAATTGCTCCAGATGACAGGGGGCTGACACGTACTGAATTGGGTGTGAAAGTGTCACAGCTGATTTTCGATGGCATGAAAACATCCGCCAATATTGATCGGCTCGGCTACGAGGCCGAGTCTGAACGATTAACTCTGATAGCCGACGCCGAGAATGTTGCTCTGGATGTTGTGCGTGTGTATCTCGAGTATCTGAAATCGCAGCAAATCCTGGAGTTAAGCAAACGCAATGTCGTCGATCATGAAACTATCTATAACAATATTCTTGATCGGAAAAAGAAAGGGCTGAGCAGCAACTCAGACTTAGCCCAAATAGCGGCCCGTGTGGCAACGGCAAAATCCACGCTGATTTCTGCCCAGAATAATCTGTACGATCAGGAAGCGCAGTTTATGCGATTGGTCGGGCTGCCAACCAAAGAACTGGTAACACCTGTATTTGATTACAGCCTGCTGCCACCCGATCTGGATATAGCGATTAATCAAGCCGTAGAAAACCATCCGGAAATACAAGCAGCCATTCTTGATATCAAAGCGGCCCGCGAAGAAATCAGGCGTGAAAAAGGTGGCTACTATCCTGAGCTTAAACTGGAGGCTTATGGTAATAAAAATGAAAATATCGGGGGCGTAGAAGGGCCTGAGGAAGATGCTCGCCTTATGCTCACTTTGGATTATGACCTGTTCAACGGGGGAAGTACCAATGCCCGCATTGAATCGGCAGCATGGCGGGCTGAGCAAGCCAGATCAATCCGGTTAAGAGCTGAACGCCAGGTGCGGGAAGGCACAACGCTGGCATGGAATGCCTACAACATGCTGGAGACTCAAAAGCAATTGTTGCGTCAGAACGTTGATGCAGCCAAAGCAGCCGAAGAGGGTTATGTTCAGCAGTTCAACGTTGGGCGGCGCAGCCTGCTTGATGTTCTTGATGCCAAAGTGGAAGTCTTTCTTGCCAGAAAGAACTATGTGAATGCGTCATACGATCACACCCTGGCCGCTTACCGAATGTTCAATGCGATGGGAATTCTGACTTATGCACTACGTGTGGAGCATCCTGAAGAATGGCAGACAGAGAAGGAGAAACAAGGATGAGACATAGTCAGATTGGATTGATCACCCTCTCTTTATTATTGCTGTCTGGCTGTGCTGATATGCCGGATACGACAACAACACGTCATCAGATTGATGACCTGCGTGATACCGATCAGGATGGCGTGATCAATCAAAGGGATATCTGTTTAGACACTCTGCGGGGTGCTCAGGTTGACGAACATGGCTGCGCGTCCTGGCAGGTGTTTGAAAAATTAGATGTTTTATCCGTGTATTTCAACTTTGATGATGACCATATTCGGTTGGATCAGTCGGACTCATTTGATGAGCTGTTGACTATCATGAATGACAATCACGAAGCCAAAGTCATTTTAGTGGGGGACACCAGTCCGGAAGGCACCGAAGAATACAATGATGCGTTGGCCAAAAGGCGCACAGGTGTTATCAAAGATGCACTGGTGCTGAATGGTATTGCCCCTGAACGTATTTCCGAGCAGCGCTATACGCAGATAACCTCGCTGACTCAGTTCTTAAAAGTACGTAAACGCCGCACCATTGCGGTTATTACCAAACCGGAAATGGCAGTCAAGCCGGCTTGGACAATTTTCAGTTCCGAGCAAACTCAGTGACAGGATAAATCACACCATGCGATTGATGATGACACACACCCTGATTGCCACGGGGATTATGCTGGCCAGCAGTTCAGTGTTTGCTGCTGTGGCCGTTGAAAAAGAGCTGAATGTTATGGTCAGTGAGTTGGCCAGTGCGCAAGACAAGTCTGTCCAATTGATTGAAAAAGGCGATATTCAGGCAGCCATGATCGCCAATGAAGCCAGCCTGGGAATCAGTTCCCGCAAATGGCTGGATAGTGAAATGGCCTTGTTTGAGAATAAATTCGGTTATCGACCGGTACAGATATTCTTTACTTATGATGCGGTTTCAATTCTCGTCAATAAAGATAACCCCGTAAGAGCCATGACGATGGGGCAACTGAAACAAATTTTTGGCTGTCAGGATTCACCTCAGAAACTGGACTGGCGCCAGTTGCCGGATCATCAGAATGAGGATTTTTCAACGGCCGTGCCCTATGCCGTGTCAGGTGAGCTGGATACACACTTAAATTTCTCTAAGCTGGTGGATTGCGGCAGTGAGCAGTATCTGGCGACACAATTTCTCAGTAGTCACGATGAAATGAACGATAAGATCCGCCGTGATATCAATGCAATCGGCTACTCCGTTTTGCCTGATGTGCCCGATGACCTGAAGCGTATTGCCATTTTGGATGACAGAGGTAAAGCCTTCACAATAGATCCGGAAACCGTGCTGTCGGGCCGATATCCATTGGCTAATGTCTATTTTCTGTCACTTAATATTCCACCCAAACAGAAAGGGCTGACAAGTGAGCAACAACAACTGGTTGACCTGACGTTTAACCAGGATAACCAGTCAATAATTGAAAAGCATGGTTTCCTGCCGCTGCCAGAAGAAGCGGTGCATAGAAATCAGGTCAAGTTAAAGCAGGTATTGCCTATGGTTGTCGGCGGATATAAGTAGCTATTGAACAGAAGCAGCGTAACAGCCTTAGCAAAATGAGAAGGCTGTTACGCTTGCAAACAGAGAGTGGAGACAGGTGTTTTACACCACCTGATTTCGGCCGTTTTGCTTAGCTTTATACAGTGCTTTGTCAGCCACTTTTAACACGTTAGCGGTTCTGGAGTCTTCCAGGCTGTCTGCAACACCAATACTGACGGTAATTTGTACCACTTCGGATTGTTTGCTCTTACCGCGTTTTCGTTTGCCGTCTTCATCATCAGAAGGCCGTTTCTCAAAATCTCTGATGTGCATAGGGTAACTTGCTATGGCTTCACGTAATTCTTCAAGAGCATCAAGACACTGATTTTTGGTTTTCCCCTTAATTAAGATGGTGAACTCTTCACCACCATAACGGTAAACATCCGCTTTAATGTTGATATTAAGGAGTAGCTGGGCAACCAAACGCAGTACATCATCACCCGTCTTATGGCCGAATTTATCATTGAATTTTTTGAAGTGATCGACATCCAGCATGGCCAGTGTGTATGTGCGGCCAAGGTGCTTTAACTCAGTTTCCATTGCCCGGCGTCCGGGTATGCCCGTCAGCGGGTCAATGAAAGCCAATTCATGCGAACAGGAAATCAGATTCAGCAAAAGCAGGCTGGAAGCGGCTGTAAAGGCAACACTGGAAATATAGGGCTGCTGGAACTGAAATAGCGTTAACCCGGTAAACAGCAGGCAGATGAAGGTGGCCTGATCATAGCCTTGATTTCTTTTCAGAATAATAGAGGCACTGGCACAAGCCAGGGCAACAATCAGTATTATCAAGAGCAAAGGTAACGGAGAATAGTCACCGAGGGTATAAAAATACATCTGCCAGGTGGTGTTATATCGTTCAGGATTTACATGGTTGATCAGTAACCAGCCCCAGCAAAGCTGCAGGCCCAGAATGCTGAGATAGATCAAACCAAAGCGCGAGAAAAGCCGCCTTTCAGGAATGAAATGAAGTTGGAACAGGTTAAGCGGCAGAAGTACTGCCAGTAAAATATACGTCAGTCCGGTTTGCGATTGAGACAGTGGCGCCTGAAGGTTTTGCTGAATCAGATAGTAGGCAAGCAGCATCAGCATCGCGCTGATCCCAGTCTTACTTTGATTGAATGGCTGACACAGCATCATTACCAAACTCAACAGTATGTAGGGAAGCAGTAGCAAAACATCAACGTGCTGCGACATGATAGCAACGATGTCGCTATGAGACGCAAAAGTGCCTGCCACAAGGGCCAAAGGCAAAGCGAAACGCATTTTGGCGTTTCTAAATACTGAAAATGAGAGTGTATGCATTACAATATTCCCTATCAAGGAGATATCATAGCTAACTTAATGCTTAATCCCAACACATTTGAATGCTTGCACTCGATAAGTTTGGTCAATGAGTTTTTTTGATTCATGGGTCAGATATATGAAATTAATAAGCCCTGCATGGTTGTCATTTAGGGTTTGCTAAATAAAAACGGGAAAAGACGACGAATATCTTCCTCAGATAATCCATTCATTTTTTCAATATTGCGCTCAGGTATTCCTTCAGGATCAGGATAGTGAGCCAGCACTTTTTCCATACTATCTTCACGAATCAGATGAAATATGGGGTATGGAGCACGGTTTGTCAGGTTTTCTGCGTCATCTGGTTTAGTCCCGTAAAAACAATAATCAGGGTGAAAACTGGCTACCTGGTAAATGCCATCCCGGTCGCACTGCCTGATTAGGGCATCCACCATATCAAGAAACTGATTGTACTCGTCAAAATCCTGTAAAACGTTAGGGCATACAACAAGGCTTGTATCAAGATCACACACTGGTGTCTCATCTAAACGTATTAATTCCTGATAGATATTTTCCATCAGTGTTTCAAGAGAATCCGTCTCATAAATGGCAATGCGAATTTGTCCCTTTCTGCGTGGTTTTGCGGCAAACGGGCACAGATTTAAACCAATGACGACATTATCAAGCCATTGCTCAACGTTGTGAAGATACGACATGGAATACCAGAGTGTATGAACGACTAATCAGATTGGAGGGTGAAACCAGGTTGGAGTATTCCAACCTGGTTTTTGGGGTTATCACGCTTTTTCGGTTTCAGCCTGATTTTCTGCGGGTTCCTGAGTGTTAATCTCAGGGAATTGCTTCACAGGTTTGGCGACCAATTGACGTGTTGTTTCACGTACTTCTGTCAGGATAATGTCGAAGTGATCGCCCAGCTGGAACTCGCGCACTTTATCGATATTAATGATACCCAGATCACCGTTGCATTCGATGCGTTGCTTGTTGTCCAGGATCAGTGGCGCAGGAATAAAGGCTGAAGCCCCGTTTTCAAGCAAGCGAACACGCATGCCGGCGCGGTTGATGTCGAACACTTCTGCGGTGAAGACAGAACCTTCCTGAACGGCGTCTTTTAGCAGGCGAACATATAGCCAGTCAGCCACATCACGCTCTGCCATGCGGTGGTTACGGCGGTGCGTGGCAATTTCCTCACCAATATTATCATCTGGCGTTTGTGTTGGCGCATTGCCGGAAATGACCGCTTTCAGCATCCGGTGGTTGATCATATCGCCATATTTACGAATCGGAGATGTCCATGTTGCGTAGACATCCAGGCCCATTGCGAAATGCGGAGCAGGCGTATTACCCACTTCACTGTAGGCCTGGAATTTGCGCAGTCGGTTATCCAGATAAGTGGTATCCAGTGTGTTCAGCCAACGGCGCAGGGCGCTAAATCCTTCCAGGGTTAACAACTGCTCTTTTTCGAATGGTGCTTCTGCATTGGTCAGGAAGTCCATGGCGGTATCGAGTTTTTCAGGATTGAAGCCAGCATGGGTGTTATACACACCTTTGCCGAATTTTTCCTGAAGCACACGACCGGCACAGATATTCGCGGTAATCATGGCTTCTTCAATCATTCGGTTTGCAGTGCGACGAGGATCGGTATGTATAGCGATCACATCGTTGTCTTCACTCAATTCGAAGCGGTAGTCCGGACGATCCGGGAAGACCACGGCGTTATTGCTGCGCCATTCGCTGCGGGCGTTGGCAAAAGCCTGCAGAGCTCGTACCTGCTCATCAATAACGGCTGAAGGTGACCAGTTTGCTGAGCTGCCATTTTCCAGATAGTCGGAGACATCATCGTAGCTTAAACGGCCCTGCGAACGAATCCATGCCGCAAAGAAAGTAATGTCATCGCCAATCACACCGTCTTTATCAACCGTCACACGGCAACACAGGGCAGGGCGTTTCTCATTCTCCATCAGAGAACAAAGTTCATCACTCAATTCACGTGGCAACATCGGGATGTTGCGGCCTGGCAGGTAAATGGTGAAGCCGCGTTCGCGAGCTTCCTTATCCATTTCATTGCCAACTTCGATGTAAGACGTCGGATCGGCAATGGCTATGGTGATTTCGAAGCTGCCATCCTCTTTCGCTACGGTATAAATGGCATCGTCCATGTCTTTGGTTGATTCGCCATCAATAGTAATGAAAGGTATTTCAGTCAGGTCTTCACGTGTCAGGCCTTCTTCAAGCATGTTCCAGCTCGCTTGCGGAGCAGGCTCTGCATTAGGAAGATCATGGCGTGCCAGCGTGACCCACCAAGGGGCAATTTTATCTTCGCTATCAGTAATTTTTTCGTTGATTTCACAGAAGAAAGTCTTGTTATCGCCAACAAGCGGGTGGCGAGTCAGATGAGCAACAACCCAGTCACCTTCTTTCAGGGTTTCAGGGTTTAATCCCTTGACTGTGCGTGCTTTGATAGCGTCTTTCAGCTGTGGATGATCCGGAACAACATTCAGGCGGTCTTTGATCAGTTTGACGCGGCCAATAAAGCGGGTCATGAACTGTTCAACCAATTCTTGCGGCTCAGCAACTTCACGCTCTTTTTCTGTACGAATAACCGCAACAACACGATCGCCGTGCATTACCTTTTTCATATAGTTAGGTGGAATGAAGATACTTTCTTTTCCATCGACTTCCAGAAAACCAAAACCGCGGTCTGTGGCTTTGATTTGGCCTTCCTTCTTAGGAAGCGACTCTTGAATTTGTTTTTTCAGTTGTGCTAAAAGCGGATTATCTTGAAACATTATGCCTGGTCCCGGATTATGAACCGTCACACTATACGTATTAACAGGCTCAAAACCAAGGGTAATCCTACTTTTCCGGCTTTCACTGTTAAGAAGGGCTGCGTGTGTTGTTGAGAAAACTATGCATCCTGCAGGCACTTAGGTCTTGAAGGTGTGGATGATCATTTGTCTGATAAATGACATAACGACTTAATATACAATGATATATGTATCAGTAGGCACTGGGGCTTTTCTGGCGGCATAACGAACATTAATTGTTCATATTAATGATTGGTCACAAATGTTGCAGAAAGTTATCCTTCAATATTTCGAAGTGTGCACCTGAGGTCGTTATTATTTTCAATCTGGAGTATTTTGTACTCTGTTCTACCCACGATGAAGTGACAAGACAGATAATCGCGTAAGGAAAAGCATGCCGTTTAAACTCAACGATGAGTTGGATAAACTCGTTGATACGCTTGCCCGTCAGGCAAACATGGAGCGTTGGTGCCATCGTTTGCTTTCAACGCTGCATCATATGCTGGATTTAACCTATCTGACTTTACTTGTTGAGCATGAAGGCCAGTCGAAAGTGCTGGCGAGCTGGATGGGGAATGAAGAGTTTAAGTACTACCTGCACCCTTTATCGTTATCGAATTACAATGGCGTACCGTCAGAGTTACTTTTAGAATCAAAACAATCCCGCAGGGCCGTTTCTGCACAATCTGCAACACCGTTTAAAGCCATCTGGAAAGATCAGCCAGGTGATTGGCGCCGGGTGATTTTTCCGATCATTATGCACGAAAAAGCCGTTGCCTATTTATACGCAGAAACGCCGACCCCAGAACGCCTGGATGACAACCTTAAAGCCTTCGAGCGAGTGTTGTTATTGATAGCGTCTGATATCAGTGTACATATGCTGCGGGAAGAAGCACTGACCCATAATATCAGTCGGCGCAGTGTTGAAGCTGAACTGGAAGTGCGCAACTACTCGCTCAGAGAATATTTATCTTTATTAAAGCAGTTACATGAAGTCACGCTGGCACTTGCGGAATCTAACGATCTGGATTGTTTGTACAGAACCGCGATAGAAATGGGCCGGCAAAAGCTGGGTATCGATCGGTTAGCTATCTTTCTGACAGATATGCAGCAGTACACCATGCAGGGGACGTATGGCACTGATCCTCAGGGCAACGTTGTGTCCCGCCGCACTTTTGTTAACGATATTCCCGATCATCCGCTGGTCCATGAAGCACTCAGCCGCAAAGACGTGGTCGTTGTTAAGGAAAATGCGCCTCTTTATTACGGTACGCAGCAGGTTGGTACAGGCTGGAATGCCATGATCTCAATGTGGAACAGTGATAACTGTATTGGCTGGATTGCAGCAGATAACCTAATTAGCCAGCGAAGCCTGACTGATCACCAGAAAGAAATCATGAAATTATTTGGTGCGGCGCTGGGCCAGCAAATCGTGATTAAGCAAAGTCATGAAGCCTTGACCAAGCTGAATGCTGAACTTGAACAGCGTGTGCATTTACGCACCCAGGAATTGCAGCAAACAAACAAGGCATTAGAAGATGCTAACCGGCGGCTGGAAGCCTGGTCCATGCAAGATGGCCTGACCGGCGTGGCAAACAGGCGCTTTTTTGATCTGACGTTGAAGCGATACTGGCAAGTGGCCACACGCAGAAAGTTACCGCTAAGCATTATTATTCTGGATGTGGATCATTTTAAATCTTTTAATGACACCTATGGGCATCAGAGAGGCGATGTGTGTCTTAAACAGGTCGCAGTGACATTAGACAATATAGTGAACCGCTATGAGAAAGCGGTATTCAGTCGCTATGGCGGCGAAGAGTTTGTCTGTCTTGTGCCGGAAATGGATGCTGAGTCGCTCAGGCTGCTGGCTGAGGAAATGCTTGATGCCGTCAATCAGTTAAAGATCCCGCATTCTGGTACACGTCAAGGGGTTATCAGTATCAGTATGGGTCTGTATTCCAGAGTGCCAACGGAAGACATTCAGGAAGAGGTGCTCTTAGCAGGAGCAGATCAGGGGTTATATCTCGCGAAACAAGGTGGCAGGAATCAATATTTTCAATGGGATGAGAACCAGTATGCCCAGAAAACTTGTCAGGGTGTACATATCGCAAGCTGTTTGAATAATAAATAATTGCTTAAGTTATAATTTGTGACAGCAATCAATTTTTTCTGGTAATTTCGACTTGAATAGCGCACAATGCGCGCCTTAGTCGAGGCCCATGCTTGTGGATACAGTTGCTGAACCGTGTTAAAGGCAAAGGGGCCCCGTTTACGTTCGATTACCTATTGGGATCCCAATGCAAGAATCTGTTACAGAATTTCGCCAGTTAGAACTGGCCGACACTCTTTTATCCGCACTTGATGCGATGGGCTTCGTGGCACCTACTCCAATTCAGGCTGCTTCCATTCCACTTCTTTTAACCGGTACCGATGCGCTGGGTCAGGCTCAGACGGGTACAGGTAAAACGGCTGCATTCTCTCTGCCACTGCTGAACAAAATTAACCTGAAGCAACACAAGCCTCAGGCCATTGTTATGGCACCTACTCGTGAGCTGGCTATTCAGGTTGCTGCTGAAATTAAGAACCTGGGTAAAAATATCCAGGGTCTGAAAGTATTAGAAATTTACGGCGGTGCGTCAATCGTCGATCAAATGCGTGTGCTTAAGACTGGTGCCCACATTGTTGTTGGTACCCCTGGTCGTGTGAAAGACCTGATCAGCCGTGATCGTCTGCACCTAGATGAAGTACATACTTTCATTCTGGATGAAGCAGATGAAATGCTGAAAATGGGTTTTGTTGACGACGTAACCTGGATTCTGGAGCAAGCGCCAGAATCAGCACAACGCGTACTTTTCTCTGCAACAATGCCACCTATGGTGAAGGAAATCGTTGACCGATTCCTGCGCGATCCTGCACGCATTGATGTTGCGGGTGAAAACCGTACCGTAGCGAAAGTAGAACAGCAATTCTGGGTCGTAAAAGGCGTAGAAAAAGACGAAGCTATGATTCGTATGCTGGAAACTGAAGAAACCGATGCCTCAATTGTCTTCGTGCGTACCCGTCAGGATACTGAGCGTCTGGCAGATTGGTTGTCTTCACGTGGCTTTAAAGCAGCAGCACTTCACGGTGATATTCCTCAGTCTCTGCGTGAGCGTACTGTTGATCACATCAAACGTGGCGTTATCGATATTCTGGTAGCGACTGATGTTGTTGCACGTGGCCTTGATGTACCACGCATTACACACGTATTTAACTACGATATCCCGTTCGATGTTGAATCTTATATCCACCGTATTGGCCGTACTGGCCGTGCCGGACGTAAAGGTAAAGCGATTCTTCTGGTTCGTACTAACCAGATCCGTATGCTGCGCACCATTGAACGTGTAACGAAATCCCGCATGGAAGAGATTCAGCTTCCTCTGCGTGATGACGTGGCTCTGGCGCGTTTGGATCGTCTGGGTAAAGAGCTGGAAGAGCAGAAAGAAAGCGCCAGCCTGGAAGCATTCGTAGAGCTGGTTGAGAAACTGCAAGGTTCAGTAGATGTTGATGCGACTACCCTGGCAGCTATTCTGCTGAAACGTCAGCAAGGCAACCGTCCTTTGTTCTACAAAGGTCCGGACCCTATGATTGCTGCGATCGAACGCGAGAAGCAGCGTCGTGACCGTCGTGGTGACCGCCCGGAACGTGGCGAGCGCAGTGAACGCGGCGAGCGACGTGAGCGCCGTCAATCCAACAATGCCGATTGGGATACTTACCAGTTGCAAGTTGGCCGTGAACAAGGTGTTCAGGTTAAAGATATCGTTGGTGCCATCGCGAACGAGCTGGGTCTGAGCAAAGACTATATCGGTGCTATCAAACTGGCTCCTGAGCATACTTATGTTCAGTTACCTAAGAAGATGACTCCGGATATCATCGCCCAACTGAAGAAACTGCGTATTCGTCAGAATGACGTGAAGGCTGTGGTTGTTGAAGACAATGTTCTTCGTGAGCACCGTCGTGGCGGCCGTGATGGCGCACCACGTGATGGTGCACCGCGCGGTGGACGTGATGGGAACCGTGGCCGTCGTGAAGGCGAGCGCCGTTTTGATCGCAACCGTGGTGGCGACCATCGTGGCAGCTTCCGTGGCGAGCGTAGCCACGCTCCGCGTCAGGAACGCAGCAAGGCAAGCGCTGAGTAATTCCTGGCTGAAATGTCATGAAATAAAAACCGGGGGAAACCCCGGTTTTTTTATGCCTGAAATCCACTGGAAACAATACGACAAAAGAGATATGACAGATTTATACTGTTACTCGTATTTTTATGGGGTCGGGCAATCCCAGGGCCTTTTTATTTATTCTGTCCATTTCCTCAACGCGTTCAATTAAATAATCTTTAAAATTGACACAACGTACAGGCATATACTTACGGGGTTTAAAGTAAAGGTTAAGTTCAAATTGACTGCTGACATAATTTTTGAGAACAGCTTGAAGCCGGCTGTTATTTAATTCTTCACTGACAAGACTGTAAGGCAGATATGCGATACCCCCTCCGGCAAGCGCAATATTCTTCAGTATTTCACTGTCGTCAGCTTCAACAGTTTGGGCTATTTCTACTGAGTTGTACTCACCATTTTGCTCGAATATCCATTTATTGCCTCCAACCAGTGTCGTAGCGTAAAGGCAAAAATGCTGCTTTAACTGTTCGGGAAGGCGTGGCTCACCGTATTGCGCGATATATTTGGGTGAACAGCAGGCGATAAGTGGTTCACGGATGAGCGATCGCTTTACCAGCAAACTGTCTTTATCTTGAAAACCTCTGTATGTTGCGTTTGCACGTATCGCGAAGTCAACTTCATGAACATGATCGACTTCAAACGCCGTTTCAAGAACAACAAAATTGATAGACGGATGGAGCTGGACATATTCACCAATAATCTGGCTGAGGTAATGTTTAGCAAACAGAGGCGTGCTGGCTATACGTATCTGGCCTTTATCTTCATTACTCAGGTTCTGAACTTCATTAAAAACATCATTGATCTCACTGTTTATCAGGTTAAACCTGTCATACAAACGCTGTCCTGCCTGGGTCGGTGATATCTTTCGTGTCGTTCTTTTCAGCAGGCTGACACCCATGCTTTCTTCCAGCTCATTGAGCCAGCGACTGCCGGCAGACGCAGAAATCCCGTATTGCTTTGCAGCTTCACTTAACGAGCCATGTCGCACTACGTGTAGAAAAAAAACTACTTTATCAAGCATGCCTGCATCTGATCCTTGAGCACTTCCCTGATACATTTATAGCAAACGCCGTCTTCATTACCAGTGAAGAGTTCATGACGGGGGCGTGATAACAACTAATACACTGTTTTATATGAAATAGTACAGGTGACTTATTGGAAAAATGCGACATGTGTAATTAAATATCATATTGGTAACAAACTATCTTGATAGGCTTGATGATTACCGCTCCGTTATTCAGCAGGTAATTGGATTAATAGATTAAATAGAGTGGTCGCAAAGGTGAATTGCAGCATTGAGGGTAATCTTTTGATTTGTTTGCTCTAAAATCAACATGATGGAAGTGAGCGGTGAAACAGTGTGCCCGCACTGGATTCGATTTTCGCTTCAGTTTTTTGAACTCAGAGGGAATTAAGTATGCTGAACAATAAAGTTTGCATCGTTACGGGAGGCGCACAAGGTATAGGCCGTTGTATTGTCGAGACCTTTGCCAACCAGCAGGCTGAAATTGTCTATGCCTGTGATATGAATGCAGCAGCAATGGCTGAACTGGAGAAAACGTACAAAAATGTAAAAGCCATTGAGCTGAATGTCTGCGATCGGGAGTCGGTAAGTCGCTTTGTTGACAACATTGTAAAAGATTATGGCCGTGTAGATGTGCTGGTAAATAATGCGGGGATCACCCGAGATAATCTGATTGAGAAAATGACGGAAGACGAGTGGGATATGGTGTTGGATGTAAACCTGAAAGGGGTATTCAACATGACGCAAGCAGTTGCTCCGGTCATGATGGAGTCAGGCGCAGGGTCAATCATTACTATGTCATCTGTTGTGGGCACAGACGGTAACATTGGACAAAGTAATTATGCTGCCACGAAAGGCGGCGTGATTGCGATGACCAAGGGTTGGGCGAAGGAATTTTCACGAAAAGGCGCTCAGGTGCGAGCAAACTGTATTGCCCCTGGCTTTGTGGAAACGCCGTTGACCGTTAACCTGCCTGAAAAAATTCTGGAGTATATGAAGTCGAAAACGCCATTGAAGCGTATGGGTAAGCCAGAAGATATTGCGAACGGTGCGTTGTTTTTAGCCAGTGATAATTCCGCGTTTATCACGGGACAGACACTGAAAATTGATGGTGGCCTTGTTATTTAGTCCCTGGGTTTCAGGGTTGCTCTGTCCACAAAAGCCTTGAGAAATCGAGGCTTTTTTGTTTTTAAGTCTTTCAAGTGAGATCTCAGTTCAAGTATATATTTATAGTCATTTGCCCTGATGTCTATCGCTATCTTAGTGAGTGTAAATGTATAGAAATCACCTTTAAATATTGTGAATAACACCGTATTATTTTGCCAATTGGCATATTTTTGAGGTGAGTGAGTGCTTTTTGGTTATATTGCACCAAGTTTGCTGCTTATCGTAGTAGGGTGCCTGTTCACTCTTGCGATGGCATTGCATAAGCAATGGCTTTGGCTGACTCGTATCTCGCTGATTGGCTTGCTGCTGGCAGCAGCCATGGTCGTTAAGTATCAGTATCAGGATCTGCAATCAATCGGTTCGTGTCTGCATCGCCTCGAAAACCCTCGCTCAGTTCAGCATGGTTGCATGCGGGTGGACTGATCCCGTCGCTATAAAGCCGCGTATTTGCCTAACATATTATGCCTTTGGGGTATTTTTTGTTCTCCTTTGTCATCTTGTTGTTAACTTTCGTTGCAGATAATGCTTTGACTGCAATAACTCGTTAAGCTTGACCAAAAAGCGAGTGGAGCAGTCAAATGAAAAAATTAATGATAGCCGGTGCGGTAAGTATGGTATTGGCTGGTTGTGGGTCAGATTCCGATGATAAGTCGACGGGAAAGGTTTCTCTGGCTATGTCTGATGCCCCGGTTGACGGCTTAAAGCAGGTCTGTGTGGCATTTGACAATATTACTGTGCATCACTCAGGCGGCAGTGAAGCGTCTTGGGGAACAACGTCGTTTGCTGCAGATCAAAGTTCTGCAGCTTGTGTGCCAGAAGGTCTTGCTATTCCTGAAGATGCAAACGGGAATCCAGAGTTCATGGTGATCGACCTGCTGGATTATCAGGGCACTGATGCGCTTCAGGTGCTGAGTGATGAAGTATTACTTGCCGGTCAATACACACAGATGCGCCTTTCTGTGCTGGAAAACGGTTCGTATTCTGACGGCACACCCTATTCACATGTTGTGACTGACACAGATGCAGTGGAAGGTATCCGTGTTCCAAGCGGCGAGCTGAAACTTGATGGCTTTACTGTCGAGGCAGATTCAACTCAGGCTTATACCATTGAATTTGATTTGCGCAAAAGTATGGTACTGAATGCCAACGGCTACCAGCTCAAACCCCGTGGCGTACGTGTTGTTGATAACACAGCCGTCGCAGTTATTGACGGTACGGTTGGCGCATCCTTGTGTAGCAGCGACTTGTCTAATGCATTTGTCTATGTGTATTCAATAGCAAATGGCGGCCAGTTCGGTGATTTAGGTTCTGAAAATGAACCTTTGGCATCAGCATCGGTTGATCCTGTCACGGGCCAGTATGTGATTGGCTATCTGCCGTTAGACACTTATGACCTGAACCTGGTCTGTAATGGTAATGAAGATGATCCGGAGCAAGCCGGTGATACACTGATTGTTGATACCACACTACTGGACCAAGTGCTTGGCACCGATGGTCTGACAGTGAACTTCTAATCAGCGCATAGTGTAAAAAAACCGCCATTCGGCGGTTTTTTTACACCTGGTTATTTCTTTGCGCCCAACTGCCAAGAAAAATGAAAGTCCCCAGTATTACCGTAAACAGCCACACATTACTCATTCCATTCAGTTGTTTGGCTAACCAGGGTGTGGCGGCTATTATCATGAAGCCATAGCCGAATGCATTGACAAAAATGAAGGCACAGGTGCGCAGGATAAAGTTCGTTCCCGACAGATAGCGCCGCAGGATCATATTGATATCTGAGCCAAATACCACAAGCAGGCATGCAATCATGGCCGTTGCGATGTCACTGATCCAAGGACGTAAAAACTGCCCGGATTCTGCTAAGTACCCCAGTAAAATATTCATAACCGACTGTTGTAAAACATAATGATTCTTGATGACGACAGGATACGCTCACTCAAGGATACGATGAATCCCCCCGAAGGCGAGATGCAGAGTAGATCACAGATTGAAGGTGTTATCACTCTGGGTAATTTGGCTTTTCGCTGGTATTTCAGGCTTCAGGCTCAGATAATACCAGTAGGGAAGTTCAAACGATTAAGTGGTTATGTTGCATATATCGAACACAGTACAGATAGCAGACTGGGAAATAGAAATTACCGCCGTTCGCGCTCAGGGAGCGGGAGGGCAGAATGTCAATAAAGTCTCCAGTGCCATACACTTACGTTTTGATATTAAGCGCTCCAGTTTGCCTGATTTTTATAAAGAAAAACTGTTGCAGCTCTCTGATCAGCGAATAACTAAAGATGGTGTCATTATCATCAAAGCTCAGCAGTTCAGGACTCAGGAGCAAAATAAAGAAGATGCTCTGCAAAGATTGCAGGCTTTGATCCAGTCAGCAGCAAAGCAAGAGAAAAAGCGTCAACCCACAAAGCCGACCAAATCCTCTCAGCGGCGCCGGGTAGATAAGAAAACCCAGCGCGGACAGATCAAATCGATGAGAGGAAAGGTGACGCATTAAACGATTGAATAGTCTCGCTCTGAATCTGCCTGTTTATTCGTTTGTTTGCCACTGAGAAGGCTGGCATACTGAGTTTCTCTTCGAGTTTTCTGATAATCCAAGTGGTGATGATAAGGATGAAAAGCATTAATTCTGTAGCAGTTGTGGGCGGCACTCATGGTAATGAATTCAGCGGTATTTATCTGCTGCGCAAATGGCAGCAAGATGCCAGGCGTATTACCCGCGAGAGCTTCACTACACAGACTCTGTTTGCTAATCCCAAAGCGCATGAAGAGAATAAACGCTACCTTGACAGCGATCTGAACCGTCAGTTTGCGGTGGAAGATCTGGCTAACCCTGAGCTGGCGAACTATGAGCAAAGCAGGGCGAAGGTCATGAATGCGGTGTTGGGGCCAAAAGGGGATGCCAAAACAGATTTCATCATTGATTTACATAATACAACCAGCAATATGGGGCCTACGTTAATAGTGCTGCAATCGGATGACTTCAATATCCGAATGGGCGCGTATGTTAAAGCGCAGATGCCAGAGGCTGTGGTGGTATTTGAAGATCAAATTCCACTGGCTGATCATAAGTTCGTCTGCTCTATTGCCCAACAGGGAGTGATTGTTGAGATTGGCCCTCAGCCGCAATCTGTCATTCGCCAGGATGTGCTGGATTGGATGGAGACAATGACTGGTCATATCCTGGATTATGTCGATCTGTATAACAAATGCCAGTTGCCGGAATTACCGCCAACCTATGAAGCATTCCGTTACACCGAAACCTTAAAACTGCCGGAAAACGCGCAAGGAGAGCGAATCGGCATGGTGCATAAAAATGTACAGGATAACGATTTCAAGCCTCTGCATGGCGGCGATCCTATCTTTACCCTGTTTGACGGCAGTGAGATTTGCTGGGATGGCGATTACGAAGCTTACCCGCATTTCATCAATGAAGCAGCGTACTACGACAATAATCTGGCTATGTCTCTGGCGGAAAAGATCACCGTCGAGCTGTAAAAATAGCTGTATGTACAGGTAATTGTTTGCCCAGCCAGCGAGCATGTATTGTGTGATCATTCAGCTCATTTTCTGATACCGGGTGGATCAGTACAGACAAACCTTCTCTGTGCTGATCCAGCCAATCAATAAATCCCGTCTGATTATCGGCAAAATGCATTTCAAACATTGGTTTGTCGTGTGGGCCTACCAAGCGTGGCACCAGCGGGTATATTGCCAGAATATCGGCTTGTCTTTCTGCAATAATGCGCTGGCGTACCTGTTCCGCTAAATCCAATTGTGGTAAGTCAAAATATACGTGAGCGTGAAACATAGTACCCCTTCCTCTCTGTAAATACCTTTCCAATGGCTTCATCTTACTTTGACTATGGCGCAGTACCAGAGTGTCAAAATGAATAGATCGTTCGAAAAAGTTGAACTAGCCTGACATTCATAGTGATACCAGGATTGTTAAATTGTGGGTTTAACTGCATATTGTGCATTTACTGACTGACTACCATTGTCACTTTTTCTGCCACTCAATGATGTAAGGACACACGATGAAAACAGCCGTTCTGATTATCGACGTACAGCGTATTTGTTTTGAACCTCAACCTCAGCCATTTGAAGCAGATGCCGTGGTTGCCAGGATTAATCAGATCACCACATGGGCCAGAAAGAACGCCTTGCCTGTCATTTTTGTTCAGCATGAAGAGCCAGACACAGAGATAGCCTATCAGACCGAAGGCTGGCAGTTACATACTGATCTGATCACCGCTGAAGGCGATATCTTTGTCCGCAAAACGACGCCGGACTCCTTTCATGACACTGTGCTGAAAACCACCCTGGATCGTCTTGAGATCGAACAGCTTGCCATTTGCGGCTATGCGACGGATTTTTGTGTGGATACCACAACGCGGCGAGCGGCAGTCATGGGTTATGAGATTGAATTAGTGTCTGATGCACATACCACCCATGACAAACCGTATGCAACCGGTGAATTGATCCGGCAGCATCATACCTTTGTGTTATCGGCAGCCGAGAGTTTTCCGGTCAAGATTAAGGCGGTCACTACTGCTGAGTTGATCGAAAGCAGAGTATGAGTTTAAAGAGCGGGGATGAGTGAAGGGGGAGGAGAGCCTCCCCCTGTTCGGTACCGGATCATCAAGATGCCTGGTAACCCATCAGGCTAAGCAGTTCCTGAGCAGTTTCAATGGCTTCGCTACGGTTGGCGATATTGAGTTTCTGATACAAATTACGAATGTGGGTTTTTATCGTCGTGGCAGCGACATCCAGTTCAGAAGCAATCTGCTCGTTGCTGTAACCGGTATAAATTAATCCCAGCACTTGCCATTCCCTTTGTGTCAGCGGACTGGTTCTTATCAGTTCGGGCAAGTCAGGTAAATTGAGCAACTTTTCGACAAAGGCTTCATCAAAATGAACCAGCCGATGGCGTTCTTTACTGTTCATTTCACGCAGCAACTGACGCGCTCTGTGTTGCGACAACTCGTTTAATAATTTTTCATCAATCAGTTCTTGCAGTAAGTCCTGAATTTCTTCCGCAACAATCAGGAAGTTACCGACCATGCCTGTGCTATTGGTCAGCCGCAGTGCCTCAGCAAGATGGGTTAACGCAGCTTTGCGGTCTCCTGCTTTTTTTCTGATCACAGCCTGGAGGATCAGGTTACGGTTTCTGTCGGTGACCAGTTGATGCTTATCGCAACTGTCCAGCAGCATGCTGAGAATATTCTGAGCCTGGTCAATCTGACCCAGTATCAGGTGCGCCATAGCCAGATTGCGCCATTGCTGCTGCTGGAAATGGTTGCAGGCCCCTTCCGGCTGCTCTGCTTGCGACAACCAGTGGCGGACACTCTCCAGCTCATTGGTGCGCTGCCAGTAAAGCAGATTAGCGACATCGGTATTTGCACGCCAGTCTATGTGGAACTCAGCCGTTTCCATCAGATCATTGCAGCGTTGAAGATAACGGGCAGCTTTGTCCTGTTCACCCCGGGTGATAGCAATCCGGGCCAGCATAGAATAAGCCTGCAGGGATTTAGTGTCATCATAGGGGGCCAGTACATCCAGGCTTTTCAATGCGGCTTCTTCTGCTTCATCCAGCCGGTTCCAGCACCAGAGTATCTGCGATTTCAGGCGCAGCAGAAATTCATGCATGGGAACTTGCTGTAATTGCTGCTCACGGACTAGTTTGAATCCTTGTTCCAACAGCTCAAAGGCGGGTTGTACAGAGCCTTGCGCCAGCAGTATTTCACTTTGCTGCAATAAGGCCCAGAGTGCCTGATGATACACATGGTATTGACGCGCCATCTTTTCAGTCTGCTGCATCATAGGAAGCGCACGGCTCAGATTGCCAAGACAGTGATGGACTTCGCCTACCACAGAGGTGGCGACGATGCGGCTGCGATAGGTGTTAGCCGGCAATTGTCCCAGTGCCTGCTCAGAAAGCAGTAAGGCTTCCTCCGGTTTGCCTTGATTAATCGCCACCTGCGCACGTAGCGCATTGAATTCGCCCTGAAGTGCATCATTAAAACTGATGTTATTACTTAGCATTTCTGCTTCAGACTCAGCAATCAGATCGCCCACTTCGTTATACCTGTGCTGGCTTTGAACCAGCCAGAGTCTGAGCAGGATCAGGCGCGGGCTGCTAAAGAGTAAGCTGCGATCTAACGTCGCGATGCATTCTTCCAGCAGTTTGAGTTCACCGTGATGAAACATACTCCAGCCATGATCGCTGAGAATAGAGACCATCAGCGGCTGATTGTTGCTTTTTCGCACGTGGTAAAGCGCTTGATGCGGGCTGCTTTGATTGAGCCAGGCTTTCGCCGCTTTGTTATGCAAATCCTTCCGCTGTTCAGGGATGTGCGAGTGGCGTTTGTGGCGCAGAAATTCGGCAAATAAGTGATGGAATCTGTACCAGTTATCAGCCCCTTCCAGCGGGGTGATAAAGAGTCCGTAGCGGTTCAGGTACTCCAGTTTAACCAATGCATCGCTGCGTCCGGTTAAATCAATCACCAGTTCGGCGTTAAACATATCCAATACAGAGCATTGCAGCAGGAAGGCTCGGGTGTCTTCATCGAGCAGGTCGAAAACCTCTTCGGCCAGATAGTCCCAAAGGTGGCTGCGGTTAAAGTTGGCCAGAGACAGCGCTGACTCAATCAGATGATTCGGTTTTTGCTGCGCATGAAGAGCAATCAGCTGCAAGGCAGACGGCCAGCCTTCCACCTGAGCACGAAGGCTGCTAAGTGCACTGGTTTCGATCTCATTGGCAACACGTTTACTGAAAAACCGTGCGGTTTCTTCTTCATCAAAGGCTAACCATTCATGGTCCACTTCAATTAACAAGTCCCTGACCCTCAGGTTTGCTGTTCCCAATGGCGGCAGACTGCGGCTCGTAACGACCAGAGTCAGTTCATCCGGCATGTTTTTCAGGAAGAAGCGCATACCGTCGTGAATGTCTTCGTTGTTGATGACATGATAGTCATCCAGCACCAGATAGGTCTGGTGCGGATAATCTTGCAGTTCGGCAAACAATTCACTGAACAGGGTACTGAGGCAGGCGAACTGACGGCGCTCAGCCATCGCCCTGGTTTTCAGACAGGCATCCTTTGTCGCCTTATTGAGCGCCTGTAACAGGTAATTCGCGAAGCGGAAGGTGTCATTATCACTGTCATCAAGGTTAATCCAACCTGTATGCGGATGCTCATTCAGCCATTGGGAAGCCATGGTGGTTTTGCCATAGCCCGCCGGAGAACGGAAAAGTACCAGGCGGTACGAGGGCGCCTGGTGCAACAGGTCCAGTAACCTGGGACGCATAATCGCATTGTGTAACCGTCCGGGACGGGTAAGCTTTGAAGGTATCCACATAATTCTGATTAATCTTTATTGTCATGAATGATTGTGCAGGCGCATTCATCATTACCCGAGTTACTCACTAAATCATCAGTTGTTGTGCCTCTCAACCCCGGAAATAAGGGGTGGGTCACACTTTGGCAACAAGCGCAGTTATTTTTATCACTTCCCTGTACAAGCGCATTGCCAACGATATTTGTGATAAACATCAGAACTGCAGTAGGGGAACAACAAAAAAGTCAGCGGCTTGTCACACAATTCTCGCGAACTGATCACTACGCCCTCATGCTCCTCCCTCTACCTGCCCGGCATGGGATGATGTTTTTCCAGTACCGCGCAGGCAGCATTAGCCTCAACAGTTTTTCATTTTCTACAATTACAACCCGACAGCGAGAAACGAATGATGCAAACGCAAACCAAGATGCCTTCCTTTGATAAGGCGGCTTTTCAGGCTTCGGTTGAGCAACATCTTCTGGTTACTTATGCCCAGACACCTGCAACAGCGACGTCACGTCACTGGTATCTGGCCATGAGCCGTGCACTGGCAGAGATAAGCACAGGCAACCTTATTGATACCGAGCAGCAGTTATCTGCCCAATCCTGCCGCAGTGTGAATTATCTCTCACTGGAGTTTTTGATTGGTCGCCTGACCGGTAATAATCTGATCAGCCTGGGCTTGTATGACCAGGTTTCCGGTGCCATGGCTGCGCTTGGTCAGAACCTGACAGATTTACTGGAAGAAGAACGCGATCCTGCACTTGGCAATGGCGGACTGGGCCGGTTGGCGGCATGTTTTATGGACTCACTGGCCGCGCAGGAATTTCCGGCTGTGGGTTATGGTTTGCACTATGAGTACGGGTTGTTCAGGCAATCTTTTGATCATGGCCGCCAGATGGAAGCCCCGGATGCGTGGCGTGGTCAGGAAGGGTATCCCTGGGAAGTCTTGCGTCCTGAGCTGAACCAGCAGGTTGGTTTGTATGGCCATGTGGAGGTTTATACCGATGAAGCTGGCGCAGAACGTCGCCGCTGGGTACCTGGTATGCACGTAGATGGCATCGCCTGGGATCTGCCGATTATCGGGTATCAGAATAACAGCGTTTATCCTTTGCGCTTGTGGGAATGCCGTGCCCCGGCACCGTTTGATCTGGCGCTGTTTAACGACGGTGACTATATCGGAGCGCAACATGCGGCGATTCAAGCCGGCAATGTCACCAAAGTGCTGTACCCGAATGACAACCATGAGCAGGGTAAAACCTTGCGCCTGATGCAGCAGTATTTCCACTGCGCCTGCTCGGTGGCCGATATTCTGCGTCGTCATCTGGCGGCAGGTCATGCGATTGAAGATCTGGCCAAACTGGAAACGATTCAGCTTAACGATACCCATCCGACTATCGCGATTCCTGAGTTAATGCGCATTCTGCTCGATGAGCACTTCATGAGCTGGGACGATGCCTGGTCTGTCTGTAACTCAGTTTTTGCCTATACCAACCACACTTTGTTGCCGGAAGCGCTGGAAACCTGGAGCGAATCACTGATCGCTAATCTGTTACCGCGTCACTTAGAGATTATCTTTGAGATCAACCACAGGTTTATGGATCTGGTCGAGGCGAAATGGCCGGGCAATGATGAGGTGAAACGCAAGCTGTCTGTGATTCAGGAAGGCAACGAGCGTATGGTGCGCATGGCTAACCTGTGTGTGATTGGCGGCTATGCCGTGAATGGTGTGGCTGCACTGCACTCGGAGCTGGTCAAGCGTGACCTTTTCCCTGAGTTCGATGCACTGTATCCGGGTAAACTTCAGAATGTCACGAACGGTGTTACCCCGCGGCGCTGGCTGAAGTTCTGTAATCCGGCGCTGAGCTCACTGATCGATGAAAAAATTGGCACAGACTGGCCTGCTAAACTGGAACAGTTATCGTCACTGGCTGACTTTGCAGATGACGCTGATTTCCAGCAACGTTTCATGGCCGTGAAGAAGGCCAACAAACAGCGCCTGGCCGATTGGGTGGCCGACAACATGGGTATTGAGCTTAGTACTGACGCCATCTTCGATGTACAGATCAAACGACTTCATGAATATAAGCGCCAGCACCTGAACCTGATACATATTTTGTCGCTCTATCACCGCCTGCTCAATGATCCAAAATTTGATATGCAGCCGCGCGTATTCATCTTTGCAGCCAAAGCGGCGCCGGGTTATGCGCTGGCGAAAGACATCATTTTTGCCATCAATAAAGTGGCAGACAAAGTGAACAATGATCCTCGTCTTGGTGGCAAACTGAAAGTGGTCTTCATTCCTGATTACCGTGTCAGCCTGGCGGAGATCATCATCCCGGCAGCGGATGTGTCTGAACAAATTTCGACGGCCGGTAAGGAAGCCTCTGGTACCGGAAATATGAAACTGGCCCTGAACGGTGCGCTGACTGTCGGCACCATGGACGGCGCCAATGTTGAGATCCGGGAAGAAGTCGGTGATGACAATATCTTTATCTTCGGCTTGCTGGTGGATGAGGTGATGGAACTGGTTCAGAAAGGTTATCAGCCATACCGTTACTACGAGTCAGACAGCTTGCTGAAAGCCTCACTGGATCTGTTACTGGGCGATACCTTTACACCGGGTGAGCCTGACGCATTAGCGGGCATTCGACACAATCTGCTGGAAGGTGGTGATCCGTATCTGGTGCTGGCCGATTTCGCAGACTACGTAACGGCTCAGGAACGTATTGACCATGCCTACCGGGATAAAGCCGGTTGGGCGCGAAAAGCGATACTCAATACCGCGCTGGTCGGTAAGTTCAGCTCAGACCGCAGTATTCGCGACTATGTTGAGAACATTTGGCAACTAAAAGCGGTCAAACGCTGATATTTTTGCCGGGGCTGGTTAGTCCCGGCGTTATTGTAAGTAGTGACATAGGCTGAACTTGTGGGAGAGACAGTCAGCCTTCACCGTGTCACGGAGAAGAAGAATGAGAACAGAAAAGGTTGTGAAAGAGATTGCCAGACAGGCCGGGCTGGCTGACAGCTATATAAGCGCCTGGGGCGAAGAAACATCAGTGAGTACTGAAACACTGATCCGGTTACTGAGCGCACTGGGTTACGACACCAGCAGTGATCAGGCGCTGGAATCCTCAGCGGCCAGATTACAGCCGAGAGAAGTGCTTGCCCCGGTAAAAGTGGTACGCCGCGGCGAACCTGTGCATATTGAACTGACTTTGGGGCGCAGTGCCCGTATCAGCGATTTCAGCTGGCGGCTCGAAACGGAGCAGGGCGACGTCATGGAAGGCTGGTTGCAGTCGCAGTTGGTGGCTGATGAGCGTGAGCAGGGCGAGGGGATGACGTTTGCGCTGCCTGAGCTGGCGCTGGGTTATCACAAGCTTGAAATTTTCCGTAAACGCCGTCAGTCACCGTATGAGATGACACTGATAGTCACACCAACGGCCTGTTACAAGCAGCCGGCGCTGGAAAAGGGCAAAAAACTCTGGGGAGCCAGTGTCCAGCTGTATTCAGTACGGACCGGTCATAACTGGGGGATCGGTGATTTTGGCGATCTCAAGCACCTGGTCTCTGATATTGCATCCCGTGGCGGCGATTTTGTCGGCCTGAACCCGATCCATTCTTTGTTTCCGGCCAATCCGGAAGGCGCAAGCCCGTACAGCCCGTCTTCCCGCCGATGGCTCAACATTATCTACATTGATGTGTGCTCGGTACCGGAATTTGCACAATGTGATGATGCGTTGCAATTAGTGGGCAGTGAAGCTTTCCAGCAGCGCCTGGCAGCGGCCCGTGACAGCAACTGGGTGAACTACAGCGAAGTGGCATGTCTGAAAATGATTGTGTTGCCCATGCTGTTTCACACCTTTCAGCAACGTCATCTGTCATCACTGACCGCCCGTGGCCGACAGTTCCTTGATTTCGTTGAAACTGGCGGTGAGAGCCTGTTGCACCAGGCCGCGTTTGATGCACTGCATGCCGAGCTGAAAGCTCAGGACGATCAAATCTGGGGCTGGCCGGTTTTCCCTGAGCAGTATCGTCACTTCGATAACGCCGCGGTAAAGCAGTTCATCGCCGCACATCCAGAGCAGGTTCAGCTGTATATGTACCTCCAGTGGCTGGCAGATACCCAGCTGGCTGAAGCTCAGCAACTTGCCGAAGAGAAAGGCATGGTCATGGGACTTTACCGGGATCTGGCCGTTGGAGTGTGCGATTCCGGCGCAGAAACCTGGGCCGATCATGATGCCCTATGTCAGGGTGTCAGTGTCGGCGCACCGCCGGATATTCTGGGCCCGCTGGGGCAGAACTGGGGATTGCCGCCGTTTAACCCGCAGGCTTTGCGCAAAACGGCCTATCAGCCGTTCATTGCACTGCTGCGTGCCAATATGCGCCATTGCGGAGCCTTGCGTATCGATCATGTATTGGGTCTGCTTCGCTTGTGGTGGATCCCAAAAGGTGAGTCTGCCAAACAAGGCGCCTATATGTACTATCCGGTCGATGATCTGATGGCCATTCTCGCGCTGGAAAGTCATCGTCATCAGTGTACCGTCATTGGTGAAGACCTGGGCACAGTGCCGGATGAAATCGTCGATAAACTGGCGAGCGCCGGGATTCACTCTTATAAGGTTTTTTTCTTCGAAACCGCTGAAGACGGTGGCTATTATTCGCCGTCGCACTATACCGCTCAGTCTATGTCAGCCTTGTGTACGCACGATATGCCGACATTAAGAGGCTTCTGGCATTGCGACGATCTCAAGCTCGGCCGTGAGCTGGGTTTATACCCGGATGAACAGCAGCTTCAGGGATTGTTCGACAGCCGTGCCGAAAGCAAACAGCGTATTCTGGACAGCGTCAACTGGCATGGCTTCCTGCCGCAAAATGTCGGCCGTGACGCGCAGTATGTTCCGATGGATCGCAATCTGGCCGAAGCATTGCAGTTGCATCTTGCGGCCGGTTCCAGTGCATTGCTGAGCCTGCAACTGGAAGACTGGCTGGAAATGGATAAGCCGGTCAATATTCCGGGCACAGTGGATGAATATCCGAACTGGCGACGCAAGCTGGCGGTGAATCTTGAAGATCTGTTCAACCGTCAGGACATAGTGGATCTGACGAAACGGCTGACGGATGTACGCCGCCAGGCGGCTGAGAAGCAGGAGTAAAGCGTGAGCGCCGGACGTGTAAACACCCAAGACTGGTTGCCGGATCTGGCTGAACTGGCTCACCCTTCGAGCCAGTATCACCATATGGGCGCACAGCGGTTAACCGTTGAAACCGGCGGCTCACTGATCGCCGGTGTGCGTTTTCTGGTGTATGCGCCGAATGCCTCGGCAGTGAGCGTGGTGGGGGATTTCAACCACTGGGACAGCCGTGCCCATCCGTTATCCGCGCTGGAGCAAGGCTACTGGGGCTGTTTTGTCGAGGGTCTGTCCACCGGTGAGCGCTATAAATTTGCACTGCGTGATCACACGGGTAACAGCCTGCCTCATAAGGCCGATCCCTGGGGCTATCAGGCCGAGCAGTATCCGTCGTTTGCGTCAAAAGTGTATGACCACAGCCATTATCGCTGGCAGGATGAACACTGGCAGCAGCGTCAGGTGACAGCTAAACACGAACAGCCGCTTTCTATTTACGAGCTGCATCTTGGTTCGTGGCGGCGGCAGGCATCCGGTGAAAGCCTGAGCTACCGGCAGTTGGCGGCAGAGTTGATCCCCTATCTGACGGGCATGGGGTACACCCATGTTGAACTGATGCCGGTGGCTGAACATCCTTTTTATGGTTCCTGGGGCTATCAGCCTGTGGGATTGTTTGCCCCGACAAGCCGCTATGGCTCGCCCGATGATTTCAAATTTTTCATCGACCAATGCCATCAGGCCGGATTAGGCGTGATTCTGGACTGGGTGCCGGCGCATTTCCCGGCCGACGATCACGGCCTGGCCTTTTTTGACGGTACAGCCCTGTTTCACGATCCGGATCCGCGTCGCGGCTGGCATCAGGACTGGCAAAGCTATATCTACGATTACGGTCGTGAGCACGTGCGCCGTTTTCTGGTCGCCAATGCCCTTTACTGGTTTGAGCATTTCCATATCGACGGCCTGCGGGTCGATGCCGTGGCATCCATGCTGTATCTGGATTATTCACGCCAGCCAGGAGAGTGGATACCCAATGCCGAAGGCGGCAATATCAATCATGATGCAGCCAGTTTATTGCGCTGGATGAATGAAGAAGTGTACCGCCTGTATCCCAATGCCATGACGATTGCGGAAGAGTCGACAAGTTTTCCCGGCGTCTCACGGCCAACCTATGAGGGCGGACTGGGGTTTGGGTTCAAATGGAATATGGGCTGGATGCACGACAGCCTGAGCTATATCCGCCAGGATCCGATTCACAGACAGTACCATCACGATACGCTGACGTTTCCCTTGGTATACGCTTTTAGCGAGAACTACGTGCTCTCGCTGTCACATGACGAAGTCGTGTATGGCAAAGGCTCGCTGCTCAATAAAATGCCGGGCGATGAATGGCAGCAAACGGCCAATCTTCGCGCCTATATGGCGTATATGTACGGCCAGCCGGGAAAAAAACTGAACTTTATGGGAGCAGAAATCGCCCAGAGTGCGGAGTGGAATCACGATGGCGTGCTGGAATGGCATTACCTGCAGTATGACCGCCATATCGGGGTGCAGCGCTTAGTGCGGGCGTTAAATACCTTGTATCAATCGACCCCGGCGTTGTATGAACTGGACTGTGATGCATCCGGCTTTGCCTGGTGCGTGCAGAATGATGCCTCACGCAGTGTGATCGCGCATGAGCGTTTCGCCCGCAATGGTGACAAGGTGCTGGTGGTCAGTAATTTCACGCCTGTGCCCCGGCAAAGTTACCCTATTCCGGTGCCGCAATCAGGTCAGTACCGGTTAATGCTCAACAGTGATGATAGTCAGTACTGGGGGAGTGGAATGCCGGTAGAACAAACGGTAAATACCGTCTGGGATGAGGAATCTGGCACTGAAGTGATGGTGATTGACCTGCCGCCGCTGTCGACCTTGTTCTGGCAATTTATGCCCGGTCAGGCGGTGCGATGAAACAGAAAGGGCCATTTGATGGCCCTTTTTTTACGTCAAACGCAGCCTTTGACGACCAGCTTGTTTTTGTTGTCCCGGTTCGAGACGATTTGCTGATGGTCATCAATAGCACCCAGTGTTTTGGCTAACCTGTCATACAAGACCACATTGACGGTCGCTGCCAGATTCATGCAGCCATTGGTGGGTACATACACAACATGATCGGCTTTATCGACAACCTCTTGTGGCAGTGAACTGTCCTCCGGGCCAAACACATACACAGCGTTTTCAGGATGGGTAAAACGGGGCAATGCCGTCGCGCCCACCACCAATTCGACACACACGATTTCTACGTCACTGGCTAACCCGGCGGTGAGATCGTTCATCTCAACCAATTCAATGCGCTCATGGCTGTTGTGGGTATCGGTGTGAAATTTTGCCGCGCGGTTATAGCGGTTACCGTTATAGCGCACCTGTGTCGCGTCATAGCAGCCTGCGGCACGCATTACTGCGCCAACATTCGTCGGGCTTTTGGGGTTGTACAGTCCAATAATGACCGTTGACTGTGTTGTCATTGTGTTTGATCTACTTATGTATTGCTTTAAGGCTAGAGTGCGGAACTCGCGAGTGGGGGGATTATGGCTCTAATGCAGCAGAAGTGCTATTGCGGGGTAACATTTTTTGGGATTCGTGAGTATGTCGCGCTTGAGTCTGGTGGTTCTCTTGGCATGGTGCAAATGCGCGCCAGACACTCTTTGTGGGGACAAAGAGTGCCCAGAAAGCCTTTTTTGTTCTTTGGTGTTGGCCGGGGCGGTTGTAGGCGCTCCCGGCGCAGACAACCTAAAAATTCGTCCTGAATTTTTCCCTGGGGGAGTGGGTTTCTGTTGGTTTTTTGTGGTGTTGTGGCTGTGGATTTTGGTACGGCTGTGGTATGTCGCGCTTGAGTCTGGTGGTTCTTTTAGCATGGTGCAATGCGCGCCAGACACTCTTTGTGGGGACAAAGAGTGCCCAGAAAGCCCTTTTTGTTCTCTGGTGTTGGCCGGGGCGGTTGTAGGCGCTCCCGGCGCCGACAACCTAAAAATTCGTCCTGAATTTTTCCCCTGGGGGAGTGGGTTTCAGTTGGTTTTTTGGGTGTTGTGGCTGTCGATTTTGGTACGGCTGAGGTATGTCGCGCTTGAGTCTGGTGGTTCTTTTGGCATGGTGTGATGCGCGCCAGACACTCTTTGTGGGGACAAAGAGTGCCCAGAAAGCCCTTTTTGTTCTTTGGTGTTGGCCGGGGCGGTTGTAGGCGCTCCCGGCGCCGACAACCTAAAAATTCGTCCTGAATTTTTCCCTGGGGGAGAGGCAAGCCTCGAACTTCTCATTTCTGCTTTTATAACACACGCCAAAATCTATTTAAAATAGTTGCAATTCAATACCTTACTGTCATTCCCGCGCAGGCGGGAATCCATGCGGCAAGTGCAATTCTATGGCTTCTCTGTACTGGGTAAGTGACTGATGTCGCTTTTCTCACAAGCGTATGCGTCGCTGATTTTTGGGGTAAGTCATGAAATATAAAAAAACAAATAATATCAATTGGGTAGTATCAGGCGATTGAGTAAGATATACGACATGATGTCGTGTATCTTACTGATATATTTACCTGGTTAAGTGCGGTTGGTTTAATATAAACAGATACTTAAGTGGCTTTTGATTGAAAGAGTTATATGACAGAGTTATACGACATGGTGTCGTTGAATAAAATGTTAGCTGTTACAGGAGAATATCAGTTGGATTGGCTAGATAAATATCAAGATTATGATTCCCCTGATAAAAGAGAGGCATTCTTTCGAGGTCATGTTGTTGATCTTCATAATGATGGTATGTTGTTCTCTGGAGGATTAGATCCATTTATCTTGCAAGAAATTGAAGGTAGTTTTGTTCAAGGAAATTTTGTTGCCTGTATCTTATTATCTCAACTTGTAGTTGAACATTGTTTAGCAAACTGTTTTGTCTTAACTGAGTATGAATATGTATGCACAAAAGGTTTCGCTCAGTTAATCATCAAAGCTCGTGAAACTGAATTAATTGATGAATCTATGCAATCAAAACTTACAGAGCTTCGATTAATGCGAAATCCTTATGTCCATCCTCGTTTTGGTGATGGCAAAGGTACCATCATTCGCCGAGTTATAGACAATGGGTTCAATTACAACGAGCTACCTGTCCATGATGGTATTGAAGCGATAAAAATATTGGGTGATTTTATCAACAACAGCTAACAAACGCTTCAAGAGGGACAGCCAACGCATGGCATTTTTATCATGCGTTGGTTTTTAGTGGTTACGGTGTTATGCGGAAAGTTAGTAGTAGCGTTGTCTGCCCCTTAAGCGGGCGTTATGTTGTTTTATTCGTTTAGAGCAAGTGTCAAATTCATAAATGAGAGGTTTTATGGTTCGGGTTTATAACGCAGATAGGGCCGGTACAAAAAACCATAGTTTTATCATGAAGCATTTAGGTGTCTCTCCTGTTGCAGCTGCAGAGAGAATTGAGGGGATGTTTGCTCATCAAAGTATGTGTTCTCTGAACTCTGATTGTTCTGTAAATACGTATGACTTAATGGGACGTGTAATCAGCCGTCAACCTCTTTTAGCGCATCTGCATGAATTTTGTAACTATGCAAAAACTTTCGAGATTTCTGAATATTCATTAAAAATTAATAGCCCATTAAGGCTGGTTGATTTGTGGGAGGACGATCCTATAGGTAGTGCAGGTCCAAACGTAGTTGATGCGAATGAGTTGACTCCGTCGTTGCAAAAACAAGTCAAGGAGCTATTCACACCATTTTCAGACGTTATTTATCCGCACCATATTTCTAGAGCATTCTCTCTGAAAGATATCAAAGGAATAAAGCGTAATTTTTCTAGTAACAAGTTATTTGCAAGTGAGCTAAAAAAAAGAAAAGAACGTTCAAAAGCTATTGGTGAAGATTTTAATCAATCTCAGTATCAAGAGATTATTTGGCTCGATTTCACTTTCAAATTAAAAAATTGGGCATTAAGAAATGGCTTTGACTCGTTTGTTTATGCAAATCATAAAGAGGGTAATGGCGAGGATACATATGTTACGTTGCTACCTAACCAAGCTAGATACTCCGGAACATCACTTGAGTTCAATGAAGAAAAGTATCTAGCTGAAATGCCAAAAGAAATAAGTGAAATGATACGTAACATGGGAAATAAGCCCCTACATATTGCTAATCATGTTCTTTGGGCACAGAAAGACCCTATGTGCTTTTGGCAGTGTCGCTAACAAACAACATAACAAACGACTATGGCGTCAATCGTTAAAATCATGCTGATTTTTCATTTCATCGTTGGGTTTCGTGTTTATGGTGGTATGGTTAGGTTTCGAAGTATCGTTGCTCACACCTTAATGAGGCTACATGGACTCCCCCGGTTGTCAACAACAGCTTCAGGTAATGCAAGGTTTGGGACTGCCGCTCTACATTCGGTATGTTATTGGTTTTCACATCATGAACCTAGTGAAATTATGCGGTTGGGGTTCCTCTTTCGTTAGCTGTCAAGATTCAAATAAGGATATGAGTTTGATTAGAAACATAATAGATTTCTACAATGAAAGAAAACGTACTTACTTTGAAGATTTGAATGACTGGGCTCTAGCATTCGGTAGGGTGATTAGCTTTTTGGTCGCAGGCTATTTCGGACTTGTGTTGAGTGGCATTGTTCCGAATTTCGTAAAAATTATTAATCAAAGTTCAATTACTAAAGAGGCAATCGTTATTGGTTTGTTGTTGGTTTTTTATGGTTTAATCTTTTGGTTCTTCGGTTGCATTGCAGCCAGATGCCATTCGTTAATATATGAACGCTGGTTTCGATGATCTGCTAACAAATAATGATAAGTGTCGCGTAGCTGACACGTTATCCGGGTGTTGGGCAAGCCCGAAGTGGCATTATTAAGGACGTAACTTTGTTGATCGCCGGAGGGCGGCGATGCGGGCTGTTTTTATCAGGCACAGTAAGCACCTAAGCTATCATATGAATAATATTTTTATTGGTACATCTGGTTCATTAAAATATAGGAATATTTGTGATATTAAAGCAAGTGAGTAAGGAGAACTGTCTTGATCTTCTCTCCATTTTTATTGAGCTTGAAAATTACTATTTCGGGGATAAAGCAGCGTCCGAGAGCGAATTGGTTAACTACTTATGTCAGCAAGTGTTTTCAGAGCACTCTGGTGTGAAAGTGGTTGCGGCCTTTGATAACGATAAAGTTGTTGGTTTCGCGACCTATGCGATGATGTTTCCCGCGCCAAAACTCTCTGGCCAGATGTACATGAAAGATCTGTTTGTATCTGCTTCAGCACGCGGTAAGGGTGTTGGCTTGACGTTGATGAGACACCTGGCTTCAATTGCGGTGAGCCATGATTGTCAGCGACTGGATTGGACGGCAGAGCGTACGAATCCGGCAGCAGGAAAATTCTATGTCTCTATCGGAGCCAGATTGGTCCAGGAGAAAGAGTATTACCGTTTTGAAGGCAACGCGTTGAGCGACTTTGCAGAGTCCTGATTACAACGGCTTCGAACGACCGTGAAAATGTGACGCTTTCCAGACATGATCATTTAAATAACATAAAAATCATGATTTTAAATAGATTGTGGGATGACGGATTCCTCAAAATTCTGAATCAGAATTATCTGATTATGGCTGAGACTGCAGAGGGAGTTCGTACCATTCATTCGTCTGTATCGAACTTGCTATACTCCAAGTGATAGAATAGTATCACTTTTGCCTTTTCATGGAGTGGCTTGAATGAAAGTTGAACTGGTTACATCACTGAAGCGCCAAGCGACGAAGATCCTTGCTGATCTTCATGAAACAAAAGAGCCTGTGCTGATTACTGAGCACGGTAAGCCGTCAGCTTACCTCGTTGATGTTGATGATTATGAATTTATGCAAAATCGTTTAGCAATCCTTGAAGGGATCGCTCGAGGAGAGCGCGCATTAGCGGACGGTAAGACTGTGAGTCATGATGGAGCGAAGGACAGAATGTCAAAATGGCTGAAATAGTCTGGACGGAACCAGCGTTATCTGATCTTAACGAGATTGCTGAATATATAGCCCTTGAAAATACTGTCGCTGCCAAAGAACTGGTTCAAACCATTTTTGCAAAAGTTGAACGCCTGGAAAACTTCCCGGTATCAGGACGTGTACCGCCTGAACTGGATTATTTAAATTACCGTGAAATCGTGATTAATCCCTGCCGCATTTTTTGCAAGTATGAGGCTGAAAAAGTGTATATCTTGTTTGTCATGCGAGTAGAAAGAGACTTACGCCGCTTCTTATTAAGAAAGTAATATTGGGTGTGAAACTGGGAAGTATCTTTAAGGGTTTAGGACGGATGATTGTCTGTGAATCAACATCTGGCATCGCTGATTCTCGCCGTGGATACTGGAGTAATCTTAGGCTAAATCGGGGCCATCGGTGAGCCTGGAATCAGACATATTCAAGCCAGAAACTCGTGAGAAGGCAGTCCATGTCATTCGTTAGCCGTTTTGGGAGGTTTTTTTGAATAATAGGGTCGTTTTTACGGGTGGCCCTGGCTCAGGGAAAACCTCAGTGATTAAGTTTTTAGAGCAATTGGGGTACTCAAGCGCTACAGAAGTTGGCCGTAAGGTCATTCAAACACAGATTGAGCGGAATGGGGTCGCTTTACCCTGGAAAGATAAAGTGGCATTTCGTGATGCAATGGTTCTTGAAGAACTGAACAACTACAAAGTACACGGTGATTCAGTTTTGACCTTCTTTGATCGGAGTATCATCGATTCATATGGTTATAGTCAGCTTGAACAAATAGCCGTTTCAGAGCTCTTGTTAAGAAGTTGTCGCGAACTGACTTATCACAAAAATGTGTTTATTTTCCCACCTTGGGAAACAATCTATAAAAATGATATCGAGCGTAAACAAGATTTTAATGAAGCGGTTGCGACCTATCATGAAATGGTGAACGCATACAAAAAGTTCGGTTATGAACTGATTGAAGTTCCAAAGCTTTCAGTTCGAGAAAGAGCTGAATTTATCCTTGAGGTTTGTTCTCATAGCGTTCAGAAGCCAATTTAAGTTTGGTGTTCATCTTTGTGTCATTTTGGCACACAAACGATCAAAATTTCATGCTTCAATTAATTAAATTGAATCTGAGAGATTCGGCACAAGATATTTAAATAGTGTCTACCTAACAACGAGTTCGAAATACAATTTTTTGAAAAACGAGGGGAAAATTCAGGACGAATTTTCAGGTTGTCGGCGCCGGGAGCGCCTACAACCATCCCGGACAACCCCAAAGAACCCAAAGGCATTTCTGGTTACGCTTTGTGCCAGCAAAGAGTAACTGGCGCGCGTCACACAATGCTGAGAGATACACCAAACTCAAGCGCGACATACTTTCCGTCTTACCTGAAATCGCTTGTTTATCGTCTGCGCCACATTGATGTGATTCACTTCTCCCAGGGGAAAATTCAGGGCGAATTTTCAGGTTGTCGGCGCCTGGAGCGCCTACAACCGTCCCGGCCAACATCAAAGAATAAAAAGGCATTTCTGGTTACGCTTTGTGCCAGCAAAGAGTAACTGGCGCGCGTCGTACGCAGTTGAGAGAAGCACCAAACTTAAGCGCGACATACTTTCCGTCTTACCTGAAATCGCTTGTTTATCGTCTGCGCCACATTGATGTGATTCACTTCCCCAAGGGGAAAATTCAGGACGAATTTTCAGGTTGTCGGCGCCGGGAGCGCCTACAACCGTCCCGGCCAACATCAAAGAATAAAAAGGCATTTCTGGTTACGCTTTGTGCCAGCAAAGAGTAACTGGCGCGCATGCTACGCAGTTGAGAGAAGCACTGAACTCAAGCGCGACAAACCAACAACACTACTGAAATTACACTCATTGTTGTGCTCACTTATTATCGTCATGGGACTGACAGACAAAGCGTTTTTATCTAAGCGAAAATGATCCTCAACCCGCCGGCACTGGCGGCGCTTTCAAATCCAACGTTTCTAACGGGTTAGGGCAATACTGCCGGGTCTTCTCCATCACCTGTTTTTGCAGAGTTTTATCTGCATCTATATCTGGATACTGTTTTCTGAGATCTTCCATACACCTCTGTGTGGCTTCCATCATTTTGGTGAGCTCATCTTTGGAATTCATCAGGCTGGAAAGGTCATTACCTTTATCGGTTTTCACCGCCTGTAACGCTTTCTCAAGTTCTGCATAGGGCTGCGCGAGGCAGCCGCAGACATCTTTTGCAGCCTGTTCCAGATCATCGGCCTGCACAGGAAGGGCTGTCAGGGAGGCGATAAACAAGGGGGCTATCAGGAATTTCATTTCTACCACCTGGCATGTCCATAAAAAAAGAAAAAAAGTTTAGCGCTGTCTGTCAGCAGCAGTGTCAGAAAAGTAAATAGCCTGACTTCAACGAGTTGCTCAAGGATGTTGTACCAATTACATACTGAGGCGTAATACTTCGAATCGCAAAAAAATCGTAGTGTTATTTTTGCGACACTGCTCAAAATTTCACCTCCCTATACTCAAGAGGAAAGCATTTGAGACGATGTATTAGATACGTCTAATAAAGGCGTACGGATAACATGAAGCGTGTAGTTTAGGGGGCTGTATGAATAGCGCACATCGGTGTCGCGGTGTCGGGTTGTCTGTCGTTGTTATGGCAGTCACCTTACCATCATTTACATGGGCAGACAGCGGTAAATTCAGTTTGGTCAGTTCGGTATCTGATGAGGTGATTGATTCTTTATCGTCAATGGCCAACGATGTCAGGGTGGATAAACCCAGTAAGAAAGAATCCCTTCATCCAGCCGTCAGTCTTAATGCTTCATCTTATGCGCTATACCCCGGTGATGTCAGCACACGAACAAGCAGTGTCCGGGAAGACAGCCGTCTTCGCTCATTCAGCTCTTCATACTTTGGCAGTGATTACACCAATGCATCGTATTTCGAAAATTCGCAGAGTGGTTTGGGCACTTATATGCGTGTCGATCGCTCGCAAACGCAGTTTCATTTCAAATCGTCCCCGGTTGATCGCACCGTACCTGCAAATAACAGTTATTCAGTCACCATGGGTGGGGATTATCTTCTGAATAATAATTATCTGTTTGGTCTAGCACTGGGCATGCCGTCATACCGAACATCGGGTGCTGATAATGAAAGCAGCAGTGGCGTCGAAGGCTTGGTCGCATCTGGCTATTTCAGTTACTTCGAAAACGAATGGTTTCTCGATTTTTCCGCCAGTTATGCTCTGATAGACAAAGACATGAAACGTCAGGTCAACATGTATACTGATCCTGTGGTCAGTAGCATGGATGATGCCGATTCCGACGTGTGGGTGTTTACTCTGGGCGGTGGCTATGTGATTGATTACCCCTACGCAACCATTGCGCTGGAAAGTTCGGTGCAGTACACCTTGTCAGATCAGGACCGATACAACGAAAGGCTGTCGAAAGGCAATTCAAATTATGTGATTTCACAGGTTGATGATGTCAGTAGTCTGGAAGGCACCACCTTTATTACTGGCGCATCAATTTCAAAACCCTTTAGAACCAGCTTAGGGCTTTTTCAGCCCTATGTGAAAAGCTACCTGCATTATGACTATCAGTTCGACTCAGAACGCATTATCAGTCAGTTCAGATCCGGCTATAACAGCAGTAACCTGCCTGTGATCACTCAGTCTGACGATCAATTTTACGGTCGGTTTCACGCTGGTGTGTCTGGCGCCTTTAATGACAAATGGATCGGCTATGCTGAAGCGAGTACGCTGGTCGGGCTAAATGACATGAATCCTACTTTATACAGCATGGGTGTGATCATCCCGTTTAAATAAAGGTTGGGCGACAGGGCGGTTGCAGACCGGATAACTCCCAGGGCATTTACCTTAATGCAGCACATTTTTTTCATAGCATTCATAGCGGATTTGCCTTACCAACGCTGGGGCAGATGTGTGCTCAGGTAATCAAGAAACAGACTGAGTTTACGGGATCGCTTACTTTTCTCAGTCGAGACCAATGCCACAATATTGGCATTGGGCAGCAGACAGTCAGTCAGTACCGGGATTAAAAGACCGGCATCAATTTCCTTCCTGACATCCCATTCGGAGCGCTGAATAATACCATAACCATCCAAAGCCCATTGTTTGGCGACCTGGCCGACATTACAAGACAACTTAGGCTCGATGCGGATACTGAGCGTTTGATTCGACGAAAGGTTGAATTTCCACATGGTGACATCTTCATCATTCTCTTTCAGGGCAATACACGAATGGTGATGAAGATCTTCTGGTGTTTTCAGCGGCGGTGCGGAAGCAAGGTAGCCGGGTGAGGCGAGAAGATAGCGTTTGTTTTCAGCCAGGTGAATACATCGCAGCGATGAATCTTTTAACCGGCCGATATAGATCATGACATCCGGTTTAATAGGGTGCGACCAGCTGGGTTTGTCGGTAAGCGTCAAATCAATAATCAGGTTGGGGTACTGATTCTGAAACCTGGCAATCAGTGGCGCAATATGGGTTGTGCCAAATCCCAGCGGAGCAAGAACGTTCAGTTTGCCTTCAATCATAGACTGATTCGACAGGAGATCATTTTGAAGTGCTTCGAGTGCCAGCAGTATCTCTCTGCCTTCTCGTGCAAGCTTTTTTCCTTCCTGCGTCAGCTTGGTGGTTCTGAGATTTCTGTCTACCAGGGTGACGGACATTTTCCGTTCTAATGCCTGCAGACGCTGGGTGACACTGGGGGGCGTCACATTGAGTTTTCTGGCGGCAGCCGCCAGAGAAGGGCTGTCTGCAATGACACTGAAAAATTCAATATCCTGAGAATTTATCATTAAGCTAAATCTTAATATGGCAATAAATAATGATTAATTTAACTTAATATGCAACCTTGTTACAACTATGTCCGCTCCTTCTAACTGATTAAGAGTGGAATAATTACAATGACTCGTCTTGACGTAACAGTTGCTTCATTGGCTAGTGAAGCGAAGCCCCTGGCTCCAAGCTTTGGCCTGGAGTTTACCAATAAACAACTCGCTACTTTACTCTCTGAGCAGTTCGACGAACTGTACTCGACATTGATTCGGCACAAGTTACTCATTTTCCGCAAGCAGGACACATCGCCTCAGCAACTGATGCAGATTGCGAAACGGCTCGGTGACGTGCAGCGCTACCCGTTTTCCAGCGGCATTGAAGGCTTCCCGGAAATTGTCGAAATCCGAAAAGAACCTGAGCAGAAAAATGTGTTCAGTGGTGTGTGGCATGTCGATTCCACATATTTGGATTGTCCTCCTGATTTCACTTTACTGGCGGCGAAACAGACGCCGGAAGTCGGGGGAGATACCGTCTTTTCAGATGCTCAGAAAGCGTTTGCCGCTTTGTCGGAAGGGATGCAGAAATTCCTGTTGTCTGAAAAAGCGGAATTCATTTCAAATAAAATTCAGGAAGCCGGTAACAAAGCGCCGCATCTGGTGAATTTTACAGATATCGCAATGGCTAACACCTACTTTAGTGCCTCACATTTTGCTGCCAAGCGACATGAAGAATCAGGGATCCCTGGGATCTACGTGAACGCTGAGCACACCAGCCGTTTTACATCGATGTCAGCGGAAGAGAGTGCACCTATTCTAGATTATCTCTTTAGCCATATTACCCGCGATGAGTTCACGGCCAGAGTACGGTGGGAAAACGATACGATTGTATTGTGGGATAACCGTGGCCTTCAGCATCATGCCGTGAACGATTATTACGGCCAGTTACGCGTGATGCACCGTATCATTGTCCGTTCGGCAATGCGTTAAACAACATACATGTGCAGCGCCCGACCATCGGTTGCAGCGCTGTACATGTTGTTGATGAATGAAGTAGTTGAAAAAGAAAGGAAAAAATATGTTGGAATCCCTAGCCTTTGTTCCCTCAGACAGCGTATTAATCATGCTGTTCTGTGCGGCATTTATTGCCGGTATTGTCGATGCTATTGCAGGTGGAGGCGGTTTAATTACGGTTCCGAGCCTCTTGCTGGCAGGTGTGCCACCGCTGACGGCGCTTGGTACCAACCGCTTGCAGGCTGTTATTGGTGAACTGACGTCTTTTGTGACCTATTTGTGGCACAGAGAAGTGAACCTCACCGGCCTGCTTCTTGGCATGATAGCAACGGCAATAGGCGCAACGGCGGGTTCTTTTGCTGTCAGTTTGTTCCCGGCTGATATTCTTAGAGCGCTGCTGCCCATATTGATGGTTGCTATTACTGTGTATTCCATTTTGTCTAAACGCTTAAAGAATGTCGTTGCGCAGCAGGCGAAGGTGTCCTCCCGAACTTTTATGCTGTCTATGGGGCTGATCATTGGTTTCTATAATGGTTTCTTCGGGCCGGGCACAGGGGCGATCTGGATGATTGCATTTGCCATTTTACTGGGATACACGATCAAGCAGGCCAGTATTGCCACTAAACCGTTAAACCTGATGGGTAACCTGGTGTCGCTGATTTTCTTTATCTCTATCAGCAGTGTGAATTATCAGATCGGACTGGTAATGGGCGTTGCCCAGGTGCTGGGGTCTGTGCTGGGCAGTAAAGTGGTGATTCGTAATGGCGACAGGGTCGTGCGCCCGATCTTTATTACTGTCACTTTATTGATGACGGTTAAACTGATTTACGAAACAGGGACAGGGCCTGTGCTTGCTTTCGTTACCGGGCACTGATCGCCTAACGGAAATAGATCCTGAAAAAACGGACCGTCACAGTGAGTGACGGTCCGTTTTTCATGCTTTAGGGCCTGATGACTGAGTCAGCAGTTAACGGTCAGCCGATTAGCGTCAAGAATCAGCGTAAAGCTCTGGCCCGGTAAGAGCGGCTTTTGATTTTATCGCTGGTGATTTTAGCGAGCGCTTTTTTCATGACTTTTCTGTCAACGGCCACATAAGCGCGAAAATCGGTAATATGGATCTTTCCGACTTGTGTACCTTCAATCCCGTTATTGCCGGTCAGTGCGCCCAGAATGTCGCCAGGGCGCAGTTTTTGCTTCTTGCCGCCATCAATCTGGATAGTGACCATGGCAGGCGCCGTCGGCGTATTATTCAGTAAAGTGGCTGGTGGCAATGGATCGCTGGTGATCTCACGTTCAAAATGATCAGCCAGCAAAGCCATCTTGTAGCCATCTTTTTCGCCATAGAAGGTGTACGCGTTACCCTGACTGCCAGCACGGCCTGTTCGGCCGATACGGTGAATATACACCTCGGTATCGTGGGCCATATGGTAGTTAAAGACAGCATCCAGGGCATCAATATCCAGTCCGCGGGCGGCAACGTCTGTGGCAACCAGAATACAGGCACTCTTATTGGCAAATTGCAGCAGCGTCTGATCTCTGTCCCTTTGTTCCAGATCGCCGTGCAGCGCTAACACGCTGAAACCCGCATCGGCCAGATCATCTGCGACTTGCTGTGTTTCGCGCTTGGTATTACAGAATACCACGGCGCTTTCCGGTTGCTTGTCCAGCAGCAGCAGACGCAGTGCCTGCATACGCTCTTTGTTGTCTTCCAAACGGAAAAAAGACTGTGCAATCGTGCTTTTTTCATGGGTAGAGGCGACTTTCACTATCACAGGTTTGTGCAGGATCTGCTCTGCGACAGACTGGATCTGTTTTGGAAAGGTTGCACTGAACAGCAGGGTCTGCCGTTGTTGCGGAGCTTGTTCAATGATGGCATCCAGTGCGGGCTGGAAACCCATTTCCAGCATGCGATCAGCTTCATCAAGCACCAGCATATTCAGATTGCTCAGGCTTAGGCGTCCACGCTCTAAGTGATCGAGCACGCGACCAGGCGTACCGACGATAATATGGGCACCATGCTCCAGAGAGCCGATTTGACGGCCCATAGGCACACCACCACACAATGTCAGCACCTTGATGTTGTGAATACCACGAGCCAGAGTACGGATGTCCTGCGCGACCTGATCGGCCAGTTCGCGGGTAGGGCACAGCACCAGTGACTGGACTCGAAAACGTTTTACATCCAGTTTGTTCAGCAGGCCTAATCCAAAAGCGGCGGTCTTACCTGAACCGGTTTTACCCTGGCCGATAACATCGCTACCGCTCAGTATTGAAGGCAGGCTTTGTGCCTGAATCGGGGTCATAGCTGTAAAACCTATGGTGGCGAGGTTTTCCAACAGTTCAGGCTTTAATGACAGTGCAGAAAAAAGCAACGGGTTATCGTTCGACGGTGTCGAAGCAATGTCGGCATGGCTCAAGGTATGTGTCCTGTGATAAGTGGTTAATATGACTAACCACGAAGAAATAGAGGGTTAGCACGATCTGCCATTAAAGCTAGCTGTGTTCATGATAAACGTCGAACCGGGCTTATCGGCATAATGGGCGCTATTGTACCAACCCAGACTGTGCTTCGCCTTAACTATTCGTTCTGGTACGGATTTGTTACACACTGGCTTTGTGTGGTTTACCCTGCCGTAACATCAGGGGCGGGGAATGCTGCGGTAAAGCTGATTAAACTGGCGGTTCTTGGTGAAATACAGTTCTATTTCGGCCAGAAGGCCAGGATTGGCTTTGTAGTCGAATTCTTCTTGAAAATTGACTGTGGGTGTTAACTTCATATACAGCCAGTTTTTGTGCAGCCGACGCTGCCAACTGAAAGCCAGCCAGGCGTTTTCAACCGCGAGTTCGGGGCGACTGTTCGCACTCACGCCAATGGTATAAGTGAAAAGATTACGGCTGCTGACTCTGTCATAAATTTCAGCAATGTTTACGAATTGCCAGTTATTGTCATCATCGAGAAACTGTGCGCTTGTGCCTGCTCTGAGAATGGTCAGCTCTGTGGGATCGACAGCGTAAAAGAAGTCAGCAGATGTGACACTGCCGGGGCCTCTGCTGTGGAAATAAAAAAATTCCTGTTGCAATAAGGCTGTCCAGCCTTCGCCGAGTTTATCCACACGCCGGAAATGTGCCCGGGTAAAAGGATCCAGTGGCAGACGTAATTTCAGGCCGACATCAAAATCGGCATACCACTCGCCAACCTGACGGCTTTCAAGCCGAACGCCGCCAATAGCGCCGCGATTACCTGTTCGGGTTGTTTCCACCAGTCCGCGTTCTTTGTCTTCCAGGCTTTCGAAATCTTCAGGATCAGTTTCAAAGATTAGTTTCCAGTCTTTTTCGGTGTGAGGAAGATCCATCCGCAGCGATATGCTCGAATCAAATTCAAAGTATTCCCTGTGTGAGTAGTTGGGTTGAATGCGAATGCGAAGGTAGCTTTCATTGACCATAGGTTCTTCATCATCTTCCAGACTGAGAAAGTGGTCGATATTGGAGCTCATATCGATAATGGTTTCTGACAGCGATGTTTGAGTTTCTTCCAGCCAGCCTGAAAAAATGATGTCTTCCGGACCGTCTTCGATAAGCAACCGGGGATCGGCCTCCGGTGGGTCATTTGCCAGGCATACCACGGGCAATGCAAGCCAGATGACTGGTGCAAACAGGGTGCTGAAAAGTAGCCGACATCTCATTTAAGCCCTCGAAACCGAATGCTAACAAATTGAAACTCAAGCCATTTGAGTATAGCCATCAGGTACAGGGCGAAGCCATTTAATATTAAGAATTAAAAATTCGAAGATCATCTAAGTTTTGTAAGTAACAAATGAAATTAGCATATAGGCGGATAGTCATGACTGGAGGAAAACGCTTTTGCAGCGGTGAGTTATCGCAAATAGGAATGATTTGCGACAATTTTGCCCTTCAAACGGCAACTTTATTGTCACAGAACTGGGCTACACTGATCAGGATTAGAAAATCTGTACAAGTCTGTATAGGTTATTGGTGGTGAGGTGTAAGATGGATATGTCAGATTTTGATGGAATCAAACGTGATATCTCACTAAAAGTAGAACATATTTTCGAAGTCTACGAAAAAGAACATTATTGTATGCCGACGATGGAAGAATTTCGGACCATGTTCAATGAGCATATTGATCAGTATGTCGGGCCTGAGGATTCGCTGAAAGGTGCCGGATTGAACATGTCATCGGATACTAAGCAACGACGTGAGCAAAAGGTATGGCGAGTGGTGAATGAGCTGGAAGCTGAACAGCGATATTTACGTTCTGACTGACTTGCCTTCACCGGAGTAAAAAGCATGGCCAGCCATTGGGTTGGTCATGCTTTTTAATATTTATCAGTAATTTATATCAGCCTTGCCCGCTAACAGTGCCAATGCGGTATTGGAAGCAGGAGATTTACCCAACTGCCTGCAAATGAATTCGCCTGCCTGAGACAGCTTCATGAGATCAACCCCTGTCGATATACCAGATTGTTCACAAAGGTAAACCACATCTTCAGTGGCCACATTACCGCTTGCTCCCGGCGCATAAGGGCAACCGCCAAGCCCGGCAACACTGGCATCCACAGTACTGATCCCCATTAAAAGCGCCTGATAAATATTCGCCAGAGCCTGTCCCCAGGTGTTATGACAATGCACTGCCAGTGCATCGGCAGGGATATGGGAGAGGCAGGCGTCCAGCATACGCGCAAAACGAAGTGGCGTGGCTTTGCCGATGGTATCGCCCAGTGAGACTTCATAACAGCCCATCTGGTAGAGCAGCCTGGCGACACTGGCAACTTGCTCTGGCGTTGTCTGCCCGTCGTAAGGACAATCGGTGACGCAGGAAAGATAACCGCGAACACGGAGATTGCGTTGTTTGGCTTTCAGTAACACAGGCTCGAACCGAACCAGGCTTTGGGCAATGCTGCAATTAATGTTTTTCTGGCTGAAGCCTTCGGATGCTGAGGCGAAAATGGCAATTTCGTCGGCTCCGGCAGCAATGGCGAGATCAACACCTTTGGTATTGGGGGTCAGGGCTGAATACACAATGCCCGGCATTCGGTGAATGCGCTGGAATACCTCTGCAGAGTCGGCCATCTGCGGCACCCATTTCGGCGAGACGAACGCGCCGGATTCAATGTGCGTCAACCCGGTTGCTGACAGCATATCAATGAGCTGAATTTTGTCGCTGAGACTGACATTGGCTTCATTCTGAAGACCGTCTCTCGGGCCGACCTCGACGATTTTCACCCGACTCGGCAGATCGCTGGTGGCAGGAATAAAGGCTGTCATTCGTTACACACTCTGCTTTGAATCGGCGGAATCTGTGGCCGGGCTGAGCTGAACCAGCTCCTGACCATGCTGTACCTGATCACCTGCACCCGCTAATACGGATAACACCTGCCCCTGATGGGGAGCACGGACTGTGTATTCCATCTTCATGGCTTCAATTACAACTAGGCCCTGATCTTTTTCTACCCTGTCTCCCTGCTGACACAGTATTTCAACCACTATGCCATTTAACGGCGCCGTCGGGCTGTCTTTAACGGCAGACTCATGCGGACCAAAGCTTGGGCGAAGCTGATAAACGTACTGTTCTTGTTCAGTAAAGGCCAATACACTCTGTGCAGCATGATCGAACACCAGACGTATATGTTCGTGTTTCCCTTCGACCTCAAGCGTGATGTCCGTGACATGCTGATCCGTTTTTGTCGCCAGCAAGCGCAGTGACAGCGGGGATAACACAAGTGCTTTATTACCGGCATGCCGCGATGGGTCGGCTGAATATCGGGTAAGCAATAACTGATTGCGATCGTCTTTATCTGCGGTGAAACGGAAGGTGTTTGCCGTCAATTCAGCATCATACAGAGTGATCAGGTGTTGTGCAGCCTGGTTAAGCCGCCAGCCGGACGTCTGATCCGTTTCGTTTTGCAGCAGGCACAGACTGGCAGCGCTGAGCACCAGATTACGGGATAACTGATAGTCAGCGCCGTCCGGTGTTTGTACCCCGATAACGCTGGGAGCCGCTGGCTGCAGGGAATCTTGATAACGTTCGATGAAATGTGTGGTCAGTTCACCCCGGGTAAAAGACGGGTGCGCCAGAATCCGCTGCAGGTATTGGAGATTGGTGGCAACACCGCCTACCTGGTACTGAGACAAAGCACACTGTAACTGATGGATAGCAGAAGCCCTGTTATCTCCCCATGCAATCACTTTAGCCAGCATTGGGTCGTAATAGGTGGTGACAGTGTCACCTTGTGTGATGCCACTGTCGATCCGTGAGCCGACTGCCTGCGCCTTGCCGGCAGAAAATGCGCCAGAATCCGGTTCGCTGAGAAAGTGAATCAGGCCAGAGGCCGGCAGGAACCCGTGCTGTGTATCTTCAGCATAGAGCCTGGCTTCCACGGCATGCCCCTGATGCCGGATCTCAGATTGAGTAAGTGGTAAGGGCCTGCCTTCAGCAACCCGGAGCTGCCATTGCACTAGATCCTGACCCGTGATCATTTCAGTTACCGGATGCTCAACCTGCAACCGGGTGTTCATTTCCATGAAGAAATAGGAGTCTTGCCGGGCGTCATACAGAAATTCGACAGTACCGGCGCCGACATAGTCGATGGCCTGTGCGGCCTGAACAGCCGCTTCGCCCATTTGCTGGCGAAGTGAGTCGCTGAGGCCAGGGGCTGGTGCTTCTTCAATAATTTTCTGGTGGCGTCGCTGGACAGAGCAATCACGATCCGAGAGATAAACACAGTGGCCGTGCTGATCAGCAAAAATCTGGACTTCGATATGACGGGGTTCGGTCAGGTATTTTTCTAATAATAACCTGTCATCACCAAAAGCGGATTTTGCTTCCCGTTTCGCCGACAGGACAGCCTCGGCGAGATCGCTCTGCTGACGCACGATTTTCATCCCTTTGCCACCACCACCCAGCGCCGGTTTGAGGATGACAGGAAAACCTATGCGCGTCGCCTCGGCAGTTAAATTTTCAAGGCTGTCGTCATCGCCATGGTATCCGGGTAGCAAGGGGACGCCAGCCGATTCCATGATGGTTTTAGCATCTGATTTTGAGCTCATGGCCGCCATGGCATCCGGGCCGGGGCCGACAAAGATAATGCCATGCTGGTGACAGGCTCTGGCAAAAGCCACATTTTCCGAGAGAAAGCCGTAGCCCGGATGAACAGCGTCAGCCTGGCTGACGGATGCGGCTTTGATCAGTTTATCGATGGCCAGATAAGAATCCAGAGCAGGGGATGGTCCGATATACAGTGCCTCGTCCGCCATCCTGACATGTTTGGCATGGCGATCAGCATCAGAATAGACAGCGATAGTGGTTATACCCATTAACTTGGCGGAGTGAATCACCCGACAAGCAATTTCTCCCCGATTGGCAATCAGCAAGCGACGGATAGGTGTCAGTGAATTGCCCATTTCGCGTATCCTTGTGTGTTGAGGGGCAAGAGCAGGATGCTCAGAAACGGGTTGCCGCAAGTCCTCTGGTTTACTCATTGTGGTCTCCTTGCCCAGCCGTATTGTTTTTCACCCAGGATGGACGACGCTTGTCAAAAAAAGCGTTCAGTCCTTCCTGTCCCTGAGGGGAAACCCGGATATCGGCGATCATTTCACTGGTTTGTCGGATAAGGACCGCATCAATTGGCCGCTGTTCGCAAAGTTTACACAGGTTTTTGACCTGACTCATCGCGGCCGGACTGTTCGCCAGTAAGCGGTCTAGAGTAAGTTGCAGCAGGTTTTCCAAGGTTTCAGCGCCGGTAGGGTTATCAGTGTTTGCGCTTCTGTCATCGGCACTATTGCCACTGATCTCATGAAGTATGCCAAGCTGACGCGCCGTGACAGCATTGATGGGTTCAGCAGTCAGCATCAAGCGTCTGGCCTGCCGTTGTCCTATGGTACGGCAGACATAAGGGCCAATGGTTGCCGGGATGAGCCCGAGTTTCACTTCACTGAGGGAAAAGCGCGCATCCTCAGTGCCCAGGGCAATATCGCAGCAGCAGATCAGGCCCAGTGCACCGCCAAAAGCCGATCCCTGCACAACGGCTATGGTCGGATGGGGAAAGGTATCCAGCTCATTCATTAAAAAGGCCAGTGCCTGCGCGTCATTCAGATTTTCATGGCGTCTTTTCCGGGCCATGGCTTTCATCCAGTGCAGATCAGCACCGGCCGAAAAATGTTTGCCTTCCGCTCGTAACACGAGTGCGGATACCTCAGCACGGCTTGCCAATTGCTGCAGATAATGCCGAATTGCCGCAATCAGCTGATCATCAAAGGCGTTCGCTTTATCCGGACGGTTCAGTGTGAGTGTGGCAACTCCCTGACGGCTGATGGTGCAGAGCACAGGGTCACTGGCTGTCGCATGGAGAATTTCTGCGGTATCGCTGTATTGAAATACAGGGGTAATCTTAGAAGTCATGATCCATCCTTACAGTCGTCAGCTGTTACATCCGGAATATGCCAAATTGTGTGCTTTCGACAGGCGCATTGGCTGCCGCTTGCAACGCGATGCCAAGTACGTCGCGGGTTTGCACGGGATCGATGATGCCATCATCCCATAAGCGGGCACTGGCAAAATACGGCGATCCTTCTTTTTCATACCGTGCTTTTATCGGGGCTTTGAAGGCCTCTTCCTCTTCCGCCGACCAGGTTTCGCCATGGCGCTGTTTGTTATCCCGCGTGACCTGAGCCAGAACACCGGCTGCCTGATCACCGCCCATCACAGATATCCGCGCGTTTGGCCACATCCAGATCATGGTGGGATCGTAAGCACGGCCGCACATGCCATAATTACCCGCGCCGTAGGAACCGCCGATGATGACAGTGAATTTCGGAACATTGGCACAGGCAACCGCCATCACCATTTTTGCACCATGTTTGGCGATCCCCTCTGCTTCATATTTCTTCCCGACCATAAACCCAGTGATGTTTTGCAGAAATAACAAAGGGATATTGCGCTGGCTGCACAGCTGGATAAAGTGTGCTCCTTTTTGCGCGGACTCGGAAAACAGAATGCCGTTGTTGGCAACAATACCGATGGGATATCCGTGTAAACGTGCAAAGCCGCAAACCAGGGTGTCGCCGTACAGGGCTTTGAATTCATCAAAATCAGACCCGTCAACCAGACGGGCAATGACTTCACGGACATCAATTTGTTTGCGCAGATCTGTGCCGACAATGCCGTAGAGCTCGCTGGCAGGATACCGAGGAGGCAGCACAGAATCTGCTTGCTCCGCCAGTGACACAGGGCGGTGGCAACTGGTGACAGCCTGTCTGGCTAAAGCCAGTGCGTGATGCTCATCATCGGCGTAATAATCAGCAACGCCGGATGTTTTACAGTGCACATCGGCACCCCCCAGTGCTTCCGCGCTGACATCTTCACCGGTTGCGGCTTTGACTAACGGAGGACCGGCCAGAAAAATGGTACCCTGATTTTTCACCATAATAGCGACATCGGCCATGGCAGGCACATAAGCACCTCCTGCCGTACATAAGCCTAGGACGATGGCAATTTGCGGGATCCCCTTGGCCGACATTCGGGCTTGATTGAAGAAGATGCGTCCGAAGTGCTCTTTATCCGGAAAGACGTCAGCCTGATGGGGAAGGTTAGCACCGCCTGAGTCCACCAGATACAGACAGGGTAAATGACAACGTTCAGCAATTTCCTGTGCCCGTAAATGCTTTTTCACCGTCATCGGGTAATAGGTGCCTCCTTTGACGCTCGGATCGTTGGCGATGATCATCACATCAGTGTCTGACACGCGACCTATACCCGCGACAACGCCCGCACAGGGTATGGCCTCTTCATAGACTTCCCAGGCCGCAAACTGGCCAATTTCAAGAAAAGGGCTGCCTGAATCAAGCAAAATGTCGATACGTTCTCTGACAGGAAGCTTGCCTTTTTTGCGTTGCTTCGACTGCGCGTCCTGACCGCCGCCCTGCAACTGAAGGGCAAGGCGAGTGTGGAGTTCATCCACCAGCTCAGCCATGGCCTGCTGGTTGTGCTGAAACTGTGAGTCATGTGTCTGAATATGACTGTCTAAGATTGCCATGATGCCGTGTCCCTGTTGACTGTGTTCTGTTAATCGCCTTCAAAATCCTGTTTAACGGCTTTGCTCAAATAACTCCCGGCCGATCAGCATGCGGCGAATTTCCGATGTACCTGCACCAATTTCATACAGCTTGGCGTCCCGCAGCAGGCGGCCGGTTGGAAATTCGTTGATATAGCCGTTTCCGCCCAGCAGCTGGATGGCATCCAGCGCCATCTGGGTGGCCAGTTCGGCGCAGTAAAGAATGACGCCTGCGGCATCCTGACGAGTGGTTTCACCGCGATCACAGGCTGCAGCCACTGTGTAAACATAGGCACGGGCGGCGTTCATCCTTGTATACATATCCGCTATTTTGGCTTGTACCAGCTGGAATTCCCCGATGGGCGTTCCGAACTGTTTTCTGTCGTGGATATAGGGCAGACAGACATCCAGACAGGCCCGCATAATACCCAACGGTCCGGCTGCCAGAACCACCCGCTCATAGTCCAGCCCGCTCATCAGTACTTCTACGCCTTTATTCTCCGGTCCTAACAGGTTTTCAGCCGGCACTTCGCAGTCGGTAAACACCAGTTCGCAGGTGTTGGAACCGCGCATACCTAATTTGTCGAGTTTCTGGGCGCGGGAAAAACCGGGGAAGTCTCGTTCGATGATAAAGGCGCTGATACCTTTCGACCCCGCCTGAGGGGTTGTTTTTGCGTACACGACAAAGGTATGGGCATCCGGACCATTGGTGATCCACATCTTGTTGCCGTTCAGAATGTAGAGATCGTCTTTTTTATCTGCCCTGAGCTGCATGCTGACCACATCGGAACCGGCATTGGCTTCACTCATTGCCAGAGCGCCGATCTGTTCACCACTGATGAGACCGGGCAGATATTTTTCTTTTTGAGCCTGGGTGCCATTGCGGAAAATCTGATTCACACACAGGTTGGAATGCGCACCGTAGCTCAGCCCGACAGAGGCAGAAGCCCTGCTGATTTCTTCCATGGCGACCACATGCGCCAGATAGCCCATACCGGCACCGCCAAATTCTTCACTGACAGTCACCCCCAGCAAACCCATCTTACCCAGCGCCGTCCATAAGTGAGACGGAAACTGATTGTCTTTGTCAATTTGTTCTGCAATAGGGGCAATAGCATCGGCGGCAAAGTGGTTTACGTGATCGCGTAACATATCCAGTGTTTCGCCGAGGCCGAAGTTGAGCGGGGTAAACAGGTCTTTCATAGGATCTCCCTTAATCCGGTGACCGGACTGGTCCTGAGAAACGGCTGTATTCTCAACAAGATGTTGTCATACTCAGTTGGCGGATCGCCAACAGGTTATTTTTCTTTCGTTTTACCGTTCAGTGCCAGCTTACATCTGCTTTTTGCTGCATTAAGTTCTTCCATCACGACTTTGATGTCATCTAACTGGCGTTGAAGTTTGAGCTGTTTTTCGTCGATCATTGTGATCATTTGCCGCAATTGACCGTCACTCTGGTTGGTATCGTACAGGTCAAACAATTCACGGATTTCGGCCAGCGAAAACCCTAACCGTTTTCCCCGCAAGATTAATTTCAGCCGTGTTTTATCCCGCCGTTGATAGATACGAATGGCGCCTTCTCTGTCTGGCTGTAGCAGCCCCACATCTTCGTAAAAACGAATGCTGCGGGTGGTGATACCAAACTCTTTGGCAAGTTCACTGATCTTATAGGTGTTCACCACGCTGCTGTCCTCTCGTTGCGGATTAAGCGGGACTGAATAACCGACTGTCACAGAGTGGAGTCAGAACGCTGGCCAGGCCGGCATCATGGCAACAAATCTGTACGCCTATCAACCAAATAGAAGTGACGTTGTTGTTCTTTTGTTTCTTAACGTTTACGTAAATGTTAGTGCTATGCTTACGTAAACGTCAAGAAAAGTGGAGCCGGGTAATGGAAACCACCACCAAGACAGCCGCACCCCAGGACGGCAAGTCTCTGCAGCCTGAAAAGGAAGTCTGGATAGTCTCTGCCAAGCGAACCCCGTTAGGGAGCTTTCAGGGGCAGTTTTCTGCTTTGCCAGCAACGACATTAGGTGCCTATGCGATTAAAGGCACGCTCGAAAGTATTGGCATTTTTGCCGATGAATTAGCGCCAGAACAGCCTGATGGGCTGAAGATTGATGAAGTGCTGATGGGTTGCGTACTGCCGGCCGGCTGTGGTCAGGCACCGGCCCGTCAGGCGGCATTGAATGCCGGTTTACCTATTTCGACCGGCTGCGTGACGGTGAATAAAGTGTGCGGATCCGGAATGAAAACCGTGATGCTGGCTGCGGATATGATCCGTGCAGGCAGTATCCATACTGCGGTGGCCGGTGGTATGGAAAGCATGACCAACGCCCCGTATCTTCTCAGGCAGGCCAGGGGCGGCTTTCGCCTTGGGCACCAGACAACGGAAGACCACATTTTTCTGGATGGATTGCAGGATGCTTACGAAGGTGAGCTGATGGGCGTGTATGCGCAGCAGATTGCGGATGAGCTGCAATTCAGCCGCGAAGACATGGATGACTGGGCCGCGATGTCTGTTGAGCGAGCGCGCCTGGCAATAGAACATGGCTGGTTTGATCAGGAAACCTGTCCCGTCGTAGTGGCTGATCGTCGGGGAGAGCATCTGGTAAAAACGGATGAGCACCCCAATGAAGTGGATCCGGCCAAGATCCCGCAGCTTAAACCGGTTTTTGCCAAAGACGGGACAGTGACAGCCGCCAATTCCAGCTCCATTGCCGATGGTGCAGCCGCGTTGCTGATGATGGACAGTGAAACTGCCCGTCACCATGGTTTATCGCCCATCGCGATCATTCGCGGTCAGACAACCCATGCTCGCCTGCCGTCTGAATTTACCCTGGCACCGGTCAACGCTATCCGTCAGTTACTGGATCACCTGAGCTGGTCAGTCGATGAGGTTGATCTGTGGGAAATTAATGAAGCGTTTGCGGTCGTGACGCAAATTGCGGTGCGAGAACTGCATTTAAATGCTGACAAGGTCAATATTCATGGTGGTGCTTGTGCACTGGGCCATCCGATAGGGGCCAGTGGCGCCCGTATCATCGTCAGCCTGATACATGCCCTTCGTCGCAAACAGCAGGAAGACGGATCCGTCTGTAAAGGCATTGCCTCCTTGTGTATTGGTGGCGGAGAAGCCACTGCGATCGCTATCGAATTACCGGCTCAGTAATATTCGTGTCTGGCGGTGATTACGCCAGCAATGGAAAGACAGGTGAGAGGACGTGAAAATGATTGAGAAAGTACCTCTGTTTATTGAAGGAAAATTTTGCCAGTCGCAGTCAGATGAATGGATTGATGTGACCAACCCCGCGACCAACGAGGTGATCGCTCATCTGCCTTGCGCACTGACATCCGAGATCGATAAAGCCATCGCCAGTGCCAAAGCCACCTTTGATAAATGGAAAAAGGTGCCCGTACCTGAACGGGCCAGGCTGATGCTGAGTTACCAGCAACTGCTCAAAGCACACCATGATGAACTGGCCTGTTTGCTCTCCAGTGAAACCGGCAAAATTCTGGCCGACGCCAAAGGGGATGTCTGGCGCGGAATTGAAGTGGTTGAACAGGCAGCAAACATAGCCAGCCTGATGATGGGTGAAACCACTGAAAACGTCGCCTCTAACATCGACACTTACTCTCTTATCCAGCCACTGGGTGTTTGCAGCGGTATCACGCCGTTCAATTTCCCGGCCATGATCCCGTTGTGGATGTTCCCGCTGGCTATTGCTGCCGGTAACACTTTTATCCTTAAACCTTCCGATCAGGTGCCTCTGACCTCTGTCAGGCTGGCGGAATTGTTCGAACAGGCCGGCGCACCTCCCGGTGTGCTGCAGGTCGTACATGGCCGCAAAGCTCAGGTGGATCATCTGCTGGAACATCCGGATATTCGTACTGTGTCTTTTGTCGGCTCAGTGCCGGTCGCCCGCTATATCTATCAGACCGGCACTCACAACCTGAAACGGGTTCAGGCGTTCGCGGGTGCGAAGAACCATCTGGTTGTCATGCCTGATGCGAACAAAGAACAGGTGATCAATAATCTGGTGGGGGCGTCCGTCGGGGCGGCCGGTCAACGTTGTATGGCAATTTCGGTTGCCGTGTTTGTTGACGGCGCAAAAGCCTGGATACCCGAACTGAAAGAAGCCATGGCAGCCATGAAGCCCGGCGGCTGGGATGAAGAAGATGCCGCATACGGCCCGCTAATTAGCGCGGAAGCCAAAACACGGGTACTGCGACTGATTCAGGAAGGCAAAGCGCAAGGGGCGGTGTGTGAACTGGATGGCAGTGAATGCACGGTGAAAGATTACCCGAACGGTAACTGGGTTGGGCCGACGCTATTCAGTGGCGTCACTCCTGAGATGAGCATTTACCGCGAGGAGATTTTTGGCCCTGTACTGGTATGCGTAGAGGCCGGATCGCTTGAAGAAGCCATTGCGCTCATCAACAACAACCCTTACGGAAACGGCACGTCTATCTTCACCGCAAACGGCGCGGCGGCGCGCAAGTTTCAGCATGAGATTCAGGTCGGTCAGGTGGGTATCAATGTACCGATTCCTGTGCCATTGCCCTTTTTCTCATTCACTGGCTGGCGTGGCAGTTTCTACGGTGACTTACATGCTTATGGCAAGCAGGCCGTCCGTTTTTACACTGAGACCAAAACAGTGACAGCGCGTTGGTTTGATGACGACATCCCGAAAGGGCCCAACCTGACCATAAATATGGATCATTGATGACTACCTGTGCCGGAGTAAGTGATGGATTTTGAACTCAATGAAGATCAGCGTGCCTTTGAAGACGCTGCGCGTCAGTTTGCCAGGGAGCAGTTATTACCTATGGCTGCCAATTGGGACGAAACGTCTACCTTCCCAAAGGATGTGTTACGTCAGGCCGGTGAAATGGGATTTCTCAGCCTGTATACACCACCTGAACAAGGCGGCATGGGGCTGAATCGGCTGGATGCCTCAGTTATTTTTGAGCAATTAGCCATGGGCTGCACCTCGACCACAGCGTTTATGACGATACACAATATGGTGAGCTGGATGGTTGCCACTTTCGCGACAGAGCAGGCCAGATCTGAATGCTGCCCGAAATTAAGTACCGGAGAGTGGCTCGGATCTTACTGTCTGACTGAAGCTAACGCGGGTTCTGATGCGGCATCGCTCACGACCAAAGCGGTGCGTCAAGGGGATCACTATGAGATTTCCGGCGCGAAAGCCTTTATTTCCGGTGCCGGAGAGACGGACTTGCTAATTGTCATGGCCCGAACTGGAGAAGCCGGGCCTGACGGTATTTCGGCGTTCATTGTGCCAGCCGGTGCTGAGGGGATCAGCTATGGCCGGAAGGAGCCTAAGCTGGGATGGCACAGCCAGCCAACACGCGCGGTGACATTCGATAAAGTCCGGATTCCTGCCCATTACCTGTTAGGGGAAGAAGGTCAGGGATTTAAATTCGCCATGAAAGGCCTGGATGGCGGCCGGATTAACATTGCCACCTGTTCTGTGGGTACCGCACAGCAGGCGCTGAATCTGGCTCGCCAGTACATGACAGAGCGCAAACAGTTTGGCAAACCGCTGGCACATTTTCAGGCCCTGCAATTCAAACTGGCTGATATGGCGACAGAGCTGGTGGCGGCGCGTCAGCTGGTGCGATATGCCGCCAGCAAGCTGGATCGCGGCGATCCAGAAGCTACGGCCTATTGCGCCATGGCAAAACGCTTTGCAACCGATGTGGGATTTGCCGTTTGTGATCAGGCACTGCAGCTCTATGGTGGCTATGGCTATATTCAGGAATATCCGATTGAGCGCCATTTTCGCGATGTGCGGGTACACCAGATTCTGGAAGGAACCAATGAAATCATGCGTTTGATCATCGCGCGTCGGTTGCTTAACGAAGATACTGCACTGCTTTGAATTACTGTGCTCAGTCCGCAGGCATAAAATGCACGCAAGCTACCTTAATACAGAGTTTGCAATTACAGCGCACGCAATTAATGAGAAAGAGGGCGGGATGATGAATCCACTGACACAAACAGGCGGCCCGATTGAGGTGACGATTGATGGTCATGTTGCGGTACTGACCATGAATAACCCGCCAGCCAACACCTGGACGGCAGACAGTCTTAATCTGCTGAAATCTCTGGTTGAAGCACTGAATACAGACAAATCCATTTATGCTTTGGTGCTGACGGGAAAAGGTGAGAAATTCTTTTCTGCCGGTGCCGATCTCAAACTCTTCGCCAGCGGCGATAAAGGCGTGGCGGCTGACATGGCGTATTGCTTCGGCGAGGCCTTTGAAACCTTGTCGTCCTATCGGGGAGTCTCGATTGCTGCGATTAACGGTTATGCCATGGGCGGTGGCCTTGAAGTGGCGCTGGCCTGTGACATCCGTATTGCTGAGGCCCATGCGTTGATGGCACTGCCGGAAGCCAGTGTCGGTCTGCTTCCTTGTGCGGGTGGCACGCAGAACCTGGCCTGGCTGGTGGGTGAAGGCTGGGCAAAACGTATGATTTTGTGTGGTGAGCGGGTCGGGGCCTCACAGGCGCTGGACATCCGTCTGGTTGAAGAAGTGGTGGCTTCAGGGCAAGGTCTGGAAACAGCAATGAAACTGGCGGCGGAAGTCGCGAACCAGTCACCTACGGCGGTCACAGCCTGTAAAGCATTGATACAGCAGGCAAGATTTGCGCCATTACATCAGGGTCTGATTCAGGAAAGGGAGCGTTTTGTTCGCCTGTTTGATACTGCCGATCAACAAGAAGGGGTGAATGCGTTTCTGGAGAAACGTGCGCCTGCCTGGAAAAACGAATAAGACAGAAATACTGGATGTCGTGTCCGCCATCATGGTTATGGCTGGCACGCAGCATGAGAAGATCATGAATGGAGAGATCATGACAGGAACAATGAAATTTAACGAGCTGGAATGCGCAGACGGTTCCCGTATTGGTATCGCAGCGCTGGAAAATCCCGCTGCACTGAATGCACTCACACTGCCTATGCTCAAGCAGTTAAGCACTCAATTGGCTGACTGGGAAAATGACAGCAATATCGTGTGTGTTTTACTTCACAGCGAGCACAGTAAAGCCTTTTGTGCCGGTGGGGATGTGCGTGCTATGTACCACGCCATGATTGAAGCTGATGCCCACAAGCAGGCCGGCGAAAGTGGTGCATCGCCTGAAGCTTTTCTGACTGAGTATTTCAGCGTTGAGTATCGCTGTGATTATCAGATCCATCAGTACAAGAAACCGCTCATTGTATGGGGGGAAGGCATTGTGATGGGCGGCGGTATCGGCCTGTATATGGGAGCGAGCCACCGGGTAGTGACTCCAACCAGCATACTGGCAATGCCGGAAGTTACGATTGGCTTGTATCCGGATGTTGGCGGCACCTGGTTTCTGAATCAGTTACCTCCCGGTATCGGACTGTTTCTGGGGCTGACAGGTGCACGAGTGAATGCCAGCGATGCCCTCGATCTGAAAATGGCGGATTATATTTTACTGGCTGAGCATAAACAGGCTGCGCTTTCCGGTTTGCAGGCCATTGACTGGCAGCAGGCTGGGGATTCAGATAAGGCTGTCACATCGTGCCTGAGTCAATTGGCGGAGTCGGCGAAACCATCATGGCCACCCAGCCAGATGATCCCTTATTTCCCTCAGATCCAGGCTGCCAGCGTAGGGCGTGATCTGAATGAAATCTGTCAGCAAATTCAGGCTATTGATGGTTTAGGTACCTGGTTGGAATCCGCAAAATCGACCCTGAAACACGGCAGTCCTGTCACTGCGCATATCTGCTACCGGCAAATGACAGACTACAAAGCCCTTTCTCTGGCTGATTGTTTCCGTCTTGAGCTTGGCTTGTCTGTTCGCTGCGGGATGTTGGGCGAGTTTCAGGAAGGCGTCCGGGCACGATTGATTGATAAGTGCGGAGAACCAAAATGGATTTTCCCCACTGTGTCGTCAGTAGATAGCAGCGTAATTGATGATCTTTTTGCACCTATGTGGAGTGATGATGATCACCCGCTGCGTGACTTAGGCGCAGAGTAATACCTGCACCCTACACATAGACCCGGGCTTACAGAGTCTGAACAGGAGTGTGTTATGGCAGCAATTGCATTTATTGGATTAGGCAACATGGGCAGCCCGATGGCGAGGAATTTACTCAGCGCGGGCTATCACGTCAATGTTTACGATATCAATACAGACGCGGCTCGTAAGCTGGAAAAAGAGGGGGCTAAAGTGGCGTCCTCTTTAAAAGAAGCAGTAACCGGAGCGGATACCGTGATCACCATGCTGCCGGCAGGTCAGCATGTCCATGATGTTTATCTGGGGCCAAAAGGTCAGCCTGAAGCAGGCCTGCTCAATCTGGTTTCGGCCGGCACTTTTCTGATTGACTCTTCCACTATTGATCCTGCAACGGCAAAAGAAGTGGCCAGTCATGCCCAGCAGCATCAGCTGGAGTTTGTTGACGCACCTGTCTCTGGCGGTGTTGCCGGTGCTGAGGCAGGTACGTTGACATTCATTGTTGGTGGAACGGATTCAGCCTTTCATCGTGCAGAAGCCGTTCTGCAGCATGTGGGAAAGAATATCTTCCATGCGGGACCGGCCGGTGCCGGGCAGATGGCAAAAATCTGCAATAACCTGATGCTGGCCGTCCAAATGGCCGGTGCCTGTGAAGCGATTAATCTGGGTATGGAAAACGGACTGGATCCCAAGGTGTTGTCAGACATCATGCTGCAAAGCTCTGGTCGTAACTGGGTACTGGAACTATATAACCCTTGTCCCGGAGTGATGGAAAATGCACCTGCCAGTAAAGGCTATCAGCCTGGGTTTATGAGTAAACTGATGCTCAAAGATTTGGGACTAGGAATGGATGCCGCACTGCAAAGTCAGACGGCTGTGCCGATGGGGGCACTGGCGCGTAATCTGTATGCTTTTCACAATGCGAACGGCAATGAGCAGCGCGATTTTTCCAGCCTGTTTGAGTTTTATCACGGTGAAGCAAAACAACCTTAATGTAAAAGGAGATCAGTATGGATTTACGAAATGCTGTGATTGCAATCACCGGTGCTGGCCAGGGTTTAGGGCAAATGATGGCTGTGACACTGGCGCAGGCAGGTGCGGACTTAGCCTTGATAGATTTGAACCAGGAAGGGCTCGCGCAAACGCGGACCCAATGTCAGATGTTAAGCAGTAAGGCATTGACGTATGAAGCGGATGTGACACAGGAAAACCAGGTCGAGCGGGTATTTGATCAGATCATTGACGATTTTGGTCAGTTGGATGGTTTAGTAAACAATGCCGGTATTCTGCGTGATGGTTTGCTGGTAAAAGTGAAAGATGGCGAATTAACGAAAATGTCGCTTGAACAGTTCAATGCCGTGATGACAGTTAACAGTACAGGGACTTTTCTCTGTGGTCGGGAAGCTGCTGCCCGCATGATCCAGACGGAGCGGCCTGGAGTGATTATTAATATTTCCAGTGTCGCCAGAGCCGGAAACTTTGGTCAGACTAACTATGCCGCTTCCAAAGCCGCCGTAGCCACTATGGCTGTTTGCTGGGCAAAAGAGTTGGGACGTTATGGCATTCGCGCCGCAGCTATCGCGCCGGGCGTTGTCAAAACGCCAATGGCGGAGCAAATGCCGCAGGAAGCGATAGACCGGCTTGAAAAAATGATCCCGCTAAAGCGTGTTGGTCAGGCCAAAGAAATTGCTCATGCGGTGAAATTTATTCTGGAAAATGACTATTTCACCGGCAGGGTACTGGAAGTGGATGGCGGTATGAGAATGTAGTTTACCGTTTACCGTTTACCGTTTACCGTTTGACTAATGCTTCAGGCAATACGGGCCATAATTGGCCCGTAACTTTTGTCGGTAAACTAGGGGCCGTACACGATAGCGTACAATGCGAGTCCGCCACCAATGACCAGCATTAGCAGCGACAGGTAAACAGTAATTTTCGTCAGTATAGACATCCATTTAGGCTGGTTTTCAGGCATCGTCTTATTGTCTTAGGTTTATGTATATGGCAGTTTTCTGTCGCGGGACAATGCCACAAAACAGACGGTCAGGCGAGTGCTATTCACATTTGATTGCAGTTTTCATCATTGTGATCCCACGCGGTTTTTCTATGGGCTGTGAATCACACTGGATCACTGGCGGATTGCGCTGAAACGCATGGCTTATCGATTTAGCCTGCTGGGCAGTCAGCCGGGATTGTGAGCGGGAGGCCAGCGCCAGCACGATATCAATATTAGGCAGTGATGGCAGCCAATCGGCATTAAGCACCTTTAAATCCGGCGCCATACTGCTTCGTGCCATTGCCCCGATGGCAAGTCCGGCTCTAACCATACCGCGTTGTGCTGTCGCACTGCTGCTGCAACTGATCAGATCAAAGCTGATTTCCTGCTTCATCAAGCCATCCAGTGCCGCGGCATGAAATTTACAATCTGCCTGAAAAAGCGCAATGGGCAAAGGACGACGATGAAGTAAATCGATTTGTGAGGTGCCGTACCATACGCCCTGATCGTGCATCAGAAAGTGACCTTCTTCCGAGTCCGGATGGCGTGTCAGCATGGCGGCATGCAATTCACCTTTATCCATCAATTGCCGCAAACGCACACTGGATGCACAGGTGACATGTATCTGTACCGGGCCTAGTTGCTCGCGAATCAGGAAAACAAGGTGCGGCAGCAGGGTTTCAGCATAATCATCCGGACAACCTATCAGCAAAGGTTGGGTGTCAGCGTTTGATTTCAGGCTGGAGACCGCCTCGTCATGAAGGCTTAACAATCGGCGGGCATAACTTGCGAGTTGTTGTCCCTCGTGAGTTAACACCAATTGGCGACCTTCACGTTGAAACAGGCACTTATCTAATTCCTGCTCGAGTTTTTTCATCTGCATACTGATAGCAGACTGTGTTCTGAAGGTCTGTTTTGCTGCCCGGGTAAAACTTCCTGTATCGATAAAAGCGAGAAAGCTGCGCAGCGCATCAATATCCATGAGTGTCCCTGACGAAAGTCCATTTAATAGTCAGGTAAGCATACAGCGAGTGTGGCCAGAATGTCACTAAGCTAAAAACCAGTATAAAAAACACAGGCAGCCATGAAGGCTGCCTGTGTGAGTGACAGGTGAGGGGCCGAGAATACCCGTCTTTTTGACAGGCAACGGCATAGTCAAACAACGTTTAATGGTATTTCTTCTTTCAATTAAAGCCGCTGTCAGCCCGTTTTTATTTGTCGTATGGTGATCCAGGAAACGGAGTGTCGGAGGCTTCGCCAATGCCGTCGAAGAGTACGACAACTTCGGTGGTGTTATCCGGTGAGCGGACTACCCAACCATTGGGGTCGGCGTTCTCTTTGGGAGTGCAGTCCATACGATATGAATAACAATTCATCGAATATAGAACACGTACTCTTTCACTGTCTACGACAACTCTAATCCTTGTATTCAATGTTTTATGGTTTCTGTAGTAATTACGGAGTGTTTCAATTTTTTGCTTTGCCAGATTGCTGTCAATAGGTGTAGAGATGCGATAAAAACCAAATAATTCATCTTCATCAGCATGATATTTGGCCCAATACCCGTCAATGTATTTAGGAATTCCAATGCTGCCGATATCTGCACTAGCTCCCGAATAGCTACTTACGGCACCATGAGCAAAACTGGCTCCTCCACCTTGTGTATCTTTTATGTACATTAATTTGATGCTGTGATAACCGGTTGTACTTCCGGCAGTTCCAATCGAAGCAATAGATGCTGGTTTGTTGGAACAGCCTACAAACAGGCTGCATATCAGGGGTATGATAAAAAGTTTGTTATTCATTTATCGTATGGTGACCCAGGAAACGGAGTGTCGGAGGCTTCGCCAGTGCCGTCGAAGAGCAATACGAGTTGAGTGGCATCATTTGACTGATGAATAACCCAGCCATTAGGGTCAGCATTTTCTTTCGGGCTGCAGTCCATACGATAAGAAAAGCAATTCATTGTGTAATACAGTCTAACGCGTGGTCCATCAACAACTAAATGCATACTAGTGTTAAATGTTTTATGGTTCTTGTAGTAATTACGGAGTGTTTCAATTTTTTGCTTTGCCAGATTGCTGTCAATAGGGACGGATAAGTAATAGAACTTTTCGAATGAATCCCAGCCTTTGGACCAGTAACCTTTAATGTTGCTAGGAATACTTATGTGCCCAATATCTGCGCTAGCCCCCGCGTAACCACTGATTGCTCCATAAGCAAAACTGGCTCCTCCCCCTTGGATATCTGTTACTTGCATCATTTTGATAATATGCGGACCTGATGTGCTGCCAGCGCTTCCAGTCGAAGCAATAGATGCTGGTGTGTTTGAACAGCCTACAAACAGGCAACATGCTAGGGGAATGATAAAAAGTTTGTTATTCATTTATCGTATGGTGACCCAGTAAACGGAGTATCGGAAGTATCGCCAGTGCCGTCGAAGAGTACGACAACTTCGGTGGTGTTATCCGGTGAGCGGACTACCCAACCATTGGGGTCGGCGTTCTCTTTGGGAGTGCAGTCATCCAGCTTTGAAAAGCAATTCATTGTGTATAGCAGGCGAACGCGCGGGCCGTCTACAATTAACTGCATTGCAGTGTTTGCTGTTTTAAAGCTCTTGTAATACTCTCGAAGAGCATTAATTTTCAGCCCAGCAAGCTTGCTATCTATTTGTTTGCTTATATTGTAAAACGCTGTAAATTTCTCTCCTTCTATATTGTATTTAGCCCAAAACCCTGTGATTTCGGCAGGCGTGCCGATAGCACCAATATCTGCACTTTTTCCGCTGTAACTGCTTATCGCACCATAGCCAAAGCCAGCATTTTCACCTGTTATATCTTTTATGTTCATAACCCTAATACTGTGGTAGCCGCTAATGCTTCCAGCGCTTCCAATCGAAGCAATAGATGCTGGTTTGTTGGAACAGCCTACAAATAAGCTGCATATCAGGGGTATGATAAAAGGTTTGTTATTCATTTATCGTATGGTGATCCAGGAAACGGCGTATCGGAGACTTCGCCAATGCCGTCGAAGAGTAATACGAGCTGAGTGGCATCATTTGATTGATGAATAATCCAGTTATTAGGGTCAGCATTTTCTTTCGGGCTGCAGTCCATACGATAAGAAAAGCAATTCATAGTGTAATACAGTCTAATGCGTGGGCCATCAACGATTAACTGCATACTTGCGTTAAATGTTTTATGGTTTTTGTAGTAATTACGGAGTGTTTCAATTTTTTGCTTTGCCAGATTGCTGTCAATGGTTTTATTAATACGATAGAAAGCTGCGAAACCATCTTCATCCGCATTATATTTAGCCCAATAACCGCCTATATAGTTAGGTATACCAATGCTGCTGATATCTGCGCTTTTTCCTGGATAACTACTTACTGCACCATAGCCAAAACCCGCATTTGCACCTGTCATATCTTTTATGTTCATAACCCTAATACTGTGGTATCCGGTGGTGCTGCCTGCTGTGCCAATCGAGGCAATAGGTACTGAGGTATTTGAACAGCCTGTAAACAGGCTGCAAAACATGAGTAGGAGAAAGAGTTTGTAATTCATTTATCGTAAGGCGAGCCAGGAAACGGTGTATCGGAGGCTTCGCCAGTGCCGTCGAAGAGAACGACAACCTCTGTGGTGTTATCCGGTGAGCGGACCACCCAACCGTTAGGATCGGCGTTCTTTCTGGGGGTGCAGTCATCAAATTTTGCATAACAGCTCAATGTATAAATGAGACGAACACGCGGGCCATCAACAGTAAGTACCATAGCTGCCAGATAATCCCCGTGATTCTTGTAATAGTCTCTTAATGTGCTGATTTTCTTTTCTGCCAGTTTACTGTCGATTGAGGCCGTAATATGGTAGTACTTTTCATAGCTATCCCAGCCTTTAGACCAATACCCTTGAATGAAGTTGGGTATACCAATTGATCCAATGTCTGCACTTTTACCTGGGTAACTACTAACTGCACCATAAGCAAAATTTGTCCGGCCGCCATTTGTATCGGTCACAGTCATCCGTTTAATAATATGCGGACCAGTGGTACTTCCTGCATTTCCAATCTCTGCAAAATTTTCAGTAAAAGGGGAGAATGAACATGCAGAGAGAGCTATGCACGAACCCAATAATATGGTTAACCATTTAAGCATTTTCGAATATTTCCCTTACTATTTTATCGTCATCGTTTCGATTAGGTTTATTCACAAGCCACTCATAAACCTCAAAGTAACCAGGGTTAATGAGTGCGTCATGTGGGCGATGGATCCATTTGTGACTGTGTTTTTCTACGTTGGCTTGCCAGTGCTCTTGTGAGATGCTCCCCACCGGAAGAACGGCTAGTTTCTGCCAAAGTTGCTGAATATCGTCGTCTGTGACAAAGTCTTTGGGTTGCTCGTAAGCGGATGCAATCCATTTTATCCCGATGCTTTCCGCCTGTTGTTTCATGCGTTCCTGAGTGAGACCGGATAGTGCGTTGTTGACCGGTTGCAGGCGGTAATAATGCAACATGGCTTTATCTCGTTTGATCGCACCATATTGCCCATACGATTCCTGGCAGTGCTGTATCCAACCTGGCTCTCTCTCAGCTATGAAGAACTCTAGGTATGGAATCAATTTACTGTCTGGGTTATCCGGAACCGTTCTCACTCCGTCACTGGTATGAATTACTTTACCGACCAGTGATTCTGATTTGATCCATTCTCTGTTGTAAGTCGTGAGCATGGGGAATTCATATCGTTCGTCCAGGCCTTTTTTATTGTACTGTTCAATGGCGGAATAGCCACCACCGACATCCGAGTGTGCACCAGGGAAGACTTCCTCATAAAAGTTGTCTGGCAGTGTACCCTTGGTTTTCAGTGTCGTTAATGGAAAGTTCACGCGAAATTCGTGATGTGCGCACAATTGCACAACGCTTTGCGCACAATCAGGCTGTAGTACAAGTTGGAAGTTGCCTTCATCGGCATTGCCGGGCCAGTAAAATGAACCGACCGTGTCGAACAGTCCGACAAATCGGACACTGACTTGCCGTGAGGTATCCAGTTCATAGCCTTGCTCACTGTTAAACCAGTGAGGGTCTTCTGTTCCTAACAGGTTGGGGGTGATACCGAGAGAATCTTTCCCTCGACGTCTGCGTGTGTAATCGGGAAGACCCTTTAAGGCAGCATTGACAAAATGGCGGGCTAAAGCCGCACCACGACTGAAGCCGAAGACATCAAATTCAATATGGGTTATTGCATCATAAGAGCCTTCTGTATCTAACTTCTTAATAATGTTAGCGAGCTGTTTGAGCAAGTTTTGCCATTTGGCGAAGGCGCCTGTTGTATCAAAGACACCCAGTGCTTGGCCAAAGGTTTTTTCATCATCACCATCATCAATCTCACCAGGATCTTGATGGGCACCATCAACAGTACCAACTCCCGATACATAGATAGCATATGATTCTTCCTTTACATCAGGATAAGCCTCGAATAAGCGCCCGATATTCGAGCGGGACTTGTTACCATAGGTCTCTTTATACAAGTCATTGTCTTTGTTCTGTCCGGTGCCGTCGAAGAAGACACCGATTCGCAGGATGCGCTGTTTTACCTGCGTGGTATTAACGACAGGGGTTTGGGCGAGAATTTTACTGTTTTCCTGAATGTGTAGCAGGTCTGGCATCATGTAGCGCTGAGTGTAGGTGCCCCAGACATTGCCAAAAGGATACCCCTTTCCTGTTTCTATGTGGGTGAGCGGAGAGGGGATATCGGGTTGTTTGGATTGCGTGTTACTGTTCTGCTCGATGATTTTCAGCGAATCGCCGATCTGCAGTGTAAGGGGATCATCATTGTACTGCGGGTTCAGCTCCAGTAACTCTCTGGCAGTCAGACCGTATTGTTCCGCAATATCCGACCAACTCTCACGTTGTCGGGTATCTGGCTGCATTTTGACGGTGTGATGTGTTTTCGCTGCGGTATTTTCTGGCGGTGCGGCTTCCTGAGTACTGCGATCAAGCAGTGCCTGCGTTCGGCTGGCGACAATACTCTGCATATCAAGCGCAACGGCATGCTCGTCCAGCCAAGCCGGCGAGATAGTAGCAAATTCGTCGTCAGAGAGCTTTTGTTTACGAAACAGTATGTACTGATCTGAGACAGGCTGCCCTTCGATTTTATAGGGCAGCAGCAGGCTGCTGTAATGATGATCCGACAATAACTCGTCGGTCAGTGTGGTGGCGTCAGAAAGGGTGAATTGAAAGCTCCACCTGTCTTCACCGGTCAGCTTACATTCTTTGACCAATTTGCTGTCGCAAAAATAATAAAAGTAGCCAAGTGTTGGCCAGCCAAGCCATTTTTCTGACTGTACGGCTAACTTTACCGGGACAAATTCTGCGTTGATGTAACCGGTGTTTATTGGCCGAGGTTGAATACTATAAGAAGATGCTAAGCCCGACTGCTGGAAAGCCTCGTGTAAAAGGTGTTTTTCTTCCTGTGCAACACAAGCTGCCGTCAGCAGACAATGGCCGTTTTTCCACGGTGACTTTTTCCAGCTTGTTACTGCGTTTTCTGCGTCGGTACGTTTCAGGGTCCAGCTTCCCACTTGCAGTGTCGACAGTTCTGGCGGTGAGCAGAGTATCAGCAAATTACATTCAAACTGCGCTGTTTCCAGTGCGGTTTCACTTAATGTTTTAATCGGCGGTTTGCTGGAAAATATTTGCTCATCCAGTGGTTTGTAACCCGCTTTTACGAACTGTTTTGGTTTGTTCCGATTTAATGACATTGTGATAGTAATCTGTGATTGTTTTTTGAGATTTTACAATTCTAACCTATTGATGTGAAATAATTATTCTTAGGGTATGTGTCGTATTGGCCTGTCATTTTCACTCTTTTTGCAGGCAATTTATTAATTGCGTAGTGGTTCGCAAATAAAAATTTAATGTTGGTCAGTTGAAAGCGTGTAAAAGAGTCCTGAATTCTCTTTGCATGTAAGGACTGAGCAGGTGTGCCAGCAACATCAGGATAATTGATGAATATCTATTCGCAATCCTGATATGTAATATCAAAATTATGCGTTAGTCAGCGTAGCAGGAAAGACGTAGTGTGTACTGAAACGTAAGGTACTCTCCACTATGAGGACAAGATATGCAATTGATTATCGGCAACAAAAACTATTCAAGCTGGTCTTTTCGTGGCTGGCTGATGCTGGTTCAGAATGGTATAGCTTTTAATGAAAACAAGCTCACGCTGTTTACCGATAATTTTTACCGCACGCTGGAAGTGTACTCGCCGGCTGCGAAAGTACCTGTGTTAATCGATGGTGATGTCACGGTTTGGGATTCGCTGGCAATCTGTGAGTACATAAACGAAGCTTACTGTCAGGGACGTGCCTGGCCACAGGATAATATTGAGCGTGCTAAGGCGCGGGCAATAAGCTGTGAAATGCATTCTGGCTTTACTGCACTGCGTAATGAAATGCCAATGAACTGCCGTGCCCGACGACATGTTGAGTTGTCCCAGGCGGCACAGAATGATATCGCCCGGATTGATCAGATCTGGCGTGAGCAGATGCTGAAATACAGTGACAATGGTGGTTGGCTGTTTGGCGAATGGAGTATCGCGGATTGTATGTTTGCACCTGTCGTACTTCGTTTCAGAACATATGGCATTGAAGTCTCCGAGCTCAGCAAGCTCTATATGGATAAAGTGCTGCAGTCGGCACCGGTGAAAGCTTGGTTAAAAGAGGCTTTGCTGGAAACCGATATTGTGCCGGAAGATGAAGCGGGCACAGACGTTGTGTAAAAGGTTGGATGTTGTCTCGATTTCCCTCTCAATCTTGGGGGAGGGAAATCGGAAGATAATTCTTCTCACTGGTAAGCATACTCCGTGGTAAACTCCCGCGCTTGATGTAGGGGCAGCTCTACTTTTACCGCGTTCAGATCAACCAGGGGCGAGTCATGCCATTTTCTACTCTCGGACTTAGTGCACCACTGAATAAAGCAGTGGCCGAGCTGGGTTACACAAAACCAACAACGATTCAGGCGAAAGCCATTCCTGTGATACTGGAAGGGCAGAATCTTATTGCTGCCGCCCAGACAGGTACAGGTAAAACGGCCAGTTTTGTGTTGCCAATACTGGAAAGACTGAGCCAAGGTCAGACCCAGCGCAAGAAACGTGTCCGTGCCTTAATTCTGGTGCCGACCCGTGAGCTGGCGATGCAGGTGGAAGAAAAAGTCACCCATTATGGTAAGCACCTGGGTTTAACGTCGCTGGCGATGTACGGCGGTGTTGATGAGCAGCAGCAAAAACAGCGTCTGATCGACGGTGTGGATGTGCTGGTGGCAACGCCGGGCCGTTTGATCGATATGTATGGTCAGCGTGCCGTCTATTTCGAAGAAATCGAGATGGTGGTGCTGGATGAAGCGGATCGAATGCTGGATATGGGTTTCATTGAAGCCATCAACAAGATTCTGGATCGTCTGCCCGCAAATACTCAGTTTCTGCTGTTTTCTGCCACTTTGTCGAATAAGGTGCGGGATCTGGCTAAATCGGTCGTCGATAACCCGTATGAAATCAGCATAGCGGCCAATCAGGCATCAAAAGCGAATATTTCACAATGGTTAATAACGGTTGATAAAGACAAAAAATCCGCGCTTTTAAGTCATCTTATTCTGGAAAATCAGTGGGATCAGGCATTGATCTTCATTGAAACTAAGCACGGTGCAGCGAAACTGGCTTCTCAGCTGGAAAAGCGCGGTATTGAAGCCGAAGCATTTCACAGCGGGCGCAGCCAGGCGATACGTGCTCAATTGCTGGCGGATTTTAAAGCAGGCAAGATCAAATACCTGATAGCGACTGGCGTCGGTGCCCGTGGTATCGATATTGAAGAGTTGCCGCGTGTGGTCAATTACGATTTGCCATTCCCGGCAGACGAGTACGTGCACCGTATCGGCCGGACCGGACGCGCAGATGCGGCAGGTGAGGCGATCTCTTTTGTGTCAAAAGATAACTTTAAGAATCTGTGTATGATCGAAAGCCGGCTTGGGCACTTAATTGAGCGTCGGGAAGTTGAAGGTTTTGCACCGAAAAAACCTGTGCCAGTGACTGTGCTCAATTATGTCCCGAAAAACAAACGTCCCCAAAAAGACTGATGCGAGACTGATCTCGTCGTCAATGTTTGTTAGTGTGCTCTGGCATGGCAGCCAGAGCATATCGCCACTTTACTGATTTTGAACCAATGATTGATTATCCCGAATCGATTCCAGAGCCTGGACACGACGGATCTGGCCTGCAGAAAACGAGGTCTGTCTGAGTTCATCCAGTGCCGTTTGCATATCATCCTTCGTCAGTTGGTTATCCGCAAAAATTGCATCCCGCTGCTGAAAATAGTACTCCAGCTTGGTTTGAAAATCTGCACGTGCTTTACGCAAAGTCACCAGCCTGTCTGCGGCTTGAGCCCCCACTAATTCTTGCTGTTTCAGGTATCTTTCCTGTTCGTCTAACGCGTTTGTGGCTTGAAGCTGTGACAACACTGCAGCATTTCTGTAGCTCTGCTGCATCTCAGGTGGCAGGGTAGTTATTTCCTGCTCCCAGGCGTGGTAGTAGTCATCCTGATTGATTATGTGCTCTTTTAATTCAAGCTGCCTTAAGGCGAGTTGCCGCTGTATATTTTCTTCACTAAACAGTCTTTGCTGTTCTTCGGAACTGAAAAATGCAGATTGGATTTGCATCACCTGATCGTTCAATCGCTGCAGGCTTTCAGTATTTAATGGATGCTGGTTGTCGGGGCTAAGATTACTCAGTGCCGCCCGATATTGAATGAATCGCTCAAACAGATCGTTGTCCAACTGATAAGCATCCGGCTGTCCGGCATTGTAATTACTGAAATGTGTTTTTAGTGTTTCAAGATCTGCCTCGCCAAGCCCCGACAGAAAATAATCAAACGTATCGCGAGAGGAGTAGGTATCTACCTTAGTGTCTTGCTGGGAAGGCACTTGTATAGCGGGTGCATCGGAGGTCGTTGGGTAGTAGAAACAGACCGTACTCGCTGCTGCTACTACACCTATGAGTGAAAGTACGGTCTTTTTCATTATTTATAAGCCCTGTAGCTGTAAACGGTTCGCATGCTGGCGGTACAGTGTGGTCGGCGCGGTTTCGAACAAATGCGTAATGCCCAGCAAGCCATTGATTTGATCAAGATGATTCATTTTATAATCATCGCGTATGACTTTGCCCAGGTGTGAACTGCAACGGCCAACCAGACCATCATTAGGTTCGTCAAACGCCAGGCCAAGTACAGTCATTGCCGCATCGGTCGGGTCCAGCGCATTGGTGAAATTGCTTGTCCCGCTCCACGAGAAGTAATACACGCCATTGTCAGCGACATAATCTCCTTCACCGCATCGGGTGGTGGGGATGCCTTCCGGATACTTCTGATTAAATGCCAACGAACCTTCCGTGGTGAGAGCGGCCAGTGAGGCAAGCGGGTCTTGCGGTAATTCGCTGCCGCCGGATAAAAGGTTGATCAAGGTGACCAGTCCCTGTGCCAGTTCAACGGCGATACCTTCCGGCAGTGAGCCTTCCGGTACTGTGCCCCGGACAATATCAGCAATGCGCGAGCCTTTATTCACACCGCCGATACTGGTCACAGAAGCAACCAGCTCAGGTGCCACGGATGCGACATAGCGAGCGGTTGGGCCACCATGGCTGTGTCCTATCAGGTTCACTTTTTCAGCTCCGCTGATGGCCAGAACGTCCTCCACTTGCGCCAATAGCTGCTCACCGCGTAATTCGCTACTGTTTGTGGCAGAGACCTGAGCAACATAGACGGTGGCGCCGTCTTTATTCAGTGCATGTGGGATACCGTAGAAATAATCGATTCCTGCCAGTGAATCAAAACCAAACAGCCCATGAACCAGTACGATGGGGTATTGGGTTTCGGTATAACCTTTTCCTGATACGCTGGCAGTACTGCTCCCTGCCTGACAGGCAAACGTTGCGATACAGCAGATGAAGAAACTGATTAACTGTTTCAAAGTGACTCTCCTTGTTAGACCTCCGATGAGTTTGAATCATAATGGCAAAATTCAGCCTTGCCTCACGAATGTTACTAGTTTGTGATCATTGTTTTGTTTTTGTTGCATATTTGTATCCTTGTGAGGAGCTGATTTCCAATCGTCAGAGTGATAGTTTTGTGAGTGCTTTCCATCTCTTCTCACTCACCTTAGAATCACTTTGCTCAGTAAACTCTTCGTTGTCTTTAGTTACAGAAAGGAACCTGCCATGACTCCCATAGATGTGGAAAAGCTTAAGGCTGATTACCCATTACTTAATCAATTGATCGCTTTGGAAGAAGTGTGCTGGTTTAACCCGGCTGCCACCAGTGTGAGTGAAGCCTTGCCTTACGTCGGTTTAGATGCTCAGGACATTCAGGATGCCAGTGACAGGCTGACAAGGTTTGCGCCTTTTCTGGCAAGGGCATTTCCTGAAACGGCAGAGACAAGCGGCTTGATTGAGTCTGAGTTGGTTGATATCCCTGCAATGAAGCAGTGTATTGAAGCGTACTATAGCACTGAGATTGCTGGCCGTTTGATGCTGAAAAAGGACAGCCACCTGCCTATTTCCGGCTCTATCAAAGCGCGGGGCGGTATTTATGAAGTTCTGACACACGCTGAAAAACTGGCGACTGAAGCCGGATTGTTATCTGTATCCGATGATTACAGTAAATTGTATTCGGATGTTTTCAGGGATTTTTTTCGTCAGTACAGTATTGCGGTGGGCTCGACAGGCAATCTGGGGATGTCGATTGGCATCATGAGCGCCAAGCTGGGTTTTTCTGTGTCGGTTCATATGTCAGCCGATGCCAGAGAGTGGAAAAAGCAAAAACTCAGAGAGCATGGCGTGAATGTGGTGGAGTATGAACAGGATTATGGCGTTGCGGTAGAAAAAGGGCGTAAAGAATCGGAGAAAGATCCACGCTGCTTTTTTATTGATGATGAAAATTCCCGCACATTATTTCTTGGCTATTCAGTTGCCGGAGAGCGTCTGAAAAAGCAGTTTGGAGAGCAGGGGATTATTGTTGATGAAAAACATCCACTGTTTGTTTATCTGCCATGTGGTGTCGGTGGCGGGCCTGGCGGTGTTGCCTTTGGATTAAAAATGGCGTTTGGTGATCACGTCCACTGTATTTTTGCTGAGCCAACCCATTCTCCCTGTATGTTACTGGGGGTGCATACAGGTTTGCACGATGCAATCTCGGTGCAGGATATTGGCCTGGATAATTTGACGGCAGCCGATGGGCTTGCAGTAGGCCGGGCGTCAGGTTTTGTCGGGCGGGCTATGGAGAGAATGCTGGACGGGTATTTTACGCTGTCGGATGAGCACATGTATCGTTTATTGGGGCAGTTAGCGCATAACGAAGGCATTAAACTGGAACCGTCAGCTTTGGCGGGAATGCCTGGCCCTGTGCATGTTATCAGATCTCATGACTATGCCGTTCGAATGCGGTTGGATCGCCAAAAAATGCACAATGCGACTCATCTTATCTGGGCAACGGGCGGTGGCATGGTGCCGCCGGAAGAAATGGCGTCATACCTTGCAAAATCTGGCATTGATAAAGCCTTTTAAATGGATGAAATCAGAAATCGCAGGGGGCTGGACGCAGCCCCCGGTTGGCCACCCGTCATAGTAATGTCGATGTGGGTTTTACCTTGAATATCAAAGTCTGACAGACTCATGTTAATGTTGATCGGGTTAATTAATTTACCTTGCGATGTCCGCAAGTCTGCAGCGATATAAAATTTCTCCGTCAGCAGAAACGACGTGTGAAAGTCATTACTTAATGTGCTATTTGCAATGACGCGACTGTTCTTGAGTAACTGAATGCCTGTATATTTGTTTTCTGTGGTTTTCCTTATACTGATAATATTGTTGTCCTGAGTGATTAGCAGACCATATTCATCGTGACGGGAGAAGTTCTCCAGAGATAGATTTCTGATAATACTGTAATTACCATGGTCATCACAGAGACGGTAACTGTAATTTCTCTCTATTCTGAACGGGTGACGCCATCTGTATTGGCAGTGAGGTATGACTTTCCATGCGATACATTTTTCATTGCCATCAATATGATTTCGCTGAAAGAGGGTGACACTCGGTAAATGAGTGTTCAATGATAAGTTGCGAAAGCAAATATCCGTTTGCATACTTCCTCCTTAATTGAAGGTCTGAATGGTTCAGTTGCCAGTTTTCAATACAGCACTGAACCCCATAATATAACCGAGTTCTTCTTTTTGAAATGATTCGAGGCCGTACCTGAAGTGAACCCGAAGAAAGATATCCATACTACTGCTTTCTAAAGCCATCCATCCATTAACGGTAAAATCATCGTTTTCTTCACTATTGATGTCAGTTTTTATGTTCGGATTATTATCTGGAACGGAATTGTTATCCTCTGAAGCAGGAACGGAATCGGTAGTAGCACTGGTATCAGACTCAGTATTTTGTCCTGAAACTGTAGTTGCATTATCTGCATCAGTGCTGTCGGAGTCTGACTGAGTGTCAGGTGCTGGAATGTCGACTTGGCCTTGTGCAGTTGTCAATGCCTGAATATGACTACTGACACCGGTTGGGTTATTTGTGTAATCAGTAATTGTAATACTCGCTGAAATAAAAGTACCGTTATCACTATATTGAGGGACTCCGGTAATCTGGATACCATTATATGGTGCTTGACTAAAGGGTTTTTCTTTCCAGTCACCAGACTGCCAGGTATGTGAAGCCGGGATTGTTTGAATGTCTGTCATAATAATGTCTCTTTACAGATAATACATTGAATCAGGTGTTACAGTCAGAAACTGTAACACCTGGGCGATTGAACCTTATTTGTTGATATTTTCCAGATGGAACTCAAATGGAGAAGCCGTCGGTCCTGAACCACCACCTGTCATAACAAGATCAGCACTTTGAATACCGAACAGGTTAATTTCAGTGTTAACTTGCTGGATAATTGCGGAATTCATTACTTCGCCTTCAACCACTTGTGATACAACCCCGACGAAAATGCTGGGGTGGAATTGGAAGACCCCTTTCTGGCCCGGTGAAACATTGGTTTTAGCAGCCAGTAACTTTCCGTCACGGTAGATATTGGCATTAATCGAACCGCTGCTTAGGTTATTACGTACTTCTACTTCTTGTTGAGATACGGCAGGTGTACTGGCAAGGCGCAGTACATCACCGGAGGTATCTTTTACCATTTCATAAGCCTGGCCGTCGTAAGCCGTCATCTGTGGTGTGTAGTTACCAAAGGAATCACTTGCGCAGACTTCGAACTTCAAAGGATAAACAAAAGGGTGGTTATCATTACGTCCACAGTTTTGGATTACCCGCCATGCAATGGCTATTTCATCGAAACTCTCGGCGACATTTTTCTGAAAAATAACCACTTCACTGTTGTTGACATCATTAGAACGATTAATAAAGTTTAAATTGATTTGTGACTGTGACATAGTCTTTTCCTCATAGATTAACTGACGTTTGTGTTCGTTGATTAAGGTGCTTGAGTTTTTCAGGCACAAGTTAAAGGTAATGGTGTTTTTGACTGATAACCTTTGTTTAATACCTTATTTTCTTTTTGATATCATGGTTTTTAATGCTTAATGTGATGAACTTTGTTCTTTAAATAAAAAGCCCATGTAATGGGCTTTTTATTTATGGCGGGAGAGGGTGAGCTATGGCGCTGTACCCGTAACCTGATAGCTGTTAGCGCTATCAAAGCTTTGATTAAGTGCTGATTGCACTCTTCTTAATACCCCCTGCTGGTTGGGTTGATCATTAGTCATGGTTTCCTCAGACACATTGACGTGAGCAACTGTGCTATTACCATTTACACCATTGACCTGTACCTGAAGGTTATGAAAACGATAGTTACCTTGCATAAAGGTTCCCTGCATATCTAGACGCATGATTTGGTTCTGGACAATTGTGCCTGCATTATTACGGTATATATCCGCATAGGTCAGTTGTCCAATAACATTGTAAACCGCTTCCTTCTGATTGTTGTTAAACACATTGGGTGAGCCAGGGAATAAATTGTTGATGGCACCTGTTTGTTGTACGTTAATTGCCATGATATAGCTCCTTATGATCTTGTGGTGGAATTTCTATCGTTCTTTGAACATGCAGTTATTTTCTCAGAACAAATTAATGGTATGGCATATTGACATTCTTTCCTTTTATTAAATCACCAAAAACTTTGAGTTAAACATGGTTTATAATAGTTTGAGTAATGCTTTAATCCTGCATAGAGGATTTAAATTGTTTTCTGAACTGACTCGGGCAGTTATGGTAGATACGCTTGAATGCTGTTGAAAAATTATTCGAATCCATGTATCCCACTTTTTCTGCTATTTGTACAATGTTGAGAGATGATGTTTCGAGTAATTCTGCTGCTTTGTGCATTCTTTGTTTTCTCAGCCATTCGAAGACAGTCATACCTAAATGAGCTTTAAATACCTGGTTAAGTTTGTTTCTGTTTGTGCCAAGTATCCGACAGAGTGTCTCTAGTTTGACATCTTCAGATATCGCATCATTGAGGTGTGCGATGCACTTCTCAATCATTATGAGCTGCGAGTCTATGGAATGCCTATTCAGTTCGATGTATCTTTTCTCAGTAAAGTGGTCATTATTCTTATACGTATTTCTTATGTTTTTTTCTGATTGCAGTATGTGTTTTATGCGATAGTTTATCTCTTTGCTAATGAACGGGAAGCTGATGTAATCAGTAATGCCAATGTCAAATAACTGCTTTTTTCGCTCGTATTCATCATTAATGATTGCAATGAACTCTGGTGGTGTTTTTTGTTGCAGGATAAAACGAAATGTTAACGTATTTTTTGTGAAATTTATGAGTTCAAAATCATTGTTTATAGCGTCAATAATGACGAGATTCGGTGTGTCTCTGAATTGTAAATTTGAAATGTGATGTATGCTTTTTTGTAAAAAAAGAGTGTCCCCATTTAATAGCTTCTCCTGCAGTTCTATGGAATAAGTAGGTTTTTCACTCAGTACCCATGCCAATGAAAAGTATTTTTTTTACAGTTTGTTATATTCATATCGATATTCCTTTATTAATTAATTCTTATATTGGCGTACTGTCAGGTAACGCTCTGACGTTGTATGTGTTAGCTATTTTATTGCTGTCACATTGCTAACTGTAGGGAATTATCTCTATGCTGCCTTTGAGATAATCACCAACAGCTTTGTATTATGCACTATGATTCTGCTGACTATAGATGTGAGGCGTTTTATAACTGCTGCGATTGATATTTTCATCTTTGGTGATTGCTTAAGGCAACGGTGATATGGATGTAATCAATGGTCTATAGACCGATTATTTTTCCTGGTATACATGAAAACAGAACATTGATTGAACATTTCGGCTTGAAATGCTCAGGGTAATATCCTGTTTAAATAGGATTAAAGAAATATATTGCTGTTTAAGTCGGGTTATTCGAACTTGCGTTTTTTGTCGTGTCGATACGACTTTGCACTATAACTGGACACCATGGTCTCAGAGACTGACTTATCTATGGAGGCTTTTAACCCTTCCATTAACAGAATTTCATCAGAGCGCTCTATATAGTCTTTGATATCCTGTGCCAGCTTTTCAACGATCTTATCTGCATGCCGAATCCTGAAAGTGCTGGATTCGGCCAGCTTTATCAGATGGTGTTTATCCGGGAAGACTTTGCTGTTTGCCATCTTAAGTGCCATTTTATTGTCAATAGTGTCGTATATCAGGGTATGAGTGATATCAAAAGGCGGTGAAACAAATATGTGTTTCATGTCTTGCGTGTATTGCAAGGCGAAGTTTTTCAGATGTGCATCACCGTTGCCAATCAGGCAGTTAAAGGCAATGTATTTATACATCTTCTCTACCTCAGCCAAACTATTGGTGTACAGGTGGGTTGCTTTGAGCAGAGTCTCGTAGCTGCCGGTGTATTTGGCATCCGGGTTGTTGGGCTTTTTCAACAAGGTGGTGAAATCCTCATATCCCAGTAACTGGCCATCTGGTTTATCAAAACGTTCGACAATAAAGGTTTCCATATTATCGGACAGATAGGTGGCCGGTGGCTCTAATCCACAATGGCGTGCCGCTTCCATACAGACATATTCGTTGACTGTCAGCAACGGAAACTCCGCATCGAAAGATTTAACGATCAGATCTTTTTGTTCGACCGTTCGGTCTGTTTTGGGAATGCTGACCTTAGGCTGTACACCGGCTAGCGCGTTGCGCAGATAATATTTCTCGAGCAGTTGCGGAAACAAAGGTGTGCTGCCCTGGTAAGTCAGAATATCAGTCAGGGATACCGAATCTGCTTCCGGAAGCTGTAATTCACTTCGGTAACTGAGCATACCTATGCTGTGTTCACCCTGCAGGGCGAGCAGGTACATATCATTGACTCGGGCATATCTTGCCAGTTTTTCAGCAATGAACCGGCGATTGAAGCCTTCGGGCAGATTCTGCGCAAAAATAGGGTGTAACGCACCGGAGGAATAGCCATCCAGATTGGGTTTTGTCATGGTGAGAGAGACATGGCGCTGAGTTTGTATCGGTTGATAATGGTGAACAGAACCGTGTGTTAACACACCTAATTCATCTTCATCCAGACACACAGTTATCTTTTCTATTTTGGCGGGCAGGTGATCCAGGGCCATGCTCAATCCTCGTCAAACAGTGTGTCGATATCATCCCAGTCAGGTAATTGATGTTGCTTAGGTGATACCTGCAATTGCAAGTCAACGGCATCCAGGTAGCGCTCGAAAATGTCGAGGGAACCGGTAAAGCGGCCGTTTTCAATTTCTGACAGGGTGGTTTTGTTAATGCCTGTTTTTTCTGCCATGGCTTTCTGTGTCGCGCCTCTGGCTTTCCTCGCAGTGGCTATTGCTTTACCTATGCTTTCTCGGTTTGCCATCTTGAAATCCTATTAGCTATATAGCAAACAGTGTAGTTGATTGTTTATAAGTTATCTATATGGCTAACTTCATATTGCTGGTTTCGTTTGTTAGCTATATGGCTAACAAAAGTGATGAGAAATGTGAAAACTGAAGTTCAGAAATTCGAAATTACTGATCGTCGTCAGAGCAGCCCCATCACCTGCAATTTCAGAAACACTGCCAGTGTTTTGGCATCCTGAATTTCATTGCTGACCACCTTTTCGATGAAAGTTTCAACAGTCATAGTGACGACTTCGAGAATTTCATCTGCATCCAGATCTCCCTGAGCCGGTGAAAGGTTCTTAGCCAGAAAGACATGCTGCACTTCATCACAAAAGCCAGGGACGGGCAGAAGTTCTCCCAGTGCATGCCACTGGCTGGCGGCGAGCTGGGTTTCTTCTGCCAGTTCCCGTTTTGCGCAATACGCGATGTCTTCCCCTTTTTCCAGCGTGCCTGCAGGGAATTCCAGAATCCAGCGTCCGATTGCAGGGCGGTATTGGCGTAACAGAACCAGTTCCCCGTCCGCCGTGACAGGCACAATGACCACAGCGCCCGGATGGCGGACTGTGGTAAAAGTGATGTCGCGTCCATCCGGCAATTGGTGCGTCCCTTGTTCTACGGAAAAGCCTTTCCATTGGCACAGGGTCTGTGATTTCATACTGCCTCTATGTGTTTCATAACTGAATGTGTCAGCCAGTGTAACACTGAACGCCAGCCAGAGTGTTTATCGCTGCGATAAACACTCTGGCGTTGATTATAAAGACATTATCGATTTGTGGGCCATGAAACAAAATGCCACAAGCCATGCGTCAGATGACGGTTGAGGATTCTCTGATATACTCAGCATCTGCAGCATAATGAAGAACTAAAAAACAAGGAGATTGTATGCGCGTTCTGGTCACAGGTGGTATGGGGTATATTGGCAGCCATACCTGCGTACAAATGATAGAAGCGGGAATGACCCCAATCATTGTCGACAACCTGTACAACAGCAAGAAGACCGTGCTGGAGCGAATTGAAAAACTGACCGGTGTCAGACCGGCGTTTTTTGAAGGCGATATTCGTGATCGCGCATTTCTGGATAAAGTATTCCGTGAAAATGATGTTGAATCAGTGATTCACTTTGCGGGTCTGAAAGCCGTGGGAGAGTCGGTTGCAAAGCCACTGGAATATTATGACAACAATGTTCACGGAACGCTTGTGCTGGTTGAAGCAATGCGTGAAGCCGGTGTGAACAGCATTATCTTCAGCTCATCGGCGACAGTGTATGGTGATCCGGCAAGTGTACCTATTCTGGAGTCTTTCCCGACCAGTGCGACTAACCCATACGGGCGCAGTAAACTGATGGTAGAAGAGTGCCTGACGGATATCCAGCATGCTCATCCTGAAATGAGCATCACACTGCTGCGTTATTTCAATCCGGTTGGGGCGCATGAGTCAGGGGAAATGGGTGAAGACCCGCAAGGCATCCCCAATAATCTGATGCCGTTTATTGCTCAGGTCGCTGTGGGCCGTCGGGAATTCCTTTCTGTATTTGGCGATGATTACCCAACAGTGGATGGTACAGGTGTGCGTGATTATATCCATGTGGTCGATCTGGCAGATGGCCATGTCGCTGCACTGACGCACAAAGGCAAAGAAGCTGGCCTGCATATTTACAATCTGGGTACTGGAAATGGTCTGAGTGTCTTACAAATGGTTGAAGCCTTTGCAAAAGCCTCAGAGAAAGCGGTCCCTTATCAGATTGCACCGCGACGCCCCGGTGATATTGCAGAATGCTGGGCTGATCCAGGCAAAGCAAAGAAAGAACTGCACTGGACAGCGTCTCGTACAGTTGAGCAAATGACGCGTGATACCTGGCGCTGGCAGTCTCAGAACCCGCAAGGGTATCCGGACAGTCACTGACAGTATTGAATTGATTGTGAAAACGGCCTATCTCGGGCCGTTTTTTTATACGGGTTAAAAATTGATTAACTCACTGCTTTTCAATGATTTTTCATCGTTAAGACACATAACCGTCATGTGTTTGTAAGATTTGCTGCATATGCTCCGCTCGTTAAATCTATTTGGATATGCGAAGAATAATAAGGAGCATACGATGTGGAAGCGTGATGAGCAGGATTCGCAACTAACAAAAATGATTGAGGCGAGATTATCGCGCCGTCATTTTCTGACTGGAACCGCTGCCGCTGGTGCCGGGGCATTTCTGGCATTAAACCCGGTAGCCAAAGCCGTGGCTGCTTCACCTACATCCTCGCTGTTGAATTTTGAACCTGTGCCCGTTTCTACCGCTGACACAGTAGTGGTACCAAAAGGCTATAAGGCAACCCCGCTGATGTCATGGGGAGATCCTATCTTTCCCGGTGCGCCTGAATTTGACCAAAGCGGAAAACAGGATTCACGTGCACAAGAGCGTCAGTTCGGTGATAACACGGATGGTATGAGCTTTTTTGCTATCAGCGCAGACCGCGGTGTTCTGGCTATCAATAATGAATACACCAACTACGAGTACTTGTTCGATCATAAAGGCAACAACATGACGGCTGATGATGTGCGTAAGGCGCAGGCGGCCGTTGGTGTGACTATTGTGGAAGTCGTACGTAAAAACGGGCAGTGGGCTGTTGATCAGAGCGGTAAACGAAATCGCCGTATTACTGCGAATACGCCTATGATGCTCACAGGGCCGGCTGCGGGTCACGAACTGATGAAGACCAAAGCTGATCCGGCAGGAACCAAGCCATTAGGTACGTTCAATAACTGTGCAAACGGTCAAACGCCCTGGGGCACGTATCTGACCTGTGAAGAAAACTTTGATGATTTCTTCGGCAGTGATGAAAAAGGTGAAGTAAACGCAGATCAGGCCCGTTATGGTATTTCTGCATCAGCCAGCGACTACAAATGGCATCAGCATGATGAACGTTTTGATGTGTTGAAAAACCCGAATGAAGCCAACCGTTTTGGCTGGATCGTCGAGATCGATCCAAATGATCCGCAGTCAACTCCAATGAAGCGCACGGCATTGGGTCGCTTTAAACATGAAAATGCGGCGCTGACACTGAATAAAGACGGCCATGCTGTGGTGTACCTGGGCGATGATGAGCGCGGCGAGCACCTGTACAAGTTCGTTTCTAAGCAACGTTATCAGCAAGGTAATGATGCCGCTAACCGTAAATTGCTGGAAGAAGGCACACTTTATGTCGCTCGGTTCGATATGAATGGCGATCAGCTGAAAGGTCAGGGGCAGTGGATTGAACTGACGTTCGGCAAGCATGGTTTAACACCGGAAAATGGATTTAATGATCAGGCCGAAGTGCTGATTTTTGCCCGTCGCGCTGCCACTCAGGTTGGCGCAACCACTATGGATCGCCCTGAGTGGGTGGCCGTGCATCCCGACAACAAGCATGTATTTTGTACACTGACGAATAATAAGAACCGTGGTAAAGAAGGCCAGCCAGTGGGTGGACCGAATCCCCGGGCAAAAAATCACTACGGCCAGATTGTGCGCTGGATGCCGTTAAATGGTGATCACACCAGTGAAGGCTTTGTTTGGGATTTATATCTGATTGCCGGCAACCCTTCTGTTCATAACGGTGACTTGTACGCTGGCAGCGACAACATCAACACCGGCAATATGTTCAACAGCCCGGATGGTATTGGGTTCGATAGCGCAGGTCGTTTGTGGATTCAGACTGACGGCAACTATTCGAACAAAGGGGATTTTGCCGGGCAGGGCAATAACCAGATGCTGTGTGGCGATCCCATGACAGGCGAAGTGCGCCGGTTTCTGACCGGACCGGTCGCGTGTGAAATTACCGGGCTGACATTCTCACCGGATAACAAAACTATGTTTGTGGGTGTTCAGCACCCGGGCGAAGAAGGTGCACCATCGCATTTCCCTTACGGTGGAAACACCAAACCGCGTTCGACCATCATGATGATTACCCGTGAAGACGGTGGCGTGATTGGTGCCTGATGGCGCGTGATGATGAAACATTAACAGCGCAATAATCACCAGAACGAAAATGGCCTCAGTAACCGCTGAGGCCATTTTTTCTCAGACTGACCAGCCTTTGATTAGGATTGGACAAAGCAGCGGTGATCGCAGCGTGTGGAGCACTGTCTTGTTATCTTGTCGTGGTGAATCAGGATAACTATGGTATAATCCGCCGCTAAATTTTCTTCCGGCTGTGAGCCAGGTCACAAGCAATCAGCGGGAAATTTTCTTGTTTTAGAGCGTTTTACCGGAGCAATACTTTGCACTTTAAAGATCTTGGTCTTGATCAGCGACTGTTGAAAAAATTGAATCATATGGCCTTCTCGCAGGCGACAGAAATCCAGCAGCAAGCTATTCCTGTTGCGATTGCTGGAAAAGATTTGCTGGCTTCCTCGAAAACCGGTTCCGGTAAAACTCTGGCATTTTTGCTGCCGGCCATGCAGCGCATGTATCGTGGCAAACCGTTTACCAAGCGTGACCCGCGAGTGGTCATTCTGACACCGACCCGTGAACTGGCAAAGCAGGTTTATGCACAATTACGCACGCTGAATGCCGGTACACCTTATGACAGCACGCTGATTGTAGGTGGTGAAAATTTCAATGATCAGGTAAAAGCGCTGCGCAATGACCCAATGTTTGTGGTGGCAACGCCTGGCCGTTTAGCGGACCATCTGGAGCACCGCAGCACGCATCTGAACGGTCTGGAAATGCTGATTATGGATGAAGCGGATCGCATGTTGGATCTGGGCTTTGCGCCGGAGTTGCGCAAAATACACCAGGCCGCTGATCACAGACGCCGTCAGACGCTGATGTTCTCTGCTACGTTAGACGATCCGGAAGTGATTGATATCGCATCTGAAATGCTCAATGACCCTAAGCGTATTGCCGTCGGACATGCGGCGCAGGATCATGGTGATATTGAGCAACGTTTTATCTTGTGTGATCACCTGGATCATAAGCAGGCTATTTTGGATCGCTTGCTGGAACAGGAAAATTATGACCAGGTTATTATTTTTACCGCGACCCGGGAAGACACAGACCGACTGACCGGGCTGCTCAATGAACGCAAACTCAAAGCGGTTGCCTTGAGCGGTAACCTGAATCAAACGCAACGTAACAATATCATGAGCCAGTTTGAGCGTAATGTTCACAAGATTCTGGTGACTACGGATATTGCCTCGCGTGGTTTGGATATCAGTAAAGTCTCACATGTGATTAACTTTGACATGCCCAAGCATGCGGAAGAGTATGTTCACCGTATCGGACGTACCGGACGGGCCGGCAATAAAGGTGATGCGGTTTCGCTGGTGGGGCCGAAAGACTGGAAAAGCTTCAAGAATGTAGAAGCTTTCCTGCAGAAACAAATTAGTTTCACCGCTCTGGAAGGGTTGGCAGGTAAGTTTAAGGGCCTGAAACCAGCGCCGAAGAAGGCCTATACGCCGAAGAAAAATACCAAGGCGAAACCTCAGCAGGATAAAGCCAAAGCGGCGTCTAAGCCGAAGAAGAAGCTGGACAAACGCTTTTACGACAATATGGCAGTCGGGGACAATGTCTTTATGCCGAAGAAGAGAAAACCGGCAGAACCGTCATCAGATGACGAGTAACGGAAGACAAAACTGAAGAAAACAGGCCAGCTTTGCACTGGCCTGTTTTTTATGTGTTACCCATGCGGTTTTGACAAGTGCTGGACAAGGGCCCTGACAAACCGGGCAGCTTCACCTCCGGTGCAGGCTCTGTGATCAAAGGTCACTGACAGCGGCATGGCTTTTACAGACAGTGGCTTGTTATCTTTCATCACGAGTTTATCAATCAGCCGGCCTGCGCCCACTATGGCAACCTGTGGCGGGGTGACCACCGGTGTTGCATAGATCCCCGCAATCGCACCGAAGTTAGACAGTGTGATGGTGGCATGCTGAAATTCTTCCCGACCTATTTTTCTTGACCTGATACCTTCTGCTGTTTCGTCGATCCAGCGTCGGATGGCTTTGGGATTCAAACTGCCTGCATCCCGGAGTACCGGGACATACAGACCGTGAGGGCTGTCGACCGCGATACCGATATTAACTTTTTGGTGTACGCAGCGAGTCATGGTGTCGGCATCAAACCAGGCATTTAACGCCGATTCCTGTTCACAGGCAGAGACGATGGCCTGAATTATACGGGTGGTGATGTCTTCGTCTTTTGGCCATTTGTCCAGCAATGCTTCTTCAGTGATGGTAACAGCGGCGACTTGCTGATGGGCTTCAGTCATGCTGCCGACCATAGTACGGCGAGCGCCTTTTAGCACTTCAGTGCCGGGCAGTTGCTGATCGCAGGCCCGGTATACATCGGCTTCGACAATCACGCCATTGGGTCCGCTTCCGTTGATCTGCCTGAGGTTTACCCCCAGTTTCTGAGCCAAAAGCCGGGCGGCAGGTAAGGCGCTGATATGTTCAGAGGACGGTTTTACCTGACTGCCAACCCAAAACTCATCAACACTGACACTCTGCGCATGGTGAGAAACGTTGCCCACCACTGTGGCGGCATCGGCACGTTGTTTTTTTTCCGATTGCTTTGTTTCTTTGGCATCGGTATCGGTAGAATTTGTTTCGTCGATCTCCAGCAGCAGGCTACCAATGGAGATAACATCACCTTCATTACCGTGCCGACTGACAATGGTGCCACTGTAAGGCGCAGGTACTTCAACGGTGGCTTTTGCTGTTTCAACTGTCAGCACGACCTGGTCGACTTCCACGGTATCACCGACACTGACATGCCATTCAATAATTTCTGATTCGGCGAGTCCTTCGCCCAGATCCGGCAAGGAGAATGTTTTCATTTCCACCCCTCCACAAGTTGTTTGGCCGCAATGACAATGTCGTCTTTATTGATCATGAAATACTCTTCATTGCGGTAATAAGGCATGACGGTATCCATACCTGTTACCCGAATCGGTGGCGCTTTTAACAGGCACAATGCTTTCTCAGACACTTGTGCCAGCAATTCGGCACCGACACCGCAGGTCTTACTGGCTTCATGCACCACCAGCAAGCGGCCTGTTTTTTCCAGCGAAGCAATAATGGTGTTGATGTCGATAGGTTTTATCGATGCCAGATCGATGACTTCGGCTTCAATGCCCATTTTTGAGAGTTCGTTCACTGCTTCCAGGCTTTCGACAACGCAGGCTCCCCAGGTAACTAATGTTAAATCTCGCCCTTTACGCAATGTGAAACAGGTATCGAGCGGAAGCGCTTCACCGTTGTCGATGACATCGGATTTCACTGTCCGGTAGATGCGCTTGGGTTCGAAGAACATAACGGGGTCATTGCTGCGGATCGCTGCGAGCAGCAGGCCATAGGCACGTTTCGGCGAGGAAGGGATAACCACTTTCAAGCCTGGTGTATGGGCAAAAATCGCCTCAACACTTTCTGAGTGGTGCTCCGGGGCATGAATCCCACCGCCGAAAGGAGCGCGGAAAACGGCCGGACAGGTGAGGCGGCCACGGGTACGGTTACGCCAGCGGGCTGCATGGCAGAGCAGGTGTTCTAGTGCAGGAAAAACAAAACCCTGAAACTGGAACTCAGCGACCGGGCGAAGTCCCTGGCTCGCCATCCCTATGGTGACACCGCCAATCAGAGATTCAGCTAACGGCGTGTCAATGACACGCTTTAAACCGAATTCTTTCTTCAGGCCTACAGTGGCACGAAATACACCGCCGTTATCGCCTACATCTTCCCCCAGTATGACCACATTAGGATCCCTGGCCATTTCGTGATGCAGAGCGAGGTTGACGGCTTCCAGCATGGTAATCTCAGCCATGACGGCCTCCCTGCATGCGCATTGCTTTATTGATAATCGCATCCCGCTGGGGATGCATGTCATCAGTAGGTTGTTCATAAAGATAATCGAAAGCTGACTCAGGAGGTTGAGGTGCAATGGCTAGATAGCGCTCTACTGCATCTTCCACGACTTTACGGCAGTGTGTCAGCCATTGTTTTTCATCGTCTTCAGACCAGGCGTTTTGTGACACGAGAAACGCTTTCAGGCGTTTTACGGGCTCATACTGCCAGGCTTGCTGCAGTTCATCTTCACTCCGGTAGCGGCTGGCATCATCAGCGGTAGTATGATCACCTAAGCGATAACTGACGGCTTCAATTAAGGTCGACCCTTTGCCTTTTCGTGCACGGTCCAGGCTTTTTATAATGATGTCGTACATGGCAATGATGTCATTGCCGTCAACGGTTATGCCGGGTATGCCAGCGCCTTTCGCTTTATCGGACAGAAACTCGGCACCGCACTGCAACTTGCGGGGCACGGAGATAGCCCACTGGTTATTGTTAATGACAAATACCAGCGGGATGTTCCAGGCACCGGCACAATTAATGGATTCTAAAAAATCCCCCTTAGATGTCGCGCCATCACCACAGGTGACGAGCGCAGCATGATGACCGCCCTGAATTTTCAATGCGGCAGCAACGCCAACGGCATGGGTGCATTGCGTGGCAATAGGTACACAAAAGGGAAGATCACGGCAGGGCTGGTCGTTAAACGAAAAATCGCTGCCTCGCTCGTCACCGCCCCAGTACTGAAGATTTTTCTCCATTGCTATCCCGCGAGCCCACATTGCAGGCATGTCGCGATAGTAAGGCACAAATACATCGTCTTCTCTGAGGGCACGGCCAACAGCGATACCTATAGCCTCTGATCCTAAATGGGATGGGTAGGTCCCAAGTTTACCTGTACGCTGAAGCGCGACAGCTTTGTTGTCGTAAACTCTGGTCAGCACCATGTCCCGGTAAAAGCCTTGCAGCGTCGGGATGTCCGCCCATGCCGGAAGAGGCGAGAGCAGTTGTCCCTGATAATCTAAGTAGCGGTGCATGCTTGTGGCTTGAACATTCATATCAAGCTCCTTCTGTCACTGCCCGAAACGATTAGGGCAGAAAAGTCACTGTTGTTAATTGCGTATTGCTAAGCCTGGCTATCCCATTCATCCTTAGCGTTGCAATTAGTTTCGGTGCAACCTGGCATTTTTGGGTATAGTAGGTGCATTACATACATGGAATGGCGAACACTTCTAATTGTAATCAAAGTGTTAAAAAATGCGTTGGTAGCACATTGCCAACATAGTAAAGAATTCGGTACAGCAGGTGATTTTCCAGTGTTAAATGCTGTATTTTTATGAGTGTCAGGGAGATGTTTGGATGAAGTTGATTGGAATCGCCAGACGAAAAGCGTCACGTGCTGTTATGGAAGAATTACATCAAGTCAATGTAACCTGTAAAAACGGTGTGGAAGGTGACTTTCGTGGTAAACCCGGCAAGCGACAGGTGACAGTACTATCCTTTGATTCCTGGCAAGATGCCTGTGATGAAGTGGGGGAGACATTGCCGTGGACTATCCGCCGTGCCAATCTGCTGGTGGAAGGAATGCGCTTTTCAGAGAGTAATGTCGGCGATGTTATATCAATTGGTACTTTGCAGCTGCAGATTACACGGGAAACAGATCCCTGTCCCCGTATGGATGAGCAATTTCAGGGCATGACTCAAGCGCTCAGACCAGAATGGCGCGGTGGCGTATGCTGTCGCGTGTTAGCGGATGGCGATATTCAATTGGGGGACAGTGTTCAGCTTGTCACTCAGGTTGAGTCCTAAGTTTCTCAAGAGATAACAAGATGTCTCAGTGCTAAGAAATCGCGACCTTTACACGTGTTGATCAGAGCATTTCACGCATACTTTTCTATATATTGAAGGGCCGCGATATGCTGACGCAGCCCGGATCCTGAACGGGAAGTGTGTGAAATGAAGTTGTATTTTGTTGTCTTTATTGCCTGCTTTACGGCATCTGCCTGTTCTTCACAACGTGGCAGCGATAATGTCTATGCCCAGCAGGAGAGATACGTGCAGCAGGCATGTTACAGTCATTCAGCGATAGACAGCTACGCTGAGAACTTCAATACATTCCTGACTGAACGTAAAAAGGAATTGAAAGTACTTCGCCCTGAGCTAAGTTCCGAGAATTACCAGCAGTTGGATACAGCATTAAATCATTTTGCAGATTATTGGCAAACGCTGAACGATGAGCGGGATCTTGCGTGCGAAGAGCAGGCCGTCTGCGAGTTCATGCAACTGAAATCGCCCCAGATCAAAATAGCCGATTCAGAAATGTGTGATGGCTCAAAGTTTATGTACAGTGTCAGCCGGGCCAAGATCATCTCATTTTTTAGTGATATTGAACGGCTCCAGTTGCAGCGAACCGATTTTTGAATTTGACGGCAAAAGCAGCGACTTGTCCCACTCTGTGATATTGAGTTAAGTTAACGGGGCTGGCACTTGCCGTTATCCTGGTTTTTTATAAGTTGTGGTATACTGGCGGAAATTTGTATCAGGCGGCCTTTCTGAGCAACAGAGGACAGGCTGGGAAAAAGGGAAAACATGCCAAGTTTTACTGTGAGCTGTCCACATTGTCACAAGGCAGTGTCTCTGCAGACCACATCACTATCCAATACCGTTTCTTGCGTACATTGTTCTAAAGCCGTATTGGATGGCAGCCCGGTTGAGGCCGACAGTAAGAACTTTGCTATGCTGATTCAAAGTCCCAAACCTGTGATAGTGACGTTTTGGGGCAATAATTGTGCGCCCTGTCAGGCATTTAAGCCCGTGGTTGAGCAAGTCGCTAAACAGAAAAAGCAATACCGTTTTGTCAGGGTGAATGTTAACCAGCATCCGGATTTGGCAAAACGATACAGAGTAAGAGGTGTTCCGACTGTTCTGGTTTTCAGGAAAGGGCGTCAACAGGCAACCTTGAACACTGCATTACGAAAACCTGCGTTTTTGCAATGGCTTGAAGAGGCACTTGATTGAGTGCATGCTATCAAAGCGTGTTTCGCAGCTTCATTAAATCGTCATGCTTTAATGGTTGACTGACAAGAGGTCAACAGTTTTAAGCTGATACTTAAAATCAACACTTTGGAATAAAATGAGGAGGTATTTATGGCTATCAGCCGTAAAATTAGTAAGGAACGTCTGGCACTGAAAATGTCTCTTGCCGGTACGGTCCTGCTTGCCACTATGGGTATAGGTTATGGGCTGTATGTGGGATCTAGTGCGATTCTGCTCGACGGTATGTTCTCTTTTCTGAGTATGGGTATGACAGGCCTGAGTCTGTATACCGCCTACCTGGTCTCAAGACCGGACGATAACCACTTCCAGTTTGGTTACGCCCACATCGAACCTTTGATCAATGTCGTCAATGGCTTGCTCATCTTGGTAACCTGTTTGTTTGCACTCGCTAGTGGTGTGCAAACCATTGTCAACGGTGGCCATGAAGTTGTGCTCGAGCATGCAATGGTATACGCAGTGCTGTCTACCATCAGTTGCTTTGGCATCTATTTCACGGAAACTCACATTGCCCGTAAGGTAGACTCGGAACTTGTTCGGGTCGACTCACAGGAATGGTTGGTCGATGGCATCTTGAGTGCCGCAATTTTAGTTGGTTTCATGCTGGTAATGGTGTTCGACAAAATAGGCTATTCACATTGGAATGCTTATGTCGATCCAATTTTGGTGTCTGCAATGGCGATAGCTGCGTCGGTTCTGCCGATTAAAGTGTTACGCCGTAACCTGCGTGAGGTGCTATTGGTCGCTCCTCATGACCAGGTGCAGAACCGGGTCGATAGTGTCATTGAAGATTTGTCTAAACAGTACAACTTTGATGACTATACTCACCATTTCGCTAAAACAGGTCGTCAGTACGATCTGGAAATCAACATCCTTGTAAAAGACGATAAATACTGGACGACAAAGCGCCAGGACAAGATCCGTCAATTATTGTGGGATAAATTGAAAGGCGAGTTGGGTGATACTTGGCTGTCTGTTACCTTTACCGGCCAAAAACGCTGGCTGTAATGCTTCAGGTAGAGAGATGAATGAAATGCGGCCCACTGGGCCGCATTTTTTATTAGTTAAACTTATATCAAGTTCAAAGAATCGTAAGGCAAATTTTGCTGGAACTTTGTGCAAATAAAGCGCAGAATACGCGTGGCTAAAAAATAGTCGCCGGGATGTTAAAGCAAACTTTCAGTTGGAAAGCCGGATTTGAACCTTTTTCTCAGTATGCTATTGATACTGAGTCCCTTTCGGATGTGCTGCCTGAACTGATAATCGCCAAACCGGAGACGGAGGAACTACTTTCTTGTAGGTTTTAGCCGTTCTGTATATTTTTTCTTGGCTGGTCATTTAGGACTGCAGTGATTATCTGAATTTGGGGAAAGTTATGTTCGAGACACTACTGGTTATGGCGTTTATTGTTGGCGGGATTGTGGTTGTATTAAAAGAAAAGAAAACCTGCAAGAACATTAACTACTCCAGTAAATCACTGTAAGTCAGCACAGATATCCACCTGCACAGGTGGTAACAGCACGCTTCTTTACACATCAATCCCTGAGCTCTGCTCGGGGATTTTTTTATATACTATCAGACAAAACAGCAGGCGATTAACTGTACGGTAATTCACCTGTAAGGTGACGTATGTCTGTCAGTGAGATGCTACAGGCGGGTAAGTGCGGACATGCAGACCAAAAGTGAAACACTGGAGTTTATGTAATGAAGTGTTTTCGATATTATTGCCATGAATACAAAATTTTACTTTTCATAAATATCAAGGATAAGTCGAGATGGCAGCTAGTTCTCGAAAAACGACAAAGGGAGAGCTTACCCGACAAAAAATCATTGAAGCAACATTGGATTTGATTGCGACTACAGGTTTAAACAGCCTGTCACACCGAAATATTGCCAATGCTGCTCAGGTTCGGTTATCACTTACCAGTTATTACTTTGAAAGCATGGATCATTTGATCCTGAGTGCATTTGAAGAGTTTGCCCAACGAGAAGTGAAACAGATTCAATGGATTCAGGAGCAAGTGGACACGATACTCAGGGAATACCTGGATAAGGGAGCGACTGAAGCTCGCGAATCATGTGTTCAGCAGCTAACCGAATTGTTAACACAGTACATTTCGACTGAGTTGACAGATGAGGCGCGCAGAAAACAGCTGACAATCCGCTGCCATTTCCTGTTTGCTCTTGGGCAGTCAGAGATGCTGGTCAAGAGAGTCAGTGAGTATAAATTGCAAGTGTTGCGCTTGATCGAAAAGACGGCTGAATTGATAGGTAGTCCGTATCCGGAAATTGATGCCAATCTGGTCATTTTCACCTTCAGGGAGTTTGAGTTTGCGTTGGTCAGCGGGGATCAAAACTTCAATCAGGAGATTGTTTCTAAAACGTTAAAGCGATTATTGTCGACACTTATTGCTACTGAATAACCCCCATTTCTTTATTGAGTTTTTTCCTTTTCTTTACCTTCTTCTTTTTCGTAGCTTGACCTATAACCGCCGCTGTGTGATTACACAGTGGCTTCTTCGCTGAACTCCGCATTTTCACTGACTTTACCAGTTTGAATTCTTTGAATCATAGTCACATCTCATGGCGATTTTTTGTGACAGAACAGCACACACTTAAAATAATTGGACGTTTGACCTATTTTGTGTGGACGTTCAGCTTTGATTCAGTTAACCTCATCTTGAAACAAAATAATAACGAAGTGTTAACAATCTTGTTGGGAACTTCGAAGATAAAACGACAACGGATGTCTCGTCTCATCGAACAAAGATAGCAGGGGTGTTGTTAACCGTAGAAGCTCACGACGGCACACAGTGCAGTTCAAGCGGGTTAGCAATAGGGGGGAAATAGCCTTGTTATCACACTGTGGTGAGCACGGGTTCACATGTAGAGGTATTCGATCAATGAAGTTGAAATATCAATCATTACTCGCCGCAATTTTGTCTGCAACGAGCTTTTATTCTCATGGTGCGGCCTATGAGTTTGGACGCTATAGCTACAGCAATTTGTACAGCCCCGATGATAAGGTGGCAGTGTCGTATTCCTATTTTAACTACGACATCCAGGGCAACCACCCGACGTTTGGTAGCACAGGTGATATTTTCAATGATACTAACTATGTCCAGGGAGCCGTGAATTACTTTTTTACGGAGAAGTTCTCAGGAAATGCGCAGTATTACCTTTCAAACAATATCGATACTCAGCACACGGGCGGTTTTTGGCAGGGGTCCAGCGCTAACGTAAAAACCCGCACCGTGGCTTTAACGGGCAAGTACCAGTTTTCCCATTCGTTTTCAGCTTTTGCTGGCCCGACTATCAATCAAACTGAAATTAATGCCAAATTCAACACCAACATGAATGGTGGTTTTGGTGGTTTAGATTTGGACCTGGGTGATGATATAGGTTTTGGTTATACAGCAGGCGCGTCTTACCACATTCCTAACATGGCGTTACGCGCCACTGTCGCGTATCAGTCGGCGGTAGAGCACTCGTTTGATACAACCGAATCCGGTGCCTTAATTGTGAATAAAACAGCGGGCAAGGCAAGCTCAGTATCAAGTCAGTCGGAAATTGAATTGCCAGAGACTATAGATTTTGATTTCCAGACGGGGGTTGCAGAGAATACATTAATGACTTTCTCTGCTCACTGGCGCAGATGGAGCGAGCATGTGATAAAAACCCAGGTACGTGGAGAAGTAGTTACCTTTGATCGGGACAGTGTCACTTATGCACTGGGGCTGGCTCGCCAGTTTACGCCATCCTTTGGGGGTGGTATCGAACTGAATTATGCCGAAGGAGCCGGTGAGGGTAATCTGAATCCTCTTGCGCCAGGAAATGGTGCAAAAGGTGTGCAGCTAGGAGGCAAATATGCCTTTGGTAACACCTCGCTGTTTGGGGCGGCTCAGTACAAAATAGTCAAAGACGGTAAAGATATTTCCGGCACTGTCTACGAAGATAACAGCCTTTATGGTCTGACAGTTGGGGTAGAACACAAGTTTTAACTCAGCGCCATGCCCGGCTTAAATAACAACGCCCGGTCTTCCGGGCGTTGGTGCTTTGATGATATGAACAGGGCAGCAGAGAGTTAAAAACGGATTAGTGCGTTTTTTCCTGCCATTCTTGATGAAGTCGATGAATGGTTTCAGAGCGCTGCTTCCATTCAGTCGTTCTTACCATCTCTGCATACTGTGCAAATGGCTTTTTGAGTAAATTATTAAGCACGGGAGCCTGCGTTTGCGGCAATGCTTCAAGTGCCTCAATCGCTCCACTGCGGTTGTTACATAGCATTACCATATCGCAGCCTGCTTGCAGAGAAGCAACAGCACGATCGCCGTAGGAACCCAGTACATCCGCACCTTTCATATTAAGATCATCTGAAAAGACGACCCCTTTAAAGTTAAGTTGTTGCCGGAGCACGCTCTTTAACCAGTATTCAGAGCCGCTGGCAGGTTTATCATCGTATGACGGATAAATCACATGAGCTGGCATCATGGCATCCAGTAATTGTTCCTCAATTAATGCTTTGAACACCGACATATCACGAGCGACGATATCATTACGTTCATCAACGGGGGTTTCATGATGTGAATCTGCAATAACGCCACCGTGTCCGGGGAAATGTTTGCCTGTTGCCGCCATTCCCGCCTCTTTCATACCTCGTATAAACGCACTGGCATAGTGAATAATTTTTTCGGGTTGATCTGAAAACGCGCGGTCTCCAATGGCTTTACAGTCAAAGCCGATATCCAATACAGGTGCCAGGCTGAGATCGATATCCATAGCCAGTAATTCAGCGGCCATCAACCAGCCCCCCTGACGGGCAAGGTTGACACCGTTGTCGGCCGTTGCAAATGCCCGGGCAGGAGGCAGTAAAGTAAAACCATCACGAAAGCGTTGGACTCGTCCGCCTTCCTGATCCACCGCGATGATCAGAGGGCGCTTTGCAGCCTGACGAATGGATTGTGTCAGAGCAAACAACTGCTCTCTGTCGTGATAGTTGCGGGCGAAAAAAATGACTCCGCCTACTGTGGGGTGTTGAAGAATTTCACGCTCTTCGGCATCAAGTTCGAAACCTGACACATCTAGCATTAAAGGCCCCATGGTGGCACTCCGTTTTGACTGTATCTCAGAAGAAACATAGGTGTTAGAAAGCATTAAGTTATCACAAGCTGATCAGAGTCAAAACCGCATTTTGCTGATTGGCTCTGGCCTCGGACAGCTGATTGTTGTGGCATTGTTCACTGTATTAAACATTGTGTTTCATTTATTTCATTGTATGTGTGACTGGTGTCAATTTATTGGATGGGTAGAGTGATTAGACTTCTGTATTCATCGTACAGGCACTATCAAGTTAGCGTTTTCAGAGGTCTTAACATGTCAGCATTAATTGCTATAGCAATAACAACCGGTCTGTTATCTGGTCTGTGGGGCTGGGTAGCTGTTTCACTTGGCTTGTTTAGCTGGGCCGGATTTCTGGGTTGCACCACATACTTTGCCGCACCAAAGGAAGGACTAAAGGGTATGGGTATCAGTATGGCAACCAATTTGAGTGGTGTTGCCTGGGCAATGCTGATCATTCACAGCTCAACATGGATCGGTATAGAGCTGTTCGGCTACATCGCAACCGGGATCGTTTCATTTTTGATGTGTGTACAGGCAAAGCGTGAGTGGCTTAGCTTTATTCCGGGGACTTTTATCGGCTGTTGCGCGACATTTGCTGCGGCCGGTAACTGGCAACTGGTTATCCCTTCATTACTAGTTGGAGTAGTGTTTGGTTATGCGATGAAAACATCCGGTTTGTGGTTGAAGGCGCAAGCTGAAAAACGCACGCAGAAGGCAGCGTTTAAGTCTGAACTTGCCCCTGCCGCTGCTTCTACAAAATAAAGGGTTACAGTGAGGGAAGTACCTCACCATCGTGTTGCTGACAAAAAGCAGAAAGTGGTGCTGAAGTACTTCCTTTTTTGACCAGAATACAGACGCGGACAGCCTGACTGAGTAGAGCTTCTGCCTTTTCCAACAGGCTCTCCATACTGCAAGCTTCACGATCAGCATCTCTGCGGCACAGATCAATGAAACCCGCCTGACTTTCTTCATCGGTGTACAGTACCATTTCAGCCTGCTGCATCAGTCTTAATGCTTTCAATGTCAGCATTTCAACATCGGTACCGGTTTCTACAACACATATTGTCCCTGTTGCCTGATTGTCCTGAGCCAGTAGCTGGACAAAAGCCGCTTCAAGGACTTCAGCAGACTGGGCATTTTCTACCTGAGGTAAGCGGAAGAATTGCTCCCAAAAGTGCCTTCTTTTATCGACAGTATCGTAATGTTGTTTCAGGCGGTTTCTTTGTCTGCCTGCGAAATCTGCCAGCAGAGACAAATTTTGCGCGAGCTGGGTTTCAAGCTTTTCTCTGAGATAACGCACGAGTACAGGTGAAGCGCCACCACTGGATATGGCCACCTGGATCGGGGAACGATCTATCATGGAAGGGGTAATAAAGTCGCAATGGGCAGGATCGTCAACAGCATTGACCCAAATTTTCTTCTGCTGGGCATCCCGAAAGATACGCTTGTTTAGCTCGCGATCGTCTGTTGTTGTCCACACCTGATAATACCCTCCCAGACTGCCAGGCTGGTAAGATTCAGCTAACCAGCGCAGTTTTTGCTGGCTGGCCAGCTTTTGCAGCGCAGGATGCAGACGTGGTGATATAAGTGTGATTGCCGCTCCGGCCCGCAATAAAAGATCGACTTTACGGCAGGCAACTTCTCCGCCCCCTATGACCAGTACAGGTTTATTGTGTAATTGGGTGAAGACAGGAAAGTAGTCCATATTCGCGTCCTTGCAAAATCAGAAAGTGCTGGCACCGAGTTCAGGGACATTAACCTGATGAACAGCTGGATTCAAGCAAAGCCTGCTTTTGTTTGATGTGGCAAGTGGCTGGATTTCTGAGAAAAAGGTTTAGTCTGGGTGTATTACCTGCTATCACTATCACCATGTAGGAATGATAACCTGAACGGCTGTTATGGAGATGGTTATCTTGTTTAATATAAACAGCTGAATTTGATAGGGATAGGTGATTAGAGTATGGCAAAAAATTCATTACCGTCGTCTGTTGTCAGTGCTGAGTGGTTGCTGGAACATGCCGATGCGCAAGATACCGTGATAGTGGATGCGAGCTGGTTCATGCCTGGCAGTGGCCGTGATGCCAGAACAGAGTGGGAGAGTGAACGCATTCCAGGATCTGTTTTTTTCGATTTTGATAAAGAGATATGCGATAAGGATTCCAGCCTTCCGCATATGTTGCCTGGCGCAGATCAGTTTGCCAGCCAAGTGTCGGAACTGGGAATCAGCAACAAAGACACTGTCATTGTTTATGATTCTCACGGACTGTTTTCTGCACCGCGGGTGTGGTGGATGTTTAAAGTGATGGGGCATGACAAAGTCGCGGTACTGGATGGCGGGTTGCCCGCCTGGAAAGCGGCCGGGGGATCGTTAGAGTCGGGTAGCGTAACTGAAATGCCTGAAAAAGGGCAATTTTCTGCCAACTTCAGAACCGAGTGGGTGATTGATGCACAGACACTGCTGGAAAAATTAGCAGACCCACAGGTTGTTGTGCTGGATGCACGTCCGGCAGCGCGTTTTTATGCTCAGCAGCCCGAGCCGAGAGAAGGCATACGCAGTGGTCATATGCCAAATGCCAAAAGTCTCCCGTTTGGCCAGTTGGTGAAAGACAGCAGGCTAGTGTCGCAATCAATACTGAAACAACGTTTTGATGCGTTCTCGGAACAAGATCAGCAGCTGATTTTCAGTTGTGGATCCGGGGTAACGGCGTGCATTCTCGCCCTTGCCGCTGATGTCGCCGGCCGTAAAAACCTGACAGTCTATGATGGTTCCTGGACGGAATGGGGCGCAGGCATGAAATATCCGGTGGTATCCTGAACAAAACGTGGCTTACCTGATTGATCAGGTAAGCCAAAGAGTGCGTATTGTTTAATGCACAACGGGAATGTAACCGCGATCATGCAGTAATTTCTGGCTGTTTTCAGACAAGAGATAATTGAGGAAGTCGCGACCATCCGATGTTAGCTTTTGGCTTCTGTAAAGCATGATGAACGGGCGGGAGATTTGATATTGTCCCGACTCCAGATTTGTCAGGCTGGGTAATACACCTTCGAAAGCAAGTGGTTTGACTGAATCATCAACAGAGCCAAGTGACATATAGCCAATGGCGTGCTTGTTTCTGGTAATCAGGCTTTTTACCATGCCATTGGTGTTAACCACCAGAGCTTTTGCATGGATATCAGAGACGCTTTTATCACCAATGGTACGTGTCAGGTCCATAAAATCTTCAAAAGAAAATCGTGAACCGGAAGCGTTCTCTCTGCTGACAACTGCAATGGGGAGGTCATCACCACCGACTTGTTTCCAGTTGGTTATTTTCCCCTTATAAATCGCCATTACCTGTTCTTTGCTTAGGCTTTGAATTGGGTTGTTTTTGTTTACAACCAGTGCAATGCCATCATGAGCAATTAATGTGGTTGATACATCCGGGCGAATTTCGTCCTCTTTCAGAAATCGCGAGCTCATTCCGAGCTCAGCAGCATCTTGTTTGACTGCCGAAATACCCGCAGATGAGCCAGTCCCTTGCACTGCAATGGAAGTATCGGAATGTTGCTGCTCATAGTGTTCAGCTAACACTTCGAGTATATGACTGACGGATGTGGAACCTGATACGGTAACGGTTTTGGCATTAGCCTGAATGGGTAATAGGGTGATAATGGCCAGTAAAGAAGCCAGGCGAAGCAACATTGCGTCTCTCCAAATTTGAACTACGGGGGTAGCCGCTATGGTATGACGAGGATATGACAGAAATGTGAATCAGACGTGAGGTTACCCGACACGAGTTTTTTGTTCTTTTTCCTGATACATGGCGGTATCTGCTTTAGCGAGCAGTAAGTCCGGATCGCTGAGGTTGCCGGGATGAAACGGGACAAGGCCTACACTGATACCTAGTTTGAATGTATCTCTGAGTTCTTGAGTTTGCTCATAGAGCTGATCAAGCCATTCCTGACTTTGGCATTGGTCTTCACTGGGCAGAAGAACAATGAATTCATCACCGCCTATGCGATAGACCTGACTGCCTGTTGGCGAATGCCTGAAAATGATGTTGGCAATTTCAATCAGTACCAGATCTCCCTGGCGGTGACCAAGGCGGTCATTTACCTGTTTGAAGTTGTCTATATCAATGTAAGCCATAATGCCGCGATTAAGGTTAATCGCCATGTGATCGAATCGTCTGAAAAGAGAGCGTCTGTTCTGCAGCCTGGTCAGATCGTCCTGCAGTGCCTGTCGGCTGAGCTCCAGTTCCAGTTCACGGGATTTGGCAATTTGCTGCTTGAGTTTTTGTATTAACTCACGGCGTTGATGCAAGAGTTTAATGAAGCAGAAACACAGTAAAAAAACACCAATATTACTGAACACATCATCGGTGCGAATCAACAACCAATGATTCGTAAGTTCCGGAATATCATCAAGAAGATCCGCAATTACACCAACTCCGTAGGTACAGGCAGACAGAAGTAATAAAAACTTCATTTCTTTGCTGGCGACTTCGCGAACCAGCAGGATAATCAGTACCAGTGTCAGGCTTGAAGTAACGGCATCCAGGTTACCTTGCATGGGAATAAAGGTGGTTATTAACACCCCAAAACACACAAAAATTGTCAGCCCGACAGGCAATTGAGAGATCTTCTTCATAATTGAGTAAAATATTATCACGATGATTTGTGTTGAGATAGCGCAATGTAGTAACAAATCAAGACATAGTCCGAATCTTAAACATGCATCGCAAACCCTTACATTCTGTGATTTTGTGCTCATCCTGAATGCTTCAAAAATGAAATCAATGATTGATCTATGTTGGTTACCTCCCCAGTTTGATATACCCTGTTTGTAACAAAATATGTATATTAACATACTTGTAACAATGTGTTTTTTACGGCTATTCTGTGGCTAGAATGAGATTTTTCAGCACCACCCATTTCATTTCTATATCAGACCCTTTTGCCTCGAGGAAATGACAAACATGCTATCTATGGCGGCCAATAGTCTACCCAATAAAGCGCTGCTTGCTGAGCGGGTAGAGAAACTTATTCAGGCTCTGTCAAACGGGGTCTATGAAAGAGAGCATACCATTCGACTCTGCCTGCTGGCGGCTCTGTCTGGTGAGAGTGTATTCCTGCTTGGCCCTCCCGGAATAGCAAAGAGCCTGATTGCTAAGCGATTGATTGAAGCCTTTGATGGCAGCCGCTTCTTTGATTATCTGATGACACGTTTTTCGACCCCGGAAGAAGTGTTCGGGCCTTTATCGATTCAGGAGCTTAAAGATCACGGTAAATATGTTCGTTTGGTTGATGGCTATTTACCAACAGCGGAAGTTGTTTTTCTCGATGAGATCTGGAAAGCGGGTCCTGCGATTCTGAATACACTGCTAACGGTCGTTAACGAGCGGACATTTAAAAATGGTCAGGAAACGCTGAGCGTACCCATGCGTTTGCTGATTACGGCATCCAACGAATTGCCGGATGAAGACAGCGGTCTGGAAGCTTTGTACGACCGTATGCTGGTTCGTGTTTTCGTCAATCGCATACAGGAAAAACAAAATTTCAAAGCCATGTTGCTGGGTGAAGGCCCAGAGATGGCGAGTTTGCCTGCCGAGCTGAAAATCAAAGAAGAAGAGTATCAGCAATGGCAGGCATTGATCGATCATATCCAGCTTGATGAGGCGACATTTGAAACCATCTTCCAGCTGAAAGCTGTGATCGAGGAGAAAGTGGAATCGGGCAGCAGCGAGCTTTACATTTCCGACCGGCGATGGAAAAAATCGGTAAGGCTGCTCAAAGCCAGTGCTTTCTTTAATGGCCGTGACAGTATTAATCCACTTGATTTGCTGTTGCTGCAGGAGTGTCTGTGGCACAGCCCGGAATCCCGGCAGGATATCAGGGAGATCTTACGCGACTTTGCTATCAACCAAGTCTTCGGGCAGCAAGCAGCCACTCAGCAGGCCGATACGGCGCAGCATCAGATAGAGGAAGTCCACCAGGCAGTTGCCAGCAAACTTTGCGTGACGTTTGGGCATGACACGCTGATGGGTAAGGAAAGATACAAATACGATTTTTCCGGTGCCAAGCGGTATACGGTCAACAACAATCCGCGCATGATCAAGCTGGTCATGCTGCAGCATAATCCTTCCGTCTCCGAACAGGAAACCGGTGATAGCCGCTGGGTGTATGTAGATGGGGACGAGTTTGAGAAAAAGATCAAGGCAGGACAGTGTGATATCTATGGCTTTGTCAACAAGAACACACATTTATGCAGGCTGCATTTTGAAATTGACGCCTCAGATCGCCTGGTGATCAAAGATATCGCTAACCGGAACGTGCTGGTTGGCATGGCCGGAGATTACGGCGTCAGCCAGGAGCAGCTGGTTGGCTGGCAGCAAAAAGTTGAGCAAGCCACGGATGCTATCAGCGAAGCGGCGCACTTACTGAAACTGGCACGAAGTCGCTTTCACGGAGCATTGCCTCACAATTTCGTGGACCCTGAATTTCCGGTGCTGATTGAACAAAGTCTGGCAACTGCAAGTGAGGAAATAGCGACAATCCAGAGGCATTTGGACAAAAGTGCTATGCGTTTAACCCGTCTGACCGAATACTTCGCATAACCGGGAGGGGGCATGCCAGTTACCGAAGGTATTAACCTCGCTCTGATGCTGACAGAGTCGGGTATCATTGAAAATGCAGTGAACGAGCTGATGACACGGCCGCAGCTGATGATGGCAGCAGACTCCAGTCCGGGTATTAAGTCATCTATGAAGCTGCAGGTCGGTAAGTGGCGCAGCTATGTACAGCACCGCATCGCAAAAGTGGATGTGGCTGAACGATTCAGTCAGGAGCTGGCTTTATACCAAAAGGTTCGGCAATGGTCTGCGGATACTTTTATGGACAATGCAGAGCAGGTCGTCAGTGAACTTGAAACAACGTCCGGCTTTTATTTTAAAGCGCGCCGATTGCTCGACCACGATCAGAAAAAACATAACCCAATGTTTCACAGCTACTTTTGTCATCAGTGGTATGAACATTTGCAAGTGGCATTGAAGAAAGCGCAGGAATCTGAATTAGAGCATCATAAAGAAGCTCTGTTAAAAGACCTGTATCAGCGCATTGAAACCATGCAGCAAATGGAGAAAGTCGATGAAGCAGGTGATGAAAAGCGTGCTGGGCGGTTGTGGGATATGGCGAAAGCCAAACTGACCAAAACGGATGTCGAACGTTTAAAATCAATCGCAAAATTTCTTCAAAAAAATGATGAAATTCAGGAAATTGCCGACAAGTTGGGCCGCATGGCTAACGAGGTCGATGATCCGAGTCAGGCCAGGGTTCAGACGGAAGAGCTGAAAATGGTCGAAGAGAAGAGTGACAACGTCACTGATGACATAGTGGGTGTGCACCCCAGTGATGATCTGGCTCGCTTACTGCCTAACGAGGCGATGTTTCTTGCCTATCCTGAGCTGGAGGTGGTGTTTTACAAGCACCTTGTTGATAAGCGTTTGATGAATTACCGAATGCAGGGCGTCCAGCGCAAACTGCGTAAAGTGAAAGCCTACAGGAAACAGAGTAAGCAGGTCGAGCAGGATAAGGGGCCATTTATTGTTTGCATCGATGCATCAGGCTCTATGTCCGGTTACCCTGAGCAGTGTGCAAAAGCGTTGGCCTACGGGTTAATGCAGATTGCACTTGCTGACGACAGAGATTGCTTTGTCATGTTGTTTTCTACTCAGCACATCACCTATGAGCTGACCCGGCAGGATGGTTTAAGTGAAGTGTTGAATTTCCTTTCTTATTCCTTTCACGGCGGCACAGATTTAACCCCTGTGTTGGATCAGTCCCTGATGCTGATGAGCGGCGATAAATACAAAAATGCTGATCTCATTGTCTTGTCCGATTTCATTGCACCATCGCAATCGCCAGAGATGCAAGAGCGAGTGGCAAAGCTGAAAGAGCATAAGAATCGTTTTCATGCCGTTTGTTTGTCACGGTACGGCAACCCGGCTTTGATGGACATGTTTGATACACACTGGTCTCACCATCCCTCGGCACTTGGCCGGCTTTTTTCACGCCGCACTTCCTGAATTACCTGTCGCTGTGCTGGGTGTCATGGCTCTGCACTGCGATCAATCCTACACCGAATTCTGTGCGCTATGCTTAAGGTGGTGGATAACCAACGCCTAAGAGTTCAGGTTTTCCTATCTGGTTCAGTCTGGTACACCTACTGGGAGCATGCGCCATGAAGTTGTTTTCCATTCTGACATTCTGGCTGGCTTTACTTTGGCCAATGTGTTCTCAGGCATCCGATGTATGGCTAATTGATATCAAAGGCGGGATCGGCCCTGCCGTCAGTGATTTTGTATCACGTGAAATTAACCAGGCCCATGAGGATCAGGCCGCTCTCATCGTGCTTAAAATGGACACACCGGGCGGTTTAGATACCTCAATGCGGGAAATCATCCGCGCCATCACAACATCTCCGGTTCCAGTGGCAACCTGGGTTGGCCCCTCTGGAGCCAGAGCAGCGAGCGCTGGGACATATATTCTGTATGCCAGCCATATTGCTGCGATGGCACCGGGTACAAATCTTGGTGCTGCTACTCCTGTTTCTCTGACAGGTGGCTCACCAGGCGGCAAAAAAGATAATCCGTTTGATGACTCTGACGATAAGGAACCGGCAGGAAAGGATGACGCGGCTAAAGAATCAGACGAAGGCACACAGTCAGGTCAGGAAGTAAACGCCGAAACAGCAATGGAGAAGAAAGTCATTAATGATGCTGCGGCTTATATAACCAGCCTGGCTAAATTGCATGGCAGAAATGAAGTCTGGGCAGAGAAAGCGGTGCGGGAAGCGGCAAGTTTGGATGCCGAAGGAGCATTGAAAGAAAATGTCATCGATTTTATGGCAACAGATCTGGATGATCTGGTTAACCAGATTAATGGTCGAACCGTGCTTATTAACGGGGTAAAGCAGACATTATCGCTTGAGAATGTCGCGTACGTAGAACGCCAACAGGACTGGCGGTTTAAGTTTCTTGCTGTCATTACCAATCCGAACGTGGCCTACATTCTCATGCTGATTGGCATCTATGGCCTATTGTTAGAATTTTACAATCCCGGGGTGGGTTTACCTGGTGTACTCGGCGGTATTTGTCTGATTCTGGCTATGTATTCGCTGCAACTCCTGCCCGTAAGCTATGCGGGACTGGGATTGATCATACTGGGGATCATTCTGATGGTGGCAGAAGCCTTCAGCCCCAGCTTCGGCATATTGGGGCTGGGCGGTATCGTTTCCTTTGTGATTGGATCTGTCATGCTGATGGATACCCAAGAGCCGGGGTATCAAATTGCCGTTCCTTTGATTGTGGGTCTGACAGTCACTTCTGCGCTGTTTACCTTTGTTATTCTTACTTTATTGCTAAAAACTCGCCGTAAGCCTGTTTCCACTGGGGTAGAAATGCTCCTTGGGGATCACGGTAAAGTGGTAAGTGGTTTTCCCGGTGAGGGGCGGGTACTGGTGGAAGGTGAAATCTGGCAAGCCCGATGCGACACGCCGCTGCGGGTTGGTCAGGAAATTATTGTTAGGCAAGTCGATGGCTTGTGTTTACATGTTGCAGCCAAAGAGAAGGAATAAACCATGATTACGTATACCCTGGCAACCGTTATTGTGCTGGTGCTCGCGCTGATCATCAGCATGTTCAGAGTGTTGCGTGAGTATGAGCGTGCTGTCGTCTTTCTGTTAGGGCGCTTTTATGAAGTAAAAGGGCCTGGTTTGATCATCATTATCCCGATCATTCAACAAATGGTTCGGGTCGATCTGAGAACCATAGTGCTGGATGTGCCAACACAGGATCTGATCACCAAAGATAATGTGTCGGTTAAGGTCAATGCCGTGGTTTATTTTCGGGTGCTCGATCCTAAGATGGCGATCATTAATGTCGAAAATTACCTTGAAGCTACCAGCCAATTGTCTCAGACAACACTGCGATCAGTACTTGGTCAGCATGAACTGGATGAATTGCTATCGGCAAGAGATACATTGAATAAAGATTTGCAGGGCATTCTTGATATGCACACTGACAATTGGGGTATTAAGATAGCAAATGTTGAAATCAAACATGTCGATCTGGATGACAGCATGGTGCGTGCATTAGCTCGCCAGGCTGAGGCCGAACGTTCACGTCGTGCAAAAGTTATTCATGCCACGGGTGAGCTGGAAGCATCTAAAAAATTGATGGAGGCAGCAGAAGTGCTAAATAAAGCGCCTAATGCCATTCAACTTCGTTACCTGCAGACATTAACTGAGATTGCCAATGACCGGACGTCAACCATAGTATTCCCTTTGCCTATCGACTTAATCGGTAAAGTCAAAAGTATCGTTAATAAGAATAATGAGTAAAAGTCAGTACAGAACAGCGATATTTCGTCAAGCAACTTCATCGTGATTGGTTGTTTTTAACTCAACGAAAGCGGGCGGATTTTTTAAAAAGTGGACTTCGAGCTAAGAAAATGTAATCAAATAACTTTTTGGCCGGTATGAATTGAATTATAGCTTTAAGTTGTTATGATTTTGGACGCATAAAAGAGATGCAAGCATTTTGCGTTAATTAAGTCTAAGGAATAACAATGAAAAAAGTAATTGCAGCGGCAGTTTTCGCGGGCATGATGCCATTCTCTCAAGCAATGGCTGATCAGGATATCGGTTGTGGTCTGGGTTCTATGGTGTTTGCTGGTCAAGAAGGTAAAGTATTCAAAGTACTGGGTGCGACCACTAACGGCACTTCAGGTAACCAAACTTTCGGTATCACGTTCGGTACACTGGGCTGTGACGGCAACGGCGTGATCACTTCTAAAGAAAAACTGGCTATGTTTATCGACGGTAACATGGACAACCTGGCTCGTGATATCGCGCGTGGTGAAGGTGAAACGCTGGCAACTCTGACTGATGTTTGGGGTATGAGCGATGAAGCAAAAGCGGAATTTAACGCGACTGCTCGTAATAACTATGCGTCTATCTTCGCTTCTGAAAACGTCACTTCTGCAGATGTTCTGGCTAACCTGAACACTATGGTTGCTGATCAGAACACGCTGGCAGCTTACGCACTGTAATTTAGTACAGCTGTGAACCGTTCAGATACAGCGCCAATGGGCGCTGTATCTTTTTCTAATCTGGTGCCTTGTTCATTCAACGCGCTTGACTGAACCTATTTGATCCCATCGATGTTTTCATGAAGTTCTGGTTATCTCTGCTCCCTTTCAGCGTTATCAGCGGCACCGCTTTTGCGTATACCCAGCAAGATCTGGTGCATCTTTCCACCTCTGATTATTGGCATACCCTGGGGCATTATCAGCCCGGGCTGACCGGCTCGTTCACAAGCCTGGTCGATTCACCTTCTTTTTTTCTCAGTCCACAGGGTAAAGATGATCCTCTGGCTGAGCTTAATGCCACCGTTGAGGGTTTTGAAAGCGAGGCGAAACAGCCCGATAGTCCGCCCAATGATCAACGTTTGAGCTGTCGGTATCCGGCTCGTTTTCATTGGTTAAAACAAAAATTAAATACAGATTGGCCAGCCGCCGTTTGTCCTGAGCAAGCTCTTTGGAAGCAGGCACTGAACCCCAAGGGGCTGACACTGGTTTTTCCGACCGCATTTATGAACAGCCCATCGTCTATGTTCGGGCATACTTTGCTTCGTGTTGATGCCAAAGATCAGAATCGAAACCGCGAATTAGTGGCCTTTGCAATCAATTTTGCCGCAACGCCTGAGAGCAATGACAATGCATTTTTGTACGCGGCAAAAGGGTTGTTCGGAAATTATCCTGGCACCTTCAGTGTCATGCCTTATTACCGAAAAGTGCGTGAATACAATGATTTAGAATCGAGGGATATTTGGGAATATGCCCTAAACCTGGACGAGGAAGAAGTTCAGCAGGTACTGCGCCATCTCTGGGAAATGAACGGTGTTGAGTTCGACTACTACTTCATTGATGAGAATTGTTCCTATCAGTTGCTGGCACTGCTTGAAGCAGGCAGGGAAGGGTTGGATCTGACTTCCGGTTTTGATTATCAGGCGATTCCGTCAGACACAGTCAAAGTGCTCAGAGAAAACGGACTGCTTGATGCTCCCAAGTACCGGGCTTCTTTTGGTACACGCTTAATGCATTATGCTGAGCAGCTGGATAATCAGCAGCTTATGGCAGCCCGTGCTGCCATGTCGGGCCAGTACCCGACTGAAGGATCACTGAGCGAAAAGGCAGCCATTCTGGAAATGGCCTATGAGTGGCTCAACTTTGAGTTTTATGATCAGGCGCTCGCGCGGGAAGAGATTGCGCCTCAGTTACAGAAACTGTTGATTGCCAGAAGTCAGCTGAATACTCCTTCGCCATTCTCTGAACCAGTAAGGCCTGCCATGTCGCCCGATGAAGGCCACAATTCAAGCCGGTTAGGATTGGGATACCGCTACAGCAATCACAACGCCGATCAGGCATTACTGGAATGGCGAGTGGCCTATCATGATTTATTGGATAACGCAGGCGGTTACATTCCAGGGGCACAGATCAGCTTTTTCGACCTGCAATTAGGGGTTAACCAGGATGGCGATGTGGATCTTAACCAGTTGTATCTGATTGATGCTATGTCACTGGCGCCTGATTATCGGGTATTTGATTCATTATCCTGGAATATCCGTGCCGGTTACGACAGACAGCCAGATACTACCGGTTTGACTGGCCGATACTTTATGCAGGGCGGGTACGGTAAATCATGGGGAGATGCTAACCGTCTACACGCGTATGCGTTAGTGTCTTCGGAGCTGAACTATTTTGATGCTCAGGGTGAGAATCTGTCGCTGGGTTTGGGAATGGAGTCCGGCCTGGTCTGGCAGGCTAACGAAGAGCATAAGCTGGCCTTGTCCGCCCAGGGCTTGTATCAGTGGGATGCTATGCGCTGGCGTACGGAATCACAGGCAAGTTGGCATTGGGCGTTTAGCCAACAGCTGGGATTACGCACCGAAGTTACCTATCAGCAGTGGCAGCGTGATGACCTGTCCTCCACCTTGCGGCTCTTTATCTATCTGTGATGGCCTGCGATTGTCTATAGTGATAACACCTTGCGGTTGTTTACCGCAGGGGGTTTTTAGGGCAATCACGTCGTTTTTCTTTGACTGGTTCAGTGCATGTTTCAGCACTCAGTGTGCACTGAATCAGACTGTGAGATTTATCAGTGTAATGTGATAATTTTGCTACCATAAAATTCGTAAACCCATTATTCTTTGCGCCGCTTGATTCCCGTGTTAGTGAATACGTTCGTACAACCTGTTTTTTACTCATTTTTGAACGTCATTTTTTGTTAAACATTGGGATGTACATACATATGATCACCGCATCAATAGCCATATTGCTGGGATTTGCTCTTTTAGTCTGGAGTGCAGATAAATTTGTCGACGGGGCTGCCGCCAGTGCTGGCCATCTGGGTATGCCGCCATTGCTAATTGGCATGGTTATCGTGGGCTTTGGCACATCAGCACCTGAAATGGTGGTTTCTGCCATGGCATCGATTGACGGTAAACCGGATCTGGCACTCGGAAATGCCCTCGGTTCCAATATTGTTAATATCGGTCTGATCCTGGGTATCACAGCAATCATTGCGCCCATTGCTGTTCAGTCGAATATCATCAGAAAAGAGCTTCCACTCCTGATACTTATCGGTATTCTCGCAGGTATTCTCCTTTGGGATGGTGAGTTAACACGCGCTGAAGCGGTTGTCCTGCTGATTGGATTTTTTGGCTTGATTGGCTGGTCTATTTATTCTGCGCTGAAAGGGAAAGGCGATACGCTGGAAGCCGAGACGGAAAGTGAGCTGAAAGCACATGAGATGCCTTTAAAGAAAGCCGTGATGTGGCTATTTATTGGCCTGGTGCTTTTGGTGGTGAGTTCCCGAATTCTGGTCTGGGGCGCGGTGACAATAGCTCAGTCACTCGGTGTCAGTGATTTGATCATCGGTCTGACAATTGTGGCTCTGGGGACGTCATTGCCTGAACTCGCAGCTTCTGTGGCTGCTGCGCGTAAAGGCGAACACGATATTGCTATTGGCAATGTTGTCGGTTCGAACATGTTTAATATACTGGCAGTGATTGGTATTGCGGGTGTCATCTCGCCGATCAGCGGTATTGGTGTTGAAGTATTTGCCCGAGACTGGACTGTCATGATGGGACTGACCGTTGCACTGGTTGTGATGTGTATGGGATTCCGAGGTCCTGGCCGCATCAACCGCTTTGAAGGTTTGTTGTTACTGATTGCAGTGGTGGCCTATAACTTATTTTTATTCAGCACTGTAGCTGGCTGATTATTTCACATACAGTAAAAAGAGAGGGGGCAATTAAGCCCCCTTGGTTATTTCTTTTGATATTTCCGCTGTCAAAAGTGATCTTTCTTCGGTCTTACTGCGCATAATTTGTATGTGTTAGTCTGAAAGTGAGAATCTACACAGGATTGCATTCAATTCTCTTCTGCCTTATTTATCATTACTTAAAAAGTCGTCCATGATTGGTTTGGATAATTTTCTATCTGAACTAAGCAAATATCTCTTTGGGAAAATCTTCATTTGAGAGAATAAGGACGTTAACAATGCGAAAAACCCTCATTCATACGGCAATTGCATTGGTATTGGCCAGCCCAGTATCGGCCTATGCGATTGATTGTACATCTTTGCCTGTCTGGGCAAGTGGAACTCCATATAACGGAGGGACACAAGTACAGCATCTTGATAATGCCTATCAGGCAAACTGGTGGAGCCAGGATAAGGATCCCGTTCAGTATTCTGATCCTTATGAAGATTGGTCTTTGCTGGGTGTGTGTAATGCACCAGATGGTAATCAGCCCCCGACAGTGACTGTGACGTCACCTCTGAATAATGCCCAGTTTGGTGTTAATGAAGTCATCTCTTTGACCGCCGATGCGGCTGACAGTGATGGTCAGCTGGTTGACGTTACATTTAAAGTGGACGGTAATACTGTGGGGATTGATGATACCGCCCCGTATTCTGTGCAGTGGAGTACGGTTGAAGGTAATCATTCAGTCACCGTTGTAGCAACCGATGATAAAGGAGCGAGCCGAACCGATTCCGTGACTATCACTGTGGTGGCAGAAGGAAACAACCAACCCCCCAGTGTGGTATTGACGAATCCGACGACCGTTTCCCAAATTAAAGAAGGTGACGTTGTCACTATAAGCGCTGATGCTTCGGATCAGGATGGTACAGTCGCTTCTGTTGAGTTTTATGTTGATGACCAGCTGGTGGGAACAGCAAGTTCATCGCCATTTGAAACTGTATGGTCTGCCACCGCGGGCAGCCACGAATTTAAATCAAAAGCCACGGATGACAACGGTGCGGTGACCTGGAGCTCAGTCGTTACAGTCGCTGTTGCTGGTGCCACTGGTGGCGGCTGTGCCGGCGTTCCTGTCTATCAGGCTGGCACCAGTTATCAGGTAGGTGATCTGGTCCAAAATGCAAATTACAAATATAGCTGTGATGTGGCTGGTTGGTGTTCGTCAGATTCGGCCTGGGCATATGAACCGGGAACCGGCCTTTATTGGACCGACGCCTGGACTGAGCAGGGAATCTGTGCGGTTGTACCCACAGTCACCTTCAGCGCTCCGGCTGACAATGCAACAGTGCTGAATGGTGACGTTGTCACAATTTCGGTGGATGCAACAGATGCTGACGGCTCTGTGTCGCAAGTGGAATTCTTTGCGGCTGGGCAGAGCTTAGGGATCGACACATCGGCACCTTTCAGTATCACATGGACAGCGACAGGAACAGGGGCTGTCAGTCTGTCGGCTGTGGCAACAGATAATGAAAACAATCAGGGCAGCGCGGGCGTTCTGGTTAATGTCAGTGACGAGCCATTGGTGGTTACCCTGACATCGCCGGCATCCGGTACTTCTGTGGGGCTAGGCAAGTCTGTTGTTGTGTCTGCGGATGCAGCATCACTGAACAGCACGGTGAACAGTGTTGATTTCCTGGTCAATGGTGCGGTAATTGCCACTGATACGACTTCTCCATACAGCACCAATTGGACGCCAGGCGCTGTGGGTAATTACACAGTCTCTGCGAGAGCCACTGATGCAACAGGACTGGCCGTTACATCTGCTGCCTCTACCGTCAAGGTGCTTCAGCAGTCAGTGAAAACCCATAAGCTGATTGGTTACTGGCATAACTTTGTCAATGGCGCGGGTTGCCCTATCAACCTCAGTGAGATGTCCGATGCATGGGATATCATCGATATTGCTTTTGCAGAGAACGATCGCAACAGTACGGGGACAGTCCATTTCAATCTGTACAGTGGTGATATTCACAGCAGTTGTCCGGCACTGGATCCTCAGAAGTTCAAGCAGGACATGGCGGCACTGCAGGCTCAGGGTAAGAAATTCGTCTTATCCCTTGGCGGAGCCGAAGGTACTATTACCCTCAATACGGATTCCGATGAACAGCACTTTGTCAGTAGTCTGACTGCGCTGATCAATGAATGGGGATTTGATGGACTGGACATTGACCTTGAAAGCGGCTCTAACCTGGTTCATGGCTCTCAGATTCAGGCTCGTTTGCCTCGCGCGCTGAAGCAGATTGAAGCTAACATGGGGGGTGATATGTACCTTACCATGGCTCCTGAACACCCGTATGTGCAGGGAGGTATGGTTGCGTACTCCGGTATCTGGGGGGCTTATATTCCTTTGATTAATGCTCTGCGCGATACCTTGGATTTGCTGCATGTGCAGTTATATAACAATGGAGGCTTGCCAAATCCATATCTGCCAGGTGCGGCACCGGAAGGTTCTGTCGATATGATGGTGGCACAATCTAAAATGTTAATTGAAGGATTCACCTTAGCCAATGGCGAGCAGTTTGCGCCACTGCGTGATGATCAGGTCGCCATAGGTCTGCCGTCCGGGCCCAGCTCTGCCAACTCAGGTCAGGCGCCGACTCAGAATATTCTGGATGCACTGGATTGCCTGACCCTTGGTACCCATTGCCAGACTGTGGTTCCGGCGTTTAATTACAGTAATTATGCCGGGGTCATGACCTGGTCAATTAACTGGGATAAACACGACGGTTATAACTTCTCCGGCCCGGTAGGTGCCAAGCTGGATGCGATGAACGCGCAGTAAAATTGCCTTATGGCGTTAAATGAAATACGGGCTGCAGTTGGCAGCCCGTATTATTTGTTGTCATACCTGAAACGTTCTCTATATCGGTAATGTCTGTTTAGTACGCTTTTACGTCCGTCACAAACCCTTTGGGCTTGAGGGCCAGAATGGAGCATTTAGTATTCTGGATAATGTCTTCGGCAGTATTTCCCATAATAAATCCGGGTATGCCGGATCTGGCAACTGTTCCCATTATTAACAATTCAATACCTTCGCTTTCAATGATGTCGGGGATGCAAGTTTGCGGAAGGCCTTTGGGGTGGAATTCTTTTACTGGCCCCGCAATGCCAGATAGCGTGATCAGTTTTTTCAGCCCATGTATGTTTTTTTGTTCCGCTTCCTTGATGGACTGCTGAAGCTCCTGCTCTGGGACATGAATAAACGGGTTGCTGGTAATTTCTTCGTACGGGAAATCCCAGCAGGAAATGATGTTCAGACTTCCGTCACAGTCGTCGGCCAGTGATCGGGACAACTGGAGCAACATCAGATCCAGATCTGTTTCTTCCTTGCTATTGTTTTCTGCATCAATAGCAACGGCGACATGAACTTTTCTCTGCGAATGTGTAATGGGACGGCATAGCCAGACCGGGCAGGGGCACTGCCTGAGTAATTCCATATCAATCGCTTTCAATCCAGCCTCGCTCTGATTGAAACTGGCGGATTTGATCACCATGTCATAATTGTCTCTGAGTACATGCTGAATGATTAAGGTTGAGGGTTTTTTGCTGCTTTCCGCCAGAATGATCGGCATCACAGATTGCTCAGACAGAGACAGTGCTGATTTTGCCTGCGCAAGCTGCAGTTTAGTGTTCTCAATGAGTGCTTGTTCCCAGCGTCCCTGATAATTCCCCAGTGACTCAGGCAGTTCAGGATAGATAATCAGCACAGTCAGGGTGCAGTGGTGAGCTTGTGACAGGCTCAGCGCCTGTCTCAGTCCATCCAATTCATCCTGCACACCATCACTGATGAAGAGCAAGTTTTCAAATCGACGCATACGGATGATCTCCTGTGCTTACAGAGGATTACAGAGGTGTATTGTTAGCCTAGACCAAAGTACCGGGGTTGCATGCATCTGGTTGATAATAACTGGCGGTATAAAAACTGTGCTATAACAACTTATGGTTATAACAAAACCTGCTTTCTTAGTGTGATTAGGTATTTTTATCTGCAGTGATGCTTAAACAATAATGAGCATCAGGAAATATAAAAGTAGTAATAACTCAGATGGATAAGACAAAGAAATCGGTAGCACTGGTATTGCTGCTGACATTAGGCGCAACGGTGACAACGGGCGGCTGGAGCGCTTTGCTGAGTCTGACGGCTTTTTCGCTGCTTTTTTATCAGGTTGCCACAAGAGCCTGGTCCGGAAAAAGGCACAGCAGCGAACAAGAATCGGCACCGCAATGGGATACCGACTAAGTCACTCATGCCGCCCCGAGCAATATGGCAAGCAATGAACCAAGGCCAATTATCAACCACAGTAACATACCCAGAAGCAGTGGTTTAAAACCGGCTGCACGTAGTTTCTGTACCGTAATTCCTGCCCCAATCATAAATAAGCACACCACCAACACGCGTTTCGACAGTGTGAAGATCCCCTGATACAGTTCAGAAAATTGGGGTAGCCAATGCGCAGTCAGCATAGCGACACAATAGAGGACGATGAACATTGGCACGGTGAGCTTTTTCTCTTTTCCCCGGAACATCAGAGCACTGAGAAACGCGAGCGGAATAATCCATAACGCTCTGGCTAATTTGAGCGTGGTGGCTGTTTTTAAAGCCTCGTCGCCATAAGCCCCTGCGGCACCAACCACTGAGGACGTGTCATGTATGGCAATAGCAGCCCAGACACCAAACTCGTGTTGTGTCATATCCAGCAGATGGCCAACAGAGGGAAACAAGAAGAGCGCGGCTGAGTTCAGTATGAAAACCGTCGCCAGTGCCAGCGAGGTCTGATGGCTGTTAGCGCTGATGGCAGGAGAGACTGCGGCAATGGCACTGCCGCCGCAAATTGCTGTTCCGGATGCAATCAGATGCCCGGTTTTGCTGTCTATCTTCAGCCAACGGGTGAGTAACCATCCCATGACTAAAGTCACGAAGATGGAAGCGACAATGAGTCCTAAACCTGCCTTGCTGGCTGCAATGGCAACATCAAGCTGAATGCCGAACCCCAGGCCGATGATCGCCATCGACAGCAATTTTTTTGTGATGGCGGCAACAGGAATATCTGCCGGGACAAGTCCTAAGGTGGCAAGTGAGAAACCCAGAATCAGCGCCACAGGGGAGTTGATAAATGGCATCAGGCAAATACACGCACTCAGCCAGAAAAGGGGATAGCGCGTTAACTGTTGTTTGAGTAAGGCAGGTTGGAACAGCATCTTTCTACAGCACACAGAAAATGAGAGCTGAAGTATACCTCGTCCTGGCAGTGAATATGACTGAAAATTTCAGTCATTAAGGCGTGTTATCTGTTTGAGGTGGCTGAATGGTGCGCTGAAGCTGCGCTTACTTTTTGACCCACAGACCGCTTGGGCTCTGATAGAAATGGCCGCTTTCGGTTTTTTCTATCGCTTTTTTATACGCGAGGCGGCTTACTTCTGGCAATGTCAGCCCGTGAGATACAGCGATACGCTGGTAACTTTCTTTTCGTTCACTGTTAACAGTTTGAATAAGTTGACGTACTTCCGCTGAAGGCGACGGTGCCAAAGCGGCTATGTAGCCATTGTTGGCTTCACCGACTAAGCCTTGTGCTTTCGCTTGTTGTAGATCGATAGCAAATGCATGTGCGCAAAAAAGCATCATGGCCAGGTAAGTCAGTATGCGTTTCATAACAGGCGCTCCGCCTTGTCAGAAGACATCATCGTCACTGAAAAGATCATCGATTTCCTTATCTACTTTAATCCTGATTTCATGTTCAATTTTCACGTTCAGATTGACTTCTATTGGCTTGTCAGAGGCCGCAACCTGTACTGTAGGTGTGCATCCGGACAGACCGAAAGTCATTAAGAGTATCACTGCGAAACAGCCTGTCATACAGTAATACTTAAACTGAATATCCATGGGCGTCGACCTTTTCAAGTCATTTGCAATAAATTCAGCGCAAAAGTCTAATTTTCAAGACCAAGCTGCTTCACAAAAATCCGCTCAAACTGAGACGTATTTATCGTATTGAGCGTTTTGATCAGTGCTGGGATATCGTCTTCGATGTTCAGGTTGATGTTGACCGGCCTTCCGTTCTGAAAGTGAGGATTCCGGCCCTTGAACCTGGCACTAGCATTTAATTGACCCTCTTTGGAATAGTCTATATCAACCGCAAGAGAGTCGTATTTATAATTTCTGAGAATCCGGGTGATCACTTTGAGGCTGTTTTCGCCTCTGGCGCTGACGTTATCATCGATACTTGCCCCTTCTTTATATTTCAGTACTCCCCCCGGACTTCTTGAAAATAAAGCACCTTTTTCAATGACGGGATGTCCGTTCACAACGCGTATGGGCAATAATCCATCCATTGTTCCCGTCAGTTCCACATCTTCAGGGTTAAATAAATCCATTAATTTCTTAAGATTGAGACTCTGGATACGCAAAGGAATCACGTCAATATTGGTCAAAGAGTGGCTCACAACATTGCGGGTGCTTAACTGACCACCAAGCACGTTGGCGGTTGCTCTGTGCAGTGTATAGAGGGGCTTATTGGTGTTGAAATCAATGCTGGCTGTTACGTCGTGAAACAAGGTGCCGAAATGAAGATAACTGGAGTGAACAGTCAGCGGCTGACGGCTCCGTATCGTATTGTTGGTTACCAAACTGGTCAATGACACGTTCAGATCGGCAAAGTGGGTGTCTTTGATATAGCCGCTTAAATGCGTTGTGAAGATATCCAGCGTGCCAGACCAGTTAGTATTCTGATATTTCAGATCTGCTCGGAGACTCACACTGCCATTATGCAGATCTGCACTGATAGGCAGCGGCGCGAGATAGTGTTTCTTAAGGCTCTGTTTTGCGGAAAAAGAAATGGGCTTTTGTGCTATCTGAATGCGGCTGATACGACTCTTCCATTCCTGAGTAAATGAAAAATCTAACCATGGCTGACTTTGCGCGGTACTTAACCAACCTGTTATTGCGAGTGCGTCTGCGTTGAGTGTCAGTTTTCCCTGGTTGCGGATGACAGGCAACGCCTGGTTATTCAGGCTGAGCGCAAGTTGTGTCGAATAATCGCTGGAGAGCCTCCATGCCTGAACGTTTTTCTCTGCCTTTAATCCGTTTAACGTGATTGTGAGATGACCGTCAAAGTGTTGCGCCGGGAGAGAGCTCTGATTCTTTCTCGATTCAGTGTCTTTAGCAATTGTGCGTAAGCTGCTGAATGCCGCATTCAGTGTGGCTGGTGATTCCCCGGTATTGAGCCACCGCAATTGCGATGACGGCGATGATGTGGATGGCAGTGTAAAGAGACTGCCCAGTTGAAGGACTGTATTGGGTATATCTATGCGGACCTGATTTAAGCTGTTTTGCGTTTGATCAGCATAATCAGGCAAGACGATCGTTTGTGCGCTGAGCTGGGTGCTTCCCAGATTCAGCCTGAGCACGTTGCCAGTGCTTTGTATGTCGATGCGCTGTGATAGCTGCAGATTACTGATTTTCAGTGGGTCGAGCTCAAGAAGAGGCGCCTGTGCTGTAAGCGTATTGGTGCCGTGGCATTGAGGCTGTACTGCCTCAGTTAACCGGGCCGGTATAGTCAGCGGCACCTGGCAGGAGAGGGCGTTTATAACAATTTGCCCTTGCGCAGCCGGGTTGTCGACGCTGATGTCCAACTGTTCCGGGGTGGTTAATCTGAACTGTGCCTGTTGCTGATCAAACGATAGTGCCCATGTCCAGATACCGTCATGGTTTAACGCTATGGCACTAGTGTCGTGAGGCTGATGTGAGCGGGGTATTCTGAACTGAATGCTGCCGGGCGCTCTTATCTTAATCGCATAGTGCCATACCGGCGAAAGCGAATCTGGGACAGAGGCTGAATCAGGCTGGTGATCTTTTTTCTCTGGTTGCTTATTCTCCGGGGGGATTGTTTCTATTAGCTTTGCCTCAAAAGCTGCCTGCTGCAAATTCGGATCAGGCAGCGCTATAGATTGGACGGCGAAATAATCCATCACCTTAGTGACATTGTCACTTTTGCAATTAAGAGACTGTGGCATGTCCGACGTAAATTGCCAGCTGGCATCACAGCTCACTAAATCCATACCGGACGAACGTGTTTGCTCAGCATCAGTGAGCTGTAAAGTAAAAACAGCCGGTTTGTTTTCAGACGCCAGAAAGTGGCTGGTAATCGGTAATAAGGTATTCTTGGCTGCTTTCACTTTTCCCTCTAATTCAAACCATGTGTTTTCTGTTTCTCGCTGAAAAATAAACCTGGCCTGAGACAAGTAATCTGTGATTGTCATCGATGCGATTTCAATTTGTTTAACCGGCGCCTGAAACAGCAAACGGGCGATTTGTCCCAAATGGGGAAAATTCTTCGAGGCTGAAGACTGTTCCTGAGACAAGAATGCAGTGGGATTCAAGCGTAATGCGCTGATACTGAGTGCGAGCGAGTGCGCTGGCGACAATAAATCGATAGCCAGAGAGAGTTGGTGTATCCCATCCTGGTCAGATTGATCTGACAATGCGCTTGCCGGTGCTATGTGATCAATTGATAACGAAAGGGGAAGCGATCCCTCCTTAGCCGGCAATGCAAAAGAAAGCCCATTGAACGAGACGGGGTAACTATCTTCTGTGAAAGCGGCCAGAGGGGGCTGGATATTGCCATGCCCGACTGTTCCACTAATCTGCAACACCGGTGTCGTTGAGACAGCAAGACTGATGTGATGTAAAGACTGCCGGTAGAGCGTTTTTGATGAAGGTATCGTTCGTTTAGTGTCTGACAATTCAGTGTCCGCAAGCGCGGCGGTAATAAGGAAGTGCCCCTCGGTCAGTGCTCCTTGGGTCATCAGTGTTACCTTGTCGAAAGTAACGATGTCAGCGATCAACCCATTTTCAAGTAAAGTTTTTCTGAGTGCCGGCGGAATAGCCACTGCCAGCCTGTCGGCTTTAATTATCCAGCCAGCGGCAAGAGAGTCCCGAGGGAAGTCTGGCATGTTCGGCTGTTGTTCCCCGGCATAGCGGTTGAGCAGCAAAACGTTATTGAGGACAAATTCATTATCTTTAATGTTGATACTCAGTTTTTTAACTGAGATACCTTGTTTCGACAGGCTGATGCCAGAGACTGATCCTAATTGAATACCTTCTCCGGCTAACCAGAAAGTCACGCCTACGGCTAAAGAGGCTAAGGCGCAGGTGGCGAATATAAAGACCCATAGCAAGCCCCGTCGAATCCGACGCACAATACTTGCAGAAGAGTGAGCTTGCGCGTTGTCATTGTATTTAGCTGTTGGCATAAAAGCTCAAGCGAGAATGAAAAACCTATGGTGCTTTCTTTACAAGCATAAGCTCTGTCTGGCTGAAATGCGGAATATTTGGTGTAAATCATCGTTTTATGGCCCGTCAGTGCGATGTTTTTTATCAGGCTTCAGCGATAGCATGCGTGGCAATCAATGTTTTTTTTATCGTTTTTTTATCAAGGTTCATAAAATTTACTGATGCAAATGTTACGAGTGGGAAGTGACATATGCTTTGGATGAAGGTTTTTCAGCGCTTATCACTAAATCCAGTCCAGATAGGGGATTGCACAACTTATTTAAACCTGAGACAAAGAAGCTCATTACTATAAAAAACTACACAGGACGTATTTGAATGTCAGACACAGTATCTATCCCGCCGCAATCCAGACAGGGAGGTGGCATCAAGCAATTAATTAAATCCTTAGGGCCCGGGATCATGATGGCGTCGGCCGCGGTTGGCGGATCGCACCTGGTTGCATCAACCAAAGCCGGGGCCATATACGGCTGGCAACTGGCCGCGATTATTTTACTGGTTAACCTTTTTAAATATCCATTTTTCAGGGCTGGTATTCAATACACAATGGGAACAGGCAAAAGCCTGGTTGAAGGCTACGACGAATTAGGGCGTGGCTATCTTTGGGTATTTTCAGGGCTTAATCTGTTATCCGGTATTGTGAATACAGCAGCGCTGTTGCTGTTCAGTGCCAGCCTGCTGGGTTATTTTATGCCGGGCAATTTGCCTCTGCCGGTTCTCTCTGCCATTGTGCTGGTGGCATGTCTGGGCATTTTAATGGCTGGTCACTATAAAGCGCTGGACGGACTGTCAAAAGTCATTATGTCCGTGTTGGTTATCGCTACTATTTCCGCTGTTGTCATAGCGGCAGGCAACGGCAGTGCCGCCCCGGCTGAATATCAGGGACCTTCTGCCTGGACCCTGGCTTCTTTTGGTTTCATTGTCGTGATGATGGGCTGGATGCCGGCCCCAATAGAAATTTCATGCCTGACATCACTCTGGCTGAAGAGTCAGCGTAAAGAGCAAACAGTGACAACGCGCTCGGCATTGTTTGACTTCAATGTTGGCTACATTGGTACGGCAATTCTGGCGGTTGTGTTTCTTTCACTGGGTGCTTTGGTGCTGTATGGAACGGGTACTGAACTGAAAGCGTCAGGAATCGGCTTCTCTCATCAGTTAGTGAGCATGTATGCGTCTACCATAGGTGAGTGGTCTCGTTACCTGATCGCCGTGATCGCTTTCTTCTGTATTTTTGGCAGTACGATTACCGTTATCGATGGTTATTCTCGTGCGCTTGCCGAAGCACAGCTGGTTATTCAGAAAAAACCACTGGAGCAAAACAGCTATATTAATGGGTGGATGATTGTTGTCAGTGTGTTTGCGATGGCGATCATTTTGTTCTTCACTTCAGCACTGATGCCAATGATGGACTTTGCCATGATCCTGGCCTTTATGACGACACCTGTCTTTGCTTATCTGAACTATCGCCTGGTGTCCACGGCATCATTGCCAGAAGATTTGAAACTCACTAAATCAATGAAACTTCTGTCATGGGCGGGTTTAACCTATCTTTACGGTTTTCTGGCCATCTTTATCTGGTGGAAATGGTTGATGTAAGCCACATTCTTGGAATGAAATGTTAAAGCCCTCAACCGAGGGCTTTTTCTTTTGTTATGCTTATAAAACAATATCTTGTGATCTGCTTGTAAATAAATATTTCATTGAAGCTTGTCAAATAGAGTATTTGCTCTAATATGGGCAGTCATTCTTGAGGTCATTAAGGATATATGATGATTGTAAGGCCGACTCTGGCTAGACCCATCACCCTGGCGCTGCTGATAAGTTCCATGTGTTTCCCTGTGAAAGCGGCGACAGTCAGTTTCGACGATGCATGGCGAATTGTCCGAAACAATAACGATGAACTGGCGGCAGAAAAAAGCAATGTAGAAAAGGCCGAATACCTGCAAGAGGCATCGAAAGCACTGTCTTTACCCAGAGTGACGGTGTCTGCCAACTATACCTACCTGGACGGTCCTATTGAGATTGCGCCTTCTGATTTGATTGCGAGTACCCCGGCCGGGCGAAGCCAGGCAAACAGTTTAGGTGGCCTGGCCCAGCTCATGGGGATGACTCCGGGGCAGTTCGACAAAATGTTCACCTCACAACTTACCGACAGAGATATTCTGACCAGTTCAGTTCGCGCTATCTGGCCGGTATTTCTCGGGGGAAGAGTGATGGCAGCCCAGGACATCGCGAAAGGAAAAACCCAGGAAGCCAGGTATATGCTCGAAATGAAAGAGCATGCCAAATTTGAAGATCTGTCGACCTATTATTTTGGTGTGGTATTAGCGCAACAAGTGCTGGACACGCGTCTGGAAGCAGAACGTGGATTGGAAAAGCATTATAAAAATGCCCTGAAGTTAGAATCGCAAGGACAGATAGCCAAAGTTGAGCGTTTGCAAGCACAGTCGTCTTTTGATAAAGCCCGTGTTGAGCGTCTTAAAGCCCAGCGCGATCTGGAAATTGCACAAGTTGCTCTGACACGCTTACTGAAATTACAAACGCCTGCATTACCTTCAACATCCTTATTCGTCAATGAAGGGCTACCGGCAATGACCACCTTTATTGATAAAACCCTTAGTGACTACCCCGGTCTTCATATTCTTGATGCAAAAAAAACGCAGGCGAACGGCGTGTTAGATGCAGAAAAGGGTAAATACTACCCGGAAGTTTTTCTGTACGGGAATTACAACCTTTATGAAGAAGACACGCTGGCAGCGAAAACAACGCCAGACTGGGCGGTAGGCGTGGGTGTCAGTATTCCGCTACTCGACTCTTCAGGCCGTTCAGACAAGGTAAAAGCGGCTCACAGCGCAATGACACAGGTGAATTACCTGCGCGCACAGGCAGAGCAGGATCTGAGCGTGCTGGTTGAGAAAACCTACCGGGAAGCCTCTCAGGCACTGGAGGAATATGACGGACTGGCTTCCAGTATTGCGCTGGCCAAGGAAAGTGTGGTGTTACGTGAAAAAGCTTTCAGTCAGGGCCTGTCGACATCTCTTGATGTTGTTGATGCCGAACTCTATCTGGCGAGTGTAAAAACGCAGCGCTTTGCCGCGGCTTATCACTACGTCACAGCATTGTCACGATTACTGGCTGTCAGCGGTGATATCAATACCTTCGACCAATATGAAAATTACAAAGGACTTAAGGTTAACTGAAATGAGTAAGTTCAAAACTCTTGCCGTGGTATTACCGGCTGCTGCGCTGGCCACTTGGCTGGGATACAGATTCTGGAACGCGTATCAGCCAGAAGTCGAGCGTTTGCAGGGGCAGATTGAAGCTCAGCAATACAATATCTCTTCGAAAGTTGCCGGCCGAATTGATCAGGTACTGGTGCGTAAAGGGGATAAAGTCACAGAAGGGCAATTGATCTTTACCTTACTGAGTCCTGAAATTGACGCCAAACTCGAACAGGCGAAAGCCAGTCAGCAGGCGGCAGGGGCACTGGCTGATGAAGCACAAAATGGCGCACGTGCTCAGGAAGTCGCGGCTGCCAGCGATCAGTGGCAAAAAGCCAAAGCGGCTGCAGCGCTTGGTGAAAAAACCTATCGCCGGATAAATAACCTTTATCGTGACGGTGTTGTAGCAGAGCAGAAAAGGGATGAGGCTTACACCCAGTGGCAAGCGGCCCGCTATACCGAGCAAGCTGCTTATCAGATGTTTGAAATGGCCAAAGAAGGCGCGCGGGAAGAAACCAAACGCGCCGCGCAAGAAAAAGAGCGTATGGCTGCCGGTGCCGTCGCTGAAGTCGAAGCCTATGCGGCGGATACTAAGATATCCAGCTGGCATGATGGCGAGGTCAGCCAGATCCTGCTTCATGGTGGGGAATTAGCACCACAAGGCTTTCCGGTTGTCAGCATCATAGATATGGATAACGCTTGGGCGGTGTTTCATGTCCGGGAAGACAGGCTGGCCGATTTTTCCAAGGGCACTCACTTCGAGGCCAAGGTGCCGGCATTGGGGGATCAAACGATCCCGTTTACTGTAACGCATGTTTCCGTTATGGGGGATTTTGCGACATGGCGGGCAACGGATACCCGGCAAGGTTTCGATATGCGCACTTTTGAAGTAGAAGCACGTCCGTTGCAGCCCGTTGACGGATTGCGTGTCGGTATGAGCGTGTTGGTAGAGCGCTGATATGTGGTTAAACACAATGCAGCGAGAGTGGCAACTCATCCGTCAGGAACCCTGGCTGAAGGCGATGCTGTTCTTTTTGCCTTTAAGTCTTTTTGTGCTGATGTGGTGGATATTCTCGCAAGGGATCGCGCGTGATCTGCCCGTCGGTGTCGTCGACCTGGATCACAGTCGCCTGTCCCGTGGATTGATCCGATACTACGATGCCAGCCCGACCTTGTCGGTTGCCCGACAGTTCAGCGAGGTAGAAGAGGGTACAGCGTTAATGCGCAACGGAGAAATTTATGCGCTGGTGGTTATTCCTGATTCTCTTGAAAAAGACACATTACTCGGGCGCTCTCCGTCTGTCACTGTCTTCTATAACGCACAGTTTATTTTGATTGCCAAGCTGATAAACAGCGCTTTCGTGTCGGCGCAGTCGACCTATGCTGCCAGCATAGATACGGTAAGCAATATGGTGTCAGGTACGCCAGTACCGCAACAGGCGCTGGGGCAAGCCCTGCCTGTGCGAAATCAGATAACCCCGTTATTTAACAGTAACTCGCACTATGGGCAGTTTTTGGTTTCGGCGGCTATTCCAGCGATGTGGCAGATCTTCATTATTGCCACCACTGTCATGGCTCTGGCGGCTGAGCAGCGGCGGCAGGGGTTACTGGCCTGGTTGGGACAACATCCGGTTAAGCATGTTGTCAGTAAGCTCATACCTTATGCGACGGTTTTTATTCTGCAAGGTGTGTTGTTTCTGTGGGGGATGTATTCGCTGCTGGACTGGCCTATGCACGGTAGCTGGATCATTGTGTTTGCAGCGCAGTGTTTGATGGTGATCGCTTGTCAGAGTGTGGCTGTGCTGTTCTTTTTCCTTGCGATGGATGTCACCCGGGCGATGAGTTTCGTGGCCGGATTTTCAGCACCGGCATTTGCTTTTATGGGAATAACCTTTCCTGCGACAGACATGCCAGCTATCGCAACAGGCTGGCGGGCACTGTTACCTGTCAGTCATTATATTGAAATACAGGTCCAGCAGGTTAACTATGGTACGGGCTTACAGCAAGCTATGCCACAGATGATGGCGCTTGCGGTATTTCTGCTGGCAATGGGGTTAGGAATACTGAGAATGCTGGTCTGGCGTGAGCGCCAGCTGGAGGGCTGCGCATGAGCTGGCGTCAATTGTTTCTGAGTGAATTGAAAGCGGTGTTCACGAACCCGGCGATCATTTTCACTGTATTTGGCGGCGTATTAATGTATTCACTCATTTATCCGCTGCCTTATTCAAACCAGCTTCCGCGCGAGCAGCAGATTGCGGTTGTCAACTTGGACAACAGTGCGGTGAGTCGGACGCTGATCCGCATGGTAGACGCGACACCACAGGTGGCTGTGATGAAAACCGCCGCAAGTATTGAAGAAGCCAAAAGCTGGATTCAGGCACAAGAAGTTAAAGGGATGCTAGTGATCCCTGAGCATTTTTACCGGGATCTCCTGCTGGGTACCAGCCCGACAGTGTCTTTCGCCGGTGATGCGGCATTGTTTCTCGTTTACGGAACTGTGGTTGAAGGGCTGGCAACCGCAACGGGAACGCTCAGCGCTGAAGCAAAAGTGGCTCGTATGATTATCGAAGGCGATAACTTGACCTTAGCTTCTGAACAGTATGCGTCGCTGAAACTCAATATGCGCCCGGTATTCAACCCGACAATGGGCTACATCAATTACGTGGTCCCGGCAGTATTCGTACTGATACTCCATCAGACACTGCTGATTGGCTCTGCATTAGTTGGCGCGGCGCAGAGTGAAATGCACCGAACCGCGGGGCCGGGTTACTGGCATACCTGCTCGCCCTGGCGAATGATTTTTACACGTATCTGCTTGTTTACCATGATCTATATGCCTCTGTGTGCTTACTACTTTGGGTTCAGCTTTGATTATTATGGTATCAGTCGTCAGGCTTCAATCGGTGATATGGTAATGCTGACAGTGCCGTTTCTGATCTCAGTAACAGCGTTAGGTATAGTCATCGGTGAGCTGATCCCCCGTAAGGAACTGGCTACAGTTATCGTTCTGCTCAGCTCACTGCCTTTGGTTTTCTCGGCTGGTTTCGTATGGCCCGTTTCCGCACTGCCGGCCCCGGTTTACTGGCTGGCACAATGGGTGCCTTCGACACCAGCGATCAACGGATTTCTGCGGTTAAATCAGATGGGAGCGAGTTTTAGTCAGATCAGTGCCTGGTGGTTTCAGCTTTGGGGACTGGCTGTTTTGTATTCACTGGCCGCTTTAGGCCTGGTGTTCAGAAACCGCCGCCGTCGGGAACGCGTTTCTGAGGCTCCGGCAACAGTTTGAACCTGATGCATTGAGCGGTATGCACAGATAGGCATTTTCAGGTGAATGTGTTAAAACAGCCTCATAATAAATGGCTGTATTGGCACAGGGATTGAAAGTGAACCGGTTATTATCCTTTGAAGCATTGATGGTTTTAGATGCTATTGAGCGTCGTGGCAGCTTTGCTGCAGCCTCAGAAGAACTCGGCCGAGCGCCATCTTCCCTGAGTTACCAGGTTCAGAAGCTGGAACAGGACCTGGATCTGGTTATCTTCGATCGCTCCGGTCATAAAGCTGCGTTTACCAAAGCTGGCCGGTTGTTGCTGGATCGGGGGCGGTTATTATTATCCGCGGCGGATGAAATGGTCTCTGATGCAACAGCGCTGGCACACGGCTGGGAGTTAGATCTTACAATAGCTTATGACGGCTTGATTAAGCTCGAGCTGATGTTTCCACTTGTAGATGCACTGGCGAAGAAAAGTAAGACCCGCCTGAAATTTCGAGAAGAAATTCTGGCCGGATGCTGGGAAGCGCTTGCGCAGGACAGAGCCGATATTCTGATTGCACCTCCGCCGAGTGTCGCGCCACCGGAGGTGAAAATTCAGCCGCTTGGCAAAATGGATATCGTCTGGGTTGCTCACCCGGATCACCCGATTCATAAGCATGATAACCCGCTCGATCCTGTTATTCGTCAGCAATATCGAGGTATAGCGGTTGCCGATACCGCACGGAATCTGCCGCCGATAACACACAATATTCTTGAAGAGCAACCGTTACTCACCGTTTCCAGCATGAATGACAAGTTGAATGCCTTACGAGCTGGCCTTGGTGTCGCGACAATTCCCAGTTTTTTCATTCAGGATGATTTAGCGACAGGTAAGCTGGCTATGGTGGGAGATAATCCTGTCAGAGAGTTTGAACTGGTCCTGGCCTGGAATCGCAGTCGCATGGGCAAGGCAAAAACCTGGGCGATTAAACAACTTGAGCAGTTATGGAAAAAGCACCTGAACTGACGCTCGTTTGTGTCGACGTTTTGAGTAGCGCGTTAACTCAGTAAGCCATGAAAAAGCAGGCTGACCTTTGGTTGATGGTCAGCCTTTTTATTGTCACCGCTAGACCCCTGCCACGCTTGTGGAGATTGGTTAACCTTGGGCGGGCTGGCTGTCATCCTGTAACGCCAACAGAAGTTCTGCAGTTTTATCTTCAAAATGTATCTCTACCTGAAAGCCGCTTTTTCTGGCGAGTGACAACATTCCCTGATTATTAGGCATGGTTATCCCAGTTAACCGTTGTAACCCCCGCTGCCGACAATATTGAATTATGGTGTTAAGCAAGATACTCCCCAGTCCTTGCCCTTTGAGATCAGAGCGAACCAGCACTGCAAATTCAGCTTCTTCGTTACTGGGATCGGAGACCGCACGACTGACACCAATAATATCGGTTTCTGTGTGTGACTCAGGCTCAAGCCTTACCGCAATAAAGGCCATCTCGCGGTCATAATCAATCTGAGTGAGATTAGCCAATGCTTCGTGATTGAATTCACCGACTTCAGAGAAAAAACGGCTGTACAGGTCATCATGTGAAACCTGTGCAATAAAGGCTTTATGGCCGGGTTCATCTTCTGGTCGAATCGGACGAAGTAAAATGGGCGAACCGTCTTTCAGCTTGGTGTAAATTTCCAGCTCTTTTGGATAAGGGCGAATAGCCAGCCTTTGTTGTGTATCGCCATTAAAGGGGTGAATGGTCATGGAAGCATCGATCACTGTCATGTCTTCACCGGCCGCCAGCAAGGGGTGTATATCCAGCTCAATGATTTCCGGGCAATCAATGATCAACTGCGACAGCTTAACCAGTAATTTGCACAGTGCAGGGATATCCAGCCTATCTGGTAAACTGCGCTGTTTAATTTTTCCTGTCTTCAGGGCATTGATGACAAGGTATCGTGCCAGCGCCATATTTAGCGGCGGAATGGCAACGGCGGCATCACGATGGATATCCCACTCTGCAGCTTCATCGCCAATAAGTATGACAGGCCCGAATACTGGATCAGTTTGAACTGCAATGCGTAACTCCTGTGCACCGGAGCGGTTGGCCATGCGCTGCACCAGCAAGCCGTCGATGCGGGCTTTCGGAAAATTATAGGAAACACGATCCAGAATCGCCTGAGAGGCATTGGCAACCTCTGCTGCCGTTCGCAGATGCAGCATGACACCATGCACTTCTGATTTATGGCGGATATCAGGAGACCGCAACTTAACGGCAACCGGATAGCCAATTTGCTCGGCAATATGGGCGGCTTCTGCGGGATCTGAGGCAATCCAGGTCGGCAGGGTATGAAAACCATAGCTTTCCAGTACAGGGCGTACTTCATGTGTTTCCAGATGATAGATTTTCTGATCGAGTAACTGATCCAATAACTGATGCACCAACCCAGGGTTACTTTGAGTCTCACCGAAAGAAGACGGTGTTTCCATCAGCTGTTTCTGATTGCGCCGGTACTCCACCAGGTGCATGAAGGCGGTAACAGCACTTTCCGGTGTTCGGTACGCAGGAAAGCCAGACTGTGTGAAAACGTGTCTGGCTTTCAATGCCTGATTCTCTCCGGCCCAGTTACTGAGGATATTGAAATGCAGGGTGCGGGGGTGCTGTTGCAGTACCTTGACCATGTGCTCAGCTGTTTCTTTGCTCGGTGCGATGGCAGATGGAGAGTGCATAATGAGCAGGGCATCGAAATCGTCGCTGTCTAACAGAATCTTGGTGGCTGCTTCATAGCGTGCGATATCGGCATCCCCGACGATATCAATCGGGTTTGATTGAGACCAGCTGGCCGGCAATACAGCCGACAGTTTAGCGATAGTCTCCTGGCTCAGTGTCGCGAGCTTACCGCCACGTTCGCTGAGGGCATCAACGGCCATAATCGCAGGGCCGCCACCATTGGTCAGAATGGCTAAACGCTCACCCCGCAAAGGCACAGCGTGAGCCAGTGTTTCCACTGCCGCAAACAGATCATGGGTGTTGTGCACCCGCAGCATCCCCGAGCGTTTGATGGCGGCATCATAGACAGCATCCAGACCAATTTCTCCTCCGGTATGAAGGTGAGCAGCGGCACTGCCAATTTTCGTCCGGCCACTTTTCAATACCAGTATGCGCCGAGTCCGTGCTGCTGCTCGTGCAGCGGACATGAAGCGTCGTGCATCACGTATTGAGTCGATATACAGCAAAATGGCTTGTGTTTTACTGTCGCGGCACAAGGTATCTAACAGTTCAGCAAAACCAATATCGCAGGTATCTCCCAGCGAGATAAAGGTTGAAAAACCAATATTCTTGTTCTTGGCCCAGTCCAGAATCGTGGTACAGACCGCCGCAGACTGCGAAATGAAGGCAATATTGCCTTTGTTGGCGGAAACCGGAGAAAAAGACGCATTGAGATTATGCCAGGGAAGAATCATCCCCATGCTGTTTGGCCCGATAAGCCGCATCCCGTACTGTTTGGCGGTTTCATACATGCGCATATCTTTTGTGACGCCGTCACTATCGGGATCTACGTTCATTCCTGCCGCTAATACGATGGCCAGCTTGACGCCTTTACGGCCTAACTGGTCGATAATACTGACGTTCCTGTCACTATTGGTGCATAAAATGGCCAGATCGGGAACGCGGGGCAGACTATCAATATCTGGATAGGCTAACACACCTGCCACTGCGTCATACTTGGGAGTCACTGGCATGATAGGCCCATGAAAGTTACCGGACAGCAGGTTTTTGATAACCACATAACCGGCACGTTTGGGATTATCCGATGCGCCAATAATGGCGACAGAACGTGGCTTTAGTAGTGACTCGAGTCCTTTCATGGCATTTTCTCTCAGTATTTCGTAAAGAATTAACACTCAACGACAGACAATCATTTTTATCGTATGGTTGCATGATTGGGTGGCTGACCATCCACTGATTGTGAGTGTAATGGAACCCATTCGACATTGTGTGAAAAGAAGCCGCCGCTGTGCTTCATTCTTGGTATTTTTATATTGCACAATTTTATTAAAAACTGGAATTTACATAAAAAATCAATCTATTATTGATATAGCTTTGAACCTGTGACATAGCGCCAATTCTATAGCATACAGAGTGATGCAAGCTTGATTGGCATCAGGTCGGGGTGCAGAATCTTTTTAAAGACAAATTTGATCAGGCACGATGATAATGAAAAAAATTGCCTTAATGGTTGCTGTTACATCAGCTTTAGCAGGCTGTGCGCTAGATAATGAACGTCAGACAATGAATGGCACTGTGGTGCCTACATTGGATGAACAGGAACAAGCGGCAACGGCCGCGCAACAGGGTGCAACGGCTGAACCGATGGCGGTTGAGCAATTGAATGAACCCATTCCACCTCTGAACCCAGTTGATATAGCAATCACAGATGAAGTTGTTCCTCTTGATCAGGAGATTGCTCCCGTAGATGCGCCAGCAACTACTGCAGAAAAATCAGTGGCTGTAATCACAGAATCTGAGCCTATGACTGGCTCCGTCGCGGCAGCGCCAAAGACCAACACGTCTGAAACGGCAAAAGTCAGCTATGAATACGCGACAGAACCTGTATCGGGTTTCACCGTTCAGGTGCTGGGGGTTAGTAAAAACAGTGGTTTTGCCTCATACATTGCAAAGTTGCCAGGACAGCAACCAGTGTGGGTGAATCAGAAAACCTTCCATGAAAAGCCTTGGTACACTTTACTTTACGGGCACTTTGATACAGTCCAGCAAGCCCAGGCAGCCATCAAGGATTTACCTGCAGAGATCCGTTCATTCGGTCCCTTCGTTCGTAGTCTGGCCAAGATTCATCAGTCGCCTGAGCCTAAGCTGACCAAGATAAACTAATACACCCGATAAGCTCTTCCTTGGAAGAGCTTATTTTTTGCATCGTTGACCGTTTTCACAGTAGGGAATCAGGCCAATAGCTTGATGCCTGATAGATAAGATGCAATAGTTGATGCCCTGAAGGCTGCCGGGGGCGCTTTGTAATATCATCATTCAGAACAGATGAAACCCGGTGGTACAAACATATTTCGGCCTGTCATGATCGGCAGGTTACGTTTTACAAGGGATCAAGATGAATCCAATTCACGTTTTACTTCTTTGTGGCGGTGGCAGCGCAGAACACGAAGTGTCTTTGGTTTCTGCCAATTTCATAGAACAAAACCTGCAGGCGATTGATGGCGTTCGCTATATCCGTATCGAAATGCAAAAAGACGGCTGGTTTGACAGTGAAGGCCAGCGTTGGCAACTAAACCTGGATCGCAGTATCCAGTCTGAATCTGGCGATAAACTCCCCATTGATTACGTCATTCCGTGTGTCCACGGTTATCCTGGTGAAACCGGCGATCTGCAATCTTTACTGGAAATAGCGGGCGTGCCTTATTTCGGTTGTGGTCCTCAGGCCAGCACGAATTGCTTCAATAAGATCACAACAAAATTGTGGTTTGATGCACTGGGTATTCCGAATACACCTTATGTGTTCCTGAGCGAACAAGACGAAGAGTCGCTACGTACCGCCGAAGACGCATTAGCCAGGTGGGGAAGTGTTTTTGTTAAAGCGGCCTGTCAGGGATCATCCGTGGGCTGTTACAAAGCAACCGACAGGGAAAGCCTGGTCGAATCACTGAACAAGGCGTTTACCTTTTCAGAACAGGTTTTGGTTGAGAAAGCCATCAAGCCCAGAGAGTTAGAAGTGGCTGCTTATCAGTATGGTGATGAATTGATTATTACCAAGCCAGGGGAAGTGACCTGCCCGGACGGTAAATTCTATACCTACGAAGAAAAATACAGCACAGAAAGCCATTCGACCACCACAGTCGAAGCATCCAACATTACTGAAGAACAGGTCGAAGCCATTCGCAGTTATGCCAGAAAAGCCTTTGTGCATATGAAGTTAAAAGATCTGTCACGGATTGATTTCTTTCTGAGTGAGGAAGGTGACATTCTTCTTAATGAAATCAATACGTTCCCTGGTATGACGCCAATATCTATGTTTCCTCAGATGCTGGCCCATCATGGACACAGTTTTACAGACTATCTTGAGCAAGCTATCAAAAGCGCTGTCCATCCATCCAGTCAGTGATTTTTGGTTTCAAAAACGCCAGTCTGACTGGCGTTTTTTTCATTGGCTGCAATACTGACGATGAGACTCGACATGACCCCTATGCTGACAAACAAACAGAAAGCTGCGCGTTTTAAAGCTATGCAGGAAAAGAACTACAGAGCCAGTTTAAAGCTGGAGGGCTTTGAATTAGACGGGGCGCCAGGTACAGAGTCGTCACACGAACCACCCGTGTCTGAGAATGAACAAATCGCTCGGTTAAAAAAGCATTATGCGAGATAAATATGGTGTTCAGCAGGATCCTGATTGCTACCCCGGTTCGGCTGTTCTCATCAACTTACTCAATATCAATGATGAAGATGAACTCGCTCTGGCTGAGCGGGATTTCACACGGGTTCGGGCAGAACATTTTGTACCAGAGTTCGACCGATTTGATTTAGCCTATCTGCGACAAATACATTTCACTCTGTTTCAGGATTTATACTCCTGGGCTGGTGATATACGACGGGTGGATATCACCAAAGGCCAGAGTCGATTTTGTCATGCCAGGAATATTGAAAGGGAGGCGACACGTCTTTTTGCTTCACTTGCTGATGAATCATACCTCTGTGGGCTGGATTTCGATCATTTTATCCGCCGCATTGCTCATTATTACTGTGAATTGAATGTCATACACCCGTTCAGAGAAGGGAATGGGCGTGTTCAACGTATTTTCTTTGAGATTCTGGCCCTTAATGCCGGATACGAAATCTGTTGGGAAGGCATTAACCTCAAGGAATGGGTTGAAGCGAATCAGGCGGGGTATTTTGGCATTATGGCTCCCTTGGAAAGCTTGTTCGAAAGAATCACTCAACCTATTCATGCTGTTGTTCAACCCCAGTGGGCATCCGGTCCAGGCAGTTAAATCTTCACTTACTTCTCCCAGTCTTTTTTCTTCACGTATTTCGCAATTTCCGTATCGTGTCTATCTTTATGACCCACATACTGTGCCGGCATTGCAGGGCTCTTCCAACGCCCCTGAGATTGGATGTCAGGGATGGATACCCCCGCATCGGATAGATCTTTGGCGGCGCCTACTCTGGGTGACTGGCCCGAAAAAACACTGTCTTGGCTGAGTCCGAGTTCTTCACCAGCGCGGCGAAACACCCGGTAGATGGACGAGTGGTCAAGTGGTTGCTCGCCAATATTGCCATGACGATCAATTCTTCGAAAAACAACACCTGATTCAATCATGCCTACCGTCAGCCAGCGCTGCATACTACGAGAAGCAATGGTACTTAATGCAATTATGTGATCCTGGATATGCAGACTAATAAGTCCTGAGGTGTCAATTGAGATATTTTCTATGGTCAGCGCTGCCAGTTCGCTCCGCTTTAACATTGCTTCAAACATAACAGCCCAAATCGCCAGATCGCGAATGTCTTTGGGTTTGGTAGAGAGAGAGAAAACATCAACCAACTGTTGTAAGTGATCATCCCTGAAGGCGTTCGCATTTTTGTAGTCGTCTTTTTTTTCTACACAATATTTATTCAGTACTAGCCTGACTTCAGTATGACGGCAAGGATCGGGGAGGGCATGGCAGCGGTGAACCAATCCGATTGTGACAATGTAACGCTTGAGGCTTGACAGCTTGCGTTTCTTGGCCATCGTATCAATAAAGTTATGTACCGTTTTTACTGTTGCTGGCAAAGGGATTGCGTGTTTGTCCAGGCAGTAATGAAGGAAATTATTCCAATCGTTTTTGAAAGCCAGCAAAGTGTTCGACGAATACTGTTTATGTGTCAAAACTTCCCAGACTTCAATATCTTCTATGGGTAGCGTGAAGAGCTTTATACTGTCTCTTTTTTTATTTTCTTCAGCAATGGGAGGAATTTTCTTCATTTAATGCACTATAACTTATTTGTTGATAACTATTACTATATACTAAGCCGCCTCATAAACAAGGCGGCATGTGATAAACATTAAATGGCTAACCAAAGCGAAGGGGGACGTTAATCGTCTTCATCCAACTTTTCTACATCAACTAAGTAGTCGCCCATCAGCCAGTTTCTGCCAAGCAACAGTTTGTATTCCAGCTTGCTACGATTGCGCAAGTTTACAGTGACTTCTTTATGTTCACCGTTCCAGCTTAAATCCATTTTTACTGCATAGCGACGTTCAACACCTTGAGCATTCCGTATTTTACTGACTTTAACTATTTTTGCTTTGTGAGTGGTTGTTTCACCTTTCTCATTTTTTGTCTTGAATTCCACCATATTGCCTAGATTTTCACGCATATCTTCGCTTTTATCACCTAATATACGGATATCATAAGCATTGATTGAAGACGTGTTCGCGCCAGTATCAATTCGGGCTTTGTATTCGAGTTCCAAATCCAGGACGTTGATAGTCTCAACTTGACCAACAATGGATTTCTTTTCGAGAGGTCGACTGTCAGCCAGGGAAGAGGGGCTGTTAAATGCAAATACAACTAACATTAACGGGATCAATGCTTTTTTCACGGAACCTCCAAGAAAAGTGCCAATAGTAAATATGATTACTATAAATATAAGTTACCTATGTTTGTTCAGCGTAAAGTTAAAGCTCTGATGAGGTAAGCTTAGGTTCAGCTAATCAACCTTTAGTCTCAATGCTGAGCGAATCTGTTGATAACAAGCAGGGGTGGGTGAAAAACGAATGGCCGTTATACCCAGTTTTCGGGCCGCAAGCACATTGTCTTCGTTATCATCGATAAAATACGTATCTTCAGGATTAATCGCGTATCTATTTATAAGCAATTGAAATATTTCAGCTTCTGGCTTCATTAGCAGCTCTTTGGCAGAAACCAGACCGCCATTGAACAATGCAATAAAATCATGCTTTTCGTAAAGCGTATCGAAAAAGGCGCTACTCATATTCGTCAGGTAGTACAGGTTAAAATCCAGTTCCAGTAAGTCATCAAGTAACTGTTTCGACGCTTCGATCACAGTCAGACTGTTTTGAATGTGATCAATGAAGTCCTCCATCCTTGCCTCTGGAAAACCGGTTCGAGCAGCAAATTTTGGGATAACTTCGGCCATCAACATAGTACCGCGATCCAAAGCCAACCAGTCAGGGTGCTGAAGTACGTTCGTCAGCAGTATGTCTTGTTCGTATGTAGACTGAGTGAAAGTAGAGACGATTTTGTGCGGGTTCCAATCAAACAGCACAGCACCAAAGTCAAAAACTACGTTATGAATCATATGCGTTTCCGTTAGAGGCCTATTTATTGATAATATTCGGACTTAGCCTGGTCGCAAGCCTCTATATTCAACCTGAAGGCCAGGTCACACTTTTAAAGCAGTTATTGAGGTCGATTTCATGAGTGATAACAGCCGATTAGTCTATTCAACTGATACAGGCAGAATTAAAGAAGAGAAAACAACCCCAGAACGCCTGAAAGGCGATGGCGTGGTACGAATTCAGCGTCAGACAAAAGGCCGTAAAGGAAAAGGCGTCTGTATTGTCACTGGGTTGGATATGAATGATGCTGAACTGAAGCTTTTGGCCGCTGAGTTGAAAAAAGTCTGTGGCTGCGGTGGTTCTGTAAAAGATGGAACCATAGAAATCCAGGGCGATAAACGCGATATCATCAAAAGCACACTTGAGAAAAAAGGACACACGGTAAAATTAGCCGGCGGCTGAAAAACTAACATCAGCCTGGCAGTCCTGGTTTCAGCTGCTAATCAAGATCTAATCAACGCAATCTGGCAAGAGAGCGAAAAGCTGTCAGGCACATACAAATCTATGCATGCTGACCAAGTTTCCTCCGTATTTGAAGGAATCCCGACGAACACATCGGCGTTCGTCGGCCTTAGGTAATTTCACCTGACATTGAAGAACCAGGCAAACTGACATTTGCAGCAGGACTTAAATATAAGTGTGAATTACCTATTTTATGGTAAATCAGCGTTATGGTTAAATGACGCGCTTTGCCAGCCAGGTAACCATAGAGAAGAGAGCAGAAGAGCTCTACATATAATCCTCGCTGCCCTTTATTTAACATAATCTATG
>NZ_QZMS01000013.1 GCF_003614885.1 Photobacterium salinisoli
GTAGGAGTCTGGACCGTGTCTCAGTTCCAGTGTGGCTGATCATCCTCTCAGACCAGCTAGGGATCGTCGCCTAGGTGAGCCGTTACCCCACCTACTAGCTAATCCCACCTGGGCCAATCCTGACGCGAGAGGCCCGAAGGTCCCCCTCTTTGCTCCCATCTCGTAAAAGACAGGAGATTATGCGGTATTAGCCATCGTTTCCAATGGTTATCCCCCACATCAGGGCATGTTCCCAGGCATTACTCACCCGTCCGCCGCTCGCCGCCCATGAACGCCCCCGAAGGTTTGTTCATGTCGCTGCCGCTCGACTTGCATGTGTTAGGCCTGCCGCCAGCGTTCAATCTGAGCCATGATCAAACTCTTCAATTAAAGTTTTGTTGCCTTTCCGAAGAAAGGCGGCTCAGTGATTACTGATGTTTCAACCGAAGTTGAAACGAATTGACTGTGCCGGTAACCCTTTCGAGAAAGCGCTACCATTTGGTCACTCAGTTCACTGATAAATCTTTTATGACTGTATCATTGTCGAGTGCCCACACAGATTGCATGGTCAAATTGTTAAAGAGCTTTCTGACATGGCCTTGGCTGTAAGCGCCGTTCTCCGTGTCAGTGAGGCGGCATTATAGAGAGTTCGCACACCTTGGCAAGCGCAAAATCACAAATAAATTCCAACAGGGCATTTTTTGAACGATTAGTGCTTTTGTGGTTAAAATCCCCCCAGGCAAAACCTGTAAATACAGAAAAGCCTGCTACGAGGCAGGCTTTTTTCGCTTAATGATCACAATTTATTGGCCGGCAGAGATATGTTCATCCTTTGCTGTAAGCACAATTGGCTTATCAACAGTTAATTTCCCGGAAAGAATATCCTGCGCCAATGGGTTTTCAATGTATTGCTGAATGGCCCGTTTCAGCGGGCGAGCCCCGTATACAGGATCGAAACCTGCGCTTGCAATCAAATCCAACGCAGAATCTTCTACTTTCAGTTCAAAGCCTTTTTCCTCCAGTCGATCACTCAGGCGACCAATCTGAATTCGTGCGATATCTTTGATATGTTTATCACCCAGAGGGTGGAAAACAACGGTTTCATCGACACGGTTGATGAATTCCGGGCGGAAGTGATGGCCCACGACTTCCATAACCAACTGTTTGATACCGTCGTAATCAAGTTCACCAAAGTGCTCCTGGATACGATCAGACCCCAGATTCGATGTCATAATGATGACACTGTTACGGAAGTCGACCGTTCTGCCCTGCCCGTCAGTCAGACGACCATCATCGAGCACCTGCAGCAAAATGTTGAACACGTCCGGATGCGCCTTTTCTACTTCATCCAACAAAATGACGGAATAGGGACGACGACGAACCGCTTCGGTCAGGTATCCGCCCTCTTCATACCCTACATAACCCGGAGGTGCACCAACAAGTCTTGCGACAGAATGTTTCTCCATGAACTCTGACATATCAATACGCACCATGGCATCGTCACTGTCAAACATGAAGTTGGCTAACGCCTTGCACAACTCTGTTTTACCGACCCCTGTCGGACCGAGGAACAGGAATGAACCGATAGGCCGGTTGGGATCAGATAATCCTGCCCGGCTGCGGCGGATAGCATTTGCCACTGAATTAACAGCTTCGTCCTGGCCGATAACTCGCCGATGCAGTGCTCCTTCCATTCGCAGCAGTTTATCGCGTTCCCCTTCCAGCATACGGGATACCGGGATACCGGTCTGACGTGACAGCACCTCGGCAATCTCCGCATCTGTGACACGATTTTTCAGCAGGCTCATTTCCTGCATTTCGGCCTGAGCAGCCAGATCCAGCTGTTTCTCCAGTTCTGGTATCTTGCCGTATTGCAGTTCAGACATGCGATTCAGATCCCCCGCACGCCGGGCAATCTCCATATCTGTTCTCGCCTGCTCCAGCTCCGCTTTAATATGCTGAGTGCCGGACAGGGCTGCTTTTTCAGCTTTCCAGACTTCTTCCAGTTCTGCGTACTCTTTTTCCTTTCCGGCCAGTTCTTCACTTAACACGGCTAAGCGCTTCTGGCTGGCATCGTCACTTTCTTTCGATAGCGCCTGTTGTTCAATTTTCAACTGAATGATTCGGCGCTCAAGACGATCCAGAGATTCCGGTTTGGAATCAATTTGCATACGGATACTGGAAGCCGCCTCATCGATAAGATCAATCGCCTTGTCAGGTAGCTGGCGATCAGAGATATACCGGTGCGACAGGCTGGCCGCCGCAACAATCGCCGGATCCGTAATTTCTACATGATGATGAAGCGCATAACGCTCTTTAAGGCCACGTAAAATCGCGATGGTATCTTCAACGTTTGGCTCTTCCACCAGCACTTTCTGGAAACGGCGCTCCAGCGCGGCATCTTTTTCTATAAACTGACGGTACTCATCCAGCGTTGTAGCCCCGACACAATGAAGCTCACCACGGGCCAGCGCAGGTTTAAGCATGTTACCCGCATCCATCGCGCCTTCACCTTTACCGGCGCCAACCATGGTATGCAGCTCATCAATAAAGAGAATGACGCTGCCCTCTTCCTGTGCCAGCTCGTTCAATACTGATTTGAGACGTTCTTCAAACTCGCCCCGGTATTTTGCACCAGCAATCAGTGCCCCCATATCCAAGGACAGCACTCGCTTATTGCGTAGCCCTTCAGGCACTTCGCCATTGACAATACGCTGGGCAAGACCTTCAACAATTGCCGTTTTACCCACACCCGGCTCACCAATCAGGACCGGATTGTTCTTTGTACGGCGCTGCAAGACCTGAATAGTACGGCGAATTTCTTCATCGCGGCCGATCACGGGATCCAGCTTGCCTTGCTCGGCACGCTCAGTCAGATCAATAGTGAACTTTTCCAGCGCCTGACGGTTTTCTTCGGCATTGGGATCATCGACTTTCTGACCACCGCGGATTTTCTCAATCGCCTGTTCAACTTTTTCAGCACTCAAGCCAAACTTGCGCAATAGCTCGCCCAGCGGACCTTTGTCGTCCACCGCAGCCAGAATGAACAGTTCGGAAGAGATATATTTGTCTTTGCGTTTCTGGGCCAGCTTGTCGCACATGTTAAACAGCACGCCCATGCCATGGGACAACTGCACATCGCCGCCGATACCGCTTACTTTAGGTAAACGGTCGAGCTGTTCAGACAGACTGGAACGCAATTGGGTAATATCTACATTCAGCAGAGTCAGCAGCGGGCGGGTGGTGCTGCTGTCCTGATTCATCAGTGCCGTCATCAAATGCACAGGTTCGATATACTGATGGTCTCGTCCTAAAGCCAGCGACTGCGCATCAGAAATCGCTAATTGAAATTTGCTTGTAAACCGGTCAAGACGCATAAGTCCTCCACTCTAGATATGACCTTGTCATTACCTTTGTATATGGTTGCGCACCTTGTTCTTTTCAAGCATAAATTGTAGGGATATTAAAAAGCGGCTCAAGGCCGCTGTTTTGGAGGAGGTAATGGCAGAGGTTTATTTTTCCAGCCAGATTAAACTGGCCTGACGTCCGGTTACGCCATCCCGGCGATAGGAAAAGAAACGGAAAGCGTCGCTGACTGTACACTCATTGCCACCGAAAATCTGGTTCACGCCCAGACGATGTAGACGCAATCGCGCCAGCTGATAGATATCCGCCAGCCATTTTTCACCTTTTGGCTGAAATGCAGATTCCGCCGCAGGATCATGGGCCAGAAATTGCTCCCTGACTTCCCCTCCAACCTCAAAGGCTTGCGGTCCAATCGCGGGTCCCAGCCAGGCCAGCAATTGCTCTGGTGCTTGCTCAAAACAAGTCACCGTTTGTTCAATAATACCGTCAGCCAAGCCTCGCCATCCGGCATGCACTGCCCCCACCTGGGTGCCCTGACGATCGCACAATAATACAGGTAAGCAATCTGCTGTCATCACCGTACAGGCTAATCCAAACTGCCGGGTAATACTGGCATCCGCATGGGGAATGTCCGTCAGTGGTGCATGCAGGTCCAGTACTATCGTGCTGTGAGTTTGCGACAACCAGGCGGGCGCATGCACTAAGCCCAGTTGCTGCTGCAGCCATTGACGATTATGCGCAACAGCTGCCGGCTCATCACCGACGTGGTCCCCCAGATTAAGACCGGCATAGGGCCCCTGGCTGATACCCCCGGAGCGAGTGGTACTGATGGCTTTGACATTCTCAGGCGCTGGCCAGTCTGGGGTCATCCACATCTCAGTAATCATCCTCCGGATGGTCAAGTTTGTCCTGACGCAGAATCTCGACAAGTGCCACCATATCTTCGGGTGTCTCTGCATGCCACTCCATCAGCTCGCCGGTGATGGGATGATCAAGCCTTAACATACGAGCGTGCAGAGCCTGGCGGTCAAAAGCCCTGAGCGCTTGGATCACTTCCTGAGAGGCATTACGCGGTGGACGCGGACGACCGCCGTACAAGGTATCCCCCACCAGCGGATGCGACAGATACGCCATGTGAACACGGATCTGGTGGGTGCGCCCCGTTTCCAAGCGCAGCACCAGACTGGTGTGTTCACGAAAGTGCTCCGCGACACGATAATGGGTGATAGCCGGCTTGCCCAGCTCATGCACCGCCATCGAAGTGCGCTTAGTCGAATGGCGGCCAATTGGCTTTTCAACCACACCACCACCTGTCATTTTGCCCATGGCAACCGCTTCATATTCACGGGTGATTTTGCGTTTTTGCAGTGCACGAACCAATCGGGTCTGAGCCTGAATTGTTTTTGCCACTACCATCAGGCCCGTCGTGTCTTTATCAAGACGGTGCACAATACCGGCTCGCGGCACTTCGGCGAGAGACGGGCAGTGATGCAACAGTGCATTAAGCACAGTACCGTCTGGCGTGCCTGCTCCCGGATGAACCACAAAATCACGTGGCTTGTTAATCACCAGCAGATGCTCATCTTCGTAGACAATATTGAGCGGAATGTCTTGCGCTATCCAGCGCTCCTCATCTTCAATCTCAGCCACAACCGTGAGTTTTTCACCGCCCATCATTTTAAGGCGGGGTTTAGTCACCACTGCGCCATTGACGCAGACGCTGCCATTGAGAATCCAGTCTTTAATCCGTGAACGGGAATAATCGGAAAACAGTTCAGCCAGAGCCTGATCAAGACGTTGACCAAGCTGGCTATCGTTTACTATGTTGCTTAACTCTATTTGCTGTGCCATAAAGAACTTTTTCAAAAAGCGTGAGACTAAAGCCTAAACGCTGCGTAAAATGACAGATATTAGTTGTCATTGTATCTGTTAACGGCGCTGACCGTAATGGATCACAGAAATAAATTATGACCAAGGAAACTGACGCCGCAATGAAACGCCTGATAATCACGACATTTCTTGCCGCCGCTATTGTGTCTGGTTGCTCCAGTACAGAGGAAGTGGTACCGGATATTCCGCCTTCTGAGCTGTACGGCAGTGCTCAGCAAGCCTTACAAAGTGGTAGCTGGGTAACAGCCATTGAAAGATTGGAAGCTCTGGATTCACGTTATCCGTTCGGCGCTTATTCGGAGCAGGTGCAGCTTGATCTGATTTACGCTTATTACAAAAACGATGATCTGGCGCTCGGCGAAGCAACCATAGATCGTTTTACCCGATTAAACCCCACCCATGAAAAAGCAGACTGGGTGCTCTATATGCGTGGTCTGACTCACATGGCCCAGGACCGCTCTTTCATGCACGATGTGTTTGACATTGATCGCCACGACAGGGATCCGGAACCAGCTCGCCAGGCATTTCGTGACTTTAAGCGCCTGCTGGATCGCTACCCGGCCAGCCAGTATGCCGCAGACGCCAAAGCAAGACTGGTTTACCTGAAAAACCGTCTGGCCAATTATGAGTTAGCCGCTGCCGACTTTTATATCCGCCGTGAAGCCTGGGTGGCCGCCGTAAACCGCTGCCAGCAAATTCAGCGTTTGTATCCGGATACTGAAGCAGCACGTCAATCGCTGCCACTGATGCAAACCGCGTATGAAAAGCTTGGCCTGGAAACGCCGGCCGAACATGCTCAGCGACTGATTGATCTGAATCCGGTCTGATCCCCACACCATTAAAACGACAAACGGCAGCCAGGAGGCTGCCGTTTTTTGTTCTTGCTGATTACCGCACTGCATCTCATCACACCACGTTCTGGCCATTGATGGCAAAGCACTTAGCTTCAGGCCGAAAAACGCCCCTGAGCAGCACTGGCCGCCAGTCATCAACTCACTCCATACTGCCGCATTCATAATGCCCTCGACAAGGGGTTTTTATTCATTTTCTTGTCACAAAGCAGAACAAGTCACAGAAATATATTGGTGAATTATTTTACTTATTAAAGTTGATCCAGATCACTTTATTCACGATTGAGAAGAGTAATCTGAAGTTAACCCACCAAGGGGTAGCAAAACAGGAGAGAGACTATGCAAGTAGAAGTCACAGGCAAAAATATTGATGTCACCCCTGCTATCCGTGAGCGCATTGAGGAAAAGTTCAGTAAATTAGAGCGCTTTCAGGTCCCGCTGATCGGCAAACATGCTGTCATCAGCCAAGAACCCAACCGGCACTTCAAGGTGGAAGCGACAGCCGGCATTCCAGGGGGGAACCTCGTGGCATCCTCTGAACAGGAAAACATGTATGCCGCCATTAAAGACATGTATCAGAAACTGGAGCGACAGCTGAGCAAGCAATCACACAAATCGGAAGCCCGTCGAGCCAGTCACAGCCAGAAGCCTGTATTGACTGAAGCTGAAATGGCAGAAGAAGACTTCGAAGCCTGATCCCTTCCTACCAAGCCCTGCCCCGAGGCGGGGCTTTTTATTCTTGACAAGATCACCGACTCACCATAGGGTGATTCCTAGACAATAATTAACCGATATATTTACGAGATTGACTGACACATGATTCAACACACACTGTTTTTCTTTCACTTCTTTTTTCGCTCACCTTAAGTGGGGGCTATCGTTACGCAAGAAAGCAGCGAAAGACGAACAGCAAGCCTCCCAACCGGGAGGCTTTTTTGTAAGCATAACTATAAAATAAGCACAGACAGGGAACCAGAATGACCAAAAGCTACCACTCACTGGACGAGATCCGAACCCATGTCACTCGGATAGACAATGAAATTCTGGCGCTACTGGCAGAACGGCGTCAGCTGAGCCTGGAAGTCGCCAAAAGCAAAATCAAAACCACCAAACCTGTCCGGGATCAGGAAAGAGAGCAAGCACTGTTACTGAGACTGATTGATGAAGGTAAACAGCACCAGCTGGATGCTAACTATGTCACTCAGATCTTTCACACCATTATTGAAGACTCTGTGCTTTTCCAGCAGGCTTATCTGCAAAAGCTGACCAACCCTGACAGCCTTCAGCCTGTGGTTCGCGTGTCCTTCCTGGGCGCAAAAGGATCTTATTCCAACCTGGCCAGCCGTCAGTACTTCAGCCGAAAACAAACCAAGCTGGTTGAGATGAGCTGCTCCAATTTTCGTGATGTGGTCAATGTGGTAGAAACCGGTCAGGCTGACTACGGTGTCCTTCCGATTGAAAACACCAGCTCAGGTTCTATTAATGAAGTTTACGATTTGCTTCAGCATACCAGTCTGTCGATTGTGGGCGAAATTACCCAGCCGATTGAACACTGTCTGCTAACAGCCGTACCTACCTCGCTGGATAAAATTGATACCCTGTATTCCCATCCGCAACCCCACCAGCAATGCAGTGAGTACCTTCGCACTATGGGGGACATCAAGCAGGAATATACTTCCAGCACTGCCGATGCCATGCAGCAGGTCGCTGAACTCAAACAGCCAAATGTCGCTGCCATTGGCAATGCCTCCAGCGGTGAACTGTATGGCTTAACTCCGTTGAAAACCGGTATTGCCAACCAGCAGGAAAACTTTACCCGCTTTATTGTCGTTGCCCGAAAAGCAGTCGATGTCACCCCGCTGATCCCGGCCAAAACCACACTGATCATGTCGACCGGCCAGAAACCCGGTTCGCTGGTTGAATGTCTGCTGGTGCTGCGCAATCTCAACATCAATATGGCCAAGCTGGAGTCCCGACCTGTGATCGGCAATCCATGGGAAGAAATGTTCTATGTGGATGTTGAAACGAATTTAAAATCCGAGGCCATGCAGCAGGCACTGGAAGAGCTGACCCGACTGACGCGATTTATTAAGGTGTTAGGCTGTTATCCCAGTGAAAACGTCAAACCGACTGAAGTCGATTATCTGGAAGAATAAACACAGAAAGGCCAGCAATCGCTGGCCTTCTTTGTAGGTAAACAGAAAAACATAGAGCGACAGCAATGAGTCCGATCAGCCTCTGTGGGTTGCATCGTTGGCCTGCCGTAATAACGACTGACTTTCTTTCAAAAAGCGTCCGGCGTAGTCACCAAACCAGCTTTCCACCTGATCAAATGCCTGCTTGAACGCGGCTTTATCTTTGTTTTCCAGAATGGCAATGGCATCACCAAAGCGCTGGTGAAAACGCTTAATCATGGCCAGGTTTTGCGGCGAAGACATAATGATATCCGCATAGAGCTGCCCGTCCTGTGCAAACAGTCGCCCTACCATAGCCAGCTCCAGACGATAAATCGGTGAACTGAGCGACAATAGCTGATCTAAGCGCGGATCTTCCTCTGCCAGGTGAACACCATACACAAACGATGTGAAATGCCGCAGTGCCTGAATCAGGGTCATTCCCTGATCATGTTCAATGGCACTGATCCGGTTCAGGCTCGCTCCCCAGATCTGAATTTGCTCCAGCAGCCACTGATAGCTTTCAGGGTTACGCCCGTCACAGTACACCACCACCTGTTTAGCCAGGCTGCTGATATCCGGTCCGAACATAGGGTGCAAGCCCACCACAGGTCCCTGATGCGCTTCCAGCATTGCCTGCACCGGTCCGCTCTTAATCGAGGTCAGATCAGCCAGAATGCAATCATCCGGCAGCTTAGGCAGACGGCGGATCACTTGTTCGGTCAGATGAATCGGTACCGTTACCACAACCATGCCAGCATCTTCTAGCAATTCATCCGCTTTGTCCCAGTCCTGACTACCCAGGATACGTACCTGATAACCCGACAGCTCAAACAAACGGCAGAATAGACGACCCAGCTGACCATGACCACCCACCACGACGATCGGGCGTAATTCGGGTTTCAGGCATTTGAAACCCGAATCATTTTCACTGGCATAAGATTCACGCATGGTGCGGCGCAGAATATCTTCAATCAGATCCGGCGGTACGCCCTGGTCAGCCGCTTCCTGTCGCCGTGATGCCAGCATGGCGGCTTCACGATCCGGGGCATAAATCGGCAGGCCGTGCTGGCTTTTTACATGGCCGACTTCTTCGACCAAAGCCAGACGGCGCGCCAAGAGTGCGACCATCTGCTTATCGACTTCATCAATTTGATCTCGTAGTGTGCTCAGTTCCGCAACCATTCGTCTCTTATTCCATTATTTAATACGTTGTTGTAGGAAAGGGGTTAATTCCTGACGAGCGCGACGCAGCAGGCTTTCGGTATCTTCCCAGTTAATACAGGCGTCTGTGATAGAGACACCGTATGCCATTTCGCTGCGATCCAGATCAGCACTCTGGTTGCCGCCGTTAATATGGCTTTCCAGCATCAGACCAATAACGGAATGATTCCCTTCCCGGATCTGATGAATCACATCTTCGGCAACCAGTGGCTGACGACGGTAATCCTTGCGAGAATTGGCATGGGAACAGTCTACCATTAAGGCCGGGGTGAGACCCGCCGACTTCATCTCAGTTTCGCATTCAGAAACCGACACTGAGTCATAGTTGGTTTGCTTACCACCACGAAGAATAACATGGCCATCCGGGTTTCCCTGAGTGCTGAGCAGTGCTACCTGGCCTTCGCGGTTAATCCCCATGAAACGGTGACCGGAAGCGGCCGCCTGCATGGCATTGATGGCTGTACCCAGGCTGCCATCAGTGCCATTTTTGAAACCAACCGGCATAGAAAGACCGCTGGCCATTTCGCGGTGGGTTTGCGACTCAGTGGTACGCGCACCAATGGCTGCCCAGCTGAACAAATCGCCGATGTATTGCGGGCTGATAGGGTCCAGCGCTTCTGTGGCCAGAGGGATGCCCATTTCTACCAGATCGATCAGCAATTGGCGTGCGATGTGTAACCCTTCTTCAATCTCGAAAGTGCCATCCAGATGCGGATCGTTAATCAAGCCTTTCCAACCGACAGTCGTGCGCGGTTTTTCAAAGTACACACGCATGACAAGGTACAGCTGATCATCAAGTTCAGCTGCCAGTTCTTTAAATCGACGGGCATAATCTTTTGCCGCTTCGACATCATGAATAGAACAAGGGCCGCAAACGACCAGTAAACGGTGATCCCGTTTGTGGATAATGTCGGCAACGGTTTTACGCGATTGTTCGATGAAAGACAGCGCAGATTCACTGACAGGCAATTTATCTTTTAACTGTTGCGGCGTAATAAGGACTTGTTCATCCTGAATATGGACATTATTCAACACATCTTTTTGCATAGGGCCATCCTGATTCTGCTATACCTGGGTGTAAATTTTTAGTTACAACAGGATTTCCCCTGTCAATAAACAGACAATAACAACTGGTATTTCATGGGGCAATAGCCTGTAAATAAAAAATACCATTCGTAAATAAAAATTTACACACCATGTATATTATTGCCTTTCAAACAAAGACAGCTACCATAAACATCCATTTAGCTTATTCCGATACCGCCATGGAACTCATCCTGTCTTTGCTGCAACAGCTTAGTGTTTACCTGGTTTTGGCTTACCTGTTAAGCAAGACACCGCTGTTTATGCCTATTACTACGGTATCTGGCCGTTTATCTCAACGCTTTGCCTGCTATGTACTGTTTTCTCTTTTCTGTATTTTAGGCACTTATTTTGGTCTGCACATAGAAGATGCTATCGCCAATACCCGGGCCATCGGCGCTGTCATGGGAGGGTTGCTGGGTGGCCCGGTGGTAGGTTTTGCCGTGGGTCTGACCGGCGGTATGCACCGCTACAGCATGGGCGGGTTTACTGACGTCGCCTGTGCTATATCAACCACGGTTGAAGGGCTGATCGGCGGTATCATGCACAGCTATTTTGTCCGCCGCAGTAACTTTGATGCGATTTTCCGGCCGCTGACAGTGTTCGCCATTACCCTGGTTGCGGAGATCCTGCAGATGCTGATCATTCTGGCGGTGGCTGAGCCTTTTGATAAAGCCTACAGCCTGGTCAGCGCCATTGCCTTGCCTATGGTGATTGCCAACTCAGTGGGCGCCGCCCTGTTCATGAGTATTATCCGCGATAAAAAAACCATTTATGAAAAATACTCCGCCGCGTTTTCCAGCCGGGCGCTGAAAATTGCCCAGCGCTCTGTGGGTATACTCAGCCAGGGGTTTAATCAGGAAAACTCTAAACAGATTGCCCGTATCGTTTATGAAGAAACCGGGGTCGGTGCTGTCTCTATCACAGACAGAGACAAGATTCTTGCTTTCATTGGTATTGGCGATGATCACCATTTGCCGGGCACCCCAATTTCTTCCAAACATACTAAGCAGGCCATAGATAACTGCGAACTCGTCTATGCCGACGGTTATGAGGTGCCCTACTGCTGCTCACTCTACGACAAATGCAAACTAGGCTCTGCACTGGTCATTCCGCTGATTGGCGGCAACCATGAGGTAATAGGCACCATAAAACTCTATGAACCCAAGCATAAGCTGTTTTCCACCATTAACCTGACGCTGGGAGAAGGGATCGCCAAACTCTTGTCGAACCAGATCCTGACCGGTCGCTATAACCGCCAGCAAACCCTGCTGACTCAGGCAGAGTTGCGCCTGTTGCAAGCACAGGTTAACCCACACTTTCTGTTCAATGCACTGAACACTATCAACGCGGTGATCCGCCGTGATCCTGATAAAGCCAGGCAGCTGATTCAGCATTTGTCACAGTTTTTCCGTCGCAATCTCAAGCAGAATATAGAAACTGTCACCCTGGAAGAAGAGTTGCAGCACGTACATGCCTATCTGGAAATTGAACGTGCCCGGTTTGCCGACCGACTGCAGGTTGAAGTTAATATTGATGATGCATTATTGAATATCACGATTCCGACCTTTACGCTTCAGCCATTGGTGGAAAATGCCATCAAGCATGGCACGTCTAATTTGCTGGCAAGCGGTAAACTTACCATCAACGCGTTCCAGAGTGATGAGCGTATTGTGTTAGAAGTCCGCGATAATGCAGGCTTGTATCAGCCAGTGGGTGAAGAGAGCGGTCTGGGCATGAAAATTGTCGATAAACGATTGAAAAACCGATACGGCAAAGAATACGGCCTGCAAATGCGCTGGGAAGCCAATCAATGGACACTGGCCACCATTACGCTGCCAAAGGAGAACGGACAACCATGATCAAAGCGCTTGTCATAGACGATGAACCCTATGCCCGCGAGGAGCTGATGGAGCTGCTGCATGACAGCGGCGATATCGAAATCATTGGCAGCGGCGCCAACGCCATCGAAGGTCTGAAGATGATTAATCTGCTCAAGCCCGAAGTGGTGTTTCTGGATATCCAGATGCCGCAAATCACAGGGATCGAACTGCTGAGCATGCTAGACCCGGACACCATGCCCAAAATTGTGTTTGTGACGGCGTATGACGATTACGCCATCAAAGCATTTGAAGATAATGCCTTTGACTACCTGTTAAAACCGGTAGAACCGACAAGGCTTGCTAAAACTCTGGCCAAGCTGAAGCGCGAACTGCGCCAGCCTGATTACACCCCTTTGATCAGCGAGATGCTTGAGCTCATTCCGTGCAGTGGTCATAACCGTATCTTGCTGCTCAGCCCGACAGATATTGAACTGGCGCATTCTGATTTATCAGGTGTGCACATAGTCACTAAAGACACCAAGGCCACCACACAGCTGACACTCAAAGTGCTGGAAGAAAAAACCCCGCTCATCCGCTGCCACCGCCAGTATCTGGTCCACCCGCAGGCTATTCGTGAGATCAAACTGCTGGATAACGGGCTGGCGGAGATCACGACCCAGCATGGTCAGCAGGTTCCGGTCAGCCGGCGATACCTGAAAGAAATCAAAGATCGCTACGGGCTGAGCTGATGCATCATCAAGGGGCAGGTACACTCCGCTCTGCCTGCCCCTCGCTCTATCAACTCAACAACGCCAACTTTAGCGCTAGGCCACTCAGGATCACAGACAACCACTCCCCCCCCCGTTGCCGCCGCTCAACCTCTTTAGCGACCACTCAATAACGCCATACAGCCACTCAGTCTTTTAGGCCGTGTGTCTTTGCCGCAACCGGTTAAGATGCAAGCCTTGATAAAAGATTAAATCACCCTACTACCTACACTGAGAGAGGCACAGATATGGCCTGGTTTCTGATTTGCGTGGCTGCTTTGATTGGCGGTTACTTTATTTACGGTACCTTTATTGAAAAGCTTTTCGGCATTAACGAAAAGCGCCAGACGCCCGCTTACACCATGCAGGACGGCGTTGACTATGTACCTATGTCCAAGAAAAAAGTCTACCTGGTACAGCTGCTGAACATTGCCGGTGTTGGCCCTATTTTTGGTCCCATCATGGGGGCACTTTACGGTCCGGCGGCCATGCTGTGGATTGTGCTGGGCTGTATCTTTGCCGGCGCCGTGCACGACTATTTCTCAGGCATGCTGTCGGTACGCAATGGCGGCGCCTCAGTACCAACGCTGTCTGGCCGCTACCTGGGCAATGGCGCCAAGCACTTTATGAATATCTTTGCCATTGTGCTGCTGCTGCTGGTCGGTGTGGTCTTTGTTTCTGCCCCGGCAGGCATGATCACCAACCTGGTCAACGAGCAAACCGACATGACAGTTTCTATGGGATCCATGGTCGCTATCATCTTTGCCTACTACATCATCGCCACCATAGTACCGGTTGATAAGATCATCGGCCGCTTCTACCCGCTGTTCGGTTTCCTGCTGATCTTCATGTCGGTCGGCCTGATCACTGCCATTGCCGTTTCCAGCGAATACACCCTGCTGGGCGACTACCAAGTCAGCCAGATGTTCACCAACATGAACCCGAATGATCTGCCGCTGTGGCCTGCCCTGTTTATCACCATTGCTTGCGGTGCTATCTCAGGCTTCCACGCGACTCAGTCGCCACTGATGGCGCGTTGCATGGAAAATGAGAAAAACGGTCGCTTCGTTTTCTACGGTGCCATGATAGGTGAAGGTGTGATTGCCCTGATCTGGTGTGCGCTGGCACTGTCTTTCTTCGGCTCCGTTGAGAACCTGTCAGATGCCGTGGCTAACGGTGGTCCGGGTAACGTGGTTTACAGCGCATCCTTTGGCTTGCTCGGCGTTGTGGGTGGCGTGGTCGCCTTCCTGGGTGTCGTGATTCTGCCGATAACATCCGGTGATACCGCGTTCCGCTCAAGCCGCCTGATTCTGGCTGAATATTTCAACATGGAGCAGAAGAGTCTGCGTAACCGCCTGCTGATGGCCGTTCCTCTGTTTATTATCGGTGGTATTCTGACTCAGGTAGACTTCGGTATTATCTGGCGTTACTTCGGATTTGCTAACCAGACGACAGCTGTCATGATGCTGTGGACCGCTTCTGCTTATCTGTTGCGCCACAACAAACTGCATTGGGTAACGACAGTACCGGCTATTTTCATGACTACAGTCGTGATCACCTTTATTCTTAACAACAGCACACTGGGCTTCGGTCTGCCTATGATGATCTCGACTGTCATCGGCCTGATTGCGACGCTTGGCATCACTGTGTATGTCATTGTGAAGTCAAAAGGTAAAGGCGAAATCGACCTGGATGAAGAAGAGAGTGAACGCAAAGGCAAGCTGGAAACGGCTTAACCTTGCACTTCTCTAAAAACCAGCCTCCGGGCTGGTTTTTTTTATTCCTCTTCTCCCGATTGACGCTTTATTGCTTTAACCCCCACCTTCTGCCTGTATGTACTCGACATAACAACCGGTACAGGTGTATGGCAGTCAGTCCCCTCAAAACCCGCCTTCCCCAAGCCAGTGTAACGTCCTGCATAGAAGAGCTCAGTGACAGACAGCCCAGCTACTGCAACTTTTGAGCGCGCTGAGCCCGCATATAGAGGTGAAGAAACCGAAGTCCCAGTGTGAGTAAGACGGCATCCGGTACACTGCCGCTCCGCGGTAGCAGGTTGGCGCACCACAAAAAAAGGCCCGCCAAATTGGCGGGCCTCTCAATACGCGTCTTTCGTGTCGCGTTCTTATTTTCTGGTCAGCTTCTCTTTGATACGAGCCGCTTTACCTGAACGCTCACGCAGGTAGTACAACTTGGCACGACGTACTGCACCACGACGCTTAACAGTAATGCTGTCTACGATTGGAGAGTGAGCCTGGAATGCACGCTCAACACCTTCACCGTTAGAAATCTTACGAACAGTGAAAGCTGAGTGCAGACCACGGTTACGCTTGGCGATAACAACACCTTCGAACGCCTGCAGACGCTCACGGTCACCCTCTTTTACCTTAACCTGAACAACAACAGTGTCACCTGGTGCGAATTCAGGCAGGTCATTTTTCATTTGCTCTTGCTCAAGAGCTTTGATGATATTACTCATTGGTATATACCCTAGAATAAACTGATACTAAATTAACTCATGGCTTGCCGATGTTCACGGATAAACTCCGCTAGCAAGCTCTCCTGATCGTCAGTCAGAGCTAGGTTTTCCAGGAGCTCTGGTCTTCTCAGCCAGGTACGGCCCAGCGATTGTTTCAATCGCCAGCGGCTAATGTCCTTATGGTTACCAGACAAGAGTACCGGAGGTACGGCTTGTCCATCTAACACTTCAGGACGCGTGTAATGCGGGCAATCCAGCAAGCCATTGGCAAAAGAATCTTCTTCTGCTGACGCAAAGTCACCCAGAACGCCCGGTACAAACCGCACGACTGCATCGACTAAGGTCATGGCTGGCAGCTCACCACCCGTCAGCACAAAATCCCCGATAGACCATTCTTCGTCTACCTCTTGTTGGATAATGCGCTCATCTACCCCTTCATACCGGCCACAGATCAGAATCAGATTCTCGTTCTGTGCCAGTTCCTCAACACCCGTCTGATCGAGCTTACGGCCCTGAGGAGAGAGATAAATCACTTTCGCCTGGCCTTTAGCAGACACTTTGGCTGCATGAATGGCATCGCGCAAAGGCTGCACCATCATCAGCATACCGGGTCCGCCACCATAAGGTCGGTCATCGACCGTACGGTGCTTATCGTGAGTAAAGTCGCGGGGATTCCACGTCTCTACAGTCACTAGGCCTTTTTTTACCGCCTGACCTGTTACCCCAAACTCAGTAATAGCCCGGAACATTTCAGGGAATAGGCTAATTATTCCTACCCGCATGGTTCTTTACGCTCTTACTGATGGGTTAAAATCCAGGATCCCAGTCAACTTCGATCCGTTGAGCAGTGCGATCAATCGACTTGATGACCTGCTCATCGAGGAACGGAATTAAACGTTCCTTCTGTCCAAAAGCATCTTTAAGGTTGGCTTTAACCACTAAGACGTCATTAGAACCGGTTTCCAGGATGTCTGTCACTTTACCCAGGTCGTAACCTTGAGTAGTCACAACAGCCATGCCCATCAGTTCGCGCCAGTAGAATTCTTCATCTGACAACGCCGGTAATTGTTCAGCAGGTACGTTGATCTCCGCGTTGGTCATGACCTGAGCATCCTCTCGGATATCCAGACCCTGCAACTTGGCAACTAACCCCTGACCATGACGTTTCCATGCTTCCACATGGAAGGTCTTCCATTCACCTTTCATCTTTATCAGCCATGGCTGATAAGCGAAAATGCTCTCGGCTTGTTCTGTGTAGGAAAAAACTTTGAGCCACCCTTTGATACCGTAAGTGGCACCGATTTTACCGACAACAACTTGGTCTTGGTTGTGTGAACTCATTGCTTCTCTGCTACCCATTAACCAATCTTAAGCAGCTGCTTTAGCAGCGTCTTTGATCAGTTTAGCTGCGCGATCAGATACAGTTGCACCTTGACCAACCCAGTGATTTACACGGTCCAGGTCCAGACGCAGACGCTCTTCCTGACCAGTAGCTAGTGGGTTAAAGAAACCTACACGCTCGATGTTACGACCGTCGCGCGCAGCGCGGCTGTCAGCAACAACGATGTGATAAAATGGACGCTTTTTCGCGCCGTGACGTGCCAAACGAATGGTTACCATATCGTCCTCTTTGCATTACTGTAAATAAAAGTGGCCCCGCCATAAAAAACGGGGCCCGTGCCAAATAAAGCCTCGGAATTTTACTCTTTCAACCCGCGAATGCAACTGCTTTAGCTACTTTTTCACCAGTAAAATCACCAGCCGAGACCAAAAAACAAGCAATTGAAGCAATTAGCGCCCAGGGAACATGCCGCCACCCGGCATCATGCCTTTCATATTGCGCATCATGTTCTTCATGCCGCCCTTCTGCATTTTCTTCATCATCTTCTGCATTTGGGTAAATTGCTTCAGCAAACGGTTAACGTCCTGTACCTGAGTACCGGAACCGGCAGCAATACGTTTCTTACGCGAACCTTTAATCAACTCCGGACGCTCACGTTCTTTCGAGGTCATGGAGTTAATGATCGCTTCCATCTGGACAAAGATTTTATCATCGACCTGGTCTTTGATATTACCAGGCAACTGGGACATACCGGGCAGCTTGTCCATCATGCCCATCATACCGCCCATGTTCTTCATCTGCTGAAGCTGGCCACGGAAGTCTTCTAGATCAAAGCCTTTCTTCTCTTTGAATTTCTTCGCGAGCTGCTCGGCTTTTTCCTTATCAACGTTACGTTCCAAATCTTCAATCAGCGACAGGACATCGCCCATTCCCAGAATACGGGACGCCACACGATCAGGGTGGAAAGGCTCCAGCGCATCTGTCTTCTCACCGACACCCAGGAACTTGATGGGTTTGCCTGTGATATGACGCACCGACAGCGCAGCACCACCTCGGGCATCACCGTCGACCTTAGTCAGAATCACACCGGTCAGCGGTAACGCCTCGTTAAAAGCTTTGGCGGTATTGGCCGCATCCTGACCTGTCATGGCATCGACCACAAACAGGGTTTCTACCGGATTCGCTATTTTATGAACGGCTTTGATTTCGTCCATCATGGCTTCATCGACGTGCAGACGGCCTGCGGTATCGACAATTACCACATCATAGAACTTACGTTTACCGTGCTCGATAGCCGCCTGGGCAATCACCACCGGTTTTTGATCCGGGCTGGAAGGAAAGAAATCAATACCGATATCAGAAGCCAGTGTTTCCAGCTGCTTGATAGCCGCAGGACGGTAAACGTCAGCAGAAACAACAAGTACCTTCTTTTTATTACGCTCTTTAAGCAGTTTACCCAGCTTACCCACACTGGTGGTTTTACCGGCACCCTGCAAACCCGCCATCAGGATGACCGCAGGTGGCTGGCTGGCTAAATCCAGCGCTTCGTTCGTGTCGCCCATGACGGCTTCTAATTCCGCCTGAACGATTTTGATAAATTCCTGGCCTGGCGTCAGGCTCTTAGAGACTTCAGTTCCGACAGCGCGTTCTTTCACCCGCTTGACGAAATCACGGACAACCGGCAGCGCGACATCCGCCTCAAGCAATGCCATGCGCACTTCACGCAGGGTATCTTTAATATTGTCTTCAGTCAGACGGCCACGGCCGCTGATGTTTTTCAGCGTTGACGACAAACGCTCGGTTAAATTGTCAAACATGTGTGACTCGCTCGTTACGCACTCATTTTGTGCCAGTATACCGCAATCAGTTACCCGGTTTCATGCCATACGTGCAGCCTGTGACAGAATTCTTGTCATTTCTGTCGCACACCCCCATCAGACATTCGTGCTGAAATCGCAGAAACAGACCGTAAATTGCGCTCTGTCCCACACGATTGTTCCCTCTGTATCATTGTCGTGCTATCCGTTCACAAGGTATACTCACCAGTTCGGATTCACGATCTTTTCAGGTGTTATGGACATATTGATTGCCTTTACTGCTGCTGGTTTCTATCTGCTTGCGCTGGCGTTTATCGTGCCTGGGCTCAGCCATAATAATGGCATAAAAGCCCGGCCAGTGCTGATCAGTGCCACAGTGGCGATCATCTTGCATGTGGTGTTTCTGAAAGATCTGATCCTGGGTGGGGTTGGCCAGAACCTGAGTATATTAAATGTCGCCTCGCTCATCAGTCTGATTATCGCCGTCATCACTACCCTGGCCATGGTCAAAATGCGGATCTGGTTTCTGCTGCCCGTCATTTACAGCTTTGCCGCGATTAACCTTGCAGCGGCAGCTGTGTTACCCGGTGGTTTTATTACGCACCTGGAGGCGCATCCTCAAATCCTGTTACATATTTCTCTGGCGCTATTTGCCTACTCGACCCTGATGATCGCTACACTGTACGCGATTCAGCTGGCGTGGCTGGACTATAAGCTCAAACACAAAAAACTGGCTTTTAATCCTAATCTGCCGCCCTTAATGCTGGTTGAGCGACAGTTGTTTAAAATCATTCTGGTCGGTCATATACTGCTGACGGTCACGCTGATCACAGGCTTTATTTTTCTGCAGGATATGTTTGCTCAGGGCAAAACCCACAAAGCAGTGCTGTCTATCCTGGCATGGGGAGTTTACAGTGTCCTGCTCTGGGGCCATTACCGGATGGGCTGGCGGGGGAAAAAGGTCGTCTGGTTCAGCCTGATTGGCGCTTTCCTGTTAACTCTGGCCTATTTTGGCAGCCGTTTCGTCAAAGAAATCATCATTGGCAGCTAATGACAATTTAATAAACACTATCCATGCTTAAGCATGATTAATCTTGGCCGGGCCGTCAGCCTCTTAACGACCCAGTCTTGACACCTTTACTCATATTCAGTACAGAGTACACATCCACAGCGATACAAGGAACTGACTTTTTGGACGATATATCCACGGGAGCTTTATTCTCCCTTCTGGTATTACTACTCCTGATTTCCGGATACTTCTCCGGCTCTGAAACCGGCATGATGTCGATAAACCGCTACAAACTGCGCCACCTGGCAAGCCAGGGCCACCGTGGGGCTAAGCGGGTTGAAAAACTGCTCGACCGACCTGATCGCCTGATCGGCCTGATTTTGATCGGCAACAACCTGGTGAACATCCTTGCTTCTGCCATCGCGACGATTTTAGGTATGCGCCTGTACGGCGATCTGGGGGTGGCTATTGCCACCGGCGCGCTGACCATGGCTGTATTGGTGTTTGCTGAAGTCACGCCCAAAACCCTGGCCGCGCTGTATCCTGAAAAAGTGGCCTATTCCAGCAGTATCCTGTTACGGATACTGATGAAACTGCTGTATCCGCTGGTCTGGTTTGTCAACGGCATCACCAACAGTTTCCTGCGCCTGCTCGGCATGCGTATCGACAATATGAACGACGCCACCCTGAGTTCAGAAGAATTGCGTACTGTGGTCAATGAAGCGGGCAGCCTGATCCCCCGCCGCCACCAGGACATGCTGTTATCGATTCTGGATCTGGAAAACGTCACAGTGGAAGATCTGATGGTACCGCGTAATGAAATTGTCGGTATCAATATTAATGACGACTGGAAATCCATTGTCCGCCAGCTCAGCCATGCCGCTCACGGCCGTATCGTCCTGTACCGTGACAACATAGATGAAGTCGTTGGTATGCTGCGCGTCAGAGAAGCTTATCGCCTGATGATGGATAAAAACGATTTCAGCAAAGAAAATCTGCTGCGTGCCGCCGACAAAGTGTATTTCATCCCGGAAGGCACGCCGCTGAATATCCAGCTGCTGAAGTTCCAGCGCCGCAAAGAACGCATCGGCCTGATTGTTGATGAGTACGGCGATATTCAGGGCTTGATTACCCTGGAAGACATTCTGGAAGAGATAGTAGGGGAATTCACTACGTCTATCTCTCCGACCTTAGCTGAAGAGATTACCCCGCAAAGTGACGGCAGTTTGCTGATAGAAGGCACAGCCAATATCCGGGAACTGAACAAGAGCCTGAACTGGGATTTGCCGACAGACGGTCCCAGAACCCTGAATGGTTTGATTCTGGAACATCTGGAAGATATCCCGGACAGTATCCTCAGTGTGTCAGTGGCCGGCTATCAGATGGAGATCGTTGAAATCTCCGATAACATGATCAAACTGGTTAAGATCCTGCCGGCACAGCTACAAAAAACCGGTTGATCCAGCGTGCGGTAATCACCGCCCCTTCACAGACTGTGGTTGGCGAGCACAATGCAAAAGACAAAAAACCACCGGCAATGCCGGTGGTTTTTTGTCTCGGTGAAAAGCCCGCATAAGGCTTACTTCACTTTCAATTCCTGCAACATACTCTCTGGCAGCGCTAACTCGTCGTTTCTATTAACATCAATGCCACGATCCAGAATATCCTGCGCGATCTGCTTGGCTTCGTCGAGCGAGTGCATGCTGTAAGTGCCGCACTGGTATTCATTCAGTTCAGGAATTTGCGCCTGAGAAGCCACTTTGAGCACATCTTCCATCGCGGCACGCCAGCTGTCTGCCACTTGCTGCTCATCAGGCTCACCGATCAAACTCATATAAAAACCGGTACGACAGCCCATTGGCGACAGGTCGATAATTTCCACTGCCCCTGAGTTCAGGTGGGCCCGCATGAAACCGGCAAACAAATGCTCCAGGGTGTGAATACCGCGCTCGGAGAGGATTTCCTGATTGGGGCGACAGAAACGCAGGTCAAACACAGTAATAGTATCGCCCTTTGGTGTCTGCATCGTTTTGGCAACACGCACAGCCGGTGCATGCATCTTGGTGTGGTCGACGGTAAAACTATCTAATAATGGCATGGTGTCCTTCTCCTTTGCCTGTCATGTCGTAGCCTGGCAGTCCCTTCCGCTCAGAACGGCCACCAGCTGCGGTTATCTTCCAATTCCTGCCGGCATTGCTTTAATTGCCAGCCATAAGATTTCGCCTGCTGATCCACTTTACGGGACACTTGCAGTAAAGTTGGCTTATGGCGATAAGTGCCGCGGCTATAGCCACCTCGCCCTTCATGATAGGCCAAATACTGGTTATAAGCATCCCACTTGGATATTCCCAGTTGCCGCTGTGTTTCATCGGTATACCAACCGATAAACATCAGCGAATCATCAAAACTGGTACGTGAACTCCAACTGCCAGTCACACGCTGGTAATCTTCCCAGGCAGGATCTTGTGCCTGCGCATAGCCATAGGCACTGCTGCTGCGGAACCAGGGTATCACGCCCCACACATAGGGACGGGGAGGACGGGCGTCATGACGGAAAGCACTTTCCTGGCGCATAAAGGCCATGGCAACCTGAATGGGCGTTCCCCACCGCTTTTCCATGTCGACCGCATCTTCATACCAGTCGGGGTTTTCACGAAAAATATCACACAAGTTTGACTGATTTTTCGGCGGTGGTGTTGCGCAACCGGTTGTTATTAAAGCCAACAATATCAGTGCCAACCTTTTAGTTGTCGCCAAAAGCATTTTTCACTCCCTGAATTGGAACCAAAGTGAAAACGGCAGGTCTGATATTATGACTGGCAGTGCAAACTGTCGTCATCCCTGCGAAATTGTAATTTTATTGGGCAGCAAGGTCGCTGCCCGTTTTTTTATCTCTGCCGTTACGCTTTCTTGAACGGATTTTGTTGCAGATCTGCAAAATAATCGGCCAGAAACGCTTCAAACGAGACCTCATCAGCCTGCTCGATTTGCTGCTGCTTTACTACAGAGGCGGCTGCTTCCGATTCAAAATCAGACTGAGAATACCGACTGTAATTCTGCTTGTTCAGCCACTGGGCATGTTTTGCGGCTAATTCCAGGCCAAACTTACCAATGCCTTCATTGGCTTCAATGTGACGCAAAACCTGCGCGGACAATGTCAGCTCAGGATCATTGACCCATCCGGTCAGCGTTGCCAGTGTTTGCTGGTAGTGGTTGCCACCGTTTGCCTGATCCATGGCCACAGCGACCTGCCCCAGCTCAGAAAAGACACGTAAGGCCCAGTCACGCAGTGGCAGACGCTCACCACGGCAACCGATTTGCAGTTGCAGATCAGGATCCCGCCCCTGCAGTACCACTTTCTTCCAGTTATCACGCCAGCAAGCCAGTTCGGCATCATCCATATCATCAGACGGTGACAATACTGCCCAGGTCAGGAAGAGATCCAAAAAGCGGACCTGCTCAGAGGTGATGCCTATCGGGCTGAACGGGTTAACATCCAGTGAGCGCACTTCAATGTATTCCACACCACCCCGCTCAAGCGCTTCAGACGGCTTCTCGCCGCTTCTGGTCACTCGCTTGGGACGGATAGGCGCATAAAGCTCATTTTCAATCTGCAGCACATTGGTATTCAGCTGGCGCAATTGGCCATCGACCTTAACTCCGATATCCGCAAATTCTTCAGACGGCGTATGGATAGCTTTCTGTAAACCGTCCAGATACTGAGCCAGATGATTAAAACCAATCTTCAAGGCACTCTGAGCATGATTGGTATAACCCAGATCACTCAGACGCAGGGCGGTAGACTTCGGCAGGAAATAGGTACCTTTACCTGTCTTTCGAAAATCGAGCTTAGCACCGTCTTTTTTCAGGAATGAGCCACACAGCGCCGGAGAAGCACCGAACAGATAAGGGATCAGCCAGCCAAACCGGTAGTAGTTTCGGATCAAGGCAAAATACGACTCGGACACGGAAGCCTGCCGCACGTCTTCGCTCTGATCACCAAACAACTGTTGCCAGAAACTGTCCGGAAAAGAAAAGTTGAAATGCACACCTGAGATGATCTGCATGATGCTGCCGTAGCGGCGTTTCAACCCTTCACGATAGAGGGTCTTCATCCGGCCAATATTGGAACTGCCATATTGCGCCAGTTCGATATCCGACTCATCGCCGACATAGCAAGGCATAGACATAGGCCAGAGCATTTCGCTGCCCAACTGGCTATAGCTGAATTTATGGATATCGGACAATTGAGATAACAGCTCATCGACATCTCGAGACACCGGGGTAATAAACTCCAGCAGAGACTCAGCAAAGTCCGTTGTTACCCACTTATTGGTCAGGGCCGACCCCAGACCGACAGGGTGCGGTTGAGTGGATAATTTCCCTTGCGGGGTTATTCGTAACGCTTCCCTTTCCAGGCCACGACCGAATTGTGTCAGCGCTTGCGGATTGGCCGACACCCTCTCTAACCTTTGTGAAAAATCCATCAGGCTGTTCTCAATCATCACTATCACAGGGAAGCTAGGGTAATCATAATTCTTGCTGATTACCATGATTATTGTTGATTTAGCAAAGGGTTTCCTGCCTGAGGTAACGGCAACAATAAAAAAAGCCGATACATACAGTATCGGCTGAGATCTTAAGCTGAATCCGGGCTTAATCAGCCGGTAATTATGCTGATCTTATTGCACTGGTTTTAAAGGATGAACAGGCATATTCAGTGTTTTTAATTGCGGCAATAATGACTGCGCATCCCCCACCACAATAATCTGGTAATCCTCGGGATTAAACCATTTTGCGGCCAGCTCATTGAGCCGGTTTTTACTGATAGATGCCGTGATCGCATTACGCTTTGACACAAAATCATCATCGAGCTGATAAATCATAATTTGCCGCAGCAAATCAGCTTTATCACTCGGTGTTTCATAACTCAGTGCCTCTTGCTGACCGACCGCCAGACGCATAAAGGCCAGTTCATCATCCGTCAGACCATTGCGGCTGTAATTCTCCAACTCCTTCAGCATCTCTTTAATTGACGGTATGGTCACATCGGCACGCACTTCGGCATAGAATACAGACAGCCCCGCTTCTTTGTTGCCGCTCTGATAACCACCGGCACCATAGGTGTAGGCCTTGTCTTCGCGCAGATTGAGATTAATCCGGCTGTTGAAATTACCTGCCAGATTAAAGTTCGCCAGCTGGATCTCGAACTGTTCACCCGTGGCGTCATACGGCAGGCCATTCCGCACTAAGCGCACAGTGCTTTGCGGTGCCCCCGGCTTATCGACCAGCCAGATTGCCGGCTCAGACTGAGCGGGCAACACAGGGGTGACATAAGTAGGTGCCGGTGCACCCTGCCAGCTTGCCAGAAATGACAGATGGGATGTCAGCTCAGCGGGCTGCACATCGCCAACGACAGCCAGTTGTGCTCCATTGGGGGTGTAGAAGCGCTGATAAAAAGCTTTGACATCTTCCAGTGTCATTGACTGAACCGATGCCAGCGTACCGTCCGAAGGACGGCCAAACACAGTATTGCCGTACAGCACCTCGCGGGTGGCCTGACTGACCAGCCAGCTCGGACGCTGATGATCATACACCAGGCCTTCCAGCGCCTGCTGTTTCACCCGGTTAAAATCCTCTTCATTGAAGGCCGGTTCAAACAAACGCTCCTGCATGATAGCCAGCGTTTCGTTAAGGTGCTTCTTCAGGGTCGTGACAGAAACAACAGTCCCGTACATACCTGATGAGAAGGTCACAGTACTGCCCAGCGTATCAAGACGAGAAACCAGATCTTCCGATGAATGGCGCTTGCTGTCTTCTGCCAGCATCGCAGCCGTGAGTTCGGCCAGCCCTTCTTTACCCACAGGTTCATATCGGCGCCCCGCCGGTAAAACCAATTGCAATTCCACGGTCGGGGTTTCATCGTACTGGGTGCCCAGCACTTCAATACCGTTAGCCAGCATGAAGCGGTATAACTCAGGCACCTGAGCCGTAACCGGCTCAGAAGGCTGAGGCATGACTGAGCGGTCAAACCCTTCATCCTGTGGTTCGCGCAGGTTCAGCTCATTGTCCCGAACGGATTTGTGCTCAGGAATAAGGCGATCTGCCGGACTGTAGTTGGCTTTGGCGGCGGCCATCTCTGTTCGCCCGTTTGGCACAGTACTGAGCACCACTTTGGGCCGGTTCTCCACATAGCGCCGATACACGGCCTCCACATCCGCGGGTTTCACGCTGCGCAGGTTGGCCAGCTCTGTGCCCAAACGGTTTGGATCACTGTAAAAGGTCTGGTAAGCCGCCAGTTGCGCCACTTTGCCATGCACACTTTGCAGGCCAAAAATCGCAGAGGCTTCGGCCATACCTTTCATTTCATCAAGCTCTTGCTGGTTGACGCCGCGCTGTGCCAGACTGCTGAGCACAGTGCTGACTTCGTCATAAATGCGGTCCAGCTGTCCCTGCTCGCCACTCTGACCGATGGCATAGACATACATGGTACAGGCCAGCTCACCGCAATCGTGATAGGCGCCGGCATCCACTACTTTTCCGGTTTTCACTAATGCCTGGTACAGGATACTGTTCTTCCCGCCCCCTATGACTTTCGCCAGCATATCCAGTGATGCATCATCGGGCGCCCCTTTGTATGAGGTCGGCCATGCCATCATCAGCATAGGTTGCTGGATGTTATCTTCCAGAGTCAGGTAGCGATCTGCATCAAGTGTGACAGGCGCTTTGGGCGAGTTATCGACTTTCGGTCCACGCGGAATACCACCAAAGTACTTCTGTACCCATGCCAGTGTTTCCGCTTTATCAATATCGCCACCAATGGTCAGCGTGGCGTTATTCGGCCCGTACCAGCGAAGAAAGAAGGCTTTCAAATCGTTAACATCAACCCGGTCCAGATCGTCAACATAACCGATAGGCTGCCACGAATACGGGTGTGTGCGCGGAAAAAGCGCTTCGCCGATTCTTTCATTCACCATGCCGTAAGGGCGGTTCTCATAGCGTTGTGCACGCTCGTTCTTCACCGTGGCGCGCTGAATCTCAAACTTGTGCTGGGATACGGCACTCAACAAGAAGCCCATACGGTCGGATTCCAGCCAGAGCACCTTTTCCAGCTGATTGGACGGCACAGTTTCAAAGTAATTGGTGCGGTCACGATTGGTTGTACCGTTCATGGTGCCGCCGGCTTCGGTGATCAGGCGAAAGTGCTCTTGATCACCGACATGTTTGGAGCCCTGGAACATCATGTGCTCAAAGAAGTGGGCAAAACCCGATTTGCCCAATTGCTCGCGGGCCGAGCCCACATGGTAAGTCACATCCACATGCACAATAGGGTCTGAGTTATCCTCATGCAGGATCACCGTCAGGCCATTATCCAGCACATATTTGCTGTAAGGGATCACGACTTCAGCACTAGTGTCCGAGACGCTTTCGACAAAATGCACACCATCAGGCAATGACTGTGCCTGTTCGGGGGGCGTCTGACTGCTGCATCCGCTAAGGACCAGCAACACAAGGCTCAGAATCCGCTTTTGCACGTTCGCCTTCCTTCTATTAATTTCAGAGTGAAAAATCAAAACAGCAGCACCAGTATTACGTACCGCACGGCTTTGCCGATGAGAATAAACAAGGCACAGAGTCCTGCCCGCATCCGCAGCCAGCCTGCAGCTAAGCAAAGCGGATCACCCACAATCGGCACCCAACTGAGCAACAGGCTCCAGTAACCGTATTTTTTTATCCAAGCAACTGCTTTAGTATGACTCTGATTTTCTTCAGAAGTTTTATCGGGGATGCAACGTCCCAGATAAAAACTCACCATGCCCCCGACAGTATTGCCCGCCGTGACAACGGTAACCAGCAGCCATACCGGCTGTGACTGCGCACTAAGAGCGGCCAGAAGGCCGGCTTCCGAGCCTCCCGGCAGCAAGGTCGCGCTGAGTAAGCCAGTGAAAAACAGCCCCCACAACAGGGCTTCGCCAGACCAACTCCAATCCATTCGTCAGTCTTTCATTGCCAGAACTATTTTGCCGCGGGTCCGGCCAGTTTCTATCTGACGGTGTGCCTCCGCGCCCTGCCCAAGTGGGAACTGCTCAGTGATCAACACCGTCAGATCACCTTCTGCCATCATAGCCAGCATCTGATCGTTCTGCGCCACCGAAGGGGACACCAGCATACCTAGTGCATGCAAGCCGGTGACTTTTGCCGCCGCTGTCACACTCTCTGCCGTGATAGTCGGTACAGTCACCACGCGACCCCCCGGCTTGACACAAGAGAGTGCCGCCACGCCTATTTCGCCTCCAACCAGATCGATAAGCACATCCACCGCCTGTAACTGAGCTGACAGCTCTCCTTTTTGGTAATCCACCGCTTGCGCACCCAGAGAAGCGACGAACGCCTGATTGGCCGCCGAACAACTGGCCACGACTTCAGCACCTTTGCGACATGCCAGCTGTATGGCCAGATGGCCTACACCGCCAGCACCGGCTAAGATCAATACGCGCTCACCGCTCTGTACTGATGCTTTTTCCAGTGCCTGCCTGGCCGTTTGCCCCGCTAAAGGTAACGCCGCTGCTTCTGCTAAAGGGACACCATCCGGCACCAGACTCAGGCTGTCCGCCTCAGCCAGTACCTGCTCACTGTATCCACCGCCTTGCAAAGGAAACCCGATAAAACCGCACACTCGCTGCCCGACGCTCCATTCAGCGACCTCCTCGCCAACAGCGGCGATAACACCGGCAACATCATAGCCCGGCACCCAAGGCAGCTTGTCCCGGTTTTGCTGCGCCGCCCAACCTAAGCCTGCCCGGGTTTTGGCATCTATAGGGTTGACTCCTGCATAAGCCACATCGATCAGCACCTGCCGCCCTTCTGGCGCCGGGATCTCGGCCGATTGCAGCTGAAGACAATGAACATCGCCAAAGGCAGTAATAGCAAGCTGTTGAGTTGTCATAGGCATTTTCCTTCTCAATCCGGTGAAATCCTTAGCCTTATCATTGCAAGGCAAGCCAAAACTACCCCTTTCCATACAGAAATGCCAGTGGTTGCAGGGAGTGTTGAGCGGAGAATGAGTAAAACGGAAAAAGGAAGGCAATAAAAAACCCAGCCGGGGCTGGGTTTATAAGGATGGCGCGTCCGGGAGGATTCGAACCTCCGACCGCCTGGTTCGTAGCCAGGTACTCTATCCAGCTGAGCTACGGACGCGCAGAGCAGATGCGTGAAAAATCACGACTTGAATAATGGCGCGCTCGGGAGGATTCGAACCTCCGACCGCCTGGTTCGTAGCCAGGTACTCTATCCAGCTGAGCTACGAGCGCGCAAAATTGGTTTAACCGTTACAGTCCATTGAAACTTGAAAATAATGGCGCGTCCGGGAGGATTCGAACCTCCGACCGCCTGGTTCGTAGCCAGGTACTCTATCCAGCTGAGCTACGGACGCGCAGAATTTTCTGCGTGAATAATCACGACTTGAGATGATGGCGCGCTCGGGAGGATTCGAACCTCCGACCGCCTGGTTCGTAGCCAGGTACTCTATCCAGCTGAGCTACGAGCGCGCAGAATCAGTTTTTGAAGTAGCAGTCCATTGATACTTGATCAAATATGGCGCGTCCGGGAGGATTCGAACCTCCGACCGCCTGGTTCGTAGCCAGGTACTCTATCCAGCTGAGCTACGGACGCGCAGGGTCTTACACAATATCTAAAGGGACTCTAGCTATTGGGAAGAATGGCGGTGAAGGAGGGATTCGAACCCTCGATACGGGATAAACCGTATACTCCCTTAGCAGGGGAGCGCCTTCAGCCTCTCGGCCACCTCACCACACAAATAATGGCGCGCTCGGGAGGATTCGAACCTCCGACCGCCTGGTTCGTAGCCAGGTACTCTATCCAGCTGAGCTACGAGCGCGCAGAAACTTGTGTTTTCACAATGTCTGACACTGACATTGTGATTTAAATAATGGCGCGTCCGGGAGGATTCGAACCTCCGACCGCCTGGTTCGTAGCCAGGTACTCTATCCAGCTGAGCTACGGACGCGCAGGCTTTACTTCTTGCTTTCAGCTATCACACTGAAGAAAGAATGGCGGTGAAGGAGGGATTCGAACCCTCGATACGGGATAAACCGTATACTCCCTTAGCAGGGGAGCGCCTTCAGCCTCTCGGCCACCTCACCACACTGTATAATGGCGCGCTCGGGAGGATTCGAACCTCCGACCGCCTGGTTCGTAGCCAGGTACTCTATCCAGCTGAGCTACGAGCGCGCAGAAACAGTTATTCAGCAGAGCCCTTGAGCCCTGCTTCTGAAATATGGCGCGTCCGGGAGGATTCGAACCTCCGACCGCCTGGTTCGTAGCCAGGTACTCTATCCAGCTGAGCTACGGACGCGCAGATTGCAAACACCACTTCTTTCAAGCTGTTGAAAGGAATGGCGGTGAAGGAGGGATTCGAACCCTCGATACGGGATAAACCGTATACTCCCTTAGCAGGGGAGCGCCTTCAGCCTCTCGGCCACCTCACCGTCTTGCGGTCGCTCATATTACTGTCAGGCAAAAATAAGTCAAACACTTTATTGAGAAAAAGCGCCTTTCCATCACTGGCTGGACACTTAATCACCAAACCGCTATCAAAAGCTTCCCGGGTGGTGACTTCATCATAATTTTCACTGACCTGGCGCGTTATCAGCGTACAAAAACAAAAAAGGCCAGCTAATAAGCCGACCTCTTTATAAAACAGGAATTAGTAGTTACCCGAACCTTGTGTTCCGGTATCTTTTTCTGCCTGTATACGCATGTAGATCTCTTCACGGTGAACAGACACTTCTTTCGGCGCATTAACACCGATGCGAACCTGATTTCCCTTTACGCCAAGTACGGTCACGGTTACTTCGTCACCGATCATTAGCGTCTCACCTACACGACGAGTCAAAATTAGCATTCGATTGCTCCTTGAGTAATCTTACTTGTAATTAGTGTTTATAAAGCTTTTTTACACAAAAAGCCCATAGAGTTCATGGTCACTGCTCAAGAAACAGCGAGAAGTGGGCGATTATCCAGACTTTAACAATCAACCACAAACATTTTCTGCATCTGGCGCACCACTCAGATCAGACCCAAAAAATGTACTCGACCACTCGCCATTGCATCCTCTGTCAGGTTCAACGACTCAATTGACTGTAATTGTAGCACTTTTTTCATGGCTGATGTTGACTGTACCACAGTCAACATCAGCACTTAAGTCGCCGTTTTGCAATCAGAGATCGTCGTTACAGGCGCTCGGTCAACCAAGGCGACACACTGTCCAGTGCTGCAGGTAACGCACCAGCATCTGTACCGCCAGCCTGAGCCATATCAGGACGACCGCCACCTTTACCACCAACCTGCTGAGCAACCATGTTCACCAGATCGCCAGCTTTCACTTTAGTGATCACATCTTTGGTGACACCAGCGATCAGGCCAACTTTGCCGTCACTGACGTTACCCAAGACAACAACACCGCTTCCCAGCTTATTTTTCAGCTCGTCTACCATACCACGCAGTGCTTTGTTATCTGCACCATCCAGCTTAGCAATCAAGACCTTAGTACCATTAATTTCTTGCACCTGATTAATCAGATCGGCACTTTCCTGGGCGGCCAGTTTGTCTTTCAGCTGCTGAATTTCTTTCTCCAGCTGCTTACTGTGGGCAACCAAAGCATTCACTTTGATGGCAACAGACGCTGGATCAGATTTCACCAGACTGGCCGTTTCGGCCAACAGGCTGTCCTGCTCATGCAGCAGCGCAATGGCGCCTTCACCCGTCACAGCTTCAATACGACGGATACCCGCAGCAATACCCCCTTCCGACACTATCTTAAACAGGCCGATATCACCGGTCTGGCGGGCATGAATACCACCACACAGCTCAGTCGAGAAGTCACCCATGCTGAGTACACGCACTTGGTCATCATACTTCTCGCCAAACAGCGCCATCGCCCCTTTGGATTTTGCTGATTCAATGTCCATGACATTGGTTTCAATCACATGGTTCAGGCGGATTTGTTCGTTAACAATGCGTTCAATCTTGCGCAACTGCTCAGGTTTAACTGACTCCAGGTGCGAGAAATCAAAACGCAGGCCATCAGGTTTCACCAGTGAGCCTTTTTGAGTCACGTGCTCACCCAGCTCCTGACGCAGTGCCGCGTGCAACAGGTGCGTGGCAGAGTGGTTCAGGCTAATGGCTGCACGGCGCTTAGCGTCAACCTTGGCATCCACTCGATCACCCACAGACAAGGAACCTTCGTTCAGGGTGCCCTGATGACCAATTGCATCGCCAAACTTCTGCGTATCTTCAACTGAGAACATCACACCCTGGGCGGAAAGCACCCCCGTGTCACCACACTGGCCACCGGATTCCGCATAAAACGGCGTGTGGTCCAGGATGATCAGCGCTTTGTCGCCGGCTGCCACAGTGTCTACCGCTTCACCGTCACGGAAAAGCGCTACAATCTGACCTTCACCCTGGGTGCCGTCGTAGCCGCAAAACTCAGTTTCCGCATCGACTTTCACGTTGTCGTTATAGTCAACACCAAACTGGCCGGCTTCACGGGCGCGCTGACGCTGTGCTTCCATCGCATTATTGAAGCCTTCTTCATCAATGCTGAAACCACGCTCACGAGCGACATCGTTAGTCAGATCAGCAGGGAAACCATAGGTATCGTACAGTTTAAAGACAGTTTCACCGTCCAGCACTTTGCCATCCAAAGCGTCAATCGCTTCATTCAGGATGGACATACCGCGATCCAGTGTGCGACCAAAGTTTTCTTCTTCGATCTTCAACACTTTCTCAACCATGGCCTGTTGCTGCTTGAGTGTCTCACCAGCGCTGCCCATAACCTCAGCCAGAGGACCAACAAGCTTGTGGAAGAAAGCACCGGTCGCACCCAGTTTGTTACCGTGGCGTACCGCACGACGAATGATACGGCGCAGCACATAACCGCGGCCTTCGTTAGAAGGCATCACACCATCCACAATCAGGAAAGCACAAGAGCGGATATGATCAGCAACAACCCGCAGAGACTGGTTAGTCAGATCGTCATAGCCAATCACAGAGGCCGCCTCTTTGATCAGCGCCTGGAAGATATCTATTTCATAGTTTGAGTGAACGTTTTGCATAATGGCCGCCAAACGTTCAATCCCCATCCCTGTATCGACAGAAGGCTTAGGCAGCGAATCCATCTGGCCATCAGCCTGACGGTTAAACTGCATGAAAACGATGTTCCAGATCTCAATGAAGCGGTCACCGTCTTCTTCCGGTGAACCCGGAGGGCCGCCCCAGATATGATCACCGTGGTCGTAGAAAATTTCAGTACATGGGCCGCACGGACCGGTGTCGCCCATCTGCCAGAAGTTATCAGACTCGTATGCCTTACCGCCGGTTTTGTCGCCAATACGGATAATACGCTCTTCCGGTAAACCAATTACCTTGTGCCAGATATCAAAGGCTTCATCATCGGTCTGATACACAGTGACCAGCAAGCGCTCTTTCGGCAGTTTCAATACGCCGGTCAGAAACTCCCAGCCATATTGAATCGCTTCTTCTTTGAAATAATCACCAAAGCTGAAATTACCCAGCATTTCAAAGAAGGTATGGTGACGGGCAGTAAAGCCCACATTCTCCAGGTCATTGTGTTTACCACCAGCACGTACACAGCGCTGCGCCGTGGTCGCTCGGGAGTAATTACGCTTTTCCAGACCCAGAAAAGTATCTTTAAACTGGTTCATGCCTGCGTTTGTAAACAGCAGGGTCGGGTCGTTGGCGGGAACCAGCGACGAACTTTCGACTATCTGGTGGCCTTTGCTTTCAAAAAACGTAAGAAACGCACGGCGAATCTCATCAGTGCTCATGTACATTTGACAATCCTGAATAATGCTGTGTTAATTCCCCTGCCTGCAACTGCGCCCCAGTTGCCCGCTGCCGAACGCAAAGTTCAGCAAACCTGCAGGTTTAATCAATCTAAGATAAAAGGTTTACCGGCTATTGTAAAACAACGCGGGTTTGACGGGAAATGTTCTGTTAACACAATGGCAGAATCTGCCTCAGTATTCATCTTCGACCGCTAAGGCATACCGAATCTGGTCGAAATCAAAACCTCTTGATTGCATAAAACGTAATCGGCGGGCTTTTTCTTTCGGTGTGTCCATCTGAGTGTCACCAAACTTGCGTTGTGCCACCGCCCTGGCCTGTGCAAACCAATCCACACCGGCCTCTTCCAGTGCCTGCTTGATACACAAGTCATGCACCCCTTTCATCTTCATTTCCTGCTTGATTCGCAGCATGCCCCAGCCTTTTGATACCCCGTTTCGCACCGCCATGGCCGCATAGCGGGCATCATCCAGCCAGTTGTAATCCTGGCAATATGCGACTGCGTCACAGACCTCCTGCTCGCTGTAACCACGCTGCTTAAGCTTTTGCTGCAACTCGCGCTTGGCATGGTCTCGCCGTGACAGATACCCCACGGCCGCTTCTTTAGCCGAGATTTTAGGTGCTTGCCTTCTCACCTATACACCTCCCCGATTGACGTATACCAAGCAAAATAGATTGCTGATTAATTCCATGTCCCCTCGAAATACTTAGGTACATCGGTTGTAAATACAAAACGGGCACTGACATTGGTGTTTTCACCTTTGTACAGCGCCCGTGAAAGCCATGACTGCTCCGGCTATCCAGCCGTTACATCATACGTCGTGATTAAAAAGCTTCATCCTGAGCATCGACTTTATCTGTCTCGGCACTGACCAGCTCAGCATCGGCTTCTGAAACATTGGCAGGGTTCAGCAGTTGCTCTCGTAATTGCTGGTCAATGATCTGCGCAATTTCAGGGTTTTCGGTCAGGTATTTACACGCATTGGCTTTACCCTGTCCAATCTTGTCACCCTTGTAGCTATACCAAGCGCCCGCTTTTTCGATCAGCTTTTGCTTCACACCCAGATCAATCAGCTCACCATTACGGTTGAAGCCTTGTCCGTACAGGATTTGCGTATCGGCTTGTTTAAACGGGGCTGCTATCTTGTTTTTCACTACTTTAATGCGGGTTTCGTTACCCACCACTTCATCGCCTTCTTTGATAGCGCCGGTACGGCGGATATCCAGGCGAACTGAGGCATAAAATTTCAGCGCGTTACCGCCGGTGGTTGTTTCCGGGTTACCGAACATCACACCGATCTTCATACGGATCTGGTTGATGAAGATACACATACAGTTAGACTGTTTCAGATTACCCGTCAGCTTACGCATGGCCTGAGACAGCATACGCGCCTGCAAGCCCATGTGCGAATCACCCATTTCACCTTCGATTTCGGCTTTGGGTGTCAGGGCAGCAACGGAGTCGACCACTATCATATCGACAGCGCCGGAACGGGCCAGCGCATCACAGATTTCCAGTGCCTGCTCGCCGGTATCCGGCTGTGAAACCAGCAGCTGATCAATATCCACACCCAGCTTCTTGGCATAAATAGGATCCAGTGCGTGCTCAGCATCGATAAATGCGCAGGTTTTACCCTTGCGCTGTGCTGCTGCAATGGTCTCCAGCGTCAGCGTCGTTTTACCTGACGATTCCGGACCATAAATTTCTACGATACGACCCATTGGCAGGCCGCCGGCACCCAGTGCAATATCCAGAGACAGTGAACCGGTTGAGATGGTCTCAATGTCCATCGTACGGTTATCACCCAGCTTCATAATGGAGCCTTTACCGAACTGCTTTTCGATCTGACCCAGGGCAGCGGCAAGAGCCTTCTGTTTGTTGTCGTCCATTCGACTCTCCAACGGATGCTAATTCAATATTCAAATTACTGGTTAGTATACTGTCTATTCATACAGTGTCTAGCACTGTGTGGCATTTTTTTCCTGACCGGCTGTCAGGCCGGGCAAGACTGTGATCTTCACTGCAGAGTGTTCAGGCGATCAAGTAAGCCTTGCAATGCGCGCTCGACAGCCTGCGCACGTATCGTCTGCCGGTTTCCGCTGAAATGGCAGGTTTCGGCAACAAGCCAGCCTGTAGTATCGGCCCAGGCAAAACAGACAGTGCCGACAGGTTTATCCGGCGTGCCCCCATCAGGCCCGGCAATACCACTGATAGCCACGCTGATAGTGGCCAGTGAATGTGCCAGCGCGCCTTTCGCCATCTCCTGCACCACAGGCTCACTTACCGCGCCGTACTGAGCCAGAGTTTGAGCTTTAACACCCAGCATCTCCTGCTTAGCTTCATTGCTATAGGTAATAAATGCTCGGTCAAACCAGGCAGAGCTGCCCGCAATATCCGTGATAGCAGCAGAGACACCGCCACCGGTACAGGATTCTGCGGTAGTGGCGAGCCACTGTTGGGTTTTCAGTGCCTGACCAAGCTGCGCTGACAAAGATGTCGTCACCATCGGCTTTCCTCCGTACACAGTCAATGCCGACACCTTACTAGGATGGTATGGGCGCTTCAAGCATTAGTCGCGACATGAAATTGCGCTTCCCCCCTTTGCCACTTTTACGCTTTCACGTATCCTAGACGGCCTGATTTTTCTCGGTTTGATGCGGGCAACAGCGTGACAATAAAAGGTTTAGAAACACACACACCCATGATGCAGCAATATTTGAGGCTTAAAGCTGAAAACCCTGATGTGCTGATGTTTTACCGCATGGGGGATTTCTATGAACTCTTCTTTGATGATGCCAAGCAAGCTTCTCAGCTGCTTGATATTTCGCTTACCAAGCGAGGTTCAAGCAACGGTCAGCCCATTCCTATGGCTGGCGTACCATATCATGCCGTTGAAGGTTATCTCGCCAAGCTGGTTCAGTTAGGCGTTTCGGTCGCGATATGCGAGCAGATTGGCGATCCTGCCACCAGCAAAGGACCGGTTGAGCGCCAGGTTGTGCGTATTGTCACACCGGGCACCGTCAGCGATGAGGCGCTGCTTCAGGAGAGACGCGATAACCTGATCGCGGCAATTTTCTGTCAGAATGGCCGCTTCGGCTATGCCACCCTGGACATCACCTCCGGCCGCTTCATGCTGATTGAGCCCGAAACCGAAGAAGCCATGCAGGCCGAGTTACAGCGCACCAGTCCGGTCGAGCTGCTGTATCCGGAAGATTTTCCTCTGCCGGGCCTTTTCAGCCACATAAAAGGGGCCCGCCGACGCCCGGTGTGGGAGTTTGATCTGGACACTGCTCGCCAGCAGCTGACCCTGCAATTCGGCACCCGCGATCTGGTGGGTTTTGGCGTCGAAAACGATGAGTTCGGCCTGTGTGCGGCCGGTTGCCTGCTGCAATACGTAAAAGATACTCAGCGCACCGCGCTGCCTCACATTCGTGCCATCACCCGGGATACTCAGGAACAGTCGGTAATTCTTGATGCTGCTACCCGCCGTAACCTGGAACTGACCCAGAATCTGGCCGGCGGTACCGAGAATACGCTGGCTTCCGTGCTGGATCAGACGGCCACCCCAATGGGCAGCCGTCTGCTCAAACGCTGGCTGCATCAGCCCGTTAGAAACCGTCAGCAGCTGAATCTGCGTCTGGATGCCATCGGCAACCTGAAAGACAGCGGCATGTTCGCCGAACTGGCCGGCGTACTGCGTCACATGGGCGATCTGGAAAGGATCCTGGCCCGACTGGCATTACGTTCGGCCCGACCGCGCGATCTTGCCCGTATGCGAACGGCACTGCAGCACCTGCCCGAACTGGCTGAGCTACTGGCAGAGTTGAACAGCGAATCACTGCGCCAGCTGGCACAACAAAGCCAGCCAATGGACGAGATTTGCAGCCTGCTGGAGCAGGCTATCGTTGAAAACCCGCCTGTCATTATCCGTGACGGTGGCGTGCTGGCACCTGGCTACAATGCTGAGCTGGACGAATGGCGCGATCTGGCCGATGGTGCCACCAAGTTCCTGGCCGAGCTGGAAGAACGTGAACGTGAGCGCCATGACATCGACAGCCTGAAAGTCGGCTTTAATCAGGTGCATGGCTTTTATATTCAGATCAGCCGCGGTCAGAGCCACAAAGTACCAAGCCATTATGTTCGCCGTCAGACGCTGAAAAATGCGGAACGTTACATTATCCCTGAGCTGAAAGAGCATGAAGATAAAGTGCTTAACTCCAAGTCCAAAGCACTGGCGCTGGAAAAACAACTCTGGGAAGCTCTTTTTGACAGCCTGCTGCCGCATCTGGCTCAATTGCAGCAGACCGCGGCAGCACTGTCGGAACTGGATGTGCTGGCTAACCTGGCTGAACGCGCAGACACGCTGAATTACTGCCGCCCGACGCTGAGCGATAAACCCGGCCTAGATATCAATGCTGGCCGTCACCCGGTCGTCGAGCAGGTGCTGGATGCACCTTTCATTGCCAACCCGATCTCGCTACACCAGGATCGCCGCATGCTGATTATCACAGGGCCAAACATGGGCGGTAAATCCACCTATATGCGTCAAACTGCCCTGATCGCCCTGATGGCACATGTCGGATCTTACGTGCCGGCAGATTCTGCCACTATTGGGCCTCTGGATCGTATTTTCACCCGGATCGGTGCCTCGGACGATCTGGCCTCCGGCCGCTCCACCTTCATGGTGGAAATGACGGAAACCGCCAATATTCTTCATAACGCGACAGAAAACAGTCTGGTACTGATGGATGAAATCGGCCGTGGTACCAGTACCTATGACGGACTCTCTCTTGCCTGGGCCAGTGCTGAATGGCTGGCTGAAAAAATTGCGGCCATGACGCTGTTTGCCACCCATTATTTCGAGTTGACCGAGTTGCCATCTCTAATACCGGGGCTCGCCAATGTGCACCTGGATGCCATTGAGCACGGCGATGAAATTGCCTTTATGCACGCTGTGCAGGAAGGAGCCGCCAGCAAGTCTTTCGGTCTGGCGGTTGCCAGCCTGGCAGGTGTCCCGAAATCAGTGATCAAACGCGCCAAGCAAAAGCTACAGCAATTGGAGACCACAGGCCATCAGCAAGCCTTGGACCAGCCGCAGGCGCAACGCACAGACAACCAGCAGCTGTCGCTGATCCCTGAACCCAGTGAAGTCGAAGAAGCGCTGGCACGCCTGAACCCGGATGAGCTGACACCAAGGCAAGCCCTGGATGAGCTTTATCGTTTAAAAGCATTACTGTAACGGGTGCTGCTAACGGATCAGGAACGATCAAGAAAGGACGCCGAAGCGTCCTTTTTTTACCTTTTTACCTTGTTTCTTATTTCTTGTTGTTGGGTTCTTCTTTCTATTTTCGTTGTGTCAGCATGCACTAAAAAGTGCGTTTACCTTAGATTTCCTGATTGAACAGGGATTCAATATTCAAGCCCTGATGTGTCAGCATGTCACGCAGGCGGCGCAGGCCTTCGACCTGGATCTGGCGAACACGCTCTCGGGTCAGGCCAATCTCACGACCGACATCTTCAAGGGTGGAAGCTTCATAGCCCAGCAGACCAAACCGTCGGGCCAGTACTTCACGCTGTTTGGGGTTCAGTTCCTGCAGCCAAGTGACAATAGAGGTTTTCATATCGTCATCTTGCGTGGAGGTTTCCGGGCCGCCACAACGTTCATCCGGGATGATATCCAGCAGGGCTTTTTCTGTATCGCCGCCAATCGGGTTATCAACTGAACCGACACGTTCATTCAGACGCAGCATGCGGTTAACATCATCCACCGATTTATCCAGCTGAAGGGCTATATCTTCTGCTGTAGGCTCATGATCCAGCTTTTGAGCCAGCTCTCGAGCCGTACGCAGATACACATTCAGCTCTTTCACCACATGAATTGGTAAGCGGATTGTCCGGGTCTGGTTCATGATGGCCCGTTCAATGGTCTGACGGATCCACCAGGTTGCATAGGTAGAAAAACGGAAGCCGCGCTCAGGGTCGAATTTTTCTACCGCGCGGATCAGGCCCAGATTACCTTCTTCGACCAGATCCAGCAGGGCAAGACCACGGTTGCTGTAACGACGGGAAATTTTCACCACTAAACGCAGGTTACTTTCGATCATACGTTTGCGGGCGACTTCATCTCCCCGCAGCGCGCGGCGGGCATAGAGAACTTCTTCTTCGGCAGTTAAAAGTGGGGAAAAGCCGATTTCACCGAGATAAAGCTGAGTGGCATCCAGTGCTTTCTGAGTGACACTGTATGACGAGATATCCAAATCTTCGTCGGCGTCATCAACCTCTGAGTCTGATTTTGCTGAAACGTCGGCTTCCTGTTCTTCAACATCGAGCTCCATCTCATCGTCAAACTCTTCATAGTTTTCGATATCAGTAGCTGCATTACTTCTGCTCATAGCGCCTCCCAGATAGCGTTTTGCAAATCCGGTTCACCACGCCCGAGTAGTCTGTCAGTTTGGCAGGTACTTGAGCGGATTCACTGACTTGCCTTTATAACGGATCTCAAAGTGCAGTCGGACACTGTTCGTTCCCGAGCTGCCCATCAAAGCAATTTTTTGCCCTGCGGTTACCGTATCTTGCTCCCTGACGAGTACTCTGTCGTTATGTGCGTAAGCACTCAAGTAGTCGTCATTGTGCTTTATAATGACAAGGTTGCCATAACCCCGTAATGCATTGCCGGCATACACCACTTTCCCTGCAGCCGTTGCGTTGACGTCCTGCCCTCTCTGGCCAGCGATATCAATGCCTTTGTTGCCATTATCACTGCTGGAAAAACGGGAAATGACCCTTCCCTTTGCCGGCCATACCCAGCTGTCAACCTTGTCAGCAACAGGCGCTGGCGTCTTGCCTGCCTTGTTACTTGTGTTAGTCTTGTTTGTAACAACTTTGTTACTTTTTGAGTCTTGAGAGTACTCTTTTGTGGGAGCGCGATCAACATCTTTATTGACGGTTTTTTGCACGCTTTTTGCAGGTGTTGCAGCCGAATTGTTCTTGGCAGGAGCAGGTTTATTCGCTGGCTTACTCGGGGTTGTTGATTTTACTGGTGGTTTAGCGACCGCCACAGCAGCTGATGCTCCTGTCGTACCGGAAGCGACAGCTGCTGTGGCAACTGGACCGACCACAACAGTGGGCTGATACGGCACAACTTCACGTTTAGGTGGCGCTGGCGGTTTTTTGTTGATGACTGGCGCAGGCTGAGCAGCCACTTTGTGGCCGAACTGAGGGGCTACGTATTTGGACTTCCACAGAAACAGTTTCTGGCCGGGATAAATCGTATAAGGGGGAGCCAGCTGATTAAGTGCAATCAAGTCGTTGACATCACGACCTGAGAGGTAAGAGATAAAGTAAAGGGTGTCACCTTTTTGCACTTCATAGTAACTGCCCCGGTAACTGCCAGGCCGGGTGTTGTCATAGTTCGCGCCATCAGGCGGATAAGTGGCACAGGCCGACAGCAACAAACAGGCTGCCAGTACCATCGGGACTTTGTGCTTTTTTCCGCTAAAACCTTTCATGCGCTACGCCAGCTCCCCTGCGACCAGAGGCACAAAACGGACCGGCGCGATTTCATCTGTCACATAGTGACCGTCCAGTAAGCGGATGCGTTTCAGCATCTGGTGTTGCTCACCAACAGGGATCACCAGGCGACCGCCTTCGGACAGTTGCTCCAGCAACGCCGGCGGAACGACCTCCGCGGCGGCCGTCACTATAATGGCATCGAATGGCCCTTTGCTTGCCCATCCCTGCCAGCCATCACCATGCTTGGTCGAGATATTATGTAAGTCCAGCTGTTTGAAACGGCGCTTGGCCTGCCACTGTAAAGCCTTAATGCGTTCAACCGAGTACACATGCTCCACCATACGAGACAGAATCGCGGTCTGATAACCAGAGCCGGTGCCAATTTCCAGTACTCGAGTACCGGGTTGCAAGGCAAGCAGCTCTGTCATTCTGGCCACAATATAAGGCTGTGAAATGGTCTGCCCACGCCCGATGGGCAGGGCATTATTCTCGTAAGCCTTGTGCGACAAAGCTTCATCAATAAAATGCTCACGGGGAACGGTATCCATTACCCGCAACACCCTACGGTCTGCTATCCCCTGCTGAGACAAATATTCCATCAGGCTATGGCGTTGTTCCGCATAGCGCATTATCAGTCGCTCTCCACTTGTTTCATCCACTGTGTCAGGTCGTCCAGCGCGTCGTGTGCTGTCAGATCAACCTGAAGCGGTGTAATTGATACTTGCTTGTGTTCTATCGCATAAAAATCTGTACCTGGCCCGGCATCCTGGCAACTGCCGGGAGGACCAAGCCAGTAAATCGTTTTGCCGCGAGGATCGACGTCCCTGACCATTTTTTCCGCGCGGTGACGGGCACCCAGACGCGTTACCTGCCATTCACCCAGTTCCGACAAAGGTACATCCGGCACATTGATATTGAGAATTTTATTTCTCGGCAAAGGCTGCGCCATCAGGCGCCCCACCACTTCTTTGACTACCTGGGCGGCCGTCGCAAAATGTTCGCGCCCGACCAAAGATACGGCAATGGCCGGTACGCCGAGAAAATGCCCTTCCGTCGCAGCAGCCACAGTGCCTGAATACAGCACATCATCACCCAGATTGGCGCCGTGATTAATCCCGGCCACCACAATGTCGGGTTTATCGGTCAGCCACTCGTTCAGTGCGAAGTGTACGCAGTCCGTTGGCGTCCCTTCCACCGACATACGCCTGAGACCTTCTTCGCGGACACGCAAAGGGGTTTCCAGTGTCAGTGAATTGGAGGCACCGCTGCGATTACGATCCGGTGCCACCACATACACCTCCCCCAGCTCTTTGAGGGTATCGGCCAGTGTGTTGATTCCTTCAGCAAAGATGCCATCATCATTACTGATCAAAATTCGCATATCTGCCATCCTTCTGCTCAGGCTCATCAATCAGCTCCCTCAATACTGCCGTGGCGAAACACCCTGCAGGTAAAGAGAACTGTACTTCCAGCTGATCAGCATGCAGTTGCCAGCTCATGTCTGCCGGACGCAGCATCAGAGGGCGACGTTCGTGTCGCATCCTGTTATCACGGATCAGTTTGAGCAGTAATGGCTCCTGTTCAATAACGGCCATTTCAAACGCCGCCACCTCACCTTGACTGGGCAACGCATTGTCACCAGTCACAGGTGCTGTTATCAGCCATTCGCCCGCCGCAACCTGAGCTTGCCATTCAGGCGTGATCTGCTCAACCAGTTGCCAGTCTTCACTGCCCTGTCGCTGAACACAGTCACCCGCCAACAAGGTGTCAGCCTTGCCATCGGCAATACGCTGGGACACCACCAGATTAAACAACCAAGAGCGGGCGGCTGACAGATAGAAGCTGCGCTTACTCTTGTCGCGGACACGAAATTCATCGTTACCCCAGGCTCTGGCTTTGACCACGTTGTTGCCATCATGACCAAAACGTTGCGCACCAAAGTAATTCGGTACGCCCTGCTGTTGAATCTTAACCAGACGCGCATCGAGATCCTGAGGATTATCCAGCCCGGTCAGACGCAGCTCAAAATGGTTGCCGGCCAGATCGCCGGGACGCAGTTTTTTGTCATGACGATCGGTCGCCAGCACTTCGACACCGGGGTGCTCAGCGACAAATTGCGTCAAATCCGGGTCTGGTTTACCCGGCAGGTGGACACTCAGCCACTGTTCGGTCACCGCGTGCCTGTCTTTCAGGCCAGCCCAGCTAACATCGCGGGATTTCACTCCGCACGCTTTCGCCAGCTCATTGACCACATATTTGGTGTTCTCGCCGGTTTTACGGATCTTCACCATGAAATGCTCACCACTGCCGGTGAAGTCAAAACCCAGTTGCTCTTTGACGATAAAATCTTCCGGGCTAACTTTGCTTCGTCCCTGGCAGACAGGCTTACCATTCAGCCAGCTCAGGCTGTCCATATCAATTGTCATATTCTTTCCGTTATACAGGAAGGGGCGGCGTCAGAGCGAGCGCAGCAAAACGACCGCTTCGCAGGCTATGCCTTCTTTGCGGCCCGTAAAACCCAAACGTTCAGTCGTTGTGGCCTTTACATTAATATTATCGACCGTGGTGTCGAGATCGTCGGCAATGGTTTGGCACATTTGTTCAATATAAGGCGCCATTTTCGGGGCCTGCGCAATAATTGTGACATCCAGGTTACCCAGGCGATAGCCTTTCGCTTTAACCTTGGCGTACACGTCACGCAGCAGCATGCGACTGTCAGCCCCCGCCCACTCCGCATCGGTATCCGGGAAATGACGGCCGATATCACCAGCACCTATTGCACCCAACAGTGCATCACATACAGCATGCAGAGCGACATCGCCATCGGAGTGAGCAATCAGACCCTGCTCATAAGGCACTGCCACCCCGCCGATAATCACCGGGCCATCACCGCCAAATTTGTGTACGTCAAAACCGTGTCCAATTCGCATTATGCCTGCTCCTTTTGTCGTTGCTGCAGGTAAAATTCAGCCAGTGCCAGATCTTCAGGCTGAGTGACTTTCAGGTTATCAGCCCGACCGGGCACCAGCCGCGGAGAAAAGCCGCAATACTCCAGTGCCGATGCTTCGTCTGTAAGCACTGCCCCTTCCGCCAGCGATTTGACCATGGCATCTCTGAGCTGTCTGACCCGAAACATCTGGGGGGTCAATGCATGCCAGAGATCGGTGCGATCCACTGTCGCTGCAATAGTTTGCTGGCCGTTACCACGCTTCATGGTATCGCGCACCGGTGCAGCCAGAATGGCACCAAAGGCATGCTGTTGTGCCTGTTCAATCAGACGGGATAAATCATCCTGGTGCAGGCAGGGACGGGCAGCATCATGCACCAGTACCCAGTCTTCATCTGCCAGTGTGGCCAGCCCGGAAAACACGGAATCGGCACGTTCGTTACCGCCCGGCACCACGACCACGTCCGGACGGCGGGCCAGAGACAAATGATTAAAATATGGATCGCCGTCACTGATCGCAATCACTACCCGGCCAATAGCGGGGTGTTGTAACAAGCTGTCTACTGTATGTTCCAGTATCGTTTTGCCTGCAATCACCAGATACTGCTTTGGCCTGTCGGCCTGCATACGACTGCCGACACCTGCAGCAGGCACTACCGCCGTTAAGATTTGAGTCATGATGGGTTTACTGCCAAGTTAACGCTGAGTGTCCCCCTAGAGGGAATGGTCACTGACTATGCGGAAAAAAGTTTCGCCGGGCTTGATCATACCCAGCTCATGCCGGGCCCGTTCTTCTACCGCTTCAAGGCCCTGATGCAAATCATTGATTTCTGCATACATCTGCTGATTACGCTGAACCAGCTCGGCATTCGCTTTTTGCTGTAGCGCAACATTGTTTTTAAGCGCCATATAATCAGACATGCCATTTTTGCCGGACCAGAATTCGTACTGCAACCAGGATAATACCAGCAGTAACACTGCACTGAATACACGCATGCAAGCCTCATTCTTGGGTAATTAACACAAGCAGACAGGCTCTCTAATCAGCCTCTAAGGCGGTAATAATCCCATAAAGCGCCGTATGTGACCAGTTCCAGACCCACCATTCGGGCAGAAAAAAGCCGCTCTGTTGAGCGGCTTATCATCCGGAGTCACTCTAAGTGACAAAAGTGAAGCTTCAGCTTATGCCTGACCTTTCACTTCTTTCAGACCGTTATACGGGGCTTTCTCGCCCAGCGCTTCTTCGATACGGATCAGCTGGTTGTACTTAGCAACACGGTCAGAACGGCTCATAGAACCTGTTTTGATTTGACCTGCTGCGGTACCCACTGCCAGATCAGCAATCGTTGCATCTTCAGTTTCACCGGAACGGTGAGAGATAACAGCGGTGTAACCGGCATCTTTCGCCATCTTGATAGCAGCCAGTGTTTCAGTCAGAGAACCGATCTGGTTGAACTTGATCAGGATAGAGTTAGCGATACCTTTGTCGATACCTTCTTTCAGGATCTTAGTGTTAGTCACGAACAGATCGTCACCCACCAGTTGCAGTTTGTCGCCCAGCAGTTCTGTCTGGTGCTTGAAGCCATCCCAGTCAGACTCGTCCAGACCGTCTTCGATAGACACGATTGGGTACTGGTTCGCCAGATCCTGCAGGTAGAAGTTAAATTCTTCAGAAGTGAAGATTTTACCTTCGCCTTTCATGTTGTAGTTGCCCGCTTCTTTGTCATAGAACTCAGAAGCTGCACAGTCCATCGCCAGCGTTACGTCTTTACCCAGTACATAACCTGCCGCTTCAACTGCTTCTTTGATTGCAGCCAGTGCCGCAGCGTTAGATTCCAGGTTTGGTGCGAAGCCACCTTCATCACCAACAGCCGTGCTCAGGCCTTTGGCTTTCAGTACTTTGGCCAGATTGTGGAACACTTCAGCACCGATACGCAGACCTTCTTTCAGTGTTTTGGCACCGACTGGCTGGATCATGAATTCCTGAATGTCTACGTTGTTGTCAGCGTGCTCACCACCGTTGATGATGTTCATCATTGGCAGAGGCATAGAGAACTGGCCCGGAGTGCCGTTCAGTTCAGCAATGTGTTCGTACAGAGGCATGCCTTTTGCAGCCGCTGCCGCTTTTGCGTTCGCCAGAGAGACAGCCAGGATAGCGTTAGCACCAAACTTAGATTTGTTTTCAGTGCCGTCCAGGTCGATCATGATTTGGTCGATGTCCGCTTGGCTTTTCGCGTCTTTACCAACCAGCGCCTGAGCAATAGGACCGTTAACCGCTTCAACGGCTTTCAGTACGCCTTTGCCAAGGAAACGAGATTTGTCGCCGTCACGCAGCTCCAGAGCTTCGCGGGAACCCGTTGATGCACCAGATGGTGCCGCAGCCATACCAACGAAACCGCCTTCCAGGTGGACTTCAGCTTCCACTGTCGGGTTACCGCGTGAGTCGATGATTTCACGACCCAAAACTTTAACGATCTTAGACATAGTGTTTCCTCTTGCTTTATTTTGATTTAAAAAAGCGAAAAAAAAGCTGCCGCACTCCATGTGCAACAGCTGTTTGTAACTTACTTCTCTTCGAACTCACCACGCTGGTGCTGACCAGCGGCTTTGACGAAACCTTCAAACAAAGGATGGCCATCGCGAGGTGTTGAAGTGAACTCAGGGTGGAACTGAGCCGCCACAAACCAAGGGTGATTCGGTACTTCGATAATCTCTACCAACTTCTTGTCAGCAGACAGGCCGGAAATTTTCAGGCCCGCTTCTTTCAGCTGAGGCAACAGGTTGTTGTTCACTTCGTAGCGGTGACGGTGACGCTCGTGAATGGTTGCACTGCCGTACATTTCACGCGCTTTGCTGCCCTCTTCCAGATGGCACAGCTGAGAACCCAGACGCATAGTACCGCCCAGATCCGACTCTTCCGTACGCTCTTCAACGTTACCGTCGCTGTCGACCCATTCAGTGATCAGGCCAACCACAGGATACGGTGATTTGGCATCAAATTCCGTCGAATGAGCACCGTTCATGCCCGCCACATTACGGGCGAACTCGATCAACGCCACCTGCATACCCAGGCAGATGCCCAGATAAGGGATATTGTTTTCACGCGCATATTGCGCTGTCATGATCTTGCCTTCAACACCACGACCACCAAACCCGCCCGGTACCAGAATCGCATCCAGGCCTGTCAGCATTTCTGCGCCTTTTGATTCAACATCCTGCGAATCTATGTATTTAATGTTCACAGACAGACGGTTTTTCAGGCCCGCGTGCTTCAGTGCTTCGTTGACTGACTTATACGCATCCGGCAGTTCGGTGTATTTGCCCACCATACCGATAGTCACTTCACCGGTCGGATTGGCGTCTTCATAGATAACACGCTCCCACTCGCTCAAATCGGCTTCCGGGGCGTTAATACCAAAGCGCTGACAAACCAGCTCATCCAGACCCTGCGACTTGATCAGCTGCGGGATCTTGTAGATGGAGTCAACGTCTTTCATTGAGATAACGGCTTTTTCCGGCACGTTACAGAACAGGGCAATCTTGGCACGCTCATTGGCCGGGATCATACGGTCAGAGCGGCAGATCAGCACATCCGGCTGAATACCGATAGACAGCAGTTCTTTGACTGAGTGTTGAGTCGGTTTGGTTTTCACTTCGCCGGCCGCGGCCAGGTATGGCACCAGAGTCAGGTGCATAAACATCGCACGCTCACGGCCCAGCTGCACGCCCAGTTGGCGAATCGCTTCCATGAATGGCAGGGACTCGATATCACCGACAGTACCGCCCACTTCGACGATAGCGACGTCGTGGCCTTCAGCACCGGCAATCACACGCTCTTTGATAGCATTAGTGATATGAGGGATGACCTGAATGGTCGCACCCAGATAGTCACCGCGACGCTCTTTACGCAGCACGTCTTCATAGACACGGCCGGCGGTAAAGTTGTTGCGCTTGGTCATCTTGGTACGGATGAAACGCTCATAGTGACCAAGGTCAAGGTCGGTCTCTGCACCGTCTTCCGTAACGAATACTTCACCGTGTTGAATCGGGCTCATAGTGCCTGGATCAACGTTAATGTAAGGGTCTAGCTTCATCATGGTCACTTTCAGACCACGGGCCTCTAAGATGGCCGCCAGTGAGGCTGCAGCAATACCTTTACCTAGGGAGGATACAACACCGCCCGTCACAAAAATGTAATTCGTTGTCATGTTTAACCTGGAAGATTGGTGTAGAGGATAAAAAGTATCTGGACGGGAAATTAGTATACCAGACACATTTTATTGCCACAACGTGAAAACTATCACAGTAAACCCAGACGCTTTTTGTTCCAAATCAAGCCCGCTATCTTTGATGAAAAGTCAGCTTACGGGTTAGTGCTCACTTTGATGCTGAAACAGACTTTTCCTTGCGTTTAACCTTTTCCCACTCAGCGTCCAGCTCATCCAGGGAACAAGCGTCGATCGACCTGCCCTGTTCCCGCACACAGCGTTCTACTTCGCGAAACCGGCGTTCGAACTTACGGTTCGCTTTCTGCAAGGCCATTTCCGGTTTCACTTTCAGGTGACGGCTCAGGTTAACAACCGCAAACAGCAGATCACCGACTTCCTCTTCGATGCGTTCCTGATTGGGTACCGCCTGATGGGCTTCTTCCATCACCTCGTCGATTTCTTCCTGTACTTTGTCAACGACCGGCCCCAGTGTAGGCCAGTCGAAGCCAAACTGGGCACAACGTTTCTGGATTTTATCGGCCCGGTTAAGCGCAGGCATTGCCTTAGGGATATTAGCCAGAATACTGTCATCCTGCCCTTTTTCTGCTCGCTCTTTGGCCTTTTCCGCTTCCCAGTTCGCATGTATTGCAGCTTCATCGGCGAAATCTTTATCTGCAAAAACATGAGGATGACGACGAATCAGTTTATGATTTATCGCGCCGACCACTTCATCAAAATCAAACAAACCTTGCTCTTTCGCCAGCTGGCTGTAAAAGATCACCTGAAATAACAGATCGCCCAGCTCTTCCTTCACATCCCCCCAGTTCTCTTCGGCAATGGCATCTGCCACCTCATAGGCTTCTTCCAGCGTATGCGGCACAATCGAGGCGAAATCCTGTTTGAGATCCCAGGGGCACCCCCGCTGCGGGTCGCGCAGCTGCGTCATGATGGAAAGTAAGGTGCTGATGGGCTTATCGCTCATGATGGTTTTCCTGTGCTCTGTATAGGGTTGTCATTTGGCACAAAACGGGCCGGGGCCCGTTCTGTCAATAGCATGAGATCAGTGCAGTCGTCTGGCTTCAAAGACATCTTTCACCTGCTCCAGGCGGAGAAGGAGCTTACCCAGACTGTCGAGATCGGTCAGCTCGATATCGAAATCCATAATCGCCATCTGCTTTTTGAAATCGATCCGGCTTTTCACGCCTGCTACTTTCACCTTTTCATTGTGCATGGTGTTGGTCAGATCTTTAATCAGGCCGTTACGCTCTGAAGCAGTCACTCTGACTGTCAGTGTGTAGCGCCCGGCAAAGCTGCCCCCCCAGACAGTATGAATAATCCGCTGTGGTGCGACATGACGCAGCTCTTCCAGTTGCTCACAGTCGCTGCGGTGCACCGAAATTCCCCGTCCCTGTGTGACAAAGCCGACTATGTCATCGCCGGGAATCGGCTGGCAGCAACGCGCCAGGTGGGTCATCAGGTTATCCACCCCTTCCACCACCACAGCATCACGCTGCGGTTTTTTCTGGCTGGCTTTGCTGCCCGCTTCGGTTAGCCGCTCAAGTAACTGCTGATCTTCTTCTTCCGCTGTCGGTTTATTTACCAGCGCATTGATGTGGTTAATGACCTGATTGATCCGCAGATCACCGCTGCCGATACCGGCGAACAGCTCATCCGTAGAATTCACGTTAAAGCGTTTCAGCGCGTAAGATTCAGCATCTTTCATGGTAGCGCCGATTTTATGCAGCTCCTGCTCCAGAATTTCCCGACCCGCTGCAATGTTTTTGTCTCTGTCCTGCTTGCGGAACCAGGCATGTACTTTAGCTCGTGCCCGGCTGGAATTGACAAATCCCAGGTTTGGATTCAGCCAGTCACGCGACGGATTTGGCTCTTTCTGGGTAATGATCTCGACCTGATCACCCATTTGCAGATGATAAGTGAAAGGCACAATACGCCCTTCTACCTTGGCACCGATACAGCGGTGACCCACTTCAGAGTGAATGTGGTAGGCGAAATCAAGCGGGGTGGCATTCAGAGGCAAGTCCACCACATCCCCTTTCGGGGTAAAGGCATAGACCCTGTCGTCGAAGACCTGACTGCGCAGTTCCTCGAGCATTTCGCCAGAGTCGGACATTTCTTCCTGCCAGGCCAGCAGCTTACGCAGCCAGTTGATTTTCTCATCGTAGGCTGAATGGGCGCCGGCGGAGGTGCCGGATTCTTTGTATTTCCAGTGCGCGGCCACCCCGAGTTCGGACTCTTCGTGCATCTGTTTGGTGCGAATCTGGATCTCAATGGTTTTGCCTTCCGGGCCGATCACCACAGTGTGGATCGACTGATAACCATTGGGTTTGGGGTTGGCTACGTAATCATCAAATTCTTTAGGCAGGTGCCGGTATTTGGTATGTACGACCCCCAGCGCCGCGTAGCAGTCTTGCAGCTGATCGGCGATAATACGCACCGCACGCACATCAAACAGCTCATCAAAGGCGAGATTCTTTTTCTGCATTTTGCGCCAGATGCTGTAGATATGCTTAGGGCGTCCATGCACCTCAGCCTTGATATTCGAGGCTTTCATCGACTCATCCAGATCCTTCACGAAATGGTCAATGTATTGTTCCCGGTCGATACGCCGCTCAGACAGCTGTTTGGCGATCTGCTTGTAGGTGTCAGGGTGCTTGTAGCGAAACGCGTAGTCTTCGATTTCCCACTTAAGCTGACCGATACCTAAACGGTTTGCCAGCGGAGCGTAGATATTGGAACACTCCCGTGCTGCGGCACGACGTACATTATCCGGCTCGTCCTTCACCTCGCGCAGATTACAGATTCGCTCGGCCAGTTTAATCACCACGCAGCGGAAGTCGTCCACCATAGAAAGCAGCATGCGGCGAATATTATCGACCTGTGCCGATTGTGCCGCGCCTTCTTTAATGGCGTTCAGCTGGCTTATCGCTGCCATCTGTTTGACGCCCTTGACCATCTGCAGAATGGTCTGGCCGTATTCCTCTTTGATGTCATCACTCTTGTAGAAGCCAGCTTCAACAAGCGGGAACAGCAGAGCCGCCACCAAAGTGTCAGTATCCATACTGAGCATTACCAGGATTTCAACCATCTCCCGGCCACGCCACAATAACTGGCCGGCCGCTTCCTTGTTGTCCAGATGCGCTTCACAGCGCTGATAGGTTTGGATCAGACGGTCCGAGGTTTTAGCATCCTGCAGCAGACTCTCTACCCAGGGTACCAACTCAAATTTAGCGTTTTCCTTCAAATGCGCACCGCGAACTGCGACCATGATTCTGTCCTGTATAGCGTTATTACGGATGGCTTCCTGTTACTCCCAGCGACCTTCGCAGGCACGTCCTGACATCAGGTTCGAATAAACAGTGCCATAGATTCTAAGTGACCCGTATGGGGAAACATATCCAGCATTCCCAGCCGTTGCAACTGATAGCCCTGCTGCAACAGGACCTGACTGTCCCGCGCCAGTGTGGACGGGTTGCAGGAAACATATAAAATCCGGCTGGGCGATAGCGCAGCCACTTCTTCCATTACCCCGGCAGCACCTGCACGTGCCGGATCCAGCAAGACTTTGTCGAAACCGTCTCTGGCCCAACTGAACGACTCAATACCCTGTTCAAGATTCCCTTGATAAAAAGCCGTATTCGCCAGCTGATTGAGTGCGGCGTTGTCACTGGCCCGCTGCACCATCTCATCCACACCTTCCACACCAACGACTTGCCGCGCTTTCTGAGCCAGCGGCAAACTGAAATTACCCAGGCCACAAAAAAGATCCAGTACTCTGTCCTGTGGTTGAATATCCAGCCAGTCCAGTGCCTGCTCTATCATCCGGGTATTCACCGTCCGGTTGACCTGAATAAAATCTTTGGGCGAGAACTGCAGCGTCAGGCCATTTACTGTATAGCAGGGAATGTCACCCGCCAGCTGACTCACTTCATCAGGCCCCGGAGCGAGGAAAAGCATAACATGATGACTGTCAGCAAATTGCTGAATTCTCGTCATATCCGGGTCAGAAAATGGCTTGAGATGTCGGATCAGTACCACAGGACCATTATCGGCTTCGACCAGCTCGACATGCCCCAGGTTCCGGCGGCCCTGTAGTTGCGCCAGCAATTCACGCAAAGGCGGCAGCAGAGCGTTCAGCGAAGCCGCCAGGACAGGACAATGCGCAATATCCACGATCGCTTTGCTCTGCTCCTGGCGAAAACCGAAACTCAGCCCTTTGCCCGATTCAACCCTGAGGCTGAAACGCGCGCTCCGTCTGTACTGCCACGCGTCTCCGGTAACAGGTTCATCCTGTACTATTGCTGTCGCCGTCTCATTTTCCCCTCCTAAGGCAAACTTCGCCATCAGCTCCCCCAGAGACTGGCGCTTGGCCGAGATCTGGGCAGAATGAGAGAGATGTTGCAAGTTACACCCGCCACACTGGTCATAAACAGGACACTGAGGTGTAATGCGCTCAGGACTGTCAGTCAGACGTTTGATGACTTTAGCCCGGGCATACTGTTTTTTATTGTCGGTGAGCTGCACCAGCGCACGTTCGCCAGGCAGTAATCCCGGAATAAAAACCGGTTTGCGGTCGAGATGGGCGATACCAGAGCCCAGATGGTCGAGACGTGAAACCATCACTTCTTTGTGTTTGGTGTCGCTGACAATTCGTTTAGTCGGCTTAAAAAAGCGTGCCATAATGTTGTAACTCACGGTGTTCTGTCGCCTTTTCAGGGCAACGCCGGATCGACATCAATTGTCGCTACGGTAAAGATTCATTAAGCTAAGGGCTGGAACATGCTTGCGTGACCAGCATAGACAGCAATTCTCCCACAGAATCGAATTCTTGTAACCATGACCAAATACGGACTTCGCGCCCGGGTTTTCACCCTGACATTAGCACCAACCCTGATCATTGGCCTGCTATTGAGCGCATTTTTCACATTGAGCCGCTACCGTGATCTGGAGCATCAGCTGATTGAAACCGGCACCAGCATCATAGAGCCGCTGGCGATTGCCACTGAATACGGCATGGCAGATCATAATCGTGAAGCGGTCAGACGCATCATCAGCTATGCCCATCGCAAGCATTCCGATATTGTACGCAGTATCGCGGTATTTGACGGCAATAATGAGCTGTTTGTGACCTCTAACTTCCATCGGAACTTTGAGGCGCTGATGTTTCCCGATGATCAGCCGATCCCCTTCCTGCCTGATATCGTCATCAATGACAGCACCATGATCATGCGGGCGCCGATTTTGACAGAAGCGCAGCAAAGTAACCTGTCAGCACCGGGGTTTCAGGCCAGAGCGCTGGGTTATATCGCCATTGAAATGGACATGAGTCCGCTGCGGCTGCAGCAGTATCAGGAAGTGTTCACTGCGCTGATGGTATTACTGCTGGGCCTTATTCTGTCAGGGTTATTTGCCTATCGTCTGATGCGCGATGTCACCCGCCCGATATCGCACATGATCAGTGTTGTGGACAGAATTCGCCGCGGGCACTTGGATATCCGGATTGAAGGCGAGTTGCTGGGGGAGCTGGATAACCTGAAAAACGGTATCAATGCCATGGCCATTTCGCTGTCTGACTACCACATCGAAATGCAGCAAAGCATCGATCAAGCCACGTCCGATCTGCGTGAAACCCTTGAACAGCTCGAAATACAGAACGTCGAGCTGGATATTGCCAAAAAGCGCGCTCAGGAGGCCGCCCGGGTCAAATCCGAATTTCTGGCCAATATGTCTCATGAGTTGCGAACGCCACTGAACGGCGTCATCGGCTTTACCCGCCAGATGCTCAAAACCCGGCTCAGTGCCAGTCAGCACGATTACCTGCTGACGATAGAAAAGTCCGCCAATAACCTGCTGACCATCATCAATGACATTCTGGACTTTTCCAAGCTGGAAGCCGGAAAACTGTTGCTGGAAAATATTCCGTTCGACTTCACCGACTCGCTGGATGAAGTCATGCGCCTGCTGGCACCCAGCGCCCACGAGAAAGGCCTGGAACTGACCCTGCGGGTTGATCAGCGTATCCCAACCGGCCTGATTGGCGATCCGCTGCGTATTCAGCAAGTGCTGACCAACCTGATCGGTAACTCAGTGAAATTTACCGAGCGCGGTAACATAGACATTGCCGTTGAGCTTAAAGCCGATCGCGATGAGAGCCTCGAATTGCAATTTATGGTCCGTGATACCGGGATTGGGATATCAGAGCGCCAGCAAGCGCAATTATTCCAGGCATTCAGCCAGGCTGATGCCAGTATTTCACGCCGCTACGGCGGAACCGGGCTTGGGCTGGTGATCACCCAGAAACTGGTCACTCAGATGGGTGGCGAGATCAGCCTGACCAGTCGCCTGCACCAGGGCTCAACGTTCTGGTTCACCCTCAAACTGACCAAAACGGATCTGCCGGTATCGCAGCCGATTGATACCAGCGAGCTGAAAAACCGCCACCTGCTGCTCATCGAACCCAACCTGCAGGCGGCCAACGTACTGCAGCAACGCCTGCTGCAGGCGGGACTGGATGTCACCTACCGGGCCGATATGCCGGAGGACGATGTCGAACATCACGACTTTGCCCTGCTCTGCCTGTCTCCGGGCGAACAGCCGCCGCTGGCAACGATTCTGGATAAAGTCTTTAAAGCCGAGCAACTGGCCGACAAAGTCTTGGTGTGTCTGCCCACCACAGAACTGGCGTTGTCCGAACGCTTGCTCAGTGCCGGTGTCACGGCTTGCCTGGGTAAACCTTTGGCCCGCCGTAAACTGTTCGATGCCTTGATTGGCCAGACAGATCAGCAAGAAGAGCCGGAACCCTTGCCACTGGCTCCAGCCAGCGATGCTCTGCTGCCTCTTACTGTGATGGCGGTTGATGACAACCCGGCGAACCTGAAGCTGATCGCCGCCCTGCTCAGTGAACGGGTAGAAACCGTGATTACCGCCACCGGCGGTCGCAAAGCCGTGGAATACGCCCAGCAAAAAGCCTTTGATTTAATCTTCATGGATATCCAGATGCCAGAGATGGACGGCGTCAGAGCCTGTGAGGCGATTCATGAAACCACGCTGAACAGCCATACGCCTGTGATCGCGGTTACAGCCCATGCCATGGCGGGCGAACGCGAGCGCTTGCTTCGCGCCGGTATGGACGATTACCTGACCAAACCCATTGAAGAGCAGATTTTGCAGCAGATGCTGGCAAAATGGATTCCGCAGCCCCAGAACAATCATTCTGCGCCTGCCGCGACCGCGACTGCCCCCGCAACGAAACCCGATGCTGTGAATAATAACGTCAGCTGGGACTGGGATCTGGCCCTGAAACAGGCCGCCGGCAAAGAAGGACTGGCCCGGGACATGCTGCAGATGTTGCTCGATTTTATGCCTGAAGTGGAAATGCTGGTCAATGAAGTGCTGGACGGCAAAGACATTGACCTGTGGCCGTCTATCCACAAACTGCATGGCAGTTGCGCCTACAGTGGCGTGCCGAGACTGAAAAACCTCTGCTACACCCTGGAAACCCAGCTCAAAGCCGGGAGTTCCGCCACCGAGCTGGAGCCTGAACTGTTTGAATTAATCGACGAAATGAACAATGTGGTCAGGGCGTCACAGGCCTACCGGCAGTAACACCCATCAAGCAGAAAGGATTATCCTTTCTGCTTTGCTTTATACTTTTGGTTACTTGGCAAACCAAGTGCAGACCAAGAATATTGACTGCGATTTGAGTCACTGATGGTTCAGAAATCCCCATTCGAGTTGATTCGGTACATTCTTTATCAATCATTGTATGGGGAGGTTGCTATTTCCAAGTCCCAAATATCATCGGGTGGTAAAATTGTTTTCCCATCAAACAGATTTGCTTTATCTTTTTTAATTTCCCCATATGGATGATAAGCATTGATAGTTTTTATAATTTCATCTTTCATTCCTTTCTCGCAAAAAATATCCGTTGAGAGAAAGCAAGGTTTCTCAAATGAAATTTCTCCATCATGTTCTTCAAAACTACGAAACCGATGAAATAAATAAAAATAATCTCTTGGCTCGTCATAGTCATCATGCTCACGAATAAAAAAAGTATCTTCATGAAAAGAAACTCGCTGCATCAAACCGAATTTTTCAAAATTCACATTGGCTAACACTAACCAGGTAATGCCCAACCCTCCTGCACCGACCAATGCGACAGGACCTATCATGACCACAGAAATAATGGTAAGTACCGCGAGCACACCTACCATTTTTTTTGCAACCTTTGTGGCCTTTGGGGGAGAATATGCATGTTCTTCAGTGACCAATCCGTGCTTGCTGAGTATGTAATGATGGCGGTAATAGTTAAAAACGGTAAGCCCTGAGTAGTAATACCCCATGAACATACCAAACCCAACTAAAATCCAAGTCCATGGCTCAGTTACCGTCTCTATAAGATCGAATCCAGAAGCAAAAAAAATAAAAGCGAACATAGGAGCAGCACAATAAAAAGCATTCTTCTGTAATGTCTTTTTTCTGCGACTGACATAAGGCCAGGGATACGCCAGCACCTCCCACTCTATTTTATCCGGATCATTCCTGATCTTTTCAAATCGTGAGTAGATTTCTTCATCTGTTGGGATGCTTGATTTGTTTAATGGTCTGTCCATCTTCGTCATTGTTCTCAACAGCCTGGTATACGATAAATTTATTCCGCATTAGAATATAATGATGTTCTAGAAACTAGTTCTCTGATTTCTCTTGGTGCAACGAAACTAATATCATCATCAAATAAATTCATTTTGTCAGAAATGATCTCTCGCCAAGGGTGATGCTGGTTAAAAAACTCAATAATATCCGATTTTTTACCGGCTTCACAGTAAACATCCGTATGCATGTAGGCAAACGTATTTAATTTAATAATTTTATCTTCGTAAAAATTAATACTATAGTACCTATGATATAAGCGAAAATAATCTCTCTTTTCATCTGAGTCATCATGTTCCCTGAGAAAAAAAATATCATCATGTTTACAAACACGTTGCATTAGTCCATATTTTTCGAAATTCACATTGGCTAACATCAGCCAGGTAATACCCAGCCCACCTGCACCAACCAATGCCACAGGGCCAATCATTATTACAGTAAGAACAGTGAGAACCGCTAATACGCCCACCATTTTCTTGGCGACATTCGTCGCCGATTTTGGTGAATAGGAATGCTGTTCAGTAATCAAGCCGTGCTTACTGAGCATGTAATGATGGCGGTGGTAATTAAAAACAGTGAGCCCTGAAAAATAATAACCAAACGCCCCCAAGAATATCACAATCCCCCAAACCCATGGTTCTGTAATTGTTTTAACAATATCAAATGAAGATGTGGCAAACAGAAGAAGAAATGGAACCACAGCACAATAAAAGGCATTTTTTTGTAATGTTCTTTGTCTGCGACTGGCGTAAGGCCAGTGATAGGCCAATACTTCCCATTCGATTTTTTCCGGATCGCGCTTTATTTTTTCAAAAAGCGAGTGCGTTTCCTCCTCACTCGGAATCTCAGATTTTAATAACAGACTTTCTCTTTCATTCAGCATAATGTCACCCCTCAATATAAATTCTGACCTGCGGCTCAAAGCGCGTTTTCATCGGCCCCAGTTTATTCAACCCATGGTTACTTAGCGAATTAAACTAGAGAAAAAACATATCAAGCGAGCAACCCAAACATATGCATCAAACTATGATTTCCACTGAACTTTAGAATCAACACTTAACTTTATTCAAGAGCAATTAATTCAGTGGCAATCAAAAAAACACACATCACATACAAATCCGTTAAGTGAAATCACACATCCTGATATTCGGTGGGTATTCTTCTGCTTTCCTGAGAAAACAGGTCCACCATTTCAATATTAATATTACGGTTTTTTGAATTACTATTAATAAAATCAATTATTTTATTTTTATCGCCATGATTACAAAAAACATCAACCCTGAAGATGCCGTAATGAGAGAATCTTCTATCTTCATCTGACTCACCTTCAATATCCCAGGTTTTCATAAACAGTCTAAAATAATCTCTTGATTCATCAGAGTCATCATGAATTCGGATCAAAGCCACCTCATCTAGACTCCCAACCTGTCGCATTAATCCATATTTTTCAAAATTTACATTTGCTAATACGAGCCAGGTAATACCCAACCCGCCGGCACCAACCAATGCCACAGGACCAATCATGACCACAGAAATAACGGTCAGTACCGCGAGCACGCCTACCATTTTTTGTGCGATCTTTGTGGCTTTTGGAGGAGAATAAGCATGCTCTTCAGTGATCAAACCGTGCTTACTGAGCATGTAATGATGGCGGTGGTAATTAAAAACAGTGAGTCCTGAATAGTAATAGCCCACGAACATGCCAAATCCAACTAAAATCCAAGTCCAAGGCTCGGCCACCGTCTCTATAAGATCGAATCCAGACGCAAAAAAAATAAAAGCGAACATAGGAGCAGCACAATAAAAAGCATTCTTCTGTAAGGTTTTCTTTCTGCGACTGGCGTAAGGCCAGTAATAGGCCAATATCTCCCATTCAATTTTATCCGGATCATTCCTTATTTTTTCATAACGTGAATGCGTTTCCTCATCACTCGGAATCTCTGATTTTAATAACAGACGTTCTCTTTCATCCAGCAAAATGTCACCCCTCAATATAAATTCTGACTTGTGGCTCAAAGCGATTTTTCATCGGCCCCAGTTTTTTCTTCACTTCATCGTGACTTAGCGCGTTGGCAACCAGATTATCGGCGGTAAGTGAAAAGCTGAAATAGTACAAGTTGTCATTGTCTCGCTCATCACTGTTCGGATGCTGGCAATAAGCCAGAACCATGTCGATATTGCGCTGGTTTTCCTGCAGTGGCAGATAACACTGATATGTCAGTGTCGTTGACTTCTCTGTATCACTGTCTTGCTTTTTCCAGACGCCAAGCTTTTGCTCCAGCACGGTGCTCACCGCGTCTTCCGCTGACTCGACAAACATTACCCCCAGCAGTTTTCCGGCCACCAGCCTCGGCAGCTCAATATTCAGCCAGACCCCTTCCATCACTTCGGTCCGCCGTGTTGCTGCCGGGTAAGTACTGGTTTGTCTGTACTCTGTACGTCTGTTGGGCATCGCATGAATCACAGGACTCCAGTACAACTGGTGTAATGCCTGCAGCGCCTGTGTCAGTTTCGGTCTGTGGTAGTGATTGTCTCCGTCCGGTTGCCATACCGGGAGCTGATCGGTTCCCCAGGGGCCGCTCGCCAGCCACTTCTGAAAATCGTTGCGCTCAAAATAATCAATCAGCTGATTGATTATCATCAGAGAGAGGCCAATGCCAGCTGAAGCGAACAATACCCAGGGCGCAAATGCTGCCGCAACTGCCCCTCTGCTGGCCTGTAACAGCTGATAAGCACTGATATATGCCTGTCCCCCTAACGCCATTGTTTTTGCGCCATGTATTACTTTCAGTTCATCTTTCGCTTTCAACAAAGTAAACAAGGAAGGAACAAACTCCATCACGGCTGAAATTAACCCGAATGAAGCAGCGACTTTAGTCAAGTTAGCGAAGCGAATTCCAGCTTTGGCTTGATTAGCACTGATTCTTGTATCACCAGAAAACCGAATGTCTTTCAGATCGTAGTAAGTATGCTTAAAAGACTTACCCGCACTATTAAAAGCACTCCAGGCCGGAGCCTGAAATACGGCCACCAGACTGCTGCTGGTGGCTATCATCCGCTGAGTAATGCCGGACAATTCACTGACGGTATAGACATTATTGGTTTTCAAACTTTGGGTGTAACTGACCAAATCCCTCAAATTCACCAGCACCACCAGCAAATCAACACCGCTGGACACCATGACAGAGCCCATCCTCAGGCTGGCGTTTTCAATGTTGGCTTTGACGGTTTTTGTCCCTTCTTCTTTCAGGTAATCCGCTTCTATCTGCGCATACAGGGGTTTTTGAGCCAGGTGCGCATCACGGACAGCCATTAACTGGTTACGCCTTACACCGGCCTGATAAGTTTCCTCTGCGATCTGATCAACCGTTTTACCCAAAGCGCGCTCACTGAGCCTGATAAAAACGCGATGATCATGGTTCACCCGGGTCTGCACCACTTTCTCAGCCTGACTCAGATCTTTAGTAATTTGTTGTAACTTTTGCTCCCAGGCCTGAATCTGGCTCTGGTATGCCCCCTTGATGTGTACTTCTGCAGAAGTTGCAAAACTTTCAGCCAGGATACCGAGATCAAGGGCTTTCTTTGCATACGGATTGGCGCCGAAAAAGGTCAGTGAGGAGGCAAGTATGTGGGCAATGCCACTGACAGACTGAGTGGCTCCGGCTTTTAACGGAGCGCTGATGGTCTGCGTAAAACTGTCATGAATCGTCGACAAAAATGTCGCGAAACCACCCAATTTCGCGTGCGACTGCACGCCCGGATCATTCATAAAGGCTAAAAACGCCCCATAACTGATTGTGAAATCTTTTGATGCCGAGGCGCTGTCCACCGCCTCAGTGGTATCAGCATTGTCTGCCAGTGTAATATCGCCACGGCACTTGAGATATAAGTCATAAGCGTCATACAGCTCACAGCTGTAACCTGTTAAATACAAGGGGAATATCGTACTCGGGCTACCGTATTCATTCTCCAGCCACTCATTCTGAGCCTGAGTTAATCGACTGTAAAGTAAAGGCGTAACCAGATTACCGTGCAGGGCTTGCATGGCATTCTGGCCAGCAGGCGAGAAAATATCGACAAACGCTTTTCTGTAGACATCTTTACCAAACTGTCGCAGCATGGCCAACGTTGCGTCTCTGTGCGTCTCGACCAGCGGATAACAGGTGCCTTCCTGCTCAAGATAGGCGATCTTATCTTTGATCAGCTTATCACGGTCAATCATGCGGCGATTTTTTCTTACGTTGTACCAGTCTTTATAAAATGAGCGATAAGCAATATTTCCCCGTTGCTTGCGAAAGGCTGCTTCTGCTTTTTGTAATTCGATCCCTAGGCCATAAGCCCTGGCATCACCGCCGTTAGTGCCTAACATTGCTGCCGCTTCATACTGGCGCCGTTTCTCATACAGTTCACAAATTTCCTGATAAATCACCAGTTGCTCACTGCGTGGCATCTCATCCAGCAGATAGGGATAACGGATGTCCATTCCTTCCGGAATATCAGTCGCCGTAATCTGCATAACCGCTTCCATTAATTGGTTTTGCAGTACTTCATATTCCAGCCAGTCCTGCCACTCTGCCACAACTGCGGTAAAACGGATCCCCATCTCACACAGATCGCTGAACATATCGTGAATGGCAACCAGATAACCCGATTCATTGGCGGGCAGGCTGCTGGTGATATCCGTCGCTGCTGCGACAGGTTTCACCTCCAGATCTAAGGTCACGTCAATCTTTTCTGGCGTATCCGGGCTCTCTACGGTCACTGTGGTTTCGGCGGGCGTTTTGGTGTGTACCAGACCGGTAAAGCGTTCAATCTCTCCTGCCTGCGCATCAATATCAGCCACTTGGTCCAGCTGATCGATGCCAACGATATGATCGCCGGGATGGGTTGTCAGGCGGGAGCAGTCAATGTGACGGGCATGAAAACGAACACTGGGGCTTGTTGCAAACAGATAGAACATGGGCCAGGACCAGCGGTGTTTACTCCAGGCAATGCGAATGGATGTATCGCTGTTATAGGTCAGAAAAGGCTGGCTGGTTCCGAGCGTACCGCGCTCTGTTGGCCCCTCGACGGGATCCAGTGTTTTAAAATCATAGTTTTCCTGCTCATAGCGAGTCAGAGTCACACCGGATAACGCATACTCGTCCAGCGTTTTGGCCGTTTCGTTATACACATATAACCAGCCATCCCGTAGCTGACGCAGAGTATATTGATACGGTGCCACTGACTGACCAGAAAAATAGCCTCTGCCCCGCCATCCTTTCGGCAAACCATGCTTCGGCTTGCCATTCTCGTCGTTCTCATCCAAGGCATAGCGAACCGGAAACAAATGACAGGGCGTCACTGTTTTTTCTTTTCGCTTTTTAACAGGGGTTTGCGGTTCGACAGGCGGCTGTTTCAGCTTTTCATTTTCCCACATCATGGAACGCTCAGGTGGCTTAGCCACCGCCTTACCACCGTTTGCACTCAGATCATTCGGACGCGAAAGAGGCATCTCGCCTTGTTCATATAATGCTTTTGCCTGATCATATGTGTACTGGTGTTCTTCCCAATACATGGAATGCCGGGGAGGATACGGGAAAATTTTGCCTGCCATACTGAGATCTCATTATCGATTAATTCGTGCTATTCAAATCTATTTATTTATTTGATAAAGCAAGATTTGCGCCATTAAATCAATACTTATAAATCAGCATGTTACATGTTAACTGTGTTTCACCTTGCCAATAAGTTGGAAATTTTTCTCATTTTTTGGATCCTGACTTCAAATCTGGTCCGGCCCACCCCGTTTTTTCATCAAAAAAGGGAAACCAACGTTTCCCTTTTTATTTCCGGCAGATGAATGGCAGTGTCAGCCCGTTTCCAGAATCACAGTCGCGACAGCATAGTGTTTTTCATCTGCAATAGTCAGGTGAATATGGCGGACCGCCATCTGCGCGGCCAGTTCGGCCGCTTTCCCGGCCAATGTTAACTCTGGCTTACCACGTTCGTTATTGGTGACAGTAAAATCCTGAAACGAAACACCACAGGCTATGCCTGTACCCAGCGCTTTGGCGGCCGCTTCTTTGACCGCAAAACGCTTGGCCAGGTAGCGGCCTGCCTGCTTATGCTGACTGAAAATGATTAATTCTTCAGGTGTCAGTACCCGCCGGGCAAACGTCTCACCGGCACGGTCGAGTACATGCTCGACACGGGCAATTTCAGCAATGTCTGTTCCCAGACCGACGATGGCCATGTTACCAGCGCGCTTCCAGCATCACAGCTTTCATGTCTGCCACGGCTTTATGCAGGCCGTCAAACACGGCGCGGCCGATGATGGCATGACCAATATTGAGCTCGTAAATCTCCGGCAGGGCCGCAATCGGTTTGACATTGTGATAAGTCAGGCCATGGCCGGCATTGACCTTGATACCCTGATCATGGGCGTAACTGGCGGCGGCGGCAATTTTCTTCAGCTCAGCCTGTTGCTCAGTTTCCGATGTCGCATCAGCGTAATGGCCTGTGTGTAGCTCAATATAATGTGCGCCACAGGCCACCGCGGCATCAATCTGCGCGCGATCTGCATCAATAAACAGGGAAACCAGAATACCTGCAGCAGAGAGTTTCTCGGTCGCCGCTTTCACTTTGTCCAGCTGACCCACCACATCCAGACCGCCTTCTGTGGTCAGCTCTTCGCGCTTTTCCGGCACTAAGCAGACGAACTCAGGTTGAGTGTCCAGTGCTATTTGCACCATCTCATCGGTCACTGCCATTTCCAGATTCATACGCGTCTGAATGGTGTCACGCAGAATACGGACATCGCGGTCAGTAATATGACGACGGTCTTCGCGTAAATGAATGGTAATACCATCAGCGCCTGCGCGTTCTGCCACTTCAGCTGCATGCACCGGATCCGGATACCGGGTGCCGCGGGCATTACGCAAAGTTGCAACGTGGTCGATATTGACGCCGAGCAGTATATTCTTCATGTAGCGGTACTCCTTCCTCTAGGGATAAACAATTCCCTGCTTTTTAATGGTTTGCTGCCAAGATACGGTTTCAGGGCCATGCGTGTAAAGCGCTTTGCGGCCCTGAGCTGATCCTGGGTTTCAAAATGCCGGGCGGCAATGGCTTTGAGTTGTCGACCGGTAAACGTCAGCTGGCCGGCAACCAAAGAAGCAATAAACCCTTTTTGCTCCCGATAGTTATAGGTCATTTCATCGTCAACAGGCAGCCCGCTGCCTGCACAATGAAGGAAATCCACCCCGTAGCCCAAGTGATCCAGCAATGCCAGCTCAAAACGCCGTAATGCCGGTTCGGGATTGTCTGCCTGAGCAAGCTCCCGCAATACATTGAGATAATCCAGAAACAGCGCTGGATAAGGCGTCTGAACTTCCAGCACCCGGGCCAGGATCTCATTCACATACAAGGCGGAATACAGGATATAGCTGCGCATGGGCAGCCCGATACTGATAGGTTCGGCATGGGTCAGCACCGGCATACTGCCACGGCCAGTCCATTTAATGAATAGTGGGGTAAATGGCTGAAGCGCTCCTTTGAGATTGGAGCGCTTACGGCGGGCACCTTTAGCCATCAGGGTGATCCGGCCGGACTCTTCGCTGAAGACGTCCAGGATCAGGCTCGTCTCACTGTAGTGACGAGAGTGCAGAACAAAACAGCGCTGCAGCCCTTCCATCGCTGTCCTTAAAGATCGTCGATATAGCCAAGACTACGCAGGGCGCGTTCGTCATCTGCCCAACCGGATTTCACTTTCACCCACAGCTCAAGGTACACCTTGCGCTCGAACAGATCTTCCATGTCCAGACGGGCTTCGCGGCCAATGGTTTTGATTTTCTCGCCACCCTTGCCTATCACCATCTTCTTCTGACCTTTACGCTCAACCAGAATCAGGCCGTTGATATCAAAGCCATCGGTTTCCGGATTGTAGTCAAAGCGTTCAATTTCAACCGTCACAGAATACGGCAGTTCTTCGCCGGTAAACCGCATCAGCTTTTCACGGATAATTTCGGAAGCCATAAAGCGCTGCGAGCGATCGGTCACGTACTCTTCCGGGAAGTAATATTCCCCTTCCGGCAGACAATCGCGGACTATCTTCTCGACATCATCAATACCGGTACCGTGTTTGGCCGCAATAGGGACAATGGCCTTAAAGTCCATTTTTTTCGCCAGTTCCTGCATGTGCGGGAACAGATCGTACTTCATTTTGACGTTATCGACTTTGTTGACCAGCAGCACCACAGGCAGGCCGCTTTTTGCCAGCTTGTTGAGCACCATTTCATCGTCCGGCGTCCACATGGTGCCGTCTACCAGAAACAGCACCAATTCGACATCGGTCAGCGAGCTGCTGGCCGCACGGTTCATCAGGCGGTTAATGGTGCGCTTTTCCTCGATATGCAGCCCGGGGGTATCCACATACACAGCCTGATAGCCGTCTCGGGTATCCACGCCCATAATCCGGTGGCGGGTGGTCTGCGGTTTACGCGAGGTGATCGACAACTTCTGCCCAACCAGACGGTTCAGCAGTGTTGATTTACCGACATTCGGACGGCCAACGATGGCAATAAAGCCACAATGTGTTTTATCTGTCATGATTCTAACTGCTTCAATGCCAGTTCTGCCGCAGCCTGCTCAGCCTTGCGCCGACTACCGCCTTTACCAACCACAGGGTTATCCAGCCCCGAGACGTCGCACTGTACAGTGAATTCCTGATTGTGTGCTTCACCCTGCACCTTAGTTACAGTATATGCCGGAAGCGGCAAACGACGCCCCTGAAGGCACTCCTGCAGACGGGTTTTCGGGTCTTTCTGGTTTATACCGGGTTGTATGGTGTCCAGACGACTCTGATACCAGCTCAAAACGATATGGCGGACACATTCGATATCACTGTCGAGGTAAATTGCCCCAATTATGGCTTCGACACAGTCAGCCAGAATGGAATCGCGGCGATAACCGCCACTTTTCAGTTCGCCCGGGCCCAGCAGCAGATGGTCACCCAGCTCGAATTCGCGGCCTAACTCAGCCAGCGTTTTACCCCGAACCAGTGTGGCGCGCATCCGGCTCATATCGCCTTCGTCGACCTTAGGGAAGCGATGATATAGCTCATCGGCAATTACAAAGCTCAGGATAGAGTCACCCAGGAACTCCAGACGCTCGTTGTGCGTCCCGTTGGCGCTTCTGTGTGTCAGCGCCAGGGTGAGTAATTCGCTGTTCTTAAATTCGTGTCCCAGCTTACGCTGGAGTCTTTGTACAGGAGATGTCATTTTTTCCCGATCAGTCTATGCCTCCGATGCGGCTGAAGCGCACACCGGTAGGAATCCAAGAGGGAAGTACACTATCGGCACTTCGTTCAAATTCAAAGCTGATCCAGATCCCGACCGCCTTGCCAACCAGATTTGCTTCCGGCACGAATCCCCAGTAGCGGCTGTCAGCACTGTTATCACGATTGTCACCCATAACAAAGTAGTGACCTTCAGGCACCACCCACTCAGCCAGTCCGGGACGCGGTTGATAATCAAACGTCTGATTCGGCCTTAGCGGATGGATCAGAATGTCATGTTTCGCCTCACCAAGCTGCTCAGTAAACTGGATCAGCCGGGTTCTGTTCTGAACAAAGTCACTGTCGTGCATCTGGCTCATCATGACAGGTTTACATTCTGTGGTGCCTTTGGGTGCAATACAGATCTGCTTATTGTCACTATAGCGAACTAAATCGCCCGGTAATCCCACAACGCGTTTAATGTAATCCACGTTAGTGTTTACCGGGTATTTGAAGACAGCAATGTCTCCACGTTCAGGTTCACCGGTTTCCACCAGTTTATGACGGAATACAGGATCGCGCAGACCATAAGCAAATTTTTCAACCAGAATGAAATCGCCAACCAGCAATGTCGGCATCATCGATCCGGATGGGATCTGGAACGGCTCATATATAAACGAGCGAAATACCATGATAATTGCTATCACAGGGAACATAGAGCTGGTGGATTCAACCCAACCTGGCTGAGGCGCAACGGCTTCTAAGGTTTTAGCATCCACCTGACCACCGGCATTGGCCGCCGCTGCGTCGATTTTCAACTGACGCTTAGGTGCCCAGAGGAACCGATCCAGTGCCCAGATAATCCCGGTCACTATGGTTGCCAGCACTAAAATTAACGAAAACAGATTTGCCATTGCTGTTCCTAATGTCCCTATGATGAATTTTTCATGGTCTCTCAGGGTCTGATGACCCTAACCATTCCGCCGCATAATGCGGCGGAAGGCGGACTCGAATTATTTGTCTTTACCTACATGCAGTATGGCAAGGAAGGCTTCCTGCGGCAGTTCGACATTGCCGATCTGCTTCATTCGCTTTTTACCTTCTTTCTGCTTCTGCAGCAGCTTTTTCTTACGGCTCACGTCACCACCGTAACACTTGGCGATAACGTTTTTGCGTAGCTGTTTCACGGTCGAGCGAGCAATAATGTGGTTACCGATCGCTGCCTGAATCGCAATATCAAACATCTGGCGAGGAATGAACTCTCTCATTTTCTCAACCACATCACGACCACGCGATTGCGCATGATCTTTATGGGTAATAATAGCCAGTGCATCAACACGATCGCCGTTTAACAGGATATCTACCCGAACCATGTCGGATTCCTGATAACGCTGGAAGCCATAATCCAGAGACGCATAGCCGCGCGATGTCGACTTCAGGCGGTCGAAGAAATCCAGTACCACTTCTGACATCGGAATGTCATACGTCAGCGCAACCTGGTTACCGTGGTAAACCATGTCGACCTGAGAGCCGCGTTTTTCCACACACAGTGTGATCACGTTACCCAGGTATTCACTTGGCACCAGAATGTTACAGCGGGCAATTGGCTCACCAATGACTTCAATATCATTGATAGGCGGCAGTTTGGCCGGGCTGTCAACATACAGCATGTCGCCGTTACTCTTCTTCACCTCATACACAACAGTCGGTGCTGTGGTGATCAGATCCAGATCGTATTCACGCTCCAGACGCTCCTGAATAATTTCCATGTGCAGCATGCCCAGGAAACCACAACGGAAGCCAAAGCCCAGAGCGGCAGAACTTTCTGGCTCGTAGAACAGCGAGGCATCATTCAGGCTCAGCTTGCCCAGTGCATCACGGAAGTTCTCATAATCGTCAGACGATACCGGGAACAGGCCTGCATACACCTGAGGTTTCACTTTCTTAAAGCCTGGCAGCGCCTTTTCACAGCCATTCTTCGCCAGTGTCAGGGTATCGCCCACCGGCGCGCCCAGTATGTCTTTAATACCACAGACCACCCAGCCCACTTCGCCCGTCCTCAGGATGTCTTTATCCACCTGTTTCGGGGTAAAGATACCGATACGGTCAACGTTCCAGGTCTGCCCTGTGCTCATGACCTTGATCTTATCGTTCTTCTTCAGGGCGCCGTTTTTAATGCGGACCAGAGAGACAACACCGAGGTAGTTATCAAACCAGGAGTCGATGATCAGCGCCTGTGGCGGCGCATCCGGATCGCCTTCCGGCGCAGGGATTGAGCGCACGATATTTTCCAGCACCTCGTCAACGCCCAGACCGGTTTTGGCGGAGCAGCGGGTGGCTTCTAACGCATCGATACCGACGATTTCTTCAATTTCTTCCGCGACACGCTCAGGATCAGCGGCTGGCAGATCGATTTTATTCAGGATCGGCACAACTTCCAGATCCATTTCAATCGCGGTATAACAGTTAGCCAGTGTCTGGGCTTCCACACCCTGACCGGCATCGACCACCAGCAGCGCACCTTCACAGGCCGCCAGCGAACGGGAGACTTCATAGGAAAAGTCTACGTGCCCCGGGGTGTCGATAAAGTTGAGTTGATAGGTTTCACCATCTTTTGCCGTGTAATTGAGCGTCACGCTCTGGGCCTTGATGGTGATGCCACGTTCACGTTCAAGATCCATTGAGTCAAGGACTTGCGCAGCCATTTCACGATCGGAAAGGCCACCGCAGACTTGAATCAAGCGGTCAGATAACGTCGACTTACCGTGGTCGATATGTGCAATAATCGAAAAGTTACGAATGTGCTTCATGAATTGGCGTGACTAACTCGTGATTAAAAAATGAATGGGATCTTACGATCAAGTTGGCAGATTCTACCGAATTTCAACGGCTGCTGCTATCTTTCGATAGTGCATTTGTTTCCAGCCCTTGCGCAACAGGTTTTCCGAGTACCCGGATCAGGCTGGGTTGATAATCCCCCAGGGCCGATAATCTTCTGGCGCGATATCGTGCAATCAACAGTCCTATCGCCCCGCCCGCAAGGGCGCAGGCAATCACGCCTCCTTCGCCGCCACCGGCCAGTTCGACAAACCACCACTGGCCCAGCAAAGTCCCCAGTAACATACATAACAGCGGCAGCACGTAGACCAACAGTGCCGATTGCAGCACGCTGCGCTCAGATAACCCTATTTCGACCAGCTGCCCGATGTGGATAGACTCAGTAATATGGGACGTCGACAAGGTCAGTTGATGCTGGCGACCGGGCAACACTTTGCTAACCACGCCTGTGCCACAGCTGTTTTGCGAGGCACAAGATCCGCAGCTGGTTTGCTGCTGACAACTGACAGTGATCTGCTTTTTATCAACGGCCACGACTGTGGCCAGTGAATGCATCATGGCTGACTGGCTCCCTGAAAAGAGACCGATTCCGCCACCCGGCGTGCCGTTGCCGGTGGTATGTCACCGACTACCGTGATCTCTTTATCTTTCAGTAACTGGCTGTGCAGCGTTCGACGCCCCTGGCGAACCAGTTGCTCACGCACACTGAAACCATCTGCTGCCGAGACATAAATAGAGAAACTAAACAGCCCGTCCGTATACATCTGGCTTTCAACCAGACGCTCAGTCAGCATCAGGCGGTGCCGGTTATGCGAAATACTTTCAAAACCCAGCGGCAGCCAGTCGACCTGCCAGGACAACTCCACCTGCGGCTGTGGCGGTAACTGAACCACCTCCGGCAGTTTCACTGATTTCAGGCTTTCCAGTATATCGGCCACTTTGTCATTCACGACAAAAGACACTGCACGGTACTGCTCTAAAGGCTCACCATCCCGATCCAGTAAATCTGCCCGCAAGACTAAATGAGAACGGGTGTCCATCCACAGCAGGTAGGAATAGCGGGCGCCGTCTTTGGGCGCGATACGTACCACATCACAGGCTGTTCCCGCTTCGCGGGAGCGCCCCATGGGGATGAAATCATAAAACTGGGCCAGCTCAGCCACGTTGGTGCGCATAATCGGTGGCAAAGGAGCCACCATGCGATTACTGTCGATGGTAAACGGGTCCAGCCCGGGCTCAAAGTAACTGACTTCTTTGCCACGCTGAATCACCTCACGCGGCGGGCCGCTGAGATAAACCAGATGTGCAAATGTCTTCCCATCTTCTACCGCATGGCGATAGCGTAAGGGTTCAATACTGTTTTTCTTGATGAGGATGTAAGACACCTCATAGCTCAACTGCCTGGTTGCCTGATCCATTTGATGCAACAAAGCCTCTGCAGAAGTCATAGCGTCTTCTTCCGCAGAGGCTTGCCAAGGCATAGCCAAGCTGACCAGTGTCAGAGCACCGACCAGAATTTTCTTCATATCACCGCCACGAATCAGTGTGATTCCAACAGGGTTCTATCCAGACTGCCATCTTCCGCATTCAGGCGCAGTTGCAACTCATAGTCCTGCAACATCGCATTAATACGACGTCTTTGTTCCATCAGTTGTGCTTCGCTTGGCGATTCGGTCCGGGTACGAACAGAATCCCGCGTCAGGCTGACTGGTTCAGCAGTTCCGGCAAAAGGAATGGTCTGTAAAACAGGCACCTGAGTATTAGCATCACTCGCTAACCCAGCCTCTTCACCACCGTTATATTGTTGTACGCCGACAATCACTGCCAAAGAAACACAGGCAGCTAATGCCACCTGACCAAATTGTGTCAGCCAGGCTGGCATAGTGCGACGTGCCAGATGGGGCTTGGGTTGCTCCACATGCGGCAGAGACACGACATTCGCCGACGCCGCGACGCTGTCTGCATCAGCAAGGCTGTGCGCGGGTTCATTGTCGAGCGCCATCGCCACGTTTCCGGCGATATCCCACTTGGGATGCCCCGGCGCTTCACCGTGCATGACATCGCTCATCAATTGATAAGCTTGCCAGCTTTGCTTTGCATTATCATCCACCAGAAGCTGGTTTATGATACTTTGATCAACGTCTTCACCATCAAGCAAAGCCGAAATCTTTTCTTTATCAGCCATCTTTGTCACCGTTTGGCCCAAATATTAGCGCTGCATTAGGGGGGCAATACGTTTCTCTACCGCCTCCCGAGCCCGGAAAATACGGGAACGTACCGTACCCACCGGACAGCCCATGACTTCCGCAATTTCCTCGTAACTCAATCCTTCAAGTTCGCGAAGCGTAATTGCGGTTTTCAAATCATCCGGGAGGCTTTCTATGGTACTGAATACCACCCGCTTCAATTCATCTGACAACATTTGGTTCTCAGGGTTCGAAATTTCTTTTAATGCACTGCCATTTTCATAGTACTCGGCATCTTCCGCATCCACGTCTGTTGCAGGCGGACGGCGCCCCTGAGCCACCAAGTAATTTTTTGCTGTGTTCACAGCTATGCGATATAGCCAAGTATAAAATGCACTTTCCCCACGAAAAGACGGTAGCGCACGGTAAGCTTTGATAAAGGCTTCCTGCGCCACATCCGGCACATCACCGGAATTGCCAACATAACGGGCAATAAGGTTACAAACCTTGTTCTGGTACTTTACGACCAGTAAATTAAAGGCTTGCTTGTCCCCTCGTTGTACTCGCTCAATCAGTGCCTGGTCAGTTAACTGCTCGCTCATTCGAGCGTGTACTCCTCTGTCTGTGACAAGGTCATCTCTGCTCTGAACCGTACCGGATGCAGCCAATTTACCCATCCTGTGTTCAGAACTATTTATATTCTATGGACATAGAAGCCTAAAGAATTACTGACCCCAAAAAAAGCGCAAAGTTCCCGCACACCTTACTGGCACATTCGTCCGGGTGCAACTGCCATTCATTCTGGCAGATCTACACCGTCAGGGGCAATTTGCCTTACCTAGTTTTACAGATCAAAAAAGCCCCACATAAAGGGTTTTTTGGTAATATGGCGAGCTTACCACAGGGATATGAGATCAATATGAACGAGAACCGAGAACACAGTTGTGACGTCCTGGTCATCGGTAGCGGCGCAGCAGGCCTGTCTCTGGCCTTGCGTCTGGCTCCGATGTGTAAAGTGCTCGTCCTGAGTAAAGGCCCACGGAGTGAAGGGGCGACTTACTATGCTCAGGGCGGTATCGCTGCTGTTTTTGATGAAACAGACAGTGTGGACTCTCATGTTGAAGATACTCAGATTGCCGGTGCCCATCTTTGTGATGAAGAAGTGGTTCGCTTCATTGCTGAAAATGCGCGCGATTGCGTGCAATGGCTGATAGATGCCGGGGTGCCCTTTGATCAGGAAGACAACAGCACCGACGATCATCCTCGCTACCACCTGACACGCGAAGGCGGCCACAGCCACCGCCGGATTCTGCACGCGGCCGATGCGACAGGCATGGCCATGCAAATGTCGCTGCAGGACAATGTTCACAACCATCCGAATATTGAAGTGCTGGAGCGCCATAATGCGCTGGATCTGATCACCAGCCATAAAATAGGTCAGACCGATGCGCCCAACCGGGTTCTCGGCGCTTACATCTGGAACCGCCAGCGTGAATCCGTCGAAACCGTGCGGGCCAAATTCGTGGTGCTGGCCACCGGCGGGGCTTCTAAGGTCTATCAGTATACCTCGAACCCGGATGTTTCATCCGGTGATGGCATCGCCATGGCCTGGCGTGCTGGCTGTCGCGTTGCAAATCTGGAGTTTAATCAATTTCATCCGACCTGCCTTTTCCATCCAGAAGCGCGTAATTTCCTGCTGACCGAAGCTCTGCGTGGCGAAGGTGCGTATCTGCGCCGTCCGGATGGCTCCCGCTTCATGCAGGAGTTTGACGAGCGTGCCGAACTGGCCCCGCGGGACGTCGTTGCCCGTGCGATCGACTATGAGATGAAGCGACTGGGTGCAGATTGCATGTATCTGGATATCAGCCATAAGCCCGCTGATTTTGTGACCAAGCACTTTCCGACCATCTACGAGAAACTGCTCGGCTACGGTATCGACATTACCAAAGATGCCATTCCCGTCGTCCCGGCCGCCCACTATACCTGCGGCGGAGTCATGGTCGACAGGCAAGGACAAACGGACCTGAGCGGCTTATATGCTATTGGCGAAGTCAGTTATACCGGCCTGCACGGTGCCAACCGCATGGCATCCAACTCGCTGCTGGAGTGTGTGGTGTATGCCTGGTCTGCTGCTAATCACATCAGCCAGCATCTCAATGAAGTGACCTTACCGTCATCCATCCCGCAGTGGGATGAAAGTAAAGTCTCCAATTCAGATGAGGAAGTTGTGATTCAGCACAACTGGCATGAATTGCGTCTGTTCATGTGGGACTATGTCGGCATAGTACGTACCACCAAACGCCTGGAGCGAGCCATGCGCCGGATACAGTTACTGAAGCAGGAAATTGATGAGTACTACAGTAACTTCAGGGTGTCCAACAACCTGCTGGAGCTGCGTAACCTGCTGCAGGTCGCCGAGCTGATGGTGCGCTGTGCGCTGGAGCGAAAAGAAAGCCGGGGCCTGCATTACACCCTGGATTATCCGGATATGCTGGAGACGCTGTCACCCACCATACTGGACCCGCGCCATCCGCAATAAAAACAATACTTACGGGAGCCACACAGGCTCCCGTTTATTCTATCTGCCCTACTCAGCGCTCAGCTCATACTTGGTACGTTTTAATGGCCTGCGATAAGGTTTGTGCCTGCACGGAAACAGAGTGGGCCGCCTGCACATTTTCCTGTACCACTACCACATTGCTATTGGTGACATCGCGGATCGACACCACACGCGATCCAATATCGTCAGACACCTGGCTCTGCTGCTCCACCGCCGCGGCAATTTGCGTGCTGGAATCCAGTATCCGCTGCATATCGGCAATCACGGTTCGGATCTTAGCCTCCGCGCTTTGCGCCTGAGCCACACTGTCATCCCCTTGTGCCCGGCAGTGCTCAATATGACTGACCACTTGCTCCGTCTGCTGCTGCAGTGAACTGATAATACTGGTAATTTCCTGCGTTGACTGCTGGGTGCGCATTGCCAGAGATCGTACTTCATCAGCAACGACTGCAAATCCTCGTCCCTGCTCACCAGCCCGGGCGGCTTCAATGGCTGCATTCAATGCCAGCAGGTTGGTTTGCTCAGCAATGTTTTTAATCACCACAACCACTGAACCGATACTGTCTGATAAACCGGAAAGGCTGGAGACTTCCCGGCTACTCTGTGCCAGCCCTGCTGATAGCTGATCGATCCGTGAACGCGTTTCGACAACCTCCGCTAACCCCTGCGTAGCTTCATTATGGCTTCGGCCCGTCTGCGCTGCGGCTTCATGGGTAATGTGAGCCACTTCGCTGATTGTCGCTTGCATTTCTGTACTGGCCGCCGCCACAGAATCACTGTCCACCAATTGGGCTGCCAATGCCTGCTCTGCGTCCTGACTGCGACGCTGAAGCTGGGAAGAAGCCGCACCCAGTTCAGATACTGCAGACTGAACATCACCAACCAGCTTGCGTAAGCTGTTCAGCAGATAATTAAAATGCGTCCCCATAGCGGCAAGCTCATCGTTACCTGTCGTATCAGCGTTTAGAGTAAGATCATGACTGGTTGCAATACGATTCATTAAGCGACTCAAGCGCTCAACCGGGGCCAAAATAGACGCGCTGATTTTCCATGAAAGTACGCTCAGTCCTGTCATGATGAGCGCGACAAAGAGCCAGGTCATGCGGTTTATTGAATTCTTTACCTGGTCAGCTTCTTTATCTATCTGTTGCTGCATTTGTCCGAATTCAGCCTCAACCTGATGAGATAGCGTGCGGATCTGTCCTCTGAGGCCGTCTTTATGAGTCAGACCAATTCGGGTTTTCTGTGCCACCAGTTGATTAAATACCTGATTAAATTCACGGTAATCTTTACCTAACTGCTTATCAAGCAGATCCCCGTATTGCGCGACATGTGCCTGATAGTCCGCCAGCAACCTTTTATCATCGGTCGCTGCAAATAGTTTTGCAGTCAGAATCAAACGATAAGTATTCAAGGCCTGAGTACTCCCGGAACCCACTGCCATTAACTGCTCGCCGCTTTGATACAGTGACTGATATATTCCTTCTGAAGCTGTCAGTCCCAGCGTCTGATAACCCGAGACCACTGCCTGCATACCTGCATGATAATCATGTATCTGGCTCTGCAAAGATGCCACTTGCGGCAGATGAACCGACAAAGTGCTCAAATCTTGCTGTAACTGCACCAACTGCGACTGAAATTTACCGTAATTGTCATTGAAGGTCTTAAGGTACTTAAGATCCATGCGGGCCAGAAAATCTTTCTCGTTTCGCCTGAGGTTAAGCAAAGTGACTTCCAACTGATCAAGCTGGCTGCCGGCCTCTTCCATACTTAGGAGCTTATGATTGGTATAACTGTTGATTCCAAACAATAAAAAAATAGCTGTGATACTTAACCCTGCCAGCCCCAGCAGCTTATGCCTAACCTTCATTACACAAAATCCCTTAAAAGCATAAAATGTCAGCGGTTTATACACCGAGAAACTAAAAAGGCATTATAAATCCCCAACCTATCAATTACACCAAATATGAAGCAGAATATTACTCCGTGCTGTTTTCTAGGCGCAATACTGTAAAAACAGTCTGTTTAAGAATGACATTACTTCCAGAACCAGTTAATAACGGCAATCAATGTCACCCTTACCCTCAGCAGGTACGGCAAAAGAGGCTCAGCATACGGAAATCTTTGTCTGAGCAGGCATCACGGCTGACAGCAAGCCAGTAATACTGATGGGTGTGTTTCAACTCGATAACCAGTAACCGGGAGGTCAGCACACGGGTATGCATCAATTGCCAGCGGCAGTGCTGCCATTCAATATGCCGGTCATCAAATAACATCAGCGTGCCATGAAGGGAAGCGAGCTGGATTCTGGCGCAGAGGTACTCGCCCCACAGCCATTCACAACACAGCCACCACAAAGGCACGGGCAGCACATCGGCAAGCATCAGAAAAGACAGCAGGCTTGCCACTGCCAGATATGCTCCGGTTAAAGCGGCAAGCAAGAGAGAAGAAGGGTAAAGCGTAAGGTTAGCGAAGCTTGCTCTTGTTGTGGGCAACAATCTTGTCCACCATTGCAGCATGCGCAGGGTTAGTACTGCGTCCGTGCTCCATCAGCCAGTTGAACAGGTCCGGATCATCGCATGTCAGTAAAGATACAAAATCCTGGCGATCCTGCGGGTTTAAATCATCAAAGCACTCTTCAAAGAACGGCATGATAATAACGTCCAGCTCCAGCATGCCACGACGGCAGGCCCATCTAATTCGTGCTTTATCGTCTGCACCTATCATTTCCAACCTCAACTCCTGGTGGTGTTCATTCTGCGGCAATACTACCAGCCAGTTTTCCTGCCGACTATCTGCAGTCACATATGGCACAACAAAATGAGAGCTGGTCGTGATAATACCCGACACAAAAACTCAGGTACTTTTGCTTGCAGGCTGACAAAGCTCAGCCAGATCGATAACATAGCGCTTATTCGAAGCTTTTCTGAAGGCTGAAGTCAGCTTTCCTTATCAACGACGGATTCGACTATGAGCACCTGGTCAGATAATTTGCAATTCGACACACTTTCACTTTCCGCTGACGCTCCTCTGCCATCACTTGCCCTGGTAAATCTCACCCATTGGGGACTGGTGACTCTGGTTGGTCAGGACAGCATTTCCTATCTGCAGGGACAAGTCACCTGCGATGTGGTGTCTCTGGATGCCAGAAATTCAACGCTCGGCGCCCACTGTGACGCCAAAGGTAAGATGCGCACCATTTTCCGCCTCTTTCATCACAGGGACGGTCTGGGCTGGCTGCAACGTAAAAGTGTCATGGACACCCAATTACCTGAGCTGAAGAAGTACGCCATCTTTTCAAAAACCACCATAGAAGCCAGTACAGACGTCTTACTGGGCCTGACGGGTGAGCAGGCACAAGCCACTATAGACAGTGTGCTGGGTGGTGAGGGAGAGGTACGGGCATTTGACAAAGGTACCGCGGTGAAAATTGATGCCCAACGCTGGCTCCTGGCGGTTGATAGTTCGGTAGCAGGCGAGATCGCAGAAACAATCGCCGCCAAGGCCGTGTTGTCAGATGACTCACTCTGGGATCTGTACGATATTCGTCAGGCCCTGCCCCGTATTGATACCGAAACCGAGCTGGAGTTTATTCCACAATCCATGAACTTGCAGGCACTTAACGGTATCAGCTTCAAAAAAGGCTGTTATACGGGCCAGGAAACGGTCGCCAGAGCCAAATGGCGCGGCATCAACAAACGGGCGATGTATATTGTCTCTGGTCAGGCCGAACACTGTCCAAAAGCCGGGGATGTGCTGGAACGCAGTGTCGGTGACAACTGGCGCAAAGGCGGCACAATCATTGCCGGCTATCAGTTCAGTGATCAACAGTCTCTGGCTTTGGTCGTACTGCCAAACGATCTGGAGGAAAACACGGCTTTTCGTCTGGCTGCCGAGCCTGAAAACCAGTGGCAACAACTGCCCCTGCCGTATTCACTGGATGAAGAGGCATAATGCTCGATACACCTATCACGCGTTACCTGCAGCAGGAAGGGATTAACTTCCTGCTGCTTCCTCATAACAAGCCTGCCCGCACCATACAGGAAGCCGCTGAAGCGCGGGGCGTAGAACCCCATCGGATGGTAAAATCAATTTTGCTGCGGGATATGGGCGGATTACACGTTCTGGCGTGTGTCCCCGGCACCAGACAAGTTGATCCTAAAAAAGTCCGCACCTTATTTGGCTGTCGCCGGATGACCTGCGCAGACGCCCAAGACGTTGAAGAAGTCACCGGGCTGACTATCGGCACCGTTGCCCCTGTCGGGCTCAGACAGCCGCTGCCTGTGGTTTTTGATCTGTCACTCTCTCACTATCAGACAGTCAATATCAGCAGTGGTAATCGAATGGCGGGAATTGAATTGGCAATGCAAGATCTGGTTCAGCTGTGTAAACCGCTGTATGGCGATATCTGCCGCTAGTCAAAAACGGGCCTCGCTTCCATTTTTTGCGTAACCATTCATCCTTTCCGCAATTTAACGCACAGATCAGAGCAGTTGCACGGGTTAGCAGAAAATACTTTTTTGCTGTCTTAGCCTCATGCTTATGTACAAAAAAACACCAATACATTCCTGCTGCAAATACTGTAACCGTCAGCCAGTCTGAACGGACAAGATCACATAAAGCACTGATTAAAAACAATAAAAATTAATACCTCCTGAGTTGCATTTCCCTGAAAACCGCCCTGTTTTAATTGAGTATCCACACAGCAATTCAGAATAATACTCTGCGCAATGACAGATATGTAAAAATTAATTACACCAACACAGGATTTTACATAAATATTATGCTGAGAGTATCACAAATATTTCATAATCATTTCTCTATAATGGCCGCGATATAAACACAACAACAATAGAAATAAGGCAAGGTTGCTCATCATTATGCGCATGTTTAAACAATATTTACCGAAACTGGTAGCCAAACACGTTAGCAGGCTATTCAGTGGCCGCTTATACATTGACGGTCGTGGCGGGTATGAATTTGACAACGGGCTGCTCAAAGTGCCCGTAAAGGCAGAACAACGTCATTTCAAGACCGTGAAAGAAGTAAATATGGAGATCCGCCGGCTTAAAGAAGCGGCCTGATAGCCATATGTCAGGCCGGTCCAGTCACCGGCCTGATTATTAAGCTTAGCTGATATCACTCGTCTTCAGAGGTAAACTCCTGATATCCTTCGGCATCCAGCAATTCATCCAACTCACCTTCATCGTCGGCTTTTATCTGGATCAGCCAGCCATCTCCATACGGATCGTTATTCACCAGCTCAGGAGACAATTCAAGGTCTTCATTGATCGCCACCACTACACCGGATATAGGCGCATACACATCTGACGCCGCTTTCACTGATTCCGCCACCGCAAACTCTTCGCCGGCCTCTGTTACTCTGTCTACTTCCGGTAGATCAACAAAGACCATATCCCCCAGCATTTGCTGCGCGTGATCTGTAATGCCGACAGTATAGATACCGTCCCCTTCAGGACGTACCCATTCATGAGTATTGGTGAATTTCAATTCAGAAGGAATATGAGCCATAAGTAGATCCTTACCAAAACGGCGGCGCCGATATGTTCACAAAAAGAGGTCTAACCTTCCCTTACAAAGGCTTCGTCTTGCCTAACTGTTATTACTGTAGGAGAAAAAAAACAGATTGAAAGCAATTACACGCACAAAAAAAAACCGCCTCTTACCGAGACGGCTTTTTCAGAATTAGCATTCAGTTAAATTGGCCTTATTCAGCCTTGGCTAATGCCGGCAATTCTCCGCTCAGCCCCAGGGCACGGCGCATAAACTGATCTTTAACCCCCGGCGCATGATTAACCAGCAACAATCCCACATCGCGGATTAGCTTTTTCGCCGGATGGCTGCCTGCAAACAACTCCCTGAATGCTTGCATAGCCGCAATCATTTTCGCCGCTTCGGCTTTTCGCCAGCGTTCGAAATAACGCAGATGCTGTCGGGCACCTATATCCTTGTCCTGACGCCATAACGCACTCACAGTCTCCGCCAGACTGGCCGCATCCAGCAAACCAAGATTCACCCCTTGCCCGGCCAGCGGATGAATTGTGTGCGCGGCATCACCAATGAGTGCCACGCGGTCACGGACAAAATCACGGGCATAACGCATTTTCAGCGGCACGGACTGACGTTCACCTTCCAGACGGCACACTCCCAACCGGCAATCGAACGCCGCTGACAACTGATGGCTGAAGCTGTCGGCATCCAGGGCCATTAAGTCTTCCGCCTTCTGCGGGGAAACTGACCACACGATCGAGCACAGATCCGGCTCAGACAAGGGCAAAAATGCCAAAGGGCCGTCCGGTGTGAAAATTTGCCGGGCGGTTTGTGCATGAGGTTCTGCGCAGCGGATATTGGCAACAATGGCGTGATGACCATAATCCCAGTGAGTCAGCGGAATATCCATCTGGCTGCGCACCCATGAATTGGCACCATCCGCCCCCACGACCAGTTTGGCCGTCAGGCTTTGGCCATTGTCCAGTGTCAGCCAGGCTTCACGCTCGCCAACAACCATCTGCTGGCAGCGCACCGGGGCAATCATAGCCACATTGGGCTGAGCATTCACTTTGTCCAGCAATGCCAGCTGGATCACGCGATTCTCAACGATATGACCAAGATCAGGCTGCGCCAGAGAGGCTGCATCAAAGCTGATATCGGCAAAGCTGTCCTGCTCCCAGACATCCATTTGTTGATAAGGGCTGATTCGGCGCTCCGCCATGCCTTGCCAGGCACCGATACGGCGCAAAATCCGCTCACTGGCACGGCTTAATGCAGAGACTCGGACATCCGGTAACGGGGCCAGTTCAGGTTCGGGCAAGCGGCCTTCAATGACGGCAATACGGAGATCGGTGTCTGCCAGAGCTGCGGCCAGCGTTAAGCCAACCATACCGCCACCGATAATGGCTATATCCACATTTTGCATCATGATTATCTGTCTACCTGTCCCATCGCTCGCTTCATGAGCGGCGCTTTAATTGTATCCATTACACTCATCGCCATCAGGCCGGCATTACGTCCGGCAACCAAAGGCCAGTGTTCATTTGCAAACAGTTTCACCAGGCAGGTTGTCATCGCCACCGTGGCTGTCTGGTCTGGCTCCCGACGCTGACGAAAGCGGCTTAAAACCGCCGTTGAACCCGGATCTTCACCGGCCTGATAGCCGGCAACCACCTCTTCTGCCAGGGTCACAACATCACGCAAGCCCAGATTAAACCCCTGCCCGGCTATCGGATGCAGTGTCTGAGCGGCATTGCCGATCACGGCAAAACGGTGAGAAACCCGGCGCTCAGCCTGACGCAGACTCAGCGGATAGGCAAATCGCTGACCTGTTCTTTCCATCTTGCCCATGCGCCAGCCAAAGGCGGCCTGTAATTGCGCCAGAAACGTCTCGTCGTCCCACCCCATCACTTCCTGCTGCTGTTCTGGCGATATGCACCATACCAGCGAGCTTCGTCCGTGACTCATCGGCAACAAGGCCAGGGGACCATAAGGCGTGAATCGCTCAAAGGCTTCGCCCTGATGAGACAAAGCGGTAGAAATATTGGCAATCACGGCGACCTGTTCAAAGTCCACACTCTGATGGCCTATGCCCAATTGCGCGCAGCAGCCGGACACGCCGCCATCGGCCGCCACCAGTAACCTGGCCTGCAGAGATTCGTCAGTAGAGAGCTGCAAACTGACCACATCCTGCTCACGATGCAGCGTATGGATTCTGGCCGGGCAAAACAGATCAATCGCCGATCTTTGCAACAACTGCTCGAGGAACACAGAACCCGCCTGCGCCAGTTCAATCACATAGCCCAGCGCACTGATACCGTACTCACTGGCTGACATACGGGCTAACCCGGAATGGCCGCGATCAGACACATGAATACGAGAGATGGCCGTGGCGTCATCCGCCAGGGATGACCAGAGACCAAGTTGCTCCATTAACCGGACGGAGCCTAAAGACATGGCAATACTGCGGGCATCATAGCCGGGATGGCCTGTCTGTTCAGGAGAAACCGCTTCAACAACGGCAATACGCAATTTACCCTGGCTCAGGGTATCTAGCGCAAGGGCAAGGCTGGCACCTGTCATGGCTCCGCCCGCAATGACAACATCATACTGCTTCACGTCTGTCCTACCTCAAACCTGCCCTGTCAGTGCAGCGTTGGCGCATCGCTCTGCCCAGACTGGTGTCGTGACACCAGCTCGAAGTAACAGGTCAGGGTGCACATTCGAACATGCTCTATGACCTGCTCAAACAATGCCGCCTGCTCTTCCAGATCATCTTCATCATCGATGCCAAGCTGTGCTATATCCTGCAAATCGCCCAATGCTTCCTGCACTGAAGCTGGCAGCTTTTCTTGATTCAGTCCCATCAGACCCAATCCGGACAAAAAACAGTTAACCCATTCACTCAGAGCTTCCGCCCGCACCATCAAATCGGCATCATCATCTGGCAGTAGCAAAGACGCGTCAAAACCCGTACCAGCCAATTCCTTCGAAGTAATCTCCACCAGGTTTTGTGTCAGCGTTCTTGCATCACCGTCCAGAGACTCGCCATTATTGGCGTAATCTGAGATCGGACCAATCCAATGTTCACCGACAGCGGGTAACCCTCCGCACAGCATACCCGTCAGTAATCCGTGTAATTCTGAGGGCGTAACCGCCAGAGACTGACTTTTCAGCGCGGCTTCAACCGCTTCATAAGCCGGCAACTTTACTTCGCTCATGGGCTTTTTCACCTTAATAAGATTGGTGTCAGATGGGTTTGTGATATGCTACCACTAAGGCTGGATTCAGGCTAACCTAAAGCAAAAGGCGGTTGATTGAGTCGATATTTTTACTGTCATTCATCGGCCCTTTGGCAAAAATAACACCGAAATGATGAAGATTTGTCATCTCTCTTGCGGGTCGTTCATGCAGACAGGTCGCATGCTTGCAAGTTAAATAGGCTTTTTCTATATTAGCGGCCGATCTTCGCTTCACGAATTCACAGTGACTGACACGGATACAAAACAGCTATGAGCTCGCAGGCAGTTGAAATTGAAATTTTAGGCCGTACCATTAAGGTAAATTGCCCCGTTGGCCAGGAAACAGCGTTACGTGCAGCCGCGGCGGACTTTGACAATCGCCTGAATGAACTGTCACAGCGAACCAAAATATCCAACCCGGAGCAGCTACTGATGTTTACCGGGCTCAACATATGCAGTGAACTGCATAACGAACGAAAAGAATTTAACAGCAATGCCGATTCTTTGTCCGAGCGCATCGGTCAAATAACAGAAACTCTGACAGAGGCATTGCAAAATCAACCGCAACGTTGATAATGGATTGACCCTGGGGTGTGCGTCAGCGAATCGACGTCCCCGAGCCGATAAGCAAAAAACCAGGATTTGCTTTTATTAGCTATTGAGCATGCTCAGCACGACTGAGAAGCCTACGGTTAATGTTGCCGATCCACCTTGAACGTCTGGTTCAAGGGCTACCATTCGCAACGGCACCTTGGGGCACCCCCCTCTTTTTTCTATTCTGCTCACAGCCAGCAGTTCTCTCTTTGAGCAGGCGACGACAGGCATAGAATGTTATGGATGCATCTCACCCGCAAGGCTTCACGGCACAAACAACCCAAACCACACGCCAGCAACTTCGCCAGCAGGTTCGCCTTAAGCGCCAGGCCCTGACCCCGCAACAACAAGAACAGGCAAGTAAGGCTGTGCTGAGCCGCTTTTGTCAGCTCAGAGAGGTTCGCCAGTCGCAGCATGTGGCTTTATACCTCAACAATGACGGTGAGTTAGATACCGAACCGTTAATCGAATGGCTGTGGCACCAGAACAAGAACGTCTATCTGCCCGTGTTACATCCCTTCAGCAAAGGTCACTTATTATTTCTGCATTATCGGCCAGAAACGAAAATGCATTGTAACCGCTATGGCATTGCAGAACCTGTGCTGGATGTCCGCCTGGTGAAACCCGTTCACGAATTGGATCTGATCTGTACCCCTCTTGTCGCTTTTGATGAGCAGGGACAACGGTTAGGCATGGGGGGCGGATACTACGACCGCACATTAAGCCAGTGGCATTATAATGGCGCAGGTCCTCGCCCCCTCGGACTGGCCCACGACTGCCAGCAGGTCCGGCATCTGCCGGCAGAAGCCTGGGATGTGCCACTGCCAGCCATTATCACCCCCTCGGCACACCATCACTGGTAAACATCCCGGTGCCAGTTACCTAAACAGGGATCTTCATCATGATTTTAACCTGCCAGAGTATCAATGGTCGGCTATAATCAGCGCTCCGCAATCCATAGGCCATCACAAGGAAAAAGCATGACACAAGATGAAATGAAAAAAGCGGCTGGCTGGGCAGCCCTGGACTACGTGACCAAAGACAGCATTGTAGGTGTTGGTACCGGCTCCACCGTCAATCACTTCATCGATGCGCTGGCAACTCGCAAAGAAGAAATTAAAGGTGCAGTGTCCAGCTCTGTTGCATCAACACAGCGTCTGGAAGCTATCGGTATTCCGGTATTTGATGCCAATGAAGTGTCTGCGCTGGATATCTACGTGGATGGTGCAGACGAAATCAACCCTGACTTTGACATGATCAAAGGTGGCGGTGCGGCACTGACACGTGAAAAAATTGTGGCGGCCATTGCCAAGAAATTCATCTGTATCGTCGACAACACCAAGGAAGTCGATGTATTAGGTACTTTTCCTTTACCGGTCGAAGTCATTCCCATGGCCCGTTCCTACATTGGCCGTGAGTTAGTGAAGCTGGGCGGCGATCCTGTATACCGTGAAGGTGTCATCACAGATAACGGCAATATCATCTTAGATGTGCACAATCTGAAGATCACCGACCCAAAAGATCTGGAGAATAAGATTAATGCACTGCCAGGCGTGGTCACTGTGGGGCTTTTTGCCCGGCGCGGTGCGGATGTCCTGCTGGTAGGTTCTCCTGATGGCGTGAAAACTGTCACTAAATAACAGTTTCAGCGCGATTCATAAGGCTTGATGACTAAACGGCATAATATATGCCGTTTTTTATTATCCATTTCGTAATATTCTCGCCACTTCATCGAAATTTTTGATACTTTAATGTGAACGCAATCGTTTAAGCTCACCAGACGGCAACACAGGATGTACGCCTGTCACCGTGCGACATCACAATGTGCTGTTGCATGCACACGATATCCTGCCCGCTGTATGGAATCCCTGTTGTTTTTAAGGAAAAGGACCATGGCAAAAGTTTCACTGGATAAAGACAAGATTAAAATTCTGCTGCTGGAAGGCGTTCACCCCTCTGCGCTTGAAGTGCTCACACAAGCAGGCTACGAGAATATTGAATATCACAAAGGTTCGCTGGCGGGTGATGAACTGCTTGAGGCGATCAAAGATGCCCACTTTGTTGGTATTCGCTCCCGTACCCAGCTGACGGCAGAAGTCTTTGATGCGGCCAAAAAGCTGATTGCTGTTGGTTGCTTCTGCATTGGTACCAATCAGGTTGATCTGACTGAAGCCAACCGTCGTGGTATTCCTGTTTTTAACGCTCCCTTCTCCAATACCCGCAGTGTGGCCGAACTGGTACTGGGTGAAATTCTCCTGTTACTGCGCGGCATTCCGGAAAAAAATGCCAAAGCACACCGTGGTGAGTGGCAAAAAACAGCTGATTCCTCCTATGAAGCCCGGGGTAAGAAGCTGGGTATCATAGGCTATGGCCATATCGGGACTCAGCTCAGTATTCTGGCTGAAAACCTGGGTATGGATGTGTATTTCTATGACATCGAAAACAAGCTGACCTTAGGTAACGCAACCCAGGTGGATTCCCTGAGCGAGCTGCTCAATAAATCCGATGTCATCAGCCTGCACGTACCTGAGACACTGGACACTCAGAACCTGATGGGTGCCGAAGAGTTCGCGCGCATGAAGCCGGGTTCGATCTTTATCAATGCCGCTCGCGGCACAGTCGTCGACATAGATGCATTGTGCAGCGCACTGGAAAGCAAGCATCTGGCCGGTGCGGCGATTGACGTCTTCCCGGTTGAGCCTAAAACCAACAAAGATCTGTTCGAGTCACCTCTGACACGCTTTGATAACGTTATCCTGACCCCGCACATCGGTGGCTCGACTCAGGAAGCCCAGCAAAACATTGGTATCGAAGTGGCTGGCAAAATAGTGAAATACTCAGACAACGGTTCAACCGTGTCGGCCGTTGGCTTCCCTGAGGTGTCTTTACCTGAGCACCGTGGCTGTTCGCGTCTGCTTCACATTCATGAAAACCGTCCGGGAATCCTGAATCAGATCACCACCATTTTCGCTTCTGAAGGTATTAACATCGCAGCACAGTACCTGCAAACCAGCCCTGAACTGGGTTATGTGGTGATTGACGTTGAGACCGAACGCTCAGAAGAGGCACTGAATAAGCTGAAGGCGATCGACGGTACGATCCGTGCCCGTATTCTGCATTAATTCTGCCCCCTGAAACCAAAAAGCTCACCCTGAGGTGAGCTTTTTGCTATCTGGCTCGCTGAATTATTTTTCCAGACGAAAAACCACTTCCACTCTGTCACGGAAAGTAATCTCGGCATCCTGATAGGTAGCCTGAGTTTCCATCGCCGCATCCATTTTCATGTGTCCCATGACAGGACGAGGCATAGGATCAAAATAACGGATGTTCCACACTCCATCGATATCGGTATCAAAGCCTTGCGCCAGTGACTTGGCCTTACTCTGTGCATCTTTTATGGCTGCCTGACGGGCTTGTTCCATATACTTCTCGGCATCACTGACTTTCAACTCGATATTCTGAATCCGGTTGATGCCGTCACCCAGCGCCCTGTCCAGATAGGTATTCAGCTTTTCCAAATCCCGGACTGTCACAGTAACCTGACGCGTAGCCTGATAACCCACCAGTTCAGGGGGGGCATCATTGCTGCTGTGATACTGCGGATGCAGATAAATGTTAGCGCTTTCGATATCCGCCCGTTTTACGCCGCTTTTTTGCAAGCGGTCCATAAAGGCCGTAACGGCTTTATCTGCTGCCTGTTTTGCTTCCTGAGCCGTTTTACGATTTTCTTCAACCGCTACTGTAAAAACAGCCATGTCTGGCTGAGCAGTTATTTCCCCCACACCAATGGTTTCCAGACGGGGAAAACTGTCTTCTGCCATTGCCATCGGACTGATCAGTGTCGCTCCACTCAAACAAACAGCAAGTAAGGTTTTATTCATAACACCATCCAAATCATAACGTTAGGTTGAAGCTCATTGGCCTTATGCTGTTTTTGACACCGGACAGAGAAAAAATATCCCTGGATCGCAAAAAATTTTGCACATCATTTTATTAAAATGTCAGTTATCAATAATCACATGCGCTTGCTGGCAGATCTTCCTACTGGGGCAGACGCTTTCTTGCATGATCCAGTAACTGAGCCGTTACTTCACTAAAGACGCCGCTTTCCAGCGCCCAGTGATGCCAGTAAATTCTGCGTGTCAGCATGATACCCGGGGTCAGGTTGACTAACCCACCACTGTCCAGTTCTGACTCTATCTGTATTTTAGGTATCAGGCAGTATGCCACGCCCTGTAGCGCCAGTTTGACGAAGGCTTCTGAGGAACGCACTCTGTGGGTCAGCACGCTGCCACGAGGCAGATTAAAATGCTGCTGAATGAAGACTTCATGTAAGTCGTCATACTGGTCAAATGCCACAGCCGGGGCGCGCATCAGCGCCTCGCGGTCGACCCCATCAGCAAAATACCTTGCCTGGAAGTCCGGGCTGGCAACACACAGATAATCCATCCGGCCAAGGTAATCAGACACACAGCCGGGCATTGCCGTGGCTTCCATACTGATAGCCCCGACCACTTCCCCGCTGCGTAACCTGTCCAGGGTTCTGCTTTCATCTTCCAGCATCAGGTTAATTTCGATACGTCGTTGCCTGAGCAGCGGACTAAGCGCTGGCAGCAACCAGGTAGCCAGACTGTCAGCATTCGAGGCAATGGACATCTGTAATGGCTGGCTTTGCTCCCCGGGCCGGATATCCGGCAGCAGTTCTTGCTCCAGCAGACGAACACGGCGGTACAGGCCCAGCAATTTCTGGCCAGCCGGTGTAGGTCTGGGTGGCTGCTCCCGCACCAGCAGTGGCTGAGCCATGTGTTTTTCCAGCTGTTTTATCCGTTGCGAGACCGCAGACTGAGTGATGCACAGCATTTCTGCCGCCCGCTCAAAGCCTCGCTGAGACACCACGGCATCCAGCGCCTGTATCCAGCGATAATCCAGTCCTTCCATGCCACCCTCGAGTTATTAGAAATTCTTATAAATCATAAAAATTATTAGATTTACTAAATCATAGCGAGCGATTTAAGCTTTAGCCAGATGAAAGCTGTATAGCCCGTTATTTTCACCACAGAATAAGGACAATATCACTCATGAGCCTATGGCCGTTATTACAAGGCTTTGGCCTTGGCGCCAGCATGATCATTCCGATTGGCGCTCAAAATGCGTATGTACTCAATCAAGGCATTAAACGTAATCATCATTTAACCACTGCCGCAGTATGCAGTCTGCTTGATGTGCTGTTCATCAGTCTGGGTGTCTTCGGTGGCGGCGCGCTGCTGTCCAGCAATGAAAGCCTGTTGCTGGCCGTGACGCTGGGCGGGATCGCTTTTCTGCTGTTCTATGGCAGTCTGTCTTTAAAAAGCGCCTTTAGCCAGTCCTCTGAAGAAGAGGCACAGATGCAGGTAATGGCTCGTGGCAGGCGGGCTGTGATCGCTGGCGCGCTGGCCGTGACTGTACTTAATCCGCACCTTTATCTGGATACGGTTGTTATTCTGGGTTCAATTGGAGGACAGTTTGAAGGTCAGGACCGTATTGCTTTTGCCATAGGTACCATACTGGCATCTTTCGTTTGGTTCTTTACCTTGTCGATTGCCGCCGCGAAGATGGCGTCAACCTTGTCCAGACCCAAAGTTAAACGCGCGATAGATAGTGTTGTCGCCGCCATGATGTTCATCATTGCCGCCCATCTGGCTCACAGCCTGCTGGCACAGTATGTGTTCTAACATCAACAGAGTGCGTGCCATAAACAACAATGGAGCCAAACGGCTCCATTGTTGTTCCAATCCAGTTGAAATTTACTCTTCAACCTTGTTGAGATGTACATCCATTTGCGGAAACGGAATCTCAATACCTTCTTTATCCAGCTCTTCTTTGATCGCCTGAAGCAAATCAAAATACACAGCCCAGTACTCGGCCGTTTTCACCCAGGGACGAACCACAAAATTCACTGAAGAGTCAGCCAGTGCCACCACACCAATGGTTGGCGCAGGCGTTTTCAGCAAACGCGGCTCAGCATCCACAACACGCTTGAGCACTTCTTTGGTTTTCTTCAGATCCGATTTGTACGAAACCCCGATGACATAATCAATACGACGGGTTTCATGCTTGGAGTAGTTGGTGATAGCTCCGCCAATCACAGCCGCATTAGGAACAACCACCATTTTATTGTCCGGGGTATTCAGTACGGTTTGAAAAACCTGAATAGATTCGACGGAACCGGCCACACCGGCCACTTCAACATAATCACCTGATTTAAAAGGACGGAAGGCCACAATCAGCACACCGGCAGCGAAGTTGGACAGTGAGCCCTGCAAGGCCAGGCCAATGGCCAGGCCGGCGGCACCGATAATAGCGACCACAGAGGCCGTTTGCACGCCAACACGGCTTAATGCCGCAATCAGCACTATCACAAATAACAGGTAGCGAACCAGTGATTGCAGGAATTTGACAACCGCCTCATCCATTTGTTTACGGCGCAGCATTTTGCCGAATCCGCTCGCCACCCCTTTCGATACCAGATTACCAATAAACAGGATTAACAAAGCAGAAATCAGGTTAACGCCATACTGGATTAACAGTTCCTGATTATCGACAACCCAGTTTCCCGCTTGTTTAATACCATCAGCCAACTCATTATTGGCAATAGTATCCACTACTTTATCCGTTACACTCTCAGTCATAGCGATCTCTCTACATTGGGGATGATCCGGTAATGCTCAAGTCCCGTGATACCTAACAAACAGAACGAAATTACCCTAAAAAATCTCTTATCTGAACTCAGATAATTATGATACGACATGCGCAATCATTGCCGTCATAGCAGTCACAAGCAAGACTTTTTTATGCGGCTTAAAGTAACTTTATTCAGCTCTGGCTATTAAACCAAATAAAAAAGCCCGCAAAGCGGGCTTTTTACTATCTAATCTGCTCGGATGACAAATTACAGCACGTCTACGGCATTCAGATCAGAGAAAGCTTGTTCCAGGCGCTTCACCATAGAATCCTGACCTTTACGCAGCCATACGCGTGGATCGTAGTATTTCTTGTTAGGTGCGTCTTCACCGGTTGGGTTACCGATCTGGCCCTGCAGATAAGCTTCATTTTCCAGGTAGTATTCACGGATACCGTTCCAGGTAGCCCACTGAGTATCGGTATCGATGTTCATTTTGATCACACCATAGCCGATAGATTCGCGGATTTCTTCCAGAGAAGAACCTGAACCACCGTGGAATACGAAGTTCAGCGCGTTAGGTGCGATACCGAATTTCTCAGAGCAGTAAGCCTGAGAATCACGCAGGATAGTTGGTGTCAGAACCACGTTACCTGGCTTGTAAACACCGTGTACGTTACCGAATGACGCTGCGATAGTGAAACGCGGGCTGATCGCATTCAGTTTCTCATAAGCGTACGCAACATCTTCTGGCTGAGTGTACAGAGAAGATTGATCCAGGTGAGAGTTATCCACACCGTCTTCTTCGCCACCGGTACAACCCAGTTCAATTTCCAGCGTCATGTTCATCTTGCTCATGCGCTCAAGGTACTTGGCACAGATTTCGATGTTTTCTTCCAGAGACTCTTCAGACAGGTCAATCATGTGCGAAGAGAACAGCGGCTTGCCGGTTTCAGCAAAGTGCTTTTCACCCGCATCCAGCAGACCATCAATCCATGGCAGCAGTTTTTTCGCCGCATGGTCAGTGTGCAGAATCACTGGCACACCGTAGGTTTCAGCTACAGCGTGAACATATTTTGCACCTGCAATCGCACCCAGGATCTGGCTGTTCTGACCTTCCAGTTTCAGGCCTTTACCTGCAAAGAAACCTGCACCGCCGTTTGAGAACTGAACAACAACAGGGGCTTTCACTTTCGCGGCAGCTTCAAGCACTGCGTTGATAGAGTCCGTGTTAACTACGTTAACCGCTGGCAGAGCAAATTGGTTTTCTTTTGCTACTGCAAATACTTTCTGTACGTCGTCGCCAGAAATCACACCAGGTTTTACGAAGTCGAAGATCTTAGACATAACAATAGTCCTATTAGCTTTTAGCTTTGTTGTCTGGGTTTAAAGATAAACACATTGCTAATGTGTGCGGCCAAACACTTAAAGTTCACGCCACACACAGCGCATTCTAAGCGCAGGGCAAGTCCCCGCGCGCAGTTATCAGGCTTTCGCTCGTTCTTCCAGCATAGCAACTGCCGGCAGTTTTTTGCCTTCCACAAACTCCAGGAACGCACCGCCACCGGTTGAGATATAAGACACTTTATCTTTGATACCGTACTTATCAATGGCTGCCAGCGTATCGCCGCCACCGGCAATAGAGAAACCTTCAGAGTCAGCAATCGCTTGCGCCACGACTTCAGTCCCTTTGCCGAATTGCTCAATCTCGAAAACGCCGACCGGGCCGTTCCACAAGATAGTTTTGGCTTCTTTGATAATGCGGGCCAGCTCAGCAGCAGAATCCGGACCGATATCCAGTACCATGTCGTCTTCTGCAATATCAGAAGCTGACTTAATGGTCGCTTCAGCCGTGTCAGAGAATTCTTTGGCGCAGACTACATCAGTTGCAACCGGCACATTGGTTTGCTCCATCAGCGCTTTCGCTGTATCAACCAGTTCGGCTTCGTACAGAGATTTACCAACACCGTGACCTTCAGCTGCAATAAAGGTGTTCGCGATACCGCCACCCACCACAACCTGATCGGCAATCTTAGCCAGTGATTCCAGCACTGTCAGTTTGGTCGACACTTTAGATCCGCCAACAATCGCTACCATAGGGCGGGCAGGATTACCCAGCGCCTTACCCAGAGCGTCCAGTTCTGCGGCCAGCAGAGGGCCGGCACACGCCACAGGCGCAAACATGCCCACACCGTGAGTAGATGCCTGTGCACGGTGAGCCGTACCGAATGCATCCATCACAAAAACGTCACACAGTGCCGCGTATTGCTTAGACAGAGCTTCGTCATTTTTCTTCTCGCCCACGTTAAAGCGAACGTTTTCCAGCACTACCAGTTCACCTGCGTTCAGATCCAGACCATTCAGGTAATCTTTCGCCAGCTTCACATCACAATCGAGCGCGTCTTGCAGATAGTTCACGACAGGCTGCAGAGAGAACTCGTCAGCATATTCACCTTCGGTCGGACGACCCAGGTGAGAGGTAACCATTACCTTTGCGCCTGCTGCCAGGCATTGCTTGATCGTTGGCAGAGATGCCAGGATACGTGCATCAGAAGTTACTTTACCTGCTTTTACTGGCACGTTCAGATCGGCACGGATCAGCACACGTTTACCGGCCAGATCCAGATCAGTCATCTTGATTACAGACATGGTTTGTCCTCTCAATAGTCTTACTGTGTAAATGATAAATACGTTCAGCCCTGCGATTTTGCCTGGCTGGGAAATTCAGAAACGTCTTTTAGCTGACCACTCACCTGATGCATCACCAGTGCTGTATCCAGCATACGGTTGGCAAACCCCCATTCATTGTCGCACCAGATCAGTAATTTCAGCAGATGCTGATTACTGACACGGGTCTGGGTGCCATCAACAATGGCGCTGTGGGGATCATGATTGAAGTCAACAGAAACAAGTGGTGCTGTGGTGTAATCGACAATATCCGTCAATGTACACCTGGCAGCCTCAGCCAGGGCTTGATTTACATCATTAACTGAGACATTAGTCTTCACCGTGACGCTCAGATCCATCGCGGTGACGTTAATTGTAGGAACCCTGACTGAAATCGCCTCAAATTTATCCGCAAATTGAGGAAAAATACGGCCTATACCTAAGTGCAATTTTGTGTCTACCGGAATGATCGACTGGCTTGCAGCGCGTGTCCGGCGCAGGTCAGTATGGTAGGCATCGATCACCTGCTGGTCATTCATGGCGGAATGAATGGTTGTGATAGTGCCGGATTCAATGCCGAAAGCATCATCTAGCACTTTAATCACAGGAACAATGCAGTTGGTGGTACAGGAACCGTTGGAAACAATGCGATCTTGAGGTGACAGGCTATCTTGGTTAACACCGAAGATGATGGTGTTATCAATGTCATTGGCAGCAGGATGGGAAAACAGGACTTTCTTGGCACCGGCCTGAATATGGGCTTCGCCGTCGGCTCTGGATCCGAACACTCCGGTACAGTCCAGAACAATATCCACTTCCAGATCCCGCCACGGGAGCAACTGGATATCATTCAGATGAAGAATACGAATCGCGTCTTCACTCTGACCATTGGCAATGAACAGGTGCTCCTGATCATGGCTGACCTTGCGGCCAAAGCGACCATGACTGGAATCATACTGAAGCAGATGGGCCATCGCTTCAGGCTGAGCCAGTTCGTTCACCGCCACGACTTTTATCTGGTGATGTTTGCCGCTTTCATACAAGGCCCGCAGTACACTGCGGCCGATACGGCCAAATCCATTAATTGCGACTCGTAATGTCATATCCGTGCTACGTAAGTGAAAAGCCGCTCTAGTGTATACCAAGCGTTAACGAGATTCATCCTAATTGTGACCCGCCTCACTCCCCAGGACGATTGTCTGTGAGCGTAGCGCAATACCAGTAAATACGCCCACTGTAACTGCATCCTTCCTTTATAACAGATATGTAAATAGTGCTTTACCGGAATAAATAAATCTCCCGTCCGGCGTATTTTTTTCATTGTCCGAAATAATTTTTCTGCAACCTATCAATAACAATTGTTCCCAGCAGTGGATCACCACAGCTCAATCCGGCCATCACTGCTTAGAGAGTAATACGCACCGGGACATCAAGAGACCGGGATGCATTTCGCAAAGAGAAGACGAGGCTGCAAACTCACAAAGAAGGGGGATGGTCTGATTTTTCAATAAATACCAGTATTATTCACCAACAAGATTACAAACCACACGATGAAGATAATCGTTTGGCTGAAAAATATCTTATTTCCACACATATCTAGTTGTTGATTTTGATCCCATACCAGTTATTATAGCCGTCTAGACGGAGGTAGCTCTATACATACAGACTGATGATTTATCACGCAGACTGATGAAAATCACACCTCCAATCACCTTTAAAGTTTTTCTAATAGTGAGAATACTCATGGCGAAACACCTGTTTACTTCTGAGTCGGTATCGGAAGGCCATCCAGATAAAATTGCAGACCAGATCTCAGATGCAGTCCTGGATGCGATCTTAGAACAAGACCCGAAAGCACGTGTTGCGTGTGAGACTTACGTAAAAACCGGCATGGTCATGGTCGGTGGTGAAATCACTACCACTGCCTGGGTGGATATCGAAGAGCTGACCCGTCAGACGGTGCGTGAAATTGGTTACGTGCATTCAGACATGGGTTTTGATGCCAACTCTTGTGCTGTACTGAGCGCAATTGGTAAGCAGTCTCCAGACATTAACCAGGGTGTTGACCGCAGCGACCCGAAAGATCTGGGTGCAGGCGATCAGGGTATCATGTTCGGTTACGCCACCAACGAAACTGAAGTACTGATGCCAGCTCCTGTGACTTATGCTCACCGTCTGGTTGAGCGTCAGGCTAAAGTCCGTAAAAACGGCACCCTGCCTTGGCTGCGCCCGGACGCAAAAAGCCAGGTCACCTTTGCCTACGATCAGGGCAAAATCGTGGGTATCGATGCCGTAGTTCTGTCCACTCAGCACTGTGACAGCATTGAGCTTCCTGTACTGCAAGAAGCAGTAATGGAAGAGATCATCAAGCCAGTTCTGCCGGCAGAGTGGCTGACCCAGGACACCAAATACTTCATCAACCCAACCGGCCGCTTTGTCATTGGTGGTCCAATGGGCGACTGTGGTCTGACTGGCCGTAAAATCATCGTTGATACCTACGGCGGTGCAGCGCGTCACGGCGGTGGTGCCTTCTCGGGTAAAGATCCATCGAAAGTGGACCGCAGTGCGGCATACGCCGCCCGTTATGTGGCAAAAAACATTGTCGCGGCTGGCCTGGCTGATCGCTGTGAAATCCAGCTGTCGTACGCTATCGGTGTTGCCGATCCAACATCTATCATGGTGGAAACCTTCGGCACCGAGAAAGTCTCTCATGATCTGATCGTGGACGCCGTGCGCCATCACTTCGACCTGCGTCCATACGGCCTGATCGAAATGCTGGATCTGCTGCAGCCTATCTACAAAAAGACAGCGGCATACGGTCACTTTGGCCGTGAAGAGTTCCCTTGGGAGAAAACCGACAAGGCAGAGCTGCTGCGCGATTACGCCAACATCAAGTAATCCGTTCTGAATCAGCAAGGCTGTGATTCTTACTCGTGAAAAAGGAAGCTTCGGCTTCCTTTTTCATTGCTTTCCTTTCGCTCCGTCCGCTCCCCTGTACAGCTCTTTCAGCTTAGGGCCACCTATGATCTAAAAGCAGATCAAGCTGTTACCCCATCTCTAAAAAACAGATAACAACATGAAAATAAAAACATTTTAGTGCTTTTTACTTCCCATGTTCCAATCGCTCAATAAGCTGATCATCTGTGGCTGTACAGCTTACTGAGGTTTTGACCACCTATGATCCAAATGCTGTCATTGCTGTACAAGACGCATTTCAGGCCTGTCGCGGGTAGAAAATCAGCGCCAGACCTTTCATACTGAGTCCCTTGTTTGTTCACCTTTCAGCGTTATGGACTCACTACAACAAGCGATTATTGAGCGTACCCTCTCCTGCCTTCGCCTGGCTGAAAAAAAGCTTGGTAAACAGTTTCCTCAACCGGCAATTCGTTTTACCCAGCGCGGTAAAATTGCAGGCAGTGCCCGGATGCAGAGCTGGGAGATCCGCTATAACCCAATACTGCTGGCAGAAAACCCGCAGGCTTTTCTGAACGAAGTGGTTCCCCATGAGCTCGCCCACCTGCTCACTTATGCCTGCCATGGCAAAGTCCGTCCGCACGGCCCTGAGTGGCAGAAGATAATGACTGAGGTGTTTAATGTACCGGCACGAACCACGCACAGCTTCGATGTATCTTCTGTGGGCGGACGTACTTTCCGCTACCGCTGCCAATGCCGTGAGCATCAACTCACTGTCAGACGGCATAATAAGATTCTGCGTCAGCAAGCCATCTATCACTGCATGCAATGCCACCAGCCCTTAACGCTTGTTGCTGGAAATACGCCGCAGTGATACTGAAAATTTGATTTTTTACACACAGATAACGTGAAACACTTCTAAAAAATTCCGGTACTGATAACATCATCAACCCTGTATTCAGTCACCGGAAATCCCATGTTAATCAAGCTGAAATGGCGAATAGCCGTCGTACTGCTAAGCGTCAGTGCCCTGCCCCATCCCGTATTGGCAGACTCACCGCCAACCTTCTCCAAAGCCAAAAAACTGCTGGTAAATATTTATCAGGATCACAACGAGAGCTTTTACTGTGGCTGCCGGATTGAATGGCAAGGGAAAAAGGGCATCCCGGACTTAAACAGCTGTGGCTATCAGGTACGCAAACAGGAAAAACGTGCCAGCCGGATTGAGTGGGAGCACGTGGTTCCAGCCTGGCAATTTGGCCATCAGTTGCAATGCTGGCAGGATGGCGGGCGTAAAAACTGCCGTAAAGACCTGACCTTCAACCGGATGGAGGCTGACATGCATAACCTGACCCCGGCCATCGGCGAAGTGAACGGCGATCGTTCCAACTACCGCTTTACCCCCTGGCGTGAAAATGACGGTGCCTATTACGGTCAGTGCGATATCAAAGTGGATTTCAAGAACCGCCGGGTGGATCCGCCACCACGTGCCAGAGGCGCCATTGCCCGCACCTATCTTTACATGGAGCAGGAATACCGCTTCCGGCTGGCGAAAAATCAGCGTCAGCTGATGCAGGCCTGGCACAAGAGCTACCCGGTCAGCCCCTGGGAGTGTGAAAGGGATCGGAGAATCGCGAAAATCCAGAACAAGCACAACAGCTTTGTGCTGGAAGCGTGTCAGCAGGCCGGACTTTAATATAACAACGGCTGAGATCAGGGAATCTCAGCCGTTTGCCTGTGCTTAGTGACGCAGCATCTCATCTAAATAGCGTTTGCTGTTGTCCGGCACCGGCTCCTGACGGTAAACGCGCTCATATCGGGCAGACATGACTGACGTACGAGCCTGACACCAGCCATAACCGTATGGCAAATCCACTGGCGTGACGCTTTCTATGGATGCAAATTCCGCACTCAGATCCTGCTGCAATATACTTTCCGATACCAGCCTGGCGCGCGGCACAACCTCTTTCTGTGCCAGCCGATTGCGCTGCCCCCAGCCAATGATCAGATCGTCACAACTGTAGTTAGCAAAAGTCGGTGAAGAGGTAAACGCCACATCAGAGAACGCACCATATTCCCGCCACATCATGTAGGCTTCAAACAGCATGGCAACATCTTCAGCCCCGGTGTAATACCCGTAAAAATCGGCGGCACCATCGGGCTCGAACGCCGCGCCGGCCTGCTCAGGCGACATGGTGGTTGACGCAGATGCTCCGCCAAAATAACGCTCTGCCATCAACTGCAAACTGTCCGCAGAAAGCCCATGGGTTTGCTGCAATGCCGTCTGAATCCAGTGGCCTTTCATCAGCTGGATGTTTCTGCCTATGCTGGTTGTCACATCCAGCACACTGAGTTGATCCGGCGGCAGGAAGTCATTGGCATGAGCCAGTTCATGGACCAGCAGGTTAAACAGACCCGGTGCTATTTCAGACTTGCTACGCCAGTTATTGACATTCGCATCATAGCTGTTGCTGTAAGTGACATACTCTCCATTGCTGTGCACATAGCGCTGCATAGCCAGAAACGGCAGCGACTCGGTAAAGCCCGCACGGTAATCCTGCTGCTGGTAGATATCATTCCATTCGGCCTGATTACGCCACAGATAACGCGGATCGATATAAATACTTGCGGTGTCTGTGTGATAGAAAGACGGGCGGATATCAAGACTGAGTACGATGACATTAAGTGGCCTGAACAGGTTCAGCACATCCTGCGGTAAGTCACGCACCACATCCATAAAGCTGTCCCCCATCCAGTGATGAGACACCAGCAGCCGCTCGGCAATATCCTCCGGGGTCAAATCGCCCTGAATGTCATAGCCAAGCGGCGCGATATCCTGCATCTGGCAAGACTGCCTCTGCTTATAGATGACAGCACAATCCTCGGCTGCCAATCCGTACTCACTGGTACTCAGATACGGTTGCAGGCTGGCCAGCAAAGGATCGCCATCCACATTCAGACTGCGCTCGCCCGACTTGCCGTCACCACCACAGCCCGCCACCAACAAGGTCGTCATAAGGAGCGCCAGTCTGCGCGTTCCTTGTGTTATTGTCATTTTGGTTATATCCCCTGTATAACAGCCCCGCCGTAAAGCCGGCATTTTAGGGGATACGGGGTTCAATCCCTCTGACTTTTTGCCGGAGTTATGAGCCGTATCAATGTCGGTTCGTACAGCTTTTGCGCGAGATAACACTTCAGCGCAGTTCCGCAGCATTGCATCGCGCCTTATTCAGCACTGTGCAATGTTCGGTACATTAGCACCAAGCTTGATATACTGACGCCAGGAATAACCATCAAAGCCAACGAATTATTACTATGAGAGTGCCACGTATTTTTCATCCTGAGACTCTGCCTGCCAGCGGCAGAGTGCCATTAAGTGACGACGCCGCCAACCATGTCGGCCGCGTGATGCGCATGCAGCCAGGCCAGGAAATTCTGTTGTTCGACGGCAGCAATGCTGAATTTCCGGCCGTCATTACTGAAGCCGGTAAAAAGCATGTCGAAGTAGAGATCTCTGCCCGTGTTGAACACAGTGTTGAGTCCCCTTTGGATCTGCATTTGGGCCAGGTGATATCCCGTGGCGATAAGATGGAATTCACGATTCAGAAATCCGTCGAGCTGGGCGTAAACAGCATTACGCCACTGATCTCTGAGCGCTGCGGCGTCAAACTGACTCAGGACAGGTTCGATAAGAAACTGTCCCAGTGGCAAAAAATCGCCATCAGCGCCTGCGAGCAATGCGGCCGCAATGTGGTGCCGGAAATCCGTCCTGTAATGAAACTTGAAGACTGGTGCGCGGAAGAATTTGACGGTCTGAAGTTGAATTTGCACCCAAGAGCCCAATATTCCATTAATACCCTGCCCACACCTGTTAACCGGGTCCGTCTGCTGATCGGGCCGGAAGGCGGTCTGTCGGAGCAGGAAATCAGTATGACAGAAGCATTCCGGTTCAGCGAAGTGCTGCTGGGTCCCCGGGTTCTCAGAACTGAAACTGCCGCTATGACGGCGATAACTGCGCTACAGGTCCGCTTTGGCGATCTTGGCTAACCAAGGAGAAAAGACATGATCAAATTGGGTATTGTGATGGATCCCATCCAGTCCATTACCATCAAAAAGGATTCCAGCTTTGCGATGATGCTTGAAGCGCAGCGTCGCGGCTGGGAGATCCATTATATGGAAATGGCTGATCTGTCTCTGGAGCAAGGCAAAGCGATCGCCCGGACCCGGATCGTCAAACTAAAGGAAGATCCCAACGACTGGTTCAGCTTTCACGGTGAGCAGGAAATCGAGCTGAGCGAGCTCGATGCCGTGCTGATGCGTAAAGATCCGCCGTTCGATACTGAATACATCTACGCCACCTATATTCTGGAGCGTGCTGAAGAACAGGGTACCCTGATCGTCAACAAGCCTCAGAGCCTGCGCGACTGTAACGAAAAACTCTACACCGCCTGGTTCCCGGAGCTGACGCCAACCACCATAGTGACCCGCCGGACAGATAAGATCCGTGCTTTCCAGCAAGAACATGGCGATATCATTCTCAAACCGCTGGACGGTATGGGCGGCTCGTCGATCTTCCGCGTTAAGGCCGGGGATCCTAACCTGTCGGTGATTATTGAAACCCTGACCAATCACGGTGAATACTACTGTATGGCGCAAACGTTCGTGCCGGACATCAGTAACGGCGACAAGCGCATTCTGGTGGTAGACGGCGAGCCTATGCCTTACTGTCTGGCCCGTATTCCGGCCGAAGGGGAAACCCGCGGAAACCTGGCAGCCGGTGGTCGCGGTGAACCCCGCCCGCTGAGCGAGACTGACCGCAAAATTGCCGAAGCTGTTGCACCGGCACTGAAAGAAAAAGGGCTGATTTTTGTGGGTCTGGATGTGATTGGCGACAAGCTGACTGAAATCAATGTCACCAGCCCAACCTGTATCCGCGAAATTGAAGCAGCGTATGATATTTCTATTACGGGCAAACTCATGGATGCCATCGAACGCCGCCTGAAAACCGCTTAATACGGATACCGCCTGGACGTGTTGTCTGCTGACGTTGACAACACGTCACGTTTTCATTTTTAACGGCATCTCTCTCAGACTTACCATTTAGGCTATTTAGTTCTCATAATGTAGTTAAGAGAGTCTGTCTGAGAGTGTGTAAGGACTGAACGATGAATCTCACCAATCATTTTCTGGTGGCCATGCCCAGTCTGCAGGATCCACACTTCAAACGCAGTGTGGTGTATGTGTGCGAGCATAATGATGAAGGCGCAATGGGCATTGTCATTAACCTGCCTATTGATGTGTCCGTCGGCAGCATGCTGGAGCAGATCAAGGTCGAGCGCGACTTACCCGTTGCCCATCCTGCCAGTCTGGAAAAACCTGTCATGATAGGCGGCCCGGTGGCCGGTGACCGGGGATTTATCCTGCACAACAGTAAAGAAGAATACAGCTCCAGCCTTGATCTGACCGAAGAGATCAAGATGACCACATCAACCGATATCCTGCCATTGCTGGGTACTAAGGATGAGCCGAGCCAATTTCTGGTCGCGCTTGGCTATGCCGGCTGGACCGCCGGTCAGCTGGAACAGGAACTGGCCGACAACAGCTGGCTGACCATGGAAGCCGATCCTAAGGTAGTGTTCGAAACCCCGATCAATGAACGCTGGGACAAAGCCGTCGCCAAACTGGGGATCCATTCTGCTAACTTATCCACTGAAATAGGACATTCATGAGCACTTCTCGAACCGTACTTGCCTTCGACTATGGTACCAAAAGCATTGGTGCCGCCATCGGCCAGGAACTGACGGGGACAGCCAATCCCCTTTCGGCCCTGAAAGCCAACGACGGTATTCCCAGCTGGGAAGCGATTGAAAAATTACTGAAAGAATGGCAACCCGATCTGATTGTGGTCGGCCTGCCGCTGGATGTTTACGGCCAGGAGCTGGAAAGTATCACCCCACGCGCCCGCAAATTTGCCAACCGCCTGCACGGCCGGTTCGGATGCCAGGTCGAATTACATGATGAACGCTTGAGTACGGTCGAAGCGCGCTCCGATCTGTTTGCCCGCGGCGGCTACCGCTCGCTCAGCAAAGGCAATGTCGACTCTCAGTCTGCTGTCGTTATCCTCGAAAGCTGGTTCGAACAGCAATACGGTTGATCGCTCTGTACAGCGTTTTGAGTGTTGAGATCATGGGTGACCTAAAACTCTGAGCCCTGCAAATTAGCGATATCATCATAAGAGCCCTGAAAGTGAATGCTTTCAGGGCTTTTCAGTCACTTTGCGTTATCTGGCCACTGTGATCGTAAACTTATATTTACCCGGCCACAAACATCGCAAACGGAATCGCCAGCAGCAAACTCAGCGCGGTACGGATAAACCAGATCACCACCAGGCGCCCGACACTCAGCGGAATGGAGGTCGACAGAATGCAGGGAATCGAGGCAGAAAAGAACAGCACGCTTGACACACAAATCACGCCCGCAGCCATACGCACCACAAACTCAGCCTCGCGCAGCAACAAAGCAGGCAGGAACATTTCCGCCAGACCCGATGCCGAGGCCTGCGCCAGTTCTTTGGCGCCATCAATGCCCCACACCGCGGTAAACGGGTAAAACAGATAGCCCAGCCATTCAAACACTGGGGTGTATTTCGCCACCAGCAAACCAATCAGGCCCACAGACATGATGGAAGGCAGGATGGAAATGGTCATGACCAAGCCGTCTTTGATGGTAGATAAGACATTGCTGCCCACAGCCGGTGCCTGACGGGCCACATTCATGCCGGTCTGATACGCCGTCTGCAGTCGCCCCGCATTACCGGCCTCAGGCTCAGGATCAGCCACAGCTTCATCCATCTGACGTAGCGGCGGCAAACGGACAGTAATCGCAGTAACAATGAAAGTGATCACCAGAGTGCCCCAGAAATACAGGTTCCATACCGACATCAGATCCAGGGTTTTCGCCACTATGATCATGAAAGTGGCCGACACGGTCGAGAAGCCGGTGGCGATAATCGCCGCCTCTTTCGCTGAATATTGCCCTGATTTGTATACTCTATTGGTGATCAACAGACCCAGAGAGTAACTGCCGACGAATGAGGCAACCGCATCAATGGCAGAGCGCCCCGGCGTACGCCAGATGGGCCGCATCACAGGCTGCACCAGGATACCAATCAACTCCAGCAAACCGTAGCTCACCAGAAACGACAGAAACACCGCCCCGACAGGAACGATCAGCCCGACCGATATCACCAGCTTTTCAAACAAAAACGGCAACATGTCTTTGCTGTGCAGGAACTCTGGTCCTGCCCCTGTTACCGCCATCAGCGCAGCGCCGGCGCCCATGACTTTCAGTACAGAGAAAACTTTGTCTGTCAGACTCCTAGACCATTGGCCGCTGACAAAAGGATAGACGGCACCGATCACTATCATGGCAAAGGCATACCAGCCGACACCGCTCCCCAGCCAGACTTTGATTTGACTAACCAAATGATCCAGCGGGATCGTCGATTTTCCATTTACCGAAATTGGCACGAAAAAGAAAAATATCCCGACAGCACTGAGAAACAGTAAGCGGAAACGTGCCAGCGCATCCGATGCACTGACACGAGACTGAGATTGTTCCATGTTAATCACTCCCTCTACACGTTATTTGTATATACATATAAAGAGAGAGCAAACAGAGCGCAAGGTGGTTATTTTGAAACCACTAGGGGGATCACAAAGATTTAACCTAACAGTAACAAGATCACAGCCCGTACAGCTTATCCCGCTCTGGGATCATGGCTGTGCAAAAGCTTCCCTAGTCGTATCCGCTATCATTCAAACCGGATCGTGACCCCGTCCAGTCCGCCTCCCGAGCTCTGGCCAGACTGGCCGGTTTTGATCATCAGGCGCAAATCATTGGCCGAATCAGCATAACTGAGGGCATCGTTCTCGCGGACTTTGCCCTGTCTGAACAGCGCATACAGCGACTGATCAAAGGTGATCATGCCATGCTCACGGCCTTTGGCCATGGTCGCCTTCAGTTCATGCAATTCTCCGCGCCGGATAAGATCCGACACTCTGGGTGTGTTGATCAGTAACTCAAACACCGCATGGCGGCCCTCACCGGAAGGATCGGGGATCAGCTGCTGCGCCAGTATCCCTTTCAGGTTCAGCGACAAATCAAACAAAAACGATTCGCGCCGCTCTTCGGGCACTAAATGCAGTATCCGTTCCAGCGCCTGATTGGCATTATTGGCATGCAGAGTCGCCATGCAAAGGTGGCCGGTTTCGGCAAAATTGATGGCATGCTCCATGGTTTCCCGATTGCGTATCTCGCCAATCAGAATCATATCCGGTGCCTGACGCAAAGAATTTTTCAATGCCACTTCATAGCTTGCGGTATCTAGGCCGACTTCACGCTGGGTCACTATGCATTGCTGATGCTGATGAATAAATTCTATCGGGTCTTCAACCGTCAGAATATGACCGCTGCTATGGCGGTTTCTGTGCCCTGTCAGCGCGGCCATGGAGGTTGACTTACCCGAGCCGGTCGCCCCGACCACCAGGATCAAACCCCGTTTCGCCAGCGCCATGGCTTTCATGGGTTCAGGCAAGCTGAGGGAATCCATATCGGGGATGACGGTTTCAATACGGCGAATCACCATACCCGGCTGCTCACGCTGCCAGAAGGCGCTGATACGAAAACGGCGCTCACCGCGTACCAGTGCAAAGTTTGCCTCTTTCAGCCCGACAAACTCCTGCCACTGTTCAGCAGACATCGCCTGCTGACACAAGGCAGTCAGCTGCTCTGCCGACAAACATTCACCCAGAGAACACAGGCGCCCGTTCACTTTCAACTGGCAGGGCGCCGCCACGGTGAGATAAACGTCGGACGCCTGCTTGTCGGTCATCTGGCTGAGAATAAAATCCAAATTCATGGCTGATTTTCCTGCCTCATAATCCCTGATTACGCTCAACTACCCGGGCTGCTTCCTCGGGTTCAATCAATCCCTGAGCCATTAAGCGGTTCACGGCCTGCTCCATTGTCTGCATCCCCATTCCGGCTCCGGTCTGGATCATGGAATACATCTGGGCCACTTTATCTTCCCGGATCAGGTTTCGGATCGCCGGGGTTGCCAGCATAATTTCGTGGGCTGCCATCCTGCCACCGCCGGGGCATTTGAGCAGGGTCTGAGCGATCACCGCCCGCAGTGATTCCGACAGCATAGAACGCACCATGGCTTTATCATTACCGGGGAAAACATCAATGATCCGGTCGATTGCTTTGGCTGCCGAGCTGGTGTGCAGAGTGCCCAGCACCAGATGACCGGTTTCGGCCGCGGTCAGCGCCAGACGTATGGTTTCCTGATCGCGCAATTCGCCCACCATGATCACATCAGGATCTTCGCGCAACGCCGAGCGCAGCGCATTCTGAAAACTGTGGGTATCACGGTGCACTTCGCGCTGATTGATCAGGCAGCGCTTACTTTGATGAACAAACTCCACCGGATCTTCAATGGTCAGAATATGACGGTGAGTGTGGGTGTTAATATGATCCACCATAGCAGCAATGGTGGTCGATTTGCCTGAACCGGTTGCCCCGGTTACCAGCACCAGCCCACGCTGGCTCTGGGCTATCTGGTAAAAGACCTCAGGTACTTGCAGGGTTTCCAGCGAGGGAACAGACTGGGGAATAGTACGGAACACCGCGGCACACCCGCGGGACTGCTGAAACGCGTTGACACGAAACCGTCCGACATCGGGCAATAAAAAAGAAAAATCCACTTCCAGCTTTTCTTCATATTCACGCCGCTGGCCGTCATTCATAATGTCGGTAATCAGCCTGTGCGTCTCTTCATGGCTCAGAGGCGGTATGCTGAGCGGCCTGACATCACCGTCTACCCGAATCATTGGCGATACCCCAGCGGAAAGGTGCAGATCGGAGGCGTTATGCTTTACACTAAAGTCCAGTAGCTCGGTGATATCCATACATTTTCCCTAAAGAATCGATTATGAGTAGTATCAAACAAAATATTACACAGGTCACCCGCGAGATCCGGCAGGCCTGCGAAAAATGCGGCCGCGATACAGATTCAGTGCAACTGCTGGCGGTCAGTAAAACCAAACCGGTCAGTGCTATCGCTGAAGCCATTGCGGCGGGACAACGCGCCTTCGGTGAAAACTATGTGCAGGAAGGCGTTGAGAAAATTCAGCACTTTTCTCAGTCGGACCCAGCCTTAGTCTGGCATTTTATCGGCCCTGTCCAGTCCAACAAGACACGCCCGATCGCCGAACATTTCGACTGGGTGCATTCTGTCGACAGGCTTAAAATCGCCCGCCGCCTCAGCGAGCAGCGCCCGGCAACGCTGCCGCCACTGAAAATACTGCTTCAGGTCAACACCAGTGGCGAAGCCTCTAAATCAGGTGTCGACTTTGACCAGCTGGCAGAGCTGGCTGTCGAAGTTGCCGCATTGCCCAATATAGAACTGCGCGGATTAATGTCGATACCGGAAAAAGCCGACGATTATGCCAGTCAGTTCCAGGCTTTTTCTGCACTGGCGAAAGCCAGAGAGAGTTTGCAGCAACGCCTGCCGCAAACCACATTGGATACCCTGTCGATGGGAATGAGCGGCGACATGGAAGCGGCTGTGGCCGCAGGCAGCACTATGGTGCGCATCGGGACCGCTATCTTTGGTGCCAGGGATTACAGTTAACTTCGCTTGAAGCATCAGGCGCTTATTACGTTCAGAAGGATTTCTCATGGAACAACGTACAATCGCTTTTATCGGCGCCGGCAACATGGCCCGTTCCATCATCGCCGGCCTGGTTGCCAGCGGTTATCCCGCCGATAAAATCACCGCAACCGCGCCCAGTGCCGAACGCCGGGAACCACTGGCCCGTGAATACGGCATTCATACCGATAGCGACAACCTACGCGCCGCCCAGCAAGCCGAGGTCATCGTACTGGCTGTCAAACCCCAGCTGATGGCCAGCGTTTGTGAACCGCTGCAAGCCATCAACTTCGACGGCAAACTGGTCATTTCCATTGCTGCCGGTATCTCAGTGGCGCGCCTGCAGGAGATGCTGGCGGCCAAAGTCAGCCTGGTACGTGTCATGCCTAATACCCCTTCACTGATTGGTAAAGGAATGAGCGGTATGTATGCCGATTCATGTGTCAGCAGCCAGGATCGCCAATTTTCTGACAACCTGATGGCAGCGGTAGGCAAAACCTGCTGGGTAACGCAAGAGTCGGGAATTAATGGCGTGATTGCCGCTGCCGGCAGTGCGCCCGCTTACTTTTTTCTGTTCATGGAAGCCATGCAGAATGAAGCGATTCGTCAGGGCTTTGACAAGGATACCGCGCGTGAATTGGTTCAGCAGGCCGCACTGGGCGCAGCCGGCATGGTAATCGCCAACCCGGACACAGAGCTGTCGACCCTGCGTGAGCAGGTAACCTCAAAAGGCGGTACCACAGCAGAGGCAATCCGCACATTTAATGAAGCGCAACTTAGTGATATCGTAGCCAAAGCCATGCAGGCCGCTGTCAGCCGCGCACAGGAAATGGAAAAATTATTTTAAGGTAACAATATGAATGCTATTGCTTTTTTAGTCAGTACCCTTTTTGATCTTTATATCATGGTGGTACTGCTGCGACTGTGGCTGCAATGGGCCAAAGCGGATTTCTACAATCCCTTTTCCCAGTTTGTGGTGAAAGTCACCCAGCCAGTCCTCGGCCCGCTGCGTCGTGTGATCCCTTCAATCGGCTCGCTCGATCTGGCCACAGTGCTGTTTGCTTACCTGCTCACGGTAGGAAAGTTTATCGCTCTGCAATTAGTGCTGACCAATGGCGGAGTGGCATTCAGCCCTGATTTGTTCTGGATCGCCGGATTATCTTTGCTCAAGGCGGCCGGTGGACTGTTGTTCTGGGTGCTGCTGATCCGTGCCATCCTGAGCTGGGTCAGTCAGGGACGCAGCCCGATAGAATACGTGATGCATCAGCTGACAGAACCTATGACAGCGCCGATTCGCCGCATCATTCCGGCCATTGGCGGTCTGGATCTGAGCGTACTGGTGCTGTTTGTTGGCCTGCACTTCGCCAATATCCTGATGGGCGATCTGATTGGCCCTATCTGGTTCCAGCTGTGAGCCTGAGCCCAGTCAGTAGAGATAAAGCGGATCTTATGATCCGCTTTTATGTGCAACCCAGAGCCAGCCGGGATCAGCTTGTCGGTCTGCATGGCGAGGCGATCAAAGTGGCCATCACGGCCCCGCCGGTTGACGGCAAAGCAAACAGCCACCTGATCACGTTCCTGGCTAAGCAATTCAGAGTCAACAAAGGACACGTCATTATCGAAAAGGGAGAAACGGGCCGTCACAAACTCGTACGGATACAAGCACCGCAAACCATACCCCCGCTCGTCAGCGCCTTGCTGTAATTCTGATTCCCGCAAAGACGCTGTCAGCGTACCACTCTATACTTTAAACAGTTAACGCTTTATCCCTTTAGAATGTAAGGTCTTACTCCATCTGGCATACTTCAACAGGATAGAAGGACAACACCATGAAACAGTTACTGATTGCTGTTATTGCAACCATAGGTTTTGCCCTGCCAGCACAGGCAGAACAACTCAAAAATATCGGCGAGCTGGAAGTGCACTATTCCACCTTTCCGTCTACCTTCCTGACGGCGGATATCGCGAAAAATTACCGTATTCAGCGCAGCCGTTATTCAGCATTGATCAATATCACTGTGCTCGATACCAGCGTCGAAGGTAAACCGGCTGTCGCGGCAGTAGTTAAAGGCACAGCGCGTAATCTGGTCGGCAATGAGAAAAACCTCACTTTCCGTGAAGTACGCGAAGGCGATGCTATCTACTACATTGCCGAGCTGAGCCATGCCAATGAAGAACGCTTCCGTTTTAATATTGATGTCTCCCGCCAGTCCACCAGCGGTAATATTCAGTTCGAACAGACCTATTTCGCCGAATAAGCCACTCAGCCAGATAAAGAGGAAGATCACTCTTCTTTTCTGTCTTTGGCATTTGCTCTGGCTGTGGGTATCATAGCGCCCCAGCCTTACAGACCAGGAGTCTTCATGAGCAAACTAGTACTTGCGACCGGCAATCAGGGTAAAGTCCGTGAAATGGCCAACCTGCTTGCCGATTTCGGTTTTGAGGTCATCGCCCAGACTGAGCTTAACGTCTCTGACGTTGCCGAAACTGGCACAACATTCATTGAAAATGCCATCATTAAAGCGCGTCACGCCGCCAGAGAAACCGGCCTGCCCGCAATTGCCGATGACTCTGGCCTGGAAGTGGATGCCCTAAAAGGGGCGCCGGGGATTTACTCGGCCCGTTATGCCGGAGCAGGCGCCAGTGATCAGGCGAATCTGGAAAAACTGCTCGATGCCATGAAAGACGTACCGGAGGCTGAACGCACCGCCCGCTTCCACTGTGTGCTGGTGATGATGCGCCACGCCGATGATCCGACACCTCTGGTTTGCCACGGTAAATGGGAAGGCCGTATTCTCCGCCAGGCCAAAGGCGAGAATGGCTTTGGCTATGATCCTGTTTTCTGGGTACCGGAAGCCGATTGCGCCTCAGCCGAGCTCTCCCCTGAACATAAAAAGCAATTGTCACACCGCGGCAAAGCCTTGCAACACCTCTTTGCTGCCCTGAAGGACGCCTGATGTTAGTACCGCCACCACTGAGCCTGTATGTACACATTCCCTGGTGTGTCCAGAAATGTCCCTACTGCGATTTCAACTCCCATGCGCTGAAGCACGACATTCCCGAGCTGGATTACATCGACGCGCTGCTTGAGGATCTGGCTATTGACCTTGATCGCTATCAACTGACTGATGGCAGCCGGGCTCTGCACTCCATTTTTATCGGTGGCGGCACCCCGAGCCTGATTTCCGCACCGGAGATCGGACGACTGCTGGCGGGCATTGAAGCTAGAATACCGTTCAGCGACAAGATTGAAATCACCATGGAAGCCAATCCCGGCACTGTGGAAGCCGGTCGGTTTCAAGCTTACCGTGAAGTGGGCGTCAACCGGATTTCTATCGGCGTACAGAGTTTTCAGGATGACAAGCTCAAACGCTTAGGCCGGATTCACGGCAAAGATGAAGCTGTCCGCGCTGCCGGGCTGGCTCAGGAAGCCGGACTGAACAGCTTTAATCTGGATCTGATGCATGGCCTGCCGGATCAATCCGTTGAAGATGCCATGTCGGATCTGAGGCAAGCAATCGCCTTAAACCCGCCGCATCTGTCCTGGTATCAGCTGACTATCGAGCCCAATACGCTGTTTTATTCAAAGCCGCCGACCCTGCCGGATGACGATGATCTGTGGGATATTTTCGAACAGGGCCATGTGCTGCTGGCCGAGGCCGGTTATCAGCAGTACGAGATTTCCGGGTACAGCAAGCCCGGTATGCAGTGCCAGCACAACCTCAATTACTGGCGCTTTGGTGATTATCTTGGCATTGGCTGTGGTGCCCACGGCAAGGTGAGCTTTACTGACGGTCGCATCACCCGTACGGTGAAAGTGAAACACCCGCGCGGTTATCTCAATCCGCAAAAGGCGTATTTGGATCAGGAAACCCAGGTTGGTAATGAAGAGCGGCCGTTTGAGTTTTTCATGAACCGTTTCCGCTTGCTGGAGGCCTGTCCGAAGCAGGACTATGTGGAGCGGACCGGTCTGTCACTGGACACTATTCGCCAGCCGATCACCTGGGCGCTCGACAAGCAATACCTGCTCGATCAAGGCGACAGCTGGCAAATCACTGAACAGGGAAAACTTTTCCTCAATGATTTACTGGCCGCTTTTGTCGAGGAAGACCAGTAACAGGCAATCGTTCGCTGGCAGTGTACTGCCAGCGACTTTTCTTCATACGCTCTGTCCGTCTGAAGCTGTCAGAAGATAGAACGGCCGATGCGCTCTGCCAGTAACTCCAGTGCTGCGGTGCCGGCCACAGAATTTCCCGAGGCATCAAGCTCGGGCGACCAGACCGCAATCGACATTTCTCCCGGCACAATAGCGACAATACCGCCACCAACCCCTGATTTACCCGGCATACCGACACGATAGGCAAATTCACCGGCACCATCATACAGACCGCAGGTTGCCAGTAGTGCATTGATTTGTTTGCTTTGGGTAGAAGATATCAGCGGAGTATCTGTGCCCAATGGTAAACCTTTGTTAGCCAGATAACTGAAGGTCCGGGCTAGATCAACACAGCTCATTTTAAGCGCACAGTAGCCGAAATAATTACCCAGTACAGGCACAACGTCGTTGTTGAAATTGCCGAACGCACGCATCAGATAGGCAATCGCCGCATTGCGGTCGCTGTGCTGCATTTCCGATGCAGCCACGTCCTTGTCGTAGGCGATCTCCGGATTACAGGCCAGACTGCGCACCAGCTCCAGCATACGGTACTGCGGCGCGGAAAGCCGACTGTGCAACAGATCCGACACCACCAGCGCACCGGCATTAATGAAAGGATTACGCGGAATACCCTGCTCCAGCTCCAGCTGGATCATCGAATTAAACGCATGGCCCGATGGCTCTTTACCGACACGGGACCAGATTTCATCAGCCTCATACAATGTCATAGCCAGAGTCAGACTCAGCACTTTGGAGATCGACTGGATTGAGAAGCCTTCTTCGCTGTCGCCGGCCTGAATAATTTCACCGTCGTTATAGCAGACTGCGATGCCTAGCCTGTTGGCGGGAACCTGTGCCAGTGCAGGGATATAGCCGGCGACTTTGCCCTGGCCTATTAAGGGTCTGACTTCATCCAGAATCTCGTTCAGCAACTGCTTATTTGGCTTCATTCACTGTCTCCAGAGGACAAAAAAGCCAACTCAGAGGCTGGCTTTTCAGGCTAATAATGTTTTCAGGTCAACATCTTACTCTATGTTGGCCCGCAATGGCTTTGAACCATAGCACATTATTCTGTTCTCGCGAACTTCATATCCCACACACCGTGACCCAGTCGATGTCCACGGGCTTCAAACTTAGTCAGCGGACGCTCCTCAGGTCGGGGGATATAATCACCATCCTGCGCCGTATTTTCATAGCCAGGCGCAGCTTTCATCACATCCACCATGTGTTCTGCGTAATTTTCCCAGTCAGTGGCCATATGGAAAATACCGCCGATTTTCAGCTTTTTACGAACCATTTCCACGAAAGCAGGCTGCACAATGCGGCGCTTATGGTGACGGGCTTTGTGCCACGGATCAGGGAAGAACAACTGGACTGTATCCAGGCTGCCGTCCGGGATCATGTGCTCAAACACTTCAACGGCGTCATGGCACATCACACGCAGATTTGTCAGGTCTTCCGCTTCCGCGGCCATCAGACAGGCGCCTACGCCAGGGCTGTGCACTTCAATACCGATAAAGTTTTTCTCTGGCGCATTCTTTGCCATCTCAACCAGAGAGGCGCCCATACCAAAGCCAATTTCCAGCACCACATGGCCTTCACGACCATAAACCTCAGTCCAGTTCAGTGGTTGCTTGTTAAAATCGATCCCCATGTTTGACCAGTTATTTTCCAGCGCCTGTTGCTGGCCCTTGGTTAAACGGCCTTCACGACGCACAAAGCTGCGGATCTTGCGTACCAGCTTACCGTCTTCTGTATATTCAGTCAGGGTGACGTCAGCGTTTGTTCTGGATTCTTGGCTCATGGGTCCTTACCTAAAATATGGAGTGTTTGGCACTAATGGATCCGGCATTATCCAAAGTTCACGGCCGAGTGCAAGTGCCCTGACAGATTGAAGCCGGCAGCGCTTTGTGTTGCAATCAGCACCGCAGACGCAAACTTGCCTGCACCAATTCTATAATAAAGTGAGCAATTCCCTGTGAGCACTAGTTTTTCTGACGCCATTCTGGTCTGGTACGACAAATATGGCCGCAAAACCCTGCCCTGGCAGCACGAAAAAACGCCTTATAAAGTCTGGTTATCTGAAATCATGCTGCAGCAGACCCAAGTGGCCACTGTCATCCCCTACTTTGAACGTTTCATGGCACGCTTCCCAAGTGTCACCGATCTGGCCAAGGCCGATCAGGACGAAGTTCTGCACCTGTGGACGGGACTGGGTTATTACGCCCGCGCCCGAAATCTGCACAAAGCCGCCAAGCAAATAGTGTCTGAACACAATGGTAAGTTCCCGGAAACGATTGAGCAGGTTATGGCCTTACCCGGTGTGGGCCGATCCACAGCAGGGGCTGTGCTTTCGTTATCTCTCAAACAACATCACCCGATTTTAGACGGCAACGTAAAACGAACACTGGCCCGTTGCTATGCCATAGAAGGCTGGCCGGGGAAAAAGCCGGTCGAAAACGCCCTGTGGGAAATTGCCGAGAAGAACACTCCGGCGCAGGGCGTGGAGCGCTACAACCAGGCCATGATGGATATGGGGGCGATGATATGTACCCGCAGCAAGCCAAAATGCGAACTCTGCCCGGTGGCCGATCTCTGCCAGGCGAAAGCACAAAACCGTCAGGCCGATTTTCCAGGTAAGAAACCCAAGAAAACCCTGCCAGAAAAACAGACCTGGTTTGCCATCTTTCAGCATGGTCATGAAGTCTGGCTGGAACAGCGGCCTCCTGCCGGTATCTGGGGCGGATTATGGTGCTTCCCGCAGCACGACAGCGAAAATATCCAGCCTCTGCTCAGCCAGCGCCTTGGCGCATCGGTATCGGACCAACTGCAGGCTGAACACCTCAACGCTTTTCGCCATACCTTCAGTCACTATCATCTTGACATAGTGCCGCTGAGATACCAGCTCACTCAATTGCCATCAATGATCAACGAAAACAGCAAGGGGCAATGGTATAACCTGCTCAATCCACCACAGGTAGGATTAGCCGCCCCTGTCGTACAAATTCTGGAAAGCCTGCGTTACGAGCTTGAATCGTGACGGGATAACCGAGAAACTAGTGGTAAGAAACCAGTGACCAGTCTTTGATGACTGGCAAATAAAATAACTGAGGATCCCATGAGCCGTACTGTATTTTGTGCCCGACTGAAGAAAGACGCTGAAGGTCTGGATTTCCAACTGTATCCAGGTGAACTGGGTAAACGTATTTTCGATAACATTTCAAAAGAAGCCTGGGCTGAGTGGCAAAGCAAACAGACCATGCTGATCAACGAAAAGAAACTCAATATGATGGATCCGGAGCACCGCAAGCTTCTGGAAACAGAAATGGTGAAATTCCTGTTTGAAGGTCAGGATGTTGTCATCGACGGTTATACGCCACCGAGCGAGTAACACCCAGCACCAGTTTCATGTGCACGAATGTCACGTTCTCAGGCGCCGATGCCTGAAAAACGTACCGTGAACAATAATAAAATGACATTATTTGCCAAAAGCAAGTGATGTCATTTTTTATATGAATAACATGAAAAAAACACTCCTTCTTGCCACAGTAGCACTAAGCCTGAGTGGTTGCAGCCGTGAACTGGTTGAAAATATCTATGGTGTTAATTACGCACCGACTAATCGGTTTGCCAAAAATCTGGCACCATTGCCCGGACAATTTACCAAAGATACCGCGGCCCTTGACCGTCTGATCCATAGTTTCAGCGGCCAGGTTAAACAGCGCTGGGGAGATGATAACGTCCTGATTGCCAGTAAGCGCCACTACGTAAAATATACCGATGGCTACCAGAGCCGGGCCCATGTCGATTTCGACAAAGGGGTAGTGACCATTGAAACAGTCGCGACCACCAATCCCAAACAACACCTGATCAATGCGATTGCCACCACACTGCTCACTCCCGCCGATCCCGCTGAGGTGGATCTGTACTCTGCCCAGGATTTCGCCCTGAGTGGCAGCCCGTTCTTACTTGGCCAGATTCTGGATCAGGACGGCAAATCTATTGAATGGTCCTGGCGGGCTAAGCGTTATGCCGAATATCTGGTCAATAACCAGCTCAAGAAAAAACAGGTTCGCTTTCAACAGGCCTATTACGTGGATATCCCCATGGTGGCAGACCACGTCAGTAAACGAAGCTACAAATATGCCGACATAGTGCGGGAAGCTTCTCGCCGTTATGGCATAAAAGAAGATCTCATTTACGCCATCATTAAAACAGAAAGCAGCTTCAACCCTTATGCCGTCAGCCCGGCCAATGCCTATGGCCTGATGCAGGTTGTGCCTAAAACCGCCGGCGCCGATGTCTTTAAGCTGGTGAAAAAGCAAGCCGGGCAGCCATCTCCGCAATACTTGTTTGATCCGGCCAAAAATATCGATACAGGTACCGCCTATTTTTACCTGCTGCAAAACCGCTATCTGAAAGAGGTCCGCAATCCACTGTCGCTGCACTACAGTATGATCTCAGCCTACAATGGCGGCACCGGCGGCGTATTGAGCGCTTTCAATCGCAACCGTAAACGGGCAATGCAGGATTTAAACCAGCTGCAACCAAATCAGGTTTATTGGGCGTTAACCAACAAGCACCCCAAAGCAGAAGCCCGCCGTTATCTAGAGAAAGTGACCCGCTACCAGAAAGAGTTCCACAACGGAAAAATCTGATACAGAGTAATAACTTTGCGCTGAATGACCGGAATAACGCCGACGCCTGAACCTCAGCGAACAAAAAGCGAGCAAGCAATCGACATTCGCACTTTTTTATGGAAAAAGGTATTGACGATGAGGGCCAAAACCCGTTTAATAGCGCTCCGTTGCCTCGATAGCTCAGTCGGTAGAGCAGAGGATTGAAAATCCTCGTGTCGGTGGTTCGATTCCGCCTCGAGGCACCATATTTTTTATGGTGTTCTGGTAACGTCATAATGCAAGACAATTCCCCCTTAGTTCAGTCGGTAGAACGGCGGACTGTTAATCCGTATGTCGCTGGTTCAAGTCCAGCAGGGGGAGCCAATTAATTACATTGCTTAACTGCGGTGTATGTCCTCCAAACTGGTAAGCACTTAGTGCTTAATGTCGCTGGCCTGGCCGGCCGCGTTAAGTCCAGCAGGGGGAGCCAAATTCGTGTGCCGACTTAGCTCAGTAGGTAGAGCAACTGACTTGTAATCAGTAGGTCACCAGTTCGATTCCGGTAGTCGGCACCATTTATTTAGAGTAAAGCAGTAATGCTTTACCCTGCCTCGATAGCTCAGTCGGTAGAGCAGAGGATTGAAAATCCTCGTGTCGGTGGTTCGATTCCGCCTCGAGGCACCATATTTTTTTATGGTGTTTTGTTGACACTATAAAGTAAGACAATTCCCCCTTAGTTCAGTCGGTAGAACGGCGGACTGTTAATCCGTATGTCGCTGGTTCAAGTCCAGCAGGGGGAGCCAATTAATTACATTGCTTAACTGCGGTGTATGTCCTCCAAACTGGTAAGCACTTAGTGCTTAATGTCGCTGGCCTGGCCGGCCGCGTTAAGTCCAGCAGGGGGAGCCAAACAGCAAAGCGAAGATTACTCATCTTTGCTCTGCCTCGATAGCTCAGTCGGTAGAGCAGAGGATTGAAAATCCTCGTGTCGGTGGTTCGATTCCGCCTCGAGGCACCATACAATTCCCCCTTAGTTCAGTCGGTAGAACGGCGGACTGTTAATCCGTATGTCGCTGGTTCAAGTCCAGCAGGGGGAGCCAAATTAGAAACCCTGGTCGCAAGACCGGGGTTTTTCTTTATATGCCCGTTAAACGTCTCTATTCAGCGTTATTATCCCCTTAACCAGCAATGAATCATCCGACATACTGAATGCTGCGCATCCATTGTCGCTGGCCTGGCCGGCCGCACTTGGTCGCCACACATCTCTACCACTAAACCGCTCGGAGGTGCTGTATAACCTCCCCGCCCGCCTTTAATTTGTCCGGCTGAGTGACTGATATGATCTTTATCAACGAGTCAAAGCTGCAACTGCGTATCAGAAACCAGCTTTTAGTCCCAAGTATTTAATACGCGATGCAAATTATCATACAAGGTTTTGAGTCACTTCCCTTATTTACATTCCATGGATTGCCTGTTGAGCACACTTCGTCCAAACCCTTAGATGCAATTACGCACTATTCAACTTGTTTTAAGGAGAGAGAATGTTAGTTCAATGCGCTTCATGGAGGAAAGGGCTGCTGTGCCTGGGTATTACTTCAGTGCTCAGCTCATTATCAGCCACGGCTCATGCCCATGGCTATATGGACTATCCACCGGCCAGACAGGAAATCTGCGATCGTGACGGTGGTTACTGGGATACAACAGACGGTTCAACGATCCCAAACGCCGCCTGCCGGGCCGCCTTTTTACAATCTGGCTGGTATCCTTTTATTCAAAAGCCTGAGTTTGCCCGTCTGGTGTCAGATTACAATAATCAGGCTGCTGTCGAACAAGCCATTCCTGATGGCTCGCTGTGTTCAGGCGCCGATAACAAAAAATCCGGCATCGATCTCCCCTCCCCTTACTGGCAGAAAACCCTGGTCGATCTCACTGACAATGGCCAGCTGACACTGCTTTACCGAGCTGAAACGCCGCACAGTCCCAGTTTCTGGAAGTTCTATCTCAGTAAACCTGGTTTTGACAGCGCAGCACAGTCGCTAGCCTGGTCGGATCTGGATCTGGTGGCAGAAGTAGGAAATGTGCCGACCACCACAATTAACGGTCTGAAGTATTACCAGATGACCATCACCCTGCCAACGGATCGTACCGGTGATGCCGTACTGTTCACACGCTGGCAGCGCGCGGACCCGGCCGGGGAAGGCTTTTATAACTGCAGCGACATTCGTTTTGCAGGAACAGACACAGGGCAGCCTGACAGCTGGATCAGCGCGGGCGCTTATGTCAAATCCACCGACATTGCTCAACCCGGTGAGTCAGCCTGGTTCCGTATTTTTGATCAGAATGGTCAGGAAACCGTATCGGAGCAGTTAGCCATTACCACCGCCAACCAGTCTCAGGCTGTCTGGTCGGAAACCCTGGCTGCCACAGTCAATCAGGCTTACCCGCAAATGGTACAAGTCGGCAAGCAAGACACTAATGGTGCCATTGCTTTTGATACTCAGGATCTGTTCGGCAATCAGGTTTACCTGAAAAATCAGGGATACACCTACCAGCTGGATATCAAAGTGATACCGGCTGCCCCTGAGTGGATCGCCAGTCAGGTTTATGTCGCCGGCGACAAGGTCATCTTTCAGGGCCAGCTCTACACAGCGAAATGGTGGACAAAAGGAGATCAGCCCGGTCAGGCCGATGTCTGGCAGTTAAACTAACCGGACTCTGGGTGGTATTAACTGTAAAATACCACCCTTTGTTCGCTCTGCAGCACCAGCCCTTACCAGTCCAGAAAGCTATTGTCATATCAATCAGTAACCATAGTTCATTCAAAAGGTAAATAGCGAAAACTTATCCTCTCAAGCCAGATCATGTTTTGTCACTTTCCTTCTCTGAACGATTCACAACCTGAATTACTATTTTTTCACGACGAAAAATAACTCCTCCTTACCGCATGTCAGGAGGCCTCTTATGCATTACCAAGAGACCAGGGAATGAAACTCAGGACACAAACATATTGGCTATCAGGCATTATTCTGTTCGCTTTGTTATTTATCATGATGACTGGCCTGTGGACGCTGCGAATGGCCAGCAATCAAGATAATGAATCCAGAGTCACACAGTTATTTAACAGCACATTCAATATCTTGATTGAAATAGAGAAAATGTCGAAAGAAGGGATTCTCGAAGAGCCTCAGGCCAAAGCACTGGCGACCCGTCTGCTGCAAAAAAACATCTATAAGGACAATGAATATGTCTACGTTGCTGACAGCAAGCTGATGTTTATTGCTGCGCCGCTGGATCCTCAGTTGCACGGCACCAGCTTCCATGACTTCAAAGACGGCAACGGTAACAGTGTCGGTAACATTCTCAAACAGGCCGTGGCAACCAGCGGAGGCAAGCTCGCTCAATACACCTGGACGCAGAAACAGGCTGACGGCAGCATTGAAGAAAAACTGTCTATCGCCCGCCAAACGCCCCACTGGGGCTGGTATGTCGGTACCGGCATTGGCTATAACGAAGTCAATCAGCGTTTCTGGTCCACCGCCAGCTGGAAACTCGTCCTTTGCCTGTTCATCACAGTGGCGATTCTCAGCGTCCTGATTTTTGCCAGTAAGCGCATTATTCATCTGCTGGGCGGCGAACCCGACGATGTTCAGGCTGCAGTTCAGGCTGTTGCCGACGGCAAGATCACCACACATTTTGCCCACCGGGCTACGCCGGGCAGCATTTACTATGCCGTCCAGACCATGAGCCTGTCACTGGCGGAACTGATCAATAACCTCAAGCAATCCATGACGGCGCTGCGCAATGAAATAGACCAGGTCTCGTCACGTTCCGGCATGATTACAGGACTGACTGACAGTCAGCAGCAATCCACCGTTATGATTGCCACCGCAATGACAGAAATGGCCTCTTCAGCCAATAATGTCGCCGAATCGGCCAGTGAAACGGCCAGCAATACAGAGCGTGCCGATCAGCAAAGCCAGGTCACTCAGAACCTGATCTTGTCAACCGTCGATAATATTCAGGGACTGGCGGATCAGCTAGGTATCGCCAGTCAGGCTGTTGCTCATCTGGATACCGAAGTAAACAGTATCGCCAGAGTGCTGGAGGTTATAGGTGATATCGCTGAGCAAACTAACCTGCTGGCCTTAAATGCGGCTATCGAAGCGGCCAGAGCCGGCGAACAGGGACGCGGTTTTGCGGTCGTGGCCGATGAAGTCCGTAACCTGGCGGGTCGCACGCAAAACAGCACCAAGGAAATTCAGCAGATGATCAGCCGCCTGCAAAACGGATCGCGCAATGCCATTCAAACCATGGAAACCTGTGCCGAAACCAGCCAGTACACTGTGCAGCAATCGCGGGAAGCCTCGGATGCGCTGAACCAGATAGTCTCGGCCCTGGAGAGCATTACCGAAATGAGTCACCAGATTGCCACCGCAGCCGCCGAGCAGACACAGGTCAGCGACGATATCTCAGCGCGAATTAACATGATTGAAGAAAACGGCAATCAGTTGTCTGACGTGGTCAATCAAAGCCATAGCAGTACCCGTTCGCTGCAAGGGCTGTATCATGAACTGGAAACCTGGACCGGAAAATTCAGTCTGAAATCCTGACTTGATTTTGCGGACTGAGGATAACAGCCCCCACGTGTCCGTGGGGGCTGAATCTTTATCAGGAGAACCGGAAAAGTCACCAACAATTATCAGCTGACCGGCAACGCAAGAGCCTGAGCGTTTTTGCTTACCAACAGGCAGGAAAGATTAAAATCCAGCCAATCCGTACAAAAAAAGGAATCTTGTTCGTTTTTTTTTAAAAAAACCATTGACGGTATAACGCAAAACCTTTTTAATGCGCCCCGTTGCCTCGATAGCTCAGTCGGTAGAGCAGAGGATTGAAAATCCTCGTGTCGGTGGTTCGATTCCGCCTCGAGGCACCATATTTTTTATGGTGTTCTGGTAACGTCATAATGCAAGACAATTCCCCCTTAGTTCAGTCGGTAGAACGGCGGACTGTTAATCCGTATGTCGCTGGTTCAAGTCCAGCAGGGGGAGCCAATTAATTACATTGCTTAACTGTGGTGTATGTCCTCCAAACTGGTAAGCACTTAGTGCTTAATGTCGCTGGCCTGGCCGGCCGCGTTAAGTCCAGCAGGGGAGCCAATTTAGTTTTTAAGAATAACTTAAGAACAAAAAAAGCGCCGACTTAGCTCAGTAGGTAGAGCAACTGACTTGTAATCAGTAGGTCACCAGTTCGATTCCGGTAGTCGGCACCATCTTTTAAACCTCGCTTATGGCGAGGTTTTTTTTATCTGTACTTTTTGCACAGTTTCCACGACATTAAGCCCATTTTTTATTAACGACATTCTTAATAATCGATTTCAGAGCGCGATTGTGATACACATTTCACATAGCACGGAATAACCTCTCCCTTACCCGACTGTCAAAGCATGACAGGCACAGGACGCACCGTGCATTGCCCGCCTGAAATAGCAAATGCATAGAAAAAGGTAATGACAAGCATAGAACTCCCTACAGAGTGTTTAACTCCAGGTCTGTATATCAAACTGCCGTTACAGTGGACGGAACATCCGTTCATGCTTAATCATTTCAAAATTAAGGATAACCAGCAGATCCGTCTGATAAAAAACCTCGGGCTTAAATTTGTTATTCTCTATCCGGATAAAAGCGACACCCACCCTCTGCCGGAAAATTCGCTCAATACCGAGCAGGATGTCATCTCGGAACAAGAAGCCCGCTTTATCAATAAACAAACCGATAAGTTGTGGAAAGAAAAGCAACGACGCATTGAGCATCTGAAGAATTACAAACGCAGCCTCAACCGCTGTGAGAAGAGCTTTCAGCGCTCTTTGTCCAAGTTACGTGCTATTTCACAAAAAATAAAAAACCGTCCGGTGACGGCATTTGCCGATGCAGAAGAGCTGGTCAACGACATGGTGACAGCCTTACTGGATAACGACAATCTGGTACTGCACCTGATGAGCGATGCGAAAGAATCGGAAGATATTTACTACCATTCGCTGAATGTGGCCGTACTTTCCATGTTGCTGGCCAAATCCAACGGCATGTCAGCCAGCGATATCAAAACCATTGCGCTTGGTGCCCTGTTTCACGACATAGGGAAACAAAAAATACCCACACATATTCTGCGCAAAATAACCCCTCTGACCGAACCAGAAGCCAATTTCCTCAAGCTGCACCCGAAATACAGTCTTGAACTGGCAGAGCTGGGCGAAAACTTCCCGGAGGCTGCCAAACCCATTCTCAGTCAGCACCATGAACTGATGGACGGCAGTGGTTATCCACTGGGCCTGCAGGGCCACCAGATAAATCGCTTTGCACAATTGGTCGCTGTTGTTAACGCTTACGACAACTTGTGCCACCCTATGGATCCCGGCAAAGCCAAAATCCCCTACAGCGCACTTTCCTACCTGTTTAAACACAAGAAAGGGCAATACAGTGAGGAATTTATCGCGTTAATGGTACGTATGATGGGCGTCTATCCGCCGGGCAGTGTCGTGCAGCTTTCCAATCAGCAGGTCGGCATGGTCATTTCCGTCAATGCAAAACGACTGCTTTACCCCAATATTTTGATTTACGATCCGAGCGTGCCGTCCAATGAAGCACCTGTGCTTGATCTCGAACAAAGTGAGCTAACGATAGAACGGGCACTGCATCCGCAAAAACTGCCCGAACCTATACGTCAGTACCTCAATCCCAGAGCCCGTATTTCTTACTACTTCGAGCAGGAAAACGGATAAGGGCTGACAATTCAGCCCTATCGCTGGTGCGCTTTACCAGCTGAACATGTCTTTGATCCAGCCGTCAGGTTTACCCTCCCGGCAATGTGCGGACAGCGAACCCGTCGGATCCCAGGCCGGCAGCGACTGCTCGCCCTGGCAATCCAGGCCCAGCGCACCGTTTTGCAACCTGTGATACTTGAGCGTACTGAGTTTCTGCGGCCAGCTAAGCTGCAATCGCTCAGGCTGACGGCGCTCCAGATAGCCGCTGTAGAGGCGAAGAGCGCCGCTGGCTCCGGTCAGTTTCACCGGTTTATTGTCATCCCGGCCAATCCACACAGTTACCACTTCCCTGCCGTCCGCCCCGACAAACCAGCTGTCGCGGGTATCATCTGTGGTACCTGTTTTGCCGGCCAGAGCGGCCCAGCCAAATCTGGGTTGCAGATAACGTCCTGTTCCCTGAGTGACAACCCGTTTCATCGCATAAGTTGTCAGCCAGGCCGCTTGTTCGGGTACCACCTGACGGCCGGAAGGCAGATGACGGTAAAGCACTTTGCCCTGACGGTCGACCACAGCACGCAAGGCTGTCTGGTCGGCACGGCGTCCTCCGCTGGTCAGGCTCTGGTACATCTGGCTGACGTCAAACGGCGACAAGGTAAATGCCCCCAGCAAAATAGAAGGCAGGCGTGGCACGGCTTCTTGGGCGACGCCAAGATCAGCGAGCGTGGCTATCACATTATCCAGCCCGACCTGCAGGCCCAAATTCACCGTAGGGACATTCAGCGAACGTGATAAGGCATCATACAAAGGTACCTGGCCGCGGTATTTACGATCATAGTTTTGCGGGCGCCATTCGCTGCCCTGATTGCCTTTGAGCAAAATCGGCTTGTCGTCCAGTGTCGTTGCCAGACTGAACTTCTCAGGCTGGCGCAGAGCGCTCAGATAAACGGCTGGTTTCACCAGCGAACCAATCTGCCGGCGACTGTCGAGTGCCCGGTTAAATCCGGCATAGCCAGGGCGGCTGCCACCTATCATGGCCCGGATCTCACCACTGTGTCGGTCCACTGCCACCATAGCGGTTTCAATCGGACTCCCGGCTTTTTTCTCCAGTACCGGGATCCACTGAGCGACAGCGTTTTCTGCTTCTTGCTGAGACACTGGATCCAGAGTACTGAAAATCCGCAAACCGACACCCGGCGTGAAACGGTTACCGACTTTCTCTTTCAGCTCCCGCTGCAGCAGCTGGAAATACGCAGGCTGCCGACTGGCGATCACTGGCTGCTTTTGGACATCCAGTTTTCGAGACGCAGCCTGCTCATATTCAGCACCGGTCAGGATATTTTGATCCAGCATCAGTCTGAGCACCAGATCCCGCCTGTCTCTGGCGCGCTCGGTATGCCGCCATGGGTTGTAATACGACGGGCCTTTGACCATGCCCACCAGCATGGCCAGCTGATCTATGCGCAGCTCCTGCAAAGGCCGGCCAAAATACAAGCGCGCGCCCAGGCCAAAGCCATGAATTTCCCGGCTGCCGCTCTGGCCGAGATACACTTCGTTCAGATAGGCTTCCAGAATACGGTCTTTGCTGTAGCGGTAATCGATAATGATGGCGATATAGGCTTCCTGGATCTTGCGCCACAGCGAGCGTTCGCGGGTCAGAAAGATATTTTTTGCCAGTTGCTGAGTCAACGTGCTGCCGCCCTGCACGGTTCGCCCGGCTTTGAGGTTTACCAGCGCCGCACGCAATATGGCCAGTGGCGACACCCCGCCGTGGTGATAGAAATCCCGATCTTCAGTCGCCAGCAGCGCATCAATCAGCACTTCAGGAAACTCTTCTCTTGGCGTGAAAATCCGCTGCTCCCCTTCTTTGGTGCCCAACATCCCCAGCATTTTGGGTTCGACACGAAGATAACCCAGCGCCTTTTCCCGCCCGAGATCGTCAATCCGGCTCAGGCCGCTGTCACTAAATGTCAGCATCACGTGGCGCTGGCTTTCATACCCGTCATCAAACTCAAACGGACGGCGCACCAACTCAATGCGGGTCGACGAGGCTGAATATTCCCCGGCTCGCTGCGGGGTACGAACTTTGTGATACTGCAAAGCGTCCAGTTCACGCTTCACTTCACTCAGAGTGATCGCCTGACCGGGCTGCAGATCCAGTACCCTGCCGTACACAACGGCGGGTAAGTCCCAGAGCTGGCCTTCAAATTTGTCCCGCACCAGCGTGTCCAGATAGATACCCATCACCACCACCACGGCCAGAACCGCCAGCCCCAGCTTAAGGCCGGAGAACAGTACCCAACGCCCTATGCGGGCGAGGCGGCTGGTCGGCGGGGTGCGCCCGGATCGTGTCTGGGCCGCTTTTTTGCGCGGCTGGGTTTTGGCTTTTTTGCTGGCAGGAGCGGTTTTCCTGGTGGCTCTTGGCTGTTTTCCCGTTGGCTTTTTGGGCGCGGCCAGGCGATGCTTGGACTCTTGGATCATCATGATGTCTTAGCTTAGCTATCAGGCTGTCAGTTTCAGCGCAGCACATGCTGGCCGACTACATATATTTCTTGGTTTTTCGTGTCGGGGCATGATTGGCAGGATCATCAGGCCAAACATGCTTAGGGTAACGGCCCTTCATTTCTTTTTGTACTTCTTTGTAGGCACCTTGCCAGAATGCGGCCAGATCTGAGGTGATCTGCAACGGCCGCTGAGCCGGGGAAAGCAGCTCAAGGACCAACGCCACCTTTCCCCGGGCAATTCTGGGTGAGACCTGCTCGCCGAACATTTCCTGCATGCGCACCGCCAGCACAGGGGCCTGACCGGGCTGATACCGTATCGGGTAGCGTGATCCGGTCGGCACCTGATAATGGGTCGGCAGCGCTGCATCCAGGGCTTGAGTCTGCTCCCAGCCAATATACGCTTCCAGAGCGGCGCTCAGGTCCAGTTTCACCAGCGCTTTCATGCTATGGATCCCTGTCATGAAAGGCAGCAGCCAGTCTTCCAGAGCCAGCAACAAACTCTCTTCATCCATACCCGGCAATGCCATCTCAGGTAACCAGTTTACGGCACACCGGGCACGAGTCAGCAGGCCTTCGCTGCGCGTATTCCAGGGCAGTACACCCAGCCCCTGACGGCGAATAGCATTGAGCAAGGCTTCGCCGGCGCGGGCCGGATCAGGCTCAGCCAGCGCAATACGTTTAATGATCAGCTTGCCGCAACAATATTGCTTTTCAGCGACCAGGCGCCCTTTTTTATCATCCCAGTCGAGCCATTCTCTTTCACTGAACAATTGCGGCATCGCCTGCTGCAACTGCCCCATATCGGCCGCTACGGCTGAAAATACCCGGCTGTCGCCCTGCCTGGTTTTCACTACATCAGCCACCACCAGAGCAGGCTCACCCGCCAGAGGATGGTCATCTTCTATCACCACGCCCTGCCCGTTCGCCAGCTGAAAGCGACCGCTCTGCCCCCGCGAGATGGCAACGCGATCGGGAAAGCCCGCCGCCATCAAAACAGGCAGCCAGCGGCTGTCTGTCCGCCATTCTCCCCGGATCTGTTGCTCCGCCACCCCGAGTTTAGACAAGTGCTGTCTGGCTCGCTGCCTGTAGTAAGCACTGCGAGGTAGCTGGCCCGATTCCAGCAAATGCAGCTGGAACGCCAAATCGGGATTACTCATCCCTCTGGCCGGCTCTTCTAACAGCGCCACCAGCATGGCGGCAGTCATGCGCGCGTTCACCTCCAGCGATCTGGCATGCGCCAGAATGGCGGCCAGCCGGGGCTCAGTACCCAGTTGCTGGATGGCCTTGCCTTTGCCGGTGAGCTGGTGACGAGAGTCCATTGCGCCCAGCGCGACCAATAGCGCCTGAGCCTGCTGCAGCGCCCCCTCAGGCGGTACATCCAGCCAGCGCAGCTCACTGGCTGACACACAACCCCACTGGGCCAGTTCCATCGCCAGATGGCTCAGATCGGCACGCAGGATTTCCGGCTCAGGTACCGCGGGCTGCCGGGCCAGTAACTCTTCACTGTACAACCGCAAACAGATGCCAGGCGCCAGCCGCCCGGCACGTCCGGCTCGCTGTTCCGCCGATGAGCGGGCAATACGCACTAATTCCAGACGGCTGATACCGGTCTTGGCGTCCCAGCGGGCAATACGCTCTAAACCACAGTCCACCACCAAACGGATACCTTCAATGGTCAGACTGGTTTCCGCAATATTGGTGGCCAATACAATTTTCCGTTTCCCCTTGACGGCAGGCTGTATCGCCTGCTGCTGGGCTTTACTGTCCATTTGTCCGTACAGTGGCGCAATCATAACATCCGGGCTGACGGCCGTTTGCAGCCACTCGGCCAACCGGCGGATCTCTCCGGCGCCGGGCAGAAAGACCAGTACTGAACCCGCTTCGGCTGCCATCAGCCTGAGGATTTCGCGCCCGGTCCATTCAATCGAAACGCCATTGCCCTGCTGGGCGCTGGTCCCCTGACTCTGGTATCTGTAATCCACCTGATAGCTGCGGCCTTCTGATACCAGATAGTCAGCATCGGGCAGTAACGACTGCAAAGCCTGATGATCCAGGGTGGCTGACATCACCAGTAATTTCAGATCGTCACGTAAAGCCTCCTGCACTTCCAGCGCCAGTGCTAACGCCGTATCGGCATGCAGGCTTCGTTCATGAAACTCGTCGAAAATCAGCAGTTCTATGCCGGATAGTTCAGGATCTTGCTGCAACATCCGGTTCATTACCCCTTCCGTCACTATCTCCAGTCTGGTGCTATCACTGACCCGTGTTTCGCCCCGCACCCTGAGACCTATGGTCTGTCCGACTGTCTCGCCCAGCTGAGCCGCCAGATAGGATGCAATGTTACGGGCCGCCAGTCGGCGCGGCTCCAGCATGACAATTTTTCCGGCCACAGAGCCCGCCGCCAACAGTGACAGCGGCAACCGGGTGGATTTACCCGTACCTGGCGGCGCCTTGAGAATCATCTGTGCACTGCGCTCAAGCGCCTGATGCAAATCAGGCAGCACCGCATCAATGGGGAGTTGTGACAATATCTTTACCTTATGTCATCTTCTAAGGAGGAACCTGTGTTTCAGGCCACACAGAATGTTCAGAAAAATCGGATGTATTGTACTCAAACAAGGGTAACGGTGCCATCCAACCGGCAGGAGATCACTATGACACATCACTCCGGACAACCCGATTTTCCACCCCCACCAGACAGCCGCCGCATGTTTTTTGCCCTGCCGCTGACGGAACCACCAGCAGCTAATCAGGCACCGTACCAACGCCTGTGTCAGTTGAAGGATGCGATACCCGGTAAAGGGCGTACCGTACCGGATGCCAACCTGCATATGACGCTGGCTTTCCTCGGACAGATCACCGATAAGCAAGCCAGCCAGCTCATCAGGGATGTCAGCCAGCTCGCCATCCCGGCGTTCTCAATGCATTTCAATCTGCTGCGTTACTGGAAACGCAGCCGGGTACTCTGGCTGGGCAGCGATACCTGTCCCGAGCCTTTAGAGCTGCTCGCCACTCAGCTCAATGGGCTCGCCCAGGCGCTCGGGCTCAGACAAGACACCCGGCGCTACACTCCGCACATCACGCTCAGGAAGAACCTGCGCCAGCGCCCAGTCCTTCCTGACGAACAACCGGATTTTCTTTTTCACTTTCAGCGCTTTGGTCTGTATATTTCTGAAACCAACGGGCCAGGCGTCCGTTACCGGCTCGCGAACCAGTGGCCACTTATTCAACCAGAGATCGCCGTACAGGACAGCGAATGACTTACACACCCTCCCTGCAGCCAGCCACTCTCATTAAACGTTATAAACGCTTTCTGGCCGATATCGCGTTGCCCGACGGCACCGTCACGACCATTCACTGTGCCAATACGGGTGCCATGACAGGGTGCGCCGAACCCGGTTCCACTATCTGGTATTCCACTTCGGACAATCCTAAGCGGAAATACGCCCACAGCTGGGAATTAACACAAACAGAGGACGGACACTGGATTTGCATTAATACCGCCAGAGCGAATCAAATTGTGGTCGAAGCACTCAAAAATAACCACATTCCGGAATTATCCGGCTATGCTTCATTGCGCACAGAAGTGAAGTATGGTACTGAAAACAGCCGGGTAGATATTGTTCTGGATGATCCCTTACTGCCGTCCTGCTTCATTGAAGTTAAAAGCGTCACTTTGCTGGAAGATAATGGCCGCGGGTATTTTCCGGATGCTGTTACCACCCGAGGACAAAAGCATTTAAGGGAGCTGGCAGACGTTGCAGCCACGGGTCAGCGCGCTGTGTTATTTTTCGCCGTCCTGCATTCCGGGATTGAAAATGTCGCCGCGGCGCACCATATAGACCCGGTCTATGATGAGTTACTGGAACAGGCAGAAAAAGCAGGGGTGGAAGTCCTCTGTTACCGTGCAGAAATCAGCCCGACGGCTCTGACTTTGAGCCAGCGGATAGAATTTGCTCAGTAACGCGGAAAAATGATGCTTTCTTCACAATGGTATAAAATTGAAGATATGCAGTAATTGCCACGTTATATCCTTTCTGCTATAGATACCCGCCAAAATTAACCAGTGACGGTTATTCGGTATATGTTAGGAGATGCTATATGCCAGAGAGCAAGGTTAAAAAATCGTTAGGCATCCTGGCTATTGCTGGGGTTGACCCGTATCAGGAAAAAGCCGGCGAAGAATATATGGGTGAAGCGCAGCTAGAGCACTTCCGCAAAATTCTCGGAGCCTGGCGCAACCAATTGCGTGAAGAAGTTGACCGTACCGTTAACCATATGCAGGACGAAGCGGCTAACTTTCCGGACCCGGTTGACCGTGCAGCGCAGGAAGAAGAATTCAGCCTGGAACTGCGTAACCGAGATCGTGAGCGTAAACTGATCAAGAAAATCGAAAAAACGCTGCAACGTATCGAAGATGACGATTTTGGTTTCTGTGATTCATGTGGCGTGGAAATTGGTATTCGCCGCCTGGAAGCCCGTCCGACAGCCGACCTGTGTATCGACTGTAAGACACTGGCAGAGATCAAAGAAAAACAAATGGCTGGCTAAACTGCCCTTTGTAAACGTAATCTGACAAAAGGGAGCCAAGGCTCCCTTTTTTATTGTTATTGACTGCCTGCTATCCAACACCATGACAAGATTACCTTCGTATACTGGACGATTCGCCCCCTCACCTTCCGGTCCGCTGCACTTCGGCTCACTGGTGGCGGCATTGGGCAGCTATTTGCAGGCGCGATCCCGGCAAGGTCGTTGGCTGGTCAGAATCGAAGACCTGGATCCCCCGCGCGAAATGCCCGGTGCCGCAGACGACATACTGCGCACTTTGGACGCCTTTGGCATGACCTGGGATGGCAGTGTTATTTACCAAAGTCAGCGTCACGCCCTTTATCAGGCTCAGATTGAACACTGGCTGGCTCAGGGCGATGCCTATTATTGCCGATGCAGCCGCAAAGCGATCAAGGAAGCCGGCGGCTTTTATCCCGGCACTTGCCGCAATGCCGGTCTGGATAGCACTCACAGTGCGGTAAGGTTGAAAGTCGACCAGGCCATTACAGGGTTCCATGACCAGCTGCACGGCTGGATCGCAATACCACAGGCGCTGGCCAGCGAAGATTTCATCATCCGCCGCCGCGACGGTCTGTATGCCTACAACCTGGCGGTTGTGCTGGATGATATCGCGCAAGGTGTCACTGAGGTGGTCAGGGGAGCCGATCTCATTGAACCGACAGGACGCCAGATCGGCCTGTATCACCGGCTTGGACAACCCGAGGTGAGCTATTTACATCTGCCGCTTGCCGTCACGGAAAACGGCAATAAACTGTCTAAACAAAATCACGCGCCGGCTATCGACACGCGTCGTCCTGGGCCGCAACTGTGGCAGGCTATGAGGTTTCTCGGGATGAGTCCGCCGACAGAATTGCAGGACGCCGATCGCGACGACATTCTCCGTTGGGGGATCGCGCATTGGGATGTCGCGAACCTGCCGCCAACAACAGCGATCACGCTGAACCTAGCATCTTGAGGTGACTTGGGTATATGATATGCGGCTGTTCAGTCCGGCCTTATCACAATTACGAGGTGTGTTATCTTTAGTCGAGTCGCCAGCTTTTGCCGTAAAGTATTGACCCGAGAGCAAAAAGCTCTGGGTAACAAGGAGCCAAGCTTGCAAGTTTATCAACGCCAGGAGCACGGTATCTCCCGCAAAGACATCAGTGAAAATGCGCTGAAGGTCCTCTACCGCCTCAATAAAGCCGGTTTTGATGCCTATTTGGTCGGCGGCGGTGTTCGGGATTTGCTGCTGGACAAAGAACCCAAAGATTTTGATATTGCGACCAATGCAACGCCGGAAGAAATTAAGGCGCTGTTTCGCAATTGCCGCCTGATCGGCCGTCGCTTCCGTCTCGCCCATATACTCTTTGGCCGTGACGTGATTGAAGTGGCCACTTTCCGCGGCCACCATGATGCAGGCACAGTCAAAATGCCTGCCGGTAAGCAAGCCATTGCCTCACGCAACCATGAAGGCATGCTGCTGCGTGACAATGTCTACGGCACCATTGATGAAGACGCAGAACGCCGTGACTTCTCTATTAATGCCCTGTATTACAGCATCAAAGACTTCACTGTCAGTGATTACGCGAACGGTGTTGTCGATCTGCAAAACCGTCTGGTTCGTCTGATCGGCGATCCTGAGACCCGCTACCGCGAAGATCCGGTGCGCATGCTGCGTGCCGTGCGGTTTGCCGTCAAACTGGATATGCAGATTGAAGCCCGCACTGCAGCCCCGATTCTGGAACTGTCGACCCTGCTGAAAGACATTCCCGCCGCACGTCTGTTTGAAGAGAGCCTCAAGCTGCTGCAGGCCGGCAAAGGGCTTGAGACTTACAAAATGCTGCGCGAATACAATCTGTTCCAGCAGCTGTTCCCGATTCTGGCCGAACATTTTACCGAAGATCACAGCAGCCAGACCGAGAAGATGCTTGAGCACATTCTGGCCGCCACTGACGTCAGAATCGCAGAGGGTAAGCGTGTTAATCCGGCCTTCATGTTTGCGGCCATGCTCTGGTATCCGATGAATGTCCGGGCAGAAGAAATTGCCAGCACCAGCGGTCTGAGCGACTACGATGCCTTCATGATAGCGGCCAATGACATTTTGGATGAGCAGGTGAAGAACATTGCCATCCCTCGCCGTCTGACCACGACTGTGCGCGATATCTGGCAACAACAGCACCGCTTTAGCCGCCGTTTCGGTAAGCGCGCCTTTGCCATGCTGGAACACCCTAAATTCCGGGCCGCCTACGATTTTCTCGAAATGCGTGGCCAGTTTGAAGGGAAAGACGTGGCCGAGTTGGCGACCTGGTGGCACAAGTTCCAGTTTGCTGAACGTGACGAGCGCAATAAAATGGTGCAGGAGCTGGGTGGCGGTAATCAACGTCGCCGCCGTCGTCCGCAACGCCGCAAGAAACCACAGGCGAAATCGGCTTCATGATTCGTGCCTATATTGCCATCGGCAGCAATTTGAATGATCCGGTCAATCAGGCTTACCAGGCGATGGCAGCATTACGCCAGGCCAGTGAAGTGAGCGTGATTGCCGAGTCCTCGCTGTACTGCAGTACCCCTATGGGGCCGCAGGACCAGCCCGATTACATCAATGCTGTGGTTGCCGTTGATACTGAACTGACACCACTGGCGCTGCTCGATCTGACTCAGCAGATTGAACAGCAGCATGGAAGAGTCCGCAAAGCAGAACGCTGGGGGCCGCGCACTCTGGATTTGGATATCCTGCTTTATGGCGATTTGCAGCACCACTGTGAACGTTTAACTATTCCGCACTATGGCATGAAAGCCCGTGAGTTTGTGCTTTATCCACTGGCTGAAATTGCCCCTGAACTCGTCCTGCCTGACGGTACAGCGCTGACTGACCTGCTACCCGAGGTGGACCGTAACGGCCTGCGTGTGTGGTCATCCTGACACACCCGGGTGAAGGGAGATAACAATGAAGAAAATCACTATTAACGACCTGATGAAGTGGAAGCAGGAAGGTCGTAAGTTTGCCTCACTCACCTCTTATGATGCGAGTTTTGCCCAGTTGTTTGAACAACAGGAAGTGCCTGTCCTGCTGGTTGGCGATTCCCTGGGTATGGTACTGCAAGGCCAGACCGATACCCTGCCGGTGACTATTGATGAAATGGCTTACCACACCCGTTGTGTGCGTGCTGGCAGCCCTAATGCCCTGCTTCTGGCAGACTTGCCGTTCATGACCTACGGCACTCCTGAGCAAGCTTGTGACAATGCCGCCAAGCTGATGCGTGCCGGCGCCAACATGGTAAAACTGGAAGGGGGCAGCTGGCTGACAGACACCGTTAGAACATTGACCGAACGTGCCATACCTGTGTGCGCCCATCTGGGCCTGACACCGCAGTCGGTCAATATCTTTGGTGGCTACAAAGTTCAGGGACGCGACAAAGAACGCGCTGACCAGATGCTGGCCGACGCCATTGCACTGCAAAATGCAGGTGCACAAATTGTCGTGCTGGAGTGTGTCCCAGCCTCACTGGCCAAACGTATTACAGAGGCATTAGACATTCCTGTTATCGGCATCGGAGCCGGTAACGTGACTGACGGCCAGATTTTAGTCATGCACGACATGTTAGGCATTTCTGCCAACTATATGCCGCGTTTTTCTAAAAACTATCTTGCTCAGACTGGCGATATCCGCAAAGCGGTTTCACAGTATCTGAAAGAAGTGGAAGCGGGAACATTCCCGGGTCCAGAGCATACCTTTGAGTAAGGAAAACCCACCATGCAGACTTTTGCTGACATTTCCCCTGTTCGTGAACAGGTTCGGGCCTGGCGCCGTGAAGGCCGCCGTATCGCCTTTGTTCCGACCATGGGAAATCTGCATCAGGGGCACCTGACTCTGGTTCGCAAAGCCCGCGAACAAGCCGATATCGTCATTGTCAGTATTTTCGTTAACCCAATGCAGTTCGATAAAGCTGACGACCTGAATAACTATCCTCGTACGCTGGAAGAGGATCTGGCCAAATTGAATGGCGAAGGTGTCGAGATGGTTTTCACACCGACACCGGATATCATTTATCCCAATGGCATGGACCGACAAACGTTTGTCGAAGTGCCGGGCCTGTCTCACATGCTGGAAGGGGCTTTGCGCCCAAGTCATTTTCGTGGCGTCTCCACCATAGTGACCAAGCTGTTTAATATTGTGCAGCCAGATGTGGCCTGCTTTGGTGAAAAAGACTATCAGCAACTGGCGTTGATCCGTCAAATGGTCAGCGATCTCGCGATGCCGATTGAAATCATCGGTGTACCGACAGTGCGTGAAATGGATGGCCTGGCAATGAGCTCTCGTAATGGATACCTCACCGTAGATGAGCGTCAGCGCGCACCGGTACTGGCAAAAACCATGCGCTGGATCAGCAGCCAGATTCGCGGCGGACGCCGTGACTTTGATGAAGTTGTACTGGATGCCAACGATCAGTTGCGTGCTGCCGGTCTGGAGCCGGATGAAATTTACATCCGCGATGCCCGTACCCTGCAGGTTGTCGGCGAAGAGACCACGCAGGCGGTGATCCTGATGTCTGCTTTTCTGGGGAAAGCGCGTCTGATTGATAATCAGGTCATTGAGCTGGCCTCTGTCTCGGCAGACACCAGCCACTAACAGGCCAGACAGACATCTGTGATAAGCATCTGACTAAAACGCCCAGTTACTTGCCGGTAACTGGGCGTTTTTCATTGCGCATTAAAACCCGCTGTATCGACTCAGGAGCGCAAACCTATCCCTTTGGATATCAGATAATGGGCCAGGCCATACAAAGCAACCACAAAGGCCATAAGCACGCTAAAGGCTGTACCTATACCAACATCGGATACCCCGAGGAAGCCATAACGAAAGGCATTGACCATATAAACGATAGGATTGAGCTTTGACACCCACTGCCAGAACTCAGGCAACAGGCTGAGGGAATAAAACACCCCGCCTAAATACGTCAAAGGCGTCAGCACGAAAGTGGGAATAATACTGATGTCATCAAAGGTTTTGGCAAACACCGCGTTGATCAGCCCACCCAGCGAGAAGACGATCGAGGTCATGATCACAGTGGCAATAATCACGCCCAGATGCGCTATCTGTAAATCAACAAACAACAGCGACACAGCCGTCACTATCACACCGACTCCCAGCCCGCGCAACACACCGCCGCCAATATAGCCGGCGATAATGACAAAGTTGGGCACAGGTGCAACCAGCAACTCTTCAATATTGTGCTGAAACTTGGCACTAAAAAAAGATGACGCCACATTCGAGTATGAGTTAGTGATCACTGACATCATGATCAAGCCGGGCACTATATATTCCATGTAGGTAAAACCGCCCATCTCACCAATCCGGCTACCGATCAGGCTGCCGAAAATGATGAAATATAACGTCATGGTGATGGCTGGCGGTACCAGTGTCTGTACCCAGATGCGAGCGAAACGGTTAACTTCTTTACTGATTAAACTTTGAAAAGCAATCCAATACTGGTATCTCATGCAGACTGCTCTCCTTTACTCTGAGCAACAAGCGTCACGAACAACTCCTCAAGACGGTTGGCTTTATTACGCATAGACAGCACATCTATCCCCTGGGCACTCAACTGGCTGAACACAGTGTTCAGGCCGGTCCCCTTGTGAATGTCGATCTCCAGCGTGTGGTTATCCGGCATTTTCCATGCCACCCCCTCCAGCTCAGGTTTACTGCCATTAAGGGCAACATCAAGAATGAAGGTTTCGACCTCCAGCTTGGCCAGCAAAGATTTCATGCTGGTGCGTTCAATCAGCTCGCCGTGATTAATGATGCCGATATTACGGCACAGCATTTCGGCTTCTTCCAGATAATGCGTAGTCAGAATGATAGTGACGCCCTGGCGGTTAATTTCGCGCAGGAAAGTCCACATTGAGCGGCGCAGCTCAATATCTACCCCTGCAGTCGGCTCATCAAGAATTAACAGCCTGGGTTCGTGCATCAGGGCACGGGCTATCATCAAACGCCGTTTCATACCGCCTGACAAACTACGGGCACGCTCAGTACGCTTATTCCACAAATCCAGCTGTGTCAGGTACTTCTTAGCCCGCTCTTTTGCCAGCGCTTTGGGGACGCCATAAAAACCGGCCTGATTGATCACTATCTGCTCGACAGTCTCGAACTGGTTGAAGTTAAACTCCTGAGGCACCAGACCGAGCTGATTTTTCGCTTCAACCAGTTGCTTGTCGATGTCATAGCCAAACACTTTCACCTGACCGGAGGTTTTATTGACCAGAGAGCTGATCACACCGATTGTGGTCGATTTACCGGCACCATTTGGCCCCAGCAGAGCGAAAAAGTCCCCTTCTTCGACTGTCAGGCTCATATCCTTAAGGGCCTGAACCCCTGGATAGACCTTGTTTAAATCAGTAATTTCTAATGCATTCATACAATACGCTTTTTTATTTGGTATAAAGAGTAAAAAAATCAACAAATCGGATTTGCAAGCCGCCTCGCAAGTGTATAGTAATGACCTGTTTATCTTTGGCTTTGCAAGCGCATCATACCAGCCAAAGCCTGACCAAAGATAAACAACCCAATGTAGCAAACTAAGGTGTTGTCATGGCAGAAATTAAACAGCTATTTGCAAATAACTTTTCCTGGTCGGAAAAGATTAAAGCAGAAAACCCGGAGTTCTTTTCACATCTCGCGAAAGCGCAGCACCCCGAATATCTCTGGATCGGCTGCTCAGACAGCCGGGTTCCGGCAGAACGCCTGACGGGCCTGGATTCTGGCGAGCTTTTCGTACACAGAAACGTGGCTAATCAGGTCATTCATACTGATCTCAACTGCCTGTCTGTAGTGCAGTATGCAGTTGATGTGCTCAAGGTCAAACACATCATTATCTGCGGCCACTATGGCTGCGGCGGTGTGGCCGCCTCCATTGATAATCCGCCCTTAGGGCTTATCAATAACTGGCTGCTTCATATTCGCGATCTGTATCTTAAGCACCGCAGCGATCTGGGGACCCTGCCCCGCGAAGCCTGGGCCGATAAGCTATGCGAAATCAATGTCGCTTCGCAAGTATACAACCTGGGTAACTCGACCATCATGCAGCAAGCCTGGGAACGCGGCCAGAAAGTGAAAATTCATGGCTGGGTGTACGGTATTGGTGACGGCAAACTGACGGATTTGGGCGTTACCGCTACAAGCCGGGAGTCTCTGGAAGTTTCCTACCAAAGCGCGATGGCAACAATTTTGCCTCAAGAATAACCCATAAAGAAAAAGCGACCATCTGGTCGCTTTTTCTTTTATCACGCAGCGCAAAACCGAAAAATCAGTCTTCCAGCGGGATCACTTTTCCGATAAAGCGCAGATGGCGGTATTTCTGCGCATAATCGATGCCGACACCTACCACAAATTCATCGGGAATTTCAAAACCAATCCACTCGGCATCCACGGCGACTTCACGGCGCTCAGGCTTGTCCAGCAAAGTACAGATACGGATTGAGTTCGGATTACGCAGGGCCAGTATTTCCCGGACCTTATTCAGCGTGTTGCCGGTATCGATAATATCTTCAACCAGCAGCACGTCTTTGCCTTCGATTTCATCGTCCAGATCTTTCAGAATACGGACATCACGGCTGCTTTCCATTGCGTTTCCATAACTGGAAGCCGTCATAAAATCCACTTCGTGCGGCAGTTCAATCGCACGGGCCAGGTCAGCCATAAAGACAAAGGAACCTCGCAGCAATCCCACCATGACAAGGTTTTCTGAGCCCTGATAATAGGCGGTGATCTGCTCTCCGAGCTCTTTAATCCTTGCCTGAACATCCTGCTCAGAAATCATGACTTCAATGGTATGCTTCATTTATCTCTCCATATGCGCATTTGGCATGCACATGGGTCTCAGTGATTACTAAAAAGTTATTCTACCATCCTTGAACAAGAAAAGTTATTGCTTCAATTATTCGAGCCATATGACACAACGGGTATAAATCAGATTGAACCAAATCCATTGCTGAGGTAGAGTTATTAAGCAAAGTGCATATAAATCGATTGGCTAGGGAATTTGTAGCATGGACACCATAGTTAAAAAAACGAGGACGCGTCTCTCACCTGAGAAACGAAAACAACAACTTCTCAAGTGTGCGCTGGAAGTCTTTGCCCGCCGAGGTATCGGACGAGCTGGACACGCCGACATTGCTGATATGGCCAATGTCTCAGTGGCAACGGTTTTCAATTATTTTCCTACCCGTGAGGCACTTGTTGAGCAAGTTCTGTCTCAGGTGGAGAAAAATTTTAATGAGCTGCTGAATCTGTGCCTGGGAGAAGAACACGATACCCTTCATAGTCACCTTAGCTGCATTACTGGCTATATGATTGATGCGGTTATCGAACAGCAGGACTGGTTAAAGGTATGGTTTGAATGGAGTACTTCTGTCAGGACTGAAACCTGGCCGCAGTTTCTTGATGCAAACCGTCCGAACCTGAAGCAACTGACTAATATCTTTGAGCAAGGCAAACAGGATGGTCAGCTAAGTACGGATATCACGTCTTATGATCTGACCTGGCTGCTTCATGGCTTATGTTATGTGCTGTATTTACGCGCCAACATTGAGCCAGACAAAAACAGCATGCAAACACAGGCCGACGCTTACATCAGCCTAATGTTCCCGCAGGCATAACTGCTGCCGTTAGCTGGCAGCAGCAAGTATCCTGGGCTGGTATAAATCCAGCTCTACGGATACGCGTTGACCTGTTTGCAGGATCATGGGGGTATTCACTATCAAGTGGTGCCCCTCATAGTCTACCGTGTAGCGACAACTGTCACCCATGAACTGCTGTTCCAGAATAATCCCTTCACCGTCTTCGGTCGGTGTCAGCTTCAGGTTCTGAGGCCTGACAAGCCACTCAACATACCTGCCTTCACCAAATGTCACGGCTTTTGCCAGATCAACACGGCCAAACGGGGTCAGCAATCCATCCTGCCCGATAGTGGCCGGCAGATAAGAACCCGCCCCCAGGAAGTCGGCAACAAAGCGGCTGCAAGGTTGATAATATAGCTCAGCTGCAGTACCAAACTGCTCTATCACGCCATTGTGCATCACTGCCAGTTTGTCAGCGAAAGCAAAAGCTTCCTCCCGGCTGTGCGTCACAAAGATCGCCGTTACCCCCTGCGCCTTGAATATTCGCCGTATTTCCCGGATCAGCCCATGGCGAACCTGAGTATCGATATTCGAAAACGGTTCATCCAGTAGTATCAGATCGGGCTCGCACGCCAGGGCCCGCGCAATCGCCACACGCTGTTGTTGCCCCCCGGATAACTGATGCGGGTAACGCTGACCAAGGTTTTCCAGCCTGACCAGCGACAGCATTTCTTCTACTTTGGTTTGCGCACTGTTTTTTTCCCAGTCCCGCAGGCCAAAGGCGATATTCTCCGCCACCGTCAGATGGGGAAACAGCGCATAATCCTGGAAAATCATTCCTATATTGCGGTTTTCCGGCGGTACCCAGCTCACTTTATCCACGACTGTCCGGCCATTGATCTGCAGCTCACCCTGCTCTTGCGGCAATAAACCGGCAATAGCTTTAAGCAGAGTCGTTTTTCCGCAGCCGCTGGCTCCTAACAAACAGATGATTTCATTGTCTTCCACCACCAGAGACAGATTTTCCAGTACGGCGTGACCGTTATAACGACAGGTCAGATTATGGACAGATAACGCATGACTCATCAGTGTGATTGCTCCAGTGAACGGTTTACGACAACCAAAGGTACCAAGCCGACCAGCACCAGCAGAATAGCCGGCATCGCGGCCAGCTCCAGCTGCTCATCTGAGGCATAATTGAAGACATAGGTTGCCAGAGTTTCGAAGTTAAATGGCCGCAGTAGCAGTGCCGCGTTCAGCTCCTTCATCGACTCAATGAAGACTAACAGCCCTGCAATCAGACAGCCCCGCCGGATCAGCGGTAAGTGCACACGGCCCAACATAGACATAGGGGCGCAGCCCATGGTCTTGGCCGCCATATCCAGCGACGGCGGTATTTTGGCCAGGCTGCTTTCAATACTGCCCACGGCAACCGCACCAAAGCGCACCACAAAAGCAAAAATCATGGCAAACACAGTGCCGGAGAAAAAGAGTCCAGGGCGTCCCCAGTCCATATATCGAGCCAAATCATTGAGCCAATGATCGGCCGTGGTCAGCGGGATCATCACACCAATTGCCAGCACTGTGCCGGGTACAGCATAGCCCATCACACTTAAGCGCATCGGTGCGATGCTGGAGCGACGGCCATCCAGACGATGATAAAAATTGACCAGCAGTGCAACAGCAACCGCCAACAGAGCAGCACTCACCGAGACAATAAGACTATTGATGCTGAACTGCCTGAACTCCGAATTCCAGCTATCGGCGAAATACTGCCAGGCATAATAAAGCAGTTGAAGGATTGGCAGAAGAAAAGCAAATCCAATCAGTCCCCAGCACCAGCTCAGTGCCAGCCACTTCTTCCAGCCAGACAAGCGGTAACGGATATCTTCATTCGGCTCACTGTGCTGCTGAAACAATTTTTGACGGCGACGACTGAATCGTTCGGCACTGATCAGCAAAAAAATGGCCAGCAGCATCATGGCAGAAATTTTTGCCGCTGCGTTGAGGTTGGAATAGCCCAGCCAGGTGTCGTACACCGCAGTTGTCAGAGAATGGACAGCGAAGTAACTGACGGTGCCGAAATCGCCCAAGGTTTCCATCGCAATCAAAGACAGGCCGACCGCGATTGAAGGCCGGGCCAGAGGCAGAGAAATACGCCGGAAACTTTCCAGCGGCGAACAGCGCAGCAAACGGGCTGACTGCAGCAAACTGGCGCTCTGTTCCATAAAAGCCGTGCGGGCAAGCAGATAGATATAAGGATAAAGCACTAAAGCCAATACCAGACACGCACCACCTAAGGTTCGGATATCCGGAAACCAGTAATCCTGATAACTCTGCCAGCCAAACCAGTCGCGCAGCAGAATTTGTACCGGTCCGGCATAGTCAAACCAGTCAGTGTAGATGTAGCCGATGATGTAGCCCGGCATCGCCAGCGGCAGCACCAAGGCCCATTGCAGCCACTTTTCACCCGGCAGCCGGCACATGGCCATAAACCAGGCGGCTGGCAAGCCAAACAACGCGGCCAAGAATGCGGTACCGGTGACCAATACCAGAGTGTTGAAGGTATAGGTCCCCATGACTGTGCTCATCAGGTGCGCAAACACCTGATCTGATTCCCCCAGTGCCGTATAGAAAATGGCTAAAATGGGCAAAACCAGTAAAACACCAAACGTCCAGCCGCTGGTTTTCCAAATAGGGTATCTGTCTTTCATTGCCGACAACTTAGTATCCTTGAGCTGACACGAGATAGCCTGCCCACCAAGGGGGCAACACATGCGTCCAAGCGGTTCGCGAAAAAAAACGCCCCCAAAGATACCAGACAATAGAGAAAAAGGGGCCTACCGACCCCTGTTTTTCTTCTACTTACAGATCAAACTGTACTTCATCCAGTAATTTGGTCGCTGCATTGTGATACTCAGCAACCTTCTCCAGTGGCAGGGTATCAGCACTGAAGTCCCCCCAGGATGCCACCAGCTCAGATCGCTCTACACCCGCTTTCACCGGATATTCAAAGTTCACTTCAGCGTACATATGCTGCGCTTTGTCTGATGTCAGGAATTCCATCAGCTTCTGAGCATTGGCTTTATTAGGCGCGTATTTAGCCATCGCCATCCCGCTGATATTGACATGGGTACCGTTAGCCTGCTGGCCCGGGAAGTTAATGTAAACCGCTTCTGCCCACGCTTTCTGGTTTTCATCACTCAGCATATTGCCCAGGTAGTAGCTGTTACCAATGGCCAGATCACACAGGCCTTCTTTAACTGCTTTCACCTGACCACGGTCGTTACCCTGAGGTTTGCGCGCCAGGTTCGCCTTCACACCTTCAAGCCAGGTTTTGGTTTCAGCTTCCCCGTAATGCGCAATCATCGAAGAAACCAGGGAAATATTGTAAGGGTGCTTACCTGAACGGGTGCAAATTTTGCCTTTCCACTCAGGTTTTGCCAGATCCAGATAATCAAAACCTGCTGGCAGACGGCCGACACGTTCTCTGGATGAGTACACACTGCGGGTACGTAACGTCAAGGCAAACCACTCATCGTCAGAATCGCGGTACTGAGCCGGAACATTCTTGTCAATCACTTCACTGTCAACCGCCTGAACCAGGCCTTTATCGCTCAATTCTGCCAGACGGCTGATGTCAACAGTCAGAATCACATCGGCCGGGCTGTATTCGCCTTCCTGTGCCAGTTTTTCAGCAATGCCATCTTTGGCGAACTTGACGTTGACCTTAATGCCGGTTTCATCCGTAAATTCTTTCAGCATAGGCTCAATCAAAAACGGTTGGCGCAGAGAGTAGACATTGACTTCTTCGGCAGCCTGAACCATTTGAGGTGCCGACAATCCCAGTAATACAGCAGAAGCTAACAGTTTTTTCATTGAGCATTCCCTTAATACAAAAATGAATGATAACGTTTATCAGTATCGCTCAATTATACTGTAGCTGCTTCAGCCAACAATGTGTTGAAACAAACGAACACAAAAAAACGCTGCCATCAGGCAGCGTTTTTGATAATTTTGTGAATTAGCTCAACTTTAAAGCAATTACTTCACACTGACAAACTCAGGATAAGCATCTATACCACAGTCATGTAAATCCATACCGGCCATTTCTTCCTCTTCACTGACACGGATCCCCATGGTCGCTTTCAGGATGGCCCATACGGCCAGACTCGCACCAAATACCCAAGCGAAGATGACGACAGCCCCCAGTAACTGAGCACCAAAGCTGGCATCTGTGTTGCTGAACGGTACAACCATCAGGCCGAAGAAACCGCACACACCGTGCACTGAAATCGCACCGACAGGATCATCGATTTTCAGCTTGTCCAGACCGATGATGCTGAAGACAACCAGTGCACCGGCAATCACACCGATAATGACTGAAGACATAGGTGATGGAGACAGCGGATCTGCAGTGATAGCCACCAGGCCCGCCAGTGCACCATTGAGAATCATGGTCAGATCGGCTTTACCCCAGGTCGTTTTACACACCGCCAGTGCGGCGATGGCACCTGCTGCGGCGGCGGCATTGGTGTTAAGGAAGATTTTACCTACAGCCGTCGCATTCTCGAAGTCGGAAATCATCAGCTGCGAACCGCCGTTGAAACCGAACCAACCAAACCAAAGGATAAAAGTACCCAAGGTCGCCAGCGGCATGTTTGAACCGGGAATCGGCAGGATTTCTCCATTTTTCCCGTATTTGCCTTTACGGGCTCCAAGAAGCAACACACCAGCCAGTGCCGCAGACGCACCCGCCATATGCACAATACCTGAACCGGCAAAATCACTGAAACCTGCGGCCGACAGGAAGCCACCGCCCCATGTCCAGTAGCCTTCAACCGGATAGATAACAGCCGTCAGAACAACTGAGAATACCAGAAATGCCCACAACTTCATGCGTTCAGCAACAGCCCCTGAAACCACAGACATGGCTGTCGCGACAAAGACCACCTGGAAGAAGAAGTCTGATTCCAGCGAGTGGTCAGCCCCTTCAGCCTGAGTACCGAACAGGGTACCAAAGGAAGGCAGCCAGCCACCTTCGCCGTTATCGACATACATGATGTTATAACCCACAATCAGGTACATGGTGCAGGCAATGGCGTACAGACAAAAGTTTTTAGTTAAAATTTCTGTGGTGTTTTTTGAACGCACCAGGCCTGCTTCCAGCATGGCAAAGCCTGCTGCCATCCACATGACCAGGGCACCTGAGATCAGGAAAAAGAATGTGTCGAGCGCGTAGCGCAGCTCTGTCACCGTTGTTGATAATTCCATGGTTGTCGTCCTCTTATCACATCTTGTTGTTATAATGCTTCTGCATCTGTCTCACCGGTACGGATACGTACCGCATGATCCAGGTCGTAAACAAAAATCTTACCGTCACCGATTTTGCCTGTGTGCGCCGCCTTGGTGATGGCTTCAAGAATGATTTCCAGGTTCTCCGCCTGGGTGGCGATTTCCAGCTTGACCTTAGGCAGGAAATCAACCTGGTATTCCGCACCACGATACAGTTCAGTGTGCCCTTTCTGACGGCCAAATCCCTTGACCTCAGAAACGGTCATCCCCTCAACCCCTACGTCCGCCAGCGCTTCACGCACATCATCCAACTTAAAAGGTTTGATTATTGCATTGATGAGTTTCATTAACCTTGCTCCTTAAACCTGTGCATCCCTAACATACACAGGTTAATAAACAAGCTTCGTGCCAACTTTAAAAACCCTTTATAAACAAAATCTTAATATGAGAAGACAAAAATTGTATAAAAAAACCGCACCATGGTGGTGCGGTTAATTCCCCGAAAAGAAGCAAAGCAGGAATTTACACTGGATCTGACGCTTATCGTCCGCGGGTAAATGCACGCCAAGCATGCAAGACTTGTTCAAGATCCTCGAAGCCACACAGGGAAACTGCTTCATCGTCATAATGACTCATGTCTTCATCAAGCTGATCTTCATCTTGAAAAAACAGATAATTAGCCTGAACTATGGCTTCGTTATCTTCCAGGATCAGTGTCATTTCTTCCCCGCTTAACCGCCACTCGCTCGTGGTGCCCTTTAGTGCACCAAGTTGATTCAGGATCAAAGCTATCTTTGCCTCATCAGCCTGCACTTCTTCCACCAGCCAGCGGCCGAGGGCTTCATGACCCATAGAAAAAACCACATGATAGCTGCCATCCAGCATGTTTTTCTTAAATTCGTAGTCCATACCTGCCCTTTATTATTGTGATTAGTTATTGGTGATTAATTTTTGATGATTGGTGTCTGCCGTCAGGCGCCGTCTTACTTAACTATTGTCCGCATACTGCATTCAGTGAAGGAAGCCGGAATAATTCCGCCGCGCACCTTGTCAGGAACCCGGTAAAAATGCAACCTGAAGCCGCTATCAGCTGTCTTTAAGGCGTGAGTAAGGAGTCGCACACTTGCCGTGTAACCGTCGCTGGCGGGCTTAGCAGACAAACGGCGAAACGTAGCGCAGTAGAAAAGACATAAAGACAAAAAAAGACAGGGAGCCACTGGCTCCCTGTCTTGTTCACTCGCAGTTATCCTGGTCGGGTATAATTACACCGCAGCCTGGATAATCACTTCATCAGCACGCTTGGTGTACTGACCCATGCGGTGGAAGTTCAGATAGCGGTAAGTATCTGCTGCCGTTGCATTAATCTGCTTAGCATACTCCATGTACTCTTCCACAGTCGGGATGCGGCCCAGAATAGCACCAACCGCTGCCAGCTCAGCTGAAGACAGGTACACATTGGCACCGGTACCCAGACGGTTAGGGAAGTTACGGGTAGAAGTAGACATTACAGTCGCTTTGTCAGCCACACGTGCCTGGTTACCCATGCACAGTGAACATCCCGGGGTTTCAATACGGACACCGGCACGGCCGAAGATACCGTAGTAACCTTCCTCTGTCAGTTGATCACGGTCCATCTTAGTCGGTGGAGCAACCCACAAACGCGTGTTCAGCTGACCACCAAATTTATCCAGCAACTTACCGGCTGCGCGGAAGTGACCGATGTTGGTCATACAAGAACCGATGAAGACCTCGTCGATTTCCGTACCCTGAACCTCAGACAGCAGGCGAGCATCGTCCGGATCGTTAGGTGCACACAGAATAGGCTCTTTGATCTCAGCCAGATCGATTTCGATCACGTGAGCATATTCGGCGTCTTTGTCTGCTTCCATCAGTGACGGGTTATCCAGCCATTCCTGCATTGCAGTAATGCGGCGCTCAATGGTACGACGATCGCCATAACCTTCCGCGATCATCCACTTCAGCATCACAATGTTGGATTCCAGGTACTCAGCCACAGATTCCTGCGACAGTTTCACTGTACAACCCGCCGCACTGCGCTCTGCCGAGGCATCAGACAGCTCGAATGCCTGCTCAACCGTCAGGTGCTCAACACCTTCAATTTCCAGTACGCGGCCGGAGAATTCGTTGATCTTGCCGGCTTTCTCTACGGTCAGCAGACCTTGCTTGATACCGTAGTAAGGGATGGCATGCACCAGATCACGCAGCGTGATACCTTCTTGCATTTCACCCTTGAAGCGCACCAGGATAGACTCTGGCATATCCAGCGGCATCACGCCGGTTGCCGCTGCGAACGCCACCAGACCAGAGCCTGCCGGGAACGAGATCCCCAGAGGGAAGCGAGTGTGCGAGTCACCACCGGTACCGACAGTATCAGGCAGCAGCATACGGTTCAGCCAGGAGTGGATCACACCGTCACCAGGGCGCAGCGAGACACCGCCACGGTTCATGATGAAATCAGGCAGGGTATGGTGGGTGTTGACATCCACTGGCTTAGGATACGCCGAGGTGTGACAGAATGACTGCATGGTCAGCTCAGCAGAGAAGCCAAGGCAGGCCAGGTCTTTCAGCTCATCACGGGTCATAGGACCTGTGGTGTCCTGAGAGCCCACTGTGGTCATCTTAGGCTCACAGTAAGTGCCCGGACGGATACCTTCAACGCCACAGGCTTTGCCGACCATTTTCTGAGCCAGGGTAAACCCTTTACCAGAATCGGCCACTGGCTGCGGACGACGGAATACCGTCGACGCTTCCAGACCCAGACATTCACGGGCACGGTCAGTCAGACCACGGCCGATGATCAGCGGAATACGGCCACCGGCACGCACTTCATCAATCAGCACATCGGTTTTCAGCGAGAAGGTGGAGACCAGTTCATCACTGCCGTGACGACGCACTTCGCCTTTGAATGGGTAAACGTCGATCACATCGCCCATGTTCAGCGCTGTCACATCCACTTCAATCGGCAATGCACCGGCATCTTCCATAGTATTAAAGAAGATAGGCGCAATCTTACCACCCAGCACATAACCGCCGGCACGCTTATTCGGGACATTCGGGATGTCGTCGCCCATGAACCAGAGTACAGAGTTAGTCGCCGATTTACGGGATGAACCCGTACCGACCACGTCACCCACATAAACCAGCTGATGCCCTTTTTCTTTCAGAGCTTCAATTTGTTTTACCGGGCCGATGGAACCAGCTTGATCCGGCTCAATACCGTCACGTTCATTTTTCAGCATCGCCAGCGCGTGCAGAGGAATGTCCGGACGGGACCAGGCATCAGGTGCCGGCGACAGGTCATCGGTATTGGTTTCACCGGTCACTTTAAAGACGGTCAGGGTAATTTTTTCAGCCAGCTCAGGCTTAGACAGGAACCACTCGGCATCGGCCCAGGATTGCAGCACTTGCTTGGCGAAGTCGTTGCCGGCTTTTGCTTTTTCTTCGACATCATAGAAAGCGTCGAACATCAGCAGTGTATGAGACAGGGCTTTAACCGCAATCGGTGCCAGTTCGGCATTGTCTAACAGGCTGATCAGGGGCTCGATGTTATAACCACCCTGCATGGTACCCAGCAGTTCAGCCGCTTTTTCTTTGCTGACAATAGGAGAAGTCGCTTCACCTGTGGTAATCGCGGCCAGAAAGCCTGCTTTCACGTATGCGGCTTCATCAACACCTGGCGGGATGCGGTTTTCCAGCAGGTCGACCAGGAAGGCTTCTTCGCCTGCAGGTGGATTTTTCAGAAGTTCAACCAGAGCAGCAGTTTGCTCGGCATCCAGAGGCTTAGGGACAATCCCTTCAGCAGCACGCTCTTCGACGTGTTTACGGTAGGCTTCAAGCACGACATATTCCTCATTTTTCGGTTTAGCCAACCGGCTAAACATCCTTGGAAGTGATTGCCCTCTCCGGTTATCTCGCACGCATTATGCTTGACTTGATTCAGACCTTTTTGGCGTGCAGGAGAGACCAAAACCGGTTACGGAGCATACCATTTTTAACTAAACATTAAAATCAGGCGGACTTTTACAACATTCACAAAACAGGAAAAATCCCGGTATTACAAGGCTCCTCCAAAAAACAGATAGAATGAGCTTAAATCTTCTTCCGTTCTGCCATAAGCCAGAATGAATGGCCCGAATGGCGTGGTAATACCCGTAAATATGCTACCTGCATAATATCCCGGTATATCGGAGACAGACAGATTGGAATTATTGAACACGCCGCCCCATTCGACAGAGCCGCCCAGATACACAGCTGAGTTAAACAGACCAAAATCGTTATCCAGCAAATGGTAACGGTACACCAGGGCAGAAAAGACTTTATTGTTACCCGACAGGCTGTTTTTCGGTATGCCGGATAAGTTCAGGAAACCACCCAGTTCTTTGGGATCAAGCCGTAAGTCTTCGTCGGATTGCACGTTGCCGTATTCCGCCTTGCCCATCACAGTATGGCGGCCAAGGGTATACGCCCCTTTCCAGCCCAAATCAAAATGCAAAGAAGTATCTGACCTTTGCTCACCCTGAAAACGCTCACTGTCATCCGAAGAGGCGACCTCGGCAAGAAAAAAGTGGCCGTTGTTCGGCAGAGTGAAATCATCCAGGGTATCAAGGTTGTACCTCAGATAAAGACGCCGGCTGTTACGATCCTGATCGCCCAGATTCAGAATACCGGGAAATTGTGTTTTTCCGTCACCAAACAGGTAACCCAGTCTGAATTCCTGCCACAAGGCAGGCTGCCAGCCCAGCGAGCTGTCGATATTGACATCAATAAAACGTGCTGCAATAAAGTCATCAATGTTCTTCAGGTTCGGTTCTTCCCCCGAAACCGCGAGATAGGTATTGGTCACATCGTACTCGATCCCCATCACCGCGAACCATTCCTGATCGCTGCTAAAAGGCACATACAGTTCACTGGCGACACGCTTATCTGAACCATATTCGAGCTCGTTACGCCACTCGGCCCCGGTTTCTGACAGGCCGGTCGCGGTTAATCCCAGCCCAATGGAAAAATCGGTATTATTGGCAAAGTCATCTTCTAAGGCGAAACGCATATCGATAAAATTAGGCCCCCAGCTTTTGGCCTTTACTTCAAAGATCAATATATGGCGGTTGCCTAAACGCTCAAATCTGTAATCCACCCGTTCAAACCTGTCCAGCGCATACAGATCACGCACACTTTGCTCCAGCTGCTCGGTGTTGACCCTCATGCCGGGTTTCAGTTGCAGACGATCTAACAGGACTTCATCGGCATAAGGGCTGTTATTGAGCAATTCAATTTCGTCAATCCGGCCTTCTTCCAAAAATTCCAGCTCGCGCCGGGCTGCCTGTTTGTCATCAATATATGCCTGATAAGTACTGGCGTTGCCGAGTTCTGACAGCTGGAAACGCACGGCCTGCACACTGTGATAGCCGCTGTCATAGGCTTCCGGCATTCGGTGAAAGTCTGTGGTGCTGATGCCGCGAACATCCGGACGCAGCAATAGGTCGGTATCGGACAGCTGCGATTCCTGACGAGCAGAATTATCCCGCACCATAAAATCGGTCAGCTGATCCATGACCACCAGGTAGTCGGTCAGCTCATCGGCGGTTTTGAAATCGTTACTGATATCAACCGCGATCACCAAATCGGCGCCCATCTCCTTCACGACAGAAATGGGCAGGTTATTCGTGATGCCGCCATCAACCAGCATTTTGCCTTCCAGCATCACAGGCGGCAGCAAACCGGGAACAGACATACTCGCCTGCATCGCCTCGGCCAGATCGCCGCCGGACAACACAACAGGTTTAAGGTTTTCAATATCAGTGGCAACCGCACGGTATGGTACAGGCAAGGCATCAAAGCTGGCCATCCAGGGCAAATTGCCGGATGTGGTACGCAGTATCTCGCCCATGGTTTGCCCCTGTACAAACCCTTTCGGCACTTTGATTTCCCAGAATGTAAACCCCAGATCCGTCACTACCTGGAACCTGTCCTCTTGCTGCTTTTCACGTACCCGCCGCTCACTGCGCTGCACTCTGTCCTCATACCCCGACTCCCAGTCAACGGTGTTGAGAATGGCTTCAACCTCATCGGCGCTCATACCTGAGGCATACAGCCCCCCGACATAAGCGCCCATGCTGGTCCCCACAATGTAATCCACCGGGATCTGCAGCTCTTCCAGCGCCTTCAGCACCCCGACATGGGCCGCCCCTTTGGCACCGCCGCCGCCGAGAACAAGTCCGACCTTCAGGCGTTCAGCACTTTTTTGCTCCGCCTTCACTAAAGCTGAAGCAAATACGGCCGATATCACAATAAACAATGCAATAAAACGAAACATCCTTTTAGAAACACCATATTGATCACTGGGCCGATGTGGGGTCACACCGGCTAAAAAATACAATTAATTCGCACACTTATACCGCAGAAATCCCGGTAGCAACAGAGAATTGATGCATGAACCTCAAGCAGCTTTCCATCAGGCAAAAACTTACACTGGCAATGAGCATAGCCGTCATAGCCTCAAGTGCATTAGTCAGTTACCTCAGCCTCAGCACGTCGCAGGACATTATTCAGTCACGCCTGCTCAGCAATGAACTGCCTACCCGGCTGGCTCATTTCAGCGGACAAGTGGAATCAGAAGTCAGACTGCTGCAAAACGCCACTGAACAGCTGGCGAACAATACGGCCATGCTCAATCTGCTGACGCAGCCTGTCAGCGCCGCCGATGAACAGCAGCTTATAAACCAGCTGAACAGCCTCAAGCGCCAGTATGGCCTGAACGATGCGTCGATTGCCAACCGGGAAACCGGGGATTACTGGAACCAGAACGGTTTCCTGCGACGCCTGAACCGCACTCAGGATAGCTGGTTCTACAACTTCCGTGACAGCAACAAGTCAAGAATGACCCAGGTGTTCAGGGAAGCAAACGGCGAGCTGAAGCTGTTCGTCAATTATCAGCAGCTGAACGGCACAGGGATGTCCGGCTTTTCCCGCTCATTCAATGATATGGCGAATCTGCTCTCGCAGTTCAAACTGGAGCAAACCGGCTTTGTAGTTCTGACGGATGCACGCGGCGTGGTACAGCTTGATCCGAACAACCGCAACCCGGAGAAAACGCCTTTTACCGATCGCTTTGGTTCTGACAGCCGGGTATTACTCGATAAGAGCCCTTTCAATCTGTTTACCGTCCAGTATCAGGACCAGAAACTGCTGCTGGCTTCCAGCTATATTCCGGCGATGGACTGGTTCGTGATTGCTCAGGTGCCGGAACAGGAAGTCTTTGCCCAGTTAAATGAAACCCGTAACCACGTAATGCTGCTGGCCGTCCTGACCACACTGGCATTCATTGGCCTGGCGGTGTACCTGAGCCAGACCATCACCCGGCCGATCCGTCAGGCCGCTGATACCTTCCGCGAACTGGGTGAAGGTGATGGCGATCTGAGCCGACGCATTCCGGTATCGGGTAAAGACGAAATAGCCGAACTGGCGAATGGTTTCAACGCCTTTGCCAGCAAGATCCATGCACTGGTCGTCGATGTCGCCGCCACGGGCACAGAACTCAGAGTGGCCGCCGAGCAAGTCTCTGCCCAGGCGCAGGCCACACTGGATCACAGCCAGAATCAACGCGATCGCACCCTGCAAGTGGTCACCGCCATTAATCAGATGGGCGCCACTGTCAATGAAATTGCCGGTAATGCGGCTTATGCGGCGGAATCCGCCTCACAGGCCACCTCAGCCACCAGCAATGGCCAGCAGGTGGTTCTGAGCGCTCAGGACAGCATTGAACAGCTGGCCGGCGATATGCACAACATGGCGAAAGTCGTCGCGACCCTGGCAGACAATACCGTCGCCATTGGCGGTATTTTGGAAGTGATTCGCGGAGTCTCCGAGCAGACCAACCTGCTGGCTCTCAATGCAGCCATTGAAGCGGCACGGGCTGGCGAACAGGGACGGGGATTTGCCGTGGTCGCCGACGAGGTACGTAATCTTGCCAGCCGTACCGCGGCCTCAACCGATGAAATCCAGACCATGATTAACCGCCTGCAGCAGGAAGCGCAAAACGCCGTACAGGCCATGCAGAACAGCCAGCAGTTAACCGAAGCCGGCACGCAAGCCGCTGATGATGCCACCAAAGCACTGCTGCTGATCAACGAGCAGATCCTGCAGATTTCCGATCTGAACACCCAGGTCGCCACAGCAACCGAGGAGCAGTCCACGGTTGTGTCTGACATCAACATCAACATCGAAGATATCAACGAGAACACCCAGCGCACCTCAGACACAGCCAATGAGATGGTCGCGTCCAGTCAGAATCTGCACGCTTTATCGCTCCGTCTGGAGCGTATGGTCAGCAGTTTCAAGCAGTAATCAGATGTGCAACGCCTTCAGGTATCGTGCCCTGAACACCCCCTCCTAACCTCCCCCGCCACGAGGGGGAGGAACAAAGCACGCACCAGTCCTTGCAACTCAAACGCTTGCTTCCCCTTTGCAAGGCAGGCGCTAAAAGCCTTTACTCTGGTTCAAAACGTAAAAAAGCGCCTCAAGGGCGCTTTTTTCATGCAATAAGAAAAGGTAAAAACTTACTTTTTCTTCTTCGCTTTGGCGTTTGGCAGGTCAGTGATCGAACCTTCGAACACTTCCGCAGCCAGACCCACAGACTCGTGCAGAGTCGGGTGCGCGTGGATGGTCAGTGCGATGTCTTCAGCATCACAGCCCATCTCGATAGCCAGACCGATTTCGCCCAGCAGCTCACCACCGTTAGTACCTACGATAGCACCACCGATCACACGGTTAGTGTCTTTGTCGAAGATCATCTTAGTCATGCCGTCAGCACAGTCAGAGGCAATCGCACGGCCAGAAGCGGCCCAAGGGAAAGTCGCAACTTCATAGTTGATACCTTCTGCTTTTGCTTCTTTCTCTGTCTTACCAACCCAGGCAACTTCTGGCTCAGTATAAGCAATTGAAGGAATGACTTTCGGGTCGAAGTAATGCTTCTTACCGGCAATCACTTCTGCCGCTACGTGACCTTCATGCACACCTTTGTGCGCCAGCATTGGCTGACCCACTACATCGCCGATGGCGAAGATGTGAGGAACGTTGGTACGCATTTGCTTGTCGGTGTTGATAAAGCCACGCTCATCAACAGCAACGCCGGCTTTCTCAGCGTCAATCAGCTTACCGTTTGGCGTACGGCCGATCGCCACCAGAACCGCGTCATAACGAACAGGCTCAGCCGGTGCTTTCTTGCCTTCCATTGACACATAGATGCCGTCTTCCTTCGCTTCAACCGCAGTTACTTTGGTTTCCAGCATCAGGTTGAACTTCTTGCTGATACGCTTGGTGAAGACTTTGATGATGTCTTTGTCTGCCGCAGGGATCACCTGGTCAAACATTTCAACCACATCGATCTGAGAGCCCAGTGCGTCATACACAGTACCCATTTCCAGACCAATGATACCGCCGCCCATTACCAGCAGTTTTTCTGGTACTTCTTTCAGTTCCAGCGCGTCAGTGGAATCCCAGATGCGTGGATCTTCATGCGGAATGAAAGGCAGTTCAATCGGACGTGAACCGGCAGCGATGATAGCGTTGTCAAATTTCACTGTAGTGGCTTCTTCGCCTTCTACAACGATAGTGTTCGGATCGGTAAATTTACCGTAACCGTTCACGACAGTCACTTTACGCATTTTCGCCATACCACCCAGACCACCGGTCAGCTGGTTGATGACTTTATCTTTCCAGATACGGATCTTGTTGATATCGGTTTGTGGCTCACCAAATACCACGCCGTGCTCGGCCATGGCTTTCGCTTCTTCGATGACTTTCGCCACGTGCAGCAATGCTTTAGATGGGATACAACCCACGTTCAGACACACGCCACCCAAAGTGCTGTACTTTTCAATCAGAACCGTTTCCAGACCTAAGTCCGCGCAACGGAAAGCGGCAGAGTAACCGGCAGGACCTGAGCCTAGAACTACGACCTGGGCTTTAATTTCTTTACTCATTATTGACCTCGTTGTAAGTCATCTATCCCTAACTGGCTGTAAGGCAGAATGCGTTATTTTTTTATTTTCAGACCGCGCAACAGTTTACAGACCTGTTATCACCCTGAAAAGGAAAATGGCATTCCCTGTGAGCCATGCAACAATTCCTTGCCCGTTCATACGGGCAAGGAATCTCGGGTCACACCTTTTACAGCACCAGACGACGAATGTCGGACAGCATGCCGTTCAGGTAAGTAATGAAGCGTGCACCTTCAGCACCGTCGATCACGCGGTGATCGTAAGACAGTGACAGCGGCAGCATCAGGCGAGGTTCAAAGTCCTTGCCGTTCCATACTGGTTTCATCTCAGACTTAGACACACCCAGGATGCCCACTTCAGGTGCATTCACGATCGGGGTGAACGCCGTACCACCCAGGCCACCCAGGCTTGAGATAGTGAAGCAGCCGCCCTGCATGTCTGCAGCCGTCAGTTTACCGGCACGGGCTTTCTTAGAAACCACCATCAGCTCTTCAGACAGCTCGTAAATGCCTTTCTTGTTCACGTCTTTGAACACAGGCACAACCAGACCGTTTGGCGTGTCAACGGCAATACCGATGTTGACGTATTTCTTCAGGATCAGGCTTTCACCGTCATCAGACAGAGAAGAGTTGAACGCCGGGAAGGCTTCCAACGACTTGGCAACGGCTTTCATGATGAACACCAGCGGGGTGATCTTCATGCCTGAGTCTTTCTTCGCTTCGATCGCGTTCTGCTCTTTACGGAACGCTTCCAGCGCTGTGATGTCTGCGTCATCCCACTGAGTAACATGCGGGATCATCACCCAGTTACGGTGCAGGTTGGCGCCAGAGATCTTCTTGATGCGAGACAGCGGTTTCACTTCTGTTTCGCCGAACTTGCTGAAGTCCACTTTCGGCCAAGGCAGCAGACCCAGTGCCGCACCGTCACCTTTACCGGATGCAGATGCCGCGGCACCAGATTCCAGGCGTTTCAGCGCGTCTTTCACATAACTCTGAACGTCTTCTTTCAGAACGCGGTTCTTACGGCCGGTACCTTTGACTTTCGCCAAGTTAACGCCAAATTCACGTGCCAGACGACGAACAACCGGAGAGGCGTGTGCGTACTCGTTGTTCTCAACGAAATCGCCGCCCGCTGCAGGAGCTTCCGCTTTCGCGGCCGGCGCTGCGGCAGGTGCTGCCGTCGGAGCTGGTGCTGCTGCCTGTGGTGCTGCCGCAGGAGCGGCACCGGCTACTTCGAAGACCATGATCAGAGAGCCGGTAGAGACTTTGTCGCCGGTCGCAATCTTGATTTCTTTCACTTTACCCGCGAATGGCGCCGGTACTTCCATCGAAGCCTTATCGCCTTCAACCGTGATCAGAGATTGCTCTTCTTCCACCATGTCGCCAACGGCAACCATGATTTCAGTCACTTCAACTTCGTCGCCACCGATATCCGGTACGTTCACTTCTTTGTCAGCCGCCGCTGCCGGTGCTGCTGCCGGAGCAGGAGCCGCCGCCTGAGGCGCTGCAGCAGGTGCAGAACCTGCTGTTTCAAATACCATGATCAGCGAGCCCGTCGACACTTTGTCACCGGATGCGATCTTGATTTCTTTTACCGTACCGGCGAATGGCGCGGGTACTTCCATAGAAGCCTTATCGCCTTCTACAGTGATCAGAGACTGCTCTTCGTCGACGCTGTCGCCAACCGCCACCATGATTTCAGTCACTTCAACTTCGTCGCCACCGATATCCGGCACGTGAACTTCTTTCAGTTCAGCGGCTGCTGGAGCGGCAGGGGCTGCTGCAGGCGCGGCTTCTGCGGCCGGAGCAGGTGCAGCGGCTGCTGCACCCTCTGCTTCAAAGATCATGATCAAAGAGCCGGTAGACACTTTGTCGCCTTCCGCTACTTTGATTTCTTTTACGATACCCGCCTGAGAAGCCGGTACTTCCATGGAAGCCTTGTCGCCTTCAACCGTGATCAGAGATTGCTCTTCTTCCACCTTGTCGCCAACGCTGACCAGGATTTCAGTAACCTCAACCTCATCAGCACCGATGTCAGGTACATTAATTTCGATTGCCATTATTTATTGCCTCTTACGCGAATAGCGGGTTGATCTTGTCGGCATCGATGTTGAATTTCTTGATTGCTTCCGCAACGGCAGATTTCTCAACATCACCACGCTTGGCCAGCTCGTTCAGAGCTGCAACAACCACGTAGCCAGCGTTCACTTCGAAGTGACGACGCAGGTTCTCACGGCTGTCAGAACGGCCAAAGCCATCAGTACCCAGCACTTTATAAGATTCAGCCGGGATGAAGGCACGAACCTGATCCGCATAGTTCTTCATGTAGTCAGTGGCTGCAATGGCCGGTTCAGTACCCATCACTTCCGCGATGTAAGATACTTTCTGCTCAGCTTCCGGATGCAGCATGTTGTAACGTTCTGCGTCCTGACCGTCGCGAGCCAGTTCGTTGAATGAGGTTACAGAGAATACGTCAGACGCAATGCCGTAATCGTCGCTCAGGATCTGAGCCGCTTTACGCACTTCGTTCATGATGGTACCTGAGCTCATCAGCTGAACTTTCGCTTTATCACCCACGTAGGATTCCAGCTTGTAGATACCCTTACGGATACCTTCTTCAGCGCCTTCCGGCATAGCTGGCATCGCGTAGTTTTCGTTCATTAGCGTCAGGTAGTAGAACACGTTTTCCTGATCGCCATACATGCGACGGATACCGTCTTGCATGATAACGGCCACTTCGTACGCGAACGTCGGATCGTAAGAGATACAGTTCGGGATGGTGTTGGCCAAAATGTGGCTGTGACCATCTTCGTGCTGCAGACCTTCACCGTTCAGGGTGGTACGACCGGCTGTCGCACCCAGCAGGAAGCCACGTGCTTGCTGGTCACCCGCCATCCACGCCATGTCACCAACACGCTGGAAGCCGAACATAGAGTAGTAGATGTAGAACGGAATCATTGGCAGATCATTGGTGCTGTACGAGGTCGCCGCAGCTACCCACGAAGACATAGCACCCAGCTCATTGATACCTTCCTGCAGTACCTGACCGGCGGTGTCTTCTTTGTAGTAAGACACAACGCCACGGTCTTCAGGGGTATAAGTCTGACCGCTTGGGTTGTAGATACCGATTTGACGGAACAGGCCTTCCATACCAAAAGTACGGGCTTCGTCAGCAATAATAGGAACGATGTTCTTGCCGATGTTCTTGTTCTTCAACAGCACGTTCAGTGCACGCACAAAGCCCATAGTGGTTGAGATATCACGCTTCTGCTCTTCCAGCAGCGGCTTGAACTCTTCCAGTTCAGGTGTGATGAACTCTTGCGTGAAGTTCGGCAGACGCTTAGGCGTGTAACCGTGCAGCGCTTTACGGCGTGCGTGCAGGTATTCGTGCTCTTTTGAACCTTCTTCCAGTTTCAGGTAAGGCAGGTTCTTCACGTCATCTTCAGACACCAGATCTTGCAGACCCAGGCGATCACGCAGGTGCAGAACATGCGTCATGTCCATTTTCTTCACCTGGTGCGCAATGTTCTTACCTTCGGCCGCTTCACCCATGCCGTAACCTTTAACGGTTTTGGCCAGGATAACCGTTGGCTTGCCTTTGGTGTCTTGCGCGTTCTTGAAGGCTGCATACAGTTTGGAAGACTCGTGACCGCCACGCTTGAGCGCGAAGATTTCGTCGTCAGTCATGTCTGCTACCAGAGCGGCTGTCTCTGGGTATTTACCGAAGAAGTGCTCACGCACGTAAGCGCCGTCTTTGGATTTGAACGTCTGGTAGTCACCGTCGATGGTTTCGTTCATCAGCTGCAGCAGTTTACCTGTGGTATCTTTAGCCAGCAGAGAATCCCAGTTGTTACCCCAGATAACTTTAACCACGTTCCAGCCAGCACCTTTGAACAGACCTTCCAGTTCCTGGATGATGCTGCCGTTACCCATAACAGGGCCGTCCAGACGTTGCAGGTTACAGTTAACCAGGAAGCACAGGTTGTCCAGTTTCTCACGCGCAGCGAAAGAAATCGCACCACGTGATTCTGGCTCATCCATCTCGCCATCACCCAGGAAGGCGTAGACGCGCTGCGCAGAGGTATCTTTCATACCACGGCCGTGCAGGTACTTCAGGAAACGCGCCTGATAAATAGAGGCGATTGGACCCAGACCCATAGATACGGTCGGGAACTGCCAGAATTCAGGCATCAGTTTAGGGTGCGGGTAAGAAGACAGACCTTTACCGTCCACTTCCTGACGGAAGTTATCCAGCTGCTCTTCAGTCAGACGACCTTCAACGAAGGCACGAGCGTAGATACCCGGAGAGATGTGGCCCTGGTAGTACACCAAGTCGCCGCCGTCTGTTTCGTTAGCTGCGCGGAAGAAGTGGTTAAAGCACACTTCGTAGAAAGCCGCAGAAGATTGGAAAGAAGCCATGTGGCCACCCAGCTCCAGATCTTTCTTAGAGGCACGCAGTACGATCATTACGGCGTTCCAGCGGATAATGGCACGGATACGACGTTCCAGAGTGGTATCACCAGGATACGCAGGCTCTTGTGCGGCTGGAATGGTATTGATGTAGTTAGTGGTAATGCCCGTTGGCATGTCTACTCCACCCAGACGCGCTTTTTCCAGTACTTGCTCCAGCAGGTACTGTGCACGTTCTACACCTTCTTCACGAACGACGGACTCCAGGGCTGCTAGCCACTCTTGAGTCTCCAGTGCGTCCACGTCATGCTTCATGACTTCAGACATGCGATCTATCCTTTCGTTGATATTCTACAAAACCAGGGTTTTATCGCCCCTAACAATGTCGCGACTGTTTGATACCGACCTCGGCTTATATGAGGGAAGTATTAATCCAGCCCGTCCTTGCGTTGCTGAATCCTGCGAAGAGAGCGTTCACGTCTGCTATCTTCAAGCGTTAAATCCAACAATGTTTCCTCGATATAAGCCAAATGTGCATGCGATGCTTCACGCGCCATTTCCGGCTGCCCGGAAACGATCGCATGCACAATATCGGCTCGGTGTTTGCTCACCTTCTCCACCACCTCAGGGCGACGGTTCAGGAGTTCAAAGTTTTGTAATACGTTTTGTTCCAGCAAGGGGGCGAGACTGCGGATGATATGCAGCAGTACCAGATTATGCGCGGATTCGGTCACCGCAATCAGATACTGCATCACAGCGGCAGCTTCAGATTTGAGATCACCCTGTTGCTGGGCTTCCTGTATCCGGCTGTGGCAGGCGCGGATACGGTCGAAGTCATCTTCATTGCCGCGCAGAGCGGCATAGTAAGCCGCCAGGCCTTCAAGGGCATGGCGGGATTCAAGTAAGTCGAGTTGTGTTTCAGGATGGGCTGCCAGCAAATCCAGCAGGGGATCAGAAAAGCTTTGCCATAACTGATCCGACACGAAGGTGCCTCCTCCCTGACGACGGGTCAGCAGATGTTTGGCTTCTAAGCGTTGAATCGCTTCGCGAACCGATGGGCGCGAAACGTCAAACTGCCGCGCTAACTCTCGTTCAGGCGGCAGTTGGTCTCCGGGGGACCATATCCCCTCCAGGATTAATCGCTCAAGTTCTTGCTCTATGACGTCTGAGAGCTTGGCTTGGCGGATACGCTTATAAGTCATTTATTAGTATCTGCTTCTTGTATTTTTTTATCTTACAGTGCGACCCTACGACCGGTTAATTGGTCATACCAATTTAACTATATACAGAAATTTTACAGAAATAATTGAGGATGTCTACCGACAACTTGATTCATGTCATGGTAGTTCGAGCAATAAATCCCCTTAATTCAGGCCATGAAAGCCAAAAATTATCGCAACTTTAGACCATAATCCCGCATGTTGCGAACAAGATTCACACAGAAAGTTAATGGTCAGACCAATTTATTAACATTTTTGTCACATATAAAAATGTCACTTTTTGTAAAACAGCTCAAATTTTTTTTAATCTCTTAACCCGGTTTTATAATCCCGCCAGTCAAAGGCCAGTCCGGGGTCGGTCTTACGACCGGGAGCAATAAATTCATGGCCGGTAATGCGGTCGCGGGACAATTGCGGATAACGGGCTAATAAAGTGCGGGTGAGTTGGCGCAGCGTGTCATACTGCGCCGGGGTATAAGGCAGGATATCTGTGCCTTCCAGTTCGATACCGATAGAATAATCATTGCATTTCTCTCTGCCGGCAAACTCGGACACACCGGCATGCCAGGCTCTGGCATTAAAAGGCACAAACTGAATCACTTCGCCATCCCGGCGGATCAGGCAATGGGCAGATACCCGCAACTGATGAATTTCCCGAAAATAGGGATGCCCATCCGGATCCAGTTGTCCGGTAAAAAGCTGCTCTATATAAGGACCACCAAACTGCCCTGGCGGCAGGCTGATATTGTGTATCACCAGCAATGAGATATCGGTTTCATCCTGCCGGCTGTCACAGAACGGAGAAGGCACCCGTTTTACTTTGTCCAGCCAGTGTTGGTCGTTAATTCTGAAGTTCATGCCTGCTGCCCGTTTGCTTGATTTTCCTGACGCTAAGGATAAAACCTGTAGCCGCTCTCACTCAACCCGAGAATGCCTTCCCCTTGCCAGCATCTCACAGTATGATCGGCTTAATTTCGACAGCCTCAGCCAACACGGTATATAAGTTATGAGCCCTACGGAACAAAAACATGATACGCAGTCTCGCCTGGCCTACCTGCGCCAGCAGCTTCCCGAAGATATCCGCCGAAATGTGGCCGATGCGCTGCGCGAAGATTTGGGCGGCGAGATTGATGCGGCCCGCGATATTACTGCCAGCCTGATCCCGGCGGACAGCCAGGGAACGGCTACCATTATTACCCGTGAATCTGGGGTGTTCTGCGGCCAGCTCTGGGCCGATGAAGTATTCCGTCAGCTGGGTGATGAAGTGACCATAGACTGGCAGGTCAGCGACGGTGATCCGGTTGAGCCCAATCAGGTGCTGTGCGTGCTGCATGGTCCGTCGCGCATTCTGCTGACCGGCGAGCGCAATGCAATGAATTTCATCCAGACCTTATCCGGCTGCGCCACCCAGGTGGCCCGTTACGCCGACCTGCTGGATGGCACCTCAACCCGTTTGCTCGATACCCGCAAGACTATACCTGGCCTGCGTAATGCGCTGAAATATGCCGTGGCTTGTGGCGGTGGCTATAATCATCGCATCGGTGTATTTGATGCCTATCTGATCAAAGAAAACCACATCATTGCCTGTGGCGGGATCAAGCCGGCGGTTGAAACCGCCAGGCAGCTCAACCCGGGCAAGCCAGTGGAAGTGGAAACCGAAAGTCTGGATGAACTGAAACAGGCCATTGATGCCGGCGCTGATATCGTGATGCTGGACAACTTCACCACCGACATGATGCGCGCAGCCGTTACCTTGAATCAGGGACAAGTCGCACTGGAAGTGTCGGGCAATGTTACCGATCAAACCTTGCGTGAATTTGCCGAAACCGGTGTCGATTATATCTCGGTCGGCGCACTGACCAAGCATGTGCGGGCCATGGATCTGTCAATGCGCTTTAAATAAGCTCAGATGACTAAGAACAGAAAGGGAGCGCCAGAGCGCTCCCTTTTTTATTAACCGGCTCCCAGTCGCGTTAGCCGCGATTCAGGAAAGTCACAGCTTTATCCGGAAAGTCAGTGAATACACCATCCACTTTCACTTTGTTATAAAACACGTCCAGCATGTCATCAAAGTTATCCGCATAAGGGGCAATACGGCCTTCATCGGCGCGGAAGGTGTATGGGTGAACCACCAGACCAGCAGACTTAGCTTCTTTCATCAGCGGCAGGATGATCAGGTTATCCTGGGTTGACTTGTCATCCACCAGCATAGGCTTCCAGGGTCCGATACCATCGGCATACTGGGCCACTTTCGCCATGCCGCCTTTTTCAAACATCCAGTCATAGTTGTACGGCGCTGCTTCCTTGCCCTGGTACACCATAGTCTCGTTCCAGTCGGTGTAGGCCATCAGCTGTACCAGATTGAGATCCATTTTCATGGCCGGCATCAGTTCATCGTTGATGCGTTTGAGTTCAATCGGATCAAAACACTGCACAAAGGCTTTGTCGTCTTTGCTGTCGTAGCCGTACGCTTTCAGCACTTTCAGTAAGGCCTTGGAGATATCCTTGCCTTCGTGGCGATGGAACCAGGGGGCTTTGATCTCAGGGTAGATACCTATATTGTATCCCAGTGTTTTGTTCAGCCCCTGGATCAGCTCGATTTCTTCCGCCAGTGTCGGCACAGTAAACGACGATTTCCACAGCGGGAAACGGCCAGGAAAACCCGCCACCTTGTTGCCGTCTTTATCGATATTAAAGCCTTCGGTCAGGCGCAGGCCTTGAATTTCAGCCAGGGTAAAATCGATCGCATAATAACGGCCGTCGGCACGGGCACGATCCGGATAACGCTCCGCCACATCTGTGACACGATCAAGATAATGATCATGCAATACAACCAGCTGGTCATCTTTGGTCATCACCACATCTTGCTCGATGTAGTCCGGTTTCATGGCATAGGCCATGGCTTTGGCTTCCAGGGTGTGCTCAGGCAGGTAGCCCGACGCGCCACGGTGGGCAATCACCAGCGGATCTGCCAGAGAGAAGGAAGAGTAAGTCAGTGCAGCCAGAGTTAAGCCAATAACGTTCAGTTTCATTTTATTATCCATATGTTGATACATAGACACCCAAAAGAGTCAGGCCGTCACAGTTATGAAACGGCCTGAATAATATAAAGATTAAAGCATGAATTTACGCAAGTGCCTGCTCGCGTGCTTTTTGTTTATGGTGCGCTCGCTCACCCACAAAGGCATACATCAGGAAAATGATGGACGCGATACAAGAGCCCACCAGCACGATGAAACCGCCGTCCCAGCCAAAGTGATCCACTGTGTAACCCAGCACCGCATTCGCCGCGACGGCGCCACCCAGGTAACCAAACAGACCGGTCAGACCCGCCGCCGTGCCCGCCGCTTTTTTCGGCGCCAGTTCAAGCGCATACAGACCTATCAGCATCACAGGACCATAAATCAGGAAACCGATCGCAATCAGTGCCAGCATATCAACGGTCGGGTTACCTGCCGGGTTGAACCAGTAAACCAGCACTGCCAGTGTAACCAGTACCATGAACAGAATACCGGCCGGTGCACGGCGTCCTTTGAACAGTTTGTCTGAAATCCAACCGCACAGCAGCGTGCCCGGGATCCCGGCCCACTCATACAGGAAATACGCCCAGGATGATTTATCCACGGTAAATTCCTTGGCTTCTTTGAGGTACACAGGTGCCCAGTCGAGTACGCCGTAGCGGATCAGGTACACAAAGGCGTTGGCTATCGCGATAGACCACAACAGTTTGTTGGAGAATACGTATTTGAAGAAAATCTCTTTGGCCGACATTTCATTTTCATGAGACTTGTCGTAATCGTCCGGATAATCGTTTTTGTATTCTTCAATCGCCGGCAGGCCACATGACTGTGGCGTATCGCGTACCGTCAGCCAGATGAAAACAGCCACCAGAGCAGCAAAAAAGGCAGGGACATAAAAAGCGGCACGCCAGTCATCCTGGAAAGCCCACAGACCGAGTAGGAACAGCGGCCCAATCAGGCCACCGCCCACGTTATGAGCGACATTCCAGACCGAGACAATTTCGCCCCGCTCTTTACGGGACCACCAGTGCACCATAGTCCGGCCGCACGCGGGCCAGCCCATGCCCTGGAACCAGCCGTTCAGGAACAGTAGGATAAACATGGCGGTAATGCTGCTCGTCGCCCAAGGCATGAAACCGAAGCAGAACATCACCAGTGACGACATCAGCAGGCCGGCACTTAAGAAATAGCGTGGATCGGAGCGGTCAGACACGCTGCCCATCAGAAACTTAGACAGACCATAGGAAATAGAGACAGCTGCCAGCGCGACACCCAGATCACCACGACTAAAGCCTTGCTCAATCAGGTATGGCATCGCCAGACTGAAATTCTTACGTACCAGGTAATAACCCGCATACCCGAAAAAAATTCCAATAAAAAGCTGCCACCGCAGACGTTTGTAGGTGCTGTCAACCTTGTCTGCCGGCAGCAGCGGTTGATGCGCTTTGGGGGTAAAAATTCCAAACATTCAGAGGGAACCTCGTTGTTATGATTATTGCGATGGTTTTTGTGAGCGAGTGAGCGTATTCATCAAATTGATGAAAGTAAATATTTTCGTTTATGCTCATTTGTTATCTGTGATCTGTGTATTGTCTTGATAGATACCCAACAAAAATAGTGGTTTTTAAGTAACTTACCGCAATTACACTGCAGTTATGCCCACCTGGCACCTTGAGCACATTCGAGCAAACAGGCCGGATTTATAACAATCCAGCCCCTGATGCCGCCTGCCCAAGGCTGTTTTCTTCGAGAAGCCTCCAGTCATCGTCTGAATGTACAGGTTGTTGCAGCCAGAGTATTGAATAGCACCGAGAAACGAAAACTCATTGCTATCCATATGAATAATATGACTTATTTTCATTCGCACAGGTTCTTCAGGTGGATAGCATAATGACCAGGCACAGTGGATTTACATTGATCGAATTGATGATAGTGGTGGCTATCATCAGTATTCTGGCGGCGTTTGCCATGCCGGCTTATCAGGGATACACCCAGCGAGCCCATGCAACTGAGATGCTGCATGCTTCCTCGGCGATGAAAACCGCGGTCAGTTTATGCCTGATGACAGGGCAAACATCCGGTACCGCACAGCTGATCGACTGTCAAAGCGGCAGTAACGGTGTACCCGCCAGACAACTTTTCAGCAAAAGCAATGGTGACAGTTTTGAGATTTACTCCACGGTGACGGCAAGCCTGTCAGGTACCACACCAACCATCACGGACGGCACCGCCATAGTGGCGCGTATTCCGGAAGGACAGCGCAAAGGCAGCCTGCCAGCAGATGCCGAAATCCGGCTACAGCCACAGAGCGACTCCCACGGTATTATCTGGCGGACACTCTGCAGCGGTGATAACCAGTCGCAATTTTGTCCGGGGCAATAAGATGAGCAGCGCCCTGGTGAACACGTTACTGCAATCGAGCCTTATCAATCCGGCCGAAGCCGAACTTATCCTGGCTGAAATGCGCCGTCATCACCTGAACGATATCGCGGCAATAGTCAGCTCAGGTGTGTTCAGCGACTGGGATCTGGCCAAACAACTGGCCCATCTTGCTACGCTGCCTATGGACGATGTCCACCATTACGATTACCAGTCAGTCTGTAAAACGCTGAGCCTCAGGCCTCTGATAGAAAGACACAGCATACTTCCCCTCGCACTGGACAAAGATGTGCTCACCCTAGGGATCGCCAATCCCTTTGACACCCGTAGCCAGGACGAATGCCGCTTTGCCTCCGGCTATCAGATTTCACCGGTGGTTTTACCGCTCAGGCAGCTGGAAAACGCCATCAGGCGGATTTACGGCGACCCAATTACCAGCACGCTGCACACAGCCAGCCTCAACGACAATGAGATAGCGCAGCTCTCAGCCGCCCAGATTCAGCCAACCGAACCGGTGGCCGACAACGACGACGCCCCGGTCAGCCGTTATCTCAATCACCTGCTGCTGGATGCGGTAAGGCGGCAGGCGTCTGACATCCATATCGAACCCTTGGAGAAGCAGTGCCGGATCCGGTTTCGCTGTGATGGTCTGCTGCTGATTCATGCCACTCCCCCTTCGGATTTGGCTGCCCGGCTGGCCGCCAGGCTCAAAATACTCGCCAGACTCAACATAGCAGAACGCCGCCTGCCTCAGGATGGCCGCTTCAGGCTACCACTCAACCAAGAGCTAACCGTAGATATGCGGGTCTCGACCTTGCCTGCGCAGTGGGGAGAAAAAGTCGTCTTACGCTTACTCGACAGCAACCATATTCCGCTGGCACTTCACCGGCTGGGGTATACCGACGGCCAGCGCTATGTCTTTGAGCAGGCTCTGACTAAACCGCAGGGGCTGATTCTGGTTACCGGCCCGACCGGCAGCGGAAAAACACTGTCGCTGTATGCCGCCCTGAACTTATTGAACAAAGAACATCGCAACATCTGTACCGCAGAAGATCCGGTCGAAATTCAATTACCGGGTATTAACCAGCTCCACATTCACCCAGCCATAGGGCTGGATTTTGCCACGGCACTGCGGACCTTCCTGCGCCAGGATCCCGATGTGATCATGATAGGTGAGATCCGGGATCAGGAAACGGCAACCATGGCGGTACGCGCCGCGCAGACAGGACACCTGGTGCTCTCCACCCTGCACACTAATTCCGCGGCCGATACCCTGAACCGATTACAGCATCTGGGGATCGCGCCTTATGAGCTCAGCGCTTCCCTCAGTCTGATCATCGCCCAGCGACTGGTTCGCTGCCTGTGCCCGCACTGTAAGCAACAAGCTGACTTAACGTCCCACCAACGCCAAAAACTGGCCATAGATGCGTTAACGCCAGTGTTTGCCGCCAATCCTAAGGGTTGCGAACACTGTAATCAGGGCTACTTAGGCAGAACAGGGCTGTTTGAACTGGTCTCTTGCACTGCCAGTCAGGCAAACCCGTTAAGTGCAGCCACACTCTCCGATTCTATCGCTGAGCGGGCTGACAATCTGTCACTGGAGCAAGCCGGGATCCGCTTGCTCTGCAAAGGGATCACCAGCCTGAGCGAGCTGCAGCGGGTTCTGGGCTATGAGAGCCTGCAGTCAGAAACCGGAAGTGCCGGATAATGCCGGCTGAACGTTTAGGTTATTTTCGGTGGCGAGGACGCCACCGCAATGGCCGCAGCGCCAGCGGCGTGGGTGTCGCTTTCCAGCCCGGCGAAATCGAAGACTCGCTTCACGCTCAATCGATTACACCTCAGTCGATCCGCCGTATCCGCCCCGGCTGGATAACCTATCGCCGTCATCGTTTCCGCCCACAGGATCTGACCGACATGTTCCGGCAACTGGCCAGCTTACTGAATGCATCTCTGCCGCTGAGCGCAGCGCTGGCCATTATGACCAAAGAGCAAAACCGGATGGAAGCCGCCGCCATACTGAAGCGTATCCAGCAGCAGGTCACATCCGGCACCCCACTCTCTGAAGCTGTTGCCCGCCACACGCCCTGTTGCGATGCTATCGTCACCAGCCTGATCAAAGCCGGTGAGTTCGCCGGCCAACTGCCGCAAATCCTGGAACAGATTGCCTCGTACCGCGAACAGTATCATCAGCTGCAGCGCACCCTGTTCCATGCGCTGCTCTACCCTGCTGCGGTTTGTGTGGTGGCCATGGCGGTGACCGCACTGATGCTGGTGTGGATCATTCCGCAATTTGCCGGATTGTTTGCCACCATGGGCCACCAACTGCCCTGGTTGACCCGTACTGTGCTGACGTTGTCGGACTACGCCAGCCGGTACAGCCTGCCACTCGTGGCCGGTGTGGCCCTGATAACCGCGCTCTGCCGCTGGCAGTATGGCCGCAGCCTGCGCTGGCAATACCGTTTTCATCGTATAGCGCTGCTGTTACCACTTGCGGGCACCTGCTTGCATCTGGCTGCACAAGCGCGTTTCACCCGCACCTTGGGTACCACCTTTAAAGCCGGCGTCCCTTTGCTGGACGGACTGGACCTTGCCGCGAGTACCTGCGGCAATAAAGTGCTGGAACACACCTACCACCAGGCTGCCCGTCTGGTCGCCGGCGGACAACCGCTCTACTCCGCGATCCGGCAAGGAATGGGCAAACAACGCCCCTTCATTCCAGAGCGTCTGATACAGCTCATCAGGGTTGGTGAAGAAACCGGGAAAATAGACACTATGCTGCTCGAGCTGGCGGCTTATTATGACAACGCACTGTCACAACAGCTTAAAACGCTGACCACCCTGCTCGAGCCTGTACTGATACTTGTCATAGGGATGATTATCGGCACCTTGCTGCTGGCTATGTACCTACCGGTGTTTGACCTGATGAAAGCCGTCGGCTGAGTTCTTTTTCAGCGGCTCGCTACTGACAGCAAAATCAGGCTAAAATAACGGTTCTTCGGATATCTTGATGGAAAATGAGCAATCTCATGGCGTTACTGACCTACTATCCCTGGCTTTACCCTCTGGCGGCCGCTATTTTCGGCCTGATCGCCGGCAGCTTTCTGAATGTGGTCATCCTGCGCCTGCCTGTCATGATGGAAAGACAATGGCGCGCAGATTGCGCCGAGTGCTTTTCGGAACATGCAGAAATTGGCCCCCAGCCTGTCTTTAATCTCAGTGTACCGGCTTCCAGCTGCCCGCACTGCCAGCATAAGATCCGCGCCTGGGAAAACATTCCTGTCATCAGCTGGGTCTTGCTCGGTGGCCGTTGCAGTCACTGCAAAGCAAAAATCAGTGTCCGCTATCCTGCCATTGAACTTCTGACTGCGCTCACCGCGCTGGCCGTCGCACTGGTGTTACCCTTTTCGGCCTGGAGCCTGGCGGTGATTGGCGCCGGTTGCGCCCTGATCGCCCTGACGTTCATTGATATAGATAAAATGCTGCTGCCTGATCAGCTCACTCTGCCTCTGATGTGGGCCGGCTTGCTGCTGGCCCTGCTGGATATCAGCCCGGTCAGTCTGCAATCTGCCGTGATTGGGGCTATGGCCGGCTACTTGTCGCTCTGGAGCCTGTACTGGGTATTCAAGCTGCTCACAGGCAAGGAAGGCATGGGCTACGGCGATTTCAAACTTCTGGCCGCGCTGGGAGCCTGGGCCGGATGGCAGTTGCTGCCTTTTATTGTTCTGCTCTCTTCCTTGCTCGGCGCTATCTGTGGCATCATTTTACTGCGTATGCAACACAGCGACAGGCAGACAGGTATGCAAACGCCGTTTTCATTCGGGCCTTACCTGGCGCTGGCCGGGTGGATAGCCCTGCTTTGGGGGGCCCCTGTGCTTAACTGGTATGTAGGGACATATTTAGGATATCCATTATGACTTTGGTAGTCGGCCTGACTGGCGGCATTGGCAGCGGTAAAACCACAGTGGCTAACCTGTTTGCCGACTACGGCATCGATATCATTGATGCCGATCTGATTGCAAGAGAGGTTGTGGCTCCCGGATCAGCAGGCCTCAAAGCCATAGCAGAACGCTTCGGGAATGACATCCTGCTGACAGATGGTCAGCTCAATCGCAGTAAACTCAGAGACGCTATCTTTAATGAGCCTGCGCAGAAAGCCTGGCTCGATAGCTTGCTGCATCCCATGATTCGCCAGCAGATGAAGCAGGATATCAGTAAAGCCAGCTCGCCTTATTGCCTGTTAGTTGTACCCTTAATGGTGGAGAATCAACTGCAAGCCATGACCGACAGACTGCTGGTGATCGATGTTCGGGAAGACATACAAATAGCCCGCACTGCGGTCAGGGATAAGGTCAACGACGATCAGGTCCGTAAAATTCTGGCGGCTCAGGCCAGCCGGGAACAACGGCTTGCTGCGGCTGACGATGTGATTGATAACAATGGCGACAGTCACCAGTTACGCGGTGAAGTTGCCCGGCTGCATCAGCAATATCTGCTCATGAGCGAGCAGGCTGATCGCAATTGATACAGCGCTGATCAAAAGATGAATAACAGGCCCGCACTATGCAGACTACCCGGCAGACAACCCGTTTTGAGCATCCGTTAAACGAAAAAGTCCGTACTTACCTGCGACTGGAGTATTTATTGCTCCAAATGAATCACACCAGTGAATCGGACGATCCCTGGCAATATCAGCTCTTTTTCCGCGCTTTGTTCGATGTGCTGGATATTCTTGATCAGATCCAGGTGAAAAGTGAGCTGGCCAAAGATCTGGATAAGCAGCAATCTCAGCTCAAGCTCTGGCTGGATGTCGACGGTGTGGATCAAAGCGCCGTTCTGTCACTGTTGGATCAAATGGCTTCCATCCACCACCACCTGATCACAGCGCCGCGTCTGGGCCAGATCTTACGTGAAGATCGCTTTCTGGCCGGGATCAAACAACGCTTCTCGCTGCCAGGCGGCAGTTGCTGTTTCGATCTGCCCAGCCTGCATCACTGGTTACACCTGTCGCAGGACGGCAAACAGGCCGATATGGCATACTGGTTAGATCAACTCAAGCCAATGGCTCAGGCAATTCACCTATGGCTGAGAGTCACCAGAGAATCCGGCCACTTCAAACCCCAGATAGCCCGCAACGGTTTTTTCCAGCACGATGCGGAAAATGCCAGCCTGCTACGCTTACAAATTTGCCCCAGCTATGGGGTTTACCCTATGATATCCGGTCACCGTAGCCGGTTTGCCATCCGATTCATGCCCTTTGATGAAGGGCAGAGCACGACGAATAATCCGGTGACCGAAAGAATTGAATTCACACTAGCGATTTGCTGAGGTTCCCGTGTCGCAACAAAGAACACCCACGATAGTCAAATGCCCGACCTGCCAGGCCGACGTTGTATGGGGAGAAGTCAGTCCGTACCGGCCTTTTTGCTCCAAACGTTGCCAGCTCATTGATTTAGGGGAATGGGCAGCAGAAGAAAAAGCCATACCCGGTGCCCCTGACATGTCAGACTCAGACGGCTGGTCAGAAGATAACGCGTAACATAGCGGGTCAACAACCCGCTACCAAGCCTGCTGGTTTATCGGGCCAGCAGCTTGTCAATGACCGGATAGTTGGCTTCAGGGAAAGTGAACTCCCGCAGCGCATCCAATGTCACCCATTGCCCTGGCTGGCCTTCACGGCCGTAAGCTTCACCATCAAAAGCTTTGATCAGAAAGAAATCGAACTTTAACGCTTTTTCCGGATAGTCATGCTCTAGCTCAATAAAGTGCTCCAGCTCAGTGGCAGTGATACCGACTTCTTCGTTCAGCTCACGGATAACCGCTTGCTCGGCCGTTTCCCCCAGCTCTACCTTACCGCCGGCAAATTCCCAGAAGCCACCTTTATGTGCAGTTTCGGCACGACGGGTAATGAAGACTTTATCCTGCTGGCGGTTCAGGATAATGCCCGCCGATATCCAGACTCGTTTTTTAATCACGCTGCTTACCTGTTCAAATACTATTTCGCTCTGTCAGCAGAGCACTCACTTGACTGATTTTAACCTTTGACAGAAAAAAACAAAGGCCGCATACGCGGCCTTTGAATAATTACCTGCCAAATCAGCTGATTCGGCCATGGCATTGTTTATATTTCTTGCCAGAACCACAAGGGCACGGCTCGTTGCGGCCAACCTTACGCTCACCGGTTGAGAAATCTTCTCCGCCCTGGCTGGTTTCGGCCACTGCACTGGTTGCTTCCTGATGGTTGAATTGCTGGCGACGAGCCATTTCTTCCGCCATACGCTGGCGTTCAGCTTCAACGCGTTCTACGTCATCCTGCTGCTGCACCCGTACCTTGCTCAGGATAGCCACTACATCGTTTTTCAGGTTCTCAAGCATGCCTTGGAACAGTTCAAACGACTCGCGCTTATATTCCTGTTTCGGGTTTTTCTGAGCGTAACCGCGCAGATGAATACCCTGACGCAGATGATCCATCGCCGCCAGATGCTCTTTCCAGAGAGTATCCAGGTTCTGCAGCATCACAGTTTTCTCGAAGTTGCGCAGCACCGGGGCACCAACAGCTTCTTCTTTGCTGTTATACACACTGACAGCTTCGGCAACAATGCGCTCGCGTAATGCTTCCTCATACAGCTTATCATCGCTGTCCAGCCACTGCTGAATGGGCAAATCAAGATCGAAGTCCGCTTTCAGGCGCTCTTGCAGACCTGGGATATCCCACATTTCATCCAGAGACTGTGGCGGAATATAAGTATCAATCACGCTGTTAAGCACATCTTCGCGATTATGCGAAATCATTTCGCTGATATCATCGGCGTGCATCAGTTCATCACGCAGCTCATACACCACTTTACGCTGGTCATTCGCCACATCATCGAATTCCAGCAATTGCTTACGAATATCGAAGTTACGGCCTTCAACTTTACGCTGTGCATTTTCAATCGCTTTCGTCACCCATGGGTGCTCAATAGCTTCACCTTCTTCCATGCCCAGCTTTTTCATCATGGCAGATACGCGATCTGAGGCGAAAATACGCATCAGGCCATCTTCCATAGACAGGTAGAAACGTGAAGAACCGGCATCACCCTGACGACCCGCACGGCCACGCAACTGGTTGTCGATCCGACGCGACTCATGGCGTTCTGTGCCTATGATATGCAGACCACCCGAGTTCAGCACCGCAGCGTGCCGCTCTTTCCATGCCGCTTTCACGGCTGCGATTTGCTCTTCAGTCGGCTCTTTCAGGGCTTCGACCTCGCTCTGCCAGCTGCCGCCCAATACGATATCTGTACCACGACCAGCCATATTAGTCGCAATCGTCACCGAACCGGGTTTACCTGCCTGAGCCACGATATCTGCTTCTTTTTCGTGGAATTTGGCATTCAGAACCTGATGCGCAATACCGGCTTTTTTGAGCTGGCTGGAAAGCAGCTCAGACTTTTCAATCGAGACCGTACCCACCAGAACCGGCTGACCATTGGCCACACGGGCATGAATATCTTCGGTGATAGCGGCAAATTTTTCTCTTTCGGTCATGTAAACCAAATCACCCATATCATCACGGATCATAGGTTTATTGGTAGGCACGACCACAGTTTCCAGGCCATAAATACTCTGGAATTCAAAGGCTTCGGTATCGGCCGTTCCCGTCATACCCGACAGTTTTTCATACAGGCGGAAATAGTTCTGGAAGGTAATAGAGGCCAGCGTCTGGTTTTCATTCTGGATTTTAACGCCTTCTTTGGCTTCAACTGCCTGATGCAAACCCTCAGACCAGCGGCGGCCAGGCATGGTACGGCCCGTGTGTTCGTCAACAATGATGACCTCGTTATCTTTAACGATATAGTCAACATCACGCTCAAACAGCACATGCGCACGCAATGCAGCATTCACATGGTGCAGCAGAGAAATGTTAGCCGGTGAATACAAAGTGTCGTCTTCTTGCATCAACTCACGCTGTTTGAGTAATTCTTCGACAAACTCCTGGCCATTTTCAGTCAGGTGAACCTGCTTCGATTTCTCATCAACCGTGTAATGGCCTTCCCCGCGATATTCTTCACTGTCTTCCTTGTCTTCTTTAACAAGCTCCGGGATCAGGGTATTGATCTGGGTATAGAGCTCAGAGCTGTCTTCAGCAGGGCCGGAAATAATCAGAGGGGTACGGGCTTCATCGATGAGGATGGAATCCACTTCATCCACAACCGCAAAAAAGCGTTCACGCTGCACACGATCTTCCGGTCGGAAAGCCATGTTGTCACGCAGGTAATCAAAACCAAACTCGTTGTTGGTGCCATACAGAATGTCGCACGCATAGGCTTCTTTTTTCACCTGTGGTGGCATTTGGGACAGGTTCACGCCCACAGTCATTCCAAGGAACTCAAACAGTGCCCGGTTGGTTTCTGCGTCACGGCTGGCCAGGTAGTCATTGACCGTCACGATGTGAACGCCTTTGCCTGTCAGCGCATTGAGGTAGGCTGGCAAGGTGGCTGTCAGTGTTTTACCTTCACCGGTACGCATTTCTGCAATCTGGCAGTCATTGAGCACCATGCCGCCAATAAGCTGCACGTCAAAATGACGCATGCCGAACACACGCTTAGAGGCTTCGCGTACGGTTGCGAATGCTTCAGGCAGTAACTGGTCCAGCGATTCTCCCTGCTCCAGACGCTGACGGAACTCTGCCGTCTTGGCCTTCAGTTCTTCATCCTGCAGGCTTTCAAATTGTGGTTCTAGCTTGTTGATCTCATCAACAATTTTACGCAAACGTCGAATGGTACGGTCGTTGCGGCTGCCGATAACTTTAGTCAGTAGTTTTGATAACATGGCTATGCCGTTTTACTCTTTGTGATGTCAGATCCCAGCACAAGCGCAGGCTGAGTACTCAATAAATTGCAATCAAAACGAAGCCCTTCCATGCTCCGTTCTTCCCAATACTATTCGCTAACTTCAAGCTGGGTTGAAAACAAATGTCTGTGATGGAGATATTGTGTTTCCCTTGCTAAATTTCAAGGGCAATCAAGGCACAATATCACGCTTTACGAATTGGAACCATGCACCCCAACGCCAGAAAAAGCGCAGGCTGCTTCCTTAATTTGTTATGATAAAAAATATTCTCTGGTCCGCCTATCATTAAGGCGATAACTTAGCGACCAGATAGTAAAACTTAGATCTCACTCCGTTCGGTGCGTTCTTACATTCATCACATTCATTTTTTACGGCGACAAAATGAGAGATCACCGCCCACAAACAACGGCCAGCCTGCTGGATGATGAAACGGCATTGGGCAATATCCAGCAAAGAGCCATGGCACTACACAAGCTCAATATGCAGGTGCAGCAACATCTCAATTGCGCGCAACTCTGCCGTGTCAGCAACTACCGGCAAGGCATTTTAGTCATTGAAGTCGCATCAGCTGCTTGGTCAATGCGGCTGAATTATGAGCGGAACCAGCTGATGCAAAGGCTCCGTGAACATATGCTGCCTCAGCTTCAGGATATCAGGGTCAGTGTCAATCCGGCTCTGGCGGCAACGACAGTGAAAACCAACAGCACCTCTGTGCTCAAACGTAAGCCTATCTCACAAAAAGCAGCGCAGTCTTTGCTGGAAACGGCTGAGGATGCACCAGCCAAAATCAAAGCCCGTCTGGAGCGACTGGCCGCTCTTGCACAACAAAACAATAAGTAACCTGCACGACAGGCGAAAAAAAACGCCAGACAGGGTCTGACGTTTTTTCTTTAACTGCTTAGCTTCACGCCAGTACCATGCCTGGTTGGGCAAAGGTTACCGGCACTTCTGCTTCGTCCTGGAATGTCGACCATTCAAAGGCTTCCTGATCAGCCAGTACTGCACGTAGCAGCTTGTTGTTCAGGGCATGACCGGACTTATAAGCCACCATTTCACCAATAATGTTGTGGCCACACATATACAGATCGCCGATAGCGTCGAGTACTTTGTGCGTCACCAACTCATTGTCAAAACGCAGACCTTCATCGTTCAGAATGCGATAATCATCAAGCACGATAGCATTATCAAAGCTACCACCCAGACACAGGTTCTGAGATTGCAGGTATTCAATATCACGCATGAAGCCGAAAGTACGGGCACGGCTGATATCTTTTACAAACGACTGACTGGAGAAATCCAGTACCAGACGCTGCTGCTCAGAATCAATCGCCGGGTGATTAAATTCAATCGCGAAATCCAGACGGAAACCGTTATACGGTCGCAGTTCCGCCCATTTATCGCCATCTTCAACGCGAACAGTTTTTTTCAAACGCAGAAAGCGCTTAGGCGCATTCAGCGTTTCGATGCCGGCAGATTGCAACAGATAAATAAAGGGGCTGGCGCTACCGTCCATAATAGGAATTTCCGGTGCATCCACTTCCACAATAACGTTATCAATACCCATACCCGCAAGGGCAGCATTCAGGTGCTCGACAGTTGAGATGCGTACGCCCTGATCATTCACCAGTGCGGTGCACAACATAGTATCTCGCACAGAATCTGCATTAGCCGGGAAATCCACCGGCGGATTTAGATCCGTACGACGATAGATTACACCAGTATTTGCGGCTGCAGGCCGCAGAATAAGCGTCACTTTACGTCCGGAATGCAAACCCACTCCAATCGTTTTAACGATGCTTTTTAGTGTACGTTGTCTGATCATCTGCTTACTCGTCTCAACTGACTGATGACAATTTATCGGCCACCAATCTGCAAACTTGAGGGCGGCCAGACGCTCATATTACCATCAAACGTGACCTAACCCAAATTTTTTAAACTTAGTCTGCCTGCTTGCGCAAAAATGCTGGGATATCCAGATAGTCATGATCGGCTTGCTGCTTAGGCTTGGCAGCCGTAGCGGCAGATCCTGACTGAACACCTTTCTCAGCAACAGCAGGTTGTGCTGGTGTTTTAGCTGCGATCGGCTCTTCCTTTTCCTGAATCACAGGCTTTTCCTGTGCTGCAGGCTTGGCTGAGCTCGTCACCAGAGTGATATCCGGACGAGATTCTTTACCAATACCGGTTGCCACAACAGTCACACGCAGCTCGTCAGTCATATCCGGATCCAGAGACGTACCGATAACAACGGTTGCGTTATCAGAAGCAAAGGCCTTCACTGTATTACCGACAGTTTCAAACTCGTCCAGACGCATATCCAGGCCGGCAGTAATGTTCACCAGAACACCACGAGCACCCGCCAGGTCAATGTCTTCCAGCAACGGGCTGGAAATCGCCATTTCTGCTGCTTCCTCTGCACGGTCTTCGCCCGTCGCCACGCCGCTACCCATCATGGCATGACCCATTTCGGACATCACAGTACGTACGTCTGCAAAGTCGACATTGATCATACCCGGGCGGGTAATCAGTTCAGCAATACCCTGAACAGCGTTTTTCAGTACGTCGTTCGCTTTTGCAAAAGCGTCTAACAACGTAATGCCACGCCCCAGCACTTTCAGCAGCTTCTCGTTTGGAATCGTAATTAACGAATCTACGTGTTTGGACAGTTCTTCAATGCCCTGTTCCGCAAACGCCAAACGTTTTTTGCCCTCAAAGCTGAATGGCTTAGTGACAACAGCAACCGTTAGAATACCCAGTTCTTTCGCTACTTCAGCAATGATAGGCGCCGCACCTGTACCTGTGCCGCCCCCCATGCCCGCAGCGATGAAGACCATATCAGAACCTTCTAATGCTTCCCTGATCGCTTCACGATCTTCCAGGGCTGAATCACGACCAACCTGAGGGTTAGCGCCTGCGCCCAAACCTTTGGTGATATCACCACCAATCTGGATCACTGTGCCGACGTTACTCTTCCGCAAAGCCTGCGCATCAGTGTTAACACTGATAAAGTGTACGCCTTCGATCGATTCACGAACCATGTGATCGACAGCGTTACCACCACCACCGCCAACGCCAATGACCTTAATTACCGCTTCATCAGACAATTCCATCATCGGTTCAAACATGTGTTCTCTCCGTTCTTCCTGTTCGCATCAGGTTTAAAATTCTTTTCTTAGCCAACCACTAATTTTAGTGAACAGACCGGCAACGGACCGTTTCGGTTCAAGTTCACCATCTTCAAATGTCTGACTGTCCTTTCCGTAATGCAGTAAGCCTACTGCTGTCGCGTAATGCGGGGCCTGGACATAGTCCGTTAGACCACTCAATGCCAGCGGTCGGCCCAAACGTACCTGATTACGGAATACCCGCTCGGCACATTCGACCAGCCCTTCCATCTGTGAGGCTCCACCGGTTAACACTATCCCAGCGGCCAGCTGGTGTTTAACACCCGTATTACGCAGTTGTTCTTGTATTTCCACCAACTTTTGATTTACCAGACCCAGCAACTCGCTGTATCTAGGTTCAATGACTTCAGCTAATGTCTGGCTTTGCAGGCTGCGCGATGGCCGACCTCCCACACTCGGTACGTCGACTTTGGCATCTTTACTGACCAGCTCGCTCAGTGCACAGCCATACTTCACTTTGATCTCCTCAGCATCACCTGGCGGTGTGCCAAAGGCATAAGCGATATCGCTGGTGACCACATTGCCTGCGTAAGGAATCACTTCCGCATGCCGCAATGCACCACCAGTCCAGACAGCCATGTCCATGGTGCCGCCACCAATGTCTATCACGCACACACCCAGTTCACGCTCATCTGCCGTCAGTACAGCATAACTGGCAGCCAGCCCGGAGAAGATCAGTTGATCTACTTTCAGGCCGCAACGCTCTACGGCTTTCACTATGTTACGTGCCATATCATTATGGCAGGTGATCATATGAACGCTGGCCTCCATCCGGACGCCTGACAACCCCACAGGGTTCTTGATACCTTCCTGGTAGTCAATGGCGAACTCTTGCGGAATCACATGCAAAGTGCGATGTTCATCGCTGATTTTCACCGATTTGGCAGTATGAATGACGTTATCTACGTCATCCTGAGTCACTTCTTTATCAGAAATTGGCACCATGCCTTTTTCAGTCTGACAACGAATATGTTTACCAGACAGCGACAGATAAACAGAGGCAATTTGGCAGTCGGCCATTAATTCTGCCTGGTCAACCGCCCTTTGCACAGATTTGACGACAGATTCCAGATCATTGACGCCGCCTTTGTCCATGCCTTTAGACGGGCTGCTGCCCACACCAATGACATTCACCTGGCCGTCCGGTAATGCTTCGCCGACCAAAGCGCATACTTTGGAAGTACCGATATCAAGGCCAACGATGAGTTTTTTATCTGTAGCCTTCGTCATTAGCGCACGCTCTTTTCCTGAACCACTTATTCATTATTCTGTTGCCATCCAACAGCAACACCTGTGTCGTAGCGGAGGTCAACATAATCAATCGCTTTACCCTGCTGCTCCAGCTCCGGGTATAACCACAAAAACCGCTTGATACGCTCAATTCTGGCTTCCCGACCCAACTCCAGCCGAATTCCATTGCTGAGCCAGATTCGCCATGACCGCCGCTCATTCAACGACAGCCTAACAATTTCTAAACCGCCGCGCTGCAACTCGGGTTGCATTTGACGCCACGTTTTGAGCATTTCCTCACTGCTGCCATCCGGCCCTTCCAGCGTTACCATAGACTCGCCTGATACATCGGAAGACGGGGCCTGAAACACCTGCCCCTGCATGTTAACCAGATACTTGTCATTCCAGACGGCAGCGGGTTGATGCTCAACCAAATACACTTTTACGGTATCAGGCCATTGCTTTCGTACCGATGCCTGGGCAACCCAGGGTAAAGACTCCAGGGCATGCTGGAGCTCATCCACATCCTGAAGCATAAAACTGCCCAGTGAGCCCATTTCAAGAATGCCCTCTCTGACCTGATCTGTGGTCAGATGATGCAGCTCACCCTGAATAATCAATTGGGACAACGGCAATCGGTTTGCATCTGTCATCCAGTGCACTACCGCAACAAACAACCAAGCCATGGCGGTTATGACCAGCACCAGAAAGCTGAATCCCCGCCACTGGGACAAAGCACCGCCAATCAAATTACTCTGTTTTAAGGCTGTTTCTGTCATGGTTTAACACTTTATTTCCTGAATCATGTCAGTCTGCCGTTATTTTATGAGCCAGACAAGCCAAGCTATGACTTACCGACCACAAAATTTCACCAGAATCAGGATATAACAACAAAGCTGGCCGATTATACCGACCAACTCGATGCTCTCCAACCATTGTTCGCAATTTCCTGTGCTTAGACATCAAAGTGCATGCAAAAGCAGGATTATTCTGACTTTCTCTTCAAGCTTAGCGAAGAAGTGCAAGAAAGTGACACAAAATAATCCAGATTTTAGCCTTTACATGCCATAACGGCACATTATTTCTTCATTTCATTCACGTTGAGCGCCATCGCGGCCAACTGACGGGCAATTTTACCAACGTCACCAGCACCTTGCGTCAGAACAAGGTCATTCTCTTGAATAACATTGGCTAACGCTCCCGGTAATGCCGCTGTGTTGGGCACAAAGATCGGATCGAGCTTACCTCGTCCGCGAATGGTACGACAAAGAGAGCGGCCGTCAGCCCCGGGGATCGCGACCTCACCTGCGCTGTACACATCCAGCATCAGCAACACATCCACCTGTTCCAGCACATTGGCAAAATCATCGTACAGGTCGCGGGTGCGGGTATAACGGTGGGGCTGGAATACCATCACCAGACGTTTACCCGGCCAGCCCGCACGAGCGGCTTTAATGGTGACATCCACTTCGCTCGGGTGATGGCCATAGTCATCCACCAGCATCACATTGCCGTTTCCGCTGTCAAATTCACCCAGGTGATCAAACCGGCGGCCGGTGCCTTCAAATTCAACCAGCGCGCGCAGGATAGCGTCATCCTCTACGCCTTCTTCCGTCGCCACAGCAACAGCTGCAGCGGCGTTAAGGGCATTGTGCTGACCCGGAATATTGAGTGTGACCGTCAGTTCAGGCTTGCCTTTGCGCAGAATCGAAAAGTGTCCTTGCTGACCCTGCTGACGATAATTCACCAACCGAACATCGGCATCTTCAGCAAAACCGTAGGTAATAACCTGGCGGCCCACACGTGGCAGCAATTCCCGTACCACAGGATCATCAATACACATCACGGCCAGCCCGTAAAACGGCAGGTTATGCAGGAAATCAATAAAGGTTTGCTTCAGGTTTTCAAAGTTACCACCATAGGTTTCCATATGGTCTGCTTCGATGTTAGTGACCACACACACCATGGGCTGCAGGTGGATAAAAGAAGCATCACTCTCATCGGCTTCGGCAATCAGATAGCGGCTGGAGCCCAGACGTGCATTGGTACCGGCGCTCTTCACCAGGCCGCCATTGACAAACGTCGGATCCAGTCCGGCTTCGGAGTAAATCTGAGTAGTCAGTGCAGTTGTGGTTGTCTTGCCGTGCGTGCCGGCGATCGCAATACCATGGCGATAGCGCATCAGCTCAGCCAGCATTTCCGCACGGCGGACCACGGGAATACGCAATTCACGGGCTGCTTTCAGCTCAGGGTTTTCCGCCGATATCGCGGTTGAGGCCACCACCACGCTGGCCCCTTCCACATTGGTGCTCGCGTGCCCAAAAAACAGCTCAGCACCACGTTCAGCAAGACGCTCAGTCACTGAGTTTGGGGTAATGTCCGAGCCACTGATGCGGTAGCCTTCATTCAGTAAGACTTCGGCGATGCCACTCATTCCGGCGCCGCCGATACCAACAAAGTGAATACGCTCAACGCGGCGCATCTCTGGCACCATGGTTCTGATTTTGGCTATTTGCTGGTTATCCAGTTTACTCATCACTCTGTTCTCTTCTTTACTTAGCCTGCGCCTTAATCACATCTGCCACCCGGGCATCCGCATCAAGAATCGCAGCCTGTCTCGCCGCCTCGGCCATGCTCAGCAAAGCCGGGCGATCTAAGGTTGTAATTAGCTGCGCCAGACGATCAGCGGTCAGATCCGGCTGTTCTATCATGTGTGCGCCGCCGCACTCCACCAGATGGTCCGCATTCAAAGCCTGCTGGCGGTCTTTATGCATAAAAGGCACGAATATCGCGCCGACGCCAGCCGCCGACAACTCCGACACGGTCAGCGCCCCAGACCGGCACACCACCAGATCAGCCCAGTCATAAGCTGCCGCCACATCATCAATAAATTCAGTGACTTGATATTTCTGCACGCCACACTGGCTGTATGTCTGCTCAGTACTGGCCTGATTTCCCTTACCGGCCTGATGCCAGATCTCGACATCCCTGCCTATCTGTGCGGCAGCGGCCGGCACAGTCTGGTTCAGTATCCGTGCTCCCTGGCTGCCACCCATTACCAGGATCCGCACCGGCCCTTCTCGCTCAGCCAACCGTTGCGCTGGCGCCGCCAGTTCAGTCACATCACGGCGAACCGGATTGCCAACCACAGGTTTGCCCGGAAAGGCGCCCGGAAAAGCTTGCAGCACACTGGCCGCAATACGCGATAACCAGCGGTTTGTCAGGCCAGCTACCGCGTTTTGCTCGTGCAGGATCACAGGAATACCGCTGATCCAGGCAGCCACGCCACCCGGACCACTGACATAACCGCCCATACCAAGCACCGCATCCGGTTGCCAGGCCTGGATATAGCGACGGGCCTGTAATATCGCGCCCACAATCTGAAAAGGCGCCGCCAGCAGTTTTTTTATCCCCTGGCCGCGTAACCCTTTCACTTTAATAAAATCAATTTCAATCCCATGCTTGGGCACCAGGTCGGCTTCCATACGGTCTGCCGTCCCCAGCCAGCGAATTTCCCAGCCTTGCTGCTGCAACTGACGGGCCACGGCTAATGCCGGAAATACATGGCCGCCCGTGCCGCCGGCCATCACCAGCAAACGCTTATTTTTCTTCATTGTCATTTTCATCACTTGATTGCGCGGATCCGAAACGTGCCTGATGCCGCTGTTCATGATCGATGCGCAGCAAAATGGCCACGGCCGTCGACATAATGAACAAGCTTGAGCCGCCGTAACTGATCAAAGGCAGAGTTAGCCCTTTTGTCGGCACTATTCCGGCCGCAGCACCGACATTGACCAACGTCTGGAAAGCAAACCAGAACCCGATGCCAAATGCCAGAAAACCGCCGAACAACTGCCCGGACTCCAGGCTTTTCTTTCCGATGAACAACGCCTTGAACACCAGAGCAAAGATAAGCAAAAGCACCAGGGTTACCCCCAGCAGACCCAGCTCTTCAGCCAGCACGGCGAACACGAAATCAGTATGAGCTTCGGGTAAATATTCCAGCTTCTGAATGGAATTGCCCAGGCCTTGTCCCATCCAGTCACCCCGACCGAATGCCATCAAAGACTGTGTCAGCTGATAACCACTGCCAAAGGGATCTTCCCAGGGATCCATAAATGCGGTGATCCGGCGCATACGGTAAGGCTCGAACACAATCAGCATCACTATGCCCAGCATCGCCATCGAGAGCATGGCAAGAAACTGCCACAGCTTGGCTCCGGCAATAAACAGCATGCCCACCGTGGTGACAAACATCACCACGAAGGAGCCCAGATCCGGCTGTTGCAGCAGCAACACAGCCATCAGCGCCAGTACGGCCAGCGGCTTGATAAAGCCGTAGAAACTTTGTCTGACCTGATGATACTGGCGTACCAGATACCCGGACAGAAACACAAAGAGCGAAAGTTTAGCCACTTCCGCCGGCTGCAGATTAAAGATCCCCAGCGGGATCCAACGTACCGCCCCGTTAACCGAGCGGCCGATCACCAGTACAATCACCAGCAATGCCAGCGATACCAGCAGCATAGGCACACTCAGCTGTCGCCAGCGCTCCAGCGGTACCTGGACCATGAAAGCGGCAATGACCAGCGCACAGAGCAGAAAAAAGGCATGACGCAGCGCAAAATAAAACGGCATATCTGTCAGGCGTGTAGCCACAGGTACAGAGGCAGAGCTGACCACAACCAGTCCGGTCACCATGAGTAACAGACTGATCCACACCAGTTGTCTGTCATACTGACAAGGCGGAGCAGGCCGGCTGAACCACTGGCTGATTTCAAACAGGGTCTCTTTCACCCCTCTCAGCATGCCTGCGCTCCCTGCACCTGATCTTTCAGACTGTGGGCCAGTTCAGCAAAGGCGTCGCCACGTGCCATAAAATTAGGATACTGGTCCAGACTGGCACAGGCCGGTGACAGTAAGACCATGTCTCCGGATGTAGCTTCCGACGCTGCCAGTGCCATCGCCTGATCTAAGGTTTCTACCACAACAGGGGCATTTGACAAGGTCAGGAAACGGTGGCCGTCACGGCCAAAGCAGTACAGCTGAACGTTGAGGGTTTCCAGCACAGGTTTGAGCGGCGTAAAATCCGCCCCCTTGCTGTCGCCGCCCACCAGCAAATGCAGTTTGCCCGGAATGGAAAGACCATTCAGCGCGGCTAACGTGCTGGCAAGGTTGGTGGCTTTCGAGTCATTGACCCAGTCAACACCATGCGCCTGGACCACACGCTGACAGCGATGCGGCAGGCCGGTATAACGGCGCAGTGTCCGGCAGGCGGCGTCACGGTCAATGCCCGCCGCGTCTGCCAGTGCCAGCGCCGCCAGGCTGTTGGCCACATTATGGCGCCCGACCAGAGCGATGTCCCGGCTTGGCATAACAGGCATACCGTTAACCGCCAGGTACTCTTCACCCTGATGCTCAATCAGCCCGTAGTCCTGATCATCAAAGCCAAAACTGGTTTGCTTACCGGTCCAGGCTGGATCCGGCAGTGTCGCCACATCGTCACGGTTACTGATAGCCAGCCGGGCATGTCGGTAAATACGCTGCTTGGCCTGACCGTAGTCGGCAAGGCTGTTGTACCTGTCCATATGATCTTCGGACAGATTCAGATAGGCCGCTGCCACCAGCTCAAGGGAGGCGGTGGTTTCAAGCTGAAAACTCGACAGCTCCAGCACGTACAACTCGTTGCCCTGATCCAGCATATCCAGAGCAGCCAGGCCGATGTTGCCGCCTACTCCCGCTTTGATGCCCGCCTCAGCGGCCATTTCGCCGACCAGACTGGTGACTGTACTTTTACCGTTCGAACCGGTAATTGCTACCACGGGCTTATCGGCCGCCTGAGCAAACAATTCAATATCACCAATCACAGGAATGCCGGCCGCGAGGGCGGTTTGCAGCTCAGGCGTACTCAGAGCGACACCCGGATTCGCGACGATCAGATCTGCCGCCAGCAGCCAGTCCATCCGCCACTGACCGGCACTCAGGCCGACGCCGTCTGGCAGCTGATCCTGCCCCGGGGGATGAGCCCGGGTATCAATCACCTGAATTGCCGGCGGTGATGCCTGTCTTAGCAGGTAGTTCACTACCGACAGCCCGGTCACACCCAGACCAACGACGACAACCTTCTCTGCCTGTGCCAAGTGATTCATTTAACGCACCTTGAGGGTAGCCAGCGCAAACAGCACCAGCATCAGAGTGATGATCCAAAAGCGCACTATCACACGTGGCTCTGGCCAGCCTTTCAGCTCATAGTGATGATGAATGGGCGCCATGCGGAAGATCCGCTGACCTCGCAGCTTGTACGAGCCCACCTGCAGGATCACAGACACAGTCTCCATGACAAAGACACCGCCCATGATCACCAGCAGCAACTCCTGACGCACCAAGACCGCAATCGTACCCAGAGCGCCACCCAGTGCCAGCGAGCCGACATCGCCCATAAAGACCTGCGCCGGGTAAGTGTTAAACCACAAAAAGCCCAGTCCAGCGCCGACAATGGCCGCGCACACCACCACCAGCTCACTGGCGTTACTGATGTAAGGAATGTTCAGATAGTTGGCAAAGTTTACATTACCGGTTGCCCAGGCAATAAACGCCATACCGGCTGCCACCATCACGGTTGGCATAATGGCCAGACCGTCAAGACCGTCAGTCAGGTTCACCGCGTTACTGGTGCCGACAATGACAAAATACGTGAGCACTATGTACAGCGCGCCAAGCTGAGGCATGACATCTTTAAAGAAAGGCACCACCAGCTGGGTCGCCGCCGTGTCTTTTCCGTAGGCATACAGGGCAAAGGCAACAACCAGGGCAATAACCGACTGCCAGAAATATTTCCAGCGCGCGATCAAACCATCGGTATTCTTGCGGACCACTTTGCGGTAATCATCAATAAAGCCGACGATACCGTAGCCCAGCATCACCGTCAGTACAGCCCAGACATAGGGATTGCTGATATCAGACCACAGCAAGACTGTGATGGTAATCGCTGCCAGAATCATCACCCCGCCCATGGTCGGCGTACCACGTTTACTGAAATGAGACTCGGGGCCGTCATGGCGCACCACCTGACCTATCTGCATCATCTGCAAACGGGCGATCAGGCGAGGCCCCATCCACAATGAAATAAACAAAGCTGTCAGCACGCTGATGATGGCGCGAAACGTCAGGTATTCAAACAGACGGAAAAAAGGAAAAGTCGACTCTAGTAAGTCCGCTAACCAAAATATCATTCTTATAAGTCCTGCAGAGCGGCAATAATGTCTTCCATACGGGCGCTGCGTGCCCCTTTTGCCAACACTGTTATTTCTTGTTGTTGTTGAGAATCCTGACCGGATTCATGATGAAATTGCTGCACCTGTGCGATCAGCGCGGCAATCAATGCCGGGTTATCCCTGAAGTGCTGTCCCTGATTCACTTCACTTACCACAGCACTGGCTTTGCCTACTGTCAGGACACGATCCAACTGTTTTTGCTGGGCGTAATCGGCAATCTCGCGATGCATCCGCTCACTTTCCTGCCCCATTTCGGCCATATCGCCAAATACCAGCCAACGTTGTCCTTCAAAATCCGCCAGCAAATCGATCGCTGCTTTCACCGAGGCCACACTGGCATTGTAGGTATCGTCGATCAGACGCAGTCCCTGCCTGGGCTCGAGCACCAAAGCTCGTCCTTTAACGGCTGTCATCTGCTCTAAACCCACCGCGACTTGCTGCAGGGTAGCCCCCATTGCAATTGCCAGCGCCGCCGCAGCCAGCGCATTGGCAACATTATGACGGCCAGCCAGCGGCAAAGTGAGGGAAATCTCACCCACAGGTGTGTGCATTGTAAAACAAGGGCAGCCGTGGCCGTTAACGCTAATCTTGCTGGCTGAGAACCCTGCGACAGAATTGCTGTCAGAATTATCAGCAGTCCACTGCCCCTTTTCCGACGCAGTAAAGCCCACCAGCTGCTTGTCGGCCAGTGCCGGCTGCCAGCGCTCCAGAGCATGAGAGTCGAGATTGAAAACAGCCGTGCCACCGGCAATCAGCCCTTCGAAAATTTCGCCTTTGGCTCTTGCGACGCCCTCCAGCGAGCCGAAACCTTCTAAATGCGCCGCCGCCAGATTATTGACCAGTGCCGCATCGGGCTGCACCAGGGCAGAAGTATAAGCGATTTCTTTTTCGTGGTTTGCCCCCAGCTCAATCACGGCAAACTCATGTGCCGGTGTCAACCGCAACAGCGTCAGGGGAACACCGATATCATTATTAAAGTTGCCGGCGGTGGCCAGCACACTGCCGCATTGGGAGAGAATCGCGGCCACCATTTCCTTGACCGTGGTTTTGCCACAGCTTCCGGTCAGTGCCACCGTCTTGAGACCATGTTCCCGCGTCATCTTTGCTTTCAGCCAGCTTCCCAGCTGCCCCAGAGCCTGACGGGTATCGGTAACCAGCAGTTGTGGTAACGCCACATCCAGCTCGCGGCTTACCAGCAAGGCGGATGCCCCTTTAGTCTTTGCATCTGCGGCAAAGTCATGGGCATCAAAGCGCTCGCCTTGGAGCGCAATAAATAAGGTACCCGGCACTATTGTCCGGGTATCCGTTGAAACTGCATCGATACTGACATCCTGGCCAATCAAGCGGGCGTTCAGCGCCGCTGCCAGTTCGCTCAGTGTCACCTGAATCATTTAGTGTGTCTCCAACAAGGCCTGTACGGTTTCACGATCTGAATAGTGAATGGTTTTCCCCGCCAGTACCTGATAATCCTCATGACCTTTACCGGCCACCAGTACAATGTCTTGTGCCTTCGCCTGGCTGAATGCGCGCCGGCAGGCTTCGGCCCGGTCATGAATGACCTGGGCACGTTCTGGCTGCGCCAGTCCGGCAAGCATATCATTCACTATCTCCCGGGGTGATTCACTGCGCGGATTATCGTCCGTCAGGATCACATAATCGGCTAACTGCTCGGCCACGGCAGCCATGATAGGCCGCTTACCGCGATCACGCTCACCACCGCAGCCAACCAGACACCAGAGCTTGCCTTCACAGTGCAGGCGTAACGCTGCCAGTGCTTTCTCCAGCGCATCAGGGGTGTGAGCATAATCAACCACCATCATAGGTTTGTCAGCGGCCTGAAAAACTTCCATCCGGCCTATCACTGCCTGCAGTCGGGGAGTCGTAGCCAGCAAAGCATCCAGGGGATAACCCAGCGCCAGTAACGTCGCCAGCGACAACAGCAGATTAGAGACATTGAAAGCACCCACCAGCGGAGCAGTAAAGTCGCCTTGCCCCCAACTGGAATCAAAAGACACCGTCACCCCCTGGGTGGAATAACTGACAGCCGTCAGCCACAACGCCTTGCCGCTGTGCCCGGACAGATGCGACAGTTCGGTCGCGACTGCGACTGCATCATGCAACTCGTTCAGCCAGCGTCGGCCAACATCATCATCGGCATTAATGACAGCAATACCGGCGTGATGTTCCGTGAACAAACTTTGCTTCGCTACGGCATAGCTTGCCATATCGCCATGGTAATCAAGATGATCCCGGCTAAGGTTGGTGAAAATGCTGGCCGCAAAGTGCAGGGCTTTTACCCGCCCCTGTACCAGACCGTGCGAGGACACTTCCATGGCCGCAAAATCTGCGCCCTGCCTGACCAGTTCAGCCAGGTTTTGCTGAATATCAATGGCGCTGCCTGTGGTGTTAACGGCCGGCGTCAGCTTGGACAACAAGCCATTGCCTGTGGTGCCCATCACCCCGGCTGTACGGCCGAGCAAACCGGCCCACTGTGCCAGCAACTGGCTAACCGTCGTTTTGCCGTTGGTGCCTGTGACAGCCACCAGTTGCAGTTGCTGATCTGGCTGGCCGTAAGCTGTACCGGCCAGGGCCGACAGCTTGATCGGCAAATCACGCACCGCAATCACAGGAATACCACTCTGGTAACGTATCTCGCCATCAGGCTGGTTATCTTCAGCCTGAGCCAGCACAGCCGACGCACCGGCTTGTATCGCGGTATCAATATACTGGCGACCATCGACCGCATGGCCCTTAATGGCAACAAAGATACTGCCCGCCACCACAGCGCGGCTGTCGAGGGTCAGATCTTTGATCTGCACGGCAGAGACGGAAGGGGTTAATACCTCAGGCGCAAACCACGAGGCTAATAGCTCCCCTAAAGACATTGAAACATCAGGTTCCGGCATCAGATTGGCCTCTGTTATGGACGATATTCAACTGATCGCCTTTTCCGGCATCAGGTTTAACGTTGAGAATTTGCAGGGCACTGCCCATCACTTCTGCAAAAATCGGCGCGGCGACCTGTCCGCCATAATAAGCGTCGCCCTGAGGTTCATTGATCACTACCACCATAGCCAGGCGGGGATCACTGATAGGTGCCAGACCTGCAGTCATCGCGACATATTCATCACCATAGCCACCGGCCGCGGCTTTCTTGGCGGTACCGGTTTTAGCGCCCACCCGGTAGCCGGGAACGGCCGCGTGCTTGGCACTGCCGTCAGCATGGGTCACACCTTCGAGCATATTGAGCACTTTGCGGGTATTTTCTGCCGACACCACCTGCCGCCCCGGCACCACAGCTTCGGTTTTCAATATCGACAGCGGCCGGTTGATACCTAAACCGCCCAAGGTAGCGTAAGCACGTACTAACTGAATGGGGGTGACGGAAATACCGTAACCGAAGGCCAGTGTGGCCCGTTCAAAATCAGACCAGCGGCGGCGATCCGGGAACAATCCCTGCGCTTCGCCAATCAGGTTAATACCCGAGGCTTCACCCAGCCCCACACCGCTGTACATGCCGAGCACCGCGTCCACAGGCATGGACAAAGACAGTTTGCTGACACCTATATTACTGGACTTTTTCAGGATTCTCGCCAAATCGGCCTTGCCGACCTGTGACACATCCCGCACCCGGCTGCCGCCTACCTGCATGATGCCGTTGCCGGTATCGATGACGGTGTTCTCATCTGCAACGCCGTTTTCCAGCGCAGCCAGCACCACAAAAGGTTTGATGGTGGAGCCTGGTTCCATCGCATCTGTGATGGCGCGGTTACGCATGCGGAAACTTTGCAGCTGATCGCGGTTATTGGGGTTATACGACGGCGCGTTAACCATGGCCAGTATCTCGCCGGTCCGCACATCGACCATCACAATGGTCGCCGAGGTGGCGTTATAATCTACCACCGCCTGCTTCACGGCCCGGTAAGCCACCGCCTGCAATCGCTGGTCAATACTCAGCGCCAGCGGTTTACCCGGCTCACGCTGCTTGAGCGAAATGTTTTCAACCACACGGCCGTACCTGTCTTTACGCACAGTGCGCCTGCCCGGTTCACCGGTTAGCCAGCCGTCATAGGTTCGTTCGACACCTTCCAGTCCGCGGCCATCTATGCCCGTAACGCCAATCAGGTGAGCGCTCACTTCACCCGCCGGATAAAAACGACGGGATTCATCTTTCAGACCAATGCCGGGCAATTTCAGCTTACCGACATAGGCCGCCATCGCCGGACTGACCTGACGCTGGAGGTAAATGAAGCGACGGGATTTATTCTCTTCCAGCCGGGTAAGCATGTCCTTGCGATCCAGCCCCAGCACATCCGCCAGCGCATGCCAGCGAGCCGGTTCTGAGAGGCCGCCATGCTTATAAATATCGACTGGATCAGCCCAGACGGCCTGGACCGGTACACTGACGGCCAGCTGTTCGTCATTGCGATCGGAAATGATCCCCCGCGCCGACGGCATCGCTTTTACACGTAACGAGCGCAGATCCCCTTCCTGGATCAGCTTGCCGGGTTCCAGCACCTGAATATAGGCTGCTCTGGCTATCAGCCCCACCAGCGCCAGGCCAACGAAACAACAGATCAGGGCGAAACGCCAGGGAATAAACGCAGGTGTAGATGCCGAAGGGCGCGGCGTCTGCGGTTCAGGGGAGGAGGCGGCTTTTTTCATTACTGGACAACAATTTCATTCGCTGCATTAGGACGCTTCATATCAAGCTCCTTCTCAGCCTGGGTTTCAATTCGACTATGCTCAGCCAGCGAGTTTTCTTCCAGCAACTGATTGCGCCATTCGATATCCAGATCGTCACGCTCGATGAGCAGCAGCTCCTGTTGCGCGACCAGTTGTCGGGATTGGTGGGTGATATACACCACCCCCAATGCAGAGATAAGCACCAGTACCAGCAGCACCAAAGGCACACGGCCGACGGATAACAGATCACGACCGATCTGACGGATCAGGCTGTCTGCGGCGGCTGGCTGGGTACTCATAGGCGTTCGGCCAGACGCAACACAGAACTGCGCGCTCTCGGGTTATGCTGAGTCTCCGCGGCAGTTGGCTTAATGGCTTTCCCCACGGCTTTCAAATCGGCACTGCCCAGCGCTTTGATCTGATCTTCGGTCAGCGGCAACCCGGCAGGTACGTCAGGTCCTTTGCTCTGCTTACGAATAAAACGCTTCACCATGCGATCTTCAAGAGAGTGAAAGCTGATCACAGACAAACGGCCTCCAGGGGCCAGCACTTCCAGTGCGCCGTGTAAGGCCGTGTCTATCTCTTCAAGCTCACTGTTGATATAAATACGTATCGCCTGAAAACTGCGGGTGGCCGGATGCTTGTGCTTGTCTCTGAACGGTGAAACGTCAGCAATCAGTTTCGCCAGCTGAGTGGTCCGCTCAAGCGGCGCATTGTCTGGATTGCTGCGGTATTCCACTATGCCGCGGGCAATACGCTTGGCAAAACGTTCTTCGCCAAACTCTTTCAGTACCCAGGCAATATCGTCTGCCTCAGCGCTGGCCAGCCACTCTGACGCAGAAATACCGGATGTCGGATCCATACGCATATCCAGCGGGCCGTCGCGCATAAAGCTAAATCCACGCTCAGCATCATCCAGCTGAGGCGAAGAGACACCTAAATCCAGCAGCACACCGTCGATTTTGCCGGTCAGGCCCAGTTCTGCCATGTAGCCGGCCATGCCGGAAAACGGGCCGTGGATAATCGAAAAACGCGGGTCGTTAATCTTGGCGGCTTCTGCAATCGCCTGAGGATCGCGGTCAATGCCGTACAAACGGCCATGTTCGCCAAGGTGGGAAAGGATCAGGCGGCTGTGGCCACCGCGGCCAAAGGTACCGTCGATATAAATACCGTCTGGTTTGATGGCTAAACCATCAACAGACTCATGGAGCAGCACGGAAACGTGAGCAAATTGTTCGGACATAATAATTGCTTCAGCTGAATAATAAGCGAACTGAAGACACCGGCCGGATGCCTCCACCAGAGATTACTGGGTCGTTGGTTTTCCGCTGCTCTGCCTGTTGCGCTACAGGCAGCAGTGGCAACACACCGAAATCGTCAGATTTCGCTGCATGTGCACCTCTTTCATTTATACCTGCCCTTGTCGGGCAAGCAACAGGGAAAATGCAATTTTTGCCACAAAATCGTCATTTTTTCCCACAAAAAACCAACACGAAGTGTACGAAGGCAGCAAAAAAGTTGTCAAGCCAGAGGCGGCGATTCTGACAAACAATTGATGCAGACGTATTTTCCTGGTTCCCAGGCCCTGAAACGATAAAAGGTGATGCCCGCATATGTTGCGAACACCACCTTTCCAAAATAAGTGAGTTAACCGATAAGCCGGGTTCTGTCCCGCTTGCGCGGTGGTAACCATTCCTCTAGGCCTGAAATCGCTCGCAGGCTCAAGCAACCTACCCGTTCCCAGCGCGGACCACGCCATTGGGAACCTATTTGGTCTTGCTCCGGGTGGAGTTTACCGTGCCACGAACTGTTGCCAGTCGCGCGGTGCGCTCTTACCGCACCCTTTCACCCTTACCTGTTCTCGCAAGCGAGTCATCGGCGGTTTACTCTCTGCTGCACTGGTCGTAGGCTCGCGCCCCCCAGACGTTATCTGGCACCCTGTCCTGTGGAGCCCGGACTTTCCTCCCCCTCGTCAGTCTCCCAAAGGACATCAACGAAGCAGCGGTTACCTGGTCAACTCAGGCGGCGGATTGTATAAAACTCCCGCCCGAGTTACCAGAGAAAGTTAGACTTCTTACTTTCTCTGGCGAGAAAACGGCCTGCGCAGATCGGCTCGGCGCTTATTCCAGATGCTCCAGGCCCCATTTATAGAGCGCATTTTTCTTAACACCGTGAATCTCTGCCGCCATGGCCGCCGCCTTTTTCAACGGCAATTCAGCCACCAGAATCTTTAATGTTCGCAGTGCTTCTGCAGGCAAGGCGTCTTTATCGACCCGGTGGCCAGCCACCAGAAGCACCATCTCCCCCCGAATACGGTTACTGTCTTCTCCCAGCCAGGGGATCAGCTCACCTAACGGCGCACCATGAATGGTTTCAAAGGTTTTGGTCAGCTCGCGAGCCAGCACTACGTGCCGCTCCGGGCCCAGCACGGCCTGCATGTCCGTCAGCGAATCAAGAATACGGTGCGGGGATTCATAAAAAATCAGGGTGCGGGGATCTTCAATCAATTCCCGGAACGTGTCCTGGCGCCCTTTGCTTTTGGCCGGCAGAAAGCCTTCAAAACTGAATCGATCCGACGGCAGACCCGAGGCACTCAGTGCGGTGATCACCGCACATGCGCCCGGCAGAGGCACAACTTTAACACCCGCCTGACGACAGCGGGTAACCAGATGGTATCCTGGATCACTGATGAGAGGTGTACCGGCATCAGAGACCAGTGCGATACTGCTGCCCTGGCGCAATTTTTCAATCAGCACATCCGCTTTCTGCTGTTCATTATGATCGTGCAGTGCAAAGGTGCGGGTAGAGATGGCAAAGTGGGACAGCAGGCGTGAGGTATGGCGTGTGTCCTCAGCAGCAATTAAATCCACATTGGCCAGAACATCCAGCGCACGGTGTGTAATGTCTGCTAAATTGCCGATCGGGGTCGGAACGATGTACAAAGTTGCGACATCCACCGAGCACGAATTGGTCTCACTCATTTGTCTATGATCTCATCTGCAATTAATATAGAGAGTAATTTGTCACAGTTGAATGAATTCAATGCTTAATTTTACCCATAAGCGCAAAAGTGTAACACGTATTCTGGCCCCTGTAGCCCTTGCCGTGATTCTGGCAGGCTGTTCCGCGCCAGGCACTCAGCAAACGTCTTACTCTGCGGATATCACGGCGCCTGCCTCTGACTCCGCGGCCAACTACCTGCTCAAAGCAGAGTCGTCTGAAGGTGCAGCTAGCATTGACTGGCATATACTGGCTCTTAAAGCACTGATCAAAGAGGGCCGCTGGCCGCAGGCAGATCAGCAAGCCAATAAGCTGGCCAGCATGAACCTGTCTCCGGTGCAAATGGCTGAATGGCAGTTAGCGCGGGCAACCCTGCGCTACCAGCAAGGCCAGCCCAAAACCGCGCTGGAGACACTGAACTTCCTGCCCTGGTGGACCCTGGCCGACAGTCAGTACCGCCGCTACCATTTGCTGCGTGCCGAGCTGTTGACACAGACAGAACAACACTTTGCCGCCGCCAGAGAGCGCACTTCCCTGTCACAGTATCTGAACAGCAGTGAGAAAGAGGTTAACTGGCAGAATCTGTGGCAAAACCTGTCTCAGTATAATAACCATCAACTCAAAGCAGCCAGCATCAGTGCGGATGAAACCGTACTGCAAGGCTGGGTGGAACTGAGCATGATTAAAAATGCCTCTGCTCAGCGCCCGGTCAGGCTGAAGGCCGAGGTTGAACAGTGGCTGCAAAGCCATCCGGAACATCCGGCCAACAGCTACCTGCCCAAAGAACTGCAGGCTATCATGAGCCTGGAAGTGGTAGAGCTGGAGAAAGTCGCCCTCTTGCTGCCTTTATCTGGCAAATTCGAAAGCCAGGGCAAAGCCGTTCGCGATGGCTTCCTCAATGCCATGCTGGAAGATACTGAGCGTAACCCAGATACCGAGCTGTCGATTTATGACACAGAATCCGAACCTATGTTCAGTATTGTCAACAAGCTTCAGCAAGATGGCATTCAGCTGGTGATTGGCCCGCTTCAGAAAGAAAAAATCACCGAATTCCAGTCCACAGAAGGCGGCAATGTCACTGAGCTGGCGCTCAATGAGCCGCAGAACCTGGATCTGAGCCAGCCCAACACCTGCTATTTCTCATTATCGCCCGAACAGGAAGCCGAGCAGGCCGCGCAACATTTATACGCCAAAGGTCACCGCAGTCCCATGGTCATGGCACCGGCCAATGACTTTGGCCGGCGGGTCAGCCAGGCCTTCATGACCAAATGGGAAACACTGACCGGCAACAAAGCTGAACGCCAGACTTTTGGCTCCAGCCGTGAAATCCAGAACCAGATGGCCGCCGTCTTTGGCTTAACCGACAGCCGGGCCCGAAGCCAGCAAATGGAGCAGGTGCTGGGTATGTCACTGGAAACCCAGGCACGCAGCCGCCGCGACACAGATGCTGTCTATCTGATTGCCAATCGCAACGAAGTCACTCTGCTCAAACCCTTCATTGAAGTGGCGATCAATCCGGATGTCACGCCGCCAAAACTGTATGCCAGTTCACGGACTAACCCGGACAATAATGCCAATGTCAGTGAGCTGTCCGGGATTGAATTTAGCGACATCCCTCTGCTCGCCGCACCGGATCAACCCTTCATGGAACAGTTTGAACAGTTGTGGCCGGGACAAAAGAACAGTGCTATCCGGCTCCATGCTTTTGGGATGGATGCATACCGGATGATCACCGAACTGCCGCAGATGAAAGTGGTGGAGCATTACAGCACTCAAGGTAAAACCGGCCAGCTCAGTATTGACGATCATTGTGTTGTTCAGCGCCAGTTAGACTGGGCAGTATTCACACCCAATGGTATTGCACCTGTTCAATAAGCGCCGTCAGGGGTACCATTACGAGTCGCTGGCCGAGCAGTATCTGCAACGCCAGGGACTCTCTGCCATTGCCCGCAATGTGCACTGCCGCGGTGGTGAGCTGGATCTCATCATGAAAGACGGTGATTGCTGGGTATTTGTCGAGGTAAAGTACCGTGCCCATAACCGTTTCGGTTCTGCGGCCGAGGCCGTCAATTGGCGCAAGCTGCAACGCCTCAAGCGTGCCGCACTATACTGGCTGCATGCCAAAGGCATTTCCACCGAACACAGCCTGCTGCGTTTCGATGTTGTCACCATAGAAGGGACGGACCACGCAATCTCGTGGCTGACCAACACTTTAGTTGAAGAGTAAAACATGCTAGAGAGCATTAAAGAAAACTTTACCGAAAGCATCCAGACACAAATTGCAGCGGCTGAAGCACTGCCCGACGCCATTTCCCGCTCTGCCCAGGTGATGGTGCAAAGCCTGCTGAACGGCAACAAAATCCTGTGTTGTGGTAACGGTGGCTCCGCCTCTAATGCCCAGCATTTCGCATCCTGCCTGATTAACCGCTTTGAAACCGAACGCCCCAGCCTGCCGGCACTTGCGCTCACTGCTGACACCACCACGCTGACGGCGGTGGCGAACGACTATCATCAGGATGAAATTTTCTCCAAGCAGATTCGTGCCCTGGGTCAGCCGGGTGACATACTGCTGGTGTTCTCTACCAGCGGAAACAGCAAAAACATCATCAAAGCCATGGAAGCCGCCCTGACCCGCGACATGAACATCATAGCGATGACGGGTAAAGACGGCGGTGTCATGGCTGGGCTGCTGGGTGTACAGGATGTCGAGATCAGAATTCCGTCTCAGCGTACCGCCCGCATTCAGGAAGGCCACCTGCTGACGGTGCACTGTCTTTGCGATTTGATTGACCAGATTCTTTTCCCGCAACACGAAGGGTGATCATGCAACGCTTGCTTCTCGTTTTGATTCTGCCTCTGCTGCTCCAGGGGTGCGGTGCCCTACTGCAAACCGATCCCCGCAGCGGGCAACAGCAATGGCAGGATCAACATATTGCTATGCAAATTGGTGGCTTAGTCAATAAGCCGCCTTATCAGGGAAAAATCAGGGTCAATGCGATATCGACAGAAGGCCGGGTTTTACTGGTTGGTCAGGCGGTGGATCAAGCCACTGCCGGGCAATTGACTGACGCGGTACAAGAGTTGGATAGCGTTAAAGAGGTCTATAATCAGCTTCAGATCGGCCCGCTCCCTACCCTGTCAGATGTCGGCCTGGACAGTTGGTTAACCACTAAAGTGAAAGCACAACTGATAGCCAGTAAGAAGTTGCGGGATTCCGCGGTACAAGTGGCGACGGAAAACCAACGGGTTTACCTGCTCGGCTTTGTAACCAGAGAGCAAGGCAATATTGCCGCGGATATTGCACGCAATGTGAAAGGGGTCAAGCACGTGATCAAAGCGTTTGAATACACAGACTAAGTAGCCACGTCATCAGTATCAAACCAATATCATATAAAGAAAAACGCAGTGCTTCGATAGAAACACTGCGTTTTTTTATGTCCGTCAACGTGGATTACTTAACCACTGTGAGGCTGGGTCGACCGCGTGGACGAGGTGGTTCTTCCTCTGAGGCAAGCTCTTCAGGCGCATCAGTCAGACTGACCGGTGATAAATGCTCTTCATCGCCGGCAGCATCTGCTGCGTCAAACATGCCCTCTTGATCGCTGATTGCCGTTTCATAGCCGGGTTCTGGTTCAAACATAGTGCCTGCTCCATTTTCCCGTGCATAAAGTGCCAATACAGCCGCAAGAGGCACTGCCACAGCATGCGGACGGCCACCAAAACGGGCATTGAAGCGCACAGCATCATTGCCCAGTTCCAGGTTACCGACAGCACGCGGCGCAAGGTTCAGCACAATTTGTCCATTACTGACAAATTCCTGCGGAACCTGCACATCAGGCAATGTCGCATCAACAACCAGATGCGGAGTCAGATCATTATCCACAAGCCAGTCATAGAAAGCCCGCACCAGATAAGGTCGGCGCGGGGTCATCTCGGCCATCTCCATCACTGACCAGCCAGACGCATTTCGCGCTCGGCTTCTGTCAGTGATGCAAGGAATGAATCACGTTCGAAAACGCGCGTCATGTATGCCTTCACTTCTTTCGAACCAGCACCGTTAAGCTCAATACCCATGGAAGGTAAACGCCACAGTAATGGAGCCAGGTAGCAGTCGACCAAGCTGAACTCTTCGCTCATGAAGTAAGGAAACTCAGCGAATACCGGTGACAGCGCCAGCAGCTCTTCACGCAGTTGCTTACGCGCTTTATCCGCTTCATCAGCTGTGCCTTTCTGCACTTTTTCCGCTAATGAATACCAGTTACGCTCAATGCGATACATCATCAGGCGGCTGTTACCACGAGCAACCGGATACACAGGCATCAGAGGCGGGTGAGGAAAACGCTCATCCAGGTATTCCATAATAATGCCGGCCTGATACAGAGCCAGTTCACGATCCACCAGAGTTGGAACAGAATTATATGGATTCAGGTCTAGCAGATCCTCAGGTAGGTTGTCTGGTTCAACCAGCTCAATCTCAACACTTACACCTTTTTCTGCAAGTACAATACGCACCTGATGGCTATACATATCCGAAGCATCAGAATACAGCGTCATCACAGAGCGTTTATTGGCAGCTACAGCCATCAACCCCTCCAGTATACTCATATACACAAAAAGCAACGGGGGCTCTTGCCCCCATTGCGAGTTTCTTAACGCACTAGATTACCCGATCAATGGACATCGCGCCAATATTCTTTCTTCAGCAGCAAGGCCAGAATAAAGAAGATAACGATAAAGCCCATCACCCACAGACCCAGACGCTGGCGTTCCAGCTTCATAGGCTCTGCCGAGTATTCAAGGAAGTTAACCAAATCACGAACCACAGCATCGTATTCGCCAGGACTCAGCTCACCGTTGCCGTCTGATTCCAGCCCGACAAATTCCTGCACTTCTTCGCCGTCAATAGTACGGGTTTCGAACACTTTACGTGGTGTGCCCTGCAGCTCTTCCAACACGTGTGGCATACCCACACTTGGGAACACAACGTTGTTCACGCCAAACGGACGGCTTGGATCGGCGTAGAAAGAACGCAGATAAGTGTACAGCCAGTCGGTACCACGAACACGGGCCACCAGTGTCAGATCCGGTGCTGGAGCGCCAAAAGACGCAGCCGCATAATCTTCAGAAATGGAGTTGGTCATCAAATCACCAATTTTGGCATTTTTGTCAAAGACCAGGTTTTCCATCATCAGATCCGTCGGGATATCCAGATCCTCAGCAACGCGCTGGTAGCGCTGATACTGAGTGGCGTGACACCCAAAGCAGTAGTTCATGAACGTGCGTGCACCACGCTGCAATGATTCCTTATCCGACAAATCATTGTTTGCCGCATCAAGATGAACATTTCCGCCACCCGCTGCCATTGCCAGAGACGGCAACAGAGCCAGCAGCATAACCATCAGCTTTTTCATTTGAAAGTGACCCTCTCTGGTAGCGGTTTCGTCGCCTCATTCTTGCTGTAGACATACAGCAGCACGAAGAACATGAAGTAACCGAGACTGAAGATCTGCGCCATCAAGGTGTATACCGCAGTGGCAGGAAGCGCACCCAGAATACCCAATGCAATGAAGCAGACAGTGAACTGAGCGATGTTTGCCAGGTGCAGCTTGCTGCGATAACGGTAAGAACGCACTTTGCAGCGATCCAACCAAGGCAGCAAAAACAGCATTACAATTGACAGGCCCATCGCAATTACACCCAACAGTTTGTCAGGAACCGCACGCAAAATCGCATAGAAAGGCGTGAAGTACCATACAGGTGCAATGTGTTCCGGTGTCTTCAGCGGGTTAGCCGCTTCAAAGTTAGGTGGCTCAAGGAAATAGCCGCCCATCTCAGGATTAAAGAAAATCACATAACTGAACAAGAAAGCGAAGATAGCCACACCAACGAGATCTTTCACCGTACCGTAAGGATGGAACGGCACTGAATCAATGATGTCGTACTTCTTGGTGTAGTACTCGTGGAACTTGAATCGAGACTGATAGTTGTCACCCTTCGCGCCTTTTGGCAGCTTGGTTTCAATACCGTCCGGGTTGTTCGAACCCACTTCGTGCAGCGCCAGAATGTGCAGCACAATCAGCAGCAACAGAACGATTGGCAGCGCAATAACGTGCAGGGCAAAGAAACGGTTCAGTGTGGCACCGGAGATCACGTAGTCACCACGGATCCACAGTGTCAGGTCATCACCGATGACAGGAATAGCACCAAACAGAGAAATGATGACCTGAGCACCCCAGTAAGACATCTGTCCCCAAGGCAGCAGATAGCCCATAAAGGCTTCAGCCATCAGTACCAGGAAAATCAGCATGCCGAACAGCCACAGCAATTCACGCGGCTTCTTATAGGAACCGTAAATCAGGCCACGGAACATATGCAGGTAAACCACAACAAAGAACGCCGAAGCGCCCGTAGAGTGCATATAACGCAGCAGCCAGCCGTAATCCACATCACGCATGATGTATTCAACAGAGGCAAAGGCACCATCACCTGATGGTACATAGTTCATGGTCAGCCAGATCCCGGTCAGGATTTGGTTTACCAGAACAAGCATGGCCAGTGAGCCAAACAGATACCAGAAGTTAAAGTTCTTCGGCATCGGGTATTCAGACATATGCTTTTTATAAGCATTCATCACTGGCAGACGTTTTTCAATCCAACCCAGCAAGCCTTCCATTATGCCGTCTCCTCGTCTTGACCCACTAAAATCGTGTTGTCGTTCAGGAACATATGAGGCGGTATCACCAGGTTAAGCGGTGCTGGCACCCCTTGGAAAACCCGACCAGCCATATCAAACTTAGAGCCGTGGCAAGGACAGAAAAAGCCGGCTGGCACGCCACTGACCTGCTCATTGAAACTGTCTGGCAGGTAAGTAGGAGAACAGCCAAGGTGGGTACAGATCCCGACGGCAAGAAAGATTTCAGGTTTAACTGAACGGTATTGGTTTTGTGCGTAAGCAGGCTGCTGAGGTTCAGTGGCCTGCGGATCACGCAGTCGATCATCGTGTGTCGGCAGCTCATCCAAAATAGCCTGGCTACGGCGCACGACCCATACAGGTTTGCCTCGCCATTCTACGCGGATCATCTGACCTTCTTCTAATTTACTGATATCAACTTCAACTGGAGCGCCCGCAGCCTTGGCTTTGGCGCTAGGATTCCAGGATTTGATAAAGGGTACGGCGACAGCGACTGCACCTAAGCCTCCAACAACCGAGGTCGTCGCAGTCAGGAAGCGGCGTCGGCCGTTACTTACTGGCGCTTTGCTCATCCAACATTCTCCCATGTGCTCCCGCTCAGGATTATTCTTTCCATCTGCGTCCCTGGAGCTTACGGCTAACTTTCTACGGAAAGACTCAACAGCTTATTGATTAAGAATTTTCATGCTGCTATTTATCGCGGCAAATGATAAAGAAAACCCCACTTTAAGACAAGGTAAACACCGCAAATGTGAGAGATTTGTGGGGATAATTTCCTTGGTCGTCAAGATGAAAAAATGCAAACTATGGTGCCAATTATTCCACTTTTTTTGACAAAACCCCTGAATGTGTCGACAAAACAGCATTAAGGTCCTAACAAGGGTTGCCGTTCAGAATAAATCACGCTAAAGCGTGACTTGTGCCTCCCGCAGTACTGAAACGTGGAAGCGCTCCGACGACCAGCCAGCAGTGAACCGGCTTAGCGAATAAACGCAAAAAGCCCAGCACAATGGCTGGGCTTTGATGTACACAGTAACCAGAGAAATCTCTGGTGCGTTGAATTAACGCTTAGAGAACTGTGGACGACGACGTGCTTTACGCAGACCAACTTTCTTACGTTCAACGCGACGTGCGTCACGAGTAACGTAGCCAGCGGCACGCAGAGCAGGACGTAAAGTCTCATCGTACTCCATAAGAGCGCGAGTGATACCGTGACGGATCGCACCAGACTGACCAGTGATACCACCACCTTTAACAGTGATGTACAGATCCAGTTTCTCAGTCATATCAACCAGCTCAAGAGGTTGACGAACAACCATGCGAGCTGTTTCGCGGCCGAAGTACTCTTCGATGCTGCGCTTGTTGATTACGATGTTGCCAGTACCCGGTTTTACGAAAACGCGAGCAGCTGAGCTTTTGCGGCGGCCAGTGCCGTAGTATTGATTCTCTGCCATTGTCATGTTCCCCAATTAGATGTCTAGAACTTGTGGCTGCTGTGCAGCGTGGTTGTGCTCGCTACCTGCGTAAACTTTCAGTTTACGGTACATAGCACGGCCTAGAGGACCTTTAGGAAGCATGCCTTTAACAGCAATTTCGATGATCGCTTCTGGCTTTTTCTCCAGCAGCTTGTCGAAGCTGATAGTTTTCAGACCGCCGATGTAGCCAGTGTGACGGTGATACATCTTATCAGTACGCTTAGCGCCAGTAACTGCTACTTTCTCAGCATTGATAACAACGATGTAGTCACCGGTGTCAACGTGAGGAGTGTACTCAGGCTTGTGCTTACCACGCAGACGAGATGCGATTTCAGTTGCCAGACGACCCAGTGTTTTACCTTCAGCGTCAACAACATACCAGTCACGTTTTACAGTTTCTGGTTTAGCAACGAAAGTTTTCATGCTAATTCTTACCCAATTTTAAATAGTTTCACTTTCCAAGAACGCAAAGCGCTCTCTCTGTATATAGAGCCCAGTCATCACCCCTTCGAGTGGTTGGCACTCCCGGCATAACGCCGTCACAGGTACGGTGGGTCGCGAGAGTATACGGAAGCATGGGGAAAAAATCACCTTTTTTTCCAAAAAAGTTCAGCACTTTTTCCCGGAAAAAGAGCACTGCCGTTAAGCCAGATGCGGCCTGGCCAGATATTCATGACTCTGCATTTCAATCAGACGCGAGCAGCACCGCTTAAACTCAAAGCTCAGGCGCCCGGATTGATACAGCTTGTCCATCTCAGCTTCAGCCGAAATGATCAGCTTGACATGCCGCTCGTAAAACTCATCGACCATGGCAATGAAACGGCGGGCAGCATCATCATCTTTTTCGGTCAGCACTGGCACACCGGACAACAGAACGCTGTGATAGGTATGCGCAATATCCATATAGTCTGACTGACTGCGCGCCCCGCGGCACAAGGCATCAAAGGTAAAATGCACCACCCCTTCCGCTTCATGGCACGTAGCAATCGGCCTGTCATTGATCAGTATGGTCTGGCCCTCGTGCCGGGGAGCCGCAGACAACTGCATGAAATAACGCTGCATATTCTCTTCTGCGCGGGCATCGAGCGGCCAGTGGTAAATTTCGGCCTGCTCCAGTGTCCGCAGACGGTAGTCAACACCCGAGTCGACATTCACCACCTCACAGTGTTCCTGAATTAACGCAATCGCCGGCAGAAAGCGCGCACGCTGCAGGCCATTTCGGTACAGTTCATCCGGCGGGATATTCGAGGTGGCCACCAGGGTGATCCCGCGGCGGAACAATGCTTCGAACAAGGTACCCAGTATCATGGCATCCGTAATATCTGACACAAAAAACTCATCAAAACAGATGATGTCTGTTTCCTGCTTAAACGTGTCCGCCACTCTTTCCAGCGGATCGCTCTGGCTGCCAAGCGACTGCATTTCCTTATGAACGCGATGCATAAAACGGTGAAAATGCATCCGCATTTTTCGTTCAGTCGGCAAGCACTCGAAAAAGGTGTCAACCAAATAGGTTTTGCCACGTCCGACGCCCCCCCAGAAGTACAGCCCTTTCACCGGTTTGAGCGGTTCAGCGGTCTGGCGCTTAAACAGCCTGCCCATCAAAGAAGGTTTTGATGGCTCGGGTTGCGGGGCCTGCATGCGATGATAAAGATCATTGAGGTGAGAAACCGCCATTGCCTGGGCAGCGTCAGGCAAAAAGCCAGTTTTTTTCAGATCTTCTTGATAGCGTTGTTCTGGAGTCATCCTCATCCTGCTCAGTCACCAACAGCGGTGCGCCCGGTGACAAAATAACCGGATTCACAGCTTCTAATATGTCCATCTTTGGTCGTAGATAGTACCACGACACTTCATGTGCATGTATAGTAACTAGATAACCACCCAATAAGCACATTACGCTTTTGAGATAACAAAACAGGTCAACCTGTTGTACTCACAGTCACAAGGAGTTTTTCATGGCTTGGATCTACGCGATTTTGATTTTCGCAGCCGGCGCACTGGTCGGTGCCTTTGCCGCTCGTTTGGGGAACAAAAACCTGAAACAACAGAAAGAATTGCAAAAAGAGCTCGATAAAACCAAATACCAACTGGAGCAGTACCGCCAGGAACTGGTTGATCATTTCGCGCGCAGCTCTGACCTGCTGGACAACCTGGCAAAAGATTACAGTAAATTGTATGAGCACATGGCAAAAACCTCCGCTGAGCTGATGCCAAATTTACCGGAACAGGATAACCCCTTCTCTCAGCGCATCAGCACGCTCACTCCTATCGCTGATGAGCCAGAAGCCGTAGCAGAAGAGCTGGACACGCATCAGCCTCGGGATTATGCCAATGGCGCATCCGGCCTGTTACGTGCTGAGCAGAAACAGGCAGAAACTGCAAAAGCCAGTTAAGAATTGTTACAATTTTGACATTTATTGGAACTTTGCTCCGGTTTACAAGTCACAATTAGCACTTGTTAAACCGGAGTTGAGTAATGATGAAAAAACCTTTACTTGTAATGACTGCGCTGGCGTTGAGTATTAGCGCGGTGATGTCCCCAATCACTGCTTCCGCTGCGCTTCCTTTGGCTGTTAATGATCAGCAACTTCCCAGCCTCGCCCCCATGCTGGAGCAAGTGACCCCTGCTGTGGTCAGCATCGCAGTAGAAGGCAAGCATGTTGCCAAGCAAAGAATTCCCGAGGCGTTCCGCTATTTCTTTGGTCCTGACTTCCCCAATGAGCAGGTTCAGGAGCGCCCGTTCCGCGGACTGGGTTCCGGGGTCATTATTGATGCAGATAAAGGCTATGTAGTTACCAATCACCACGTCATTGACGGTGCGGATAAAATTCTGGTTCAGTTGCATGACGGCCGGGAAGTCAAAGCCGAGCTGATAGGCAGTGACAGCATGTCAGACATTGCCTTGTTGCGTCTGGATAACACCAAAAATCTGAAAGCCATTAAGATTGCCGACTCGGATCAATTACGTGTCGGTGATTTCACCGTTGCCATTGGCAACCCGTTCGGGCTGGGTCAGACAGTCACCTCAGGTATTGTCTCGGCGCTGGGCCGCAGCGGACTGAATATCGAGAATTTCGAAAACTTTATTCAGACCGATGCCGCCATTAACAGCGGTAACTCGGGCGGTGCGTTAGTCAACCTCAATGGTGAACTCATCGGTATCAATACCGCGATCCTGGGCCCCAACGGCGGTAACGTCGGTATTGGTTTTGCCATTCCGGCCAATATGGTGAAAAACCTGACCAGCCAGATCCTGGAATTTGGCAAAGTGAAACGTGGCGTGCTGGGAGTTCAGGGCGGTGAGCTGACATCAGAACTGGCCGAAGCCTTTGGATACGAAACCAATCACGGTGCATTCGTCAATCAGGTCATGCCTGGTTCCGCAGCTGAGAAAGCCGGCCTGAAAGCGGGCGACATCATAGTGTCAGTCAACGACAAAGAAATTCGTACCTTCAGTGAGTTACGCGCTAAAATTGCCACTCTCGGCGCTGGCAAAAACGTCGATTTAGGCGTACTGCGTGACGGAAAAGAGAAAGAGTTCAGCGTCACTTTGCAAGAAGCCGAGATGAGCAACCTCAAGGCCGATCACCTGCATGAAAGCCTGGCCGGCGCCGAATTCAGTAACACCACGGCGGACGACAATACCAAAGGGGTGAAAGTCACCAAGATAGATCCACAGTCACTGGCGGCCCGCTACGGACTGAAAGAAGGCGACATCATTATTGGTCTTAACCGCCAGCCAATCGGCAATCTGGGGCAACTGCGCAAAGCCCTTGATAGCAAGCCTTCCGTGCTGGCACTGGAAATCAAACGAGGCAATAACGAGCTTTACCTCATTATCCGCTGACACAATCCGGTCCGGGCAACTGCCCGGACTGTTTTTCCTGCGGCATTTCTGCCATCTCCTTCCTGCTTCGACTTGTTGATAACTGGATGTAAATGCTATTCTCAATCGGTTTTTAACCTTTTGCTTTAATGGTAAAGCTTGAGTCAATCAGGGGAGCATCAATGCTGGCATTTTTAGGTCGATCCGCCTTAATGGGCGTGCTGACGGCTGGAGTATTGCTACTTGCTTTCCCCAGTCTGCGCAGCCAGATGTTTTCTCCGGATGCTGCTCTTAATGGCCAGCCCGATGTCCCGCAGCAAATTTCCTTCAGTTATGCTGTCCGCCGCGCCTCCCCTGCTGTCGTGAATATTTATAACCGCCGCTACAATGCTGAAGATCGCCTGCAATTAAGTACGCAGGGCCTGGGCTCGGGCGTTATCATGAGCGATAAAGGCTATATAGTGACCAACTACCACGTAGTTGCCGAAGCGGATCAGGTGATAGTGGCACTGCAGGATAGCCGCATTTTTACTGCCCAGCTGATAGGTAAAGACAGGCGCACCGATATCGCGGTACTGAAAATCCAGGCCGAGAACCTGCCTGTCATACCACTGAACCCGGATTATCCTCCCGCCGTGGGTGATGTGGTTCTGGCTATCGGCAACCCCTATAATCTGGGACAGACCACTACCTACGGTATCATCTCTGCCACCGGGCGCTCCGGCATGAGTTTCTATGGCCGACAGGATTTTCTGCAGACCGATGCGGCAATCAACGAAGGCAATTCAGGTGGCGCGCTGGTCAATACCCGTGGTGAGCTGGTCGGTATCAACACTGCTTCTTTTCAGCAGGCAACCGACATTGAAACCTACGGTATTTCCTTTGCTATTCCCTATCAGCTCACCCAAAAGATCATGAATAAACTCATCGCAGATGGTCGGGTGATCCGCGGTTATATCGGTATTGACGGCCGTGAAATCAATCCGGTTATGGCTCGTCTGTATGATGCGGAGCAGGTCCGAGGGATCATAGTGATGGGTATGGATCCTGAAGGGCCGGCATCCAAAGCGGGCTTCAAGGTGCAGGATATACTGGTTGAGATTGACGGCAAGCCAGTGACAGATATGCGCAATGTGCTCGATATAGTCACTGAACTGCGCCCTGGCACCTATGTCGATATGACGGTGCTGCGCAACGGTAAACCTAAGAAGTTAACTGTCCTGATTGGCGATGAGCCAGACAGATAATAAAAGAGCTGAAAAAACAGTGGGATTGCATCAGCGAACAATGTCCAGACACTGAAAACAGTGACTGGACATTCAGATTACTTTGGCAGCTTATTCGCTGAAGCGCTCAATCTTCATTCCCAGACCACGCAGCTTCTCTTCGATATGCTCGTAGCCACGGTCAATATGATAAATCCGATCAACAATCGTCTCACCTTTGGCGATGTTACCGGCGATCACCAGGCTGGCTGAGGCACGCAGATCGGTTGCCATCACCTGAGCGCCGCTCAATCCGTCAGTATCACCACAAATCACAGTGTTACCTTCGATTTCAGCATGCGCACCCATACGAATGAGCTCAGGAATGTGCATGAAGCGGTTTTCAAAGATCGTTTCAGTAATGATGCCGGTACCTTTGGCAACCAGATTCAGCAACGAAAACTGTGCCTGCATATCGGTCGGGAAACCAGGGTGCGGCGCAGTCCGGATATTGACGGCGGTCAGCTCGCGACCTGTCATGTCCAGACTGATCCAATCGTCACCGGTCTCAATCAAGGCACCGGATTCTTCCAGTTTTGCCAATGCGGCTTCAAGTAGCGAAGGACGGGTGTTACGACACACCACTTTTCCGCCAGAAATCGCTGCAGCGACCAGGAAGGTACCGGTTTCAATGCGATCCGGCAGCACTTCATGATAACCACCGCCCAGACGCTCAACACCTTCGATAACGATCGTATCTGTACCGGCACCCGAGATTTTCGCGCCCAGGGTGTTAAGGAAATCGGCCGTATCGACAATCTCCGGCTCACGGGCGGCATTTTCAATCACGGTTGTGCCTTGTGCCAGCGTCGCCGCCGACATAATGGTCACAGTCGCGCCAACGCTGACCTTATCCATCACTATGTGGGCACCTGTCAGACGGCCAGCCACTTCGGCTTTTACATAGCCTTCTTCCAGAGTGATAGTCGCTCCCAGTTGTTCCAGGCCATGAATGTGCAAATCAACCGGACGGGCACCGATAGCACAGCCACCCGGCAGCGATACCTGGCCCTTACCGAAGCGGGCAACCAAAGGCCCGAGTGCCCAAATCGAGGCACGCATGGTTTTCACCAGATCGTAAGGGGCACAATATTCATTGATATTACTGGCATCGACATACACAGAGCCATTACGCTCCACTTTTGCGCCTAAACGGCTCAGCAGTTCCATGGTGGTGTCAATATCACGCAACTTTGGAACATTGCCGACTTCTACCGGCTCTTCGGCCAGCAGTGAGGCAAACAAAATTGGCAGGGCAGCATTTTTTGCGCCCGAAATCGCGACTTCACCGCGGAGTGGGCCATTGCCCTGAATTCGAAACTTCTGCATTGGTTATCTCTTACAAAGACATCAGCTTCTTGTCACGCGCCCACTCTTCAGGAGTGTAGGCTTTGATTGACAAGGCATGAATGGCGTTACTGGCAATATGCGACATCAAAGGCGCATAGACTGCCTGCTGTTTTTTCACACGGCTCATGCCGTCAAACATTGCACCGACAGCAATCACCTGATAGTGGCTGCCTTCGCCATTCACTATGACTTCATCCAGCTCCAACGCATTTTCAAGAATTTGTTTAATTTCAGATATTTCCACAAGCTATCCTCTACTTGAGCTGTTGATCATTCCATACAGGCAGCCAGCACAGTGTCGACATGACTAAGGCGGAGCAGGGTTAACAATTGTTGCGGTACACCTTGCAGCGCAAGATGACGTCCTGCCTGAGTAAGTTCCCGGTGCAAATGCAGCAGCATAACCATACCCGCAGAGTCTACCCGAGTCAGGTCAGACAGTTCGATCGTGACCTTAGCATCTTGTGGCATCCATTCACGTCTTTGCTGCCAAAAGGCTGGCACTGTGTCACGTTCCAGCGCCCCTGACAAGCGGTAATGGCCATTTTCCTGCACCTGCCAATGGACGGCGGGATTCCCCATGGTTATTTTTCCTCAGGTTTGATTGGCTTAGCTGCCAGAGCACGCAAATCCTGCGTGACCTTGTCGACACCCTGCGTGCGCAGTTGCCCGCTCCATTCACTCTGTTTGGTTGAAATCATGCTGACCCCTTCGGCCACCATGTCATAACCTTGCCACTCATTCGTCTGCTTATTCTTACGCAGTTTGAAATCCAGACGAATAGGCGGACGTTGCGGATCCAGAATATCGACACGGATTGACACAATAGAGCTGCTGGCCGGCACCGACTTCACCGGTTCCATCCGAATATCCTGATTCGTGTACTGCGTCAGCACCTGCGCATAAGAGGCGACCAGATAATCGGTAAATGCATTTACAAAGTTATTGCGCTGCTCTTTGGTTGTCTGCTTCAATTGCGGCCCAAGCACTTTATAGGCGGCATAACGGGTGTTGATATAAGGCAGCAGTTCCTGACGAACCACAGTGCGTAAATAGTCCGGATTACGCTGAATCTGGGACTGCTCGGATTTCAAGCGGGCAAATGTCTGCTGCGACACGGCCTGCATCATTTTATAAGGGTCGGTTTTATCTACAGTAGCGGCGCTGGTAAAGATCGGTATACACGCTATCGTAAGACATAAAATCTTCAGAAATTTCATTGTACTCTTCCTTATTTTTCGCCGTCGTTGCCTATGCTGTACAGCACCTGGCCAATCATATCTTCCAGCACCAGTGCCGATTTGGTGTCTTCAATGAAGTCACCGTCATCCAGCATCACAATCCCTTCGTCCACGAAACCCGGAGACAGTCCGAGATATTGCTCGCCCAGTAAGCCTGAAGTAAGGATGGCAGCGGAACTGGTTTCTGGAAAGTAGCCATATTGCTTCTCAATGGCGAGTGTCACTACGGGGACATAAGACTCCGTATCCAGGGTGATATTACTCACCGTGCCAATGGTCACCCCACCCACTTTTACCGGTGAACGAACTTTCAGTCCGCCAATATTATCAAACCGTGCTTTTAAGTCGTAAGATTCAGAATTACCGAAGCTTTTAACATCCGCCACTTTAAATACCAGCACCAACAGCGCCACAATGCCTGCTAATACAAAACTGCCGACCCAAAGTTCTAATTGCCTGTTCTGTTGCATGATTAATTCCCAAACATGAGTGCTGTCAGCACAAAATCTAAACCTAATACCGCCAGTGACGAGTTCACGACTGTCCGGGTAGTTGCCCGGCTGATACCTTCTGATGTCGGTACGGCATCAAAACCATTAAAAACGGCAATCCAGGTGACGGTGACGGCAAAACACAGCGACTTAATCAGGCTGTTGCCTATGTCATAGCCCAGCTCTACTGATGACTGCATCACTGACCAGAAGCTGCCATAATCAATGCCTTTCCAGTTCACACCCACCAGCTGGCCGCCCCAGATGCCAACTGCAATAAAAAGCATTGTCAGTAGCGGCATGGAAATAACGCCCGCCCAGAAACGCGGTGCGACCACACGGCGAAGCGGATCTATAGCCATCATTTCCATGCTGGAAATCTGTTCGGTGGCTTTCATCAAGCCAATTTCAGCGGTCAGGGCCGAGCCAGCCCGGCCGGCAAACAGTAAAGCGGTGACCACAGGCCCCAGCTCCCGCAACAGTGACAGTGCCACCATCTGGCCCAGGCTGGTTTCTGCACCAAAATCCACCAGCACAATAAATCCCTGCAGGCTCAGTACCATACCGATAAATAAGCCCGATACCATAATGATAGCGACTGAGAGCACCCCAACCGAATAAAGCTGTTTCAACAGCAATGGGAACATTTTGGCGGGTTGCGGTTTACTCACCAGTGCGCCGGATAACAGCAGGGTTGCCCGTCCCATGGTACGGCAACTGGACAGCGTACTCTGGCCCAGCTGCACGATAAAATCCGTTAACATAATATGGAATTACCTTTCTTCATTCGCGATGACTCACCAACTCAGTGCAAGTTAGCGGTTACGACAAAAACTGGCTGAAAAGATCCTGCTCCAGTGCCTGTGCAGGGAAGTTAAAAGGAACAGGGCCATCCGCTTTACCATCCAAAAACTGACGAACCCGCTCATCAGGATTGGCGTTCAGTTCATCCGGGGTGCCGCTGCCAATAATTTTGCCACCGGACAGCAAATACACATGATCGGCAATACTCATCACTTCAGGCACATCGTGTGACACGATAACCGAGGTGATGCTCAGGGCCTCATTAAGGTTATGGATCAGCTTAACCAGTACTCCCATGGTAATAGGATCCTGCCCGACAAAAGGCTCGTCATACATGATAAGGTCTGGATCGAGTGCTATCGCCCGCGCCAGCGCGGCGCGGCGTGCCATACCACCGGACAGCTCGTTAGGCATTAAATTCGCCGCTCCCCGTAACCCAACAGCTTCGAGTTTAAGCAACACCAAAGTATGCAGTAACTCTTCTGGCAGATCGGTGTGTTCGCGCAAGGGAAACGCCACATTGTCAAAAACCGTCATGTCGGTAAACAGCGCTCCGGACTGAAAGAGCATACTCATCCGCTTACGCGCCCGGTACAAGTCGTTGCGCGACAAGGCTGGGATATTTTTATCGTCAAACCAAATCTCCCCCTGATCCGGCATAATCTGGCCACCGATCAGACGAAGCAGGGTCGTTTTACCTATGCCAGACGGGCCCATGATGGCAGTGATCTTACCTTTCGGCACCTCCAGTGACACATCATCGAAGATGTTGCGTTCACCCCGGGAAAACGTCAGGTTGTTAATTCGAATTAACGCTTCGGTTGCTGTCATAACCTTCCTAAATACCCTTGCAGCAGTGATTCATCCGGAATGCACGTCGATGCAAGCATAATTGAATGTAATTAATTAGTTATATTGCATGTGGTTGATCATAGGTAGATTCCCTGACCAACTCAAGGTAATACCTGTCAGCTCGTTGTGATTTTTCGTTCTTGGCCATAGCCCGGATCACACAGACCCGTTCAGGTTATGAATCTTGTTTTTTATAACATAAAAGTCCTGAATGAAACCAATCCCGCAGTGTATTCAGTGCCATAAACACACGCACTTTACATCAGTGGCCTATTTCCCATATAAAGATCACAGCACACAAAGTAAATACTCTCGGCTTTTCCTTCCATTTTCGTCAGTGAAACGTCAAAATTACCCCCTTAAAAACCAGCTCATTGAAAAATCTATAAGGGTTAATAATGCTTGAAGCCATCTTGTTACTCGGTATCGGACTTGCGTTACTGGTATGGAGTGCGGATCGACTTGTTTTTGGAGCAGCAGCCTTAGCAAGGAATTTAGGGGTTGCCCCGCTCATTATTGGTATGACTATATTGGCGATGGGCTCTTCCGCGCCGGAAATGATGGTCTCTGCCACTGCCGCGCTGGCAGGAAAAACAGACACCGCCGTCGGTAACGTGCTGGGTTCAAACATTGCAAATATTGCGTTAATCCTGGGTTTAACAGCTATTCTCAAGCCGTTATCTATCAGTTCCGGCATTATTCGCCGTGAACTCCCACTGATGATGGTGGTCACACTGATTGCCGGTGTATTGCTGTGGGACAGTTATTTAGGCTTCTTTGAAGGCGTCCTACTGGTCGTTTTGTTTGTTATTTTTATTCTGGCGATGCTGACAATCAGCCGCCGCGGGAATAATGGTGCTCAAGACATACTGCTGGAAGAGCAGGAATCTGAAATTCCCCAGGGCGTCAGCAATATGGCGGCGTCAGTATGGATTGTCATTGGATTGGTATTGTTGCCTTATGCGGCCAACATGCTGGTTGATTCTGCGGTGACTATTGCCAAATACTTCGGCATGAGCGATCTGGTTATCGGCCTGACGATTATTGCCGTCGGTACCAGCCTGCCAGAACTGGCGGCGTCGATCTCCAGCATCCATAAAGGCGAAGACGACATGGCAGTTGGTAACATTATAGGTTCCAATGTCTTCAACATTCTGGCTGTGATGGGCCTGCCGGGCCTGCTCAACCCCTCAGTGATCAGTCCGCTGGCGATGGGACGAGACTTCTACATCATGCTGGGCCTGTCTGTCCTGCTGGTGCTGATGGCACTGGGTAAACGCCGTCGTATCAACCGCCTGGAAGGCTTGATTCTGATTTTATGCTTTGTCGCCTATCAGAGCTATCTGCTTTATAATATGGCGGCTTAACCGAGAGCGAAACTATGCCTGATTCCTTTGACTACGGCCAGATTGGCCGGCGTGTGATTGACATTGAAGCGGAAGCCCTTAAAGGACTGTCGCAATACATCAATGGCAGTTTCAGTGAAGCCTGTCAGCTCATCAGCCGCTGTCAGGGAAAAGTGATCGTCATGGGGATGGGTAAATCCGGCCATATCGGCTGCAAGATTGCCGCCACCCTTGCCAGCACCGGCACTCCGGCATTTTTTGTCCACCCTGGCGAAGCCAGTCACGGCGATCTGGGCATGCTGGATAAACGTGATATCGTGCTGGCCATTTCCAATTCCGGTGAAGCCGGTGAAATTCTGACGCTATTGCCGGTTATTAAACGCCAGGGCATTGCTTTAATCAGCATGACAGGCAAGCCCGAATCAACCATGGCACGGCTGGCACAGGTGCATTTGCAAATCACAGTCAACCAGGAAGCCTGCCCGCTCAACCTTGCCCCCACCTCCAGCACCACGGCCACTCTGGCCATGGGGGATGCACTGGCCATTGCGCTGATGGAAGCGCGTGGTTTTACTGCGGATGATTTTGCTCTCTCTCACCCTGGCGGTGCGCTGGGCCGTAAGCTGCTGCTGCGCATTGCCGATGTAATGCACAGCGGAGAGCGCCTGCCTGTTATTCATCAAGATGCCAGCATCAAAGATGCCCTGCTCGAAGTCTCCCGTCAGGGGCTAGGGATGACGGCCATCGTTGACGATAATCAAAGGTTAAGCGGCATCTTTACCGATGGTGACCTTCGCCGCTTGCTCGATAAACGTATTGATATCCATCAGACACGTATTGGTGAAGTCATGTCTGCCAATCCGGCGACCATTTCCTCCCAGGTACTGGCCGCAGAAGGGCTTAAACTGATGGAAGAAAGAAAAATTAACGGCCTGCTGGTTGTCGATGACAAACAGCTGGTAGGTGCTCTGAATATGCATGATCTGCTCAGAGCCGGAGTAATGTAATGACAACAGAAATGCAATCCACCCTGTACGGCCCGGTCCCGCAGCACCTTTTTCAGCAGGCCAAAAACATACGTCTGCTGATCTGCGATGTTGATGGCGTGTTTTCCGATGGCCGCATTTACATGGGCAACAATGGCGAAGAACTGAAAACTTTCCATACCCGGGACGGCTATGGCATCAAATCTCTGATGGCCGCCGGCGTAGACGTCGCCATCATCACAGGTCGCCGCTCGCAGATTGTTGAAAACCGCATGTCAGCACTGGGTATCCAGCATATCTATCAGGGCCAGGACAACAAACTGGCAGCCTATCAGGATATCGTTGATAAACTGGGTATTGCGGCGGAGCACACAGCCTATATCGGTGATGATCTCATTGACTGGCCCGTGATGGCTGAAGTGGGACTGTCCGTCTGCGTCGCCGACGGTCACCCGCTGCTGTCACAGCGTGCCGACCTGACCACCCGCATCAAAGGCGGCTATGGTGCGGTACGGGAAGTCTGCGATCTGATTCTTGAGGCGCGCGGCGAATTGGATCAGCATAAGGGCCTGAGTATATGACGTTAAACCGGCTATTTTGTGTGGTGCTGGTCATACTCTGTGCATGGACCGGTTACTACCTGCTGCAAAAGCACTGGCAGCAGGAAACGCTGACCGCGCCAGATAACGAAAAGCCGATCTTTACCGGAACCGGGGTGAAAAATACCTCGTACAACGAGGCGGGCATTCGCAGCTACCGCATCGAATCAGATACGCTGGAGTATTACAACCTCAGTGGTAATACCGAATTCCAGCAACCTGTGATCTGGGTATACAAAGAGGGTACAGAAAGTGAATGGCGCATCAGTGCAAATCACGCCACACTAGATAAAGAACACATACTGCAGATGTCTGGTAATGTGCGGATCTTCAATCTGTTACCTGACTCTGCCATTAATGCGATAAAAACAGATACACTGCGATTAGATTTAATCAGCAAAGATTTCGACACCCCCGATCCGGTCACTATTACCGGCAGTGCCTTTCAAAATGAAGGTATTGGGATGAAAGGGAACATGGAACGCAGTGTGGCGACCCTGATGAATAATGTGAAAGGTAGATATGAAGCTTTGCAAAATTAGCGCCCTGCTGTGCCTGGTAGTCAGCGCCTCTGGCTGGGCATTGAGCAATGATACCGAGCAGCCGATATATATCAACTCGGACAGCCAGGAGCTGGACATCCAGAAAAACGTGGTGACCTTCACGGGCAACGTCTCGCTGCGTCAGGGCAGTATTGATATCCGTGCCGACAAAATCGTCGTCACTCGCCAGACTCAAAATGGCGATCAGCAAACGATCGATGCCTATGGATCACCGGCCACGTTTTATCAGAAGATGGATGACGGCAAACCAATCAACGGCTCTGCCATGCAAATGCGCTATGAGACAGCAACAGAATTCCTCAAGATGACTGACAAAGCTGTGCTGATCCAGGAAGGCAGTGAAATTAAGGGTAAAACCATCAGTTACAAGATTGATGAGCAGAAGCTGGTTGCGACCAGTGGTGATCAACAGCGTGTGACCACCATACTGCAGCCAAACCAGATCAAACAAAAACAATAAATAAGAGAACGAATGTCAAAGTTAACCGCAACCCATCTGGCGAAAAGCTACAACGGCCGCAAAGTCGTTTCCGATGTCAGCCTGGAAGTGGAATCTGGCAAGATTGTCGGTCTGCTCGGCCCGAACGGTGCCGGCAAAACCACGTCGTTTTATATGATTGTTGGTCTGGTCGCCCGCGATGAAGGCCAGATTACCATCGACGGCCATGATATCAGCCTGCAACCTATGCATAACCGTGCCCGTATGGGGATAGGTTATCTGCCTCAGGAAGCGTCTATCTTCCGTAAGCTGAGTGTGCATGACAATCTGATGGCGGTTTTGCAAACCCGCTCCGATCTGACCAAAGCCGAGCGTCAGGACAAGCTTGAGGAACTGCTGGATGAGTTCCATATCCAGCATATTCGCAACAGTCAGGGCATGGCATTGTCGGGAGGCGAGCGACGCCGGGTAGAGATAGCCCGCGCACTGGCGGCAAACCCTAAATTTATTTTGTTGGATGAACCTTTTGCCGGGGTCGATCCCATCTCGGTGATCGACATTAAGAAGATCATCGAACACCTCAGAGATCGCGGTCTGGGCGTGTTAATCACAGACCACAACGTGCGGGAAACCCTTGACGTTTGCGAACACGCTTACATCGTCAGCCAGGGACAGCTGATTGCTCACGGTACGCCGTCTGATGTCCTCAACGACGAACACGTGAAACGCGTTTATCTGGGAGACCAGTTCCGTCTATAGTTATAGATAAAAGGACACAACCGAGGTAAGCTGCCAAGGCTGGTCGAAGGTTTTGATTCGACTGGCCTAAAGACCCCAAAACAAGCGATTCATACAATAATCACAAGGTGTCTGTACACGCATGAAAACTTCGCTCCAGCTCAAGCTTGGCCAACAATTGGCAATGACGCCGCAACTGCAACAGGCCATTCGTCTGCTGCAACTTTCTACCCTGGATCTGCAACAGGAAATCCAGGAGGCCTTAGATGCCAACCCCCTGCTGGAGCTTGACGAAAGCCACCCGGATGGCGACAACCCGTCGTCTGATGCTGATGATATCCACGCCGACGGCAAAAACGATGCCGCAGAGCAATACGAGGATATCAGCAGCGATTCCTTTGATACTTCCGATGTCATCGAACAGCGGGAAATGCCTGCTGAACTGCCCGTCGATACCACCTGGGATGATGTCTACAGTGCCGGTACCGGCAGTGCCGGGATTGCGCCGGACGACGACATGCCGGTTTATCAGGGGGAGACAACAGAAACCCTGCAGGATTACCTGATGTGGCAGCTGGAGCTGACGCCGTTCAGCGACACCGACCGCACCATAGCTTTCGCCATCATTGATGCCGTTGACGAGAAAGGCTATCTCACCTGCACCTGCGACGATATTCTGGAAAGCATGGGCGATGAAAATGTCGAGCTCGATGAAGTCGAAGCCGTCCTCAAGCGCGTCCAGCAATTTGATCCGCTGGGCGTGGCGTCACGGGATCTGCGCGAGTGCCTGCTGCTTCAGCTGGCTACATACCCGGAAGATACTCCCTGGCTGAACGAAGCGAAAATGGTGCTGATTGAACACCTGGATTTGCTGGGTAACCGCGACTATCGTCAGCTGATGCGTGACACTAAGCTCAAAGAAGATGAGCTGAAAAACGTCATGGCACTGATTCACACGCTGGAGCCTCGTCCGGGCAACCGGGTGGTCGCCTCGGAAACCGAGTACGTCATTCCTGATGTGTCTGTGTTCAAGGATAAAGGCAAATGGGTGGTGACGATTAACCCGGACAGCGTCCCGCGCCTTCGCGTCAACGAACAATACGCGGCAATGAGCAAACAAACGCGCAACAGTGCCGACAGTCAGTTTATCCGCAGTCATCTTCAGGATGCCAAGTGGCTGATCAAGAGCCTGGAAAGCCGCAATGATACCCTGCTGAAAGTGGCCCGCTGTATTGTTGAACATCAGCAAGATTTTTTTGAATACGGTGAGGAAGCCATGAAACCTATGGTCCTCAACGACATTGCCCTGGCCGTTGAAATGCACGAATCAACGATCTCCCGGGTCACCACCCAGAAATTTATGCATACCCCACGCGGTATTTTTGAGTTGAAGTACTTCTTCTCAAGCCATGTCAGTACGGATAACGGCGGAGAATGCTCCTCCACGGCTATTCGCGCGCTGGTGAAGAAATTGGTTGCGGCCGAAAATCAGGCCAAACCCTTGAGTGATAGCAAAATTGCGACATTACTGGCGGATCAAGGCATCATGGTGGCTAGGCGTACAATAGCCAAGTATCGTGAATCGCTGGGTATTCCGCCTTCAAGCCAAAGAAAACGCCTGCTCTGATTGCCGGCGATTAAGGAGGAAGATGTCTATGCAAATTAATCTCACTGGTCACCACATTGAAGTTACCCCAGCACTGCGTGAGTATGTGACAACAAAGTTCGATAAGCTGGAACGCTTTTTCGACAAAATTAATAACGTGCATGTTGTGTTGAATGTAGAAAAAATGCAGCAAATTGCCGAGGCGACATTGCACATTAACGCGGGAGAGATCCACGCGAAAGCAGATTCTGAAAATATGTATGCGGCAATTGATCAATTAACTGATAAACTGGTCCGTCAACTGAACAAACATAAAGACAAACTCAATAGTCATTAACATGCAACTGAGTCGAGTATTAAGCCTGGACTGCACCAAGAGTGCAGTCCACTGCTCCAGTAAAAAACGTGCGCTGGAAATCATCAGCGAAATTGCTGGCCAACATTTAAACCAGAACCCTCAACCCCTGTTCGAGTGTATGCTCAACCGTGAAAAAATGGGGAGTACGGGTATAGGTAATGGTATTGCCATTCCCCATGGCCGTGTCACCGACAGCGAACAAGCGATTGCGGTGCTGATCCAGTGTCAGCAGCCTATCCAGTTCGATGCGATTGACAATCAACCCGTCGATCTGCTTTTTGCGCTTCTGGTGCCCGATGCCCAGTGCAAGGAACACCTGAAGACACTGTCCAGCATGGCGGAAAAGCTCAGCGATAAAGCGGTTCTCAAGCAACTCAGGGCTGCAAAAAGCGATGAAGAGCTTTACCAGATCATGACCTCAGAGCCGTCTTAGCAGCTATCAGGAAGGGTTTGTCATGAAATTGATGATAGTCAGCGGCCGCTCAGGCTCAGGTAAATCAGTGGCTCTCAGGGTACTGGAAGATCTCGGCTATTACTGCGTAGATAATCTGCCGGTACATCTGCTCTCCGATCTTATCCAAACCCTGGATCCTCATACCCAGAAAGTGGCGGTCAGCGTTGATGTCCGCAACATGCCGGCCGATCATGACATTACCAGCTCAGTGCTGGAAGACGTCCGCCAGCAGGCTGACGTCAACCTGCTGTTTCTCGATGCCGATGACAACACCCTGGTCAAACGCTACAGCGAAACCCGGCGATTGCATCCGCTCTCAAGGCAGAATATGAGCCTGGAAGAAGCGATTCAGGCCGAAAGCGCCTGGCTGGCAAATCTGAAAGAAGCCGCCGATCTGGTGCTGGACACCACTTCACTGTCTATCCATGATCTCAGCGAAACCGTGCGTGCGCGTGTGCTGGGGCGTCAGGCCCGTGAACTGGTGATGGTGTTCGAGTCTTTTGGCTTCAAGCATGGCTTACCGACTGATGCGGATTATGTGTTTGATGTCCGTTTCTTACCCAACCCTCACTGGGTACCTGAACTTAAGCCACAAACCGGCCTCGACAGCGAAGTGCAGGACTATCTGGCCAGTCACCATGAAGTCAGTCAGCTGATCTACCAGATCCGACATTTTCTGGAAAGCTGGCTCCCTCTGCTTGAGAAAAACAACCGCAGTTACGTCACTGTTGCCATCGGTTGTACCGGCGGTCAGCACCGTTCTGTGTACGTTGCCCAGCAACTGGCTGATTATTTCCGCCAGCGGGGACAACAGGTTCAGGTTCGTCATCGTACTCTGGAAAAACAAGGTCAGCTGAAGCATTGAGCATGAATACTGTCAGTCGGGAATTATTCATTAAAAACCGCCTTGGTCTGCATGCCAGGGCGGCAATTAAACTGGTCGAGCTGGCACAGAGTTTTGATGCCATTATCACTGTCACCAACGAAGACAAATCCGCAACTGCCGACAGTGTGATGGGGTTATTGATGCTGGAGTCTGCACAAGGCCAGAAGATCATCGTCAGCGCTGAAGGGGGCGACGCCAGCGTCGCACTGGAAGCGGTCGCCTCGCTGATCGAAAACGGTTTTGACGAAGATAACTGATCCCCCGCTCCCGGCGGTCAATCGCCAGTCTCCTGAAAAGATCTGACCCTATCTTGCGTCTATCCGTCCCGAACAACAACAAAATACCCGGCAACCGACAACAAATCACCGCTTTAGACCCTCCCCCTTTTTTTCTTACAGCCAAGTGAAATCTTAGCAAGATCTCAGATCCAGTGAGACAAAGACGACGCTATTACGTTAATATTCAGGTTATTGCGCCATTTCCCGGCTGCCGCTGTCGCAACAGAGCTGGGTGTATTCACGAAGCAAGGTAGTTCTCTCTATGGCGGACGTTTTCGAGCAAGATCAAACCCACCAGACACTGCAACAGGTTAACCAGGCCCTGGATCGAGGGATGTTCGTTCACGTCCGGCGAATGTTGCAGGATATGGAGCCTGAGGATATTGCCCACCTGCTTGAAGCCTGTCCGCCCAAAGAACGTCAGGTCCTGTGGCAACTGACGGATCCTGAAGAGCAGGGTGAGATCCTTGACGAGCTGTCTGAAGATGTAAAAGACGGTATCGTGGCCATGATGGCGCCGGAAAAACTGGCAGCCGTCACTGAAGGCATGGAAAGCGATGACGTGGCTTACGTGCTGCGCAGTTTGCCTGATAACCGTTTCCGTGAAGTACTGGCGCAAATGGATGCCGCTGATCGCCATCGCGTCGAGCTGGCAATGGCTTATCCGGAGGAAAGCGCTGGCGGTATCATGAGTACCGACTTCGTGACCATCCGCGGCGATGTCACTGCCGATGTGGTTCTGCGCTATCTGCGCATGCGCGGAGAGCTTCCTGAAGCCACAGATACACTCTATGTGGTAGACGAACACAATGTGCTGATTGGGCACCTCTCGCTGGCAACCCTGATTACCACGCAACCTGACGTACAGATTTGCGATGTGATGGACGATCCGGATGAAGCCATCAATGTCGAGATGGACGACAGTGAAGTAGCCAACCTGTTTGAACGCCGTAACTGGCTCTCGGCACCTGTGGTCGATGCCAGCAACCAACTGGTCGGCCGTATCACCATCGATGATGTGGTTGATATCATCCGGGAAGATGCCGAACACTCCATGATGAGTATGGCCGGTATGGACGACGATGAAGATACCTTTGCGCCTGTCATGAAATCCGCCCGCCGACGCAGCATCTGGCTGGGAGTGAATGTGTTAGCTGCGTTAGCCGCCGCCTCTGTTTCCAACATGTTTGAAGACACCCTGGATAAAATGGCCGCCATTGCCGTTCTGATGACGATAGTGCCCTCGATGGGCGGGGTTGCCGGAAACCAGACTGTCGCCCTGGTGATCCGCGGTCTGGCCGTCGGTCATATCGGCGATTCCAACACCCGCTGGCTGCTCAGTAAAGAAGCCCGGGTAGGTTTAATCAACGGTCTCTTGTGGGCCGGAATCATTGGTGGTGTGGTGGTCTTGTGGAAAGGCAACCTAATGCTCGGTGCCATTATTGCCGGTGCTATGCTGACCAACCTGCTGATCGCTGGTATCGCGGGGGTCGGAGTGCCTATTATTCTGAAAAAACTCAATGTTGACCCGGCGCTCGCGGGCGGCATGGCATTAACAACCATTACCGATATTATCGGCCTGTCGGTATTTCTCGGCTTGGCGACAGTGTTTCTCACCTGATGGTTCAGAGACAAAAAAGGTCCGGCACCGGGCCAGACCTTTTTCTCACTCAGAGCACACCATTACTCACCGGCAATTTTCATTGATTCCAGCAAAATGGAGCCGGTCTGAATCTGGCTGCGGGTTTCAGTGTCTGTCCCGATAGCCACAATATTGGCCATCATGTCTTTCAGATTCCCAGCAATCGTCACTTCACTGACCGGGTATTGGATCACGCCATTTTCAACCCAGAAACCGGCGGCACCGCGCGAATAATCGCCGGTCACGATATTCACGCCCTGTCCCATCAGCTCTGTCACCAGGAACCCGGTACCCAGCTTACGCAGCATGGCATTGAAATCTTCACCTGTGCTGGACACCTGCCAGTTGTGGATACCACCTGCATGCCCGGTCGGCTGACGCCCCAGCTTGCGGGCGGCATAACTGGTCATCAGATAGGTTTTCAGTACCCCATCCTGAATGATTTCCCTGTCATGGGTGGCCAGGCCTTCACTGTCAAACGGTGTACTTGCCAGGCCACGCAGCAGGTGCGGGCGCTCACTGATGTTGAGCCAGGACGGAAAGATCTGCTCATCAAGCATATCCAGCAGGAACGTTGACTTACGGTATAAATTCGACCCGCTGATCCCCATCACCAGATGCCCGAACAAGCCGGTGGCAACATCGGAGGCAAACATGACAGGAGCCTGACGAGTGGACAATTTCTGCGGATCAATCCGGCTGACCGTGCGTTCTGCCGCCAACTGGCCAACTTTCTCCGGCGTCCACAAATCGCTGGTACGACGTGCCAGGGTATAGCTGTAGTCGCGCTCCATGTCGCCATTCTTACCCTCGGCAATCACACAGCAACTGATACTGTGGCGACTGCTCGGGTAGCTGGCCAGCATGCCGTGCGTATTGCCATACACCCGGATACCGTAGTGGCTGTCGTAGCTGGCACCGTCACTCTGCTTAATGCGGCTGTCAGCGTCCAGCGCAGCCTGCTCGGCAGCAATCGCGATAGAAGCGGCATGATCTGGTTCAGGTTCATCCGGGTAGAAAAGATCCAGATCCGGGATATTTTTGGCCATCAGCTCAGCCGGCCCCGGACCACCGAAGGGATCTTCCGAGGTATGGCGCGCAATTTCCAGTGCCGCTGCCACGGTTTGTGCAATCGCCGCTTCACTCAAGTCTGAGGTTGACGCACTGCCTTTACGCTGGCCGCGGTAGACGGTAATCCCCATCGCGCCATCGCTGTTAAATTCGACATTCTCGACCTCACACAAGTGGGTAGAGACACTGATCCCTGTGGATTTGTTAATCGCCACTTCGGCAGCATCAGCCTGCTGGCCGGCAAGCTCAAGGGCACGGGCGACCGCCTGTTCCAGCTCGCTACGCTGCTGGGCGACTTGTTGTTTCACATCCATAGTCATACTTTATTTACACGGTTTCCCCTAAGGATAACACTCAAGACAATTAAAATGCGCCCAAATTCAACTTGAAACTGATAAAATAGAGACATTGAAGTCTGTCATGAGCCTGATATGAGCCGTAAAAATAAAAAAGCCCCATGGGAAGAGGAAGAAGAAATCATCTGGGTGAGTAAATCCGAGATGAAACGTGACATGGAAGCCCTGCAAAAGCTGGGCGAAGAGCTGGTCAAGCTCAAGCCCGGTGCATTAGCGAAAATCCCGCTGAGTGACGAGCTTCGCATGGCAATCAAAGACGCCCAGCGATTTAAGCAGGAGGCCTATCGCCGCCAGCTGCAGTTTATCGGTAAACAGATGCGTAACATTGACATCGAACCGATTCAGGCGGCACTGGACAAGCTGAATAACAAGCATGCTCAGGTAACGGCTCAGCTGCACAAGCTGGAATCTTTGCGTGATCGCATGATTGATGACGGCGATAGCGTGATCAATGAAGTGATGGAAGCCCATCCGGATGCTGACCGCCAGCAACTGCGTCAACTGGTTCGTATGGCCGTGAAAGAAAAAGCCGCCAACAAGCCGGCCAAAGCCTACCGCGAAATCTTTCAGGTACTGAAAGCACTCTACATCAAAGACTGATTCCGTGCACTAGAGACAAAAATGCCAGCAAATGCTGGCATTTTTATTGGCGTCAGTCCGCTCGGATGTGCTTACTGAGTTCCGCCGACTGTCATCGATGCCAGCTTCAGGGTTGGCTGACCGACACCGACAGGTATGCTTTGTCCGGCTTTGCCGCAGACGCCCACCCCACGGTCAAGTTCCAGATCGTTACCCACCATAGAGACTTTCTGCATCGCTTCAATGCCGCTGCCAATTAAGGTTGCACCTTTAATCGGACGGGTAATTTTACCCTTTTCAATCAGGTAAGCTTCTGACGCTGAGAATACAAATTTACCGGAAGTGATGTCGACCTGTCCGCCACCAAAATTCGGGGCGTAAATGCCGTTTTCCACACTGGCGATGATCTCTTCCGGCGTATGTTCGCCCGGCAGCATGTAGGTATTGGTCATGCGTGGCATTGGCAGGTGCGCATAAGACTCACGACGGCCATTCCCGGTTGGCGCCACGCCCATCAGGCGGGCATTGAGCTTATCTTGCATATAGCCTTTGAGCTTGCCCCCTTCCACCAGCACATTGTACTGGCCCTGGGTGCCTTCATCATCAATGCTCAGTGAACCGCGTCGATCTGCCAGAGTGCCGTCATCCACTATGGTACACAGGCTTGAGGTCACCTGCTGCCCCATCTGGCCCGAGAACATGGAAGAGCCCTTGCGGTTGAAATCACCTTCCAGACCGTGTCCGACAGCCTCATGCAGCAATACACCCGGCCAGCCCGCTCCAAGCACGACCGGCATAGTGCCGGCAGGTGCCGGATCGGCATCTATGTTGACCAGCGCCTGGCGCAGGGCTTCATCGGCATATTGCAAAGCGACCGACTTGCCGTCATTTTCAGTCATAAAATACTGATAACCGAAGCGGCCACCGCCGCCTGCACTGCCGCTTTCGCGCTTGCCGTTCTTCTCGATCAGCACGCTGACAGAAAAACGCACCAGAGGACGAATATCAGCCGCATAGGTGCCGTCTATGGCAGCGACAAGCACCTGCTCATAGACACCATTAATACTGACCGAGACTTCTTTCACCAAAGGCTCTTTGGCACGGATATAGGCATCCACTTGCTGAAGCAGGGCTATTTTTTCCTGGCGCTCCAGGCTCTCCAGCGGATTGCCCCCGGCATACGCAGGCTTAACCGGCGATGAAGCAAAAGCCTGCACCTTGCCAGAGCCGCCACTGCGGGCAATACCGCGTGCCGCTTTGGCACTCTGAGTCAGTGACAGCTTGCTGATCTGATCTGAGTAGGCAAAGCCGGTTTTTTCACCGGATACCGCACGAACACCCACACCGCGGTCGATATTAAAGGAGCCGTCTTTGATGATACTGTCTTCCAGCACCAGTGATTCGTGCCAGCTGGACTGAAAATAAATATCGCCATAATCCACGTTCCGGGCGACCATAAGCCCCAGTATCTGGCTGAGATCATCACGCTCAAGCCCGGACTGGGCCAGCATGGTCTGTTCTACGGTTTCCAGCATCATTGCCTTACTCTTCTGTGTTGCACTGCTGCACCTGAAAACGGCTATGTTGCAGCAATGGCATATTCATTCGTATCTGTGCGCTCAGACCCAGATCGATATCTGCGGTGATCACACCTGTGCCCTGCTCCTGGCAGGCGACGACTTGTCCCCAGGGATCGATAATCATTGAGTGGCCCCAGGTTTCCCGCCCCTGGTTATGCTCCCCCCACTGCGCGGCTGCGACAATCCAGCACTGGGTTTCAATAGCGCGTGCACGCAGCAGGATATCCCAGTGCGCTTTGCCGGTGACTTTAGTAAACGCTGCCGGCACGACTATGATATCGGCACCCTGCGCCCGCAATGCACTGTACAGTTGCGGGAAGCGGACATCATAACAGATCGACAGTCCAATGTTGCCGAAAGGTGTTGCCACCACCTTAACTGCCTCTCCTGGCCGGAAGGTGTCTGACTCACGATAGCTGTGGTGACGATCGGCGACCTCAACATCGAACATGTGCAATTTAGCGTAATGAGCCTGCAGCTGGCCCTGATCGTCAAACAGCAAGGCCGTGGTCGACATGCTGCCGTCTTCACGCCGGATCGGCATAGATCCGATCAGCAACCAGATCCCCAGTTGACGGGACAGTGCGGCGAGCTGGCGTTGCAGCCCTCCCTCTCCCAGAGGTTCAGCATGTTGTTCGTAATCAGCCCGGGTACCGAAAATCAGGCAGTTTTCAGGCGTGACGACCAGTTTCGCCCCCTGCAACTGCAGCCCCTTCAACTTCTTTTTCAGCTGTTGCAGATTCTGTTCAGGATCAGGCCCGGAATTCATCTGTACTACACCCACTCTAGCCATCACGCACTCCATTACAAATTGATTTTCTTGTTATTATTACCTCAGCTTCACCAAACAGGCAAAGCCGGAAGTTCCTCATTATTATTGTTCAACCTGCTGCTTCAGTGCTGCAGGGACCTTAAACTCACCCGTAAAGCGCGATTGTTCTGTCACTGTGGGTGACTCTATCGGACCGCTGACGACATAGTTAATCTGGGTAAAGACATCCACTACAGGCGACAAGGCCGTCGAAATCGCAAACACGACTATGGCCGTCTGCGGTGCGACAGCAAACGCTGTCAGCACAGGGATGCCGGATGTCAGATCAGGAATAAATTTCACTCTGGCATTCACTGTCTCATTAACCAGATTAGCACTTCCCTGAATGTACATATCCCCCGCCAATGCTTTCATTTCCACATCGTCCGTTTCAAAACGGCCATTTTCAATCCGTCCTGAGCCTTTGATGTAGTCAAAAGCCAGTCCGTCATCGAACACCCCGGTAAAGTCGAGCTGCATCTTGCGCATGATAGAATCCAGGCTGAATAACCCCAGAATCCGGCCTGCACCGCCCACATCCCGGATCACCCCTTTGCCGGTTTCAGTCTTGAGCTCACCGGTCAGGGTTTCACGGTGCATCGACCATGGCGCCCCTTGCCACTGAATCGAGGCATAACTGGTAAATCTGGCATCCTGGATCCCACCTGAGATCCCCAGCCGCCCCATCAGCTCCGAGCTGTCCTCACCGGCGATATCAAAGGCGACTTGAGTTTCATTCTGATACTGATTCATGGTCCAGTGACCATCCAGGCTCAGTGATGTAGTTCCGGAATCCAGTTGCAGCTCTTCCAGAATCAGCGTCTGGGCATCGCGCCGCAATCGGCCGCTTAATTCGCCCAGTCGGTATCCCTGCAGCCACAAGTCTTTGATCTTGACGTTCATCTGCGGCAGGTAGGCCATCATGTTACGATCAAAATCCGTGACCGGCGGAATCGCTCGCTGAGGAACATACCTATGCTCAGCAGACAAGGTTTCCAGCGGTTTTTTATCTTCCGGTAAATTGAGATGAAGCTGCTCCAGGTTCACCGTCAGCGGTTTATAGTCAGGCCAGAAAAGCTCGCCGCTGACTTCGCGGCTGCCGAGCACCGCATGCCACTGCGTTGGCTGCTTACGCACCGCCAGATCCAGATTGTGCCAATTGAGCCCTGCCAGCTTAAGCTGCTCGATGCTGGCATTGATCCGTGTGGGCAAGGGCAGCGCAATACCGGTTTGTGCGGCCGGTCTGTGCTGCTGCTTCGCGATGATCTGTTGTACCAGGCTGTCCCAGGCATCAGCATCAATGCTGTTGGCCTGAATACGAATCCCGTGGCCTTTAGCCGGCAGTTTACGGCGCTCGGCGAGGCCGACTGTCAGTTCGCTGCGAACAATCCGCGGTTGTGATTGCAAGGCTATCTCAGCCCGGTACTGGGCATCCGGCACAGTGAGGCTGGCTTCAAGCCGGGAAGTGTTGCCGGAAGCCGTCAGTACCGCACTGGTGGGGCTTTGTGGCGTAAAGGCCAGCGGATAAGGCAGCTCACTGCGGATAGCAGCTAACGGCGCCTGAATAAAGACCTGATATTTCAGCCCGGTATCATGCAGCACTACCCCGACATTACCGTGCCACCTGGCACTGCCGTGCAGCCTGGCCAGCAGTGGATCCTGCAAACGCTGCTGCAGCGAGGCAACCTGCCAGAACCCGACCAGATCCACATTAACCCGGTAACCGGCTTCGGCGTTCTCACCGTCAAAGCTGACGGTCAGAGGCTGGCCGAGCCAGTAGCCGGTTACGCCGTCCGCCGTTATCTGATCATTATCAAAATGAATGGTGCCTTTCACCTGGGTCAGAGGCAGCGACAGGCTTTCTATTGTCACCCGGTTACTGTCAAGGCGGGCCTCACCCTGCGCTTTCACCTCACCGCCACTAAAGGGAATATCCAGTTGTAGTTTGGCAGCAACAGGCCCATCAACATTCACCGCCGACAGCGCCGCCCCGACCGAGTCCACCAGTGGCGTTGCCATCATATAGTCGCGAACCTGATCGCCTTCTGCACTGACATCAATGGCCAGCTTCAGGTGACCTTCCGGGTGCAGCCAGGCATCTCCGACGACCCGCTCAGCAACAGCTTCTTTGGTTTTGGCATGGCTGGCATTGATCTGCATGCGATCATTGCGAAACCCCAGATTCAAATCAATGTCGGTCAGCTCTGGCCAGGCGGTATCGAAACTGAAACGCCCATTCTTAAGCGGCACGCTGATTTCAAAATTACCGTCATGGCGGGCATAAGGGAATGCAGGCAAATCGCCAAACCACAGTAACTGAGCATGATCAGACTGCCCGCCGCGGATGGCGGAAGACAGGTAATCCGTCAGTTCCTGCCCCATTGCCGGGCGGGGTAAATAGCGCCAGGCCGCGCCGGCATCTTTGACTTTGGTTTCGCCGTAAAAAGACAGCCAGGAAGGAGCCGCTTTCGGGAAATCAATCCGGAACTGGCCGTTCGCACTCAGATGCGGTGTACTCACCGACAGCGCATCGCTCCACAAACGCCATCCCTGTCCGTCCATTTTCCAGTAACCGCGGATATCGGCCTGCTCTATCTCCATCGGAGCCTGGAAGACCTTGTCGTAGTCCAGTGTCTGCTTGCCGACATTGAGCGTTATCTCACCCTGCTGCCCGTCACCGGCAACCTTGGCGTCCAGAGACGCAAAGGCGGGCAGGTACATCCACTGTTTGTTGGACACCCCATCCAATTCAAACGAAAAGCGCGGAAGCGCCAGTCCCTGTCCGGCCAGCCGGAGATCGCGCACCAAACCGGCAGGCTGCAGTGATTCAATGGCTTGCCGGCCTGCGTTGTCTTCGGGCAGCAAACTGGCTAACGGCGCCAGTCTGGCCAGATCAACACGGCCGACAGCCAGTTGCCAGAGTCCCGGGGATAAGGTGTTTTGCGGTGTTACCGGCTCAGAGATCGCCTGAACATTTTCCTGCGGCGCCAGCCAGTTGGCGGAAAAATCAAGGCGAGGCCAGGCTTGCTGATCGGTCGCCAGTACCAGTTTATGGCTGTCAAGACGCCAGCTGCGGCTTTCACCTTGCTGCTCCGGGGTAAGAGACAACATACCGCGAAGCAATGCCAGTTCGTGTTTGCGGCCGTTTTCCTGCCAGCGTATGTAAGAATCCAGAAAACGGAGTTTACTGTTACTGAGCTGGCCATTATCAAGCGTCAGCCAGGCTTCTGCATTCAGCTGGCTGCCGGTGATTTTTTCCCCGCCCAGTACCGCCTGATTGAGCCAGGGCGTCATCGACAGGTTCTTCGCCCGCGCATAAACCGTACCGGATAAATGTGGCAATCCTTGTGCGGCTGACAGGTTAGCGATCACTTTGAGCTGATTCAGGTTTGTGCCGGGAATACTGACAATCCCCTCGGCAAGGTGCATGTCGCCCTGACGATCCCATTTCAGCTCTTCCACTGCCACCGGCTGACGGTGACCGGCAGGAGAACTGACCATCAGGGTCGCATCATGAAGGGAGAATGTCCCCAGCTGAACAAAGAGCAACTGTTCCAGCCGGTTAACATCCAGCGGCTTATCCGCCTCAGCAGAACTGCCGCTGGCCGGAAACTGGGTGAGATCCAGCGTGAGTCCGGTCAGTTTTATATCACGGAAAACCGGTTTGAGGTTAAGCACAGAGCGCCACAAGTCGACGTCAAAGTCGACCTCGCCAACCTGCACCATATCCTTACTGCTCTGGCCGATACTGACGCCGTGCAGCGCCATAACCGGGCCAAGATTATGCCAGCGCCCCTCAACCAGCTCGACGCTGATCTGCATATTGGCTTGCGCCGAGAGCCATTGCGTAATCGAAGCGCGGTAATCGTTCAGTTGCGGCAGCAGCAATCGCAACGTGGTGATTAACACTGCGCCGATGACCAGCAGAGTGAGCAGCGTCCATTTCAGGACGCGGGTCAGATTTATCAGCACAGATAACACGCCATTGCCTCAGGGTTTACATCATTACGACGTCAAACTGTTCTTGGTTATATAAAGGTTCGATTTTGACCTCAACCTGTTTACCGATGAAGACTTCCAGTTCTGCCAGTGCATGGTATTCCTCGCCGGCCAGTGTCTCCGCCACAGCAGGAGAGACATAAGCGACAAAACGATCAGCATCATAGGCCCGGTTGACACGGGTAATTTCACGCAGAATTTCATAGCAGACGCTGTCGACTGTTTTCACTGTCCCGCGCCCTTCACAGGTTGGGCAGGTCCCGCACAGTACATGTTCAATGCTTTCGCGGGTTCGCTTACGGGTCATCTCCACCAGCCCGAGCTGAGTAAAACCGTTGATATTGGTTTTCACCCTGTCGTGAGACAGCGCCTGCTCCAGAGCCGTCAACACCCGGCGCCTGTGCTCTTCAGAGGCCATATCGATAAAGTCGATGATAATAATGCCGCCAAGGTTGCGCAGGCGTAACTGACGTGCAATCGCTTTGGTAGCTTCAATATTGGTATTGAAGATAGTCTCTTCCAGGTTACGGCGACCGACAAACGCGCCGGTATTAATATCGACCGTTGTCATGGCTTCGGTCTGATCAATAATCAGATAACCGCCGGATTTCAGCTCCACTTTGCGATCCAGCGAACGCTGAATTTCATTTTCCGTATCATACAGATCGAAAATCGGCTGATCGCCTGTGTAGCGAACCAGCTTATTGCTCAGTTCTGGCACGAACTCGTCGGTAAATTCTTTTAAATTTTCGAAAGCCAGGCGGGAGTCGACGTAAATAGAATCCAGTTCGGTGCCGACAAAATCGCGCAGGATGCGCTGCGCCAACCCAAGCTCACCGTACAGCATCGACTTGCTCTTATATTTTCCACGACGTTCCAGCACTTTTCGCCACAAATGCTTAAGAAATGCGGCATCCTGCGCCACTTCTGCTGATGATGCCCCTTCCGCAGCAGTGCGGATAATAAATCCGCCCAGCTCATCACAGTGCTTGGTCACCAGATTTTTCAGGCGTTCACGCTCGCGCTCGCTTTCAATCCGCTGCGATACGCCGACATGGCTGGCACCGGGCATGAAAACCAGATAACGGGATGGCAGGGTGACATCTGTCGTCAGGCGGGCTCCTTTGGTTCCCAGCGGATCTTTCACCACCTGCACCACCAGATCCTGGCCCTGGCGCACCAGTTCAGAAATATCTCTTACCTGAAACTGCTGTTTCTCATTTTCAGCCACACACTCGGTATGGGGAACAATATCGGACGCATGAAGGAAGGCCGCTTTATCCAGCCCAATATCAACAAAAGCTGCCTGCATGCCAGGCAGTACACGGCTCACTTTCCCTTTGTAAATATTGCCAACAATGCCACGCTTGGATTCACGCTCAATATGGATTTCCTGGAGGTTGCCCCCTTCAATCATCGCCACACGGGTTTCACTGGGTGTCACATTGATAAGCAGCTCGGTACTCATGGATGCCTCTGTTAATTTAATTGGCTATAAATTCTCGGATCAGCGCATCGGTTTCCAGCAGCGGCAAGCCGACAACTGCATGGTAACTCCCTTCGATACGGGCAATGAATTTGCCGCCAATCCCCTGAATGGCATAACTGCCGGCTTTGTCTTTGGGTTCACCGCTTTGCCAGTAGTCCTGAATATCCTGGTCGGTCAGAGACCGGAACCAGACATCCGTCACAACCAGCTCTGTACGCTGACGATCTTGCGTGGCGACAGTGACAGCCGTCATGACCTGATGGCTTCGTCCGGATAATAACATGAGCATCTCGCGGCTGTGCGCGAAATCCCTCGGCTTTTCAAGAATCTGTCCGTCCACTACCACTATAGTGTCTGAACCGAGTACCGGCGTCTGACCGTCCGTTGCTGCCACCCCGGCCAGGGCTTTGTCCAGCGACAGACGCTGAACATACGCCTCCGGGGTTTCTCCTGCCTGATGCCGTTCTTCGACGTCGAGCGACAGGATATCGAAAGTGTAACCGAGTTGAGAGAGCAATTCTTTGCGACGGGGTGAACCGGATGCCAGATACAGTGTTGTCATCTTGATCTTACCTAGAAAGACGATAGCACCAGCGCTTATCGTGCGAGCCGTATCACACCGTGCTATCCGGAGGGGACTGACGTCCCCCTAACGTATTGAGAACTTACGGCGAATGCGCCGCAAAAACAGGAACAACCACGGCCAGAGGAGGAAGTTGAGTAACACGGCCCACAACCGGGTGGGATCAAATTCAATTTCGACCACCAGGTATTCTGCCCAGAACTCCACCAGCTTGCCTGCCAGTGACAGTAAGGCAACTATCATGGCCTGCTGCCATAACGATAAGTTGCGCATGACCTGAAAATTCAGCGCCACGATATAGCAGAGTACCGACATGGTCAGGCCACGAATACCCAGAGTGGAGCCCAGCAGCAGATCCCAGATCAGCCCCAGTACCAATGCCGTGCCGACATTCACCCGGTGTGGCAAGGCCAGTACCCAGTAAAACGCCACCAGCATGACCCAGGACGGGCGAAACGCTTCCAGCTGCCCGGGCCAGGGAGCGGCTTGCAGGATCAGCGCGACCACAAACGACAACCATATCAGCAGAATGCCATTGGCTCGACTATCAACCATTGACCGGTTCTCCTGTAGTGACGGTATGCCTTTCTCTGTCTGTCGGCCAGACCAGCAGTAAATAGCGCAAGCGGTCAAACTGTACCGTTGGCAAGGCTTTGATTTGCGCAAACGGGCGCTTATTATCAAACGAAAATTCTGTCACCCTGCCGACCGGGTATCCTTCCGGATATCGTCCACCCAGACCTGAGGTCACCAGTAAATCGCCGACTTTGATATCGGTACTGCTGGGCACGTGTTCAAGCTGGATCTGATCCTGCTCACCACTGCCGGAGGCAATCACCCGGATATCGTTGCGTACTACCTGCACCGGAATGGCATGGGTGGGATCAATCAGCAGCAGCACGCGGCTGTTATGCGCGCCGACATAGGAAATCTGGCCAACAATACCTTTGTCATTGATCACTGGCTGGCCTTCATACACGCCATCGACACGGCCTTTATCTATCATGACCTGATGGCTGTAAGGGTCAGAGTCGACAGCCATCACCTCTGCCACCATCTTGCGTTCGTCACGCACAAACGGTGAACCCAGCAACTCGCGGAGACGCTGGTTTTCCTGCTGTAACTGGTCAAGTAACAGCACATCGCTTTGCAGTACCAGAAGATCGCGCTTAAGCGCTTTGTTTTCTGCCAGTAATCGCTGATGAGAACTCAGCTGACTGAAAAGACCATCCAGAATTTCACGCGGAAGGTTCGCTGCGTATTGCAAAGGGGCAACCGCAGAGTTAAGGACATAACGGACCTGGGCGAAAGCATCAAGACGGCTGTCGGCCAGCATAAGGCCGGCCGACAGTAACATGGCAAGAAACAGGCGCAGTTGCAGAGAAGGGCCTCTGCCAAAGATAGGTTTCATGTAACACTATGACCTGTTTGGATGTTTGCCGGGGTAGACATTACTCTTCGCTGAATAAATCGCCACCGTGCATGTCGATCATTTCCAGCGCTTTACCGCCACCGCGAGCCACACAGGTCAGCGGATCTTCAGCAACAACCACAGGGATACCGGTTTCTTCAGTCAGTAAACGGTCCAGATCACGCAGCAATGCACCACCGCCTGTCAGCACCATACCGCGCTCAGAGATATCCGAAGCCAGTTCAGGCGGACACTGTTCCAGTGCTACCATCACAGCAGACACGATGCCAGTCAGCGGCTCTTGCAGGGCTTCGAGAATCTCATTGGAATTCAGAGTAAAGCTGCGTGGCACACCTTCAGCCAGGTTACGGCCGCGCACTTCGATTTCACGCACTTCATCACCCGGATAGGCAGAACCTATCTCGTGTTTGATGCGCTCAGCCGTCGCTTCACCAATCAGGCTACCGTAGTTACGGCGCACATAATTGATAATCGCTTCATCGAAACGGTCACCACCGATACGTACGGAAGAGGAATACACCACGCCGTTAAGCGAGATAACGGCCACTTCAGTTGTACCACCACCGATATCGATTACCATAGAGCCTGTCGCTTCAGACACCGGCAGACCGGCACCAATGGCTGCCGCCATAGGTTCATCAATCAGGTACACTTCACGGGCACCGGCGCCTTGTGCCGATTCACGGATAGCACGACGCTCAACCTGAGTCGAACCGCAAGGGACTGCCACCAGCACACGCGGGCTTGGACGCAGCACACTGTTATCGTGTACTTGCTTGATAAAATGCTGCAGCATTTTTTCTGTGACATAAAAATCTGCGATCACACCGTCTTTCATCGGGCGGATAGCAGCAATATTACCAGGCGTACGCCCCAGCATTTGTTTTGCTTCGTGGCCAACGGCCGCGACACTTTTAGTGGCACCCGCACGATCCTGGCGAATGGCGACCACTGAAGGTTCATCAAGTACGATACCCTGCCCTTTGACATAAATCAGGGTATTGGCAGTACCCAGGTCAATGGACAGGTCATTGGAAAACATGCCACGAAGTTTTTTAAACATAGTTTTCGGCTAATCCTGCAAGCTCAAATTTCGTAAAAATTGCGCCTAAATGTATCAAGTGGCAGGTAGCGAGACAAGATAAGCTTTGTCAAACCTGCCACAGATCCTCATTTTTAGGGATTGTTACGCTTTCGTGTGTGCTTTTGCTTCGAATTGTGGTCTGCCCTCTCATTAGCATGCCCCTGAGATATACCAGACAAATATAAAGCAAGTGGAATATAAAGTCGTACTTTATCCGTTCAGACTGACGTTGCACTCATCATTGCGCTTCAGCCTATCCATGCCAGGTTTCAACTCACTGGCATCGGCTAATTTGAATGGATGAATGGATTCATATTCCTTTCACCGCGGTAAATCACCCTATCGTTACCTCGGTAGATACCAAAAGTTACCAGGGCGGAGGGGTTTTCGTCACCCTGGTCCCGCCAGTTGTACAGCAACCAGGGCTGGGATTCGCTGCCGGCATGGGTGCCTGATCCTGAGTCAGTGACGGGGTTTTCCCCGCTAATAGCAACAGGCGGTTCGGTCACCAGTTTTTGCCAGAAGCGCACCTGTTCGCGAGATCCCCCTTCTGTGGCATAAAGATCGCCCGATGTTGAACGCCCCTCTTCCACCTTGATATCACCGACAGATGCAGTGATCGCATTCGTAGTGGGATTGGTGATGCCCTGCCTGAAGTACAGCTGGCCATTAAATACCGAGTCATGATCGTCGCCGTTGGTGACGAACTGGCCGGCATTCCAGTACTCCAACAGCACAGGTATATTGATCTTCTCACCTTCCCGGCCCACGGCGTCTTCCAGCCGCATCCGGCCGTAACGGGCGTGAATGTCACCGGCCAGTGCAGCGGCGGTTTCCGGCGTGGCGCCGTTCTGCTCATAGACACTCAGCGGTTTAGCTGAAAAATCGCTGCAGCCACGGGTCGCGCAATCATGTCGAGATTCTACGACCAGACCAAAATCCACCGGGTACGGCCCGTCCGGTTCGGTCACGTTTGGGTTCGTGCTGCTCACCACACGTAACAATGCCAGCGTGTCGGTGCTGATGGTTTGAATAGCTTTATCCCAGTGCTGATAACTCAGGTTCTCAGACAACCGGCTGGTCAGGTTGTTGGCATCGCTCCCTGTCGCACCCGCATTAACGGCGCGTAACTGCAGCGATTCTTTATAATCGTCGGCAAAATAGCCGTAGTTTTGGGTTAACCCGCCCTGTCTGTTTTTCGCCTCGACGGTGGCCGAGAGGGAGAACGGCTGCCCCATGTAGGTAAAGTTGCCGTAAGCATCGCTGACCGCACTCTCTTTGATTGAAAAATAGGCCGGATAGAAACGCCCCAGCTGTCCGACACCCTGAGCCACTGGCATGCCGAGATAATCGGCATCGGCCTGCAGCCACAGACTGCCGACTTCGCTCCAGCTCAGGTTATTAACCACCAAACCATTTTCTGCGTCCAAAGAACGGATGAATTCATATGTCTGGGCACCACTCAGCACTCCAGCAACGGCCCCTGTATCCGATGGCGTTGCGGGTTTATTGGGAATTGACAACTGAATCGGCGCTGTCACCAGTCCAGAGACGGAATAGTAATTCGGTGTGGTTAACTGATTACACCAGGCTGAAGTGGTAGTCCGGATATCATTGATACCGTCTCCACTTTGATCCGGCATCACTGCATCTTCCGTCCAGATCACAGGTTTAAAGGTAACTGAGAATTTATCACCCGCCGCCGCAAAGCCCGGTCCGCTGCCGGACGTACCGGAGAAGTCTGTCTTTCCATTTTCAGAGGTCACATCACAGAGCGCGAACGTATAAGGTCGGGATAGCAAGACCGCTGTGCCGTTTAAGCCGGACCAATCCCCCTGATGATCATCACAATCCGTTGCTCCGGCCGGGCAGTCTTCCGGCTGCCACTCGTTATCGGCCAGCTCGACACTGATTTCGCCTGCGTCGTTATACTGCACAGGGACTGTCGCCCGGCCTTGGGTAAAGGTCAGCGTGGCCGTCACATTACCGGCTTCAGTCACCGTCTGACCATTGAGCAACAGCGGGCGCGTGCCCGAATTCGGCCTGACATAATCCAGACCGGTAAAGCGCAATGATTTAGCTTCGCTGCCGGTCTTGCCGTAATCTTCAATGACCTCACATTGGGCACCATTAGAGGCAACTGCTTCAATCAATAAAGAATCCGGTTTACCGGCAGTCAGTTCTTTGGCTGTACCGCTATTAATGCGAAAACCGTACGGCGCAAAACGATAAGGGCCAGCATTCGCTGTCAGTAATTGATTTCCCGGTGTCAGAACCGAGGCCGCAACCTGAACATCACCAACCAAATGGCTTTGCAGATACAGAGTCACTGCCCCGCCATTGATTGGAATCGAAGATGAACTGGTCTCACAACTGCCGTTTTCAGATACCGCCCAGCACACCTCACCGTTTGATGTGGAGGATGGCGACACATTCAGATTCCCGACAAAAGAAGTATCTATTATCCCGTTTTTCAGCACAGTGAAATCGACCGGGATTCGCTCGCAGGTCAGGCCGTAAGCCGTGCTCGGAGAAATCACCAGTTCGTAGTTGTCGTTGGGGATCACATCCTCACAAACCCCCTCAGCTGAGACATTACTGGTTTTACTCATGAAGACATTTTTCGCGATCACAGCCCCCATTATGGTTGCAGGAATCTGGGATAAATCGCTGTTCCAGCTAAAATCGGAATCCAGAATGACATTATTTTCGGAATAGACCAGTCCGTTAAAGGAGGCCATGCCTGTAATGTGAATGCTTGCATCGCCACCAACTCCCGCAAGAAAAAAGTCTTCCGGGATACCATTATGATTAATGAGTGCCTGATTATTGATTTGAAGTCGATTGACATACAGTTTTACTTTTGCGCCAGTGACAACATCAAGTACAGCCGAACCATTTAGAGTCAGTTGTTTTATCCAATAAGTGCCACTGCTGAAACGTATCACAGTATTATTACTTCCAGCCTCCATCCCCCCATAATTACCCGGTTCGATATCATGCACTTGATTGTCATAATATGACTTGTATCCATTTCCAGGATCGGGTTCAGGAAATGAATCAGGCATAGGTATCGGGTCGACAATCAAGCTAGGGTCAATCTGACACTTCCAACTTTGCCCTTTTGCCGTGCATGAATGATCAGACAAACCACTGCCATCATTAATGGCTGCAAAGCCCAATTTAAAATCTGCCTTATTACCACGGATAAAAGCATTATTGTAAATATCAATTCTTCCTGATGATGAATGCGATTGAACCGGTGCACCAAAATATTCACATACTGGGTTTGACGGTTCAGGCAACTCCGGAGCAACCTCATCAAGCGTACAAGCTATTTCCTGAACGGACGTCCCTTCAACCTGAATTGGGACGCTTTTTATTGAAGATAAGTCCGCAAACGCAGTGCTTATTTTACGCCAGATGACAGGTTCTGTTCCGACTTCATAAAGGTAATAAGTCAGCATCCCCTGCTTATTGCCTGTTTGCTCATACTCCAACCAAACGTAGTAATCGCCGCCAACCACTGTTTCCGAGTCTTTGATGATCGAGTCAATTGAGGGGTCATTACTCCAAAGTGCCAGTTCACGCGTTCCATTCTTTTTCGCGCCATAAATAGTTTCTTTCAATTGCGCGTTTTGAATTTGGTAAGCGACATTAAATCGACTATCAGTTCGAAGTTCACTGCATTGCTCTGAAGAAGCCCAGGCAAATTGAAATGAAATCAATAACCATAAAAGAATCAACCGCCAGACTTTACTCATTATCCAAATCCTTTGCCCAAAGCTCCTGAATCCGGGTAACAGCATGAGGGCCGCTGCCGCACTGTGCCGTGCTGATTAAAAAGTAAGTGTTTACTGACCCGGTATGTGAAGATTGGCAGGTCGTCGTTGCGCGGCAGCCCGTTACCCCGGCAGGTGCGAAGGTATAAGCCGTGCCGGTGTCAGGGTGATGGCGGTTACAGATCTCGACTGCGGAATCACTGGTTGTGCCGGCCAGCGGAAACAATTGGCTCATCATGACTTCATTGGCGGAATGGGCGGTAAACCAGGCGCGGGTCGACAACACCTCTCGGGTAGTGATGTCCTGGCCGGATCCCGCTACCCGCAACATGGCGGCTGCCATGGCGGCCATGACAACAATAACGAAAATAGCGACGATCAGCGCGCTGCCCTGTTGCTGCTTTTTGGTATGCCGCCGGTTATAAGACATTGATCACCTGCATGCTCTGACTGTAGTCCGACGACTCTTGGCTGACGGGATCGCGAAAGCTCAGTTCAAGATGAATCAAGCCATTGCTGTTCAGGCCGGCCCCTGAGACAGCAACATTGAAGCGACTGAGCGTATCTGTCAGCGCATAAGCAGCGCCATTATTGACCCGTCGCACCAGCGTATTCCCGTCCTGACAAAAAGCCACCCGGTCGGAAAACAGGTACAGGCGCTGACCCGGCGAACGATCGCCCAGCCACTGGGACAATTGCAAAGTGGCCGTGGGATCTGCCGCTGTCGGGGCCTTCGTTAACGCTTCAACCATCATGCTTTCGCCTGCATCGGCCTGATAATCACTGACACTGACAAATCCCACAGCCGCGTGGTTGCCGTTAACGCCGCTGTTCCATAAGTTCATTTGCTGTGAGTCAGGCGAGACCAGCACCTCCAGCACAGGATCAATGGGATCCGGCTCGTTCAGGTAAGCACCGGTTAATACCACAGGATAAAACGACAGACACCCGTTGCTAAAACTGACGCTGTTCGGCGCGGCATGGCGAATCTCCCGAGTCATACGTTCAATGACAAAGCGTGCCTCAGATTGTAAACGCTCGCGATCTATCGTGTCGGAGTAGCCCCGGGCGCCCAGTTGCAGGTAGGCACCTATGCCCAGCGAAATAAACGCCAGAATCACCAGTGCCATGATCATTTCTATCAGGGTGAATCCTTTGGACGGCTGCATCAGTAATTACTCCTGAATGCAGTGAACGGGTATTCACCGTAACGGCTGGTCCTGACCAGCACATCAATACGTTTCTGGCTGCTGACCGTAGTTGCGGCACCATTGAAAGCGTTATTTTCATAGCGCACACTGATTTCAAGATAAATATTGCGGTAGTCACTTTGCCCGGCGGCAGACACTGTGACGAGATCCTGCAATGCCCCACGGTGAGGCAGGCTGCTGTCGTTGCACTGTGCCACACTGCCCCAGCAGCCGATAAAATCATCGACATCGTCGGCAGCGCCGACATTCAGTAAGCCGCTGTTAACCTCGCCAGCATCCGCGCCCAGGCTGTCTGGCGCGCTGCACACATACCCCTCTTCTCCGCAGCGGATCACGCTGTCGTTAAAGGGATCCGAAGCTTCATCGAATTTGCGCGATAGCACCTCATTCAGCACGCCCTGGCCAATGGCTGCCGCTCTGGCCTGATAATGCGGTACGGCGGACTGTTCGGCCTGAGGAAATAAAAAGCTGGTCAGTGTGACCATAGCAATCGCCATAATGACAATGGCGATAATGCCTTCAATCAGGGTAAAACCCTGCTGGTAATAGCCAATGTTCTGGCGGCAGGGATTACGGGCAGGCATGGATATAGCCTTCCCGGTTGATACAGACTGAAGCGCTCTGGGCGTTACGCGAGACAAAGGTGATCTGGCACGCTGTGGTACACAACGGCGTCTTGTTCCCGCTGCCATCCTGCTGATAGGGCCGTCCCAGTAAATCGAACCGCACCTCTCCCTGTAGATCGCCTGTCACGGTGATAGCATCATCGGCTTCTGTGATTGCACGGCCAGAAAAAGTGGTGTCGGCACAGGCGGGCGGGCCAAAATGATCCGGTGTCACCTGCAATGACAGGCAACCGTCCAGATCGCCCTGAGCATCAATATTGCTCATGGCACGCAGCTGAATCTGACGGGTCAGAGTGATAGCCTGATCGCGGGCCAGGTATGCATCAAAACTGCTGCGGCCAATCAAACGTGACGCAGCCGTCACACTGAGGATCCCCAGCAGTATGATCACCAGAATCAGTTCAATTAACGTAAAGCCGCGTTGTCGGCCAGCGCTCAAACGGCGAGCCATGCATTCACCCAAGACGCCCTGTCAAAGAGAGAAAAGGGGCAGGAGTCCGCCCCCTAAATGGTATAAACAACTGAGGGCTCAAATAAGCCAACTCAGTTTCATTCATTTATTCTCGGCAACCATCACCTTCTTTAAAGGTTGTTGTGGCCTCAGCTGCTGAAGTTGCTTCGGTATATCGGATAAAGCAACCTTCAGTTGCAGAATCATTACGTCCTTTAAAGGTATAAGAAACACTTTCGCCTGCGACTTGATCTGGGTCTACTGTCGTATCCGCTTTTTCCCAATCAGTCAGATCAAGTGCAGCACCAATACCGTTATCAGCTGCTGTTGGATATCCATAAATCGTTTGAATATTTTCCACAGGTGTTTCAGAACTTGCCGCTTCTACACCTTGAATCGCTGCCTTTCCATAAACAATACCTGCCGCACCATCCATCGCCCCTTTCAGACCTTGAAGTGCAGAGCGACGCGCATCATCCTGCAGGTTCAAAAAACGCGGCGCAGCGGTGACGGCCAGAATGCCGAGAATCACGATTACTACCACCAACTCAATCAGGGTAAAACCACCTTGACGTTTCATAACTGACTCCTAAATATTGCGATCAATGTTAATATCAATCCGACCCAAAGCCGGTGTGTAAGTAAAAGAATGGCCGGCTGTTATAGCTTTCTTGCCGGTCCAAAAATCACTGGCCGAAGCCAGCTGGTAATAACGACAAAACCGGCTACCGCTGATTGCACCGACTTCGACGAAATATTGATACAGCCCAGCGTTCGCCACCGTTTTATCTGCGGTTGATGGCGGTGGGTTTTGTAACAGATTGTCCATTAACGCCAGACAATCCTGCCCCGTTAATTGCGCCAGCTGATGACTTCCCTGCCCCTGCAGCGCGAACGGATACCCCTCTCTGACGCCGGTTTCTGCCGCGGTCAGATTAAACACAGTGCCGTCGTAATTGACCCAGTTTTGGCTTTGAGTGCCTGGCCTGCCATCGGCTTCCCATTGTGCGCGGGTGGACAACACCGCAGTCGAAAAACTGCCCGCCATGCCCTTAAGGGCGGCCACTTTGGCCTCTTCAGCAATATCGATATAACGGGGAACGACGACAACGGTCAGAATACTGACCACCACCACAACAATGACCAGTTCGATCAGTGATAAGCCGGTTTGCCTGTTCGGATACTGAGTCATAACCTGCCAAAAACATGACGAGCGGGCGTCAAAATGATGTAAGTGGTCATTCTCGCACGATCATAAAAAAATACCAGTGAAAACAATCAGGTTATTGCACATTTTCCTAATATTTACTTCAACTTAGCCTCGAAAAACAAAGCAACACAATGACAAAAATATCACTAACACTACATGATTCTCCCACAGAGTGTCCCTAATCATCAGCCCGCGTTAAGCTCCGCGCGCGACATCGAGTAAATTCCACATCGGCAGGAATATCCCCAGTGCCAGAATCAGCACCATGCCGGCAACGACGGCCAATAAAAACGGTTCAATTCTGGCGGTCAGTGTTTTCAGATCGTAATCCACTTCACGATCATAAAAATCCGAGACTTCATGCAACAGCTCATCGACCTGACCGGTTTCTTCCCCAACCGCGATCATCTGCAGTACCAGCGGGGTAAAAATGCCGCTTTGCCGGGCGGTTTGCGTAATACTGCTGCCACCTTCAATGCCGTTTTTCATGTCGATCAGACGATTTTCCAGAAAGCGGTTTTCAAGCGCTTCCGCTGATAACTGAATCGCCTGATTCAGGGGCACACCAGCACGAATCATCAGAGCAAAGGTGCGGGCAAAACGTGACAGCTGGGCCCGATTGATGATATCGCCCACCACAGGCACTTTCAGGCGCCAGTAGTCCCATTTTTCGTTGCCTTCCGGGGTGCGCTGCCAGGCTTTCAGGCCAATCCAGCTCACAACTGAACCACCAAGCAATAAGGGCCAGTAGCTCAGCATAAAATCTGAGGTCCCAATTAAAATACGGGTAGGCAGAGGCAACTCGACGCCAAACCGGCTGAACATGGCAGCAAATTGCGGGATCACTTTGGTGTTGAGCACAATCATCGCCAGCATAATCGCACTGAGCACAAAAGTCGGATAGCGCATGGCCGATTTTATCCGGCGCCGTGTTTCCAGCTCCAGCTCGTAATACTGCGCCAGCTGCAGCAGAGCATCTTCCAGACGACCGGTATTTTCACCCACATGGATCATCGACACGAACAGCTCGGAAAACACTTTAGGATGCATCTTCATTGCCTGTGACAGCGCACGGCCGTTGGTCAGCTCGACCGTGACGGCATCGATCGTCGATTGCAGTAACGGATGGCTGGTACTCTGCTCCAGCCCTTTCATGGCCCGCAGCAGCGGCACACCGGCTTTGGTCAGGCTGTATAACTGACGACACAGAATCACCATCGCTTCCAGCGGCACATTGCGCTGCAACAGGCCGCTGAGAGTCACCTGACTGTCGCTGCGGCCACGGCGGATATCCACAGGAATTATCCCCTGCCGCATCAGCTGATCCGCCGCCGCCTCTGCAGTTGGCGCTTCAAGCTTGCCTTTTTTCAGCTGTCCCTGGCTGCCCCGTCCCCGGTAATCAAACGTCGGCATCAGCGAAACACCTCTGATTCCGGTACCGCGTCAAATTGCGGTATCAGGTAATCCCCTTCACTCAGATGCAGCACTTCTTCCAGGCTGGTGCGGCCTGCCAGAGCAAGCGCCATGGCGGATTCAATCAGCGGCTGGTAGCCCTCAGAAGCACGTGCCAGCTGCGCAAACCCCATCGCATCATTGGCGCGCAGTGCATCCATCATTGCCGGGGTCATTTCCAGTAATTCAAAGACACCAATCCGGCCTTTATAGCCGGTCAGGTTACAGCTCTGACAGCCTCTGCCCTGTCGGAATGTCTGCTCGGCCGAGGACGGAAAACAGGCCTTCAGCCACTGCAGCTCGGCAGCATCAGGAGTGACGTCATGACTGCAGTCCTGACAGATACGACGGACCAGACGCTGAGCCAGTACAGCCCGTACCGCACTGGCCACCAGATAGCCGGGCGCTTCCATGTCCATCATCCTCAGCGCACTGTCTACCGCATCATTGGTATGGAGTGTCGACAGTACCAGGTGACCGGTAAGCGCAGAACGCAAACCAATTTCCACGGTTTCCTGATCCCGCATTTCCCCGACCAGAATAATATCCGGATCCTGACGCAGGAAAGTGCGCAGTATGCCGGAGAACGTCAGGCCAATTTTGGTATTCACCTGCACCTGATTCACCCGTGGCAACCGGTATTCCACCGGATCCTCGGCGGTGATCAGCTTTTTGCCGGGTTTGTTCAGTTCGCTGAGTGCACCATAAAGAGTGGTCGTTTTGCCTGAACCGGTCGGCCCAGTGACCAAAATCATGCCGTGAGGGCGTTTTAGCTGACGGCGGAACCGGGCAAGAATATCGGCCGGCATGCCAATCTCATCCAGGCTTAAAATGCCGGCAGACTGATCCAGCAAACGCATAACGACAGATTCACCGTACTGAACCGGCATAGTCGAGACACGCACATCCACCGAGTGGCCGCGGACAGTGACATTAAAACGGCCATCCTGCGGTAATCGTTTTTCAGAAATGTCCAGCCCGCTCATCAGTTTAAGGCGAAGGACCAAAGCAGAGGCAATAGCCGATTCGTTCAGCAGGGTTTCATGGAGCACACCATCAATACGCTGACGAATACGCAACACACTGGCATCCGGTTCAATATGGATATCCGAGGCGCCCACCTGAATGGCATCTTCGAACAGGGAATTGATCAGCTTAACGACAGTCACTTCTTCATTGTCGTAATTATCAACACTGAAGCTGAAATCGCTGTGAGCCTTATGCTCGGCATGCAACTGCTCGGCAAATGACGCAATTTCCTTGGTGCGGCGATAATAGCGATCAAACGAGGCAATCAGCTGATGTTCCGGGGCAATCACCAGCTCAACCCTGAACTGATGCAACTGGTTCAGCACCGCTTCCTGAGCCGCCAGGTCGGCCGGATCGCTCATGGCGACCCGCACTGTATCGCCCCGGTGGCTGATCACCAGCGCCCTCAGACGACGGGCATGCACTTCCGCTAACAGGCCAACGGCTTCACTGTCGACCGCCACCCGGTTCAGATCGATCAGCGGGATATCCAACTGACGGGACAGGAAGGCCAGCAATTGCTGCTCCCCCAAAAAGCCCATACTGATGAGGGTATCACCCAACTTGCGGCCGGTACTGCGTTGCTGATCCAGTGCCAGATCAAGCTGCTCCTGGCGGACTATGCCTTCTTCAACCAGCAGATCACCCAGACGTTTGCGTAATCTAAGCTGCATCTGTTCAGCCCTCCTGTGTCTTTAATGCGGCCAGACGCTGGCGAATGAACTGCTGGGACTGGCCGGAGACCTGCCCCAGTTTCAGCGCCTGAGTATAGGCCGCGACCGCCCTGGCGTTATCCTGACTGCGGTCAAGAGCAATACCCAGCCCCAGCCACCAGCGTCCGTCGAAAGGTTCGGCATCCACCAGTTGTTGATAGCTGCTCAGTGCCAGTGGCTGATTATTGAGTTGCTGGGCCAGCGCACCGCGCAAGGCCAGAAACTCACTGCCAGGCTGCGACGGCAGTTCGCTGAGCACATCCAGCGCCACTTCCGGCTGTGATTCCTGCGTCAGGAGCTTGGCCATTGTCAGGCGCAAGTCCTGCTGATTGGGCTGTTTGGCCAGTCCCCGCTGCAGTGTCAGCATCGCACGCCTGACATCTCCGCGGCCGTAATACAGGGCAGATAAGCGTTGGCGGGCATCAATCCAGCCGGGCTGATATTCCAGCGCCGATTTCAGGTAATTCGTCGCCTTGAGCGTGTCCCCTTCCGCTAAGGCTTTCATGGCCTTATCGTAATCAGTCTGGGCAAGCTGCTCTGGCGACAGAGCAATGCTTTCAATAGACAAGCCGGATTCACCCTCTTGCAATGGGTCAGCCATTGCCGTGTCCGTGCCGGCTGTTTCCTGCTCAGTGTCATCAGTCACAGCCGCCGGTGCCGCTTTGGCAACTGGCACAGGTGTCGCAGCGCGAGAAGCTGCTGGCGCCGCATCCGCTTTAACCACAGGTGTGGCATCTGGCTGACTGGCGATCGGCGCAACTGGCGCTTTTTTCACAACGGGCAGTACAGTGGCTTTGGCTGGGCCGGCCGCTGCAGGTTGGCTGTCAGGCTGCTGGGTAACCGGTGCTGTTTCGGCAGCGGGTTTGGCCTTGGCGTGCAGAAAATCGCCGACCGGATCCGGCCCCGGTTTCAAAGCCGCCGAGGAAGATAACTGTTCTGCTTTTGCCAGCGTCATCTCAGCCGCTGAGCGGCTCTCGGCGCGACTGTGCCCGAACCACCAGCCTGTGGCACCAGCCGTGCCTGAGAGCAGCAATCCGGCAAGCAGCCAGCGTGGCCAGCGCGTTTTAGGCAGAGGTTTGACCCGGACAGGCTTCAGTTCCGGCGCCTCTTGCGGTGTCTGGCTCTGGCTCAAACTATTGAGCATTTTATTGACTTCACTCATGCTCAGCTCCATCCCCATAATACTGGATAGTGCCAGCGTGGCTGGCGCGCGGTTTGGGTATCTGTGATTGCCGCCTGCACCGCTTTGCGGCTGACAAGGTCGTCACCTGTGCTGCAGGCTACGATCAAGGCTTTATGGCACAGCTGGTTGACCAGCCTGGGGATACCGCCACTGGCGTGCCAGATCTCTTTCTGCCGTGCCAGCGGCATTAACCCTGGCTCTCCGCCCGCTTTGCTCAGGCGATGCTCGATATAGGACGCCGTTTCCGCCATATCCAGCGGACGTAACACAGCACGAAAGGTAATGCGCTGGCGGAACTGGCGCAGTTGCGGGGTGGCCAACCGTTCATCCAGCTCAGGCTGGCCAAGCAGCACAATATGCAAGAGCTTTTCCTGTTCCGTTTCCAGATTACCCAACAGCCGTAAGGCTTCCAGCGCTTCATCAGGCAGTGCCTGGGCTTCATCTAACAACACCACGACAGTGCGTCCGCCGCGCTTGCGTTCGATCAGTGACTGGTGCAGCGATTCTGTCAGCGTCAGGCCGTCACCGTCCGGCTGCAGTCCCAGCTCCTTAGCCAGCGCAGCGCGTAATTCCCGCCCGCTCATGGCCGGTGTTGGTAAATAAGCCAGGTCATAACGGGCAGGTAACTGCCTGACCAGCATTCGGCAGACCAGGGTTTTTCCTGTCCCGACTTCTCCGGAGATCTGGATAACCCCTTCCCCCATCGCCAGTGCAGACAGGGTCATTTTGATCGCTTCCAAATGCGGCGGCAGTGCATGAAACAGCCCGGTATCCGGCGTTAACCGGAAAGGGAACTGTTCAAATCCGAAGTGCGACAGATACATGGGGTTATCCTTGGTCCGGGAACCATTTCTCAACCAGCGCGCGTGAGCGTTCAATTTCCTGCTGCCAGGTCTGATCGCCCACCACTGTGGGTTTCAGCAAGATCACCAGTTCGGTTTTGGTCTGAACTTTATTGATGTTACGGAACAAATAACCAAGCCCGGGAATGTCGCCAAGCAAAGGGACTTTAGTCTGCTGATCTTTCAGGGACGATTTCATCAAACCGCCAATCACCACCACATCCCCGCTGCTGGCATGAATCACAGAATCAGACTCACGTACTGAGCTTCGGGCCAGCGGCAGGCTGTATGTGCCAAAGGTGTCGCCCAGGGCAATTTCCTTCACTTCTTCGGTCACTTCGACCACAGTAGGATGCACATGGAGCAGGACGCCGCCGTCATCATCAATCTGAGGTGTCACATCCAGTGAAATACCCGAGAAGAAAGGCGTCAGCACCACTTCCGGCGAGGCCACGCCGCCATCTGTCACCGCTTCCCCGCCATCGACTTCGGTAACGAAATACTGATCGCCACCGACTTTAATGACAGCTTTCTGGTTATTGGCCGCAGTGACGCGCGGGCTGGACAGCACATTCAGATCGCCCTGCGTCTGCAGAAAGCTCAGAACTGCCGAGAAATTACCATCTGAGATGGTGATATTGGTTTGTCCGCCCAGCAAATTGGCAATCTCGCTACCGCCCGGCAAACTGTCGGGCCCGGTGCGGCCAAAAATAATGCCGGTCCCGCCTAGGGTTTTGGTAATGTTGCTCCAGTTAATGCCCTGCTGATAACTGTCGTTGAGAGTCACTTCCATGATCTTGGCCTCCAGCACTACCTGACGCTGAAGGCGCTTTTTCGATACGCCGAGAAATTCACGCACTTCGCGCAGTTCATTCGGAAACGCTTTCACTGTCAGCAGGCTGGCCTGCGGCGACACCACAATACTGCGCCCTTGACCCGTGCCTATCATGGCCTGAACCGCTTTTTGCAGCTGGCCCCAGAAATCACTGTCGGAACGCGTTTCAATCCGGGTGCCGCCCGTAGAGTAAGATGAGCGATCACCGTTATTGCTGCCGCGGTTGCGATTGTCGTCATAATCGTCGTTGTTGCTATTGCGGCGATTGTCAGACTGATTGTCAGGAATGTTATCCGGGCTGCTGATGGAGCCAGTGGTCAGGGATGTCAGAGAAAGACCACGCCGCTGCAGCTGCAGGTAGTCCACAGGAATCACTTCTGTTCGCAATGTGGCAGGGAACACCTGAATAATGTTGCCCTTGCGCTGGATATCATAACCATAGATATCCGACGCGACATTCAGTACTTCATCTAAGGTCACATCCTGCAGGCTGAGCGTCACCCGGCCGCTGACTTCAGGGTGGATCACCATATTAAACGCCGTGCCGCGAACCAGGCTGGAGAAAAAGGCGCGGGCGTCCACGGCACGGGCATTGACACGAAACCGCCGTTCGTACGCACTGCTGCTGCCATAGCTGGAACGGTTCAGGCTGGGCATCAGATCAGCACTGACTGCCGATGGCAAGTCAGTCAGAGGCCGGCTCTGAGCCTCATTTTTAGCCTGATTCAACGCTTCCTGCACCTCAACCGGTTTATTGTGGCCCATGTTTGCAGAGCAGGCCGTCAGCAGAGTTGTTGTCACCCCAATTAACAATAAGCGCATGTCAGAATTCACTTTTCTTCTTCATTCATTTTTATTTCTTCGCTATACAGAGCCAGACGCCACTGTCGGCTGCCACGCTGAAGAATAACCGCCTCTCCGTCGACGGCTTTCAGGGTATAACCACTAATCGCCTCCCCCGGCACAACCACCTGGTTATTCAAAATGACACTGCACTGATCCTGCTCCGGGCAGACGATCCCCTCCAGTGAAGGTAAACGCTGTGTCGCTGTTTTCTTTACCGATGGCGCCTGCCACCCCAGCGGAGCGGTCGGATCGCTTTCGGCCAGGATTGCTGTGCTGAACACGGCAAGCAGCAGAGAAATGCAATGTCTAACCACCGATAAAGTCCTTACTTTCGCCCAAAGTATATACATCCAGGTGTATATCAGAGAGTGGGTACTTGTCTACCTGATAATCCAAACTTCGCCAATAATATTTCACTGGCAACGCTTCCAGCTGCTGTAAGTACTTCACCAGATCAAAATAGCTGCCACGCAAAGTCAGCCGGACAGGATGAATGTAATAACCGGCATCTTCACCGTTTATCAGCTGGACTGGCGGCAGAGACTCCAGAGACACCAGTTTCAGTCGCTGGGAATGTTGCAACACCTGATCCATCAATGCGGCCATCTGGGCCGGGGTGACCAGGCTGGCGACACGTTCTTTAAGCTCAGTGTCGAGCCGGGCATTACTGCCTTGCAACTGACGGATTTTTTCATCCAGCACCTTGTCGGGATCATCATTCAGCTGTCGCCGAACCCGAATCAGATCACCGTCATTTTTAATCATGCTGGCTTGTACCGACAGCTGCTGCCTTTCCACTGATCTCAGTGATTGCTGTATGGGTTCCAGTAAAAACTGATAACCGGCCAGTAGCAGCATCAACCAGCCCGTTACAGCCACCAGCCACTGTTCACGCCGGTTAAGCAATTCAAACCGGGTAACCAGAGAAGACCAGACATTCATGGGGTTTCCTCTGTTTTGCGTTGTGCATGCAACATAAAGGTCACTATGTTCTCTTCATTTCGACTCAGGGACATCACTTCAAAACGGCGATCGGCCAGCTGAGGATAACGGGAAAAACTCTGCAGCCAGCCGGGCACCGCATTGGGATGTCTGGCTACGCCTTCCAGATCCAGCTGCTGCCCCTGTACATGGATGCGGCTCACTGAGATATCCTGGCTGGCAGCCTGAGCCAGCTGCTGCAATATATTGGCATAGCCGGCTTGCAGGCTGTTATCGTGCATGGCAATCGCCTTGAGCGTGGCCTGCTTGGCCGCGAGGTGCTGTTCCAGCTCACCGCTCAATTTCACTTTTAACTCACTTGGCAGATGGCGGGCCAGCGCGGCTTTGGCGTTATCCAGATCAGTCTGCTTTTGCGTCAGTTGGGCTTGCTGCTGTGCCAGCAACTGTGTGGCCCTGTATTCCTGCCAGCTTTGCCATCCCGCCAGCGATCCAATCACCACAGCCCCTGCCGCCCAGCCAGCCACCAAATTGGGCAGAGTGAGCCAGTTGGACTGAGGTTTGAGGCTGTCACTGTACAGATTGAGCAGAGGCTGCTGCCGCTGAGCAGCCCAGGCGACACGGGTATCAAAATCCGTCAGTTCAGCGGGTGCACCACTGACGGTGACGACCGGCACATTGAGTCGCTGCCGCAATGCGTCGGCCAGCCGCTCATTATCATCGCTGTCACAGCTGACCAGCACCTGGGCAATAGGGGCATCACGTAACTGGGCACTGAGGAAATCCAGAGAACGCTGCAGTTCAAGCGCCAGGCCGTCTATCTGCAAATCAGCCTGTTCCAGACCGATGAGAGGCTGAGAAAAACCGCGCAGCTGGCGCTGGAAACACATCACCTGCTGTTTGAAGGCTGTCAGATGCAGACCGGAATGCTGACGGGAATGAAGGACCAGCTGGCTCTGTTGTTCAGCCGTCATCTGACCCAGCACCACTTCATCCACAGTGATCAGTTCAGGTTCACAGCCATTCGCCAGGCAAGCCAGTACCAGTTGCTGAACCAGAGCACGCTGCGCCACCAGCACTTGCAGTCTGTCTTTGATAGGCTCTTCAAACCCATCAGCCACCAGGTTAGCGGGAGGTTCAGTCACCAGATCTTTGACCAGAAACGGTAAAGCGCTGGCCAGCTCATGACGGGGTAAGGCCGGTTTATCAATGACCAGGCTTTGATATAGGCCATGACCGAGTACCAGGCGAATTCTGCAGCCGTTTAACTGGTGTGCATTAATCAGTTGCGCGATGGAAGTCGTCCAGCTCTCACGAGAAGCCACTTCCACACTGTCACTGATCCAGCTTTTTCCGTCTTCAGCCAGACAGACGAGGGTCAGTTTTCCTTCGAATACAGCAAAACTGGCCACTTTACTGACAGTTTTCCGGCCTAGGAGCTTTTTCATCAGCATGGTAATAACCCGTTTTACTTTCCGTTCGTTTTTAACCCGCGACTACATTCTTTGAAGACATGCAATTGACCAATAATGTCAATAATTTGACCCATGATACTGACAGGAATTTATGGTGTATAGAGAAAATCCTGTAAAAAATGTAAGGTTTCCACTTACATAACATTATCTGCGCTTTTTGGTACTCATTTGACTCACACTCATCTCTGGGGCAAAAAAGCGCCCCTGCCCGCCATTGATACCCAACTGCTGCAACACCTGCCATTCCCTGTCATTTTCGACCCCCACAGCAATCACTTCGACTCCGGAATTGGCGCAGGCACCCAGCATACTTCTGACAAATAACTGATTTTCCTGACGCTGATCTATCTCACGGATCAGGCTTCGGTGCAGCTTGATATATTGGACGTTCACATCCTTGATGTAATGTGTGCTGACAATGGTTCTCCCGGCCTGATCCACACCCAGCCGACAGCCGAGGCCCGTCACCATTTTAAGAAAGGTGCGCACGGCATCAATATGACGTGACAGGTTCCGCTCAGGGACTTCAATGCTCAGCCGTTTCAGTACCGGCCTGGGCGTTTGCAGCAGTTCGTCCCGGAACCAGCGGATAAAACCTTTATCCAGCAGAGATTCGATACTGACGTTAATCGCAAAATTATCCAGGGTCGGGCCATTTTTGAGCAGATCCAGCGCCTGGCTGATGACCTGTTTATCCATACGGACATTGAAGCCCACCTGTTCAACGGCAGGCAGGAAACGGGAAGCTTTGATCATTACACCGTTTTCATCATTGATCCTCGCCAGTAATTCACGGTGCAGCGGGACATTTTCCCCGGTGAGATATGCGGGCTGCTGGTACAGGGCTGGCCCGCCCTGGCTAAATACAGAATCCAGCAGCGTTCGCCAGCGCACGCTGCCCCGGGTATCTTCTCCCAGCACATCTTTCTGGAAAGCGTACCAGCTATTCGTGCCCTGCAATTGCGCACTGCGCAGCGCCATGTCGGCCTCATCCATGATGCGTCCACGCCGTTCGCCACTGGCAAAATAGGTCATACCGATGTGGCACCAGTTCTCACGCTGTAACGGCGCGGAAGGCGTCAGTCGTTCCAGTCCTTTCAGCAGCTGATTCACAAACTGATTCACTTCCTTGCTGGGCTGTTGCAGCAGCATGATGGCAAACTCAGCGTCAAAATACCGGGACAGCACGCTGTCCGGATAGCGTTGAACCATGTTCGACAACACCATGCCGACGTCCTGAATCAATTCATCGGCGACAATCTTACCCTTTGACAGCAGCAACTCTTCCCAGTCGGCGATACGAATCAGAATGACAGCCCCATGGTTATCCTGATCCTGCACCACAGATTGCAGTCGGCTGTCGAACAATACCCGATTGGCCGAGCCTGTCAGCTGATCCAGGAAGGTATGCGTACGAATGAAAGTATCAAAGCGGCTGCGCTCCTGTCGGGCATCTTTCAGCTCAGAGATCAGCTTGTCCAATGCCAGACTTGCCGTATCCGGCCACTCCAGATCAGTGCCTGTTGCAAAATCATCCAGTTTACCGGCCAGCAGCATTCTTCCCCGCTCTTCGAGCAGCTCTGAGCCCTGCAACTGCCGCTTGAGCCAGTTAACGCCCCATACCAGACCGGCAATAATGATCATGATCGCCAGACTGATGGAAGACATCGCCCCCAGCGAATACGTTAGTTCGGTATAAGGTGGCACCGACTGGATGCTGACAAAGTAACCGGGATTCAGAGTCAGCGGATATTCAGTGTGATAAAGAATGTTGGGGTCATCGATTTTCTGTAAGCCCTGGAACTGGTAGACAGAGCCGGCATCGTTGCTGACATCCAGAGACACCACATTGCTGGCTTTGAGTAGTTTAGGCAGCCAGCGGGCTAGGGACTGCGAGCCTTGCGGATCGGCCATTTCCTGATCGATAACGTCAACCACACCGCCCAGATAATGATGCAGATAATCCTGCCCGAGCTGACGAAAACTGACAGCTCCGCCAATAAAAATGACAAACATGGCGCAAATGACAATAAGGGTCACGAAAGCAACCAGTCTATTGGTCAGCTTCATCCCTGAGGCTTTTCTCATGCAAGGTCCAACTTTATCTGAAAAACAATTCCAAACCGCCTGGCTCTGTGGTCAACTCTGATACAGACACAATAAAACCAAAACGCCTGTTTATACTGGAAAATACCATCGGCTCCCAAACACTGCAGTGCTCAGACCGACACTTTCCTTACTTGGCTCACCGCCCAGGCAATATGTAACCCCAAAGCGGAGAGATATGGACTGGATTACCTGTACCAAAAGTTTTGTCGCCGTGGTTGAGCAGGGCTCTCTGGCCCAGGCCGCAAGCGCGCTCAATACCTCAAGCTCAGCCCTGTCCAAGCGGCTTTCATGGTTGGAAAAACAGCTTGGTGTTCAGCTTCTTAAACGCACGACACGTAATCTGACAGTCACAGACGCCGGCAAGGTGTTTTATCGGCGCAGTGTCCATTTACTTGATGACTGGCAACAGATACTGGCAGAAACCACCTCCACCTACAGTGAAGTTCAGGGCGTACTGCGTATCGGCGCCCCACTGGCGACAGGCAGCCGGGTGCTGGTGCATTATCTGGCCGAGTTCTTACAGACTTATCCCAATATCCAGGTAGAGCTGCACACAGTGACTCCGGGGCAGCTGCCGGATCTCAACCTGGATGTCTTTATCAGCCGCGAACTGACCGACTTCAACTCCACCAGCTATATTGCCACTAAACTCTTCAGTTTTCAGGCGGGTTTCTATGCCTCGCCCAGTTACCTCGAAGACAGGCCCGTGATCGAAACCCCGGAGCAACTGGCGCTGCACAACTGCCTGTTATTCGGCAGTCATGGTCATGAGCAGGAACATGTCTTTGAAAATAACCGCCGCTTACGTCTGCGGGGCAATTTTACCACCCAGAACCCGGAAGCACTGGTCGCCGCGGCGGTGGCTGGTATGGGGTTAATTCTGGTGGGTGAGAATACGGTAAAACGCGAGCTCAGCAATGGCTTACTGATCCCTGTCTTGCCAGAGCTGAAGCAGCCGTTAAATGCCGCCTACGCCTACTACCCTAAGCTCAATTACAATCACACCAAAACCAAGCTGTTTATTGATTTTATTAAACAGAAAGCCTCGCCCGGCCAGACTGTTCAGTCAGCCAATTCGCACTATCTGTGACCAGCACAGTAAGGTTACTGGGTATCAGGCAATAAAAAAGCAGCGTTCAACGCTGCTTTTTTTAATGACCGTATGCCAGGATCAGAACGGAATATCGTCGTCGAAATCCATTGGCGGTTCATTGTACTGAGGCTGGGCTTGCTTAGGCGCAGACTGCTGCTGAGGCGCATAGTTTTGCTGTTGTGACTGCTGAGCCGGTTGCTGAGGCTGTCCCCAACCGCCCTGCTGCTGCTGACCGCCCATAGGAGCACCCTGGCCCTGACCACCAGCACGGCCGCCAAGCATTTGCATGATGCCGTTATAACCCTGAACAACCACTTCAGTGCTGTAACGATCCTGACCGCTCTGGTCTTGCCACTTACGGGTCTGAAGCTGACCTTCAATGTAAACTTGAGAGCCTTTACGCAAGTACTCACCCGCCACTTCTGCCAGCTTGCCAAACAGAACGACACGGTGCCATTCCGTTTTTTCTCGCTGCTCGCCGGTCGCTTTGTCACGCCATGTTTCAGAGGTAGCGATAGTAATATTCGCTACTGCACCGCCGTTTGGCATATAACGGATTTCAGGATCATTGCCTAAGTTACCTACCAGGATAACTTTATTCACGCCACGACTGGCCATAGTTCACTCCAGGTTTTCGCTGTTGAGGCTGCCAAGTCATGACACCCTTCACTCATTCAAAGTTTATACTTAATCGCCGAGTTTAACATGGGCTGCCCTCTGAGTCATAGGGCTACGTCATGCTTCCCGTGTCTTGACCGGACGCATAAAAGACGATCAAAGCACTGTGTTTTTGTACAGTCAAGTCTTTTAAGCCCCTCAGGGCTATGCAATAATGCCAATCCTATTTATTCAAGCGCTGATGACTGCAACTATGGATAAGATCGAAGTCAGGGGTGCGCGCACCCACAACCTTAAAAACATTAACCTGACTATCCCTCGGGATAAGCTGATTGTTATCACAGGTTTATCAGGTTCCGGTAAGTCTTCTCTGGCCTTCGATACCCTGTATGCCGAAGGTCAGCGCCGTTACGTCGAATCACTGTCAGCCTACGCCCGCCAGTTTCTGTCGCTGATGGAAAAACCGGACGTCGATCATATTGAAGGCCTGTCGCCAGCGATCTCGATTGAACAGAAATCGACTTCACACAACCCGCGCTCGACGGTTGGCACCATTACCGAAATCTATGACTACCTGCGCTTGCTGTATGCCCGTGTCGGCGAACCACGCTGCCCGACTCACGATGTGCCCCTCGCTGCGCAAACCGTCAGCCAGATGGTCGACAAAGTGCTGGCACTGCCGGAAGGCAGCAAGCTGATGCTGCTGGCTCCTATCGTCAAAGAACGTAAGGGCGAGCACCTGAAAACTTTAGCCAACCTGTCGGCGCAAGGCTATATTCGGGCCCGGATCGACGGCGAAGTCTGCGATCTGTCCGATCCGCCGACGCTGGAATTACACAAAAAGCACACGATAGAAGTGGTGGTGGATCGCTTTAAAGTGCGTGATGATCTGCAGCAACGGCTGGCTGAATCATTTGAAACCGCGCTGGAGCTGTCTGGCGGCACTGTTGTTGTCAGCGCCATGGACGACGATGGCATGGCCGAGCTGATTTTCTCAGCCAACTTCGCCTGCCCGCATTGCGGCTACAGCATGCGTGAGCTGGAACCACGCCTGTTTTCCTTCAATAACCCGGCCGGCGCCTGCGGCACATGCGACGGACTGGGGGTACAACAGTATTTCGACCCGTCCCGTGTGATTCAGAACAGTGAACTCAGCTTGTCCGGCGGTGCCATCCGGGGCTGGGACAAGCGCAATTACTACTACTTTCAGATGCTGACTTCGCTGGCTGAACATTACGATTTTGACGTTGAGGCGCCGTTCAGCAGCCTGCCGAAGAAAGTACAGAACGTCTTGCTGCAGGGTTCTGGCACCACAAATATTGAGTTTAAATACATTAATGATCGCGGTGATGTGACCGTCCGCCGTCACCCGTTTGAAGGCATTCTGAATAATATGGAACGCCGCTACCGGGAAACTGAGTCCAATGCAGTGCGCGAAGAGCTGGTGAAGTATATTTCCACCAAGCCTTGTGCCAGCTGTCACGGTTCGCGGCTGCGCGAAGAAGCGCGTCATGTCTTCATTGACAGCACCAACCTGCCGGCTATCAGCGAAATGAGTATCAGCCAGGCACTGACCTTCTTTACCGAGCTGACACTGGAAGGACAGCGTGCGCAGATTGCCGATAAAATCCTCAAAGAAATCAATGACAGGCTGACCTTCCTGGTCAATGTGGGCCTCAACTATCTCAACCTGTCGCGCAGTGCGGAAACCTTGTCCGGCGGTGAAGCTCAGCGCATCCGCCTGGCCAGCCAGATTGGCGCGGGCCTGGTCGGCGTGATGTATGTGCTCGATGAGCCGTCCATCGGCCTCCACCAGCGTGATAACGAACGTCTGCTGAGCACTCTGACCCGGCTGCGCGATCTGGGTAATACCGTCCTGGTGGTTGAACACGACGAAGACGCGATCCGCAGTGCGGATTACATCATAGATATCGGCCCGGGCGCCGGTGTTCACGGCGGACAGATCATCGCCGAAGGCACCATGGAAGATATTCTGAACTCGGAAGACTCCCTGACCGGTCAGTACCTAAGCGGCAAGAAACAGATTGAAGTCCCTGCTGAACGTATTCCTGTCGATCCGGCCAAAACGGTTCAGCTCACAGGCGCCACGGGCAACAACCTGAAACACGTCGATGTGTCGATTCCGGTTGGCTTACTGACCTGTGTGACCGGGGTGTCCGGCTCGGGCAAGTCAACGCTGATCAACGATACTTTCTTCAAAATTGCTCACCATAAACTCAATGGGGCCACGACCGGCGAGCCGGCCCCTTATAACGATATTCAGGGGCTGGAGCACTTCGATAAAGTTATCGATATCGATCAGAGCCCGATAGGCCGGACGCCACGGTCTAACCCTGCGACTTACACCGGCATTTTCACGCCCATCCGGGAGCTGTTCTCGGGCACCCAGGAGTCTCGCTCCCGCGGCTATAAACCAGGCCGCTTCAGCTTCAACGTCAAAGGTGGCCGCTGTGAAGCCTGTCAGGGCGACGGGGTGATCAAAGTTGAAATGCACTTCCTGCCCGATGTTTACGTGCCCTGTGATAGCTGTAAGGGTAAACGCTACAATCGTGAGACCCTGGAAGTGAAATACAAAGGCCAGTCTATTGATGAAGTGCTGGAAATGACAGTGGAAGATGCGCGGGTATTTTTTGATCCTGTGCCAGCCATTGCGCGAAAACTGCAAACCCTGATGGATGTAGGGCTATCCTATATCCGCCTGGGGCAAGCGGCGACCACGCTGTCCGGCGGCGAAGCGCAACGGGTGAAACTGGCGCGCGAGCTGTCCAAGCGCGATACAGGTAAAACCCTGTATATTCTGGATGAACCGACAACGGGCTTGCACTTCCATGATATCCAGCAGTTGCTGAGTGTCCTGCACCGGCTGCGTGATCACGGCAATACCATAGTGGTGATTGAGCATAACCTGGACGTCATTAAAACGGCAGACTGGATCATTGATCTGGGACCGGAAGGTGGCAGCGGTGGCGGTGAGATCATTGCAACGGGTACGCCGGAACAGGTTGCCGAGGTCGCCGGTTCGCATACGGCCCGCTTCCTCAAACCCCTGCTGCCCGCATTAACGGCAAAACAGCAGGCATAATTAACACATGCACTCTGTCAGGCTGAGTGTTCAGCCTGACTTTCTGTCTATTCGCCGAGGGACCGGACACCGTGACCGTCATTCAATTAAGGGGCACCAGACTGGCCGCTACCACCATCAGTAAACCACTGACACGGCCTTTTATTCTGGCGCTGACTTTTCTGTTTCTGCTGTCGATGCATTATTTTCAGCATAATCAGGGAGGAGCGGGCCTGGAGTTGCCCTTTAATGTCAGTAGCTGGATTCCGTTCAGCTTTGCGATTGCTATTGGCCTGCTGGAGATCAGCCGACAGAAAATATTGCGTTATTCACGGCTGACGCTGGTTCTCTTATGCTGCTGCGTTATGCTGTCTGTCCCCGTCTTCTTCCCGGAAGCGCGACCGGAAGCCGCTGTCAACAGAATCATTACCCTCTGGGCTGGCTGGTTGTTTTTTGTTGCCCTGCAGCAGTTTGCTTTCAGCCAGAAACAGCGTCAGCAAATACTCTGGTTGATCTTAAAAGCGGTCTGGCTGCAAGCCGCGCTGGCCTGGTACCAGTTTCTGTGGATATCGCCGGACAATGGCATAGGCTATAACACCGAGCTCAACCGGCCCTACGGCATTTTTCAGCAACCCAACGTGATGGCCAGCTTCCTGGCCACCGGACTGGTCCTCTCCGCTTATCTGCTGGCACGGCAGCCGATGGTTCAGGGCCGCTGGACTCTCTCCCATCTCGGTCTTCAATTAACGCCTGTTGCTGTGATACCCATGCTGTACGTGCTCAGCTCACGCACCGGCTGGATTGCCAGTGTGATAGGGATTTTGCTTATCCTGCCCTACCTGATGCAGTTTGCCGCCAGGGTACAGTGGCGGATGTGGCTGATGATGGTAGTCATGGGATTAAGCGTGACCTGGAATCTGACTAGCAGCCTGAACTGGAGTCCGCAGCCGGGCAGAGTGTCGCTGGAAAGTGCCCGCTCAGTCATCTACCCGCAAGCGATGGACATGTTCCTGCATTCCCCGATCACGGGAGTCGGCTATGGCAATTTTGAGCCCGCTTACCTGATGCAGACAGCTCAAGCACATCAGAGCAACCCTGACCTACCCTATGGCTTACCCGGGCTGGATCATCCCCATAACGAGCTGCTTCTCTGGGCTAGCGAAGGGGGCATTTTGCCTGTCCTGGCACTGCTGATTGCGGCAGCGGCAGTGCTGGCCAAAATTCGTCGCGCGCCGGCAAATACCCAGCTGGCTCTGGTTGCGCTCCTGTTTCCGATTACGCTACATACCCAACTCGAATACCCTTTTTACCACTCTCTGATCCACTGGATTATTGTTGTTTTCCTGATCTACTGGGTTGATGCCCTGAGTGCAAAATATTTCAAACTGACACTGCGTCTTTATAAACCCTTCAGAATCAGCGCTATGCTTTTACCTGTTGTCGTCAGTCTGTTTATGACTACTACCTTATATTCAGGTGCCATGCTGACCCGCTTTGAATCATCGACGCCACCCGATTTAACGACCTTGGATAAGGTTAATAACACCTGGGCCTGGCGCAACCGGTTTGAATGGGATCTTTATCAGACCCAGTTGAAAATCGGCATTCAGCAAAATAATCCTGAGTTGCTGACAGGCTTCATCCAATGGGCCAACCATAAAGCCAAAGAGCTGCCAAGGCCCATTCTGTATCAGTTTCTGATCACCGCCCATCAGGCATTAGGAAACACCTATCAAGCTGAACAGGTTCGGGAAGAGGCCCGGTATCTGTTTCCGGGTATGAATTTCAGCGATGAAGCATTACCGCAGTTTTCCAAGCCAAAAACCGTGACAGCCTCGCCCCAGCTAGCACAAGCTGAAGGACAATCAGACAAAAACTGAAGACCAAAAAAAGCGGCTGCCCGGGCAGCCGCATCTTTCTCACGCGAATAATCAGTTCAGCACTTCTTCCAGCGCTTTCAGGCACAGTGCGATATTCTCTTTGCGCGCGCCGTATCCCATCAGTCCAATGCGCCACGCTTTTCCGGCTAATGCCCCCAGCCCGGCACCGATCTCCAGATTATAGTCTTCCAACAGAGTCTGACGCACTTTCGCATCATCGGCTCCGTCTGGAATATAAATCGCATTGAGTTGCGGCAGACGGCTTTTCTCATCCACCACAAAGCGGATCCCCATAGCTTCCAGACCATCACGCAATAATTGATGTATCTCAGCATGGCGCTGCCAGGCATTTTCCAGCCCTTCGTGTTGCAGACGAACCAAAGCTTCGTGCAATGCATACAAACTGTTGACCGGGGCGGTATGGTGATAGCTGCGCTTACCTTCACCACTCCAGTAGGCCAGCACCAGGCTTTGGTCAAGGAACCAGCTCTGAACTGGTGTCTTGCGCTGCTGAATTTTCTCGACGGCACGCGGCGAAAAGGTCAGCGGCGACAGGCCCGGTACACAGGACAAACACTTCTGACTACCGGAATACACGGCATCCAGTTGCCATTCATCAACCTTCAGCGGCACCCCACCGAGCGAAGTGACGGCATCAACAATCGTCAGGCAGTCATAGTCTCGGGCTAAGCGGGATAAGGTTTCAGCATCGCTCAGGGCACCGGTTGAGGTTTCCGCATGCACAAACGCCAGTATTTTCGCATCCGGATGAGCTTTGAGTGCTGCTTCAACAGCTTGCGGATCAACCGGCTCTCCCCATTCATTGTCCACCAGCACAGCTTCACCGCCGCAGCGCACAACATTTTCCCGCATCCGCTCACCAAATACCCCGTTACGGCAGACGATCACCTTCTCGCCCGGTTCAACCAGATTGACGAAACAGGCTTCCATTCCCGCACTGCCCGGCGCGGATACCGCTATAGTAAATGGGTTAGTGGTCTGGAAGGCATACTGGAGCAGTTGCTTAAGTTCATCCATCATTCCAATGAACAGCGGATCAAGATGACCGACAGTCGGGCGACTGAGCGCCTGCAAAACCTGCGGATAAATGTCCGACGGGCCAGGTCCCATCAGTATGCGTTGAGGTGGGTAAAAACTTTGAAATGTCATCAGGCTTCTCCATCTGCACAGACACATAAGTTACTTATAATTCAGTGCATTAATTATTGTAAGCAACAGTAGCTTTCGCGGGGTATTTCTAACGAGCATAACAGAACAACCCGCACCTGAAACCAGGCAGGCAAATTTATGCAAAGTCAGTAACAATCTTGACACAGAAAAATGCATTCAAGCATTGACAAAGCCCCCCCTCTCATATTCAATAAGGGCAATTTTTGTTCACCCTGAGAAAGCTCATTTTTCAGGTGAAAACGGAAGAGGCGCGTTATCCAGGTATCTATGCGGCGGGGCCCCACCCCAAAGCACCATAGAGAGGGGGAGCAACGCCGAGATACGGTAAGACAGGGGGCTTGCCGTATCGGCTTTGAAGGTTGAATCCTTCTGGCTGTCACCTGCATCATCCAGTGCAGGTGGAGAGCTTCTGGTAGCAGCAGTCTTAGTACGTCTCGCCTAATGGCTCTTCTGACACTCAAGTCGGAAAGATTCCCCAAATTTTGCCCCATGTTTACGCTTTGTTAAGTGGGAGATCACATTGAGCCCTGTAATTTCTTCTTCAGCGTTGAACGCTGAAATCACAGTCGCAAAATTTGGCGGCACTAGTGTGGCTGATTTCGTTGCAATGAGCCGTAGTGCTAAGATAGTTATCAATAATCCGACAACCAAACTGGTGTTGATCAGTGCGTGTTCCGGTGTGACTAATATTTTAGTCGAACTGGCCAATGGCGTAGCCGATGTCGAACACCGACACTCTCTGGTAGAGCGCCTGCGCGCTATTCACCAAAGTGTTCTGGCGGATTTACAGCAACCAGAGATGATTGCTGATCACCTTGATGCGCTTCTCGATCAGGTCGGCGAACTGGCCGTTAAAGCTGCTGAGCATAAGTCTGCAGAGTTAACCGATCAGCTGGTTGCCAATGGTGAATTGCTGTCGACCTATCTGTTCACTCAAATTATGAATGAGCTGGGTGCTGATGCGGTACGTTACGATATCCGTGACGTGATGCGCACCGATAGCCGGTTTGGCAAGGCCAGTCCGGAACCAGAAATGATTCGTCAGCTGACAGAGGAAAAACTCTTGCCTCTGCTGCAGGATAAGATCATCGTTTCCCAGGGTTTTATCGGTAGTGATGAACAAGGCCGCACCACAACACTTGGCCGCGGTGGCAGTGATTACAGTGCCGCACTCATGGCTGAAGCAGTGAATGCCGGCACATTGGAAATCTGGACTGACGTTCCTGGCATGTACACCACAGATCCGCGTATTGCCCCCAAAGCAACGCCAATCAAAGAAATCAGCTTCAGCGAAGCTTCTGAGATGGCGAACTTTGGTGCCAAGATCCTGCATCCATCAACCCTGATCCCGGCCGTTCGCCGTCAGATCCCTGTGTTTGTCGGATCGTCCAGAGCACCAGAACAGGGTGGCACCTGGATCCGCAAGTCCGTTACCGAAGCGCCGCTGTTCCGTGCGCTGGCACTGCGTTCTAACCAGACACTGATCACCCTGACCAGCCTGAATATGTTCCATGCTTACGGCTTCCTGGCCGAAGTATTCCGTATTCTGGCAGAGCATAAGGTTTCTGTTGATCTGATTTCAACTTCTGAAGTGAGCGTGTCGCTGACCATGGATCAGACTGATACTGGCGGCGGTGCACCTACGCTGCCTCCGGGAGCGCATGCTGCGCTCAGCGAGCTGTGCCGTGTTGAGATTGAACAGGATCTGTGCCTGATCTCTCTGATTGGTAACCGCATGAGCCAGACTGCCGGATCAGTCAGTACTGTGTTCGATACGCTGGACGAGTACAAACTGCGCATGATCTGCTACGGTGCCAGCCCGCACAATCTGTGCTTCCTGGTCAAAACCGAGCATGCCATGCCTATTGCTCAGAATCTGCACCGTAAGATTTTTGAGTAATTTCGCATCCCATTGCTGTAAAAAAGGCGCTCAATGAGGGCCTTTTTTTATGGTTTAAGAAAGGTAATGAAATTATATGGTGTTGATTTTGAATGGTTTTTATGTGGTTTATTGGTCATGTTAGTCTAAGAAAGGTAGTTAAAGTGGGCATAATGTGGACGCTCTATCTGCCATTTTACTCAGCGGATTGAACCTTACTGCATCTACCAGGTGATCAGGTGCGAGATGGGCGTATGCCATCGTTTGAGCAATGCTTGAATGACCAAGTATGTCTCGCAGTGTGAGGATGTTTCCCCCTGCCATGATAAAGTGACTGGCAAAGGTATGTCTCAATACATGCACCTTTTGCCCTTTAGGTAATCCAAAATCCAGTTTTTCCAAGATTTCATACAATTCCGCCTGAGGGTCAAATGAAAAAACATCGCTTCCTGATTGGGGATATATGCGGTGATACAGCTCCTCACTGATTGGAACTGTTCTTGGTTTGCCTGTTTTCGTGTTGGTAAACCGTATGCGGTATGGTGAGAGGTTACTTGCTTTTAATGTGATTGTTTCTCTCCATCTTGAGCCTGTTGCTAAGCATATTTCAACGGCCATCATCAGTTCTTTATCATGCTTCACTGCATCCAATAACTGACTGATTTGGCTTTCGGTTAAAAATGTCATTTCTCGTCGGGTAATTTTGGGTAGCTTAAATCCTTTTATCGGATGAGTCCCTGTGAAATCCCCTGTAGAGGTAAGCACTGTAAAAACATTACTTACAGTGCTTATCAAGCGGCTAATTGTTGCTGGCTTCTGTCCCTTCTCTTGTCTGTAGTGCACCCAATCAGAAAGCAATTTGTTATCAATCTTATTGACAGGCGGATCACCTAGCTCAGTACAGATCAATTCAAGTTTTTTCAGATAGTTACTCGCCGTCCTTTTAAATTGCCCTGACTTTTTCCACCATATTTCAATCAGTTCAGATAGTTTCCTGTTATCTACTGGAGGGCCTAACCACTCTTTGTTATGTGCCCTCGCAAGAATGTATTTTTCGTAAGCCAATGCTTCGGCTTTCTTGTCAAATTTCCGCCTAAAGCGTTTGCCATCCCTCCCGGCTGGCCTGATATCGACCAGCCATTTATCGCCATCTTTTTTTATGCTCATAGTGACCTCATCACCATTGCAGCACGACCGATTATTTTTAGACGCTTGAGATCTTCTCCTGCCATTTCAAAATCTTCATAGCTCGGATTATCTGAAACTACTCTGTAGGATTGATTTAAAATATTCCATTTCAATCGCTTAACATAAACCATTTCATCAATACGAATGACGTAAACCCCATCTTTAACTGGCTCGGTCAGTTCTCTGGTATCGACAAGAATGCGATCACCGTCATCCATGGTCGGCAACATACTTTCACCTGAACAAAATACTATTGCTGAATATTCAGGGAGAAGGCCGAGGCTCCTTACCAGTGCAGTAGAGACTGTAAAAACGCTGGTTTGGTACTCAGTATTACTTAGGCAGCCAGCTCCTGCGGCTGCTTGTACATTAAATTCTGGAATGTCTATGGTATCCGCCTCATTCACAGGTAGTGCTTCAAAAATAGCTGAAGCATTGGGTTCCCTTGAATCAAACAGTAATGGCTTTGTATATTCCAGGCTTCTGTACTTGTCGCCTGTTTTCTTTAGATTACTGATTGTTTCCATCATTTTACTTTTTTCATGCTCAGAGCCGTGTAAGGCTATTAAAGCCTTCTGCGCATTTTCATGAAAGTTTGATATGTGATATTCAACAGCGCTCCCCTTTCCCTGCGCCTTTCGCTTTAACCAATTGTTCCTATTGGCTTTTACGCTTACTCCCTGTCGACTGCTAGGCATTCCTTCTATCTCAACAAGCTCTGTTGACAAAAACCACTCACGCATAATTCACAATCCTTTTTTGTTGACTTCTGTTTTCCTTAAGAACTATTATGAATGGCAACTAAGGAAAACAAGGTGACTTTGTTAGCAATAAAGGTCAATGATAGGTGAAAAAATGAAAACAGAAAACAACATCCGTCAACATAACGCTCCATTTGTAACCCCTCAGATGTATGCAGAGATAACAGGACAGACTCTTGATGCTGTTCGAGGCCAGATAAAACGGGGCATGTTGCCTGTACTGAAACGTGAGCGAAACGAGCGAGGTCTGAATTTCATCAACATGAGGGCGCTTGAGCAATTGGCTATAGAACAGGCAGAACAGTATCAAGATTGGAAATCAGCGATTTAAGGGGGATGCATGGATCCGATTCACGCCCCTTGTCCTGACATGGCTGGCATGGTCAGCCCTGACCCCGAGAAACGCCAGCGCGCTGTATTTCTGCTGGGTAAGTTGCGGGAAAAGCACGGGATAAGAAAGCGCACCTACACACCCCGCCCGATGAACTACAAATGCACGCCAACAGGCTGCTATGAGGTCAATGAGTAATGCAACACGGTACTATTTTTACTCGCCATTTCTTAAAACGTCTCCCGCAAGTCGTCCGTCAGGATATCCGCACCAAGATAGCCAGCCGCCAGCAGCGCGGCGGGGCTACCCGTGACAACCTTGACCGCTTCAGTGATGAGGCGGTGAAATTCGGCTTAAAAGTCGCTCCCTTCATTGAAAACAAGTTTTCCTTTGTCGACTGCCGCAACAAGGTCAACGCCGAGCGTTTAAACCATAACATTCTGATGCGAGACGAGGCCGTGCGTAAGCTGGCCCGTCTGGTTGCTGATGAGAATATGCAGGCAATGAAAGACATTGACCCGCAGGTTTTTGACAGCTTTCTGGAAGCCATGAAGCACATCTATTCTGTGCTGGCTGAGAATATCCGCGCCATTTCCATTAACCCGCCTGTATTGCCCGGTGGCAAGGTGGAGATTGAACGCGCCGAGCAAGTGCTTACAGCCTCAGTGCTGAAAATGCAGTCTGAAGAATGGATTGAGCGCCGCCTGTTGCACCTTCGGGCGCAATATATTGAGTACGCACAGATTGCCCTTGAGCGCGTTGGCGACAAGGGGCACCAGACTAAATATATTTCCTATCCGTCTTTCCAGAACTGGAAGAACAAGCAGCGTGAAGCGGAGCGCTTCATTCAGAACACCGCGGTGTACAACGAGGCCACCGGGGAGCATTTCGACCTTGCCGAAGTGATCAAACGCACCACGGCCAACCCGGAAAACCGCCGCATTGAAATGATGGTGCGTTCCCGCGGCTTTGAAGAGCTGGCTCAGGACTTGGGTTATACCGCGTTGTTTCTCACGTGGACACTGCCGAGTAAGTACCACCGCAATTCCAGCAAGTGGAACGGGGCCACGGTCAAAGAAGGCCATAGCAATCTGATGCAGCAGTGGGCGCAGGCCCGTGCCCTGATTGCTAAAGAAGGTATTCACTACTTCGGTTTTCGCGTGGCAGAGCCGCACAAAGACGGCACCAGCCATGGCCACTATTTTCTGTTCTGCGATCCGAAAGACAAAGACACCCTGATTAACATCATATCCGGCGTGGCGACCAGTGAAGACAGAGCCGAGCTGGGAGACGACATTTCCCCGCGCTTTGACGTTAAGGAAGCTGACCCAGCCAAGGGCGGCGCCACGGCGTACATCGCGAAATACGTCTCCAAAAACATTAACGGCAAGCACATGCCGGACACCGAAGCCGAAGAAAGCGCGTTTCGCGTCCGGGCGTGGGCCTCAGTTCACCGTATCCGCCAATTTCAGCAGTTCGGCGGTGAGCCTGTTTCCCTGTGGCGCCATCTGCGCCGGGCTACTGAAGAACAAACCCGTATTGATCCAAAACTCGAAGCGCTGCGACAGGCGGCAGATTCCTCTAAGTGGGCGCTGTTTTGCCAGCTCGCCGCTGATGCTCAGCTTGCCTATGAAGAAAAACAGAACCAGTACGGCGAGAGCGTGAAAAAAGCCATTGGCTTTCACTGGGTTTCTGAAGGGGTGAGCACCTTCATTTCGACATGCAACGAGACCTACCGACTCGTGAAAAAGTCTGAGTTGGGGGCGCTGTTAGAGTCGCGGAGCGGCTCCCCTTGGAGCACTGAAAATAACTGTAACCCCATGCTCGGAGAGCACTTAAAACAGGTGACCGGATGGAGCCATGCCGGGGTGCAGTGCTTGATTAAACCCATATTGGCCGGGGCTAAAGTGCCAATAGACAAAGATTGCCAGCTCAAACTGGCAAATAACCGCTTAATTGTGACCCGAGGATAAATTGATGATTGAAACCATGACCGCTGAGCAGCTACGCCACGCCGAAAAAGCCATTGATACGGCAGAAGCCTTATCCGTAGAGGTGAAGGCCGAGATTGAAAAGCTCAAAGCGCTGGATATGAAAGTACTGGTGAAAAAGGTGTCTGCCGTGATGTTCAGCGGCGGCTCCCTGAGTCTGGAGGCTATCGGCCTGCCGGGTGATTTCTTTGACAAGCTGGAAATGCTCGACGGGATCAGCGCGAAAGCCCGAGCCGGTTACCGGGCTGAAGTACAGGCCCGCTTGGCAAAGCTGGAAGGGGGCGAGGATGAGTAAGAACCCGACCCGCGGCTATATCCGCTGCACCGTGCCGGACTGTGGCGAGGTCTGCACGGTGCACATGACCGGGGAGCACCGCCTGATGGAATCCGGCGAGCCACCGAAGAACCCGCGCAATATTGGCAAGCTCTATTACCGTTGCCCGCGATGCGGCAACAGTACCAACAGCACGTCAATGCATGAGCACATTGAAAAGCACAAGGTAGATACGGTTCAGGCGCTGGGTGATGCGCCTGTTCAAACCGTTCAGGAATCTGTTAGCGAACCCGTTCAGGAAACGGTTCCGGATTCGGTTCAAAGCGTTAGCCTGAGCGTTACCCAAACCAGTGAGGACGGGTTATCCGCGTTAACCGAACCTGAGAAAAGCGCCCCGAAAATCCACTGGAAAACCCTGTATCCGTGGTTAGTCGGGGTATTTGTACTGGTAATGATTTTAATTGGTATGTGTAAAGGAAAAAAAGATGACAGCAACAGCGGAAAACTTGCAGCAAATTGAGGCGTTTGACCTCGTCGAAGAACAACCCCAGGCGGATGATTGGGCGGACTGGGGCGCAGCGATTCAGCAACTTGAATCACAGGAAGTACCTGAGCAGGATGAAGTGGCGCAGGACGCCGCCAACGATGAAGACGCGGCAGAAGCCGCGGTTGATTTGCTGGACTTGGGGTTTGTCCTATCCGAGCAGGCGATCACCTTCGCTATCGGTCTGGATTTTGAATACGACGAGAAAGCCAAGGCCAAGGTGCTCAAAGCCGCCGGGCCACTGATGCAAAAGCACGGGGCGACGTGGTTGAACTGGCTCGGCCAGTACAAAGAAGAAATTCTGTTCTTGGTGGCGGTCATTGGTTTAGGTGGCGTCACGGCCCGTCAGGTGAAAGGGCTTCGGGCGGAGAAGCGCGCCCAACTGGCCGAAGAGAAAGCACAACAGGAGGTGGACAATGGCGAAAAAGCCAACCCTGAACCTGCCGCGGCCTAAGAACTCCAACACCCATCTTGACCCGTTGCACCGGGTGATTATCGGCGGCACGGGCAGCGGTAAAACCTCACTGGTCAAGCATGCAAAATTCATCACCGCCAAGGCACAGGCGGTGTTCTTTGACCCTTACGAGAACTACGCCGGGAAACCCTTTCAGGGCCAGCAGGTCAGAGGCTTCCACTCTAAGGCGGATTTCCTCAAAGCACTGGTCAAAGCCCGGCAAGGAAACAGTGCCTTTAAAATTGCTTATATCCCGTCTGACTTGGTGTTTGAGGAGCTGGAATTCTTCTCAGCGGCGGCATGGTCGGTACTCGATGGCCGCAAAGCGCCGCTGGAAATTTGCATTGAAGAGCTGGCGTCCTGCTCGCCCACGTCTGGCACCCTGAAAGGGAAAACCGGGGAGCTGCTGCGCGGTGCCCGCCAGTATGGCGGCATTGTGACTACGGTGTTCCAGCGCGGGCAGGAAGTGCCGAAAACCATCACCACCCAGTCACCGACTTGGTATCTGTGCGCGGTCAATTCGATGAATGATGCCAAGTATTTATCAGATGCGAAAAGCGTCCCGGTGGCAGATATCGCGGCCTTGCGCTCAGCTAAGATGAACAAGCTGGAAATTAACAAGCCGATCGCGGATTTCATCCACGTCGAGGACGGCGTGGGGAACTACCAGAAAGGGGCGCTGAACTGCCAGACAGGCCGAAAAGTTTCTCTGACCTACCGGAAAAACAGCAAAAAAGCAGCGTGATGCCCGTCACGTTTAAACCTATAGGTTACCCGCCTAACCTATAGGTTTCTCCTCATTTCCAACCTACCTAAAAGTCGATTTCATAGCGGCACCGAAACGGTTCAACCAACAACACAAAGGAACGCTATGAAGAAAGAGCACAAAGTCATGCTGATCACTGTGGTGGTCACTTTGCTGATCATTGCAGTGATTAACAATGTGTCTTCACTGAAGACGCTAAAAGAAACAATTTACGGCGACGGGTGGTTTTAATCATG
>NZ_QZMS01000015.1 GCF_003614885.1 Photobacterium salinisoli
TCCCTATTCAGAAAGCAGACCCAGTCTGGTTTCGACCGTGTGGAGCGGTAGTTCAGTTGGTTAGAATACCGGCCTGTCACGCCGGGGGTCGCGGGTTCGAGTCCCGTCCGCTCCGCCACTTATCAGAGAAACCCAGTCAGCAATGGCTGGGTTTTTTGCTGTCTGGCGATTGCAGTGTCGTCGGTTGTTGGTCACTGATGGATCCCTCAGGCTGATCGCCCCAAAAGTGCGCTGCACTTTGGTCGCGGGCCGGAATGCCGGACCATCGCGTCCCGGTCGTGTGCGACCCCAGCCGTCCGCCACTTCTTGAATGCCTCAGACTGGGCGTCCCCCGACGAAAGACTGGGGCTTTTTTACGTTTGTGCTGTCATAGACGGGATTGGGTATCTTTCTTCGGTCAGACGAGTTCCGGTGCCATACAACTCCACTCGTCCGGAGGGCAGTGCCTGGTCAATTAAGCGTAACCGTAGAAAAAACGCAGCCATTGCTCAGCAATGAAAATTTCATCTTGTGCCGATAAAGCCTGAATGCCTGGTGCATAGCTGTGAGACTGACTGCTTAACTGCAGACCAGCTAGTAAATGCGCGGCTTCAAACAGGTACAAAGTAGGATCACCCATGCCTGTTTTGAAAGGGGTATTTGCAGATTCTCCACCGGCTATTAGGTAGATACTGGCACCGTGCCGATTTTGATATTCTGTCACCAGTTGATTTCCCCCTACATACTGCAAAATCCCTTGTTGTACGAGATCGGGGAGATTGAGTTCATCGTCGGCAGAGGTGACTGTAGCTATGAATAAATTCTCGCGTCTGGACTGGATGTGAGCCGAGTGAAGTGCGCCATTTCCGGTGCAGCAGAAAATGAGATTACAGTGCTCTAGCATGGTTTCGGTTGAGCAAACCTGTATGCCATTTCTGGGTAAGGCGGTGAGTTGTCTGGGATCCTGATCACTGACATAGATATCATGGATACCTTTACCTTGTAGTGTCTTACAGATCCCCCGGCCCAGATTACCACTACCTATCACCCCGATAGTGAGAAAACCGAGGTTGTTCAATTTCAGGCCAAATGACTCGCGCAGGATTTGATCTGTGTAATGCACGATACACTCAGAAGCCTCGTAGTCGGCTGGGGTCTTGATGCTCAGATGAGCAACCGATACCAAGGGTTTGACTAGATGCCGGTTGCGATATTTGGCGATGCCATTAGCGGTTAACTCAGCAATCCCCACGCATTGTTCATCATACGCCTCAAAGATAGCTTCAACGCCTTGGGCAAAATAGCCACCGTGATCCAGAATCAGAAACGCCTGACCTTGCTGGGTGTATTGCTGAATAAGTTCCAAGCAACGTATCGGATCTCTTAACGCGATTTTGTCAAAGCCGGGTGCGACGACATCACAGTTTGGAATGGATCGGATGGTATTTAGCAGTGTGCCGTTGTTGCAAAAAGTCGCTTGTTTGGGAATGAAAATGACACGGTCAGCAAGTTTACACAGCACGTTGAGATACGGCAGAGAGCCTTCATAGCAATGCATGACAGAGAAAACAACGAGATCATTCGGCATCGTATGAGTTTGTGCAATCTGTTCTAAAAATCGATAACCTTTTTCTGCATAGAAAGCGGAGTAGTAGCTGTGCGTTAAAGTATGCGTTGACGTCATAACCGACCTGCTATTTGAATAACGTCAGCAATGCCTGAAAAAGAGGCTCTTGCTGTCGACTTTGTTTGCAGCACAATCCCAATGTTAATGGTTCGACGGCTGCTGCTGGCAGCTTTTGAATCTGATCGCGAATCGGACTGTTTTCTATAACGATATCTGGCGCAATTCCGATGCCGCATCCCAATGCTACCATACTAACAATAGCTTCATGCCCAGCAACTTGAGCATAAATGTTGGGTTTTATTTTTTGTGATTTCATCCACTTGTCAGCATTCTCTCTCGCCGTTCCATACTCAGGCAGAATGAAGGGGAGCTTGTCCCACTGAATGTCCGGAGAAAGCAATGCCTGAAGACCGGGTGGTGTGACTAATGGGCTGATTAACGACATTGAGACATTACCCAAGTAAATGAAAGTGAGTTTATTGGGTAGATTGGCAGGCAGGGCAGTAATGGCAAAATCAGCTTCATCGTGCAGGACTTTATTCACGGCTTGAGCCGGATCGCCGGTAACAAGCTGAATTTCTACCTGAGGGTAATGTTGTCTGAATTGATTCAGCACATTGGGCAGATGGCTGTAGCTGGCAGTCACTGAGCAAAACAGGGTGAGTTTACCTTTGAGCATTTGATCCTGTTCAGTCAGCTCTTGCTGCAGTTGTTGCCATTCGGCAACAATGCGGCTGGCAACCGGTAGCAGTTTACGGCCTGAGGTGGTCAGTTCCACACTGCGGTTGTCGCGAATGAAAAGGGGCTGAGACAACTCCTGCTCCAGTCGCTGAATAAGCCGGCTGAGCGCGGACGGACTGATGTGCATCTTCTGTGCCGTCTGGCTAAAGTTCTTGCTGTTACACAGATGAAGAAAGAGTTGGAGTGATTTTATGTTCATGGTTTATGTTGCACCATTTGCAATATGATGTTGTGAATATATCACTTTAGACAACATCAAGCCTGATCTACTATCAGGTTATTCGGCAGTGAAGTGCCGACCAAGGATTAGAATTCACGGAGTAACTTGTTATGGCTAACTATTTCAATACCTTAAATTTACGTCAGCAACTGGATCAACTGGGCCGTTGCCGTTTTATGGATCGCAGCGAGTTTGCTCAGGAAGCGGATTACCTGAAAGGTAAGAAGGTCGTTATCGTAGGTTGTGGTGCACAGGGCCTGAACCAGGGTCTGAACATGCGTGATTCAGGTCTGAATGTTGCTTATGCACTGCGTCAGGCTGCGATTGATGAGCAGCGTGCTTCTTTCCGTAATGCGAAAGACAATGGTTTTGAAGTGGGTAGCTATGAACAATTGATCCCTCAGGCCGATCTGGTTATCAACCTGACACCTGACAAACAGCACACCGATGTTGTGACCACTGTGATGCCTCTGATGAAGCAAGGTGCTGCGCTGGGTTACTCCCATGGTTTTAACATTGTTGAAGAAGGGATGCAGATTCGCCCTGACCTGACTGTTGTGATGGTCGCTCCTAAGTGTCCGGGTACTGAAGTACGTGAAGAATACAAGCGTGGTTTTGGTGTACCAACGCTGATCGCCGTTCACCCGGAAAATGACCCGCAAGGTGAAGGCCTGGAAATTGCGAAAGCCTGGGCGGCAGCAACAGGTGGCCACCGTGCCGGTGTGCTGGAATCCTCTTTCGTTGCTGAAGTGAAATCTGACCTGATGGGTGAGCAGACGATTCTGTGCGGTATGCTGCAGGCAGGCTCTATCGTGTGTTACGAGAAGATGATTGCTGAAGGCGTCGAGCCTGGCTATGCCGGTAAGCTGCTGCAGTTCGGCTGGGAAACCATAACTGAAGCCCTGAAGTTTGGCGGCATCACTCATATGATGGATCGTCTGACGAACCCGGCCAAGATCAAAGCATTTGAGTTGTCTGAAGAGCTGAAAGATCTGATGCGTCCGCTGTATAACAAGCACATGGACGACATCATCACAGGTGAGTTCTCACGGACTATGATGGCCGACTGGGCGAACGATGACGCAGAACTGCTGGGCTGGCGTGCAGAAACGGCGGAGACGGCGTTTGAAAACTACCCGCAAACTGATGCCAAAATTGCTGAGCAGGAATACTTTGATAACGGCATTCTGATGGTGGCTATGGTTCGTGCTGGTGTTGAGCTGGCGTTTGAAGCCATGACAGCCTCAGGCATTATTGAAGAGTCGGCTTACTATGAGTCTTTGCATGAACTGCCTCTGATTGCCAACACAGTTGCCCGTAAGCGTCTGTACGAGATGAACGTGGTGATCTCTGATACGGCAGAATATGGTAACTACCTGTTTGCTAATGTGGCTACGCCATTGCTGCGTGAAAAGTTCATGCCGAAAGTCAGCACAGATGTTATCGGCAAAGGCCTGGCTGTTACCAGTAACCATGTTGATAACCAGCAGCTGATTGATGTGAATGAAGCGCTGCGTAATCACCCTGTAGAGCAGATTGGTCACGAACTGCGAGGTTATATGACAGATATGAAACGTATCGCTGTCGGCGACTAAGTCATCATCCTTCCTGGTTAGTTAAAAGCCCGGCAAAATTTGCCGGGCTTTTTCATGTCTGTAATGAAACCAATTATTCGGATTTATCTGCCAGCATAGCTTCCAGCTGGGCAACCTTTTTTTCCAGCTCGTTCAGCTTTTGGCGCGTGCGCAGCAGGACCTGGGTCTGCACATCGAACTCTTCGCGATTCACCACATCCAGCTTGCTCAGTTGTGCCTGGATGGTTTGACGCACTTTCTGTTCCACATCCTGACCAAGCGCTTTGACCGGTTGAGGCATGGCTTCCTGAATTTGCTTGGCAACCTGCTCAAGTTTCTTTGGATCAAACATACGCGGGTTTAACTCCATGAGGTTAATGGGATACTTTTAGCCGTTAGTGTACACCAAAAATTTCTGTGGCAGGCAGGAATCCTTGGCCAGATTGGGTAAGGTGGGCTGAAAAAAAGGCCGCTTGCGCGGCCTTAGTCTGATAGAAAGTTGCGGATTAACTTTCCCGGGCTTTCAGCGCGAGTTTCGCTTCGTCAGCCCGTTTTAACTTTTCCAGATCCTTGTCCTCCACAAAAACCGGCAGCGGTTTATGAGTACTTGCCAGGTAGGTGTAGATCACCGGCAGCACGAACAGGGTAAAGAGTGTGCCTATCGCCAGACCGGATACGATAACGATACCGATACTGAAGCGCTGGGCAGCACCTGCCCCGGTGGCGTACAGCAGAGGAACCAGACCGGCAATCATCGCCGCGGTGGTCATCAGAATTGGACGCAGACGCACTTTGGCGGCTTCCATTACCGCAGACATTTTGTCTTTCTGGTGATTGAGCTGCTCTTCTTTTGCGACTTCACAGATCAGAATCCCGTGTTTGGTGATCAGACCAATCAGGGTGATCAAACCTACTTGTGAGTAGATGTTCATCGAAGCCGCGCCCCAGGCCAGCGAGACCAGCGCGCCACAGATAGCCAGCGGTACCGATACCATGATCACCATAGGGTCGCGCAGTGATTCGAACTGGATAGCCAGCACCAGGAAGATCACCGCCAATGCCAGACCGAATGTTGCAAACAGGGCATTGCCTTCGGTCACGTACTGGCGAGCCTCGCCCATGAAGTCATACTGATAGCCAGATGGTAGCTGGCTGACGGCTTCGGTACGGAACCAGTCGATAGCGTCACCCATGGCGGTCCCTGGCATAGGCACCACACCTATGGTTGCTGAGTTCAGCTGGTTGAAGTGCGGCAGTGCACGAGGCTCAGCCACAACATCAATAGTGATCAGGCTGCCCAGGGGCACAGAATTACCATCAGCTGCACGAACATAGAAGGCGTTCAGCGATTCAGGATTCAGGCGGTACTTACGTTCTACCTGCGGAATCACCTCGTAAGAACGGCCATTGAGGTCGATGCGGTTGACATAACCGTCGGCCATCATGGTGCTCAGGGTGATACCGATATCCTGCATAGTGACGCCATAAGCCCCTGCTTTGTCTTTGTCTATGCTGATCTTCATGGTGGCGGAGTCGAAGTTCAGATCCAAGTTTGAATACACAAACATCGGATTTTTGCTGACATCATCCAGAATCGAACCGGCCACCTGAAACAGGCTTTCAAAGTTGTTGGGAGTCGTTATGACAAACTGGATGGGCAGACCAGAACCCGCACCCGGCAGTTCCGGCATTTGGAAAGCCGTTACCGCCATACCAGGGACATCGTTAACCAGGGTAGTGACACGGCCGACCACTTCTGCCTGACTGGCTTCGCGCTGACTCCAGGGCACCATAGAAGCGATACCGAATGCCTGATTGGATTGCGGTACACCGGAGAACACCTGAGCAAAAGCCACTTCAGGCTGATTACTCAGCATTTCGTTCACTTCGCTCATGGAGTTTTCAATGTAATCCAGGTTAGCGGTAGACGGGCCGGTACCCATCATCATCAGTACGCCTTTATCTTCAGCCGGTGCCAGTTCACTGGGAATGAACTTGAACAGAACCGGCAGCATAGCAAAGACAATGATCGCAAACACAATCACCACAGGGCGTGATTTCATCACTGTGGTCAGCATTTTTTCATAGCGGCTGGTCATGCGATCCAGAACACTGTGCACTGTATCTTCAAAGCGGTTTGGCTTATCGTGTGCTTTCAGGATCTTAGAACACATCATCGGCGACAGTGTCAGCGCGATAATCCCTGAGATAAAGACCGACCCCGCCAGCGTCAGGGCGAACTCTTTAAACAGTGAGCCGGTAATGCCGCCCATCAGTGCGATAGGTGCGTATACCGCGCCCAGCGTCAGGGTCATGGCGATAACAGGCACCGCAATTTCACGGGTACCGATAATGGCTGCCCGGAACGGTGACTCGCCGAGTTTGATGTGACGATCGACGTTTTCCAGTACCACGATGGCATCATCGACCACCAGGCCGATGGCCAGTACCATGGCCAGCAGCGTCATCAGGTTCCAGGAGAAACCGAAGGCCTGCATTACCATGGCCACCCCAATCAGCGACAGCGGAATGGTAATGATAGGGATGAGTACCGCGCGGAACGAACCCAGGAACAGGGTGATCACCACAAGTACAATCAGCGCTGCTTCACCGATAGTCTTGATAACCTCCTGAATCGACTCGTTAATGGCAACTGTTGAGTCGTACAGGACGTTCATCTTGATGTTGCTTGGCATGTTGCGCTGAATTTCAGGCAGCAGATCCAGCACATCGGCGGCAATATTGATCGGGTTCGCGCTTGGCGCCGCATTGATTGCAGCGACTACGGCTTCCTCACCGTTTGCTGTTGCACGGTAAATGTCGTGGCTTTTTGCCCGGGTGACTTTGGCGATATCACCTAAGCGGATCACCTGACCTTTCTGCGTCGAGACAATCAGTTTTTTCAGCTCATCTGTGGTTTTGACCTGGGTATCTGCCGTGCCGTTATACAGCACGAACTCGCCCGTAGCCTGACCCGTGGCCGACTGATAGTTATTGGCATTCAGCACTGTCATGATGTCGCTGGCAGTCAGGTTGTATGCCGCCATCTTGGCCGGATCCAGCCATACCCGCAGCGCAAATTTCATCCCGCCATAAAGATCGATTTTGGATACGCCGTTCACTGTGAACAGCTGCGGGTTGAATACCCGTTCCAGGTAATCGGTGATCTGGCTGGAATTGAGCTCGTCACTGGTAAAGCCGATGTACATAACCGCCGTGGTAGAGCCGGTCGACATAGTTACAGTCGGGTCTTCCGCTTCACGGGGAAGCTGAGAGCGCACCGAGTTGGTTTTTGCCAGTACATCAGACAGGGCCGCGTTGGGATCGGTATTGAGTTTCATGTTGACGGTAATTGTCGAGGAACCCAGTACCGATGACGACGTCATGTAATCAATATTGTCTGCCTGCGCGATGGCCTGCTCCAGCGGCTGAGTAATAAAGCCTTGGATCAGATCGGCACTGGCACCGTAATAACTGGTCGTCACAGTGACTACGGTATTGGTCATCTCGGGATATTCCCGGACCTGCATTTTGAAAATAGCCTGAAAACCAAGCAGGGCAATCAGAATACTGATCGACACTGCCAGGACCGGCCTTTTTATGAATATATCAGTAAAGCGCATTTAACCTCCGAATCACAGCATCGGTGTTTCAGCCGGGGTTTTCAGGGCATCGTTTTCTACGATGCGGACTTTAACATCATTACTCAGGCGCACCTGGCCTGTGGTAACAACGCGGTCTCCCGGTTTAACGCCATCAAGGACGTGGATAATATCGCGCTTACGTTCACCGGTTTTCACCACGGACTGACGGACGCGGGTAACGCCTTCGTCATCTTCGTACAGCACATACACATTATCGCCATACAGGGTATAGGTGATGGCAAACTGCGGCAGGACAACCTGATTTTCCAGGGTCGGCAGAATGATGTTGGCACGGGCAAACATACCGCTGCGCAGACGGCCGGCGTTATTTGGAATGTCCGCCTGAACCTGAATTAAGCCGCTCTGATAATTGACTGCAGGTTCAATCGCGCTGATCTTGCCCTTGAATTTGGCATCCGGGTAAGCATCAACGGCGATATCGACTTCCTGTCCGATGTGGATATCAGACAGATCGGTTTGCGCAATGGTGAAGCGCAGTTTCATCAGGGATGTATCTTCCAGACGCACTATGTCAGTGCCGGGCTGAATATACTCACCCAGGAACACATTGCGCAGACCGACATCACCGGCAAACGGGGCTTTAATAATGCGACGGTCGATGGTGGCTTTCAGGCTCTCAATATCAGCAGACAGAGAGAAATAATCTGCTTGCGCGCCGTCAAAAGCTTCCTTAGAGATAGAGCCTTTTTTGTACAGATCCTGATAGCGGATGAATTTGGCTTTGGCGGCCGGCAGACGAGCCTGGGAACTCTTGAGGTTGGCTTCCTCAACATCGGAGTCCAGTACCACCAGACGCTGGCCTTTTTTCACCGACATGCCTGAGTCGAACTCCAGCGATTTGATCACACCGGCGACTTCCGTGGTGACAGTCACACCCTGGTTGGGTTCGATGAAACCAATCGCTTCAATGGCCGGTACCCAATTGGTCGGTTTTGCCTCCACGACAGTCACCGGATAATCCGGTTCAGGCATGTTAGCGAAATAAGCCATCTTTCCTTTTATTTCAAAGTACTTGGACGTAAAAAGCGTGCCAAACAGCACGGCAACGATGATGAGCATGACTATCCATGCTACCCATTTTTTCATTATCTTTGCTCCGGAGTCTTAAGTTAATGCTAATTCAATGTGTAATTACAGCATCCCAGCAAGCTTTAATGGCAGCATCCCGTGCCTCATCACTTACCGTAAACGTACCACTCAGGTGCTTGCGGGCCAGACAGGCGCTGGGTTCAAGGCTGAGTGCGCTTAATATCTCGTTGTCTAAAGGCTTAAACAGCCCCTGAGCTTTACCCGTGTCAAACATCCTGTGGACAGGGGCAAAGAGCGTTTGTTCTAACGCGATCTTGTATTGCTTACCTCGGTGCGGCATGTTTTCGAACTGACCACGGTTAATCAGCGGCGCTTCATTATCCGTAGCCATGTTCCAGATGTTTAACCACATAGTACGAAACTGCTGTTCTAAGGGCATGGCATCGGAAACGTTCTGAGTGATTTTCCTGGCGACAATCGTCAGTATGTGGTCATGAAGCTGATACAGGAGATCCTCTTTATCACTGAAATAGCGATAGATGGTCCCTGTCGCGACTTTGGCTTCTTTGGCCACCATGTTCATCGACAGACCGTGAAAACCATGTTTTGCCAGCAATTCTTCGGTTGCCTGCAAGATACGTTCTTTTTTGTCAGTCATTGTTGATCACAAAGTGAATGAACGTTCATTCATTATTGTAGATGCTTTATTAGTATGCAACTCATCTGTTACCTTTATTTTTCTGTGAAAAACGCGGGAGGGTGTCTGAAATAGACACGAGACGAGATCAGGTTACAATGCGGCAGCTGAATAAAACATGACTCATAGGGCAAATGAATGAAACTTAATCCGAGACAAAATGAGGCAGTACGTTTTGTTGCTGGACCGTGTCTGGTTCTGGCCGGTGCAGGTTCAGGCAAAACACGGGTCATCACCAATAAAATCGCTTACTTAGTACAGCAATGTGGCTACAAAGCCCGCAATATTGCTGCGCTGACATTTACCAATAAAGCGGCGCGGGAAATGAAAGAGCGGGTCGGGCAGACCCTGGGTCGCCAGGAAGCCAAAGGGCTGATGGTGTCGACCTTCCACACGCTGGGCCTGAATATCATTCGCCGTGAGTACAAAGTACTGGGGCTGAAAGCGAGTTTCTCTCTGTTTGACGATCAGGATCAGATGGCGCTGCTCAAAGAATTGACGGAAGAGCAGCTCGACGGTGATAAAGACTTGCTCAAAATGCTGCTGTCATCGATTTCAAACTGGAAGAACGCCATGATGTCGCCCGCTCAGGCGAAAGCGCAGGCGCAAAGTGAGCGTGATCAGCTGTTTGCCCATTGCTACGAGTTATATCAGCGTCAGATGAAAGCCTACAACGCGCTGGACTTTGATGATCTGATCCTGATGCCCGTGCTCTTGCTGCGCGATAATGAAGAAGTGCGGCAGCGCTGGCAGAATAAGATCCGCTATCTCCTGGTGGATGAGTACCAGGATACCAACACCAGTCAGTATGCGTTTGTGAAGCTGCTGGTGGGCGAACGGTCAAAATTCACTGTGGTGGGGGATGACGATCAGTCTATTTATTCCTGGCGGGGGGCGCAGCCAGAGAATCTGGCCCTGCTCAATAAAGATTTCCCGACCCTCAAAGTGATCAAGCTGGAGCAGAACTACCGCTCGACCAGCCGGATATTGCGCAGCGCCAATATTCTGATCGCCAATAACCCGCATTTGTTTGAAAAAGCGTTGTTCTCAGAAATCCCTGATGGCGAGATGCTCAAGGTCCTGACGGCCAAAAATGAAGAGCATGAAGCCGAGAAAGTGGTCGGGGAGCTGATTGCCCACCGTTTTCTCAACAACACTGATTACAAAGATTACGCGATTCTGTACCGCGGCAACCATCAGTCGCGTTTGTTTGAAAAAGCCCTGATGCAGAACCGGATCCCTTATAAAATTTCTGGCGGTACCTCTTTCTTCTCACGCACCGAGATCAAAGACATCATGGCTTACCTGCGCTTGCTCACCAACCAGGATGATGACAACGCTTTTTTGCGTATCGTCAATACCCCGCGGCGCGAGATTGGCCCGGTCACTCTGGAGAAACTGGGCACCTACGCCAATATGCGGGGTAAGAGTTTGTTTGAAGCCAGCTTTGAGCTTGGCCTGGAGCAGCACCTGTCAGGGCGCGGGCTGGACAGTCTGCGCCAGTTTACGCGCTGGATTGTTGAGCTGGCCGATAACGCCGAGCGGGGCGATGCCGTAGCGGCCGTGCGCCAGATGATCCGTGATATCCATTATGAGGACTGGTTGTTTGAAACTTCCGCCAGCCCGAAAGCGGCGGAAATGCGGATGAAAAACGTGTCCGATTTATACAGCTGGATTACCGCAGACCTGGAAGGTGATAATTACGATAACGAAGTCCGTACCCTGAAAGAAGTGGTTCAGCGCATGACACTGCGCGACATGATGGAGCGGGGTGAAGAGGATGATGATGCCGATCAGGTGCAGCTCATGACGCTGCACGCCTCTAAAGGGCTGGAATTCCCCCATGTGTATCTGATAGGTGCCGAAGAGGGTATTTTGCCCCATCAAACCAGCATTGATGAAGACAATGTGGAAGAAGAGCGGCGCTTGGCGTATGTCGGTATTACCCGGGCCCAGAAAACACTGACCTTTACCTTATGCAAGGAACGCCGGCAGTATGGCGAGCTGCTCAAACCTGAGCCCAGCCGTTTTCTCTATGAATTGCCCCAGGATGATCTGGATTGGGAAACTGAGCGTAAACCGGTAACGGCAGAAGAACGTATGCAGCGCGGTCAGGCACACATTGCCAACATCCGCTCTATGTTTAATAAGAAATAACGCTGAGAAGATCCGCGGAAAAGAAAAAGGTTAGCTAATATCGCTAACCTTTTTTTCAGGGATTCGGAGGGGGGCTGAGTTACAGCCCCTCGATCATGTGATTGATCGCCGCCACGATTTCTTCATCGCTGCAGTCCATACAGGTGCCTTTTGCCGGCATGGCATTGAAACCATTGATTGCATGGTTGGTCAGCGTATCCATACCTTGAGCAATCCGCGGTCCCCAGTCAGCGGCATCGCCAGTTTTTGGTGCGCCCAGAACACCGCTGCTGTGGCAAGCCACACAGAAAGTGCCGTAGACCTGATCGCCTGAGCGAGGGCCGGAAGCGGCGGCTGTAGCAGCTGGTGCATCGCCTTCCTTATATACAGAGCCAACAGGCTTGATGCGTTCTGCGATCGCTTCGCCAGACATATCTGCCGCTACGGCTGAGCCGCTGATGGCGACGGTTGCGACTGCAGCGACCATTAGTTGTCGAAGAGAAAATTCCATTGAGCTCACCTTAACACTCCCAGATTATTTGCTCGAATATCACAGCTGTCTTGTATAAGTTATTGTAAATGTTGCGTAATGAGACGGAGCTGTGAGTAATTAACCAGTGGTTTTTTGGTAAAAAACGCAATGATTATATCCCTTAACGAAGTGGTATTAAACAGAGCGGCTTTGTTTGTATGACGCTAATCAACCCAGAGATGGTTATAAATAAAGCGAATACAAAAAATTTTGCAAAAAAGACTAGACGAGAAGCATGCTGATCCGTAATATTCACCACCGCCGATAGGGCAAGGCGCCCGTAGCTCAGCTGGATAGAGCGTTGGCCTCCGGAGCCAAAGGTCACAGGTTCAAATCCTGTCGGGCGCGCCACTCCGGAAAGTCAGGATGGCACTGTTGGCGTGTAAATTATGGTGGCTATAGCTCAGTTGGTAGAGTCCCGGATTGTGATTCCGGTTGTCGCGAGTTCAAGTCTCGTTAGCCACCCCATATAATTGAGTATGGAGCTTGTAACAAGCTCGGTGCTTAGCGGCAGATAGCGCAAGTCGTGTATCTCCGGCAAGAAAAGATTATCGGTGAATAGCGCAGTTTGGTAGCGCATCTGGTTTGGGACCAGAGGGTCGGGGGTTCGAATCCCTCTTCACCGACCACTTACAGTAAGTTTGCCCGATGAGCAAACCTACAGGTTAGGAAAAGAAGTGTATTGCACCGGTGCGGAAATCCGCCGTGTTCAATCCCTTTTTACGACCAAGTTACAATGGTGGCTATAGCTCAGTTGGTAGAGTCCCGGATTGTGATTCCGGTTGTCGCGAGTTCAAGTCTCGTTAGCCACCCCATATAACGTTTTTCAGCCATGTATGGCTGGATGACAAGCAACAAGAAAGTATTATCGGTGAATAGCGCAGTTTGGTAGCGCATCTGGTTTGGGACCAGAGGGTCGGGGGTTCGAATCCCTCTTCACCGACCACCTTTAAAGACCCGCTCATTGAGCGGGTTTTTTTATATCTGTATTTTACTGTTTGCTTGTTTGGAAAAAGGAAAGGCAGCCGGGTCGGGTGCGGAAGCCCGCCGCGTCCGAATCTCTCTTCACCGACCACCTTTAAAAATCCGCTCATTGAGCGGGTTTTTTTATATCTGTATTTTATTGTTTGCTTGTTTGGAACAAAGGAAAGGCAGCCGGGTCGGGGGCGGAAGCCCGCCGCACGGAAGCCCGTCGCGTCCGAATCCCTTTTCACCGGTCACTTTTGAAGACCCGCTCATTGAGCGGGTTTTTTTATGACCATCCTTCTAAGCCCCTGCCTGTGTTGGTGATGCCTTCCTGAGGTGTGCCCGTTATGGGATGTGTTATGGCAGAGAGCCAACTTGATTTCTTTGTGCCATATTTGTTAGTGAATCACAGTTCATAGTACGGATAGCGGATGAAAAATCATGCTTATTCATGCCCTTCTGCGCTATTTCCTGAAGGAGAGGCGGTTGTTAATACTGCTGAGCATGATCTTGATGGACTCATACACTGATACTTTTGTTTTTAGTGGTCTAATATCACACCATGTTAATTAAATGTTTTGTTTTGTCTGGTGTTTTATGCAGAGGGCTGTTTTAGTTGCTTTTGAATATAAATGCTAAAAAATAGAATTGTTAGCTGTTTTTGGGTGGGTTTTCCGGAGTTTGTCTACGTTACTTTATAAGGGTTATGTTTGTTTTAAGTTGAGGTTTTAGTGATTATTTATGCTGATTTTGTGCGGTAGCACAGTTTTATAGTATGAAATGTTGATTTTTAGTGAAATCTTTGCCAGATTGTTGGCACTTTACGTGGCCGATATTTTTATCGGTTCATTAGAATGGAATCATTTGCAGACAGGCAGAGTCGCTGCCAGGTTGTTGAGGTCTGAGCATGGCATTATTGGAAGTTAAAAACCTTCGTATTGAATACCCGTCTCGTCACGGTATCCACGCTGCGGTGAAATCGCTGTCGTTCACCATAGAGCGCGGTGAGATCGTCGGTGTCGTCGGGGAATCCGGGGCGGGTAAATCGACGGTAGGTAATGCCGTAATCGACCTGTTGAGTCCCCCTGGCAATATTGCCAGCGGCGATGTCTACCTGGACGGTCAGAAAATTTCAGGTTTAAAACCGGAAGCGATGCGAAAAGTACGCGGAGCAAAAATCGGCTTTATTTTCCAGGATCCGATGACCTCTTTGAACCCTCTGTATACCGTCGAACGCCAGTTGACGGAAACCATTATTACCAATTTGAATGTCGGTAAAGAAGAAGCGGTTCGCCGTGCGATTAAGCTGATGGAACAAGTTGGGATCCCTCAGCCGGAAATTCGCATTAAACAGTATCCGCATCAGTTTTCCGGTGGCATGCGTCAGCGTGTGGTGATTGCGATCGCCCTGGCTGGCGAACCGGATTTAATCATTGCCGATGAACCGACCACAGCGCTGGATGTGTCGATTCAGGATCAGATTCTGAGCCTGATTCGTGAACTGTGTGTGAAGAAAAACGTGGGTTGCATGCTGGTAACGCATGACATGGGGGTGGTCTCCAACGTCACCGATCGTGTTGCTGTGATGTACCGTGGCGATCTGGTTGAAATCGGTCCGACAGCACAGGTGCTGGGTCACCCTAATCACCCTTACACCAAGAGCCTGATTTCTGCGGTGCCGCGCTCGGATATCAAACTGGCTCGCTTCCCTTTGGTGAGCTATATCGAAGAAGCGGGTGAAACCACGCAGCTGGATGTGAAAAATCACTGGCTGGGTCAGAGTCAGGACGAGCGTCAGTACACGGGCGCCTTATTGCAGGTCGAGAATGTCAATCTGCGCTTTGTGACGAAAGATTCTTTTTTTGAAAGCCGCCGCGAGTATGTGCAGGCTTCGAACAATGTCAGCTTTGAGGTGTTTGAAGGCGAAACCTTTGGCCTAGTCGGTGAATCCGGTTCAGGCAAGTCAACCATTGCGCGCGTGATTGCCGGTCTGTACCCGCCTAACTCAGGCAAAGTGGTATTTGAGGGTATCGATCTGACAGCGCTCAAGAGCGAGAGTGAGCGCCGTCCTATGCGCCGTCAGATGCAGATGGTGTTCCAGAACCCGTATTCCTCCATGAATCCGCGGATGAAGATTTTCGACATCATTGCTGAGCCGATTCGTTTTCACAAACTGGCCAGCAGTGAGTCTCAGGTGCGGCAGATCGTTGCTGACTTGCTCGACCATGTGGGTCTGGGCCGTGCAGCTGGCGTGAAGTATCCTCATGAGTTTTCGGGCGGCCAGCGTCAGCGTATTTCTATCGCCCGTGCCCTGGCTACTCGTCCCCGTCTGCTGATTTGTGATGAGCCGACCTCGGCGCTGGATGTGTCAGTTCAGGCGCAAATCCTCAACCTGCTCAAAGATCTGCAGGATGAACTGAACCTGACTATGCTGTTTATCAGCCATGACTTACCGGTTATCCGCCAGATGTGTGATCGCATCGGCGTGATGCAGAAAGGCACCTTGCTGGAAGTGGCGCCAACCGAGCAGTTGTTCACTGCGCCGCAGCACGAATACAGCAAGCAATTGATTTCTTTGATGCCTGAATTCAAAGGAATGAGTCAGGAAGGCCTGAAGCTGGCCTGATACGGAACCCGTTTACCCGCCGGTGACATTGGTTGCCGGCACGGCTCGTTCTGCGAGTCGGGCTGTTGTTGCTTACCTAAACCAATAATAAGCAAACATAACCATCTGGGAGTTCTCTCCCTGCATAAAGGAGCTATGCAAATGAAAACCTTCAAGAGCAAGATAGCCGTTGCGTTAATGGCTGCTGGTCTGAGCTTCGGTGCGGCGGCTGCCAATCTGAATCTGGCTTATGATGCTGACCCGGTCTCTATGGATCCACATGAGCAATTGTCCGGCGGCACGCTGCAACTTTCTCACATGACTTTTGATCCGCTGATCCGTTTTACCCAGTCGATGGAGTTTGAACCTCGCCTGGCAACGTCCTGGGAGCGAGTTGATAACAGCACTATGCGTTTCAAGCTGCGTGAAGGTGTGAAATTTCACTCCGGCAACACCTTCAGCGCCGATGATGTGGTCTGGACGTTCAAGCGTCTGAAGTCTTCTGCTGACTTCAAAGGTATCTTCACTCCTATCGTTGATATCAAAAAAGTGGATGCCAATACAGTTGACGTGATCACTGACGGTACCTATCCACTGATTGAAAACGTCATGACCTATGTATTCCCGATGGACAGCAAGTTCTATACGGGCCAGACAGCTGACGGCAAAGACAAGGCTGAACTGAAGAAAAACGGTTCAACGTTTGCCTCTACCAATATCTCTGGTACTGGTCCGTTCAAAGTGGTCAGCCGTGAGCAGGGCGTAAAGGTTGAGTTCGAACGTTTTGCTGATTACTGGGACAAAGACAGCGAAGGTAATGTCGATAACATCACGCTGCGTCCTATCAAAGAAGACGCGACCCGTGTGGCTGCGCTGCTGTCGGGTGATGTTGATATGATTGCGCCTGTGTCGCCGAATGATTATCAGCGTATCAAGAGTAACGATAAGCTGGAGCTGGTGACTATGCCGGGTACCCGCGTCATCACCTTCCAGCTGAACCAGAAAGTGGCCGAGCCGCTGCGTGATGCACGTGTCCGTCAGGCGATTGTGTACGCGGTCAACAACGAAGGTATTGCTGAGAAGATCATGAAAGGCGCGGCAACACCTGCCGGCCAGCAGAGTCCTGTGGGTTATGCCGGTTACAACGAATCGCTGACTCCGCGCTATGATCTGAAAAAAGCCCAGCAGCTGATGAAAGATGCCGGTTATGAGAACGGTTTCTCTATCACTATGATTGCGCCAAACAACCGCTATGTGAACGACGAAAAAGTCGCGCAGGCTGTGGCGGCTATGCTGGCGAAAATCAAGATCAAAGTCGACCTGCAAACTATGCCAAAAGCCCAGTACTGGCCGGAGTTTGATAAGTGTGAAGCGGGCATGCTGATGATCGGCTGGCACCCGGACACCGAAGATTCTGCGAACTTTACTGAGTTCCTGACCATGACCCGTAACGCTGACACAGGTAAAGGTCAGTACAACTGTGGTCATTACTCGAACGCAGAAGTCGACAAGCTGGTTGAAGCCGCTAACACGGAAACCGATCTGGAAAAACGCAGCACTATGCTGAAGAAGGTTGAAGAGTTGCTGTACAACGACGCCGCCTTTGTTCCACTGTACTGGCAAGACCCGTCTTGGGCTGCCAAGAAGAATGTGGATATCAAACCTATCGTCAACGGTATGGACTTCCCGTACCTGGGCGATCTGGTTATCAAGTAATACCTTTCGTAATGCAGGCTCCGGCGCTGGCCGGGGCCTGATTACGGATGTCTAAAGAGGCAAGAAATGTTTACGTTTTTGGTCAAGCGCCTGGTGCAGGCACTGGTAGTGATGTTTGTGATCAGTCTGGTGGCGTTTGCTATCCAGGACAATTTAGGCGATCCCCTGCGTGAGCTGGTGGGACAGTCTGTGTCCGAAGCCGAGCGAGATGCGCTGCGGACTGAAATGGGCCTCAACGATCCCTTCATGGTGAAGTACGGCCGCTTTATTTCGAAAGCTGTTCAGGGGGATTTAGGAAACTCTTATTTCTTCAAACGTCCGGTTGTTGACGTGATTCTGGACAAGCTGGTAGCAACACTGGAACTGGTGTTTGCCGCGTCACTGATTATTGTTGTGGTGTCGATCCCCTTAGGCGTATATTCGGCCATCCACCCCAACAGCGCCCTGACGAAAGTGATCATGGGCTTTAGCATAGTCGGTATCTCCATTCCGGTCTTTTTGACCGCCATTATGCTGATGTATGTCTTCTCAATAGAATTAGGCTGGCTGCCTTCGTTCGGCCGTGGTGAGACGGCGAATGTATTCGGTTGGCATTCAGGCTTCTTTACGCTGGACGGTCTGGCGCATTTGGTGCTGCCGAGTATCTCACTGGCGTCTATTATGTTGCCGCTCTTTATCCGCCTGGTTCGCTCTGAAATGCTCGAAGCCCTGAGTACCGAGTACGTAAAATTTGCCCGTGCCAAAGGCCTGCCGCAGAATAAGGTGTATTATCAGCACGCCCTGAAAAATACCATGCTGCCGGTGATCACTGTCGGTGGTGTGCAAATCGGCACCATGGTGGCTTACACCATTCTGACCGAAACCGTGTTCCAGTGGCCGGGGACAGGTTTCCTGTTCCTGGAAGCCATTAACCGTGTGGATACCCCTTTGATTACCGCTTATGTCATTTTTGTTGGTCTGATCTTTGTGGTGACCAACACCCTGGTTGACCTGTTATATGGACTCATCAACCCAACTGTTAACCTGACCGGCAAAGGAGCGTAATCATGACGACCAAGACGACTGACGCGCCTTCACGTTGGCAGCGTTTTCTCAACTCAGATTTCATTTATTTCTTTAAGAAAGACAAAGTCGCCATTGCCAGCTTTACGGTGTTTTTGCTCTTTGTTCTGACGGCACTGTTCGCCCCTCTGCTGTCGCCAATGGATCCTTATGATCTGAACAGCATTGATATTATGGACTCAGAGCTGGCACCGTCATGGATGGAATTTGGCGACTCCCGCTTCCTGTTGGGAACCGATGACCAGGGCCGTGATATTCTGTCGACCATTATCTACGGGCTGCGCATCTCACTGGCCATTGGCTTGTTTGCCGTCGCGCTGCAGCTCTTTATCGGCATCATAGTCGGACTGTGTGCGGGTTACTTCGGTGGCCGGATTGACAGCTTTCTGATGCGGATTGCCGATGTCCAGTTGTCCTTCTCGACTATGATGGTGGCGATTATCGTGTCGGCGATTTTCAAAGCCAGCTTTGGCAGTGACTTTTACAGTCAGTACGCCATTGTGATGCTGGTGGTGATTATCGGTATTGCGGAATGGCCTCAGTATGCACGGACTGTGCGGGCATCTGTACTGGCAGAGAAGAAAAAAGAGTATGTTGAAGCATCCCGCGTGATGGGCCTGAAATCACTGCGTATTATGTTCCGTCATATTCTGCCCAACTGCCTGTCGCCGATCCTGGTGATTTCTACCGTGCAGGTGGCCAATGCCATTATGTCGGAAGCGGCACTGTCTTTCCTGGGACTGGGGATGCCCGTCGATCAGCCGTCACTGGGCTCGCTGATCAGCATCGGCTTTAACTACATCTTCTCGGGTTCCTGGTGGATCACTGCGTTTCCTGGCATTGTGCTGGTGACGCTGGTGCTGGTGATCAACCTGCTGGGTGACTGGTTGCGTGATGTCTTTAACCCTAAGGTCTACAAAGGCTAGATCTGACTAACTGCACAAACCTTGCTTAAAACCCCTGCTTCGGCAGGGGTTTTTTGTTTCTCTCATAATGCGTCTGGCCCTTCACCTCTGCGATGCTTCAAAGCGACACATCAAAGCAATGTGCCGGCCTTTCGTAATTTTGTTTTATTTTTCAGTGCCTTGAATTGTAAGCAAATAGATACAAACTGCTTACACGTGCTTACCAAGCATTCAGTGACTTTTGGCATTCTCCCAGTGAATAATCAAGAAACAAAAAGTTAACAAATCGGCAACAATCCGCGTACCTGCCCAGCAGGGTGAGTGATGCCGGGATGCGGCTGTTTGGCAACGACAATAATAGTTATCCAGGGAGGATAAAACGTGAAAGGTCTGAACAACACACTGATAGCGGCAACTTTGGCGTCACTGCTCACGGGACAAGCACATGCCGGTAATGTTGAAGTCCTGCATTACTGGACCTCGGGCGGCGAAGCGGCAGCGCTTGGCATTCTACAAAAGATGATGAAGGACGAAGGCCACAACTGGACAGACTTTGCGGTGGCTGGCGGTGGCGGTGAAACGGCCATGACAGTGCTGAAGTCGCGTGCCATTTCGGGTAACCCGCCTTCCGCTTCCATGATAGCCGGCCCTGAAATTGCCCAGTGGGGGGATCTGGGTGTACTGGCGAAACTGGACGAGGTAGCTACCAGTGAGCGCTGGGACGCTTTGCTACCCAAAGCCGTGGCCGATATTCATAAATATCAGGGCAGTTATGTAGCGGCGCCGGTGAATGTCCACCGTATTAACTGGATGTGGATTAACAAGCCGATCCTTGATCAGGTGAACGGCGGCAAAGTACCGCAAAGCTGGGATGAGTTCTTCGCCTTTATGGACAATGCCAAGCAGGCTGGCTTTGTCGCTTTTGCCCATGGCGGACAGGACTGGCAGGACGCCACTGTGTTTGAACAGGTCGCTCTGGGAGTCGGCGGCGATGATTGGTATCGCCAGGCCTTTGTGGCGCTGGATAAACAGGCGCTGAGCTCTGACACTATGACTCAGGCTTTTGCGACCTTCAAAAAGCTCAAATCTTACATGGATCCGGGCATGCCGGGGCGTGACTGGAACCTGACGACCGCCATGGTGATAGACGGCAAAGCCGCTGTGCAAATCATGGGTGACTGGGCAAAAGGGGAGTTTGCCGCTGCCGGTAAACAGCCAGGCAAGGATTATGTCTGTGCCACAGTGCCGGGCACGCAGAATGCGTTCAACTTCAATGTCGATGCTTTCATGATGTTTGCGCAGAAAAGCAAAGAGGCGCAGGCAGCCCAGCAGGATTTGTCCCGCTTGCTGGTGTCGAAGGAATTTCAGGAAGAATTTAACCTGAAAAAAGGCTCCATTCCGGTGCGCCCTGATGTGTCGCTGGCCCGTTACGACAGCTGCGCCAAGCAGTCTATGTCTGATTTTCAGGCCAGTGCGAAAACCGGTTCACTGGTGCCGAGCTTCGCCCATGCCATGGCCATGGAGCCGGCCGTCAGCGGCGCTGTGTATGACGTCGTGACCAACTATTTTAATGACAACGACATGACGGCGGATGCGGCCACATCGCGTCTGGTGTCGGCCATCGAGCTGGCGCAGTAATCCCGTTAAACAGGCCGGTACAGCAGTACCGGCTTTCCTGCCTATTTTGACAAGAGCCTCGTTATGACGATTGGAACTCAAGCTCAGCCACTGTCGGGCGCGCCGTCACGGGAAAGTCTGGCTGACAGGCTACAAGCCGTGTTGCCGAAAATAGTACTTGCCCCCTCCATGGTGATCACTTTGGTGTTTACCTATGGATTTATCGTGTGGTCGTTGGTGCTGTCTTTCACCAACTCCCGCATGCTGCCGAACTATGACTTCATCGGCCTGAGCAATTACAGCAAGCTGTTCAGCATGGAGCGCTGGACGGTAGCCTACACTAACCTGTTTATATTTGGTTTTCTGTTCATTGTGATCGCCATTTGCGTGGGCACGCTGCTGGCTATATTGCTGGATCAGAAAATACGGGCCGAAGGTGTACTGCGGACCATTTATCTGTACCCGTTTGCGCTTTCCCTGATAGTGACAGGGACCGCCTGGAAATGGATACTCAACCCTGAAATCGGTATCGAGAAACTGATGCACGATATCGGCTTTACCCGCTTTCAGTTCGACTGGCTGGTGGATAAGGACATGGCGATTTACACCATAGTCATTGCGGCGGTGTGGCAAGCGTCCGGTTTCGTGATGGCCATCATGCTGGCCGGATTACGGGGGGTGGATAATTCCATCATTAAGGCTGCACAGATAGACGGCGCGACCATGCCGACGATTTATCGCCGCATCATACTGCCTATCATGCGGCCGATCTTCTTCAGCTGCTTCATTATCCTGTCTCATCTGGCGATAAAAAGCTTCGATCTGGTGGTGGTGCTGACAGCCGGCGGGCCTGGCTACTCAAGCGACCTACCGGCCACATTCATGTATCAGTACGCATTTGGCCGTAATCAGATTGGGATTGGCTCGGCCAGTGCCATGATCACCCTGATGGGCTTCATTGCCATTCTGATCCCCTATCTGTATTCCGAACTGAGGAAGAAAAAGCATGGTTAAGGCTAATTGGCGCCAGCAAGCCGGGCGGGCTTTAACGTATCTGGTGCTGGCAATCTTTGCATTGTATTTCATTATGCCGCTCTTGGTGATGGTGTTTAATTCACTGAAAGAACTGGCAGAAATACGGACCGGGAATCTGGTGCTGCCGCCACAGGCCCCGACCACAGAGGCCTGGCAAAAAGCCTGGTCATCCGCCTGTACCGGGCTGAGTTGTGAAGGTGTCTCTGCGTACTTTTGGAACTCGTTCAAGATCACCTTACCCGCGGTGGTGCTGGCCTCAGCCATAGGTGCGATTAACGGTTATGTGCTCTCGAAATGGCGTTTCAGGGGCAGTGAAGTGTTCTTTGCGCTGATGCTGCTGGGCTGTTTTATTCCCTTTCAGGCCGTATTACTGCCGATGGCACAGACGTTGGGGTATCTCGGGCTGGCAAACTCGGTGCCCGGCTTGATTCTGGTTCATACCATTTACGGTATTCCGTTCACGACGCTGTTTTACCGTAACTATTACGTGGGGTTGCCCACTGAGCTGATTTCTGCCGCCAAGCTGGACGGTGCCGGCTTTTTTCAGACCTTTTATCACATAGTGCTGCCGCTTTCAGGCCCGATCATCGTGGTCACTCTGATCTGGGAGTTCACCAATATCTGGAACGATTTCCTGTTTGGGGTGGTGTATTCCGGCCCGGCGTCTCAGCCCATAACAGTGGCTCTCAACAACCTGGTTAACACCAGTCACGGTGTGAAGGAATACAACGTGGATATGGCTGCCGCTATTATTGCCGCTATCCCTACCATTTTTATCTACATCATCTCCGGCAAGTACTTCCTGCGTGGACTGGTTGCCGGTGCAGTCAAAGGATAATGACGATGTCGAGCTTACATATTAAAGACGTAAACAAGCACTATGGCGATTATCACGCGCTGAAAGATATTGATATCAAAATAGACAGCGGTGAATTTCTGGTGCTGGTCGGCCCTTCCGGCTGTGGTAAATCTACCCTGATGAATACCATAGCCGGACTGGACAGCATCAGTGAAGGTGCCATTCTGTTGGGCGATCAGGACGTGACACATTTGTCACCCAAAGACAGGGACATCGCCATGGTTTTTCAGTCGTATGCGCTGTACCCGAGTATGACGGTGCGTCGCAATATTGCCTTTGGTTTGGAAATGCGAAAAGTCCCTCAGGCTCAGATTGCCATCGAAGTGGACAGGGTGGCCTCTATGCTGCAGATCGATCATCTGCTCGATCGCAAGCCAGCTGAGCTGTCGGGCGGTCAGCGCCAGCGGGTTGCCATGGGGCGTGCATTGGCCCGGGAGCCGCAGATATACCTGTTTGATGAGCCGCTCAGCAATCTGGATGCCAAACTCAGAGTGGAAATGCGTACAGAAATCAAGAAACTGCATCAGCGGCTGAAAACCACCATAGTTTACGTCACCCATGATCAGATTGAAGCCATGACACTGGCCGACCGGATTGCAGTGATGAAAGACGGTGTCTTGCTTCAGCTTGCCAGCCCGGAGCAGATTTACAACAACCCGGTCAATATGTTCGTGGCGGGCTTTATGGGCTCACCTGCGATGAATTTTATCCGCAGCTACCTGAGAGCACTCAATGACGGCTTTGCCATAGAGCTGCATAACCGGGACGGCGAGCGGGTCAGTATACCTTTGCCGGAGAGAGGGAAAGATCTGTCAGCCTGGGTAAATCGCGAAGTGATACTGGGACTGCGTCCTGAGCAGATCCGTCAGGCAACGGCGAGTCTGCCAGCTGCATTTGAAAGACATAGACATATCAGTAATATGCTGGACGTGGTGGAGCCGACGGGGGCAGACACGCTGGTGGTCACACAGTTCAATGATCAGGAGGTAACCGCAAGGTTGGACCCTGAAAGTCAGCCTGTATCAGGACGTGAGTTCTTATTCGCGGTCGATGTGAGCAAAGCGGTGCTGTTCGACCCGGACAGTGAAGACAGGATTTATTAAAAGCTCTGCGATGCTGGTATAAAAAAAGCGGCTGTTTCCAGCCGCTTTTTCATGAGCCGTGTTTAAGACGGATCTCAGAAAATCAGGTGAGCCATCAGCGCAATAACCGGCAGGGTGACCAGTGTACGCAGAATGAAGATCACGAACAGTTCCCAGGCTTTCACCGGAATCTTGCTGCCCAGCAGCAGAGCACCGATTTCAGACATATAAATCAGCTGTGTGACAGACAGTGCCGCAATCACAAAACGGGTCAGATCACTCTGAATGTCCGCAGCCAGAATTGCCGGCAGGAACATATCGGCAAAACCAACCACTATGGTTTTCGATGCCTCGGCAGCTTCCGGGATTTGCAGCAGTTCCAGTAACGGGATAAACGGCTTACCCAGCCAGTCAAACACAGGCGTGTTTTCGGCAATCAGCAGTGCCAGGGTACCTATCGCCATAACCACAGGCAGGACACCGAACACCATGTCGACAGCTGCTTTGACACCGTCATTCACTACTTTACGTAAGCTGGTGACTTTATTGGCGCGCTCAAAGGCTTTTTCCAGACCATAGCTCAGTACAGTATGGCCGTCAGGCAGGGCATCCATATTGGCATCGGCCGGTGTACCGCACACATATTCATTGCGCTTGCGGCTCAGAGGCGGCAGACGCGGAACAACAATGGCAGCGACCACACCCGCCAGACACACAGTGGCGTAGAAAGGCAGGAACATGTGTTCCAGCTTAACCTGAGAGATCACTACCAGACTGAAAGTAATAGAAACCGCAGAGAAGGTAGTCCCGATAACCGCCGCTTCACGTTTGGTATAAAAGCCTTCTTCGTATTGTTTGCTGGTCAGCAGAACACCGACACTGCCGTCGGCCAGCCAGGATGCCAGACAGTCGATCGCTGAACGGCCCGGCAGGTTGAACAGCGGACGCATCACTTTGGTCAGCATTGCTCCGAAGAATTCCAGCAGACCGAAGTTTGTCAGCAGGGGCAGGAAAAAGCCCGCACACAGGAATACCGCAAACAGCACGGGCAGCAGGTCGTTCAGCACCAGACCACCGGTATTGCCGTCAAAAATAGCAGCCGGACCGACTTTAAAAAACGTCAGAATGGCAAAGGCGGCACCCAGCAATTGAACGATGTACCAAGGCAGGCTTGGCTTAAACAGATTGGCAATAAAAGGTTTACGTTCAATAAAACGGGGTTTGGTGAGGCGGACCAGAGTCGAGCACAGTGCTGTCAAAGTTATGACGGTGGTGACGATGGCCGTCAGGCTACCTTCAAACAGGTTCTGGATTGCTTTTGCCATCAAGGCAATAGGGATGGTTATCTCTCCACCTACGGTGATTGGTGCCATAAACAGCAGCACACCGATGAATGATGGCAGAATAAACATGAGCCAAGGCGCTTTACGTTTTTTTGCGCCAGTTATCACTTGTTCTGACATGATTGACCTTTAAGTAACTGATACAACGTGTTTTATGCTGAGTTGAGTGAATATTCTCAGCATGAACATGCAGTTATTATTAATATAATCGAGTCGAAGGTTACATTTTTTATCACTGCAATGGAATACTTCTCTGAAAGAATCATCTAATTATGCATTGTAAAATAGACGTTATGATAAGTTACTCACGTTTAACAATGATATATCTTGCATTACATTTTTCGCTGGTATTAGCCATTGGCAAGATTTGTGCAGCACTTCACTGTTATTGATGTTGTTATTGTTAAGCGAATAGTCGCTTATATAATGTGCGCTTATTGATTACTTTTTTGACAAATTCACGGCAGAAAAATACTAATATTTATGAATATAAAATTGCAGGGACTCACACTGGCAGTGGCTACGGCTTTGTCATTCAGTACATTGTCAGCTCAAGCGGCGGTAAACGGTGCGGATGCACGCAGTGTTGCCATGGGCGGCACAGGCGTGGCATCGGCGAATTATCTCACGGCCAGTTTTTATAATCCGGCGCTGGTGGCCCATTACAATCAGACCGATGATTTTGGCGTGTTATTACCCGCTGTGGGCATCAGTATTCATGATCCGGATGACCTCAATCAGAAAGTCGAGGACTTCCAGGATGTGAATGATGATCTGGAAATGGCGATAAATAATAGTGGCGGCAGCCCGGTGTCTGATTCCCTGATCAATGAGTGGAAAGCGGCATTGATGGCCATGGACGAAGGCAAACTTAAGGCCGATATCAGTATCGGGGCAGCCGTTGCTGTTCCTAATCGTCATCTGAGCATGAGTTTGTTCACTCAGGCGCAGATCGTCAGCCTGGCTCAGGCCAACATAGATCCTGATGATTTGGCCGGCGTGGATGGCTCGAATCCGCCGGATCTCGACAATCTTCAGTCTGATGTGCTGGGTATTGCCGGGGGCATTGTCGATGTCGGTTTAACCATGGGCAAATCTTTCGAACTGCCCACAGTCTCCCTGCCGGAGCAGAAGGTGTCTGTGGGCATCTCACCTAAGATCCAGCAGCTGATTGCCGTGAGCTTTCAAAATACCGTCAGCCAGTTTGATAACAGTGACTTCGAATTTGAAAACGAATATCAGGATGATACTGCCTTCAATCTGGACATCGGTCTGGCGTATCAGCCGATCCCGACGGTAACCCTAGGTTTCAGTGGCCGTAATCTGTTCAAGCAGGAGCTGGAAACCAACACACCGGATTCCCCAGCAGGTCAGCCGGGTAAATTTACCAGCAAGACATTACTGGTCGAGCCTAAGTACACACTGGGTGTGGCATACAGCAACAGCTGGTTTACCGCTGCCGCTGACGTGGATCTGACGGAGCAGAAATATTTCAAAGAGTTTGATTTGGCGACGCAATATGCGCGTCTGGGTATGGAATTGAACGGCTGGGATTGGGTGCAGTTCCGTGCCGGTTATAGTCTGAGCCTGACGGATGCGGCAGAAGATACCATGAGTGCCGGTATCGGCCTGAGTCCGTTTGGCGTCGTTGCCGTTGATCTGGCACTGCAATACGGCCAGGACAATAACTACGGTGCGGCCCTGCAGTTCGGCTTTACTATGTAATCACCCGGAAATGCATCACGCGCAGCCCGTCATCAATTTGGCGGGCTGTGTATATGACAAATATATTTATTACATGAAATGCTAGTGTTGAGTCCAAAAATAAAAACAATATTGGCGGGTGTTTATAATCAATTGAAAAGAAATAAAAAAATAATTACTGCTTTATTTATCTTCGGTAGAATTCCCCAGAATCTTAGCTAGTCTCATAAGCAATGAAGTGAATCTTCATTTAACGGCGAAATAAAAAAATAAAGAGTCGATCTTTATTTTATCGTTCCCGCTATTTTTTTATCGTACTTATTCTTCTGTTCCGTGCGATGAAAAGGGACGTTACCATTAAAATATGAGGAACAACGTCATGGCTAGTATTAATAAAGTTGAAATTGTCATCGATTGCGAAGCCATTGAAAATGGTGCACAAGGCTATCAAGCGGTGCAGATGTTTGCTGATCCCAGCCTGGTCATCGATAACTCACAGGGTTCTTATGAGCTGAGTATCAAGGTCAATAATGGCGATGTGATTCGCTGGGCCGCGTTTCCGAAAGTGAGTATCGCGGAAGATGGCAGCCATTATTCAGTCCTGATTGATGCTGAACACGAATGGAATAGTACCCTGATCAAAGGCTGGTCGGCTTATCAGGGCAATACACAAGTCTATGTCTATCAGGAAGACGGCATTCCGATGAACGACAGTGTCAATGTGCCCTTTGTTCGCCAGACCGCCTACATGCCGTATGTTCAGGCGACAGCCACACTACCGGGCCGCCCGAATCCGGGCACTCAGCAAAAAGCGGCGTATACATTCTGGGTACAAGTTTTTAAAGATGATCAGTTGATTAAAGAAATTAACTGGGACCCCTATGTGACTGCGGTTCAACCCTAATTACTTTTGATAACACCCAATAGCGAGAATTATTATTGCTCGCTATTGGGTTTTATTGATTCAAGCATTTCATCTTTAAGCGGTTTTCATCACAATCACCGCAGCAATCACCACAAAAATACCGGCCCAGCCGAGTGGAGACAGACGCTGCTTAAATAAGACTGAGCCACCAATGGCTGTGCCCAGAATTCCAATCGCACCCCACGACGCATAAGCCACCGCTAAATCAATCTCTTTCACGGCCTGAGCCAGCAGCGTAAAGGCACACAAGACCAGTGCGATGGACAAGCCTCCCCAGAACTTGTGCTTAAAACCGTTCGAACGGGTCAGCGCCATGTTGGCGGCAATGTCGACCAACGCCGCCAGCACCACAAAACCGAATGACAGGGTAAAGAACTGATTCATGATCGACTCCTGGCAGATGTAGCGGCAGAGGCAGCGCGCGGCATTGAGGTATCAGGCTGACTGGCACGCTTGCCTGACTCTGCCTCACCCAGCGTCACCATTACAATACCGGCCACGGCCAGGCCCAGGCCAAGCAGTTCCTGACTGTTCAAGTCAGCCTTAAACACTAAGAGGGATACCAAAGTGATCAGGGTAATGCCCAGTCCCTCCCAGATCGCATACGCCACGCCTATGGCAATTTTTTTCGCCGCCAGCGAGAGGAAGTAGTAAGACACAGTGATCAATACATACATAACCGCATAGCCCCAGAGCGCACCTTGCGGGCCGATGAGATTCATGGTGCTTGTACCGGCGACCTCAGAGGCAATCGCCAGCAGCAGAAAGATTCGTGCAAGAAACATCATTCACCTTTAAATGAATTTAATTAAATGCATAACATCGAAGGACATGACATCCCGCCAGCAGGGAGAAAAACGCTGAAACCGTACTTTTATTGACTGTGCAGTAAAATGTTATGGAGTAAGGCTAGCTTAGCCCGTGGCACTGGGTCTGGACAGGTAATTGAGATATTCATTTTTGAATATCTCTTGGTAGCTCAGAGCGGGTGTTTGAAGAGGTTCTTTACAATACGATGTAAATGCTGATGCATGGGGTGATTTCTGTTGGTCTGTAAAAAACCGCCGGAGATAACAAAGTCACTGAACTCCCGGTTGACCGCAGGCATAGGGTAGGCCACCAGATCCGGAAAAAGCCGGATGGAGCTTTTGCTGGCATACATGATGGCGTCGGTATTGAGCAGCATCTCGGCAGCGACGCGTAAACTGTAGGTTTTGAGCAAGACATTCGGCTGATAGCCCATCCGCTGATATTCAGACTCCACGGTACACAGCGGGTTGTATGACGCGGGGGCCGGCAGAGACACAATCGGCAATTGCGCGACCGCCTCCCAGTCGTTGCTGTCTTTATCCAGCGACAGGCTCGGGTGGTTATGCCGGGCCAGTATCATGCGCTTTTCCGTAAACAGCGGGCGCATATAGATGTCATTCGACAGCTCGGTTTCCTGATCCAGAATGCAGTAATCATGCATGCCTTCGAGCATTTCCCCCTGACTGTTACTGTTCCAGCTGGAAAAGGAAAAGGTTGCACGGGGAAAGGCCCGGTAACAGCCGCTCAGCAAGCGTGCTCCCTGCTCATCCAGCAGATACGGGTCGATGACCAGCGAGAGCTGGCCGTCATACTCCAGCGCACTGAAATCCTCAAACTCGTGCAGCACCTTGGCAATGGGGGCCAGGATGTTGTCGAACTCTTCAGCCAAGCGCAGTGCCATAGGAGAGGGCTCCACACCGTGAGGCTTACGCACAAACAGCGGGTCGTTGAATGTGGTCTTCAATCGGGCCACACCACGGCTGGCGCTGGGCTGAGATATCCCAAGCTGCGCTGCCGCAACTTTAATACTCTTGTGATCAACCACCGCCTTGAGCAAGCGCATGAGATTGAGATCCAGTGTATCGAGCTGATGGGCCATGCAGACACCTGATTGATAAAGATAAAGTGGTTTGGTGATTGTAATGGCTTGCGGCGCTCGGGTCACGGTGGCGATGGTGTTATTTCGGCACCAGATAGCGCGGTTAGAGACTGTGATGTTGAGCGCAAAACAAGATAAATAGTTGTTTTGCCAGTGCTGGCTGTGGTTTTGATAGTTGTTTCCGACATAATGCCAAATGCGCATAATCCGTGTGCCGCTTAAAATAGAGACTTTTTGTTCGTGGTGCTTTCGTCATGCCGTCTGATATCAAACCGACCAAACGTTTTATCAAAGCTGCTTATCAGCCATTAGATACCTCTATTTTTAGCGCTAAGCCGGAACCCGTTGCAGAAACAGATCCTGCGCCGGCCTATGCCTATTCTGTGGCGTTTGCCTGTCGGGCGGAATTATATCGGCAATACGTCAAACCTTATCTGTCACTGCAACTGAATCAAACGGCGGAAGAAGGTACGCGTTCACAATGGTCTGAGAAAGCGCAGGGCCAGCATACCCATGTGTCGTGTGAGGTCAGCAAGCAGGAAGAGAAGACATTCAGGGCGAGCTGGCGCGACAGTCCTTTGGTCACTCTCGGGGCGGATGGCGTTCTGCCGCACGACAAGTCTGCCGCAGTGATTCAGGAAGCTTTTGTACCTGTGCGCCCGGCGATTCAGATGGGAGAGCAGCTGGGGCTGCCGACCAAAGGCTACCTCTATCATTTTCTGGAAGGCAGACTGATCAGCGAATACCGTTGTATGGGGGAGACTTATCCTCGCTTTCAGGTCACCCAGAGTCGTCCGGAAGCCATGTATCCTGAGCCTGCGATTGATCGTCCGCTGGAATTCATCCTCGCCTTGTGGCAGCGAAACGGTCAGACGGTTCAGGATCAATACCTGCTTTATAGTCAGGAAGCCTTAACCGACGACGTCATCAAAAGTGTCGATACCGTATTTCTGGATCAGCATGGCGTGAAGCTGGACATGCAGCAAATTATCCCGCTGACAGAAAATGGCAGGCAACGTCAAAAGCACACCGTGGCGGAAGGAGAGACCTTATCCGGTATCGCAGAGCAGCACCAGATGACGCTGGAGACGTTACTGTCGCTCAACCCATTCTGGCGCGGTAAAGAAACACAATTGAGTATTGGCAGTGCGCTTTACCTTGAATCTGTGGGAATTTACAACCATGGACAGGATGTCGCCTACCCGGCTGCGGCAATGATGCTGGCAGACGGTGTATTCGCCATCAGTGCGTCCCAGCAGCGAGCCGATTTTCCTGTGGTGAAAGTGGCGGAAGCGGACGCAGGTCAGTTTACGGCCCTTTCTCCGGTGCGTTACGCCATTGATGCCCTGAACGAAAAAGGGCAGGGCTTACACCCCATTCAGGACACAGAGGTATTTTCCGGGGGGATTTTCCAGTCAGCAGAGACACCCTACACTCTGCGGCAGATCCGTGATGGCTGGCTGTATGCCTTGCGTCCGTTGCCGGAATCGGAAGCGTGGCAGCTGGAAGAGTACAAGATTGAGCAAGGGGAGTTTCGCCGGGTAGAAGGCCATACGGCACAAGCGCGCGCAGCGGCAGAACCTCAGCCGCCCAAAAGCCATATTCTCTGCGCCACGGCGAGCCTGTATTACCTGGCTTATTCTGTGAAGCGCTGGACAGATCGCGTTTGCAATTTTTATCTCACCGACGCCCAAGCCCGCGACAACTGGCTGCGCAAGGTCGATCTGACTACATCTGGCGCACACTGTCATCGCGCTGATGTCGCCATAGTGGAATGTGCTGTTGCCGATGTGAACGTCGAAGGGCAGGATCCCTTTGCCGGAACCTGCGCGCCGCTGACAGGTGAGCCCGGCAAACCGAACGACTTTATTCATGTCCCGCCGAAAAAGACACTGGCCAGTTACACCTATCAGGCACCGTCCGCGCACGGGCAGCAGATTGTGGCCCTGGACGACCCGCTGGCCGATCTGAGCGATCTCTATCTTGCCCTGCTGGAACCTGTACTGACCACCACGCCCGACGAGCAAACCCATCGCAAAGTGGTGCTGGCAGAAGCGATTCGCTCTATGGTTCGGGTGTCGATCCCGCAAGATAAAATGCCGGCAATCCAGCCGGAGCAATGGCTTGATTTTGAAAGCGCACTGGATACCTGTCTGGAATATCAGTATCAGATCCCCATACTGCATACGGGACCAGATAATACTTTGTCAGCCAGGCTTGAGTTGCTTAACCAATACAAACAGGCCAGTCTCAAGGCGCAGGCCAAGCTGGAATCCATGGGCTTTTTCGGGGTTGAAGACTATGTGCAGGAATATACCGAACGGCGAAAAGCTCACTCACAGGTAAACTGGGACGGGCTGGATACCTTTTATAAAGCCTATCTGGCGTCGCAGGCGGGCGCGTATGCGGCGATTCCCGGCGCCTTTGACCGGCTGTTAGCCGCTTTGCCCAGACTGGGGACTGAGCCGATGCGTCTCGGGCTGGACATGCTGTACAGCGATCACATGGCTTATCTGATGGAGCTCTTCGGGGAGATCCTGCCGGCGCTCAACAGCAGCGCCAGCGATGTTGCTATGCAGCAGAAGTTGGCCGAGGCGCTGGTGCAGGAGACACCGGATAATCTGATGGCACTGGCAACGTCCTTTTTCTCGGCGGAGTTCTACACCAAAGCTGATGAACTGGTGAAAGAAAGTGATGTGCTGGATCTGCAGCGTGAGTCTGTGCCTGTAACTGGTGTGGTGGCCGGCCTGAACAGTGTGCTGGGGTTTGGCGTGGGGACAGACTCGGCACTCTATCAAAAAACGCTCTCTATGGTGGTGCCGCTGGGCGGTTTGATTGACAGCGCCATTGAAGCGGTGAAAAAAACGGCCGGCATGGGATTTCAGAAGGGATACTTTACCTATTTAGGGATCGCCATGAAAAAAGGTGGTTTCCGCAGTGGCTTCAATGTCGCGGCGATGACCTGGAGTCTGGCGCAGATCTCTCAGGGCAAAATCGGCCTGAATCCGGCGTTTGAGGAGACCAGCCAGGCGTTTCGTCAGCGCTTGAGCGGGGCGGTTTCAGAGTGGCAGTCGCTGGATGAGCAGCTCAAGCGAATGCCCGCCGACTCTCCGAACCGGACAGCGCTGGAGTTGAAACAGCAGAAGATGGAAACCCGGGTCGCGCAGATGGTCACCGAGGCACCTGGAGTATACGAGAGTTTCAACGGCGCAAAATTGCAGGCGTTCAACAGTGTTCTGGACCGGGCCAATCAGGGGTTCAGTCGGCTCGGCCGGCTGGATTTTATTGTGGCGTTTCTTAATGCCATTAACGTGGTCGCCCAACAATACGCAGTGGAAGAGACGCTTGCCTCGACACCTAACGCCGATGTCAATACCCAGCGCCATGTGGTCGGCTTCAGCACCGCCTGGCTGATGCATGCCACCAGCGAGATCTTCCGCGGGTTGGCGTTTGATAGGGTGAAGCAGCATAGTGAAATTCTTAATCGCTCCTTATCTTATATTCACTCTAATCATGGGGCTGATATCGGGAAGCTTGCTAAAAGCTATCTTCAGCGCTCCATGCTGGCAGGCATGCTGGGCGTTGTCGCGGCGGGGTGGGAAGCCCACCGAACCTGGCAGGATGCTGAGAAAGCTGATTTCATGGTGGAAAAAGGTCTCCTGTATACGAAGAGTGTGATTTTATATGCTCAAGGTTTTACATGGTTAGCGTTAGCTTTTCAAAGTGGAAGGGGTTTAGTTAACAGAATCGCTATTGGGGCTGCACTCCAAGGCTGGATGGTGGCAGCCTGGTTCTGGCTGGGGATCGCTTACCTGGCCGTGTCCGTGATCATCAATGCGTTGCAACAATCCCCGCTGGAAAACTGGCTGCGCAACAGTATCTGGGGGGCAGAACCCAAAGGCGACTGGACAGCAGAAACGGAATATCAGGCGCTGTTGCAAATTCTCAATCAGCCGCAAATTGAGGCGGTGGTCAAAAGTGCCAGGCAACTGCCGGGCAAAGTTGCCTCCCCTTATGCGCCTTTACCTTATACTTTTCAGCAGCAGTTGAAGCTCACTTTTCCGCAGCAACGTCCCGGGCAGCGTATTGAGGTCGGCGTTACTGTCTCTGGACTGCGGGAGCGGGAGGTCTACGAGGGCTATTACAAAACTACCAAAGTTGATGCTTTTACCTATCAGCTGACCGAACAGGATATCGCACGGGGCGACTGGGAATGGGATGAACACCAGGTGCCGGCTCTGGTACTGGATATCCCTATCTGGGTAGAGCGTATTGATACCATCATGGTGTTTACTGTGGTGAACAACCATAACCCCTTTGCCGAATCACAGCAGACGGCACAGTCTTATAAATATCAGGTGCATCCGCAGCTCCAGGCACAATCGGATGTGATGAAAGATGGCCAGGCAAGCGATATGCTCGGTCATCAACTGATTTCAGTAATAATAGAGGACGTATGACTTCAACAGTATCTTTACCCGAGTACACGGAAGAGTATAAGCAACAACAACACCAGCAAGTGCTGGAGGCTGATGTGGTGCATGAATGGGAGTGTGTGCTTCGTCATCAGGATAAGCATCATTTACCGTTATTTATGGTTGGTGGGATTAGTGTTGTTTTTGGTATTTCGTATTATTTGAGCACCGATACCAACTTTTTATATATGTGGCCTATTTTTGTCGCGATTTTCGTTCCTGTCAGCTATTTCTTGTTCGATGCCGACTACGACTACAAAGGTCAAATCACCCCCAAAGGCATCATTGTTCAGAAAACAGAACGGGTGCCGGACATTTTCTACAAGGCGACGCGGGGCATGGCCTATATCGGCATTGTCGTGTGCGTGATTGCTGCCCTGATGGTCGGGCCGTTGGCCTTTGTCGGCGCCGGGGCTTTTGCTTTGTTGTCGTTTAAAATGACAGGGTTTCATAAAAAGGCTCAAACTGAGGTCATTTCATTTGTTCGAGACAAAAAATACCGATACATGGGGTACGAATCATTTTATCAATACACAGTGTGTACTCATGGGTATGGCGTGGAAGATTTTTTAAGAACTCCGATTTATGGTGTCTATGAAGTTGCATTTAGCTGTACTGATGAGCAATTGCCAGAAATAGATGAAATATTACGCCAGTATATTGATGTGGTGAAAGTAACTGAAGGTCGCAGTTCATTACGGTAAGGATATTTCATCATGGCGACGACAACATCTTTACCCGAATACACGGAAGAGTATAAACAGCAGCAACACCAGCAAGTACTGGAGGCTGAGGTGGTGCATTAGTGGGAATGTGTCTTGCGAACGAAAGTTAAACTTTTCGGCACTTTGATTGTAGGTGGTGCAGGAATCATATTTGTTGGTGTGATGAACTATCTACATCCGAATGATTTTTTATTATTACTGTGTGGCGGAGGGGTATTGATGTTTTTCCCCGTTTGTTATTTTCTGTTCTATCCCGATTACGACTACAAAGGCCAAATCACCCCCAAAGGCATCATTATTCAGAAAACAGAACGGGTACCGGACATTTTTTACAAGGCGACGCGGGGAATGGCCTATATCGGTATTCTGGTGTGCGTGATTGCTGCCCTGATGGTCGGGCCGATGGCCTTTGTTGGTGCAGGGGCCTTTGCCTTGCTGTCGTTTAAAATGACGGAGTTTCATAAGCAACCGAAGGTATTAGTGTATCCGTTCCTGGAAAGCTTTACTTATCGAAATACATGCTCTGAATTAGATGATACTTATCAATGGGGTATTTATACATTGATGTGCGATATTCCAAGTTTTGATGACCAGAAATTGTATAACCTCTACTGGTTTGGTTTTCAATGTAAGGCATCAGACTTTCCTCATATTGAAAAAGTGTTGAAGCAATACATTCAGTTTGCAGATTAACGTTCAGAATGGCATAAGATTCATGCGAGTGAATGTCACGACATGACCAACATAGTCTCTTTGCCGGAATCTATGAAAGTAATTCAACGGCCGTCATGCTGGAACAGCGCTGAGGTCACGTGAAAACAAAAAGACCAGCAATTGTGCTGGTCTTTTGTATCTGAGCCGTGCAGGTGAGCTTACGGATTAGCGCATGGTCACAAACTCTTCCGAGCCGGTTGGGTGGATAGCGACTACGCTGTCGAAATCGGCTTTGGTGGCGCCCATCTTCATGGCAACGCCGAAGCCCTGGATCATTTCGTCCACGGTATAGCCGATGCCGTGCAGGCCGACCACAGTTTCTTCCGGACCGGCGCAGACCAGCTTCATTTTACAAGGCTGGCGGTGGCTGGTAACGGCTGTGTACATAGCGGTAAAGCCGGACTGGTACACTTTCACGTTCTCTTCGCCGTACTGCGCAATGGCTTCCGGCTCCGTCAGGCCGATGGTGCCGATGGGCGGGTGGCTGAAGACCACGGTTGGCACCAGCTTGTAGTCCATTTTGGCGTCTGGCTTGTTGTTGAACAGGCGCTCAGACAGCTGACGGCCCGCTTTGACGGCCACAGGGGTCAGCTCAATGCCGCCGTCCATGATGTCGCCCACGCAATAGATGCCCGGCACGTTGGTCTGCTGGTACTCATCGACTTTGATGTAGCCTTTGCCTGTGGTTGCAACACCGGTCGCTTCCAGGTTGATTTTGTGTGTCACAGGGTTGCGACCGATGGCCCAGATCAGCAGGTCGGTATTGTGTGAGTCGCCGTTTTCAAAATGCAGCGTCACAGTGCCATCGGCTTCTTTGACCACTTCTTTTGGTACTGAATGGGTGTGCAGGGTCGGGCCTTCGCTGTTCATGACTTCAACCAGGGTATCGACAATCAGCGGATCGAAGCTGCGCAGTGGCGATTCTTTACGCACGAACAGGTGAGTATCTGTACCTAGTGCACTCAGAACACCAGCGATTTCTACCGCGATGTAACCGGCGCCGATAACAGCAGTGCGCTTGGGTTGTTCGGTCAGCTCGAAGAAACCGTTAGAGTCGATACCGTGCTCTGCACCCGGGATGTCCGGAATGGTCGGCTCACCGCCGACGGCGATCAGAATATGATCGGCAGTGTAGTGCTGGCCGTTGACTTCAATGGTTTTGGCATCCACGAACTTAGCGAAGCCGTTGATCACTTCAATCTTGTTTTTGCCCAGTACATTGTCGTAAGCCTGATGAATACGACCGATATAGGCTTCACGGCTTTCTACCAGTGTCGACCAGTTGAAGTTTTTCACGTCCACGTCAAAGCCGTAATCTTTGGCATACAGATGCATGGCTTCTGCAATCTGAGCGCCGTGCCACATCACTTTTTTCGGTACACAACCGACGTTGACACAGGTGCCGCCCAGGGCTTTGGCTTCAATCAGCGCCACTTTTGCGCCGTACATTGCTGCGCGGTTAGCTGATGCAATCCCGCCGCTGCCGCCACCAATACAGATGTAATCAAAATGCGTTGCCATGACTCTTCTCTCTATGCTGTGAAATCTTAGCTGGACGACAGTGTATACCTAAGTCGCCTTCAGATGCTAGGTTCGGCGAAACTGACGTCTTTGCCGTGGAATCGGTGGGGATATTGATGCCGGGACGCAGGGGGAGCAAGCTAATCCGGCACAGGCCATGCCTGGCTGTGCACCGGATATCAGCAAACAGCAGGGATTATTCCGGCACCACCCAGCGCAGTGTGGTGTGGCCGCGGGTGGGCGCAATCACAGACTGTAACCAGGGCAGCAGGGTAGCCATCTGACTTTCCAGCTTCCACGGCGGGTTAATGACTATCATGCCGGAGGCCGTCATGCCGCGCTCTTCGGTATCGGGTTCGACCCCCAGTTCAATCTGCAGAATGTTACGGATCCCCAGACTCTCGAGTCCTTCCAGCATGGCGTCGATATTGCTGCGGTACACCACAGGATACCAGACGGCATAGGTACCGGTTGCCCAGCGTTTGATGCTTTGGCCGATGGCTTTCACCACGTCCATGTACTCATGTTTGAGCTCGTAGGGCGGATCGATTAAGACCAGACCGCGGCGCTCTTTGGGCGGCAGGCTGGCTTTGAGACGGGCAAAACCGTCTTCTTTGTAGATACGCACCTGGCGATCGCCGCGAAATTCCTGCAACAGCAGCGGGAAATCAGTCGGGTGCAGCTCGGTGAGGATCATGCGGTCCTGTTCACGGAGCTGCGCGCGCGCCACCTTGGGAGAACCCGGGTAGTAACGCAGGGTGTCGCCCTGATTCAGTACCCGGATGGCATCCAGGTAAGAAGCCAGCGCTTCTGGCAGATCGTCGCGCTGCCACAGGCGCGCAATGCCTTGCAGGTATTCGCCGGTTTTTTCACTGCGTTCATCCTGCAGATCATAACGGCCCACACCTGAGTGGGTATCGTGATACACAAAAGGTTTCTCTTTTTGCTTGAGCGCATCAAGGATCAGGCTTTGGACTATGTGTTTGATCACGTCAGCATGGTTGCCGGCGTGAAAACTGTGGCGATAACTCAGCATGGGTTACTCTGTGGTGGTCGACGAAGGGCGCTATTATGGCGTAATCCGGCGGATTATGCAGCGGGATTGTGGTCTGTCATCCTCACGGCCACTAAAATAGAGTGAACTGCGAGCCTAAATTGCGCCAAGGGATTGAAAATCACCTTATGCAGACGCATTTCTTCAGGAACTTACATTAAAAGGATACGCTGATGTCGAACCCATTACTGACCATGACGGATCTGCCCCCGTTTTCGCAAATCAAACCCGAACACATCTTTCCTGCGGTTGAGCAGGCCATCAAAGACTGCCGGGCCAAGGTAGAAGAAGTTCTGGCCAGCGGCGAGACACCCAGCTGGGACAGCATCTGTGCGCCGCTGGCGGAAACCGATGATCGCCTGGGCCGCATCTGGTCACCGGTGGGGCACCTTAACGGTGTCAAAAACAGCCCTGAGCTGCGTGAAGCTTATGAAAGCTGTCTGCCAATGCTGTCGGATTACAGCACTTGGCTGGGTCAGCACAAGGGGCTGTATGAAGCCTATAAAAGTATCCGTCACAGCGATACGTTTGCCACTCTGTCGCAGGCGCAGAAAAAATCCATTACTGACGCACTGAAAGAGTTCGAACTGTCGGGCATTGGCCTGCCTGCAAGCGAACAGCACCGCTACGGTGAAATCAGCAAGCGTTTGTCTGAACTGTCGTCATCTTTTAGCAATAATGTGCTTGATGCCACTATGGGCTGGAGCAAGCTGATCACCGATGCCAGTGAGCTGTCGGGCCTGCCGGAGTCGGCCTTGCAAGCGGCGGCGGCGTCAGCGGAAGAGAAAGGTGAACAGGGGTATCTGTTCACGCTGGAGATCCCTTCCTATCTGCCTGTCATGAGCTATTGCGATAATCGCGAGCTGCGCCGTGAAATGTATGAAGCCTTCGTGACCCGCGCATCGGATCGCGGCCCGAACGCGGGCAAATGGGATAACAGTGAAATCATCGCCGAAAAACTCAAACTCAGTCATGAACTGGCGCGTTTGCTGGGCTTTAATACGTACAGTGAGAAATCGCTGGCGACTAAGATGGCGGAATCCACCGATCAGGTGCTGGGTTTCCTCAATGATCTGGCCGCCCGCGCCAAGCCGCAGGGTGAACACGAAGTGGCAGAGCTGCGCGAATTTGCCCGCAGCGAGTTCGGGGCCGATGCTCTGGAACCCTGGGATATTCCTTACTATGCCGAGAAACTGAAACAGCACAGATACAGCATTTCCGATGAGCAGCTGCGGCCGTATTTCCCGGAGCAGAAAGTGGTGTCTGGCTTGTTTGAGGTGCTCAAGCGTGTCTTTGGCATGACGGTGACAGAGCGCGAAGGCGTGGATGTCTGGGATCCGAGTGTCCGTTTCTACGATATTTTTGATGCCAGCGGTGAGCTTCGCGGCAGCTTCTATCTGGATCTCTATGCTCGCGAGAACAAGCGCGGTGGCGCCTGGATGGACGAGTGTATTGTGCGTCGCGTGCGGCAAGACGGCACTCTTCAGCATCCGGTGGCGTATCTGACCTGTAACTTCAACAAGCCGGTCGGTGGTAAGCCTGCGCTGTTTACCCATGATGAAGTGGTCACCCTGTTCCACGAAACCGGCCATGGTATTCACCATATGCTGACCAAGGTCGATGAGTCTTCGGTTTCTGGCATTAATGGCGTGCCCTGGGATGCGGTCGAACTGCCAAGCCAGTTCCTGGAAAACTGGTGCTGGGAAGAAGAAGCACTGGCCTTTATTTCCGGTCATTACGAAACCGGTGAGCCTTTGCCTGCCGAGTTGCTGGAGAAAATGCTGGCAGCGAAGAATTTCCACTCTGCGCTGGGCATGCTGCGTCAGCTGGAGTTTGGCCTGTTCGATTTCTCACTCTACACCAATTACGATCCGGAAACAGGCGCGCAAGTGCTCGATACGCTGGCTGCCATCAAGCGTCAGGTGTCTGTGCTGCCAAGCCCGGAATGGGGTCGCTTCCCGCACAGTTTCAGCCATATCTTTGCCGGCGGCTACAGCGCGGGTTACTACAGTTATCTCTGGGCCGAAGTACTGTCATCCGATGCCTATTCCCGTTTCGAGGAAGAAGGGATTTTTAACCCGCAAACCGGGGCAGATTTCCTGGCCTGTATTCTGGAGCGAGGCGGCAGCGAGGAGCCGATGGACTTGTTCAAGCGCTTCCGCGGCCGTGAGCCTAGCATTGATGCTTTGCTGCGCCACAGCGGTATCACAGGTTAATGCCCGTACAGGCAAGATCAGAAAAAGCTCCCATCGGGAGCTTTTTTATTGCGCGGCATTAGCGTGCGGCAGGTTGTTAGTCTGCTTCGTTGATCTGCAGCGGCCAGCCGAGATCGGTCTGGCGATGGGCTTCCTGTTGCAGTTCTGCCTCGGTCAGCGGATTGGCCGTCAGCCAGGCTTTCGGCAGTATCAGGGTGAGCTGATTGTCATCCACCGTCAGGTGCGCGGGTGGCTGGTGCTGGCTGTCACGCCGATGACAGAGAATGACGGCCAGACGCAGCAGGCGCAAGATACGCACAGCGTTAATTGCGGGGATGGCATGCTGCTCCGGCAGACTGGTCAGGTTGTCTCTGTGCCTGCGCAGCAACTCGCCCAGCAGGTGCTTCTGGGCGCGGGTAAAACCGGGTAAATCCAGGTGCTGAATCAGGTACGCGGCATGATCGCCACTTTGCTTAAAGCCGATACCCGTACCGATTTCGTGCAAGATAGCGCTGGACTGGAGTAACGCGCGGGTTTGCTCATCGGTTTGCCAGACGGGCTGGCAGTCTGCCAGTAAAGCCTGGGCGGTGTCGGCCACGGTATTGGCATGTTCGGTATCGACCTGAAAACGGTATTGCAGACTGTTCAGAGTTCTGGCTCGCACATCGTCGTGGCGCATCTGGCTCATCATGTCATACACCATGCCTTCGCGCAGGGCGCCGCCGGCCAGTGTCATGGTTTGGATGTCCAACGACTCAAACAAAGCGATCAGAATCGACAGACCACTCGGAAATACCAGGGCCCGTTCCAGGGTCAGCCCTTCGATATCCAGATCTTCGAGGCGTTCGTACTGCATGGCCTGACGCTGCAGGCGCTTGAGTTTAGACAGGGTGATCAGCTCATCCATGCCCTGTGCAACCATGATTTCCTGCAGCGCCTGTACGGTGCCGCTGGCGCCGACACAGTGCTCCCAGCCCAGTTCGCGGTAGGAGGCGACGATAGGCGCAATGGCTTGTTTTGCCGCCAGGATTGCCGAGCTGAAATTGTCAGCTGATAAGTATCTGTCTTTGAAATAGCGTTCCAGCCAGGTGACACAACCAATTTTCAGGCTGGTCAGTGCCTTGGCATCAAAACCTTCACCGATAATGACTTCAGTACTGGCCCCACCGATATCGACGACCAGGCGTTTACCCTGACCGCCAGAGGTGTGTGCAACGCCCTGGTAGATAATGCGTGCTTCCTCTTCACCAGGAATAATGTCGATGGGGTGGCCCAGTATACTGATGGCTCTGGAAAGAAAGTCTTCGGCATTTACGGCGGTGCGCAGTGCCGCGGTACCGACAATACGGACCCGTTCAGCCGGAATATCCTGCAACCGCTCTGCAAACATTGCCAGGCATTCCCAGCCGCGCTGCATGGCTTCCTGGCTCAGTTCATTCTGGCCGTTAAGGCCGGCAGCCAGCCGTACTTTGCGCTTGATTTTAGCCAGCGTATGCACACTGCCTGCGACTTCACGCACGATCCACATGTGAAAGCTGTTAGAGCCAAGGTCAATGGCTGCATACAGCGGGGATACGACACAACTTTCCATAGCGTCTTCTTCAGTTACTGTGTTTTCTGTGGTGAACGACGGCGGTTATTATTGCGCTGGCGTCCCTGTCCTTGTCCCTGACGGGAACCACTGTTGCGACGTCCACCGCTCTGGCGAGGTGCTCGCTGGAATTTTACCGGTGGCGGCAGATCATCCAGCAGCGCTTCGGCATCGTATTTCGACTGCGGAATCGTGTGCTCGATGTAGGTTTCAATCGCTGTCAGATTAATTGCGTATTCTTCACAGGCAAAGCTGATGGAATGACCGCTTTCGCCGGCACGACCGGTACGGCCAATACGGTGAACATAGTCTTCGGCATCGTCAGGCAGATCGTAGTTAAATACGTGAGTGACCTGAGGAATGTGCAGACCGCGAGCCGCGACGTCGGTTGCCACCAGGATGTCGACTTCACCTTGGGTGAATTGCTCCAGAATGCGTACGCGTTTTTTCTGCGGCACATCACCGGTCAGCAGGCCTACACGGTGGTTATCGGCTTCCAGGTGCGCCCAGATGTCTTCGCAGCGGTGTTTGGTGTTGGCAAAAATGATCGCGCGATCCGGCCAGTCTTCTTCGATCAGGGTCTGCAGCAAACGCATTTTGTCCTGATTGGACGGGTAGAACAGCTCTTCCTGGATACGGTGACCGGTTTTTTGCTCAGGCTCAACCACCACGCTTTCCGGGTTGTTCATGTGCTCGAACGCCAGCTCTTTGACCCGGTAGGAGAGGGTGGCAGAGAACAGCATGTTCAGGCGCGCTTTCGGGCTTGGCATACGACGGAACAGGAAACGGATATCCTTGATAAAGCCCAGATCGAACATACGGTCGGCTTCATCCAGTACCACAACCTGAATGCTGTGCAGATCGATGACACGCTGTTTGTAGAAATCGATGATACGGCCACAGGTGCCGATCAGAATATCGACACCATTCTCCAGGTGCTGTTTCTGTTTTTCGTACGCTTCGCCACCATAAGCCAGACCGGCTGTCAGGCCAGTGCTTGCCAGTAATGGTGCGGCATCATTGTAAATCTGAATTGCCAGTTCCCGTGTAGGTGCCATAATAATTGCACGGGGCTGATTGGTTTTTCGCTCCTCGGATGCTGGGTTCAGCATCAAATGGTTAAAGGTCGCTGTCAGGAAAGCCAGGGTCTTACCAGTCCCTGTTTGTGCCTGACCAGCAATGTCACGGCCGGAGAGCAATACCGGCAATGCCAGGGCCTGGATAGGGGTACAATTATGAAACCCTTTTTCTTCCAGTCCTTGTAAAACCAGGGGGTTTAGTCCCAGGTCGGCAAATTTCTGCTCTGTGATATGAGTCGTCTTCATTCGTATAGAATATCAGCTTAGGGTTGCAATACGAAACGTATTCAATTCAAATAGGGCATCGATTTGCTGGTTAAAATAGAATCAGCGTTGAAAATCAACCATTGGAGTGGAAGATGAGCGACAAGATTGTGCAGCTGACAGACGCAAGTTTTGATAACGATGTGATTAACGCTGCAGGCCCAGTTTTAGTCGATTTTTGGGCTGAGTGGTGCGGACCGTGTAAAATGATCGCGCCTATTCTTGACGAAATCGCAGACGAGTACCAAGACAAGCTGACTATCGGAAAGCTGAACATAGATCACAATGCCGCGACACCGCCAAAATTTGGTATCCGTGGTATTCCGACTCTGTTGCTGTTCAAAGACGGCAATGTGGCCGCGACCAAAGTCGGCGCCCTGTCTAAGTCACAACTGAAAGAGTTTCTGGACGCCAACCTGTAATTGGCCTACAGTAACGCGAAACCGCGTACAATGACGTTTGTACGCGGTGTCATTTTCAGGCCACTAGACGGATGCTGGCATTAGTGCTAAGTTATTGCACGTAAATTATACGACAGTTCATTTCTTGACCAGCCCCATTGGTCGAAGCTTTTCTCAATTAACCATAGAACCCCTAATTTGACTGACAAGAAACCCACCACTATGAATCTTACAGAACTGAAGAACCAGCCTATCTCAAAGTTGGTTGCGCTCGGCGAAAGCTTAGGACTCGAAAACCTAGCGCGTTTGAGAAAACAGGACATCATCTTTGCCATTCTCAAACAGCACGCGAAAAGTGGTGAGGACATTTTTGGCGACGGGGTTCTGGAAATTCTGCAGGACGGCTTTGGCTTCCTTCGCAGCGCAGACAGTTCTTACCTGGCAGGCCCGGATGATATTTATGTCTCACCAAGCCAGATTCGCCGCTTCAACCTGCGTACCGGTGATACCATTTCAGGTAAAATCCGGCCACCAAAAGACGGTGAACGCTACTTTGCCCTGCTGAAAGTCAACGAAGTCAACCACGACAAACCAGACAACGCCCGCAACAAGATCCTGTTCGAAAACCTTACCCCGCTGCACGCCAATGATCGTATGCGTATGGAACGTGGTAACGGCTCGACTGAAGACATTACCGCACGTGTACTGGATCTGGCCTCACCGATTGGTAAGGGTCAGCGTGGTCTGATTGTTGCACCGCCAAAAGCGGGTAAGACGATGCTGCTGCAGAACATTGCACAGAGCATTGCTTACAATCACCCTGAGTGTGAGTTGATGGTGCTGTTGATCGACGAGCGTCCTGAAGAAGTGACCGAGATGCAGCGTCTGGTAAAAGGCGAAGTGATCGCTTCTACCTTTGACGAGCCGGCATCCCGCCACGTTCAGGTTGCCGAAATGGTGATCGAAAAAGCCAAGCGCCTGGTTGAGCATAAGAAAGACGTGGTGATCCTGCTGGACTCGATTACCCGTCTGGCCCGGGCTTACAACACTGTGGTGCCATCTTCCGGTAAAGTACTGACCGGTGGTGTCGACGCCAACGCCCTGCATCGTCCGAAGCGTTTCTTCGGTGCGGCCCGTAATGTGGAAGAAGGCGGTAGCCTGACTATTATCGCGACGGCACTGGTTGATACCGGTTCTAAGATGGACGAAGTGATCTACGAAGAATTTAAAGGTACAGGTAACATGGAACTGCACCTGTCGCGTAAGATTGCCGAGAAACGTGTATTCCCTGCGATTGACTTCAACCGCTCTGGTACCCGTCGTGAAGAGCTGCTGGCCAAGCCGGATGAGCTGCAGAAGATGTGGATCCTGCGTAAGATCGTTCACCCGATGAATGAAACCGACAGCATGGAATTCCTGATCGACAAGCTGGGCATGACCAAGACCAACGACGAGTTCTTCGAAGCGATGCGTCGTCAGAAGTCCTGATTCCACTGGCTTGATGTCACAGATTGTATAAACGCCACCTTGTGTGGCGTTTTTTTATTGCTGATAATATCAGCTGCTGTTTGAAACAGCATTCAATTGACGATTGAGTGTATCCTCTTTCAGACTTTACCGGTCTGCCAGGAAGGCGGGCCGAGATGCACCTGATGCTCAGCGGCTCGGGAACCAACAATAAATCAAGTCAGCAATGACACGGAGTATGCAACATGCAACATGGAAGAAGCATGTGGGTCTGGTTATGGTTACTGCTGCTGTCACTCCCCCTGAGGTCTGAAGAAATCAGCCAGCAGGAATACCGGCAGGTAACGCAGGACATCACACCGGCATTAAAATCGCTCAAAACCCTGTACCGGGAGAGTGATATTGCCCAGCTCAATTATCAGCTGGCCGATTTCTCTGTGCTGGAACAGGAAGCACTGCGTTCGGCACTGGTGGATTACGCCCATACCTTCAAAAAACTGGATGAAGACAAAATCACCTGGCTTGAAGCACAAGCGGCCCGGAAATCACGTTTCACCCTGACAGAACAGGGCGATGGCTACCGGGTTACCCGGGCGGCATTTACCTATGGCACCCGGGCGCACCAGTTGTTGCAGCGCTGGCAGCGTGAGCAGTTGGCCGAATCTTTTGTCCGTCAGGTCGATGACGGTGATTTAGTGCTGGCAGACTGGCTGGCCGGTGATCTCAATACCCAGCGCACCCGGCGCGATATTGCTCTGGCTCAGCTTCCCGCGCTGTCCGACAAGGGCACTCGATACCTCGCCGATCAGTTTTTATCCGACAGACAGCTGCTTTGGTTGTCTGATAACGGCCTGCTGGCCAAACTGGCCGCGATAACAGCGGATGAAGGCCTGTATCAGCAATTGTGGCGTCGTCGCACTGATCAGTACAGCCGGGCCGAGCTGAACCGGCTGGCAGATGCGCTGCCGGCCAAACTGGCTGTTGCTCAACTGATGGCTGCAACCCGTAATCCTTCCCTGAAAGCCCAGGCTTACCAGGCTCTGGCTACTCTCAAGCCACTGCCGGACGAGGTGGAAATCTTTCTGTTAGGCAAGTTGTCTGAGCCAGAAGACGGCGAGCTGGTGGCCAGTAAACTGGCAAGTCAGGGCCATTCTAACTGGCTGACCAAACTCGCCGCGGGGACGCAGAGCTACACCCTGAAGCGCAATCTGGAATCTGCCTTGTCGGCAGCTATGCCTTGATCTCTGCCAGCGCGCCTGCCGGTTCGGGCGCCGTCTTTTCAGTACCTTGTTTTATCACCAATAAATACGTGCATCACAAGCATCTTGTCAGGGATTCAGTATATAATGTGTCCTATTTTTATCCCGGCTGTTCGTAAGCCGGGTCGAGCAAAACAGATAGGGTGCAGGAATGAAACTCAATGATTTGCGCGACTTTATCGCCTACCTGGAAGAGCGTGGGCAACTTAAGCGCATCAAGCAGCCAATCGATCCCCGGTATGAAATGACTGAAATCTGCGACCGTACCCTGCGGGCGGGCGGACCGGCATTACTGTTTGAAAATCCGGTGGGGTATGATATCCCTGTGCTGGCGAACCTGTTTGGCACTACCGAGCGGGTTGCCATGGGCATGGGGCGTGAAGATGTGCTGGAGCTGCGGGAAGTCGGTAAACTGCTGGCGTATCTCAAAGAGCCGGAGCCGCCGAAAGGCTTCCGTGATGCTATCGACAAGCTGCCGGTCTTCAAGCAGGTCCTCAATATGCCTGCCAAGCGTCTGAGTAAAGCTCCGTGCCAGCAGGTTGTCTGGCAGGGTGATGAGGTCGATCTGGATAAAATTCCGATCATGAGTTGCTGGCCGGGCGATGTGGCGCCGCTGCTGACCTGGGGGCTGACTATTACCCGCGGCCCGGAAAAGAAACGCCAGAATCTGGGCATTTACCGCCAGCAGAAGCTGAGCAAGAACAAGGTGATCATGCGCTGGCTGGCTCACCGCGGCGGTGCATTGGACATGCGGGAATTCATGCAGGCCCATCCCGGCGAGAAATTTCCGGTTTCTGTCGCCTTTGGCGCTGATCCGGCCACGATTCTCGGGGCGGTCACGCCTGTGCCTGATACCTTGTCTGAGTATGCCTTTGCCGGTCTGCTGCGCGGCAGCAAAACCGAGGTGGTCAAGAGTATCAGCAACGATCTGGATGTGCCGGCCAGCGCAGAAATTGTGCTGGAAGGCTATATTGATCCCAATGAATACGCAGACGAAGGCCCGTACGGCGACCATACCGGGTATTACAACGAAGTGGAAAGCCACCACGTATTTACCGTCACGCACGTGACTATGCGCAAAGACCCTATTTACCACAGCACTTATACCGGCCGTCCGCCTGATGAACCGGCTGTGTTGGGCGTGGCGCTCAATGAAGTCTTTGTTCCGATTCTGCAAAAGCAGTTTCCGGAAATTGTCGACTTTTACCTGCCGCCGGAAGGGTGCTCCTACCGTATGGCCGTCGTGACAATGAAAAAACAGTATCCGGGCCATGCCAAGCGGGTGATGATGGGCGTGTGGTCTTTCCTTCGCCAGTTCATGTACACCAAGTTCGTGATAGTCTGTGACGATGACGTCAATGCCCGTGACTGGAATGACGTGATCTGGGCGATCACTACCCGCATGGATCCAGCGCGGGATACTGTGATGATAGAAAACACCCCGATCGATTCCCTGGATTTTGCCTCGCCTGTGGTTGGCCTGGGGTCAAAGATGGGGCTGGATGCCACGAACAAATGGCAGGGTGAAACACAGCGCGAGTGGGGGACACCTATCATTAAAGACCCGGAAGTGGTTGCTAAGGTGGATGCCATTTGGGATGAACTGGGTATTCTGGCCAAATAGCGCCGGATACTCAGCAAGAAGGTTTACCGCAATGTATCAGGTTCAGGTGCTGCCGCAGGACGTTATGTTCATCGCCGGGGAAGAGGAAACCCTGTTGAGTGCAGCACGGCGGGCGGGACTGGCTTTTCCCCACCGCTGTCAGGTCGGGGCGTGTGCCACTTGTTTATGCCGAAAGCTGGCGGGTGAGGTGACTTACCGGCTGGCACCGGTGCTGACGGAGAAGGAGCAGGCTGAGGGATGGATATTTCCCTGTCTGGCCATGGCCCGCAGCGATCTGGTACTGACTTTGGAATAGAGGAACAGAATGTCGATTCAGTGTGAAGTGAAGTCAGTCGAGTCACTGGCGTGTAATACGTACCGTATCCTGCTGCAACCCAAGCAACAGGTAGACTTTAAAGCCGGGCAGTATTTGCTGGCGGTGATGGGCGAAAAAGACAAGCGTGCATTCTCCATTGCCAGCAGCCCTTGCCGCAGTGGCGAACTGGAACTGCACATAGGGGCGGCGGACCACAATCCCTATGCCATGGAAGTGGTGGACGCCATGCGTCTGGCGATGAAAGACGGCAGTGCATTTGAGGTGGAAGCCCCGTTGGGTGATGCCTGGTTGCGTGAAGACAGCAATCAGCCTTTGCTGCTGATTGCCGGCGGCACGGGCTTTTCCTACGTGCGCAGCCTGCTGGATAACTGCCTGAGTCGTGGCATGAAGCAGCCGATTTTTGTGTACTGGGGTGGCCGCGATGAATGCCAGCTGTATGCGCATGACGAGCTTGTGGCGCTGGCAGCCAGGCACTCGAACCTGACTTATGTCCCCGTGGTAGAAACTGCGCCCCCCGCCTGGCAGGGTAAAGTGGGGAATGTACTCGAAGCGGTCAATGACGATTTTGTCAGCCTGTCTGCTTATGACATTTATATTTGCGGCCGATTCGAGATGGCGGGTGCGGCCCGTGAACAGTTTACGGCTGAGAAGGGCGCTGATCGCAACCGGATGTTTGCCGATGCCTACGCCTTTATCTGATTGTCTTTATTAAAAACAAAAGCCCCTGGCATCAACAGATGGCAGGGGCTTTTTTATTGCCACTCTGAAACCACCGTTTATGGCGGTGGTAATTGTTTGGCGAATGAGGTTATCAAGCGTGAGCGGCGGCCACGCGCTTCTTCACCCAGGTTTCATTGATCCACAGCGACAGCAGGATAATGGCACCGCCTACAATCAGGCGCGGGTAGTCGACATCCCGGTTCCAGATCACGATATTGACGATAAGACCTGCCGGCACCAGGGCATTGTTCATGATGGCCAGCGCACCGGCGTTCACCAGGGTTGCGCCTTTGTTCCAGATGAAATAGCCCAGACCGGAAGCAACGATACCCAGATACACCAGAATGCCCCACTGGGTGTCGGTGGTCGGCAGTTTTTCTGTGTTGCCGAACAGTAAAAACATCGGCAGGGCCACGCAGACGGCACCGAGATAGAACAGGCCAAAGACCGTGTGCTGAGGTAAATCGGCTTTCTCTTTTTCCATGATGACTTTATAACCCACCTGGCCGATGGCAAAGCACAGGTTAGCGCCCTGCACAATCAGGAAGCCGAGAATGAAGTCTTCATTGATACCTTCAAATTTGATGACGGCGGCACCTAATACCGCAATGACGGCGGTGATCAGATACCAGGCCGAAAAGCGGCGCTGCAGTAAATCATAGATGAGTGTGACATAAATGGGGGTAAAGATGGTGAACAACAGCACTTCCGGGACCGACAGGTACAGGAAAGACTGGTAGTAAAAACAGTACATGATGCCGAGCTGAAAAGCCCCCACCGCCATGAGCTTGAGTGCCAGTTTCATCGTCAGGTGCTGACGACGCAGAAACGGCAAAAATACCAGGGCGGCCAGTGCTACCCGGGTCAGTACCGAGAACCAGGCATCCACCTGTCCGGCCAGATAAACTCCAATCAGGCTGAAGGAAAACGCCCAGAGCAGCGTAATCGCAGTTAAGTATCCCATGTGACATGTCCTTTGAATTTTGGCCGACTAGTGTAACCGAAATTCTGTTCTAGCCAATGGGAGGCTGGTCTGTTCTGAGCAGAGACTGGCTGGCGTTCACAGTGGCCAGCCAGAATGGCTATGGGCGCTGAGGGATAATCAGTGCAGCGGCACCATCAAAAGATCAACCGGTGTGTGATTGATTAACTGTTTGGTTGAAGACAGAATTTTGCTCCAGAAATCCTGATGGTGACCGCAGATCATCAAATCAACATCCGACTGTTTGATGGTATTGCAGATTTCATCGCTCAGATCGCCGCTGCCGACAAAAGTATGCGTCACAGGATAGTTCGCTTTTTTAGCCAGCTCCTGCAACTGCTCCTGGGCATTATCCGCCATGCGGTACTGTGCCTCGGCCATGTTGATATCGATCAGGCCGGTATACAGCTCAGCATAGTTGGTATCTATGTGGATCAGAGACAGCTTGGCCCCCAGTTTCTCAGCCAGCGCGGCCCCTTTGCCGACCAGAATGTGACTGTCTTCAGATAAATCAACCGCAACCAGAATATGTTGATAGGTCATAACCCGCTCTCCTGTAAGGTTTTTTATATGCTAGCATGGCGTATAGGTAAAAAATGCTGTGCTGATCGCATTGCTTACGCTGACGGAAAATTCTGTGACACGCTTGGGTAAGCAGTTGGATCGTTTTGTGATTTTTATTGCTTACCGGCAGGTTAAGCATGATACCTTGACGCATGAGTTGCAAACTCAGTTATGCATAGTGACAATGTGTTTATTACACTTGATTAGGAAGGAGTAGTTCGATGCTTGCTCAAGCAATGGTTGAGAAACTGAATGAACAAATTAACCTGGAGTTCTTTTCATCCAACCTGTACCTGCAAATGAGTGCATGGTGTGAGGATAAGGGCTTCGAAGGAGCGGCAGAGTTTCTGCGCATTCATGCGACAGAAGAAATGCAGCATATGCAACGTTTGTTTACCTATGTCAGCGAGACAGGTGCGCTGCCGATTCTGGGGACGATTGAAGCACCACAGCATGAATTCAGCTCTCTGGGTGAAGTGTTCCGCGCCACTTACGAACATGAGCGACTGATCACTGAGCGCATTAACAAGCTGGCACATGTTGCGTTTACCACTCAGGACTACTCAACGTTTAACTTCCTGCAGTGGTATGTTGCAGAGCAGCACGAAGAAGAAAAGTTGTTTAAAGGTATTCTGGATAAGATCGAACTGGTGGGTGAAGACGGAAAAGCACTGTTCTTTATCGACAAAGATCTTGCTGCCATGGCGAAGCAGGAATCCAGCTCTGTCATGGGTCAGCAGGCCGGCTAACAGGCTCTGGGAAATACACGGCGGCGCCCCTTTCCGAAAGTGTGTCGCTGCTGTTTGCACCCAACCCTTCCCGGCCAGCAAAGAACCATGGTCGTTGTTCGGAGGGTGTTATGTTTAGTGGTGATGCAATTCTGATGGCCCTGTTTCTGGTGGCTGTAGTCAATATCTCTCGTTATGTCAGCACGCTGAAAACCTTGTTGGTAGTGATGCGTGACTGCGATCCGCTGCTTTACCAGCAGGTAGACGGCCGGGGCTTCTTCTCTTCTCAGGGAAACGTCAATAAGCAGATCCGGCTTTTTCATTATATTCGCAGCCAGCAATACCATAAGCACCACGACGAGCTGTTCATGGCCAAGTGCGACAAGGTACGCAAGCTGTTTGTCCTTGCCAGCACCAGCCTGATGGTGTTCCTGGTCTCTATCTTTGTCGTCGCTTATCTGGGTATTTAACCGTTTATTGCCGACAGATTTGGTAATCCGCCCGCAGACGGGTAAAATACGCGCACTTGAAAAGGATGCCGGGTAATGCATGTCATTACCGCATCCTTTTTATTTTGTCGCTGAGTCGGATTGCGGATAAGAGAATGGCAGAAAAGTTTGATGTAGTAATTATCGGTGCTGGCGCCGCCGGACTGATGTGTGCCGCAGAGGCCGGTAAGCGCGGCCGATCTGTGCTGGTGGTCGAACACGGCAAGAAGCCGGGCCGGAAAATTCTGATCTCCGGCGGTGGCCGCTGTAACTTCACCAACTATGATGTGACGGCCAGCAATTATGTCTGCCGCAATCCGCACTTTGCCAAATCGGCGCTGGCGCAGTACACCCAGTGGGACTTCATCGCCATGATTGCCAAGCATGATATTGCCTATGAAGAGCGGGACCACGGCCAGCTGTTCTGCCTCGATTCAGCCAAAGACATTGTCGAGATGCTGCTCAAAGAATGCGATTTACCGACGGTGCAACAGCGTTATCGCAGTGATGTTCTGGACATCAGCAAAACCGATAGCGGCTTTAGCCTGAAAATCAACGCAGACACCGTATCCTGTGAATCTCTGGTGATCGCCACCGGTGGTCTGTCGATGCCCAAGCTTGGCGCCACCCCGTTTGGCTTTCAGGTCGCCGAGCAGTTCGGCCTGAAAATGGTGCCGACCACAGCCGGTCTGGTGCCTTTTACCCTGCATGTCGAAGATAAAGACGCCTTTGCCGATCTGTCCGGGATTGCGGTTCCGGCTGTGGTGACAGCCGCCGATGGCACCAGTTTCAAAGAGAACATACTGTTCACGCACCGCGGCCTGTCCGGCCCGGCCATTTTGCAGATCTCCTCGTACTGGAAGCCGGGCCAGGCGGTCTCTATCGACTTATTACCGACCCTGAGCCTCGACGAGACCCTGCAGGCGATGCGCGACAAACACCCCAACCAAAGCCTGAAAAACTCACTGTCCCGTTTGCTGCCCAAACGTCTGGTAGAAGCCATGATTGCGCGCGGCGATATCGAAGACAAGCCGCTCAAACAGCTCAACCCGAAAGAGATTCAGGCACTGCACGACTATTTTCACCAGTGGCAGATCGCCCCCAACGGCACCGAAGGCTACCGCACCGCCGAAGTCACCCTGGGCGGCGTCGACACCGACGGCCTGTCCTCGAAAACCCTGGAAGCCAAAACCGTGCCCGGCCTGTTTTTCATCGGCGAAGTGATGGACGTCAGCGGCTGGCTCGGCGGCTATAACTTTCAGTGGGCCTGGAGCTCCGGTTTTGTCGCCGGACAGCATGTTTAAGCTGCGCTGTATTGAATGCCTTGAACCAACAAAGCCCCGCATTGCGGGGCTGTTTTTTAGATACCGGCTCTAATTCTTAAGCCCGTTAACACTGGGCGTCCCCAATCATCACAGCCAGCAAGAGCAGGGAACACTTTTTTATTGGCAGTAATTGCTGCAAGCAGTGTACTGATAAAGTATTGGCCTTTCTGCGTGTCACCATATATTCGGATATATCCACCATCTTGATCTCCGCAGTCAGCAAGAGGGAGCTTATCTTTAAAGACGATGTAGGCTCGGGAGCCGGAGTTATCTCCTTCATAGAGCAATTCCACAGGTTGTACGTAGTATTGCCATTTGGCATGAGTGCTAGATGAGAAAGCTAAAATAAAAATAAAGAGTAACTTTTTCATTGGAGATCCTAAGTATTATCTGAAAATGTTTTATTTATATACGATGAAGCGATTTACAGAAGGTTCACAAATTGAGCCGCTTAAATTATCACCATCAATATTGATTCTAATCTTTTATCCGCCATGAATGCCGTAATAAGAGAGCTGATTTTTACCTCATAGTTATCGGTATCGCTGGGATGATAAACCGTGTTTCATGATCGAAGTTGCTTAGTTCCTTATTAGAGTAATCTTGTGTGGAAAACACTAAGCCTCTATCCATTTGTTAAAGCCAGTCAATTCGTATTTGATTAGACCAAGGGTCTGCTTGACACGAGATAGGAAGTAAAAGTGCGACGAGATACAAGCATTTTTTCATAATTCTCTAACCTGAATTTAATTTAAAGAAGAGTCGATCCCATTTCATATAAGCGTGATGTATTGTAAGTAAAAAATCGAACATATGCATTGAGTTTTCATGAGTGTTGTATAGTATGCGCAGTTGTTCATATTGAGGGCCTTTCTACCATTGCGATATGAGAGGCGAGCTTTTGCGGTTAGCTGCAATTGCAAGCAAACAAATGGAATTGAAGTGTGTCATTACTCACATCAAGGTTGCATTGAGTCATTTTTCCGACCAAGTAGCTCAAGTAGAGTCAGGAAGCCTCAATGAGAAAGGTGATCTTCAATATGAAACCTAATTTGCTCACTGAGGATGGAAGATGAAAATTAACCCTTTGTTATTTATTGCGCTTTCTGCTTTCTGCTCTGTCGCTCAGGCTGAAGTGTCTGACCCCCAATTGATTAAGCAAATTGGCTGTGATCAGGAAAGCCAGCAGTGTGCTTTGTCATTCGGTATTGAAAAATTGGGACCTTCTGAGTGTGCCTCGGCCAAAATCAGTTGGTCGAGTGAGACAACCCAAGGAAAGCTGGCAGTGGCACTTCTGTCTTCAGCAATGATGACGAGGCATCAGGTAGCTGTTGAATTTGACTCATTCTGTGGCGAGAACGGCCTGCCTCAACTCAAATCGTATGAAGTTCTGGCGAAGTCGGCACAAGAAGGAGCCTGAGCATGAATCATAAAATTGGCCTGCTATTTTCTTTATCTTTTGCCGTTGCAGCTGCCAATGCAGCGGAAGAAGTGAATACCATCCAAAGTATTCAGTGTGATATCAAGGCATCGCATTGTCAGCTGGCTTTCGAAAAACCGATTTTCTCAACATCATGTACGAAAAATGCAGTCGTTATACCTGCTGAAAAGCAACAGCTAATATCCGTTTTGAGTTCAGCAATGTTTACCGGAACACAAGTGAAAGTCCATTTCGCATCTGAATGTGTCAATGGCGCGTATGAGCTTCAGACGTTTGATTTGGTTCAGTAAGGATAAATAATGAAAAGAACGCATTTTAGTTTACTGAGCGTCTGTGTTCTTGTTGGCTCCCCACTGAGTGTAATCGCGGGCACAACAGATGACTTCTGCTTAAACGACAGTATTTATCCCGTTCACCGGGATCGGGCCTGTAATCTTGAAAAATGGGTGAAAAATCAGCAAGTGCCGACTCAGCTTCGACAGATTGATATAGCAAATTCAGCATCTTTGCTTTTGCAACCTGAAGATTTGGTGGGTGAGTTACTTTTGCGTCAGAATGACAGTGTGTTAGAGGTGAGTAAACGTTATCAAAATTGTAAAGATGTTTACGAAAATTTTAGAAAAAAGACCCGTCAGACCGCTGGAACAATCGAATGTAAGACTGGGCCTAATGATTTTTCGCCTTCCAGTTATTATGGTTCCGGTAATTACTGTTCTGTTTCAGGTAATACTGAAACCTGTTATACATCGAAGCTTACGCTGACACCTGGCGTAGCAGATATCAGCCAGATTCAGCCGGTGGCAGAATACAGTGGCAACCTTGTGAAAACTACTAGGAAAAATGAGTTGTCTTACCGGCAGGGTTATATTCCGGTGACCAATGGTGGTATCACGTTTTTTGTGAAAGGTACTGTGACAGATCGGAAGCAAACTTCTTTGGTGAATAAGCAACTGTGGACTGGATCGATCGATTCACCAGTGAATCCAACGCCTTATTTTGAACTGACTTGTGTAGGTGAATCCAGGGTTGATCCCGTCACTATCAGTCTGACGTATAGGGATAAGAATATGACCCAAGTGGGCTTTTTGGGTGGAGCTTTAATAAATGCGTTTGATCAGTCTAAGCTGAATATATTCAAGCAATATTGTACAACCAATGTCCGGTTAAGCTTGGTGAACCATCAGGATATTGCAGCAGAAAATTGGTCGTTCAACTTTGAAAGAACGGGCGGAAATTATATTGATGAGCTGGTGCGATTCGGTGAACAGATTCTGAATGATGCAATTTATGTGATTGCTGAAAATAATACATTATTGAAGATCAACTTAAATGCGGATGCTATCAAGCAGGACATTCAGGCGGAAATTACTGCAAACTGGCAAAAAATTGCTTATGCCGTCACGGTACAGGATTTCTTTAATTCTGGTGCTGTACCTCAACGTTATCTGGGTGACGCTTATAAAAACACCTATGTTTCGGAGACAGAGCTGAGTATTATGGGCCCTGATGGCCAGTCTATCCCGAATTTTTCACTCATGGCAGAAATGGCTGAAGAGCTAAAAGGAAAAGGGGTTTTGGGAATTGATAGTTTGTTCAATTTCATGATTGGCTACTTATATGATGATTATGGTAATCAGAAGTATTCTAATGAATTCTTGGCGAATTGGGATTCAATAGTGGCGCTTTCTCATATATCCGGCCAGATCAATGGGGAAAATAATGACAATACGGTCGAAGACTTAGTGCAACGTATTGAGTCATTAAAAGAAAGCAAACAGGAAAAAGTTCAGAGTATCAGCTCAGTGATTGAACACTTCCTATATATTGCTTCTATTGCAGATGCAGAGGAAATCGAAAAGCTCAATGAGCTGAGAAGCAAACTGGAAAAGCTTTGATTTTTAATTTGGTATCAGAGGGGAAGCTTGCCCTCTGATATTGCTCTGTATTTTATATTTTAAGTTATCACCGGGATAGGGTATGAAACTTCGTCTGCTTTCGTTCTCTTTCTGCATGATGATGATCCCTTGGACATCATCTGCAGCGAATGTCACCCCTGAAATGCTGGATAAACAGCAGTATCAGTTGAATCAGATTAATTACCGGCTGGATGAGGTGCTGGACGCCTTAACAAAATATGACCTGGCTCGCGAGCAGTATTATTTAGGGCAAGATGGCTCTGCTGCGATGGCTGAAGTTTGGTATCAGAAACATGTGGCATGGCTGGAAAAAATGGATCAGCTCAGGCGATCGATTAGTAATCATCAACAGCTAGCTGCATCAGATACCGGTATGTTTAAAAGCCAGATATCGACATTGATAACCGAGTTATTCCAGTCTCAGGAAGAAGCAAAGAAAATATACAACCGGACAAAAACGGGTTTACAGCTTTTAGAGGGAATCCCTGCCTATCCGGAAAATTATATACGGGAACTAAAGTCTGTCATTGTAGCGCTGAATGATAATATTGCACTAAATTATCAAGCGTTTGAAAGTTTAAACACAGACTTTTCTGAGCAGCATCTAAAGCGGCTAGAAGATGCATTGATTATGACGAGAGAAGTACTCCAGGCACTCATCAATCGCTCGAAGCTTGAGTTTCCAGAGCTCACCGCAGCATTACAAAAATTGAATGATATATTTGCGGTTGACCAATTGCTGTCAGCGCGAATGGATAATGCTTCCAGAAGCACTGCATTTATTCAGGCTTATGCCAGAAGAGACTGGTTTGCAGCGGATACACGCTTTCAGCAGTTTGAAAGACAATATCAGACAGACATGAAGGTGATTGTATCCAGTCCTCTGGATAATAGCCTGAAACAGCCAGGTATTGATTTTATAAATGACCGGTATCAACAGGCAAAATCTCAGCTTGATATGAATCAGGTTCGTGCTTACTCACATTTGTATAAAAAGTACACGGACACACTTAATATCTATGTTAGACGGTGCCAAGTTGAAGACAATTATCCAAAGTATAATTGTGCCTTATTAAAGACTTTAATTGGTTTGGATTTAAACTCGATCAAAAGTATGACTCTCGAGCAACAGCGTTATTTATATAAACAGTTAGTAAGAGTTCCTCAGGCGCCATATACGGAGATAAGCCAGTGAATAAATTGATAAGATATGGACTGTTTTTATTCTATGTTTTCAGCTGTCTCTCTGTTCAAATGACTCATGCTGCAACCCAGAAAGTTGAAGATGGAGAGGATGTTATTCGGCTAGTTTTAGGCGATCGAACGCCGTTGCCGTATGAACCATTCACACCTGAAGAATTAAAAAAATTAGCAGATGATAATCCTGATGATGAATTATCAGTTATTGTTGAAGATGGGGTGACCTATTTATTGATTGATTTGAGTATTCAAGGTGACGCTACTGTAGATTTTAAAGAGCCATTTAAAGTTGAAGTAAATGAATATGTAAAAATGGCGAATCAATTAGAGCAGCAAATTACACCATTTGGTTATTCTTTGAGAGATGATAGCTTTGAGCAACTTCCTGTAGATTTATACGAGTTGTTCAACGATCCGGAGACTATGAGAAAACGCTTGCTGGATGCTTTGCAACTATATGCAAAAGAAGAACTGCTACGTCGTTTAGATGCGATTGATCCAGGTCAGTGTCCACAAATTGATGTGGAGAAATTGGTCGAAAAAATTAACCTGAAAGCAGGAGATTTGGCACAAAGCAATGGTATAAATCTAGATAAGAAATATCGCCTGAAAAGTGGTGATCTGACGAAATTTGATGAGTATATTCGAGGGATTAATAATACAAATAAAATCCTTTGTGCTTTAGGATATAATTTACCGAGTGCAATGGGGCTAAATATTGTTTATGAGGATGGTGTAGCCAAGGTTGACGAAGATAGTATTCTGGCCATGATTGGAATTGACTTTGAACTGCAAACTCTTGTTGACTCTTTAGATTTAAAGATATCATTGGCTTTTAAAAGTTTAGGGTTACCAATTCCTGGTGGTGAGAGTATCTTATCATGGGCGCCGTTGCAGGAAGCGATGAGTTGGGCTTCTGAACTAATTGAAATTGATGAATTTAAGGTAAAACTAAAGATACCTTCGCCAGAATTTTTGAAGGCAAAAATCACAGAGCTTGGTTTAGACTTACCACAAAATCTCAAAATGCCGGAATTTCCTGTTATTTCATTTAATAAATCGTTTACGCCACCAACGCGTGAAGGTTTGAAAGTTAAGAAACGGAAGGACTGGAATGGGTTCGATTTAGGCAGCCGTAAAGTGTTAGGTGCGCAAGCAAAAGCCTATTATGAGATCCGGGGTTCTGAAGAGATACAATGGGGTATCGCACTCGGACGTGCTGATGTTTTTGTGTTCGGGAAGACCAATAACGCGATTGGAGCTTATGCACAAGCTGAAGTAGGGCCTAAGTTAGTCGAGTTTAATACCGATATACAAGTCATGGGTATGCAACTCAATAAAATTAATAAACGAAGCACGACAGACCCATTGACATATGAAGCTGAACTTTTAGGGGGAGGTGACGGCTATAGCTATGACTACAAATATACTCAACAGTTCGCAATAGGTCCTATCCCTGTGTATGTCTCCGTAGGTGTTTATGCTAGTGCAAATACGAAGTTGAGAGTCGGCCTGACATTTACACAAGTCTATGCTGAGCTAGTTCCAATTGCGAATGCAGGTGCATTCGGAGAAGGGGCTGTGGGTGTTGCGAAAGTGCTATCTGTCGGAGTGAGGGGGTCTGTGGATGTTTTGAATCTACAAGTGCCGCTTCGTGGTAAAGCGGGTTTATTTTTTGCGCAAAGTGGTGAGCCGTACTTAAAACTATCTTTGACATCCGATGCGTTAATCAGAGCATTGAACGGTGATATCAGTGCTTTTGTAGAGTACCCATGGATAAAAATCTGTAAGAAAAAAGTAGGATTCATTAAGATTCCTTACCCTTGTATTAAAACAAAGAAAAAATCTAAATCCATTTACAAGTATGGTGGCTATGCTTGGCAAAAGTCGATCATGAACTGGGGGCTGACATATGGTTACCAGGGGGTCCATGTTAGTGGATCGATGCTGGACCAGACGGATCGCAAAGAGGCAGCTGCTTTACAAGGGAAAGTTGATTTGTATCAGCGTCACCTGGCTCTCGAAGACTACAGTCAGAAAACGGAAGCCCGAGTTAATGAAGTCTTTAATCTGGTAAAAAATACCTTGAATGCAGAGGCAACGACTCTACTGCCGCAAAAAGATGCAGCGCTGAGAATTCAGTTTAAGCATTCACAAGACAATATAGAGCAGTATGAGTCCTGGCTGTTGTCATCAATTGAAAATAGTACTCAGCGGACGATGGTAGCCAAGCAAAAGAGCATGGTAACCACAGAATGGTTAACAGATTCCAGTGTCAGTAGTGATCCACTTGGTGTTTCTTCGGAACAGCAGGCAGAGAGTAGTGATGCCGCAGTGCTGAGAAGCTTGCATGGATTCTTGTTTTAGTTGTAATTGTTAACCCTGATAAATGTAGGTAATACATGAAATACAGAGCTGCCGTACTTGGTTTGAGTAGCATTATTATTTTGAGCTTTATTTTCCTTTTTTTATACAAAGTAAAAGGTGGCGCGTATGTCATTCAATATGAGCCAGGCAGATCTTATCACTATGAGGTGAAGTACCAGAATCATGCTGCTGGCATGACCAGTCTCATGGGGCAGGGACATTCTTATCAGCCAGATTTAAAGGTGAATTACAGCTATACCGGGCAGATGTTCATCGATGTGCTTGAACAAGCGGATCAGGGTTTTACACTAGCATTCAGATTCCAGCCTCAGTCATTTATTGCTGAAATGAATGGCAGCACCAGTAGTCACTGGCCGCAGGATGTTGTTGTTTATGCCAATCTGAATCGAGATGGTTTATTTAATGAACTGAAATTTCAGGAGACATATTACGAAGAATTTTCTCCCTTGTTAAAAGATATAATTGCACAGTTCCAGATTTCGCTTTCAAATCATGGAAAGTCCAATTGGCAATCCATTGAAGCAGACTTTTCATCTGCCTATGATGTGTATTATGAAATTGACGAGGCGTTTATTCCGAGCTGGGATGTCCACGTGAATAAATCTTATCGTCCTCAAAATGCTTTGTTGCGACTAGAGCAGGTGGTTGACATTGATGTCAGCCGATTCTCAAAGCGCATCAGCCAAATTGCCATGGACCGAAGTAAAGAAACCTATTCTGCTAGCGGTAAACTGGCTGAGGAAAAAGCCCACTTCTCGGCTGCATTTCTGTCTGTTACTGATGTGCCTGAAGCTGACAGTGATACAGACACAACTTTCATCCGCGATACGTTCAATGGCGAGTATCAACGAAAGTTACTTGAAAAGCAGATGTATGAGCAGACGGTGGGGACAGAAAACCTCACCACCTTCAGTACCCGGCTTAGGCAAATACCATCTCTGGACAACCGGGGTAAGGCGAGTCTGTTCTATCAGTTAAGAGCATGGGTAGCACTTGATCCATCTCGTTTGGAACAAGTGAAACTTTGGCTGAGTCTTTATCAGGCGGATCATCCGGCTTTTCAGATGCTGAGCACGTTGCTGGTCTCGATCGGGAGTCCTGAAGCACAAAATATTTTGCTGGAAGCTATGGCTTCATCCTCACCAGAAAAGCAAAATGCAATCATGCTGAAGTTGATTTTTCTGGATCACCCGACATTGGAAAGTGAGTCGGCTGTCCGTGACCTGGCAAAGTCACTCCCTTCTGAAGAAAAAAGGCTGCAGGCGCAACTGGTTCTTGGAGGCATGGCCCGTTTTTTACAAGATGACGATCGCGCCAGAAGCTTGGCAATTTTTGACGAAGTCAAAGAGCAGCTCGCTGCAAGCAGTGATGAGCAGCACATTGAAGACGCATTGAGTGTAATCGGGAATATGGGGCTGACAGAGCAAACTGAGTTGGTCACAGGGTATTTATCGCATGAAAGTAAGCAAGTGCGATACTCTGCGCTGGATGCATTACGTTTTGTGAATACACCAGAAGCGCAAGGTGTCTTATTAAAACATCTCTCCGATGATGATGGTCGAATGCGAGAGATTTCTTCAACTGGCCTGAGCTACACAACTCCTGGCCCAGAATTTGTTGATGTCTACAGAGACAGACTGAAAGTCGAAAATAATGAATATGTGATTCGACAGTTGATTGACAATCTTAGTCAAATGTCTGTCCAGTACCCAGAGGCAATTCAAGTGTTAGAAAACTATATTCCAAATATTGGTATTACATCACTAAAGAACCATGCTGAAAATGTTTTTAATAGCATGAAATCAGTTAATGAATAAATAAAAAAGTTCGATATGGTAATGAGATGATTGTTATGAATTTGATTAAATTAATTAGTATTTTAATGATGTTTTTTCCTGTGCTTTCTTTTGCCAATAGTGAGTTTACACCTGGTAAGGTAAGCAAGATCATATTACATGATTGGGGGAGAGTGTTAGTGTATTTAGATAATGGTATAAATACAGTTGAGAACTGTGAGAAAAAATCGGGATTTGTCCTAGATAGAGGTAATCAGCATTTTGCTGAAATGTATTCTTCATTGCTATCTGAATATCATGCAGGAACTAAAGTAGGTGGCTGGGTTAATGGCTGTGATAGCTTACATAAAGCTCCTGTTTTAAGCAGATTAGATTTAATGCCAAAGTGATAATATGGGTTTTATTATGAGATTATTTGTAATTATTACGTTGTTTTTTGCTTCATCAACATGGGCGGCATGTAACAACATCGCCTGCTACGGCGTAGGCAAAGATGTATTAACACGAACCTACTTGTCGTCCAGTGGTAATATCTATATTGGTGCGCCTGTGGGTAAAGAAAATCTGAAATGTGATCTTTATTCTGGTGAATATATGACTCTGAAAATGAATCATTTGCTATATAGAGAGATTTATTCGACGATTCTGACGGGAGTTGCTGCACAGAAGCACTTACAAATTCGAATTGTGGAAAACTCACCTGAGTGTGAGGTTTCTTATGTGACTATGAACCCTTGATACTGGTTAGGCAAAGGATGCGCTATTTCTTATTTTTGTTGATGGCCTTTAGTCCGACAGTACTGGCGGAATGTATCCCAACGGCATGTATAGGCGTTGGAAAAGAGGCGCTGTTATCTGTTTATCCTAATCATACCGGGCATATTTACTTACAAGCTCCGGCAGGGAAAGAGAAGCTGAATTGTAAACTGGTTGAAGGCCATTTTATGGTGTTAAAAAATACTCACCCTGTGTTTGATGCCATGTATTCTACAGTACTGACTGCGCTTTCTACTCAAAAGCAACTTACAGTCCGGATTGTTGAAAACTCGGAAGACTGTGAAGTCAGTTATGTCCGAATGTTTATGTAAAGGCGTATAAAATGAAAATAAATCAGATGTGTAAGCTGACTTTCCTGTGATTATCTTTGTTTTGGACAGCGAATTCTACCGCGACAGATGCGATTTATTGTCCGTATACCAAAGTACTTGAACTTCAGGTTCAGCCAGAGAATGTGTTAGTGCATTTAGAAGGGCAAGGGTGGAAACAGCTGGGCACTTATCTGGAACCAGCTTTAGACAGCCGAGTCTCTATCGTACTTGCAGCACATGCGTCGGGTAAACAAGTCATGCTGGCTTTTCCATTGAGCAGTGGCATTGAATGTGAAAAAACAAATTATGGTATTTCTCCGTATAAAGTAAGGATTCGGTAAATGACCAAGTTTCTTAAATCTGCAGGTTTGCTATTCTTCCTGTTTTCAACCCCATTGTCGATGGCTGCAGAAAATTACGTGTCAGGAAAAATCACCAACATTACCGCGATTGAAGGCGCATTGTTAGTGAAAGTCGAGAATCAAATCATTCCAGAAAACTGTGCTGGAACACACTACAACTGGATGAAAATAAAGCAGGAAAACACCACGATGGTCTCTGTGGTTTTGGCACAGTGGGCTGCCAATAACCGAGCCGCAACTGTGTATACCTCGGGTATTGAAACAGGTGGTCAATACTGTTTAGTGATTCAGGTTGACCCGGCTGGTTAATAGTAATTAGCTAAAGAAATAATGAATTTTTGGAGATGATGATGAGGAAGCTCTTTGTCTTTTTGATGGTCTTTGCATCTGTAAAAGCTTATGCCGTGGATATGAATTTCGTCGGTTCAGGTGTTTCAACCATAAAAATCATTCATTCTTACTCTGAGTTTGGTGGTGGGGATGTTTATTTGAAGCTTGCAGATCCAGAGACGACATCTTGTCCAAGTGGATATTGGTTAAGAAAAACGGATCCTGGCTTTGATGCCAATTTGTCGATGGCAATTGCGGCATTTCATGCGAAATCGCGTGTGATAGTATACGGATTACCTGATGAAATGTGGCCGGGATCACCGACAGGTAAGTATTGTCATCTTTATGCGATCCAGTACCAATAAGGTAATGGGTTAAAAGAAATTTTTAATAATTAAATATTCACTAATGAAACTTGGTTTTCATAAAAATGAATGTTGGGAAACTTTGTGAATAATATGAAAAAATTAATGTTAAGTTTCATGGTAATAATTGCATTGCCATTCTCTGTGTTTGCAGAACAAGCTGATCCTGAATTTAACGAACCATTTACTATTACCCAGGTATTCTCTGAAGGTACAACGACGGCAGGATTTTTTACTGCGGAAGTTTTAACTGGGTGTAAGTGGAATCTCATGTATTTGGACCTTTCTACAGAATCGGGCAAAGCTATGTTTTCTCAGGTCCTAGCAGCGAAAAGTGCTGGGTTCAAGGTTGTCAGGGTTTATTATAAGAGAAGCGATAGTGAAAAATGTACAGCAACAGGCTTACATATCCGATAGGGACATATGATGAGAAAACACATTTTAATACTGCTTGCATTATGTCTGTCATCGAATGCTTTTTCATCAACGAACTACTGGGTTGATACAACAGGGAAAGTATTGAACATTGCAACGTATGCGACCACAGAAACCGTTCTGGTTTTCTTGGATAACAATGGCCAGGACGTCGCTGAATGTTCTGACAAACAAGCGTTTGCAATCAGTAATACCTTGTCTAGTGAGGCAAGAGCAAGAATGTATTCGATGTTATTAGCAGCAAAAACAGCAGGTACACCAATCACAGTTGCTTATACCAAAGTAGGTGGCTGTGAAGCGTGGAGTACGAATAATAGTGTGTACCGTAGAATCGTGAGGCTGAGGTAAAAACGAATGTTCAAAAAGATGATAGCGGTTTTATCTCTGGTGTTTTCGACAACCGCGTTGGCAGAATTTAGCTGTGAAGTTGAAGTCAATCGCGTGCTGGTATACGCAAACGGCAGTGTGAATGTGCTGCATTCCGGCAGAAATGAGTACACCTATATTTGTAATTTGAATACAGAAAGACAAGGTGTGGGGATCACCACCTGCGCGATGTGGACCAGCATGTTACAAAACATTCAGAAGTCGTATGCCAAAGCGATATTTTATTACCCAGGATCGGGCGACTGCAGCACATTGGCCTCGTATGGCAGTGCGCCTGTACCTGTTTATATCGGATTGATTAAATAAACGGAAATTTTGTATTTTATCTTAGTGGTTAGTCAATTTCGCCCGTAAATATCACTCACGGGCGAATTAATAATATTGAAGTAGATTTTTAATCTGATTCAGTACCTTTATTAAAACCGAGCCCTGTGTAAGTGACGGGAATCTTTTCCGTCAACGGTAGAGTCTGCATCTTTCGCACAAACAAAATCACCCACAGCATTCTGAGCACGCATTGCAAGTACAATGGAAAGCAGCTCTTTTTCCGTAGATTTGATGTAGCAGAACTCACCATTACTGAAACGTACCTGTGTACTGTTGTTATTCCAAAAGCCGTACATGAACTGAATGGTTACATTGGAGTTCCATTGCCAGCCGTCCCGGTAAACGGGAGCATTGGCAAATGAAGATACAGAAAAAAGAGCGAGCATTGCTGTAAAGAAAATGTGCCTGACTTTCATATGAAATCCTTACTTGAGGTATACACCAACAATGTTGCCTTGCCCTTGGAGTGTGCAGTCCTCAAAGCGAATAATGACGGGTTTATTCGAGGTTTGTGCTGTTAATAAAATAGAGACGATCGCATCATATTTAGGGTGATTAGGCGTTAAATAATATCTGGTACCTGAACAGCCATAAGCAACTACATCAACAAATGTATTACCATTCATATCATATACATGAAGGTTTTTGGGGATGCCGGTAGGGGTATGAATAGGCTCTGCAAATGAACAAAAAGAGTAAAGTAGTAAGAGTGGAATCAGAATTTTCATTAGATAGCCTTAAGTCTTTATTTTCTTAGTTGAACACTTCTTAATTGGCAGTAATTATCGGCAGATCCCTTCCAAAATCTATCTGTATCATTCCAGACCTGAAATCGAACAGTTTGTTTTGCTACATATGCTGCCATAGCCATGGAAAGTAGCCGATCTGCATAATCAGAATCTTTAATATATACACCGCCGGGGCACTCAGTAAGGCCTGTCGGCATGGTAATTAAAGTATCACCATCTAATGAAGGGACGACTTCGGCAACACCCCAACTATATATTCCTGTTATCAAACCTGTACTGGTTACCACAATTTCTGCTTGAGATAAATTTGGGTAAATAAAAAACGTTAATGCCAGCAATAATTTTTTCATCATATTTTTCCTAATGTTATGAAAAAATAATAATATCAGGTTTTATTTCTTAGTGAATAAAAATGTTAGTTTTATGATCTAAAAGTTGTCTTGAACGGATTAAACGAACTAAATATATAAGGTTATAAATGGGAAGTTATTGATGTGGTCATAAAGCAAAGAGACAACCAAGCCCCGCATCGCGGGGCTTGGTTGTTTAGGCTTATCGTTCACTGCCCAATCTGTACGCTATCTACATCGACTGTGGTGCCGTTGAGGTCTTTGTCGACTTCGCCCATCAGGGTGACCTGAGTTTCCGGGCCGACTTGCTGATCGCCCCACAGGTGGTTGTCGATTTCGACAATCATTTCGCCTGTGCTGTCTTTAAAGCGGTAGTCCTCATCGCCGAGTGACGCGATGATATGGCCGGTCAGGGTGACGCGCGTATCGTCTTTGGCCTGCATTGCCTGGGCAACGGTTGCGCTGGCGCCCTGGGTTTCATTCGGTCCTGTGTAACCGCCCTGAGCGGCGGTCGCGGTCAGGGGCAGGGCCAGCGTGGCAAATAAGAAGATCACTTTTTTCATGACTGGGTTCTCCGTTATCGGGCTTATTGGAGCAACGACTGTTTTCAGTCTGACTGCTGAGCAACGATTTGCTGCTGTCATCGTGCTGTCTATCTGGCAAGAATAAGGAAGAGAGCGTGAAGCAAGTGTGAAATCCCCGTCAGGAATCGATGAAAAGTAGAGATAAAGAATCTTTTTTTATCGCCAATTGTGTTGGTGTTCAGGTTTGCCGGGCCATGCCGTGCCACAACATATCAAATGCTGCCTGACGTGAGGCGGGATCGGCCGCCAGTGCCGGTTGTTCGGCAAACAGGCTGACGGTGGATAAAAACAGGCTGTGGCAGGTATTCAGCATCAGAGATTGCGGCCAGTCTGTCAGTTCGCCTTGCTGTTGCCCTTGTTCTATCAGCTGCGGCAGAAAAGGCAGTGCCTGACTGAGCATGGCATGCTGCTGGCTGAGCAGGTACTGCGGATCGTTGGCCATCTGGCGCAGGAACTGAAATTGCTGCGGATGGGTTAATCCCCAGCTGATGGCGGCTTGCCAGATATGCTGCAATTGCGCCTGCACGCTCAGGCTGGTGTCCGGTGGTGTCAGCGCCGATGCCATGTCCGTTTTTATGCTCAGATACAGGGTTTCGACCAGCACCTGCTTGCTGGCAAAGTGATGGAACAGCGTGCCATTGGCCACCCCGGCGGCTTTGGCAATCTTGGCGGTGGCAGTGGCCTGAATACCCTGCTGGGTGAAGAGGGTGAGGGCGGCATCTAATAATTGTTGCTTCTTATTCTGGCTCATAGCTCGCTGTCGGGTGAGAAACTGGCTCATCGGGGTGAGCCAGCATAATACAGGTTTAGCGTAAGAAGAAAGCCATCATGAGTTTTTGCACTGTGGCCCGCCAGCCGGTGAAAGGCGGTACGGCCAGTTTGGCGGTATTGATACGGCCTTTGGTCAGCACGGTTTTGGCTTTGGAAAAGGTCAGAAAACCTTCCTTGCCGTGATAATGGCCCATGCCTGAAGGCCCGATACCGCCGAAGGGCGCGTCGTCGGCAGCGACATGGAACACTGAATCATTAATCGCCATGCCACCGGCGTGGACATCAGACTTCACGCGCGCCTGCAGGGCTTTGTCCTGCGTCATCAGGTACAAGGCCAGCGGACGCGGACGCTGCTGGATGTACTGGATGGCTTCGTCGATGTTGCTGTAGGTGATCACCGGCAGTAAGGGGCCAAAGATCTCTTCTTGCATCAGGGTCAGGCTGTCGCTCGGGTTCACCAGCAAATGCGGCACCATGCGGTGTGCATCAGGGTCGATGGCGTCAGGGTGGACGGTGTCAATGCGGGTATTTTTCTGCACGGCTTCTGCCAGCCACTGGGTCAGGCGGTCGAACTGGCGCTGATTGACGACTGAGGTAAAGTCCTGACTGTGCACGCCTTGCGGATACATTTGTGTAAATTGTTTTTTGAACTCGGCAATGAACACATCTTCTTTGCCTTCCGGTACCAGGACGTAATCCGGCGCTACGCAGATTTGGCCTGCATTCAGGCACTTGCCGAAGATCATCCGTTCAACCGCCTGCGGCATATCGGCATCCGGGGCTATCAGGGTTGGCGATTTACCGCCCAGCTCCAGTGTGACCGGGGTGAGGTTGTCCGCCGCGGCGCGCATGACATGACGGCCGACGGCGGTGGAGCCGGTAAACAGCAAATGATCAAACGGCAGAGCAGTAAAGGCCGCCGCGATGTCGGCTTCCCCTTCAATGACGGCGACCTCAGTGTCAGCAAAGATATCGGCCAGCAGGGCGATAATGACCTGATTGGTTCGCGGGGTGAATTCACTCAGCTTAATCATGGCACGGTTGCCGGCCGCCAGCGCTGGGATCAGCGGGCCGATGCTGAGCATGACAGGGAAATTCCAGGGTACCACGATCCCGACTACCCCGACCGGCTGGTAAATGACTTCCACTTTGGCCGGCATTAGTAGCAGGCCGGCGTGACGCCGCGATGGCCGCATCCATTTTTTCAGGCGCTTGATGGTGTAGTTGATTTGCTGAACACAGGGCAGGATGTCACTCAGCAGGGTATCTTGGTGACTGCGGTGGCCGAAGTCGGCAGACAGGGCGTCACACAGGGCGTCTTTGTTCTCCAGCAATGCCGCTTTGAGCTGTTTGAGTTTGGCAACCCGGCTGGTGTAGTCCGGCATGGTCTGAGCCAGGTACTCGTTCCGTTGCGCGTGGAACAGTCGCTGCATGGTGAAAATCTGCTGGCTGTCTTGGCTCGCAGTGGCAAAGGTCATCCCTATCTCCTGTTTTGACAGAGTGAAGCGCTTACACGCGGTGAGGTATCTGAGAATGTCAGCTGGCTTTCCCATAAACCGACTGACTAGTCGGTTTAAATATAGGGCGACTCCGCGGTTCGCGCAAGAAATCGGCAAACTTAAATGCTATTTCGTGAGGCGCAGCGCCATTATGGTTCTGTCCGTCGACGCGGATGTCCGCTTTTTTCCGCCGGAAAGGCCGCCAGAAAAGCGTCGAAATACTGTTGTAACGCCTTGGCATCCTTGTGCTCTCCCAGCAGATCCAGCAAGGCAATGCCAGCTTCACAGGTGCACAGATGGCCTGTCTGCTGATTGCGGCGCAGTGAGTAAGAGGAGTCGCGATCCACACTCAGGCTGAGTCTGGGCAGCTTTGCCAGCCACGGGCTTTTGCGCACCATCTTGCGTGCTTCCTGCCAGGTGGCGTCCAGCAGAATGAATAAAGGGGTTTTGCCCGTCTCGCGGACAAAGGACGCTGCGGGATGGGCGTCGTCGGCAGGAAACAGCAGCCAGGGTTGAAACGCCTTGCTGGCTATCTGTGCCAGCAGCGCCTCGGGCGGCTCGGTGCGAGACCAGAGCACGCGCTGGCACTGCGGCAGGGTTCTGGCCATCAGGGCGCCGGTATTGGTACTTTTGCCAAATTCTTTGCTGTGAGTCAGCAGGACAAACACAGCCTGAGACTGCAGGTCTGCCTTGGCATGGCAGATACAATTATGAACAAAGCCGCAATTCGGGCAGGGTGTTACCGCTGGTGAAGCAGGTTCGGCGCTCATGGTTCTCATCGCTTATGGTATTCTTGAGTCTGTTAGCTCAGATGTTACTGCTCTGGTCCTACAAAATCACGACAACAGGATGCGATATGGCTTATTGGTTATTCAAAACGGAACCCGATACTTTCTCTATTGATACCCTCAAGCAGATGAATGTGGCTTGCTGGGAAGGCGTTCGTAACTATCAGGCGCGTAACATGATGCGTGATGAGGTTAAAGTGGGTGACCAGGTCTTTATCTATCACTCCTCGTGCAAAGACATTGGGGTGGTGGGGATCGCCAAGGTGGTGCGCGAGGCCTATCCGGATCATTTTCAGTTTGATCCCGACAGCCCGTATTTCGACCCGAAATCCGATCCGGCCAATCCGCGCTGGGTGATGGTGGATATTGAATACGTGCGCCATCTGCGCCTGGTATCGCTAAAACGCATCAAAGCTAATGATGCGTTGCATGAGATGCCGCTGGTACAGCGCGGCAACCGCCTTAGCATCATGCCAGTCACGGAACAGCAGTGGCAGGAAGTGCTGCGCATGACAGGGCAGTTTTAACGCTCCGGTATTGTGGTTCATGGTTTGAATATTCCCTCCCCTTGGCAAGGGGAGGGTTAGGGTGGGGTTCGAGAGGCGAGTACGGATTTGGTGCCTGTGCTCAGTAACCCCCGCCTAGCTTCCCCCTTGAGAAGGACTCGGGAAAAGCGGCTTACAGCAGATGTTCAGCCAGATAATGCGCCACGGCTTCATCGGCACAGGAGCCAATCACGCCGTTGTCCGGCAGGGCGGCCATCACCTTGTGGTGAGCGGTACCCATCACCAGTCCTTTACCGGCCATGCTCAGCATTTCCACATCATTCATGCCGTCACCGAAGGCAATACAGTCTGTCAGCGCATAGCCTTTCGCTTCGGCAACTGCGGCCAGGGCGTGGCCTTTCGACACCCCGACATCCATCACTTCCAGGCACCAAGGGGTGGAAAAGGCGATGCTGGCACGCTCGCCGAACACGGCGCGGAATTTATCCTCGAGCACGACCAGTTTGTCGTGGTCTTTATCATCACGGGTGAAGAAAACCTTCGCCACGCCATCCAGCGGCGGGTTGTTCACGTCGAACAGTTTGTATGTAAAGGTTTCGTGGAAATCACGCAGGTATGCATCTTCAATGTTGAGCAGCCAGTCATCATGGCGGTAAATGTGGATGCGTAAATCCGGCTCGTCTTTGGTGAGCGCCATCAACTCCTGGATCACCTCAGGTTGCACATCTTGCTGGAACAGCACTTCACCCTGACAGGTGTGCACCCGGGCACCGTTGGAGGTGATCATGAAAGCCGGAATGCCCAGTTGCTCGCGCATTTCGGCCACATCAACATGGTGGCGGCCGGTTGCGAAGACGAAATCTTTGCCTTGCTGGTGTAACTGCTGGAGTACCTCTTTAGTGAAAGGGGCGATTTTATGATCTGGTGTCAGCAGCGTACCGTCGAGATCAGAAGCAACAATTTTATACATGGCGCATCTCTTTCTTTGATTGGCTGCACCGTTCGGGCCAGCCGGGTGATTTACCTACACAGGCAGTGTAAACCAGATTGAGATCAAGAAAAGAGGCTAATCTGCGGCCTCGGTTTTTTCCGCTATTCCAGTCAGTCCGGGTTCAGCCTGGCTGGCTGTTGGCTACCAGCGGGGTGTCGGCTGCCGCTGGAGTGCTGAAGCGGGCAAAGTGCGCCAACAGAGCCGTAACCGCCTCCTCCCGCTGCAAGTCTTGCTCGAACAGGACTTCATGGCGGGCGCCTTTGATGACTTTCACCTGGCACTGACCGCCGGCCTGCTTGATCTGCTGGCAAAAAATGTTCTGCGCCCGGTTGTCGACTATGGTGTCTTGCTCATTTTGCAGCAGCAGTACCGGGCAGCGGATCTGACCGGCCAGGGCCACCGACTGGCGGGCTGCACTCAATGCCTGCCAGACCCACCGTGAGCTGGGACCGCCGAGCTTTAAATCGGGCTGATCCTCATACAGATTGCGGAACCACTCGTAACGGCACTGGCTCTGGCATAGGGGATTATCGGCAAAAGGCTTGGGATAATAAGGGGTCTGGCCTGGCGCATAACCGGGCTGGCGCTGGAGTTGCTCGGCGACTCTGGCCAGCGGCGAGGCAATAGGTTTCATCCAGTGGCTGACTTTGATGCCGTGCATCGGGGCGCTCAGCACGGCGGCCTTAATATCATCAGGGTACTGCGCCAGGTACAGGCTGGTCACTGTGCCGCCCATCGAATGGCCTATCATAAAGAGCTGCTGGTAACCGGCCGGTTTGACTATGGTCTCGACAAAGGTATGGAGATCACTGACGTAATCGGCAAATTCTTCCACATGGCCAAGCTGGCTGTCCGGGGTTAAGCGGCCGGAACAGCCCTGGCCCCGGTGGTCCAGGGCATACACATCGTAGCCCTGACGTGTCAGTTCCCAGCACAGTTCCTGATATTTATGAAAGGTTTCAACCCGGCCGTTTACCAGCACTATGGCTTTGTCGGTGCTGAACCCGGTCAGGCTCATCCAGGCGATGGGCACGTCCCCGACGCCGATGAACTGGCTTTGTCGGCGCTGGGCCCAGCACTCGGCCACCGGTCCTGCCATGGTGGCCGCAAAATCGGGCTCCATGCTGATCGCCCCGGCAGGGAGGGAAAACGAAAATCCTTGAGTCATGGGAAGCTTGTCCAACATTTGTCCGCTCTTTATGGCGTTATAAAGGAATTAGTAATATGTTCCAGTATAACGTAAAGTGTTGATGGTTTTGGATACGGCACAAAATCTGGTGCCATTCTATTATTGTTATTGTCTTCCACCGGACAGGATCACTAATTTCCCCAATATGTACGCCTACGTTGCTCGTCAACCTATCTTGAACCGCCAGCAGAGAACCGTTGGTTACGAACTGCTGTTTCGTGATGGGGAGCAGAATGCCTTTCCGGACATCGAAGCCAATACGGCAACCAGCCGTTTACTGGTGGAAAACTACATGGCTGTCGGTGATGATCTTGCCACCGCCAGTCAGCGTACCTTTATCAATTTCCCCTATGACAGCCTGGTGAGATTGCTGCCATTATTGTTGCCGCGGCACAAGGTAGTGATAGAAGTGCTGGAGACCTGCCCCCCGGATGATGAGCTGTTTGCGGCAATACGCCATCTGAACAAGCAGGGCTATACCATAGCGCTGGATGACTTTGATATGCATCCGGCCTGGCAGCGATTCATGCCCTATGTGCATTTGATCAAGCTCGATTTTATCAAACTGGGTTGTCAGCGTGCCTGCGACTTCGTTGCCCAGCATGAGAACCGGCGCCTGAAGTTTCTGGCCGAAAAAGTAGAAACCCGGGAAGAGTTTGAAGCTGCCCGGGCTGCCGGTTTTCATTTGTTTCAGGGCTATTATTTCAGTAAGCCTGAGCTGCTGAAAAATCGTCAGGTGACCCCTGAAACCCTGACCACTCTGAGGCTGCTGCGGGAAATCAGCCGCACCCCGGTCGATTTTCCCCGTGTCGAGCGCATTATTTCCAGCGACGTTTCTCTGTCTTATCTCTTGCTGCGCTATGTCAATTCCGCGGCGCACAGAACCTTATCGCCTATCGGCAACTTTAAGCAGGCGCTGGTGTATCTGGGCGAGGAGAAAATTAAGCTTTTCGTCTCTGTGGTGGCAGCAGCTCATGCTTCTATCCGCAAACCGCGCGAGCTGTATATTCTGTCGCTGCAGCGGGCGCGAATGTGCGAAGAGCTGGCCAGGGGAAGCGGCATTGCCCTGAACAGTGATCAGGCGTTTCTGGCCGGGATGTTTTCGCTGCTGGATGCTTTGCTCGATAAGCCGCTGCCTAAATTGCTCGAGCTGTTACCCCTGTCTGAGGAAGTCCACAGTGCTTTGCTGCTGCGGCAAGGGCCGCTGGGCGATATTCTGAATCTGCTGGATGCCTATGATAAGGCTGACTGGGAAAGTACCGCCCGCTATTGCCAGCGGCTGGGTATGAATGAAGTTCAGGTCGCGAATGTGTATCACCAGACGCTGCGCTGGCTGACCAGCTATCAGATCCCGTATCAGAAATAAGCTGTGTATCCCGCTGGGGGAAAAGAGGAAAAACAAAACCGGGCGTTTGCCCGGTTTGTCGTTTCAGGGGGAGGCAGGATTAGCCGCCAATGTTGTAATAGGTTGCTGCACCCGGACCGACCGGGATACCCAGTACAAACACCCAGACATAGAACATCAGGCTCCAGCCGACCACAAAGACCATGGAATATGGCAGCATAGTGGCAATCAGAGTACCCAGTCCCAGATTCTTCTGGTAACGGGTTGCCACCGCCAGAATCATACCGAAGTAGCTCATCATAGGGGTGATGATATTGGTGACTGAATCACCGATACGGTAGGCCGCCTGAATGGTTTCCGGCGCATAGCCGACCAGCATCAGCATAGGTACGAAGATAGGCGCGGTAACGGCCCACTGTGCCGAGGCTGAACCTATCATCAGGTTGATGAAGCCACACATCAGGATAAAGGCGAAGAACAGCATAGGACCGGTCAGACCGATGGATTGCAGCATATCTGCACCCGCCACGGCAAAGACCTGACCAAAGTTGGTCCACTTGAAGAATGCCACGAACTGGGCGGCGAAGAACACCAGGACGATATACATACCCATGGATGACATGGAAGCCGACATCGCGCTGATCACGTCGCGATCTGTCTTCATGGTGCCAACGACTTTACCGTAAGCAAAGCCTGGGATGGCGAAGAACACGAAGATGAAAGCCACAATGCCTTTCAGGAAAGGCGATCCCGCCACCAGACCGGTATCAGGATGACGCAGGACGCCGTTTTCCGGCACTATGGTCAGCGCCAGCAGGGCAGACACGGCCAGGGCTGCCAGTCCCGCCACTTTCAGACCTTTCTTTTCCAGATCTGTCAGCTTGCCCATTTTGTCTTTGCCCAGATCGTCGCTGGCTTCCTCGACATTGTAATTGCCCAGCTTGGGCTCAACAATTTTCTCGGTCACGAAGGCACCCATGATGGTGATCGCGAACGTGGACGCAAACATGAAGTACCAGTTCACTTCCGGGCCAACCAGGTAGGTCGGGTCGATCATTTGCGCGGCAGTTTGGGTAATCCCGGACAGCAGGGGATCCACTGTGCCCAGCAGCAGGTTGGCACTGTAGCCACCGGAAACACCGGCAAAGGCCGCGGCCAGACCCGCCAGCGGGTGACGACCCAGCGAGTGGAACAGCATAGCGGCCAGCGGGATCAGCACCACATAGCCCAGCTCAGAAGCTGTATTGGAAATAATACCGGCAAACACCACAACCAGAGTCACCATACGGCGCGACGCGCCCATGACCAGTCCGCGCATTGCAGCAGAAAGTAAACCAGAGTGTTCTGCAATCGCGACGCCCAGCATAGCGACCAGCACAGTGCCCAGTGGGGCAAAGCCAGTGAAGTTTTTCACCAGATTGGCCACGATCATTTGCAGACCTTCGGCGTTCATCAGGCTGATAACGTGGATCATGCCGTCGGCAGCACGGCCCGGGGCGCCTTCCGGGCGCGGGTCAGGCACTGAAACGCCAAAGTAGCCGGCAATGCCAGAAGCAATCAGTATTACCAGGCTGAACAGGGCGAAAAGGGTGATTGGGTGCGGTAGCAGGTTACCCAGCCACTCCACGGTATCCAGAAAACGCGTAAAGAGCGTTTTTTTGGTATTCAACTGTTTTTGTGAAGCACTCGAATGCATCACGACCTCCATTCTTACGTCATGTACCCGTCAATGGGCATCTTAATCGGTGCGGGAGGTTACGCTATTGTTAACGCCATAAACAAGATAAAAATGTGTCTAAATGTTTCGATTGTATGTTTTATGACTGTATTTTGACGCTTAACTTGGTTTTTTGTGTGTGTTTTTGTGTTGCCGGTGGACCCTTTTACTTTTTTATATGCCTGTTGTTGATTATTTGTTCGAGTGGCTCAGAGAATAAAGGGCGCATTTTTGGTTGGCCTCCTGCCTGTGACGGCCATATAAGTGTGATCAATATCTCGTTTTGGTGTGAATTTAATAAAACATCATTCAAATTATCAATTTGATAACATACTGATAAGCGACTGCCGCTAGTTTGCGAAGACGGCACGCCAGTGAGGCATGCACAAATTCTGAACGGGCACGCATGGCGCTTTAGTATTGAAAGAGGGCCGTAACAAGTGGAGGAGATCCCATGCGGGAAAAAATAGTCTTTTTCGACTTACTGCGTTGTGTTGCCGCCACTGCTGTGGTTGTGATTCATGTGCTGGGGCCTTACCGTGAACTTATCGGGCAGATCCCGGATCATGCCTGGATAACCGCGGTGAGTTATAACAGCTTCAGCCGTTGGGCTGTTCCTGTCTTTATTATGATCAGTGGCGCACTCATGCTGACAGACACCCGGCCGTTTGAGCTGAACTATTATGTTCGGCGGCGGCTGGGTAAGGTATTGATCCCTTTCCTGGTGTGGTCGGTGTTTTATGCGTTTTTTTCAGGTCTGACGCCAGATGGCTACCAGAGCAGTACCGCGATAGCAACATTGGCTAACATGCCGGAACACGAAACCTATTATCACCTGGGCTTTTTCTATTACTTTCTGCCTTTGTATCTGGTGATACCGTTTTTACAGGCATGGGTGAAGCGGGCCGATCCGACGGCAGTGAAAGGAGTGACGCTGGTATGGATGCTGCTGACGGCTCTGTTTTTGTTTTACATCGACGGCCCCTGGAGCCACCAGCTGGTGCTATACAGCGGGTATTTACTGCTGGGCTATTGCCTTTATCGTTATTCCTGGCCGACGCTGGGCTGGTTACTGCCTCTGGGGATAGCGGCTCTGTTACTGACGGATTATATGGTACTCAGTCGCAGCTTTGCTGCAGATGAATACACTGTGGGCCGCTGGTTGTCTTACAAAACCCTGAATACCGTGCTCATTGCCGCGATGGTATTTGTGGTGTGCCGTCATATTGCGGACCGTTTCAGTGAAGAGACGCTTGCCAAGCTGGCCTTCGTGAGCCGCTACAGTCTGGGTATTTACCTGCTGCACCCGATTTTTCTGTGGCCGGTCAGGGCATTTGATTGGTACTTTATTCATCCTGTCCTGATGATCCCATTCTGGACCCTGGTGGCCGGGGGGCTTGCTTTGCTGGCGAGCTGGCTGCTCAGCCGTCACCGGCTGACTGCCTGGCTGGTCCCCTGATGACATGTTCTGAGAGACGGCGGCGGGAGCCTTTAGCGTTTCAGCGCAAAGTGCAGAAACAGACGGCCCCGGTAGGTCAGAGTACCTGAGTCTCCGGGATTGAGGGCGTGGAAGTAGTGCGGACCTATTTGAAAATCACGTTTAGGACCGCCTTTTACCGGCTGGACATAAAGCCAGTATTCTTCACTGTCGCCACCGGGCTGAGTGTGGTCGACAGCGACACTCTGTTTATCGAGTATCAGTACCTCTATTTTCTTTTCTATCGCTGCATTGCCCGACAGATGACGGCGGTAGATGTAAACGAATGAGGCGACAGCAACAACTAGCAACACCAGCAGAATCAGAACAAGGGTAACAGGCATAGCAGGCTCCTTAGGTAACTGCCCGCTATTATGCTTGAGTGTATATCGGGTTGTCTGTGACAAAATGCGGTTATGGTGAGATCGCGGCCGGTAGATTTGCAACTGGCAGATCTCCCTGTAAGGTTAAAGATGAGCAGGTAGCAGGAGAAATATGGGTGTCAGAGATTGAATTAGTGGTGAGCCGGAGCCGGCGACTCGAGCATTTGCTGCGGCACCATTATCATGCGGAAGGTAAAGGGTTGCATCAGTTAATTACCAGCTGTGAAGAGCGTTTGCCGCATGAGATCATCCCGACTTTGCGTTATGTGGCCACCATACGCAATAAAGTGGTGCACGAGGAAGGATTTATCCTGGATGACAGTCGTGGTTTTCGTCGTGCCTGTCAGGAGTGCGAAAAAGAGCTGACGCCCCGAAGTGCGCGCCGGGTGTGGGCGGTTGCCGTTTTGTTAGTGTTAGGCATGACTGCTCTGGCGCTGTGGTTTTATTCAAACAATTGGCACCATATAAAGCTGGATCCGTAACGGACGGCGCAGGATAGCGACAAAATAAAAAAGGTGCCTCAGGCACCTTTTTTATTGGTTAATTTTATCTTTTGCTTAATAAAGCACAGGCAGCAACATGAGACCGGCGACGACGGCGATCATGACAAGCCCTTGTTTTTGAGAGGGTGATAACATAGTTATAGGCTCCTGTTATGTTGCTGGGAAATTTGTTAAGAAAAGAATAGCACTTTTTTTATCGCTTGATCAAAGGAAGAGTGTGATATTTAGCAATAAATTTACTTTTAGTTGTCATTAAATCCCTTTGTTGATGATGTTTTACTGCTGAAAATGACGAGGTCAAAAAACGTTCTGATTGAGTTCTTAAGTTTTAATTTTAACTTAAGGTTATGAATATAAAGTATTTTTTGTGTTGTTGTGTTTTGTTTTTAATTGGTGATAAATCTCTGGTTGTTCTTTTGTAGGCTGGGGCTGACAGGGAGTGCCTGTCGTTGTTTTTCGTTGTAAAACTAAAGAAAACTGCTTCAGGTATACAGCTTTGGCTGACTTTTGCATACGATTTCCGTTACTTATCGACATTCAAGGTGCTCTAAATGCGTGGGGAAGCGATAAAAGAGTCTAAGGTTGCTCTGAGCTGTTATTGAATGGTGTTTTTGTCTTATCTTTTTGTTTTTAATAGTTTTTGTTTTTGTTTTTTGAGCGGGTTTTCTGTTTGTTATATGCTCTTTTCAGCCAAGCCAACGCGGTATTTATCGCGTTCGTCAGCGCCTGGCACTTTTGGCCGGGGAAGCGCACTGTTTTTGTTACCAGTATGGGAATCGCAGCCGTAGCATTGAACGAAAAGGAATATAAAGTGGCGGTAAAGGAATAAGTTATATGAAAGTGTGATGGATCACAGAGGTGAGAATTGACCGGGTTTCTGGTCTATCTGAGCTAGACAAACTGTGTTTGCTTTTTACACTGTCACAGCTTTGATAACTCGGGTGAACGTATGTGGGTCTGGTTAGCCGTCTCTTTTTCTGCTTTGTTACATATCAATGCCGCTTACCGCGGTCCTCAGTGGCAGTTTTATTTGTTTAAGCCGCTGACGATTATCTTGCTGCTGGCAGCGATCCTGCAGTTTGGTCAGAATGACGGATATCAGCAATGGATCATTGCCGGTTTGCTGTGCTCTGTTGCCGGGGACATTTTCCTTATGTTGCCCAAAGACAAGTTTGTGCCGGGCCTGAGCAGTTTTCTGCTGGCGCACATAGTGTATTCACTGGCCTTCTGGAATGAGTTGTCCGGTTCGATTGTATGGTGGCTGCCAGCCTTACTGATGGGGGCCGGTATTATCGTTTATCTGCTGCTGCTGCCATCTCTGGGCCGTTTGGCTCTGCCGGTCGGAGTATACATAGCGGTGATTGTGCAAATGACCTGGGCAGCGGGTGAATACTGGCTGACTACCCGCACAGGTGCCGGCCTCGCCGCCTTTGCCGGGGCGCTGGTGTTTCTGGTATCCGATACCTTGCTGGCCCTGGATCGGTTCAGAGGCCATTTCAGAGCAGCCACCGGCAGTATCATGACCACCTATTATCTTGCCCAGTCCCTTATAGTGGTCAGTGTGCTGCTACGCTGATGATAAAGAGAAGAGGTTGATGATGGCCGCTGGCTGGCAACAGATCTACCGGGCGGGTAACAGCCTGGAAGCGCACACTCTGAAAGGCCTGCTGGAACATGCCGGTCTGGCGGTGCGTCTGACCGGGGAAAATCTCGGCTCGGCTGCCGGGGAATTACCGGCGGATGTGCTGCAGGTGACAGTCTGGGTATCAGAACAGGATGCGGACAAAGCGCGCCAGTTACTTGCCGGGTACGAGAAGGGAAATCAAGGGCACTGGCGATGTGCGTCCTGTGGCGAAGAGAACGAGGGGCAGTTTGACTGGTGCTGGCAATGCGGTACCGACAAACCCGAGACCAACGTCTGATTACACTAAGGGCGCCAGCCGGGCGCCCCTGTAATGTGTCGGTTTAGACCATGTGTTTGCGGCGAATATCCAGCAAAGCAAAGATGCCGAAAATCAATATCGACCATTTTTCCCAGCGACTCAGAGACAGTTTGTCACCAAACGCACCAAGGAAAATCAGCATTTGCAGTCCGTGCATCGCCAGCAGAAACGCCGTCATGATGTACAGTGCGATCGCCGCCACACCCGGGAAAGGGTGGAACAGGTTCAGCAGAAGTACCGCCCAGACAAATCCGATCGCCACTTTCGCCAGTAAAATCAGCGCTTTCATAATTCCTCTCTTTGATACAGGCGGTAGCAAACTTGTCCCGCCGATTTTTCTTTGATGAGCTGCCAGTGTTCGGGGGTATCAGGCAGTCCCAGTTCTTTTTCTGCTTCCAGATAAATCAGAGCTTGCGGGGTCAGCCAGCCATTGGCTTCCAGCAGGCGGATCACCTCCGGCAGCATGTCGCGCCGAAAAGGCGGATCAATAAACACCAGATCAAACGCCGATCCCGGTTTGTTGAGGAAAGACAGGCTGTCTGTCTGATGCAGCTCAGCTTTGTCTGTCCCCAAGGTATCCAGATTGCGCTTCAGCTGACTGGCCGCTTTCGTGTCGAGCTCCAGCAGCGTCAGGTGCTCCGCACCACGCGATAAGGCTTCAAGGCCAAGGCTGCCGCTGCCGGCAAAGAGATCCAGACATCGCGAGCCGTGAATATCCGGGGCAAGCCAGTTAAACACGGTTTCTTTGACACGGTCGGTTGTCGGGCGTAACCCGGCCACATCGTGGACCGGCAGTTTACGTCCTCGCCAGCGGCCACTGATGATACGCACAAAGCCTGCCTGGCTGGGCGGGTTAGCTTTGTGTCCGGAATGCGTCTTACGTCTAGTCATACATTTCTTCGACCGTAGAGAAAGTGGTAGTATACATGGGCCTGATTATCTTTGTGTTTGTTCGTTGTCGTCTGAGGGGAATTGCTATGTCCGTCAGGCACACTAAGCTGGCAAGCCCAAAGATAAACAGGCCCTTTATTTTCAGGCCGTAAATTGTACCAATCAATGTCTAGGATTTGCCAATGGCAGAAAAAAAGAAGCGCGGATTATTTTCATGGCTGGGGTTTGGTGAAGAAGAGCACACCGGGCAAAAAGAACAGCATAAGCCGCAAGAAGAGACGACAGAGCCGGAACAGGTTCAGGATGGCGCTACTGAGACACAAACCCAGTCTGCTCGCGCAGAGGAACCGGTTCAACCTCATCAGGACATGGCAGATGCAGACGCTCCGCTGACGCACCGCGACGCCGAGCCCGAATTACCGGAGCAGAGTGCGCATCTTGATGTCGAGGCGGATACTCAGATCCGGCCGGTTGAAGATGACCCACAGCCAGCAAACCAGCAAGCTTCTGCTGAACCGGCCCCTGTTTCTGAGGAGCCGGCGGTGCAGGAAAAACCGCAGCGCGAGGGGTTCTTTGCCCGGCTGATGAAAGGGCTGAAGAAAACCCGCAACAATCTGGGGGCTGGTTTCTTTGGTTTATTCAGGGGTAAGCAGATCGATGATGATCTGTTTGAAGAGCTGGAAGAGCAGCTGCTGGTGGCGGATGTCGGTATGGACACCACACTCAAGATTATCGAAAACCTGACCGAGAAAGCCGACCGCAAACAGCTCAAAGACGGCGAGGCCCTGTACGGTCTGCTGAAAGACGAGCTGAGTGAGATGCTGGCAAAAGTCGAGCAGCCACTGGTGATCGATACCAGCCGCAAGCCTTATGTCATTTTAATGGTAGGCGTTAATGGCGTGGGTAAAACCACCACCATCGGCAAGCTGGCCAAGCAATTTCAGCAGCAGGGACTGTCTGTGATGCTGGCCGCCGGGGATACCTTCCGTGCCGCGGCGGTAGAGCAGCTGCAGGTGTGGGGCGATCGCAATAACGTGCCTGTTGTCGCCCAGCATACCGGCGCCGACAGCGCGTCTGTGATCTACGATGCGATTGAGTCAGCCAAAGCGCGCAATGTCGATGTGGTGATTGCCGATACCGCCGGCCGTCTGCAGAACAAAGGCAATCTGATGGAAGAGCTGCGTAAGATTGTTCGGGTGATGCAAAAAATCGACCCGCTGGCGCCGCACGAAATCATGCTGACAGTCGATGCCGGTACCGGCCAGAATGCGATCAGCCAGGCCAAACTGTTTAGTGAAGTGGCACCAGTGTCTGGTATTACACTGACCAAACTGGATGGCACGGCTAAGGGTGGGGTAATTTTTGCCATCGCGGATCAATTTAACATTCCTATCCGCTACATTGGTATTGGCGAAGGGATTGAAGATTTGCGTCCTTTTGCCGCCCAGGAATTTATCGAGGCTCTGTTTAGCGACGAGGATTAACTGTGATTCGGTTTCAACAGGTCAGTAAAGCATATCGGGGTGGTCGCCAAGCCCTGCAAAAAGTGGATTTCCATCTGGGAAAAGGTGAGATGGCTTTTCTCACCGGCCATTCCGGTGCCGGTAAAAGCACGCTGTTGAAACTGATTGCTGCGGTTGAGCGGCCGAGTGATGGCCGGATTTTTTTCAATGATCATGACATCACCCGGATAGACAGCCATCAGATCCCTTTTCTTCGCCGTCATATCGGGATGATTTTTCAGGATCACCGCTTGCTGATGGACAGAACCGTGTTTGACAATGTGGCGCTGCCGCTGCAAATCGCTCAGTCTCCGGCCGGTGATGTGAAGCGGCGGGTGTCAGCGGCGTTGGACAAAGTCGGCCTGCTGGATAAAGCACAATGCCTGCCGATCCAGCTGTCCGGCGGTGAACAGCAGCGGGTCGGTATTGCCCGGGCTGTGGTCAACAAGCCGCTGGTGGTGCTGGCGGATGAACCGACCGGTAATCTCGATGCCGATCTGTCCCAGCAGATGATGGGATTGTTTGCCGAATTTAACCGGGTCGGGGTGAGTGTACTGATGGCCACGCACGACACCTCTTTATTAAGTCGTCACAGTTACAGACGACTGGATTTACACCAGGGCAGTTTGCGTGAGGTGGCGTATGGCGCGTGAAGCTCAAAGCTGGTTCTCTGTCCAGCGTCAGGTTGGTAAGCAGGCGCTCACTGACTTATGGCGACGTCCGGTGGGGAATGTGCTGACGCTGGCCGTACTGGCGTTTGCCCTGACTTTGCCGACCTGTTTTTATCTGGCAGCCAAGAATATTGCGATTGTCAGTCAGGCCTGGCAGAACCCGACTCAGTTGACTGTCTACATGGCGCCTGGCGCCGGCGATTCAGACGCTCGTACATTGAGAGAGAATCTGGCAGGCTGGACGGAAATCAGTTCGGCGGATTATGTCTCTCCTCAACAGGGACTGGATGAATTTCGCGAGCATGCCGGTTTTGCCAAGGCACTGAGCCTGCTGGATGAAAACCCCCTGCCAGCGGTACTGATTATTAAACCGTCGGTGCAATGGCAGTCGGGCAGTCAGGCGGAAATACTGGCTCGCAAGCTCAGTGACCAGGCCGGTGTGGATGATGTCCGGCTCGACAGCGACTGGCTGAAGCGTCTTGATGCCATCAAACAACTCAGTGTCACGCTGACCATGATAATGGCTGGCCTGATGCTGCTGGCTGTGTTTCTTATTGTGGGTAATACACTGCGTCTTCAGCTGCAAAATCAGAAAGAAGCGGTTCAGGTTATGAAGCTGGTCGGGGCGACCAATACCTATATTCTGCGGCCCTTTTTGTACACAGGTGCCTGGTATGGCTTACTGGCCTCGGTGTCGGCGTTAGTGCTCACTACGGTGGTAAGCTTTATACTGGAAGGTGCGGTTGATAAACTGGCGGCTTTGTATGGCAGTGATTTCCACTTAACCGGTCTGGCATGGGACGAATGCCTGTTGCTGATCGTGTTATCCGCTTTACTGGGCATACTGGCGGCCCGTCTTTCGGCCGGCAGACATTTAAAAGAAATTGAACCAATATGAGGAATCAGACTCTACCTATTGGTTATGTATGCTTGCATTTTGTGCAGTATTGAAGGCATTATTATCGGTCTGGTAGTGTAATGCTGCCAGATTGACGTGAAAGTCCAGGGTATTTGGCTCTGGCAAAGCATCCACAGGGGTTACTTGAATGACAAAAGAGATGACTTCATTAGCTTTAGTTTCTGCTGATAGCCTGGAAGGCTATATCCGGTCTGTAAACAGCCATCCTATGCTGACAGCCGAGCAGGAGCGGGAGTTAGCTGAGCGTCTGCATTATGACGGTGATATTGAGGCTGCCCGCAGTCTGGTATTGTCGCACCTGCGCTTTGTAGTCCATGTTGCCCGCGGCTATACAGGTTATGGCCTGCCAATGGCTGATCTGGTTCAGGAAGGCAATATTGGTCTGATGAAGGCGGTAAAACGCTTCAACCCGGAAGTAGGGGTCAGGCTGGTATCGTTTGCTGTCCATTGGATCAAGGCTGAAATTCATGAGTATGTGCTGCGTAACTGGCGGATCGTGAAAGTCGCGACCACCAAGGCTCAGCGTAAACTGTTCTTTAACCTGCGTAAGGCGAAAAAGCGCCTTGGCTGGTTTAACAACGAAGAAGTTGAAATGGTGGCCGAGCAACTGGGCGTGGAAACCAGTGAAGTGCGTGAGATGGAATCCCGTCTTGCAGCGCAGGATGCCACCTTTGATATGCCGGCCGACGATGACGAGCGGGATAACAGCTACACAGCACCTGTGTATTTTCTGGAAGATAAGACGTCTGACGTGGCGCTCAGTTATGAAGAGAATAATTGGGAAGATCATGCTAACAATCGTTTGTCACTGGCGCTGGCGAACCTGGACGATCGCAGTCAGCATATAGTGCGTTCACGCTGGCTGGAGGACGATAAGTCCACATTGCAGGATCTGGCTGATCATTATGGTGTTTCAGCCGAGCGAATCCGCCAGCTGGAGAAAAACGCGATGCGCAAATTGAAAGATGCCGTCGGTGACGCGCTGTAACGATCCGCATGGTGCAGGATCATGGGGGGAGGATCCCTGTGGACCGCTGGATTTTCTATCCACAAACTTATTGATTGAAGAAACCGGCTTTGAGCCGGTTTTTTTATGCCTGAACACCTATGGAATGGCGGTTTGCTCAGTGAGCACAGGACGACTTGGCTGAGACTGAAAATGTTATCCACAGTCTTTGATCGGATCTTTACTATATCTAGTGGATCCTTTTGGGCAGAAACACATTATCAACGCTATTCACAGTTTTTTCCACAGCTGGCGAAACTATGATCAGTGCGGTACCGGCTGGGACAGCCAGTCTGACTAACTCTCGATCCTGTAAGGATATTCGGCAAAACCCACACGCAAAAGGCAGCCAGATTTTTTTCAAAGCTGTGAGTAACTGAGTATACTGGCTGGCATTGAAAGCATTGGGGATACCGCGCTGAATGAGCCAGGATCCCTCAGGCATACTATTGCCACAAACCATGGCTGATTTTTGCGTAGATCGTGTGTCGCGTAAGATCGTGTGATGAGGGGGTGCTGCAGCGAGGTGCTGGCCCCCGGTTGATAATTAATAAATGAGGTCATCATGGAGCAGTTTGAACATATCTCGGTTGAGCAAGCGTACGCATTATTACAACAGTCCGACACAAAGGCGGTACTGGTTGATATACGCGATCCTCAATCCCACGCTTTATCTCATCCGGAGTCTGCTTTTCATCTGACCAACGACTCTATGGTCAGTTTTATGGATGATGTTGACTTCGAGCAGCCGGTGATCGTGATGTGCTACCATGGGATCAGCTCTCAGGGTGCTGCCCAGTATCTGATTAATCAGGGGTATGAAACCGTGTACAGCATGGACGGCGGCTTTGAAGCGTGGCGTCGTCAGGCCTATCCGTGTGTTGAGCAGTAATTTCGCCCAGGTGATCATCCTGCGCCTGCCGGCGCACATATTTCAACAGGGAGTCTGAGATGCAGCGTATCGCCGTGCTCAATAACCCCCGAATGGCACAGGCCTTCATAGATTACATGGCCTCCCGTGGTATTGAACTTACCCTGGCCGCTGAACCCGGCGGCCAGTTTGCCATTTGGTTGTCTGATCCAGCACACCAGGTAGAAACCGAAGCCGAGTGGCAGCAGTTTATCCGCCGTCCTGACGATCAGAAATACCAGGCCGCCTCCTGGCAGGTGGTTAACCGCCGCAAGCAGCCTGCATTTCGCTACGACAGTCCCAGTATGATTGACATGGTAAAATCGGGGGCCGGGCCTGTCTGCCTGCTGGTGCTGGTGCTGGCGGTCGGCATTTACGGCGGCTGGCTGCTGGGCTGGCAGGCACCGCTTTTTTACTGGCTGCATTTTCCGACCATGCAGGGCGACAGCTGGGAAGTCTGGCGTTATGTGTCTCACAGTCTGATCCATTTCTCCGTACTGCATGTGGTATTCAATTGCCTGTGGTGGTGGGTGCTGGGCGGGCGGCTGGAGCAGCACAGCGGCAGCGGCAAGTTACTGGAAGTCTTCATCGTTTCCGCTCTGGTATCCGGCCTTGCACAGTTCTGGTTCCACGGCCCTAATTTCGGCGGCTTATCCGGGGTGGTCTATGCGCTGATGGGTTACCTGTGGTGGCTGGGCTGGCTGGCACCTGCGCGGGGCCTCACTATTCCCAATGGCTATGTCGTCTTTATGCTGGTCTGGCTGGTATTAGGTTTCGTTGGTGTGATGGGGTTTGAAGTGGCCAATATGGCGCATTTGTTCGGGCTGATCTCAGGATGTCTGCTGGCCTTTGTCGATGCGCACTTGAGACAGCCGGCGGATTCTGCGCAGTAAGGTTTCGGCCAGGAGTGGGATCACTTACCTAGTAACCAGACCGATTGCCCAGTAAGATGAGCACGCCCGGAAAGCGGGCCACTACGGTCATTGGATCTTCGTCAATCAGGAGCAGTAACAGCAGTGAAGCAAAGCAAACGTCATCAGGAGATCATCGATCTCGTGAAAACTCAGGGCTATGTCAGTACCGATGACCTGGTTGCCCGTTTTAATGTCAGCCCGCAGACGATCCGCAGGGATCTCAATGAGTTGGCCGAAGAAAATAAAATTCGGCGCCATCACGGCGGGGCGACTGTACCGTCCAGTTCGGTCAATACCTCATACACAACCCGGAAAGTGATGCAGCTGGCCGAGAAAGACCGCATCGCTCAGGCGATGGTCAAGCATATCCCGGACGGCGCCACGCTGTTTATTGATATAGGGACTACGCCGGAAGCGGTTGCACGCGCCTTGCTGGATCACGCCGACTTGCGGATCGTGACCAATAACCTGAACGTGGCCGGTATTCTGACTGGTAAAGATGATTTCCGGGTGATTCTGGCCGGTGGTGAAGTGCGTAATCGTGACGGCGGCATAGTGGGAGAGGCGACTCTGGATTTCATCTCCCAGTTCCGTCTGGACTTTGGCATCATAGGGATCAGCGGTATTGATCTGGATGGCTCCCTGCTGGATTTTGATTATCATGAAGTGCGGGTAAAACAAGCCATTATTGAAAACAGCCGCTGCGTCATGCTGGGTGTCGATCACACTAAATTCGGCCGTAATGCCATGGTGAATCTGGGTGATATCAGCCAGATTGATATGCTGTTCACTAATAAAACACCGCCAGAACCGTTGGCCAAGCGGATGGCAGAGCTGGATACCCACCTCGAAATCATCATCGACTGACAGAACTGATAATGAGCGTTTTCGCTCATTAAAGGTTACAGCGAGCATTAATCTGCCTGCGTATTCCCGGAAAGCTGCCTGATATGGCAGCTTTTTTTGTGCGTATGATCAAATAGGTGTCATTTTTCGAACATAAAAAGGATGATATTCGCTTTTTAATTGGCTATATTGAGCGATATCGAACATTTATACAAAGTGAACACTTTCGAATGCATGTCCTAATATAAGCAAGAGAGGCAATGCATACGGTAAGAGCGCAGCGCAGTTAAGGCACAGGTGAAAGGCATGACAGCAGCAAATGAGATTCTGGATATTATCGTCGTAGGGGGGGGCATTAACGGTGCGGGAATTGCCGCTGATGCCGCAGGTCGCGGATTGAAAGTGGCGCTGTTTGAAGCCGATGATTTTGCTTCTGCGACGTCGTCTGCCAGCTCAAAGCTAATCCACGGGGGATTGCGCTATCTTGAGCATTACGAGTTTCGTCTGGTTGGCGAAGCCCTGGCAGAGCGAGAAGTCCTGCTGCGTAAGATCCCGCATATTGCCCGGCCAATGCGTTTTCGCCTGCCGCACCGGCCGCATCTGCGTCCAGCCTGGATGATTCGGGCCGGCTTGTTTTTGTATGATCATTTAGGCAAACGTACCACTCTGCCTGCCAGTAAAGGATTACGCTTTGGCGCGGATTCCGCGCTGGTGCCGGAAATTACCCGTGGCTTTGAATATTCAGACTGCTGGGTCGATGATGCCCGTCTGGTTATCTTAAATGCGATGGAAACCGCGGCCCGTGGCGGCGAGGTGCGTAACCGCTGCCGTGTTGAAAAGGCCGAGCGTGATGGCGAACTGTGGCAAGTTACTGTGTTCGATAGTCAGACCGGCGAGCGTTTCATCCGTCGCTCACATGCGCTGGTCAACGCGGCCGGCCCCTGGGTGAAAACCTTTTTCGACACCAGCCTGGATACCCCGTCGCCGCGTAATATTCGTCTAATCAAAGGCTCGCACATAGTGGTGCCGCGGGTGCACGATGAGCCGCAGGCGTACATACTGCAAAACGAAGATAACCGCATCGTATTTGTGATTCCGTACCTGGACAGATTTTCCATTGTCGGCACCACAGATGTGGAATACCACGGCGACCCGCGTAAGGTAGCGATTGATGAAGACGAAATTCGCTATCTGCTCAAAGTGTACAACGATCACTTTAAGCGCAAACTGCAACGCCAGGATGTGGTATGGACTTACTCCGGCGTCCGTCCGCTGTGTGATGATGAGTCAGATTCACCACAAGCCGTGACCCGTGATTACACTTTGGAGCTGGAACAGGAAGGCTCTCAGCCGCCCTTGCTGTCTGTGTTTGGCGGCAAGCTGACCACTTATCGCAAGCTGGCCGAATCGGCACTGCGCAAGCTGGCGCCTTTCTTCCCGGACATGGGACCGGCCTGGACGGCGCAAGCCTGTCTGCCCGGCGGGGAAGTCGGTTTTGACCGTGAGCATCTCAGTGCTGATTTACGTAACCGTTTTAGCTGGATGAGCGCGTTTACCGCCGATCGCATGGCAACCAATTACGGTGTCATGAGCTGGCAGATACTGGATGGTGTCAGCAGTGAAGCGGAGATGGGGCAGCATTTTGGCGAAGGTTTTTACGCCAGAGAACTCGATTACCTGATCAGCCGTGAGTTTGTTGTCAGCGCAGACGATGCGCTGTGGCGGCGCAGCAAGCTGGGGTTGTATCTGAACGTTGAGCAGCAACAGGCGGTGTCAGAGTATATCGCCTCGAAACATGCCAAGGCCCATGTTGCCGCCTGATACACGGTAATGAAATACGGGAAAAAGACCAAAGCGCCCACCGGGCGCTTTTTTTGTCATTTTGAACCACCACCTAGGACGGTGGTGATTGTTTTCGGGGTTACTGATACAGATATTTGGTAAACAGCAGCTCAGTTAATAGCTTTTGGTTGGTCTCCGCAATCAAGAGATCATTGACTTTATCCAGGCATTGCTGGCGTATTGCTTCGCGGCCAGCCAGAGACTTGATTTTCACTTCCGGCTGTTCGCCAATGATCTGGATGATGGCATCGCGGATAAGCGGTGCATGGTGTTCAACCAGAGGGATATAGTCGGGGTCGGCGACCATGAGATCGACCTGCAGGCGCAGATAACCCAGCTTTTTACCTTGGGTAATATAGTTGGTGGTGATATCCGGCGTCAGGGTGAAATAACTGTATTCAGGGGTCTTTGCCGGCGCAGATTGTGCCAGCGCAGGCTGAGTCAGGGTAATCAGCACCATCGCCAATGTCAGGAGTAGAGATTTCATCTTGCTATCCATCTGTATCAGGGAAAAATCTGTTACCCAAGTGCCTACTTTGGTGAGGAATGATATTCCTGTCCGTGACGGCTTGCTACAATAGGGCATCATTCAGTGTTATCAATTGGCCACATTCTATCACCCTTTCTAGGAATTGAATTGGGAAGATGTCGAAATTCAAGCAGATATATAAGTCCGCTCTGGACAATGCCGACTGGCAACTGACGGAAAACATACACCTCAATCAGCCGGAACTGCAAAGCTGGTTGCAGGAAAATGGCTCGCTGTCACGCCGTTTTGCCCGATACTGTCATCAGTTCAGTGTGCTTCTGCTGGCGCAGGAGCCAATCACAGCCAGCAGCTTACAGCCCGATGAGCAGGCGATGCTGGGCTCAGTGGATTGCCTGGAGCGTACCGTACTCTTGCATGGCGACGGTGTCCCCTGGGTGTTTGGCCGTACGCTGATCCCTGTGCCGACCATGACAGGAGAGGAGCAGGACATCGCCCGGCTGGGAGAGTCGCCGCTGGGTTACCGGGTGTTTACCGATCAGAGTGCGCGCCGTGACGCCCTGCAGCTGGCCCGTATGACTGTCAATAACGATGCGTTATGGGCGCGTCGCTCTCGCCTGTGGGTAAAGGAAAAGCCGATGCTGGTGGCTGAGCTGTTTCTGGCACCCGCTCCGCTTTACCAGGAAAACAGCGCGATTCAGCGGCATATTACCGCGCTACCGGGCAGCGAGAAAGCTGTCCATTACGAACAAAAGTAGGAGAGTGAAGGTTTGGAGATGACCAAGGCAAGGGCATTCTGGCAGTTAGCGCGTATGGATCGCCCGATTGGCAGTTTGTTACTGATGTGGCCAACCTTGTGGGCCTTGTTTCTGGCCGCAGATGGCATGCCGGATCTCAAGGTGCTGGTGGTGTTCGTGCTCGGCGTATTCTCGATGCGGGCGGCGGGCTGTGTCATCAATGATTACGCCGACCGGCATTTTGACGGGTATGTAAAACGTACCGCGCAGCGTCCTTTGCCTGCCGGTTTGATCAGCGAACGCGAAGCGCTGGGCTTTTTTGCTGTGTTGTCACTAGTGTCTTTTGCGTTAGTGCTGACCATGAATACACTGACCATTCAGTTGTCTGTGGTTGGTCTGTTGCTGGCGGCCGCTTATCCGTTTATGAAGCGCTATACCCACCTGCCACAGCTGGTGCTGGGTATGGCCTTTGGCTGGGCGATTCCAATGGCGTATGCCGCGCAGTCTGGCGCTTTACCGCCAGTGGCCTGGATGCTGTTTGTCGCCAACATACTCTGGACCATTGCCTATGATACCCAGTACGCCATGGTCGACAGGGATGATGATGTCAAAATCGGGATCAAATCCACGGCTATCCTGTTTGGCCGCAATGACAAGCGTATTATCGGTCTGTTGCAGTTGGGCACGTTAGGATTGCTGATTCTGGTGGGTATGCAGATGGGCCTATCTCAGCTGTACTACTGGAGTCTGCTGGGCGCGGCGGCCCTGTTTGTTTACCAGCAGATGCTCATTCGCGGCAGGGAACGTGAACCTTGTTTTAAGGCCTTTCTCAACAACAACTATGTCGGCATGCTGGTGTGGCTGGGGATGACCGCGGGTTTAATGTTCTGAGGCGGTGAGTCTGCTCCGGTTGTAAAAACGCCCGCATCTAGCGGGCGTTTGTTATTGTAAGCGGTCGGATTATCCGTCAGCTGAATCCGGCCCCGGCTCTTTTTTCTCTTCCCGGTTCATCACTGCCTGAATGGTCAGCTTCACTTCCGGAGACACCAGGTCGGCCAGTAAATCGGCCAGGGTAGCCACCGGACGAGACACGGCATGGTTGTCCTGATTCAGGTAGCCTTCCTGGCGCAGGGTTTTGACCATGGCAGAGAAAACGCCTTTATCGAAGAACTCCGGTGCATTGATACCGTGAAGACGGCTCAGTCGCTGTGCCATCATCTGGCTTTGCTGCTCCAGATCACTCTTCATCAGCTGAGGTTCGCTGCGCAGCAGAGTCAGGGCAATGGCGTAGCGCTGCAAGGTTTCGGTAATGGTATTGCCCAGTAACTGAAGCGGGCCGATGCGGGCACTGTTCAGCGACAGTTCATTGCCGTCGCTCAGGATCAGTCGCTGACGGATCAGCTCATCAATCAGGGCATCAATCGCTTCTGGTAAGTCCGCCCAGTCAAAACGCAGGTAAAGCTCGGCCTTAAGAAACGGATACAGCAGGCTGATCTGACGATGCATTTCGGTCCGGCTCAGGCGCTGGTGCGAGACGACTATGTGGGCAATCAGCGAAGGCAGCGCAAACAGGTGGATGATGTTATTGCGGTAATAGGTCATCAGCAGCGACTGCTGCCGATCCAGTGACACTATGTCTCCCAGGCTGTCACGCTCAACCATGAATTTATCCATGCTGATGGCATTCTCAACCAGCTCAGCCGCGCTATCCGACGGCTGGGTACAGTCCGACGAGTAGGGCGTGTTATGGAGCAGCTGCAGGTAACAGTCAATCTGTTGCTCCAACTCTTCACGGCTCAGTGCGCGCTGGCGAGAGGCCAGCAATGCCAGTGCACAGAGGGTCAGGCCGTTGGTCGCTGCCGCATCATTGATGTGGGTCATCATCTTATCGGCCAGGTTGTTGACCACAGGATTGAGCCATTGCGGACGGGCCGGCTCAATCGGGTCGATATGCTGACGCCACTCTGGCACCTGCTCATTCAGGTACTGATTGAGCGGGATAGGCTCACCGAAGTTGACGTAGCCCTGGCCAAAGTTGCGCAATTTACGCAAGGTGCGCAGTACCTGACCCAGGCTTTCTTTTTCTTTTCGTTTTCCACGCAACTCTTTGGCGTAAGTGGCCACTTCCATCACGTGTTCGTAGCCAATATACACAGGCACCAGGGTAACCGGACGGTTGAGGCCGCGCAGCATGGCCTGAATGGTCATCGACAGCATACCGGTTTTTGGCGCCAGCAGGCGGCCGGTACGGGAACGCCCGCCTTCACTGAAATATTCCACCGAATAGCCTTTGGCAAACAACTCGCCAAGGTATTCACGAAACACAGTCGAGTAGAGACGGTTACCTTTAAAGCTGCGACGAATGAAAAACGCGCCGCCGCGGCGAAAAATCGGCCCGGCCGGGAAAAAGTTCAGGTTAATCCCTGCCGCAATGTGCGGCGGCACCATGCCTTCCTGATAGAGCACGTAAGACAGCAGCAGGTAATCCATATGGCTGCGGTGGCAGGGCACATAGACAATCTCATGGCCATCCTGGGCTAATTGCCTGACTCGCTGGGCATTGCTGACATTGATCCCTTTATAGAGGCGGTTCCACAACCAGCTCAGGAAGCGGTCACCGTGACGAACCAGGCTGTAGGAGAAGTCGGCCGCAATTTCTTCCATCATATCAATGGCTTCTTTGCGCACTTTTTCTAAAGGTACATCGCGGCTTTCCGCTTCTTCGCGGACCACTTTTTCTATTGCCTTGGAAGCCAGCAAGCGGTTAAACAGCGCCTGACGTTGTGGCAGACGAGGGCCGGCCGCCGCCAGCTTCTGGCGGGAGAAGTGGATCTTCGCCACCCTGGCCAGCTTATTGGCAATGGCGTTATCTGTGCCGTGCTTGTCGGCCATAAAGCGCAATGACATGGTCGGGCTGAGGCGGACCATACAATCCCGGCCCTGCGCCAGCACGGCGAAGCATTTTTCCGGGCCATTTAAGGCTTTCAGTATCGGTTTTTGCTCACCTTCAGTGCCGGGCTTCCGGCCCCACAATATCGAAGCGGGCAACAGCTGAACATCCAGCTGCTGATCAGCTTTGTGGGCTGCCAGCAAGTCGGTAAACAGCGTTAAGGATTTGGCCGGTAACTGGCCGTCACTGCCGAAAATGCTCGGGCTGTTGGCAACAAAGACATAGCGGGGAAACACCTGGCCATTGATGACGACAGGTTCAAGCGGATCGGGCAGCCCGACGGCCTGGGTCGCTGCACTCAGGGTCAGCAGATCGGTCTGCGAGCTGAAAGGCAGGGTGTAGATAATTGGGCGGTCGAGATCCAGTTCCAGTTCAGTAACAGGATCGGACGGGATTGTACGGGTCTTAACCAGTAAAGAAAGCGGCAAATTCAGAAGACTTTGCGAAAATTTCTGCCAACTTGACATGTTTATAACGAGCCTCGAAATCTTAATGCGTGGCAAGGATAGCAGAAAACGCGCCGGGTATTGCTGCGAAAAATACGATACAGGATAGCAAAGAGTAAAATTTTGTTCGCTGGCGTTACAGCAGGGTCAGTCAGGCCAGCATTTCATTGAATATAGTCTTTTCAAAACCATGAACACTGGATATACTCACAGTGAACTGTATAAAAAGACAGGGTATGTCATGAAGCCGTTAACGCCACGCCAACAAGAAGTCTTTGATCTGATCAAAGCAAAAATTGAAGAAGCCGGCATGCCGCCGACTCGGGCGGAAATTGCCCGTGAACTGGGGTTCCGATCTGCCAACGCGGCAGAGGAGCATTTAAAAGCGCTGGCTCGTAAGCAGGTGATTGAAATTGTACCGGGTGCATCACGTGGTATTCGCCTGCTGGTGAATGAAGAGGATACACAGGAACGTGGTCTGCCGCTCATCGGGCGTGTTGCCGCCGGTGAGCCGATTCTGGCTCAGGAGCATGTTGAAACTCATTACGATGTCGACCCGTCAATGTTTAAACCGCAGGCTGATTTCTTGCTGCGTGTGAATGGCATGAGCATGAAAGACATAGGGATTATGGATGGCGATTTGCTAGCGGTGCATAAAACCCAGGATGTCCGTAACGGCCAGGTGGTGGTTGCCCGTGTCGATGACGATGTGACGGTAAAACGTCTTGAAAAGAAAGGCTCTCAGGTATATCTGCATGCCGAAAACGATGCATTTGCACCGATTGTGGTCGATCTGACTCAGCAGCACCTGACCATTGAAGGCATTGCTGTGGGTGTGATTCGCAACGGCGACTGGGGCTGAGGCCTGATTGCGTGTAAAGAATCGACGAATTCTTTGCAATAGCTAATGATAGTCATTATCATCAAGGTATCACCTTGTAGACGATGACGATAATGACTAAATCTGCCCGCTATCATATTCCGGCTGCACTCTTGCAGCCGCTCTGGCTGCGTAGCCGCGAGAGTCTGGCTGACGGTGGCTTGATTTATGACCCCTTGGCTGCAGCGGCTTGCCAGCAATGCCATCTGGCACCCGATTGCCTGGTGGGTAATGTTGATCAACATCAGTTGCTGCACGCGACCCTGACCCTCTTGGTCGATCAGCGGGTACAGCATTTTCTGCGGCGCTTTCCTAATGGCCATGTCATCAATGTGGGTGCGGGGCTGGATACCCGTTTCTATCGGTTAGATAATGGCCGGTGCCGCTGGCTGGAGCTGGATTGTAATGAGAACCTGTTGTGGCGGCAAAAGTTGTTTCACGCCAGTGAGCGATATCGGATGCGGCCGGGTTCTGTGACCGATCTGAGTTGGTTATCCCAGCTGCCGACCTCTTTTTCTTCACCGGTTATGCTGGTTTGTGATCAGGCTTTGTTGCAGATTTCTGCGCAGGATGTGGCGAAATTTGTTCAGCGAATAGGCTGTCATTTCAATCAGCTGGAATTGTGCCTTGTGCTGGCCGGCGATCGCTGTGACAGCGGCCTGGGCCATAAATTAGGGACGCAGGACTATGCACATGGTTTTGACGATCCTGCCCGCCAGTTACTGCAATGGCTGCCCTGGGCAGAGCAGGTATCCTGCCATTCGCCACTGACTGTGCCTTGTCCACGCTGGCGCCCCTGGCAGCGTTGGCTGTCGCATTTGCCTTCGTTCGGGCACAGACTGACACCGATAGTGTCGCACCTTCGTTTTTAAACTCCCGTTTTTCTCTTTCTTCCCGCTTATGTCTACCAGCGCCCATTTCTGGTGGGCGTTGACTATTTCTCACTCAAAATTTTGTTCATTCCGGCAAATCTGTCCTAAGTTAAATGTAAACAAGCTGTTATGGCTATTTTGCGCTGATTAGGGAATCCTGGCTGAGACAGGTGTCTGTTGTCTCCGGCGTGGGACGGTAACTGGCACTTGGCTGTCAGGGTGACTGAGGGAGGGAGCCACGGAATGATGCGGCAATTGTTTTATGGATTAGTGGGCTTGCTGAGTCTGCCCGCATGGGCAGAAACCCAGTCGATGTCGCTGAATATGACCCAGGGTGTCACCGGGGTCAGTCAGCAGGTCTATTCACTGCACATGACGATTTTTTATATCTGTGTTGCGATTGGTATCGTGGTCTTTGGCGTGATGTTCTGGGCCATTATTCATCACAGAAAATCACGGGGTGCTGTGGCGGCTTCCTTTCATGAGAGTACCCGGGTTGAGTTGCTCTGGACCCTGATTCCTTTCGTCATTCTGATCGTAATGGCCATCCCGGCGACCCAAACCCTGCTGGCGATGGAAGATACCTCGAAATCGGATATCACTATTCAGATAACCGGTTCACAGTGGAAGTGGCATTATCGCTATTTCGGCGAAGATGTTGAATTTTACTCCAATTTAGCTACCTCACGGGCGCAAATTAACAATGAGCGGCAAAAGCGCGATAACTACCTGCTGGAAGTGGATCACCCGCTGGTGGTGCCTGTCGGGCAAAAAATCCGGTTCCTGATGACCTCACAAGATGTGATCCATTCCTGGTGGGTGCCCGCGTTTGCCGTCAAGAAAGACGCCAATCCCGGTTTTATCAACGAAGCCTGGACCAAGATTGATAAGCCGGGTATCTACCGCGGGCAATGTGCTGAGCTGTGTGGCAAGGATCATGGCTTTATGCCAATTGTGGTGATAGCCAAGCCGCAGGCCGATTTTGAGGAATGGCTTCAGGTCACCAAAACCGCCCAGCGGGAGGCAAAAGCTGAAGAGCTGCGTCTGCTGGATATGCAGATGCCCATGGATGAGCTGATGGCGATGGGTGAGGCAGTCTATAACACCCGCTGTGCTGTGTGTCACCAGGTGAATGGCCAGGGTTTGCCGGGCGCATTTCCTGCACTGGCCGGGACAGGCGTTTCGGTTGATCCGGCCAAAAAACTGGAACACATCAGCATTGTGGTCCATGGACGTAACGGTACGGCAATGCAGGCGTTCGGCCCGCAGCTGAGCCTGAAAGAGCTGGCATCTGTGATTACCTATGAGCGTAATGCCTGGGGTAACAATACCGGTGATATGGTTCAGGCTGCCGAAGTGCAGGCCGTTCTTAAAGGCGAGCAGCTTTAGGGAGTAACAGGTCATGACGGACATGATGCGTGAACAGGCAGTGGAAGAGACCAGTCATACTGAGCATGATGCACATCATCATCAAAGTGGTATCAAGCGCTGGCTGTTTACTACCAACCATAAGGATATCGGGAGCCTGTATCTGATTTTCAGCTTCACTATGTTCCTGGTTGGCGGGGCGATGGCCATGGTGATCCGGGCTGAATTGTTCCAGCCTGGCTTGCAACTGGTAGAGCCTAACTTTTTCAATCAGATGACCACAGTGCACGGCCTGATCATGGTATTTGGGGCCGTGATGCCAGCATTTACCGGGCTGGCTAACTGGATGGTGCCTCTGATGATAGGGGCGCCGGACATGGCGCTGCCACGGATGAATAACTGGAGCTTCTGGATTCTGCCGTTTGCGTTTGCCATGCTGCTGGGGTCGCTGTTTATGGAAGGCGGCGGCCCGAACTTTGGCTGGACTTTCTATGCCCCGCTCTCGACAACTTACAGCCCGCAGAGCACTGGCCTGTTTGTTTTCTCTATTCATATCATGGGCATCAGTTCCATCATGGGGGCCATCAACGTCATCGTCACTATCATGAACTTGCGTGCGCCTGGCATGACTTACATGAAGATGCCGCTGTTTGTCTGGACCTGGTTAATTACGGCGTTTCTGCTGATCGCCGTGATGCCGGTGCTGGCAGGGGCAGTGACTATGGTGCTGACCGACAAATACTTTGGCACCAGTTTCTTTGATGCCGCCGGTGGCGGGGATCCTGTGATGTTCCAGCATATCTTCTGGTTCTTTGGCCATCCGGAAGTGTACATCATGATTTTGCCGAGCTTTGGCATTGTTTCGGCGATTATCCCGGCGTTTTCGCGCAAAAGACTGTTTGGCTACAGTTCCATGGTCTATGCAACGGCATCGATTGCCGGCCTGAGTTTCCTGGTGTGGGCCCACCACATGTTTACGACAGGGATGCCGGTGGCCGCCGAGCTGTTTTTCATGTACTGCACCATGCTGATCTCCGTACCGACCGGGGTGAAAGTGTTTAACTGGGTGGCGACCATGTGGCGGGGGTCACTGACCTTTGAAGTGCCTATGCTGTTTGCCATTGCCTTCATTATCCTCTTTACCATAGGTGGCTTCTCGGGCCTGATGCTGGCGATCACCCCGGCAGACTTCCAGTATCACGATACCTATTTTGTGGTGGCACATTTCCATTACGTGCTGGTGTCAGGCGCGATCTTCTCCATCATGGCCGCGGCTTATTACTGGTTGCCAAAATGGACGGGACACATGTTCGATGAGCGCCTGGCGAAATGGCACTTCTGGTGCTCTGTGGTATCGGTCAATATCCTTTTCTTCCCAATGCATTTCCTGGGGCTGGCAGGGATGCCGCGACGGATTCCGGATTATGCGCTGCAGTTTGCTGATGTGAACGCCATCGTCAGTATTGGCGGTTTTCTCTTTGGTTTGTCGCAGCTGATTTTTCTGGCGGTCGTGGTGAAGTGTGTGCGTGGCGGGGAGCCGGCAGGTGCGAAACCCTGGGACGGTGCCGAAGGACTGGAATGGACAGTTCCTTCCCCGGCGCCTCATCATACTTTCTCCACGCCACCTAAGGTGGATTAAGGAGGCGATATGGCTGACGCTGATAAGGAAAAAGGCAAGAAGAAATCGCTGCTGTCACTCGTTGCCATGTCTTTGGGGATGTTTGGCTTCGCCTTTGCTCTGGTGCCGCTTTATGACGTGTTTTGTGAAGTCACGGGCATCAATGGCAAAACATCCAACCAGGCGGCCATTGCCAGTGAACAGGTAGACGACAAACGAACCGTTACCGTGGAGTTTATGGCCTATATCAACCCGGGCATGGCCTGGCGGTTTGAACCGGAAGTGACCCGGTTGGTGGTACATCCAGGTGAAACCTATAAAGTGCTGTATTCGGCTCAGAACCTGACGCAGACCGCCACAGTAGGCCAGGCGGTGCCGTCCGTCTCTCCGGGGATGGGGGCGCAGTATTTTAATAAGATTGAATGTTTTTGCTTTAACCGTCAGCCACTGGCTGCCGGGGCGTCAGCAGAGCTGCCTTTGCTCTTCTATATTGATCCCAAGCTGCCCGAGGATATCAATACACTGACACTGGCTTATACCTTGTTTAACGCTCAGCCGGAACCTGCGGCGCAAACGCAATGAGGTCGACCATGGCGAATCCGTACACAGAACATGATCAGTCCCTGAAACCCTCCCATGAGCATTACTATGTGCCGGCGGCCAGCGCCTGGCCGATAGTGGGTGCTGTGGCGCTCTTTTTGATCGCCATGGGCGCCGGTGCCACTGTCGGTGGGCTGTTCGGCGGCAATGGTCCCTGGATTTTGATGAGCGGGGTGGGGCTGCTGCTGATCATGCTGGTGGGCTGGTTCCGCGATGTGATCCGCGAATCGATGACCGGCTTGTACAGCTCACAGATGGACCGCTCCTTTCGTCAGGGGATGAGCTGGTTCATCTTCTCGGAAGTGATGTTTTTTGCCGCCTTTTTCGGGGCATTGTTTTACGCTCGTATGATAGCCGTGCCCTGGCTGGGCGGGGCGAGTAATAATGCCATGACGCATGAAGTGCTGTGGCCGGAGTTTGTCGCACAGTGGCCTTTGATCATGACACCTGGTGGTACAGAAACCCAGGCCATGGGACCGCTTGGTCTGCCGCTCTACAATACCCTGATTCTGCTGACTTCTTCTGTGACGGTACATTTTGCCCATGTGGCGCTGGAAAAAGGTAACCGCCCGCGCCTGACTCTTTATCTGCTGTTAACTGTGCTGCTGGGCAGCTTGTTCGTCTACCTGCAGGGTGTCGAATATATCCATGCCTATCAAGAGATGGATCTGACGTTGGATGCCGGGGTTTACGGCAATACCTTCTTTATGCTGACCGGCTTCCACGGCCTGCACGTGACGCTGGGCACCCTGATTCTTTTTATCGTCTGGCTGCGGGTGCTGAAAGGGCACTTTTCACCTGAGCACCATTTTGCCTTTCAGGCCGGTGCCTGGTACTGGCACTTTGTTGACGTGGTGTGGCTGGGGCTGTTTGTCTTTGTTTATATCCTCTGATGTCAGAGGGTATCAGAACGGCCGGGGATGCGGCTCGATGAGCCCGGTCGCCAGTGCCAGCAACAACAGGGCAAACAGCAGGACAGAAAACAGCACGCGCCGGCCAAGGTAGTGAGACATAGGCTTGCTTTGCTTGCCTTTCAACATCACTGGCAAGGCACGGAACAAATTAAACAAGATAAAGAACAGTAGGCAGACAATCAGGATTTTCAGCAGCATGACAGCTCCGTGGTTGGCTGAATCAGGGCGTCAGGGGTGAGGCACAGGACGCGATGAGACGGACAGGTTTTATTCTTTTTACTTTGGTGGTCCTGTCGGTGTTGGTCAAGCTGGGAATGTGGCAGATCTCACGGGGACAGGAAAAAGAAACACTAACAGCGGCACTGACGCTCAGGGCAGAGCAGACTTTTTACAGTATCGCCAGTTTGCCGGATGATCCTTTGTGGTACCGGGTCAGGTTAAGCGGCGAATATGATCACAGCAAAGCGATTTTACTGGATAACCAGCTGGATCGCGGCCGGCCGGGTTATCACCTGTTTTACCCGTTCCGGACGGAGAACGGCGCCTGGGTGCTGGTGAACTTGGGCTGGTTGCCTGCCCCGCAATACCGGGATGAGTTGCCTGTGTTGCCCGAATTTCATGGTCAGGTCATGTTGACGGGCATGATAGCACCCTCGACTCAGTTACCGGAACTGAGCGAGGCAGGGACAGAAAGCGGCTGGCCAAGGCGGGTGCAAAACATCAAGCCAGCAGAATTGGCAGAGGCAACGGGATTGCCCTTGCCAGATTGGGTCATACAGATAGCGCCGGATGACCCGCTGGCGCTTAAGCAGAACTGGCAGGCCGTAGTGATGGGGCCGGAAAAGCATTATGCCTATGCCGTGCAGTGGTTTTTGCTGGCATTGGCGGTCGCCGGACTGGCCTGGTGGTGGCTGAAACGCAGTACGCACTGAGAAGCAGGAGTCAGGGATGAAAAAACACATCAATTTAGTGTTGTTGTTACTGTTGTTTGTTCTGCCCGTGGTGGTGGCTAAGCTGGTGCTGGACAACCATTGGTATCAGGGAGGGGTCATCAACCGGGGGCAGTTACTGGAGCAGCCAGTGGTGACAGACTGGCTGGGGATGCATGGCAAATGGCAATTGGTGTATCTGCTGCCGGAAGAGTGTGATGCCCGTTGTCAGGGCGCCCTGTTTAATTTGCGTCAGGTGCCTCAGGCCATGGGCGCCGAGCAGGAACGCATTGCCAGTCTGGTACTGGTATCAGGTCAGGGGGATACAGGCTTGCCCCCGGCAGAGCAGGTGCAGGCCGGCGGCAGTACAGTACTGGCAGCACCGGATCCTGTCCTTCATCAGATCCGCGCGTTGGAGTTCGGTGCCCAGGCTATTTATATCTCTGACCCGCAGGGCAATGTCATGCTGGCTTATCCTCTGGTGGAAGGGCAGACGCAGGTACTGGCTCAGGGTAAGGACATGCTGAGGGATCTCAAACGTTTACTCAAGGTTTCCAAGATAGGCTGATGTTGCAAATCGCATGCGCTAAGGAGTGGCGATGTTATCAATGGCTTCTTCCCGTTACCTGCAGGCCGACCGGCGCTTTACCTGGCTGGTGGGACTGACTCTCTTATTATCCGTTGCTGTCATCGCTCTGGGGGCCTATACCCGGTTGACAGAAGCAGGGCTTGGCTGTCCGGACTGGCCTGGCTGCTATGGTTTCATGACAGTCCCCAAAACTGACGTTCAGCATGCACTGGCTCAGCAGGCTTTCCCGGATCATCCGGTGGAAGTGCATAAGGCCTGGAATGAAATGATCCACCGCTACATGGCCGGTGCACTTGGGTTGCTGATTGTTGTCCTGAATGTCGTGGCCCGTCGTCGTAATGACAGGCCACGCCGCTTGCCTCTGGTATTGCTGGCTTTAGTGGTTTTTCAGGCGATGCTGGGTATGTGGACTGTGACTATGTCGCTCAAGCCGGTGATAGTGATGGGCCACCTGCTGGGCGGTTTTACTACAGCCAGCCTGTTGCTGGTGCTCTGGTTGCGGATGCTGTTGAGGTACAGAAAGCGACCAGCGACAGCGGTTGCTTCCTGTCCTCAGTTGCTCAGTGTCAGGCGCTTAGCCGTAGCCGGGCTGATAGTGGTGGCGGCCCAGATTGCACTGGGTGGCTGGACGGCAGCTAACTATGCTGCTCTGGTCTGCACTCAGCTGCCTGTCTGCGAAGTGGACTGGGTGGACAAATTCGATATCAGGGCGTTTGAACCCTGGCAACCGGGTTATCAGACTTATCAATATGGCGTACTCAATTTTGACCAGCGGGTGTCTATTCATGCTGCGCACCGCATCGGGGCTATGCTGACAACCCTGGTGATCCTGCTGCTTGTCTGGCGGCTGTGGCATATCGGCTGGCGGCGCTACGCCGGGCTGATACTGGCACTGCTCTCAGTGCAGATCGCGCTGGGTGTGACGAATGTACTGGCCAGCCTGCCACTGCCCGTGGCTGTGGCTCATAATCTGGGGGGATTGAGTTTACTGCTCAGCGTACTGGCGGCGAGCTGGGCTTTGTTTAGCAATCCAGCTGCGGTGAGTGTCGGCCGGGTTGCACGTATACCGCGAGTGAAAACGGTCCGTCATGCACTGATTCAGGAGCAGGCCGGCACACATGGAAGGCAAACGCATTTTGGCCGTATGACACCCAAGTCAGGCTAATTCAGGGAGGTAGGCGATATGGCTAAATCACAGTCACTGGAACAGCGCCAGATAACGTATTCAGGCCGAAGCTGGCGCCAGCTGGGGCGCGATTATCTGATGATGACCAAGCCAAAAGTCGTGGCAATGTTACTGCTGACGGCGCTGGTGGGCATGTGCCTGGCGGTGCCGGGGATCCCGCCCGTCAAAGCCGTGGTGCTGGGGTTGCTGGGGATCGGTTTGCAGTCGGCGTCTGCGGCGGCCTTTAATCATGTGCTCGACCGGCAATTAGATGCCAAAATGGCCCGCACCCATCACAGACCTTTGGCACGCGGACGGGTGCCGACTGTCAACGCGGTGATTTTTGCCACTGTGCTGATGATAGTGGGCTTTGCTTTACTGTGGCAGTTGAATCCGTTGACGGCCTGGCTGACGCTGGCCAGTCTGGTCGGTTATGCGCTGGTTTACACTGTGTGGCTCAAGCATGCCACTCCGCAGAATATCGTCATCGGTGGTCTGGCCGGCGCCGCGCCGCCTTTGCTCGGCTGGGCGGCAGTGACCGGACAGTTTGATCCTCATGCCCTGTTACTGGTGATGCTGGTATTCGCCTGGACTCCGCCGCACTTCTGGGCACTGGCGATACATCGCCGCGATGATTATGCCAAAGCCGATATTCCTATGCTGCCGGTGACGCACGGGATTGCCTTTACCAAGACCATGGTACTGCTTTATACCCTGATTCTGACGCTGATCGGCCTGTTACCCTGGCTGACAGGTATGAGTGGGGCGCTGTATCTGGCCGGCAGCCTGATGCTGAATCTGGGCTTTGTCGGTTACGCCTTTAAGCTCAAATTTGCCGATGAACCTGGCCATGCCTGGGCCACGTTCAAGTTTTCTATCTGGCACTTGCTGGGTCTGTTTGTGGCGTTGCTGGCTGACCACTGGCTGGGAATACTGCTGGCGTAACACAGGCCGATAAATGCTAACAGCTGGCAGTCATGGGTCCTGCTGTTACACTGTGCGGCTTAAGCGTGTGAATCATAAGGTTGAAACTGTGCTGGCCGCATTAAAAGATATTTCCCTCCATCGCCAGGTTTTTGCTCTGGCGCTTCCTATGGTGCTGTCCAACATCACTGTCCCTTTGCTGGGGTTGGTGGATGCGGCTGTGATCGGCCATCTTGAGCATGCCTGGTATCTGGGTGGGGTGGCGGTCGGTGGCACCATGATCAGCGTGACCTTCTGGCTGCTCGGTTTTCTGCGCATGGCAACAACCGGGCTGTGCGCGCAGGCTTACGGCGCCAGTAATAAGTCTTCGCAGGCGACTGTGCTACTGCAGGGGATAGCGCTGGCCTGGGGGCTGGCGGCGCTGCTGATCCTCAGTCATGGCCTGATAGCGGATGCGGTGTTTTCCTTCAGTGATGCCAGCGATGCAGTCAAAACCTATGCGGAGCAATATTACTCGATTCGTATCTGGGGGGCGCCGGCGGCTTTGGCCAATTTTGTCATTATGGGCTGGCTGCTGGGCAGTCAGAATGCCCGCCTGCCCATGTGGCTGCTGATTATCACCAACAGCATCAACATCCTGCTCGATGTCCTGTTTGTCATCGGGCTGGGCTGGCAGGTAGCTGGCGCGGCAGCCGCCTCGGTGATCGCCGAATACAGCGGCATGATACTGGGTCTGTATTTTGTTGCCTGCCAGTGGAAAACCCTGAATTTGCCGCCCTGGCGTAGCCAGCTCAATCAGGTCGGACAGGGCATCGGCCGCTTGTTGCGCCTGAATCGGGATATCTTTCTGCGCAGCTTATGCCTGCAGTTGGCATTCAGTTTTATGACGTTTCAGGGCGCCAGCCTGGGTGATAACGTGGTGGCTGCCAATGCGGTGCTGATGAGTTTCCTGATGCTGGTGTCTTACGGGATGGACGGCTTTGCCTACGCCATGGAAGCCATGGTGGGTAAAGCCATAGGTGCCAGAAACCGTGAAGCCCTGAGCCGGACGCTGATCAGCACCACGTTCTGGAGTGTGGTGATTGCTTTACTGATGACGCTGGCCTTTGCGCTGTTCGGTGATGCGATTATCGCCTTGATCTCCGATATCCCTGCAGTGCAGCGTGAAGCAAGTCGTTATCTGCCCTGGCTGGCGGCTGTGCCTCTGGTGGCGATGTGGTGTTTTTTGCTGGATGGCATTTTTATCGGCGCGACCCGAGGCAAGGAGATGCGCAACAGCATGTTTGTCGCAACCTGTAGTTTCTTCCTGATATGGCAGCTGTTCAGTCAGTTTGGCAACCACGCACTGTGGGCGGCGATGTTAGGTTTTCTGGCCATGCGAGGGGTGTTATTAGCGGCTATTTTTGCGTATCAATGGCAAAAAAATATTTTCCTTGAAGAGGCCTGTTCTAACAAATAGTTATCATATTTTATGCTGTTCAATAAGCCAGCGGCGGCCAATAACCCTATCCTTTCTCATTGATAGTGTTTAAAATATGACCTGTTTTTGAGTTGAGCAGGTTGAAAATGAAACAAAAAATCGGTGTTTTTTTATTGCTTTTTATGGGTTTAGGATGGTGTTTTAATGCTAGTGCAGTGGCTCCGGGTGCCAAAGTTCGGGTGACGGCAACGGCGTATAATTCCGTACCCGCCCAGACCGACAGCAGTCCGTCAATTGCTGCCTGGGGAGACAGACTTAAGCCGGGAATGAAGGCAATCGCAGTATCTCGAGACCTTTTGAAAATGGGCCTCAAACACGGCTCTAAAGTAAAAATCTCAGGCCTGCCTGGTGAGTATGTGGTGCTGGATAAGATGCATCACCGCTGGTCAAAGAAAATTGATATCTACATGGGCCGGGATGTCCGGGCTGCTAAAAACTGGGGCCGACGCGCTGTGACTATCACAGTTTTAAAAGCCTGATACTGCACAATACCTAGCCGAATAATCGCACGAAAGCCTGATTATCCTGATAGGCATTAAGCACAGACAAGAATGAAAAAAGCCGCGAATGCGGCTTTTTTTATGGCTTGTCCCGGTACGCGGGAGTAGGGAGGAAATCCCGCGCAGGCACAAATCAGTAGTAAGAATGGTCACCGCGGGCGTGTTCAGTCACGTCGCGAACACCTTTCAGCTCGCCCTCAAACTCGGCCAGCAGTTGTTTTTCAATCCCTTCTTTCAAGGTCACATCCACCATTGAGCAGCCGTTACAGCCGCCACCGAACTGCAGAATAGCGACGCCATCTTCGGTGATTTCAGACAGGGACACATGGCCGCCGTGACCTGCAAGCTGAGGGTTGACCTGAGTCTGAATCACATAATCCACGCGCTCCATCAATGGCGCATCGTCTGACACTTTGCGTACTTTGGCGTTGGGCGCTTTCAGTGTCAGCTGTGAACCCATTTTGTCGGTGACAAAATCAATCTCAGCGTCGGCCAGAAAGGGCAGGCTCAGCTCATCAACATAAGCGGAAAACATACCGAGCTTAATTTCGGTGTCACTGGCTTCTACGGCTTCTGGCGGGCAGTAAGACACGCCGCACTCAGCATTTGGGGTACCCGGGTTGACCACGAAGACACGGATGTTGGTGCCTTCCGGCTGCTGGGCCAGCAGCTTAACGAAATGCTGCTGTGCATTTTCTGAAATAGTAATCATAGACACGACGTAATACCTGACTTAGTAAGCGTTAAACCTATTCTACTCTTTGGCGGAAGAACTCGCACCCCTGAATCTTGTGTGGTTTTTTTGAACAGTCACAACAAGCCGTCACCGCTCAGCGAGAATGTGGTGTAAAGGCCAGACAGTAGACATCAATTCTGGCAACCTGCTGCTTCCTGAGCAGCTGAGACAATACGGAGACGGTACTGCCCGTGGTCACCACATCATCGACGATGGCAACGTGATCCGGCCACACCCTTTTGTTAAGTATAAATGCCTGCTGGAGATTCTGCTGGCGCGCTTTTCTTGATAGCTGATGCTGCGGACGGGCCCACTGGGTCCGTTGCAACACCCGGTTATCGCTCTCGCTGCCTGTGATCTCTGCCAGGGCGTCCGCCAGCAGCGCACTTTGATTGAAGCCACGGAAGAAACGTCGCCAGGGATGCAGCGGCACAGGCAGCAGCAGCGGGGCAGGCTCAGTGATCTGCTTGGCTAACAAGCGGGCCAGTGGCTGGCTGAGCCAGAACTTGCCCTGAAATTTATATTGCTGGATCAGGCGGTTGAGCGGAAAGCCATATTCACCGAGGCGCACCAGCCGATCCCAGGGCGGTGGCTGACGCAGGCAGTAGCCGCAGTGGCTGACGGTCTCAAGTGTGGTGGCCCCGCAGCACTGGCAATAAGGCGGTGCAGGCAGGCTGGTCAGACAGTGCTGACACCAGTAGTGATCACCGTCACGCAGCGGTAAACGGCACAAGGCACATCGCTGATTTGGCCAACGAAAGATTGATCTTACAGCCACAGGGGATAACATCCTTGCCATCCGGTTTGAAGTGAAGGAAGTGTACATGACGGCATCTGTCTACTGGCAAGCATTTGGTCAGAACCCGGCTCAGGGTTCCGATCTGGTTCTCATTCATGGCTGGGGCATGAATGGTGCCGTCTGGCAGCATCTGGTGCCGCAACTGGAAGCGCAATACCGGGTGCATGTCGTTGACATGCCGGGCTATGGTTACAGTGCCGGTGTCGGGGCGCAGTCGGTCGAAGACATGGCGCAAGCCTTGCTGGCTGGTGCGCCCGAGCGGGCGGTCTGGCTGGGCTGGTCGCTGGGTGGACTGGTGGCCAAACAGGCAGCGCTGCTGGCGCCCGAGCGGGTCAGTAAGCTGATCACTGTGGCCAGTTCGCCGCGTTTTGCCGCGATGGATAGCTGGCGCGGCATCAAGCCCCAGGTGCTGAGTGATTTCCAGCAACAGCTCAGTGACGATTTCAGCCTGACGGTTGAGCGCTTCATGGCGCTGCAGGCCATGGGCAGTCCGACAGCAAGGCAGGATATCAAGCAGCTCAAGCAGGCCGTTCTGTCACGGCCCCAGCCGACGCCGTCGGCTCTGGCTGCCGGTCTGGACATGTTGGCGGATGTGGATTTGCGTCGGCAGTCGGCCCAGATTCAACAGCCCTGGTTACGCCTGTATGGCCGGCTTGACGGGTTGGTGCCGGTAAAAGTCGCCAGCGACATGGACAAACTGGCACCGCAGTCAGAGAAAGTGGTTTTTCCGAAAGCGTCCCATGCGCCTTTTATTTCTCATCCACATGACTTTCTGCATTCATTACAAGTGTTTATTGATGGTGAAGCCCCGGCAGCGCTGGCGACAGAATGCACAGAAATATTAAAGTAACTCTTTTATTGGCCGATAATCAGTGTGTAGCGGCAGAGGTTTCTGCCATCTTTGCAGTATTTCATGAGGCGCACGATAGCCGTTGCTCGGGTGCGTCAGCGTAGAGCCTGTGGCTCAAAGCGTTGTCTGTAGGAGTCGCCTTAACATGATTGTGTCGCCCCTGAATGCCGGTATACCGACACTGGCGCCATCGGTGAATCCGATGACGGAGCAGGCTGCACGGGATAACAAGATCCGTGAAAAAGTGCGTCCGGCTAGCGCCAGTTTGCCTTCAGGCAGCGAACCCTCGCTCAAAGGCGATGATAAACAAATGCGCCGGCCTGGCTGGGATCCCAGTGAGCACCCCGATTACGCCTCACTGGATGCCGCCCAGCAAAAAAGCTACGGCTATCAGCAGGAATTTGAACAACTGGTGCTGGCACTGTCGGCAGACAGTTATATGAAAGATGTCAGCGAGCTGGGTTACAGCATGCACATCCGCTTGCCAAGGTCGCTACTTGAAGAACTGGCGCAGATCAGCAAGATGGAACGCATCCGCAGCGTGATCCGCTATAAATATGCCCAGGCCACAGTACCGAATCCGCCCACTGAAATGCTGAAGATTGTCTGAGTGATGATATTTTGAGCGAAAGGCTGTATTGAAGAGAAAAAGGCGGGTATCAACCCGCCTTTGTCGTTCAGCTTATCGCGTTTACTTCTTGGCTTTGGCAAACGCAGCGGCAAACGCGCCGCCCATTGCATTGTTGTCCGGCTGGCTGTCACGTTGCTGGCGAGGCGCCCGGCGCGCCTGATCGCTCTGACGCTGGCCGCCTTGCGGTCTGTGGCTGGCTTCCTGACCCGGCTCATCACTCAGTCGCATTGACAGGGCAATACGCTTGCGTGGCAGATCCACTTCCATCACTTTGACTTTCACCACGTCACCGGCTTTGACCACTTCGCGCGGATCGGAGATGAATTTGTCCGACAGCGCCGAAATGTGAACCAGGCCGTCCTGGTGAACCCCGACATCCACGAAGGCACCGAAATTGGTCACATTGGTGATCACCCCTTCCAGCACCATGCCCGGCACCAGATCTTTCACTTCGTGAATGCCTTCAGCAAAGGTGGCCGTCTTGAACTCAGGGCGCGGGTCACGGCCCGGTTTGTCCAGCTCGCGAATGATGTCGGTCACAGTCGGCAGGCCAACTTCTGCTGTGGTGTAGTCGGCTGCTTTCAAACCGCGCAGGAACTCGCTGTTGCCGATTAGGGCATCGAGCGGCTTGCCGTTTTTCGCGGCAATGGCTTTGACCACATCATAGGATTCCGGGTGAACCGCGGACGCATCCAGCGGGTTTTTACCGTTCATGATCCGCAGGAAACCGGCACACTGCTCAAAAGCCTTTGGCCCCAGACGAGACACTTTTTTCAGTGTGGTGCGGGCATCAAAGCGACCATGTTCGTCACGGTAGGCCACGATGTTGCTGGCAATTGCCGGTGTCAGACCGGCTACGCGGGTCAGCAGGGCAGGCGAGGCGGTATTGACGTCCACACCAACGGCGTTTACACAGTCTTCCACCACGGCATCCAGACGTTTTGCCAGATTGCTCTGGCTGACATCGTGCTGATACTGGCCCACACCGATGGATTTGGGATCGATTTTTACCAGTTCTGCCAGCGGATCCTGCAGGCGACGGCCGATGGAAACCGCACCACGCAGCGACACATCGAGATTCGGGAACTCGTTGGCCGCCAGTTCAGAGGCGGAATACACAGAGGCACCCGCTTCACTGACCATCACGCTCTGAATCTTCAGATTGCTGTCTTTGAGCAGCTGCGCCACAAAGCTGTCAGTTTCACGTGAAGCAGTCCCGTTACCGATTGCAATCAGATCAACGTTATGTTTTTTCAGCAGTGCCAGCACAGTGGCGGCGGACTGGGCCACCTGTTTTTGCGGCTGGTGCGGATAAATGGTGGCGGTATCGACCAGTTTACCTGTGCTGTCGATAACGGCCACTTTACACCCGGTACGCAGGCCCGGATCGAGCGCCAGTGTCATGCGCGGTCCGGCAGGGGCAGCCATCAGCAGATCTTTCAGGTTATCGGCAAACACCTGCATCGCGCCGTCTTCGGCTTTCTCGCGCAGGGCGGCCATTAACTCGGTTTCCATGTGCATCAGAATCTTGATGCGCCAGGCCCAGCTGATCACCTGCTTGCGCCAGCTGTCTGCCGGTTTAGTGCCTAGGTTCACGCCATAGTGATCGGCAATGATGACTTCACAGTAAGAGCCGCGCACGCCTTCTTCCTGATTCGGATCCGCATTGAGTGCCAGTTGCAGCACACCTTCATTGCGGCCGCGGAACATCGCCAGCGCGCGGTGTGACGGCACCTGAGTCAGTTTCTCGTTGTGCTCGAAGTAGTCTTTGAACTTCGCCCCTTCCTGCTCTTTGCCCTCCACCACGCGGGCGGTCAGCTCAGCATTGCTCTGCAGGTGGCGGCGGATTTTATCCAGCAAGGCCGCATCTTCGGCAAAACGCTCCATCAGAATGGCGCGCGCGCCGTCCAGTGCCGCCTTGGTATCGGTGACACCTTTGTCGGCGGACACATAGCTTGCCGCAGTGGCTTCCGGATCCTTGTCCGGCTGTGACCACAGCAGGTCTGCCAGCGGCTCCAGACCGGCTTCAATTGCAATCTGTCCCTTGGTGCGGCGCTTGGGTTTATACGGCAGGTACAAGTCTTCCAGACGGGTTTTGCTGTCGGCTGATAAGATTTCAGCTTTCAGCTCAGGCGTCAGTTTGTCCTGCTCGGAAATGGATTTGAGGATCACCTGACGGCGGTCTTCCAGCTCGCGCAGGTAGCCCAGGCGGGACTCCAGATTACGCAGTTGGGTATCGTCCAGCCCGTCGGTCACTTCTTTACGGTAACGGGCAATAAAGGGGACGGTGTTGCCGTCATCGAGTAGCGCCACGGCTGCGGCAACCTGCTGCGTTTTGACGTTCAGTTCAGACGCAATCAGGTGATGGATACTCGCGGTCATAGAATTCCTTTGGCTACAGTTTTCTCAGGCCGACCATCTAACCACAATTCCGCCCGTCAGTCAGCGCCCAAGCCCCCGCTAAATGTCAGGAGTTTGCCAGCCGTGCGGACAGGTGTGATCTCGGTACAGGCCAGTGTATGCGAACGACTCGCCGTCTGGCCCTACAACGTCATATAATCAAGCCATTATCAGCAAGCAGAGACAGGCGGAATGAGAACCCCATTGATCACCCGGGAAGGGTATAACCGGCTCAAGCAGGAGCTGGATTTTCTGTGGCAGGAAGAGCGGCCGGAAGTCACCAAAAAAGTCACCTGGGCGGCCAGTCTGGGCGATCGCTCGGAGAATGCCGATTATCAGTACAACAAGAAACGTCTGCGGGAGATCGACCGCCGGGTGCGTTACCTGCGCAAAACCTTAGAGAAAGTAAAAATTGTCGATTACTCCCCGGTGCAGGAAGGCAAGGTGTTTTTCGGTGCCTGGGTCGAGGTGGAAAACGAAGCCGGTGACAGCAAAAAGTTCCGCATTGTCGGGTATGACGAGATCTTCGGGCGCCGGGATTATATTTCTATCGATTCGCCGATGGCGCGTGCCTTGCTGAAAAAAGAAGTGGATGATGAAGTGGTGGTACGCACGCCAGAGGGTGATAAAGTCTGGTTCATCAATACGATAACTTACGTCACAGACTAAGCGCTAAGGGCGTGCCAGTTGTGAGGACACACTCGGTAACAATTTCACTGTGATCATTTGCTTACTGTATCAGTCAGAAAAGGCAGCGGTCGCGTAAAATAGCGCCTCGGCGACATCCAGAGTTCGAAGCATAAGGTGGAACGATGCAAGACAATTTCAAGATTTTAGTGGTCGATGACGACATGCGCCTGCGTGCGTTGCTGGAGCGTTATCTGTCTGAGCAGGGCTTTCAGGTGCGCAGTGTGGCCAATGGCGAACAGATGGATCGCCTGCTGGCCCGGGAAAATTTCCACCTGATGGTATTGGATTTGATGTTGCCGGGCGAAGATGGCCTGTCGATTTGCCGTCGTCTGCGTAATGCGAACAACATGCTGCCTATCCTGATGCTCACTGCCAAAGGCGATGAAGTGGACCGGATTGTCGGTCTGGAAGTCGGCGCCGATGATTATCTGCCCAAGCCGTTTAACCCACGTGAACTGCTGGCCCGTATCCGTGCGGTACTGCGCCGCCAGACGGTCGAAGCACCAGGGGCGCCGAGTGTGGAAGGCAAAATCATCACCTTTGGTGATTTCCGCCTCAATCTGGGTACCCGGGAAATGTTCCGCGGGGAGGAAGCCATGCCGCTGACCTCCGGCGAATTTGCGGTGCTCAAAGCCCTGGTGACTAACGCCCGTGAGCCGATGTCGCGCGATAAGCTGATGAATATGGCCCGTGGCCGCGAATATTCTGCGATGGAACGTTCGATTGACGTACAGATCTCGCGTCTTCGTCGCATGATTGAAGAAGATCCGAGCCGCCCGCGTTATATTCAGACCGTCTGGGGGCTGGGTTACGTGTTTGTCCCAGACGGCAGCGAGGCGTAAGTCATGCCGATGCGCCTGTCGCCGCGCTCAACGTTTACCCGCACCCTGATCCTGCTGGCTGGCTTGCTGATAGCCAGCCAGATTTTTTCCTATCTGGCCGTGCTGAATTATGCGCTGTTACCCAGCCTGCAGCAGTTCAACCGCATCATGGCTTATGAAGTCAAACTGATGCTCAAGGAAGACGTGGAGCTGGCCGATGGCCACAAGTTTCACCTTGATACTCCACTGCGCCGACAGTTGCTGGAGCAGTTGGGTGTGACCCTTCATGCCGATGACAGTCCGGAATCGGCTGAATTCAGGGAAGCGACCCGCATTGATTATCTCAGTGAGGAAATGACCCGAGAGCTGAACACACCGACTGAGGTGCGTCTGGTACTGGGAACAGACAGCTATGTGCTGTGGCTCGACTGTGATGCGATGCCGGGCTACCTGATGCGGGTCCCGTTGTCGGAATTGCAGGAAGAAGACTTTGCACCGCTGTTTGGTTACAGCCTGTTTATTGCAGTGATGGTGATTGCGGGGGGCTGGCTGTTTATCCGTATCCAGAACCGTCCCCTGGTGGCCCTGGAGCAGGCGGCACTGGAAGTGGCCAAAGGCGGTTCTCCGCCACACTTGGATGTACAGGGAGCCTCGGAGATCCGGGCGGTCACGAAAGCCTTTAATCGCATGGGCGAAGGGATCAAGCAGCTTGAAGACGACAGAGCATTGCTGCTGGCTGGTGTGAGTCATGATTTGCGTACGCCACTGACCCGGATCCGCCTGGCGACCGAAATGATGTCGCCTGAAGATGCTTATCTGGCTGAAAGTATGATTAAGGACACCGAAGAGTGTAATGCCATTATCAGCCAGTTTATGGAGTACCTGAAATCCACCCAGTTGCTGGAGCAGGAATTACTCGATCTGAACATACTGCTTGAAGATGTGGCTGAAGCCGAAGGGGGCATTGAGCGCGGGATTGAACAGTCACTGGGTACCATCAATGGCAAAGTGTATGCCAACGGGGTGGCCATTAAGCGGCTGATCAGTAACCTGCTGGTGAATGCGCTTCGTTACGGTAACGGCTGGGTGCGGGTGACCAGCGGCATGACGGCCGATCGCCAGATGGCCTGGTTCTGTGTTGAGGATGATGGTCCGGGCATTGAGCCGGATCAGGTAGCCAGAATGATGCAGCCGCTGACCCGTGGCGACAGTGCCCGGGGCAGCGACGCAGAAGGCACCGGCCTTGGGCTGGCGATAGTGAAGCGTATTGTGGATCAGCACCAGGGCGATATTCAGTTCAGTAACCGCAGCAGCGGCGGACTGAAAGTCCAGATCAGCCTGCCGGTGCGAACCGGTAAACACAATGGCAAGCGGAGTGTGAAGTCTTAAGCTCTTTACCCTGAAACCCCCACCTGGCCTCCCCCTTGGAAAGGGGGAGGGATCATTCTGAACTAGCTGAAACCACGAATATTCCCTCCCCTTGGCAAGGGGAGGGTGAGGGTGGGGTTCGTGCTGCGCGCCTGGATTTGGAACTGTGCCCGTAAACCCCTTCCTGGCCTCCCCTTGAAAAGGGGGAGGCTAAGAAGGAGAAGGCTGGAAGGACGAATCGTCCGACAAGACTCAGGCTTTCTTTTCTTCCGGCAGGATCAGGTTCAGCAAAATCGCAGTCAGACCACCGGCCGCCATACCTGATGACAGAATGCTTTTCACAACATCCGGCATGAACTGAAGAATTTCCGGTTTCTGCGCAATCCCCAAGCCCATCGAGAAAGACAGCGCCATGATCAGAATCGCCCGGCGATCCAGTTCGCAGCGGGAGATGATACGCACCCCAGAGGCGGCAATGGTACCGAACATCACTATGGTGGCGCCTCCCAGTACAGGTTCCGGGATCAGCTGAACCAGGCCGGCCACGGCCGGGAACAGGCCAAGCAGAACCAGCATGCCTGCAACAAAATAGCCGATGTAACGGCTGGCAACGCCGGTCAGCTGGATAATGCCGTTGTTCTGGCTGAAGGTGGAATTCGGAAAGCTGTTCAGCACTGCCGCCAGGGCCGAGTTGATACCGTCGGCCAGTACACCGCCTTTGATGCGCTTGAGATAGACAGGGCCACTGACGGGTTGTTCAGACGTTTCCGAGGTGGCTGTGATATCGCCAATGGCTTCCAGTGAGGTAATGGCGAACACGATCACCAGTGGGATCAGCAAAGACCAGTCAAACCCGAGGCCGTATTGCATTGGATCGGGGATCGCAATCAGGCTGGTTTCTGCGAGCTGGCTGCTGTCTATCATGCCCATTCCCCAGGCAGTGAGTGTACCGGCGGCCATGGCAATCACAATCGATGAGACACGCAGATACGGGTTTTTCATCCGGTTCAGCAGCACGATCAGTCCCAGCACTATGCCGGCCAGCAAGAGTTTGTCCAGACTGCCGAAGCTGCCGTTTTCAATTGCCGCATAACCGCCGCCGATAGAGGTCAGGCCGATCTGGATCAGCGTCAGGCCAATCAGAGTGACCACAATGCCGGACACCAGTGGCGTAATGATACGACGGGTGTGCTGTAAAATACGCGAAATAGCCACTTCAGTGAGAGAAGCGGCGAGGATAGTGCCGAAAATAGCGGCCATCATGGTCGTTACATCCGCGCCGCCGGCTTTCATCGCCAGTCCGGCACCGATAATCGGGCCAAGAAAGTTGAAGCTGGTGCCCTGAATTGACAACAAGCCGGAACCGACCGGGCCTATGGTGCGGATCTGAATGAAAGAGGCTACTCCGGAAGCCAGCAGCGACATACTGACTATGGTATTGGTATCGCTGGCGGGGAGACCCAGCGCCTGACAGATAATCAGCGACGGCGTAATGACGGCTACGAACATCGCCAGCAAATGCTGCAATGCGGCAAACAGGGTTTGTGGTAAAGGTGGTCTGTCATCGAGTCGGTATATCAAATCGGATGAACGCGGTGGCGTGATCTCTTGGTGCTGGCCAGTCATGATGCTTCCTTATGGCGTCGACAGGATGACCCCAGGCTGCGAGACAGGCAGACGCTGAAGCCGACAATGACTCTTGGGTCAAAAGTGGCCACTATTCTAATGAGGTTGTTATTTTTAGCAAACGTTTGCGCAGTTAAATTGACCGCAACATGTCGGCTAATAGCAGAAAATAGTGACACTTTGCCACTGTCAGCCAACAGAAGACTGGCGATCAGGCGTTAGAGTAGTTTTCTTTTTGCCCCAGCCAGCGGTCGATAATCGCTTTGGCATTGGCCGGATATTGCTCGTGCAGGTAACGCGCCAGCTTCTGTACCTGGGGGATAAGGTGCTGGTCGCGGACCAGATCGGCGACTTTGAAGTCGGCAATCCCGGTTTGTTTGGTGCCGAGCAGCTCGCCGGGACCGCGAATTTCCAGATCGCGCTGGGCGATCACAAAGCCGTCGCTGCTTTCGCGCAGTACAGCCAGACGCTGCTGCGCGGTTTTTGACAGCGGGGCATGGTAGAGCAGCACACAGTGGCTGGCCACATTGCCCCGGCCCACCCGGCCGCGCAGCTGGTGGAGCTGTGCCAGCCCCAGCCGTTCCGGGTTTTCAATGATCATCAGACTGGCATTGGGCACATCCACACCAACCTCAATTACTGTGGTAGCGACCAGCAGGTGCAGCTCACCGGCTTTGAAGCGCTGCATGATGTCTTGTTTCTCTGCCGCTTTCATCCGGCCATGCACCAGACCGATTTTCAGTTCGGGCAATTGTGCGGTCAGCTCTGTGGCTGTGTCTGACGCCGCCTGTGCCTCCAGCACTTCTGATTCATCAATCAGGGTGCAGACCCAGTAAGCCTGACGACCCTCATTGAGACAGGCTGCGCGGATGCGCGCTATGATATCGGCCCGGCGGGAATCTGGCACGGCGACGGTTTGAATCGGTGTCCGGCCCGGTGGCAGTTCATCAATCACCGAGGTTTCCAAATCGGCATAAGCCGTCATGGCCAGCGTCCGCGGAATCGGTGTGGCCGTCATGATTAACTGATGCGGGTAGCGACCTTCGTTGGCGCCTTTTTCCCGCAGCTCCAGCCGCTGGTGCACCCCGAATCTGTGCTGCTCGTCGATGATCACCAGCGCCAGGTTGCTGAACACGACTTGCTGCTGAAACAGAGCATGTGTGCCGACCACCATTTTGGCGTCGCCGCATTCAATGCGGGCCAGCTCGGTGTCGCGCGCTTTGCCCTTGAGCTTGCCGGCCAGCCAGCCGACCTGAATGCCGAGCGGCTCCAGCCATTGGGCAAAGTTGATGGCATGCTGTTCGGCCAGTAATTCAGTCGGTGCCATCAGCGCGACCTGAAAACCGTGCTCTATGGCGCGGACTGCTGCCAAGGCGGCAACCAGGGTTTTGCCTGAACCGACATCGCCCTGTACCAGCCGCATCATGGGCACGGGCCTGGCGAGATCGCTTTCGATATCGGCGACCACACGCTGCTGCGCACCGGTCGGGCTGAAAGGCAGGCCGGCCAGTAATTGTTGTTTCAGGGTTTCACTCGACGGTAGCGGCCAGGCCTGGTGCTGCTGGCTTTTCTGGCGAACTGCCAGCATCGACAGGTTCTGCGCCAGCAATTCTTCCAGGATCAGCCTTTGCTGGGCGGGGTGCTGACCTTTTTCCAGCTGATCCAGCGATACGTCCGGCGTAGGCCTGTGCATCAGGTGCAGGGCTTGCGCCAGGGTCATCTGGCGATCGTACAGACCTTCGGGCAGCAATTCGCTGACTGCCGCTTTATCGAGCAGGGTCAGAGCCTGCTCGGTCAGACTGCGCAGGGTCAACTGGCGTAAGCCGTCTGTAGTGGGGTAGACAGGGGTGAGAGTCTCTTCGACCGCCAGTGCGGTCGGTTCAGAAAACACGCTGTAATCAGGATGGATCACTTCCAGTCCGTGCTGGCCGCGGCGGATCTCGCCGTAGGCTTTGACCTGCTTGCCTTCGGATAGGGCATTTTTCATCGCGGCGTTGAAATTGAAAAAGCGCAGGGTGACAGAGCCGGTTGTGTCGCTGATCTTGACCGTCAGCATCCGGCGCTTGCCAAAACTGATGGCGTTATGCAGCACTTCGCCCTGCACCGTCAGGTGCTGGCCGGGTTTCACTTCGGCAATCGGCCAGATCCGGGTGCGGTCTTCATAGCGAAGCGGCAGGTGAAACAGCAGATCCTGTACGGTGTGAAGGCCGATTTTGCTCAGTTTCTCCGCCATTTTGGCGCCTACCCCCGACAGTTCTGTCAGGGCGATGGTGTCTAGCATCTGTCCGCTCATGCCTGCTTACTCTGTGCTCCGTCCGTTCAGGATTATTTGTTGCGCCGGGGCTTATCCCTGGATTGTATTGCCTGCCACCAGGCGTCATCGGCCACTATCTGGCCGGCGTCATCCAGCGGTGGGTAGGGCAGCTGTTTACGTTTGGCCACTTTCGCCAGCACAGGATGACCGCGTTCAAACAAGATACGGTGCACTGTGTCGGCCGGCAGCGGCGTGGTTTCTCTGTCATACATACCGGCTAGCTGGCGCTGGCGTTGCGCTTCATACAGGATCAGCGCACTGGCCACCGAGACATTGAGTGACTGTACCATACCCACCATAGGAATGATGATATCCTGATCTGCCAGAGACAGCGCTTCGGCAGTGATCCCGTTTTTTTCGCCGCCCAGGATAATGGCGGTGGGTTTGGTGTAATCAATCTCGCGAAAATCCACCGCGCGATCAGACAGGTGCGTCGCCAGCACCTGCATACCTTGTTGTTTGAGCTGGCCGATGGCATCCGGCATGCTGGTGTGGGTTTCCAGTTCAACCCAGTTGCGTGCGCCGGCAGATGTGTGAGCCAGTACCCGCATTTTTTCCGGCCACACTGCGTGGACTTTGTGCACGCCAACCGCGTCGGCGGTACGGATAATGGCGGAGACGTTATTGGGTTTGTGCACTTCTTCCAGGCACAGGGTTAAATCTGGCTGGCGGGTGGCCAGTACTGACTGGATCCTCTGGTAACGTTCTGGCGTCATGATTCTGGTCTTGTTTGAGTTCTGGCTGAATGGCTTACAATTCAGCGCTCGGGAAAGCACAAACGCCCGGGGCGGGCGTTTGAGTATTCAGTGTTGCTGCGGCAGGCAGACATATCAGTTTTTCTGCCGGGCCACCCGGACCACGTTGGGCATCACCCGGATCCGGCGCATGATATTGGCCAGATGGACACGGCCTTTGGTCGTCAGGCGCACCGTAATGGTATACAGGCGGCCGTCTTTCTCTTCCGTCGACAATCCCTGGATGTTGGACCCTGTATTGGCGATGGTGTTGGTGAGATCAGCCAGTGCCCCCTGGTGGTTCTGCATATCCACTTTGAGGTTGGTGACAAACTCCTGCTCGAAGTCCCGGCTCCATTCAACCGGCATATATTTGTCCGATTCTTTTTGGTAGCCGCGGATATTGGCGCATTCTTCGCGGTGAATGACCAGCCCTTTCCCCGGACTGACATAGGCCATGATCGGGTCACCATGAATAGGATGGCAGCAGTTGGCGAAGGTCAGCAGAATGCCGTCAGCACCCCGGATAGGCATGCGACGTTTGTCATCCGCCTGCGTTTCTTCGTCCAGTGTGCCCAGCAGACGACGGGCAACCACCACACTCATCAGCTCACCCAGGCCAATCGCAGCCAGCAGGGATTCTGCGTCTTTGAGACGCAGATCCTTGAGGACTTTGTCCAGCGTGACCGGTTCAATCTGATCGATGTTCAGCTCGCCCAGGGCATGATTGAGCAGACGTCGGCCCAGGGTGATCGACTCGGTACGGCGCATGGTTTTCAGTACCTGGCGGATCTTGGTGCGGGCCCGCGAGGTCACCACATAGTTGAGCCAGGCCGCATTCGGGCGGGCACCCGGCGCACTGATGATATCGACCGTCTGGCCGTTTTTCAGCGGCTTGCTCAGCGGATAAGGCTGGCGGTCAATTTTCGCCCCGACGCAGGTGTTGCCGACATCGGTGTGCACCGCATAGGCGAAGTCGACTGCGGTCGCGCCGACCGGCAGTTCGACAATCCGGCCTTTGGGGGTGAAAACGTAAATCTCATCCGGGAACAGATCGGATTTCACGTTCTCAATAAATTCAAAGGAGTTACCGGCGCTTTGCTGCAGCTCGATCAGGCTTTGCATCCAGCGCTGGGCTTTGACCTGCGCTGTGGTACCTGAGCTTTCACCGTCTTTGTAAGCCCAGTGCGCCGCGACCCCTTTATCGGCCATCTGATCCATGTCTTCGGTGCGGATCTGTACTTCAACCGGTACACCGTGCGGGCCGACCAGCGAGGTATGCAACGACTGATAGCCGTTGGCTTTCGGGATGGCGATATAGTCTTTCATCCTGCTCGGGCGAGGTTTGTACAGGTTGTGCACCTGACCCAGCACGCGATAGCAGGTATCCAGGTTATCGACCAGCACCCGGAACGCGTAGATATCCATGATGGAATGAAAACGCTGTTCTTTGTTCTTCATCTTGTTGTAGATGGAGTACAGATTTTTTTCACGGCCAAGAACCTGGCCGTCGATCCCCGCATCATGAAGGCGACCTTCAATCTCGGCGTGGATACGGTTGATCATTTCTTTGCGGTTACCACGGGCAGCGGCAACAACTTCTTTCAGTACCCGATAGCGGTTCGGGTACAGCGCCTCGAAACCCAGTTCTTCAAGCTCGGTCTTGATATTGTGAATACCCAGACGGTGGGCCAGCGGCGAGAATATTTCCAGCGTTTCGCGGGCAATGCGGCGACGTTTATCCGGGCGCAGCGCACCCAGGGTACGCATGTTGTGGGTCCGGTCGGCCAGTTTGATCAGTATCACCCGGATGTCATTAGCCATGGCCATGATCATCTTGCGGAAGTTTTCTGCCTGCGCTTCCTTGCGGTCGCGGAACTTGAGTTTGTCCAGTTTGGACACGCCGTCCACCAGTTCTGCCACGGTCGAACCAAAACGACTGTCAAGGTCGTCTTTGGTGACATCGGTATCTTCGATCACGTCGTGGAGAAGGGCTGCCATCAGGGTCTCATAATCCAGGCGCATTTCGGCCAGGATACGAGCAACGGCAATCGGGTGGATGATGTAAGGCTCGCCGCTGGAACGCGTCTGGCCTTCATGGGCGTCTCTTGCGACTAAATAGGCCTGCCTGAGCGCCTCAATCTGAGTCTCAGGCAGGTATTCAATTACAACTTCTTTCAGGCTATCAAAGAGATACAAATTGCCCGCTTCCTTGAATTAGCGCTGGTTACCTGCAATGGCACTGACTGCCGCCAGCTCAGCGGCTTCCTGCTCTTGCATTTCCTGACGCTCACGTGCATCCAGAATGTCTTTCGTGATCAGGCCTTCTTCGATCTCGCGCAGTGCGATCACTGTGTACTTGTCATTCTCTTCAGGAACCAATGGATCCTTACCGCCAGTCTGCATTTGACGTGCACGGCGAGAAGCAATTTGGATCAGGTCGAAACGGTTGCCGATTTTATCAACAGCATCTTGAACAGTTACACGTGCCATCGAGGACTCCAGTGGGTTTAATAAAAAGACGGAAAATTGTACAAAATTACTTACTGTTGCGCCAGTAGCGCAGTCAACATGCTGCTATATTTAGCAGCTTGCTTGTCTTGCTTCAATCGCTCAGCGCGGATGATCGCTTTAAAATCAATTAATGCGACATCAAAATCGTCATTGACGATCACATAGTCGTACTCCGTGAAATGCGAGATTTCAGAGCGCGCTTCATCCATGCGTCTGGCGATAACGGCTTCGCTGTCCTGGCCGCGGGCGTTGAGACGACGCTCCAGCTCATCTTTGGACGGCGGCAGTATAAAAATACTTTTGGCTTCTGGCATCAGAGTGCGGATTTGCTGCGCGCCCTGCCAGTCGATGTCGAGAAACACATCAATGCCTTTATTGAGTTGCTGTTCGATCCACAGGCGTGACGTGCCATAGAAGTTGCCGAACACTTCTGCGTGCTCCAGAAAGGCATTCTGGGCAGCCAGCTCTTTGAACTCTTCCACGCTGACAAAATTGTAATGCACACCATGAACTTCACCCGGACGCATACCGCGCGTGGTGTGGGATACGGAGACTTTCATGTCATAGGTCGGATTGGTTTCCAGCAGTGCGTTGATCAGGCTCGATTTGCCTGCGCCACTCGGGGCCGAAACTATGTATAGCGTGCCTTTACTCATTACCATTGTCACTCAAGTGGAAGAAAGGGCGCGCAGGGTATCACGAACTGCAGCGAAATTGAATCGGCACGTGTAAGTTTCGCCTTTAGACCAAATACTGCGTTCATCATCCTGCTCTTATAAAAAATAGCAGCTTGTTGTTGGGTTAGCGGGGCAGGGACGTGAGCCGAGTGAAATTCTCCAGCATGTTTTGGAAATGGTAGTGCTGGCGGGCTTTCCGGCAATTGGCTTCCCCAATCGCCTGCCAGTGGCGGGGGGTGGACAATAAGCGCTGCAATGCGTCGGCGTAGTGAGCAGGCGGTACCACAAAAGGGGTGTTCTCCGTTGCCACTATAGTTTTCACATCACCGACATCGGTCGCTACCACGGGCAGGGAGGCGGCCATAGCTTCCAGCACAGATAAGGGCATCTGCTCGGTATCGGACGACAGGCAAAAGATATCGCCCTGTGCCAGAAAGCCCCAGACATCATCAATGCGTCCGGCCAGCCTGACACTGTTGGTCAGGTTGCGGGCCGTTATGTAAGTTTCAAGTTCGGTCAGCATCGGGCCATCGCCGCCAATCAGCAGGCGGCTGTGGGGGGCATGGCTGGCAAAGGTGTCGATCAGACGGTGCAGATTTTTTTCGGCGCGTAAGCTCGCCAGAGTGATCAGTGTGGTGACCGCGGAAGGCGGCCCTTTTCTGGCGGCCTCCGGCATAGCAATACCATTAGGAAAATAGTGCAGCCGCTGCGCAGGGATCTGCCAGTGCTGCCTGGCGATGGCCATCAAGGTGTTAGAGGGCACTACCACCTGAGTCTGACCGCTGAGGGCATGGCGGCGGAACAAATTGCGGCGCCGGTAAAGCCCGTTGGCTTCATCCGGGCTGAATCCGTCTTCCCAGTGAATGCCCCGGCACCGGCGCAGCAGGCGATTGCAGAACGCCCACTCTATCGCTCCCCAGTTGTAGGTCATCAGAATATCGGGCTGATGATGGCTTAATGTGTGGTGAATGGCGTGTAAACGCTGCGGCAGGCTCATGGCTTTCAGTTCTGCCATCGGCAGGAATTCCGCCTGTACATCCGGCGCCAGTCGGGACATCGCCTGGCTGGCGCCGTCCAGCGAGATGATGGTGTGGCGATATTGTCCGGACAGGGCGTTGGCCAGCTGCGCGAAGCGGATCTGAGGGCCGCCAACGGCAAAGGTGGAAAACACATGCAGTATGTGAGTCATTCTGATGTCACCTTGTCAGCTGGTACGGGTGGCGAAACGGGTTTTTCAGCACGGGGGGCTTCGGCTTCTGACATAGCAGCAGGCGTGGACCGATGCACCAGGATGGCTTTTTGATAGAAGCAGTCCCAGTCGCTGACCGGCTGCCAGTTCAGCAGGCGCTTTTCGACACTGGTATCAAAACGTGCATTCATGGCGCGGGAGCGCAGATCCCGCAGGGCAGGCAGCGGAGTGCTGCGGCCGGAAAGGCGCTTGATGCTCCATTTGCCCAGCTCCTGCAGATACAGCCAGAAGGTAAATTGCGGCACATAACGGTAGGGACGGCCCAGTCCTTTGCTGATCATGGCCACATATTCGCGCGCGCTGGGGCGCACATCCCCGACCAGATTCAGTGCTTTGCCGGCAATGCCCGGCGCTGTGAGGGCGGAAACCGCGGCGGTGGCGACATCCTCGGCCAGCACAAAAGGCAGGGGATTATGGCCTAAGTTCCAGCCAATAAAGTACTGGTTGTTATTAAAAAAGCCGACACCTGTGTGATTGACCGGCCCGCCCTGGCCGACCACAATGCCGGGCCGGAGCACGACAAGATCTAGCCCTTTGATGTCATGCAGCAGCAGGTGATCTGCCATGGCTTTGGCGCGGGCGTAATGTGCCCGCTGAGCAGCGCCGGGATCGGGCGGGGTGCCGCTGTGAATCACAGTCCTGTCGCTGCCGAGATAGAGCGAGGCGATGGAGCCCAGATGCACCAGGCGCGTGATCTGGTGTGTCTGACAGGCCTGGGCAATAAACCGGGCCGAATCAACCATGGCGTGCTGAACGGCTTCCCAGTCTCCACTGGCACCGCCGTGGGCGAGATTGATGACATAAGTGGCACGCCGCACCGAGGCATCCAGGGCGGCAGGGTCACACACATCTCCCCGGATCAGCTCAATAGCAGGCTGGTGATAAAAAGCAGGTAAGGCCTGAATATTGCGCGCCATGATGCCGACCGAATAGTGTTTGTTCAGTAAGTGTTGCACCACATGACGGCCGATAAAGCCGGTACCGCCAATCACCAGTACATCGAATGGCGGCTCAAAAGGCTGATAGCCCTCTGGCGTAACGGCGCGATTAACCGGCGTTTTAGCTGCGCTCAGCCGATCTGCCCCCTGGCTTTGGCTGGCCAGATGATGGCACAGCGCCACCAGATCGCGGCCGAATGCCCCATCATGCAGTAGGGGCTGCCCGGTAGAGATAGACTGATAAAACTGGTCAATACTGGTTTTCATCGACAGGAAAAAAGGGTCCTGCGAGGCTTTCAGGCCGGCTGTGGTCAAGGCATAGTTTGCTAACTGCCGCATTCCCTGAGACAGCAGGCTGCCTGCCTGTGTACAGGCGGTCACGGCGTTATCCAGCGCAGGCAGAAAGCGACTGCGGCTTTGCACTGTGACTTGCTGACGGACAAAATCCAGGCTCAGGCAGCCGTCTTCGCCGGTGATCTGCATTTCCCACACCGGAAAGTCCTGGCCCATAGCAAAGGCAAAATGTAGCGGGATGTCCAGCTCGCCGATGGCATCCAAGCGCTGAATAAAAGGCTGGCCATTACTGAGATGCCGGGGCTGAGTGATTTTCGCCACCATCTCAGCCATTGACTGTGCTGTCGGGCGTCCGAACAGACTCATCAGTTGCGACAGCGGATGCACGGCTTGCTCCAGCAGTAAGTTAACGGGCTGGCGGAACATCCAGTGGCTGAACTGGCCGGCTGCCAGCTGGCGTAACGGCATCTCATAGCGCAGGGAAACCGATTTGACCGGGCCAATGTCATTGTCGGCCAGATGCTGTTTCGCCCGGTCCATCACAGGGTGAAAAATGAAATTCTGATTAACGGCCAGAGTGACCCCCTGTTGTTGAGCCAGGGCAATCAGCGCATCGCATTCCGCTTCAGTTTCAGCCAGGGGCTTTTCGACCAGCACATGTTTGCCGTGGCGGAGAAGCTGGCCTGCCAGCGCATAATGCAGATTGGGCGGGGTAAGCACATGGGCGGCATCAAACGCTGTTTCTGCCAGCGCTTGCTCAATGGTGCTGAAGCACAACGGAATATTATGACGCTCCGCCAGTGCCTGTGCGGCAGAGCGATTGGGATCGACCACAGCACAGAGATTAATGCCATCCAGAGACCGGATCGCGGCAGCGTGAACATCTGAGATGTAACCCGCACCTATCAGGATGACCTTATTGTCTGTTTTTGTTGTCATGCTTTTGCCCTTCTGCATTATCTCTTGAAAATCAGTGGCTAGCTGCGGCTTTCAATTGAACTTTTATGCTATTTTTTCGCCGCTATTGTTAACTATAGTCAGTGAAGGCAGGTACTGAGCTGTGACCTCGCAAAGTCATGCAAAAGTTAAGATGAGAAAACGAAAGCCGCGAGAGGAGGCGAGTGATTTATTCCTGTCTGAATCGGGATTGAGCAGGATCTGCTACTCTGAATAAAATCAGGCTGACCTGTGCCTTATACCGGGCTGGGCGACTGATGCTGTTGATCACATCTCTGCCACGGAGCTCCTCAATATGGCGATTCGCCTCTTCTGTCTCGGTCTGTTTTTGCTGTTAACCGGATGCGGCAACACAGGAGCAGGTTCATCGGGTCCGGCCAGCTACCATTACAGCAATGAGTGGTGGTACGACGATTACCTGTATTACTGGCACCATTATCATCCCAACTGCTGTCAGGGTGATGGTGAATACAAGGAGGTGATGACCCAGTGGTGGCAGAGCCTGGATCCAGATAAGCAGCAGGAGATCAAAAACAAGTTTGACAACTGGCAGGGTGATCGTGCGGATATTGCCGACAATCTGCCGGCGGTCAAAGCCCGGTTTGATCAGAAATGGCAGAGCCTGCCGCCGGCTACCCAGCAGCGCGTCAGGCAGCAACTGCAAAACCGCCGCGCGCAGGGGCCAGTTGATCGCTCAGCCATTCAACACCATCGTCCGGCGTTTCAGCGCGGCATGATGAACCATCCTAATATTGGCGCGGGTCACTTGCGCGGCCAGGGGGGCGGCGGACTGAGGGGCGGGATGTAACCCAGCAGCAGTCTGCCTGATTTAATCAGCCCAGTTGGGATCAATGATTACAGCTGAGTGACAAAGGTACCCTCCGGCGTAACGGGGAGGTATTTGCGGTAGAAGTCCAGATAAGCCTGCTTGGGGTTAAGATCGCTGAACAACTCTGGGTACAGGGCTTTGGCATAAAACTGGATCATCGCGCCATCCATAATCGTTCTGCATGCCCCGTGGTAGGCGGCGTACATACGATTGTTCCGGACGGCGGAAATGGACGTCCAGCCAAGGCGGTTTTTAAAGCCGGCTAAACGCTGCTTGGCGAATGCCTCCTGGACACCTTGCCCCATCACCATTGCGTCATTCACACTGCCTGATTCATAACCTGTCATGATAATGACGTCTGGGTTGGCGGCAATGATCTGCTCCGGATTCAGTTTGCCCCACCACTCAACATATGGCGCGGAAATGTTGTCTCCGCCGGCCATGGTGGCAATGGCTCCCCACATGTTTTTACCGAATGTGTAGCCAACGTCATTGATACCAGCAGCACCGTATTCTGTATAGACTTTGGGTTTTTCCAGGTTGGCCGAAGCTAAGCGCTGATTGATCATTTCGATATTACGACGGTATTCACCGGCTATTTTTTCGGCTCTTTCTTCCTGCCCGGTAATCACACCTATCAGTTGGGTGCTTTTGAGATGGCGCTCAAGCGTCTGGGCGTTGTAATCGACAACAATCACAGGGATGCCAGCGCTTTCGATGCGCTTTATTTCTGCGCCTAATGCTTTGTATTGCCAGTCAGCCAGCATCAGTAAGTCCGGCTGCAGGCTGATCACTTTTTCAACGGAAAACGTATTGGTATCAACGCGGCCAATGGCTGGAATGTCTTGTAGTGAAGGGCGGTGTTTGACATACAGCTCCCAGTTCGCTGAACGTGCCTGCCAGATATATTTCGACATGCCGACAACATTGTCATAGGCCGCTTCTGTGCCGATTGCCATATAGTCTTCCGGATAAAATCCGACAATGGCTCTTTTCGCCGGCGCGTCAAAGGTGACTTCTCTTCCCAGCACATCCGTGACTGTGGTGATTTCTGCCAGCGTCGATGCACTGAACATCAGTGCAGCAAGGCTGAGTAACTTTTTATACATCAATGGGAACCCTGATTTTATTATCAATACCGGCCAGCACAACCAGATACTCACTTAGCCACTAATCATAATTCGTTCAATAACACTTATGCAAACTATTATCATTTCTGGTAATGTGCGTACGGAATAAAATCAGCCAGTAGCCTGGCCATTGTGGGTGCCTGGTCGCAAGTGTTAACAAATCAAATACATATCGGGTAATGACAGATGCAATCTGCAGCAGTATTACAAGCCATTGAGATACAAAGAAAATACGAATACCGGCGCATGGTTGTGCTCATCATGTTCTGTCTGGTTTTGATGGCATCATTTGTGCTTGATATTATGAGTGGTCCATCCATGCTGGATGCCACCCGCGTCTTGCATGCACTCTTTCAGTTTGTCGGCTTACCTTTTCAGGTAGACAGCTCCACACAAATCATTGTCACTGATTTACGACTACCGATTGCATTGATGGCGATTGTGGTAGGAGGGGCTCTGGGAGTCGGCGGGGCTGAGATGCAGACCCTGCTCAACAACAATATGGCCAGCCCGTATACATTGGGGATGGCCGCGGCGGCAGGGTTTGGCGCTGCAATGACGCTGTATGTCGGCTCTTTAGGCATAGAGAGCTACTATGCCGTTCCAATCGGGGCATTTATCTGTTGCATGCTGTCGGCCTGTTTCCTGTTCGCTCTGGCCTCTATGCGGCATATCAGTTCAGGGCAGCTCATCTTAGCGGGTATCGCCTTACTGTTTCTCTTCCAGTCACTCCTTTCACTCGTGCAGTTTGTCTCGTCACCGGAACTCAGCCAGCAAATTCTATTCTGGCTCTTTGGCAGTTTGTCAAAAGCGACTTGGGGCAACCTGATGATGACGGCAACTGTGGTGATCTCAGGATGTTTCTTTTTGATGAAGGATTCCTGGAAGCTGACTGCGTTACGTTTAGGAGAGGAGCGTGCGAAAAGCGTCGGGGTGAATGTGAAGCAGCTGCGCCTCAAAACACTGTTTATTGTTGCTCTGATGACGGCAACGATCACCAGTTTTGTGGGGATCATTGGGTTTGTGGGGATTGTAGCACCCAACATCGCCAAAATTCTGGTGGGTGAAGATCAGCGATTTTTTTTACCGCTCTCGTTTTTGATTGGTGCCTTTTTGCTGTCTACGGCTTCGGTACTGTCTAAAGTGATTGTTCCGGGTGCTTTGTTTCCTATCGGCATCGTTACCGCCATTATTGGGGTGCCGTTTTTCTTCTGGCTTATTATCGCTAAGCGGAGCTAATACATGTTGACTGTCGATAAGGCCAATATTCAGCTTGGCTCACTGACCTTAGCCCGTGATATGAGCTTTGACTTAAAGCCAGGGCAGATCACCGCGATTCTCGGGCCAAACGGCACAGGGAAAAGCACCCTGTTAAAGACGTTATTCGGTGAGATTACACTTAACAGCGGCGAGATTGCTTATCGTGGCAATCGCTTGTCTTATAAATCGTTAGCACAGTGGCGACATCAATTTGGTTACATGCCGCAAGATATCAGTCTGGATGTCAATTTAACTGTCATTGAAGTGATCCTGTTAGGACGATTGGACGCCCTGAGTCTGCGTGTCGACGATAAGACGCTCAATCAAGTGCTGCATATTCTCGACAATATCGGGATTTCTCATCTGGCTAACCGGAGCGTTAATACCCTCAGTGGCGGTCAGTGCCAGATGGTGCTGTTTGCGCAAGCTTTAATGCGTGATCCGGCGATCATGATGCTGGATGAACCTGTCAGTGCGCTTGATCTGCATCACCAGCATGTCTTGCTGGAGCATCTGGTCAGCCAGACCCGGGAGAAGCAATGCATTACTGTGATGGTATTGCACGATCTCAATCTGGCCGCGCAGTATGCCGATAACCTGCTAGTGCTTAAGCAGGGTGATCTCGTCGCTTGCGGGCATCCCAAACAGATCCTGACATCAGAATTGGTTGAAGAGATTTATAACGTGGAAGCTCAGGTGATCACTGATGACAGTGGCGTACCGTTTGTGCGCACCCTGCGTTCGAAAAAGGCGGCATAAGTGCGGTGGCACCATTTCACCAATGACTGGCGATTACTGTCGGCGGCCGGTCGCGTTCTGGTGTTTAACAGTTTCAGTTTTAATCTCGGTTTTTACATGTTGCTGCCGTATCTGGCTGAGCATCTGCAGAATCTGGGATTTGACGGCTGGTATATCGGACTGATCATCGGCCTGCGTGTCCTCAGCCAGCAAGGCTTGTTCCTGGTCGGTGGCACCTTAGGCGATCGGTTTGGCTACAAACTGATGATACTGTGGGGCTGCGCCGTCCGCATTGTGGGCTTCTTTTTGCTGGGTGTCAGTGACAGTTTTACCGCGATTCTCCTGGGGGCTTTCTGTACCGGGTTTGCCGGTGCGCTGTTTACCCCGAGCAGTCAGGCGTATCTGTCGTCCGAATACCCTGAGCCGAGTGAACGCCAGCGCGTTTTTGCGTTACAGAACCTGGCAAAGGAAGCGGGTATGCTGATTGGCCCCCTGATTGGTCTGACACTGTTCTACGTCAGTTTCAGTTGGGTCGGGTTGTCGGCGGCCTGCGTGTTTTGTCTTCTGTTTGTGCTTCAGTGGCATTATCTGCCCAAAGATAGCTATATTCCGAGCAGCGCAGAGAAGCAGGGGTTTCTGAACGACTGGTGGTTAATGCTGAAACATAAAGCGTTTATGCACTTCGTGTTGGCCGCCAGCGTCTATCAGATCCTGTTTCACCAGCTTTACCTTGCCATACCTCATCAGGCCAAGGTGCAAACCGGTACACCTTCTGTTATTACCTGGGTATTTATGGTGTCCTCCTTCATGGGGGTGCTGTTGCAACTGCCCGTCAGTCACTGGGTGGATAAAACGCTCGGTGTTGCCAAAGGCATGGGCATTGGGATGGCGCTGATGGGGAGTGCCTTTCTGCTTCTGAACCTGCGCTTTGAACCCTGGCTGCCACTGCCGTTTGTACTGTGTGCCATGCTGCTGAGCGCCGGTTCGATGATGGTTTACCCGCTGATAGGTGCTTATGTACCGCGCTTTGCCGAGCCGGCGAAACTGGCGAGTTATTACGGACTGCATGCCTGTATCGGTGGATTCTTTGCATTTGTAGGCAACTGGGGCGCGGGCTGGCTGCTGGACTTACCGGATTTTCACACTGGCTGGCTGTGGCTGACATTCGCGGTACTCGGCTCTCTCTCCGGGATTGGCTTGTTTGTGCAGGTCAGTAAGCAGGAGAGAAGCGAACAGCAACCGCTTGGTGTCTCAAACGACTCAATCGCAGATTGAACATAGCCATGGCACTAAAACGGAAAGTGAGGCCGTGCCGTTGGCTGAAAATGCAGGAAAGCTTCTTTAAGCTATTAAAAAGCCCCTTAAAACAGGGGCTTGGTAAGAGTTAGCGAAAGTAAACGCAAAAAATCTTATTCGATGTTCTGGATCTGCTCGCGCATCTGCTCAATCAGCACTTTGAGTTCAACGGCTGAGGCGGTGATCTCTGTGTTAATGGACTTAGAGGCGAGGGTGTTCGATTCGCGGTTGAACTCCTGCATCATGAAGTCCAGGCGTCGGCCACAGGCGCCGCCTTTTTTCAGGATCTTGTGGGTTTCTTTGACGTGAGAATCCAGGCGGTCAAGCTCTTCGGCGACATCGCTCTTCTGCGCCAGCAGGATCAGTTCCTGTTCAATGCGGTTGGCATCCAGCTCAACTTTGGCTTCTTCCAGGCGATTGAGAATGCGATCGCGTTGCCACTGCATCACTTCAGGCATCAGCGCGCGAACTTTGCCGGCTTCTTCTGAAATCGCGGCCAGGCGCTGGTCAATCAGATCTTTCATATTGGCGCCTTCGCTGGCACGCGCTGCCAGGAAGTCGTCCACTGCGCCGTCAGCAACTCTTGGTTGATGGTGTCCATGTCCTGCTCTGGCGTTTCCATCACACCGGGCCAGTTCAGAACCTGAAACGGGCCGATATTGCCTTCACCTGCCGCTTCTTTGACCCAGCTTGCTGCCTTGATGACCTGCTTGGCCAGTTGCTCGTTGATGCGCAGTTCGCTGCTGGAAGCCGGGTTGGCTTCAAAGCGCAGGCTGCACTCCACTTTGCCCCGGGCCAGACGCTGACGGAAGCGCTCGCGCAGGACAGGTTCCAGGCTGCGGAACTGCTCTGGCAGACGCAGATAAGTTTCCAGGTATCGTTGGTTTACCGAGCGGATTTCCCAAACGGCACTGCCCCAGTCGCCTTTTACTTCGCGACGGGCATAGGCGGTCATACTGTGAATCATTGGCTGTCGGCCCTTAAGAAATGATGGCTTGATTATACGCGCCGGTGCGAATAATGGAAATCTCTCCTCGGCCGGCGGATGCGGACAGGCGTGCACTGCGACGCAGATCTGGCTATAATCGCCGGTTAATGTCTGTCGGCCGCACAGCGGCTTTGTTATCAGCGCTCAATATCAGCCAAGGTGAAACCCGATGCGTCCAAGTGGAAGAAGTGCCAGTCAAGTTCGTCCTATTACTATCACCCGTCATTTCACTGCCCATGCCGAAGGGTCGGTATTGGTTGAGTTCGGCGATACCAAGGTCATATGTACTGCCAGTGTTGAAGAAAGTGTGCCACGCTGGCTGAAAGGAAAAGGCCAAGGCTGGGTGACGGCTGAATATGGCATGCTGCCACGCGCTACCCATTCCCGTAACCGTCGCGAGGCGGCCAATGGGAAGCAGGGCGGCCGGACACTGGAAATTCAGCGTCTTATTGCCCGCAGCCTGCGTGCAGCGGTGGATCTGGAAGTGCTGGGCGAGCAGATGATCACTGTCGACTGTGATGTGATTCAGGCTGACGGCGGCACCCGTACCGCTTCTATCACAGGTGCCATGGTGGCGCTGACCGATGCCATCAATCTGATGCTGGAAAAAGGTCAGCTGAAAAAGAGCCCGCTGAAAACCACTATCGCTGCCGTGTCTGTCGGTATTTATCAGGGTACGCCAGTGTGCGATCTGGATTATGCGGAAGATTCGAATGCTGAAACCGATATGAACGTCATTATGAACAGTGATGGCAAGATTATTGAGATTCAGGGGACGGCTGAAGGTGATGCCTTCAGTACGGAAGAATTAATGGAGATGCTGTCGTTAGCCAAAGACGGCATTGCCGAGATCATCACTATCCAGCAGGCGTCGCTGGAAAGTTAATGTTTTTGGAGCGGTTCCTGTCGGAGCCGCTTTTTTTTGCCTGCAGCACGCTAAGGCTGCGGGGATTGACCGGCCAGCGCCCGTGTCTGGCTGAAGCATGCGACCAATCGCTCGAGGAGAAACAATGAAAGCATATCAGCGTCAGTTCATCGAATTTGCTTTAGAAAAAGGTGTATTGAAGTTTGGTGAGTTCACCCTGAAGTCTGGCCGTCAGAGCCCGTATTTCTTTAATGCCGGCCTGTTTAATTCAGGTCGCGATCTGGCGCGCCTGGGCCGCTTTTATGCCGCGGCACTGGCTGATTCCGGTATTGAATTTGATGTCTTGTTTGGTCCTGCTTATAAAGGCATTCCGATTGCCACCACGACAGCCGTTGCGTTGGCTGATCACCATGATGTGGATACGCCATACTGCTTTAACCGTAAAGAAGCCAAAAACCACGGCGAAGGCGGCAACCTGGTGGGCAGCCCGCTGGAAGGCCGTATCATGCTGGTCGATGATGTGATTACCGCCGGCACGGCAATCCGTGAGTCGATGGAAATCATTAAAGCCAATGGCGCCGATCTGGCCGGTGTGCTGGTGGCCATTGACCGCCAGGAAAAAGGCAAAGGCGAACTCTCTGCGATTCAGGAAGTGGAGCGTGATTTTGGCTGTGCGGTGATCTCTATTGTTTCTCTGGGTGATGTGGTGAGTTATCTGGAAGAGCAAGAGGGCATGGATGCGCATCTTGAAGCGGTGAAAGCGTACCGTGCTCAGTACGGTATCTGATTCGGCTTGTTACAGCGCAGTAAATGCCAACGAGGAAGGGCTGGCCGTGTGCCAGCCCTTTTTTCTGAGTTCTGCGTGCCGCTGTATACTGAGTGCAATATAAGAGAGAGAAAAGGTTAGCTCAGCTGGCCGGTCAGCAGTTCCCAGTAGGCATCGAAATTATCGTTCGGCTTGTGACGGAAACTGGAGCGCACAAAGCGGTTATAACTGCCCTCTACCTGACCCAGCAACTGGGCGGATAAGAGGTTTTCATCGATAGGGAAACCGCGGCCTTCGCGCAGTTTGCGTTCACGCAGGATCTGGCGCAGCTGAGTTTCAATGCGCTCGAACAGCTGGTTGATACGCGATTGTAACCTGTCTTGCTCAAACATCAGGGCATGGCCTGTCATGATGCGGGTGAGCCCGGGATTGCGCTCAGCAAATACCAGCAGTAGTTGCAGTACCATACGCAGGCGGGTCATGGTGTCTTTTTCATCATCCAGAATACGGTTAATGCGCGTGGTGATCGAGTCTTCAATGAACTCGATGAGGCCTTCAAACATACGGGCTTTGCTGGGAAAGTGGCGATACAGCGCGGCTTCGGAAACGCCCACCTGAGCAGCCAGTTTCGCTGTGGTAATACGCTGACTGCCTTGGTTTGATTCCAGCATTTCAGCCAGCGCTTGTAAGATTTCTTCGCGGCGGTTGTTTTTTTTATTGCCAGCCATGAATAACCGTTCCTTTTCGATATAAGACTGTGTCCGGACAGAAAAAGCCTGACTATCTTAGCCATGCGCACAGGGCATGGAAAGCATCTGGATCAGGCAGTGTTATCTGTATCGACAGCCAGAGTGTAAGCTTGAGAGCTGGCTGCCAAAAATGAATGAACCGCTGAGTGTTTTTACCGGTTTCGCTGAGAGTTCAACGAAATAGGCTCAGTGATGTTCTTTATAGCGGTTGATGATCTCAGTAATTAATTGGCGCCCCAATGATGCTTTGTCTGTCAGGGGCAGTGCCTTGTCACCGTTCTTCCAATACAGGTGCAGGGCATTGGTATCACTGTTAAATCCTTGGCCTTGCTGTGCGACATCATTAGCACAAATCAGGTCGAGGTTTTTGCGCTGCAGCTTGTCCTGCGCATAGCGGGCGACGTCCTGTGTCTCGGCGGCAAAGCCGACAGTAAACGGTCGCTGCTCAGTCAGGGCGGCGACACTGGCGATAATATCCGGATTTTTCACCAGTTTCAGTACCAGCTCGTCCTTTCCAGGCTGCTTTTTCATTTTTTGTGAAGCCATTTCCGCCGGGCGAAAATCGGCCACCGCGGCGCAGCCAATAAAAATATCATGCGCCTTTGCCTGCTCAGTGGCGGCCTGATGCATATCAGCCGCACTGTCGACATCAATGCGAATGACGCCAGCCGGGGTAGCAAGGTTGACCGGGCCACTGATCAGCGTGACGCTTGCGCCGCGTTGTGCCGCGGCTTGTGCAATGGCAAAGCCCATTTTGCCTGAGCTGTGGTTGGTGAGATAACGCACCGGATCCAGGGCTTCCCGGGTCGGGCCGGCCGTAATGGCGATGCGGACACCGGCCAGATCCTGCGGCTGGAAGGCGTTTTCCATCTCCGCAATCAGCGCCATAGGCTCCAGCATCCGGCCCGGGCCGATATCGCCACAAGCCTGCTCGCCGCTGGCAGGGCCCCAGATCTGATGTCCCCGGCTCGCCAGTACGGCCAAATTTTCCTGGGTGGCAGGCTGGCGATACATTTGCTGGTTCATGGCCGGTGCCACAGCAATCGGCGCGCTGGTGGCCAGACATAAGGTTGTCAGCAGATCGTTACCCATGCCAGCGCGAAGGCGGGCGATCAGATCGGCTGAGGCGGGAGCCAGCAGAACCAGATCGGCCCATTTCGCCAGCTCAATATGGCCCATGGAGGCTTCGGCGGCGGGGTCGAGCAGGCTGTCGGCCACCGGGTGACCAGAAACGGCCTGCATGGTAAGCGGGGTAATGAATTCCTTGGCGGCCGGGGTCATGACGACGCGAACTTCTGCGCCTCGTTCAATCAGACGCCGTGTCAGCTCGGCACACTTATAGGCTGCGATGCCACCGCTGATCCCCAGAAGTATTTTCTTTCCTGCCAGTGTTTTCATTCGATTGCCTGTGTCGTGAAAAAACTGGCAACAAGATATCACCAAAGCGACGAGGTTTCATCGCTTTAGTCGCGAGAAAAATGTCTGTCAGGCTGTGACGGATGATCGAGATCGAGTAATCACTCGACCCAGCACGGCGGGCACTCTGTAACAAGACATCAAAGCTGCGCCTGTCGCCGCATTTTCAAGTGGCGGGCTTTGTACAGAACGTGACTTTGCGTTTCTTTTGCACAGACACAGTGAAAGGATTGAAACGCCATGGTATTGAAACATTTGCCTGCGGAGGCGCGTCCCAGGGAAAAACTGTTACAGCGCGGCGCCAATGCGCTGTCGGATGCGGAACTGCTGGCCATTTTTTTACGTACAGGCCTGCCGGGCGTGAATGTGATTGAGCTGGCAGGCCAGTTGCTGGACGAGTTCGGTTCTCTGCGCGCCTTACTGGCGGCGGACTGTAAAACCTTTTGTCAGCACAAAGGGTTAGGGCCGGCTAAATATGTTCAGTTGCAGGCGGTACTGGAGATGAGCCTGCGTTATTTATCCGAGAAACTGGCAAAAGGTGAAGCCCTCAGCAGCCCTGAATACACGCGCCAATATTTAAGCCAGATGCTGCGTGATCGCCATCGCGAGGCATTTTATGTGTTGTTTCTGGATAACCAGCACAGGGTGATTAGCGGGGAGGTGATGTTCGAAGGAACGATTGATGCCGCCAGCGTCTATCCGAGGGAAGTGGTAAAAAGATCACTGGAACTTAATGCAGCGGCGTTGATTTTAGCGCATAATCACCCCTCAGGCGTGGCGGAGCCAAGTCAGGCCGATCGGCGAATTACTCAAAGGATCAGCGATGCGCTGGCCTTGGTAGATATTCGGATCCTCGATCATTTTGTCGTCGGAGACGGGGAAGTGATTTCTTTTGCTGAAAGAGGATGGCTGTAACTATCAAGCTGATTATTGTTCAGCTTGATGTCAAACTAGGCCGAAATTGATCAAAAAGACGAGAAAGGATCTGCTCGGGACTTGAGCAACTGGTTTTGACTTAGTATAATGCGCGACCTTTGATAGCTTCGGTTAGGTGGAATGCTTTTTGCGTTCGGTTAATCGCGGTTGATATCGAGCTGAAACGATTTGGAGAAGACAGTAATGTCCCGAGTATGCCAAGTAACTGGTAAACGTCCTGTAACGGGTAACAACCGTTCACACGCACGTAATGCCACCAAGCGTCGTTTTCTGCCGAACCTGCAAACTCATCGTTTCTGGGTAGAAAGCGAAAAACGCTTCGTTAAACTACGTCTTTCTGCGAAAGGCATGCGTATCATTGACAAGAAAGGTATCGATACCGTTCTGTCTGAAATGCGTGCTCGCGGCGAGAACGTTTAAGAGGATTTGAAGAATGGCTAAAGGCATTCGTGAGAAGATCCGTCTGGTATCATCTGCCGGCACAGGACACTTCTACACTACCGACAAAAACAAACGTAACATGCCAGGCAAATTTGAGATCAAGAAATTTGATCCAGTTGTTCGCCAGCACGTTATGTACAAAGAAGCAAAAATCAAGTAATTGGTTTATTTTGCTTTTTGATAAAAACCCAGCCAAGGCTGGGTTTTTTTATGGCTGTCGGTCAGGAAGCAGATTATGATCACTCACTCATACTTAGTGCTGGAGAGACGATGAAACTGTCGCGCAAGGGATGGAACAACATCATCATCATTGGGGTATTGCTGTTTTTAGCTATGATTCAGTTGCCGGAATTGATTCAGCAGCGCATGACGCAGGCCACCCCGGCCGAGCAGCAATCTGCCGGGCTAGTACGCTTGCTTCCGGCTGACAGCCGCATTGAAAAGCTGGTGCTGCCGAATATTATTTTCAGTCGTCACAATGAAAACTGGCAATCTGAACCGGCCATAACAGATGATCCGTCAGCCATCGTGGCAAACTGGCAGGATGTCGCCGGTACTAACATTGACTCAGAAACCTTCGCCCAGCTCAATGATAAGCTCGACGCGCCACGCAGCGTGGAAGTGTGGCTGGAGAATCACGAAGAACCTTACCGCCTGACTGTGTATCAGCTTCCCCAGTTCTGGTTGTTACAAAACTGGCAGGGCGAATGGCTGGCGATCACGGTTGAGGCCAGCTACCTGTTCCCTGAAATCTGATATCCTGCATCCACCACAGCAAAGATGAATCAGAGAAAAGATGCCTGAATTACCTGAAGTTGAAGTCAGCCGCATGGGGATCACCCCTCATGTGGTGGGTCAGACTGTCGTCCGTGTGACGGTTCGCAATTCCAGCCTGCGCTGGCCCGTTCCCGCTGAATTACAGTTGTTACAGGGGCAAACCATTCGTGGTGTGACGCGCAGAGCCAAATATCTGCTGCTGGAAACCGATGCCGGCTTTGCCATTATTCACCTGGGCATGTCAGGCAGCCTGCGTATCCTGCCCGCAGAGATACCACCGGTGAAACACGATCATGTCGATGTGCTGCTCGCCAGTGGTGAAGTGCTGCGCTATAACGACCCCCGCCGTTTTGGTGCCTGGCTATGGCAGGAACGTGACAGCGAACACCCTGTACTGAGTAAACTCGGACCTGAGCCGCTGGCTGAGGGCTTTGATGCCGGCTATCTGATGGAAAAGGCTAAAGGTAAGCGCACCGTCATTAAACAGTTCATCATGGATAATCAGGTAGTCGTTGGAGTCGGAAATATCTATGCCAATGAATCCTTGTTTGCTGCGCGCATCCATCCACAGACCCCGGCAGGGCAACTGACGGCTGAGCGGCTGGCTGATCTGGTGGATGAAATCAAGCGGGTGCTGAGCAAGGCCATTGCTCAGGGCGGGACGACACTGAAAGATTTCAAACAAAGTGACGGTAAGCCGGGCTATTTTGCCCAAGAGCTGCAAGTCTATGGTAAAGCGGGAAAACCCTGTCCGAACTGCGGGCATATCCTGAATGAGGTCAAAATCGGCCAGCGTGCTACAGTCTATTGTAGTGAGTGCCAGCGATCATAATGTTGCCAGAGAGATAGGCCCTCATATCTGTCTTTAGGGAAGAGAAGGAGGGCGGTGATACGCCTTCTTAGGGGGTGTGCATGCGCTTTTTGGTAACAGGAGTAGCCGGTTTCATTGGCAGTGCAGTGGCTCAGCGGTTGTGCCATCTGGGCCATGAAGTGGTGGGTATTGATAATTTCAACAGCTACTACGACGTGAAACTGAAACAGGCAAGAGTCCGGCATATTGCCCATCCGGCGCTTTTGGTGCTGGACTGCGATATCGCAGACAGGGAAGCCATTGCCCGTCTGTTTCTCACCCACAAATTCGAGAGAGTTATCCACCTGGCCGCCCAGGCTGGGGTTCGCTATTCACTGGATAATCCTATGGCGTATGCCGACAGCAATCTGATTGGTCATCTGACCATTCTGGAAGGCTGTCGCCGCCATCAGGTCGAACATCTGGTGTATGCGTCTTCCAGCTCTGTCTATGGCCTCAATCGCAAGCAGCCTTTCTCGACCTGTGACAGCGTCGATCACCCGGTATCCTTGTATGCTGCCACCAAAAAAGCCAATGAACTGATGGCGCACACCTATTCCCACCTCTATGGTATTCCTACCACGGGCTTGCGCTTTTTCACGGTTTATGGCCCTTGGGGGCGACCCGATATGGCGCTGTTTCGTTTTGCTGATGCAATCATGGCCGGTCAGCCCATTGAGGTATATAACCACGGCGATATGCAGCGGGATTTCACCTACATTGATGATATCGCTGAAGGTGTGATCAGAATTCAGGATGTTGTGCCTGGCTGTCAGCCTGACTGGAGCCCTGAGGAGGGCTCAGCAGCCAGTAGTTCTGCACCATATCGTGTGTACAATATCGGGCATGGTCAGCCGGTGAAGCTGATGGACTTTATCACCGCGCTGGAAAAGGCACTGGGCAGAGAAGCCAGCAAAGACTTCCTGCCGATGCAGCCGGGCGACGTCTACGCCACCTTTGCCGACACCGACGATTTATTTGAAGTCACGGGATTCCGGCCACAAATTGGTATTGAACAAGGGGTGCAGCAATTTGTGGACTGGTATCTGGGGTATTACGGGCAACCAGCGAAGGCAAATATAGCGGCGCGCTGAATGGCGAGCCGCCGGAGTTGTGTTTGGATTTGTAGGTTATTTGGCCAGCTTGGCTTTCAGCGCCTGTGCCACAGTCGGATGAACGAACTGATCGACCTGCCCTTTGTGCAGCGCCACTTCTTTGACTATGGTGGAGGAGATAAAGGAATTTTCTTCGGCCGGTGTCAGGAACACGGTTTCCAGCTCCGGCATCAGGCGGCGGTTCATGTTCGCCAGCTGAAATTCATATTCAAAGTCCGACACCGCGCGCAGGCCACGAACCAGTATTGTTGCCTGTTGCTCGCGGGCAAAATCGACCAGCAGACCAGAGAACCCCACCACTTCCACGTTACTGAGATGACTGGTGATAGCCTTGGCAAGATTCACCCGCTCCTGCAGGTCGAATAAGGGTTTTTTGCTCGGGCTGAAAGCGATCCCGACGACCACGTGATCGAACATGGCTGCAGCACGCTCAATCAGATCCTGATGGCCATTAGTGATAGGGTCAAAAGTACCAGGGTAAATGACTCGGGTTGTCATGATTTTTCATCCAGAAATTTATCAATGCCGTTTTCGCAACGTGTCAGTTTCTGACGGACGGTGTTTTCCAGTATCTCATCGTTCTTGGCTAACGATGCTCTTGAGCTCTCATCATGGTAGAGGTGGTAGCCTACACCGGCAAACTTAAGATACAGCCTTTTCTTACCGCAATTGAGCATGCGGTGAACAAATTCACTGTCTTCACGGCCCCAGCCGACAAAGTCTTCATTAAAGCCGTTGACCTCAATCAGATCGGCTCGCCAGAATGCCATGTTACAGCCACGCGTTGAGGCATCGTTATTGCGTTCGTACGAGCACAATTTGCTGAGCCAGGTACTGCTGATGCAATTATGGCGGTTTTTAATGCCGGGAGAAAACAGGTTGGGTACCACATGCTGGTGCATGATTTGCTGGCTGATATTATCATTAGCCAGTACGCGCCCACCCTGAACGAAATAACCGGCCTTTGCCGCCTGCTTATGAGAGCGAATAAAATCAGGAGACATGACAATGTCGCCATCAATCATAATGATATAGTCCGCCTGTGATTTAGCCATGGCACGGTTACGGCTCATGGCGAGCTGGAAGCCTTCATCGGGTTGCCAGGAGTGTATCAGGGGGCAGGGAAACTGCGCTTGGTAGGACTGAATCAGTTCAGCGGTATCTGCTCGGGAGCCATCATCAGCAATGATGACTTCATCAGGTAACTCAGATTGGCGTTTCACGCTGTCCAGGACGGCCTGTAAGGCTTCTTTCCAGTTATAAGTCGTAATAATGAGAGCGACTTTCATTGATTTCTCTCTTTTTGATAATCCCGTAGCCAGAGATCAATATATTTTACGAAGGTCGAGTGCATGCTGAGCCACGCCAGAATAAAGCCATGGCGGCCATCCAGAAAACCGAGCTTGAGAATGTACATTTTCAGAAAGCTGGCCAGAGCATGCAGCAGCGCGGTACTTAGTCCGGCTTTTTTCCGGCCTTCACGTTCATCGGTCCAGGCTTTGAGGTATTGGGTGGTCTTGCCGAGGTAATGGTGCAGGTTGTCATAGGTAAAATGCAGCAACCGGCCTTCTAGCGGGCGGACAGTCAGCCCATCGGTCAGCACTTTTTCATGCACCAGGGCATCGTTGTAACGGGTTTCTTCGCGGCGGTACAGGCGAATTACCCAATCCGGCGACCAGCCAGAGTGGTGAATGGTTTTGCCAAAGGCATCACTCAGCCGGTTTATCTTAAAGGCAACCCCACTCGGATTGGCTGTGATCGCAGACTGTATTGCCGTTTTCAATTCAGGGGTGACCCTTTCATCGGCATCCAGTACCAATACCCAGTCTGTGGTGGCATGCTGCTGGGCACGCTGGCGTTGCGGGCCAAAGCCGGGCCAGTCGTCATAGCGGAAGAATTTGTCCGTGTAACGACGGGCAATGGTTTCTGACTCATCCGTGCTGCCGGAGTCAATAATGACGATCTCGTCGACCCAGTCTTTCACCGTCTCCAGACAGGCAGCCAGATGCTTGGCTTCATTCTTGATGATCATCAGCACACCCAAAGTGGTGCTGGAGGTGTTAGGCGCCATTAGTTGTCCAGTTTTCAGATAGATGAGTAGTGACTGTCAATGCAGCGATATGCGAACGATTATGCCGACCGGGGTAGCGAATGTAAAACCCCGGCCTTGTTTCAGGGATCAATCTATCGCTTTCATTTCGTTTGAAATGCATACGATCACAGTTCAGCGGTGATTTTGTCGAACATGGCGGTGACTCGATCTGCTGTGATGCGTTTCATCGCTGCGTCATCTTTGACCCGGCTGCGCCAGGGCAGCTGTTCAGGCGCCTTGCCCGTTTCGGCCGCAATGCATTCATCGTACACACTCACCACATACTGCCGCGACAGATAGGGCCCTGTACGCTTGGGGTTATGGTGAGCATACAACCCCAGTACAGGGGTACCGACAGCCACCGCCATATGGGCCGGGCCGGTATCCGGCGCGCACACCAGTGCCGCTTTCTGCAACAGAGCCAGCAGCTGTTTGAGGCTGCTCTGGCCAATCAGGTTAGTGACGGGGAAGTCCAGCTTGTCTTCAATGGCATTACCCAGGTCTATCTCAATTTTTGCCGGACTGCCGGCCAGAATAATCTCATAGCCCTGCTGGTGGGCATGGCGGGCTAACTCAGCATACCCTTCCGGCGTCCAGTTTTTATAGCCTTTACTGGCTGCGGGCGTGATGACCAATGTCGCGTCCTGATGAATTTGCTGATCGGCCCAGCGGTGGTCATCTTCAGATAACGGGATATCCCACTTTGGTGTCAGATCGCGGACACCCAGGGTGGCAGCAAACTGCATGAAGCCATCCAGCACATGAGGTGACTCCGGAGACGGGACTTTGACATTGGTGAATAACTGCTGAAGATCGCTGCTGCGGTCGGCATCAAATCCCAGTTTGTACTTCGCTTTGATGCCCAGACTGACGATGCTGGCGCGAATGGCGGTTTGCATATGCAGCAGGGCATCAAAACGCTCACCTTTGAGGGCCTGCCAGACAGCTTTGTAGCCTTGCCAGCCCTGCTTTTTATCAAAGATGATCACCCGGATGCCGGGTAAATCCTTCAGCAGCCGTGCTTCGACTTTGCCACAGATCCAGGTCAGGCGCGTTTGGGGCCATTGCCGTTGAATAGCCTGTGCCATGGCAATACTGTTGCAGACATCACCAATCGCCGACAGGCGCAGGATGCACAAAGACTGGGGAGCGGAATTGAATAATGTCATGACACCTGCTTTCAACCGAGTGGATGTGATTGTGTGTTGGGAATTATATACATTAAGCATGTCGGAATCAGCGTGATTGCGCGAACACTGTGCAAAGATTCTGTCTATCTCATGACGGGCACGGACAAACCTGTATAAAATAGATCTTTTCAGTAGTTTGGGATACCGCGCGATGGAAATACGGGAGCAAGATAACTGCCGGATCATGTTTGACCCTGCTTTGCTGGCAGAAGATCCCTGGCGGTGCTTTGAGCCGGATTTCTGGCAGCATCAGCAGGCTGTGCTCGGCAGCGCTAAAGGGCGGGGAACCACCTGGTTTGTTCGTGGCGAACGGGTCGACATGGCATTGCGGCATTACTTCCGGGGCGGGCTGTTTGGCAAGCTGGTGAAAGATCAGTATTGGTTTAAAACCTGGTCGGCTTGCCGCAGCATGGCTGAATTTTCCCTGTTACAACATCTGGTGGAGCAGGGCGTCAGAGTGCCGAGACCTGTCGCGGCAAGAGTCTGTAAATCCGGGCCATACTATCGGGCTGATCTGCTGACAGAGAAAGTGTCTGACGCAACTGATCTTGTGGCTCGTTTGCAGCAGGGTGCTTTGTCGTCAGAGCAATGGCAGCTTGTCGGTGAGATGGTGCGCCGTATGCATGACTGCCGGGTCAATCACACTGATCTGAATGCACACAATATTTTGCTGGATAGTCAGGAGCAGATCTGGCTGATTGACTTTGACAAATGCAGTATCCAGCGCGGCGATGGCTGGCAGGAGGACAATTTGTCCCGGCTGCACCGTTCGCTGGTTAAAGAAGTGGATAAAGCCGGTATTCACTGGCAGGAAAGCGACTGGCAGCAACTGTTGTCAGGTTACCGCCGATCATCTTCTGATTAATTGAGGCTGGCAGAGAGTGCATGCAAGGTGCGCGCAATGGCCCCCTGATTGGCTTTTACCACGCCAAGGGCGGCCTGGCCAGTCTTGGTCTGCTCCTTTTTATCCGCCATCAGCCGTGACACGGTGCGCGCTAATTCTTCACTGTTGTCGACGATTTCTGCGCCCCCCGCGTTTAGCAGCTGAGTCGTGATGTCGGTAAAGTTGTAATAGCTCGGGCCAGTCAGGACGGGTTTTGCCAGTGCGGCAGGCTCAAGTAAGTTGTGGCCGCCGACTTTGTCACCCAGCAGGCTGCCGCCGACAAATGCCAGATCGCAGGCGCCGAGCAGTAGCATCATCTCGCCCATGGTATCGGCCAGATAGACCTGTTTATCGCTCAGTGGTTCGTTGCTCAGAGTACGGCGGGCGGCGGTAAAGCCCTGCTGAACAATCAGCGTGTAGACAGGGTCGAATCGCTCGGGGTGCCTTGGTACCAGAATCAAGAGTGCGTCAGGGTAGGTACGCAAAATCTGTCTGTGGGCTTCAAGTACCTGCTCATCTTCGCCCTGGTGGGTGCTGGCGGCAATCCACACCGGACGCTGGCTGCCCAGCTTATCTCTCAGTATCTCACTGGCCTGTTCCAGCCCTTCGGGCAAAGCAAGATCAAACTTGATGGAACCGGTAATCTGTACTGCATCTGGCGACACGCCTAAACGAATGAAGCGCTCGGCATCATCCTGATGCTGACACAAAACCTGATCCAGATTATGCGCAAGCAGGTTAAACAGGGGTTGGACTCTGGCATAGCGCTGGCAGGAGCGTTCAGATAAGCGGGCGTTCAAGATAGTGACAGGCAGGCCGGCATGTTTGGCTTCGGCCAGCGTATTGGGCCAGAGCTCAGTTTCCATGATGCACAGGGCGCGTGGTTGTTGCCTGCGGATGAAACGGCGCAGTGCCCAGGGAAAGTCGAGCGGCATATAACGATGTTCAACCAATGGCCCGAGGCGTGCGGCCTGTGCTGCTCCGGTGGCTGTTGTGGTTGTCAGCAGGATCGGTAAATCGGGATATTGGGTTTTCAGTGCTTTGATCAGCGGCGTGACCGCCAGGGTCTCTCCGACGGACACTGCATGGATCCACAGCGGCCGCTGGCCCTGCACCTGAGGGCTGACACCGAAATGCTCTTTCCAGCGCAGACCTATAGGCGGGACACCCGGTCGCTTTTTATAGAGCGACACCAGCAATAACGGGGCGGCAACAGTGAGCAGGCAAGTGTAGAGAAAGCGTAGCATCAGTTATTGGGTTCCTGCTGCCACTGGCCGGACAGTTCGAAATATTTCTTCAGTACCAGCAGGCCAATCAGTTTCTCCTGCCGCGGATGACAGAACTGCTGTACGTGTTCATGGGCATTGGCAATGATAGCTTCGGCCGCTTCAGGGTGCTGGCTGTAGTAGCGGATCTTCTCTTCGATGTCAGAGAAGTCATCCTGCAGTTCGACATAATGGACACCGGCTTTGAGCGTGCCTTCCATAAACCATGTCTCGTATTTAGGCTTAGGCATCATACACAGAGAGTTCGAGGACATAGCCCACTTAAGGTTAGTGGCGACGTCATTGCCTTCGATACAGAGAATAAATTTATAACCGAGCTGCTCAGCAATCGACATGAAGCCTTTATCCCAAGGCTGCGGCGTATCGCTCGGGTTGGTCTGGCCGATATCGCAGAGAGGATGATTGTAGTATTGCCTGACCAAGCTGGCACGATGAGGCTGATAGGCGGCACCGCGCCAGACGGCTTTGTCTGTTTTCTCTCGAAAGCTCAGCGAATCCTCAATGAAATTGAAGTGACGAACTTTATTGAGCTTAAATAAAATCGCATTGGCATTGTCACCGCTAATAGGCCGTGCTTTGACCAGGAACGGGTAAGGTTCCAGGTGGGTGTCATCGCCAAAGCGGTAGGTTACTTTGAAGTGACGATCAAAGTAATGCAGGTATTCTTTCAGATCGTAATAGTAAGCACTCTGACCTTTCTTGCGATAACGCTTAATGGATACAGCTTTGTCTTCGGGTAATCTGAACCCGTCACTGTGCTTGAGGTAATAATTGACCCTGTAGGCAATGTACTGTCTGTCGTACTTGTTCAGGGTGTTCAGCAGGTACTGTAACCGGCGATGATAGATTACCTTGGGTGTCAGAGAGCGCAGTATGTTACGACTGTAAAAAGCGACTTTGTTATTTTTATGTCGTTGTATCAAGGTCATCATAGATCTGTTTTGGGAATCATTAGGTCGTCAATGGCTTGAATGACACGATCTGCCGGTAAGTCTTTCAGGCACTTAAGGTGTCCGTAGGGGCATTCTCGCTTAAAGCACGGACGGCACTCAATATCTGTATATACGATGGCAACCTGTTCTGCCAGTGGCGGGGTATAGTCTGGTGACGTCGAGCCATAAATAGCGACCACTTTACAGCCAACCGCCGCGGAGACATGCATCAGCCCGGAATCGTTACTGACAACCGTATCGCAGGCCGCGAGCAGGTCGACCGCTTCAATCAGGCTGGTTTGCCCGGCTAAATCGTGGCAGTAAGCTTGTAATTCAGCGGGAAGCGCTTGCTGAATGGCGGCGGTGACAGGCTGATCTTTGGCCGAGCCGAACAGCCAGACTTGTTTTCCCTGCTCAATCATTTTTTGTGCTACCTGGGCAAAATAGGCGTCTGGCCAGCGCTTGGCCGGACCAAATTCTGCCCCCGGACAAAGGCCAATCACAGGGCGATCATTGTTCAGCGCCAGGCGTTTCATTGCACTGGCCTGATTGTGGCTGTCAACCGTCAGTGCCGGTTTGGGCAGCGCAGACAGCGCCGCACTGCCAGTCATTTCCGCTTTGGGATAAGCCAGTGCGCAGTAGCGCTCAATCATCAGGCTGAAATCACGCTTGTTGCCACGAAGATCAGTGAGCAGACCATAGCGGCTTTCTCCTTTCCAGCCGGTACGAACCGGAATGCGGGCAAAAAGCGGGATCAGCGCAGATTTCGCCGAATTAGGCAGGATGTAAGCCTGATCATAATGATTGTTACGCAGTGAGCGTCCAATCCGGTAGCGCCCTTTGAGGTTAAATTCGCCGTGTCCGATGGGCATTTCAAGCGCGCGGTGTACCTCGGGCATGCGTTCCAGAATGGGGCGGCACCAGGCCGGTGCCAGTACATCAATTTCAGCTTGCGGATACTGCTGCTTGAGACTGGTATACAGGCATTGCGACATCACCATATCGCCAACCCAGGATGGACCGATAATAAGAATTTTCATATGACGCTGCTCATTAACTTAGTAGGGTTTGCTGCCATCAGGGCGCGTTTTCAGCAATTGCAAGTTCCACATGTACTGCTCAGGATAGGGGGCGACCATTTTTTCCAGTGCGTTTGCCAGTAAATTGGCATCATGTTGCGCATCAGGCCCCGGAAGTGGTGTCAGTGCCGGGGAGATATGAATTTCAAATTTACCGTTTGTTGTGTTGTATACAGGGATCATAGGTACTACGGAGGCCCCTGTCAGTTTGGCAATCTTACCCAGACCAGAAAAGGTTGCCTTTTGGGTCGCAAAGAAATCAGTAAACTGACTTTGTTCTGGCCCGAAGTCCTCATCAGGCAGGTAATAGCCCAGAAAGCCTGATTTGACTGCACGAAAATAAGGTTTTAATCCACCCTCTCGTGCGTAACAAATTCCGCCATACTGCAGACGCTGACAACTGATTAACCAGTCAAAAACGGGCTGGCGATGCTGAGGCTGCATTAAAGCGGCTACAGGTAAACCCAGTGATGCCCAATAGATTGCCGGAAAGTCAATCGCCCAGCAGTGAGGCACCAAAATAATGACAGGATTACCGGCTTCCACTTCTTTATCAATATTTTCCTGACCAAAAACTTCAGTGCGCTGCTGGAGGTGGCGACGGCTTCTGAACAACAATTCACCCATGGCCAAAACCACTTTAGCGGCGACGGTGAACATGGCGTCGATTTTCTCTTCCCGCTCTTGTTCGGTCAGTTCCGGAAAGCACAGTGTCAGGTTCACTCTGGCACGGTGCCGTGCTTTCTTGATTTTCCGGCCTATGTGCAAACCCAGAAAGCCAGCGATTGGGTCGCGGATTTTCCAGGGCAACAGTGCCAGCAGGCTTAACAGCAGAATACTGATCCAAGTTCCCCAATGACGGGGGTGCAAGAAAGACCACTGGAAAGACGGACGATAGCCGGGTGTCAGTTCATCCTGTGATACGCGGGTTCGGACTGTAGTCAAAAGATGCTCTCTCTTTTAGCTGTAAACTCTAATAAACCGGTTGGAAACAGGAGCGGCATTATTATGTACGGAAAAAATACTTCTGCCAGGTATAGAATTTCCCCAGTAGCCCCATGTGCTTAGATTTCAGAAACACCAGCCCTTTCGATTTTTTCCAGCTGTGCTGAAACCAGTGTGTCAGATAAGCATTGGCGGGTTTTTCAAAATGCATGGGTTCACCCTGATAGTTATAAAAATAGGCTACTGGGTAAAGCTGGCTGTTTTCAGTGTTGCTGAGTGCTTTCTCGATCAGGAAGTGAGTCATGATATCTGGGCCCATATACAACGGGGACTGATAAATGTCATTCTCATAGAACTGAATGAGTTGATTCAGAATCGTCGAGTGCGGCTCGGCATAGATAGCTGCAGTGCCCAACAGTGTCTCAGTTTCATAACCTACTGAAAACAGACAATTGTCAAATAACGGGAAAGGATCCTGCTGGATAGTGACATCCACATCCAGATACAGCCCGCCCTCATGTTGCAGAATTTTCAACCGCAGGTAATCAGTGACAAAGGCGAGCAGGCCTTTATCGTAACACTCCTTTGCAAACCGACATTCGCGAATCCATTGCTGAAGCAGCGGATTGTTTTCCGTCCAAAGGGTGTAGTCAAAACCTTGTTTTTTCCAGTCATCAATACAGACGAAGGCTAAGGGTGGCATTTTATTGCCAAGCCAGATGGCGTGGATTTTTTTAATCATGAGCTCGCTTGTTCTGAAGGCGGTAAACGGTTCAGTTTATAAGTGAGATAGAAGGTATAACAACTACCTAACATCACGTTATGGATCCACTGACCATTATTGGAAAAGAAGAATGACTCGAACAGGTTTACTGTCAGCCAGTAAACAGTAAACAGTAAAGAGATCAGCAGGACCTCGTTGATACCGCGTTTTTCTGGGGCAACTTTAGTACTTCGAATGACCCATGCAAAAACAAAGTACATTAATGCCAGGCCAACGATGCCGTAAGAGACCAGCAGCTCGATATGTGAACTGTGCAGGTGCGTGAAATACTTATGGATATTGGGTGGAAAATGCGTTGCCTGCTTGATCACCGTCTCACGGGCGTTGTAGCCGCTGCCCAGCAGTGGTCTTTCTTTTATCCATTTGATGGACTCGTACCATAAATGCAGGCGCGTACCCGCACTGTTGAACGGTATTTTAGACATGTCGCCATTGGTTACTATGCTGGTGGCAGTCCCCATCTCTCTTTGCACTCTGTCATGGATTAAAGGCATGCTGGCATAGGAATAGAAGGCAAATCCTAACAATGACAATGAACCTGCCAGAATGATTTTATTCAGTTTTTCTTTATGTAAGATGGCATAAAGCACAGTACCTATCACGTAGGCGGCCAGCAACCCAACCCAAACCTGACGGGACTGAGTGGTGATCACCACGAAAACAAAGGCAATAAACAGCAGTAATGCAGAGACGAAGAGAGCAATATATTGAGCTTTTCTGGTCCGGACGCTGAGGCACAGGTATTTCACCATAAAGAAGGAGGAGAGCAGAAAGCCGACTCCGCTGTACATGGCCGGATACTGCGCATTGATGATATTGAAATCGATGCGAACACCCTGGAAGCCCAGCTGCACCTGCTGAACAATGTCGGAATGGCTGTAAAACGCCAGTAAAATTCCCAGACACATAGCCCACCAGATCAGGTAAACATTGTTGAGTGACCCTTTCAGCCAATACGCAACAAAAATAAAGACAAACAGGTCTGCTAACGCACCAATATGCGGGCTGGAGTAGGCGAGTTCAGGTATGTCGATCAGTGAATTGGCCCAGCTGAGCACCTGAATAGCAATGGCGAATAATAACGCCCATAACATTTTATCTTTGAAAAATTGTTTTCTGTCGATAAACAGGGCCGCGACGGAAGCCAGCAGGAAGACCGACTGGAAGATGTCGCCAATTTCGCGGTAAGAGCGCTTAAACAGTACATAGCCCACAATGCAGCACAGCATCGCAAGACAAAAGCCCCGAGAGTTGATGAGTCGTTTTATTTGCGCGTTAAATTGCATTACTGATTGCTCTGAAATAGTCAATGTTATTGATAAGGCTGATGTTTTTTATTTTATGCTTTTCAGCTTTCTCATAATAGTTTCATAGGTTCTGAAACCTTCAATGTACAGTTTGTGGGAGAATCCCACAGATTGTTTCTGTTTGCGGGTCGAACCAATCGTCGTCGCGGTTTGCGAGCGTTCAAACACTGACGGATAAACATGGTAGGCCTGAATGCCGTGTCGCCAGGGCTTTTCCATATAGTCATCCACCGGCTCAATAAATCGCTGGGCATTCTCCAGGAAACTTTTTGCAGCAACCGGGGTGATAATATAAGCGCTGGTACCGCAGGTGCCTTTTCGGTAAACACCGATTGAGTGGGTATCTGAGACAGCAAACAAAGCTTTAAATGTGTTTGGCTGATGCGCTGACAGTTTGATGTAATGGTATTGTTCAATGTATGGCTGAATGTCAGCCAGCACTGAGTGAACGTCAGCCAGCACGTTGACATTGTCTTCGAGGATCAATATTGGCGTATCCAGTTCGAGGCACTTTTCCCAAAGGGCATAGTGGCTGGCAAAACAGGCAACTTCAGCCGGGACCAATTGATAGCCTTTACGTTTGAAGGTTAGCGCTGGTGTGGCCTTTTCACTGTGCAGAAAATGCTCAGAGTCAATGCCATCAACGGCATCAAAAAACTGGAAAGAGATTCCAGCCTGATCCATTAACGTTTGCATGTGCTCACGGCGATGAGAAGAGCGCGCTAAGCTGACAACGAAAGTTGGTATAGTCATCAAATCAATCTTTTTATACAAGTCAGCGACACCCAGAGCGAATCAGGGTGTCGCTGAAAGGTTTGTTAGTATTAGTTGTTCAGAATCGCCATATACTCAGCAACGCCTTCGGCAACGGTTTTAAACGCTTCGTTATAACCGGCGGCACGGACTTTGGTCAGATCTGCCTGAGTATAGGCCTGATAGCGGCCTTTCAGGTGCTCAGGAAACGGGACAGTTTCTACCTGACCTTTACCGTGATGCTTAATGACCGCATCGGCAACGGCCTGGAAACTTTCTGCCCGTCCGGTGCCGCAGTTGAAAATACCGGAGACGCCATTTTGCCAGAACCACAGGTTCACCTTGCAGACATCACCCACATAAATGAAATCGCGTTTAAAGGTGTCTGACCCTTCAAACAGCTTTGGCATTTCGCCTTTTGCAATTTGTTCATTCAGGTGAAAGGCAACGGAGGCCATGCTGCCTTTGTGCTGCTCGCGCGGGCCGTAGACGTTGAAATAACGAAAACCGGTAATTTGCGAGAGCGTTTCGCCGTGGGCTTCGGCGTCTTGCCACAAGCGACGGACATAGTTGTCAAACAGTTGCTTGGAGTAACCGTAAACGTTCAGCGCCCCTTCGTAGGTTTTCTCTTCAATGAAATCACGGTCACGGCCGCCATAAGTTGCAGCGGAAGAGGCATACAGGAACGGAATCTCGCGCTCCAGGCAGAAATGCAGCAACTCTTTGGAATACTCATAGTTATTGAGCATCATGTATTTGCCGTCCCACTCTGTGGTAGCCGAGCAGGCACCTTCGTGGAAAACGGCTTCGATCGGGCCAAAGTCATCACCCGCCATGATTTGGGTGATGAAATCTTCTTTGTCCATATAATCGGCGATATCCAAATCAACCAGATTCGCGAATTTGGTACCGTCTTTGAGGTTGTCGACGACCAGAATGTCGCTATAACCTTGTTCATTGAGCGCTTTTACAATGTTGCTGCCGATCATGCCGGCGCCACCAGTCACTATAATCATGGCACTTCCAGTTTTGTCAGATGGACCCGGTGATAAGAGGCCTGAAGCGTAGCAGAAGAACTGCACCACCGCGTCAAAATTTAGTCAGTAGTTATGATAACATCATCAGGGTTTGTTGATCTGGATTTTGACCCACATAAGATAACAAACCGAGACTGCCCAGGGCGACGCAAGTGAGAGGCTTATGAAAACCCGCGATAAAATCATCCATGCTGCATTGGAGTTGTTTAATGACGGAGGGGAACCCAACGTTACCACCAACCACATTGCGGCACATATGGGCATCAGCCCAGGCAACCTGTATTACCATTTTCGTAATAAAGAAGAGATTATACACAGTATTTTTGATGAATACGCTCAGGATTTGCGGGTTCGCTTCCAGCCGCGGGAAGAGGCGGTGCTGTCGGCTGACAGCCTGCTGCAATACCTGGATGCGGTCTTTATGCTGATGTGGCGCTACCGTTTTTTTTACGCCAACCTGCCCGATATTCTCAGCCGGGATCCCGTATTACAGCATAAGTATCTGGAAGCGCAGGAAAACCTCCATCAGGATATCATGGTGGTGATGCGCCATTTTCGTTCCTTAGGCTTGGTCACCCTGAGCGATGACGATTTGCTGAGCCTGGCAACCACGCTCAAGCTGGTGGCCACCAGCTGGATCAGCTATCAGACCGCGCAGGCGCCCAGGGCTAAAATTACCAAAGCCGTCATTTATCAGGGGGTGTTGCATATGCTTGCCATGATAAGACCTCTGACCAGTGATGAGGGGCGGCAGGTCGTTCTTCAACTTGAATCACATTATTGTGATCAAGTAGAGCGGGATGTTTCATAGTTGTCGACTGACTAGAGTTTAGCTCTTAGAATCCGGCAAACTTTGTAACATTGTGGCGAATGATTGCTAATTTAATAGTAGGTTGTTCGCTAAAAGTGGCAAATACGCCTTTACATGTTTGGAGAGCAAGATGTCAGCTGCCTTTTATCAACAGATCGCCGATCAGATTCAGGAAGTGAAAGCAGAAGGATTATACAAAAGTGAGCGTGTAATCACTTCTGCTCAGAAAGCCAATATTGCGATTGCCAGTGGCGATCAGGTATTGAATTTCTGTGCTAACAACTACCTGGGTCTGGCTAACCACCCGGCGTTGATTGAGGCTGCCAAACAAGGCATGGATGAGCACGGTTTTGGTATGGCTTCAGTGCGTTTTATCTGCGGTACGCAGGACGCACATAAAGAGCTGGAGAGTAAGCTGTCGGCCTTCTTAGGCATGGAAGACACTATCCTTTACTCTTCGTGTTTTGATGCAAATGCAGGTCTGTTCGAGACCATTCTTGGCCCTGAAGATGCCATTATTTCAGATGCGCTGAACCACGCTTCTATCATCGACGGTGTGCGTCTGTGTAAAGCAAAACGCTTCCGCTATGCCAATAATGACATGGCCGAGCTGGAGCAGCAGCTGATCGCCGCCAATGAAGCCGGTGCGCGCCACAAGCTGATTGTGACCGACGGTGTCTTCTCTATGGATGGCGTGGTGGCAAACCTGCCGGCTATCTGTGATTTGGCGGACAAGTATGATGCGCTGGTGATGGTCGATGATTCCCACGCCGTTGGCTTTATGGGTGACAATGGCCGTGGTACCCATGAGTACCATGATGTGATTGATCGTATCGACATCATCACAGGTACGCTGGGTAAAGCCCTGGGCGGAGCGTCAGGCGGTTATACCTCAGGTAAGAAAGAAGTGATTGACTGGCTGCGCCAGCGTTCTCGTCCGTACCTGTTCTCTAACTCGCTGGCCCCGGCGATTGTATCTGCTTCGATCCGCGTGCTGGATCTGCTGGCTGAAAGCAGTGATCTGCGTGCGACGCTGTGGAAAAACGCAGAGCAGTTCCGCACCCGTATGTCTGAAGCCGGCTTTACACTGGCAGGCGCGGATCATGCCATCATCCCGATTATGCTGGGTGATGCGAAAGTTGCAGCAGAATTTGCGGAACGTGCCCTGAAAGAAGGCATTTACGTGGTTGGCTTCTCTTACCCAGTCGTGCCAAAAGGCCAGGCGCGAATCCGTACTCAGATGTCTGCCGCGCACAGCGCAGAACAGCTGGACAATACCATCGATGCGTTTATCCGCATTGGTAAAGAGATGGGCATCATCTGATAATCACCGACTTTGCTGCAGGAGCGGTACAATACCGCTTCTGGGCCACTTGTGGAAAGCATCATGAAAATTAAAGCATTAGCAAAACTGAAGCCTGAAGAAGGTATCTGGATGACAGAGGTCGACAAGCCTGAGATGGGCCACAACGACCTGCTGATCAAGATTAAGAAAACCGCTATCTGTGGTACTGACGTTCATATCTATAACTGGGACGAATGGTCACAAAATACGATTCCTGTGCCTATGGTCGTCGGTCACGAGTACGTGGGCGAAGTGGTCGCGATTGGCCAGGAAGTGCGTGGTTTTGAAATTGGTGACCGCGTATCCGGTGAAGGCCACATTACCTGCGGTCACTGCCGTAACTGCCGTGGCGGTCGCACTCATCTGTGCCGCAATACTATCGGTGTGGGTGTCAACCGTGAAGGGGCCTTTGCTGAGTATCTGGTGATCCCGGCCTTCAACGCATTCAAGATCCCGGATAACATTTCTGACGATCTGGCGTCGATTTTTGACCCGTTCGGCAACGCTGTGCACACTGCGCTGTCTTTTGACCTGGTGGGCGAAGATGTACTGATCACAGGTGCCGGCCCTATCGGTATTATGGCGGCGGCGGTGGCCAAGCACGTGGGCGCGCGTCATGTCGTGATCACTGACGTGAACGAGTACCGCCTGGATCTGGCCCGCAAGATGGGCGTGACCCGTGCCGTTAACGTGGCAGAGCAAAAGCTGGAAGATGTGATGGCAGAGCTGGGTATGACAGAGGGCTTTGATGTTGGCCTGGAAATGTCGGGTGTGCCTGCTGCGTTTAACAGCATGCTGACAAGCATGAACCACGGTGGCAAGGTGGCCATGCTGGGTATTCCACCGTCGAGCATGGGAATCGACTGGACTCAGGTGATTTTCAAAGGTCTGGTGATCAAAGGTATCTATGGCCGTGAAATGTTTGAAACCTGGTACAAGATGGCGAGTCTGATTCAGTCTGGTCTGGATCTGACGCCAATCATTACCCACCACTACAATGTGGATGACTTCCAGCAGGGCTTTGATGTCATGCGCTCCGGCCAGTCCGGTAAAGTGATTCTGAGCTGGGACTGATTTCCCCCTCATTTTCAAACAAACTGAACGGTGTGCCTCGGCACACCGTTTTTTGTCAGCTGCCGGCGGAAAACAGCTCAGACAGGCGAACCAGGGTGACTTGCTGCTGAATCTCGGGCAGCATGGCTGTGAGTGTCGACAGCGTGATGGGGTGCGGGTGGCCTATCGCGATCACTGTGCCTTGTTTTTGGGCCTGTAAGACGGCCCGTTTCAGTTGGCGGCGGATGAAGGTTTCGCTCGGAACATGATCCAGGAAAACATGGCGGCGCAGGGCGGGAATGTGTGCTGCCTGAGCCTGAGCCTGAGCGACAGATCTGGCGGTAGTGCGGCTGTCGAGAAAGGCCAGATGCTCCTGCTTTAGCACTTCCATCACCCAGCCCATCGCGGTCGGATTCTGGGTCAGGGCACTGCCCATATGATTATTGACCGCAACGGCGCCCGGCACTCGCGACAGCGCAAAGCGAAGCTTGCTCTGAAGTTCTTCCTTGTTCATGGTCTCGGTCAGGGTCGTCATTTCAAGCGGAGCCGTTCTGCTCGGCTGCATCGGCATGTGGAGCAACACGTCTCTGAATTCCTGCCGGGCCTGGCGGGCTGTCAACTGATCATAGGGGGTCTCTGGCAAGATGGAGACACTGATTTGCGGCGGAAGTGCTGATAACGAAGAGGGCATATGCTGATAACCCAGATCATCAATCACAATCGCCAGTCTGGCCGCTTGCGCCAGCGTTGGCAAGAGTAGCAGCCAGACCAGACCTACACTGAATAACCCCTTCATTCGAACCATCCTTGTTCTGCTAATGGGCGCTGTGTGTCATAAAATGCGGTTAACGCGTCAGCCATGGCTGAGGATTGGTTGGCGTCCCTTTACGGCGGATTTCAAAATACAGTCCCGGTGATTCCTGCCCGCCGCTGTCGCCAACCAAGGCGATGGCTTCGTTACGCTGCACGGTATCGCCCACTTTTTTCAGTACTGTCTGGTTATACCCGTAGAAAGTCATGTCGCCCTGGCCGTGATCCACGGCAACCATCAGGCCGTAGCCGCGTAGCCAGTCGGCAAAGACGACTTTACCGCCATGGACGGCTTTCACCTCGCTGCCCACGGCTTGACTGATCACCATGCCTTTCCAGCGCAGCTCACCCTGAAGCGGACTACCGTACGCGTGGCGAATATTGCCCGAGACCGGCCAGGGTAACTTGCCTTTGTATTTGCCCAGTCCATCCATATTGACTCTGGCCTGACGCGCCGCTTCCTCGGCGGCTTTCCGGGCTTTGGCAATTTCGGCGATCAGGCGTGATTCATTGCTTTTCAGCTCTGTTAAGTAGCGTTTATCTGCATTCAACTGGCCCTGCAATTCCCTGACCGTGCTTTTACGTGCCTGCTGGCTGCTCAGCAGTGTCGTCCTGTCTTTTTTCAGCTGGCTAAGCAGGGCTTGCTGTTCATTACGCTGTTCGCTTAACTGATGTTTTTTGAGCTGCAGTTCGGTATCCGTGGCGGCCAATTCATCCAGAGCCTGGCTGCGAGCCTGGCTGAGGTGTGAGGCGTAGATGGCCATGCGGTCTAACCGGGCCGGGTCGCTTTCGCCCAGCAAGTTGGCGAGCGGTGAGGATTTGCCCATTTTATATTGGTTGGTAAGCAGTTCTTTCAGCAGTTCACGCTGGCCAATCTGGCGTTGAAGCAGTGCCTGCTGTTCTTTCTCCAGCAGGCTGATAGAGCGTGTCAGGCCGTCGATCTTTTGTTCGGCGGCGTGAATGTTTCCGGCCGCTTTGGCGATAGCCAGCTCCTGTTGTTTCAGGGTCTTCTGCACATCATTGAGCTGCTGTTTTTTATCGCTCAGCTGTTTTTGCTGCCGTGCGATTTCCTGTTTCATGCCATCAAGCTGATTCTGACCGTCAGCATACACGGATGCACTGAGCGTCAGACATAGCAAAGCGCCAGTGCCTAAGGCACTGGCGCGGAGTGTACCGATTACACAATAAAATAATTCCCGCATGTCCGGGATTATTTCAGATCGTACAGCACCTGACCAGTCATCTCTGACGGGATTTGGAGCCCGGTCAATGACAGCATGGTTGGCGCCAGATCAGATAGCTTACCGCCGTCTTTCAGGCTGATCTGCTTATCGCCGACATAGATCAGCGGAACAGGCAGGTTTGTGTGTGCGGTATGAATCCCCCCGGTTTCCGGGTTCACCATCATTTCTGCGTTACCGTGGTCGGCGGTGATCAGCAACTGTCCGTCTGCTTCTTTAATGGCTTCCACCACACGGCCGATACTTTCATCAATGGCTTCACAGGCTTTCACTGCCGCATCGTATACACCGGTGTGGCCGACCATGTCGCCGTTCGGGTAGTTGCAGATGATCATATCGAATTCGCCGCCTTTGATTGCCGCGACCAGCTTGTCGGTCAGCTCAGGAGCACTCATTTCAGGCTGCAGGTCATAAGTGGCGACCTTAGGTGATGCCACCAGAGCGCGGGATTCGCCTTCAAACTCGGTTTCTACACCGCCATTGAAGAAGAAGGTTACGTGAGCATATTTCTCGGTTTCAGAAATGCGCAGCTGGGTTTTGCCTTGTTTAGACAGCCATTCACCTAAGGTGTTGGTCAGGCTTTCCGGCGGGAACGCGGATGGCAAATCGATATCGGCGGCATATTGGGTCAGGGTCACGAAGTGCAACGTCGGGAACTGTTTGCGCTCAAAGCCATTGAAATCAGGCAGGAAGGCGCGGGAGATCTGACGAGCACGGTCGGCACGGAAGTTCATGAAAACAACCGCGTCACCGTCCTGCATGGCGGCATCAGGCTGGCCGTCGGCACGAATCACAGTGGCTTTGACGAATTCGTCGTTTTCCTCGCGGGCGTACGCAGCCTGCAAACCTTCAACCGCAGACGCCGCGGTGAAGTCACCTTTGGCCGCAGTCAGCAGGTCATAGGCAGACTCGACACGTTCCCAGTTGTTATCCCTGTCCATGGCATAGTAACGACCAACCAGAGAGGCGGTGCGGCCTTTGCCCAGTTGGGCAAATAAGGCATCGAAGCGCTCCAGGGATGCTTGTGCACTGCGTGGTGGCGTGTCGCGGCCATCCAGGAAACAGTGCAGGTAAATATGCTCGGCACCACGTTCTGCCGCCATTTTCACGGCCGCTTCAATGTGATCTTCGTGGCTGTGAACACCACCCGGTGACATCAGACCCATGATGTGAACGGCTTTACCTGCAGAGATAGCGCTGTCCATTGCCTGCACAAGGGCAGGGTTATGCTGAAACTCACCGTCTGAAATAGACTTGGCGATGCGGGTCAGATCCTGATATACCACGCGGCCGGCGCCGATATTGGTATGGCCCACTTCTGAGTTACCCATCTGGCCATCAGGCAGACCCACATCAAGACCAGAGGCTTGAATGAGGGTGTTGGCTTCATTGGCCATCAGGTTATCCAGTACCGGGGTGTTGGCATTGGCAATCGCGTTATTCGCCGTATCTTCGCGGTATCCCCAACCGTCCAGAATCACCAGAGCCAGTGGTTTCTTAGCAGACATAAGCTGTCCTCTCCATAAATGTGAACAATCTGAAAATGTAGACCAATTACCTCAACATCCGGCTGTAAGTCGCTTCAAGGCGCTCAGGTAAGTAGTCAGGTCGGTAATTTTACTACAAAATCACCGCTACTTTGTAGTTCAGATCAAACATTGCTGTAAATGGTTTGTTATCTTTGCTCTCTAGAATATATTCATTTCCCCGGTGTAACGTAAGATCTGAGAATGCGTTTTTTCCTATTGTAGTTATAGGCGGCGCCTTGCGATATGTGGTTTATTGCGCAGAAAGCAGTGAGCCGTGACGCGTAAATGTGGCGGGTGGCTGTACATCATTCCGGCCACAGGTATACTCAGTTTCCTTAATTTTGGTTGAATCTTACCACTGTGCGGGAATCCGGCAGGCAGTAAAGGTTAATAGAGCGAAAATCATGCAGCAATTCATAGAGTTTGTTACGAGTAATCCCATTTTGTCACTGGTTTGGGTTGGCCTGGTTCTGGCCCTGATCGCTTCCATGGTGAAGCAAAAAACCGCGGGTTATTCCGTTGTCACCCCTAATCAGGCGACAATACTGGTCAACCGTGAAGACGGCGTTTTTGTCGATATTCGCAGCAAAGATGAGTTCCAGCGTGGCCACATTGCAGGCGCACTTCACATTTTACCAAGCGAAATTAAAGCCGAGAACTTTGGACTGCTTGAAAAGTATAAGTCAGCCCCCATCATTGTGGTATGCAAAACAGGTCAGACGGCGCAGGAAAGTGCCAGCCTGCTGCACAAAGCGGGTTACGCCAAGGTTAGCCTGCTGAAGGACGGATTGATTTCCTGGAATGAGGCCAATTTGCCTCTGGTGCAGGGAAAGAAATAAGTTCTTGAACTCTCAGGTGGCTGACAGTGTCAGCTGCCCTTTATTTCAGGCCGGAAACCTCCGGTAAAAATGACAGATTTCTTAACGAAATCATCAAAAAAGGACAATAACATGGCTGAAGCAGCGACCAACGAAGCGCAACAGAACTTCCAAATCCAACGCATTTTCCTGAAAGACGTGTCTTTCGAGGCGCCAAGCTCGCCGGAAATGTTCCAGAAAGAATGGAACCCTGAAGTGAAATTGGATCTGGATACGCAGAGTCGTGAGCTGGCGGAAGGTGTGTACGAAGTGGTACTGCGCCTGACAGTCACAGTGAACAATGCGTCCGAAGCCGCGTTCCTGTGTGAAGTTCAGCAGGGCGGTATTTTCTCTGTAGCCGGTATGGAAGCGCCACAACTGGCCCATTGCCTGGGTGCGTTCTGCCCGAACATTTTGTTCCCGTATGCACGTGAAACTATCTCCAGCCTGGTAGTGAAAGGCACTTTCCCGCAACTGAACCTGGCACCGGTTAACTTTGACGCCCTGTTCATGAACTACCTGCAAAGCCAGGCGGAAGGAAACCAGGAAAGCACTCAAGCCTGATTGGCGACAACGTATGACCTCAATCACTGATAATGCAATAACGATGACAGTACTGGGTGCCGGTTCTTACGGCACCTCGCTGGCTATCTCGCTGGCCCGTAATGGCGCTAATGTCATTTTATGGGGCCATAATCCTGCACATATGGCGCAGTTAGAAGCCGATCGTGCCAACGAGGCATTTCTGCCTGGTGTGGCCTTTCCGGACTCGCTGATCCTGAGTGTGGATCTGGAAGCCGCGGTCAAGGCCAGCCGGGATTTACTGCTGGTGGTCCCCAGCCATGCTTTTGCCGATGTGCTGAAACAGATGAAGCCCTTCCTGCGGGAGGATTCCCGGATTTGCTGGGCCACCAAAGGTCTGGAGCCGGAAACCGGACGTCTGTTGCAGGATGTTGCTCATGAAATCCTGGGCGAGGATGTACCGTTAGCGGTGCTCTCCGGGCCGACTTTTGCAAAAGAGCTGGCCGCCGGCTTGCCTACCGCGATTGCGGTGTCATCACCGGACGCCGGTTTTGTTAAAGATCTGCAGGATAAAATTCACTGCGATAAAAGCTTCCGGGTGTACAGCAATAGCGATTTCATCGGCATGCAGTTGGGTGGCGCGGTGAAGAACGTGATTGCTATCGGTGCCGGTATGTCGGACGGTATTGGTTATGGTGCCAATGCCCGCACCGCACTGATCACCCGCGGGCTGGCCGAGATGTGCCGCCTGGGGGCTGCACTGGGTGCTCAGCCGGAGACCTTTATGGGGATGGCCGGGCTGGGCGATCTGGTGCTGACCTGTACCGACAACCAGTCGCGCAACCGCCGTTTTGGTTTGGCGCTGGGGCAGGGCAAGCAGGTTGATGAAGCGCAGCACAGTATCGGCCAGGTGGTTGAAGGTTATCGAAATACCAAAGAAGTTTGGGTACTTGCCCAGCGCTTTGGGGTCGATATGCCGATCACTGAGCAGATTTATCAGGTGCTTTATCAGGGTAAGGATGCGCGTGAGGCTGCCAGAGATCTGCTGGCGCGGGCCAAGAAAGACGAGTGATCGGCTTAAAAGGTGCCTTACAGGAATGACACAGCGCGGGCAAAAAAGCCCGCGTTGTTTTTTTTGCTGAGAAGTTTAAAGTTATAACCATTATCAGCAGTCGATACTCATCAGGTGAGAAGGGTGCAGGCTATGGTGCAAACACATAAAGGATATACAGGGGACGACGTGAGGGAGTGTCAACAGCAAGCCGTCTGGGAGACGATTAAGCAAGAGGCCAAGGTGCTGACTGAGCAGGAGCCGATGCTGGCCAGTTTTTACCATGCCACCATTATTAAGCACGATAATCTGGGTGCCGCGCTCAGTTATATCTTGGCGAACAAGCTGGCTACCCCTTCCATGCCCGCAATGGCAGTACGGGAAGTGGTGGAAGAAGCCTATATCGCCGACAGTATGCTGACGGAATCGGCCGCGTGCGATATTCGCGCTGTCGTCGACCGTGACCCTGCTATCAACAAATTTTCTGTGCCGCTTCTGTATCTGAAGGGCTTTCACGCTTTGCAGGGTTATCGGGTTGCCAACTGGCTGTGGAAACAAAAACGCGAAGCACTGGCCATTTATCTGCAAAATCAAATCTCAGTCACTTGTCAGGTGGATGTGCATCCGGCGGCCAGGATTGGCCAGGGCATCATGTTTGACCATGCCACAGGAATAGTGATTGGCGAGACGGCGATTATCGAAAACGATGTGTCTATTTTGCAGGATGTGACGCTGGGCGGGACAGGGAAAGAGTGCGGCGATCGTCACCCTAAAATTCGTGAAGGGGTGATGATAGGCGCTGGTGCCAAGGTGCTGGGGAATATTGAAGTGGGTGAAGGGGCCAAGATTGGTTCGGGATCTGTGGTACTGGCACCTGTACCGCCTCACACCACAGTGGCGGGTGTACCGGCGAAAATTGTCGGCCGTCCGAGCAGCGACAAGCCTTCCATGGATATGGATCAGCAGTTTAACGGTATTTATCAGACCTTTATTGCCGGCGATGGTATCTGAGTGTCAACAGTATTCAGCGGTCGATAGTTGCCAACATGGATTCTGTGAGAAAGGGGGCGGCGGCCCCCTTTTTTGTCACTGAGTGAGGCTATTTTGCCCCGGCAAAATCAAACTGGCGCCAGGCTTCATAGGCAATGATGGCGGCGGCATTAGAGAGGTTCAGGCTGCGGCTGTCCGGATGCATAGGAATGCGCAGTCGTTGCGTCGCCGGCAGGCTCTCTATGATGTCTGCCGGCAGGCCGCGGGTTTCCGGGCCAAACAGCAGGATGTCGCCATCCTGAAACCGGGCTTGGGTATGGTACTGGGTGGCCTTAGTGGTGCAGGCAAACAGACGGCGACCGGCAGTGGCGGCCAGAAAGGCTTCAAAATTGGCGTGACGATGCACATGGGCCAGATCGTGGTAATCCAGGCCGGCACGGCGTAATTTTTTCTCTTCCAGATCAAACCCTAACGGCTCAATCAGATGCAGGTGTGCACCGCAATTGGCGCACAGGCGAATAATGTTGCCCGTATTGGGCGCAATTTCAGGTTCGTACAGAGCGATATCAAACATGGTCAGGCTACAACAGCGGCAAAAGTACTATTGTAGCCTGCCTTAACCGGTGGGGACTAGTGCTGCGCGGTTGCCCATGAAAAGAGCGTATTGAGCATCAGCATCAGCCCGACGACCAGCAGGACACCAAACACCAGCTTGCTGAAGTGCGTCTGATCGATACGGTGGTGCAGTCGGTTGCCGATAAATGCCCCTATGCCGACACAGGGGGCCAGCCAGAGTAAGGTTTCCCGGTGAGCAGCCAGTTCACCAGCCTGCAGGAAATAGAGTGTCAGGCTGCCATTCAGGCAGAGCCAGACTGTCAGCAAGCTTGCCCTGAACTGGGTTTTATCCAGCGAGGTGCGGGCCAGCGCATAGACCAGCAGCGGACCGCCGGACGCGAACAACCCATGGGTGATCCCGGCCGCCGTAATGGTGGAGTGTCGCCGCAGTGAAGGCATCTCAGCTGCCGCAGGTTGCAGCAGGGCACGGGCGGCAAACCAGATGATCAGGCCGGCGAACAGGGTTTTGCTCAGCAGTTCGGGCACGTAAGGGGTCATCAGGACGCCAATGGCTGTACCGGCCAGCATCATGGGCAACACGGTACGCAGCAGGAATGAAACCTGTATGTGCTGTCTGAGCTTCCAGGCCAGCGGCGCCGTCATCAGCAGATTGAGCGGCACCAGAATATGCACCAGTGATTCTATATCCATCACCAGCGCGCCCAGCGACAGTGCCAGGACGATACTGCCAAACCCTGTCATGGCTTCAATGCCGAAGGCCAGTATAATCGCCAGGCCCAACCACACCAGTGTCATGGCTGCACCTCAAGCTCAGAGGCAAATCTCCGGCGCATCAGATGCAGGAAAACCCGAGGCAGCAGGCGGTAGAGCAAGCTGGAGAAATGGGTGAAGCGATCCGGGAACAAGCGCTCTTTGTTTTGCGCAATGGCGGCAAATACCTGTTCAGCCATCCACTGACTGGTCTGCAGTTTGCCCACCATCGAGCGTTTATGGCTGGTGCGCCCCCCGTCGCCATTCAGGGCGTTCTGTTCGATGGGCGTATCAAGAAAGCTGGGATAAACCATCAGCACAGTCACACCGTCCTGTCGCATTTCGGCCCGGAAGGTTTCGAAATACTGATGCAGGGCAGACTTGGAAGCGCAGTAACCGGCGCGGCCCATAACAGGCATCCACCCTGCCATCGAACTGATGTTGACCACTTTGGTCTGGTGCTGCACCAGCAGCGGCAGCAGCCCCTGGGTCAGACGGACCGGCGCAAAGAAGTTCACTGCCATGACTTTTTCGATCACCGCCGGTTGCGTGATACGGGCCAGTGAGCGGTGGGTGATACCGGCATTGTTAATCAGCAGTGCAATGTCAGGCTCGTGCTGCCGGATATCGGCAATCAGCGCCTCTATCGCGTGGTTGTCTGCCAGATCGCAGACGAAGACCTGGCTGTCTTCCAGTGTGGCAGCCAGCTCCGTCAGCTTGTCCTGGTCCCTGTCTATCAGGTACAGCCGGTAGCAATATGACAGGCGAATGGCCAGATCGCGGCCCAGTCCCGAGGCGGCGCCGGTGAGGATGGCGACAGGTTTGTACTCAGTCATTCTGACCCCTCCTGGCCGGGAGCAAACCTTGCTGGCTGGCATAATATTCGAAAGCCTCCAGCGAGGTTTTTTTGGGGATATAGCCAAAATCACATTTCAGCGCACAGTTTGCCAGCACAGGGCGGTAACGGAGAAAGTCCAGCTGCTCGGGGCCGTATTGGGTCAAACGCAGCAGCTTGCCGATTCGCAGCGCTGTTTTCAGCAGCCAGGCCGGCAAATCCCGGGTGTCTTTACCGAGAATACCGGCAATCTGGTGAACGCTGAGCGCTCCGTCTCCCGCCAGATTGAATTGCCCGGATTTACTTTGGGTGACACCTTCAGTGATGATATCGACAACGTCCTGATCCCAGATGAACACAAAGGGTGACGGTGAGCCTTTGATGGCCAGTAACTTGTCTTTGCGGAACAGGTCGGTGATCAGGTTGTTGGTCTGCGCTCCCAGCACAGTACCCGGTCTCAGGATCAGCTGCTGCAGTTCCGGGTGGGCGATACGGTAGGTAGACAGTCTCTCTTCCACCAGCCGCTTGTGGTAACTGTAGGAGAAATGCCGGTTGCCCCGCAGCGGATCGGACTCACGCAGCCACTCGGCATTGTCGGCATGATAGCCGTAAGCGGCGCCGCTGCTGGTCACAGTCAGATGGCGGACCTGATTATTGATGCAGGCTTTGAGCAGGTTTTCCGTCCCGTTGACATCAATGTCATAGTCTCTCTCCCGGTCACGGGATGGCTGCACGATGCTGGCCAGATGGATCACATGGCTGATGCGGTGCTGTCCGATGAAATCGCTCAGCGCGGCAGAGCGAATGTCCATTTTATGGTAGGTGATGCCTTCAGGCTGAGCCTCCTGAATATCAATGCCAAACACTTGGGCGTGCTGAGCGAGGCGCACGCTGAGCTGCCGGCCCAGATAGCCCTGGCAGCCGGTGATCAAAATTCGCTGCGTCATAAGGTCCCTTTATGCTGTTCGCGAGTGGATGAAACGGGAGCGGTGAGGAGCGCGTGGCGATGATCCAGGCGGTGCCAGCAGTAGCACAGTCCCATACCGCTGATCAGATGCCAGATCCCCCAGCCTGCGGCAATAATGGCCATACCGGTCAGATCGCCGAAAAAAGTGAATATGATACCCAGGCCCAGGCCGGAGTTCTGCAGGCCGACTTCCAGTGTGATTGCCCGGCGGTCGGCAACCGGCAGTTTCATGACCCAGGCACAGAGCCAGCCGATAGCCAGCGCCAGAGCGTTGTGGAAGATAACCGCCAGCAGGAAGACACTGGCGCCGGCAATAAAGCGCGGCCAGTTACTGATCAGCGCGATAGCCACAAAACCGAACAGAGTCAGCAGCGAAATGAGGCGAAAGAAGGGTTCACTGCGTCTGGCAAAGCCGGGGGCTAACTGACTGCAGATCAGTCCGAGCGCCAGCGGCAACGCCAGCACCAGAGTCACCACAATAAACAGGCTTTCCGGTGGCACGGCAATTTGTTTCAGCAATTGGGCCGTCTGCGGGTTCATGCTGGCATACAGCATGAAATTAAAGGGGGTCATGAAGGCGGCAGCGACACTGGCTATCCCTGTCATACTGATCGACATCGCCGTGTTGCCTTTGGCCAGATAGGTGACGATATTGGAAAAGCTGCCGCCGGGGCAACTGGCAACCAGGATTAAGCCCAGCGCCACTTCGGCGGGCATGGGCACCAGCAGGGTGAGCAGCCAGGTCAGGGCCGGCATCAGCACAAACTGGGCCGCCAGCCCGGTCAGGGGCCCTCTGGGCTGGCGGATGACCTGGCGGAAGTCGGCCGGTTTGAGGCTCAGGGCGATGCCAAACATCATCATTGCCAGGATCAGATTCAGTAACAGCAGGCTAGTGCTCGACATTCAGCTCTCCCATTGCAGCTGGCGCATTTCGTGGTTCAGTGCCGCCAGATAATCGGCTTTGTGTACATAGTAGGCCATCCGTTCTACGTTCAGGTACGCAATGCCGCCATCAATTCTGCTGCTGGCCTGCTGGCGGACTTTGTTCATAAATTTTTCCGCTTCGGCCGGTTTCTCATGACGGGCCCGGATGAAACGCGCCACCAGCTGAGCCTGATCATCGCGTCCCTGCCAGCCAAGCCCCGAGGCTTCCACCATGCCCATCACAAACAGGTTGTCATGCTGCGGGGTGAACATATTGAGATACAGGCTGGGGGCGTCACCATCCCAGTTAAGGTGCCGGCGCTCGATAAAGGGATAATGCAGTGAATAGCCGGTGGCCTCAAGGATCAGATCGTATTCTGCTTCCTGCCCGTCCTGGAAACGCGCGCCAGCCGGCAGCAACTGCTCAATCGATGGCCGCACTGTAATATCGCCGTGCCCTATGTGGTGCAGGAACATGGAATTGACCACAGGGTGGGATTCATACATACGGTAATCGGGGTCTGGCAGGCCAAACTGACTGGGCTTGCCGGAGATCAGCCTGACCAGGGTGCCGTCGACGATTTGTTTTAGCCGGTTTGGCAATCGCACTTTACCGCCCAGGGTATCGGTGGGCACGCCAGCCACAAATTTCGGCAGGAAGTAATACCCTCGGCGGATCACCATGTCAACCGAGCGGGCGCGATGCACGGCATCCACCGCAATGTCGCAGGCACTGTTACCACAGCCGACAATCAGGACCCGTTTTCCGGCAAAGACCTCGGCGCTTTTGTAATCGCTGCTGTGAAACTGCTCGCCCTGGAATTCGCCGCCAAAGTTCCCCCGTCTGGGATGGTGCAGCGTGCCATTGGCCAGCAATACCCCGGATGCCATCAGGGTAAAGGTCTCATCATGCTGGCGGTAGGTGACCAGCCAGTTGCCCTGGCAAGGCTCAACGTTCTCCACCCAGGCGTTAAAACGATAATGGCCATACAGATTAAAATGCCGGGCATAATCCTGAAAATAGCGGCAAAGCTGATCATGTTTCGGGTAGGTGGCCACATGATCCGCCATCGGAAAATCAGAGAACTCTGTCATTCGCTTGGAGGAAATCAGGTGGGCAGATTCGTACATGGTACTGGTCGGGCTGCTGATGTCCCACAGTCCGCCGACATCGGCATGAGCTTCCAGCCCGATAACAGGCAATCCTTGTTCGGCCAGGCGGCGTACTGTGCACAGGCCCATAGGGCCGGCGCCAATCACAACGTAGGGATGCATACTGAATGACTCTCTGTTTAGGTTCTGAATATTATCATTAACTTTTTGTTAACACTTAGCTATGGCCCAGACGGGACATAAACAGGTTAATTTGGGACTTAATGGCCCGAAATAACACCTGGGTTCCGAGCCGCATCACAGTGCCCCCGGACGGGCAATGGTATAAATGGCCGAGAGTATAATGAACAGAATGCCCGGGTTAGCGCTATGTATGCCAGCACTGTCACACCAGGATTTAGCAAAGCGATCCTTAAATTTCTGCCGTCTCTGGGGATCACACTGCCGGACACCCTGCGACGGCAGGTTGCGGCCTGTCCGGCCGGTGAACGCCTGCCATTGTCCTTGCAGGATCAGCTCTGGCAGGCGATTGCAGATCTCGCCGGTTGCGACGGCGCTGGATTGCGAATTGGCCGCCAGCTGCAGATCGATCAGTTTGATATGCTGGGATTTTTGTTACTCAGCAGTGTCAATCTGGCGGGGGCGGTGGACAATCTGCTGCGTTTTTCAGATCTGGTCGGAGAGGGGGGGCGCTTTGCCCGGTTTCACAGCCGGGAAGGCTGGCATCTGGTCTATCGTCCTTATTTTGAGGCGGCCAGAGCGCCGCGGCTGGAAGCCATTTTTGCCAGTGTGATGCAGGGCGCTGCCGTGGTTGCCAGCGGGCCGGTGATCCCTAAGAGAGTTGCGTTTGAGCATCCGCCACAGGCACCGCTTGCCTTGTACCGTGAGGTATTTGGCGATACTCAGATTTGTTTTAACCGGACAGGGAACTATATGGTTTTCAGTGATGAAGACTGGCTGTGCAGCCGGCGTGACATCCAGCCGGAATTACAGGCTCAGCTGATACGGTTGGCACAGCAGCAAATGAGACGCTTGGCCCCCGCGTCGTTTCTGGAGCAGATCAGCCACTTGCTGACGCAGCAACCCAGTCTTACCCGTGCACAAACCGCTGCCTTGTGTAATCTCAGCGAGCGCCACCTCAATCGCAAGCTGGCAGATTTCGGTGTCAGCTTCAGGGCCTTGTCTGAGCAGATAAAAAAACAGCAGGCCCTGCAGATGCTGAACCAAAAAGGCAGCACACAGGCTAATCTGGCGCTGCATTTTGGCTATGCGGACGACAGTGCGTTTGCAAAAGCGTTCAAACGCTGGACCGGCATGGGGATCCGGGACTACCGTGCCTCAGTTTTCGACAATGAGTGACGCTGGCTTTTTTGTGCCAGCGGTAGCATCAGAGTCACTCTCAGTCCGCCCAGCGGGCTGTGACTGGCGCTGATACTGCCATTGTGCTGGCGAATGGCATTTTCTGTGATCGCCAACCCCAATCCCGTTCCGCCGCTGTGGCGATCCCGGGCGGTTGAGACGCGGTAGAAAGGCCGGAAAATATCATTCAGTTGATCTTCGGGCACCCCTTCGCCGTTATCGTCGATGGTCACTGTCAGCGAGTGGTCATTGGCGCTGAACTGCACTTCAATGCGATCTTTACTGTAGTAGATGGCATTGCGGACCACATTTTCCAGAGCACTGATCAGCAATTCTGCATTGCCCGCCAGCGGCCAGGGCAATAACGGGCTGCAGGCCAGCGATTTCTTGTTCTGGCTGGCCTCGAATTCGGCATCCTCCAGCATCTCCTGCCACAGACTCACCGCATCGCTGTACTCGCGGGTTTCCTGCCCGTGGATTTGCATCCGCGACAGTTCCAGCAGTTTGGCAATCATGGCTTCCAGCCGTTCCGCTTCGGTATCAATGCGATCCAGCTCTGTGCTGTTGCCCTGTTTGCGCTGGGCCAGGGCGGTGGCCATGCGGAGCCGGGTCAGCGGAGAGCGCAGTTCATGAGAAATATCTGACAGCAGTCGCTGTTGCCCGCTGATCATCTGATTGACTGAGGAGACCATCTGATTAAAGCTGGCGCCGGCCTGGCGAAATTCAAGAGGGCCGGAGGATTCGAGCGTCGGGTCCTGAGTAAATTGTCCGCTGGCAACGCGTTGAGCGGCTTCTTGCAGTTTGCGCGCCGGACGGCTTAATGCCCAGGCTAGCCATAACAGCAGCGGCGTACTGACCAGCATGGTCAGCAGCAGCAGATGAAAAGGCTGATCGAGAATGCGCAGAAAGAAAGGCGGCGGGCGGTGCGATATTCTGCCGACATACATCAGCGCGCTTTGCTGCTGATCTGTCACCAGAAAAGGCCCGGCGACCATCCAGCGGCCGTAGAGTTTTTGACGTGGTGTTTCCGGGCTGTCGGCGCTGGTAATGAAATTACGCAGGGCTTTGGTGCGCTGATGGGGGGTGATCAGCTCACCGTCAAAGTTGGTAAAGTAAAGTTGCATGCCTTTGTGGCGATCAGGATCGGCCAGCGGCAGCAGCTTTTCCTGCAGCGGACCGGTTTGGCTGCTTAACCGTTCAGAAATGCGTGCCGCCGCGCTCTGATACCTATCCAGCTCTGGCTTAGGAATCGTGTGCTGCGAGCGCGGGTCAAGGTGCGGCAGCAGCAGGAGCACGATAACGACCAGCATCAGAGTCAGCCAGAAAATGGCAAAGATCCGGCTGGAGAGCCGGTTGAAAACCGGCAGGCTGAACAGGGGCCGTTTCATCCTGCCTCCACAAACAGATAGCCTTTGCCGCGCAGGGTTTTGATTCGGGGTTTACCGTCTTCGCGCGGGGGCAGTTTTTTTCGCAGATTGGAAACATGCATGTCGATGGCCCGGTCAAAAGGGGCCAGGCGTTTGCCCAGTACTTCCAGGCTGAGATCCTGTTTAGTCACCACAGTGCCGGGATGGCGGATCAAGTGGCTGAGCAGGGCCAGCTCTGTGGCGGTCATTTCTATCAGCTCGCCGTTACAGGTGACTTCCTGACGGCCGGGATAAATGGTCAGATCCAGATAGCTCACGCAGTCTGATTCATTCTGGTTGTCCTGCACCATACGGGAGCGGCGTAAAATAGCACGCATGCGGGCCAGCAGTTCCCGGTCGCTGAAAGGCTTAGGCAAATAGTCATCCGCCCCCAGCTCCAGTCCCAGTACCCTGTCGATCTCTTCACCTTTGGCAGTCAGCATCAGCACCGGCGTACTGCTGGTCTCGCGCAGTTTGCGCAGCATATTAATGCCATTCATGACCGGCATCATGACGTCCAGCAGGATCAGATCTGTGCCTTCATCGGCCATTAACAGCCCTTGTTCACCATTGTGCGCAATGCGTACTGTAAAGCCTTCCAGCACAAGGATGTCATTGAGCAGTGCCGTCAGTTCATTATCGTCATCGACCAGAAGAATGTTTGCCATACTGATTCCATACTAAGTAAATGATTCAGGCTAAGTATCCCTTATGCCCGAAAGCAGGCCAAGCAGGATAACAGGGCTTTACCCAGCTTTACGTTTGCACGACAACAGTTTACCTGCCAGTGCGTAGTATTGGCTTATCGGACATCAACAGAGCGAGAACACGATATGAATAAGACTATGACCAGGAAAATGAAAATGACAGTCGCCATGGTATTTGCGGTGCCTATGATGTTGGGCGCCGTGTCGGTCTTCGCGGATGGAGGGAAATATCATGGTAAAGGTCATTATGGTGACTGTGACGGCCCTCGTGGCGAGCGTGGAATGATGGAGTCGCTGGATCTGACCGATGCGCAAAAAGAGCGGATGCGCAGCCTGCGTGAGAGCCACAGAGCAGAGATGCACGACAACATGGCTCAGGGTCGTGACACCATGAAGGCGAACCACGATAAAATGCAGGATTTGCTGTTAGCCGAAAACTTTGATGAAAATGCCGTACGTGAGCTGGCCAAGCAAATGTCGGATCAGCAAATTGAACGTCGGGTGAGCATGATGAAACAACGTCATGACATGCTCAATATTCTGACGCCGGAGCAGAAAGCACAGTATAAGACATTGCATGCCGAGAGACAGGCAGAATGCATGGCGAAATGGAAAGAAAAACGCAGTGAATAATGCTGTGTTTGTCTGAAAATACCGAGGCCACAACGAAATGTTGTGGCTTTTTTTGTTGTCACCATGAGCTTAACTTGTCAATTTTGTTATTAAATTTCATCACAAAACCGCTATACTGCGAATAATATTTGTCTGTTCATGTGGCCGGAAACCCGGCTTGCCGTCAGGGTTCGGGAGAATTCGCTGACAAGGCAGCCGACGTGGCGAACTAAGCATATACTTAGTGGCATACAGTCTGGCGGCACCCTGGGGTACAAAATGCACTTGGGGTTCCAGTATGCCATCAAGGCTGCCGACACATGGCAAGTTTACGTGATATGAATCAATACATCGTTTTTCTAAATTGTAATACTCCTACATTAGTAGGAAAGTTACAGTTTACGCGAGTCGCCGCCGAGAGGCAGGCGAGGCGGAGTCGCTGACCCGGGCCAGCTCGCAAAGGAAAGGATTTTCATTTCCCAAAGTCAGAGGGTAACCATGATTAAAAAGATTGGTGTTTTGACCAGTGGCGGTGACGCCCCAGGTATGAACGCGGCGATTCGCGGTGTTGTTCGCGCAGGTTTATCAGAAGGCCTGGAAGTTTACGGTGTTTATGATGGCTATCAGGGTCTGCATCAGAACCGTATTCAAAAGCTTGACCGTTCCAGTGTCTCTGACGTGATCAACCGGGGCGGTACCTTTCTTGGTTCTGCCCGTTTTCCTGAATTCCGTGATGAAAAAGTCCGTGCTCAGGCGATCGAGAACCTGAAAATTCACGGTATCGATGCGCTGGTGGTGATTGGCGGTGATGGCTCTTACATGGGGGCAAAAAAGCTGACCGAGATGGGTTATCCGTGCATCGGTCTGCCCGGCACCATAGACAATGATGTGGCGGGTACCGATTATACCATCGGCTTTATGACGGCGCTGAATACCGTGATTGATGCCATTGACCGTTTACGCGATACGTCATCTTCACACCAGCGTATTTCTATCGTTGAGGTAATGGGACGTCATTGCGGCGATCTTACCCTGATGGCGTCGATTGCCGGTGGTTGTGAATACATCATCACCCCGGAAACCGGCCTGCACAAAGAACAGCTGCTGGCCAAAATCAAAGAAGGTATCTACAAAGGTAAGAAGCACGCGATTGTGGCGATTACCGAGCTGATGACAGACGTCAACCAGCTGGCGAAGTACATTGAGTCAGAAACCGGCCGTGAAACCCGCGCCACCGTGCTGGGCCATATTCAGCGTGGCGGACAGCCAACGGCTTTTGACCGTATTCTGGCCTCTCGTATGGGTGCCTACGCGGTTGATCTGCTGATGCAGGGTGAGGGCGGCCGTTGCGTAGGGGTACAAAATGAAAAAATGGTCCATCACGACATTATTGATGCCATCGAGAATATGAAACGCCCGGTGCGCACCGATTTGTACAAGGTTGCCGATAAGCTGTTCTGATCATTTCAGGGCGGGACAGGTAAAACAAAGCCGACACTAAGTGAGTCGGCTTTTTTGTGCGCCTGCCAGAAGACAGGACGCTGCAGGAGCGGCGTTTGCCGCCCCTGATGGTGTCTTATTTCTTTGCTTCTGCTGCGGCTTTGGCAATCGCTGCAAAACCTTCTGCATCCAGTGCGGCACCGCCAACCAGAGCACCGTCGATGTCTGGCATTGCGAACAGCTCAGCTGCGTTACCTGCTTTCACAGAACCGCCGTACTGGATCACTACGTTTTTCGCAACGTCAGCGCTGAAAGATGCGATGTGGGCACGGATCGCAGCGTGAATATCTTGCGCCTGCTCGGCGGTCGCGGCTTTACCTGTACCGATTGCCCAGATAGGTTCATAGGCAATGATGGCGCCGTTCAGAGCTTCAACGCCTTGTGTTTTGATCACGGCATCCAGCTGACGGGCACAAACGGCAACGGTTTCACCGGCTTCGTTCTGTGCTTCAGATTCACCGATACACAGTACAGGTGTCAGGCCGTGCTCTTTCAGGAAGGCGAATTTCTGAGCCACGAACTCGTCTGACTCGTGATGGTATTCACGACGCTCAGAGTGGCCGATGATGATGTGGCTGGCGCCGAAATCTTTCAGCATCTCTGGTGAGATATCGCCTGTGTACGCACCGCTGGCGTTCACATCAACGTTTTGGGCACCCAGGATGATGTTGCTTTTGCCCTGGCTGATCAGGCGCTGTGCCAGATCCAGGTACATCACAGGTGGCGCGACTGCCACATCAACGCCCTCAACGCCAGCCAGCGCGGCATCCAGACCTGTCAGCAGGTTGGTGACCATTTCTTTGCTGCCGTTTAGTTTCCAGTTACCCATAACTACAGGATGACGCATAAGATTTTCTCCATATCTATGTGATGTCTAAAGTCAGACTAAACTGAGTACACCGCTGTCAGGCAGTAGTGTGTTCAGTGCAGCCTGGCCGATCATGCTGGCTTAAACGTCCGATAGTATACGCCTGATAGACGTAAACTTCCTTAATCTCGAACAAATCCATGCCCGGTTGTACCTGTTTCAACGGCAAAAGTGAACTCTGAGCTGTAATAAATTTTCAGTGCCAGCTCAGTACGGTTAGCCACATTGACGGTGAATAGTGATCAACAGGGGATTTCTGCATGCCTGTGTCGCTGTCGTCAGTAAAATCGGCTAAGTTAGGCGCCAGTTAATGGAATATCGGGTCGCCCCTGACCAACAAGGAGAGTTGTATGCCACACCTGAAACTGGAATTTGCCGATCCTGTCGCTGAGCGCGTAAACGTTGCCGCATTACTGGAAGACTTACACCAGTCGTTGTTAACCTGCGGCGTGTTTGAGCCCGCCTCTGTAAAATCTCGCGCTTATCCTTGCCACCAGTGGCAGGTAGGAGAAGGCGGTGATGCCCATAATTTTATTCACCTTGAACTGGCTTTGTTGTCCGGGCGTGACAATGATTGCAAGCGCGGACTGGCAGAGCGTCTGATGCCGCTGCTGGAGCAGCACGCCGCGTCGATTGACAGCCTGACGATAGAAATTCGGGATATGGAAAGTGAAACCTATCTGAAATCGAAAAGGTAGCCGGAATCAAGAAGACAGTTATAGACTGACAACACGGCAGGCGCGACAGCCGTCATTTCAAGCCGTACTCGGAAACGGGCCAGTATTTGACTGGCCCGTTGTGTTTGGAAGGCTGGCATTATGCCTGACGGCGAAACGGCATCACTTTCGCTTCATGTTCCGTCAGGGTTTCAGGCGCGGTAAGGGAACGGGCAAAGCGCTGTAATTGTTGTTGTAGTTCAGCCCGCAGCAGCATATTGGTATGAATCGGGTTTTTACCCCGTGCTATGACCTGGTTGATATGGCTCATTTGGGCTCGCAGGCGTGGCTGCATGTCAGGGCTGGCATTCTCAATGATTTCCTCGCTCATCCGCAGTCGTAAGGCTTCCAGCTCTTCTGGTGCCGTTTCGGCCAGTCTTTTGAGTTCATCAAAGGATGGTAACGTCTGCATAACTCATTCCCCCAAGCGTCAAATCTGTGACTCACTTAACACTAGATGGCGGGGAATGAAAAAAGCGTCTCATTGATGAGACGCTCAATAAAAGTAACCTGAGTGTACAGCTAGCCCGACTTTGGCTGGCTTTGCCTGGGATTACCAATAGTGCTCGACAGTGATCTGGCCGGGTTTACGGCGCAGGTTTTTCACAAATCCGCGTGCTTCCAGTACTGCCTTGGTGTCTTTCACCATCGCCGGGTTACCACACAGCATCAGTTGCGCGGTTTTCGGATCGAGCGGTATGCCCACATGGCGTTCAAGCTGGCCGTCTGAAATGGCCTGCGGAATACGGCCAGTGAGCGCCAGCGGTGCCGGCTCCCGGCTGACAAACGGCTGGACGATCAGCTGTTCAGGGTGGGCCGCTTTGAGTGCGTTGATTTCTGCCTGATAGCTGAGATCGGCGGAAAAGCGGACGGCATGAACCAGGACGATTTTACGAAACCGCTGCCAGACGGTGGCTTCACGCAAAATGGAAAGATAGGGCCCGATGGCCGTCCCGGTTGACAACAGCCACAGGCTATCCCCGTCTGGCACTTCATCCAAGGTGAAGAAGCCGTTAGCCCGGGCGGTGATGAAGACCTCGTCATCGGCTTCCAGTGCGTGAAGACGGGGGGACAGCAAGCCGTCAGCCACTCTGGTGGCGTAGATTTCAATCTGATGGCTGCTGGGTGGATTGACAAAGGAGTAGGCGCGTTGGATCATTTTGCCGTCGCATTCCAGCGCCAGCTTAGTAAATTGCCCGGCTTTAAACGGCTCAATATTCGCCTCCAGCGTTAAACTGAACAGTTCGCTGTTCCAGTGACGATTACTGATAACCTTGGCAGGGATCCAGTCAGCCATTGTTGATCTCCTTTTACATTGTCAGATTTACCTAGTCAGATTCTCAGGACGGATTAATGCGGTAGCTGCATCGGCGCTGGCCGGCAATAATGTGTTCGTTGCGCTCTATGGTCACGCCGTCTCCCAGCAGACGCTGGAAGACCGCCAGTTCAGATCGACAAAGAGAGGGGCAACGCTTCGCGGCATGGCAGATAGGACAATGGTTCTCAATCAGAATGAAGCCGTGTTCATCGGACTCCAGCTGTGCCATGTAACCTTCCTTTTCCCTCAGTGTAGTCAGAATCTGAAGTTTTTCTTTTAAATCTGTGGCCTTTGCAATGGCCTGCTGATACTGGCTCAGCGTGCCTTCTTCGCGCTGCAGCAAAATCTTCTGCAAGCCTTCCTGGCCGAACAGGTTTTCCACCGAATCCAGCATCTGAATGATCAGATCACCGTGGCGATCGGCAAACTGCTCGTGGCCTTTGGCCGTGAGGTGCCAGTGACGGGTCGGCCGGCCGACTTTGGCTTTGATGTCTTCAAAGCCCACCAGGCCGTCGTCTTCCAGCCCCTGCAAGTGCTGGCGCACTCCCATAGTCGTCAGGCTCAGTTCCTCAGACAGGGTTTTGGCAGTGACCGGGCCGTCTTGCTTCATTCTGTGGAGAATTTTATCTATGGTTTTCATAGTCGTATTACTTGTATTCATGCGCCTATTATGTGGCCAGCCAAGTATATAAAGCAATGGCTTTACTAAATAGCATAGTCCAGCTTTCGAAAAAAAGCCGTAAAAGTCTTATTATGATCAGGTGGTTATCCTGGTGCCGGACAGGCACCGGGAGGACAGAGCGATGTCAGAGAATATGAGGCAAGATAGCCGGATCTTTTCTGTCCAGATAATGAATCGACTTGATTCGGCGAATCGTTCGGCATTTACCGCGGATAAGCAGGGTTTCGGTGGTAGCTATGTTGCCTTTACGGGTAATGCCGTCCAGCAAGTCGCCCTTGGTGATGCCTGTGCCGGCAAAGATCACATTGTCGCTTTTCGCCATTTGCTCCAGCAACAGTACCTGATTGGGCTCAATACCCATTTCGCGGCAGCGGTCCATTTCCTGCTGACCCGTGCGATAGTTGTCATCACTGCCGCCTTTGACCAGAAAACGTGGCAGCAGACGTCCTTGCATATCACCGCCTAATGCCCGGATGGCCGCCGCCGAAACCACACCTTCCGGCGCGCCGCCGATGCAGTACATCACGTCGACTTCACTGTCTGGCATGCAAGTAAGAATGGAAGCGGCCACATCGCCGTCCGGCACGGCATAGACACGAATACCCATGGCCTGCATGTTGGCAATAATTCCGTCATGGCGTGGTTTGGCCAGCGTGGTCACCACCAGGGCCTCCAAAGGTTTACCCAGCGCGGCGGCGATATTGACCAGATTGTCTTCCAGTGGCAGATTGAGGTCTATCTGTCCTTTGGCTTGCGGACCGACCACCAGCTTTTCCATGTACATGTCAGGTGCTTTGAGAAACGCGCCTTTTTCACCGGCTGCCAGCACCGCCAGTGCGTTGTTCTGACCCATGGCGGTCATCCGTGTGCCTTCGATCGGGTCGACCGCGATATCGACCGCATCGCCACCGGCACCGACCTGTTCGCCGATGTACAGCATAGGGGCATCGTCAATTTCCCCTTCACCGATGACTATCTCACCGGTAATTTCGGTTTTGTTTAGCAGGGTGCGCATGACTTCTACCGCGGCGCCGTCAGCGGCATTTTTATCACCACGGCCGAGCCATTTATAACCGGCCAGCGCGGCACCTTCAGTGACACGGGAAAAAGCCATTGCTAAATCGCGTTTCATGGGAACTCCAGAACTACTCAGTATAAAGATATCAGGGTGTCGATTCTCTGCGCGAATTGTAACACAGACCTCAGCGCAGCGTTTCCTGCTGCAATGTTTCGATAAAAAACAAGCCCGCCGGTAAGGGCAGGCTTGCTTTGAGCGTGAAACAATCGGCGTGAAAAGACTCAGCGCCACACAATCGCGTGGTGATTATTCGTCTTCATCGGTAGCCCAGCCTTTAGCGCATTCCACCGCACGTTTCCAGCCTTTGTAGCGTCGGGCGCGTTTGCTGTCATCCGGACAAGGCGTGAAACAGCGGTCCAGCACGGCCTTGTTTTTCAGCTCATCAATACTGTCCCAGAAGCCTACCGCCAGACCGGCCAGATACCCGGCGCCCAGTGCTGTGACTTCAGTGACCACAGGGCGGTGTACTTCGGTGTTCAGCAGATCAGACTGGAACTGCATCAGGAAGTTGTTGGACACCGCACCGCCGTCCACTTTCAGCGCGGCCAGATGGATCCCCGAGTCAGCCTGCATGGCATCCAGGACATCGCGAGTCTGGTAAGCGATGCTTTCGAGTGTAGCGCGGATCAGGTGGTTGTTGTTGACACCACGGGTCAGGCCGACAATGGCACCGCGCGCATACGGGTCCCAGTAAGGGGCGCCTAAACCAGTGAAAGCCGGCACGACATACACGCCGTTGGCACTGCCCACTTTTTCTGCAAAGTACTCAGAATCTTTGGCATCACCGAGCAGTTTCAGCTCATCACGCAGCCATTGGATAGAGGCGCCAGCCATGAAGACCGCTCCTTCCAGTGCGTATGCCGGCTCGCCTTTCGGGCCGCAGGCCAGGGTGGTCAGCAGGCCGTTCTGCGAATTGACTTTTTCTTTGCCTGTGTTCATCAGCAGGAAGCAGCCTGTGCCGTAGGTATTTTTGGCCTGACCGGGTTCCACACACATCTGACCGAACAGGGCGGCCTGCTGGTCACCGGCAATGCCCGCGATAGGCACCCGGGTTCCGCCTTTACCGCCAATGTTGGTCTGACCGTAGATTTCGGAAGAGGCTTTCACTTCCGGCATCATAGACAGCGGGATATCCATGGATTTGAGCAGTTTTTCATCCCACTCCAGCGAGTTGATGTTAAACAGCATAGTCCGTGAGGCGTTGGTGTAGTCGGTGACATGCACGCGGCCCTGAGTCAGTTTCCAGATCAGCCAGGTATCTACGGTGCCGAACAGCAGGTTACCCGCTTCAGCCTGTTCGCGTGCGCCTTCAACGTTGTCCAGAATCCACTTGATTTTGGTGCCTGAGAAATAGGGGTCGACCACCAGGCCTGTGTTGTCACGAATGTAAGCTTCCAGCCCCGGCTGTTGTTTCAGCTGCTGGCAGATTTCAGCAGTACGGCGGCACTGCCAGACAATCGCGTTATAGACAGGTTTACCTGTGTTCTTGTCCCAGACAATGGTGGTTTCGCGCTGGTTGGTGATACCGATACCGGCAATCTGGTCGGTGCGGATGCCGACTTTGGCCAGGGCTTCGACCATGGTAGAGCTCTGGCTGGCCCAGATTTCCATCGGGTCGTGCTCAACCCAGCCAGCTTTGGGGTAGATTTGGGTGAATTCGCGCTGCGCGGTGCAAACTATGTTGGCGTCATGATCCAAGATCACGGCGCGTGAACTGGTGGTTCCCTGATCGAGTGCGACTATGTACTTTTGTTCTGTGGTCATCTGAGTGTCCTCTTCTCTTTGGATTAATTATAGATAGTGCTGCAATCAGGCTTGCGCGACTTCTTTCTCATCGTCTGATTCACATTGGTTCGGCAGGGTACAGCGGTTACCCGGCAGGTAGACGCCAACGGCTTTCGGGTACAGCCAGGCCCCGAAGCTTGCACCGGCAATCGGCGCCAGAACAGGGATGATAAAGTAAGGGATGTCTTTGCCGCCAGTCAGCGCCATCTCGCCCCAGCCTGCCAGGTAAGCAAAAAATTTGGGGCCAAAGTCGCGGGCCGGGTTCATGGCAAAACCGGTCAGCGGACCGAGCGAACCACCGATCACGGCGATCAGAACGCCTATCAGTACCGGCCCCAGCGCGCCGCGGGGAGCGCCGTTTTTCTCATCACCTATGGCCAGAATGGCAAACATCAGCACGGCAGTGATGACAAACTCGACCGCAAAAGCACCGTTGAATGACAGGGCAGGATTCGGGTAGGTGGAAAAAATCCCTGCCGTGGCCAGGCTTTCTGCACTGCCGCGAATAATGCCATGCGCGCTTTCGAACTCGGTGAACAAATTGCTGTACAGGCCGTACACCAGAGCGGCTGAGCAGAACGCGCCAGCCAGCTGAGACAGAATGTAAGGGAGCACTTTGGTTTTATCAAAGCCGTGAAAAAGGGCTAATGCAATAGTGACGGCCGGGTTGATGTGCGCGCCGGAGACACCCGCCGTGCAATAAATCGCGATGGTGACGCCAAGGCCCCACATAATGCTGATTTCCCACTGGCCGAAGTCAGCACCGGCTAACACCAGTGCGGCGACACAGCCCACACCAAAGAAGATGAGCAGTCCGGTGCCGATGAATTCTGCCAGGCATTCACCGAGCAGCGAAGGGGGTTGTCGTTTTGTCATGTGCCAATCCTTATGTCGAGTGTTAGGTAAGAAAGATGTTATCGTTATGTGACCAAAAAATACTCGAATGGTGATTTTACCGAAAGAGGAGTGAATCAAAAATGTGCGTTCGAGCATGTTATTTGTTTTATTGGTCGATTTCGAAAGGTGGCGAACAGTAAGGTGTAGAGTTAATACTCTATTTTGGTTTGCGAGGCAGGCACACTAGCATGTCGGTGGAAGCGGTTCAAAATGCGCAGAGAAAAACTGAGTGTTCGCTAACAGTTCAGCACGGCTGACAGCGCATTCCGGCTAGCCAAAGGTAAAATGTTGTGGAAGTTTGGATAATTTTTATCCGATTGTGACAAAGCATGGTATTAGTAGATGCCAGACGAATAAGGCCTAGTTAGAATAGGGGCTACGTTGGAATTGTAATTTGCCTGGTAGGCGTAGCTTAAGCTGCGGTCTTGCGCAGGTGCTGATAGGGTGAAAACTATGTCTTTAGAGATGCTGGAACAGCTGGAAGCCAAAGTGCAAATGGCTGTCGACACCATTTCCCTGCTGCAGATGGAAGTGGAAGAACTGAAAGAGAAGAACGATAACCTGGTAAACCTTGCTCAGGAACTGCGTGCCGATCGTGAGTCGCTGGTTCAGGATAACGAGAAGCTGCGCAATGATCATCAGGCGTGGCAGGAGCGTGTTCGTACGCTGCTGGGTAAAATGGAGACAGTGGAGTAATTTCCACCGCCGCCATCGGCAAGAAAAAGCAGAGCCGGTTGGCTCTGTTTTTCTTTCAGATGCTCAGAGAGTCTGTGTGATATCAGTCGATATCCAGCGGTTCCGGCGACAAAATCACCCCGGTATTGTCGGCATAAAGGTGATCTTCCGGCAGGAAAGTGACGCCGCCGAAATTCACGGCTACATCGACTTCGCCCGTGCCTTGCTTGTCTGCCCCGACAGGAATGGAGGCCATGGCCTGAATACCGATGTCCAGCTCATCCAGTTCATCGACATGGCGTACACAGCCATACACGATTATCCCTTCCCACTCACTCTGTACTGCCAGTTGTGCCAGCTCGGCATCAATCAGTGCACGACGAAGCGAACCGCCACCATCAATTAACAGGACTCGCCCAGCGCCCGGTTCTGCCAGCACGGTCTGAAGCAGACCATTGTCTTCAAAACATTTCACTGTGGTGATCTGGCCTCCGAATGAGCTTCGGCCACCGTAAGAGCTGAACATTGGCTCAACCACGTCAACCAGGTCGAGGTAAATATCACAGAGTTCAGAGGTATTGTATTCCATAAGCTCGCTTCTTTATTGGCAGTAATATTAAGCAGGACAGGAAGCAGAAAGCGCCTATTCACTAACTTGCTGAAAGTATAACCAGCTCAGGCTGCATTGCAATCTCGACGCCATGCTTTAGCGGTCGGCAAGCAATCCGATGGCAAACAGCAGGTTAGTCATCAGGGCGATTTTAGCCAGTAAACCCAGCATCGGAGCCAATGATTGCGCTTTTTGCGTGACCAGCACGTTAGCAGCATGCGCCAGCAACCAAGGGGCGGCCAGCATAAATAACCATCCCCACGCCGAACGGGCCGTCAGCAGGGCATAGGCCGCAAAGCCAAGCAGGCTGGCAACCATGAGCAGCAGGTGATACCAGCGGCCTGCCCTCGGCCCGAGCCGGGCAGCCAGGGTGAGTTTCCCGCAGGCCCTGTCGTTATCGAGATCACGCAGGTTGTTGAGGTTCAGCACCCCGACTGCCAGCAGTCCGCTGGCGGTGGCAGGCAGTAAGATGGCCCATTGGAACTGGTGGCTCTGAAGGTAGTAACTGCCGCCGACGGCGACCCAGCCAAAGAAGATCAGCACGGCAGGATCACCCAGCCCGCGATAACCATAAGGTTTAGCGCCTAAGGTATAGGCCAGTGCTGCCAGCACAGAAGCCACTCCCAGCGCCATAAAACTGAGCAGGACTGTGAGGGATGGCCGGGCCAGCCAGAGCAGGGCGATGCCGCTCAGAGTGGTAAATGCCAGAGTCACGGTTATGGCTGCACGCATGGCAGTGAGGCTGATTCGGCCCTGTTGCAGTCCGCGCTGCGGCCCCAGCCGGTGGAGGTTATCCGTACCTTTGCGCACATCGCCATAATCGTTGGCCAGATTAGACAGTATCTGAAGCAGCAAAGCCGTCAGCAGCGCCAGCAGGGCGATCGCCGGCGAAAAATGTCCCTCGGCTGCGGCCAGGCTGTTACCGCATAGCAAAGCGGCCACGGCCAGCAGCAAAGTTTTGGGCCGGGTTGCATCCAGCCAGACGGAGAAAGAGGACAAAGCCATAATCCCAAGATAAAGACAGCATAGGGTGGAGTATGGCCGGATTACCGACAGGGATCTTGTTCTGGCGCAACAAGAAGATAAAAAACGGGATGCCAGTCGATAATCTGGCATCCCGCTTGTAAGGATCGTCCAGTGGTTAAGCTAACCACAGGGGGGATAGAGCCGGTTACAGGATGAAGCGGCTCAGATCTTCGTCTTCAACCAGTTCGCCCAGATGAGCATGCACATAGGCTTTATCAATGATCTGCTCTTTACCGCCCTGTTCGGACGCATCATAAGACAGCTCTTCCATCAGGCGCTCCAGCACAGTGTGCAGACGACGGGCACCGATATTTTCTGTGCGCTCGTTGACCTGCCAGGCCGCATCGGCAATCTGGGCTATGCCATCTTCGGTAAAGCTGATGGTGACATTTTCCGTGGCCATCAGGGCGCGGTACTGCTCGGTCAGAGACGCGTTCGGCTCGGTCAGGATACGCTTGAAGTCTTCGCTGGTCAGAGCTTCGAGTTCAACACGAATCGGCAGACGGCCCTGCAGCTCTGGGATCAGATCCGACGGACGTGCGACCTGGAAGGCGCCGGAAGCGATGAACAGGATGTGATCGGTTCTGACCATGCCATGCTTAGTCGAGACCGTTGAACCTTCCACCAGTGGCAGCAGGTCACGCTGGACACCTTCGCGGGACACATCCGGGCCTGAGCTTTCGCCACGCTTACAGATTTTGTCGATCTCATCAATGAAGACGATACCGTTGTTCTCGACGGCGTGGATAGCCTGCTCTTTCAGCTCTTCCTGATTGACCAGTTTAGCGGCTTCATCTTCGGTCACCGCTTTGAGCGCATCTTTGATTTTCATCTTGCGCTTTTTAGTGGTGTTGCCCGCCAGATTCTGGAACATGCCCTGCAGTTGATTGGTCATCTCTTCCATGCCGGGAGGGGCCATGATCTCGACTCCCATCTGTGGGGCCGCCACGTCAATTTCTATTTCCTTGTCATCCAGCTTGCCTTCACGCAGTTTTTTGCGGAATGACTGACGGGTGGCCGAATTGGTGTCGCTTTCTTCGTTCTTGCCCCAGGCATCACGCGGTGGCGGAAGCAAGACATCCAGGATGCGGTCTTCTGCCAGTTCTTCAGCACGGAAGCGGACTTTTTCGGTGGCCTGCTGATGGGTCATTTTGACCGCAACGTCAGTCAGATCGCGGATAATGGTTTCCACTTCTTTGCCGACATAACCGACTTCGGTGAACTTGGTGGCTTCGACTTTGATGAAAGGCGCGTTGGCCAGTTTGGCCAGACGGCGGGCGATCTCGGTTTTACCGACACCGGTTGGACCTATCATCAGTATGTTTTTCGGGGTTACTTCAACACGCAGCTCTTCCGGCAGCTGCATGCGACGCCAGCGGTTACGCAGCGCGATAGCCACGGCACGCTTGGCCTTGTCCTGGCCGATAATATGGCGGTTCAGTTCATGAACAATTTCGCGGGGAGTCATTTCAGACATGGGGAATCCTTACTGGGTATCGAGTTCTTCAACAGTCTGGAAGTCATTGGTGTAAACGCAGATATCACCAGCAATGGTCAGCGACTTCTCAGCTATGGTGCGAGCATCCAGCTCGGTGTTTTCCAGCAGCGCCCGGGCTGCGGATAACGCAAAATTACCGCCTGATCCGATGGCAATCAGGTCATTTTCCGGCTGAACCACATCACCGTTACCTGTGATGATCAGCGAGGCGGTGGCATCTGCAACGGCCAGCAAGGCTTCCAGGCGGCGCAGGCTGCGGTCGGTACGCCAGTCTTTTGCCAGTTCAACCGCGGCTTTCATCAGGTGCCCCTGGTGCATTTCCAGCTTGCGCTCGAAGCGCTCGAACAGGGTGAAGGCATCGGCAGTACCGCCGGCGAATCCTGCCAGTACCTGATTGTTGTATAAGCGGCGGACTTTGCGGGCATTGCCCTTCATGACGGTATTGCCCAGTGAGACCTGGCCATCACCGGCGATGACGACTTTTCCATTGCGACGTACAGAGACTATGGTTGTCACGGTATTACCTCTTAGCATCAGTCCGGCTCGTGGGCCGGTATGGGTATAGCCGCAGATCTGGGGATGGCGGTTTCCGATTTCAAGGCAAACAAGAGAATCTGCGCAGTGAAGACCATAAAAAAAGGATGCCCTGGCAGCGTTTTGTCTGCTTCAGCATCCTTCATCAGTGTAGTTAGCTGTTCTCAGGTCAGCAAACGACTCAGGCGTCCCAGTACCAGATGGCGCAAGGTTCAATCCCGGCTCGTCGCAGCATATTGCGATCGCTTTCAGCTTTGCGTTTCTGAGGGTAAGGACCGAGTACTACGCGATACCAGCTGCCTTTTTCTCCCTGAGACACTTTGATCTGGCTGGTGAGGCCCTGAAAGGCAATCATGGCTTTGCGCTCTTCTGCCTGGCCTGGCGAGCGGTAAGCGCCGCATTGCATCAAATAAGGGCGACCCGGCTTGTCCGGCACCTTTTTCGCTTCCACCTGCACTTCTTTATTTTCCAGCTCTTCGATGTAGCGCCATTTTTCTGCCGGTTTAGGCGGTAACTTTTCTTGTTGCTTGGGCGCAGTCACCGGTTTAGTGTCGGCTGTGGTGCTGGTTTCCTGCTTGGGCTTGACGGCAGGTACCGGCGGCGTTTTGTCTTTGACTGTGGCCGGCGTCGGCTGAACCGGAGTCGCATTGGTTGCCGCAGGCTTGGGTGACGAAGACAGAAAATATAAGCCATAGCCAAGGGCAATGACCAGGCACAGGGCGATCAGTGCCCATTTTACCGGGAACTGTCCACTGGGTTTGCTGTTGCGGGAAGGCGTTTTTCTGGCGGGCTTTTTCGCGGCCCGGCCTCGCTTGACGTAATCTTTGGTTGCCACAATGTTTTGATGATTGTTGGACTAATGGTCAGACATGGTACAAAGAAGTGCTCACACTGGCTAGTGTCGGGAAGCCTGTACCTGCCAGAGAGGCAGAGCTTCCCGATCATTCTGTGACCTTTTGCTCAAAGTGGTGATTTTTTCAGCTCAGGTCGCGGTGGCTATTGCGGTTGATTTGACGGTGGCGCAGCACTTTCCCGGATCACCAGTTTGGCATCCAGCAGGCGCGAACCGGCAGCTATGTCCTTACCTTGCAGTATGTCCAGCAGCATCAGCATCGACTGACGGCCAATTTCATAGCGCGGCTGCGACACTGTGGTCAGTGGCGGATCGCAGTATTCGGCGAACTGAATGTCATCAAACCCGACGATGGACAGATCCTGAGGGACATTGATCCCTAAGCGCTTGGCTTGCTGCATAGCGCCTATGGCCATGACATCGTTGTGGCACAGCAGGGCAGTCGGCGGCTCTGGCAGCGATAACAGGGTGGTCACGGCGCGGGCTCCACCGGCAAAGGTGAAATCACTTTTTACCGTGTAAGCCGGATTCAGCTCAGTGCCGGCGCGGCGCAGGGCCTGCTGATAGCCCTGGGAGCGGAACTGACAGAGCATGGCACTGTCGGGACCTGTGATCTGGGCGATGTGCTTGTGCCCCATCTGAGTCAGGTAGTTCACGGCTTCAAATGCGGCGGTCAGGTTATCAATGTGGACGGTTGGCAGCTCCAGCTCTGGGGCAAACTCGCAGGCCATCACCATAGGCGGCAGGTTTTTCTGTTCCGGTTTGCTGATATCAAAGGGTAAATCTGTACCCAGCAGTAACATGCCGTCCGCCTGCTTGGTGAACACCAGATTCACGAATGAGTTTTCCCGGCTTTTCTGTTGCCCGCTGTCGCCCAACAGCACCAGATAACCATATTCCATCGCCGCTTCTTCTATGCCCCGGATAATTTCCGTGAAATAGGGATCGCAGATGTCGGGGACGATAGCGACAATGGTTTTAGATTCATTGCGCCTAAGGTTACGAGCCAGGGAATTCGGGGAATAGCCAGCATCCATGACAGCCTGTTCGACTTTTTTACGGGTCGAAGCTGACACTTTCTCCGGGTTCATCAGCGCACGCGACACAGTCGCGGTAGAGACTCCGGCTAGCTGGGCAACATCCTTCATTGTCGCCATAAATAGTTCCTCTCTAAGACATTTCTCTCAATAATGCTGGAGGATCGCAACCAAATCGGTGCAGAAACCTGGTCCAACAAGCCTGTTATTGTAGGCGCTTTATGCGGGTTTAAACATGTGCCAAATAGCATAAATTACATTGGGCTTGTGATCCAAATCGCATTAATTATCTTATCTTCAGCTTAAATCCTGAGGTTCGACGTCCAGCGACCAGCGCACTTTCCGCGCCAATGGCAGCAAGTTAATGGCAGGACGGGCCACAGAAAGCAGAGTTTGCAGGGTTTTACGGTCGGGCGCCTGAAGCAGTAACTGCCAGCGGTAGCGACCGGCGCGGCGGGAGAGAGGTGCCGGATTGGGCCCCAGCACCAGAGTGTGAGCCTGAAACAGCGGGCTGGTTTCCAGGATCCCGCGCACCTGATGCAGAAACTGCTCGGTCAGTTCACTTTGCGCTGCTTCGGCCCGGAACAGTGCCAGGTAAGTAAACGGCGGCAGCATGGCCTGACGGCGTTCTGTCAGCGCCTGAACAGCAAAGTGGTCGTACCCTTTATAGAGCAGGGCCTGAAGCAGACTGTGTTCCGGATGGTGGGTTTGCAGCAGCACTTCGCCCGGCTTGCTGGCACGGCCTGCGCGGCCTGCGACCTGGATGAACAGCTGTGCCAGCCGCTCCGCCGCACGAAAGTCATTGCTGAACAGCGCACTGTCGACATCGACCAGAGCCACCAGAGTGACATCCGGAAAGTGGTGACCTTTGGCCAGCATCTGGGTGCCGATCAGGATCTGGTATTCCTGGTTCCTGACCGCTTCAAGGTAATTGTCCAGGCTGCCTTTGCGGCGGGTACTGTCGCGATCAATGCGCACTGTGCGGAACTCAGGGAACAAGCTGGCAAGCTGGTGTTCAAGTTGCTCGGTGCCGACTCCGACTGTCTGGAGCTGGGTCGAGCCGCATTGCTGACATTGTGGCATGACCGGACGCTGGGTCTGGCAATGGTGGCAGCGAAGCTCACCGGAATGCTGATGGTAGGTGTAATACGCGTCGCATCGCTTACATTCCGCCAGCCAGCCGCATTCGTGGCACATCAGGGCCGGCGCAAATCCGCGGCGGTTGAGGAACAGCATCACCTGATTGCCGGCGCTCAGGTGCTGGCGCATACGGGCAATCAGCGGGGCGGACAGTCCCGCCTCGAGATGGAGCCCTTTCATGTCCAGTACCCCGTGGCGGGCGGCCTGCGCGTTACCGGCGCGGCGGGTCAGATGCAGGTGGTGGTATTTGCCGGTTCTGGCATTGTGCAGGGTTTCCAGTGCCGGGGTGGCTGAACCAAGCACAATCGGAATGTTTTCTTTGTTCGCCCGCAGCACGGCCATGTCTCTGGCATGATAGCGCAGGCTGTCCTGCTGCTTATAAGACGGGTCATGCTCTTCATCGACAATAATGATGCCGAGATCCGCGAACGGGGTGAACAGGGCGGAACGGGTACCAATAATAATACCGGCCTGATTGTCGCGCCCGGCCAGCCAGGCACTGAGGCGCTCGGTATCATTCAGGCCGGAGTGAATGGTAAACAGCGGCACGTTGAAGCGACGCTGAAAACGGTTGATGGTCTGAGGCGTCAGACCAATCTCTGGCACCAGTACCAGTGCCTGTTTACCGGCGGCCAGAACCGGCTCAATCAGGTTGAGATAGACTTCGGTCTTGCCTGAACCCGTCACACCTTCCAGTAAATAACAGGCATAATCCGGGTTGGCGTTGACACTGGCAATCGCCAGCGCCTGTTCTTCGTTGAGGCGGGGTTTCTCTTCGGTGACAGCGAAATCCGTTGGCCAGTGGCCACTGTGCGCTGTGGTGTGGAAACTGTCGACCCAGCCTTTCTCGGCCAGTGTTTTCAGGGTGGCACTGTTAACGTCCTGATCGAGCAAGGCATCGTGACTCAGCGCGCCATGGCGCAGCAGCGTCAGTACTTTTGCCTGCCGCGGTGCCCGCTTGAGCGCCGACAGAGGCTGCTCTTGGCCTTTTTCTGTTAATTGCCAGTAACGAATCTCGGCATTGGCCGGTCTGCCTTTACGTAAGGCCGAAGGCAGGGCATTAGCCAGGGTATCGCCCAACGGGTATTGGTAGTAGCGGCTGGTCCATTCCAGTAACTGAAACAATGGCGGCTGCCACAGCGGTTCGCTATCGAGCACCGCCTTGAGGGGCTTGAGCTGGTCGCGGGGAAAATCGGACTGCCCGGTCAGGGCAATAACAATCCCGGTTAGCTGCTGACGGCCAAATGGCACCCGTACCCGGCCACCGACCACGGGCCGAAGGCCTGATGGGATCAGGTAGTCAAAGCTTTTGTCCAGCGGAACGGGCAGGGCAACCCTGGCGATGGTGGCAGTCATGGGTATTGGCTGATATCACTTATACTTACAGGTAGATGGCAGTGTACCTTGCACAGGGGGTGAGGCAAAGCAAGACGACACTGTGATTGCAGGTTGATCTGTGTCGGCTGATTGATTATCATACGCCGCCTATTTGTCCAGCGCCGTCGGCCTGGCAGTATTTATTAACCACGTGTGGTGCCCGGCTTTGGATCGGGAGAGCGACACGGCCTTAGCTTAGAGGTTTCCCATGAAACAAGGTATCCACCCAGAATACACAGCTGTAAACGCACGTTGTTCTTGCGGCAACGCTTTTGTCTTTAATTCAACTATGAAAAAAGACATCAACCTGGATGTGTGTGACAAATGTCACCCATTCTACACTGGTAAGCAACGTCAAGTGAGCACCGGTGGCCGTATCGACAAATTCAACAAGCGTTTCGGCGCTCTGTCTAGCAAGTAATTGCTTTAAGACACTGTCGAAAAAAAGGGACGCTCAGGCGTCCCTTTTTGCTGTCTGCGCTTTCTTCCTGCCCTTAATGACTGATTTATTTGTTGTCATTGACTCCGTTCCGTCCTCCCTGCATATCTTCTGGCCTGTCACGGTAATTGTCTTGGTATTACCAGCTTGTACGAACTAGGATTTTGTGCTGCTATCGAATATGATTGATTGTTCAATACCGAACCGAACAGAACATCCATCCATTCAGGATTCTAATAATTATGTCTGAAGATTTTCGTCAACAAGCACTTCACTATCATGCTTACCCTGTCCCCGGGAAAATTTCGGTTGAACTAAGCAAGCCTGCGAATACAGTAGAAGATCTCGCTCTGGCCTACAGCCCTGGTGTGGCTGAGCCGGTGCGTGAAATCGCCCAGAATGCAGAGAATGTGTATAAGTACACAGGTAAAGGCAACATGGTTGCTGTTATTACCAATGGTACGGCCATTCTTGGCTTGGGTAACCTTGGTCCGCTGGCTTCTAAGCCGGTCATGGAAGGCAAGGCCCTGCTGTTCAAGCGTTTCGCTGGCCTGGATTCAATTGATATCGAAGTGAAGCACCGCACTATCGACGAGTTTGTTGATACTGTGGCCAATATCGCCGACACCTTTGGCGGTATTAACCTGGAAGATATCAAAGCCCCCGATTGTTTTGAGATTGAAAAACGCCTGATTGAGCGTTGTCAGGTACCTGTGTTCCATGACGACCAGCACGGTACGGCAATTGTTACGGCTGCCGGTATGCTGAACGCACTGGAGCTACAGGGCAAAGATATCAAAGAAGCGGTGATCATCTGCCTGGGCGCCGGCGCAGCGGCCGTCGCCTGTATGGAGCTACTGATCAAATGCGGCGCGCAGCGTGAAAAAATCTACATGCTGGATCGCAAAGGTGTGATTCACACCCGTCGTGATGATATCAACGAGTATAAGCAACTGTTTGCCAACAACACAGATAAGCGCACCCTGGAAGATGTTATCGAAGGCGCGGATATCTTTGTCGGTGTTTCCGGCCCGGATCTGCTGGCGCCTGAGTCGCTGAAACTGATGGCTGACAAACCGATCGTCTTTGCCTGTTCAAACCCTGATCCGGAAATTAAACCAGAGCTGGCCCATGCGGTTCGCAATGATCTGATCATGGGAACCGGCCGTTCGGATTATCCGAACCAGGTCAATAACGTCATTTGTTTCCCGTTTATTTTCCGTGGTGCGTTGGATGTGCGTGCCAGCGAGATTAACGATGAAATGAAACTGGCTGCGGTTAATGCTATTCGTGAACTGGCCAAAGAACCGGTTCCGGCAGAAGTTGCCAAAGCCGCAGGGGTGGATAAGCTGGAGTTCGGTCCTGACTATATTATCCCTAAACCTATGGATCCGCGTTTGTTGCCTCGGGTCGCTAAAGCGGTCGCGGTTGCGGCTGTGGAATCCGGCGTTGCCCGTATCGAAATGCCTGTGGGTTACATGGAAGTGTAATGACACACAGTGTGTGCTTATGATTGAAAAAACCAGCCATATGGCTGGTTTTTTTTTATCTCAGGGCGCTATGTTGATTATTCGTTGATGTCTTCGTACTCAATGCCCAGGCTGTCCATGATGGCCTTGGCTTCTGCCGGCAAATCGTCAGGACGATCTTTGCGGATATCTTCATCCGTTGGCAGTGGCTGACCTGTATAGGCATGCAGGAATGCCTCGCACAGCAGTTCACTGTTGGTGGCGTGGCGAAGGTTGTTTACCTGACGGCGGGTGCGTTCATCTGTGAGGATTTTCAACACCTTTAATGGGATAGAGACAGTGATTTTCTTGACCTGCTCATTTTTCTTGCCGTGTTCCGCATAAGGGCTGATGTACTCACCGTTCCACTTTGCCATTGTTTACCTTCTCAGCGATATAGGGTTTTGAAATATTGTATGGGGGGAATTTTAGCGGCATTTACTGCCACAAGCAAAGACATATGGACGTCTAGAAGTGTTGACGTCTTTTTTAAATCTCGCTAAGGTTGAGGCATCTTACTCTCGTCGGCCTCTGACCTGGTCCCAGAAACAAGGAAGCAAATTACATGAGTGACAAGAAAACAGCTACTATCGCTGTTCGCAGCGGGATTGAAACCGATCAGCAATTTCGTGCAGTGGTGCCACCTATTTACTTGACCTCAACCTATGGCTTCCCTGAATTAGGGACCTTACCTCAATACGATTATTCCCGCTCAGGTAACCCAACCCGTAATTTACTGGCAGACACCCTGGCGGAGTTGGAAGGCGGGGCAGGCGGTGTGGTGACCAGCTGCGGCACGGCGGCGATTAACCTGCTGGCAACGGCACAACTGGGGCCGGATGATCTGGTTGTGGCACCTCATGACTGCTACGGCGGCACTTACCGCTTGTTCAATACCCGTGCCGGTAAAGGTGACTTCAAGGTACTTTTTGTCGATCAGGGCAACCCTCAGGCGCTGGCTGAAGCGCTGGCCAGAAAACCGAAACTGGTGTGGGTCGAAACGCCGTCCAACCCGTTGTTGCGGGTGATTGATGTCGAGCTGCTGTGCCAGCAGGCGCACGACGCAGGGGCGCTGGTCGCGGTGGATAATACTTTCCTCTCGCCGGCGCTGCAGCAGCCCATCGCGCTGGGCGCAGACTTTGTGGTGCATTCCACCACTAAATATATCAATGGTCACTCCGATGTGGTGGGCGGGGTGCTGATTGCAAAAGACAGCGATCACGCCGAGAACTTGTCCTGGTGGGCCAACTGTATCGGCGCCACTGGCGCACCGTTTGATGCCTACCTGACCCTGCGTGGTGTGCGTACTCTGATGGCGCGTATGCGTGTCCATGAAGAAAATTCCGCCCGGTTGCTGGCCTATCTGCAAACCCAGCCGCTGGTGGGTAAAATTTACCACCCCAGCTTGGCTGATCACCCTGGTCATGAGATTGCTGCCCGGCAGCAAAAAGGCTTTGGCTCCATGCTGAGTTTTGAGCTGGCTGGCAGCATGCAGCAATTGGACGTTTTTGTGGCGGCTTTGAATGATTTCTCTCTGGCTGAGTCACTGGGCGGCACGGAAAGCCTGATTGCGCATCCGGCCAGTATGACCCACCGTGCCATGTCGGATGAGGCGCAGCGCGAGGCCGGTATTTTGCCGTCACTGCTGCGTCTGTCTGTGGGCCTGGAAGATGCCGATGATTTGATTGCCGATCTGGCCCAGGCCTTTGCCAAAGCGGCGGAGATCAGTGAATGACCCTGAAACGTCAGTTGCACAAATTTGGCGGCAGCAGTTTAGCGGATGCAAGCTGTTACCATAATGTCGCCCATATTCTGGAGCAATATTCCAGCGCTGAGGATCTTGTGGTGGTCTCGGCGGCCGGAAAAACAACCAACCGGCTGATTCAGTGGCTGTCTTTGCTGAGCAAGGATGGCCGGCTGGCGCATGAAAGCCTGCAAGATTTACGCACCTTTCAGCAGCACCTGATCGAAGAACTGCTTGATGAGACAACAGCGGATGAATTGTTGACCTCGCTACACCTTGAATTCAGCGAGCTGGGCCAGCTCACCGACAGTGATATCACCCCGGCCAGACACGCTTGGGTACTCGGACACGGCGAATTGTGGTCTTCCCGGCTCTTGGCCGCGCTGCTGGCACACAAGGGTATGGCGGCACGTGCGCTGGACTCCCGGCGCTTCCTGCGTGCCGAACGCGCCGCGCAGCCGGAAGTTGACCGTGGCCGTTCACTGCCGCTGCTGCAAAATGAACTGGCGCAGCACAGTGGCCATCGCATGGTGATCACAGGTTTTATGGCCAGCAATCAAGCCGGAGAAACCGTGCTGCTGGGACGCAATGGTTCGGATTATTCCGCCACTGTCATCGGCGCTCTGGCCGGTGTCAGCCGGGTGACCATCTGGAGCGATGTCGCCGGTGTCTACAGTGCGGATCCCCGGCTGGTCAGTGATGCCTGTTTATTGCCGCTGCTGCGTCTTGATGAGGCCGACGAGCTGGCCCGTCTGGCAGCGCCTGTGCTGCACAGCCGCACGCTTCAGCCTGTCGCCCAGAGTGACATCGACCTGACGCTGCGCTGCAGTCTGCAGCCGGAATCTGGCTCTACCCGGGTAGAAAGGGTACTGGCATCGGGTCGCGGCGCCAAAATCATTACCTCTCTGGATGACGTCTGTCTGCTGGAGCTGTCAGTCTCACGTGCCCAGACTCTGGAGCAGGTGGAGCGCGAGCTGGCAACTCTGCTGCCCAAAGCGCAGCTGATCCCATTGGCTCAGTCAATTGAAACCGATAAAGGGCAGATTCTGCTGGCGTATACCGCCGAAGTGGCCAATGGGGTGCTGGCACTGCTGCAGGACAGCGGCTTACCGGCCGAGATCCGTTTGCGCGACGGTTTTACTATGGTTGCCGCAGTAGGGGCCGGGGTGGTGATCAACCCTGTGCACTGTCATGGTTTCCAGCAGCAACTCAAGGGCCAGCCGGTCGAATTTATTGCGGAAGCCGAATCCGGGCTGAGCCTGGTGGCGGTACTGCGTCAGGCCGATACCCAAGCCCTGGTTCAGCTGATTCACCAAAATCTGTTCCAGGCGCAAAAACGTATCGGTCTGATTTTGTGCGGTAAGGGCAATATCGGCAGCCGCTGGCTGGAATTGCTGGAAGAAGAAAAAGTGGCGCTGGAAAAACGTCACGGCATGAGCTTTACCCTGATAGGGGTGGCTGACAGCCGGCGCTACTGGCTGGATCTGCAGGGCATTGAGCCGCTTCAGGCACTAAGCCGGTTTGATGATGAAGCCATAGACGGTACGGACTGGCTGCCGGCCACAGGCCAGCATGACTATGATGAACTGGTGGTGCTGGATGTTACTGCCAGCAAAAGTCTGGCTGAGCGCTATCCGGAATTTGCCAGTCACGGCTTGCATCTGATCTCTGCCAACAAAGTTGCCGGCTCAGCAAAAGGCAAAGTCTACCGCGCTGTGGTCGATGCGTTCGAGAAAAGCAGCCGCCACTGGCTGTATAACGCCACTGTGGGCGCCGGGTTGCCGGTCAATCATACGGTCAAAGATTTGCGCGACAGCGGAGATACGATTATTGCCGTCTCCGGCATTTTCTCGGGCACACTTTCCTGGCTGTTCCAGCAGTTCGACGGCAGCCAGCCATTCAGCCAGTTGCTTGAACAGGCCTGGCAGCAGGGGCTGACAGAACCGGATCCGCGTCACGATCTGGACGGCAGCGACGTGATGCGAAAACTGGTCATTTTAGCGCGTGAATCCGGCCTGGCACTGGAGCCGGAGCAGGTCAAAGTTGAGTCATTGGTGCCCGAAGAGCTGGAAGCCCTGAGCCTGGACGCTTTTTTTGAGCACAGTGATGTGCTTGATGAGCGTTTGCAGGCACGCCTGAGCAAAGCAAAGCGAGAGGGAAAAGTGCTGCGCTATATCGCCCGTCTGGACAAAAATGGTCACGCCGTGGTGGGCCTGGAAGCGCTGGAGCCTGAGCACGCGCTGGCGAACCTGTTGCCCTGCGACAACATCTTTGCGATTGAAAGCCGCTGGTACCGCGACAACCCGCTGGTTATCCGCGGCCCTGGTGCGGGCAGGGATGTGACCGCTGGGGCATTACTGTCGGATTTGAACCGACTGGCCCGGCTTTTGTAAGATTTTCCCGTTATGAGATAGATCCAAAGGGTAGCCTTGAGCTGCCCTTTTTGTTTACTGTTTTGGTTTTTTCCCAGCATTAGTGCTGCCTGGCGGGCAATCGGCATAGTAAAACTCTGGACTTGAATAAAGTGGATCTTGATGTTGAGAAAAATTCATGTTCATGCGGTTGACATTAATTTGGTTACAAGACATCCTGTGGACATATAGACGTCTAAATGGTTATTTGGCGTCAGGGTTCAGAGGGAAGGCCGCAGGCCAGCAGCAGGAAGGTTTCAATTATGGGTTATTCTTACGCCAGTCACTTGGATGCATTAAATCAAAACATCGCCGATCTGAACGGTGCCATCAATGTATCATTTGAATTCTTTCCGCCAAGTTCACCTGCGATGGAAGAAACCCTCTGGTCATCCATCCATCGTCTGAAGACGCTGAAACCTAAGTTCGTGTCTGTGACTTACGGCGCCAACTCAGGCGAACGAGACCGTACTCACTCTATCATCAAAGATATTAAAGAGCAGACCGGCCTGCTGGCTGCACCTCACCTGACCTGTATCGATGCCACGCGTGATGAACTGCGTTCCATCGCCCGTGATTACTGGAAAAACGGGATCCGCAATATCGTAGCGCTGCGGGGCGATTTACCGCCACAGGGCGGTAAGCCGGACATGTATGCGGTCGATCTGGTCGAGCTGTTGCGTGCGGAAGCGGATTTCGACATTTCTGTGGCGGCTTACCCTGAAGTGCATCCGGAAGCAAAAAGTGCGCAGGCCGATCTGATTAACCTGAAGCGTAAAGTCGATGCCGGTGCCAGCCGTGCCATTACTCAGTTCTTTTTTGATGTTGAAAGCTACCTGCGCTTTCGCGACCGCTGTGTGGCCGCCGGTATTGATGTTGAAATCGTCCCGGGTATCCTGCCTGTGGTGAACATGAAGCAGGCCAAGCGCTTCGCGCAGGCCAATAATGTGAAAATCCCTAACTGGCTAGAGAAGCAATACCAGGGGCTGGATGACGATTTACTGAGCCGCCAGATGGTAGGTGCCAGCAATGCGATTGATATGGTGCGGGTACTGAGCCGTGAGGGTGTCAAAGATTTCCACTTCTATACCCTTAACCGTGCTGAGCTGACTTATGCTATCTGCCATACCTTAGGGGTGCGCGCCGAAGCTGACGTCATTGCCTGATTGCTGTATCGGACAGGAAAAGAAAAAGCCGCATTGCGGCTTTTTTTGTATCTGGCTGGCAACTGACGAATCGGCCCGTGAGTGGCAGGAGCCGATAAGTCAATGATGCCTGAGTATCGGGTCTGCAGGGTTACTCAGCGGCCATGGCGACATTGCTGTCGGCGCTGTCGATATCTTGCAGCTCCACCAGAACTTCTTCTGCCCAGTCGATCCAAGCCTGTCGGTTATGGATCCCGCGGCGCAGTGTCAGGCGATCGAGGCGCGACTGACGATCCATTTCTTTGTAATTGGCGAAATGGACTTTTTCCAGCTCGTGGTAATGGTTCATCAGGGTGTGTGATTCCTCGATCAGTGCTTCCAACTGGCGCTGCATAGGCAGTGAGTTGTGAACACCGCAAACCAGTAGTTTGGCAGAGAATTCATCACGGATGGTCGGATTGCGGGCTGGCTCCTGGAACCACTCAAACAGTGCCTGACGGCCCAGATCAGTAATAGAGTAGACCTTACGATCCGGCTTGCCTTCCTGAGGTTCCAGTTTGCAGGTAACCTGATTGTTGGTGGCCATTTTGTTTAGCTCACGGTAAACCTGCTGATGACTGGCTTTCCAGAAATAGCCGATACTGTGAGAAAACTCTTTTGTTATGTCGTAGCCGGTCGCATCGCGCGAACTCAGCACGGTCAATATGACGTGTGGTAGTGACATCTCTTCTATCCGTTAAAATACTACAAAAAAATAAACCGACCAGGCATAACGTTACCCTTCCGCTCTGAGGCGTTTTTATAATCGTCTTGTTGCAGTGCCCGGTCGAGATCACATAGGATATCATCAATTTATTCTCTGCAACCACTGGAAGCATAAATATTCTATGATGAACAGTGAGCAATTACTTATCTTGTGACGCTCGTCCAATAATGTAGACTGCGCGCAGTGCACAAAGTTTCAATCAAATTGATTCACAGCACTCATATAGACCTTAGTAGAAAGAAATAAAGATATGCTGTCTAAATTACGGACAAAAAAACAGGCCACCAGAAGGTGGCCTGTTTCATGTCACGAAGAGCCGAAATATTAACCGGTATTGCGCATACCGGCGGCAATACCGGCAATGGTGACCATCAGGGCTTCTTCCAGAATCGGCGACTCGCTCTCTTGCTGGCGGGTACGGTGCAGTAATTCCGCCTGCAGCATGTTGAGTGGCTCAACATACACATTGCGCAGCCGGATAGATTCGGCCCCCCAGGGATCCTGCTCCATCAAGTGGTCACTGTTCTCCACGTTGAGAACTACCTTGATATCGTGTTGCAGTTGATCGCGAAGTTCCTGTCCCAGCGGCCATAAACTCTTATCGGTCAGCCGCTGATCATAGTATTCGGCAATCTGGATATTGGTTTTGCTGTACACCATTTCCAGCATACCTAGTCGGGTAGAGAAGAATGGCCATTCACGGCACATTTCTTCCAGCAGCTCAGAATGGCCCTGATCGATGACATGCTGAATTGCTTTACCGGCGCCCAGCCAGGCTGGCAGCAGCAGACGGTTCTGACTCCAGGCAAAAATCCACGGGATGGCGCGCAGGCTTTCTACGCCGCCCTGAGGGTTCCGCTTGGACGGGCGTGAGCCCAGCGGCAGTTTACCCAGTTCCATTTCTGGCGTTGCCGCGCGGAAATAAGGCACGAAGGAGTCATGGCCACGCACGACAGAACGGTAGGCCTCGCAAGAGACATCTGACAGCACGTCCATTACATCACGCCATTGCTGTTTAGGTGCCGGGGGCGGCAGCAGATTGGCTTCCAGTATGGCACTGGCGTAAAGGTTCAGGCTGTTGACGGCCACGTCAGGCAGACCCAGCTTAAAGCGGATCATCTCGCCTTGCTCGGTGACCCGTAAGCCACCTTTCAGGCTGCGTGGAGGCTGAGACAGCAGGGCGGCGTGCGCAGGCGCACCGCCACGGCCAATACTGCCGCCACGGCCGTGGAACAGGGTCAGTTCAACACCTGCCTCGTCACACACATTGACCAGGGCTTCCATCGCGCGATACTGCGCCCAGCCTGCTGCGGTGACACCGGCATCTTTTGCAGAGTCAGAATAGCCGATCATCACCATTTGGTGGTTCTGGATGAAACCGCGGTACCAGTCGATGTTCATCAGCTGGGTAATGACAGACTCTGCATTATTGAGGTCGTCCAGAGTTTCAAACAGAGGGCAGACATCCAGACGGAAGGTGCAGCCGGATTCTTTCAGCAGCAAATGGACCGCCAGCACATCCGAGGCGGTACGCGCCATGGAAATGACATAAGCGCCCAGCGCCTGACGCGGCTGCTCGGCCACGACACGGCAGGTATCGAGCACTTCCTGTACCGCTTCCGATGGCTGCCAGTTACGGGGCAGCAGGGGACGATTTGACGCCAGTTCACGAACCAGGAAAGCCACTTTGTCCTGCTCGCTCCATTGGTCGTAGTCGCCCAGGCCCAGATAGCGGGTCAGTTCAGAAATGGCATTCGAATGGCGTGTGCTTTCCTGACGGATATCCAGGCGCACCAGGTGGACGCCGAAACACTGAATACGGCGCAGGGTATCAAGCAGTAACCCGTCGGCAATGATAGACATGCCGCACTCGTGCAGTGAGCGGTAACAGGCATGCAGTGGTTGCCACAACTGATCGATGTCTTCCAGGATAGCGACTTTCGGTACGCTGTCGCTGCCTTTAATCTGGGCATCGAGTACATCACGGGTCTGAGTCAGTAACGTCCGCAAGCCTTTGATGATTTCACGGTAAGGTTCGTGGGCACCATTGGCCAGTTCGCGCACTTCGCTGTTGCACTCGACCATAGACAGCTCGCTGACCAGTTCCTGAATATCATTGAGGTACAGGTCGGCGGCTTTCCAGCGCGACAGCAGTAAGACTTCACGGGTAATTTCAGCCGTCACAAACGGGTTGCCGTCACGGTCGCCGCCCATCCAGGACGAGAACTTGACCGGTGCAGCGTCCAGCGGCAGGCTCTCACCAAGGTGCTGGTGCAGTTTCTCATCGAACTGACGCAGAAATTCCGGAACCGCCTGCCACAGTGAATTTTCAACCACGGCAAATCCCCACTTGGCTTCATCAAGCGGGCTGGGGCGTTGTTTACGGATCACGTCGGAATGCCAGGCCTGAGCGATCAGTTGCTCGAGGCGGCGTTCGGCTTTCTGTCGTTCGCGGTGAGAGAGTTCGCTCAGCTCGAGTTTAGACAGGCATTTGTTGATTTGCACCAGCTTGTGGATCATGGTGCGGCGTGCAATTTCGGTCGGGTGGGCTGTCAGCACCAGTTCGATATTCAAATCGCGGACCGCTTGCAACGAGTCGAGCTCGCCGATCTTTTCGTCTTTCAGTTTGGCGAACAGCGAATCCATTTCATCCGGATTACATACCAGCTCCTCGCAATGGCGAGAAATCGTATGGTACTGCTCGGCGATGTTGGTGAGGTTGAGGAACTGACTGAACGCGTGAGTCACAGGCAGCAACTGATCGTCCGGCAGGTTCTGCAACTCTGTGATCAGTTTTTCCCGGTCATCGCTGTTGCCGGCGCAGGCCGACTTAGACAGTTTCCGAATGGTTTCTACTTTCTCGAGCAGTTCGCTGCCATGGGCGTCCTTGATTGTATTACCCAGCAAGTGACCAAGCATACTGACATTGCTTTTTAACGCACTGTACTTTTCGTTCATATCGCATCCATATCGTAATTTTGTTACATCCAATCGCCAAGGCGTAGCCAACAATCTAGCCTTCATTGGGGCAAAAGGTCAATAAGTGCACCCTTTTTAGACCAAAATCCCATCAGTTTATCCCGCATAAGGGCGCTGTGTGTCTCATTCCTGTAATTTACTTTCTTTACCTTTACAGTTTCAGCGTGCGCTTTAACACTGCCTCTGCGCCAGATAAGGCATTTTTTCTTCTGCTTCTCTTGACACAAAAGGCAGGAAAAGGTAAATATAAAAATTCATAATAAGTGAATAAAAATATTCTTTGCAATTGCAGGGTTCGCTCGAACCTTTCTTACCAAAGAATCACGTTTAACAACTCTTTTATCCGAATGACCAGAGGCTATCAGTAGTAGTATGAACCAGGCGATGAATTACAAGCAGTATTCCTTCCGACGACGCTAAGTCTCTATCGCCTGGTGCCTCTGGCACCTTTCTCTTGCGCCTGCCCGGCGCCACGCGCTGAACACAGCAATCATATTTTCTTGATAGTGAATTTCACAACGATGACAACGGGATCCAATATGTTGAACACATCTATCATTGGTGCCAGCGGTTATACCGGCGCAGAGCTGGCCGCTATGGTCCATAAGCACCCGCATCTGCAATTGGCAGGGCTTTATGTGTCAGAAAACAGTCTGGACGCGAATAAGGCGATCAGTGAACTGCATGGCCAGTTGCGCGGGCAGATTGATCTGCCACTGCAACCTTTGACGGATGTGGCCGCGGTGGCACAGGCGTCCGATATTGTGCTGCTGGCAACAGCGCATGAAGTCAGCCATGGCCTGGCGCCTGTTTTCCTGGCTGCTGGCTGTCAGGTGTTTGATCTTTCAGGTGCTTTTCGGGTGAAGGGCGATGAATTCTATACTCAGTATTACGGTTTCACGCATCAGCATGCGAACTGGCTGGATGCGGCTGTTTACGGTCTGGCGGAGTGGAATGCTGAATCGATAGCGCACGCCCAGTTAGTGGCTGTACCCGGCTGTTATCCGACGGCGTCGCAGCTGGCTCTGAAACCCTTGCTGGCCGCGGGCTTGCTCGATACCCAGCAATGGCCGGTAATTAATGCCGTCAGCGGTGTGTCAGGTGCAGGCCGGAAAGCCAGCATGACCAACAGTTTTTGCGAAGTCAGCCTGATGGCATACGGTGTCTTTACCCATCGTCATCAACCGGAAATTTCCGCGCACCTGGGGACAGATGTCATCTTTACCCCGCATCTGGGCAATTTCAAACGGGGCATTCTGGCCACTATTACGGCCAAGCTGGCACCCGGGGCGAGCCCTGAAGCAGTGACGGCAGCGATGGAAGCGGCCTATAACCAGCCGGGGAATCAGGCGGTGCGGCTTTTAGGCAATAACGCAGCACGTTTGCAGGATGTGGTGAATACTTGCTTCTGTGATATCGGCTGGAAAGTGCAGGGACAGCATGTAATTGTCACGTCGGCTATCGATAACTTATTAAAAGGCGCATCGTCTCAGGCGATGCAATGCATAAATATTCGCAATGGTTTTGCGCCATTGACTGCGTTGGTTGGTTAAGTCTGGCTGTTGAGAGGAGAACCGGGATGGAACAGTCGCCGTTAGTAATCAAATTGGGTGGAGCAGTGCTGTCGTGCACCGACACGCTGGAAAAAGTATTTGGTGCCATCAATGCCTATCAGGCTAAGGCCAACAGGCCTTTGGTGCTGGTCCATGGCGGCGGCTATCTGGTCGATGACCTGATGAAAAAACTGAATCTGCCAACGGTTAAAAAGCAGGGGTTACGTGTGACTCCAGCTGACCAAATTGGCGTAATTGCCGGCGCGCTGGCGGGGACGGCCAATAAAATGCTGCAGGGCCAGGCCATCAAGTCCGGCGTGAAAGCCGTGGGATTAAGCCTGGCAGACGGTGGTTTGTGTCAGGTTACTGAGTTGGACCCTGAGCTGGGTGCGGTCGGCAAAGCCGCCCCGGGAAACAGCCACTTAGTGTCCGGCATCATAGCGGCAGGTTATCTGCCGATTGTCAGCTCGATTGGCCTCACGGCGGACGGTGAGCTGATGAATGTGAATGCTGATCAGGCGGCGGTGGCCGTGGCCGCGGCGCTGGATGCCGAACTGGTGTTGCTGTCGGATGTCAGTGGCGTGCTGGATGGTAAAGGGCATCTGATTGCCTCTTTGAGCGAGCCTCAGGCGGATGCGCTGATCCAGCAGGCCGTGATTACCGATGGCATGATTGTCAAAGTGAAAGCCGCGTTTGAGGCAGCCAAAGGCTTGGGGCGTTCAGTTGAAATTGCAGGCTGGCGTTACCCTGAGCAGTTGGTGAATTTGTTTGACGGTGAGCAAATCGGCACCCGATTTGTGCTCTGAACCAGCAGAATTGAGTACAAACGCTGGCGGCAAACCGGCGTTTGGATATAAAAATTACCCTTATTTCGTTTGATGTTTCAAACAGTAAAGATTGATATCGCCTGAACGGGTAGACCGTCGAGCAGGCAACAAAGGAGAGTAACAATGAGCAAGGTGAGTAAAGTTGTATTGGCATATTCCGGCGGTCTGGATACTTCGGCCATCATTCCATGGCTGAAAGAGAACTATGACTGTGAAGTGATTGCCTTCGTGGCCGATGTGGGCCAGGGTGAAGAGGAACTGGTCGGGATTGAAGAGAAGGCTCTGGCTTCAGGTGCATCGGCTTGTTATATCGCCGATCTGAAAGAAGAAATGGTCAAAGACTATATCTATCCAAGCCTGAAAACCGGCGCTGTCTATGAAGGTAAATACCTGCTGGGTACCTCAATGGCCCGTCCTATTATCGCCAAAGCGCAGGTTGAATGTGCGCTGGAAGTGGGGGCGGATGCCCTGTGTCACGGTTGCACCGGTAAAGGCAACGACCAGGTGCGTTTTGAAAGTGCCTACGCGGCCCTGGCACCACAACTGACTGTGATTGCCCCGTGGCGTGAATGGGATCTGCGCAGCCGTGAAGCCCTGCTTGATTACCTGGCCGAGCGTAAGATTCCAACTACGGCAACGCTGGAAAAAATTTATTCCCGTGACGCGAATGCCTGGCACATTTCAACCGAAGGCGGCGTACTGGAAAACACCTGGAATCAGTCTAATGAACTGTGCTGGGTATGGACTAAAGATCCTGAAGATGCCCCGAACACCCCGGAAGAAGTGTCTGTACTGATCGAAAAAGGTGAAATTGTGGCGGTAGACGGCAAAGCCATGTCGCCGTATGAAGCTCTGGTGTACCTGAACAAGAAGGGTGCCGAGCACGGTGTTGGCCGTATCGACATCGTCGAGAACCGTCTGGTTGGTATCAAATCCCGTGGTTGCTATGAGACACCGGGGGGCACCATCATGATGGAAGCTCTGCGTGCCGTTGAACAGCTGGTACTGGACAAAGAGTCGTTTGAATTCCGTGAAAGCATTGGTCTGAAAGCTTCTCACCTGATTTACGATGGTCGTTGGTTCACGCCTCTGTGCCGTTCACTGCTGGCCGCGGCGAATGAGCTGGCGCAGGACGTCAATGGCGAAGTGGTACTGAAGCTGTACAAAGGTCAGGTAACTGCCGTTCAGAAACGTTCGCCAAACAGCCTGTATTCTGAAGAGTTCGCTACCTTCGGTGAAGACGAAGTGTACGACCACAGCCATGCGGGTGGCTTTATCCGCCTGTACTCGCTGGCAAGCCGTATCCGTGCCCTGAACGAACAGAAAAAATAATCTAACTAGCGTAAAGCGCATTACTAACAAAGACATGTGAGCAAGTCGGTCGTACAGCAAAGGAGAAGTACCATGGCACTATGGGGCGGACGTTTTAGTCAGGCAGCAGATACTCGGTTCAAGCAGTTTAACGATTCCCTGCGTTTTGATTACCGCCTGGCGGAGCAAGACATCGTTGGCTCGGTGGCCTGGTCCAAAGCACTGCGTCAGGTCGGGGTACTGACCGAAGAGGAGCAGCAGAAGCTGGAGCTGGCACTTAATGAGCTCAAGCTGGCTGTGATGGAGGATCCGCAACAGATCCTCCAGTCTGACGCCGAAGACATCCACAGCTGGGTTGAGCAACAGCTTATCCACCGCGTGGGTGATTTGGGCAAAAAGCTGCACACCGGCCGTTCACGTAACGATCAGGTGGCGACCGATCTCAAACTGTGGTGCCGTCAGCAAGGACATCAGTTACTCATGATGCTGGACCATCTGCAAAGCCAGCTCACCACAGTGGCCAGAGAACATCAGGCCACTGTGCTGCCGGGATATACCCACCTGCAGCGTGCTCAGCCGGTGACTTTTGCCCACTGGTGTCTGGCTTATGTGGAAATGTTCGAACGGGACCATTCTCGTCTCAGTGATGCGCTGCACCGGTTAGATACCTGTCCGCTGGGCTCTGGTGCGTTGGCCGGTACGGCTTACCCGATTGACCGTGAAGCTCTGGCTCACAGTCTGGGTTTCCACCGGGCAACCCGTAACAGTCTGGACTCTGTGTCGGACCGTGATCATGTGATGGAGCTGTTGTCGACGGCGTCGATTTCCATGCTGCATTTGTCGCGGCTGGCAGAAGACATGATCTTCTACAATTCGGGCGAGTCTAACTTCATTGAGCTGGCCGATACTGTCACTTCAGGTTCTTCCCTGATGCCGCAGAAAAAGAACCCGGATGCGCTGGAGCTGATCCGTGGTAAGTGTGGCCGGGTATACGGTTCACTGGCAGGCATGATGATGACAGTCAAAGCGCTGCCGCTGGCTTACAACAAAGACATGCAGGAAGACAAAGAAGGCTTGTTCGACGCACTGGACACCTGGCATGAATGCATGGAAATGGCTGCGCTGTGTTTTGACGGTATCAAGGTCAATAAAGATCGGACGCTTGAAGCGGCGATGCAGGGGTATTCGAATGCCACTGAGCTGGCCGATTACCTGGTAGCCAAAGGTATTCCTTTCCGTGAAGCACACCATATCGTGGGCGTGGCTGTCGTCGCGGCTATCGAAAAAGGCTGTGCGCTGGAAGAGCTGTCACTGGAGGAGATGAAAGCCTTCTCGCCTGTGATTGCGGAGGATGTGTATCCGATTCTGACGATTGAGTCCTGTCTGGAGAAACGCTGTGCCCTCGGCGGTGTCGCACCGAATCAGGTTGATCACGCCCTTTCCCAGACGGAAAAACGTTTGTCGAAACGCCATGCGCCGGGTGTGAAAGTGCGGGGAGCGCGGCTGACGGATCTTGATGCCATTGAAGGTATGGTGGCTTACTGGGCCGGACTGGGCGAGAACCTGCCGCGGCCGCGTAATGAACTGGTGCGTGATATCGGCTCATTTGCCGTGGCAGAAACGCAGGGGGTGGTCACAGGTTGTGCGTCGCTTTATGTCTACGACTCTGGGCTGGCGGAAATCCGCTCACTGGGTATAGAGGCGGGCTGGCAACACCAGGGGCAGGGTAAGGCACTGATTCAGCATTTGCTGGAAAAAGCCAGCCAGATGGCCATCAAGCGGGTGTTTGTGCTGACCCGTGTGCCTGAATTTTTCATGAAGCAGGAGTTTATTCCGACTTCAAAATCGCTGCTGCCGGAGAAAGTCATGAAAGACTGCGATATGTGTCCTCGTCAGCATGCCTGTGACGAGGTGGCACTGGAAGTCAGATTAGATCAGCAGCATGTGATTCCGAGCGTGAATGTCGCCTGATATTCACACTGTCTGCGAGTTAATAAAAAAGCGCCGGTTATCCGGCGCTTTTGCTTTCCCGTCAGTGCTATTTGGATTTCATTAACAGCCGGGGCCGCAGTCCATGCAGTGTTTGATCATTTCTGGCCCCAGATGCAGTTTGGCGTTGAGATCACGCAGTGCGGTACGGACACCTTCCTCGATCACCGGATGGTAAAAGGGCATGTCCAGCATTTGCGCCACTGTCATCTTGCTCTGGTGTGCCCAGGCCAGTAAATGCGCCAGATGTTCAGCATTCGGCCCCATCATCTCGGCTCCCAGAAAACGGCCGGTGCCATGTTCGCCGTACAGGTTCAGTATGCCCTTATTGCGCAGCATCACCCGCGAGCGGCCTTGGTTCTCGAACGAGACAGTCCCGACCTCGAAGCAGCCGCAGTTGCCCAGTCGCTCGGTAATCTCGCGACGACTTTCGCCAACCATCGCAATTTGTGGTTCGGTGAACACCACGGAAATTTTCGAACGACGCAGCCCGGCGCGAATATCCGGGAAGCGGCCGGCATTGTCACCGGCTATCCGGCCCTGATCGGCAGCTTCGTGCAGCAAAGGCAACTGGTTGCTGGCATCACCGGCAATGAAAATTGATGCGACCGAAGTTTGCAGAGTGAAATGATCGGCGACCGGCACGCCGCGCTCATCCAGTTCCATATCTGTGTTTTCAATCGCCAGCTTATCTGTGTTCGGGCGACGACCTGTCGCGGCCAGCACATAGTCAAACGTCTGAGTTTCCAGCTCGCCTGATTTATTGAGGAACTGAATCTCAACGCGGTCGCCGATGCGTTTCATGCTTTCGACTTTGACATCGGCATCCAGGTACAGCTCGTCATTGAGTGCAGTATTGGCATACGCCATGACTTCATCGTCTGTCAGCGGACCGACCTGACCGCCGAGACCGAAGATCTTGACCTCAACCCCGAGGCGATGCAGCGCCTGACCCAGCTCCAGTCCGATCACACCCGGACCGAATACCGCCACCGAGGCCGGCAGATCTTCCCAGTCAAAGACATCATCATTGATCACCATGCGGTCACCCAGCTCATTCCATGCGCCGGGATAGGCCGGACGGGAGCCGGTGGCAATCACAATCCGCTTGGCTTCAATACGGGTGTGGCCGTCGACCTCAAGTGTGGTGTTATCAACAAATCTGGCATAGCCGCTGATTTTGTCTTCTGACGGAATCTCATCGACGCTCTCCAGCACGAAACCAACGAAGCGGTCACGCTCACGTTTGACCCGGTCCATGACTTCGCGGCCGTTGATCTGAATTTCGCCTTGCGGATGAACACCAAAGGCGGGGGCTTTTTCAATGTTGTGGACGCTTTCGGCAGCGGCAATGAGTAATTTCGATGGCATGCAACCCACACGGGCACAGGTGGTGCCGTATGGGCCACCTTCGATCATGACTACGCTGTCAGTGTGCGCTTTGGCGGCGCGGTAAGCACCCAGGCCAGCCGTACCACCACCAATGACGGCCACATCCACGGTTAAGGTTTTCATCTTTTCTCTCCAACGACATTCAGTTCAACGGTGTGCAATCTGGCAGGGCGTTCAGCCCTGCCTTGGGGAATGGCTTAAGCCAAGTAGGCTTCCAGCTCTTCGCTGCCGCCGATGTGCTTGCCACCAATAAAGACCTGAGGCACTGTGCTGCGACCAGAGACAGCGCGCAGGCTTACCGTGGTGGCATCTTTACCCAGGATAACCTCTTCAAACTGAAGACCTTTGTCGATCAGGTTCTGCTTCGCCTTGGCACAGAACGGGCAGCCCGGTTTAGTGAAAATGGTAACCGACTCCTGCAGTTTATGGTCAGGGGCGATATAGTTCAGCATAGTATCAGCGTCAGAAACGTTGAACGGGTCGCCCGGTTCGTCGTTCTCGATAAACATTTTTGTGACAACGCCGTTTTTCACCAGCATGCTGTAGCGCCATGAACGGTCACCGAAGCCCAGGTCGTTTTTCTGTACCAGCATGCCCATGCCTTTAGTGAACTCGCCGTTACCGTCCGGGATGAAAGTAATGTTTTCCGCGTCCTGATCGGCTTTCCAGGCATTCATTACAAAAGTGTCGTTGACAGATACACACAGGATGTCATCCACGCCGTGTGCAGCAAAGACAGAAGCCAGCTCGTTGTAACGCGGCAGGTGGCTGGATGAGCAGGTTGGCGTGAACGCGCCTGGCAGGCTGAACACGACTACGGTTTTGTTGCTGAACAGCTCATCGGTGGTTACGTCGACCCACTGATCGCCCTGACGGGTACGGAAAGTAACTTGTGGAATCGCTTGACCTTCTTTTGATGTAAACATGTTGTTCTCCTGCTGGATATTTTGATTTCAATATTTTGTGGAACGTTTTTGTCTTGTTCCTGTTGATGGGGCTAGTATGCGAAATTTGGATTGATAGCTCTAATCGTTTGCTGTTATCTTATCAATCGTTAATTTCTATTAAATAAAATGGGAACTGATTGATGAATATCCGAGATCTCGAATATCTGGTGGCACTGTCTGAGCACCGTCATTTCCGAAAAGCGGCAGAGGCGTGCTTTGTCAGTCAGCCGACCCTGAGCGGGCAGATACGTAAGCTGGAAACCGAGTTAGGGGTGTCTTTGCTGGAGCGCACCAGCCGCAAGGTGCTGTTTACGGATGTCGGGCTCAGTCTGGTGACTCAGGCAAGAAAGGTGCTGCACGAAGTTAAAGTACTGGCAGAAATGGCCAGTCAGCAGGGGGAAAGCATGGCCGGCCCGCTGCATGTCGGCTTTATTCCTACTGTCGGGCCGTATTTATTGCCTCTGATTATTCCAGCACTTAAAGCGGCATTTCCCCAGTTAGAGTTGTATCTGCATGAAGCGCAGACTCAGGTGCTGGTGCAGCAATTAGAAGAAGGCAAACTGGACTGCATCATTCTGGCGGCTGTAAAAGAAAGCGAGCATTTCAAAGAGCTGTCTCTTTATCATGAACCTATGGTGCTGGCGGTGCCGGAGGGGCATCCCTGGGCGGACAGAAGTGAGTTGCCAATGCACGAGCTGAATGGTCATACGCTGCTGATGCTGGGTGACGGACACTGTCTGCGGGATCAGGCGATGGGTTTTTGCTTTGCTGCCGGCGCGAAGGAGGACGGCAGTTTCAAGGCAACCAGTCTGGAAACCCTGCGCAATATGGTGGCAGCCGGCAGTGGTATAACCTTGCTGCCTAAGCTGGCAACGCCTCATGCGACCAAGCGGGATGGCGTGTGCTATCTGAAAGCCTGTGATCCTGAACCGAGCCGTTTAATTACGCTGGCTTACCGTCCCGGTTCACCGCTCAAAGGTCGCTATGAACAGCTGGCGGAGCAAATCAGGCGCAGTATCAGTCTGCATCTGGACAGTTAAGAAAAAACAAGCGCGCCTGAAGGCGCGCTTGTTTTTTTCGTGCTCAGACCCTGTTGTTCAGAGCGGTTAATCAGAACAGTTCGTCCGAACTGTCGGATTCAAACAGGCCGCCGTCGCTGCCTCCTTCACCGACATACTCTTTCGGTTCACTGCCCTGAATGAAGTACTCGAACATAGAAGTATAATCATTCTTTTTGGTCAGCTTGCCCGTGTCACGGTCGATACGTACCTGAACTATGTTGGGCGGCAATTGCTTGTGTTGTTCTGGCACATCCTGCAGCGCCTGCTCCATGAAGCCTATCCAGGCGGGTTGCGCTGTTTTGGCTCCGGCTTCCGCGCCGGCCGTTTGATCATCATCAATGTTGGGGTTAGTACTGGTACGGCCCAGTTCACGGCTGTGATTATCAAAGCCTACCCAGGCGGTGGCGACAATACCGGGCCCGAACCCTGTATACCAGGCATCTTTGGAATCGTTGGTGGTACCGGTTTTCCCCCCGATATCACGGCGTTTCAGTACCTGGCCCCGCCAGCCTGTGCCGTTCCAGCCACTGCCATGGCGCCAGTCACCGCCGCCCCAGATATTGCTTTCCAGCATTTCACGAACCAGAAAAGCGTTCTGCTCGGTGACAACTTGCGGTGCGATGCGAATCGGTTGCTGATCGGCTTCAGTGGCACTGCCCGTCGGGCCCAGTTCTTCCTCACTGATGGCGATGTCATGCATCACCGCGCGGCTGGCCACCACATGGTTACCGGCCAGCTGCTCTTTGCGCTGGCAATCATCATTACAGACAACATTCGGATGGGCCTGATACACCAGGTTGCCGTAGGCATCTTCCACGCGTTCGATGAAATAAGGCTCAACAAAGTAGCCGCCATTTGCAAACACAGAGAAACCCTGCACCATTTCCAGCGGGGTCAGGCTGCCGGCACCCAGAGCGATGGCTTCTGCCCGGGGGATATCTTCACGCTTGAAACCAAAGCGGGTCAGGTAGCTGATGGTATCGTCCAGTCCAACATCTTGCAGGACGCGGACCGCCATAACGTTTTTCGACTGCGCCAGGCCGATACGCAGACGGGTAGGGCCATTGTATGTCGGCGGTGAGTTTTTCGGGCGCCAGGCGGTGCCCATGCTTTTATCCCAGCTGTTCACCGGTGCGTCGTTGATCAGAGTCGCCAGTGTCATACCTGAGTTCAGACCGGCTGAATAAATAAACGGCTTGATGCTCGAACCTACCTGGCGGATAGATTGGGTTGCCCGGTTAAATTTGCTGTGGACAAAGTTAAACCCGCCCACCATGGCCTGCACTGCGCCATTGTATGGCGAAATGGCGACAAAGGCGGTGTTGGCGTCGGGCACCTGGCTCAGCACCCAGCTCTCACCTTTCTGCTGTACCCAGATTTGCTGGCCCGGTGCCAGGATCTCAGGCGCTGACTTCGGTGCCGGGCCCTGGCTGGAGTCGGTAATGAAGCGGCGTGCCCACTTCATGCCATCCCACTCGAGACTCTGGTGCTGGCCGCTGCGCAGGACGACTTCCGCGCTTTTCTGGTCAACCTTGATCACCACGGCAGGCTCCAGCTCCCCGTAGCTTGGTTGTTTGGCCAGATGATCCAGGATCATCTGCTCATCCCATACCGCCTGTTCCGGCATCCACAGGGTGGCCACCGCACCCCGGAAACCGTGGCGCTGGTCATAATCCATCAGGTTTTGTATGGCGGCCTGTTGTGCTGCCCGCTGCAATTTGGGGTTAACCGTGGTGAACACTTTCATGCCGGAGGTGTAGGCATCTTCACCGTAGCGATCCAGCATCCAGGCTCTGGCGCGTTCGGCAAAGTAAGGGGCATTGAGCGCAATTTCCGCACCGTGATAGCGGGCTACGATTGGCTCTGCTTTGGCCTGTTCGAATTCAGTCCGGGTGATGTAGCCTTCATCCAGCATACGGCTCAAGACGACATTACGGCGCGTGGTTGCCCGATCCAGCGAGTAGATAGGGTTCATGGTGGAAGGCGCTTTCGGCAGGCCGCCAATGATGGCGATTTCGCTCAGCGTCAGCTGGCTGACGTCTTTACCAAAATAGACCTGCGCCGCTGCACCGACGCCATAGGCCCGGTAACCCAGGTAAATTTTGTTCAGGTACAGCTCCAGGATTTCATCTTTGCTCAGCAGCTGTTCAATGTGAACAGCGATGAAAATCTCTTTGATTTTACGCATGATTTTTTTCTCATTACTGAGGAAAAAGTTACGCGCAAGCTGCTGGGTAATGGTACTGGCGCCTTGCTTAGCCGAACCTGAGGTCGCTACCACAAAGGCCGCACGGGCGATGCCGATAGGGTCGATGCCCGGGTGATCGTAATAGCGGCTGTCTTCGGTCGCGATCACCGCATTGATCATCTGCTGAGGTATTTGATCCAGAGTCAGCGGAATGCGGCGCTTTTCACCAAACTGGGAAATCAGTTCGCCGTCAGCACTGTAGACCTGCATAGGTGTTTGTAACTCAACGTTTTTAAGCGTTGCGACATCAGGGAGATTCGGTTTCAGATAAAGGTAGAAACCAAAAATCGTGCTGACTCCAAGAATGATGCAAATGATTGCAAAAATAAATAATCGCTTTATGAACTTCACTTGAGAATTCCCGTTACACCTTCGTTAGGCCATCCGCGCTATTTCAGTCAGTAGTATAAAGATAACTCAAATAAATTTAACGCCGTCAGAGGTGTTTATTCGAATAATTTTGCCTTGTCTTTACCAGGGGAGCATACCACGCCATGTTGCACAAGCCAGTCTGGACCGGGATAGATATCGGCCACCATAGTGTAAAGGCGGTCGTGCTTAAGCAAAATAAAGGACGGCTTGCGTTATTGCATTACGCTGAAGTCGCTTTGTCTCCTGCAGAATTTGCCGGGACGTCCCCCGGTGGCGGGCTCCATCACAATAGCCTGTCCGGACCTATCTTGTTGTCAGCCTTGCGTAAAATACGGACTCTGCTTCCAAAGCGTTCGGTTCGCACTGTGCTGTCACTGCCCGACAATGAGGTGGTGCAGCGCGAGCTTACGCTAGAACAACGCTGGGGACAGGATATCGGAAGCGAACTGGCAAAGATACTGGCGGGTACCTTGTCGATGGATCCCGAGGCACTGAGCCTGGATTATTATCCATCTCCGGCTCCCGGACAGGGGGCAACGGACAGTGCCTTGCGTTTTCAGGTCTTTGCGGCCAAGACGACCTTAGTTGAAGCAAGAACTCAGAGCGTACGTGAGGCCGGTTTTGAACCGGTGATCATGGAATTGCAGGCGCGTGCACTCTTGTGGCTGCTGGAATACTGTCACCGGCAGGCAATAACGGCAATGGGAGCGAATCCGGCACTGGTCTGTCTGGGCCCTGAGGATACTGATCTGGCCGCCGGTTTTTCACATAACCTGCCGCTGCATCGTACCTTTTTGCTGAGCCGGGCTGGTAATGCGCCCTCCTCGGAACTGATCCGGCAACTGCAACATTATCATTCCCTGTCGCCGCTAACCGGACTGTGGCTAACGGGCCGAGCTTTGTCAGACGACGAGCTGACTTTGTGGCAGCAAGCATGCGGATTGCCCGTTGCTTTTCTGACGCCCGGGCAGGTGTTTTCTCTACAGCACCGGTCGTCGGCGGCGATGCCGCTGGATACCGCCTGGGCCAGAGTTGCGGCTTTGGCGGTCCGGGGGGCATTATCATGCTGATCCCGGTCAATCTCTTGCCCTGGCGTGAAGCACTGCGTGTCGCGCATGCCCGCCGGTTCTGGTACTGCCTGGCGGCGACGGTTGTGCTGGCAGTGCTGATCATGGGGAGTTTGCGGCTTTATCACGGAGAGCGGGCGGCACGCCAGAAAAGCAGTAACGATCGCATTCAGCAGCAAATACTCGCACTGGCACCTGATCTTGCCAAACTGGCGGATTATCAGCGCCAGCACCAGTTGTACCAGTCTCGCTTGGCGGCGGTTAGCCGCTGGCATCATGCGCGTTTTCCCTTGATCCACCTGCTCAATAATTTGCCTGATCTCCTGCCGCTGTCCGCCGGGCTGGAGAAGCTGACACTCAAAGACAATAACCTGGTTCTGGCCGGCCAGACCAGGCAACTGACGGCATTGCCGGATTTTCTGGCCCGCATCGAGCATCAGGATTGGGTGAGTAACAGTCAGCTGCATTCTGTACAACGCCACCAGCATTCCGCGGGACCTGGTGAGCCGCTCTCCGCCGGCGAAGCAGCCGTTCAGCGATTTTCAGTCACCATGCGTTTAGTTTCGCCGCCATTGGAGGATGTTCATGACTGACTGGCGGGATCTGACACTGGAGACGATGCCAGGCTGGCCACTGCGTTACCAGTTGGTTGTCTGCCTGGGGTTGCTGGGGCTGCTAATTCTGCTTTTTTGGCATTGGAGCATCAAAGCGTTGCTCCAGCAGCATCATGATTTGCAAGCGCAGGCCCAGTCACTGATGGCGCAGCTTACCCTGCAGCGCACCCAGGCGGCGTTGCTGCCTGAGTGGTCTGAACGGACAGGTAAAATGATGGCCCTTTACCGACAGCAAGCGGCCCGGTTGCCTGATCAATCAGCCTGGCCGCAAGTACTGGCTGACATCGAAACACTCAGTGTGGAGGCAGAGGTAACCTTGCAGCATCTCAGGTGGGGAAAAAGAGAAAATCACCAGTGGTACAGTGTGCAGCCTTTGCTCTTCGCATGGCAGGGTGACTATGGTTCGGCAGGAACATTGTTAGCCCGGCTGGCATCCATGCACTGGCTGCTGGTGGTTAATGAACTGACGATGCAGCCTGCCGACGGACAATCGGATGAGCTGCGGGTCACAGGAAGTGCGCACCTTTATCAGATGCCAGTGCCGAGTGGTGACTCGATTCTGGCTGACGACCCGAAACTGGAGGTGCGCCAATGATCACTTTTTGCCTCCGTGACTTTTCTTACCGCCACTTTTTATACCGCATGTTCAGCTTTGCTTTGCTGCCAATGGCTTTGCCGGTCACAGGATTCAGCCTGGCAGAGGCACCGGCGTTTAGCGTCAGTCCGCTTGGTTCTCCGTTTCAGCGCTTTGAGGTGATAGAAACTGAACCTGTAACGTGTCAGATATCGGCAACCGACATGCTGCTTAAAGGGCTGATGATGAAGGGCAGCGTCAAGGATGAGTACGGATGGGCGGCGTTGCTGAGTGCTGATGACGGTCGGCTGTTCGAAGCCAGACCAGATCAGATTATCGGGCCCAGAGTCAGAGTACTCAGCGTGGATGCCAGGCAAACAGGATTACTTTTACAGACCCGCGGCGTGCCCGGCTGTCCTGTTGAGACGCATCACATTCTTCATATTTCTCAACGGGGCAGGTGGTTCATTGTGCCAGAAAACCTCTCCTGACTTCGGTCTGAGCATACATATTCAGGAAAGAAAAAACATGCATACTTTTTGTGCGCTGTTCATGCTGACATTCAGCATGATCGCTGTGCTTGCCACTGCCTCGGCCATGGCAGAGTCTGAGGGGGTATCCTCGGGAGATGGGAAGCGATTGTCGCTTAACTTTCAGGATGTCCCGGTGCGCCAGTTGTTACAGGTGATGGCCGATCACCAGCAGCATAACCTGGTGGTTTCCGATGATGTACAGGGCAATATTACCCTTAACCTCAAAGATGTGCTCTGGTCTCAGGCGCTGGATATTGTGCTGCAGATGAAAGGGCTGGCCTATCAGCGCCACGGCAATATTATGGTGGTGGCGCCAAGAGCGGCAATGGCTGCTCAGGAGGCGCAGACTTCTCGTTATCCCTTGCAGGGACAGGAACTTAAAACTGAAGTGATTCTGGTCCGTTACGCTAAAGCCACGGATTTAGCCGACATGCTGGCGGGTAAACCCGGCCAGTCGGGGTTGCTGACCGAGTATGGCGCACTGCATGTGGATGACAGAACGAACGCCCTTGTTGTCAAGGAGGTGGCCGACAGCATGGATACCCTGCTTGCTATCATTGACACCTTGGATAAACCGGTCAAGCAGGTGCAGATAGAAGCACGCATTGTCAGCATGAATGAAAAGGATATCACGGATCTTGGCGTACGTTGGGGGATGTTAGACACCAGTGGCAGCGTGACGCTCGGAGGGTCCATTGAAGGAAACCTGGCGGCTTTGGGGGCCGATAATCTCGAGCCGGATGTCAGTGATTATCTCAATGTGAACCTCGGCGCTCAGGCTGGCGCCGCCAGAATCGCCTTTCAGGTGGCGAGATGGGGGGATCAACTGCTGGATCTGGAATTGTCGGCCCTGCAGGCCGAGGAGAAAGCAGAAATCATTTCCAGTCCCCGACTGGTCACGACGAACAAAAAAATGGCCTATATTGAGCAGGGGACAGAGATTCCCTATCTCGAAGCCTCGTCAAGTGGCGCCGTGTCTGTTTCCTTTAAAAAAGCCGTACTGAGCCTTATGGTAACGCCGCAGATCACCCCGGATGATAAACTGGTGCTGGATCTTGAGGTTACGCAGAATAAGCCCGGCGAGACGGTGATGACAGGCACAGGAGAAGCAGTTGCGATTGATACCCAGCGGATTGGCACCCAGGTACTGGTGGATAATGGCGAGACCATAGTGCTGGGCGGCATTTTCCAGCATCAGTTCAGTCAGGCCGTGCGTAAAGTGCCCTTGCTGGGGGATATCCCTTTGCTGGGCAGTCTGTTCAGGCAAGAGCTCGAACGTGATACCAGGCGTGAATTATTAATTTTCGTGACCCCGAAAATCCTCCGATAGTGAGGCCAGGCGCAGGCGCAGGGGGTGTTTATTTTGCTGAGATGAGGTGCTTGACTGAGACTGGCTATTGCCAAACAGCAGTGAGTCCTGAGATAATTTTCGGTCTTATCACGAATGAAATGTGAGGAAGTTGGCGCCTCAGGCTTGCAAATCAATAGCCTGTGGGCGGTTTTGTCTATTTTTTAATCGCGCGTATATTTGCTAAACATGGCTGAAAAACGAAATATTTTCTTGGTAGGACCAATGGGAGCCGGTAAGAGCACCATTGGCAGACACCTTGCACAGCAGTTACATATGGAGTTTCTTGACTCAGATACTGTGATCGAAGAGCGTACCGGCGCCGACATCAGCTGGGTCTTCGACGTAGAAGGCGAGGAAGGCTTCCGTGCCCGTGAAGAAGCGGTCATCGACGATCTTACCCAGGAGCAAGGCATAGTCCTGGCGACCGGGGGAGGCTCGGTGAAAAGCAAAGAGAGCCGAAACCGTCTGTCAGCTCGTGGTATCGTGGTGTATCTGGAAACCACCATTGAGAAACAGCTGGCACGTACTCAGCGTGACAAGAAGCGCCCTCTGCTGCAAACCGATAAACCTCGTGAAGTGCTTGAAGCGCTTGCAGAAGAGCGTAATCCATTGTATGAAGAAGTAGCGGATTACACAGTACGTACCGACGACCAGAGTGCTAAGGTCGTTGCTAATCAAATTATCAAAATGCTGGAAGAGCGTTAACGACGGAGAAACAACGAGTCATGGAGCGGATTACAGTCAGTCTGGGTGAGAGAAGTTACGATATTTCAATTGGCACCGGATTACTGTCTGATCCGGACTATTTCACCTCTGTGACTGGTCGACGGGTTGTTATCGTCAGTAATGACACTGTCGCCCCTCTTTATGCCGACACCCTGCAGGCCACGCTCAGTCCACTGGCAAAGGACGTGGCCCTGCTCAACCTCCCTGACGGCGAGCAGTACAAAACCCTCGATACTTTTAATCAAATCATGACATTTCTGCTGGAAGGCAGTTATGGCCGCGACGTGGTGCTGGTGGCACTGGGTGGTGGCGTGATTGGCGATGTCGTGGGCTTTGCCGCTGCCTGTTTCCAGCGTGGGGTGGATTTTATTCAGGTTCCGACAACCCTGCTGGCGCAGGTAGACTCATCGGTCGGCGGTAAAACGGCCGTCAATCACCCTTTGGGTAAAAACATGGTCGGAGCCTTTTATCAGCCACAGGCGGTGATCATTGACACCGACTGTCTGAAAAGCCTGCCTGCCCGCGAGTTTGCAGCCGGGATGGCGGAAGTGATCAAATACGGCATTATCGTTGACCAGGATTTCTTCCACTGGCTGGAACAACATCTGGATCAATTGCGTACGCTGGATGCCGGAGCATTGAGCAAGGCGATTGCACGTTGCTGCCAGATCAAAGCCGATGTGGTTGCCGCGGACGAGAAAGAGTCAGGTGTACGCGCGCTGCTGAATCTAGGTCACACTTTTGGTCATGCGATTGAAGCTGAGATGGGGTATGGTAATTGGCTTCACGGTGAAGCTGTTGCTGCCGGCACGGTACAAGCGGCACAAACGGCTTGTCTGTTAGGTTTGATGACATCAGCGGAAGCGGAAAAAATCCGTTCATTGCTGGTGCAGGCAGACCTACCGGTTGTTGCACCGGAAACTATGAACTTTGACCATTATATCAAGCACATGATGCGGGATAAGAAAGTGTTGTCAGGTAAGCTCAGGCTGGTATTACCGACTGGAATTGGTCGTGCTGAGGTCGTTTCTGATGTACCCAATGACATCCTGCGTCAGGTGATAGAACCCTGATGTTGTAATCATACATGACAATAGCCGCTTCTCTGACGTCACTGGATCTGGACAGCCAGATCCAATTGCTTTCCCGGGTACAGTTCCTGACCCGATTCAGCTCCCATTTGATCCAAATCAGCGGCGAACCCGGGGCCGGTAAATCCTGGCTGGCGCAACGTTACCTTGAGCAATGGGCCGACTCAGACGGTATTACCCATACCCGGCAGGCATTGCTGATGTGTCACCCGGCACAGAATGACAGCCAGCACAGAACCATATTGCTTAATCAGCTGATTCCGGGCGCCGTGTTTAACGAGAGTGATCCCTTGCACCAGAGTGTCGAGCGTCTGCTGGCCGGAAAACCGGTCGAGTTGCTGCTCGTGATCGATGATGCGCATTTGCTCAGTCCGGCACTGATTGGCGAGCTGTGGGCTCTGGTTGTGAAATCACAAGATTCAGCAGACTGGCAGGTGAATGTACTACTCTTTAGTCAGACTGGTCGGTTAACCAAAGCCTTGCATCAGGTCTCTCATGGTCAGGGACAGACGCCACTGGAGCTGGAAATTCCCTTGTTGCCTGAACAGGAAGTACAGGCGTTTCTGGAATTGGTTCTGGCCACCCATTCACTCGATGCCAATCAGCGCCGGGCCCTCAAAGCGCAGGCGGCGGAGGTGACACCGACCCCAGGCGCCTTATCGGCACTCAATCACACGGAGGTGGCGAATATGGCCAATACAAGCTCCAGAGCTTTTTCCCCGGCAGCACTCTTGCTGTTGTTGCTGGTCATTGCAGCGGCTGGCCTCGTGTTCTGGTACTTTCCCGATCAGACGGCATCATCTCAAGCCGAGACGCAATCATTCAGCCCGGATATGGCGGCAGCAGATGAAGTGCTGGCACAATCAGCGGATGGCCTTGTTGTGTCACCGGCTGAGGATGATGAGCGGTCACCTATGACAACGGACAGCGTAGCCATTGACCGCACAGACAATAGCGTTAACCAGGTAGCAGAAACAGGGGCGCCGGCCTCTGCCGAGGCTAACGCGGAGATCTTGCCCGAGCCGGTCAAGATTGAAGGATTGACCGTTGGCCGCAGCAATACCGCAGGTCAGCGTGTAGTCCTGCCTTCGGATGTGGTGGATGCCATGATCACCGAGCAGGAAACCGGTGGCTCAGGCGAGCTGGCCGTGGCTGCCCAGGACGCTCTCAGTCAGGCGGCTAACCCTCTCGCGGCAGAGGGGGCACAGGCTGGTATACCCGCCGTGGCTTCAGCAGCGGAGCAAGCGCAAGGTGCCGAACCTGTCAGCACAGCGCCGGCAGACAGAGCACCCACAGCACCTCAGCTGACCGGCTTGCAGGCCGTCATGACCGCAGATAGAGAGACGCTCAAGTCGGTCAATAGCCGTCATTATGCGTTGCAGCTGGCCGCTATGCATTCGCTGGAGGCTACCCGCAGTTTCCTCAATGAATACGGGATTGAAGATATCGCTCAGGTATATCAGACGCAGCGGCAGGGAGTGCGCTGGTATATTGTGGTCACAGGTGATTACAGCAGTGTGGCTGCCGCCCGCCGGGCCCAGGCACAGCTACCGGCGAAAGTGCAATCGGTGCAGCCCTGGGTGAAATCTTATACTCAGATCCACCGTGAAATCGATCGGGTTCAGTAACCGCATGGTGTCCGGTCGGCAGTAATTCAGTTGTTGGGGGGATAATTGTCCCCAAGCAGTATGGGTCAGGTGAGAAATAGGTTACAATCCGCCACCTTTGAAAAGACAGTCGTTATGGGTGGTAGGTTAACCAAATGAAAAAGCAGCGTGCCTTTCTGAAATGGGCCGGAGGCAAGTTTTCTCTGGTCGAGGACATCAGACGACATCTGCCACCTGCACGAAAACTGGTTGAACCTTTTGTCGGTGCGGGCTCTGTGTTTCTAAACACGGACTACGACGACTATCTGCTGGCTGATATCAATCCGGATTTAATCAATCTTTACAATGTGATTAAGCATGAACCCGAGCGTTATATCGAAGACGCACGGCAGTATTTCACTCCGGAATACAACCAGAAAGGTGCCTATCTGGCTATCCGCGAAGCGTTTAACCAGACTCAGGATACTTACCTGCGTTCTCTGTATTTTCTCTATATGAACCGCCATGGTTTTAACGGCTTGTGCCGTTACAACAAAAAGGGTGGCTTTAACGTGCCGTTTGGTTCGTATAAAAAGCCCTATTTCCCGGAAGCAGAAATGTACCACTTTGCAGAAAAGGCCAAAAAAGCGACCTTTATCTGTGAAGGCTACCACCAGACGTTTTCCCGCGCCCGCAAAGGCAGTGTGATTTATTGCGATCCGCCGTATGCTCCTCTGTCAACCACGGCCAATTTTACGTCCTATGCCGGCAATGGTTTCAGCCTGGATGATCAGGCAGCGCTGGCCGATGTGGCAGAAAAAGCCGCAACAGAAAGGCACATTCCGGTGCTGATTTCCAATCATGACACCACACTGACCCGCCGCCTGTATCACGGTGCAGAGTTGTCAGTGGTGCGGGTCAAACGCACGATCAGCCGAAATGGCGGTGGCCGCAATAAAGTAGACGAACTGCTGGCGCTGTTCAGCCCGCCACAAAACGACTGATAATCACCAGCATTCCCACAAACAGAAAGATAGCGGCCAGTCCTGCCACAATAAAGGGCAGGGCACTCGGTTGGCTGAAATCCTGTTGCCGGCTGTGATCTGACTGAACTCCCAACAGAGCAGCGCCCACGCTGCGCCACAGATTGGTTTTCTTTGACGCTGGCTTGTGCTTCATGTGCAACTCCTGTCCTCTGCGCTTCCTTAAGGTTTAGCTTAGCCTGTAAACACAGATAGGATCACGGAACAAATCGGTAAGACATCGGAGTGGATATCGGGTAGAATTTTGCTCATTTACTGCCCCGTATAGGTATACCAAGCGGGAACCCATTCAAGTACAGAGGCTGAACATGACGGATTTTCTGATCGCTCCCTCCATTTTGTCTGCCGATTTTGCCCGTTTGGGTGAAGACGTTGAAAAAGTGCTGGCCGCCGGTGCCGATGTTATCCACTTTGATGTAATGGATAACCACTACGTCCCTAACCTCACCTTTGGGGCCCCGATCTGTAAAGCGCTGCGTGACTATGGCATTACAGCACCGATTGATGTGCATTTGATGGTCAAGCCGGTGGATCGCATCATTCCGGATTTTGCCAAGGCCGGCGCGACCATGATTACCATTCACGCCGAAGCGACAGAGCATCTGGACAGAAGCCTGCAGCTGATCAAAGACCACGGCTGCCAGGCCGGGGTGGTGTTCAACCCGGGTACGCCGCTGCATTATCTCGATCATGTGATGGACAAGCTGGACATGATTTTGCTGATGTCGGTCAATCCGGGATTCGGCGGTCAGTCTTTCATTCCGCATACACTGGAAAAACTGCGTCAGGTGCGCGAGCGCATTGAGGCCTCTGGCCGTACAATCCGGCTGGAAATTGACGGCGGGGTGAAAGTGGACAATATCCGCGAAATTGCTCAGGCCGGTGCCGACATGTTTGTGGCCGGCTCGGCTATTTTTGGTCAGCCGGATTACAAGGCCGTCATTGACGAGATGCGGGCAGAGCTGGCAAAGGTGAAGCGTTAATGAAGATTGAAGGTATTAGATTCATCGCGTTTGATTTGGACGGCACCTTGCTCGACAGTGTGCCTGACCTCGCCGACGCTGCCGATAAAACCATGCAGGCACTGGGCTTACCCGGCGTAACCGAAGCGCAGACCCAGACCTGGATAGGTAATGGTGCTGAGACGCTGATTGGCCGTGCCCTGAGTCAGAGCATTGAACTGGACCCGGCGCTGGATCCCGAGCTGCACCAAAAAGCACTGGTGATGTTTAACCGTTTTTATCGAGAAGGCGGCCACAAGAAGACAGTGCTGTACCCGGGAGTGACAGAAACGCTGGAAACACTGCATCAGGCAGGGTTCCCGATGGCGATTGTCACCAACAAACCTTCTCAGTTCGTACCGCACATTCTTGAAGAGTATGGGATCAGCCAGTATTTTACCGATGTGATCGGCGGCGATACCTTCCCGAAGAAAAAGCCGGATCCATACGCGCTGCACTGGCTGATGGAAAAACATTGCCTGAGTTGCAGCGAGATGTTGATGGTCGGCGACTCCCGCAATGATGTTCTGGCGGCTCAGGCAGCCTCATGCTATGTTGTCGGCCTGACTTATGGCTACAACTATGGCCTGCCGATCAGCGACAGCCACCCTGACCGGGTGCTGGATCAGTTCAGCCAGTTGCTGGATGTTGTAGCTATCGCATAATCGCAGAGTTGCTCCGACCGGTTCAGGTTCAGCCGGTCATTTATTGTTTTCAGGCGGCATAGGTGTCGCCGGATATGTTTAGGAAAAACAGGAATATCCCATCATGAGTAAACCCATTGTATTTAGTGGCGTACAGCCTTCCGGTGAGTTAAGTATTGGTAACTACATGGGTGCGCTGCGTCAGTGGGAACAAATGCAGGATGAGTACAACTGCCACTACTGTGTGGTGGACCTGCATGCCATCACGGTCCGTCAGGATCCGGCCGCGCTGCGTGAAGCCACGCTGGATGCGCTGGCGCTGTGTCTGGCGGTGGGCGTCAGCCCGGAAAAGAGCACCCTGTTTGTACAGTCTCATGCCCCTGAGCATGCACAGCTCGCCTGGGTGCTGAACTGCTACACCCAGATGGGTGAGCTGAACCGTATGACGCAGTTTAAAGACAAGTCGCAGCGTCATTCGGAAAACATCAATGCCGGCCTGTTTTCTTATCCTGTGCTGATGGCGGCAGATATCCTGCTGTACGGCGCGCATCAGGTGCCTGTGGGCAATGACCAGAAGCAGCACCTGGAGCTGGCCCGTGATATCGCGATTCGCTTCAACAACCTGTATGGCGATACCTTTGTGGTGCCAGAACCTTACATCCCGCCTGTTGGTGCGCGCGTCATGAGCCTGCAGGATCCGCTCAAGAAGATGTCCAAGTCAGACGACAACCGCAACAATGTGATTGGTCTGCTGGAAGATCCGAAAGCGATCACCAAGAAGATCAAGCGCGCGGTGACCGATTCTGAAGAACCGCCACGTGTGGTGTTTGATATCGAGAACAAGCCAGGGGTGTCGAACCTGATGGGTATCATGTCGGGTGTGACAGGCAAGAGCCTGGCCGACATTGAAGCCGAGTACAGCGATAAGATGTATGGCCATCTGAAGAAAGATACTGCTGAAGCGGTCGTGGCGATGCTGGAGCCGCTACAGGCGCGTTATCACGCATACCGTGAAGATCGCGCTTTCCTGGATCAGGTAATGAAAACCGGTGCCGAAAAAGCCTCTGCACGGGCCGCCGAGGTGCTGAAGAAGGTCTACCAGGCTGTGGGCTTTGTTGCCCGCCCTTAATCGTAAATCTCATTAAGCGTACAAATGTAAGCAGAAGGCAGCACCTTCTGCTTTTTTTGTATCCGTTTGACGCAAATTCCTTCTTCTCATTTTTAGAGTAAGATCACTAAAATGATGTCATAAGATGCATATGTGTGGTGTTTGTTAATGCTGTCACATTTATGAGATGTATAAGTGTTAAATAATGCATTCCTTTTTAGATATAGCTCTCAATAAATGTAAAGGATTGCAGACATGTTACGAACCACACTTTTGCCATTGGCTGCTGTCATGGGCTTACTGCCTGTGCAGGCAATGGCTGACACTTTTAGCTGTGACACGCAAACCCTGACCCCGATTTATCAACTGCAGGGGGACGGCCTCAAGAGCCCGGTGATCCCTGATGGCCAGTACACCAGCCCAGATGCCTATTACGTGCGCGGGGTGGTAACCGCCAGAGTGACCAGCCTTTATAAAGGTTTCTTTCTGCAGGATCCGCAGGGTGACGGCAATGCTGATACTTCTGACGGTATCTTTGTCTACACCGGCGCTAAGGTCGCAGCGGACGTGCAGCCGGGGATGACGGTGTGCCTGAAAGCCAGGGTAAAAGAGCACTATGATCTGACGCAATTACTGGCTGAGCAGGACAAGCTGGTGATTGAAGCCCCCGGTGTCGCACCGGCTCCGGTTGCTATTACCGTCAGGGACGGTGAGCAGCTGGCCGACGCCATGGAGCGCTATGAAGGCATGCGTGTCCGGCTGGTGGCAGATAGCCAGCTGAAAGTGACCCGTAATTTTGGTTTCGATTATTCCTCCTACCGTAACAATATGGTGCTGTCCCACGCATCCCCATTAATGAAACCGACCCAGCTTTACGTGGCCGGCAGCGAGCAAGCCAAAGCCCTGGCTGCGGCGAATGATCGCAATCAGCTCTATATTGACACGGATGCCAAAGCGCCGGAAGGCGTGATTCCGTATTTCCCGGGACTGGATGCCGAGCAGGGCTATGTTCGGGTAGGCGATACTGTCGTTAATCTTGAAGGGGTGATCGGTTACAGCTACGGAGAGTACCGTCTGCTGCCTACCAATACCGTATCGGCGGCGGATTTTATCCACCATGACGATCGCACTCTGGCCCCGCAGGAGGTGCCGGACACGCAGCTGAAAGTGGCCAGTTTCAATGTACTTAATTTCTTTACCAGCGACAGTGACATAGGCGGCGCGCTGAATGCCATGTGTAAAGATCAGGCCGATGCCGATGCAGCCAAGGGCTGTAACCGTGGTGCCAAAACCCTGAGTGATTTCCAGCTGCAGCGCAGCAAGATAGTCAATGCGCTCACAGCCATGAATGCCGATATCGTCGGCATCATGGAAATGGAAAATAACGGCTTTGGCGAACACAGTGCGCTGGCCAATCTGGTCAGCACGCTGAACCAGCAGTTCAGTGATCCGGCGGATCACTACAGCTTCATTACTATTGAGCAAGCGGACATGCACCAGGGCCAGTTTCTGGGCTCAGATGCCATCACAGTCGCGCTGATCTACCGTCCGGGCAAAGTCCAGCCAGCGTCAGCGGCGCAGGTGATCCGCATGCCGGAGCAGCACCTGGCCGGAGTGAGCCCTCAGGGCGAAACGAAACAGCTGGACAAGTACCAGCGTGACAGCCTGATGCAGACATTTGTGGTGCAAGATGCGGCGGATGCACAGCCATTGACCGTGGTGGTGAATCACCTGAAATCCAAAGGCTCAGGTTGCTACGAAGACTGGGTAAGCGGCGAGTTTGACAGCGATCCGGCTGACTTGCAGGGTCACTGTAATGCGTTCCGTGTTTCTGCCGCTATGGTGTTGTCTGAGGCGCTGAAAAATATCGACGGCGATCTGCTGGTACTGGGCGATATGAATGCGTACGCCAAGGAAGATCCTATTCGTATTCTGACCGACTATGATCCGGCCAGTGCCGAGCGCAAGATACTGTCGGCGTCGGGCACGTCTGTGGCGGGCAAAGTACTGCATGAACAGGGCATTGAAGCGGGTAAAGGGCTGGGTCTGGTGAATCTGGCAGACAAAGGTCACGACACGCCGGCTTATTCCTACAGCTATGAGGGCGAGCTGGGCAGTTTGGATCACGCGCTGGCTAACCTGTCGCTGGCCGGGAAAGTCGCGGGGATCGAAGAGTGGCACATTAATTCGGTCGAAAGTACGCTGTTTGAATACTCAGATAAGCACACTGGAGATCTGGTGAAATCGACCGGGCCTTATTCCGCTTCAGACCATGATCCTGTGGTGGTCAGCCTGCGCTATGCACAGCCGGATAACCGCGGTTTCCAGCTGACCTTCAAAAACAAGAGCGCCCATCCCGTCTATCCGGTGTTCAATCGCTGGTACTGGGACAGCACGCAAACTTGGCTGATGCCGGGCAAGCAGCGCCGCTACCGTGAGGACAATCGGTTCTTAAACCATGTCGGCATTGGTGCCGGCGATCAGGTGAGCCTGAGCCTGCTGGCTTACGGGGTGTTCGAAGTGCCTTGCAGCTACGCACCGCTGCGCTTAACTGGCCGCCTGAAAGCGGTGTACAACGGTGACAGCTGTCAGATGAAGCACTGATCCCGCTCTTTTGACGCTAAAAAGGCCGGCAGGAGGCAATCCTGCTTGCCTTTCTCCCTCCCTGTTGCAAAATAGGGCGCCGATTTTGCCAGGGCAGGGATACTTATGCTGTTGATCATTGATAATTACGACTCTTTTACTTACAACCTGTACCAGTATTTCTGTGAGCTGGGCGCTGAGGTGAAGGTGGTTCGTAATGACGAGATTGATCTGGCGGGGATTGCCGCGCTGGCGCCGTCCCACCTGGTGATTTCCCCTGGCCCGTGTACCCCGGATGATGCCGGTATTTCGCTGGCGGCGATTGCCCATTTTGCCGGCAAACTGCCGATCCTGGGGGTCTGCCTGGGGCATCAGTCGATGGCGCAGGTATTTGGCGCCAAAGTGGTGCGCGCCCGGCAAGTCATGCACGGCAAAACCTCCCCGGTGCGACACAATAACCACAGTGTGTTTTGCGGCCTGAATAACCCTCTGACGGTGACCCGCTATCACTCGCTGGTCGTTCAACCTGATACGCTGCCGGACTGTTTCGAAGTGACGGCATGGACAGAAAAAGACGGCGAGCCGGATGAGATTATGGGCATCAGCCATCGCACTTTGCCGCTGGAAGGTGTTCAGTTCCACCCGGAAAGTATTCTCACTGAACAGGGGCATCAGCTGCTGGCCAATTTTCTGCGTCGCTGATACCGGCTTTTCTCTTTTTTCATTTCGCGTTTTTCGCTGCCAGGCCTTGTCAAATGTGGCCTGGCTAATGACCCATTAGTCTTACTAATGGGTGTTTTGGGCGTTTTTGGCTGTCTCACAAGCGCGATCTGTATCACTTTTCTTAACATTGGCCAAAAAATATTCATCCGGCCTTTGTCGCAAGCTTATGCATTTCGCGAAATCATCAACAGGGGCATTGATTCCTACAGGGAAAAACACCTTTCCTTAAAATCGTCTTAATAAGTTTTCCTTACTCACGCATAAATATGTATCCATCGCAGTTATATGACGCACTTTCCGCAAAGGAAAAACATTTTCTGCTATTGGAATCGGTTAAAATTATGTAAATACTATGCGCAAAGCGATATACACAGAAGGAAAGTATAATGGCGACGGATCAAAAAGTAGGACGTCAAACCTTTGATGAGGTCATGGTACCTTGTTATGCCCCAATGCAAATCATCCCGGTGAAAGGTAAAGGTGCCCGCGTGTGGGACCAGGATGATCGTGAGTACATCGATTTCGCCGGTGGTATCGCGGTGAGCTGCTTGGGCCATTGTCACCCGGCTATGGTGTCAGCACTGAAAGAGCAGAGTGAGAAAATCTGGCACCTAAGCAACGTCATGACCAATGAGCCGGCACTGCGCCTGGCCAAAAAACTGACGGAAGTCAGCTTTGCAGAGAAAGTCTTCTTTGCCAACTCTGGCGCCGAAGCAAACGAAGCCGCGCTGAAACTGGCGCGCCGTTACGCGGCTGATAAATTCGGCCCGGAAAAAGACGAAATCATCGCCTTTAAACAAGGTTTCCACGGCCGTACTTTCTTCACTGTGACAGTGGGTGGTCAGGCTGCGTATTCTGACGGCTTCGGTCCAAAACCTCAGGCGGTTACGCACCTGCCGTATAACGATCTTGAAGCGCTGGCAGCACATATCTCTGACCGCACCTGTGCGGTGATGATGGAGCCATTGCAGGGCGAGGGCGGTATCATTTCTCCGACCCAGGAATTTATCCAGGGCGTGCGTGAGCTGTGTGACAAGCACAATGCGCTGCTGGTGTTTGATGAAGTACAGACGGGTAACGGCCGTACCGGCGAGTTCTATGCGTATCAGGGGCTGGGCGTGACGCCGGACATCCTGAGCACAGCGAAATCTCTGGGCGGCGGTTTCCCTATCGGCGCTATGCTGACTACCACTGAGCTGGCGCAGCACCTGAAAATCGGTACTCACGGTTCTACCTATGGCGGTAACCCGCTGGCGTGTGCCGTGGCTGAGGCTGTGGTTGACGAAGTCAGCAAGCCGGAAGTCCTGGCTGGCGTGAAAGAGCGTGAGCAGTGGTTCCGTGAGGGCATCGAAAAAATCAATGCGCAATACCCAATCTTCGCTGAAGTACGTGGCAAGGGCCTGTTGCTGGGCGCAGTCCTGAATGCAGACTGGCAGGGCCGTGCACGTGATGTGCTGCTGGCGGCTGGTGAAGAAGGTCTGATGGTACTGGTGGCGGGTACCAACGTTGTACGTTTCACTCCATCGCTGGTAATTGAAAAATCGGACGTCGAAGAAGGCATGGCTCGACTGGAACGTGCTATCGCCAAGCTGTACAACCAATAATAAGACAAGGGCAGGCACAATAGCTTGCCCTGCTTGCTGCCCCGGGGTTCGCCCGGGGTAGTTGTTAGAAGAGTAAGAAATAACAGATATTCAGAGTTAGCAACCTGTGTTGCTACCTGCATCAGGAGGGAGTTCGATGCTGGTTATACGTCCAATTACAAAAGCGGATTTGCCTGCACTGATGACGTGCGCCGAAGAATCTGGCCACGGATTCACATCATTGCCGGTTAATGAGGAGATCCTCAGCAATCGGATCGCTCATTCAGTTGAAAGCTTTAATAAAGACGTCACTGCACCGGGTCCGGAAGGCTACCTCATGGTAGCGGAAGACACTGAGACAGGCGAAATTGCCGGTACGACAGCGCTGGAAGCAGCGGTCGGACTGGATAACCCATTCTATACTTATCACCTCAGCACACTTGTTCATAATTCACATCATCTGGATGTGCATAAAGTGCTGAAGGTACTGACGTTCGGTAATGACTACACGGGCGTGAGTGAACTATGTACCTTATTCCTGCGCCCGCAATGGCGTCAGGGACTGAACGGAAAACTGCTCTCCAAGTGCCGTTTCCTTATGCTGGCCGAGCATCGTCATCGTTTCTCTGACACTGTGATTGCCGAGATGCGTGGTGTGTCAGATGAGCAGGGTAACTCCCCGTTCTGGGAATGGCTGAAAGAGCACTTTTTCTCGATTGATTTCGTTGAAGCAGATTACCTGACAGGTATCGGCAAAAAAGAATTTATTGCCGATCTGATGCCGAAACTGCCGATTTACGTCAACCTGCTGAGCAAAGAAGCTCAGGCCGTGATTGGTCAGGTGCACGACAATACGCGTCCGGCGCTAAAATTGCTGGAAGCGGAAGGTTTCGTCAACCGTGGCTATGTTGATATTTTTGATGCCGGCCCCACGGTGGAATGCGATCTTCGCCATATTGAGTCTGTCCGTGCCTCTCAGCGCTGTACGGTTGAGATCGGCGAACATCACAGCTCGCATAATTACATCATCAGTAATACCCGGTTTGCCGGTTTCCGTGCAACGGTAGGTAAAGCGGCACTGGATGGTGAACGTAATCTGGCCATCATTTCTCCGGAAATGGCCAAGGTGTTAGAAGTGAAAAACGGGGATCAGGTTCGCCTGATTGCTCAATAACTAGGGTGGAATACAAGATGACACAATGGATTGCAGGTAACTGGCAAGCCGGTCAGGGTGAAGCGATGCAATCGCTGAATCCATTCAGCGGTGAAGTGATCTGGGAAGGTAAGAGTGCCACAACCGAGCAGGTTGAGCAGGCGGTAGCCAGTGCGCGTCAGGCTCTGGTTACCTGGCGTCATACCCGCCTGGAAGAGCGTCAGGCTATCGTTGAGCGCTTCGCTGCCCTGGTCAAAGATAACAGCGAGCACATTGCCCGCACTATCGCTGAAGAAACCGGTAAACCGCTGTGGGAAACACGCACTGAAGCCGGCGCCATGGTGGGTAAGATTGCCATTTCTCTGCGCGCTTACAATGAGCGTACCGGTGAGCGTGAAAAAGACGTCGCTGGCACCAAAGCCGTACTGCGTCACCGTCCGCTGGGCGTGATGGCGGTATTTGGTCCGTATAATTTCCCAGGCCACCTGCCAAATGGTCACATCGTCCCAGCGCTGCTGGCGGGTAACACTGTGGTGTTTAAACCCTCTGATCTGACGCCAAAAGTGGCGGAAGAAACCGTCAAGCTGTGGGAGCAGGCGGGTTTGCCTGCCGGTGTACTCAACCTGGTTCAGGGTGCACGGGCTACCGGTGAAGCACTGGCGCAGTCTGCCGGTATCGACGGTCTGCTGTTTACCGGCAGTGCCAATACCGGACATATCCTGCACCGTCAGTTTGCCGGTCAGCCGGGTAAAATGCTGGCGCTGGAGATGGGCGGTAACAACCCTATGGTCATCTCCAAGGCGTATGGCGATCTGAAATCGACTGTGTACACCATTATTCAGTCTGCTTTCATCAGTGCCGGACAGCGTTGTACCTGTGCCCGTCGTCTCTATGTCCCTGAAGGGGAAGAAGGTGATGCACTGATTGCGGCGCTGGTCGAAGCCACCAAAGCCATCAAGGTTGACGGCCCGTTTGCCGAGCCGCAGCCGTTTATGGGACCACAAATTTCGACGCTGGCCGCCGATAACATCGTGGCAGCCCAGGAGCGTCTGATTGGCATGGGCGGCGAGCCGCTGCTGAAAGCTGAACGTGGTCAGGGCGCGATAGTGACTCCGGGTATCATTGAAGTCAGTAAGATTGCCGAGCTGCCGGACGAAGAATACTTCGGGCCGCTGCTGCAGGTGGCGCGTTACCAGAAACTGCCTCAGGCGGTCGAGATGGCAAACAACACCCGTTACGGTTTGTCAGCCGGACTGGTCTCTACCGACGACAGTGAGTGGGAATATTTCATCGATCATATCCGTGCCGGCGTCGTAAACCGTAACCGCCAGTTGACCGGCGCCAGCGGCGATGCACCTTTCGGTGGTCCGGGTGCCTCAGGTAACCTGCGTCCGAGTGCTTACTACGCCGCGGATTATTGTGCCTACCCAATGGCATCTATGGAAGGTGAGGCAACCGAATTGCCGTCACAGCTGTCTCCAGGGATCCAGCTGTAACTCATACTCAACCCGTATTTTCGAAGGGGAACCGCATCATGGAAAGAGTGGAAAAATTGTTTGATGCCCTGTGGCAGGACTTCACTACCCGTCTTTGCCCGTCGGCGGCGCAGGTACACGATCTGCTGACAGAGGAAGAGCCTCTGCAAAATGATCATATTGCGTTGCGTACCTTTAATCTGCCTGGTGTTAGCCTGGATGTTCTGGCTGCGCCTTTTATCGCCATTGGCTATAAGCCGTGCGGCACCTATCATTTCGAGCAGAAGAAACTGTATGCTGAGCATTTCGAGCACCCTAATCCGGCTGCTCCGAAAGTGTTTATCAGTGAACTGTTGGTAGGTCAGTGTTCTGCACAATTGCAGAACACGGTGCGTGCGCTGGTAAAACAGATCCCTGACGGTGCAATGAATGATGCATCATTCCTCTATGGCGGCCGTTTGTGGGAGCTGGATTTTGCGACCTATGAAATGCTGGCTGCAGAAAGCGAGTATGCCGGTTGGGTCGCCGCTCACGGTTACGGCGCTAATCACTTTACTGTGAGCGTCAATCAGCTGGAGCAGTTCACGGAAGTGGCGGCGGTTAACAGCCTGCTGCGTCACAACGGGTTCAGTATCAATGAAGCCGGTGGCGAAGTGAAAGGCAATCCGGAAGTGATGCTGGAGCAGTCATCCACTATGGCTGATCGTGTTGATGTGTCCTTCACCGACGGTGTACGCACTATTCCTGGCGGCTTTTATGAATTCGCCAAGCGTTATCCGCAGGCGGACGGGGAACTCTATCCGGGGTTTGTCGAAGCGTCAGCTGATAAAATCTTCGAAAGTACCAATATGTGATTCAGCCTGGCTGAAACATACTCAAAACAGCGGTCTTCGGGCCGCTGTTTTTTTATGCCTGAAATACCTGGTCTCAGTGCTGCTGATCCAAGGGCAGCATCCAGGTATCGTTGTCACGACTCAAGGTGCCAGAGTGCAGGCTGGCTTCCTGTTCCAGTAACTGGCGGGGTGACTGAAACCCTGTCATTTCCACCGATACTGTAAGAAAACGGCCTAGCGTGACCACAGGGCGGGTAGGAACCTGACTGTGCTGCGCATTCGGGGCAAAACGTTCGATATCCATATCGCTCATCCACATAAAACTGATATGCCAAATGTAGCAGTAGGGATGAGGAAGGCAACCGAAAAACTGTGAGCTAACTAGAGAAACCTGATGCAAAGCAGGGTGATGGGGTGAAAATGCAAGAAAAGCCGCATCGGCGGCTTTTCTTATACTCACATTGGCTGCATCACAGCTGAGTGATCAGCGAGTGCCGTAAACCACTATGGTTTTACCGTGGGCAGAAATCAGGTTCTGCTCTTCCAGCATCTTCAGGATGCGGCCAACGGTTTCACGGGAACAGCCAACGATTTGACCGATTTCCTGACGGGTGATTTTGATCTGCATGCCGTCCGGGTGAGTCATGGCATCAGGTTGTTTGGCCAGATTCAGCAGCGTCTGGGCAATACGACCGGTGACATCCAGGAACGCCAGGTCGCCCACTTTCTGGCTGGTGACTTGCAGGCGACGAGCCATCTGTGCAGACAGTCGCATCAGAATGTCCGGATTAACCTGAATCAACTGACGGAATTTCTTAAAGGAAATCTCTGCCACTTCACATGGTGTTTTTGCACGAACCCAGGCAGTACGCTCCTGGCCTTCTTCAAACAGGCCAAGCTCACCGATGAAGTCGCCCTGGTTGAGGTAGGACAGAATCATCTCTTTGCCTTCTTCGTCCTTGATAAGAACGGCAACGGAGCCTTTAACGATGTAGTAGAGGGTCTCTGCTTTCTCGCCAGCATGGATCAGTGTACTCTTTGAAGGGTACTTATGAATGTGGCAATGAGAAAGGAACCACTCCAAGGTTGGATCTGTTTGCGGTTTACCTGGAACCATATTACTAACTTCCTCTGCAGTGTGTTGCCCAACAACGTCATTCCTTGAATTGGGGTTGGGTATAACAATATCATTGTTTTCCAACTAGGATATTCAGTCAACGGCTGGGCTGCAAGCGCATGTGAACATTCAGTCCAAGAGTTTAACTTTTTTCGACACGCATTGCTTGATATTGGGTGACGATAAATGCACATTTTGGACGCATTACTGTGCACATGATCACACAGTTGTGACTTAGTTTTTAAATGCGGGTTTGAGTAGTAAGGAGCATCGCATGCAATCACGTGTTAAATGGGTAGAAGGTTTGACTTTTGTCGGCCAGTCAAACTCGGGCCACAGTGTGGTCATGGACGGTAACGGCGGCAAAACGGCGCCGAGTCCGATGGAACTGGTACTGATGGCGGCTGGCGGTTGCAGCTCTGTCGATGTGGTTGACGGCCTGAAAAGTGCCGGCCAGGCCATCACGGCCTGTGAAGCCAATATAACCTCAGAGCGCCGCGAGCAGGCACCGCGTTATTTCACCGCCGCCAATCTGCATTTCGTGGTGACAGGTCATGATCTTGATGAAGCACTGGTGGCCAAAGCGGTTGGTGATTCGCTGGAAAAATACTGTTCTGTGTGCCTGATGCTGGGCAAAGGGGTTGCGCTGACACATTCTTTTGAAATTGTTGCCGCTTAATGGTGATTCGGGAAAGCCGTACCGGTTTTCCCACTTATTTTTCGGTGAGCAGTATGATTATCCCCTGGCAAGAATTGGATCCCGAGACGCTTGATAATTTGATCGAACACTTTGTGCTGCGTGAAGGCACGGACTATGGCGAACGCGAGCTGAGTCTGGCGCAGAAAGTAGCCAGAGTCAGGCAGCAACTGGATAATGGCGAGGCAGTGATTATGTTCTCTGAACTCCATGAAACGGTTGATATTAAACTGCGCCGTTCGCTTAGCGCAGAATAAAGCTGCCATAATGAAAAGCGGCAGCAGAAAACGGAAGCTGACGCCGATGAACGGGCCTGCGAAACTTGACTGCTTTCTCTGGCCCTGTTAATAACTGATTCCGTTAGGATTAACGACAAGGTATGTCATGTCTGCAAAACACCCGATCATTGCAGTAACAGGTTCCTCCGGAGCAGGAACGTCCACCACCTCAGAAGCATTCCGTAAAATGTTTAACATGTTGAACATTCATGCGGCCTGGCTGGAAGGAGACAGTTTCCATCGGTTTACCCGCCCTGAAATGGATGTGGAGATCCGCAAAGCCAAAGAGCAAGGCCGTCATATCAGTTATTTTGGCCCGCAGGCCAACGATTTTGCTCAGTTGGGTCACTTTTTCCGCCAGTATGGCGAAGACGGCAGCGGCAAATTTCGCCGATACCTGCATACGTTTGACGAGGCAGTGCCGTATAACCAGATGCCGGGTACATTCACTCCCTGGCAGGATTTGCCGGAAAATACCGATCTGCTGTTTTATGAAGGACTTCACGGCGGTGTGGTGGACGGCGATGTCAACGTGGCACAGCATGTAGATTTGCTGATTGGCATGGTGCCTATTGTCAACCTGGAATGGATCCAGAAAATCGTTCGTGATACCCGGGATCGCGGCCATTCCCGCGAGGCGGTCATGGAGTCCATTGTCCGCTCGATGGATGATTACCTCAATTACATCACGCCACAGTTTTCCCGAACCCATATTAACTTTCAGCGTGTGCCGACAGTGGATACCTCTAACCCGGTCAGTGCCAAAGCGATCCCCAGTCTGGATGAGAGTTTTGTGGTTATTCGTTTTCGCGGCATTAAGAACGTGGACTTTCCCTATCTGCTGGCGATGATCCAGGGCTCTTTTATGTCGCGCCACAATACCCTGGTGGTGCCGGGCGGTAAAATGAGCTTTGCGATGGAGCTGATCATGCGGCCGCTGATTCAGCAGTTAATTGACACCGGCAAGATCGGCTAATACGGAAAAAACAACGCCTGCTTGCAGGCGTTGTTTTGTTATGCCCCCAGCTTGTCCCGGAACCAGGCCGGTACGGTGTGATCCAGCCAGAAAACCGGCTCTCGCCAGTTGCCGCTGATAAAGCCGACGTGGCCGCCATGCCGGGTCAGGTGATAGTCAATGTGCGGCGGCAGCGGTTGCTTGGGAATCACAGCCTCGGTCATAAAAGGATCGTCGGCGGCATGGATCACCCGCAGTGGTGTAGTGACCAGGGCCAGTTTGCCCAACCCGCTGCAGCGCTGGTAGTAATCCTCGGCATTACTGAAACCATGCAGGGGGGCGGTGACGGCATCGTCAAACTGGCGCAGCGAGCGCAGTGCTGTTATCTGCTCACTCTGAAAGGGCAGCACATCGGGCAAGGACGCCATTTTTTTCAGCATATTCCTCTTCATGGAACCCAGCAGGTAACGCTGGTAGACCCGCGAAAACCCTTGCTGTATCCGATCTGAGCAGGCCGCCAGATCCAAAGGCGGTGAGATGACCTGAGCGGCAGTGAGTTCCGACGTTTCAGCGGTTTCGGCAAGATAATTGACCAGCATGTTACCGCCCAGCGAAACCCCCACCGCCAGCAGGGGATTGCAGGGAAAACGCTCACGCAGGTGGCGGATAAAAAAGGTGGCGTCAGAGGTTTCCCCCGAATGATAGCTTCTCGCCTGACGGTTAATTTCGCCGCTGCAGCCGCGAAAATGCATCATCACCCCCAGCCAGCCCTGTTGTTTGGCGGCAAACAGCAGGCTGTGGGCGTAGGGGCTGCGAAAACTGCCTTCCAGGCCGTGAAAGAGGATCATGACAGGCGTCTGCGCCGGGTGGTGAGACGGCGTGTCGGTCCAGACCAGATCGAGGAAATCATCATCCGGGGTCTGAATGCGCTCCGTCAGCGGCTCGAACCTGGCCTGACGACGAATAATCCGCGGCAGAATGGTTTGTAGATGGGCGTTACGCAGGCCAGCGGCAGGCTCAAAATGATACATCGGCTTCTCCCTTACAGCGGAAAATCAGGGTATGGCTCCTGAGCCAGCAGCTCAGCCAGGATCGCCAGACCTTGTTCAAGTTTATCATGACTGTGCGGCGCGCTGATGGCCAGACGCACAGCCTGATGAATCGTCGAGCCGGGCGGCGTAAACAGTTCGGCCGATTTGACGATCACGTCTCTGGCTTCGGCAGCCGCGACAAAGTCACTCAACCGCCAGTGGTCCGGCAAGGTGAGCCAGGCATGAAAGCTCTGCGCGTGATACTGAATGTGATAGGGATGCAGATAACGGTCGAGCAGGGCATGGCGCTGGATCATATCTTGCCGGATCCCGTTCAGCAGCCGGTCGGCATCGCCCTGGTGGATCAATGCGCAGGCCAAGGCACTGAGCAGCGGGCTGATCATCAGACAGTGATGGTGCAGCGCTGTGTTCAGTCTGTCCTGGTACTTGCTTGGCACCTGGATGTAACCAAGCCGCAACCCCGGAGCCAGGCATTTAGACAGGCTGCCGAAATGGATCACCTGTTCACTGTCGAGATTGACCATTGGCGGCGGAACCTCGAGAGGTAGCAGGCCATTGACATCATCTTCAATGACCAGCACCTGATGGCGGCGGCACACCGCCAGAATCGCTTCGCGCCTTTCCCGGCTCATGACGGCTGTTGTAGGATTTTGCAGCGTCGGCGTGCAGTAAAGCATTCTGGGCTGATACAGGCGGCAGGCCGCGTCCAGACTCTCAGGGATCAGGCCTTCCTCATCCATCTCTACCGCTTTGACATTGAGCTGCATCTGACGGGCCAGCCCGAGAAAGCCGGGATAGACCACCTGTTCGGTCAGCAGATTATCACCACTGCGGCAAAACACAGACAGCACCAGCTGAATGGCATGCTGAGCGCCGGAGGTGAAATGCATACGCGCCGGGTCGAGCTGAGTACCATGGCGGCTGAGCCAGCGGCAAATCACCTCTCTGTGTTCGCTCAGCCCTTGCGGATCCTGGTACAGCATCAGGTGGTTGAGCTGGTCTGCCTGCTGCGCGATCGTCTGCATGGCCTGAGCCAGCGGTGCAGAGCGGTCGATATAGGGCGGGATGTTATAGCCAAAATTGCATTCATCAGGCGCCTGAGTGGGGTAATTGAACACCCAGCCCGGACGGTGACTCTGACAGACGTACGTACCAGCGCCCACTCTGGCTTCCACCAGCCCCCGGCGTTCGGCTTCGGCATAGGCGCGGGTAATGGTTCCGACCGTGACCTGCAGTTTATCGGCCATGGCTCTGTGCGTCGGCAGCTTGCTGCCGGCTGCCAGTTGGCCGGATTCAATCAGGTATGCCATGGTCTCGGCCAGACGACGGTATTTGGGCAGCCCATCCTCACCCCGTGCGAAAAAATCTTGCTGAATTGTCTCGATTGTCATGGTGACAATAAATCCTTTGATCCCAACTATTTCCCTTGTTAGGCTGCATTTTGACCACTTTGTGGCAATAAAATCAAGCTGAAAATTAAATTGTATCGATACAAATGGGTGTGAATCATGGAGTGGCAGATGAATCTGGAATGGCAATTTTTGATCTCTCTGGCCGCATTTGCGGCCACGATGACCGGGACACCCGGGCCGAACAATATGATGGTGACAGCATCAGGTGCTAATTTTGGCTACTGGCGCACCGTGCCACACATGTTGGGCATTGGTGGGGGGCTGGTGAGTATGATTCTGCTGGTAGCGGCTGGGCTGGGGGTGCTTTTTGTGCGCTACCCTGTGTTGCATGAAGCCCTGCGCTGGCTTGGCAGTGCCTATTTACTGTATCTGGCCTGGAAGATTGCCTCATCAGGAGGAAGGGTGCAGACCGAAGACAGTGATGCCAGACCTATGTCGTTTTTTGCCGCGGCATTGTTTCAGTATGTCAATCCCAAAGCCTGGATGATGTCGGTGACGGCGATCAGTACCTTTACGATGAGCGGGGAAGGCTACTGGTTGTCTGCGGCGGCGGTTGCCCTGATTTTCTTTGTAGTGGGCTTTCCCTGCGTCTCACTCTGGGCCGGATTCGGCACCATGATTGGCCGCTGGCTGAATCAGCCGAAAGCCAGACAGATTTTCAATCTGTTGATGGGCGCCTTGACCGCGGGTTGCGTGGTGATGATATGGTAAGGCATCCAGGCTGCCTTGATCTTCTTGCTTTCACCCTGGTGGTCAGCCGCGAATTGCTGCTGTCAGGCTGGCGGCATTCAGGTGCTGGCAGTACTGGGCCAGGTTGTCGGCAGGCGGTGGCAGCGCGGCTCTGGCCTGCTGCGCCTGATGGTTCAGGCAGCGGATCAGATCCTGCTGCTGGCTTTGCTCCAGCAGCAGCTCAAAATCCAGCATCTGCTGGTAACCCGACTGGTCGAGTTGAGGTTTCAGCGCGCGGCGCAACTGACGGTAGGCTGTCAGTTGGCCGTCGCTCGCGGTCAGCGCTTTATTCAGCTGGCGAATTTCTGTTTCTGACAAAGGGTACTGCTGGCTGTCCAGCCAGAGCAGTAACAAGGCCAGATTGACGTTACCCTGAAAATCGTCCTGAAGTTGCAGGCAGGCCTGGCTGACCCCGCCCAGACTGTAGTGCTGCAGGCAAAAGCGCCAGAACTGATCCGGCTGAAAAGGCTGACCGGCATAGTGTTCAGAATTTGGCATTGAAGTCCTGCTCCATCGTTTCTAACTGCTCGTGCAGTTCCATCCATTCCATTTCAACCTCTTCCAGAGCGGCTTTTGCCTGGCTCTGATCAAGCAGTGTCTGGTTGAGTTGGGCTTTGTTGTCCGCTTCATAGATGCTGGGATCAGACAAGGCGGCTTCCGCTGTCGCCAGCGACTGGCCGAGTTTTTCCATCTTAGCTTCCAGTTTTTCAACCTGTTTACGCAGCGGCGCAGTCTGTTTGCGGAATTCCGCCTCCAGACGTTTGAGCTCTTTGCGGGAAGCCGCGCTGTTATCTTTTCCGGCGGTGTCCGGCTTGCTGGCCTGTTGTTCACGACGCTCAGTACGTTGCTGCTCAGCCAGCCACTTGTGATAATCATTGAGATCGCCATCAAAAGGCTCGACTTTTCTGTCGTGCACCAGATACAAATCGTCCGTGGTGGCGCGCAGCAGATAGCGGTCGTGGCTGACGATGACCATCGCCCCTTCAAAGGACTGCAGAGCCAGCGTCAGTGCCTGACGCATGTCGAGATCCAAGTGGTTGGTCGGTTCATCCAGCAGCAGCAGGTTCGGGCGCTGCCAGACAATCAGTGCCAGTACCAGGCGGGCTTTTTCTCCCCCGGAAAAGGGGCCAACCAGATCCAGTGCCTTGTCGCCTTTGAAGCCAAAACTGCCGAGGTAGTCACGCAGTTGCTGCTCTGTTGCTTCCGGTGCCAGGCGGTTCATGTGCTGCAGTGGGGTTTCATCCAGGCGCAGGGTTTCCAGCTGGTGCTGGGCAAAATAACCGATTTTCACCCCTTGCGAGTAAGTCAGCTCACCGGCCTGTACCGCCAGTTCACCTGAAAGTAATTTGATCAGGGTGGATTTACCGGCACCGTTACGGCCCAGCAGACCAATTCGGCTGCCCGGTACCAGATTGAGGCGGATCTTATCCAGGATCGATGTCTCACCATAACCGGCCGCGACCTGATCCATCATCATAATCGGGTTGGGCAGTGAGTCCGGCTCGCGGAATTCAAAGCTGAACGGGTTGTCGAACTGGGCGGGCAGCACTTTTTCCAGACGCTCCAGCGCCTTGATCCGGCTTTGCGCCTGGCGGGCTTTGCTGGCTTTGTAGCGGAAGCGATCGATGTAAGACTGCATGTGCGACATTTGCTTTTGCTGCTTCTGATACATCGACTGCTGCAGGATCAGTTTTTCCGCCCGCTGGTTCTCAAATGACGAATAGTTACCTGTGTACTCATTCAGGCGTTGGTTTTCGACATGAATAATACGCCCGACAACAGGATCGAGAAAATCGCGGTCGTGCGAAATCAGTACCAGAGTGCCCCGGTAATTTTGCAGCCATTTTTCCAGCCACAGCACGGCATCAAGATCCAGGTGGTTGGTCGGCTCATCGAGCAGCAGTAAATCTGAGCGACACAGCAGGGCCTGGGCAAGATTGAGGCGCATGCGCCAGCCACCGGAGAACTGTGTCAGGTTCCAGTCCATCTGGGCCTGAGAAAAGCCCAGGCCATCGAGCAGTTCGGATGCCCGGGCTTTAATGCTGTAACCGCCAATCGCGTCGAGCTTGTCGTGCAGCAGGGCAACCTTGTTACCGTCATCGGCCTGTTCTGCCGCCAGCAGTGCCTGTTCCAGCTGGCGGTATTCGCGGTCACCGTCAATCACATAATCCAGTGCGGTACGTTCCAGAGCCGGCGTTTCCTGTGCCACCCAGGCCAGCTCCCAGTGCGATGGGACAGAATGTTGCCCGGCATCGACGGTCAGCTCGTTCTTGATCAGCGAAAACAGCGTGGATTTCCCGCAGCCATTCTTGCCCACCAGTCCGACTTTATCGCCAGGATGAATAGTGGCAGTTGCCTGATCTAAAAGGACATTTCCGCCCCTGAGTAATTGAATATCAGAAAAAGTGATCATAGCCTGTTACTACCGGCTGTTGCCGCTCCACAACAAATAGGTTTCTGGTGCGGCAGTCTATACTAAACATCGGTTAACTGCGAACAAGGCCGAAGACCCGGGAACGGGCAGCGCATTATTTTGCTGTTGAAATCTCAGGAATTAAGCGATCTTTTGGCGCCAGAATTCGGTATGATGTTTCAAGAGCCGGGACATCCCGTTAATGCTCATGATGTTACTCAGGGAAATGAGGACCAGGCCAATGGAGCACGCCCCACCACGCATTCTGCTGATTTACGCGCATCCGGATCCTGATGCGTCTGTTGCCAACAAAGCCATGCTATCGGCAGTGGCGAATCTGCCTCATGTGACGTTTCACGATCTTTACGGTAAATATCCGGACTTTTTCATCGATATCACTTATGAACGTACCTTGCTGGCTCAGCATGATATTTTGGTTTTTCAGCACCCTCTTTATATGTACTCATGCCCTTCACTGCTCAAAGAATGGATTGATGTGGTACTCAGCAAAGGGTTCGCCCATGGGGATGGCAAGGCAACCAAGGGCAAATACTGGCGTTCAGTCATCACCACGGGCGGGGCGGCCGAAGCCTACACGCCGGATGGTTATAACCGCAGCAGTGTGGGTGACATTCTGAAACCGTTTGAACTCACTGCAGAGCTGTGCCAGATGCATTGGATACCCCCTCTGGTGCTGCACTGGGCACGGCGGGTGCCGGATGCTGAACGGCGCGAACATGCGCAGTTGTACCGTGAGTGGCTGATCTCGCCGTTGGCCGAGACCGGCGCCGACAGGGAGAAGCGTTATGGCGTCTGATGTATTGAGTGCCGGTGTGGTGTTTCTGGCGGCGGCGGTGGTGGCTGTGCCGGTTGCCCAGCGTCTCGGGCTGGGATCGGTGTTGGGCTATCTGCTGGCCGGGATCGGCATTGGCCCCTGGGGGCTGGGGCTGATCAATGATGTGGAGGAAGTGTTGCATTTCTCCGAGTTCGGGGTCGTTCTGCTGCTGTTTCTGATTGGCCTGGAGCTGAATCCCAGCAAACTCTGGCAAATGCGACAACCCATTCTGGGCCTGGGCGGCAGTCAGGTGGTACTGACCAGTTTAGTGATTGCCTCACTGGTACTGGTGTGCGGGCAGTTTGTCGGGGCGGTGGATTGGCGGGTCGCTCTGGTGATAGGGATGGGGCTGGCGTTATCTTCCACCGCGATAGCACTGCGGATCATTGAAGAGCAGGGCATCGGCGGCTCGCAAACCGGGCAGTCCGGCTTTGCCGTGCTGCTGTTTCAGGATATTGCCGTGATCCCTATGCTCGCCGTGTTACCTCTGCTGGCGGGCAGCGATGGTGGCACCTGGCTTGATTTGGTCGCCATGGTGGCTGGTATAGCGGTATTGCTGGTCGGTGGCCATTTCCTTCTGCGGCCTTTGTTTCGCTGGGTTGTGATGTCTGGGGTACGCGAGCTTTTTACCGTCACGGCTCTGCTGCTGGTGATAGGTATTGCGCTGGGCATGGAAATTCTCGGCCTGTCGATGGCGCTGGGTACTTTTCTGGCCGGGGTGCTGCTGGCGGAAAGCGAGTACCGGCATGAGCTGGAAATTGCCATCGAGCCGTTTAAAGGGTTGCTGCTCGGCCTGTTTTTTATCTCTGTCGGTATGGCGGTAAATCTCGGCCTGCTGCTGGAGTACCCGTTACAAATTCTCGCGGCCGTTGTGGCCCTGGTGGTGATTAAGGGCTTAATCCTGTATCTGCTGGCCCGCCTGTTCGGTATTCAGGCCAAGTCGCGCAGCCAGATGGCAGCCATTCTCAGTCAGGGCGGTGAATTTGCTTTTGTACTCTTTACTGCTGCACGCAGTGAAGGGTTGTTAGAGGCAGATCTGAGCAGTTTCTTATTGGTGGTGGTGAGTCTGTCTATGATGACCACGCCTCTGATCTTGCGTTTACAGGACAAATGGTTCATCCGCACTTTTAAGGCTGAAGCCAGCGATGAACCGGAATCTGATGTGGTTGATCGCGAACCCAGAGTGATCATTACCGGGTTTGGCCGTTTTGGTCAGGTCGTCGGCAGGCTGCTGTTTGCCAATAAAATCCGGGTCACTATATTAGAACGGGATCCAAGTCAGATTCAGTTCCTGCGTAAGTTTGGCTATAAGGTGTATTATGGCGATGCCAGCCAGCTCGATTTACTGCGTGCGGCGGGCGCAGAAAAAGCAGAAGCTATCATTATCTGTACCGACAATCCGGAAGAGGTGATGCAGGTGGTTGCGCTTTGCCAGCAGCATTTTCCGCGCCTGAAAATACTGGCACGCGCCCGCAGCCGGGTGGAAGCGCATCAGTTACTCAGCCATGGCGTGGAAAGGTTTTCTCGTGAGACCTTTGCCGGCGCGCTGGATCTGGGACGCCAGGCACTGGTTGCACTGGGCATGCATCCCTACAAAGCCAAACGGGCAGAAGCACATTTTCGGAAATTAGATACCACCGCCTTGCGGGACTTATTGCCCCAGCATTCAGAAGATGTTCACTTAGCTACCCGGGCCAGAGAAGCCCGTAAAGAGCTGGAAGAGATCTTCGATCGGGAAATGCGGGGTGAACGTGAGCGACACAATGGCTGGGACTGACCGGCCGACAGGCCAGCAGAACCTGGCAGTAGCAGGAAAGGAACCATGAGTAAGAAACGCTTTATCGCCGGGGCTGTATGTCCGGCATGCCAGCAGCAAGATACTCTTCGCTGGTGGTTGGAAAATGAGGTAGAGAAAGTCGAGTGTGTGGCTTGTCATCATACTGATACGCGCCTGCCTAAGTCGGTTGAAGACAGTAAACATGTTACGGGCACAACATCAGAGCAGGTGATTGGTATTTTCAAGCCGGAATAAAACCGTCGGCGCGAACAAAATTGGCGTCATAGCCGGCAGATCCGGTATGATGGCGGATTAAATCCCTGCTCAAATTCGGAGTAAACATGAAAGTCGCTAAAGACACAGTAGTAAGCCTGGCTTATCAAGTGAAAACTGAAGAGGGCGTCGTTGTTGACGAGTCAACCACTGAGGCGCCACTTGATTACCTGCATGGCCACAGCAACCTGATCGTTGGTCTGGAAAATGCGCTGGAAGGTCGTGAAGTTGGCGACAAATTCGAAGTGACTGTGGCCCCGGAAGAGGCTTATGGCGAGCACCATGAAGAAATGGTTCAGCGTGTACCGGCTGAAGTCTTCCAGGGTGTCGATGAGATTACCGTAGGAATGCGTTTCCTGGCAGATACCGATCAGGGCCCTATCCCTGTTGAAGTGACTGAAGTGGATGGCGATGAAGTGGTGGTTGACGGTAACCACATGCTGGCGGGTCAGACTCTGACATTTAACGTTGAAATCGTTGCCACCCGAGCGGCGACTGAAGATGAGATTGCGCACGGCCATATCCATCAGGAAGGCGGTTGTGGCCATGACCACGATCACGACCATGATCATGATGGCGGTTGCTGCAACCACTAAGTCATCTTGTCATGACGACAAAACGGGAAGCTCAGGCTTCCCGTTTTTGTATCATCAGTTTATCCGTGCTTTCTGCGCGGCATCAGTAATGCGGTGGCGGGGTCTCTTCACTTTCACTGGCGATATTGGACACCTGAGAGCCTTGCACTTTACCGGCTAAATAGCGCACCTGTACCAGCAGTTTGTCGAGCAGAAACTGCTGCTGGGTCAATGCGCTGTTCAGCTCTTCAATGGTCTGTTCCTGAAAAGCCTGTTTCATTTCCAGCTCATCAATCTGAGCCTGTAGCTTTTGTTCAATCTCTGTCATTGTTAATGTCGGCTGCTGTTTACTGTGTTCAGTCAGTGATATACCAGTCCTGGGCGATGCCGGCTGAGCTGCCTGAGCGAACGTCACCGTCTGGTGTGATGGCCACATCATACACCACCGCCGACCCCGGACGCTCGTTTTCTTGCGTGGCGGCTTTCCAGTAAGCTTCCCGTTCCCCGGTTGAAGTGTTCCAAAGCTCTACCCGTTTGGAGGGGGTACCTGTTGCCAGATAGCTGCCGTCATCAGAAAAACGTGAACTGGAAAAGTTTTGCTGTCTCAGGCGTATGGCCAGTGCCGACTGTTTATGGCCGTCGGACAAATCCCAGAGAAACGCCTGATTACCGCTGTCTGCGGTGAAAGCCAGCTTGCCGTCTCGCTGCAGGGCGACCTGGTTGACCCGCGTCGGGTGTTCAAACCGATAAAGAATCTGGCCGCTGACCGTATCCCAGAGATAAGCCAGATTGTCATCTCCACCGGAAAGGGCGTAACGGCCGTTGGGGGAAAGGGCGACGGCATTGACTTTTTCTCTGTGGGCAAGGAACTCCAGCCGTCTTCCGTTGCCCAAGTCGACGTACAGCGCTTTACCGTTTGACAGTGCCAGGAGTATCTGTTTGCCGTCATTGGCGATGGCCGCATCACGTATGATGCCGTCAGAGACAGACCATAATCCCTGTGCCTGGCTCCAGGCCAGATCCCATATCGCAAAGTTTTGTGCGGTCACAGTAATGGCAAACCGCTGATTGTCGGATATCTCGCTGTTTGTCACTGTTGTGTGATGTGGATCTTGAGAACCTAAATCAGCTAACTTTTTGTTTTGCTGTAGATCCCAGAGCACGATACCTTGTTGAACTGAATAAACTAACGCAAAGCGACCATCCCGGCTCAGGCTGAATGTGGTGGCGCCGTCAGCGGTCAGATTCCAGCGCTGGCGTTCCGGGCCGGAAATATCACAACCGGTCAGTGTAAAGAGTGCCAGAATGAAAGTTGCTGCTAAAAATAATGAGCGCATGGATCGTACTTTCCGTTTTAAGACTATTGCGTTCCGGCTGTGACGTATTTGTGTCCGACGCAGTGAATGACGGTAAGAAAATAGTTGGTATTAGTATATTGATATGGCATGGTTTTAACATAGCTGTGTGGAACCTTGCGTAAAATTAAGAGCTTAGACTCTGAATAAATGGAGAGATACATGAAACCAGTTCTAAAAATGTCTGTGTTGGCAGCAACGATTCTGCTGGCGGTAGGCTGTCAGGATGAGAAAACTTCAGCACCGGCAGAGACGGCTGAGCCTGCGGCAGTTGAGCAGCCAGCTGCGACAGAAGCCGCAAAGGCATTCGAGTCTGATGATCAGAAAGCGGCCTATGCTATCGGGGCTTCACTGGCGCAATACCTGTCAGCTAACCTGGAACAGCAAAAAGAGCTGGGTCTGGATCTGAAAAAAGAAGATGTACTGGCTGGGGTGAGCGATGTCTTTGCCGGTAACAGCCGTATGAGCCAGGAAGAAACGCAGCAGGCGCTGCAGGATCTGGATCAGCGTGTCTCTGACATGATGGCGAGCAAAGCCAAAGAAGAAGCTGAAAAGAACACCAAAGCTGGCGATGATTTCCGCGCGGATTTCGAAAAACAGGAAGGCGTGAAGAAAACGGAATCAGGCCTGCTGTATCAGGTTGAGACTGAAGGTAAAGGTGAGATGCCAAAAGCCACCGATACAGTGCAGGTGCACTATAGCGGGACGCTGATTGACGGCACGGAATTTGACAGCTCATATAAGCGTAATCAACCGGCTACTTTCCCGCTGAACCAGGTGATTCCGGGCTGGACTGAAGGCGTGCAGCTGATGCCGGTCGGTTCTAAGTTCAAGTTTGTTATCCCGCCAGAGCTGGCTTACGGTTCACAAGCCAACCCAAGTATCCCGGCAAACTCTACCCTGGTGTTTGAGGTTGAACTGCTGGATATCGTAAAAGCGGATCAGGATGCAGAAGCCACTGCTGAGCAGTAAGCAATGCGTTAATCTGACCTTCAAGCCCGGCTGATGCCGGGCTTTTTGCATTTATAGCGCTGATTTAGGATCATTTTTGTGCGCTGCAAATTTCATTTTCTGAAGACCTGTATTCATATTCTGATAAACTTGCAAGCAAGAATTGAATTTTTCCCCGTTTCGTTTAAATCGAAGCTTGCCTTCAACACCAGTCGAGCGGGAACAAGCAAGGAAGACTGAAAGTGGTATCGACCGATAACTTTGGCACTGAAGTCATGGTGGAAAGTGACTTAATAGAGACCCGTACTTTTACTGAGCACGACTTTGTTATATTGCGCTCATACGAAGCCGTGGTTGATGGACTGGCCACCCTGATAGGGCCTTTTTGTGAAATTGTGCTGCATTCACTGGCCGATCTGAATACCTCGGCGATCAAAATTGCCAATGGTGAAAATACCGGCCGCAAAGTGGGCTCGCCGATCACTGATCTGGCATTGCGTATGCTGCGTGATATCGAAGGGTCAGAGCGCAACTTTTCCCGGGCGTACTTCACCCGTGCCAAGGGTGGGGCATTGATGAAGTCCATCACGATTGCGATTCGCAATGCCGATGACAATATCATAGGTTTGCTGTGTATCAACGTTAACCTGGATGCTCCTTTTTCTCAGATTCTGCAATCTTTCATGCCGACTGATGAGGCAAAGCAGGCCGCTTCCAGCGTGAATTTTGCCAGCGACGTCGATGAGCTGGTGGATCAGACGGTTGAACGCACGATCGAAGAAATTAATGCCGACAAGAATGTCTCGAATAATGCCAAAAACCGTCAGATAGTGATGGAGCTGTACGACAAAGGGATCTTCGATATTAAAGATGCAATTAACAGGGTTGCTGACCGTCTGAATATCTCTAAACATACTGTCTACTTATATATACGCCAGCGTAAAACCGAGGATGGCGAAAAATGAGCCTGACTTTTGCCCTGGTGGTTGATGGGCCGGCCTACGGTTCGCAGAATGCACGCAGTGCCTTGCAGTTTGCTCAGGCCGTCATCGCAAACGGGCACAGGTTGCAACGGGTATTTTTCTATCAGGATGGTGTTCACAACGGCTCTGCACTGACCGCACCTGCGTCGGATGAGTTTGATTTACTGGCCGCCTGGCAACAGCTGGGCAGAGAGCATCAGGTCGAGTTGCAAACCTGTGTGGCCGCCGCGTTGCGCCGCGGGGTAGTCAGCGAACTTGAAGCCAGCCAGAATGCGCTGCCGGGTCATAATCTGGCCGCTGGCTTTGAACAGGCCGGGCTGGGCGGGCTGGCCGAAATGTTGTTGAGCGCCGATCGCGTGATTCAGTTTTAACCGTTTCTGGAAGTATTATGTCTGTCGGATTTGTTTTCACAACCGTGCCGCACGGTCTTAACAGCGGCCGTGAAGGGTTAGATGCCGTACTGGCAACGTCCGCTTACAGTGAAGAGCTGCAACTGTTCTTCATTGGCGATGGGGTATGGCAACTGCTTAAAGGGCAGCAGGGAGCAGCGGTGCTGGGGCGTGAATACAGCGCCGCCTTTAAAATGTTGTCACTGTATGATCTTGAAGATGTGTTTGTGTGCCGCGAGTCAATGGCTGAGCGTGGGCTCACTCTGGATGATTTGCTGATCGAGGCGGAGCTGCTTTCACCGCAGGATCTGGCGGCCAGACTTCACCGTTGCCAGAAAATTCTCAGTTACTAATCTCTCGGCGACTAATGCTGCGTGCAGCTTTCAGGACTTTCTATGTTACACATGATTTTTTCTTCTCCTTTTCAAAACCGAGCATTACAGCAGTGCGTTGCTCAACTTTTACCCGGTGATGAAATTGTGTTGCTGCAAGATGGCGTTGTCGCCGCTACTGCGCCGGGACAGCTTGAATCTGCGTTGAAGCAAGCGGGGGCAGTGTACGTACTGGAAACGGATTTACAGGCGAGAGGCCTGGCAGGACGGGTTGCCGCGGATGTAGAAGTGATCGATCACAATATGTTGGTGGAGTTAACGGTACGCCATCCTAACTGCATGAAATGGGCTTGAATAAACGCGGTTAAAAAGGATTCAATCAGCCGTAAAGAGGGTGGTTAAGAAATGATCATAGATGTGATCGCTGTATATATCTTGACACCTTATAGTCCGACGCCTAAAATTTCGCGTCCTCCTGTTGTTGGGAGGCAGATTTTTCACCTTTACGAAAGTAAATAATCAGGAGCTATTTAATGGCAACTATTAACCAGCTGGTACGCAAACCACGTGCAAAGCAAGTTGTTAAGAGCAACGTGCCTGCGCTAGAAGCGTGTCCACAAAAACGTGGTGTATGTACTCGTGTATACACTACTACTCCAAAAAAACCAAACTCCGCACTGCGTAAAGTATGTCGTGTACGTCTGACCAATGGTTTTGAAGTAACGTCATACATCGGCGGTGAAGGCCACAACCTGCAAGAGCACAGTGTTGTTCTTATCCGTGGTGGTCGTGTTAAAGACCTTCCAGGTGTTCGTTACCACACTGTTCGTGGTGCACTTGACTGTGCGGGTGTTAACGATCGTAAACAAGGTCGTTCTAAGTACGGTGTGAAGCGTCCTAAGTCTTAATGGAATCCGTTAAGTAAGGCCAAACACTAAATTATTTGTAATTTTGAAAAAACTGAAAAGTTTTGGATAAAACCTGAAGAAGACAACGGAGAATTTCCATGCCACGTCGTCGCGTAATTGGTCAGCGTAAGATCCTTCCAGATCCTAAATTCAAATCTGAATTGCTGGCAAAATTCGTCAACATCCTGATGGTTGACGGTAAGAAATCTACTGCAGAGAAAATTGTTTACACTGCACTGGATTCAATGGCTGAGCGCTCTGGTGAAGAGCACCTGTCAATTTTTGAAAAAGCTCTTGATAACGTTCGCCCAGCGGTAGAAGTTAAATCTCGCCGTGTAGGTGGTTCAACTTACCAGGTGCCAGTAGAAGTACGTCCTGTGCGTCGTAATGCTCTGGCTATGCGTTGGTTGGTTGAAGCTGCGCGTAAGCGTGGTGAAAAATCTATGGCTGCTCGCCTGGCTGCTGAAATGCTGGACGCTGCCGACAACAAAGGTTCTGCTGTTAAGAAACGTGAAGACGTTCACCGTATGGCAGAAGCGAACAAAGCGTTCGCACACTACCGCTGGTAATTTCATTATTAGCGAATGGGCGCAGCAGGCTTGGCCTGCTGCGCCCGTACCATTTTCTAAGGATCACCTTAGTAAGAGGATTCAACCGTGGCTCGCAAAACTCCTATTGAGCGTTACCGTAACATCGGTATTTGCGCTCACGTAGACGCCGGTAAAACAACCACGACCGAGCGTATCCTGTTTTACACAGGTCTTTCCCATAAAATTGGTGAAGTACACGATGGTGCAGCTACCATGGACTGGATGGAACAGGAGCAGGAGCGTGGGATCACCATAACCTCTGCTGCCACTACAACCTTCTGGCGTGGTATGGACGCTCAGTTTCCTGAGCATCGCATCAATATTATCGACACCCCAGGACACGTTGATTTTACCATCGAAGTAGAGCGTTCCCTGCGCGTACTTGATGGTGCAGTGGTTGTTTTCTGTGGCTCATCCGGTGTTGAACCTCAGTCTGAGACAGTATGGCGTCAGGCTGACAAATACGAAGTACCGCGTATGGTCTTCGTTAACAAGATGGACCGTGCAGGTGCTGATTTCCTGCGTGTGATTGAGCAAATCAAAGTTCGTCTTGGCGCAAATCCTGTGCCTATTCAGCTGAATATTGGTGCGGAAGAAGAATTCAAAGGTGTGATCGACCTGATTAAAATGAAAGCGATCAACTGGGATGAAGCCGATCAAGGCATGAGCTTCACTTATGAAGACATCCCGGCAGATATGCAAGAGCTGGCCGAAGAATGGCACACTAATCTGGTTGAGTCAGCGGCTGAGGCATCAGAAGAACTGATGGATAAATACCTTGAAGAAGGTACCTTGTCTGAAGATGAAATCAAAGCCGGTCTGCGCCAACGTACGCTGAATAATGAAATCGTACTGGCAACCTGTGGCTCTGCATTTAAGAACAAAGGTGTTCAGGCTGTACTGGATGCGGTTGTGGAATTCTTGCCATCGCCAACGGAAGTAAAAGCAATCCGTGGTGAAGATATGGATGGCAATGAAGTGATCCGCCACTCAAGCGATGAAGAACCCTTCGCTGCACTGGCGTTTAAGATCGCGACCGACCCGTTCGTAGGCACTCTGACATTTATGCGTGTTTATTCCGGTGTTGTGAATTCAGGCGATAGCGTCTACAACACGGTGAAAGATAAGCGTGAGCGCTTTGGCCGTATCGTTCAGATGCACTCCAATAAGCGTGAAGAAATTAAAGAAGTTCGAGCTGGCGACATCGCGGCAGCAATTGGCCTGAAGAACGTTACTACAGGTGATACTCTGTGCGATCCGGAACACAAAGTGATTCTGGAGCGTATGGAATTCCCAGAGCCAGTTATTCAGATTGCTGTTGAACCAAGGTCGAAAGCCGACCAGGAAAAAATGGGTATTGCACTGGGTAAACTGGCTGCAGAAGATCCATCATTCCGGGTAGAAACCGATGAAGAATCTGGCCAAACCCTGATTTCGGGTATGGGTGAGCTTCATCTGGATATCATCGTTGACCGTATGAAGCGTGAGTTCAGCGTTGAATGTAACGTTGGTAAGCCTCAGGTTGCTTTCCGTGAAACTATCCGTGGTAAAACGGAAGTGGAAGGAAAGTTCGTACGTCAATCTGGTGGTCGCGGCCAGTACGGTCACGTCTGGCTGAAGATTGAACCTTCAGAGCCGAATGCCGGTTTCGTCTTTGTAGACGAAGTCGTCGGTGGCGCAGTACCGAGAGAATATATCGGTGCAGTTGCCAAAGGTATCGAAGAGCAGATGAAAAATGGTGTACTTGCCGGTTATCCGGTACTGGACGTCAAAGCGACGCTGTTCGATGGTTCATACCACGATGTTGACTCGAGCGAAATGGCGTTTAAGATCGCCGGTTCTATGGCGTTCAGGAAAGGGGCACTTGATGCGCAACCTGTCATTCTTGAACCTATGATGAAAGTTGAAGTAACCACGCCGGAAGACTGGATGGGTGATGTAGTTGGCGACTTGAACCGTCGTCGCGGTATCATCGGTGGTATGGATGAAGGCCCGGCCGGGCTGAAGATTATCCGTGCCCATGTTCCGCTTTCTGAGATGTTTGGTTATGCAACGGATCTTCGTTCTGCTACCCAAGGCCGTGCTTCCTATTCGATGGAGTTCAGCGAATATGCTGAAGTTCCGAAGAATATCGCCGATGGAATCATCGCTGAACGCGGCTAAACATTAGCAGAAATATTGCGTCAGCTTCGGTTGGCGCATAAAATACAACTTCTGACGCGTCCCGCCAATATGTGGGGCGAATCACAACTAGGAAGGAACACGATCGTGTCTAAAGAAAAATTTGAACGTACGAAACCGCACGTTAACGTTGGTACTATCGGCCACGTTGACCACGGTAAAACCACTCTGACTGCTGCTATCTGTACTACTTTGGCTAAAGTATACGGTGGTGCTGCACGTGACTTCGCATCTATCGATAATGCGCCAGAAGAGCGTGAGCGTGGTATCACTATCTCTACTTCTCACGTAGAGTACGATACTCCGACTCGCCACTACGCGCACGTTGA
>NZ_QZMS01000014.1 GCF_003614885.1 Photobacterium salinisoli
TCTTCAAAGGCTACCGTCCACAGTTCTACTTCCGTACAACTGACGTGACCGGTACTATCGAACTGCCAGAAGGCGTTGAGATGGTAATGCCAGGTGACAACATCAAGATGGTTGTTACTTTGATCGCACCTATCGCAATGGACGAAGGTCTACGCTTCGCAATCCGTGAAGGTGGCCGTACCGTTGGTGCTGGTGTTGTTGCTAAGATCGTTGAATAATATTTGACGACAAGGCACGAAAAAGGGCATCATTTGATGCCCTTTTTCTACGCTCCGCCTCAGATTAGCGTATTTTTTGGTCAGTGTGCCGAGTAAAAAATGCGTTAAGGTGTACAGAGCGTTACGAAAGGGATTCACTTAATCCTTAGAAAGCCTCGCTACCTGCGAGGTTATTTTCGTCTATATTGAGACAAGTTACAGGTTGGTTGTATGAAAGCGAATGCCGAAAACCAAAGCAGCTCTAGTAGCATGGATAGCCTCAAATGGGTTGTTGTATTTGCCCTGCTGGCAGCCGCGGTGGTTGGTAATTACCTGTACAGTGATGTATCTGTAGTGTTGCGTGCTGCAGCTGTAGTGGTCCTGGTTGCCGCTGCAGGTGGTGTAGCAGCTCTTACAGCAAAAGGTAAAACAGCGATCACTTTTGCCCGTGAATCGCGCATGGAAGTCCGCAAGGTAGTGTGGCCAACTCGTCAGGAAGCTACGCAGACAACCTTTATCGTTTTAGCTGTCACTGTCATTATGGCGTTAGCCCTGTGGGGCATCGACGGCATTATGGTCCGTTTGGTCCGCCTGGTTACCGGTGTATAGAGGTAAGAGTTCATGAGCGAAGCTCCAAAAAAACGATGGTATGTTGTGCAGGCCTTCTCTGGTTTTGAAGGACGAGTTGCACAGTCACTACGTGAACATATCAAGATGCATGGCATGGAAGACTACTTCGACGAGGTCTTGGTACCGACAGAAGAAGTGGTGGAAATGCGTGCTGGCCAGCGCCGCAAAAGCGAGCGTAAGTTCTTCCCAGGGTACGTTCTCGTACAGATGGTGATGAATGATGAAACCTGGCATCTGGTACGTAGTATTCCTCGTGTGATGGGGTTCATTGGCGGAACATCTGACCGCCCGGCGCCAATTTCAGACAAAGAAGCTGCTGCAATTCTTAATCGTCTGCAGCAGGCGAGTGAATCGCCTGTTCACAAGACTGTGTTTGAGCCGGGTGAAGTGGTTCGTGTAACGGATGGTCCGTTTGCTGACTTCAACGGTGTGGTAGAAGAAGTCGATTACGACAAGAGCCGTGTGAAAGTTTCGGTTTCTATCTTCGGCCGTGCAACTCCGGTTGAACTGGAGTTTGGTCAGGTTGAGAAAAACTGATCAATAAGTAATCAAGTCATATTGTCAAGGGCGTGGAATTACACTATAATTTCGCGCCCTTTCGTTAGACGGGGAGTCTGTTTGCTAAAAGCAGACGTTTGAACCCAAATTAAGGTAATTAAGCAATGGCTAAAAAAGTAGAAGCTTACATCAAGCTGCAAGTTGCAGCTGGTATGGCAAACCCATCTCCACCAGTTGGTCCTGCTCTGGGTCAGCACGGTGTGAACATCATGGAATTCTGTAAAGCGTTTAACGCAAAAACAGATTCAATGGAGAAAGGTCTGCCAACTCCAGTGGTTATCACTGTTTATAGCGACCGTTCTTTCACTTTCGTTACTAAAACTCCACCTGCTGCAGTTCTGCTGAAGAAAGCGGCTGGTGTTAAGTCAGGCTCTGGCCGTCCTAACACTGAAAAAGTGGGTAAAGTGACTGAAGCTCAGATCCAAGAGATCGCAGAAACTAAAGCTGCAGACATGACTGGTGCTGACATCGAAGCGATGAAGCGCTCTATCGCGGGTACTGCCCGTTCAATGGGTCTGGTAGTTGAGGGTTAAGACAATGGCAAAACTAACTAAGCGTATGCGCGTAATCCGTGAGAAAGTTGACGCTACTCGCGAGTACGACATCAACGAAGCTGTTGCTCTGCTGAAAGAACTGGCTACTGCTAAATTCGTAGAAAGTGTTGACGTTTCAGTTAACCTGGGTATCGATGCGCGTAAATCTGATCAGAACGTTCGTGGTGCAACTGTACTGCCACACGGTACTGGCCGTGATGTTCGCGTAGCCGTTTTCACTCAAGGTGCTAACGCTGAAGCAGCAAAAGAAGCGGGTGCTGATCTGGTTGGTATGGAAGATCTGGCTGAGCTGGTTAAGAAAGGCGAAATGAACTTTGACGTTGTTATCGCTTCTCCAGACGCAATGCGCGTTGTTGGTCAGCTGGGTACTATCCTGGGTCCTCGTGGCCTGATGCCAAACCCGAAAGTGGGTACTGTAACCCCTAACGTTGCTGAAGCTGTGAAGAATGCTAAAGCGGGTCAGGTTCGTTACCGTAACGACAAGAACGGTATCATCCACACCACTATTGGTAAGGTTGATTTCGACGCTGACAAACTGAAAGCTAACCTGGAATCTCTGCTGGTTGCGCTGAAAAAAGCGAAACCTGCATCAGCTAAAGGTAGCTTCATCAAGAAAGTCAGCATCTCTACCACTATGGGTGCAGGTGTAGCGCTAGACCAGAACTCTCTGGACGCTAACGTTTAATATTTGCAGAATCGCTGGGATTATGTATAATCCTGCGTTTCGAATTAATGGCTAAGATCTGGGCAGTATTCTGCCGGGATCTTCGTCCTAGACCGTAGGTGTTCTCTGAACTTAATAATTCAGCCTACGTAGACGGTGCCAGGAACATGATTGATATACTGTCTTTCTTGGATCTGCGCCGTACAAACTCTCCTGCAATTTTGCAGTGAGTGGGTAAACACAATCCAGGAGCAAATCCAATGGCTTTAAACCTTCAAGACAAAAAGGCAATTGTTGCTGAAGTCAACGAAGCTGCCAGTGGTGCCCTGTCTGCAGTTGTTGCTGACTCTCGTGGCGTAGCCGTGGGTGCTATGACGACTCTGCGTAAACAAGCGCGTGAAGCGGGTGTTTACGTACGTGTTGTTCGTAATACTCTGGCTCGTCGTGCAGTAGTAGGTACTAACTACGAGTGTCTTGCTGACACTTTCGTAGGTCCTACTCTGCTGGCTTTCTCTACTGAGCACCCAGGTGCCGCAGCACGTCTTTTCAAAGACTTTGCTAAAGAGAACAAAAATTTCGAGATCAAAGCTGCTGCATTCGAAGGCGTACTGACTGATGCAGATGTTCTGGCGAAACTGCCAACTTACGACGAAGCTATCGCACGTCTGATGATGTGTATGAAAGAAGCTTCTGCTGGCAAGCTGGTTCGTACTATTGCAGCTATTCGCGATCAGAAAGAAGCCGCTTAATAAGTTTGGCTTTTTATTGGTTGCTATTTAAACTAATTGTTGACTTTAAAAGAGAATTGTTATGTCTATCACTAACGAGCAAATCCTAGACGCAGTTGCAGAAATGTCTGTAATGCAAGTTGTTGAACTGATCGAAGCAATGGAAGAGAAGTTCGGTGTTACTGCTGCTGCAGCAGTAGTTGCTGGCGGTGCTGCTGAAGGCGCAGCTGCTGAAGAGCAAACTGAATTCGACGTAATCCTGACTGCTGCTGGCGGTAACAAAGTTGCTGTAATCAAAGCAGTACGTGGCGCAACTGGTCTGGGCCTGAAAGAAGCTAAAGCTCTGGTTGACGGCGCTCCAGCACCTCTGAAAGAAGGTGTTGAGAAAGCTGAAGCTGAAGCTCTGAAAGCTCAGCTGGAAGAAGCTGGTGCATCTGTTGAAATCAAGTAATTATTACTTAATTTCTTAGCCTTTATGGCTATGGGCTGGTGGCTAAAAAGCCACCGGCCCTTTTGCGCTGTAGGGTAGTGGTGTTTTTCACATTGTTTTGCAACCGCTTCCCGTGCAAATCACAGCCTGTACTCCAGTGCTGTTCCTGCTACAAACAATGTTATTAGTCACTGCCTCTTACTAGAGGTAGTTTGGATCACTTATCAGCGATCTGAGGAACCTATGGTTTACTCTTATACCGAGAAAAAGCGTATCCGTAAGGATTTTGGTAAGCGTCCTCAAGTATTGGATGTACCTTACTTGCTGTCGATCCAGCTTGAGTCTTTTGATAAGTTCATCGAGCAGGATCCGGAAGGGCATTACGGTCTAGAAGCTGCCTTTCGTTCTGTATTCCCAATTCAGAGCTATAACGGCAATTCCGAGCTGCAATACGTTAGCTATCGTCTCGGTGAGCCGGTGTTCGATGTCAAAGAATGTCAGATTCGTGGTGTAACATATTCCGCGCCGTTACGCGTGAAATTACGTCTTGTTATGTATGACAAGGACGCACCAGCTGGCACAGTAAAAGACATTAAAGAACAAGAAGTTTACATGGGCGAAATTCCGCTCATGACAGATAACGGTACATTCGTTATTAACGGTACCGAGAGGGTTATCGTATCCCAGCTGCACCGTAGCCCGGGCGTCTTTTTCGACAGCGATAAGGGTAAAACCCACTCCTCAGGTAAAGTGCTTTATAACGCACGCATCATTCCTTACCGTGGTTCATGGTTGGATTTCGAATTTGATCCAAAGGATAACGTCTACGTTCGAATCGACCGTCGTCGTAAGTTGCCTGCGTCTATCATTTTGCGTGCACTGAACTATACTACTGAACAAATTCTTGACCTGTTCTTTGAAAAAATCAATTTCGAAGTGCAAGGCAAGTCTTTGGTCATGGAGCTGGTGCCAGACCGTCTGCGCGGTGAAACTGCGAGCTTCGATATTGAAGCGAACGGGACTGTGTACGTTGAGAAAGGCCGCCGTATTACTGCGCGCCATATCCGTCAGCTGCAGAAAGATAACATTGACCACATTGAAGTACCGGTTGAGTACATCGTGGGTAAAGTGTCAGCACGTGACTACGTGAATGAAGACACAGGTGAGCTGATTGTTGAAGCTAACCAAGAGCTGAGTCTGGAAATTCTGGCGAAGCTGTCTCAGGCTGGCCACAAAGCTATCGAAGTGCTGTTTACCAACGACCTGGATTACGGTCCGTACATGTCTGATACCCTGCGTATTGACAGTACAACAGATCGTCTGAGCGCCCTGGTTGAAATCTACCGCATGATGCGCCCTGGTGAGCCACCAACGCGTGAAGCGGCTGAGCAGCTGTTTGAAAGCCTGTTCTTCTCCGAAGATCGCTATGACCTGTCTGCGGTTGGCCGCATGAAGTTCAACAGCTCTCTGGTACGTGAAGAAACAACAGGTTCTGGCACGCTGGATCACGACGATATTATCGACGTGATGCGTAAGCTGATCGACATTCGTAACGGTAAAGGTGAAGTTGATGATATCGACCACCTGGGTAACCGCCGTATCCGTAGTGTTGGCGAAATGGCTGAAAACCAGTTCCGTGTCGGTCTGGTACGTGTTGAGCGTGCAGTGAAAGAACGCCTGAGTCTGGGTGATCTGGATGCTGTGATGCCACAGGATCTGATCAACGCCAAACCTATCTCTGCGGCAGTGAAAGAGTTCTTCGGTTCCTCTCAGCTGTCTCAGTTTATGGATCAGAACAACCCGTTGTCAGAAGTGACGCACAAACGTCGTATTTCTGCCCTGGGTCCAGGTGGTCTGACACGTGAGCGTGCAGGCTTTGAGGTTCGAGATGTTCACGCTACGCACTACGGTCGTCTGTGTCCTATCGAGACCCCTGAAGGTCCAAACATCGGTCTGATCAACTCGCTGTCTGTATTTGCGCGTTGTAACCCGTACGGTTTCCTGGAAACACCATACCGCAAAGTGGTTGATGGTGTGGTCACCGATCAGATTGACTACCTGTCAGCGATTGAAGAAGGTCAGTTTGTTATCGCTCAGGCGAACGCCGCTCTTGAACAAGACGGCAGCTTCACCGATGAGCTGATCACTGCCCGTCACAAAGGTGAATCTGGTCTTCACCCACGTGACCACGTTCAGTACATGGACGTGGCAACCAACCAGGTGGTATCTGTGGCTGCGTCCCTGATCCCGTTCCTGGAGCACGATGATGCTAACCGTGCCCTTATGGGTGCGAACATGCAACGTCAGGCGGTACCGACACTGCGTGCTGATAAGCCGCTGGTAGGTACAGGTATTGAGCGTGCGGTAGCGGTTGACTCCGGTGTAACATCGGTAGCTAAGCGTGGCGGTATGGTTCAGTCGGTTGATGCGTCTCGTATCGTGATCAAAGTGAACGAAGACGAGCTGGTACCTGGCGAAGCGGGTATCGACATCTACAACCTGACCAAGTACACCCGTTCTAACCAGAACACCTGTATCAACCAGCGTCCAACTGTGATGCCGGGTGAGCCTGTAGCACGTGGTGACGTGCTGGCTGATGGTCCGTCTACTGACCTGGGTGAGCTGGCTCTTGGCCAGAACATGCGTATCGCGTTCATGCCTTGGAACGGCTACAACTTCGAAGACTCCATCTTGGTCTCTGAGCGTGTGGTTCAGGAAGATCGCCTGACGACTATCCACATTCAGGAACTGTCCTGTGTGGCGCGTGATACTAAGCTGGGTGCGGAAGAAATCACAGCAGACATCCCGAACGTGGGTGAAGCGGCCCTGTCCAAGCTGGACGAGTCCGGCATCGTTTACATCGGTGCGGAAGTGAAGGGTGGCGACATTCTGGTTGGTAAAGTCACGCCTAAGGGTGAGACTCAGCTGACACCGGAAGAGAAACTGCTGCGTGCAATCTTCGGTGAAAAAGCGTCTGACGTGAAAGACTCGTCGCTGCGTGTACCTAACTCTGTGTCCGGTACCATCATCGACGTTCAGGTCTTCACGCGCGATGGCGTAGAGAAGGACAAGCGTGCACTCGAAATTGAAGAGATGCAGCTGAAAGAAGCGAAGAAAGACATCACCGAAGAATTCCAGATCCTGGAAGGTGGTTTGCTGGCTCGTGTCCGTACTCTGCTGCTGTCTGCCGGCTATGATGACGCGCGAGTGTCTTCAATGGACCGTGAGAAGCTGTTCTCTCAGACTCTGGATGACGAGTCACTGCAAAACCAGCTGGAGCAGTTGGCTGAGCAGTACGACGAGCTGAAATCTGAGTTCGATAAGAAGTTCGAAACCAAGCGTCGTAAGATCACCCAAGGTGATGACCTGGCCCCTGGCGTCCTGAAGATCGTTAAGGTTTATCTGGCCGTTAAACGCCGTATTCAGCCTGGTGATAAGATGGCCGGCCGTCACGGTAACAAGGGTGTTATCTCGAAGATTTGTCCGGTTGAAGACATGCCTTACGATGAGAAAGGCCAGACGGTCGACATCGTACTGAACCCGCTGGGTGTACCTTCGCGTATGAACATCGGTCAGATCCTGGAAACTCACATGGGTCTGGCGGCAAAAGGTATCGGTGACAAGATCAATCAGATGCTGAAAGAACAGCAGGAACTGCACAGGTTCCGCGAATTCCTTCAGAAGGTCTATGATCTGGGCGATACCCGTCAGAATGTTGATATTGCATCTATGTCTGATGATGAAGTTCGTACCCTGATTGAGAACCTGCGTGCAGGTCTGCCGATCGCGACACCTGTCTTTGACGGTGCGCCAGAGCCAGCAATCAAAGAGCTGTTGAAACTGGCAGACTTGCCGGAATCTGGTCAGCTGAATCTGTTTGATGGCCGTACCGGTGAGAAGTTTGAGCGTCCTGTAACTGTTGGTTACATGTACATGCTGAAACTGAACCACCTGGTCGACGATAAGATGCACGCCCGTTCTACTGGTTCGTACAGTCTGGTTACCCAGCAGCCACTGGGCGGTAAAGCTCAGTTTGGTGGTCAGCGCTTCGGTGAGATGGAAGTGTGGGCACTGGAAGCTTACGGTGCAGCTTATACGCTGCAGGAAATGCTGACAGTGAAATCGGATGACGTGAATGGCCGTACGAAGATGTATAAGAACATCGTCGATGGTGATCACCGTATGGAACCAGGTATGCCGGAATCCTTTAACGTATTGTTGAAAGAGATCCGCTCGTTGGGTATCAACATCGAGCTGGAAGACGAGTAATTCTGACGCTGTCAGTAATACTTGAATCCGGTATCAATATGAAGGCGCCGCCGCCACGGCGCCTTTATGGGTCAACTCCTCACAGGAGCCGAATGTGAAAGACTTACTTAAGTTTCTGAAAGCACAGCACAAGACCGAAGAATTTGACGCGATCAAAATCGGTCTTGCTTCACCTGACATGATTCGTTCATGGTCTTTCGGTGAAGTGAAAAAGCCAGAAACCATTAACTACCGTACCTTTAAGCCTGAGCGTGACGGTCTGTTCTGTGCACGTATCTTTGGCCCGGTCAAAGACTATGAATGTCTTTGTGGTAAATACAAACGCCTGAAGCACCGTGGCGTGATCTGTGAAAAATGTGGTGTAGAAGTTACTCAGACCAAAGTACGTCGTGAGCGTATGGGTCACATTGAGCTGGCTTCTCCTGTTGCCCACATCTGGTTCCTGAAATCACTGCCATCCCGTATCGGTCTGTTGATGGACATGCCGCTGCGTGATATCGAGCGTGTGCTTTATTTCGAATCTTATGTGGTTATCGAACCTGGCATGACCAATCTTGAGCGTAGTCAGCTGCTGTCTGAAGAACAGTATCTGGACGCGCTGGAAGAGTGGGGCGATGAGTTCGACGCGCGCATGGGCGCTGAAGCAGTGAAAGCACTGCTGGCCAACATGGATTTGAATGCTGAAATCGAGCTGATGCGTGAAGAGCTGGAAGAAACCAACTCTGAAACTAAGCGCAAGAAGCTGACCAAGCGTCTGAAACTGGTTGAAGCTTTTGTTCAGTCGGGCAATAACCCAGAGTGGATGATCCTGTCAGTACTGCCTGTACTGCCGCCTGATCTGCGTCCTCTGGTACCGCTGGATGGTGGTCGTTTTGCGACTTCTGATCTGAACGACCTATACCGTCGTGTGATCAACCGTAACAACCGTTTGAAGCGCCTGCTGGATCTGGCTGCACCAGACATTATCGTACGTAACGAAAAGCGTATGCTGCAAGAGTCTGTGGATGCACTGCTGGACAACGGTCGCCGTGGTCGTGCCATCACTGGTTCGAACAAGCGCCCGCTGAAATCTCTGGCTGACATGATCAAAGGTAAGCAGGGTCGTTTCCGTCAGAACCTGCTGGGTAAGCGTGTCGACTACTCAGGCCGTTCGGTAATCACCGTGGGTCCATACCTGCGTCTGCACCAGTGTGGTCTGCCGAAGAAAATGGCCCTGGAGCTGTTCAAGCCATTCATCTACGGCAAACTGGAAACCCGTGGTCTGGCGACGACGATCAAAGCTGCCAAGAAGATGGTTGAGCGCGAAGAAGCTGTCGTTTGGGATATCCTGGACGAAGTGATCCGCGAACACCCGGTGATGCTGAACCGTGCACCAACACTGCACCGTCTGGGTATCCAGGCGTTTGAACCTGTACTGATCGAAGGTAAAGCGATTCAGCTGCACCCGCTGGTCTGTGCGGCTTATAACGCCGACTTTGATGGTGACCAGATGGCGGTACACGTACCGCTGACGCTGGAAGCCCAGCTCGAAGCACGTGCGCTGATGATGTCAACCAACAACATCCTGTCTCCGGCGTCCGGTGATCCTATCATCGTACCGTCTCAGGACGTTGTACTGGGTCTGTACTACATGACCCGTGACAAGATCAACGCCAAAGGCGAAGGCATGTACCTGGCTGGCTCTGCTGAAGCAGAGAAAGCGTACCGCACCGGTAATGCTGAACTGCATGCCCGTGTGAAAGTGCGTATCACTGAGCACGTGAAAAACGAGCAAGGTGAGCTGGTGAAAAACACCCAGCTGGTGGACACCACTGTTGGCCGTGCCATGCTGTGGCAAATCGTGCCTAAAGGCCTGCCATACAGCCTGGTCAACACCGAAGCGCTCGGTAAGAAGCAGATCTCGAACCTGCTGAACACCTGTTACCGTGAACTGGGTATGAAGCAGACTGTTATCTTTGCTGACCAGATCATGTACACAGGTTTTGCTTACGCGGCCCTGTCTGGTGTGTCTGTTGGTATCGACGACATGGTGGTACCAGACGCTAAGTACACCAAGATCGCTGAAGCAGAAGCTGAAGTGGCAGAAATTCAGGATCAGTTCCAGTCTGGTCTGGTAACGGCTGGTGAGCGTTACAACAAAGTTATCGATATCTGGGCAACCGCGAATGAGCAGGTTGCTAAAGCGATGATGGATAACCTGTCTTTTGACACTGTTATCAACCGCGAAGGTAAAGAAGAACAGCAGAAATCGTTTAACAGCGTATACATGATGGCCGATTCCGGTGCTCGTGGTTCGGCTGCACAGATTCGTCAGTTGGCGGGTATGCGTGGTCTGATGGCGAAACCAGATGGCTCTATCATCGAAACGCCAATCACCGCGAACTTCCGTGAAGGTCTGAACGTACTCCAGTACTTCATCTCCACGCACGGTGCGCGTAAAGGTCTGGCGGATACGGCACTGAAAACAGCGAACTCAGGTTACCTGACTCGTCGTCTGGTAGACGTTGCCCAGGATGTTGTAATCACAGCGGATGACTGTGGTACGCACGCAGGTATCACTATGATGCCTCTGATCGAAGGTGGTGATGTTAAAGAACCACTGCGTGACCGCGTACTGGGTCGTGTCGTGGCGGATGATGTGCTGAAACCGGGTACGGAAGAAGTGCTGGTTCAACGCAACACTATGCTGGACGAGAAATGGTGTGACATTCTGGAAGACAACTCAGTTGACCAGATCAAAGTGCGTTCTGTTGTGACCTGTGAAAACGACTTCGGTTGTTGCCGTAACTGTTATGGTCGTGACCTGGCTCGTGGTCACCTGGTTAACCAGGGTGAAGCAGTCGGTGTTGTGGCGGCACAGTCTATCGGTGAACCAGGTACACAGCTGACGATGCGTACGTTCCACATCGGTGGTGCGGCATCTCGTGCGGCAGCAGAAAACAGCATTCAGGTGAAGAACAAAGGTTCTCTGAAGCTTCATAATGCCAAATTCGTAACCAACAACGACGGCAAGCTGGTGATCACTTCGCGTGCTGCTGAGCTGACCATTGTTGATGAGTTCGGTCGTACCAAGGAAAGCTACAAGCTGCCTTACGGTTCGATGCTGGGCAAAGGCGACAACGATCCAGTTGAAGCCGGTGAAGTGGTGGCGAACTGGGACCCGCACACAATGCCAATCATTACTGAAGTGGCAGGTCATATCCAGTTTGTGGATCTGATCGACGGTGTGACGGTTTCTCGCCAGACTGACGACCTGACGGGTCTGTCTTCTATCGTAATCCTGGACGGTTCAGAGCGTACCGGTGCAGGTAAAGATATGCGTCCAATGGTGAAACTGGTTGATGACAAAGGCAACGATGTCATGATTCCAGGTACTGATATGCCTGCGCAGTACTTCCTGCCGGGTAAAGCCATTGTTCAGCTGGAAGACGGTTCTGCCGTGGGTATCGGTGACACGCTGTCTCGTATTCCTCAGGAATCTGGCGGTACGAAAGATATCACCGGTGGTCTGCCACGCGTTGCGGATCTGTTCGAAGCGCGTAAACCGAAAGAGCCTGCTATCCTGGCTGAAATCACAGGTGCAGTGTCCTTCGGTAAAGAGACCAAAGGTAAGCGTCGTTTGATCATCACCCCAACTGATGGCCAGCCATATGAGGAAATGATTCCTAAGTGGCGTCAGCTGAACGTCTTTGAAGGCGAGAAAGTTGAAAAAGGTGATGTTATTGCTGATGGTCCGGAAGCGCCACACGATATCCTGCGTCTGCGTGGTGTTCACGCGGTAGCAGAATACATCGTGAACGAGGTTCAGGAAGTTTACCGTCTGCAAGGCGTTAAGATTAACGATAAGCACATCGAGACTATCATCCGTCAGATGCTGCGTAAGGTAACCATTACGGTTCCGGGTGACTCTGAGTTCCTGGAAGGCGAGCAGGTGGAATTCTCCCGCGTGAACATCGCCAACCGTCAGTTGATTGCTGAAGACAAGCAGCCTGCACTGTTTGAGCGTGATCTGCTGGGTATTACCAAAGCGTCTCTGGCTACTGAGTCCTTCATCTCTGCCGCGTCGTTCCAGGAAACGACCCGCGTACTGACTGAAGCCGCAGTTGCTGGTAAGCGTGATGAGCTGCGTGGTCTGAAAGAAAACGTCATCGTGGGTCGTTTGATCCCAGCGGGTACGGGTTTCTCTTATCACCAGCAACGTCAGCGTCGTCGTGATGCGGATCTGGCGCCGGTAGAGCCACAGGTTGATGCCGAGCAGGCGTCTCAAGACCTGGCGGCACTGCTTAATGCCGGTCTGAACGACGAAGATTAAGATCTGCTTGGTTCTTACGTAACCGAAAACTGAAAAAGGCACCCTCAGGGGTGCCTTTTGTTTTTATGATTAATCAGTCCGTGATGTGTTTTCAGCTGCTTGAATATTGCTGGGTCTTGGCCGATTTTATACAGACAAAGACTCATACAGTAATCAGAGATTCTGATTACCTGTTATTGCTAGCACAGCGTGTAACAGGCTGTGATTAAGCGCCGGGTGGAACGGCTAAACTCTCACTGATCAGTTCAATCAGATCGTCTTCCAGCTCGAACCTCAATTCGATTTGTTCACCCACCAGGGACAGTTCGTTATCAAAATTATCCCAATCATCACTGTCGTCTGTGATCTCACAATAGCGGTCGGCAAAATTCAGCAAGGGATCTGTGGTATCTGTAATTTTGTTGTAGAGCTGTGAGATTTCTGTGGTTGGGGAATATCCGGTCGCCTGCCACCTTGCCATCACCTTGTCGTAAATTTTAAAATGGCCTTCGGAGATGTAATCAACCAGTTGCTGGCTGAAGAGTTGGAGCTGCGATGACGTGGGAAGTTGCCGGGATTTATTTTCAAAGGGAGGTAAGCCTGCTAATTTGCAGTAATCTATCAGCAGCTGCTGCCTCGACATCAGCCAATGATCGATGACATCATTGTTGCCACCCCATTGTTTTTGCACTTGTTCGAATTTACTAAGCATGACCATGTCCTCATGATCGCCCCGCAAGACGCAGGAGCCGAAAACAATACCTGTCAAACTCTTAGTGACACTAAGAGTACCAATATGGCAAAGCCAAATTCCACTGTTAGGTTTAGATTGCCAGCAAAACTGATACCCTGCAAGGATGGAGGAGCAGCTAATGTCAAAAAAGCAAGAACACAGCTACTGGTGTGTTATTCGTGACCGCAGAATTTACTTAGAAGATGGTAAGTTACCACTTACACTAGAGGGCTTTACTGACAGGGATCTCACCGGATCCAAAGTGATCGGCTTTCATCAGGGATGTCCGGTGAGATGGCTGGAAGATCCTGATTTACTGGCCGACAAAAAATTTTATTCGCTCAGGGAATTACTTCACGAACATGTGGATCTGTTTGCGCTGGCCGGCAAAGCGATGCAGTTATCTTATATGCGCGAGACGCAGGCATTTTGTTCTCACTGCGGCGGGAAAACGATATTGGCAGATAATGCACACGCCATGCGATGCCAGGCCTGCAACAGCTACCATTATCCGCGTATTTCTCCCTGTATTATTGTCGCGGTTAAGAAAGACGACTGTATTTTGCTGGCACAGCATCCTCGCCACAAAAGTGGCATGTATACCGTTATTGCCGGCTTTGTCGAAGCCGGGGAAACCCTGGAGCAATGTGTGGCTCGTGAGGTCAAAGAAGAGACGGGTATTGAGGTGACCAATATCCGCTACTTTGACAGTCAGCCCTGGGCATTTCCGTCCAATATCATGATGGGATTTCTGGCTGAACACCAAAATGGTGTTATCCGTCCGGATTACGAAGAGCTGGTGGACGCCCGCTGGTTTAAACACGATCAGCTACCGCAGATCGCACCTCCGGGGACGATAGCGCATCGTCTTATTCAGGCTACTTGTGAGGCCATCAGGCAAGAAGCAGCAATCCGGAAGGACGTTGCTCAGTAAAATCTTAAGAACCAGTTACTGAAACAGAAAAGAGCCAGGGGTTAGCCGGAGTGGTTCTCTGGCAGCCCGCGGAAAATGGCTTTGGAATGCTTAATCAGATGCGCGGCATAATGCGGGGTGACTCGGTGCAGTTGCCCTTTCATGGCTTTGAAAGAGTTTTCCCAGCAGCGGTCTTTGTATACACCGGTTTCAGTAAATTCGATAACAACTTGCAGGTTCATAGATCCTCCAATTTTTTTAGCAGCCGATCTTGGCTGTAAATAACAGTATCAGAGAACGAATAAGGTATTGATTAAAATATCTGCAACATTAGATTGCCAAAAATGAAACAGCCAACGCTTAAACCGCGCCGTTGGCAAGCGATGTGCGCTAAGCGGCATTAATTGTCATTCAGGGCGAATGCATAGCTGCTGATGCCGGATCGGGGTGTTACAATGTACTCAATTATTTGCCAGGATGTTGACAATGACAGAATTGAAAAACGATCGCTATCTGCGTGCTTTACTCAAGCAGCCGGTTGACTGCACCCCTGTGTGGATGATGCGTCAGGCCGGCCGTTATCTACCAGAATACCGTGCGACCCGCGGTGTGGCGGGTGACTTTATGTCACTGTGCAAGAATGCTGAACTGGCCAGCGAAGTGACTTTGCAACCCTTGCGCCGTTTTCCGCTGGATGCCGCTATCCTGTTTTCTGACATCCTGACTATTCCGGATGCAATGGGTCTTGGGCTGTACTTTGAAACCGGCGAAGGGCCGAAATTTGAGCGCCCGATCAGCTGCAAAGCCGATGTCGATAAGATAGGTATTCCTGATCCGGAAGGTGAGCTGCAATATGTCATGAACGCCGTGCGTCAAATCCGAAAAGATCTCAACGGTGAAGTGCCGCTGATTGGTTTTTCCGGTAGCCCGTGGACGCTGGCTACTTACATGGTGGAAGGCGGCAGTACTAAGGCCTTTACCAAAATCAAGAAAATGATGTATGCCGAACCGGCGGTTCTGCATGCACTGCTGGATAAACTGGCTGACAGTGTGATTCAGTACCTGAATGCCCAAATCAAAGCCGGTGCCCAGTCAGTGATGGTGTTTGATACCTGGGGAGGCGTATTGACCCCGCGTGATTACCAGCTGTTCTCGCTGCAGTACATGCACAAGATTGTCGATGGTCTGATCCGTGAAAACGAAGGCCGTCGTGTACCTGTGACTCTGTTTACCAAAAACGGTGGTATGTGGCTGGAAGCGATTGCGGCAACCGGTTGTGATGCGGTGGGCCTGGACTGGACCATAGATATTGCAGAAGCCAAGCGCCGTGTGGGCGATAAAGTGGCCCTGCAAGGCAATATGGACCCGTCTATGCTGTACGCGTCGCCAGAGCGTATTCGTGAGGAAGTGGCCGGCATTCTGTCTGGTTTTGGGGAAGGCACGGGCCATGTCTTTAACCTGGGCCACGGTATCCATCTCGACGTACCGCCTGAAAATGCCGGCGTTTTTGTCGAAGCTGTCCATGAGCTGTCTGCGCCTTACCACAAGTAAGCAGCGGCAGATGTCACCAGAAAGCGAGCTGAAGGGCTCGCTTTTTGCGTTTTTAGAGGCCGCTTACAGCCCCAGGTGCTGGTGGACATAGTCGCGGATGTAGGGGACAACATCGGCTTCAAACCAGGGGTTTTTCTTCAGCCATAAGGTATTGCGCGGTGAGGGATGAGGCAGCGGCAGATAAGCCGGCGCCCATCGCCGCCAGGCTCTGACTGTCTCGGTCAGGGTTGTCGGTTTGTCCGGCAGATAATAAGTCTGTGCATACTGGCCGACCAGTAGCGTCATACCGATATTGGGCAGCAGCGGCCAGACCTGACCATGCCATTGTGGGGCACATTCGGGCCTTGGCGGTAAATCACCGCTCTTACCTTTACCCGGATAGCAAAACCCCATCGGCATAATAGCGATACGGCTGGGATCATAGAAAGTGTCGCGGTCGAGATCCAGCCAGCGACGCAGCCGATCACCGCTCGGATCGTTCCAGGGAATGCCGGTGTCATGGACCCGGGTACCCGGGGCCTGGCCGATTATCATCAAGCGTGCATCGCTGCTGGCCTGAACTACTGGCCGCGGACCGAGCGGCAGGTGCGCTTTACACAGTTCACATTGCCGGATCCGGTCCAGTAATGCCGGCAAGGTGTGCGCAGAGTTGAGCTTTGCCATAATCCGCCTTAATAGCCGAGTGCGAAATCAATCTGGTGTTGCAGCGGCTTACCTTCAACATAGCGCAGGTAGTTGGTTTTGAATATTTCCATCACCTGTTCCGGAAAGCTTTCGGCGGCAATGTGCGGCGTGACTGTAATCTGAGGATGGCACCAGAACGGGTGCTCTGCAGGCAGCGGTTCTTGTTTGAACACATCCAGAAAAGCATGGCTCAGCGCGCCACTGGCCAGCGCTTGGATCAGACCTGATTCACAAACCGCATTACCACGGCCGACATTAAAGAGTAAGGTGCCGCGGCAGTGACTCAGGCTGTCGGCATTGAGCAGATTATCTGTCATGGCTGTGGCAGGCAGTACAGACACCAGCACATCTGCCTGTTGCAGTGCCAGATTCAGATCGCTGATAGCCAGGATTTTATCGAAACCAGGCGCTGAACGTGCGCCGGAGCGATTCACCCCCAGTACCGTCATGCCTAACGCTTTGGCTACACCGGCCAGATGCTGTCCAATCGAGCCGGTGCCCAGAATCACCATGGTTTTTTCTGACAGAGCGCCGTAGCTATGCGGTTGCCACTGCGCCTGCTGTTGCTGAGCCTGATAACGGCCGAAATGGCGCTGGTGGCTGATCAGCAAACCCAGCACATATTCGCTGATCAGCTGACCGAAGATCCCCCGGACATTGGTCAGCGCATAATCTGTTCGCAGTCCGGGCTGGATCAGCGCGTCTATGCCGGCATAGGTTGATTGCAGCCAGCGCAGCTGCGGATAATACGCTAACTTGTTTTTGATTAGCGGCGGATCGGCCAGCACCAGGGTTGCATCGTTCGGATTGTCGGTCAGCGACAGCGCCGGTAAGTCTGCTTCTTCAATCAGTTGACGGTACAGGTCTGCCCGTCGGGAAACAATACAGAGTTGATGCATGGCTTTTTCCTTTTGCGCTGGCGGGTTATCAAGTAAAATTCAAGTTAACGTTTTCAGACAGATTATCCCATGCTTAAGAATCCAATTCAGCTTCGCCTAGAAAAATTTGAACCCTGGCAATACCTGACCTTTATGGCCTCACTTTGCGAGCGGATGTACCCTAATTACGCGTTCTTCTGCCGCGAGACTGAATTTGCGGATCCTCAGCCTTACCGTCTTATTCTCGACAGTGTCTGGGAAATCCTGACGGTGAAAAATGCCAAAATCAATTTTGAAAACCAGCTGGAGAAGCTGGAAGCTATGGTGCCCGCTGCCGACGATTATGATCTGTATGCGGTGAACCCGGCGATAGATGCCTGTGTCGGATTGGCTGATCTGCTGCATGCGCTGCTGGATCGTGACCTGATCCCTGAAACCGCACTGAGCATCAGTTCGTTGTCTGTTGAAACTGTAGCCAATCTGGAAGAAGCGCGCGAGGGTGAGGAAATCACCAATGACAACCAGAAGGAAAATCAGGCCGTGTGCGAAGAATGGGATGTTCAGTGGGCCATCTACCGGGCACTGAAAGAGACGGATGGCCGGGATATTGAGCTGATTAAAAGCCTGCGTCGCGAACTGCGTGACGACGGGGTAAGCAATATCGGGATTGCGCTCTGAGTCCGATTTATGTAGCAAGGCAGGATCGCTATCCTGCCTTGTTAGCCGTTGTTGGGGGTCAGTTGTTGTAGTCGTCTTCGTCTTCGTCGCGGTTTTCAATCACCCCGTGTTTTTTCTTCCAGCGTTCCCAGCGCTGAAACGCCAGTTGCTGCATGTCGGTGCTGGTATCAGCTTCATCGACAATTTCTTCGCCGACCAGGCTCTCGAAAATATCTTCCAGCGTAACCAGCCCCATCACAGTCCCGTATTCATCGACCACTAGGGCCAGCTGTACCCGTTCTTTCATCAGTTTTTCAAACGCCACCGGCACAGTATCCAGGTTCAACACAACAGGCAGCGGGCGCATCATATCGCTGAGCAACAGATTACCCTGTCCGCTCTGGCTGGCGGCAAACAGTTCCAGACGGTGAACAAAGCCGAGAATATTGTCTTTGCTGTCCTGATAGATTAACGGACGCGAGAAAGGACTGTCTTTGGCCTGGCTCAAAAACTCGTTGATAGACAAACTGCCTTCGACCCGGAACAGGACAGGGCGCGGTGTCATGATCTTGCTCACGCTGACATCGCAGAACTGCAGCAGGTTATGCATGATTTTGGACTCTCCTTCAGCCAGTTCACCGGACTCCTTGGCCAGCATGGCCATGGCTGAGAGTTCATCACGCAGTTTCGGCGGCTGGTGGCCCCGCGACAAACGCCGGGTGATTTGCTCCGAGACCCAGACGAAAGGACGCAGCAGCCAGATCATCCATGCCAGCACACGAGCTGTGAGCGGGGCGAGCTGACGCCAGTAGGTTGCCCCTATGGTTTTGGGGATGATTTCCGACAACAGCAGAATACCGACCGTGAGCGCTGCTGAGAATACCCCCAGCCACTGACTGCCGAACACCACAGCGGCCTGGGCACCGGCAGTGGCGGCCCCAATGGTGTGGGCTATGGTATTCAGGGTCAGAATTGACGCCAGTGGGCGGTCTATGTTGCCTTTCATCTCTGCCAGTTTGTCTGCCATGGGATGTTCCTGCTGACGCAGGGTACCTATGTAGCTGGGAGAAATACTGAGCAGTACCGCTTCCAGCACAGAGCAGATAAAAGAAATACCTATGGCGATTGAGATATAGATGATCAGAAGTAACATGCGTTGGGTGTGCTCTTAGTGGAATAACCATGACGATACTCAAGTGGCCTCAAATTGCCGAACTATACGGGCCGATACCGCGCTGGCATGAATGCATGCGCTGGACTCACGGAACCTAGCTTCTTGAGTTAGTTGAGTATTAATTGGTGCAATATGAAGCAAAAGCAACCAGCGTCTCCTTGAGGATAGTAACAATTTGTGAACTTGCGCTCAGTTTATGGTTAAAGACCCCGCAGCTAACCGCAGGAAGGCCGACAAACCTTTGCCACATGGGCTTCTTTTGAATTAGAGTGGATAAGTCTGAAGAAAAAACCTTAGAAGGGAAACCGAATGAACAAGACCCAACTGATTGACCTGATTGCTGAACAAGCGGACCTGACTAAAGCGCAAGCAAAAGACGCGCTGGAATCAACCCTGAGCGGCATCACCGAAGCATTGAAATCCGGTGACCAGGTTCAACTTATTGGCTTTGGCACATTTAAAGTAAACCACCGCGCAGCGCGTACAGGTCGTAACCCGCAGACTGGTAAAGAAATCCAGATCGCTGCAGCCAACGTACCTGCTTTCGTTGCAGGTAAAGCGCTGAAAGATTCTGTAAAATAATCTTAACTCCGTCGGGGATCACTTCGGCGGAGTTTTTTTATTTATGAAACGAACCTGCCTGATTGCAATAACTTTCCTGCTTTCTGCCTGTGGCAGCTCTGCTTTATCACAACACTCACTGTCTCCTTTGGAACGCCTCAGTGGCGGTCAGGTTGTCGGTGATGCGTCGTCACTGTACTGGGTCAACCAGCGTCAGTCGAAACCCGAGTCGTTGGCTGAAAGGGTCTGGATGGGCAATTACGGTGAGTATCAGACGGATTATCGCTGGCATGACGGGCAACTGCGTGAATTAAAGCGGGCCGGAACAGCGCTGAAAGACGATAAACGCCAGCCGTTTGAATTGCATGTGCGTTACGATCAGCACGGCGATGCTGTGTTCCAGCGCTATAAAGTCGGCGACACGGTTTTTCCTTTGTCTGATACCCAGCTGCATCAGCTCAGCCAGCAGGCCGACATGGCTGTGGCGCTGGTCCGAGAGCAGTCTCGAGAAGGATTCCAGCTGGTGCAGGGAATGTGGGACGGTCAGCGGTTTGTTCACTGTGATGATCAGGCTGAGATGGAGATCAACTGGCAGCAGATTAATGCCCAGCCAGGCTATATCGCGCTGGTCGGAAAATCTGACGGCCGGGGTAAGGTCACCGCGCAGCAACTCGTGCTGAATCGAACAACCGAGCAGCACTGCCTGACGCCGCCCAGATTACTGGACCAGTCCTGACGCAATGTGAATGAAAGATAAGCGGATAACAACCAATAAGGCGCCTTTCGGCGCCTTATTATTATGGGGTATTGGCTGCTGCCGGGTCAGCCCTGTTCACGGGCAATGGCGCGGTAGCCAATGTCATCGCGGAAGAAAACACCGTTCCAGCTGATTTGTTTTGCCAGCGCATAAGCCCGTTGCTGCGCATCAGACACTGTGTCGCCCATCGCAGTGGCACATAACACGCGGCCGCCATTGGTTACCACGGCTCCGTCTTTGCTGGCAGTACCGGCATGGAAGACCTTCTGCGCATCGCCGTCCTGCTGAGGCAGACCGGAAATCACATCCCCTTTGTTGTAGTCGCCCGGATAACCGCCGGCAGCCAGTACCACGCCAATCGCCGCACGCGGATCCCACTGAGAGTCCACAGTATCCAGTTTGCCATCAACAGCCGCCAGACACAGCTCAACCAGATCTGACTGCAGGCGCAGCATAATCGGCTGGGTTTCCGGGTCGCCGAAGCGGCAGTTATACTCAATCACTTTCGGCGTGCCGTCAGCCATGATCATCAGACCAGCATACAGAAAGCCTGTATAGGGATTGCCTTCGGCCGCCATGCCGCGCACGGTAGGAACAATTACTTCGTCCATCACGCGCTGGTGGATTTCCTGAGTTACCACAGGAGCCGGAGAGTAAGCGCCCATGCCGCCGGTATTGGGACCTGTGTCGCCGTTGCCAACGCGTTTGTGATCCTGACTGGTTGCCATCGGCAGTATATGCTCACCATCTACCATCACAATGAAGCTGGCTTCTTCGCCGTCGAGGAATTCTTCAATGACAACGCGGTGACCGGCTTCGCCAAAGGCATTACCTGCCAGCATGTCGCGCACAGCCGCTTCGGCTTCGTCCAATGTCATGGCTACGATCACGCCTTTACCGGCCGCCAGGCCATCGGCTTTGACTACAATCGGAGCGCCTTTTTCTTTCAGGTAAGCCAGTGCCGGCTCGATCTCAGTAAAGTTCTGGTATTCCGCGGTAGGGATCTGATGGCGGGCCAGGAAATCTTTGGTGAAGGCTTTGGAGCCTTCCAACTGGGCGGCGGCCTGAGTCGGACCAAAAATCGGCAGTCCGGCTGCACGGAATGCGTCAACCACGCCAATCACCAGGGGTGCTTCCGGGCCAACAATGGTCAGGCCGATCTGCTGCTCTTTGGCAAAAGCCACCAGTGCTGCGGTGTCTTCGACGCCAATCGCGACATTTTCCAGCTTAGGTTCCAGAGCAGTACCGGCATTGCCCGGTGCCACGAAGACTTTTTCTACCTGTGCAGACTGAGCCGCTTTCCAGCCCAGGGCGTGCTCGCGGCCGCCGTTACCAATGACAAGAACTTTCATGCTAAATCCTTTACCTCGTTAGATGGAGGAAAGCCCCTGATAAGATCAGGGGCTGATATACGCAGGAAGACGCCACACAGACGCCCTCCAAAATATTAGTGACGGAAGTGACGCATGCCCGTGAAGACCATGGCCATGCCGTGCTCATCGGCAGCGGCAATCACTTCTTCATCACGCATTGAACCGCCCGGCTGAATCACACAGGTGATCCCGGCTTCTGCAGCTGCATCAATACCATCGCGGAACGGGAAGAAGGCATCCGATGCCATCACACTGCCGGCGACTTCCAGATTTTCATCCGCCGCTTTGATGCCTGCAATTTTGGCAGAATAAACGCGGCTCATCTGACCGGCACCCACACCGATAGTCATGTTGCCTTTGGCATACACGATCGCATTGGATTTCACGTATTTTGCCACTTTCCAGCAGAACAGGGCATCACGCAGTTCTTCTTCGGTCGGCTGGCGCTGGGTAACCACTTTGAGGTCATCCAGGCCGACCATGCCTTGATCGCGATCCTGCACCAGCAGACCGCCGTTGACGCGTTTGACGTCGAAACCTGTGGTTTTGCTGTGCCATTGGCCACATTCGAGCAGACGGACGTTTTGCTTGGCAGACACCACTTCAGCCGCTTCGGCGCTGACGCTTGGTGCAATAATCACTTCGACGAACTGGCGCTCAACAATGGCTTTCGCGGTGTCGGCATCCAGCTCACCGTTGAAGGCAATGATACCGCCAAACGCTGATGTCGGGTCGGTTTTATAAGCGCGATCATACGCTTCCAGCAGGTTAGCACCCAGTGCCACACCACAAGGGTTGGCGTGCTTGACGATCACACAGGCTGGCTGGTCGAATTCTTTGACACACTCCAGCGCGGCATCGGTATCGGCGATATTGTTGTAAGACAGTGCTTTGCCCTGCAACTGACGTGCCGTGGCGACGGAAGCTTCTTCAGGCTGTGCTTCGACGTAGAAAGCGGCGTCCTGATGGCTGTTTTCGCCATAGCGCATGTCTTGTTTCTTGATGAACTGCTGGTTGAAGGTGCGCGGGAATTTGGACGTATCGTCGCCTTCTTTGTTGTCACCGTAAGACGGTACCATAGTACCGAAATAGTTGGCGATCATACCGTCGTAGGCGGCTGTGTGCTCGAAGGCGGCAATGGCCAGATCAAAACGGGTGGCGTGGGTCAGTGAGCCGTTGTTGTCCGCCATTTCGGCCAGCACGCGATCATAATCGTGCGCATTGACGACTATAGTGACGTCTTTGTGGTTTTTGGCAGCACTGCGTACCATAGTCGGGCCACCGATGTCGATGTTCTCAACGGCGTCTTCCAGCGTACATCCGGCTTTGGCGACTGTCGCCGCGAACGGATAGAGGTTAACCACTACCATATCGATAGGTGCAATGCCGTGCTCAGCCATGATCGCATCGTCCTGGCCACGTCGGCCCAGTACGCCGCCATGCACTTTCGGGTGCAGGGTTTTAACACGGCCATCCATCATTTCCGGAAAGCCCGTGTAGTCGGAGACTTCAGTCACCTGAATACCCTGATCAGCCAGCAGGCGGGCAGTACCACCGGTGGACAGGATATCGACGCCACGGTTGGCAAGAGCTTGTGCGAATTCAACAATTCCCGTTTTGTCTGATACGCTGATCAGAGCACGGCGAATAGGACGAGCGTTTTCCATTGCTACCATCTCTTTGATTGCGGTGAATTATTTGCCAAAAGCTGACCTGTTATACTGAGGTTGCCTTTGGCAAATAGCCTCATCCGTCAGGCGGGATGGGAATTGCGTAATGGCGCGTATTTTACATGATTCCCTGCATTGCGCAAACGTTTGCCTTGGGGTGAAAGTGACCAGCTGCGAGCCCTGTGCAGGGAGAGGTGATAAGGATCATGAGGTTATTATGGCTAGGTACTTGATAGGACAACTGGCAAAGCTCTGTGAGGTCAGCAGTGATACCTTGCGCTTTTACGAAAAGAATGGCCTGCTGATCCCCGGCGAGCGCAGCGAAAGCGGCTACCGGCTCTACAGCGACGACGATGTTTCTCGTATCCGGTTTATTCTGCGGGCCAAATCCATTGGTCTGAGTCTGGAGGAGATCCGGGAACTGCTGGCGATACGGGTTGAAGCCGACCTGCACAGTTGCGCGGAAGTGAAAGCCATCACTCAGGCCAAATTAGACGACATTGACAGCAAGCTGGCGGAATTACAGCGAATACGGCGGGCATTGAAGCGTTTGAATGATGCCTGCTGCGGCGAGGCCGATGACGATGCCAGCCACTGTTCAATCCTGGAAGCGCTGGCCGATGAACAGTCCTGACTGAGGCCTCAGCAAGCGCTGAGAAAGGTGTATGCGACCGTAATAATCTGTGATAGCGTGATGGGTTTCCAATGCCCGAAAATAAGAACAGGATAAGGATTATCATGCTGAATACTAACGAATATTTTGATGGAAATGTAAAGTCTATTGGTTTCGAAGCCGAAGGTGCGCGCAGCAGTGTCGGTGTAATGCTTCCGGGGTCTTATACTTTTTCAACGGCTGCGCCAGAGCGCATGACGGTTGTGAAAGGGGCGATTTCGGTCAAGTTGCCGGGCCATGTTGATTGGGAAACCTACAATGCCGGTGATGATTTTGAAGTCCCGGGTGATGCCTCATTTGATGTCAAGATTGCAGAAACAACTGCTTATCTTTGTGATTACCTGTAATTTACAATGATACCCGCCAGCTGGGCATACCAGCTGGTTTTCCTGCCCGATCTTTCCTTCCGTAGCACTTTTTATCTGCCACTTTTAATCAAATCCAGCACGCACTGCGCCTGAATGCGGGCGAGTGAGCTTATGGTGGGCTGCGACAGAGTCCGGAGCGGGCGACGAGTCGCTGTTGATGCTGTTTGCCATCAGGCAGGGCAGGGGCAACCGGACGGGATTTAAAACGGGCTGTCTTTGTTCAGGGAAGTGGCAATGCCGGAAATGGCCAGTGCCAGAGTGGATTTGACTACCTGCTCCTGACGAGCCGTCTGCATCTGATAGAAAGCAAGATCGATGTCTTCAGTGATCGGGGCCATGTCCAGCTGGGCTATCCCCATCACATTGGCCTGATGAAGCGCCTTAATTTCTTTGATAATTTTAGGATCGGTAAACTGGTATTCGGTCACATCACGGTTGAGCATATCTTTGATATGCAGGCAGCGTTCAATATCCTGATAGACAGGCTGGGCAATCACCCCCAAGCCGTACAGCAGCTTAAGGCGTACGCTGAGCTCCCCTAACGGGCCTGTGTCGTGCAGCAGCGGCTCCACCACAGATTTCACCGCAAAGTCGTCTTTGCGGAAAATTCGCTGGATGAGCGCATCGACGGCTTCTTCCAAGATATCCACAGAGGTAATAAAAAAGCCGCGTACTGTAGTGGCCTCGTTCAGGCGTTCAATTATGTCAGCTTCGTGTTCACTGGGTGCCATGGATTCGTCTTCTCTTTGTGCTGCAAAGGCGGGGAGCGAACTCCCCGCAAGGTGATCAGGTCAGCGTCTGATAGCAATGCTCTATGTCACGGGCTACCTCGCTGTCAGCGTCCAGACCCGTGTATTGGGCCAGAGTCCGGCGGACCCCTTTATCGTGTAAAGTCTGCTGCAGTTCCACTGCCTGCGGATCGGTATCATTCACATACGTCAACGCCGCCGCTATGCCTTTGATCAGCATACGATTGTCAGTACCGTACTCCAGGGTGCCCAGCAGGGGTTTGATCAATCTGTCGTTGCTGCCCAGCTTGCGCAGCGGCTGGCGGCCAACCCTGTCAATCTCATCGCGCAGGAAGGGATTGGCAAAACGGGTCAGGATTTTTTCGATGTAAGCATAATGCTGTTCACGATCAAAGCCATAACGACGAATAAGCACTTCACCGCTTTCCCGCATCGCGGTTCTGACCTGCCCGCGAATCTCCTCATCTTCTATCGCGTCGCGGATCGTCTGGTAACCTTTCAGTGCGCCCAGATAGGCGGTAATGATATGGCCTGTATTGAGGGTAAACAACTTCCGCTCGACAAATGCCATCAGGTTATCTGTGGTTTCCATCCCGGCAATGTGGGGAATCTCGCCTTTGAACTGTTGCTGGTCGACAATCCATTCACTGAAGCTTTCTACTGTGACTTCCAGGGGATCATCGTTGGCGGCTTCAGCGGGAGGCACAATGCGGTCCACGGCCGAATCGACAAAGCCGACATACTGATCCGCCAGCAAGCGGTGTGCAGGCGTCAGCTGCTTATAGACCTCTTCTTTCAGGTGCGTGGTGCCCCGTACCATGTTTTCACAGGCGATGATATTGAGCGGCTGGGTGTTACCCGCTTCAAACCGTTTGGCCAGCCCGCTCGCGATGGTACTGGCAATTTTATCCAGCACCGCAGGGCCAACGGCTGTGGTGATCAGATCGGTATGCACTATCTGATTGATCACGTCTTGCCCGGCGGCGTTCACTGCTGTGATATGGCTGACGGTATCCAGATGACAGTCGTTACCCACTACTTTGACATTGTAAGACTGCGCATGGCTGAGCTGATCGATCAACGGCTCGTTTACGTCGGCAAAAGTGACGTTAACCTCGGCATCTGCCAGTACTTTACCAATAAAACCCCGGCCGATATTGCCAGCGCCAAAATGAACTGCTTTCATGATGATGACTACCTTAAGTTTGTGAGAGGCCGCGCTGGGCGGCCCCGGTATCTGCACTGGCGGTTACGCCGCTTCTTCACTGGCCAGGATGCTGAGCACTTCCCGGACATCCTGAGTACGCTTGAGGCGCTCAATGGCCTCGTGGTCGTCCAGTGCGTTCGTGATGGTAGTAATCACCTGAATGTGTTCGTCATTTTTGGCGGCAATGCCGATCACCAGATGGGCAATGTCGTCTTCGTCATCGGTAAACGCCACCCCGGCCGGATACTGGCAAATGACGATACCTGTCTTGATCACCCTGTCTTTGGCTTCCACTGTTCCGTGCGGCACGGCGATAGATTCCCCGAGATAAGTCGGCACCAGTGCCTCGCGGGCAAACATGGCATCAATGTATTCAGGTTCGGCATAGCCCAGTTTGACCAACTGCTCACCGGCGAAGCGGATGGCCTCGTCCTTATTGTTGGCCTGGAGTCCGAGGTGGATATTAGCTGCCTGGATCTGGAAAACCGAGGGTTGCTGAGGCTCCAGGCTGTCGTCATTGGCAGCTACCGGCGTCAGTTTCACCAGAGTCGGGTCATTTGCCGCTTCCGGGCTGGACGCGGCCATGATACGGGTGAGCAAATCATTGTAGACCTGACCGTCAAGGAAGTTGGTCAGCGAAATATGCTGAGCCTGCGGGGCATGCTTGCGGGCACGCTCAGTGAGATCTTTGTGGGTGATCACAATATCGACATCATCGGGCAGGTTGTTGATGGCACTGTTAGTGACATCAATATTTAGCCTGGCCTCACTGACTTTCTTGCGCAGTAAACCGGCGCCCATGGCACTGGATCCCATACCGGCATCACAGGCCACGATGATTTTGCGGACCTGACTCAGTTCAAGCGAGGCTGGGTGGTTAGTGGCAGTGGTCGCCGCAGAGCCTGTGGCAGCAGCCCCTTCGGTGGCTTTGCCCGACTTCATGGCTTTCATTTTCTCGCTGGCATTTTTCAGCGCGCTGCCGTCGTCGTCTTCGGTCACTTTCTGGGTTTTCAGCAGCAGTGATGCCACCAGGAAAGACACAGTTGCGGCTGCCACGATAGAGCACAGCACGCCCACTATGGAGGCTTTCGGCGCCATCAGCATCACGGCAAAGATAGAGCCCGGTGATGCAGGCGAGACCAGACCGGCATTGAACAGGGTCAGGGTGAAAACACCAGTCATGCCACCGGCAATTGCCGCCAGGATCAGGCGCGGATTCATCAGAATATAGGGGAAATAAATCTCGTGGATCCCCCCGAAGAAGTGGATGATGGCAGCACCCCCGGCGGTCTGTTTGGCGGTACCGCGGCCAAAGACCATGTAAGCCAGCAAAATACCCAGCCCTGGACCCGGATTCGCTTCAATCAGGAAGAAAATAGACTGACCGACCTCATTGGCCTGCTGAATGCCCAGCGGCGAGAAGATACCGTGGTTGATGGCATTGTTGAGGAACAGAATTTTCGCCGGCTCAACGAAGATAGAGGTCAGCGGCAGCAAACCGGCATCGACCAGGAAATTGACCCCGGCAGCCAGACCGCCAGAGAGAATTTTCACGAAAGGACCGATCAGGAAAAAGGCAACGATGGCACACAGCATCCCGATGATGCCGGCCGAGAAGTTGTTGACCAGCATTTCGAAGCCGCTTTTGATTTTGCCTTCAACGGCCTTATCAAAGTGTTTAATTGCCCAGCCGCCCATAGGGCCGACAATCATGGCCCCCATGAACATCGGGATATCTGTCCCCACGATCACACCCATGGTGGTCACGGCGCCCACTACAGCACCACGTTCGCCACCCACCAGTTTACCGCCGGTATAACCGATCAGCAGTGGCAGCAGGTAAGTGATCATAGGGCCAACCAGTTTGGCTATTGTCTCGTTGGGCAGCCAGCCGGTCGGAATGAAGAGAGCGGTAATAAACCCCCAAGCGATGAATGCGCCAATATTGGGCATCACCATGTTGGAGAGGAAGCGGCCAAAATTCTGTATCTTGACCTTGGTGTCTGGTGATATCATAACGTTTCCCCGTTTGATGTTCAGCTTCAAGTTCTGTTGTGTCGATAACGGTTCGCCAAAACCGTCGATTGCTTCGTACCCAATCAATCTACCACAGATCCTGAAAACGGAACTGATAACGGGGTTCCCGTGATCCCCGCCTCCTTTTTTAGCTCTCCCCCACCAAGATACAGTGATACAGCTAACATTTATCCTGTGTAATAAAATTACATTTGCCGTGTTTTTTAATAGTCAATTCATTTTAGCTGTCTTATGTCACATTTATTAACTGGTCGCTTATTAATCTTATAGTGATTAAGGTCACGTATTTTACATTTCATTAAGCGGTCACCGTCAGTCTTGGTGATCCATGTCACGCTGCTTATTTTGTTCTAGCTGTGAAATAAAAATGCACAATTAGAGTGATATCAATTTGTCGCTAAGTTACAGCCTGTGGTTATGCATCTGCGAGCTTACTGGTGGTACTGTGGGGAAAGATCGAAGCGGGATTGAATGTGAAGGGCTGCCAGGGAAAGCGCAGTTAAAAAAAGGGTTATGCGCGAGCATAACCCTGTAAAATCAGCGTCATCTGAACTGATGATCAGTTCATGCCGTATTTTTTCAGTTTCTTACGCAGGGTACCGCGGTTGATGCCCATCATGGTTGCTGCGCGGGTCTGGTTGCCGCGTGTGTACTGCATGATGGTGTCCAGCAGGGGTTGCTCAACTTCAGCCAGTACAAGCTCGTACAGATCATCGACGTCCTGACCGTTCAGCTGGGCGAGATAGTTCTTAAGCGAGGCTTTGACAGAGTCACGCAGAGGCTTCTGAGTGATTTGGTCTTGAGAAGTGACAGTAGTCACTGTAAGTGCTTCGGAAGTCAGATTTTGTTCGAACATATTCTGTAAGCTCTTCTGGTATTTATGCAACGTTGTCGAAGTAGCCTTGCAGCGCATCGAGTTGCTCTTGAGCATCTTCGAGTGCGTTGAAGGTCCGGCGGAAATCACCTGCAGAAGCCTGCTCTTTGAGGTACCACGACACGTGTTTACGTGCGATGCGTAACCCCTGGTACTCCCCATAGAAAGCGTGGAGTGCCTGTACATGCTCCAGCAAGATACTGCTGACTTCTTCAAAAGAAGGAGCTGGCAGGTGTTCACCGGTTGTTAAATAATGCTGGATTTCCCGAAAAATCCACGGTCGACCCTGCGCTGGGCGACCAATCATCAAGGCATCGGCCCCGGTATAATCCAGGACGAAGCGGGCTTTTTCCGGTGAATCGATATCACCGTTCGCAATCACAGGAATCGACACCGCCTGTTTCACTGCCTTGATGTAATCGTATTCCGCTTCACCTTTGTACATACAGGCTTTAGTTCTGCCGTGCAGGGCCAGAGCCTGTATGCCACAGTGTTCAGCGAGCTGTGCGATCTCGACACAGTTTCGGTTCTCTGTATCCCAGCCGGTCCGTGTTTTCAGCGTCACAGGGACGTCCACGGCGCTTACCACGGCCTTGAGGATATCCTCGACAAGATCCGGGTATTGCAGCAGGGCAGAGCCTGCCAGGCGTTTGTTCACTTTCTTGGCCGGGCAACCCATGTTGATATCAATGATCTGGGCACCGTGCTCCACACTGAAGCGGGCGGCGTCGGCCATCTGCTGGGGATCTGCCCCGGCAATCTGTACCGAACGAAGTCCAGACTCACCTTCATGCACCATGCGGTTGAGCGACTTGGCCGTTTTCCAAACGTCTGGGTTGGCAGACATCATCTCGCTGACCGCCATACCTGCGCCGTGGCGCAGGCATAACTCGCGAAACGGACGATCGGTCACACCTGCCATTGGCGCGACAATTAACGGGTTGTCTAATTGATATGGGCCGATCTTCAATGTCTGTTCCTGACTATGCCAGTAAGGGCGCGCATTTTACGCATTTTTTGCTGTGCTGAAAAGGCCAATATTTGAGCATCCTGATTTTGGATTGCAAAAGGTCATGGAATTCAGTGGATTGCTCACAAAATGCGCAATGGACAAATTTGTCAGGATCAGGCTTTTTGGCCTGAAATCCGGCACCATTCTTCACGGGCGGCGATCGGATCCAGCGTCAGCTCGTCGCTGTAATGGCTGGCCACATCTTCCGCCTGAGACTCCAGTACCCCGGAGATCGCCAGCAGGCCTTTGTCCCTGACCAGGCTCTTGATAACCGGTGACAGCTCACGCAGCGGACCGGCCAGAATATTGGCAACCACCACATCGGCCTGCAGATTCTCCGGCTGATCGTTGGGCAGATACAGGTCCAGATTGTCAGACACGCCATTGCGTTCGGCATTGTCACGCGAGGCCAGAATCGCCTGCGGATCAATATCAATCCCGATCACTTTGGCAGCGCCCAGCTTGAGTGCGGCGATAGCCAGAATGCCGGAGCCGCAGCCGAAATCGATCACGGTTTTGCCATTCAGATCCTGGCCGTCCAGCCATTCCAGACACAGAGAGGTGGTCGGGTGCGTACCGGTACCAAACGCCAGGCCCGGATCGAGCAGCACGTTGACGGCACCCGGCTCAGGCGCTTCACGCCAGCTCGGGCAGATCCACAGGCGCTGACCAAATTTCATCGGGTGGAAGTTATCCATCCACTCGCGTTCCCAGTCTTTGTCTTCCAGCTGCTCTACCTTGTAGGCAAAGTCGTCGGCAAGCAACGGGCTGCTTTTCAGCAGGGAGAGCACCATATCCATGTCACTTTCCGCATCGTACAGGCCAATGACGTCGGTATCGCCCCACAGGCGGGTTTCGCCCGGCAGCGGTTCAAAAACCGGGGTGTCCTGTGCATCCAGGAAAGTGACCGACAAAGCGCCGGTGTTTTCCATCAGCATGTCACCAATAGCTTCAGCATTGGCGGCGGTGGCATTCAGTTTGAGTTGAATCCAAGGCATGGTTATGTCGCTCTTGTGGAAACAGAAGGGGCGAAGTTTATCACGAAATGTCAGAAGACGGCACAGCGAGTACGTTAGCCGCTGGTAAAACAAAGTCAGCAGCAGGCGACAGCTAATGGCAGATACAGTGAAACGTCATCAGAAGGGCGTACAGCGGCATTTCGGGGGGATGCAAGAGGATGGTGCAGAGATGTGACTGTGTATCAAACCGTGTTGGTGGGCAGAACCCAGCCCAGATAACAAAAAGGCTGCCCGGAGGCAGCCTTGGTTATCGCATACTGAGTGCTTATTGCAGGCCCAGTTTTTTCTCCAGATAGTGGATGTTAGCGCCACCGTGCTGGAAGTTCTCGTCTGCCATGATGTCTTTCTGCAGCGGAACGTTGGTCTTGATGCCGTCGATGATCATCTCGTTCAGGGCGTTACGCATCCGCGAAATCGCCACGTCACGGTTTTCACCGTAGGCAATCAGTTTGCCGATCATCGAATCGTAGTGCGGCGGAACCGTGTAGCCGCTGTAGATGTGGGACTCCCAACGGATACCCATACCACCTGGCGCATGGAAACGCTCGATCTTGCCCGGCGAAGGCAGGAAACGCACCGGATCTTCAGCATTGATACGGCACTCAATTGCGTGGCCACGCAGGTGAATGTCGCTCTGGCTGAATGACAGCGGCTGGCCGGCTGCAATGCGCAGCTGCTCTTTGATCAGATCAACGCCGGTGACCATTTCGGTGACAGGGTGTTCAACCTGGATACGGGTGTTCATTTCAATGAAATAGAACTCACCGTTTTCATACAGGAACTCAAAGGTACCTGCACCGCGGTAGTTGATTTCGATACACGCACGGGTACAGCGCTCACCGATGTACTTGCGCATCTCTTCGGTGATGCCCGGTGCCGGCGCTTCTTCAACCACTTTCTGGTGACGGCGCTGCATGGAACAGTCACGTTCACCCAGATGGATAGCACCGCCCTGGCCGTCAGCCAGCACCTGTACTTCGATGTGGCGCGGGTTTTCCAGGAATTTCTCCATGTACACCATGTCGTTGCTGAACGCCGCTTTGGCTTCTGCACGCGTCATGGCGATCGACTGGATCAGATCCGCTTCTTTGCGTACCACGCGCATACCACGACCACCACCGCCGCCAGAAGCTTTGATGATGACCGGATAACCGATACGCTTGGCGATAGACTTGTTTTTGGCTTCATCGTCGCCCAGCGGGCCGTCAGAACCCGGTACACAAGGTACGCCGGCTTTTTTCATGGCGTTGATGGCGGACACTTTGTCACCCATCAGGCGAATAGTGTCTGCTTTCGGGCCCACAAAGATGAAGCCTGAACGTTCAACCTGCTCGGCAAAATCCGCGTTTTCAGACAGGAAACCGTAACCTGGGTGGATGGCAACTGCACCTGTCACTTCTGCCGCACTGATGATGCGGGGAATATTCAGGTAGCTGTCTGTGCCTCGAGCCGGACCGATACAGATAGACTCATCTGCCAGAAGAACGTGTTTCAGATCGCGGTCAGCTGTGGAGTGCACAGCGACCGTTTTGATCCCCAGCTCTTTACAGGCACGAAGGATACGCAGGGCGATTTCGCCGCGGTTTGCTATGACTACTTTATCTAACATATGCGCCTCAGTTACTCGATGATAACCAGAGGTTGATCGAATTCAATCGGGTCACCGTTTTCGGCCAGGATAGCCACAACGGTACCGGCTTTATCGGCTTCGATCTGGTTCATCATTTTCATGGCTTCAACGATGCACAGGGTATCGCCAACATTTACGCTTTGGCCCACTTCCACAAACGCTTTTGCTTCCGGGCTAGGTGCGCGGTAGAAAGTACCGACCATAGGAGACAGTACCTGGTGACCGGCAGGGGCCGCAGGTGCAGCTGGAGCTTCGGCCGGTGCTGCTACTGGTGCAGGTGCGGCAGCTGGTGCAGGTGCTGCGTACATTTGCGCAGGTGCAGCAACCGGTGCTGCGGTAGTACGGCTGATGCGTACTGACTCTTCACCTTCAGAGATTTCCAGCTCGGAGATGCCTGACTCTTCTACCAGTTCGATAAGTTTCTTGATCTTGCGAATATCCATGTATCTTTACTCTTAATGTTGTTCATTGAGCATTCTGAAGACGGCGGACAGCTGCCTCCAGGGCGAATTCATAACCATCAGGGCCCAAACCGCAGATCACGCCGACTGCCTTGTCAGACAGGTAGGAATGGTGGCGGAAGGGCTCACGGGCATGCACGTTTGATAAATGTATTTCAATAAACGGGATAGCCACGCCCAACAGCGCATCGCGAATGGCGACGCTGGTATGGGTATAGGCTGCCGGGTTGATGAGGATAAAATCCACCTTACCGTGCGCCTGGTGGATGGCTTCTATCAGTGCGTGTTCTGCATTGGACTGTAGGTGATCCAGTGTCACGCCCAGTTTGGCGGCTTTGGCACTCAGGTTTGCTACAATCTGATCCAGTGTCTGCTGGCCATAGTGTCCCGGCTCGCGCAGGCCCAGCAAATTCAGATTGGGTCCATTAAGCAGTAAAATGCGGTAACTAGTCGACATATTCTGTTATCTATACCTGTTCTTGCTAATTCAAGCGACAAAGCACAAAAAAACTGTGACTTTGCTTCCTTTCATGCAAACCATCACGGCCTAAAACCTGTTAGTTGCTCAATTATAGAGAATTCAGCACAATTCGCAGCAAAATACTGGTCTAATCACCACTTTTTTGACCTTACAACTGTACGCAACTGGCTTAAATTGCCGCGTGTCGTCTCGCTTTTCGTCGCTTCTTCAGTAAGATAGCCGACAGATTAACCACACATACAAGATAAGCGGCCAATCACCTTGAATCTTAATCAATTTTGCGGAAATTAACCGCAGAATGCAGCAGGTTCTAACAAAGATGGTGTGCCGGGGAATCTGACAATGGAGAAGGGCGGAGAGTTCCCGCCATGCTGTTTGGCTGTCCAGCTGCTGCTACAGGAACCGGTTTACGAAAAAGAAAGCCGCCTTGCGGCGGCTTGAGTTGAGTGCAGGTGCTTGTCGGTTAGACGACTTTTTCTTTTTCTGCGATCAGTTTGTCGACCACACTGGGATCGGCCAGGGTGGAGGTATCTCCCAGCGAGCCGGTGTCCCCGGTGGCGATTTTGCGCAGAATCCGGCGCATGATTTTACCGGAACGGGTTTTCGGCAGTGCGTCCGTCCAGTGCAGGAAGTCCGGTGTGGCAATCGGGCCAATTTCCTTACGCACCCAGTCTTTGACTTCTTTATGCAGCTCGGCCGTGGGTATCACGCCGTCATTCAGGGTGATATAGGCATAAATGGCCTGGCCTTTGATATCGTGCGGCACGCCGACGATAGCGGCTTCGGCAATTTTGTCGAAAGCAACCAGTGCCGATTCAATTTCAGCGGTTCCCATGCGGTGACCGGAAATATTCAATACGTCATCGACACGGCCGGTGATCCAGTAGTAACCGTCTTCATCGCGTCGGGCGCCGTCACCGGTAAAATACATACCTTTAAAGGTAGAGAAGTAGGTCTGTTCGAAGCGCTCATGGTCACCCCACAGCGTACGCATCTGCCCCGGCCAACTGTCCAGCATCACCAGGTTGCCTTCAGTCGCGCCCGGCAGAATGTTGCCCATGTTATCGACCAGCGCAGGCTGAACGCCAAAGAACGGACGGGTGGCTGAGCCGGGTTTCAGTGCGGTCGCGCCAGGCAGCGGGGTGATCAGTATGCCGCCGGTTTCGGTCTGCCACCAGGTATCGACGATAGGGCAGCGGCTGTCACCGATAGTGCGGTGGTACCATTCCCAGGCTTCCGGGTTAATCGGCTCGCCGACAGAGCCCATAATCCGCAGCGATGAACGCTGGGTGCCGGCAATGGCTTCGTCGCCTTTGGCCATCAGGGCGCGAATGGCGGTAGGCGCGGTGTACAGGATATTGACCTGATGCTTGTCGACCACTTCGCTCATGCGGGCAGTTGACGGATAATTGGGAACGCCTTCAAACAGCAGTGTGGTCGCACCGTTGGCCAGTGGTCCGTACACCAGATAGCTGTGTCCGGTGATCCAACCCACATCGGCGGTACACCAGTAGACTTCACCTTCCTGATAGTCGAAGACATATTTAAAGGTCATGGTCGCATAAACCAGATAGCCGCCTGTGGTGTGCAGCACGCCTTTGGGTTTACCGGTCGAGCCAGAGGTGTAGAGGATAAACAGCGGATCCTCGGCATTCATCGGTTCCGGATCGCAATGATCCGGCACAGCGGCGGTGGCGTCATGCCACCAGACGTCACGCTGATTGTCCCACTCCACCGGATTACCGGTACGTTTGAATACGACCACTTTCTCAATGCTGGTGACGTCAGGGTGCTTCAGGGCATCGTCGACGTTCTTTTTCAGTGGCACAGCGCGGCCCCCGCGGACACCTTCATCGGCGGTGACAACGACTTTGGCTTTCGAATCGATTATACGGCCGGCGAGGGCTTCCGGTGAGAAGCCGCCGAAGACGATGGTATGCACGGCACCGACGCGGGTACAGGCCAGCATGGCAACGGCAGCTTCGGCCACCATGGGCATGTACAAACACACCACGTCGCCTTTTTTCACGCCCTGCGCTTTGAGCGCGTTGGCGAACTGGCAAACCTGCTTGTGCAGTTCGTTGTAAGTCAGGGTGGCATCATCGGCCGGATCGTCGCCTTCCCAGATGATGGCAGGCTGGTTGCCGCGGGTTGCCAGATGACGGTCGAGACAGTTGGCGGAGACGTTCAGTGTGCCGTCTTCAAACCACTTGATGCTGACGTGACCGGTATCGAAAGAGGTTTGTTTGATCTTATTGTACGGGGTGATCCAGTCAACAATCTTACCGTGCTCACGCCAGAAGGCTTCCGGGTCGCTGACAGACTGCTGGTACATGTCGATGTATTGCTCTTCCGTGATATGAGCCCGCTCAGCAATCTGCTGGTTGACAGGGTAAACATGAACCTCACTCATCTCATTCTCCTTGTGTTTCCGTCTTCGTCCTGCGCGGACCGGATCATTGATCATTATAGTTGTGTTAACTTGAGCCAGATTCGGTACAGGCTCAATTAGACTTTAGGATGAGTGTGCGCTGTCATGGCTTTTTCTGTGTATTTGCATTGGCTTACATTATTTCCCGCCAGGCTGGTTGGAGGAGTGGCGGGCCAAAAGCCATCATAAAGGAGAGGTCAGAGCGGGCAGATCCCCGTGCTTGAGCCGGACATAGATCAGGGCGGCGGTAATACTGTCCTGTAAGGCATCGTGCCGTTCCGGGTGCGGCAATCCCAAATGACGGCTGATGGCCTCAAGGCTCAGGTCGTAGCAGGTATTGGGCAGTTGACGCTCAAGCTGCTCATGGTACAGGTGGCTGACTTCCACCAGCTTATTGGGCAGGGCAAACCCGAACAGCCGCTTGAAATAGCGATCAAGAATCGCCTTATCATAACGGATATGGTAGCCGACCAGAGGGCGGTTGCCGATGAACTCCAGCAGCAGTGTCAGCGCCTCTCTGGGCTCCAGGCCGTGACGGAGATCCTGATGGCGCATCTTGTGGATGGTCACCGAGGCGGCGCTCAGGCTGTCGGGCGGGCTCAGGGTCAGATACAACGACTCACTGGTCAGAATCCGGTTGGCTTTGATACGGGTGGCCGCGATAGTCACCAGCTCCGCGCTGGCGGGATCCAGGCTGGTAGTTTCACAGTCAACCGATACCAGCTCATCGCCGCTATAGCGCTGAAACAGGGCGTGTATCGGGTGATGGCGAAATTTGTACTGATACCACCAACGACGCAGAATATTCATGTCATCTCACCATTCCTTAGTATCATCAGTCTCTGATTTGGTAGTGATAGCCGAGCCATTCTTTAAATTTCTTCACCACATGCAGGCTATGTCGCAGGAGGTCGCGCTCCGCGCGGCTAAGTGTGGCCAGATCTAACAGATGATGCTGTCCGGCAGAGGCGGTGCCCGCAGGCAAGCTGAGCTGCTGGCGCAGCCTGAGCCGGATGAAGAGTTTCAGTGCCTCGCTCAGATTAGAAGCCGTACTGGGCTCCAGTACCTGGCGTTGCTCCAGCACGGTCAGACGGCGAAAAGTATTGGTCTCTGCCACATTGTGCTCAAGGGCCAGGGTTCTGATGCCGTGAACAATCGGGAAAATACCGCCCCGCTTGATGTCCGGGCCGCTTTTACCGCGTTTGATCTGGCCGAACAGGGTCAGGGGGACGCTGAACTTGAGTGCCGGGCGGGCAAAGGTCGCCAGCAGTAATTCCTGGCTGCTGAGCCGTTGATGAAGGTGATGTTTGACCGGGGCCAGCAGTTGCCGGTTACCCGCGATGGCCTGAGCATCTGCCAGGATAGCCAGCGTCATCATGGCGGCTTCATCGCCTTTATCGCAGCATGTCTGCAGGGTGTGCTGCCAGCCGGAGACACTCTTTACCCAGTCCGGATTATTGACCATGACCCGGCCCGGGCAGGGCGGATAACCCAGCTGACACAGGGTGTCACTCAGTTGGGTCATCACGGTCTGGCATTCGGGCCAGTCGATGTTATCTGCCAGGATCAGGGCGTTATCTTGATCGGTTTTCAGAATTTGTTCGCCGCGGCCTTCCGAGCCCAGCACTAACAGGCAGCAGAGCGGCTGCCATCGTTCTGGCACCACCAGCTGAAAGGCTTTTTCAATAATTTGTTCATTGATGCTGGCAATCAGCTCCATCAAAAAACGGGTATGAATGCCGTTGTTGAACAGTGTCTCCACCAGCGCCTGCTGGCTGTCTGCCGCCAGTGCCAGCTCCTGAATGCTGGTGGCGCGGGCAATCCGCAGTGCCAGCACATGGGAATGGGTGGAAAACAGACTCAGTACCTGGGTCATGTCCAGCATGCCAGCGATCGCATCACCCTGGGTGACCAGCACGCGTTTGACCTTGTGCCGGGTCATGCTGATCATGGCGTTAAACAGATACGCTCCCAATTCAATGCTGATCACCGGCGAAGTGGCTATCTGGCCGACCGCCGTGCTGGGGGCCCGGTTATCCAGCATGACGGCATGCAGCAGATCGGTACGGGTGACAATACCAAACCTGTGACCGGCGTGCTCTGTCGTGTCATCCACAATGATGAAAGCCGCGTCGCAGTTGCTCTGGCGCATCCGGGTGGTGGCGGTCCGCAGATCCGTATCGGCTGGCAGGATCAGGCAGGGCTGGATATTGTCCTGGCGGACGCGGGTCAGAATGAACTCAGCCAGATTCTGTTGCTGATGAGCCTGTTCGAGCAATTGCTGGCGGGTGGCCAGATCGCTGTTGAAATAGGCCGCGAACGCCGGATTCTGCTGACACAAACCGGTAAATTGCGCCTGAGGGAGCAGATAGCAAAGTGTATCTTCTGTGGCCCGGTACTGATGGCGGCTGTGGCCGCTGAACTGGGCGCGCACATCAAAAAGGTCATCTGTGGTGTAGTGGGCAAAGTGCTCTTGCCGGTCTGCCGAGGTTTCTTCCACGCTGCCTTTGATAATAATATGCAGCGACTGGCAGGGATCGCCGGCCCGGATGATGACTTCACCGCTGCGAAAATACGCCACATCCAGTGCTTTGAGCAGAGTATCCTGCTGGCTGCTATCGAGCCGGTCAAAAGGGATCAGTGACGTATTAAAGGTGTCCGGCATTGCTCTCTCTCTTTGTGGTGCTGACGCTGGTCACAGGGGGCGCACTGTGGTGACGATGAAACCTCTGCTAAGCAGTGTCGCCCAGTGCCCGCTTTTGCTCCAGCCGACTTTAGTCTAGGGGGACGGCAGACGACCGGTGTGCTGGCCAAGGCGGGAGAATGTGCGGGATCAAGAGGAATACCTTAGCGGTTGCCTTTCCTGCCATGTGCTCAGCAGGCATAATGACGACCATTTTCATGCAGCAGGGTTTTGAGATGTTAAGAAGTAGCCCGTTTGGCTGGACAGCCCAGTATATGTTTGGCTTTTATTTTAATTATGGCGTGTATCTGCCGTTTTGGGCCGTGTGGCTCAATTCGCTGGGTATAGCGGCCGGGGATATCGGGGTGTTACTGGGGCTTGGGCTGGGGGTGCGCTGTTTTGCCAATATGGTGCTGACACCCAGAGTGCATCAGGTTGAGCATCTGTTGCCGGCACTGCGCTGGCTGGCGGTACTCAGTTTGATCTGTTGCGTGTCTTTTGTCATGACCAGCAGCAACCTGATAGCCCTGACGGTCGTGATTGTGCTGTTCAATATTCTTGTCGGTCCGGTGATCCCGCTGACAGACAGTCTGGCCAATTATTACGCCAAACACGGGCATTTAGACTATGGTCGAACGCGGCTCTGGGGATCGATCGCTTTTATCGTCGGCTCAACCATAGCCGGTATGGCAGCGGCAGAGTTTGGCGCTGCAGTCATTCCCTGGGTGGCGGCTGGTGGCCTGGCTGTTGCCCTGTTATTGTCGTTGCGCCAGCCGACGGTATTACCAAGTGATGCTGCCGCAGTGCGCCAGCCCCGGCCTCCGCTACTGGGGATCCTGCGCGATAAACGGGTGATGCGTTTTCTGATCATTGTGGCCTTGCTGCAGGGCAGCCACGCAGCGTATTACAGCTTCAGCGCCATGTACTGGAAGACGATCGGTTACAGCGAAGCGGTCAGCGGCTATTTGTGGAGCTTCAGTGTGATCGCTGAAATTGCGGTATTTGCACTCAGCAAGCGACTGTTTGCCGGCTGGAGTGTGGCGGCCATGTTCCGTCTGGCGGCAGCGGGGGTCTTGTTGCGCTGGGGGCTGACCGCGACCATGACGGAATTGCCTATGCTGGTGCTGACGCAGGCGCTGCATGGCGTGACCTTTGCCGCGGCGCACCTGGCGGCGATCCGATATATTCAGCATGCGCAAAGTCATCAGATGGTTGCCCTGCAGGCGCTCTACAATGCTTTGCCGCTGGGCGCTGTTATGGCGGCGCTGACCACCCTGAGTGGCTGGGGATACGGCTGGTGGGGAGCCGATGTGTTCTGGCTGATGGCCATCATGGGGCTGCCGGTTTTGCTGATGAAAATTGATGAATCGCCGCAGGCAGCACCGACAGAAGCGCAGGAAGTGCATTAAGCAGAACGGGCTGGCGGGTGAGATGTGACCTGCCGGACGGATACTCACCCGGGAGTGAGGTACACTCGGCCCCAGGCACGGGGCCGAATCAGGGAATGTTATTCAGGGAGATCCTATGGAGCAGGGATGGATAGTCGTGCCGGTATCGCTGGCCTATCTTGGGCTATTGTTTTTGATTGCCTGGTACGGCGATAAGCATGTCGGATGGATGTCCCGCTGGCGCCCCTGGATATACAGCCTGTCGATTGCGGTTTACTGTACTTCCTGGACGTTTTACGGCACTGTCGGTCAGGCCAGCCGGGATCTGTGGTCGTTTCTGCCGATATACCTGGCGCCCATTTTGGTCTTCACCTTTGGCTGGCGTATTTTTGCCCGCCTGATCCTGATCGCCAAGCGCGAACATATCACCTCGATTGCCGATTTCATCGCCGCGCGCTATGGCAAATCCCAGGGGCTGGCCGTACTGGTCACCCTGATTGCCGTCGCGGGGATTCTGCCCTATATCGCCCTGCAATTGCGGGGGATCACCATGGGGCTGGCCCAGGTGGCTCCTGATCTGACCCGTAACAGTATGCTCAATGACGGCGATATCGCCTGGCTGGTGACACTGGCGCTGGCCGCTTTTACTGTGTTGTTCGGCACCCGTCACCTGGATACTACGGAACATCATCGCGGCATGATGATGGCGGTGGCGTTCGAATCTTTGATCAAACTGGCGGCTTTTCTGGTGGTGGGGCTGTTTGTCATGCTGCTGTGGTGGGATGTCCCGGCGCTGGAACTGAGCCAGCTGGATATGACTGTTCTGCCGTCCATGGATATCAATGCCGGCAGTTTTATTATCCATACCCTGCTGACCATGACGGCGATTATCTGTCTGCCGCGCCAGTTCCATACCACCGTAGTTGAAAATACCCATGCGCCGGATCTGCATCTGGCACGCAGGGTATTTCCTGTCTATCTGCTGCTGATGGGGATATTTGTGGTGCCACTGGCGCTGGCCGGGAAGGTGCTACTGCCGGGGATCCCAGCGGATACCTATGTGATTAATCTGCCGCTGATGCAAGGTGCGGATACCATTGCCTTGCTGGCTTTTCTGGGCGGCACCTCGGCGGCCAGCGGCATGGTAATTGTCTCGACCATCGCACTGGCGATCATGGCATCCAACGATCTGGTGCTGCCTTTGTTACTGCGCCGGTTGCGGGTCTCGAGCCGTAACCATGCGGCGTTTTCCGGGCTGCTGCTCAATATCCGCCGAGGCCTGATTCTGCTGTTGCTGCTCGCATCCTGGGGCTTCCATGAAGTGCTGGATGAGATTGAGTCCCTGTCGGCAATAGGTTTGCTGTCCTTTGCCGCTATCGCCCAGTTCGCACCGGCTTTGCTGGGGGGGATTTACTGGCGCGAAGGCAACCGTAACGGTGTGTATGCCGGAATGCTGGGGGGCACAGCGCTGTGGGTGATCACTCTGATGAGCCAGACAGGCATGCTGGCCGGCAGTGCCGAGACCAATCTCTTGCTATGGCTGCTGACACCGCCTTCCCTGCCGGTACTGAGCGAGTTAACCACAGTAGACTGGGGCATGCTGATCAGCCTGACCACAAACCTGCTGTTATACGTTCTGGTATCTATGGTGACCCGCTCATCGCTCACCGAGCGCCTGCAGGCCGCCACTTTTGTCGGCGCGCCTATGCCGGAGGCCGATGACGCCCGGCTGTACCAGGCCAGGGTGACAGTGTCTGAACTGGAACTGCTGGCGGCGCGGTTTGTCGGCCGCAAGCGGATGCGGCAGGCTTTTACCCATTTTGCCCAGCAGCACCAGTTTAATTTCCTGCCCCAGCAGCAGGCGCCGGCCAGCCTGATCCGCCATACCGAGCGGGTACTGGCGGGGGTGTTCGGTGCGTCTTCGGCCCGCTTAGTGCTCACCTCTGCCTTGCAGGGGCGCAATATGCAGCTCGAAGAAGTGGCCACCATAGTGGATGAAGCCTCTGAACTGTTTGATTTCAGTCGCGGATTACTGCAGGGCGCGATTGAACACATCAGTCAGGGGATCGCCGTGGTGGATAAACAGCTGCGGCTGGTGGCCTGGAACCAGCGTTATCTGGAACTGTTTTCTTTCCCGCCCGGTTTGATTCAGGTCGGGCGGCCGATTGCTGATGTGATCCGCCATAACGCGCGTCTGGGTTTGTGCGGGCCGGGGGATCCTGAAGTCCATGTCGCCAAGCGGGTAAAGCACCTGCAGCACGGAACGGCGCATACCTCTTCCCGGATCCGGCCTGACGGCCGGGTGATTGAAGTACAGGGCAATCCGATGCCGGGCGGCGGTTTCGTCATGAGCTTTACCGACATCACGGCATTTCGTCAGGCAGAGGAAGCGCTCAAAGAAGCCAATGAAAACCTGGAGGCCAGGGTGCGGCAGAGAACGCAGGAGCTGGAGCAGCTCAACCGCCGGCTGGTCTCAGCCACCCAGCATGCTGAGCAGCAGGCCCGTTCGAAAAGTCGCTTTCTGGCCGCCGTCAGCCATGATTTGATGCAGCCGCTCAATGCGGCTCGTCTGTTTTCCTCGTCTCTGTCTGAAGTGGCCAAGGATGAGGAAACGATTAAGCTGGCGCACCATATTGAGAGCGCGCTGGGAGCTGCTGAGGATCTGATTGGTGATCTGCTCGATGTGTCGCGCCTTGAGGCCGGTAAGCTGCAGGTGAATGTGCATGTGTTCCCGCTCAGCGATGTGTTCAATAACCTCAATGCCGAGTTCAGCGCACTGGCCAGGCAGCAGGGCATCGATTTTTCCGTGGTGGACAGCAAGGCGCTGGTGCATTCGGATCCTAAGCTGCTGCGCCGGGCGCTGCAAAATTTCCTGACCAACGCATTTCGCTATAACCCGGGCGGTAAAGTGCTGCTGGGAGTGCGGCGGGCTGGCAGCCAGCTGCGGATAGAAGTCTGGGATAACGGCCCCGGTATACCTCAAGAGAAGCAGGCCAACATTTTTGATGAATTCACCCGCATTGACCGCGGTCGCGGTGATCATGGTCTCGGCCTCGGGCTGGCCATTGCCAGGGGGATCAGCCGGGTGATGGATCATCCGCTGTCACTGCGCTCCTGGCTGGGCGAAGGAACCGTATTCGCATTGTCAGTGCGTCGTGGACAGGCGATCCATTTGCCGCAAAGCAAACCGGAGGCGGCACCGGAGCAGCCGTTACCCTTGTCCGGGACCCGGGTGCTCTGTGTCGATAACGAGAAAGACATACTGACAGGGATGGACAGTTTGCTGAGCCGCTGGGGCTGCGACATCCGGCTGGCGGAATCTGTGTCGGGCGCGCTGGCCCAGTGTGACGATGGCTGGGTGCCAGATGTTATTTTCAGTGATTATCATCTGACCGAGCTGGAAACCGGTCTGGATGTGCTGATCGAGTGTGAAGCTAAGCTGGGGCAGGTGTTCAAAGGTGTGATCATCAGTGCCGACAGGCTGCCGGAAACGCAGCAGACGATCCGCAGCAAAGGGTTTGCCTTTATCAGCAAGCCGGTGAAGCCGCTGAAACTGCGCTCTTTGCTGAATCAGTACGCGCAGGCAAGGATCAGTTAGCGAAGACGCGCAGGCCCATGCTGCTGTATACGTCACTGCCCCTTTGAAGCGGCGGGGAGAGGGAGACGCAACAGCTGCTCTGCGCGAAAAAAAACGGAGCCATCATGGCTCCGTCAGGGAGTGGGGTTTCCCCCGTTTTTGCTACTGAGTGTTGTTATTCTGTCGGTGTGCTCTAGTGGCTGTGAGCTGCACCAGACCCTTTCGGATAACGGATAGACTCCACCAGCTCCTGCACATCTTCCGGCACTTCTGCGGTGAACTTGTTGACGACAATCGACACCACGAAGTTCACACACATACCCAGGGTACCGATACCTTCAGGGCTGATACCGAACCACCAGTTGTCCGGGGTGCTGGCCGCCGGGTTGATGAACTTGAAGTAAATGATGTAAGCCGCGGTGAACAGGATGCCGCTCAGCATACCGGCGATAGCGCCTTCTTTATTCATCTTCTTATAGAAGATGCCCATGATAATTGCCGGGAAGAAGGACGAGGCTGCCAGTCCGAAGGCGAAGGCGACCACCTGTGCGACAAAGCCCGGCGGGTTAATACCCAGGTATCCCGCACCGATAATCGCCAGTGCCGCACCGATCCGGGCCGCCCTCAGTTCCTGTTTATCCGTCATATTGGGTTTGAAGCCTTTCTTGAGCAGGTCATGCGCCACCGAGGTGGAGATAACCAGCAGCAAACCGGCCGCCGTTGACAGTGCTGCCGCCAGGCCACCTGCCGCCAGCAGGGCAACAACCCAGTTTGGCAGCTTGGCCAGCTCAGGACTTGCCAGCACTATGATGTCACGGTTGATGTTCATCTCGTTACGCTCATCGCCAGAGTAGAACATTTTGCCGTCGCCATTCTTGTCTTCCCAGGCGACCAGGCCGGTTTTCTCCCAGTTGGTGACCCAGGTTGGCGCTTGTTCTGCGGCAACACCCTGCATGTCAGGACCGTTTAAGGTCTCAAACATGTTGATACGGGCAAATGCGGCCACAGCCGGTGCAGTGGTGTACAGAACGGCAATGAACAGCAGTGCCCAGCCGGCAGAAATACGGGCATCTTTTACGCGTGGCACAGTGAAGAAACGGATGATGACGTGCGGCAGACCTGCGGTACCTACCATCAGAGCAGCTGTGATGAAGAACACATCCACCATGCTCTTGGAGCCGTCAATGTAGGAATTGAAGCCCAGTTCAGCACTCAGCCCTTCCAGCTTATCCATCAGATACACATCTGAACCGCTGATGGTTGAGCCGAAACCGATTTGCGGAATCGCCGAACCGGTTACCATGATAGAGGTAAAGATGGCAGGCACCATAAAGGCGAAAATCAGTACGCAGTACTGTGCGACCTGTGTATAGGTTATGCCCTTCATGCCGCCCATCACCGCATAGAAGAACACGATCGCCATACCGATAATGATGCCGACATTAATGTCGACTTCCAGGAAGCGAGCGAATACCACGCCCACACCACGCATTTGTCCTGCTACATAGGTGAAAGAAACAAAGATGGCACAGAACACTGCGACCATACGGGCAGTGCGTGAGTAGTAACGGTCGCCGATAAAGTCCGGCACGGTAAACTTGCCGAATTTACGCAGGTAAGGAGCAAGGCACAGCGCCAGCAGAACATAGCCGCCGGTCCAGCCCATCAGGTACACACCGCCGTCATAGCCGGCGAACGAAATAATACCTGCCATAGAAATGAAGGATGCGGCAGACATCCAGTCAGCAGCGGTCGCCATGCCGTTAGCGACAGGGTGGACACCACCGCCGGCGACGTAGAACTCGCTGGTTGACCCTGCGCGGGACCAGATAGCAATCCCGATGTAGAGTGCGAAAGACAGACCTACCAGTATGAAGGTCCAGGTTTGAATATCCATGAGTGACTACTCCCTTAATCCTCGTGAACGTTGAATTTGCGGTCCAGCGCATTCATCTTGTAGACATAGACAAAAATCAGTGCAACAAAGATGTAAATGGAACCTTGCTGTGAAAACCAGAAGCCCAGCTTAAAGCCGCCCAGCTGAAACTGATTCAGGGCATCCACAAACAAAACACCTGCCCCGTATGACACGAGGAACCAGATGGCAAGCAAAGAACCCATAATGGTCAGGTTCTCCTTCCAATAGGCTTGCGCTTGCTCCTTGGATTCAAACGCCATGGTTATCTCCTTACTATGGTCAGTCATTTTCAGTTAAAAAAATGTTACGTGATGACAATAGCAAGCTTATTGAAGACGCACAGTGCAACTTTAGTCGGGCAAAAAACCATCAAATGTCAGCTAAATTTAGAAAGTTAGTGATATGACTCAAGAAAAAGGGGATGTTAAATTGCTGTTAAGTTAGCCAAAAGTATAAGGCGGGCCGCAGAGAAAAAATCAGGCTAAGGCGAGGGTGTCATTTCGAATATTAACGGGCGAAACAGGGCTGGGTAAGCGTGAAACACTGGCCATGCCGGAAAATTGTTTACATATAGTTTTCTCAATGTCGCTGTATATTAGGGCAAAATACAGGAGCAGCCTGCTTTCTCAGCCGGTTGCTGAATCAATAATAATTTTTGGAGGATGAGTGGACGCGATTACCATAAACGGTTTTTTTCTGGTTGGTGCTTTGCTGATTGCGTTAAGTGTTCTCCTGAGCCCGGTATCATCCAAGTTAGGGATTCCGATTCTGCTGGTGTTTCTGATCGTCGGCATGATGGCCGGTGAAGACGGCCCGGGCGGTATCTTGTTTGATGATTATTCCGTGGCTTATCTGGTCAGTAACCTGGCACTGGCCATTATTTTGCTTGATGGTGGCATGCGGACCCGGGTGGCCAGTTTTCGGGTCGCCTTATGGCCTTCCGTGGCGCTGGCTACTGTCGGGGTGGCGATTACCACAGTGCTGACCGGGCTGATGGCGATCTGGCTGTTTGATCTTGAACCCTTGCAGGGCATTCTGATTGGGGCGATTGTCGGCTCGACCGATGCCGCCGCGGTATTCTCCCTGCTTAAAGGACGCAGCCTGAATGAGCGGGTAGGTTCGACCCTGGAGATTGAGTCGGGTACCAATGATCCTATGGCGGTGTTTCTGACCGTCACTCTGATTGCAGTACTCAGCAGCCAGGGGACTGAGTTCAGCGCCGGTTTTCTGGCCCTGAGTTTCGTCAAGCAGTTTGGCATCGGCGCTATCGCCGGGTTGGCGGGCGGCTGGCTGTTGTGGCGCCTGATTAATCGTAATCAGCTGCCGGAAGGTTTGTATTCGATCCTGGCGGTCAGCGGCGGATTGATGATCTTTGCCATTTCAAATGCCCTCGGCGGCAGCGGTATTTTATCCATTTATCTGGTGGGGTTGCTGCTGGGTAATCGCCCGACGCGCTGCCGTCATTCTATTCTCAACGTGCTGGACGGCATGACCTGGCTCAGCCAGATCTGTATGTTCCTGGTGTTAGGCCTGCTGGTCACGCCGTCGAATCTGATTGCTATTGCGTTACCCGGACTGGCCTTGGCGTTCGGGATGATTGTCTTCGCCCGTCCGATATCGGTCTGGATCAGCCTGCTGCCGTTTCGCAGCTTCACGGCGCGGGAGAAATGGTTCATTTCCTGGGTCGGCCTGCGTGGCGCTGTGCCTATTATTCTGGCGGTCTTTCCTATGATGGCCGGACTGCCCAATGCCCAGTTGTATTTTAATCTGGCTTTTTTCGTGGTCATGGTATCGCTGATCCTGCAGGGGGGCAGCCTGACCAAAGCCATGTCGCTGGCTAAAGTCGAGCTGCCGCCTCGTCCAGAACCTGTGTCCCGCACCGGGGTGGAAGTGTTTCCAACCAGCGAGTGGGAGCTGTTTGTCTATAACATGAAAGCGGATAAGTGGTGTATCGGCGAGCCATTGCGTAACTTGTCACTGCCGCTGGGTACCCGGATTGCAGCAGTGTTCCGCCAGCAGCAATTGCTGCACCCCTCGGGCAGTACCCGGCTGGAAGAGGGAGATACCCTGTGCGTGCTGGCGCAGGAAAAAGATCTGGAAGCCCTGAGCCAGTTGTTCAGCGAAGCCCCCGAGAAAGCCGAGCTGGCGCGTTTCTTTGGTGACTTCTTTCTCGATGCCGACGCCAGGCTGGCTGACGTGGCGATTGCTTATGGTCTGGAATTGGGTGAAGTTAATCCGGCCATGACGCTGAAGGATCTGGTTACTGAGCATCTGGGCACCAATCAGGTACTCGGTGATAACTTTGAATGGAATGGTCTGTACTGGGTGGTGGCGGATATCGCCAACTGGCAGGTGACTAAGGTGGGTTTACGCCTGCCAGAAGACGATCAGGAAACGGGCGATGAGTGAGTACCTACTTACTCATCGCTGAGTTCATTGAGCAGAATCACCGCCTGGGTGCGGTTTTTTACCCCGAGCTTGCGGAAAATGGCCGTCATGTGTGCCTTGATGGTGGCTTCTGAGACGTTGAGCTCGTAGGCTATCTGCTTATTGAGCAGGCCATCGGACAACATGCACAGCACTTTGTACTGCTGCGGCGTCAATGTGGCGATACGGGCCGCCAGCGCATCCAGCTCGGGGTCGTCTTCATCATCACCGATCCCCGGCGGGAAATAGGGTTCGCCGTCGAGCACCTGATTCAGGGCGCTGATCAGCTCTCGCATATCGCTGGATTTGGGAATAAAGCCGAAGGCACCGTGATGACGGACCTGACGGATGACGGAAGCTTCCTCATTGGCAGAGACCACTACCACAGGCAGTTCAGGGTGCTGAGCGCGAAGCTGGATCAGACCGGACATACCATTGGCGCCCGGCATTTTTAAATCCAGCAGCAAGAGATCAACATCCGGCTCTTTATCAAGCAGCTGTAACAGGGTATCGAGAGAATCTGCTTCCAGCAGATTGGCCTTGCTGACCGCCATGTGCACTGACTGAAACAGGGCGTTTCGAAACAGTGGGTGGTCATCGGCAATGACTATAGTGTACTGAGCGTCCATGACATTAAGCTTCTTGTTTTTCCTAACGCTAGCATTGCTGAAATGCCAGATCAATTTGTTCGCCCCCAAGATACGAACTGGATCCGTTCCCGAGTGTATCTTGGGGTGTTTTATGCTGCCAGGGAATATCCCCCGGCTTACTGGCCGATAAGCTGGTTGGCTTTCAGGTGATCGAGAAAGGGCTCTGCTTCAACGAAACCGGTCAGACGGGCTTTCGTGGCCTGTTCGCCGTCGGCATGCCAGAAATCCAGGGTCGGCAGACCCAGTACATTCATCTTTTGCAGCAATTTGATGTCGTCCGGATTGGTGTCGGTGACATCTGCCTGCAACAGGACGAAACGCTGTAATTCTGGTGCCACGCTGGCGTCATGGAACGTGTACTTATCGAACTCTTTACAGGCGACACACCAGTCGGCGTAAAAATCCAGCATCACAGGCTTACCTTCGGCTTTAGCCTGGGCCAGCGCCGTCGTCAGTTCATCCATACTGGCCACACGCTGGAAGCTGATCTGCGGCGTGCTCTGCGGCCCGGCCTGTGGCTGAGTGCCTGTCAGCCCCTGATAGACAGGCAGCAGAGAGCCGAGCAGGCCGATGATGGCAATGACGCCGACCAGACTGCTGCGCCAGGAATGGGCCATGCCCTGTTTCACATGGTACAGCCAGCCGAAGGCGCCCAGCCCGAAGGCGGACCATAAATACGGCATCAGTTGCGCGGGCAGAATACGTTCCAGCAGGAACAGCGGCACAGCCAGCAGCACCAGGCCGAAGAAAATTTTCACGCTTTCCATCCAGGCGCCCGCTTTTGGCAGCAGGCGGTTGCCGAACATGGCGACCAGAACCAGCGGGATGCCCATCCCTATCGCCAGCGCGTACAGAGCGATGGCACCGGTCAGCAGATCACCGCTCTGCGCAACGTAAATCAAGGCGCCGGATAAGGGCGCCGTGGTGCACGGAGAGCAAACCAGCCCGGATATGGCGCCCATGGCAAATACACCGCCGAGCTGGCCGCCTTTTTGCTGGTTGCTGAGCTGGTTCAGCCAGGTCTGTACCCCGGAAGGAAGTTGCAGAGAATAGAGGCCGAACATGGACAGGGCGAGCAGCACAAAGAGCACGCTCAGGCCAATCAGGACATACGGGTGCTGCAGGGCAGCCTGAAACTGCATGCCCGCCGAAGCGACCACTAACCCCAGCAGGGTGTAAGTCAGTGCCATGCCCTGCACATAAGTGAAAGCCAGGGTGAATGTGCGCCCGCTGCTGAGCTGGCCGCGGCCCAGCACGATACCGGTCAGGATCGGGTACATAGGCAGGACGCAGGGAGTAAACGCCAGTCCTATCCCCAGAGCCAGAAACAGCAACGGTGTCCACCATTGCTGTGCCAGGTCGCTGGCCAGCTGATCCTGCTGGCTCAGTGGCGCACTGCTGCCGAGCGCGAGTCCGGCTGAACCGGCGGATGCTGTTGCCGTTGTTGCTGACTGATTGTCAGTACTTACTATCAGGTTGGCCTTTATCGGTTCTTGGCCCGATAAAGTTGCACCAGAGTCAGAGATCACGGCAAACAGCGGCACTTCACGGGTTTCGGGCGGATAGCAGAAACCGGCCTTGGCACAGCCCTGATAGCGAACAGTCAGGGTTGCCTTGTCGTTGGCCTGGGCAATGGGAACAGTGAGCGCCAGAGACTCAGGGTAAATCTGTACCTCGCCGAAAAATTCATCCTTGTAGGGTGTGCCTGCCGGCAATCGGATATCGCCGATGCTGGCCCCGTTTGCCACCACGGAGAACTGATGCTGATACAGGTAGTATCCCGGTTTGACCTGCCAGTCGAGCACCAGTTGATCGTCGCTTTGCGAAAAGTTAAAGGCAAACGCCTGATCAACAGGGACAAAACTGTTCTGACTTGATGAGTCTGTCAGCCCGGGCAGAGAAAATTCGGCCCGCAGCGGCAGGCTGAGTATCAGCAGGCTGAAGACAAATAAACGCGTAATGGGCAAGTGTCGCAGTATAGTCATCGGATTCGGGCTCGTTCAGTCTCGGGTCTCTGGTTTGAAGATGGTGCCTTCATGTCGCCAATATACCCCATATGGGGGCAATGTGTCAGACCCGAGAAATCAGGCTGAGTTTCATTGTCTGTGTTCTCAGGCAATTATAGCTCCCCCTGGCTTGGCTAAGCGCATTAACCGCTGTTGGTTGGAGTGCTTCAGCCGAGGCAGCGGCAATAAATGGAGGCAGAAAGGTGATCCAGCTAAAAGCGTCTGCTGCTATGGTTGAAAATCAGGGCAATCTCGCCATCATAGGCGGCATCTTTACGCTATACGCTGCAGCTCAGCTGCGGACGGTAGTTTCCTGAATAGTCGCTAGTCTGAATAAGGGGTGTTTGTGTTTCCGGTACTTTTGTTTTTATTTATCCTGGTTCCCATCATAGAGATCGCCCTGTTTGTGCAGGTCGGCGGCGTGCTTGGCCTGTGGCCGACACTGTTTCTTGTTCTGCTGACGGCCGTGGTCGGCGCCTCACTGGTTCGCAGTCAGGGCATTGCGACCCTGATGTCGGTGCAGGATCGGCTGAATAAAGGAGAATTGCCCGCTCAGCAAATTGTGGAAGGTGTGATGCTGGCGGTCGCCGGTGTGCTGTTGCTGACACCGGGTTTTATGACAGACGCTATGGGGCTGGTGGTTTTACTGCCCGGACCGCGTGCCGCGCTGGCGAAGTTTTTGATGACGAAAGTGAAAGTGCAGAGCATGCATCAGAGCGGTTTTGGTGGTGGTTTTGGCCCGCAAGGCCCGTTTTCTGGCCGAGAACCGTTCGATCGTGATCAAAACGGTGATGTGTTTGACGGCGAGTATGAACGCAAAGATAAGAAAGAGAAAAAAGACAAATCTGATGAGGATGATCAGAACAGGTTGCACTGACTCTCAGCCTTCAGGGGGTGAATGATCACTGCGATTTGTTATGTCAGCTATCGCAACCGTGAAGGCGATCCTGTTTCATCTTCTTGCCTGGCACTGACATGCTGGCGGTGCAGCCTGCGCGTATAAACTAAGGCCGCCAGGCCGCACAGCACATTGGCCACGGCAATACCGGTAAACAATCCTTCGGTGCCGTTCATTTGCCCGCCAAGCCAGGCGGCTGGCAGCAGCAAACCAAACAGGCGGATAAGATTCCATAATAAAGCCTGAAATGACAGGTGCAGTGCATTGAGCGTATTGATTAATTGCATACAAACAGCCAGTAAGCCATAGCTGGCCGGCACCAGTATCAGATAATGCCACAACTGGTTCTGTACCGCTTGATCCTGGCTGAACATGGCGGAGATCGGCCAGCTTAGCGGCACCATCATCACAAAGACCAGCAATTGGAAGCCCAACGCAAACTTCATCGCTGTAAACAGTGCATCAAAGGCCCGTCTTGGCTGCTCGGCGCCAAAATTCTGCGCCATGAAAGGCATCAGGGCTGAACTCAGGGCAAACATCACCAGCATCAGCAGAGATTCAACCCGCATCGCCGCGCCATAGGCGGCGACCGATGCGGTGCCCTGGGCGGCAAGCAGTGTCATGACCAGCGCGTTGGATAAAGGTGCCAGCGCGTTGGACAGCCCGGCCGGAGTCCCTATGTGCAGTATTTGTCGCCAGTCGGCAAAGATAAGCCTGAGATCCGGTACCGCCAGCAGCTTTTCGCGCACAATCAATATCCGTAACGACCAGATTAACGCCACCGCCCAGCTGACGCCGCTTGAAATAGCCGCGCCGCGTACGCCCAGTTCGGGAAACGGGCCATAGCCAAAAATCAGCAGGGGATCGAGCACGCCGTTGATCACCCCGGCCAGCATCATGATTTTGGCCGGTGATCTGGCATCGCCTGTGGCCCGGATGGCACTGTTACCGGCCATGGGAATGACCAGCAGCGGAATCGCCAGATACCAGATTTCCATATAGTCATGAATAATCGGCAGCAGACTGTCTTCGGCGCCCAGCAGGCGGAACAGCGGATTGATGGTCAGCAGCCCGGCGATGACAGCGACGATCACCAACAGCAGTGCCAGTAATAAGCCATGACTGGAGACTCTGGCCGCAGCCTGGCTGCTGCCGCTGCCCAGCAGACGGCCAACGCAGGCTGACAAACCGACGCCCACCCCCATGGTGATGGAGTTGAGGGCAAAAGTGACCGGGAAGGTGAAACTGACCGCCGCCAGCGCCTGGGTGCCCAGCAGCGAAATGAAGAAAGTATCGACCAGATTAAACATCAGAATAGCGACCATGCCAAACACCATAGGAATGGTCAGACGGCGCAGGACTTCCGGGATAGGATCGGACAGTAAACCGTGTTTATCAGGGCGTACAGTTTGGGTCATAAGGCTCTCTGGTCTGTCTTTGCCAGCACACCCTAATGCAAAGAATGTGATCGGGCAAAAAATCTGGCACAAAAAGTAAAAAAAATTATCGTCAGGACTTGGGTTCCAGAAAAACGACCCAACATGTCTAAGTAACAGTTTTCGCGGTATGGAACAAAACACCGTCCCGCTTTCTAACAACCCATAGATATTACCAAAATCAGGAGAGACGACCCGATGAATATTCGTCCTTTACATGACCGAGTGATCGTTGAGCGCCAGGAAGTTGAATCAAAATCTGCTGGTGGCATCGTTCTGACTGGTTCTGCTGCAGAAAAGTCTACCCGCGGTATCGTACTGGCTGTGGGTAAGGGCCGCATTCTGGAGAATGGTTCTGTGCAGCCATTGGACGTTAAGGTTGGTGACAGCGTGATCTTCGCAGAAGGTTATGCCACCAAGTCCGAGAAGATCGACGGTAAAGAAGTTCTCATCATGTCTGAAAATGACATCTTGGCAATCGTTGAATAATCCATTCACTTTGAATTAAGAATTAAGAAAGGAAGATAAACATGGCTGCTAAAGACGTAAAATTCGGTAACGATGCTCGCGTAAAAATGCTGGAAGGTGTCAACGTTCTGGCCGATGCTGTAAAAGTCACCCTGGGCCCTAAAGGCCGTAACGTTGTGCTGGATAAATCATTCGGTGCGCCGGTTATCACTAAAGATGGCGTTTCTGTTGCCCGTGAAATTGAACTGGAAGACAAATTCCAGAACATGGGTGCGCAAATGGTCAAAGAAGTGGCGTCTCAGGCGAATGACGCAGCGGGCGACGGTACCACAACGGCAACGGTTCTGGCTCAGGCTATCATCACCGAAGGTTTGAAAGCGGTCGCAGCGGGCATGAACCCGATGGATCTGAAGCGCGGTATCGATAAAGCCGTGATCGCTGCAGTTGAAGAACTGAAAGCGCTGTCTTCTCCTTGTGCGGACAGCAAAGCGATTGCGCAGGTTGGTACTATCTCTGCCAACTCTGACTCTACCGTGGGTAACATCATTGCTGAAGCGATGGAAAAAGTAGGCCGTGACGGCGTGATCACGGTTGAAGAAGGTCAGGCTCTGCATGACGAGCTGGACGTGGTTGAAGGTATGCAGTTCGATCGTGGCTACCTGTCTCCTTACTTCATCAACAACCAGGAAGCGGGCAGTGTTGAGCTGGAAAGTCCGTTCATCCTGCTGGTAGACAAGAAAATCTCTAACATCCGTGAACTGCTGCCAACACTGGAAGCGGTAGCGAAAGCCTCTCGTCCTCTGCTGATCATTGCAGAAGATGTGGAAGGTGAAGCACTGGCTACCCTGGTAGTGAACAACATGCGTGGCATTGTGAAAGTGGCGGCGGTTAAAGCGCCAGGCTTCGGTGATCGCCGTAAAGCTATGCTGCAGGACATCGCTGTACTGACTGCCGGTACTGTGATTTCTGAAGAAATCGGCATGGAACTGGATAAAGTGACGCTGGAAGATCTGGGTCAGGCCAAGCGTATCTCTATCACCAAAGAAAATACCACCATCATTGATGGCCACGGTGAAGAAGTGGCGATTCAGGGTCGTGTGACTCAGATCCGTCAGCAAATCGAAGACGCAACTTCTGACTATGACAAAGAGAAACTGCAAGAGCGTGTAGCTAAACTGGCTGGCGGTGTTGCTGTGATCAAAGTTGGTGCAGCGACTGAAGTTGAAATGAAAGAGAAGAAAGACCGCGTTGAAGATGCCCTGCACGCAACCCGTGCTGCGGTTGAAGAAGGCGTGGTTGCCGGTGGTGGTGTTGCCCTGATCCGTGCCGCTTCTAAGCTGGCTGATCTGACTGGCGATAACGAAGAGCAAACTGTCGGTATCCGTGTTGCACTGCGTGCCATGGAAGCGCCTATCCGTCAAATCACCCGTAATGCCGGCGATGAAGAATCTGTCGTGGCGAACGAAGTGAAGCGTGGCGAAGGTAACTACGGTTACAACGCGGCCACTGGCGAGTACGGCGACATGCTGGAAATGGGTATCCTGGATCCAACTAAAGTGACGCGTTCTGCTCTGCAGTTCGCCGCTTCTGTTGCGGGTCTGATGATCACCACCGAAGCCATGGTCACTGAACTGCCTAAAGCTGACGCGCCTGACATGAGCGCGGCAATGGGCGGCATGGGTGGTATGGGCGGCATGATGTAATCAGCCCATCACCTGTTGATGTCTACAAGAACCCGCCGCATGGCGGGTTCTTTGTTTCTGGCTGCCGCTACCTTGTCCTAGCAAGGCGAGCCAGTGCAGACATGGCATGAGTGATAGGTAAGTCGCCAGACTGTAACCATGCTGACTATCAGCACAATTTTATTATTAACCATATTGCATATTTAATATTCAGCCGTAGCTTTGTGTTTTCGCTTGGTTTAAGACTCTGTGTTTTCAACTGTATTTCAGAGGAATCACTATGTTGAAACACACTTTGGCGTTGTTAATGGCTGGCTGTGCTCTTGCTACCACGAACAGCTTTGCTGGTGATGCCGAGCAAAGCTTTATTGATCAATATCATATGGATGCTCAGATCCACCAGATCCCGGGCGATCAGATGCTGTCTGATGAGCGTCTCAGCGACATGTTCCAGGCGCAGTCGAGAAGAATGACCATCTGCCGGGGCGACTTCATACCTGACGGCTATGTCATCACCGGCACCACAGTTAATTTTGATTGTGGCAGCTGGCAGCACAGTGACAATGCCTACATCCTGACTGTCGCGCCAAAGGACGGTTCACGGTTTAACACTTGCGCCGGATACCACAGCCGGGTGTACGACGGTTTTGTGATTATCGCCAACATTTATAATCCGGCCTGTAATTTTGGCTCTGGTAACGCAGTCAACGGCAGCACCCAGGTGTATGCCGATAAGTACAGACCCAGTTTCACTGTGTGTGCCAACTCACCGATTCCTGCCAACTACACCCGCAGCAGGCACCATTTTTCTACAAGTTGCCGGGTCGGCATTGGCATGGCGAATAATGCCTATGTGATCACCCGCCAGTAGCCATTACGGCTCATCTGGTTTTTCAGGCCCGGCCATCTGGTTCGGGCTTTTTTTGATGCCGTATCAGGGCGCTGCCTTGTTATGGGGGGGCCTCGAGTCTGGTTTCTGCTCTGCTTTTTCTTATCTTTCTTATTTTTCTTATCTTTTTTATCTCGCTCATCTTTCTTTTGCTTTTTGGTCGCACGTCATCGCTTGCGGTTTGCTGTACGGGACATTGCAATGAGCCCGCTATATCTCTGTGGGGTATAGTTTTAATTCGGTTTATCAATAAACAAAGCCTGTCTTAATTGTTAATGATTTCATTTTTTAGTTTATTGTTGGTACATTTTTGATGAGTGGTTTGTTAATTTATTTTTCGTCATTTATATTCTCTTTAAATATAGTTTCTATTGGGTGTTTTTAATCTTTTTTCTCGGCATCTTCATTTGATTTCTGTTCTTTTTATGTAGCTAATTTTTATGTGACTTATTGGTTTTAAGTGTTTTTGTTTCTTGATTTGTTTATCTTTTAATTTTTTGGTTAATAGCTTTATATTTTTTTCAATTTTATTTTTACCTGCCTTGTCTATTATGAATTCCAACAAGCAACAAGACATTTATTAGTCACTTTATTTACTTAAATTAAGGAATGTAAAAATGAACAAGGCAATGAAAGTTGGTATTAATCGTATCGAGTTTAGCACTACAGAGAATTATCTTGCGCTGGAGAAACTGGCCGAAGCGCATCAGATCGACCCTGCTAAATACCTTCATGGTATAGGTCAGTCAAAGATGGCGGTGCCGGCACCGGATGAGGACACTATCTCAATTGCTGCCAATGCGGCGCAGGCAGTGCTGAATGCCATGACACCGGAAGAAGTGAACACCATTTCGACGCTCATTTTTGCCACTGAAACGGGTGTTGACCAGTCCAAGTCGGGTGCGGCTTATCTGATGGGCTTGATTGACATTCATCCTAACTGCCGGGCGTTTGAAGTGAAGCAGGCCTGTTACGGCGGCACGGCCGGTCTGCAGATGGCTTGCGACATGGTGCGCGCCCGTCCGGAAGAATCTGTACTGGTTGTGGCCTGCGACATTGCCCGCTACCAGCAAAACACTCCGGGTGAGTGTACACAAGGTGCCGGTGCGGTGGCCATGCTGATTACGGCTGACCCTGACATCATAGAAATTGATGCGGAACGTGGCTGTTACAGTGCCGACATCATGGACTTCTGGCGCCCGAACCAGTTCAAACATGCCCTGGTGGACGGCGAATTATCGAAAGATGCTTACCTCAATGTGATGACAAGCAGTTATCAAGGGTATCTGGCCAACGGCGGTAAGCCACTGGATCAGCTCGAATGGCTCTGCTTCCATCAGCCATTCACTAAGATGGCCAAAAAAGCCTTTGAGCACCTCAGCGCGCAGTATCCCGAGCAGATGGCGGATAAAACCGATGCCGCATACAGCATCAGCCAGCAATACGGACGTGAAATTGGCAATACCTACACTGCCAGCCTCTACATCGGCCTGTTGTCTCTGCTGGATAACGCTGATCAGGATCTGACGGGACAGACAATCGGTTTCTTCAGCTATGGCTCCGGTGCTGTGGGTGAATTCTTCTCTGGCACAGTGAATAAGCATTACCGCAACGCTATCAATACCCTGGAGAACCAGCAAAAGCTGGCTGCGCGAACAGCGCTCAGCTATGACACCTATTGCCAGTATATGTATCAACTGCGCGACTACGATCAGGCCAACATTCGCTATAACCCGACGTCCGGTTCGAACTTCAGGCTGGCTGCGATTCACGACAACAAGCGTGTCTATGAACGTGTGCTTGAGCCAATGAGCAAAGCGGCTTAAGGCCAGATACCGCTACTTTGAATATCAAACCAATATAACCAATTGTTTAATAAGGAAGAGTAACATGTGCGGCTTTGTAACGGTTTATAGTGCGAATCCTCTTAATCAGATCAAACCTGCTCAGATTGAGCAGGGTCTAAAATCTATCATCCACCGTGGTCCCGATGAAGGGCGGGTCTGGCAGTCCAATGACCAGCGAATGATCATGGGCCATACCCGGCTGAGCATTATCGGCCTGGATAACGGCATTCAGCCTATCCACAGTACCGATGGTGCCCTGCACATTGTGGTGAATGGTGAATTTTATGACTTTGAGAAAATCCGCTATGAGCTGACCCGCCAGGGCTGCAAGTTTGTGACCCAGTCGGACAGCGAGATCGCGCTGCACCTGTATCAGCTTTACGGTACCAAAGGGCTGGAAAAACTGCGGGGTGAGTTCTCTCTGGTGCTGTTTGACCAGCGCCAGAACCTGGTGATTGCGATGCGTGACAGAGCCGGGGTGAAACCTTTGTTTGTGGCTGAAGATCAGGGCCGCTATTATTTTGCCTCTGAAATCAAAGCCATTATAGATTCCGGTGTCCGCGCTGTCTGGGATGAGGCGTCCTACAACACCCGCGCGTTTTATCTCAAGAATAATACTCTGTTCCAGAATGTGCAGTCGGTGCCGGCTGGTCACATGATGACCCTGACGCCTTCCGGCGTGACACAGCAGTGTTACTGGGATATTGATTACCCGACTGCGGATACGCTCAATGCCAGTACCCTGTCAGATGCCGATGCCATCCAGCAGGTACACGATGCGATTGAAGAGTCAGTGAAACTGCGTCTGAGAGCGGACGTACCGATTGGGGTATACCTGAGCGGGGGCGTGGATTCCTCGGCCATCCTGGGGATGGCCACTCAGCTGGCGGGCAAACCGTTTGATGCCTATAACCTGTCTTTTGGTGAAATGGAAGATTACGACGAAAACCGTTTTGCCCGCCTGGCGGCGGAAAAGAACGGTGCCCGTTTCCATACTGTGCCTGTGACACAAAAAGATCTGGCCGATAATTTTGAAAAAGCTGTCTGGCACAACGAAACTCCGTTTTTTAATGCCCACGGCGTAGCGAAATATATCCTCAGCGGCATAGTGCAGGATGCCGGTAATAAAGTGGTGCTGACCGGGGAAGGGGCGGACGAAGTCTTTGGCGGTTACCCGCACTTCAAGCGCGACATGGCGCTGTTTAACACTCAGGGCCAGAACCCGGCCGATGTTCAGGCTATCTTACAGAAAATGAAAGGAAATCAGGCGGGCTATACCCAGCAAGGTATGCCGTCGGACGTTGAGTGGCTGACGCAGCAGCTGGGGCACGGCGTATCTTGGCTGGATAATCAGGCGGGCTGGTTCAAAGAGCTGCAGAACGTCTATGCCGACAGCCAGATCGACCGATTTGGTGATGTTGAACCCTACCGTATCTTCTTCAATCAGCTTGATCACCGCAAGCTGGCAGGGATCGACCCGGTACACCGTTCTATGTATCTGTGGGCCAAGTCTTTCCTGCCGAACTTTGTGCTGACCACGCTGGGTGACCGGATGGAAATGGCCCACAGTGTGGAAGGGCGTGTGCCTTTGCTGGACCACCGGGTGATGGAGCTGGCGGCGACCTTGCCTGTGCATCTGAAAGTGCGCGGTAATACCGAAAAATTTGTGTTCCGTGAAGCCATGAAGCCTTACCTGCCTGAAGAACTGTATAAGCGTAAAAAACATTACTTCCGTGCTCCGCCTTCCACACTGATGCAGCAGGGACCGTTATTTGAACTGGTTAATGACACCCTGAACTCGTCCAGCTTGGATGCACTGCCTTTCTTCGACAGCAAGAAAGTACGCCGCCTGCTGGCAGAGATGCCGAAAATGTCCCCTCAGCGTCTGGCCCTGCTCGACCCTATGCTGATGGAGCTGACCAGCCTGTGCATCTTGCAGCGTAAGTTCAACCTGGCATCGACACCGTCTGTGTATAAGGAAGCGGCATAATGAAGATCGGTATTGTTGGCGCAGGATTGAACGGACTGGCCTGCGCGCTGCTGCTGAAAAAGTTCGGTCATGAGGTCACTGTCTTTGAGCGCAGTGAGCAACCGCGAGATTCAGGCACAGGGATCTACGTCTGGCCGCAAGGAGTACAAATCCTGCGCTTCATTCTCAATGACAACAGCTTCCTCAATGAAGGGCAGCCGATAGATTCGCTGGTGACCCTGGATCGCCACGGTAAAGAAGTGCACCGCCAGCTGGTTCAGATGCCGGGGCATGATTTTCCGGCACCGGCTGTGATGTTTGAACGTCAGCGCCTGTTTAATCTGCTGAAACAGGAGCTGGGCCCGGATGACATCCGCTACGGGGCAGCCTGTACCAGGGTGATCAACACCCGCGAAGAGGCAAAGATTGAAATCAACCACGGTGAGTATGCTTCTTTTGATCTGGTTGTCGGCACCGACGGTATCTCATCCAAGGTCAGGGAATATGTCTGCGACAGCCAGCCGCACTACACCGGGGTGATCGCTTCCCGTGGCGTGACCTGCTTTGACTGCGACATTCTGGAAGAGAACGCGTGCCAGATTTTCGCCCATGATCAGGCCCGGCTGGTGACTTACCCGCTCGATAACAGCACCCGCTTCCGTTACTGGTTCGTGGCGTACCAGCACGACCTGAATCAGCCCACTCTGGACAGAAGCGAAATGGCGCAGCGCCTGGAAGGGCTGCCGGCACCGCTGCTGGAGATGATCGAGAACACGCGGGAAGACAACATACTGACTTTGCCGCTCAACGCCATCACACCTGGCCACCAATGGTACAACGGCCGTTGTGTGCTGCTGGGTGACAGTATTCACGGCATGTTACCGACCTTGGGTTACGGGCTGACACTGGGACTGGAAAACTGCTTCATGCTGGCTCAGGCGCTGAACGGCAGCTGTTTTGATGATATCCAGCCGGCCCTCAAGCGCTATCAGACCCGGGTGGCACAGCGTTCCTGTCAGTTAATCGAGGTAATGGAGCAGCTGACAGACTTGTTTTATTTCCAGAAAGAAACCGTGCAAAAACAGCAGCGTCTTGGCGAAGTGATGGGACGCTTCCACGAACTGGCCCGAACAACGGCATTTTAACATGATGATGAACCAATCTTTTGTCACCGAACTCAACCACTTTGCGGACCACTACATCAAACCCTATATCGGGCAATGGGAAGCCGCAGGTGAGTACCCGCAGGAGTTGCACAGTATGGCGGGCAACGAAGGGCTATTGCGGTTAGGCCATAGCGATACAGACAGCCTCTTTCGCGATACCGACAGTGCCGTGACCCTGGTGGAAACCCTGACCGCCAGCGGCAGCCAGGGCCTGGCCATGGGGTTGGCGTCTTACCTGGTGAGCTTAAGTGCGCTGCACCAGCATAACCATGGCCGGTTTGATGCCGTGATTGAACAGGTACTCAATGGCGACGCGACCATTTCGCTGGCGATTACCGAGCCTCAGGCCGGCTCAGATATTGCTGCGATCACCACTCAGGCGGTGCCGTCGGCGCATTCGGATGAGTACCTGATTACGGGAGAGAAAAGCTATATCTGTGGCGGTTTGCATGCGAACTATTTTGTGGTGCTGGCAAAGTACGGCGAGCGTGAAACAGGCCTGCAGGAGATGGGGTTATTCCTGGCAGAACGGGAGCCCGGCACTGTGTCCGGAGAGCGAATTCCCACTTTGGGTTGGCAATGTCTGGATGTGTCTACCGTCAGACTGGAGATGGCCAGAGGCCGTCTGATCGCCGGCAGTCAGGCCTGCTTCGACACGCTGAAGATGATGCTGAAAAGGGAGCGGGTTAATCTGGCTGTTATGGCAAACAGTGATGCCAGAAGCCTGCTGGATGACAGTCTGATCTTCGCCCACAAACGCCAGGTGCATGGCGCGCCGCTGCACAATAAGCAGGCGATATTGCACCATCTGGCCGAGATGCAATTGCACATTTCAGCCACCAGCGCCCTGGTCGCGCAAAGTGTGGTTGCGCTCAGCCAAGGGCAACTGACGGATGAGGCCGCCTGCATCACCAAAGTCAACGCCACCCGCGCTCTGGATTTGGTGTCCAGCCTGGCAGTGCAGATTTTCGGCGCCCGGGGCTGTGAAAGAGGGTATTTGCCGGAACGGGTTTTTCGCGACGCCAAAATCCTCTCTTTAGGCGGCGGCACCACGGAAGTGTTACAGAACATCATAGGTAAATCACTGATCCACTCTCTGACCAAATAGGAAAGAATCATGACGTATTCTGCACAATCGGCGCCATTGAGTGCCTATTCTCAGCTGTTGACTGAGGCGTTAATTAATCACAACTACCAGCAGTTCTGCGGTATTGAGGTGGTCATACAGACTCCTGAGTACTGCAAAACGCGGCTGACTGTGACCGAACAGATAGATAACCTGAGCCAGACCCTGCACGGTGGGGTGATCTACTCCATGATGGATGTCACCAGCATGCTGGCGACCATCGCCACCCTGGATGACGGAGAGTACGCCATCACCAACAATTTTTCGGCCAATATCATGTCAGCGACACAGCGCGGCGAAACGGTTGAGTTTGAAGCCCGTATCACCCGCAATGGCCGCAACCTGCTGTTCAGCCACTGTGAGGCTTACAAAGTGAACGCATCGGGTGCGCGCAGTCTGATAGCGACGGCCCAGCTCAGCAAGTTCAAGCGTCGTCAGGCTTTGACCACAACAGCAGAGGTGGCGGCATGAAGCAAAGGATTCTCTCTTTGGGCATTCTGGCCGGCGCGCTGGCGGCAACGCTCAGCGCAGGCGTGGTTACCGCTCAGGCTGCGCCACTAGCCTCACCATCTATTGGTGTGATCCAGCTGATCGACCCGCTGGACAGACCGAAAGACGGCTTTTGCCTGGATGTGATCGGCTACAGCCCTTATGAGCGGCTGGATCTGCCTCTGATAGCCCATAACTGCAAAAACGGTTTGTTCAGGGATCAGGCGATGTCATTGCTGAAAAGCGGCGAAATTTTTCTGCCGGCCTATAAAAAGTGCCTCACGGCCATTGCGCCCCCCATACTCAGGCACTGCCGGGCACCGCCCTGATGGCGCGAGATTGCGGCGAACATTCCGATTTCTTACAGGCGCAACCTTTGCAGAAATTTCAGTGGAGCGGCGATGGGGAAGTCCGGCTTAAAGGCTCTGAACTGTGCCTTGCCGTGGGAGAGCAATCCGATCAGACTTCATCTCCACTGCATCGCTGGCGGGCGCTGTCACTGCAGTCCTGTCAGCTCAAAGACACCCGACTGGCCCGCTGGCAGTTTATTGACAAGTCATGAGGCGGCTTCCCCAGTGGTGGCTTGTGCTGTGTCTTATCTTTCTGTCTTCCTTTCTATCTATCTCTCTTTCTACCTTTCCCCGGGCTGGGCTGCGGTTACCTGCAGCGCTGGCCCGATACTGTTTTAACCGCCCATCTAGCCTGTTGCCACGATGTCCTCCCGACTGGCTGAGCTAACCCCGTTCACTCGTCTGTTGCCCTGTGTTTTCTGCCGGCGACAAAGCGCGGCTGACAAAGCAAAATTCGCAAGTCTGACTGGCCGCGAATTAGGTATTTTGGTTGGCCTGCAAGCTCTTTCATGACTTTTTTTGCATTCTTTTTACGCTTGTTTCTGGCAGGGTTGAAAATTTAAACTGTTAAAAATCAGTGATTTATGTTGTTGTTTGAATTAATTCGATATCAATGCGCCACTCTTTTCAATTTTTTTATCAGGCGGGGGCTCCTACTATCAGTGTCGAGCTTAACGAACAGCAAGCAGTGCCTGGCCAGGCTTTAGAGAACAGTTAGCAAAATCACCCAAAAGGAAACAAAGCTATGTCTAAAGTAACGATTGAATTTTTTCACGATGCAGTCTGTGGCTGGTGTTATGTCCTGAGCCCACGGCTTCGCAAGCTGGTTGAACGTGCCGATGTCGAAGTCAAACAGCGCTGCTTTGTCCTGCAACGTAATGATGAGGAAATGGTACAGCGCTTCGGCTCTCTGGCGGCGGCCAAGTCTGAAATTCTCAACCACTGGGTTGCCTGCCAGCAAAGAGCGGATGATCCAACCCGCTTTAATATTGAAGGCATGCGCGCTCAGCCATTTTCTTACCCGAGCGGTTATCTGGCGGCACTGGGCGCCAAAGCGGCCGAGTTGCTGGGTGATTCCGACACCCACTGGGATTACTTCGATGAAATTCAGCGCCTGCACCTGAAAGTGAATGACAACATTGGCGATCGTGACGTCATCATCGCCGCCGCAGGCAATATCGGACTGGATACGGCAGCCTTTACCAAAGCGCTGGACAGCGATGAAGTCCGCCAGGCGGTAGAAGCCGATCTCAAACGTGCCCGGGAGTTTAACCTGCGCAGTATTCCAAGCCTGATTATCAACGGCGAGCACGTGGTGACCGACACCCTGACCAACGAACAAATTGATCAGCTGTTTTTGCAATAACACCAGATGTAGTCCGGATAACCGGAAAACATGACCCATTTCTGATGACATTTAAGTGAGATAACACAATGACGACAAAAGTACTGGTTCTTTATTATTCAAGCTATGGCCATGTTGAAACAATGGCACACGCAGTGGCAGAAGGGGCCAAGAGTGTCAGTGATGTGCAGGTCGATATTAAGCGCGTCCCTGAACTGGTGCCGGAAGAGATTGCCAAGCAATCCGGTATTCAGCTCGATCAGCAGGCCCCGATTGCCGAGCCTGGCGAACTGGCAAATTACGATGCCATTATCTTTGGTACGCCGACCCGTTTCGGTAACATGGCGGCCCAGATGCGTAACTTCCTCGATCAAACCGGCGGGTTATGGTTTGAGAAGAAGCTGGTTGGCAAAGTCGGCAGCGTGTTTACCTCAACCGGTACCGGCGGTGGCAATGAAACCACGTTGCAGTCATTCCATACCACTTTGTTTCACCATGGGATGGTGGTGGTTGGTCTGCCTTACACGGCCTCTGAGCTGACTGACCTGTCGGAAGTCAAAGGCGGTTCTCCGCTGGGTGCGGCCTGTATCGCAGGCGGGGACGGCTCACGTCAGCCTTCGTCCAAGGAACTGTCAATGGCACAATTCCAAGGCCAGCATGTGGCTCAGCTGGCCAAGAAACTCAGCCAGTAATCTTAACTGACCCAGGATGGCGGCCGCTTGTCAAAAAAGGCGGCCAGCCCCTCCTGTCCTTCCTCTGAAACGCGAATTTCGGCAATGCGCTGCGCGGTATCTGCAATCAGTGCAGCATCAATCGGACGGCCGGAAACATCGGAAATCAACTGTTTGGCCGCTATCAATGCCTGAGGTGAATTCTTCAGGATCTGATCCAGCAATTGCTCAGCCACCTGTCCCGGTTCCTCGCTGATCTGGTGAATCAGGCCCAGCCGCAGGGCATCCTCAGCATCAAACACTTCGGCAGTCAGGAAATAACGACGGGCCTGCGATTCCCCCATTGCCCTGATCACATAGGGACTGATCACTGCCGGAATCAGGCCCAGTTTCACTTCACTGAGACAAAAGGAAGCATTGCCGGACGCAATCACAATATCGCTGCAGGCGATCAGTCCCAGTGCGCCGCCGTAGGCTGCGCCCTGTACCACAGTGAGCACCGGCATCGGGGCGCGATTGAGCGCACTCATCAGTGCTGCGAGCTGTGCTGAATCTGCCAGGTTCTCTTCCCGCGTGTTACCGGCCATCGACTTCATCCAGGCGAGATCCGCACCGGCTGAAAAATGTTTGCCCCGGCTGGATAAAACAATGGCTTTTGCCTTTTCCAGCCGGGCCCGCTCAATCAGTGCGATCAGATCGGCAATCACCTGATCGTTCAGGGCATTGTGGACCTGTTCGCGGCTCAGCTGGATGCGGGCACAGCCACGGTGGTCAAGGTTATACTCAATACTCATGTTTTCTCCCTTTTATAATGTTTTTCTTTCCATGTCTTGCCCGCATCAGATGCTGTGGCTGCATAGATCGAGTTCACAATTTCATTTTTATTCATTGTGTTGCTAATCATTAAGTTGCAGTATAACTTAGCTTTTAGTCAATGGTCAGCTTGTGTTCAGCAAATAAAAAAACATATTGAGAGTGTGTAGTTAGAGGGATAACCATCATGTCAGCGCGCGTAACCTTAGAAATGTGGCGGGCTTTTATCGCGATTGCCGAGCAGGGCAGCGCGATGAAAGCGGCCCAGAAATTGAATAAAAGCCAGTCGGCCGTGTGTCACAGCATTAAGAAAATGGAGTCCTTGCTGGGGCATTCACTGTTTATTGTCGAAGGCAGAAAATCTACCTTGACGGATCTGGGGCACAGTCTGTTGCCGCGGGCCCAAAGTTTACATAACAATGCCACCCAGATTGAAGCGCTTGCCTCTAAATACCAGGGACAGCTGATGACAGAAATCAATGTGGCTGTTGATGTATTGCTGCCGTTTGATTTTATTCAGCGCGTGTTTGAGCGCTTTTATCAGGCCTATCCAACGGTGTCGATACGGGTATTTGAAACCTCGTTATCCGGGGCCGGGCAACTGATGGAGTCGGGCAGTGTGTCGCTGGCCATTGCCGGCCGTCTGCCCAAAGAAACCGTGCTGGAACCGTTAGCAGAAATTGAGCTGCTTTGCGTCTGCGCCCCTTCGTTCCCGCTGGCCACTGAAACCCAGGTGTTTCAGCCGGAACTCAAACGTTACCGCCAGGTAGTGATCCGTGATTCGGGCAATCAGAATGTGGACAGCGGCTGGCTGGGATCCCACCAGCGACTGACGGTCAGCAGCCTGACGGCAGCCATGGCGTCGGTCGAGCAGGGACTGGGTTTCGGCTGGTTACCCGCGCACAGTATTGCCGATAAGCTGGAGGACGGTGATTTGGTGCCGGTTGATCTGACAAAGGGTAAAAGCCGGGTTGTCAGGTTGCAGCTGGGGATGAGCCCGGATCAGGCCCATGTGGGGGAAGTGAATACCTTGTTTGAGCTGTTCAGTAGCCTGAAAACCATGGTTGAGTCCCCTCCAAGTCCTGCCTTGGTCTGAGCAGTCGCGGTTTGTGAATAACTGGCTGACGTGCAAACGTCGGCTTTTTTATTGTCTTAACAGTCAGGAACGCATAGAAATCAGACAATAAGTTATGCACTATGGAGGGATGAGAGACTAAGGAAAGTTGATATGCATATTCAGGATTTAAAACACCACACCGAGTCGGCATCACTGTCTATCGAGAGCTGGCACATTGAACCGGGCCAGCACTGGGGGATATTTTCCACCCACAGTCATGCCGCCTCGCTGCTGGTCAGAATTTTCAGTGGCGAACTGGCTCCGGAACAAGGTCAAATTCATGGTCTGCCGCCAGCGATTGCCTGTATCTCATTGCATGAACAGCAACGGCTGCTTGATCTGGAGCTGGACAAAGACGAGACCGATTTTACCGACAGCATAGACTACGGCACGACGGTCGAAGCGCTGGTGCTGGAAGCCGGGTGCAGCCCAGCGGAGCTGGATGCATTGCTGGCAAAGACGGATCTCACCAGGCTCAGACAGCGGGGATTTCGCCAGTTATCGACCGGTGAGACCCGCAGGGTGATGCTGGCTCGCGCGCTGGCGACTCAGCCTGCGTTGCTGATTTTAGATGAGCCCTATGCCGGGCTGGATATTGAGCATCGTCAGGCTTTATCGCTGTTGTTGAATGAGCTGTCGCAACGTATGCAGCTACTGATAGTGACATCCCGTGAAGATGAGCTGCCGCCTTTTATCAGCCATGTCGCTTTGTTTGACGAGAAACAACTGTCGCAGGTGCTCAGCCGTGAAGCGTGGCTGTCGCACCCTGTCATGGCACAGATGAAAGCCCTGTCCGAGCAAAAAAGTGACGCCATGCTGGCCTTATTACAAGCTCATCAGGCGGAGCATGATTACCCCAATCCCCTGGTCTCAATGCGAAATGTCAAAGTGGAATACGTGGGAGCCAGGATCTTTTCCGGGGTCAACTGGCAGATAGAGCAAGGCCAGCACTGGCAGGTCCGTGGCCCGAACGGGTGCGGGAAAAGTACTTTGCTGGGGCTGGTGCTGGGCGATCATCCGCAGTGTTACAGCAACGATGTAACCGTGCTGGGTATGAAGCGCGGCAGTGGCGAGACTATCTGGGACGTCAAAAAGCATATCGGCGTGGTTTCTTCGGCCTTGCACCTGCAATACCGCGTCGGCTGCCCGGCGCTGGACGTGCTGGTGTCGGGGTTTTACGACTCCATCGGCTTATATCAGCAGCCGAGCAAGCGCGAAGTCCAGCTGGCCCGTGAATGGCTGGCGCTGCTTGAAATGGCGGAGTTTGAAAAAGTCAGTTTTCGGGAGCTGGATTATGGCCAGCAAAGATTGCTGCTGATTGGCCGAGCCCTGATCAAACAACCTGCGTTGCTGATATTGGACGAACCGTATCAGGGGCTGGATTACCTCAATCGCAAACTGGTGTATCAGGCCTTAAATCGCATTGCATCGGCGAAGATCAGCCAGTTGCTTTACGTGACTCACCATGAAGAAGACGCTTTAGACGCGATTGAGCATTTTGTGGATTTTGTCGTCGATCCCCAAGGGGGCTACGGGGTGAAAATCTACTCCACCGCATAACTGTGAGATGCCGAACCTTGAAATACCCGAACAGGGTTCAGCGGGAAAATTGCCTGAAAAGCTGTACAGGTTTTTTTGATTAATAAAATCAGTGTCTTATGATTGTTTTCTTTACTTTATCACCCAGGTAGCTTTGATTGATCAGGAAAATGCTGACTGTGATACAAAACGTTGTACCAGGTATTAACTGCACGCTTTTTGTCAGCAAAGAGCCATCGTTATCAGTGAACTGGCTCATCGGATAAAAAGCCGGAAAAGCTGTACATTTAATAAAGACGTTTAAGATCATAATCTTATGTTTAATTAACCGTACCTTAATTAGCTGTCTCTAATTTTGAGCATAAAAAAGCTGTTTTTGAAGGTAAAAGCTGATTTGGCTTAATGGCCTTGCCTGATACAGTGTTGATGGTGAGGTTCTGATGGTTTGGTTGTGATAGTCCGGCTAAGTCCCGTCGCTGATTAAAAAACGGCATCAGCGTCATCTGGAAAATAACTGAAAAAGCTGTACAAAATAAAAAATTGTTTTCTATCAATATCTTATTGGTGTTTTTAGGCAGGTCTTGCTGAAGGGGTTAACAGCGGGCAGGTTATTGGTGTCTTTATTAGGAAATCCTGTACAGACTGCCTCTGGGTATCAGAGGCAGCTTATCGCGATAAAAATGCTTATTGCTGCTGGTGGCGGCGCTTTTTACCCGCGTGTTTTTCGATGTACTCAATGATCATGCCGGCAATGTCTTTGCCTGTGGCATGCTCAATACCTTCCAGGCCCGGAGAAGAGTTCACTTCCATGATCAGCGGCCCGCGGTTGGAGCGCAGCAAATCAACACCTGCCACATTCAGTCCCATGGCTTTTGCCGCGGCTACTGCGGTGCGGCGCTCTTCCGGAGTAATGCGCACCAACGAGGCACTGCCGCCGCGGTGCAGGTTAGAGCGGAATTCCCCTTCGGCGGCCTGACGCTTCATGGACGCGATCACTTTGTCGCCCAGTACGAAGCAGCGGATATCGGCACCGCCGGCTTCAGCTATGTATTCCTGAATCATGATGTTGGCTTTCAGACCCATGAAAGCTTCAATCACGCTTTCAGCGGCTTTCTGGGTTTCAGCCAGTACCACACCTATACCTTGAGTGCCTTCCAGCAATTTGATCACTACAGGCGTGCCGCCGACCATTTTGATCAGATCTTTGACGTCGTCAGGTTTGCTGGCAAAACCGGTGATCGGCATACCGACGCCTTTTCGGCTCAGTAATTGCAGGGAGCGCAGTTTGTCCCGCGAACGCGAAATGGCAATCGACTGGTTGATGGAAAAGACATTCATCATTTCAAACTGACGCAGAACAGAACAGCCGTAAAAGGTGATATCCGCCCCGATGCGTGGAATGATGGCATCAATGCCAACCACATCATGACCTTCAAAATGAATGGAAGGTTGCACAGAATTGATATTCATGTAGCAGCGCAGGGCGTTAATGACCACGGCTTCATGGCCCCGTTGTTCGCAGGCTTCGCGCAGGCGTCGGGTGGAATACAGGTTTGCGTTCTGGGACAAAATGCCAATTTTCATCGTGTTCTCGTCAAAAAGCTGGAGGGATCCGAGCGGAGGGGCTGGCAACCTTAGAATTTCTGCTCGGTAAAACGGACGCAGAATATGCCCTGAAAGTGACCAAGAATCGAGAGGTTGGACCATGATCTCTTTTAATGGTGACGAGAAGAGAATTTACTCAATATCGGGAGGGCAGACGATCAGCGGGCTGGAAAGGTCCCCTGAGACCAAGGGGGAAAGGCCTCAGGGGAAAGCCGAATTATTTCAGCACTTTCGGGTTGGACGTACCCCACAGGGTATAGATTTCAGACAAAATGCGGCCTGAATGGTCTTCTGTTTCGCCAATGGTGATTTCGTCGCGGCCCTGACGGCCGAACAGCACCACTTCCTCACCAGGTTTCACGCCTTTGATATCTGTGATGTCGACCATAGTGGTGTTCATCGAGGTTGATCCCAGCACTTTGGCGCGCTGGCCCTTGATCAGCACTTCACCGACACGGCTCAGCGAGCGAGGGAAAGCATCAGAGTAACCAATGGGCAGGTTGGCCAGCACAGAATCGCGCGCCAGGGTTTCCGTCTTGCTGTAGCCTATGGTTGAGCCTGCCGGCAGGCGGTGAACGGATGCAACCTGAGTTTTGAACGACACAATGCGCTTGTACTCCGGGAATGCCGGCGTGGTGTCACCGTACAGGGCACCACCGGTACGCACCATATCCAGCTGGGCTTCCGGTACCATCAGGGTGGTGAAAGAGTTGGCTACGTGCAGCAGAACCTCATCACGCTCCAGATCCGTATGCGTGAAGATCCACTGGCTGTCCTGCTTGAACTGTTGCAGACCGGCACGGATTTCCTCCAGATCTTCGGTCGGGAAGTGGGTCATGATACCCATCACCTGCAGGTGTTTGGTGTTCACTATCTTTCTGGCTTCTTTTTTGCCGTTCTGGCTGCGCATTTCCAGGCCGTTACGGCCCATGCTGGCAGAGTTGAGCGCCAGATGCACCGGGATCACTGTGCCGTGCTGGCGCGCAATGCGGGAGATGATTTTGGCTTGCTGTTTGGTGCCGATTAACTCTTCAAGCTGAAGGTCAACGGCGCTTTCAATCTCAGAAGGTGTTGCGGCCCGCAGGCGCATCAGGCGGCCATTAAAGCCCATCTCACGAACCAGGCGGGCTTCCGCGTTGCTGGTGATACCAACACAGGGAATGCCGCTTTGCATCACAGAAGGCAGCAGGTTGGCAATGCCGTTGCCGTAGGCATCGGCTTTCATCACGGCACAGATGGCAGTGTTGCTGCCCACATGGTTTTGCAGATGCGCAATGTTCGACTCAAACGCGGTCTTGTCCACTTCCACCCAGGCATTGGCTGTCTGAACGTCTTCCATGGTGCTCGCCTGCTCAATGCCAGGCAGCATAGGCGCAGCCGTGGCCTGCATAGAAGCAGTAGTGGTTCCCATCATGGCGAGGGCAATCAGTGAGTATGTAAAGTTTTTCATTGTAAGTCTCTGTTATTATTAAAAATTACAGGGTGAATTGATTGACGACCTGATGCAGCGCATTGGCGCGGCGTTTGAGTTCGTCAACCCCCTGTTGAGCTTCCAGGGTGGACAGGCGGTTTTCTTCCGCGCTGTCACTCAGAGAAGCGACGTTGCGAGACAGATGATCTGAGGCGTGAGCCTGCTCCTTGACCGAACCGGCGATTTCTTCCATGCCGGAACTGACCGCTGAGATTTCCTGGTTAAAGGAACTGAGGGATGCGTTGGCCTGATCGGCGTGCTGCACACTGCTATCAACCCGATCGACGGCGTGTTGCATGGTTTGGGTGGTGTCGCTGGTGTCAGTCTGAATCGAACGGATCATAGAACTGATTTCCACCGTGGCCTTGGCGGTACGTTCAGACAACTGGCGGACTTCATCGGCGACCACAGCAAAGCCGCGGCCCTGCGCACCGGCGCGAGCAGCTTCAATCGCGGCATTGAGCGCGAGCAGGTTGGTTTGATCGGCGATGTCTTTAATGACTTCGACAATGGAGTTGATTTCACTGGCACGGTTGTCAAGCTGCTGCAGTTTGTCGGCCACGGTATTGGTTTCCAGCTGGACAGACTGCATGCCGCGTACGGCGTTATCAATGGCCTCGACTGTGTTTTGGGTCAGCAGTTCGAACTGGCCCATTTGCTGGTTAGCATTATCGACAATTTCAGTGATGCTTTGTGCGCTGGCCGCCAGCTCTTCAATCGCAGTGGCACTGCTGCCGACATGCTCTGACTGGGTCATGGAGCGGTCGGTCACGGCGCGGATCAGGGTGTCGAGCTGGGCGCTGGTGGCTGCCACACTGTCGGAGGATTGCTGCACTTCCAGCATCCGCTGGCGCAGGGCGGCCATAAAGATATTGAAGGAGTCGGACATTTCGCCGATTTCATCCTGGCTGCGGACTGCCACTCGCTGGTTCAGATCCCAGTTACCGTTCGCCAGTGAGCGCAGCACCTGATTGAGGCCATTGACCGGGGTGACGATCAGGTTGGCAATCATGCGCGCCGCTATCACTGTCAGCACCAGAAATACAGCAGCGATCAGAAAGGTTTTTTTCAGGGCTTCGGTTTTGACTTCTTCGATGTCTGTCAGCTTGACATCAATGCCGATGACATGGAGATCATTATTATCGCCACGAAAAGGCACGAAGATTGAGCGGTACATGCCGTATTCGCCCTGATAACTCTGATATTGGGTTTGCTCGGTACGGAAGGCTTCGTACAGCATCTCCGGCACTTTCAGGTATTGCTCCAGATACCAGTTCTTGTAGCGGCCGCTTTTCCACTCATTCTCATCCCGGTTGATATAGGTGTAGTACACCTGGCCGCCGCGACGCACGGTTGAGTAGGCCCATTCCAGCTTAGCGCCTTGGGTAAAGTGGGTCAGATGGGCTGAAATGTCGTCGTACAGGGCATCATCACGGCCGGCTTCATCATTGGGCAGATCGCCGATGAGCTGTTCTACGGCCTGAGCAGCAGTGTTCAGTTCTGTATCAATACTGCTCATCGCTGAATTGACCAGGGTGTGATAGGAAATCGCAGACAGAGCCGCGATGATAATAAGCGCGATGGCTGTGAACAGCATCGAAAGCTTGGTTTTAAGATTCCAATTGGCAGTCATGACTTTTTCCGAATGCTAGTGAGTGATATGAATCACAAAAATATGCAATACGAGAGTATTCGGCGGCCAGTCTAATGACATTATTAACACTTTCAAATGCTAATAAGTGATTAATTTTATTTGTTTTTGTTTTGTATGATTAATATTTTTCAGTTGTATACTCTATTGATCGTGATGTGAAGAAAAGGTTGTACTTTTTTGAGCGGGGTGTCCCTGCATACACAGGGACTCGTGGATAATCATGGCCAAACCTGACCGGCCAGGGGGAGGGCAAAGCGGCAGAAACGTTATTCCAAATGCAGATCCAACGGGGTTTTGCTGGCACGTCCGCCAATCTCTCGGGTCAGTTTCGGCACTAAATACCCGGACACTTTTGCTATCAGACCTGCCATTAACACGCGGGCTTCGTCATCGCTCACCATGAAATGGGCGGCGCCCTGTACTTTATCCAGCACATGCAGGTAATAAGGCAGGATCCCGGCATCAAACAAGGCTTCACTCAGGTTGACCAGGGCGTCAACCGAGTCGTTCACCCCCCGCAGTAACACACCCTGATTGAGCAAAGTGACGCCGGCATCGCGCAGCGGTGCCAGTGCCGCTCTCAGCTCGTCGTTTATTTCATTGCCGTGGTTGATATGGGTGACCAGAACGACCTGGAGCCGGGTTTGCTGCAGCAGCAGGCGCAGCTCGGGGGTTATCCGGGCCGGGATCACCACAGGCAGACGGGTATGGATCCGCAGCCGTTTGATATGGCTGATGGCGGCAATACCTTCCACTAACCAGCGCAGTTCACTGTCTTTGGCCATCAGCGGATCGCCGCCGGACAGAATGACTTCATTCAGTTCCGGGTGAGCGGCAATGTAATCGAGCGCCTGCTGCCACTGGCGCTTGCCGCCCGGATTGTCCTGATAGGGAAAATGACGGCGAAAGCAGTAGCGGCAGTTAATGGCACAGCCGCCTTTGACGATCAGCAGCACCCGGTTGCGGTATTTGTGCAGCAGGCCGGGCAGGGTATTTTTCTGTTCCTCCAGCGGATCGTGCGAAAAGCCCTCATGCACCTCAAATTCTTCGGCCAGCGGCAAAACCTGGCGCAATAAGGGATCATGCGGGTTGCCCATTTCCATTCTGTCAACAAAGCTTCTTGGTACACGCTGCGCAAACAGCTTTCTGGCTGCCAGCCCGTTTTGCCAGGGGGCAGGGTCGATATCCAGCCGGTGAAGCAGTTCAAGCGGATCCGAGATCGCATCGGCTAATTGTTCGAGCCAGTTTTGCTCAACAGTCGCGACGTTTCGGGTTATGATGTGCGGCATGAAAAATAACTCGAAGATGTTAAGAGGAAAAAAATGGCGTCTTTCAGCACTAATGAATTCCGCGGCGGAATGAAAATTATGCTCGATAATGAACCCTGTGTCATTATCGAAAACGAATTTGTGAAGCCAGGCAAAGGCCAGGCGTTTAACCGGGTCAAAATCCGCAAACTGCTGTCTGGTAAGGTACTGGAAAAAACCTTCAAATCGGGTGATTCCGTTGAAGCCGCAGACGTTGTCGATATTGAACTGGATTACCTGTACAACGACGGTGAATTCTATCACTTCATGAACAATGAAACCTTTGAGCAAATCGCTGCTGATGTGAAAGCAGTAGGCGATAATGCGAAATGGCTGGTAGAAAACAATACCTGTACGCTGACACTGTGGAACGGTAACCCGATTGCCGTCACGCCACCTAACTTTGTTGAGCTGGAAGTGGTTGAGACGGATCCGGGCCTGAAAGGCGATACTCAGGGCACGGGCGGTAAACCTGCTACCCTGTCTACCGGTGCTGTGGTTCGCGTACCGCTGTTCATTCAAATCGGTGAAGTGCTCAAAGTTGACACCCGCTCTGCGGAATACGTCAGCCGCGTGAAGTAATTCTTTCGTGTGAGCAGACAAGGGCCGCATTATGCGGCCTTTGTTGTTTTCATGCCCCGTTTGCTCTTCACCCCTTTCGACTCAGATGAAAAAAGACTCTCCTATGACAATGCATTGGCAACCCACGGCTGATCTGGTGAACCTGCGCCAGCGGGCCGCAATTCTGGCGTCTGTGCGTGAATTTTTCGCACATCGCGGTGTAATGGAGGTGGATACCCCGGCCATGAGCCAGGCCACAGTCACCGACATTCACCTGCATACTTTCCAGACTGAATTTGTCGGCCCCGGCTTTGCCCACGGCCAGACGCTCTATCTGATGACCAGCCCTGAATTTCATATGAAGCGCCTGCTGTCGGCGGGAAGCGGGCCTATCTATCAGATTTGTAAGGCTTTCCGCAACGAAGAGTCCGGCCGTTACCACAACCCGGAATTTACCATGCTGGAGTGGTACCGCCCCGGATTTGACCACCATGCACTGATGGATGAAATGGATGCCCTGCTGCAACGTGTGCTGCAGTGTACTGCCGCCGAACGCATGAGCTATCAGCAGGCCTTTCTACAGGTGCTGAGTGTCTGTCCGCTGACTGCGTCTATGGCCGAGCTGAAAAGTGCGGCTTTGGCGCTGAATCTTGGCGATGTGGCGGCCGCTGAAACTGACAGAGACACCCTGCTGCAACTGATGTTCAGTATGGGGGTGGAACCGGTGATCGGCCAGCAGGTGCCGGCTTTTGTGTATGATTTTCCCGCCTCACAAGCGGCACTGGCGCGGATCAGCCCGTCTGATAAGCGTGTTGCCGAGCGCTTTGAGGTGTATTTTAAAGGTATTGAGCTGGCCAACGGTTTTCATGAGCTGGCCGACGGCGATGAGCAGTTATCCCGCTTTGAAGCGGATAATGCCAAGCGGTTGGCGATGGGTCTGCCGGCACAGCCGATCGATCAGCATCTGGTTGCCGCGCTGAAGGCTGGCTTTCCCGATTGTGCTGGCGTGGCGCTGGGGATTGATCGTCTGGTGATGCTGGCCCTGGGGCAAACACACATAGCGGCAGTGACCGCCTTTCCGGTCACGATCGCCTGACCGACGCTCGGGCCGCCCAGTATCAGATACTGAGAATCAAGCCGGTGCCGATGACAGCCAGCAGTGCGCCAAGCCAGGCGGCGCCCGGCGGTCGGTGCCGGGTGTATATCCACAGCAGCGGCAGAATCATGATAGGGGTGGTGGAGGATAACAGCGCCACCATACCCACATCGCCGTGCTGCAGGGCAAACAGAATCAGCGTCATCCCTACGGCCATGGCCAGAAAACCATTCAGGGCAACCATACCGAAGATCGGCAGGTTGATCGGTTGAAGGGGTTTGGCAAGGCTGGCGCCACTGAGGCGCAGCACACTGTGGGCGCCGAATGCCGTTGCCATGCGCATGGCCGAAGCGGCTACCGGATCCAGCGCGGTTTGCATCGCGGGTTTAGCGATAATCGCGCCCAGTGACTGACACAGTGCCGCCGTCAAGCCCAGCACCACCGCAACGGCTAAACTGCCGGTGATGGCTTCTATCTGATGCTTCTGGCTTTTCTGGCCGAACATAATGGCCGTCACCACACCGGCAAACACCAGCAGCGCCCCGACCAGTTTCCAGCCCAGTAAGGTTTCATCAAACAGCCAGATGCCAAGCAGCGCCGAGAAGACCGCATGGCAGGAAAACAACAGGCCGCCCCGGCGTGGGCCAATCCGGTTGAAGCAGGCAAACAGCGCAGTATCACCGATAAAAATACCAATCAGTCCGGACAATGCCATCACCAACGCCAGATCCAGTGTCAGACTGGCCCAGCCACCATTGATGAGTGCCATAGCGGACAGCATCACTGTGACGCAAGCCATGCGCCAGCGGCTGTAGGCAAAGGCGCCGAGATGGCGTGAAGGTGTGACGGAGATTAAACTGCTGATGGCCCACAACAGAGCGGCGGCCAGCGCCAGCCATTCGTAACCCATGGATATCCTTATTCGAAAGCACTGCGAGGCAGTTTGTTATGCTGAGTGGTCGCATATCATGCAGCAAAGCGGCGGAAAATGGTATCGGCAGATGAGGGCAACGGCGGGCACGGCCAGCCGGAACTGGCTGACCGCGCGCGTGACGGGGTTAAATCTTAAAGCGTGAGGCGTCGTCGCGCATCGCTTTTGCCGCCTGATTCATACCCTGGGCACTTTGGCTGACTTCCTGCGTCTGGATGGCCAGATGATCAGAGACATCGCGGATCGCCTGGGTGTTGCGGCTGATATCTTCACTCACCGCACGCTGCTCTTCTGCCGCGCTGGCAATTTGGGTGGCCATTTCAGAAATCTCGGCGATGGACTGGGTGATCTGGCTCAGGCTGTCGCTGGCGGCCTGGGCGTAATCCACACTTTGCCCGGCCAGCTCTGTACTGGCGCCCATGCTGTCAACGGCCTGGCGGGTATTGCCCTGCAGCGTGTCAATCATGGCCCGGATCTCTTCCGTCGAGTCGTGCGTGCGCTGACTCAGCACTCTGACTTCATCGGCCACCACCGCAAACCCACGGCCCTGTTCACCGGCCCGGGCTGCTTCAATGGCGGCATTGAGCGCCAGCAAGTTAGTCTGCTCGGCAATACCCTGAATGGTGGCCAGTATATGGTTGATGTTCTGCGCATTGGCTTCCAGTGTCTGGATGACAGTGGCGGCATCCTGAACCTGGTTGGCCAGTGACATGATAGCCTGGCGGTTTTGGCTGATCACCGTCTGACCCTGTTCGCATGCACTGGTCGAAGTCTGGGCCGCGGACGCGGTCAGCTCAGCGTGGCTCGCTACTTCGGCAGCTGTGGCCGACATCTGGTGTATGGCGGTGGCAATTTGATTGATTTCATTCTGCTGACCGTGTACCCGCTCTGAGGCCTGACGGGCCTGGTGAAACGACTGCTCAGCCTGTTCGCCCAGGGTGTGTGAGCGGGACACTATACCTTTGATCATCTGCTGCAGCTGGCTGAGGAACAGGTTCATGTTCTCTGCCAGCTCGCCGACCTCATCCATGCGCTGGATCGCAATCCGCTGGGTCAAATCACCATTGCCCTGGGTCAGTGCATGCACCGAGCGATTGAGTTCACTGAGCGGACGCAACAGGCTGTTAATGATCCAGCCTGCCAGCAGTGCGATGACCACATACACCAGCAAGGAGGCGATCAGGGTAAAGGACAGGGTTTTCCCTATGGCCGCATACGCCAGATCTTTATCCTCAATGATACCCACCGACCAGTCAGTACCGGCGATCGGCGAGACAAAGATCAACTTATCTTTGCCGTCTTGATCGAAATGGAACTCTGCGACTTGCTGGCTACCGGTAAGATTGCGGATGAAGCCTGAGGAGAGATCGTTATCTAATTGGGTTAATGGCTGACGGCTCAGCGAAGTATCCTGATAAGCGACCAGCGTATTGTTGCCGTCGACCAGAAAAGCGCTGCCCGCGTTGTCCAGCGTCAGGCTGAGAATTTTGTCGATAATGTGGGTGACGGTAAGGTCGGCGGCCAGTACACCGCGGCGTTCACCGTTGAATGAACGGGCGAAGCTCACCACCAGGCTGCCATCAAAATCCTGATAGGGTTCGGTCAGAATCAGCTGACTGGACTTGCTCGCGTCCTGATACCAGGGGCGGGTGCGGGGATCATAGTCAGCGGGCCAGTCTTCCGTTTTATCGCCATAGGCAATGCTGCCGTCGCTGAAACCGGCATAGACAGACAAAAAGTTGCCGGCGCGTTTGGTCAGCAGCAGCTCTCTGTCGATATTATAATCGGCGGCAATCAGCGGCAGGTTGGCTAATACCATATCGCGGCGGGTAGCCAGCCAGTCGGCAATGTAATCGCTGGTGGCCGCGCCGGCGGCACGCATCTGGGCATTGACTTCGTTGGTGGTTTCGCTGCGAAGCTGGGTGACTGAAATACCAGCCTGGATAGCACTGACAGTGGCTATAATGGCCGCAATGGCCACTTGTATTTTCATTTTTATCGTGAATTTCATACTGCAATCCCGAGTTCGTTCCCTGACTTTGTTTTGCTGTTAAAAGCGTGGGCAGAAGTAAATAGTGAGTCACTCGGAATTATCAGCGAATCTGATGTTTGCTTTATGCCTAATTGTGCAGTCCATTGTTAGGATGTGATCATGATGCCAGAATTATGCTCTTGCTGGGTTGAGTTACACGGATAAAGCCATTAATGCTGCCAGGTACAGAACCGACAGGCCGCTGAGGCCGACCAGTACCCCCACTTTCATCATATCGCGACTATCAATCAGGCCGGTGGAGTAGGCCAGTGAATTGGGTGGGGTTGAAACGGGAAGCACCATGCCTAGCGAGGCAGAGAAAGCCAGCATGATCAGCATGGCAGTCAATCCTCCCGCACCGGCTAACGAGGGAACCGAAGTTGCAATCGCGGCCCCGATGGGCATCAGCAGGTTGGCAGTTGCCGTATTAGACATAAAATTGGCCATCAGCCAGCATAATACCGAGAGCATGATCAGAATCAGCAGGGACGGCAGGCTGGCGTAGTCAATTGCGTGGGCCAGTTGTCCGGCCAGCCCGGTCTGCTCGAGCGCCATGCCAATGGCTATCCCGCCGGCTACCAGCCACAGCACATCCCAGTTAAAGAGTTTCAGCTCTTCTTTGCCTATGATGCCTGTCAGTGCGAAGACTGTCAGCGGGATCAGGGCGACGACATAGGCATTCATACCGTGCCAGGCCGTTGTCAGCCAGAGCACAATGGTCAATCCGAACGTCAGATAGACCACCCAGGCTTGCCAGCCGCGCTGAAACTGCCCTTCCAGCTGTAAATCCAGGGTGTGATGCCGGGTAGGAAAAAGCCGCTGCAGCAGCCACCATGCCAGCGCAAGCTGCACTAAGACAAACGGCAGACCAAACGCCATCCAGCCGAGAAAACTGATGCTGTGTTCATCGCTCAGATATTGTAAGGCAATGGCATTGGGCGGTGTGCCGATCGGGGTGGCAATACCGCCTGTGTTGGCGGCAACCGGTATCGCCAGTACCAGTGCTTTGATGCTGCTGTCTTCTTTGGGAACCGCTGCCAGGATAGGCACCAGCAACGCCAGCATCATGACAGTAGTGGCGGTATTGGACATAAACATGGAAAAGGCCGCTGTGATAAGCATCAGCCCCAGCATGATATAGCGTGGTTGCGAGCCAAAGGGCTTTAACAGAACACGGGCCAGATTGGTGTCCAGCCGATACTTGGCGGCGGCAATCGCCAGGGCAAAGCCACCGAGAAACAGCATGATGATCGGCGACGCAAAGGCGTGGAAAATATCGGTGTAGGCAATGAACTGACCCAGCGGGGTGGCGTCTGCCGGTTGACGGAAAAACAGCAGACTCTGATCGGAGAGCATGACAAGTTGCAGCACAATGATCAGCAGGGAGGTCGCATAGACAGGCACCGGCTCTAATACCCAGAGCAGTGCAGCCATCACGAAAATGGCCAGTAACCTGTGCTGCACCAGCGTCAGCTCACCCAGCGGCAGCGAGGGCGTCGGTACCTGCAGCAGGGCAAAGGGCAGGCCAAAGGCAATCAGTAATTTCAGCAGTAGCGATAGCGATGTTTCCCGCATGTCCGGTGCTCTGTATAAAAAGGGCACGGACAGCATAGCATTCTCAATGAGATGCATATGGCGGGTGAGATCAAAATATCGGATCAAAAAAGGGACGAATCCGTCCCTTTTTTGTCAATCAGCATTAGCGGTATTAGCGGTGCTGTTAAGCGTCGCTGTTGTCAGCCACCGGCTCTGTGACTGACTGTGCAGTCAGACGGGCATAGGCCTCACCCATACGGGTAGCAACATTGGGCGCCAGATTGTCGGCAAAGGTCACCATCTGTTTCGGGAACAGGTTGATGACAGTTGATCCCAGTTTAAAACGGCCCATTTCCTGGCCTTTCTTGAGAGTGACGGCCTGCACGCCTTCAGCCGGGTAATCCCAGCGACGGACAACAGGGCCGCGTGGCGGTGCAATTGTGCCAGCCCATACTGTTTCAATACTGCCAACAATGGTGGCCCCTACCAGAACTTGAGCAACCGGGCCGAATTCCGTATCAAAGATACAGACCACGCGCTCATTACGGGCAAACAGGTTGGGTACATTTTCCGCGGTCAGCGGATTGACAGAAAACAGATCACCCGGAATGTAGATCATCTGGCGCAGGGTGCCGTCACATGGCATGTGTACGCGGTGATAATCTCGCGGAGACAAATACAGAGTGGCGAAACTCCCGTCAGCAAATTCTTCTGCCAGCGCCTGATCGCCGCCCAGCAGTTCAACGGCGTCGTAGTAATGCCCCTTGGCCTGAATCAGCTGGCCTTTTTCAATCGGGCCCAGCTGGCTGACACAGGCATCTGCCGGGTGACAGAATACCGTTGCGTCGTCGTTCAACGGACGGGCATCCTCTTTGAGTTCGCGCACGAAGAAATCGTTGAAAGTGGCGTAAGACGCTGGGTCTTCGTTACGGGCTTCTGCCATATCCACTTTATAGCGGTTGATAAACCAGCGGATCACCGCTGTGGTGACAAAGCCACCTTTCAGGTCGGCAAGTTTACCGGCCAGTCGGGTCAGGGCATGTTTGGGCGCGCAGTATTGCAGGCCAATTTTCAGATTATCGCTCACAATAAGATTCCGATTACTCTATAAATCAATAACTTGGTTCTTCGCCATCAGTGGCGCTGACCCGAGCCGCGGATTCTACCTGATTTCAGAAATGAAGTCAGGTGAGCGCTCGCGAAGAGGGAGCCAGCTCGCAGTTGATGACCCAGGTTCGTTTAATTTTGTTTATTCCGGGAAAACTGGCGGTTAGCAACGTTTTCCGACATGCTTTCAATGATTTTATGGTAGCTGTCGAAGCGTTCCTGACTAATTTTTCCGTCTTGTAATGCTTCGCGCAGTAAGCAACCCGGATCGTCTTTGTGTTTACAGTCGCGGAATTTACAACCGCCCAGGTAACGACGAAATTCGACAAAAGCATTAGTCACCTGCTCTGGCTCCAGGTGCCACAGGCCGAATTCGCGAACCCCGGGTGAATCTATCAGATCTCCGCCCTCAGCAAAGTGGTACAGACGCGCTGCTGTGGTGGTGTGCTGGCCTAATCCCGAGTTCTCCGACACATCGCCGATCTCTGCATCCACGTCCGGCATCAGGGCATTGACCAGGCTGGATTTCCCCACCCCGGATTGACCCGCAAAGATATTGACGTGATCTTTCAGATCCGCTTTCAGTGCCGCTAAACCTTCTCCTGTCATGGTGCTGACATAACGTACTTGATAGCCGATCGCTTGGTACAGCGACAAGGAACGCTCGACCTGCTGACGGGTGGCGTCATCGAGCAAATCGACTTTGTTCAGCACAATCAGTGGCTCGATTTCCACTGTCTCAGCAGCCACCAGATAGCGGTCGATAATGTTCAGTGACAGCTCAGGCAGCACGGAAGAGACGATGATGATGCGGTTAACATTGGCCGCCACCGGCTTAACCCCATCGTAGTAATCCGGGCGGGTCAGCACCGAAGTTCGTTCATGGACTGCCTCGACCACACCGGCGATGCCCTGAAGGGCTTCAACACCGGGCCGCCAGACAACGCGATCTCCAGAAACCAGGCTCTGAATACTGCGACGCAGGTTACAGCGGTGGATGGTGCCTGTTTCCGGATCTTCAATATCGGCATGCTGGCCGAATCGGGTGATCACCAAGCCTTCACGGGCATTCTCCAGCAGGGCTTCATCCCATTGGATATCTTCCATGCCCTTAGTCAGGCGCTTATTTTGGTTAGAGCGGACACGTCGGCTCTGACCTTTAGTTAACTTTTTCTTTTTTGCCACAAGAATATCGTTCTGTTTGGTTGGCTTTCATTTCAGGCTAAGTATGATACATGCTTTAGTCATCAAATAGGCAAATTCCAATGACAATCAGCGATCAGAACCTGATTTGGATCGATCTGGAAATGACAGGTCTGGATCCCGATACACACAAAATCATTGAAATTGCGACCATAGTGACCGATGCCCAGCTCAATATTCTGGCCGAGGGACCGGTACTGGCAATTCATCAGCCGCCAGCGGAACTGGCCAAGATGGACGACTGGTGCACCAATACTCATACCCATAGTGGCCTGGTTACCCGGGTGCAGCAAAGTCAGGTTGATGAGCAGGAAGCCGTACGTCAGACCATCGCATTTCTGGAACAATGGGTGCCTAAGGGCGCATCGCCTATTTGCGGTAACAGCATAGGTCAGGATCGTCGTTTCCTTTATAGGCACATGCCGGAATTAGAACAATACTTCCATTATAGGTATCTGGATGTCAGCACACTGAAAGAGCTGACCCGTCGCTGGAAGCCTGAGCTGTTGGATAACTTCCATAAGCAGGGTTCTCATCTGGCGCTGGATGATATTCGTGAATCGATTGCTGAACTGCGTTTCTATCGTGAGCAGATCTTTAAAATTTGATGCTTTAATGAACGGTTGAGCGGGAAGGCGGAGATTTTTACTCAGAACTATTGCATCCGCCTGTTTTCCTCGTATAATGCGCAGCCTCGAAAGGCAATAATGTTTCAGTTTGCTTTTCAGTGTTTTCGGACGCGGGGTGGAGCAGCTTGGTAGCTCGTCGGGCTCATAACCCGAAGGTCGTTGGTTCAAATCCAGCCCCCGCAACCAAAGATTACAAGATGGCTTGATTACTATCAGGTTATCAAATGCGACACTAGCTCAGTTGGTAGAGCGCAACCTTGCCAAGGTTGAGGTCACGAGTTCGAACCTCGTGTGTCGCTCCAGCTTTCTTTGCTTGAAGAAAAGCGGTTGTCATCGTACCTGACGGTGAAACAATACGGACGCGGGGTGGAGCAGCCTGGTAGCTCGTCGGGCTCATAACCCGAAGGTCGTCGGTTCAAATCCGGCCCCCGCAACCAATTTTCTTTTTTAAGAAAATATGCGACACTAGCTCAGTTGGTAGAGCGCAACCTTGCCAAGGTTGAGGTCACGAGTTCGAACCTCGTGTGTCGCTCCAGATTCTTAGCTTGAAAAAGCGAGTTGTCATCGTACTCAACGATGAAAATTGATGCGACACTAGCTCAGTTGGTAGAGCGCAACCTTGCCAAGGTTGAGGTCACGCCCAGTTCCTTGACGATCAGGAACCTCGTGTGTCGCTCCAAATTTCCTACTTGATAGGAAGATCACAGCTTAGAACATTGAAAGCTGTAGAATCATGCAACCATTACTGTGAAGTAATAGTCTTTGAGGTCAGAGCTTTGCCTCGCGAGGTTCTATCGGACGAAGTCCAGACCACCTCAAGCTTACATAAGTATCAGTAAGCTGAAACCAACATCATCCCAAATCAGTTAAGACAGCCGAAAGGTTGTTTTTTTGTCTGAGAATAAGATGCTCTGTATTCCCATACTGAGAAGTATTGGCGACCATCAATGATGACAGTCAATGTTGTTTAGCCAATATAGGCTACACTACAACCTTGTCTGCACGTCAAATCAGCCCCAGAGCGCATGCGTGTGAATACGCTGGGTCTGCTGCAATTCAAATTAAATTCTGCATTTGCATCATCTAATGCACAGAGTTATCCACATTGTTTTCGTTGTGGATAAGTCGGTTGATTAGTTGTGCTGTCTATCTGTGCATAACTCTGTGCATTTAAATAATTATCCCCATTATCAACAGAAAATTAATCTTTTTTTGATTGTTTAACTTGTTGTTTTGTATGCGTTTAATTGTGGATTTTTCAAAGTTGTGAACAGGGTGATCATATAATGATCATGGTGAATAACATTCTTAAATCAAACAGCTTCAGCTTGTGCTTAATAACCAGTGTTCATAACCAAAATGGTGCAAATGAAATTGTTTTCCACATACAAAAAAGGCTGATCGGGATCGCGTTTTGTAGCCCGTGAATCACCCTCAAAGGGCGGTGGCGCGTGGTGGCTGCTTTCAGGCGTCTCGGGGAAGCCCTTTTTCGACGATACGGATCAGCCGCTTGGTTTTATTGGCCACAACATCGACACGGGCTTCATCCCGGCTGGCTATTTGACGACGGATTGACCAGTCAAGGTGTTCATCCAGCATGCTGTCCAACCCTTTGCGTTCAATCAAGGCGTTAAGCAGTGCCGGTGTGTAGGGAGCATTGCCAATGGCGACACTGATATTACGTAGCCATTTGAGGTGGCCGATGCGCCGAATGGGCGAACCTTCAGTGTTTTTCAGAAATGTGGTTTCATCCCAGAGGAATAATGTCAGTAGATCTTGCTGATAAAGCTGCGGCCTGCAGTGGTAATCCGGTTCATCCGTAATCGCCGATTCTCGGTTGTAAGGGCACACCAATTGGCAGTCATCGCAGCCGTAAATCCGGTTACCCATGGCTTCGCGAAATTCTTCCGGGATAGGGCCATCCAGCTCAATCGTTAGATAGGAAATGCAACGACGTGCATCGACCACACCTTCAGCGACAATGGCCTGAGTCGGGCAACTGGTGATGCAGGCGACACACTTGCCGCATTGATTATCAACAGGTTCATCTGTGGGCAATGGCAAATCAATCAAGAGTTCACCGAGAAAGAACCAGGAACCTGCGTCCTCACTTAATATGAGGGAATGTTTTCCCGTCCAGCCTAAGCCGGCTTTTTCCGCGAGCGGGCGCTCCAGAATGGGGGCTGAATCGACAAAAGGCCGGTAGCCAAAAGCCCCGGCAGCCTGTTCGATTTTCTGGCCCAGCTGTTTGAGGCGGTTACGGACAAGCTTATGATAATCACGGCCGAGGGCATAACGGCTGATATAGGCTTTCTCGGGCTGTTTCAGGGTTTGAGCAAAACCGGCTTCCGGTGGCAGGTAGTTCATCCTGGCACTGATGACTCTGACCGTTCCGGGCAATAATTCAGCCGGGCGGGCCCGCATCATGCCATGGCGGGCCATCCAGTCCATCTCTCCGTGATAACCGGCATCCAGCCAGCGTTGCAGCTGTGCCTCGTGCTTTGACAAATCAACATCGCAGATGCCGACATGCTGAAACCCCAGGTCTTTACCCCATTGTTTTATGTCGTTAGCGAGTTGTTGATAGTCGAGCATGATGTTACTGCCGTCTGATATAGGAATTGGGGGCCGGAGTGTAGCACAGTTCGCACAGTGAAAAATAATTGGCGATGGCGAAAAATACGGCACTGATTGTTGTGCCCAGAAACGCTTTTCGGCACTATTTTAAAGTATATGCCCAGTATGGTGTGCTTTGATAAGCAGACGCAGAGCTAAGGAAATCGTGCCGACATGACAGATTCTTCGTTACCCAGATCCGCTTATCGGGCTGAGCAGGTCAGGCTGGGTGAAAAGCAGGCGGCGCAACAGCTGGGCTGGCCTATGTATCAGCTAATGGAAAACGCAGGGTTAGCGGTATTTGACTGCCTTCAGCATTACTATTCTGCGGCCAAACATGTGCTGGTGTGTTGCGGTGGCGGTAACAATGGCGGTGACGGTTATGTGGTTGCCCGTCTGGCACGTGACGCGGGATTAAACGTCACCGTGTGGCAGTTGGGGGAGACCTCCCGTTTACAGGGAGATGCGGCGCTGGCCCGGGATGCCTGGCTGGCCTGTGGAGGCAAGATAGACACTCCAAAGGCAGATATTGAACTATCGGTTGATGTGATTATTGATGCCATTCTGGGGACGGGGTTGTCCGGTGCCGTGCGTGATAACGCTGCCGCACTGATAAAAACGCTGAACGCTGCCGGTAGACCTGTTATTTCTGTAGATATTCCGTCGGGCTTGTGTGCTGATACTGGCCAGATATTAGGTGAAACGGTGAAAGCCTGGCAGACAGTCACCTTTATTGGCATGAAAAGAGGGTTGCTGACCGGGCAGGCCGCCTTGTACCGGGGGGAGTTACTCTTTGCCGGGCTGGGCGTAGCCAGGATGCTGGAGCAACTGCAACCGGCCGGTACCAGAGTGATTGATCAACATGACATCGCCGCCATGTTGCCTCCGCGCATGCGGACAGCCCATAAAGGCAGTTACGGCCGGGTACTGTGCCTGGGAGGCGAACAGGGCATGGGCGGTGCGATTCGTCTGGCATCTGAAGCCTGTGCCAGAGTGGGCGCTGGCCTGACGGCGGCCGTCACACATACTGACAATGTGCTGGCAATTGTCGCTGCGCGTCCTGAGATAATGGCTCAGGGCTGGCAACCGGGCCTTGACCAGGCTCATCAGCAGCTCAACAGCCGAATTGGCTGGGCCGATGTTGTAGTATTAGGTCCCGGCCTCGGTCAGGGCGGATGGGGACAAGCACTCTATGCCAGCCACAGTGTGGTGCGACAGGATCAGTCACTGGTGCTGGATGCAGATGGATTGAACTTATTGGCTCAGACACCAGACTATAAAGAGAACCGTATTTTGACGCCTCACCCTGGTGAAGCCGCCCGATTACTCAATCTGACAGTTGCAGACGTCGAAGCCGATCGTTTTGCGGCTGCGGAACAGATCCAAGGTCGTTATGGCGGGGTTGTGGTGCTGAAAGGCGCTGGCACTGTGGTGTATGATGGCCGGCAGCATTATGTCTGCCTGGCCGGAAATCCCGGTATGGCGACGGGTGGAATGGGGGATGTGCTGGCAGGACTGATTGGTGGACTGCTGGCGCAGGGACTGACGCTATCGCAAGCTGGCCGGGCTGGAGTGTGGATTCACAGCCGGGCGGCGGATCTGGCTGCAGAGTCAGGGGAACGTGGCTTGCTGGCCGGTGATCTCTTTGCGTATATTCGACAATTGATAAATCTAAGATAAAGATAACGACAACAATGCAGACATTGAATATTGTGTTGGCCGATGAAGCGGCAACGGTGGCCTTTGGTCAACAACTGGCTCAGGCCTGTGAGCGGCAGACGACGATTTACCTTCACGGTGATTTAGGTGCAGGTAAAACGACCTTTTGCCGGGGCTTTATCCGTGCGCTGGGCCATCAGGGTAATGTAAAAAGCCCGACCTATACCCTAGTGGAACCTTATGAACTGCCGCCCTGGCAGGTTTACCATTTTGACCTTTACCGTCTGGCCGATCCGGAAGAGCTGGAATTTATGGGTATCCGTGACTATTTCACCCCGGATGCCATCTGTCTGGTCGAATGGCCGGAAAAAGGCACCGGATTATTGCCGGCGCCGGATCTGGATATTGAACTTCGCTACGTAGATCAGCACCGTCAGGTTGAAGTGACGGCGAACAACGGCTACGGGATGGCATTGTTAAAGAAACTGGAGCAGAGTTGATTCAATGGGGTGGCGCAGAAGTTTTTCTTTGACGGTTTTTCTGGCCGGGGCAGTGAGCGGCTCAGCTCTGGCTAATGAGGTAGAAGGGATTCGTGTATGGCCAGCCCCGGATGAAACCCGGGTTGTACTGGACATGGAGGAAGAGCCGACTTTTACCTACTTTACGCTGACTAAACCTGATCGTCTGGTGATTGATCTGAAGGATACTTCGTTGAAATCGTCGCTGCCGGTTGTGGTCAAAGACAGCGATGTATTGACGAAAATTCGCAGCAGCAGCCCCCCGGAAACCGGGACATCCCGTCTGGTGTTTGAAACCCGCTCCACCACATCCCCCAAGATTTTTAAACTGCCGCCAACACCTGATGGGCATTACAGCCACCGTCTGGTACTGGATCTGCCGCATGCTGCTAAAACCGAAACCGTCAAATCGGCGGCCACGGGCAGTCAGGCAAAAGCGGTCGACAGTATTCATCTGCCTTACGGCAATGATGATATTATTGTGGCTATCGATGCCGGCCATGGTGGGGAAGACCCCGGCTCTATCGGGCCGAGCCGGAAATATGAAAAAAATGTCACTTTGCTCATTGCCCGTAAGGTGGCTGATCGTATTAATGCCACACCAGGCATGAAAGCGGTTATGACCCGTCGCGGGGATTACTTCGTCAATCTGAACAAACGATCGGAAATCGCCCGCAAGAATAAAGCGCATTTGCTGGTTTCTATCCATGCGGACGGCTTTCATAAACCGCAGCCGCAAGGGGCCTCTGTCTGGGTATTGAATACCCGCCGTGCCAATACAGAAATCGGCCGCTGGCTCGAACAGCACGAGAAGCAGTCTGAGTTGCTGGGTGGCGGCGATGTGCTGTCCGGCGGGCAGGACGATCAGTACCTCAGCATGGCGGTGCTGGATTTGCAGTTCAGCCATTCGCAAAAAGAAGGGTATGACGTTGCCAGCCGGGTACTGAACGAAATGGCCAAAGTGACTAAGCTGCATAAGTCGAAGCCCGAACATGCCAGCCTGGCGGTACTGAAATCGCCGGATATCCCTTCCCTGCTGGTTGAAACCGGGTTTATCACCAATCCGCGCGAAGAGCGTTTGCTCAACAGCACCAGCCACCAGAACAAGCTCTCAGAGGCGGTGTACAAGGGAGTGTTGTCCTATTTCAATGATAAACCACCGGAAGGGACATTGTTTGCAGCACGCAAACACGGTATCAAGCACAAAGTCGCCGGTGGCGAGTCATTGAGCGTGATCGCCGATAAATACAACTCGTCTGTACAGGCCATTCGTCAGATGAACCAACTGTCATCCAATGTGGTGAAAGTGGGCCAGATATTGCGCATTCCTGCCGGTAAAGCAGCCAGCCACAGCAGCGGCACCACGAACAGCAGTGCCGCCGTGGCCAGCATCACGCAAAGCACTGTGGTGCATACCGTGCAGCGGGGTGAGTTTTTGGGTAAGATCGCCAGCAAGTATAAAGTAACGGTCGACAGCATTCGTCAGGCTAACGCTTTGCGCTCAGATGAACTGGCCGTCGGTCAGAAGCTGAAAATTGCGGTTCAGCGCAAGCTGGTTGAGCATACTGTACGCCGCGGTGAGTTCCTCGGTAAAATTGCTGCCCATTATGGGGTCAGCGTCAGTAGTATCCGGCAAGCGAATCAGCTAAGCTCAGATACTCTGGCTGTGGGCCAGAAACTTAAAATTCCAAGCACTTAATTGCAGACCTGATTATGCCCATTCAGATATTACCTGCCAGGCTGGCTAACCAGATCGCCGCTGGTGAAGTAGTGGAACGCCCTGCTTCTGTAGTGAAAGAGCTGGTGGAAAACAGTCTGGATGCTGGCGCAACCCGAATTGAAATCGACATTGATAAAGGCGGCAGCCGCACCATTCGTATCCGTGATAACGGAGCGGGGATAGTGAAAGAAGAGCTGCAACTCGCGCTCAGCCGTCACGCCACGTCAAAAATCACGACGCTGGATGATCTGGAAGCGATCGCCAGTCTGGGTTTCAGGGGCGAGGCACTGGCCAGTATCAGCTCGGTTTCCCGTCTGACGCTGACCTCCCGTACTGAGGCGCAGCCGGAAGCCTGGTCGGCCTATGCCGAGGGGCGTGACATGACGGTGCAGCTCAAACCGGCTGCCCACCCGGTCGGGACGACAGTGGAAGTGCTGGATCTGTTTTTCAACACCCCGGCCCGCCGTAAATTTCTCCGCACCGAAAAAACCGAATTTGCCCATATTGATGAACTGCTCAAGCGCATTGCACTGAGTCGGTTTGATGCCAGTATACTGCTGCGTCATAACGGTAAACTGATCCGCCAATATCGTGCCGCAGAGACACAGGCGCAAAAAGAGCGTCGGCTGGCCGCCGTGTGCGGGCAGGGTTTTCTGCAACATGCGCTGTCACTGGAGCTGGGCCATGGCGATCTGCGCCTGTCTGGTTGGATCTGCACCCCGCAAGGGGCGCGGGCGCAGAACGATATTCAGTACTGTTACGTCAATGGCCGGATGATGAAGGATAAGCTGATCAATCATGCTATCCGTCAGGCCTTTGAAGGCGCCCTGGCCGCAGAACAGTACGCGGCTTACGTGCTGTTTATTGAGGTCGACCCGCACCAGGTGGATGTCAACGTTCACCCGGCAAAGCACGAGGTCCGCTTTCACCATGCCCGTCTGGTGCATGATTTTATCTATCAGGGCGTGCAAAGTGCATTGCAGCAGAGCGCGGATGAAACCTGCCAGTACTCGGCACCAGAGCGAGCATCGGCTCGTGGCGATGCCAGCCAGCCAGATGCTTATCAGATCAAGGAGCCAGCGCCGCTTGGCAGGCAGCCGGATCCGGAACTGGATGCTGACAGCTCGCGCGTCCCTTCTGCCAACGCCCTGGATGCTATTGCCAACACTCCGGCCTACCCGCGACAAGCGCCGGCAAAAGAATGGCGACTGAGTGATGAGTCTGTCACCTCAGCCCGCCCGGCCGGTCGCCCTGAGCAGGAGAGGGCCGCTGCTTCCTCAGCGTCACCCCGTCCTGCTGCCAGTGCGCGGAATCACTCGCCTCGGCAGTATGGCGGCGAACCGCCTTCCAAAGCGGAAGTCGCGGCCTATCAGGCATTGATGCAAACACAGGTCTCAGCGGCAGAACCTGAGCAGATACCACGGCAGCCGCAGAATACGCAACCAGACAACGCCTGGCGTGAAACGCCGCAAGCGGTCAAACGCGATCCGGTACTCAACAGCCAGCCGGAGCACGGACTGGGTAAAGCGCTGACCGTGATTGCTGAGCGTTATCTGCTGGTCAGTCATGGTGCTGATGTCGCTTTGTTATCGCTCTCAGAGGCAGATCAGCTGCGCATTAAAGGGCAGCTGCAATTTGCCCGTCATGACGGCCTTAAACCTCAGCCATTGCTGATCCCGCTCGTGATCCCAACCACGCAGCTGTTAAGCCAAAGCGCCGGACAGCACAGCGCGGTATTGCAGAAGCTGGGTATCCAGATCCGGGCAAAAGGGCAGGATAAACTGGTGATCCTGGCGGTGAGCCTGCCGCTTCGCCAACAGAACCTGCAAGTGTTGATCCCTGCGTTACTCGAGCAACTCAGCACGCTGTCAGAGGCCGGGGAACATCTGAGTCATACTGACTACTGGGACTCTTTACTGGACTGGTTATCCGCCGAACTGTCGGCTCACAGTGAACGCTTCAGCCTGTCTCAGGCCATAACTTTACTGGGTGAGCTTGAACAACTCTGGGGGAGTACCCTGGAATCTTATTATTCCCGGTTGCTGCGTCCGGTCGATTTGCAGCCGGCATTAGAAGCGTTTAAACATGACTAAATCTCTTCCACAGGCCATTTTTCTGATGGGGCCTACCGCGTCGGGAAAAACCGACCTGGCAATCCGTTTGCGTCAGCAGTTGCCTGTTGAATTAATCAGTGTCGACTCTGCACTGATTTACCGTGATATGAATATTGGTACCGCTAAACCGGATGCCGCTGAGCTGGCTCAGGCGCCGCATCGGCTGATCGATATTCGTGATCCGTCACAAAGTTATTCAGCCGCCGATTTTCGTGAAGATGCCCTCAAAGAAATGGCAGATATCGTGGCGGCTGGTCGCATTCCATTATTGGTTGGCGGCACTATGCTCTATTTTAAGGCTTTGCTGGAGGGGCTTTCGCCACTGCCTCAGGCAGATCCGGCTATTCGTGCTGAGATTGAGCAGCAAGCCCAGGAACAGGGTTGGCTGGCTTTGCATCAAGAATTGCAACAAATTGATCCCGTCTCTGCGACACGGATCCATCCAAATGATCCACAACGATTGTCGCGGGCATTGGAAGTTTTCCGAATTTCAGGTAAAACTTTAACTGAGTTGACCCAAACGCAGGGGGAAACATTACCTTACCAGGTACACCAATTTGCGATAACACCCATGGATAGGGCTATTCTGCATCAGAGGATCGAACAGCGCTTTGACAAGATGATCAAAGCAGGCTTTGAACAGGAAGTTCGAGCCTTGTATGAGCGGGGGGATCTGCATCCGGATCTCCCGTCGGTGCGCTGTGTTGGATACCGACAGATGTGGGATTACTTTGACGGTAATTGCACGTTGGATGACGCGGTTTTTCGCGGAATCTGTGCAACCCGTCAGTTAGCCAAGCGGCAGATTACCTGGCTTCGCAGCTGGAAAGCGCTGACTTGGTTGGATAGCAGTGATGTAGAGAAAGCGTTACAAACAGTCACAAACTCCGTTAGCCGTGAGGTTTGATTAACGTGTATACTCATCTCTGCTTTGCGTATTGTTTATTTTGTTCATTGAAACATACAACTACAAACAAATAAGGAAAAGAAAGAATGGCTAAGGGGCAATCTCTACAAGACCCGTTTTTGAATGCGCTGCGTCGTGAAAGAATCCCGGTTTCTATTTACTTGGTCAATGGTATTAAGCTCCAGGGGCAGATTGAGTCATTTGACCAGTTCGTTATCCTGCTGAAAAACACTGTCAACCAAATGGTGTACAAGCACGCTATCTCTACTGTCGTGCCGGCTCGCCCGGTCAATCATCACCATTCAGGTGATCGTCCGACAACAGAACGTGGCCAGGAAAAAACAGAAGAATAATATTCTTCGATAAGGAGTTGATTGCTTGTTTGACCGTTATGAAGCCGGTGAACAGGCAATTCTTGTTCATATCAACTTCACGCAAGAAGGGGAATGGGAAGATCTCAGCGAGTTTGAAATGCTGGTCTCCTCGGCGGGAGTCAATAAGCTGCGTGTGATTACAGGCAGCCGACAGTCTCCCCACCCTAAGTATTACGTGGGAGAAGGTAAAGCACAGGAAATTGCCGATGCGGTCAGAGCGGAAAACGCCGAGATCGTCATTTTTAACCATTCACTCTCGCCAGCCCAGGAGCGAAACCTGGAGCGGCTGTGCAAATGCCGGGTTCTGGACAGAACCGGATTGATCTTGGATATCTTCGCTCAGCGTGCGCGAACCCATGAGGGTAAGCTGCAAGTCGAGCTGGCGCAGTTACGTCATATTTCTACCCGTTTGATCCGCGGCTGGACCCACCTTGAACGACAGAAAGGCGGGATAGGTCTGCGCGGACCGGGTGAAACTCAGCTTGAAACTGACCGTCGTTTACTGCGCGAAAGGATCAAGGCGATTCTGCGCCGTCTGGATAAAGTATCCAAACAGCGGGATCAGGGTCGTCGCGCCAGAAGCCGGGCAGATATTCCGACAATTTCGTTAGTCGGTTATACCAACGCCGGTAAGTCTACCCTGTTTAACCGGGTGACGGATGCCGGGGTGTATGCCGCGGATCAGCTGTTTGCCACCTTGGATCCGACGTTGCGGAAAATCGATGTAGAGGATGTGGGAACCAGTATTCTGGCCGATACGGTCGGATTTATCCGCCATCTTCCTCATGATTTGGTGGCTGCGTTTAAAGCGACACTGAAAGAAACCCAGGAAGCCGCGTTGTTGTTACATGTGGTGGATGCCAGTGATGAGCGTTATCGGGAAAATATCGATGCGGTTAACACTGTACTGGAAGAAATCGATGCCAGTGATGTTCCGGTATTGGTGGTCATGAATAAGATTGACAACCTGGAAGAGGCTGAGCCGCGTATTGAGCGCGACGAAGACGGTATTCCACGGTGTGTCTGGGTTTCTGCCCGTGAAGGAACCGGTATTGACCTGCTCTTCACGGCACTGACGGAACGGCTGTCCGGGACTATGGTCACCCATACTCTGTGCCTGCCGCCGGCAGTGATCGGTCGCTTCCGGAGCAAGTTTTATCAGCTTGGGGCGATTGTCAGGGAAGAGTATGAAGAAAATGGTAACCTGATACTGGATGTACGTTTACCCATCGCAGAATGGGCTCGACTGCAAAAAAGAGAGCACCAGGGGCTGGATGACTTTATCCTTGCCTGATGGACTGCTAGAGTAATAAAAACTGTCGTCATATCATATTGATGGAGTTCTATAATGGCGTGGAATGAGCCTGGAAACAACGGTGGCCGCGATAAGGACCCTTGGGGGAACAATAATCGTGGTGGTCGTGAACAAGGGCCGCCTGATCTCGATGAAGTGTTTGCAAAACTGAGTCGTAAGTTTGGTGGTATTTTTGGGAATAAGCGTGGACCTTCGAGCGGTGGCGGTGCTGTCGGCTTAGGTGTTATTGCTGTTATCGCGGCTGCGATTTGGGGCTTTTCAGGGTTTTATACTGTTGGCGAAGCTGAGCGTGGCGTCGTACTTCGGTTTGGTAAATTCTATGAAATGGTCGATCCTGGTCTGAACTGGAAACCTACCTTCATCGATGATGTTGAGCTGGTCAACGTACAGGCGATTCGTTCTCTGCGCAGCTCAGGTCTGATGCTGACGAAGGATGAAAACGTACTGAGAGTTGAAATGGAAGTGCAGTACAGGGTTTCTGATGCACAGAAGTACCTGTTCAGTGTGACCAATGCGGACGACAGTCTGCGTCAGGCAACGGATTCTGCTCTGCGTGCGGTGATCGGTGACTCCACTATGGATGAAGCCCTGACCCGTGGCCGTCAGACCATTCGTGCCAATACCCAGACGGATATCGATAAGATTACCGATAAATATGACATGGGTATTCTGGTTGTGGACGTGAACTTCCAGTCAGCCCGTCCGCCGGAAGCTGTGAAAGATGCATTTGATGATGCGATCGCGGCCCGAGAGGATGAGGAGCGCTTTGTGCGCGAAGCGGAAGCCTACAGCAACGATATCCTGCCGAAAGCAACAGGTCGTGCTGAACGTCTGAAGAAAGAAGCGGAAGGTTATACCGAGAAAGTGGTTAACGGCGCACTGGGTGAAGTGGCTCAGTTCGAGAAACTGTTACCTGAGTACAATGCAGCGAAAGAAGTAACCCGTAATCGCTTGTATCTGGACACCATGGAACGCGTTTACTCCAACACCAGCAAAGTGATGGTGGACTCGAAATCCGGTGGCAATCTGCTTTATCTGCCTTTGGACAAGCTGATGAATCAGGCGGAAGGCAGTAAACAGCAAATGAGCCCATCCAGCTCGTACGGTATTGAACTGGAGAAGACGGAAAATGTGAATCCTACTCCAGCGGCACCGCGTGCTGATTCTGGTCGTCAGGGGAGATATTAATTATGCGTAAGTTAATTATCCCGCTCGTAGTCATTCTCATCGCTCTGGTGTTGATGTCCGTCTTCGTCGTCAAAGAGGGCGAGCGTGGTATTGTGGTTCGTTTCGGTCGAATCATTAAAGATGACACCAGCAACATGACTCGTGTGTATGAGCCGGGCCTGCACTTCAAAGTACCGGTATTTGACCGTGTTCGTAAGCTGGATGCCCGTATTCAGACCATGGATGATCAGGCTGACCGTTTTGTCACCTCTGAGAAAAAAGACGTGATCATCGACACTTATGTGAAGTGGCGTATTCAGGACTTCGGTCAGTATTACCTGACAACCGGTGGCGGTAATACCGCAACGGCGGAAGGACTGCTGAAACGCAAAGTGGTTGACAGTCTGCGTGCACAGATCGGTGCGAAAGAGATCAAACAGATAGTGTCTGGTCCGGATCGTGGCAACAACGTGGATGCCGGCGCTGCTGCACCCGTTGATGAAAGCGTGGCCATTGCGTCTGAAATTGTGCAGGAAGTCGCTCCCAGAAGAGAACTGGAAGGCGAGCGTGACAAGATCATGGCCGATGTACTGGCTGAAACTCAGATCAGTGCCCGTGACCTTGGTATCGAAGTGGTTGATTTCCGCATGAAGAAAATCAACCTGCCGGATGAGATCAGCGAGTCTATCTATCGCCGTATGCGTGCTGAACGTGAATCGGTGGCTCGTAAGCATCGTTCTCAGGGTCGAGAAAAAGCCGAGGTTATCCGTGCTCAGTCTGAGCTGGAAGTCGCCAAGATTATTTCTGAAGCCGAACGTATTGCCCGCATCCAGCGCGGTGATGCTGAAGCAAAAGCGGCTGAAATCTATGCGACTGCGTTTAACAAGGATCCGGAGTTTTATAACTTCCTGCGTTCTTTGAAAGCGTACGAGAACAGCTTCAGTTCCAAACAGGATATTCTGGTAGTTGATCCGAACAGTGATTTCTTCAAATACATGAAAGAATCAAACGGCCTGAACTAAGCGGGTTCAGTGCTGACAAAAAGACAAGGCATGGCCTTGTCTTTTTTTTTGTCCGATACCGGGGATGGTAAGTCGAGAGCGGGGTAAAACGATGAGTCAAACATTCTGGCTGGCCGTCGGGCTGGTACTGATTCTGGAAGGTTTGGGGCCGTTACTGGCACCCAGAGGCTGGCGCGAACTGATCCGTCAGTTGAGCAGCCAGAATGATCAGACATTGCGCCGGATAGGGGGTTGTTTAGTCGTCGCTGGCAGCGTGATTGCTTATATCATGTTCACCCAGCTGTAAATCCTGACGTAGGGTATTCGTGAAGCCTGCCTTTCGATTTTCTGGGTCATGGTCAAAAAATGACTGCAAGCAAATTTGTAAGGTGCTAGAATCCATTTTTAACTACTGATAGACGAAGAAAGATGGCAAACAATGTAGTCGTTCTCGGCACCCAGTGGGGTGACGAAGGTAAGGGCAAGATCGTTGATCTGCTGACTGAAGATGCACAATATGTGGTTCGCTACCAGGGCGGTCACAATGCAGGTCACACCCTTGTCATAGATGGTGAAAAAACTGTCCTGCACTTAATCCCTTCAGGCATCCTGCGTAACAACGTGAAATGCATTATCGGTAACGGTGTCGTCCTTTCTCCTGATGCTCTGCTGAAAGAAATGGAACCACTGGAAGCGCGTGGTATTCCAGTTCGTGAGCGTTTATACCTGTCAGAAGCTTGTCCGCTAATTCTTCCGTATCACATTGCTCTGGACCAGGCTCGTGAACTGGCTCGTGGTAAGAAAGCAATCGGTACGACTGGCCGTGGTATCGGTCCTGCCTATGAAGATAAAGTTGCTCGTCGCGGTCTGCGAGTTGGCGATTTGTTCGATAAAGAGGCATTTGCCGAGAAGCTTAAGGAAGTAATGGCTTACCATAACTTCCAGCTGGAGCATTATTACAATGTTGAGCCTGTAAGCTACGAAGAAGTACTGGAAACTGTGCTGGCTCAGGCGGACATCCTGACATCTATGGTTATTGATGTAACCCAGGAGCTGGATGACGCACGCAAGCGCGGCGATAAGATCATGTTCGAAGGTGCACAAGGCACATTGCTGGACATTGACCACGGTACTTACCCGTATGTGACTTCTTCTAACACGACGGCGGGCGGTGTTGCTGCCGGTTCTGGTTTCGGTCCCCGCTACCTGGGTTACATTCTGGGTATCGCCAAAGCATACTGCACACGTGTTGGTGCTGGCCCGTTCCCGACTGAGCTTAATGATGCTGTCGGTGAGCACCTGGGTGTGAAAGGTAATGAGTTTGGTGCAACCACAGGCCGTAAGCGTCGTTGTGGCTGGTTTGATGCCGTTGCAATGCGCCGTGCTGTGCAAATCAACTCAGTGTCTGGTTTCTGTCTGACTAAGCTGGATGTTCTGGATGGTCTGGAAGAAATCAAGATCTGTACCGGTTACAAACTGCCGGATGGCAAAGTCCTGACTGTGTCTCCAATGGCGGCTGATGCATTCGAAAATGTAGAGCCTATCTACGAAACGATGCCAGGCTGGACTGAGACTACCTTCGGTGTGAAAACTCTGGAAGAGTTACCGCAGGCGGCACTGAATTACATTGCGCGTCTGGAAGAGTTGACAGGTGTACCTGTCGATCTGATCTCTACCGGCCCTGATCGTAATGAAACCATCATCAAGGTTCATCCTTACGCAAGCTGATAGCGTAGCGATTTGACCTGATGCTCAAAAGCCAACCTTAGGGTTGGCTTTTTGTTGTCCGCTTTCTGAAATTTTGGCTAAAGTCTGCTTGCCTCTGGTCGATAAGGTTCATACCGCCGTGTTTTATCGTTTTCAGCGAAGAAATAGGGTTGAGTCCAGTCGTCATGTTTCAATAAGAGAGAGCGGAATGGTTCTGCGTGCAATAGTGCTTTCAGCTTTAATGGCAGCGATGCCGGCTAAAGCGATTACAGATGTTGGGGATGCTGTGCCTTTGTATTCAGAGGCGGAACTGATCCATCTGTTTGAAAGCAACCAGCAGCTACAGCGCGTGAAAGCCGATGAGTGCCAGTTGGTTCAGGATATTGAAGTGCGGGCAGAGCGTGTGGAGCTGCCGGCGTATCAGTTTCTGTATGGCGACATGCTGGCCTGGGGCGTGTGTGTGGAGCGTGACGTTGAGCTGGGTCTCTATTACATGGAAACGGCAGCTCGCCAGGGTTTACCTTCGGCGCTGGAACAACTGGGCCGTTATTATGCCAGAGGTACGCTGGTGCAGCAGGATCGGGAACGTGCGATTCCTTATTTGCGTGAAGCGGCAGCTATGGGGCATCTGGCGGCGCGTATTCAGCTCGCCGAGTTGCTAGTTAATGATTATGGCAGTCCGCTTGATTACGAAGATGCATACCGCTGGCTGTACCAGTCCGTCACCGCAGACGGCCGGACCCACAGAAAGATTACTCAGCTACGCCGCAATTTAGAGCAGCGTATGCCCTCCAATGTGATTGCTCGCGCCAAGCGACGAGAGAGCTTCTGGTAACCTCCCCCTGACCGTGGTGATTTTTGGCCTGCGGTATCTTTTCAGGCAGTTAGCGCTTAGAATGTGATCTGAGCGGCATATAACTTGTCGCGTTGCTTGAGCTGCCGGTGACAGGCAGGCTCACAAAAAAAGCGTGTAAGCGACTGATTCACACGCAGATATTATCTTCATTTATTGGAGCGGAATTTGACCTGCTCCCAACTAATTATTGATGGCAGGGATATACTTAGGGTATCTGGCTGCCAATACGGATTATTTTATGTCCAAAGGTACAACTGATTTACCCGTCGATCCTTTCCGCGAGCGGGAAGCTCAAAACTACGAAAACCCAATCCCAAGTCGTGAATTCATTCTGGAAGTGGTTCGCGGCTTTAATACACCTGTTAATCGCGATCAGCTGTTTACCGAGCTGAAATTGCAGGGCGAAGACCAGTACGAAGGCCTTCGCCGCCGATTGCGCGCCATGGAGCGCGACGGTCAGCTGGTGTACACCCGCCGCCAGTGTTACGCACTGCCGGAAAGACTGGATCTGATTAAAGGTCATGTCATCGGCCATAAAGACGGCTTTGGTTTTGTACGCCCTGAAGGCAGCGGCATGGCCCGTCAAGATGACCTGCTGTTGCCGTCTCATCAGATGCGCGGTGTTATCCATGGTGATTACGTTCTGGTTCAGGTGGCTGGCGTTGATAAACGCGGCCGCCGTGAAGGGCGAATTGTCCGTGTTCTCAAGGAATACAGCGGCCAGATTGTCGGTCGTTATTTTATTGAAGACGGTATGGGCTTCGTTGTGCCGGATGATTCACGTATCTCGCAGGATATCGTGATCCCTCAGGAAGAGCGCCAGGGGGCCCGCATGGGTAACGTCGTGGTGGTGGAAATCACCCAGCGTGCCACCCGTCAGTACAATGCTGTCGGTAAAATTATCGAAGTCCTGGGCGAGAACATGGCGCCGGGGATGGAAATTGAAATTGCCCTGCGAACTTATGATATTCCTCATGTCTGGCCGGCAGAAGTTGAGAAGCAGGTCGCGACACTGAAAGAAGAAGTGCCGGAAGAAGCCAAAAAAGGCCGTGTTGATCTGCGGGATTTGCCTTTGGTGACTATCGACGGCGAAGACGCCCGTGATTTCGATGATGCGGTGTTCTGTGAAAAGAAAAAATCCGGCGGCTGGCGTTTATGGGTGGCTATCGCTGATGTCAGCTATTATGTACGCCCTGACAGCGCGCTGGATAAAGAAGCGATAAACCGTGGTAACTCGGTCTACTTCCCGGCTCAGGTGATCCCTATGTTGCCTGAAGTGCTGTCTAACGGTCTGTGCTCGCTCAACCCTCAGGTTGACCGCCTGTGTATGGTCTGCGAAATGACCATTTCGGCGTCAGGTAAACTGTCAGGCTACCGGCATTACGAAGCCGTGATGAACTCCCATGCCCGTCTGACGTACACCAAAGTCAGCAAGATGCTGGAAGGAGACGAGGAGCTGCGTCAGCGTTATGCGCCTTTGGTACCGCATCTGGAAGAACTGTACAGCATGTACAAAGTGCTGAAGCTTGCGCGCGAGCAGCGCGGTGCCATTGAGTTTGAAACGCTGGAAACCCAGTTTATTTTCAATGCGGACCGTAAGATTGATCGTATTGTGCCGTCAGAGCGTAACGATGCCCACAAGATCATCGAAGAATGTATGATCATGGCGAACGTGGCTTCTGCCAAGCTGGTGGAAAAAGCCAAAGAGCCGGCACTGTACCGGGTGCATGACACCCCGGGTGAAGAGCGCCTGACGGGCTTTAGGGATTTCCTCGGCGAGCTGGGTCTGAATCTGACCGGTGGTCTGGAGCCGGCTCCGAGTGATTATGCTCATCTGGCCGCGGCGATCCAGGATCGTCCGGACAAAGAACTGATCCAGACTATGCTGTTGCGCTCCATGAAGCAGGCTGTGTATCAGGCGGAAAACCTGGGCCACTTTGGCCTGGCACTAAACTCGTATGCGCACTTTACGTCACCGATTCGCCGCTATCCAGATCTGGCCCTGCATCGTGCCATTAAATACTTGATAGCCAAAGAGAACGGCACCAACAAAGATCGCTGGACCCCGACAGGTGGCTACCACTATTCCTTTGATGATATGGATGTGCTGGGTGAACAATGCTCCATGACAGAGCGTCGGGCCGATGATGCCACGCGTGATGTGGCAGACTGGCTGAAATGTGAATACATGCAGGATCATGTCGGTGATGAGTTTGACGGTGTGATTGCCAATGTCACTGGCTTTGGCTTCTTTGTTCGCCTCAATGAGCTTAATATTGACGGCCTGGTTCATATCTCCAATCTCGACAATGATTACTACCAGTATGATCCTATCGGTCAGCGCCTGGTGGGAGATGCATCCGGCAAAATTTACCGCCTGGGTGATACGGTTCAGGTGAAAGTCGCAGCGATCAACCTCAACGACCGTCAGATTGATTTCGAACTGGTGGGAGGCGGCAGAAAGGCCCGCCGCCCGGGTAAAACCGCCCAGACCCGTGAGAAGCAGCAACGGATGCGTAAAGCGGAAGGGTTGCAGCGGCAGAGCCTGAAAGCGTACCGCGTAGAAAACGGTGAAGCGCAGCAGGAGCACAAAGCGGAAGCGAAGAAAGAGCGCAGTTCTGTCCGTCAGCAACTGAAAGCCGGCGTAATCGCCAAACCTGGCAGCGAAGACGACAAGAAAGGCAAAAAAGCCAAGAAAAAAGACAAGGCAAAAAAGAAATCGGTCAAGGCGCGCAAGCCGCGGGCCGGTAAGAAAGAACGAGCGGCGAAGAAGAATAAGTAATGCGTAATGATATGATTTTCGGCATTCATGCCGTCAGCGCTGTGCTGGGTTCCGACCCGGCACGTTTCATTGAAGTCTTTGTGCTGAAAGGGCGCCAGGACGAGCGTGTATTGCCGCTGCTAAATGAATTGCAGCGATTAGGGGTAACTATCCAACAGGCCGGTCGTAAGGCACTGGACGATAAAGCTGACGGCGGTAGCCATCAGGGTATTGTGGCGCGGGTCAAACCGGGCAAGCAGTACAATGAACAGGATCTGGATGACCTGTTGGATGGCAAAGACAATCCGCTGCTGTTGATACTGGACGGTGTTACCGATCCGCATAACCTGGGCGCATGTCTGCGTAATGCCGATGCCGCCGGTGTGGTCGCGATTATCGTGCCGAAAGACAGGGCCGCTCAGTTGAACGCCACCGCATCTAAAGTGGCCTGTGGGGCTGCTGAAGTGGTCCCGCTGATTCGTGTGACCAATCTGGCCCGTACCATGCGTGCATTGCAGGAGAAAGGGATTTGGATTGTCGGTACTGCCGGTGAAGCGACACATGACCTCTATCAAAGCAAACTGACCGGGCCGCTGGCGATAGTCATGGGTGCGGAAGGGGAAGGAATGCGCCGTCTTACCCGCGAGACCTGTGATGATCTGATTAAGATCCCGATGGCAGGCACTGTTTCCAGCCTGAATGTGTCTGTTGCAACGGGGATCTGCCTGTTTGAAGCGGTGCGCCAGCGTCAGGGCTGAACCAAAAATACCCGTAAAATCAAATGAAATGTCATCCGCCCGGATGGCATTTCTGTCTGTGGCGAAAATAAACGTCAGGACAAGGCGATATAACAGTACTTTTAGTTGCGCTGAGCGGTGTAATTCTGTACTATCTCGCGCCTAAATTCTCGGTTTTATTTTTTCGTTCCTTGCTTCCCCAGGATAACCGAGCTGAACAGGGAAGCTGAATAATCCGTAAGGAGCAACCCATGCGTCATTACGAAATCGTATTTATGGTGCACCCTGATCAAAGCGAGCAAGTTGCTGGCATGGTCGAGCGTTACACTGGTGCTATCAAAGATTCTGGCGGTCAAATCCACCGTCTGGAAGATTGGGGCCGTCGTCAACTGGCTTACCCAATCAACAAACTGCACAAAGCTCACTACGTTCTGATGAACGTTGAAGCCGAGCAGTCTGTGATCGACGAGCTGGAGTCAAGCTTCCGCTTCAACGATGCTGTGATCCGTAACATGATCATGCGCACTAAAGGCGCTATCACTGAGCCATCTCCAATGATGAAGGCTAAAGAAGAGCGTGCCCCACGTCGTGAAGATCGTGCAGATGCACAATCTGAAGGTCTAATGGCCGACGCTGAGTAATCATTGCATGACCAATCGTCTGGAGCTGTCTGGCACTGTTGCCAAGCATCCCAAACGAAGCCAGTCCCCTGCGGGCGTTCCTCATTGCCATTTTGTGCTTGAGCATCGTTCCAACCAGGTGGAAGCCGATTTAACCCGACAGGTGTATTGTTACATCAATGTGGTGGTCAGCGGTAAAGGTCAACAAGTACTCACTCATGATTTAGCTGTCGGAAGCAACATTAAAGCCGGGGGATTTATCTCGTGGCAAACCGGCCGGAATGGCATAGGTAAGTTAGTGTTGCATGCCGATCATATTGAAAAAATTTAGTTCAGGAGATAAGCCCATGGCACGTTTCTTCCGTCGTCGTAAGTTCTGCCGTTTTACTGCAGAAGGCGTACAAGAGATTGACTACAAAGATGTAGCAACTCTGAAAAACTACATCACTGAAGCTGGTAAAATCGTACCAAGCCGTATCACAGGTACTCGCGCTAAGTACCAGCGTCAGCTGGCTCGCGCTATCAAGCGTTCACGTTACCTGGCTCTGCTGCCATATACTGACAAGCATCAGTAATAGGCCCGGTTTAATTAAGTTTAAGAGGACAAGATAATGCAAGTTATTCTACTTGATAAAATCGGTAACCTGGGCAGCCTTGGTGATCAGGTAAGCGTTAAAGCTGGTTATGCTCGTAACTTCCTGATCCCTCAGGGTAAAGCAGTTATGGCTACTAAATCTAACGTTGAAATGTTTGAAGCTCGTCGTGCTGAGCTGGAAGCCAAAGTTGCAGAGCAACTGTCAGCTGCTCAAGCTCGCGCTGAGAAAGTTAACGCTCTGGAAGCTGTTGTTATTGCTTCTAAAGCGGGTGACGAAGGCAAACTGTTCGGTTCAATCGGTACTCGTGATATCGCTGATGCAGTAACTGCTGCTGGCGTTGAAGTAGCGAAAAGCGAAGTACGTCTGCCAGAAGGTGCTCTGCGCACTACTGGTGAATATGAGATCAGCCTGCAGCTGCACTCTGACGTATTTGCAACAGTTAAGCTGGAAGTTGTTGCTGCTGAATAATCAGCACCGGCACTTCTGCGAAAAAACCAGCCTTAGGGCTGGTTTTTTTATGTCCGTAGAACCGTGCTATCGGCGGGATAACTCAGATCAGTAATGGAAGAGCAGGTTGATTGTCATGGTGCCGTCGCGCTTTTGCAGGCCGTCCGGTACCCAGCTGTTGAACTTCTGAGTGTTGCTGAGCTTAATGGCGATATGTTCTGAGATCGCACTGGTGAGCGATACCTGTGTTTCCAGCGTGCTGTTACTGTTACCGGCTATGCCTGTCAGCCGGACATTCAGCTCGACATCTTTGGACGGTTTCCATATCCAGCGGGTACTGCCACGCAGAATCAGCTCGTCAACGGTTTCAGGGACTATGATGTCATCATCGTCAATTTCGTCGATGTTTGGCTCCTGATGACGGTAACCCGGACCGGCTTCTATTTCCATCATCATGTTTTCCAGCCGGATGACCCGGTAGCCGATACCGGTTGCCAGGGTGAAATCCCTGAAATAGGGGCCATATTTGTCATCGATATAGCTGGTATTGCCCAGTACATACGCCCGTTCATTGATGATGAAGTCGCTCTGCAATTCGAGCTGGCCTTTACGTTTTTCTTCCTCACCGTCTTCTTCAGCCAGCAGGTATTTGGCTTCGACCTGCTGACGGAACTGATCTTTGACATAGGTCAGCCCCAGCCGGGTATTGAGCGATTTGGTATTCGAATTGCCGGAAAGCGACTGGTATCCCAGTTCCAGTTCACTGGACCAGGGCGAGGTGATAGGCGGGAGCTCTGGCACCTCTTCTGCGCCAGCCTCAGCCATGATGAGCAGGCCGGATGTCAGCACAGGAAGCAGTATGCATTTATTTGCCACGTGCCCTCCCAACTACAGACACAAGAAACGACGGCTAACACAAAAAAGTGCAGAAAAGGTGTAGGCGGCGCAGTGTAGCTGAAAAATGTCAGATGATCGTCAGGATGTTGCGCTATTAGACATAAATTTTGCTGAAGTGCCGTAAGATTGGGCAGCGCAGCGTTTACCGGGTCTTTTTTGTCTGGATGGCTGCCAGCTCGCAGGAATGTTCAGGTATACTAACAGGCCGGATTCAGGTCAAACGTGCAAGTGGTTATGGCAGAGAAAAGTAAACCCAATCGTCCTAAAGACAGTCAGATGGATGCGCTCAAAATGCCGCCTCATTCGCTGGAGGCAGAGCAGTCAGTGCTTGGCGGCTTGTTGCTGGATAACGAGCGCTGGGACAGCGTTGCAGAAAAAGTGGTCGCGCGTGATTTTTACAGCCGTCCGCACCGGATGATTTTTGAGTCAGCTGCCGGGTTGCTGGAATCCGGCCAGCCGCTGGATCTGATCACCTTGTCAGAGCGTCTTGAGCTGCATGACCAGCTTGATGATGTCGGTGGCTTTGCCTATCTGGCCGAGTTAGCCAAAAACACACCTTCTGCGGCCAATATTACTGCCTATGCTGAGATTGTCAGGGAGCGTGCGCTGATCCGCGACATGATTGGGGTCGCCAACGAGATTGCCGATGCCGGTTATGACCCTCAGGGCAGAACCAGCGTCGACCTGCTCGATATGGCAGAAAGCAAGGTGTTTGCCATTGCCGAGCAGCGGACCAATGAGAATGAAGGTCCGCAAAATGTCGATACCATTCTGGAAAAAACCCTGGAACGTATCGAACTGTTGTATCAGTCACCTCAGGATGGTGTCACCGGGGTCTCGACCGGCTTTACCGATCTGAACAAGAAAACAGCGGGCCTGCAGGGCTCGGATCTGATTATTGTGGCAGCGCGTCCGTCTATGGGTAAAACGACGTTCGCGATGAACCTGTGTGAAAACGCGGCGATGGAGCAGGAAAAACCTGTGCTGATTTTCTCGCTGGAGATGCCCGCCGAACAGATCATGATGCGTATGCTGGCGTCGCTGTCGCGGGTGGACCAGACCAAGATCCGTACCGGACAGCTGGACGATGAAGACTGGGCGCGTATTTCGTCGACCATGGGCATACTGATGGAAAAGAAGAACATGTACATTGATGACAGTTCTGGTCTGACGCCGACCGATGTCCGCTCGCGTGCCCGCCGTATTGCCCGTGAACATGGTGGTCTTAGCATGATCATGGTCGACTACCTTCAGCTGATGCGTGTGCCTGGCTTACAGGATAACCGTACGCTGGAAATTGCCGAGATTTCCCGCTCGCTGAAAGCCCTGGCGAAAGAGCTGAATGTGCCTGTGGTCGCGCTGTCTCAGCTTAACCGCTCGCTCGAGCAGCGTGCCGATAAGCGTCCGGTTAACTCGGACTTGCGTGAATCCGGTGCCATCGAGCAGGATGCGGACTTGATCATGTTCATCTACCGTGATGAGGTGTATCACGAAGACAGTGCACTGAAAGGCATTGCAGAAATTATCATAGGTAAGCAGCGTAACGGACCGATTGGTAGCGTGCGCCTGACTTTCCAGGGCCAGTTTTCCCGCTTTGATAACTATGCCGGCCCGGCTTTTGATGATGAGTATTAGTGTTAACCCAGCAGCAGGACAATGAATGAAAGCAGCGACCGCCTATATTGATACCGAGGCTTTGCGCCGGAACATGGCTCAGATCAGACAGCAGGCGCCCGGCTGCAAGTTGCTCGCCATGGTCAAAGCCAATGGTTACGGACACGGTCTGGAGCAGGTCGCGACCGGATTGCCGGATGCAGACGGCTTTGGTGTCGCGAGGATTGAGGAAGCCCTGTCGTTGCGTGCCTGCGGCGTGGTCAAACCTATTCTCCTGATGGAAGGCTTTTACTCGCCCTCGGATTTGCCTGTGCTGGTAACCAATAATATTCAGACTGTGGTTCACACTATAGAGCAGCTGGAGGCGCTGGAGCAGGCGTCGCTGGAGATGCCGGTGAAAGTCTGGCTGAAAATCGACAGCGGAATGCACCGTCTGGGTGTCCGGCCCGAGGAGTTTCAGCAGTTTGTCGATCGCTTGCACGCCAGCGAGAATGTAGCACAGCCACTGCGCTATATGAGTCATTTTGCCTGTGCCGATGAGCTGGACAGTCCGGTGACAGACAGCCAGATCCAAACTTTTATGTCCCTGACACAAGGTTGTCGGGGGGAGCGCTCTCTGGCCAATTCCGCCGGAATTCTGGCCTGGCCGGACAGCCATCTGGAATGGATTCGTCCCGGTATTATCATGTACGGTATTTCGCCGTTCGCTGATAGGACGCATTCTGCCGAGGCGTTTGGCATGCAGCCTGTCATGACACTGACCTCCAGTGTGATTGCGGTGCGGACGGTCAAGCAAGGGGAAGCGGTCGGCTATGGCGGCACCTGGGTCAGCGAGCGAGATACCAAAGTCGGTGTAGTGGCCATAGGTTATGGCGACGGTTATCCGCGCACAGCCCCGAACGGTACGCCTGTGCTGATCAACGGCCGCAGGGTGCCGATTGCAGGTCGGGTATCTATGGATATGCTGACGGTCGATCTGGGGCCGGATGCCACCGATCGGGTGGGCGATGAAGCGGTATTATGGGGGCAGGGATTACCTGCCGAGGTGGTAGCCGAACATGTCGGTACCATAGCATACGAGCTGGTCACCAAGCTGACATCGCGTGTGACCATGGCGTACCGGTGACAATGAAGAGATTGTTATGCTGATCTCCTTATACTGCCGGGCATTATCCCCTACCAGTATCTTCCATCCCAGACAAGCCGTGGCTCATACCACGGCTTGGTTGTTTTCAGCCTTGCTCTGGACAGGCTATCCTGCGGTTGCCTGTGCCTCTGATGACGGTATTAAGATCAATACCGGCGGTTATGATGACGAGGGCGAACTGAGTTGGGCACAAGATTATGCCGTGGTGCCCTTTGCTTTTTATACCGACAACATTGGCTTTGCTTTAGGCATGGCCGGGGTGGTCAAAGGTGTTATTCAGCCGCAGGCTTCACTGTTTGGTGCCGGGCTGAAAGGAAACAAGGGCACCTGGCTGACTTACATGCGCGGCGATAATTTTCGGGTGAGCAACGACAGCCGCTGGCTGTTCGGTGCCGAGATCTACAACGCCGATTTTCAGCAGACCGATTTTTATCTCGGCGAGGCAGCCAGCAATGACTCTGCTGCGCTCGATGCCTTTAATGCCAATGCCTATGATGCCAGATACCGGCTGTTTGCCCGCTATATCTTTCCGCTGGGCTCTGCAACGGCCAATCCTCTGGCTGCCCTGGCGCTGGAGCGCCCGCTGACCGGCAGTACCCCGTGGCAAAGCGGGATTACTTCTCTTGAATTTCGCCCTTATTATCAGAGCCGACGTTTTCACGACTCTCCGCCTTTGCCCGACACGAAATTTGCCGACACGGATGAAGTCTGGGCGCTGGAAACCCGTCTGGAGTGGGATAACCTCAACAGTGAACATAACCCGAGCCAGGGGTCACACAGCCTGCTGACGGTGACCACAGATCCCGGCGGCAGCGAGCGGGAAAGCTGGTGGCAGTGGGAGCTGAGCCAGAGCTGGTTCTGGGATATCGGGCCTGCCGGCGATTGGTTTGATCAGCAGGTGATCGCCTTCAATGCCTATGTGTCGGATGTGCCGAGCTGGAATCAGAGTGAGCAGGTCAATGGGCAAACCCGTTATCACCGGCCACCGGAGTTTGCCCGCGCCAGCCTGGGCGGGCTGTTTCGCCTGCGCAGTTATCCCGGCGGGCGTTTTTCTGATCGCAGTGCGCTCAGCTACAGCATGGAATACCGGGTCATGCCTGAGTGGCAACCGCTGAGTGGCTGGCCGGTGTTCGATTGGTACGATGTCCCTTGGTGGCAATGGGTACTATTTACCGATCTGGGCCGGGTGGCTGACGAGTTCGATCTTGCTGAACTGAACCGGGACATGCGCTGGAGTGCCGGCGGCGCAGTGCGTTTTCAGGTGGAAGGAGTGGTGGTACGGGCTGAAATGGCCTGGGGAGAAGAGCAAAGCAGCTTTAATGTCATGGTGAATCAGCCGTTCTGAGAGCGGTGCTTTCGCTGTTCGTCCTCCTTGTGAAGGGGGGAGCTAGGCGGGGGTTACCGGGCACTAACGCCAAATCCATGCCCGTCATACGAACCCCACCCTGACCCTCCCCTTGCCAAGGGGAGGGGAAACGCAAGACTCGCAGCAAACTCAATCAGTCCCTCCCCTATTTGAAGGGGGAGGCTAGGCGGGGGTTAATGGGGCCCAGATTCAAAATCCGCGCAGCTGAATGCGGCGCAGAAATTCTGTCATCACCCGATCGTAGAGTAGATCGCCGAGGAAGGCATCTTCGACTTTATGATCGATACTCGGATTGTCGTTCACTTCAATGACCACCACCTGACCATTCACTTCCTTCAGATCGACGCCGTACAGACCAGAGCCAATCTGGTTGGCCGCTTTGAGTGCGACATCGATAACATTCTTCGGCACCTGTTTTAAATCCAGCGTTTCAAAGCCGCCCGAGGTGACCCGGCCGCTGTTGTGGTGCTGGTATATCTGCCAGTGGCCACGGCTCATATAGTATTTACAGGCAAACAGCGGCTGACGGTTGAGAATACCAATCCGCCAGTCAAAATCTGTCGGCAGAAATTCCTGCGCCAGAATCAGTGTGCTGCGCGCAAACAGGGTATCCATTTGGGTCAGCAGCTCTTCACGGTTTTTGACTTTTACCACGCCGACGGAAAAAGCACCGTCCGGCACTTTCAGCACCATAGGAAAACCTATGTCGTTTTCGGCCTGCTCAAGCCAGTTAGGATCAAAGCTTTTCAGCACCACACTTTTCGGGGTCGGCACTTTATGCAAGCGCAGCAATTCAGTGAGAAACACCTTGTTGGTGCATTTCATGATGGATTCCGGATCGTCCATTACGATCAAACCCAGCTTCTCGGCCGTTTTGGCAAAGCGGTAAGTGAAGTTGCCGATATTGGTAGTGGCGCGAATGAACAGGCCATCAAACTCACCCAGCCGGGAGAGGTCATCCGGCGTAATAGGCTGCAGCCGCATGCCCAGGCGCTTGGCGGCTTTCTTAAAGTTATGCAGTGCCGCACTGTCTGACGGCGGCATCTTTTCGTTCGGATCGATCAGCAAGGCCAGATCGTAGCGCGCATTCTTGCTGGGCTTGGGTGAGCGCCATACCTTGTTAGAGAAACGTTCCAGCGCGTCGGCAAATAAATCCTGCTCAGGATCCGTCAAATCCTGAAACGGGAACGGCGTGATTTGATCAACCTGCCAGTGCGAATCGGAGCGGCGGATGATCACTTTAATCACAGGCACCATGAAGTGCTCGAACAGGCGGCGAGCCATTTTTTCAAAGCCAGGCACTTTGGACTGGCCAAAGTATATTTTTTCTTCGAGCTGATCCCCAGACGACTGCAGCTGATGAGCAAAAGCTTTCTCCAGCTGGTCTGACGGTACCGACAACAAGAAGGGCTGAGACAAGTCATTGATTGTCATTACACGGGGAATCACCCTGTGCCCGCGGGCTTCGGCCATCAGCGAGCAGTAATAACCGCTGCTCATGTAGCCGTAGTCCCGGCACAGGTTAATGACCTGAGTGGCTTTGTTTTCACAAAACGCGCCCTGCTGCAAATAGGTATCGACAGTGACAACCCTGTCAGAGGGAAAGTACTGCCGCCAGTCACTGTCGTTGTCGGTAATAATGAGGACTTTTGTCATCTTTTTCTTCACCTATAGCCTTACGGCTAATTTTGGGATTAAATCGAACTAGTCCACTCAAGCGTGAATAAGTCCATGATAGTCCGTATTGCACAGCTTTATGATCTAGATAGTTTAAATGCTCTGGAGGCTCAGCTTTTTGACGGGGATCGTATTTCTCCCCGTCAGATGCGGCGGTTTATTAAATCACCCCAGAGCGTGCTGTATGTCGCGGAAGATGAAGGCCGGATAGCTGGCTATGGACTGGTGTTGTTTCACCGGGGCACCCAGCTGGCGCGGTTGTATTCCCTTGCCGTCGATCCCGTTTATCGCGGCAGGCACATTGCTCAGCAGTTATTGTCTGCCTGTGAAGCGGCGGCGCTGGAAAACGGTTTCAATACATTAAGGCTGGAAGTGCGTAATGACAATGTCGCAGCGCGAAATCTTTATGAAAAATGCGGTTATAAACCATTAAAAATTTTAATCCATTATTACGATGATCTGGCTGATGGCGTCAGGATGCAAAAACGTCTGAGCCCTATGGAAGCTAAGCATTTGCTACCGCTTCCTTTGTATGTGCAGACCACGCCATTTACCTGTGGTCCGGCATGCTTAATGATGAGTCTGTCTTATCTGGATTCTGAATTTCAGCCCAGTCGCCAGCTGGAAATGCAGTTGTGGCGAGAGGCCACCACTATCTTCATGGCATCGGGTCACGGCGGGTGCAGCGGACAGGGGCTGGCGCTGGCGGCTTACCGGCGCGGGTGCAAGGTGGAATTGTGGGCACAGTCACTCTCCACACCTTTTATCGACAGTGTCCGCGATCCCAAGAAAAAGGACATTATCGAACTGGTCCATCAGGATTTTTGTCAGCAACTGGATGAGGCTGGGGTGCCAGTGGTGGACGCTATGCCGGCGGTCAGCCAGATAGAAGAGTGGCTGAAACAGGGCTGCTGCTTGCTGATGTTGATCAGTACCTACCGTTTCAATGGCTGCAAAGAGCCGCACTGGATTGTGCTGAGCGGCGTCAGCGATCAATTCTTTTTCTTTCATGATCCCTTTGCCGAAGACAAGGCCGACAGCAGCCATCGTGCTCATATTCCGCTCAATAAAGCCGGCCTGAACCAGATCCTCGGTTTTGGCCGCCAGAAGCAGACGGCCTGTGTGGTGATTAAGCCTTAGCAAGTGTCGTCTTGGGCGTTGGCCTTGTCATTATCGTCAGGGGCAGCATGCGGAGTGTTACATGCCGAACGGGAAATCTTTCATCCCTTGCTGCAGCGCTTCTCGTACCGGGCCTAAAGCTCTGGCATAGGCTGCCAGGGATTGGACGGTATATTTCGCCCGGGCGTGGAACCGCTCATCACTGACAGCCTTGTCGGCAGACAGCAGGGTTTCACAGTCGCGGAAGATCAGGTGATCCGGAATAAAACAGGCATGGTTATTTTTACTCCCCGTCATGCGCAGCTCGCTGATGGGGTAGACCCCGTTCACACTGGCTGAAACACTGGCCAGCAGCACGGGTTTGTGGCCCAGTTCTGCTGAGGTGCATAACAACAGGAAATTCTTCAGCGCAGGTGTTGCCATGCCATGCCATTCCGGCGTGATGAGCACAAAAGCATCCGACGTTTTCAGATCGTCGGCGAGGCGTCTCCATCCGCTCCATTCCTCGCTGCCACTCCAGACTCCGTCATTCCAGAGCGGAAAATCAAGGACACTCAGATCTACAATATCGGCCTCCAGAAAACCCTCACTGTGAGCAAGGTGTTGCAGATATGCCGCCGCTTTAGCACTGTATGAATGTTGACGATGGCTGCCTGAAATAATGCTGAGTTTCATGGTTCTTTTCCTTTTGTCATTTCTGCGGACGTGTTTACTAATGGAAAGCAGATAGCTTCTTTAAAAGTATCTTCAATAAAAGATATATAGTTAAAGATAAGCCTGACAAATCTTTTTATCAAGTATCTTTGCATCAAAATAAATGGTTGTGTTTCTGTAAACTGATGAATCAGCGCCATGGCGGGTTCTCTGACAACCCAGGTAGCTGGATTAAGATGGATGTTGATACGGCAGAATCATTGTTAATCTGTTGTTCAATTTCATCAGCCATGAGCAGGAAATCAGGTCACGATAACGCTGGGTGCTGCTGTCTCAGCTGAAGCATGTCGCTTTTCTCTCTTTATTTCTTTCAGACTGCAGGATAATTTCCTATAGTTTAGCGGCTGTACACGATTCACCGAAAGCGTGACCTGGAGCAAGGCAGGTAGGGCGTTGGCGGCGGCATAATTAACAATAAGTTGTAAAATTACCAAAATGTCGCCATGCTTATGGCCAGTTTGGCTGTGCAAACGCCGTTGAATTGGATATTCACTGCAGTGCCACCGGTTGTGCTGTAGTGAAAAAATAACACATCAGGAACGTCATTATGTTGAAAAACATTAACCCCACGCAAACAACTGCCTGGCAGGCACTGACTGCCCATTTCGAACAGGCACAGGATCTTCAGCTCAGTGAGCTGTTTGCTAAAGACTCATCACGTTTCGAGACTTTTTCCGCGGCGTTCGGCAACGATATCCTGCTGGATTATTCAAAGAACCTTATCACTGAAGAAACGCTGGCCAAGCTGTTTGATCTGGCCGAACAGACCGAGCTGAAAACGGCCATAGCGTCTATGTTCAGCGGTGAAAAAATTAACCGTACAGAAGATCGTGCCGTTCTGCACGTTGCGCTGCGTAATCGCAGCAACACACCAGTGCTGGTGGACGGCGAAGACGTGATGCCGCATGTGAATGCCGTGCTGGCGAAAATGAAGCAGTTCTCCGACCGTATCATCGGCGGTGACTGGAAAGGGTACACAGGTCAAGCGATTACTGATGTGGTCAATATCGGCATCGGTGGTTCAGATCTGGGGCCTTATATGGTGTCTGAAGCATTGGCGCCGTACAAAACTCGTCTTAACCTGCATTTTGTTTCTAACGTGGACGGTACCCATATCGCCGAAACCCTCAAGGGGCTGAACCCGGCAACGACCCTGTTCCTGGTGGCGTCAAAAACCTTCACCACTCAGGAAACCATGACCAACGCCCATTCGGCGCGTGACTGGTTCCTGGCAGAAGCCCAGGATCAAGCGCATGTGGCGAAGCACTTTGCGGCCCTGTCGACCAATGCTGAGGCAGTATCCGCTTTTGGTATTGATACCGCCAATATGTTTGAGTTCTGGGACTGGGTCGGTGGCCGTTACTCGCTGTGGTCAGCGATTGGTTTGTCGATCTGCCTGGCTGTGGGTTATGAGCGTTTCGAAGAGCTGCTGGCCGGCGCCCATGCGATGGATCAGCATTTTGCCCAAGCACCGCTGACCGAGAATCTCCCGGTTATTCTGGCACTGATTGGCCTGTGGTATAACAACTTCTTCGGTGCCGAATCTGAAGCCATTCTGCCTTACGATCAGTACATGCACCGTTTTGCGGCTTACTTCCAGCAAGGCAACATGGAATCGAACGGTAAGTCTGTTGACCGTGGCGGTAATCCGGTGGATTATCAAACCGGGCCGATTATCTGGGGGGAGCCGGGCACCAATGGTCAGCATGCGTTTTATCAGCTGATCCATCAGGGCACTAAATTGATCCCTTGTGATTTTATTGCCCCGGCAATCAGCCACAATCAGCTGGGTGATCACCATCCTAAACTGATGGCAAACTTCTTTGCACAGACTGAAGCGCTGGCATTTGGTAAAACCCGCGAGCAAGTCGAAGCTGAGTTCATCGCAGCAGGTAAGACGCTGGAAGAAACCGCTGAGCTGGTACCTTTTAAAGTGTTTGAAGGTAACCGTCCGACCAACTCCATTCTGGTGAAGCAAGTCACCCCGTATACACTGGGTGCACTGATTGCGATGTATGAGCACAAGATTTTCACTCAGGGCGTGATCTGGAATATCTACAGTTTTGATCAGTGGGGTGTTGAACTGGGCAAACAGCTGGCTAATCAGATTTTACCTGAGCTGGCGGACAACGCGCCGGTGAGCAGCCATGACAGCTCGACGAATGGTCTGATCAATACGTTTAAGCAATGGCGTCAGTAAGACTGGCGGAAACCTGAAATGATAAAACGCCGCTTTTGCGGCGTTTTTCTTAGTTGCGGTATGCCTTACGGTTAAGACAGGGCGACCACTTCGCTGGCTTGTGGGCCTTTCTGGCCGTCTGTAACGATAAACTCAACGTTTTGGCCTTCTCTCAGAGTACGGCGTCCCTGAGCCTGGATGGCGCTGAAGTGAACAAAAACATCTTTGCCATCAGCAGCAGAGATAAAACCAAAACCTTTATCATCGTTGAACCATTTAACGGTTCCTGTCAGTTTGCTCATTTGACGATCTTTCCTTTGTAATCTATTCCTTGCGTTACCCGAAGGCAGGCAACACGAATGCTATTAACAGGAATCTTTATAGGTGAGTAGATACCTTAACAGCATTTCCAGTCTAGATCGTAACCGGAATACGGAGCAATGATTTATGCGTTATTTATGCAAAAAGAGTGAAAGAGTTAAGCATGGTCACGCCAAAAGGTCAGGCCAGTTTGCACTGGCCTGCAGAAAAAGACGTGATTTGTGAAAACGTTAGCGGTCGAAGCTGATTTCGATGAAGGCTTTGCCGTATTCAGATTCAAACGGCATGATGATGATGGCCCCTTCGCTCTTGTGCGTGATGGTGTGGCCGCGGCCAGACACAACGGCAGGGGTGGCCATTTCAAAGTCGTAGCCTTTTTCAGACAGAATGCGTTTAGCGCCACCTGTCACCATATTGGTGATCTCGCCAACCATATCGGTGACTTCATCATTGATGCCATTGGGCCGTTCGCCCAGCATGCGCTGCATGATTTCCAGCGCCAGACCTTCATCAAAGGTAATGGACATAGAGCCTCTGGTCTGCGGGCCAATCATACCAATCAGGCCGGATACATCACCACGGGCGACTTCATCTTTTTTCAGCAGAGGTTTTTGCGGGGCCAGCTCCATTGACGCCATGGTCTTGAGCACATTCAGCAGAGAGGCCAGAAACGGGTTTACAAATTCTGCTCGCATAGGATCTGGATTGCCTTGTTGTTGTTCAGAAACGGACTACTTCTTCAGTTGGCATGCTTGGCACACACCGTGGCTTTCGACCACATGGTGAGAAATCTGAAAGCCTTGCTGTTGTGCCTTTAGTTTTAGCATTTTAGCCAATTCATCGTCGTGACATTCCTCCACATGACTGCATTCATCGCAAATTAATAGCTGTGAACAATGAGAGGCATGGTCCAGCAAGTTGCAGGCGATATAGCTGTTTGTCGACTCGACTTTATGCACAAAGCCCTGAGCCAGCAGAAAGTCGAGTGCGCGATACACAGTGGGAGGCTTGGCCTGAGGTTCAGTTTCCCGAAGCAAATCAAGCAGCTCGTAAGCACTGATTGAATTTTGATGCTCAACAATCAGCTCCAGCACTTTCTGGCGTTGTGGTGTCAGCCGGACTCCACGTTTATCACAGAGTGTTTGGGCCTGATTCAGCAGTTGCATATGATTTGCCATACTTCCTCAAAAAAAGCGACTAGCGTCATAGTCTATCATAGCATTTCAAAAACCTAGCTCTGAGAGACATAATCCAGCACGGATGGACAAAATTTTCGTGTAACTGATCACATTCGTATCAGCGGTTAAGTGGCAGAAGGTAAACGCGATTGATTTATTGACTGATTTGTAAGTCAAAAATGCCGACCATTCCGGACAAGGTGCTTCCAGCAATGGCAGTCAACTGTCATTGCTGTTGTCCTGAGTAATGCGAGGCAAAGTGTATGCAGAAACCATTAAATGGCAAGCAGGACTTAGAGGGCTGTGCGTTCTTTTCAGGGCCAGTATCGCTCTGGCCCGGAATCAGGATTACCGCAGGTTCTTAAAGGTGTCGCAATCTTTGGGATTGCCGGATTCGAACCCGGTGCGAAACCAGCTTGCCCGCTGCTCAGACGTGCCGTGGGTAAAGGCGTCTGGCTGTACGGCCTGACCAGCCATTTCCTGCAGCCTGTCGTCACCCACGGAACTGGCGGCTTTTAATCCCTCTTCAATATCGCCCGGCTCGAGCAGTTGCATGTCATTGTGCACATAATAACCCCAGACACCGGCATAGCAGTCGGCCTGAAGTTCGAGCATCACACTCAAGCGATTGGCGTCAGTCTCGCTGGCCTGCTGCTGCATCTGGGCGACCTGTTTGTTGGTGCCCAGCACATTTTGCACATGGTGACCCACCTCGTGCGCGATGACATAGGCAAACGCGAAATCACCGGGCGCCCCCAGTTTTTTGAGCTCGTCCATGAAGCTGAGATCCAGATACACTTTACTGTCTGCCGGACAGTAAAACGGACCTGACTGCGCCTGACCCATGCCACAACCTGTCTGGGTGATATTGTTGTACAGCACCAGCTGGGGTTCGGGATACTGGCCGTCGAGCAGCTTGCTCCAGACGGTTTCTGTGGTACCCAGAATCGCCGCAACAAACTGGGCATCTTCGTCACTGGCCGGTAACCCGCCGGTTTGCGCCCCTTCCTGTTGCTGCATCGCCCCGGAACCGGGCTGAACATCCATCATTCCGGCACCGCCGGTAAAATACTGGTAGGCCAGATATATCCCGCCAACAACCAGAATGAGTTTACCCACCTTGGTTTTGAGTAAAAAAGGGAGAAAACGCAGTAACCCTGCCACCGCCACCCCGGATCGAGCTGGCCCCTGACCGCGTCTGTCATCAATGTTGGTACTTTGTTTGGTCTTGCGCCAGCGCATAGGTTTTCCCCTGAGTTATGAAGAGGTTTCAACAAGTCTGAGCGAAAAGTACAGATTTTGCCTGTTATGCCCTGAGACGCGGCGACATTTTTATTTAGCAGCACAACACACTCCGCTATTAGCCGAGATCTTCTGTTTTACAAATCCGGGCAAAATTAGCATTTAGGCCTGCTGTAAAGTCAGGGGGTTGCAACGGTACGGCTTTTATTTGTCATTATGGCGTTAAGATATTGAAATATAATCTGTAATTAGCAGGTTTTTTACCTGTTCGGATTTATTTACATCCATCCTTTTCCGAATTAAGCCTGGGGGGCTGGACATAAAGTCATATCAAAACAGCAACTTATTTATGCCTTGTGATGAGTCTCAACTTGGATGTAACCACGTATCTCTCTGTTTCATTATCAAAATTCAGTATTTCTCTCTTATGTATAGGGGCTTGGTTGCGTATAGGTTTTAACTGTGCCGGATGTGAGGGGTAGGCCATTCCAAGTAACGGACAAACATCAAAAAGGAATAACAATGTTTAAGACAATGCTAGGTTGCTGTATCACGTCTGCGCTGGTATTAACCAGTGCCGCTCTGCAGGCTGAAGACTCACAGTTTGCATTAAGCTCAGAGTCACAGGCTCAGCTGATCACCGCGGCGCCTGAGAAAGCCGTCGCCAATCAGTATATCGTGGTGTTAAAAGAACCGGCGTATATTGCCAATGATATCGCCGCGCGTACCGAGTTTGTGGCCCGCACTGTCGAGTCTATCAGCACGCTTCATGCCGTAAAGGCACAAAGGGTGTTTGATTCAGCCCTGAGCGGCTTTGTCGCTGAGCTGACGGCAGAGCAACTCAATGCACTTCGCCGCGACAATCAGGTCGACTACATAGAGCAGGATCAGGTGATTTCACTCGACCCGGTTTTCCCTGAAGCCTTTGATGCTCAGCAAACCAATGCCACTTGGGGTCTGGATCGCGTGGATCAGCGCAGCCTGCCGCTGGACGGTAATTTTGTCACCCAATATAACGGTGCCGGCGTGACGGCATATGTCATTGATACCGGCGTCACCACCACCCATGCCGAGTTCGGCGGCCGTGCCCGTTCCGGCTACGACTTCGTTGATAACGACAGCAATGCCACCGACTGTAATGGCCACGGCACGCATGTGGCCGGCACTATAGGCGGTACGCGCTACGGTGTGGCGAAAAACGTCAGCCTGGTCGGGGTACGGGTACTGAGCTGTAATGGCTCGGGCACCACATCTGGGGTGATTGCCGGGGTGGACTGGGTGAAACAGAACGCCTCGGGCCCTTCTGTGGCAAATATGAGCCTGGGCGGCGGCATTTCTACCGCGCTGGACAGCGCCATCAACAGCGCGGTCAATTCAGGTGTCAGCTTTATGCTGGCGGCGGGCAATGAAAACCAGGATGCCTGTAATGTCTCACCCGCCCGGGTGGCAAACGGGGTTACTGTCGGTTCGACAACCAGTTCAGATCAGCGTTCCAGCTTTTCCAACTGGGGCAGCTGTGTTGACATTTTTGCACCGGGATCCTCCATTACCTCTGCCTGGTATGACGGCAGTTACAAAACTATCAGCGGAACGTCCATGGCGACACCGCACGTGGCCGGTATCGGCGCGTTGTATCTGGATGAATACCCGAACCTGACTCCCGCTCAGCTCAGTCAGTTACTGGCGCAGCGCGGCACGACAGGCAAAGTGAGCGATCCGCGTAACAGCCTCAATCTGCTGGCTTACAGCGGCACAGACAATGGCGGTGGCGATCCGGGCACCCCGTCAGACGGCAAACTGGAAAACGGTAAAGTGCTCAGTGGCCTGAGCGGAACGTCCGGCAGTGAGCAGCATTACTACATTGATGTACCAGCAGGACGTACCCTGACGGTTCGCACCTCTGGCGGAACAGGGGATGCCGATCTGTATGTCCGCTTCGGGCAGAAAGCCACGAAATCCAGCTGGGATTGCCGGCCTTACCGCGCGGGTAACGGTGAAACCTGTACCGTCACACCCACTCAGTCTGGTCGCTACCACATCATGCTCAACGGCTATAACGCTTATAGCGGCCTGTCTTTACAAGCGAGCTTCTAAACCGTCATCACCATAACGGTACCACTGCCGCGCCCCGGACAAGGATGTTCAGGGCGCTTTTTTGTTTACCCGTCGCCAGTCGTTGAAATGCGACGCTCCGGGCCAGAGAAGCCGACTAGCTTTAATGAAGCTGAGTGAGCACTTCTGCCACTCTGTTTTGCCTGTCATTCGCAATCCGGCCAACACCGGTTAAGGAGCCGAAATGGGTTTGTTCAACGATATTCTCAATAAGCTGGGCTTTGGCAAAAAATCGCCGCAGACACCTACGCCATCTTCTAATGTGACATTTGCCCCCGACGAAACACCCGCACCCGCGTCTCCGGCTGAGCCATCCGTTCCGGCCATGGAAACTGTCGATGTGGTCGCCAAACTGGAATCTATGGCCAGCAACCATCCAGAGCCGCTTAACTGGAAATCCTCGATTGTCGATCTGCTCAAACTGCTGGGTCTCGACAGCAGCCTGTCGGCCCGTAAAGAACTGGCGACTGAACTGGGTTGTCCCGCCGACAAAATGGCCGACTCTGCCCAAATGAACATGTGGTTGCACAAAACCGTGCTGCAGAAGCTGGCAGACAACGGCGGTAACGTGCCGGATGAATTGCTGTGACTGGAAGAGTAACAATCGTTTTTCTACATCACCAATCAGCCTTGAACTGACAGGGCTGATTTGGGTAGTGCCCTAACTACTTTCTTTTACGGCTTAGGCAGTGTGCTGTGAGCGAAAGCTTTCGTTATTGTCTCAGGCCGCCTGAGGCCTGACTTGGCCTGGGGGAGCCTTTTTCCTGATCATTTTGTATTCTGCATGTATAATACGCCCCTGCTTTTTAACGAACACAGTTGCTTTGTACCGCCTGTTGTCGCTCTCGGGTGTTGTTTTCAACGATAAATGAGGCGAGATTGTCCTGCTCGGGAAGGGGGACTGCGAGGGTACAGTGAACGGAATTCGGGCAATTTCAATTGAAGTGACAGGAAATTCAGAATGACGCTACACACTGAAAACACTCAGGAAACTTTTGGCCTCGCTGGCGATCACCCCTCATGTCGCTTTTCGGTTGCTCCGATGCTCGATTGAACGGATTTTAAGGCTATCAGCTGGCTGAGTTGTTTTGAGGGGTACTATGGGGGGACTAACTGAAATATGTATACTGTATTTCATAATGCATAGTACCAATGTGTATTTGTTCTATACACGATAAAGCGTACAACTAAGACCGTACCTAAGCTGTGAGAACAAAACATACTTTCTTTGAAGCGGAATATGTCTTCGATGCTACTTTCTTCTCGTTTTTTAATGATTTTAGTTGTTAATATGCCAGATTAAAGAATTGTTTTTATTTCAGGTACTTGATTTTTCGGGGCGAGCAATGAATGAAGTTTTACAGATAACGTATGAATCAATTAAACAATTGCCAGTAGGGTACTTTGAATTGTTGGCAATTTTTTTAATGATATTGCTTTATGTTGGCCTGTTTTTCTTGTTGATGAATAAGCGAGTTAAACGAGCGATTTTTAACTTTTTTGATATCTTTAGAAGTTTTTCATCATTCTTGTTTATATTGGATGATGTGGAATATAAAAATAAAAGAAGAGATGTTTTATCATCAGAGGCTATAGAAAAAGAAATTATACTTGAGTTAATGGACAGAGGGATTACTAGGAAGGTAATTTCTTCTGAGCTACAAAGATATTGTGATGAAAGACTGCATTCAGAAGTAAGAGAAAGCATTAAAGGTAATAATGAAATCTCAGAATCTTATAGGCTGAAAATAGAAAAGCAAACACAAGCCAATAATACGTTATTAGAAACGTTGTTAACAGAGCAAAAGACTTCTACATCAATGAAGTCAAGATTAACAAATCTTTTTATTTTGTTTACATTGGTTATGCTTATTGCAAATTTTACATATGGTAGTGAGATTACTGATACTAATAAAATATTAGTAGGGATTACTTATGTAACTCTAAGCTCATTTTTGATATTTATCATACGAACGTCACACCAAAGAAGTGCTATGTTAATATCAATACAAGAAGATTTAAAAAAGCAAAGCGAATTATCTGACTTCTTTATCGGCTTCAAGAAAAACAAAGAATTAACTGAGCATGATGTTGAATTCTTGAGGATGATTATGGTGAGTCGAGCTGAAAGGGAATCTAAAGCTAATCATCCATATGAGGTAATGTTGAAAAATGTGAGTGGAAGTAATATTCAACTTGGTAAAAGTTCAATTAAACTAGGGTCCAATAAAGAAACAGCAAGTAAGTGAGTAGGAAATTATTAGCCGAGTATATACAACTCGGCTTCACTATAAACAGGTAAGCTTTTTGTTCCCTACATTCTTTGCCCTGACCAAACTACCTCACCAATTACTTCAAAATCACTGCTCATGATCTCTTCTTTGCTCAGCTCCCACGGTTGGTAATTGTCGTTGTCACTGGTGACAGACAGACCATGTTTTGAGAACTGCAGACGTTTGACCATCAACTGACCTTCAAATCGAAAGACGTAGATTCCATCACCAGTAAAATGATCGATTTGGTTCACCATGACCAGACAGCCATTCTTGAGCGTTGGGTACATGCTGTCACCCTTCACAGGCATCAGAAAGACATTGGCTGCTTTTACCCCGACTTCGTTCTGAATGTAGGATTCACTGAAAACGATATCGCTCGACTTCTCTTCACTTACCACTAAAGCGCCATGGCCTGCACTGGCTTCTACCTCGTAGAAATCGAGGGTGACATACCCTTTTGGCGGAGCAATCACCCCATTTTGTGATATTTGTCTCGCTTTTAGGAAAATATCTTCAGGGATTTTTTCACGTGTCTTCCATGACTGAATGGTCTTCGGAGATACCCCCAGAACCTTTGCCAGATCTACGTTCTTCGCAGTATTCGTTAGCTTCTTTAACTCTGCAATCTGCTCGTCGATACTCTGCATGTGTGCTGCTCCATGTCTGCAAATGTATTGCTAAGTGAAAAATGATCGGCAATAATGCTGCCAGATGTTGTTGCGGGTGATTTGCGGGTGTTTGAGTCACTCCGAATTGCTCCAAGTGTACTACATAGAGGCTGTATGAATACAAATTTTGCACTACTTGCACGCTTCCAAAGTCCAACCGTTGAACTAAAGCAGGTCTGTCAGGAGTTCTTCGGCATTACGCCAAAGACAGCCGAGCAGAAAGCCAAAGCATGTGATTTTCCCGTTCCTACCTTCAAGCTGCGCGACTCTGAGCGCAGCCCTACATTAATCAAGATTGATGATCTGGCGGCTTATATTGACCGCCGTTATGAACAAGCCAGAACAGACTGGCAATCTGTCCGCGGCTAAGGGGGCTGTCATGGACCCGATTCACACCCCTTGTCCTGACATGGCTGGCATGGTCAATCCTGATCCCGAGAAACGCCAGCGCGCTGTATTCCTGCTGGGTAAGTTGCGGGAAAAACACGGGATTAGAAAGCGCACCTACACACCCCGCCCGATGAACTACAAATGCACGCCAACAGGCTGCTATGAGGTCAATGAGTAATGCAATACGGTACTATTTTTACTCGCCATTTCTTAAAGCGTCTCCCGCAAGTCGTCCGTCAGGATATCCGCACCAAGATAGCCAGCCGCCAGCAGCGCGGCGGGGCTACCCGTGACAACCTTGACCGCTTCAGTGATGAGGCGGTGAAGTTCGGCTTAAAAGTCGCCCCCTTCATAGAAAACAAGTTTTCCTTTGTCGACAGCCGCAACAAGGTCAACGCCGAGCGTTTAAACCATAACATTCTGATGCGAGACGAGGCCGTGCGTAAGCTGGCCCGTCTGGTTGCTGATGAGAATATGCAGGCAATGAAAGACATTGACCCGCAGGTTTTTGACAGCTTTCTGGAAGCCATGAAGCATATCTATGCTGTGCTGGCTGAGAATATCCGCGCTATTTCCATTAACCCGCCTGTATTGCCCGGTGGCAAGGTGGAGGTTGAACGCGCCGAGCAAGTGCTTACAGCTTCAGTGCTGAAAATGCAGTCTGAAGAATGGATTGAGCGCCGCCTGTTGCACCTTCGGGCGCAGTACATTGAGTACGCACAGATAGCCCTTGAGCGCGTCGGCGACAAAGGGCACCAGACTAAATACATTTCCTATCCGTCTTTCCAGAACTGGAAGAACAAGCAGCGTGAAGCAGAAAGCTTCATTCAGAACACCGTGGTGTACAACGAGGCCACCGGGGAGCACTTCGACCTTGCCGAGGTGATCAAGCGCACCACGGCCAACCCGGAAAACCGCCGGATTGAAATGATGGTACGTTCCCGTGGCTTTGAAGAGCTGGCGCAGGATTTAGGTTACACCGCGTTATTTCTGACGTGGACATTGCCGAGCAAGTACCACCGCAATTCTAACAAGTGGAACGGGGCCACGGTCAAAGAAGGCCACGGTAACCTGATGCAGCAGTGGGCGCAGGCCCGCGCCCTGATTGCCAAAGAAGATATTCACTACTTCGGTTTTCGCGTGGCAGAGCCGCACAAAGACGGCACCAGCCATGGCCACTATTTTCTGTTCTGCGATCCGAAAGACAAAGACACCCTGATTAACATCATATCCGGCGTGGCAACCGCTGAAGACAGAGCCGAGCTGGGAGACGACATTTCCCCGCGCTTTGACGTTAAGGAAGCTGACCCGGCCAAGGGCGGCGCTACGGCGTATATCGCTAAGTACGTTTCGAAAAACATCAACGGCAAGCACATGCCGGACACCGAAGCCGAAGAAAGCGCGTTTCGCGTCCGGGCGTGGGCCTCAGTTCACCGTATCCGCCAGTTTCAGCAGTTCGGCGGTGAGCCTGTTTCCCTGTGGCGCCATCTGCGCCGGGCTACTGAAGAACAAACCCGTATTGATCCAAAACTCGAAGCGCTGCGACAGGCGGCGGATTCCTCTAAGTGGGCGCTGTTTTGCCAGCTCGCCGCGGATGCCCAGTTGGCCTATGAAGAAAAACAAAACCAGTACGGCGAGAGCGTGAAAAAAGCCATTGGCTTTCACTGGGTTTCTGAAGGGGTGAGCACCTTCATTTCGACATGCAACGAGACCTACCGATTAGTGAAAAAGTCTGAGTTGGGGGCGCTTTTAGAGTCGCGGAGCGGCTCCCCTTGGAGCACTGAAAATAACTGTAACCCCATGCTCGGAGAGCACTTAAAACAGGTGACCGGATGGAGCCTTGCCGGGGTGCAGTGCCTGATTAAACCCATATTGGCCGGGGCCAAAGTGCCAATAGACAAAGATTGCCAGCTCAAACTGGCAAATAACCGCTTAATTGTGACCCGAGGATAAATTGATGATTGAAACCATGACCGCTGAGCAGCTACGCCACGCCGAAAAAGCCATTGATACGGCGGAAGCCTTATCCGTGGAGGTGAAGGGCGAGATTGAAAAGCTCAAAGCGCTGGATATGAAAGTGCTGGTGAAAAAGGTCTCTGCCGTGATGTTCAGCGGCGGCTCCCTGAGTCTGGAGGCTATCGGCCTGCCGGGTGATTTCTTTGACAAGTTGGAAATGCTCGACGGGATCAGCGCGAAAGCCCGTGCCGGTTACCGGGCTGAAGTACAGGCCCGCTTGGCAGTGCTGGAAGGGGGCGAGGATGAGTAAGAACCCGACCCGCGGCTATATCCGCTGCACCGTGCCCGAGTGTGGCGAGGTCTGCACGGTGCACATGACCGGGGAGCACCGCCTGATGGAGTCCGGCGAGCCGCCGAAGAACCCCCGCAACATTGGCAAGCTCTACTACCGTTGCCCGCGATGCGGCAACAGTACCAACAGCACGTCAATGCATGAGCACATTGAAAAGCACAAGGTAGATACGGTTCAGGCGCTGGGTGATGCGCCTGTTCAAACCGTTCAGGAATCTGTTAGCGAACCCGTTCGGGAACCCGTTCAGGAAACGGTTCAAAGCGTTAGCCTAAACGTTACCCAAACCAGTGAGGACGGGTTACCCGCGTTAACCGAACCTGAGCAAAACACCCCGAAAATCGCTTGGAAAACCCTGTATCCGTGGTTAGTCGGGTTATTTGTACTGGTAATGATTTTAATTGGTCTGTGTAAAGGAAAAAATGATGACAGCAACAGCGGAAAACTTGCAGCAAATTGAGGCGTTTGACCTCGTAGAAGAACAGCCCCAGGCGGATGACTGGGCAGATTGGGGCGCAGCGATTCAGCAACTTGAATCTCAGGAAGTGCCTGAGTCAGATGACAGCACGGTGGCGCAGGACGCCGCCAATGATGAAGACGCGGCAGAAGCCGCGGTTGATTTGCTGGACTTGGGCTTTGTCCTGTCAGAGCAGGCGATCACCTTCGCTATCGGTCTGGATTTTGAATACGACGAGAAAGCCAAGGCCAAGGTATTAAAGGCCGCTGGGCCACTGATGCAGAAACACGGGGCGACGTGGTTGAACTGGCTCGGCCAGTACAAAGAAGAAATTCTGTTCTTGGTGGCCGTCATTGGTTTGGGTGGCGTCACGGCCCGTCAGGTGAAAGGGCTTCGGGCGGAGAAACGCGCCCAACTGGCCGAGGAGAAAGCACAGCAGGAGGTGGACAATGGCGAAAAAGCCAACCCTGAACCTGCCGCGGCCTAAGAACTCCAACACCCATCTTGACCCGTTGCACCGGGTGATAATCGGCGGCACCGGCAGCGGGAAAACCTCACTGGTCAAGCATGCAAAATTCATCACCGCCAAGGCACAGGCGGTGTTCTTTGACCCTTACGAAAACTACGCCGGGAAACCCTTTCAGGGCCAGCAGGTCAGAGGCTTCCACTCTAAGGCGGATTTCCTCAAAGCACTGGTCAAAGCCCGGCAAGGAAACAGTGCCTTTAAAATTGCTTATATCCCGTCTGACTTGGTGTTTGATGAGCTGGAATTTTTCTCAGCCGCGGCATGGTCGGTACTCGATGGCCGCAAAGCCCCGCTGGAAATCTGCATTGAAGAGCTGGCGTCCTGCTCGCCTACGTCAGGCACCTTAAAAGGGAAAGCTGGGGAGCTGCTGCGCGGTGCCCGCCAGTATGGTGGCATTGTGACGACCGTGTTCCAGCGTGGGCAGGAAGTGCCGAAAACTATCACCACCCAGTCACCGACGTGGTATCTGTGCGCGGTTAATTCAATGAATGATGCCAAGTACCTGTCTGACGCGAAATCCGTTCCGGTGGCAGACATCGCGGCCTTGCGCTCAGCCAAGATGAACAAGCTGGAAATTAACAAGCCGATCGCGGATTTCATCCACGTCGAGGACGGCGTGGGCAACTACCGCAAAGGGGCGCTGAACTGCCAGACAGGCCGAAAAGTTTCTCTGACCTACCGGAAAAACAGCAAAAAAGCAGCGTGATACCCGTCACATTTAAACCTATAGGTTACCCGCCCAACCTATAGGTTTCTCCTCATTTCCAACCTACCTAAAAGTCGATTTCATAGCGGCACCGAAACGGTTCAACCAACAACACAAAGGAACGCTATGAAGAAAGAACACAAAGTCATGCTGATCACTGTGGTGGTCACTTTGCTGATCATTGCAGTGATTAACAATGTGTCTTCACTGAAGACGCTGAAAGAAACAATTTACGGCGACGGGTGGTTTTAATCATG
>NZ_QZMS01000003.1 GCF_003614885.1 Photobacterium salinisoli
GTAGGAGTCTGGACCGTGTCTCAGTTCCAGTGTGGCTGATCATCCTCTCAGACCAGCTAGGGATCGTCGCCTAGGTGAGCCGTTACCCCACCTACTAGCTAATCCCACCTGGGCCAATCTTAGCGCGCGAGGCCCGAAGGTCCCCCGCTTTGCTCCGTAGAGATTATGCGGTATTAGCCATCGTTTCCAATGGTTATCCCCCACACTAAGGCATGTTCCCAGGCATTACTCACCCGTCCGCCGCTCGCCGCCCATGAACGCCCCCGAAGGATTGTTCATGTCGCTGCCGCTCGACTTGCATGTGTTAGGCCTGCCGCCAGCGTTCAATCTGAGCCATGATCAAACTCTTCAATTAAAGTTTTGTTGCCTTTCCGAAGAAAGGCGGCTCAGTGATTACTGATGTTCCAACCGAAGTTGAAACGAATTGACTGTGCCGGTAACCCTTTCGAAAAAGCGCTACCATTTGGTCACTCAGTTCACTGATAAATCTTTTATGACTGTATCATTGTCGAGTGCCCACACAGATTGCATGGTCAAATTGTTAAAGAGCTTTTCCAGACTTGCCGTTGGCTTGTCTTGGACAGGGCGGCCATTCTAACGAATCAAACAAAGTAGTCAAACAATTTTTTATTTGCTTTCTTTGTGCCGCCTTTCATCAAAACCGAACTGATGTTTTCATCCGTTCCCGTCTTGGTGAGGCGGCATTATAGAGACTTGGAAAAGACTGACAACCCTTTTCTTAATAAAAAATGTTTAACCGGTCATAATTTCAACTAATGTGAAAATATGCGCCTTAAGTCAACATTATACGATCAATACATTCACTTTCTGGTAATCGTAAAACTATGCACGTACTATTATTGTGATTAATTTGTTAAATAAATCGCCTTCTAACTTTTCAATCGATGACACTGTAGCTTGCCTATGAAATTTTCCAACTCACACACTATGATCATTGCGCTGATAACTCTTATTGGTGCCATCATATTTAGCTTCATTTCTTCTACCGCTGCGATAGCTTTCGCACTGGGTGCCGTATTATCCGGATTTGCCAACCATTACCTGAATACTAATCAGGATAAAAGTATGACGGGTGATGAAAACCAGAGCAGTAAAACCCTCTATGTCGGAAATCTCCCCTATCGTGCTAACGAGAGTGAAGTCAAAGATTTATTCTCAGAGTACGGGGAAGTCTTTGCCGTTCGCTTGATGAAGGATAAACGAACAGGGAAAAGACGTGGTTTCGGTTTTGTAGTCATGAGCAGTAAAGATGCTGACTACGCCGTCAGCAAACTTAATGAGAAAGAATTTGGTCAGCGCACATTAAAAGTGCGTGAGGCCAATGATCCTAAAAACGAGGATAGTCAAGACTGATAACCTGCCCCAGATCCATAGCCAGTAGATTGTGATTTAATGTCACAACATTGGAGCTCGCATCAGTATGATAGGTAAAATTCTGCCGCTGCGGTGACCTTTCATTGGCTATGTCTCCTAACAGTGAATTGACCCGGCTAGCGATTGCGCTACCGGAGTCAATCACATTCGTGGCCTGGACAAACACTTTACTGATTTCCTCTTTTATCAGCGGAAAGTGAGTACATCCGAGTACAACCGTATCGATTGTCGTTTGGAACCAAGGCTGCAATATCCCCGTCAACTCGTCCAGATCGACCTTAGCTCCCCGTAGTTTCATCTCTGCCATTTCAACCAGGCGCGTGTTGCCCAGCAAGTGGACCTCGCAATCTGAAGCAAACTCCTGAATCAGAGCCTGGGTATACTGGCGTTTTACCGTAGCCGGTGTGGCTAATACGCCCAGGCTTTTCGTTTTACTCAGTAATGCTGCAGGCTTGATTGCAGGCACAACCCCAACCACAGGCAAACTCAGTGCGGCGCGCAGAGGAGGCAAGACGATAGTACTTGCGGTATTACAGGCAATCACCACCAGATCTGCGTTATGTTTGGTGGTCAGAGACGACACAATATGCAGGGTACGCTCAACCAATACCGCCTCGTCCAACTCACCATAAGGAAAAGCCGCATCATCAAATGCGTAGATATATTGATAATGTGGCAACTGGCGGTATATCTCTTGATACACGGAGAGGCCGCCCACACCAGAATCAAAAATAAGGATGGTTTTCACAACGTCTTTCTGACTGCTCCGGAATAGAAACTCTCATCATACTGACTGACAGGCAAAAGCCAACTATCGCCCGTCAGTTTGCTGTGAGTCTGGTACTGAGATCCGATAGCGAAGATGATGAAACCGTCCTTGATTGTCTATATGCAGCGGTTCAATCACCAATTGTCCTGAAAAACACGGGGCATCAACCACCAGAGTATGGAATTCGCCGTCTTCTCCACAAGGGTCCACCTCATCAGGCAACCGGGCAAGTAAAGAGTGATTAAACCATTGACCGCAGAACTCACCACTGAGCTGGCTGGTATCCACTGTGGTCAGAATCGTTTTTATCCCCCGTTGCAGAATCTCCTCGGCCAGCAGCTGGCTGTTCTCGCCCAGCAAAGGGAAGGCACATTGCCAGCCGGCCGGCTCGATATAGCTGCGACGATAAGCCTCAATACCGTTGCAAAACATGTCGCCAAATGCCACGGCTTCAACGGCCAGCCCGCTGTTGCGAATCGCTTCCACCACCAGTGATTGATACACCTCATTGGGAGGAAATACCTCAGGAAGTGGTATTTCAACCAAAGGCAGGCTTGTCAGCCTGGCCTGCGACCGAACCACATCAATGGGTGTTGCCTGAAACGGCACTTCAGTACCCACGTAGGTAGTAAACAGGCCAACCACGTCATAGTCAGCGTTTTCTAATAAACGTAATAACGTCAGGGTTGAGTCTTTACCGGATGACCAGCTGACGATCACTTTCTTCGGTTTCATTGTCGCCTCACGAAAAAGCCGCCCGGAGGCGGCTAAAGGTTAGAACTGGTAAGTCACAGAAGCGTAATAACTTCTTTCCTGAGTATTGTAGTTCTGAACCAATTCGTACTCTTTATCAAACAGGTTCGCAACACGGCCGCTCAACGTCACTTGCTCAGACAAATAATAACTGGCCGCGACATCAAACAGTGAGTAGCCACCCATTTCGTAGACACCGCCACCAAAAAGGTTTTCTTGGCGTTCACCTTGATAAAGATAGTTCAATGAAGCCTGCCAATCTGCCGCGTTATAAACAATGTTCCACTTGGCATTTTGTTTCGCTACACGGGACAAGGGTTGATTCAAGTTCTTATCTTTTGGATCCAGGTATTCAAGGGAAAGATGATGATCAAACGCGCCTGTTTCAAAAGCGGCCACCAGCTCGATGCCTTTGATGAGTGCATCATCATTCTGACAGCTTCCTGACTGACAGGAAATGCGGTTATCAATGTCATTCTGATACGCAGCTAGTCGCCAATAAACCGCATTAAGCTGACCATCGAATGCGACTTCGACGGTTTTCGATTCCTCAGGCTCCAGAGTCGGATTACCGAAATTCGGCCAATATAAATCGTTAAACGTTGGGGCGCGAAAACCTGTACCGGCATTACCCGTCAGACGCAGTGCATCACTGAAGCGCCAACCTGCACCCAACTGCCAGGTAAACTCAGTGCCGTACTGCTCGTTATCATCAACACGGACGCTGGCCTCGGCCTGAGCCTGCTGACCATCATGATTGACAGTGACATAAGCCGCTTTATTATCACGATCTCCTTTGTCATAACTGTTGAACACTTGGTTCCAGCTATCCCACAGGTTCGAATCTTTAACTTGATCATCGGTATACTCCAGGCCCGCTCCCAGCCAGGTTTGCGCCTGAACCAGTACTGTATTTCGCCAGCTGATAACATTCCTGTCCGTAACAATCTTACTGCCCGTCACTGAAGGATCCGCATTTTCAGCTTCATCCCGATTCATGGCAAGGATCAACTCAGAGCTGAACTGATCGTTGTCATAAACCAAACGGCCAGATACGTTGTACAGTAAGTTATCGGTTTCTTCCGAGCCACCAAAAGAGTCATCAAACTCGATGTTGCCCTCGTGGTAGTATGCATTGCCCGCAAGGGTCCAGTTATCATTCAGATGAATCCCAGCATCAATCAGGCCATCCCGGTTACGAAAACCATCGTCATCGTTGCTACCAAAAGAGGCAACATCCTGACCCTCAGCCTGCTCAAAATTCGCAGCTACCTTCACCCATCCCCGATCCCCAAGACGATTGGCGACACTGCCGGTTAATTGCTGATATTTCTCTGAGCCAAATTCGGCTTTCACTTCACCTGACATCTTCTTAGGCTGCGAGTCGGTAATGATATTAATGACACCAGCGGTTGCGTCGGCACCATACACAGCAGCACGATTACCACGCACGAACTCGATGCGCTCAATGCCTGTTAACGGAAGTTGTCCAACATTCGTGAAACCTGTAGTGGCGCTGCCAATACGCACACCATTTAACAAAAACAGAACATTGTCACTGCCGCGAACATAAGTGCGGCCAAGATGACCGTAAGTACCATTGGTACTAATCTGCACACCCGGTAAAGTTCGTAATACTTCCGTTAAACTGTTCGCCTGCATAGCATCAATATCAGCTTTAGTAACCACTGAAACAGGTGCAATGAGATTTTTTGTAGACTGTTCAAAACGGTTGGCGGTCACCACCATGGTCTCATCAGTGGTAGTCTGGGCGGAAACGAGCGAGGATTGCAGACACAAAGGTGCCAACGCCACGGCTAAAAGCGTTTTTTTCATTGTCATGGATACCTTAAATCGCGTTGAAATCTGGGCAGTCTCCATACTGCCTGTCTCGCTGGTCGGTCTTCGGACTTGAGAGCATGGTTGAACAACCGCCTAGGACAACGACTTCCCATTTCGACTGGCCGGCATTGCGCTTGCCTATTGAAACAGTGTCTGGCTATCAGCCCTGTGTCTTTCGTTCTCTCTTACCGCTGCGCGTCAGTTACGGATTCTCACCGTATTCCCCGCCTGCTAACAGGCAAACCAGCGCAGCGGAATGCTAGTTTTCCCGGTCGGAATTGTCTAGTTTAGTTTGCTATTAGTCATGACAAATCTATCTGGCTGGCATTTTTCTCCCCCCTTTCACTGGACATCAGTCAGCAATGCAATAAAATCTGCGCTCTTATTTTGAGCAGTTTTGAGGCAACACCATGGCAGCAACCCCTATCAACCCCGCCACCTACCAAGCACAACTGGACGAAAAAGCCGAGCGTATGCAAGCGCTGTTTGCTGACGTAGACACCCCGGAGTTGGAGGTGTTCGCTTCTCCTGCTCAACACTACCGTATGCGCGCTGAGTTCCGTGTCTGGCATGAAGGGGAAGACCTGTATTACATCATGTTCAATCAGGAAACCCGCGAGAAATACCGTGTCGATCAGTTCCCGCAAGCCAGCCGTTTGATCAATGATTTGATGCCGTTGCTGGTTGATGCGATGAAACCGAACCGTGCACTGCGCCATAAACTGTTTCAAGTCGATTTCCTGTCCACACTGAGCGGAGAAATTCTGGTTTCCCTGCTTTATCACCGACAGCTGAATGAAGAGTGGGTCGCAGAAGCGAAAGCCCTGAAGCAAAGGCTGAATGATGAAGGGTTCAATCTCAACCTGATCGGTCGTGCACGTAAACAGAAAATCGTGCTGGATCAGGATTATGTGATTGAAAAACTGACGGTTCACGATCAAACACTGACCTATCAGCAGGTAGAAAACAGTTTTACTCAGCCTAACGGTGAAGTGGCGCAAAAAATGCTGGAGTGGGCGGTCGACTGTACCCAGGACAGCGAAGGTGATCTGCTGGAGCTGTATTGCGGCAATGGCAACTTCTCGCTGGCTCTGGCAAAGAATTTTGACCGTGTGCTGGCCACAGAACTGGCCAAGCCGTCGGTAGAGTCGGCACAGTACAACATTGCGGCGAACAAGATCGATAACGTGCAGATCATCCGTATGTCTGCTGAAGAGTTTACTCAGGCGATGGAAGGGCAGCGCGAGTTCAGACGCCTGAAAGATAACAACATTGATCTCAGCAGCTACAATTGCAACACCATTTTTGTTGATCCGCCCCGCTCAGGCATGGACGAGGATACCTGTCGTATGGTCCAGGCCTATGAGCGTATTATCTATATCTCCTGTAACCCGGACACCTTAAAAGCCAACCTGGAGATTCTTGGTCACACCCATCGCATTACCCGTTTTGCGCTGTTTGATCAGTTTCCTTACACCCACCATATGGAAGCAGGGGTGATGCTGGAGCGCAAATAATCCCGTGCGAAAGCGGCACAAACAAAAAAGGCGCCTGAGGCGCCTTTTTTGTTTTCAATGCCGGGGTGTTATGCATCATCCTGAGATTTGGATTTTGACTTAGGCTTCATTACCCCCATGCGGTAAGCGACCCACAGCAGCAGTGCCAAAGAGATCATCAACGGCAGGAAGTTAGAGCCCATATCCGGTGCCTGCGCTCGCAGAAAGGCAGAATAGCCAAAGGCGCCGACCAGAAACAGAGCAAAGGCTATGGCCGGGGTCCCTTCCGCCATCGGGCGGGTCAGGTAGTCCTGATACATACAATACACAGTCATCACAAAAGCAATCACCGGAAAAATAGAAAAAGCGACGGCACTGGAGGTAAATACTGCCAGCGTGGCGTTACCGCACAGTCCTGCTAACAGTGACAGGATTAAGGTCTTGCGTTCTGCTTTAACTTGTTGCTTGTCCATATCTTCACCAACATACTCAATTAAGGTTTATGCGCCAGCGTGTTGCGCTCACGCTCTTTACGATACCAGTAAGCTCCCTTGGCTATCATCCGCAGTTGCATGATTAAGCGCTCTGCATGTTCTGCCCGCGACTGACTGTCCAGATCCAGAGCATCCGCTCCTGAACTGAACACCAAAGTCACTAACGCTTCAGCCTGGATATAAGCTTCTTCGTGCCGGCTACCGCCTTTGGCTTCCAGATACTCAGTAAGTTCCGCCACGAAGTGCTGAATTTCTCTCGCCACAGCAGCACGGAATGCCGGCGAAGTGCCTGAGCGTTCCCGTAACAGCAAACGGAACACGTTCGGGCTGCTTTCAATAAATTCCATGAAGGTTTCAACAGAAGTGCGGATAACACTGCCTTCTTCAGCAATTCGCTGGCGAGCCTGACGCATCAGCTGGCGAAGCAGTAAGCCACCTTCATCAACCAATGTTAGTCCAAGTTCATCCATATCTTTGAAGTGACGATAAAAAGATGTGGGCGCTATACCAGCTTCACGCGCAACTTCGCGCAAACTGAGATTGGAAAAACTGCGCTCAGCACTGAGCTGGTTAAAGGCTGCGTTAATCAGTGAACGCCGGGTTTTTTCTTTTTGTTGGGCCCTGATCCCCATGGGTTCCTGCTTCTGTTAAGTTGCCAGTTTGAGTCTCACTATACCCGCTTTCAGCCACTTGATCAGCGTCAATCCACACTTTGCCGCTGGGAATACTAACGGCCCTGTACGGTGGAAGCAAAATCACAAACGTCATTTTCCCCGCCGGCTCACAAACTGCTGCCTGCCAGAGATAAAAATGGGGGTTTCTTCTGCCACAACGTGATCCTACGCGCTCTATCGGGGAGTCGCGATTTTCCCTTCGATGGGAAAACGTTACACTCCGCACCACAGAAACAATCGGATAATTAAGGCGGCCCATGAGCATTCAACACCCCACGACTCCTTCTCACTATGATGTGATTATTATCGGCAGCGGACCCGGAGGCGAAGGGGCCGCCATGGGACTGACCAAAGCGGGTTTCAGCGTCGCTATCATTGAACGTGAAAGTCGTGTAGGCGGCGGCTGTACCCATTGGGGCACCATCCCGTCTAAAGCACTGCGCCATGCGGTCAGCCGTATTATCGAATTCAATAAAAACCCGCTCTACAGCAAGAATACCACCACACTGCACAGCACTTTCAGCCAGATCCTGGGTCACGCGCAGACAGTAGTCAGTAAACAAACGAGAATGCGTCAGGGCTTTTATGATCGCAACAGCTGCCCCATCATTGCCGGTGAAGCCAGCTTTGTCGACAAACACACCATACGTGTGCGTAATCACGACGGCAGCCATGACACTTATACCGCCGACAAGTTTGTGATTGCCACCGGCTCACGCCCTTACCAGCCCAAAGATGTCGACTTCACCCACCAGCGCATCTACGACAGTGATTCCGTTCTGCGTCTGCAGCACGACCCGCGCCACATTATTATTTATGGTGCCGGGGTGATCGGCAGTGAATATGCCTCTATCTTCCGCGGTCTGGGGGTAAAGGTTGATCTCATTAACACCCGCCAGCGCCTGCTGGAATTTCTCGATAACGAGATCTCTGACTCGCTGTCTTACCACCTGTGGAACAACGGTGTGATGATCCGCAGCGGAGAAGCCTACAGCAAGATTGAAGGCACAGAAGACGGCGTGATCCTGCACCTGGAATCCGGCAAGAAAATGAAAGCCGACTGCCTGCTGTACGCCAATGGCCGGACAGGTAACACAGATCGCCTCAACCTGGAAGTGGTCGGGCTCACGCCGGATTCACGTGGCCAGCTATCCGTCGACCAGAACTACTGCACCGATGCCGATAACATTTATGCGGTAGGTGATGTGATTGGCTATCCTAGCCTGGCGAGCGCCGCGTATGATCAGGGCCGTTTCGTCGCCCAGGCCATCGCAACCGGCCAGGCTCAGGGGCAGCTGATTGACCATATTCCAACCGGTATCTACACCATTCCTGAAATCAGCTCTGTGGGTAAAACCGAGCAGCAGCTAACGGCAGAGAAAGTACCGTATGAGGTGGGACGGGCGCAGTTCAAACACCTGGCACGGGCACAAATAGCCGGTACCGACGTTGGTAGCCTGAAGATACTGTTCCACCGCGAAACCAAAGAAATTTTAGGCATTCACTGCTTCGGCGAACGGGCCTCAGAGATCATTCACATTGGTCAGGCCATCATGGAACAGAAAAATGGGGGTAACAGCATAGATTACTTTGTGAATACCACCTTTAACTACCCCACCATGGCTGAGGCCTATCGGGTTGCTGCCCTGAATGGACTGAACCGTCTGTTTTGAAAGCACCGCTCCGCAGCAAGTTCTGGGGAGTTGTACACACCATAAAAAAACGGCGCCGAGGGCGCCGTTTTTGCGATTGGTACTCAGCTTATCGGCGGTTACCGCGATACGCCGGTGATGGGTTCAGTACCATGTGACGGTTAATGTCTTTAAACAGCAGGTAGCGGAAGCGGCCCGGGCCACCGGCATAACACGCTTGCGGGCAGAAAGCACGCAGCCACATATAGTCACCGGCTTCCACTTCTACCCAGTCCTGATTTAAGTGGTATACAGCTTTACCTTCCAGAACATACAGGCCGTGTTCCATCACATGCGTTTCATCAAACGGAATAATGCCGCCGGGCTGGAAGGTTACGATATTGACTTGCATGTCGTGACGCATATCTGCCGAATCAACAAACCGGGTTGTCGCCCAGGCATCGTTGGTGTCGGGCATTGGCGTTGGCTCAATGTCATTCTCATTAGTCACAAAGGCGTCTGGCACCTCGATGCCATCTACAAACTCATAGGCCTTGCGGATCCAGTGAAAACGCACCGGCGCATCGCCATTGTTCTTCAGGCTCCACTTTGCTGATGGCGGCAGGTAAGCATAACCGCCGGTTTCCATCTGATATTGCTCGCCTTCCAGCGTCAGGGTCATCTCACCTTCTACCACAAACAGCACGCCTTCCGCACCCGCATCCAGTTCGGGTTTGTCGCTGCCGCCCTGAGGGGAGACTTCCATGATGTAGTGGGAAAACGTTTCAGAAAAACCGCTCATTGGCCGGGCAATCACCCACAGCCGGGTATTGTCCCAGAACGGCAGGAAGCTGGTCACTATATCGCTCATCACCCCCTTAGGGATGATGGCATAAGCTTCGGTAAACACCGCGCGGTCAGAGAGAATCTGTGTCTGCGGTGGCAGGCCACCTGTGGGGGCATAATAAGTATTCCGAGCCATTACATATGTCCTTTCATGTAAAGCAGTATGACTGCGCCAATGGATAAACAGAGTCTTGACGAGGCTGCTGTTTCAATTCTGAATTGTGTTGATTGTAGATCATGGCTATTTGATTTATAAATTAAATAACTTAATGCCAAGTAGTGGAATAGCCACTGATAACAGATTATGAATCAGAACAAGACATTAGACCCGGTGCTGTTGCGCAGCTTCGTCGCCGTGGTTGACTCCGGCAGCTTTACCCGGGCTGCCGACAGCACTCACCTCACTCAGTCGACCGTCAGCCAGCAGGTCCGCAAACTGGAGTCTCAGCTCGGCTGCGAACTCCTGCACCGCAAAGGCCGCTACATCGCGGCAACGCTGGAAGGAGAGAGAGTACTCAATTATGCCCGCCGCATTCTGCAGTTAATGAGCGAAGCGGTTGTGCAGACCAGTGTCAGCGCCGAACAGCAAAAAATCCGGCTGGGGGTACCGGAGGACTTTGCTACCCACGCCATTATGCCTACGCTGCATGCTTTCTCGACCGAATTTTCGGGTATCCGCTTAGAAGTGAAAAGTGGGTTATGCAGCGACATATGGCGGAAATTTCAGAATAACGAGTTGGACTTGGCACTGGTCAAACAGCGACAGGGCAGTCTGCCGGGGTTGGCCAGCTGGCCGGAACCCTTGTGCTGGATTGATAGTTTACACAGCAACAACCTCGACAGGCAGCCGGTACCTCTGGTGTCTTTTCCTATCGGCGGGCTGTATCGCAATGAAATGGCCCACACATTTGACAGTCTGGGCAGAAGCTGGCGTTTAGCCTACGTGAGTACCAGTCTGTCAGGTGTGTGCTGTGCCGTCGAGGCAGGCCTGGGGATTTCGCTGCTGCCCAGAAGGCTGGTGACTGAACATCACAGAATTCTGGATGAAAATGACGGACTGCCGCCGGTGCAGGATATGGAAGTCACCCTGCATACCCAAGATAAGCTGTCGGCGCTGAGCAAAACCCTGGCAGAGCGACTCATCAACACCTGTGATCGCATTTTTGAACATGAAGTCTGATGCCGGATTTTTCCAGACGGCTGGAAACGTACCCTGGCCTCTGTCTGTCAAAGAGGCCAGGACAAGGTATTAACTGGCTTCCATCATCCGGTTGTCCGGTGTCAGAATATCTGCCCAGGGCAGGCTTTCATCACCCAGCGTAATAAAGTTCGGATTCTCCAGCGTATGGCGCTCATTGTAAGACAAGGGAGTCAGGTGGGTATTGAGAATGCGTCCGCCAGCCTCTTCCACAATGCACTGTGTCGCCGCAGTGTCCCATTCGCCTGTCGGCCCCAAACGCAGGTAACAATCGACCGCCCCTTCCGCAACCAGGCAGGATTTCAGTGCCGCTGACCCCAGCGGCACTAAGTCGTAATTCAGTGCAGGATCCAGCCGGTTGGTGATCGCCCGGATATCCTGGCGGCGGCTGATAGCCACCGCTATCGAGCGCGTCGGCCCTTCATGCTTGTGGGTCGAGATGGCGACCGTTTCACCCTCGGGGGTAATTTTCCAGGCTCCCTGCTGGCGGCAGGCATAGTAAACGACGCCTGACACAGGCGCATATACCACGCCCATCACAGGGTGATTGTTCTCAACCAGAGCGATTATTGTGGCAAAATCGCCACTGCCGGCGATGAACTCTTGCGTACCGTCGAGAGGATCGACCAACCAGTAACGATCCCACTGCTGACGCTCTTCCAACGGAATGGCGGCATCTTCTTCAGACAACACAGGAATATCCGGAGTCAGTTCGGTTAACCTGTCCAGCACCAGCTTATGAGCGGCCAGATCAGCGCTGGTCACAGGTGTATTGTCAGTCTTGATCTGTTTTTCAAACTGACCGCGCTGATAAATATCAAGGATCACCTGCCCCGATTCCCGGGCAATTTCTATCACGGATGGAATTAGCATCGACAGCTCCATCTCACACTCCTGCTAAGATAAGTACTTCAAGGCCAGAAACAAAGCGGTGATGCTCCTGGCTTCAGCAAAATCAAGATGGCTCAGTAATTCTTCGGCCTGTGACAATGGCCAGCGCACAATATCCAGCGGCTCAGGTTCATCGCCGATCAGCTTTTCGGGAAATAAATCCTGCGCGAGAAACAGCGTCATCTTGCTGGAAAAATAAGAAGGTGCCAGCACGACCTCTTTCATTGGCACTAACTGTCTGGCTCCAAAACCAATTTCTTCTTTCATTTCCCGGTTGGCCGCTTCGTCAGCCGTTTCGCCGTGGTCGATCAAACCTTTGGGAAAGCCAAGTTCGTAGCGATCCGTACCCGCAGAGTACTCACGCACCAGCAACAGATCACCCTCGGCCGTCACAGGCACCACCATCACAGCATGCCGGCCGCTGGGTTTCATGCGCTCATAGGTACGGGTCTCACCGTTACTGAAACGGAGATCAAGAGACTCTATTTTAAACAGGCGCGATTGTGCCACCACCTCGGTTGCCAGAATTGTCGGTTTCTTATTCTCTGCCGCCATCGTATTTCCCTGTCACTTGGTCTGTCTGCTATTAAATGGCATGGCGGTCATGAAATAAAGGAAAAATACGTATTCAGATACATTTGATTGCCCTCAACCCGCCAGACCAAGGTCGCTGTACAGCCACTGACTTACAGACGACCTGTATATCGAATAGGATAACGGCCATTGGCATCCGGGTTGCCCAGCCATTTCAGCTGTTCCTGTAACCCTGACGGCAGCTCGGCCCCCGGCTTAAACCAGCCGTTCAGGTTATAGCGCTGATCTGTCGTTAAGCCCGCTTGCCATTCGCTGCTTACCTGGGCTGAGGCCTGATTGGCATTCGCCGCCAGTTGTCCGTCATTACAGTTCAGCTCAGCCAGTACCTGACCGGGATCCACATCACCCAGCGGGGTGCCTATGCTGGCTCCACTCCATACCAGCCCGCCTTCCAGTAACTGACAGTATGGCACCGCAAACCTGTAGTCACGCACCGTCAGTTCCAGATTACCACCCAAATTCAATGGTACCGGCAGACGAGCATATTGCACCACCTGCTGAGCTGGCAGAGAAAGCAGCAAGTTCTGCGCATACAGGCCGCCGAGGTCCGCGCCCACCAAACCTCGTCCTCTGAGCCCCAGATCACTGCCCTGACCGAGTCGCACCGCAAATTCTGCGTTGGCGGTCAGCAGCTTCCACGGGCTGAGTTCCCAGTAAACCTGACCCAAATTCCACTGCTGCCAACGAACCTGGCTCGCTGTTCCTTGCCAGGGTGTTCCGCTGATACCAGTCACCGATAGGCCAGGCATCTTGGGCACGTACTGCCATACCCAGCTCGCCGGCAAATGCACCAGCAGGCTGACTATCAGGGCCAGTGCAAAACTCAGCCCTAAGAATATTTTGTACCTCACGCTTAGCCTCGTCCCAGCTGTAAACGGTTCACTTCCACCAGCCCCGCCTGATTAGTTTTTGATACATCCAGAAACTGCGCTTCAATACCGTGTTCCTCACGCAGAAAAGCCAGCCAGTTGACTAAAGTGTTAAATGGCAAAGGCTGCACCCAAACCTGCACGGCTTCTTCACGGGGCTGCATTCTGATCAGTTCGATACGAAAACGGCGCGTGGTTTCATTGACAACCTGATTCAACCCCTGCGGGCTGACACTGCCGGTGGCACCGGTTTTCGCCCGCAAAGCCGTGATGTCGTCGGCCTTCTCGCTGACCCAGTTCAGTAGCTGACGCTCGGTCTGCAGATTTTGCTCCGCAGATTCCGCCCTTTGTGCCATCGGCTGCCAGATCCCCCAGTACAGCACAGCGATCACCAAGGCTATAGCGCCACCTATCACCAGACGCTGCTCACGCGCGCTTAATGCTTTAAACCACTGATTCACGAACGTCTCCTCAGCACCAGCGCACCACTGACCTGTTGGCCGTCACGGTTAAGCTGGCCCTGTTCAACTTCAAACCCTTCCACCAGCAAAACCCTGAGCTGTTCGAAATGCTGGAATTCACCCGCCACCGCCTGCAACCTCAGTTCATGGCGGTTGTGATCATATTTCAGATTCTGCACTGAGATCTGCGGCACTTTCAGTAACGCCGGACGCAGCTCAATCAGCCAGGGCAAAATACCCTGACCCGATTCCGCACCACCCAGACGTGAAAGTTCCTGATTCATCTGGCGTTTCAGATAACTGCTGGTGGGAATATTGTTAAATTGCGGCAGTACCTGACGAAAGATACGCTCACTCTCTGTTTTATAGGCCAGTGCCTGATTTTCCATACCCTGCACACGCACCACATACTCAGCCACCAAGACACCCAGTACCAGCGCAGCGGCAATACCCACTTTCCGCCAGGGCTTAAGCGCCTTGTGCCAGGTCGGTTGCAGTTTATAGGGGCCAGACAGTAAATTGACTTTGGTATCATCAGCCCCTTTCGCCAACAAGGCCATCACCAGCTCAGGCGCTTCAGCCTGCCAGTGTCCCGGCATGCCGGATGGCGCTGGGGTGAAATGACGAATTCGGTGCTGGCTGACCGAGTCTTCCGCGTCATCCGTCAACGCCTCGGCAGCGGTTTGCGCATCGGCGCTCTGCGCTTCAGGGGATTCCTCTTCCATGACCTGACTGATTAGTGGCACCTGTTGTGCCATCATCCAGCTCGCCAGCCATTCGGCATCGGCGCAAATTCCCTGGGTCGCCGACTGGCGCAATAGCCACTGACCATCAATTTCGGCGGCACTGTAGCTATTGTCAAAGGCGGGTAAACAGAGACAGTCTGGAATGATTTTCCGTACGGCCAGTCCGGCCTCGTCACATAACGACAACCAGTGCTGCATCCGCTGGTGTCCTACAACAGCAACATCCGCCTTGTCGGCTTCCCGCTTCAGCAGATGAATGTGCAGGTCATCAACATCCTGGGCCAGCTCTTCTTCCAGCAGATACGGCAGTACCTGTGCCAGTTGACGCCCGGACCCTGATGGAATCGATACCTGACTCAACAGTACATCGCTGCCTGATACCAGCAGATACACAGGCCGGTTTTCCCCGTATGCCGCCAGTTCACCCAGCTGATCAGTGTCAGCCAGTTCACCCGAGGCAATCACTTCCTGTTGCTGTGGCGACCAGACCAGCCAATGTACCGGCCCGTCAGGACGGCTACTCAGCCTTATCGTCAGAAACTCGCTCACTCATTCCTCCATAACGGCGACGTACCACAGTCACCTTGTTCTCCCCGTCTCGTTTGAGCAGGGCTAATATTCGCAATCGCGCGCGATCCACTGTCACTTCAGCATCGAGCTCAAAAAAATCACTTGTTACGGCCAGATAAGATTTGGCCTGCTTGCGCGCCGCTTCAGTCAACCGATTTATGGCCCCTTCTGCCAAAAAGGCATCCACATCCTGCCAGCCATCATAAGGGCGGTTCTCGATCAGCTGACGGGCATCATCCAGACTCAGTTCCGGGCTAAACACGCCGACCAGAAGGGCCGCCTGGGCTGGCTGGATCGTATTGACATTGATCAGCAGATCGGTCGACGGCAACGCACACAGCAAAGGACGAGCCTGCTGGTACATAGTGGCACTCACGCCATTCACCGCGCGAAACTCGGTCACATCGGCCATCAGATTTCTGGGGGGCAGGTACGCCGGTGAAAAACCCTCATAGCTGCTGTCGCCCGCACCGTAGGCGCTGTACACCGTCTCGTCGGGATCGACATACTCCCACACCGAATCCGCCGCCACTTCCGCTTCATAGCTTTCCGCTCCCGCTTCCTCTAGCAGGGCCTGCAGAAAACGTACCCGGAACGGCTTCTGGCTGCGATCCTGTTCAGGGGCCTGACCCGACAAGGCATTCAGGTTATAGCACGCCTGCAGATCATAGATATTTCCCTGCACTTCGCCATTATCCAGCGGATAGCTCTGGCCTTCGGTAGCCCAGACCTGGCTTAAGTTTACCGTGTCGCTGTCCGCCAGGCTCTGCTCTATCGCCACTTTGGCCAGTTGCTCCATACCCTGGCTGTACCAATAAGCCTGCTGGTTAAAAACCTGATTCTCAACCCGATAAAAATTCAGCTGCAGTCGATCTGTCATCTGAACCGCCAGCAAAGTCATCATGGCTAACAGCAGCAGGGCAACAATCAGGGCAACCCCTTGCTGTCTGGCGGGAGACTGTCTCATGAGGCGGTGTCCTCATCCTGCTTTTCCGTGTTTGGTAACACCGCCTCCGGCAGCATATACACCCGCTCTATCTTACCCAGATCTTCCAGTGTCAGAGTGACAGCAATGCCCTTGGGTAATCGCGTGTTATCTGACCAGGCTTCCTGCCAGCCTTGCGAGCCATAGTAGCTGAACGACAAAGCCGTCACACCTTCCAGCACCTTACGCACCAAAGGCTCAGTGCCTACCACAGTGTCGGGATAGCGAAACCACACCCGTTCCAGTTTGTCATCAATAATGCGATAGCCCACCCGGAGAATTTCACTACGGGGAAACATTTGCTGCGGGTTCTGCCAGCCATCACGGGTGAAAATAATGCCATCACTGGCAGAGTCGAGCAGGTATTCGCCACTCTGCAACAAAGGGCCACTCTCGTTATTGCCCTGCTGCCTGACCTGACGTCCGATGATTTGACGGAAATCGTTGTCCAGCATCAGTATGGCGCGCTGAATGTCCTGTAACCTCTGGTTATGCTCCCGCGACTGTTCATCGCTTCGCTGAACCCCGTTCATGACCTGATAGGCCGACAGGCTGAACATAGCAAACACAGCAATGGCCACCAGTACTTCGAGCAGTGTAAATCCCGCGTGCCGTGATAATGGCTGACGATGCTCAGTTCTCAATGTAAGTCCTTAAGGTCGCCGCCCTGTCTTTCAGTGCCTCATCAGTAGCCACCACGATATCCAGGGCCCTGAGATAACCATCGGCTGTTGCCGTACTTTTGATCGACCAATACCATTGCCGTCCGGCGAGCTCGGATTTTCCTTTCTTCTCGGCAGTCAGCCGTTCGCCTGCAATGCGAATCCGGGCCAGCTCGTTGTCCGCCACCATAGTAGCGAAGGTTTTCTGCTCCAGATAACCCATGGCATTGATATGTTGACCAACGGCCCTCATCACCCCCAGTGCAGCTGTCGCGAAAATGGCCATAGCAACCAGCACTTCCAGTAACGTGAAGCCAGCTTGTGACGATGGTTTCCGCCAGAATAACATTACTCTGAATCCTCTCGGGTTGCTCCGGGTTCGAGCAGGTGCAGCTGTCCGACTTCATCTGCTTCCACTGTCCAGACATCACCCTCGCCACTGGCATCAAACGACACCGTAAAAGGCGTATACTCACCACTGGACATCACGATGATTTGCGGTGGTTTGGCTTTTTTATCTTCTTCACTGGCAAAAAGGTCTTCGTCAAACAGCGAGCCCGGTTCGAACAGACGATCGTCGTCCTGCCAGGCATCGCTGCCTATCTTGACTTCCATGCCGAGCGTATCGGGCAAAGTGACTTCACTGAAGTACCGTGAATCCTTGAGGGGTTGCCAGCCTTTAGGGTCCAGTTCAAAAAACTGGTAGCCCTGCCGATCAACCCGGACACCGTAATCACGGCCATTGAGCATGGCATCTTCACCCAGCAGCTGCACCAGATAATAAAATCGCTGAGATTCTTCTTTCAGCACCTCATTTTTAGGCGCTGGCAGCGTCATCACAACAGCCACAGCGCTGGTAGCTAACAGCACCAGCACCAGCATCAGTTCAATCAGCGTAAATCCGGCAGCTGCACGTTTCATAGGCTGAATTAACGGTAATCCAGCATATTCCAGTTACCGATATCGGTATTGACCTCTTCACCGCCTTCCTGGCCGTCAGCACCCAGGCTGAAGACATCAACCGGGCCATGTTCACCAGGCATCACGTAGTTATAGTCATTACCCCAAGGGTCTTTAGGCAGACGCTTGATATAGCCACCGTTACGGTAATTACGGGGTTCAGGGCTTGACGAAGGCGCAGTTACCAGCGCCTCCAGGCCCTGGTCTGTGGTTGGATAAACACTGTTATCCAGCTTATACATATCCAATGCCTGCTCCAGTGCGCCAATATCGGTCACGACTTTCTGCTGATCGGCCTTTTCTTTATTACCCAGCAAGTTCGGGACGACCAAACTGGCCAGTACGCCCAGAATCACGATAACCACCATGACTTCCAGCAGGGTAAAACCGCGTTGTTGACGTTGCATTAAAACACCTCCAAAAGGGAAAACTACATGCCCACCATGTTATTCAGGGCAATGATTGGCATCAGGGTCGCGATGACGATAAACATCACTACCCCCGCCATTACTACAATCAAAAGGGGTTCAAACACCCCCAGTGCCATGTTAACCAGAGATTCGAAATCTCTGTCCTGATTATCGGCCGCCCGGGTCAGCATCTGCTCCAGCTCTCCACTGCGCTCACCACTGGCTATCATGTGGAGCATCATGGGCGGAAAGAGCTTAGTCTGTTCCAGTGAGACGCGAAGACTGGCGCCTTCCCTGACCTTATCGGCCGCCTCCAGGATTTCCTGATTCACCCAGGTATTGGTCATGACCTGAGAGGCGACCTTCATACCATCCAGCAAAGGGATGGCACTGGAGGTACAAATTGACAGTGTGCGGGCGAAGCGGGACGTGTTCAGGCCACGCGCCACTTTACCGATCACAGGGACGCCCATCATCCGTCTGTCCCAGCGCAGCCGTAAATCCGGACGACGCAACGCCATCCGGATACCCACAATCAGCAGTATGATGGCCAGCACGACAGCCAGTCCCCAGTGCTGGACAAAATTACTGGCGGCCAGCAACACTTGGGTGATCTGCGGCAATTCCTGCCCCATATGGACAAACTGATCCACAATTTTCGGCACCACAGTGGCCAGCAGAAAGGCCACCACAGACACGGCGACCAGAGTCAGCATGGTCGGGTAAATCAGCGCTTGCTGCAGCTTACTGCGCATTTTCTGGCGGTTTTCGGTGTAGTCGGCCAGGCGGTTGAGCACGGTATCCAGATGACCGGATTTTTCCCCTGCCGAGACCATGGCCCGAAACAGCTGATCAAAGATATGCGGGAATTCTGCCATGCTGTCTGCCAGCGTATAGCCCTCGACCACTCTTGAGCGCACCGCCAGCATCATGTTTTTCAGGCGGACTTTTTCACTCTGCTCAGCCACCGCGCGCAGACATTCTTCTAATGGCATGCCTGCCTGAACCAAGGTGGCCAGCTGACGGGTCAGCAGGGACAACTCGTTGGTGCTGATCCCGCGGCGAAACGCAATCCGCCCGCCGGCCTTGCGCTTTTCACGCTCATGGCTCTGGCTGACTTCAACCGGGATCAATCCCTGCTCACGCAGTTGCTGGCGGATCTGGCGGGCTGTGTCGGCCTCCATGACGCCTTTTTTCTGACGTCCTTTGGTATCAAGGGCCTTATATTCAAATGCTGCCATCAGCCCTCCCTGGTCACTCGCATCACTTCTTCAAGCGTGGTGATACCCTGGCGGACTTTGGCCAGACCATCATCACGGATGCTCGGGGTGTGCTGACGGATCACTTTCTCTATCGCCTGCTCACCGGCATCAGCATGGATCAACTCCTGTACCTGTTCGTCCACCAGCAGCAGTTCGTGAATCCCGGTTCGGCCTCGATAGCCTTTGTTATTACAATGCTCACAACCCACCGCATGGTAGAGGGTCAATGACTCATACTCCTGCACATCGAACAGCTTTTTCTGTTCACTGTCTGCCTGATAGGGATCGCGGCAATGAGGGCACAGCGTCCGTACCAGACGTTGCGCCAGTACTCCCAGCAAAGAAGAGGAAACCAGGAAAGGCTCGATGCCCATATCACGCAAACGCGTCACCGCACCAATCGCAGTGTTGGTGTGCAGGGTCGACATCACCATATGACCGGTCAGAGAGGCCTGCACCGCAATGGAGGCGGTTTCCAGATCACGGATCTCACCGACCATCACCACATCCGGGTCCTGACGCAGAATCGCCCGCAGCCCCCGGGCAAAGGTCATGTCCACTTTGGTATTCACCTGAGTCTGACCGATCCCATCGATATCAAATTCAATCGGATCCTCAACCGTCAGGATATTGCGCTCATGGCTGTTCAGCTCCTGCAGGCCGGCATATAAGGTGGTCGATTTACCCGAGCCGGTCGGACCGGTTACCAGTATGATGCCGTGCGGACGTGCAATCAGGTACTGGAAGCTTTTATGAATATGGGGAGTCATACCAAGGCTGTGTAAATCCAGCCGGGTCGCATTTTTATCCAGCAAACGTAAGACGACACGCTCACCGTGCGAGGACGGCATGGTTGACACCCGCACATCCACCGCCCGGCCCCCGATGCGCAGAGAGATTCGGCCATCCTGGGGCACACGCTTCTCGGCGATGTCCAGCCGGGCCATGACTTTGATCCGGGACACCAGAAGTGGCGCCAGCTTACGGCTCGGCGTCAGCACCTCGCGCAGCACGCCATCGACGCGAAAGCGAATAGATAAGGTTTTCTCAAAGGTTTCGATATGGATATCCGACGCCCCTTCCTTGATCGCTTCAGCCAGCATGGCGTTGATCAGCTTGATAATTGGCGCGTCATCTTCCGATTCCAGCAGGTCTTCGGTTTGCGGCAATTCTTCAGCCAGCGAGAAAAAGTCATCGCTGTCAGAGCCCAGATCTTCCATCAACTGACGCGCTTCCGACGAATCACGCTGATAGGCATCAGTCAGTCTTTGTTCAAATTCGCTGGGCTCCAGCGCTTCAACGCGGAAACTGCGGCCGGACACCCGGCGCACTTCCGCCAGCACCACCGCTTTTAACGGGCCTTCATGATAGAGCACCCTGCCGTGTTCACCCGTCTCAAGCACCACTTTATGACGCTTGGCGAAAGAAAACGGCAAACGGAACTGCACCAGATCAGCCGGGCGCAGAGTGTCCATCACTTCTCCTCCAGACGGGATACGAATGCCCGTACTTCAGGGGGCAGAGAAATGTCTTCGCCATATCTCGGCAATACCGGGGTTTTAGTCTCCGGCATCAAACGCAGGCCTTCATCAGCCTTGTACAGCTGCTCTGCCCGGATATAGTTGTACTTACGCTGGGTAATACCATCGGCCGTTACGCCATCCCGAATAATGGTCGGCTTGATAAAGACCATCAGATTGGTTCTGCCCTTGCTGGTATTGTTGGATTTAAAAAGGTGGCCCAGGATAGGAATATCGCCAAGAATCGGGATCTTGGATTCATTTTCGTTAGTCTCATCCTGGATCAGACCACCCAGGGCAATCATCTGGCCGTCCTGGATCAGCACTGAGGTCGTGAGCTGTCGCTTGGAGAAACGCACGTCAACCGCGCCATTGGCGCCCAGTACGTTAGAAACTTCCTGTTCAATCTTGAGCTGGACAGAATCCCCTTCGTTAATCTGCGGGGTCACTTTGAGCTTGATACCCACTTCTTTACGTTCCACGGTCTGGAAGGGGTTGTCGTTATTGGAGCTTGCCGTTGAGCCTGTGACGACCGGCACTTCCTCACCGACAATAAACGAGGCTTCGCCATTGTCCATCACGGTAATGCTGGGCGAAGACAGGATATTCGATTCACGGTCTGTGGCCACCGCATTAACCAGCATGGTCCAGTCACCCATGATCAAGCCCAGTACCGCGCCATTGGCACCAGAGAGTACCTGGCCCAGTGTCGAAAAGTCGCCGCTTTCAGTAACTTCTACGTCAACCAGGTTGTTATTGTTGTCAAAACGCTGCTCGGTCCGGGTGGTGTCCTTCGCTTCTTCCAGACCAATCAGATACTGTCCGACCGGCACATTGGAGTTATTAAACTGCACTATCCCATTTTCTTTCGAACCGTACTGGATACCGAAGTTAATACCGGCCCCTTCAGAGAGTTCCACTATCATGGCTTCAATCAGCACCTGAGCGCGGCGGATATCCAACTGGGCAATAATGTTTTCCAGCGCGCGCATGATATCCGGCGGCGCCGTCAGGATCAGGGCATTGGTGTCGGCATGCGCGGCGATCATCACATCGTTGCTCTTAGCAACCGCAGCAGCCTGACCATTACCCTGCTTTTCGGCCTGCAGGTTATCGGATACCCCTTTGAGCACATCGACCAGCTCTTCGGCATTGGCATATTTAAGATAAACGACACGGTTGTTACCCGAGCTCGCCATTTCTTTATCCAGCTGGCGTATCAGGCGCTTAAGACGCTCACGAACTTTAGGATCGCCGGACAGCAGCACAGAGTTGGTGCGCTCATCCGCGACTAATTTAGGCTGCAGGAACTCAGGCGTCGACTTGGCATCGGCCGACTTGTTCAGGGCATCGACAATGCGCACCATCTCTGCGGCAGAAGCATTATTGAGCTCAACCACATCGATCTCTTTATCACCGGCACGGTCAACCCGCTCAATAATATCCGCCAGGCGATTAACGACGGCCGCACGGCCTGTGATCATGATGATATTTGCCGGGTCGTAGTGCACCACGTTACCCGCGCCAGCGTTATCGTTGAGCTGACGCAACAGAGGAGACAGCTCCCTCACGGAGACATTGCGGACTGCCACCACCCGGGTCACCACTTCGTCACCCTGCGCCTGGGTTTTGCTGTCAACCACAGGAATTGAAGAAATTTTCGCGTCTTTGTCACGGATAACTTTCAGTACGCCGTTTTCCATTTCGACGACGGCAAACCCATACACTTCCAGCACGTTGAGGAAAAACTGGTAATATTGTTCGTCGTTCAGCAGATCATAGCTGCGCACATTCACCTGCCCTCTGACAGAGGGATCCACGATGATAGTCTTCTGCAGATTACGCCCAACAATGTTGATAAACTCTTGAATATCAGTTCCTTTGAAACTGGCGCTGAATTCACTTGCCATCAGGGGAGTCGACAGCAGGCTGGCCGCCAGCCACAGGGTGCCCTTACCCATCCATTTCTTCACAAAAAACTCCTGCGTATGTACGCAATGTATTCGTGCTGCTATTGCAGCTCTATCAATATGTCATGTAACTGCCCGTCACGCTCTACTGTTAATGTCAGCTCAGTGGCAGAGGACAGCTCAGTCCACAACCGTGCCATCACGGCCGGGTCTTTCAAATCATTGCCGTTAAGACTCACTGCCAGATCTTCCGGCTGCAGCCCAACAGCATCAAAAAGCACACGGTTTTTCCCTGGATTAACCCGATAACCTATCAGTTCGTCATCCTGCTTTACCTGAGATAAGCGAATGTATGAAAAGAGATTTTGCGGCTTCTCCATGATCTCTTGTTTTATCTGCGCCAGATCGTCACCCGCTCCCTCGGACTCGGTAGAATCAGGCTGTACTGTCGGCTCGGGTGCCTGTCGTACAGCCGGTGCAGTAGAAGGGGCTGACGCCGAAGACCCATTCTGGCCAAACTTTTGTCCATCCAGCATCAGTGTCTCATCGCGCCCGTTGTTACGGATAATGACCCGATCAACAAACACCCCCTGCAAGGTCGCGCGCGTGCCGTCAATGGCTTCATTCAACCCATAGGTATTCTGCTTACCCCGATTGGTGATCACCGCCAGACTGGTTTGCGGGTTGTTACTCGCCACCACCCCAACCAGTGTCAGGTTAAGTTTAGTCTCTGGCGCATCCTGTTTGACCGGTTGCTGGGGAATCACCTTAGGGGCATCCGCCCGATAACGGCCAAACAGCTCAAGTGTCAGTAATTCAGAGACTTGCAGCCCCTGCTGATTGGCCCCGCCAGACTTAATGCTGGGTGCCTGCCAGGCCGGTGGCGCTTCCACTGGCTGCAATGCCGACCACACAAGACGCCCCAGCATCCAGGCCAGAACAACCACCAGACACCAGGTCACGATTCGGGTCAGAGACTGCATTGAGGGCATACGTTTTCCCGCCACTGCCTGACGCCAGTGCATTGTTACCCTAGCTACATCCATTTGCTGTTTTCTGCCTCATGACTCTTTGTAATCAATAATATGACAAGAAAAGCCCGGATTGAGTTCCAGTTATTTCAAGCGGATTTTTGCTTACCGCAATCCCGACGCTCATCTTGTTGCATGACAGGTTAATATAGCAAACCCACTCACTGAAAAAATACTACTCATTTAGCAGTGTGTTATTTCGTGTGAGGAAATTCCCATTCATTGTTGAATTTGCGATCCGGCATCACCATTTAATAACTACTGTGTACCTGTAATGCTGACTTTTTGTGCAACGAAACAAGGTCTGACACTCACTTGGCACTACCGAGCAACCACATACTGTTAATGCACTGTGTCAGTTCGAGCCAAAACCTAGGGTATTTTTCCCCAGGCTTTTCGGGTCGTTAGCCAGAATGTGAAGCGGGTGATCTGTGGCTACCCCAAATGACCATCACTTTCGCTCAGAGACAATCCGGCAGGTAAACAGCCTATGCAGCTGACGCGGCATTTCCATTATGATATTTTTAGCGCCCGTTTGGGTAAGGAGCCTGTTTTATGAGTCGGCAACCCTCCGAATCCGATACAACAGAAGTGCGTTTGGACAAATGGCTGTGGGCTGCCCGCTTTTACAAAACCCGCTCGATCGCACGAAATATGATCGACGGTGGAAAAGTGCACTATAACGGCCAGCGTTCCAAACCCAGTAAGCTTGTCGAGCTGGGGGCCGAAATCAAACTTCGGCAGGGCAATGAGGAAAAAACAGTCACTGTCCTCAAAGTGTCCGGTACACGCCGAGGCGCACCAGAAGCCCAAACCCTTTATCAGGAAACGGCAGCCAGCCTGACTCAACGCGAGCAACAGGCACAGATGCGCAAGCTCAATTCGCACAATCCGCACCCGGACAAGCGCCCGGATAAAAAGCAGCGACGCGATATACTTAAGTTTAAAAGCAATCACTGACAGTGAGTGCCGGAGAAAACCAAATCATGACCAGCGACAATCTTTACCGTTACCTGTTTGACGACGTGTCTGTTCGCGGTGAACTCGTACAGCTCACCGACACCTACCAGCACATTATTGCCAGCAAGGACTACCCTGCGCCTTTGCAAACCCTATTGGGCGAATTGCTGGTCGCCACCAGCCTGCTGACTGCCACTCTGAAATTCGAAGGCTCCATCACGGTACAACTGCAAGGTGACGGTCCGGTGAAACTGGCGGTGATTAATGGCGATCACAACCAGCAGATGCGCGGCGTCGCTCGTTGGGACGGCGAACTGGTTGCCGACGGCAACATCCACGATCTGATGGGTAAAGGTCATATGATCATTACCATCACGCCAAATCAGGGTGAACGCTATCAGGGTGTGGTCGGTCTGGAAGGCGACACGCTTGCTGCGTGTCTGGAAAGCTACTTTGCCAACTCAGAGCAACTGGCGACCCGCATCTGGCTGCGCACCGGTGAGGCCGACGGCCAGGCTAAAGCCGCAGGCATGCTGCTGCAGATCCTGCCAGATGGCAAAGGCGATGCCAGTGATTTTGAGCACCTGGAGCAGTTAACTGAGACGGTGAAGAATGAAGAGCTGTTCAGCCTGCCTGCTCAGGACGTGTTATACCGACTGTACCATCAGGAGAAAGTGAAACTCTTCGATCCGCAACCGGTGATTTTCCACTGCGGCTGCTCCCGTGAGCGCAGCGCCGGTGCCATTAAACTGCTGGATCGTCATGAAGTCGAACGTATTTTGCATGAAGAAGGCAAAGTCTCTCTGCATTGTGACTACTGTGGTACCAGCTACGATTTCGACAGTTTTGATATTACCAGCCTGTTCGAAACCGGCTCAGAAGCTGACGATTCGCAGCTTCATTAATTTTCAGCCATTATTAAGACTGAAAGTAAATTACATAAGCCAGCTACATGCTGGCTTTTTTTTTAACTCCTCCACACTTTTATGCTGCATTCTGAAATGCAAGCACAGCTTATTCATGCTTAATTGGCAAGGAATATTAATCACTTACACTGGCACAAACCTTTCCAGACAGGGTAAAATTAGGCTAGGTACAGATAAAAACACTAGAAAGTAACCACATTTTGTAAGTGGTTACTATAAAAGTTACCTCCCTGTACGCAGGGTAAAAAAAGACAGCCTAACTACCTCTTACCCCCCAAGGAGTCGCTAATGACAGTCATGCACGCCGAAGATGAAAAGGTCAACCAACAGCTGGATTTGTCTCAGTACGGTATCCATAACGTAAAAGAAGTCCTTCGTAATCCTTCCTACGAAGTGCTTTTTGAGGAAGAAACCAGACCCGGTCTGGAAGGTTATGAAAAAGGCGTAGTGACGGAACTGGGCGCTGTCTCTGTGGACACAGGGATCTTTACCGGTCGTTCTCCAAAAGATAAGTACATAGTGAAAGATGACACCACCCGCGATACCCTGTGGTGGTCAGATCAAGGCAGCAATGACAACAAGCCGCTGAGTTCAGAAGTCTGGAACGATTTGAAAGCGCTGGTCGCCAATCAGCTATCCGGCAAACGTCTGTTTGTGGTCGACGGTTACTGCGGCGCCAACCCGGACACCCGTTTGTGTATTCGGGTGATCACCGAAGTGGCCTGGCAGGCACACTTCGTCAAGAACATGTTCATCCGTCCGAGTGACGAAGAGTTGGCCACCTTCAAGCCTGATTTTGTGGTGATGAACGGTGCTAAATGCACCAATAAGCAGTGGCAGCAACACGGCATGCACTCTGAAAACTTCACCGTGTTCAACCTGACAGAACGCATGCAGCTGATCGGCGGTACCTGGTACGGTGGCGAGATGAAAAAAGGTATGTTCTCCATGATGAACTACTTCCTGCCGCTGCAGGACATCGCCTCTATGCACTGCTCGGCAAATCAGGGAGAAAACGGCGATGTCGCTGTGTTCTTTGGCCTGTCCGGCACAGGTAAAACCACTCTGTCTACCGATCCTAAGCGCAAACTGATTGGCGATGACGAGCATGGCTGGGATGACAACGGTGTCTTCAATTTCGAAGGGGGCTGCTACGCCAAAACCATCAAGCTGTCGAAAGAAGCCGAACCGGACATCTACAATGCAATCCGTCGTGATGCCCTGCTGGAAAACGTGACCGTTCGCGATGACGGCACCATAGATTTTGACGACGGCTCTAAAACCGAAAACACCCGGGTATCCTACCCGCTGTACCACATTGATAACATTGTGAAGCCGGTATCCCGCGGTGGCCATGCCAACAAGGTTATCTTCCTCTCGGCCGACGCCTTCGGTGTGCTGCCTCCAGTCTCCAAGCTGACGCCTGAGCAGACCAAGTACCACTTTTTGTCTGGCTTTACGGCGAAACTGGCTGGGACCGAGCGTGGCATCACAGAGCCAACACCGACCTTCTCGGCTTGTTTTGGTAATGCCTTCCTGAGTCTGCACCCGACGAAATATGCTGAAGTGCTGGTCAAGCGCATGGAAGCCGCAGGCGCTGAAGCCTATCTGGTCAACACAGGCTGGAACGGCACAGGCAAACGTATCTCTATCCAGGATACCCGTGCCATTATTGATGCCATTCTCGACGGTTCGATTGAAAACGCAGAAACCAAGCAAGTGCCTATTTTCAATCTGACGGTGCCGACAGCCTTGCCGGGCGTGAATCCTGATATTCTGGATCCGCGCGATACCTATACCAGCGAAGCGGAATGGCAAGCCAAAGCCATCGATCTGGCCAAGCTGTTCATTAACAACTTCGAAAAATACACAGATAACGAACAAGGTGCTGCTCTGGTGGCCGCTGGTCCTCAGCTGGACTAACATTCGCCGTCAAACCCAAGCAAGCCCTGCAGTGCAGGGCTTGCTTGTCTCTGAACCAATCGCACACTCGTGCAACAAGCTTGGCTAAACGCTAAATAGCCGACAAAAATCAGCCGCATTCCTTGCCAAGTAGCCGCATTTCCTTCACTCTTTTTACACCGACCTGACCATGCCTTTTTCCCAAGACTTTCATCACCGCCCGATTGCCCGGCAGCGGCCTAAACATGGTTTGGCGGCTGATATGGAGTTCAGCATGCGTTTCTTGGCAAAAATTCTGGCTACCCTGATTATTCTGCTGCTGATGGCAGCCACCATTATGGCCATCCTGCTGCATACCCGCCACAGCGCCGCCCTGGTGAACACGCTCTTAAGGGGAGCCGGCTATGAAGGGGCGCAAGTTGCCGCTGTGCAATATTCTCTGCAAAGTGATCCGCTGCATTTACGTCTGATCCAGCCTCGCTGGCAACAGCACAATGCGCCCGCCTTAGCTGCTGAGCAGCTTGATCTCTGGCTGTCTCCTGCCTCTTTCTACCGCCGGGGATGGCATTTTGACAGCCTGTTGATTCAAGGCGTCACTCTCAACCGGGTACCGGCTCTCGAACTGGAAAACGGCCTGATCAATGCCCGCCGTCTGGCTGTCACCCAGCTGACACTCTCGGTGCCCGGACTGCAGCTCGACAACGCCCGCCTCGAACTCGATAACTGGCAAAACAGCGCACAAGCCTGGGGAGACTTCAGCGGGGACTTTCGTCTGTCGGCCGAGCAGGCCACCTGGCATAATCAGACCCTGCAACAGGTGCTCATTGACGGGGAACGCGATGCACGGACCTGGACTGTGTATGGTTTGTCATTGAATTGGCAAGGTGCCAGATTCCACGGCCAGGCCGAATATCAGACTGACGCACATAACCTGATCATCCATCAACTCAGCGCCAGCGGCCTGAAGATAGACCAAGATTTTCCGATCCAAACCTTATTGGATTTGAGCGCACAGGTACGCGAGTCCGAGCTGAGCGTAGATTTACGCCGTCTGGATATCCTGGACAGCAGTCTGGAGCACCAGGAATACAGTACCAGTAATGCTAATCTGGCGCTGGAAAACTGGCGCTGGCCCGGTACGCTTTGGCAACAGCAGGATGCCCGTCTGTCACTGGGGGCCGATACGCTGCGCTGGCATGATCTGCTGCTGGACGCCCCCCTTACTGAGCTGCACTTCACCCCGGAGCAGATCAGCCTGAACGGCTTTTCAGCCCGCATGCTTGAAGGCTACCTGCGTGCTGAGGCAACCCTGACGCCCGAAGCCATGTTGCTGCATCAGCTGGAGCTCAAGGGTATTCGCTGGGTAATGCCCGAAGCTATCCAGGCCTGGCTGATGCACGACAGCACCCCGCAGACACCGTTGCAGGCTCATGTGGATCAGTGGTGGCGAAAGCTCGATACCCTGACCGTGGATCAGCTTTCTGTCGGCTACAGTCAGCTGACCGGCACTTATGCACCACTGCCTTTTCAGATCAACGATATCAATCTGGACGGCACAGGGCTGGTGCTGCTGCGTCAGGGACAACCCGGACTGTGGCAAGGTGAACTCAATGCCGGTGCCGGTTTCACCCATGTCCGTCAAATCACCCTGCACGATCCGCTGCTGACCATGAGCAGCCAGGCAGGACACTGGCAAATCACACGATTAAACCTGCCGATTGAAGAAGGCCTGTTAGAAGGCAGCGCCGATATCCAGCTCAGCGAAGCAGGCTGGCCCTGGACACTGTCTCTGACCGGCGACAGCCTGCCGTCGCAGATGATGCACCACTGGTTTGGGCTACCGCTCCCGCTGCAGGGAAAAATGGATATCAGCGTCCAGGCAAGTGGTCTGGGGCAGTTCCACCGCGGGCTGGCTTACAGTTTGGATGGCCACCTCAATGCGGCATTCCGCCAGCAGGCCCTGATCCCAAGCGAAGCCTCGCTGCTGCAGAGCTGGCAGAATGGCGAAACACTGGCCGTTACCCCGCTCAGCAGCGATAAGACACCAGTGCGCTCACCGGTTACGCTAAGCCCGCTCAAGCTGCGGGCTGATCGGGGACGCATTACTCTGCAGCCGCTAACTCTGCAGGGCCAGCAGTTAACAGCAGAGTTACAGGGAGAATGGGATCTGGCAACCCCGTCAGGGCGTGAAATTGAGCTCAATGCCAGCGATGGCTGCCAGCAGCTCACCAAGCGCTGGCACAACCATCAGCAGGACATGTCAGTCTTGTCTTGCGAGCGAAACAGCATATAGGTTCCGGTGAAGGTCGCAGCATGGGATTCATCGCTGAACACCTGCACTTCCACCACCATACGCCCTTTGCGGCCATTGGCGATCCGATCCAGATCGCCGGTAAGGGTTTCCACGCCCGCGACGGCGCGAGGGCGTGATTTCACCGGTGCGGAGTAACGGATGTGGCTGTCAACCAACATAATATCGGCCTCAAGCTGGCGCTCTTTCAGCAACATCCAGAGAAACCCCCAACCAGCCAGCGTCGCCATGGTAAAAATACTGCCGGCAAACATGGTCGCCCTGGGGTTGAGGTTAGCGTTCAGTACTGCACTGACTTCAAACCTATACCCTGTGTACTGACTGATTTTGACGCCCATTTTTTCACTGATCGGAATGTGGGACTGCCAGACATCCTGCAGCTCCTGACACCAGTCCGGATGGCGCACCACTTCCGTTAACGGATCCAGGTATTTCAGCATCTGCTGATGACGAACCGGGCCGCGTTCCTCGCTCAATTCTCCCTGATTGGCAAAGCCGTTGATCTGATAAAAGCGGATAGCTTCTTCGCGGGCATTACAGACCAGCCGCTTGGCCCCTTCCTGCCGGGCCAGCGATTCCAGCGCCATCAGCAGCAAGCCGCCCATGCCTTTATTGCGGTAATTAGGATCAACTGCCATGTAGCGGATCTGGCCGTCATTTTCAGGCGTCATATACAGCCGGCCAATCGCCACCGGCTGGCCGTCATCATCGACTATCATCCGATGGCAACTCAGGGCGTCATAGGCATCGCGTTCTGATCCCGCTGGCATATGCCAGGGCTGGCGCAACATCCGCCAGCGAAAGTCAAAATAGCGGGCCAGTTCCGCCTCAGTTTGCGGGGTGATCAATCGAAACATAGCGTCCTTCTCCAGTCATTCAATTCCATTTGCGCGTTCACACGCTCCGCCTGTTAGTCTGCTTTGCGGCGCAAACGGCGGCGGTTATTCAGATAACCCGCTTGTTCACGCTATAGCATGAAGGCTAGCACTGCAGCCAGAAAGTGACAGGACCATCATTAAGAAGCGCCACTTTCATATCGGCGGCAAAGATCCCCGTTTCGGTGCGGACCGCACTTTCCTGACAGGCTGCCACAAAATAGTCGTACAAGCGCTCAGCGTCAGCCGGGTGTGCCCCGGTCGAAAAGCTGGGCCGCATACCGCTGTTGGTATCGGCGGCCAGCGTGAACTGCGAGACCACCAGCACACTGCCCCCCGCCTGCTGCACATTGAGATTCATTTTACCGGCATCATCTTCAAACACCCGGTAGCCCAGCACTTTATCACGCAGCCGGCGGGCTTTGGCTTCATCGTCACCTTTTTCTACTCCGAGTAAAACCAGTAACCCTTTGCCAATCGCGCCAGTCACTTTACCATCGACGGCAACACTGGCCTCACTCACTCGTTGTATCAGCGCAATCATTTTGTATCCTTGTACGTCTTCACGGTTTTTTGTCGCTCTGGCGTTTGCTCAGCACGGGATGCCTGCGCTTCCGGATGCTCGGTGTCCACTGAGGCCAGGTGCTGTTTTTCACCCCCATCTGAACTGCGCGGTGTTTTTGCCCGCTGGCGCCAATGCTGTTCTTCACACAAGCTGGCAGTGATTTCTGCGCCCAGCAACACAATACACCAGCACAGATACACCCACACAAACAAAATAGGTACCACAGCCAGTGCACCGTATATCAGCTGGTAAGACGGGAAATTGGTGATGTAGAGCGCAAAGGCTTTCTTGCTCAGCTCAAACAGGGCACTGGCAATCAGAGCACCTATCAGCGCATTACGCAACCGGACTTTGGTGTTAGGCACCAGCATGTACAGACCCATAAAGGCCAGGGTCGACATCAGAACAGGCAGGCCGCGCAATAGTTGCTGTACAAAACCATTCACGGTTTCGCTGCCCAGCACATTCAGCGACGCCAGATAAGAGCTGATCGCCAGACTGGAGCCGACCAGAATAGGGCCCAGAGTCAGCACCATCCAGTAAATCGAAAAAGAGATCACCACGCGGCGATGCTGGCGCACCCGGAAAATATAGTTCAGTGATTTATCGATGGTTGAGATCAGCAGTATGGCGACCACAAACAAGGCCCCGATCCCCACAGCAGTCATCTTGCCGGCATTAGCCACAAACTGATTGAGGTAGCTTTGCACCACATCCCCGGCTGTCGGCACAAAATTCTCAAAAACGAAAGCCTGCAACTGATCGCCCAAAGAGGCAAACACAGGGAAACTCGACAGCGCTGACAGCACTACAGTGATCATCGGCACCAGCGACAGCAGCGTCACATAGGCCATAGAGCCGGCCGTCACCGTCAGACGGTCATGATCAATGCGGCGGTACAAATACTGCGCAAATTGCCAAAGTTCTGTGACCGTCTGGCGCAAACCCGGCCCGGACGTTATTTTCATATCAGCCATATTGAATTAATCTTTGTTGTTTATCGTCCAACTACCAAACGACCCTACCCGCGACAAGACTTAACTGCAGTCCTTTCGAATAGACGTATACCGGTTCTGGACAGCCGTGTCATGGATATTAGGGTATATCAACAACATAGTGCGTCCGGATGGGAATAACAACCAACCCGGTCGCCTGCCAGGAGCTTTTATGCCATATGCTTTTGCCCTGATACTGAGCCTGACACTGCTGTCGGGTTGCCAGAGCGCCTACTATTCTGCCATGGAATCGGTCGGTGTTCATAAACGCGATATCATGGTCGATCGCGTCGAAGATGCCACTGAGGCGCAGAAAGACGCACAGGAACAGTTTACCTCAGCGCTGGCCGCTTTACAGGCACTCACCCGCTTTGAGGGGGGGACGCTGGAAGAGACCTATAACCGGGTGAATGCGCAGTATGAAGCCAGTGCCGATGCCGCCGATAAGGTCAGCGACCGCATCGCGGCGATTGAAAATGTCTCACAAGCCTTGTTCGATGAATGGCAAGAGGAACTGAGTCTGTATTCCAGCGCCGCCCTGCGCCGCGACAGTGAAGCCAAACTCAAAGCCACCCGCGCCTCTTACAGCAAGATGATTGCTGCCATGCACAGAGCGGAAGCCAAAATGGCACCGGTTCTGGACACCTTGCGCGATAACAGCCTGTACCTGAAACACAACCTCAATGCTGCGGCCATCGGCTCCCTGCAAGGCGAGTTCCGCTCACTTGAACGTGATATCCAGCGGGCAATCAGCGATATGCGTGCTGCTATCAGTGAGTCTGAGCGCTTTGTGGCCCAACTGAACCGCGGCTAATCGTGTTTTGGCCTGAATAAAAAAATCCCCCGTTCCGGATCACCCAGCGGGGGATTTTTTAAATGTGCGCCCAAAGAGCGCACAGATTCAGAATTTACTTCGCACCACGGCTCGCACGCTTACGATCCGTTTCGGTCAGCAGTTTCTTACGAATACGGATGCTTTCCGGCGTCACTTCCACCAGCTCATCGTCATCAATGAATTCCAGTGCCTGCTCCAGGGTGTACTTGATTGGCGTGGTCAGCACCTGCGCATCATCGGTACCCGATGCACGGACGTTGGTCAGCTGCTTGCCTTTCAGGGCGTTAACCGTCAGGTCATTGTCTCGGCTGTGAATACCGATCACCATGCCTTCGTACACTTCCACACCGTGACCGATAAACAGACGACCACGCTCCTGCAGGTTGAACAGGGCATTTGTCAGCGCTTTACCCGCGGCGTTTGCAATCAGCACACCGTTGTTACGCTGACCGATCTCGCCGCCTTTGTGCGGTCCGTAATGGTCAAACGTGTGGTAAATCAGGCCAGAACCTGAAGTCAGCGTCATGAATTCAGTCTGGAAACCGATCAGGCCGCGAGAAGGCATCACGAAGTCCATACGCACACGGCCTTTGCCGTCAGGCGCCATGTCTTTCAGCTCACCTTTACGCAGGCCGATTTTCTCCATGATGCCGCCCTGGTGCTCTTCCATGACGTCAATGGTCACAGTTTCAAACGGTTCCATCAGCTGGCCGTTTTCTTCTTTGACGATAACTTCAGGACGCGATACCGCCAGCTCGAAACCTTCACGGCGCATGTTTTCGATCAGAATCGACAGGTGAAGCTCACCACGACCTGACACGCGGAATTTGTCCGGGTCTTCCGTTTCTTCAACGCGCAGCGCAACGTTATGCACCAATTCTTTCTGCAAACGCTCCAGAATGTTACGCGAGGTTACGAACTTACCTTCTTTACCGGCAAACGGAGAAGTGTTCACCTGGAAGGTCATGGTTACGGTCGGCTCATCTACGCTCAGGGCTGGCAGCGCTTCAACTGCGTTCTGGTCACAAATGGTGTCAGAAATTTTCAGCTCACCCAGGCCTGTGATCGCGATGATGTCACCGGCAGTCGCACGTTCGATGTCATGACGCTCCAGACCCAGATAACCCATAACAGTGCCGACTTTACCGTTACGGGTTTTGCCGTCTGCACCAATAATGGTCACTTGCTGATTCGGTTTCACCGAACCGCGGGTCACACGGGCAACACCGATAACGCCAACATAAGAGCTGTAGTCCAGCTGAGAGATTTGCATCTGCAGCGGGCCGTCAACGTCGACCGCTGGTGGTGCAACGTTGTCCACGATTGCCTGGAACAGCGGCTCCATGTTCTCGCCAGTCTCGCCTTCTTCGCGTGTCGCCCAGCCATTCAGTGCTGAAGCATAAACCACCTGGAAGTCCAGCTGATCGTCAGACGCACCCAGATTGTCAAACAGATCGAATACCTGATCCATAACCCAGTCAGGGCGCGCGCCCGGACGGTCGATTTTGTTGATAACAACAATTGGCTTCAAACCGTGAGCGAACGCTTTCTGGGTCACGAAGCGGGTTTGCGGCATAGGGCCGTCAACCGCGTCAACGATCAGCAGAACAGAATCCACCATCGACATAATACGCTCTACTTCACCACCGAAGTCGGCGTGTCCCGGGGTGTCCACGATATTGATGCGGTAATCATTCCAGTTGATGGCAGTGTTTTTCGCCAGGATGGTAATGCCACGCTCTTTCTCGATATCGTTGGAGTCCATCACGCGTTCTTCAACGCCGCCACGGGAGTCCAAGGTACCTGATTGCTGCAGCAGTTTATCAACCAGGGTGGTTTTACCGTGGTCTACGTGCGCAATGATTGCGATATTACGTAATTTATCGATCTGTGGATTAGACATGGATTTGGCATTCACTCAGATGTTGCGACCCCCTGAAAAACAGGCAGCCACTGATTAAAAAAACGGCTCATAATCTACCAGATTTTACGTCAAAACCCAGCAAATATGTGATTTATATCATCGCTTCGGAACAAAACTGACAGTAAGAACAAGAATTAAGCATAAAAAATCAATAAAAACAGTCAATTAAAAACAAGACTGTGCAACGGGCGTTTTGGCGTGCAATAAAGTGAATGCAATCCGCCACGCAGACGATTGACAATTAATCAGCGTGGGCTAAATATAGCCGATGTCTTTGCATTCGGGTGAAACGGAGTGACAAAGAGGGAGATAATCCCCAATCGCACCATTATGGTGCACAAAATCACCATATCAGTGCAATGGAGCCCATGATTTTTTGCACTGAGCGCCATAACAGGGCGTAAATATGGCAATTTTGGGGATTTAAAAAGTTGGCATGGATTTCGCAAAGTTTACTGTATCGGAACACATGCTTGTTCCTTTCCAAAATTTTTTGCGGCCAGTTGCCCAAATCTAACACCGGAGGTTACTTAAGATGTCAGTAGAAAACGTACTCGCGTTGATCCAGGAAAACGAAGTTAAATTTGTTGACCTACGCTTTACCGATACCAAAGGTAAAGAGCAACACATCTCTATCCCCGCTCACCAGATTGACGCAGACTTCTTCGAAGACGGTAAGATGTTTGATGGTTCTTCGGTTGCTGGCTGGAAAGGAATCAACGAATCAGACATGGTGATGATGCCAGATGCATCTACCGCTGTGCTGGACCCATTTACAGAAGATGCCACGCTGAACATTCGCTGTGACATCCTTGAGCCTGCCACCATGCAAGGCTATGACCGTGACCCGCGCTCTATCGCTAAACGCGCAGAAGAATACATGCGCAGCACCGGCATCGCAGACACAGTGCTGGTTGGTCCTGAGCCTGAGTTCTTCCTGTTCGACGACGTGAAGTTTGCTACCGATATGTCCGGTTCTTTCTTCAAAATTGACGACATCGAAGCGGCCTGGAACACAGGTTCTACCGTCGAAGGCGGTAACAAAGGTCACCGTCCTGGCGTCAAAGGCGGTTACTTCCCGGTTGCACCGGTTGACTCATCACAAGATATCCGTTCTGCCATGTGTCTGATCATGGAAGAAATGGGTCTGGTTGTTGAAGCACACCACCACGAAGTGGCAACTGCAGGTCAGAACGAAATCGCGACCCGTTTCAACACCCTGACCTCTAAAGCGGATGAAATCCAGATCTACAAATATGTGGTTCATAACGTAGCGCATGCTTTTGGCAAAACAGCCACCTTTATGCCTAAACCACTGGTTGGCGATAACGGTTCTGGTATGCACGTTCACCAGTCTCTGGCTAAAGACGGTCAGAACCTGTTTGCCGGTGACAAATACGGCGGTCTGTCTGAGCTGGCTCTGTACTACATCGGTGGTATCATCAAGCACGCCCGCGCAATCAACGCGTTCGCTAACCCGTCAACCAACTCGTACAAGCGTCTGGTTCCAGGGTTCGAAGCACCTGTGATGCTGGCGTACTCAGCGCGTAACCGCTCTGCGTCTATCCGTATCCCTGTGGTACCAAGCCCGAAAGCACGCCGTATCGAAGCGCGCTTCCCGGATCCGGCAGCCAACCCATACCTGGCATTTGCCTGTTTGCTGATGGCTGGTCTTGACGGTATCAAGAACAAGATCCACCCAGGCGAAGCGATGGACAAAGACTTGTACGACCTGCCAGCAGAAGAAGCGGCAGAGATTCCAAAAGTGGCCGAGTCACTGGAGATCGCACTGAAAGCGCTGGATGAGGACCGTGAGTTCTTGACCGCTGGCGGTGTATTCTCTGACGATTTCATCGATTCTTACATCGCCCTGAAATCGAAAGATGTTGAGCGCATCAACATGGCAACCCACCCACTGGAATTCGACCTGTACTACTCAGTATAAGTCTGACCCCAGAGATTCACTGACAAGGGCCTGCGCATGCAGGCCTTTTCTTTACCTGCTTCACCAAGGCAGGGCAAACCTTCTCAGCCCCCCGACTGACAGCCCCAGGCTGGCGCAGCCACTTTCACCAAAACGACTCACCCCTTTGCCAGTAATCCATCCTGGCTCATTGACTTAACTGTGCCAGAAAAGACGGCAAGGTTATTGCATTGTTCTTCAGTGTTCACCGTCTTTATCCGTTGCCATGAGTCAGTCTCAAAGCGGTTGCTGTCATTCATAGCCTAAAAAGGCTGGACTCTCTTACTTTGTGCTGCACAAGTGATAAAAGACGGGCTACACTGTAATGCACCAAAACAGTGCAATGCACCAGCGGTGTTTGCTCCGCAAGCGGGCACACTGGCAATAACCACAAGGATGAGACTGTGACTGCCGCTTTTACGCCATTGATCCTGAACAACCTGGTCACTGCAGTGATACTGCTCGATGAGCTGCTGAAAATTCGCTACGTCAATCCGGCCGCAGAGCAATTAATGTCTTGCAGCCAGCGGCGATTGCTGGGCAGTCGCTTTCCGGATCTGCTCCAGCACAGCTCGCTCGATCTGGGCCTGATTCAGTCGACAGTGCAAAGCGGACAGGGCCTGACCGACGGCGAAGTGACTCTGGTGATTGATGGCCGCCACCATACCCTGGAAATCAATGCCAGCCCGGTAAGCTGGCAGAAAGACGTGCTGATCCTGCTGGAGCTGAAACCTATAGACCAGCAAAGACGCATCAGTCAGGAAATCAGCCAGCACGCCCAGCAGCAAGCCGCCAAGGAGCTGGTCCGCGGCCTGGCCCATGAGATTAAAAATCCACTGGGGGGCTTACGCGGTGCCGCACAGTTACTGGAAAAAGCCCTGCCTGATCCCAGCTATACCGAATACACCCAGATGATCATTGAGCAGGCCGACCGGCTGCGAAATCTGGTTGATCGCCTGCTTGGGCCACAAAAGCCCGGCATCAGAACGGTAGGCAATATCCATGTGGTGCTGGAGAAAGTGCGCCAGCTGGTATCGCTGGATCACAGGGAACAACAGCTGCGCATCCAGCGAGATTATGACCCCAGCCTGCCCGATTTCAGCATGGATCCGGAGCAGCTGGAGCAGGCGATACTGAATATCGTCAGTAATGCCGCACTGGCGCTGAGCCAGCAGCCGGGTGAAGGATTAATCACACTGCAGACACGCACCGCACATCAGGCACTGATTCACGGTCAGCGGCACAGGATTGCGGCCAAGATTGACATCATAGACAACGGGCCCGGCATTCCGGCCGACATACAGGACACCCTGTTTTATCCCATGGTCACAGGCCGCGAAGGCGGTAACGGGCTCGGCCTGTCCATCGCCCAGAATTTAATTGACCAGCACCACGGCAAAATTGAAGTGTCGAGCTGGCCAGGGCAGACAAAATTTTCCATTTATCTACCCATTCAATCAACAGAATAACAAAGCGGCCGGGCACATAATCACATCAGCCAACACGCCCGGCATGCACACCAAGGACACAACGGAGGGCATGCGATGAGCAAAGGACTAATCTGGGTTGTCGACGATGACAGCTCCATACGCTGGGTACTGGAGCGCACCCTGAATGCAGCCGGACTGCGCTGCGAAACCTTCGCCGATGCCGACAGCGTCGTAGAAGCACTTGAGCGCAGCGTACCGGATGTACTGGTGTCTGATATCCGGATGCCGGGCACGGATGGCCTGACACTGCTGCGTAACCTGCATCATGATTACCCCACACTGCCGGTGATTATCATGACGGCGCACTCGGATCTGGATGCGGCCGTTAACGCCTATCAGGAAGGGGCGTTTGAATACCTGCCCAAGCCTTTTGATATTGACGAAGCCGTGAGCCTGGTGGAGCGGGCTGTCACCCACAGCCAGGAGCAAAAGCGCCAGCAACAGCCGGAGGAAATCACCAAACAGGCCCCGGAGATCATTGGCGAAGCCCCGGCAATGCAGGAAGTGTTTCGTGCCATCGGCCGTCTGTCCCGTTCCTCGATTTCCGTGCTGATCAATGGCGAATCCGGTACAGGTAAAGAGCTGGTTGCTCAGGCGCTGCACCGCCACAGCCCCAGACGGGAAAAAGAATTTATCGCCCTCAACATGGCGGCCATTCCCAAAGATCTGATTGAATCTGAACTGTTTGGCCATGAAAAAGGCGCGTTTACCGGCGCCAACAACATCCGCCAGGGCCGTTTTGAGCAGGCCAATGGCGGCACCCTGTTTCTGGATGAAATCGGCGACATGCCACTGGATATCCAGACCCGCCTGCTGCGGGTACTGGCTGACGGTCAGTTCTACCGCGTTGGCGGTCATTCTCCCATCAATGTCGATGTCCGCATCATAGCGGCGACCCATCAGAATCTGGAACGACTTGTAGCCAAAGGGGATTTCCGGGAAGACCTGTTCCACCGGCTGAATGTCATCCGGGTCCATCTGCCTGCCCTGAAAGACCGCCGGCAGGATATTCCCCAGCTGACCCGCCATTTCTTAAAGCGGGCCTCCGATGAGTTGGGGGTGGAAATCAAATCCCTGCACCCGGACACAGAAACCCTGCTCACCAGCCTGGCCTGGCCTGGCAATGTGCGTCAGCTGGAAAATACCTGTCGCTGGCTGACCGTGATGGCCAGCGGCAACGAAATCCTGCCGTCCGATCTGCCGCCCGAACTGACCGCGGTCGACAGCCAGCCGAAAGGCGACGGCAGCGAACCTCACTGGCAGCAATCGCTGCAGCACTGGGCCCGCCAGGCATTGCAGCAGGGCAACCAGAATCTGCTGGGCGAAGCCATGCCGGAGTTTGAACGTATTCTGCTTGATACCGCTCTGGAATTTACCCATGGCCACAAGCAGGAAGCGGCCAAGCTGCTCGGCTGGGGACGTAACACCCTGACCCGGAAACTCAAAGAGCTCAACATGGCCAGCGACTGATTATCCGCCCGCTGCGGTTGAAGAGCATTGCTGTTTTTTTCAACAGTGGAAGTAAACATCAGCCCGATCTTAACGATCGGGCCAGATCCTCGCCCTGACTGTAATGATTGTCTTGATATCTTTGCTTATACTGAGGCTACAGTTTTTCCGGGATACCATGATCATGATAAGCAAACACCTGCCACTGACCGATTTGCACCGTCACCTGGACGGCAACATCCGTATTCAGACCATTCTTGAGCTGGGCCAGCAGTTTGGCATGGCACTGCCTGCCAACGACCTCGAGTCGCTGCGTCCGCATGTTCAGATTGTTGAAGCCGAACCCAGCCTGGTCGCTTTCCTGTCCAAACTGGACTGGGGCGTCGCGGTACTGGGCGATCTGGACGCCTGCCGCCGTGTCGCTTATGAAAATGTCGAAGATGCCCTGAATGCCCAGATTGACTACGCTGAGCTGCGCTTCTCACCGTATTACATGGCGATGAAGCACAATCTGCCCGTTGCCGGTGTGGTCGAAGCCGTTGTTGACGGTGTGCGTGCCGGTTGCCGTGACTTCGGCATCAAAGCCAACCTGATCGGTATCATGAGCCGGACTTTCGGCACCCAGGCCTGTCAGCAGGAGCTGGACGCCCTGCTGAGCCAGAAAGCCCATCTGGTGGCCGTTGATCTGGCCGGCGATGAGTTGGGCCAGCCCGGCGATCAGTTTGTCGGCCACTTCAAGCAGGTTCGCGATGCCGGTCTACAGGTCACAGTGCATGCCGGTGAAGCCGCAGGCCCGGAAAGCATGTGGCAAGCGATTCAGGAACTGGGGGCAGTGCGTATCGGCCACGGCGTCAAAGCAGTGGAAGATGCCAGACTGATGGATTATCTGGCCGAACACAAAATCGGTATTGAGTCCTGTCTGACGTCGAATATCCAGACCAGCACTGTCGCCAGCCTGGCCGGTCACCCGCTCAAGCAGTTTCTCGACCACGGTATTCTGGCCTGTCTGAATACCGATGACCCGGCCGTGGAAGGCATTGAGCTGCCGTACGAGTACGAAGTGGCTGCGCCGAAAGCAGGTCTGACACCGGAGCAAATCCGTCAGGCGCAAATCAATGGCCTGGAACTGGCATTTCTGTCTGACAGCGAGAAGAACGCCCTGCGTGAGATGGCGGCCAAGCGTTAATTCCGCCATCGCCTGCACAGCAAAAAGCCCCGCTTGTGATCGCAAGCGGGGCTTTTTTCTGGCTCAACCTGATCAGCGCAAGGCTCAGATCACCCGCGAAAATTGCTGCTGGCGGGCACGCTGGCGCAGATAGACATCAAAGCACATGCAGATATTGCGGATCAGCAATCGGCCTTTGGCAGCCACTTCAATCCGCTCCTTTGTCACACATACCAGACCATCATCAATAAAGGTCTGCAGCAGTGACAAGTCTTGCGCAAAATAATCAGCAAAGTCGATGCCATAGTGCTGTTCAATATCCGTTATCGACAACTCAAACTGGCAGATCAGGGTTTTAATTACCTCGCGGCGCAGCAGATCATCCGCGGTCAGGTTTACACCTTTCCACAACGCATGCTGCTGCGATTCAATGTCGGCATAGTAAGCTTTCAGGTCTTTCTGATTCTGACCATAACTGTCGCCAATCATAGAAATTGCAGACACCCCCAGCCCCAGTAGATCGCAGTCACCCTGGGTGGTGTAGCCCTGAAAATTGCGGTGTAACTTACCTTGGCGCTGGGCAACGGCCAGTTCATCTTCCGGCAGGGCAAAATGGTCCATGCCGATAAACTGATAACCGGCAGCGGTCAGGGTCTCAATCGTGCTGTGCAACATCGCCAGCTTTTCTGACGGCGACGGTAAATCGGCGTCTTTAATTTTTCGCTGGGCGGCAAACAGTGACGGCATATGGGCATAGTTAAACACAGACAAGCGCCCCGGTTTCATCGCCAGCACCTGCTCCAGAGTGTTAACGAAACGGGCATTGTTCTGTTTCGGCAAGCCGTAGATCAGATCCAGATTGGTCGAGCGGAAACCCAATTCCCGGGCACGATTAACCAAAGCGTCAATAAAATCGCTGTCCTGCTCACGGTTGACCAGCCGCTGGACTTCTTTATCAAAATCCTGCACCCCGATACTGAGGCGGTTAAACCCTTCCTCCCGCAAATGATCCAGCACATCCAGTTCCATCCGGCGCGGGTCGACTTCGATACTGATCTCTGCATCCGGTAGCAGAGTAAATGAAGCGCGCAACTGGGCCATCAGCCGGGTGATTTGCGACTTGGTCAGGAAGGTGGGCGTCCCGCCACCCAGATGCAACTGACTCACTGCCCGGCCTCGCATCAGTGCCGCACGCTGGCGAATTTCAATGTCCAGTGCCGCCAGATAGATGTCGGCCTTATGCGCATGCCGGGTAATGACTTTATTGCAGCCACAGTAGTAACAGAGGGTATGGCAGAAAGGAATGTGGATATAAAGCGATAAACGGCGCTCAGGATAGCGCTGACAGGCAGCGGTGAAATCCACGGCGGTAAAGTCGGGCTGAAATTCCAGCGCCGTCGGATAGGAGGTGTAGCGGGGGCCTGAGTAATTATATTTTTCGATCAGTGCCTGATCCCAAATCATGGACTGCTCTGTCATCGCGGCGTTACCTCACTGGCGCTCTACCAAGTCAATCCGCCAAGCTAGCACGAGGCCGCAGCCCGATTATTGATCGATAACAAAAACCGATCAGATTCCTGCTGCCACCTACAAAAAACCCAGTGGCCAGCCACTGGGTTTATCGTTTCATTCGCAGGCGCTGGATCAGGCCTTTTGCGCCAGGATCTGAGTCAGCTCCGACTGTATCGCATCAAACAGCCGCGATTCGGCTTTCATTCGCCGCAAGTCGTCTTTCATGCGGTCCTGCTTCGCCAGGGCTTTGCGTTCATCGCCGCGCGGCATCTCTTCAACCACTTTATACAGCTCAAACAAAGCCGGATACTGAGCGGAAAAGTTGACGCTGCGATCGGCCTGTAAGACTGTCATCAACTTGTACAGACGAATCGCAATTTCCGACATGTCACACTGCTCCTGCCGTCCGGCTTCCGCAATGATGTAGACACTTTCCAGAATATTGCTATTTCGCTGCGCAATTGCTTCGGCCTGCTGCTGCTCTGCGCGGGCAATAAATGCCTTATGGCGCTGCTTTTGCAAATACAGCTGGTAGAGCAGATAACCGGCATAGACCGCCAGTGCCACAACAATCAGGCTTCCTGCCACTAACAACCAGAGTTTCAGATCCTGCAAGGCTTACTCCTTATCGAAATCGTCCCAACGGGTATTTTCAAAGTCATCGAGCAGATCTTCTTCGCTACGGGCATCCCCGGCGGCGATTTGATCCTCAGCATCATCCTGCTCGTCGTCGTACAAACCCAGCTGTTTCATCAGCTGCTCAATACGATCCAGTTTCTGGTCAACCTGCTTCTGCAGGCCGGCACCCAGTTTTTCACCGGCATCGAGACGGTCCAACAGCGCCATCAGCTGCGGATCATTCTCCAGCATGGCCAGCTCCTGCTCGGCACTCATGCGACGCGCCTGCTTGGTTGGCTTCGGCTCGACAATCAGTGGTACCGGCTTTTTACTGCCGTGACGAGGATCTTTCGCCTGTCCCTGACGCTGCGCACTCTGAGCATCCGCGTCTGAGTGACGGCTGCCCGCTTTCAAGCCTTTACGCTTTCGGGCTTTCTGACGGGCTCGGCCATCCAGATCCTGCTGGCTGACACTCTTTTCTACGAACTGCGCCGGGCCTTCAGAGCCAGGTTTACGGCCTCTTTTCTTACGGGTCATGACTGATTTTTCCTCAGCATAATTACATCGTTACCAATAAATTCCACCGCCAGTCCATCTCGTTGTGCCAGATAACGGAACGTCTCCCGGCTGAAGAAGCTGACGTGGGTGGGATCATTCTTGTAATGCCAACGGCTGAATGCCTCGGCATCGGTTGCCAGCTTAGTCATCAGTCCCAGCCAGCCGCCCGGCTTGACCAATGACAGCAGCAACTGCCATTCACGGGCCGGGGTATAAAAATGTTCAATCGCCTCGGTACAGGTGACAAAGTCATACTGAGATGCCAGAGCACCGGTATCCGGGGCAAAATACGGGTCATAAACAGCGACCTGATGCCCCTGCTCACGAAACATGGTTGCCAGAGCAGGGCCAGGGCCGCAGCCAAAATCCAGGCCAGCCAGCGGCCCTTGTGGCAAACGTGCGCTAAGCGGTGCAGCCAGCCGGCTGAGGAAACGGCGATACCCTTCATCATCAACATGGTTTTCATGCTGATCGTAGACCGCTTTTTCCTGCTCCGGTGTCAAATGCGAGGCCGGATCCGCGAACACCAGACTGCAGGCCCGGCATTGAAAATAGGCCCGCCGGTTGTCTTGATGATAAACCTCAATGGCTGTACTGTCGCATAAGGTACAAACCGTCATCAGCATCTCCTAGAGCCAGGCATTCCGGCGAGGTCAAAATCAAGCCGCGTATGATAGCAGACCTGCGCCGATTGAGAAATGGACAGCGCGGTGAATCCCGGGCAGTAAAAAAGGCAGCCTGAGCTGCCTTTATTACACTGCGATGCTTGCGATACTGAGTGTGTGATCAGTGAAGACCGCCAACGTACTGTGACAAGGCGTCGATTTCCTTGTCACTCAGTTTCGCCGCCACTGAACGCATCATAGCGTTCATGTCGTTGTTGCGCTTGCCTTCGCGGAACATAGTCAACTGTTTCTTGATGTATTCCGCAGGCTGCCCAGAAATATCCGGGAAACCAGACAGGCTGGTGCCATTACCCCGCGGACCGTGGCACGCCGTACAGGCCGCAATTCCACGTTCGGCATCGCCCACACGGTAGAGCTGCTGACCGATTTCGATCGAACTCTCGGTGGTCGTGCCTTCAATCGCAGGCAGGGAACTAAAGTAAGCCGCCAGATCCGCCATGTCTTGTTCAGACAATGGCATCGCCATGCCGCCCATCACAGGATCATTACGCCCTTGTTCACCACCAGTCGTCATCGCCAGCTTGAATTCCTTCAGCTGTTTCTCCAGATAACGTGGGTGCTGACCCGCAAGGTTGGGGTATTGTCCTGTGATACCTTTACCATCAGCGCCATGACATGCTGCACATGTCGCTGCTTTTGCTTTTCCAGCTTCAACATCTCCCTGGGCCCAGCTTGTGCAACTGGCAAGAAGTGTAAATATCAATGCTAATTTCTTCATGACATTCCGTTTATAATTATTGAGCTTCCAGTACCACAAGTATTGCTTAGCAACATGGTATACAATGCACCACTAACCAAGCAGGGTTAGTGGTACATTTTACACACTTTCGCATAAAAGTAATTAGTCGACGACCAGAAGACTTGACGGAGTTAACAGTGAATTCCCCTCTCAACTACAGACAAACCCATTTTATTACCAGTGCTCCGGACATCCGCCACCTTCCTTTGGATAAAGGCGTTGAGATTGCATTTGCTGGCCGATCTAATGCCGGTAAATCAAGTGCTTTAAATCGTCTGACTGATCAGAAAAGCCTGGCACGTACCTCAAAAACGCCGGGGCGTACCCAATTAATCAACATGTTTGAAGTCAGAACCGGCTGTAACCTGATTGACTTGCCCGGCTATGGCTACGCTCAGGTACCGCTTGAGATGAAAAAGAAGTGGCAGGCCGCCTTGGGTGAATACCTGCAAAAACGCGAATGCCTGCAGGGACTGGTGGTATTAATGGATATCCGCCATCCGATGAAAGATCTCGACCAGCAAATGATTTACTGGGCGGTGGAAAGCCATCTGCCAGTGCTGGTGCTGCTGACCAAAGCAGACAAACTCAAAAGCGGTGCCCGTAAAGCCCAACTGCTGAAAATTCGCGAAGCCGCACTGGCCTTTGGTGGCGATGTGGAAGTCGAGAATTTTTCTGCCCTCAAAGGCATAGGTGTTGATCAGGTCCGCCGCAAACTCGATACCTGGTTTGCCCCGGAACTGGCCCGTCAGCAGGCGCTGCTGGAAGCAGAGAATAGTAAACAGGACGGTATTGAACCGGACGCAGAATAATATCAGTCAATATGCCTGATCGCCCGATCAGGCATCAACCCGCCTTTTTCTCACTTTCGCACTAATCAGACCGTTTACAAACGCCAGATAAAAATGTCCCCACCGGAACGATGGGGCAACGGGAGAGAAATAGGAGGTTTTTATATTTGTTCAGAAAGGATTAATGATTTAACCAGCCAACGCAAGTTTTTTATACGAAATCTGGGCGTTTTTTCCCCTCTGATTCCTTATTTTCCATAGCTCGCCTCCGACATAACATTCACTTTTGCCCGACTCAGCCCAAAAGACCGGCCAATTGTTTCATTCTGCAAATTAAGTCGATCCGCGAGATTCAGACCCCTTCAGTTTGGAACTTTATTACAGAAACATGGCAAAATGACAAAAAAAAGCCACCCAAAAGACGGGTGGCCGGATCATGGATAGGTCGGCTGGCAATGTATTCACTCAGCCCGACAAATATGAACAAGAAGCAGGCTTCATTATAAACGCCGCATTACTATAATTAAAGTAATTGCTCTAATTATTATCCATCAAGTCGCCTGCCGGATAATCCCCAACCTCGGTAGCGCCGGGCTGACGAGTCAGATTAGCCGCGATTCCTGGCCAAGATGCGCAGAGTATCAGCAAATATTGTCAGTAAAGGGATAATTTGTGCTGGAGATGGTGAGCAACTGTCGGGAGGTGAAAGCGGATAATGACTTGGCCGGCTACAAATAAAAACGCCCTGGCCAAATGACCAGGGCGGCTAAAAAAGCCAAATCCAATAACGTGAAACAAAAGGTCTGAAAGATAGAACATCTTACCTCTGTACCCTACGCCGTTAACTGTATATCAAGTGTGCAGAGAAAAAAAGCCCTTTTCGTAGTTTTTTTTCATACAAGACGTAATTAAATTATACAAAATTTGATAAACCCTGATTCAGATTGAAAAAAACCGGCCTGCTGGCCGGTTCTTGACGATTTAATTACATGTTTAGCAATGCACGCTAAGGCAGGTTAATGCGCCTGATCCCAGTTGTCACCACTGCCTGCGTCCGCGATAAGTGGCACATCCAGCTCAGCGGCGGCTTCCATCAGCTCGCAGACCGACTTCGCGACACTTTCCAGCTCAGATTCTTTCACTTCAAACACCAGTTCATCGTGTACCTGCATCAGCAGACGGACACGTTCGCTGTCTTGTGTCTGGATCCAGTTATCGACGGCCACCATGGCACGTTTGATAATATCCGCCGCCGTACCCTGCATCGGGGCGTTGATCGCCGCCCGCTCCGCCGCTTTGCGGCGAATGGCATTACGCGATTTAATATCAGGCAGATAGAGACGACGGCCGAACAGGGTTTCAACATACCCTTGCTCGCTGGCCTGGGTACGGGTGCTTTCCATATATTCCAGCACGCCCGGGTATCGCTCAAAATACACATTCATGTATTGCTGCGCCTCGTTCCGGCCCATCCCCAGCTGTTTGGCCAGACCAAAGGCACTCATGCCGTAAATCAAACCAAAATTGATGGCTTTGGCACGACGGCGCTGTTCGCTGGTGACTTCTTCGATTGGCAGACCAAGGATCTCGGCCGCCGTCGCGGCATGGATATCCTTGCCATGCCGGAAGGCATCAAGCAGCGCTTTGTCCCCGGACAGGTGGGCCATGATCCTCAGCTCAATCTGAGAGTAGTCGACCGCCAGAATCTTGTAGCCTTCCGGTGCGATAAAGGCCTGGCGGATCCGGCGCCCTTGTTCGTTGCGGATAGGAATATTCTGCAGGTTTGGATCGGTCGACGACAGACGCCCCGTGGCCGCGACAGCTTGATGGTATGAGGTATGTACCCGCTTGGTAACCGGGTTAATCATGCGCGGCAGCTTGTCAGTATAAGTCGATTTGAGTTTCGCCAGCCCGCGGTGCTCCAGCAGCAGCTTAGGCAGCGGGTAATCCAGTGCCAGCTCCTGCAACACTTCTTCGTTGGTCGAAGGAGTTCCGGACGGCGTTTTCTTGACTACCGGCAAGCCCATTTTCTCAAACAAGATAGCCTGCAGCTGTTTTGGTGAGCTGAGATTGAACTCCTCACCGGCCACTTCGTATGCTTGCGCCTGAATCTCATCTAAACGCACCGCAATTTCCTGCGACTGTGCAGTCAGCTTACTGGCATCAAGCAGTACACCAGTGCGCTCCATGCGAGACAGTACAGGCACCAGCGGCATTTCGATATCTTCCAGTACGCTTTTCAGTTTAGGGTCCGCATTGAGCTTGCTGATCAGCAGGTTATGCAAACGCAGGGTGATATCCGCATCTTCCGCTGCATAAGGGCCAGCCTGTTCCAGATCGATCTGGTTAAAGGTCAGCTGTTTCTTACCTTTGCCGGCAATGTCTTCGAAACTGATGGTTTTGTGTTCCAGATAGCGCAGAGACAGGCTGTCCATGTCATGTCGGCCCACCACACTGTTGTACACATAAGATTCCAGCATGGTATCGAAACGTATGCCTTGCATGGCAACCCCATAACGCGCCAGGACACTGGCGTCATATTTCAGGTTCTGGCCCACTTTGGCCTGCGTCGGGTCCTCCAGCAAAGGTTTCAGCTGGGCGATCACCCAGTCGCGGTCCAGCTGCGACGGCGCATCCAGATAATCATGGGCCACAGGCACATAAGCCGCTTTGCCTTCTTCCGCCGCAAATGACAACCCGACCAGATTGGCGACCATGTAGTCCAGGTTGTCGGTTTCGGTATCAAAGGCAAAAACATCCGACTGTTTGAGTATCTCCAGCCACTCGCTAAAACGGGCTTCGTCCAGCACCACTTCATAGCCACTGCGGTCAATCACAGGGGCCGGTGCCGAAGACGGCGCCGGATCACTGTCTTGAGTCGCAATGGTGGCTGCGCCATCAGCGACAATACGGCCATCGCTGCCGTCGAGCATTTCTGCCAGCCAGCGACGAAATTGCAGTTTACCGAACAGCCGGGTCAGCTCATCAATATCCGGGGTGCCTTTTTGCAGCTCCTGCGGCGTGAATTCAAGCGCCACATCCAGTTTGATGGTCGCCAGTTCATACGACATCATCGCCGCTTCACGGTTTTCTTCCAGTTTCTTGGCCATGGTTTTCGAGCCACGGAAGCCCAGTGCCGCAATCGCATCCAGGTTGTCATACAGATCTTTCAGGCCGCCAATCCCGGTCAGCAAGGCGGTGGCTGTCTTGTCACCCACACCAGGCACACCGGGAATGTTGTCGACCTTATCTCCCATCAGGGCCAGATAATCAATGATCAGTTCCGGACCGATACCGAACTTTTCCCGTACCCCGTCAGGATCCATCACCACACCCGTCATGGTGTTGATCAGGGTAATATTCTCATCCACCAGCTGCGCCATGTCTTTATCACCTGTGCTGATCAGCACAGGCATCCCGGCCTGAGAGGCCTGACGAGCCAGCGTACCGATGACATCATCAGCCTCGACCCCGGGCTCGCAAATCAGCGGCAGGCCCATGGCTTTGATAATGGCGTGCAACGGCTCTATCTGAGCACGCAAATCATCCGGCATAGGCGGGCGATGCGCTTTATACTCGGGATATAGTTCATCGCGGAAAGTCTTGCCTTTGGCATCAAAGACAACAGCAATATGTTCCGTCGCAAATTGACGCAGCATGCTACGCAACATATTTACCACGCCATACACAGCCCCGGTTGGTTCACCATCAGAGTTAGTGAAATTGGGCGAAGCATGATATGCACGATAAAGATACGAGGAACCATCGATCAGGATCAGTGGATTTTCTGGAATAGTTGCCATAATGGATTGTCTGTATCTGGAAGATAAAAGGATCAGGGTCTTAGGATGCCATGAGATGTGCCGAGTGTTAACAGAAGTTTTTCCCTTCCTGACTCACTCCACCTGTGGATAAGTTTGTGAGTTTTTGGAATAAGCCTGATGATCTTTTTTTGAATAACTTGAGAAAGATGATTTAAATTAACTAAAAATCATACACTTAAAATATATAACCAAAAATAACCCTTGATCCTGAAAAGATCATCAAGTGTGGAAAAAGTTATCAGATGGCAGTGTAATCGGTCAAAGCGATGTCAAATTCCCCAAGGTTGAACAAAAAGGAGGCCAAGATGAAAAAGGTTGCAGTGATATTAAGCGGTTCCGGTGTCTTTGACGGCAGCGAGATCCATGAAGCTGTGCTGGCGCTGTACGCCATAGAGCAGGCAGGTGCCAGCTGGCACTGCTTCGCCCCGAACGTGGATCAACACCATGTGATTAACCATATTACCGGCGAGCCCATGGATGAAACACGCAATGTACTGATCGAAGCCTCGCGCATTGCCCGGGGACAGATCCAGGATGTGGCTGAATTAAGCGCACATGACTTCGATGCCCTGCTGCTGCCGGGTGGCTTCGGTGCAGCCAAAAACCTGTCAGACTTCGCCTTCAGCGGCGCATCCTGCCAGATCCACCCCGAGGTCAAACGTGCCTGCCAGGAATTTGCCCGGGCGCAGAAACCGGCCGCTTATCTGTGCATTGCACCGGTCTTGATCCCCCAGATTTATGGTAAGGGCGCAAAAGGCACTATAGGACATGAAAAAGAAGTGGCCAGTGCATTTCGCGCCATGGGCGGCGATCATATTGACTGCCCTGTCGATGAGTTTGTGCTGGATCAGGAACGCTGTTTGTTAAGCACTCCGGCTTACATGCTGGCAGGCTCAATCTCAGAAGCGGCCAGCGGGATCAACAAGCTGGTGCAGCAACTGGTCAAAATGGCCTGAAAAAGAAAAAAGCGGCGCTTTATACAAGCGCCGCTCAGCAGAAGAGATCATTGTCTTTAGCCCTACACCAAAAACCTGACCAAGCTGTATTACTGGAAGCAATGTGAGCAATGTCGTGCCTTCATACGGAAACTGCTACTGCTTTCTTCCCGCTGAGTGCAAGTTAATAATAACTATTCTCATTACCTTTGCAAGCATTAATTGATAATAATTTTCATTCACTAATAAATTCAATACCTTCATCTGCTTGTCACTTGCCCAGCTCTCTTCTGGCAGATACAAAAGAAAAAGCGGTGCTTGAAAACAAGCACCGCTAAGCAAAAGTCGACAGCATATTCAGCCCTACACTCAATATCTGCCCTCGCTAAAGTACACTGGAAGCAATGTGAGCAATGTCGTGCTATCAGACCAGAAACGCCTTGCTGTTCGTTTCTCGCTGAAAGCAAGTTAATAATAACCATTCTCATTTATTGATCAAGCATTATTTGCGAATAATTTTCATTTACTCTATTTATCCCAACTTTTCACGAAATGCAGGCGGTAATCCTCAATGCCGTCTTTCTTCTCCATATGCTCTATCTGGTAACCGTTTCTCAGTAACAATCTCAGCATCGAAGGGTAACGGTTACGGGATTTGACTCTCAGCTCCAGATAGCCCTGCTCTTTTACCCAGGCTTCCTGAGTGCTCATCAGAGCCTGAGCCACCCCATTGTGACGCCCTTCGGCGACCACGCCGCCAAGCCAGCTGTAATAACAGGTTTCCGACAGGCTATAGCCAATTTTCACGCCTATCAGTTCACCCTCTTGCTCCGCCACCAGAATCAAAGGGCAACGCCCGCGCACCCGGGTTGCCAGGCTGTGCTCTGTCTCAGGATGATCAAATTCTTGAATTCTGGCCAGTACGCTTGCCGCCTCAGCCAGACTGGCTTCTCGTATTTTCATCACAGCTCCCACACTCAGTTTTGGCTCACAAAAAAGCCGGCGCTTGCCGGCTTTGAGTTTATGACAGCCCCTGCGAGGGCTCAAGCTGAGGCCGCAGCCGGGTCAGACGCTTGACCAGATAATTGAGCAGTACGCCGTACATAGGCACGAACAAACCCAGGCTGATAATGAGCTTCACGCCGTAATCCACAAGGGCAATTTCCACCCAGTGCTCAGCCATGAAAGCATCCGGGCTCTGGTAAAAGGCGATAGCAAAGAAAGCAATAGTATCTATAGCATTACCGAATACCGTCGAGCAGGTGGGCGCTATCCACCATTGCTTGCATTGGCGCAGGCGGTTGAACACGGAAACATCCAGGATCTGTCCCAGCAGATAAGCCATAAAGCTGGCAATCGCGATCCGGGCCACAAAGAGGTTAAACTCGCCCAGCGGCGCGATCCCCTGAAACGCCCCCTGATAGAAAACCACAGAGAGGAAATAAGACACGGCCAAAGCCGGCAGCATAACCCGGGTAATAATCTTACGCGCCATGCTGGCACCGTAAATACGTACCGTCAGATCGGTGGCCAGAAAAATAAACGGGAAGGTAAAAGCCCCCCAGGTAGTATGGACACCAAACAAGGTAAAAGGGATCTGAACCAGATAGTTGCTGGAAGCAATGATCACCAGGTGGAACAGTACCAGAATCCACAGAGCCTGGCGCTGCTGGGCCGGCGAGAAAGGAGAAGTCGTCATCAACAGACCTTTTTGTCAAATGGGGGCGAGGGAACCCAAACACACCAACAGCACATTTTATGTACAGCGCTGTCACCAAAGGCGCTGATTATACAGTAACCAATCCGACTGCCAAGACACCACAGGGTATGGCAAACGTTTGCTGTTAAAATTTGATTAGTGAGTCAACTTTTCAAGCCAGCTTGCCAGAAATGCCAGGGTGTCGCTGTCATCCCGGCTGAGTAATTCCAGCCACATCGCCGCACTGTAATGCTCGCCTTTCAGCATCATCCGGCAACCTTCAAAATCGATCAGCCAGATATGTAAATCGGCATTGGCCTCTTTTTCTACTACGCTCGCCCCCAGCACAGTGACCAGCGCCTGCGCGACATCGGCAAAGCTGTCATAGTCAAAATCCGGGGTCAGCAGATGCAGACAACCCTGTGCGTGGTCGAACTCGCGAACGCCAAAACGGATGTCAGTCGAATAAATCATAGGGTGCCCTTCCAATATCCGCCGCTGCCGGGCGGTTATGGTGTAAGTAAGTGTGTATTAGCGTATCAAAGCATAAGCAAGGCATAGCAATGGGCAAAGATTCGTGGTCTTATCGCCCGGTTGCCTTGACGGCCAGGAGGCCTAGCCGGGTAACACTGTGGTGATGAATTGCATTCTCACCCCAATACGCAAGCTGTTTTGTAGTACACAAAATCCCGGATTTTGTATCTGCTACACTCTCTGCCGGATAATCAAGGATTGTCCGGTATTTTTTTGCCTCAGGCTCGGTCCGGTTAATACTCGGCAGCGGCCAGCAAATGCTCTTCGATCACAGATAAAAATACCTTGCCGTATTTTTCCAGCTTACGCTGACCGACACCGTTGACGGCCAGCAATTCCCCTTCAGACGTCGGCAAACGCTCGGCCATTTCCATCAGGCTGGCATCATTGAAGACCACATAAGGCGGCAGAGATTCTTCGTCGGCAATCGCTTTACGTACCATCCGCAGTTTGGAAAACAGTTTCTTGTCATACTGCCGTTTGAGCCGGTTGTCCTGGCGGTTATTGCCGCGCGCGCTGCTGTCAATCCGCGGCACCGCGAGCTGAAGGCTGATCTCCCCCCGCAGTACAGAGCGTGCTTTGTCAGTCAGCTGCAGGGTGGAGCTGTTGACTATGTTCTGGGTCAGGAAGCCGCGGTGGATCAGCTGGCGCACAATACTGACCCAGAATTCATGGCTGTGTTCGCGGCCAATGCCGTAGGTGCTGAGCTTGTCATGCCCCTGCTCCCGGACTTTGGCATTTTGCAGGCCGCGCAGTACATCGACCACATGATGCACCCCAAAACGCTGATTCACCCGATAGACACAGGACAGCGCCTTCTGCGCCATTTCCAGTGCCTCAAAATGCTGGGGCGGATCAATACAGATATCGCAGTTACCACAGGCGTGCTCACTGTGCTCGCCAAAGTAATGCAGCAGTACCTGGCGGCGACAGGTCTGTGCCTCGGCAAACGCCCCCATGGCATTGAGCTTATGACTTTCGACCTGCTTTTGCGGGCCTTCCTCTTTTTCATCCAGACAGCGGCGCAACCAGGCCAGATCTGCCGGGTCATAAAACATCACAGCTTCGGCGGGCAGGCCATCGCGCCCGGCCCGGCCGGTTTCCTGATAATAGGATTCGATATTGCGTGGAATATCAAAATGCACCACGAAGCGGACATTGGGTTTATTAATCCCCATACCGAAGGCCACAGTGGCGGCGACGACCTGAATGTCATCACGCTGGAACCCTTCCTGCACCCGGATCCGCTCGTCGTGTTCCAGCCCGGCATGATAAGCCGCTGCGCGTATCCCCTGCTCGGTGAGCTTCTCGGCCACCTGTTCCACTTTCTTGCGGCTGTTACAGTAAATAATCCCGCTCTGGCCCCGCACGCTGGCTAAAAAGCGCACCAGCTGCGCCATCGGCTTGTACTTTTCCTGCAGGGTATAGCGGATATTGGGGCGGTCAAAGCTGCCCAGATGCGTAAAAGGCGCATCCAGCGCCAGCCGGTTCATGATGTCCTGCCGGGTGGTGTCGTCTGCCGTGGCGGTCAGGGCAATGACAGGCATGGTGGGAAAGTGCTGCTTGAGCATGCCCAAAGAGGCATACTCTGGCCGAAAATCGTGCCCCCACTGGGAAATACAGTGTGCTTCATCCACGGCAAGCAGGCTGACCGGTAAACCGCTGAGCCGGTCGATAAAATCCCGGCTCACTACCCGTTCCGGCGACACGTACACCAGCTTGAGCGTGCCGTCTGCCATCCCCTGCCAGGTAGACTGTATTGCGTCCGCGGACATGGTGGAATTGAGGCACCCCGCTGCCACGCCATTGGCCTGCAGCTGGTCGACCTGATCTTTCATCAGTGAAATTAACGGGGAGATGACCAGAGTCAGCCCTTCACGCATCAGCGCCGGGATCTGATAACAGAGCGACTTGCCGCCCCCGGTCGGTAAGATCACCAGGCAATCACGGCCAGATGCCACTGCCTCGATCACTGCCTGCTGGCCGGGCCGGAAAGACTGGTAGCCAAACACCTGCTGCAGAATCTGCTCGCTGCTGGCGGATGAAACGGCACGGCTGAGATCAGGGGTTGAGGCGGACATGACTTCACTCTTGATTGACACAGCCGGCTATTCTATACCATTCAGATCCCGGATGGGAGCGCCAGCCTCACGGTAACCGCGCCAGCAAAAGAAGTCGCTGGTCATTTTGATCTGGCTGGCATTATACTGCCCATCCGGGCATATCTAGCGCAATGCCCATACCTTCCTCTCAATATTGACCATAACGTACTGGAATAGCATGGACGAGCAAGCAAAAACGACCCAACGCGGGGTCATACTGGCGATCGCCGCCTACACCATGTGGGGCATTGCACCGATTTACTTTAAGATGCTGCAAAGCGTCAGTCCGCTGGAAATCCTCAGCCACCGCATTCTCTGGTCTTTCTTTTTTCTGGCGGGATTACTCTTTCTTGGCAAGGGCTGGGGCAAAGTCCGCCAGGTGCTCAAACAACCCAAAGTCCTGCTGATGCTGCTCGCCAGCTCAGTCATTATAGGGGCCAACTGGCTGATCTTTATCTGGGCGGTCAACAGCAACTATATGCTCGATGCCAGCCTGGGCTATTTCATCAATCCGCTGCTGAATGTGTTGCTGGGTATGGTGTTTCTGGGCGAGCGCCTGCGCCCTCTGCAATGGCTGGCTGTGGTGCTGGCCGCCGGCGGCGTACTGGTACAGTTAATCCACTTCGGCTCCCTGCCCTGGGTCGCCTTGGTGCTGGCGGCCAGTTTTGGTGTCTACGGCCTGCTGCGCAAAAAGGTCAATCTGGATGCCCAGACCGGCCTGTTCATGGAAACCAGCATCCTGCTGCCACTGGCACTGGGTTATGTGTTGCTGTTCGCCAGCAGCCCGACCTCAAACTGGACGCTGAATAGCCTGGATACCAACCTGCTGCTGATGGCGGCAGGTATAGTCACCACACTGCCCTTGCTGTGCTTTACCGGCGCGGCCACCAAGCTCAAGCTGTCGACCTTGGGTTTTTTCCAGTACATAGGTCCCAGCCTGATGTTCCTGCTGGCCGTCGCCGTGTACGGTGAGCAATTCAGTGCCGACAAGAGCCTGACATTTGCCTGCATCTGGGTTGCGCTGGTGCTGTTCAGCTACGATGGCATCAAGGGTCACCGCCAGAGCCGCAAGAAAGCCCAAATCGCCTGACGCTGCCCGCCCGCTTGCCACTTCACACACAGATTGCTCACACCCGTGGGCAATCTGTGTTAAAAACACCTAATCTTATTGACTGATTCCAAACCATTTTCAGAAGGATAAGCCATGAAAAGGACTTCCCTTGCGCTGGCTCTGACCTGCGCCTTGCTCTCCGCCTCTGCCTACAGTGAACAAGCCACAGATCTCATCGCCCCGGAAGGGGCCACGGGCTTTCAGCGTAACGCGCAGGTCACAGGTAAAGAGTGGATGATCGCCACTGCCAACCCGTATGCCAGTGATGCCGGGGCCGCTATGCTGGCCAAAGGCGGCAATGCCATTGATGCCATGATTGCCGCGCAGCTGGTGCTGGGGCTGACCGAGCCGCAATCATCCGGTTTGGGAGGCGGGGCATTTCTGGTCTACTGGGACAATAAAGAAGAAGCCCTGACCACCTTCGACGGCCGTGAAACGGCCCCGGCCGAAGTCACGCCGCAGCTGTTCCAGGATGAAAACGGCAAGCCTTTAGCTTTCTACGATGCTGTGGTCGGTGGCCGCTCTGTCGGCACACCAGGCACAGTCAAACTGATGTGGCATACCCACCAGCGTTTGGGCAAATTGGCCTGGAAAGATCTGTTTGAACCCGCCATTACCCTGGCCCGTGACGGCTTTACCGTCAGCCCGCGACTGGCGCAATTAGTGCAGGAAGACAGCGAACGCCTGCAGCGCTGGCCGACCACCAAAGCCTACTTCTTCCCGAACGGGCAGGCGCTGAAAGCCGGGGAAACCCTGAGGAATCCGGCCTATGCCGATACCCTGCAGCAAATTGCCGAACGCGGCGCCAGTGCCTTTTATCACGGTGAGATTGCCAAAGACATAGTCAAAACCGTGCGCAACGCTGAAGGCAATCCCGGGGTGCTCAACACCATGGATCTGGCCACCTATCAGGTCAAAGAACGCCCGGCGGTCTGCGCACCGTATCGCCAGTATGAGGTCTGCGGCATGGGACCGCCCAGTTCCGGGGCCCTGACGCTGGGTCAGATCCTGGGGATACTGAGTCATTTTCCGATGAAAGAACTGGGACCGCAAAAAGCCCTGAGCTGGCATTTGATCGGCGATGCATCCCGTCTCGCCTTTGCTGATCGCGGCCGCTATATGGCCGACAGCGATTATGTCCCTATGCCGACCGAGGGGCTGTTGGACAAAGATTACCTCAGTCAGCGCGCCGGCCTGCTGAAAAGCAGCCAGGCTTTACAAGAGGTCAGTGCGGGATTGCCGCCCTGGTCGCACGCCGTGAATTACGGCCAGGATAATGCGCTTGAGCTCCCCTCCACCAGCCACCTGGTGGTCGTCGACACAGACAGAAACGTGCTGTCGATGACCACCACGATTGAGAACGGCTTTGGCTCCCGCCTGATGGTACGCGGCTTTCTGCTCAACAATGAGCTGACCGACTTTTCATTCAGCAGCCACGACCATGGTGTCCCGATTGCCAACCGGGTCGAACCCGGTAAACGGCCGCGTTCGTCCATGGCGCCAACCATAGTGCTGAAAGACGACCAGCCGGTACTGGCCATCGGTTCGCCGGGCGGCAGCCAGATCATCGGCTATGTCGCCAAAACTCTGATAGCTCACCTCGACTGGGGATTGAGCCTGCAGCAGGCGATTGATCTGCCCAACATGAACAATCGCTTCGGCCCGTTCGAGCTGGAGCAGGGAACCAGTGCTGAGCACTGGGCGCCGGAGCTGGAAAAACTGGGCTTTGAGGTTCAGATCAAGCCGCTCAACTCAGGTGTTCAGGCGATCGGCCTGTTCCGCGGACAGCTCAACGGGGCCGCCGATCCTCGCCGGGAAGGCAAAGTGGTCGCGCAGTAAGCGGCCCTATCTCGTCAGGCAGGATCAAAAACGCGCCGTCTCCTCAGGAGAGCGGCGCGTTTTTTTCAAGCCATCAATGAGAATTTACATGGCTTCCAGCTTGGCGTACTGAGTGACCAGCCACTTGATGCCCTCACCGTTGAAAGCCACCTGAACCCGGCTCTGGGCGCCACTGCCTTCAAAATTGATAATGGTCCCTTCGCCGAATTTCGGGTGCTGGACCCGCTGGCCCAGATTAAAGCCGGTCTGATTAAAGTTATCGTTGACCTGGGTCTGGCTGAAACGGCCGCCGGTGGACGGACGCGACACCTGCGCTTTCATCCGCACTTCTTCGATAAACTCTTCCGGAATTTCCCGGACAAAGCGCGACACTTTGTGGAAATTGTCTTTACCGTACAAACGCCGCATTTCGGCATGGGTAATGTAGAGTTTTTCCATCGCCCGCGTCATTCCGACGTAGCACAAACGGCGCTCTTCTTCGAGACGGCCATGCTCTTCTGAGGTGCGAAAGCTCGGGAACATCCCTTCTTCGACCCCCACCATAAAGACCACAGGAAATTCCAGCCCTTTGGCACTGTGCAAGGTCATCAACTGCACGGCATCATCAAATTCATCGGCCTGCCCTTCACCGGCTTCCAGCGCGGCATGCGACAGAAAGGCCGCCAGCGGGCTCATTTCTTCGGCTTCTTCCGGCACTTCAAACTGCCGGGTAGCGGTCACCAGCTCTTCCAGGTTTTCAATCCGAGCCTGGGCTTTCTCGCCCTTTTCCTGCTCGTACATGGCCCGCAGCCCCGACGCGCGAATGACTTCATCGGTCTGCTGATACAACGGCAGGTCGCGAGTATCGTCTTCCAGTGCATTCACCAGCTCGACAAACCGGCGCAGTGAATTGGCAGCCCGACCTGCCAGCACTTTTTCGTCCAGCAACTCGACACTGGCCCGCCACATTGTCATCCCGCGATCGCGGGCGGCCATACGTATGGTATCGAGAGTACGCTCGCCCAGCCCCCGGGTCGGGGTATTGACCACCCGCTCAAACGAGGCATCATCATTGCGGTTGGCGATCAGTCGCAGGTACGACAGCGCATCTTTGATTTCCTGCCGCTCGAAGAAGCGCATGCCACCGTAAATCCGGTACGGCATACCCGCCTGAATTAACGCTTCTTCCAACACCCGCGACTGGGCATTGCTGCGATACAGCATGGCCGTGTCATTGAGCGCACCGCCACTGTCCTGCCAGCTTTTGATCTTACCCACCACAAACCGGGCTTCATCCAGTTCGTTAAAGGCAGAGTAAACGGAAATTTTTTCCCCTTCGCTGCCGTCGGTCCACAGATTCTTGCCCATCCGCTCATTGTTATGGGCAATCAGGGCGTTGGCGGCCTGAAGAATATTGCCGGTTGAACGGTAGTTCTGCTCCAGGAAAATACTGGAGGTGTTGGAAAACTCGCGCAGAAAGCGTTGGATATTTTCGACCTTGGCGCCACGCCAGCCATAGATAGACTGGTCATCATCACCGACTATCATTACATGGCATGCCGGGCCGGCCATCAGGCGCAGCCAGGCAAACTGGATATTGTTGGTATCCTGAAACTCGTCCACCAGTATGTGCTTGAAGCGGGCCTGATAATGCTCGCGGATATGCTTGTTGTATTTGAGCAGCTCAAAGGCGCGCAGCAGCAATTCGGCAAAATCGACCAGACCGGCGCGATCACAGGCTTCCTGATACGCGGTATAGAGCTTCAGCCAGGTCTGTTCAACCGGGTCGTTAAAGGTTTCGATATGCGACGGGCGCAGCCCCTCATCTTTCTTACCATTGATATACCAGGCCGCCTGACGGGCCGGCCACTGCTTTTCATCCAGGTTCTGGGCTTTGATCAGGCGGCGCAGCAGGCGCATCTGATCATCAGAATCGATGATATTGAAATCTTCCGGCAGCTTGGCATCGAGATAATGGGCGCGCAGCATGCGGTGGCTCAGGCCGTGAAAGGTACCGTTCCACATTCCGGCGCAGTTACCCTGCATCAGCGCATTGATACGTCCGCGCATCTCTGCCGCCGCTTTGTTGGTAAAGGTGACCGACATCAGTGAGAAAGGCGAGGCTTCTTCTACCCGCAGCAACCAGGCAATCCGGTGCACCAGCACCCGTGTTTTACCACTGCCGGCGCCGGCCAGTACCAAATGATTCCCCAGCGGTGCCGCCACCGCTTCGCGTTGTTTGTCATTAAGACCATCTAACAAGAGTGAAACGTCCATCGCCTTTCTACTGGTTATTTATACACTGGCGGTGATTATAACAGCTCAGACAGAGAATGCCTGCCCTGTCGCCTGCTTCTTTCTTCACCCGCTAAAACCCAAAGCTGTTGCCGATTTTCACGATAAATCTCTCCCGGCTGAAATTTATCCGCCCGCCTGCCTTTCTAGTCTTTATAAGAGGGTCTACTCTGCAAATGAGCCACTCACTGGTGGCCGATACTGCAGGACGGACGTTCGTTCACTGTGACATCTCACTGTCTACTGAAAGAGGAATGATGATGAACAAGAGCCACTTAGCCTTAGCCACCGCCGTCTCCGGTCTGTTGATTCTGGCCGGTACACTCTCTGCACCCGCAACCGCCGCCGAGGCCAAAGAAAAATGCTACGGCGTCGCCAAAGCCGGTAAAAATGACTGCGCCACCAAAACCGGCTCCTGTGCCGGCACTGCCAAAACAGATGCTCAGAAAGACGCCTTTATCATGGTACCCAAAGGCCTGTGTGATCGTCTGGCAGGCGGCAGCACGCAAAGCAGCTAACCATGATACGAGATCATGCTTTTCAACAGGTGGGGATTGGCCTGCGAGCGCCCCACCTGAGTCTGTTTACCGCCATCGACCCGCCTGAAGTGGGCTGGCTGGAAATTCACAGCGAAAACTATTTCCACCCCGACAGCCCGTCGCGCCACAGCCTGAACCGCATCGCTGACCATACCCCGATCAGCTGCCACGGTATCGGCCTGTCGCTGGGCTCGGCTGATCCGCTGGATGTCCGTCACCTGGCTCAGCTCAAACGCCTGATCGACGATATTCAGCCCATCGCCGTGTCTGACCATTTAAGCTGGAGTTCAATCAACGGCCAGTATTTCAACGACCTGCTGCCCATTCCCTACACGGACCAAGCACTGAATGTGGTCTGCGCTAAAATTCATCAGGTACAAGAGACGCTGGGACGCCGGTTACTGCTTGAAAACCCGTCCAGCTACCTGAGCTTCAGCCATGCCACGTACACCGAGTGGGATTTTCTGGATCTTGTTCAGCAGCGTACCGGCTGCGGCCTGCTGCTGGACCTCAATAACATTTATGTCAGCAGTTTCAATCACGGTTTTGACTGTGCCACCTATCTGGCAGCGCTGAACCCTGACGCCGTCAAAGAAATCCATCTGGCTGGCTTTACGGTCAAACAACTTGATGAAGGTGAGATCTGGATTGATACCCACAGCCGCCCGGTCAGTGACCCCGTCTGGCAACTGTACCGGGACTGGGTGCAAACGCACGGTTCAGTGCCAACCCTGATCGAATGGGACCTCGACATTCCCCCGCTCGAAGTGCTGCTGGGCGAAGCCGACAAGGCCCGCCAGATTCTGCGTGAAATCCCCCCTGGCGGAGACGAGCATGAAAGACGACGTGCCTGATCTGGCCACCCTGCAGACGCATTTTGCCCAGGCCTTACAATACCGGCCAAGCGATGTCGCCGACCTGATCAGCGATAACCTTTTCAGCGCCGAACAACGGCTGCAAATCTACCGCAACAACTTTGTGATCAGCCTGAGCGAAGTACTGGAAGCCACCTATCCGGCCGTAAAAGCCGTGGTGGGTGAGGCGTGTTTTTCTGCGCTGGCCCGCCAGCATATTCTGACCACACCGTTGGAGCAGGGCGATGTCAGCCATTATGGCGGCGGTTTTGACCAGACGATTTGTGCTCAGCCATCACTGGTTGATGCTGTGCCCTATCTCACCGACCTGGCGGCCTTAGAGTGGCTGGTCGACCGGGCGTCCATGTACGATGCGGCCCTGGCGCCGTTTCCGCTGGAAAAACTACAGGGGCTGACAGAGCAGCGTCTGGCTGAAGCCAGATTACTCCCTCAGCCTGCCTGCTGGTTACTGGACAGCGACTATGCGGTTGCCTCGCTGTGGCTGGCAATACGCGATGATCAACTGGACGGATTGACCATCCAGACACGTGAATCTGCCATAGTGCTGCCCGGACCGGCCGTGATTGCCACCACTCAGGCGGGAATCGCACTGGTGCATCTGGCGCGGCAACATCAGCCACTGAAACAGGCCAGCCAGGAGATGCTGGCCGTGCTGGGGGAGCTGATTGCGGCACAGGTTTTTTGCGATATCCACTATGCTGATGATATGTAATCAAAATATTCAGCACTTCAGTATCAACGCCACCTCGGCGCTGCACTGAAGATCAGGAGGCTGACATGCTCTACCGTATTAAAGATCTTGATACCCGGTTCAGCCGTATACTGGCGCCGCTGACGCCCCTGCTGCTGTTATTCACCCGGTTATGGGTCGCCTGGGTCTTTTTCAACTCGGGCATGATCAAATACCAGAGCTGGGACAGCACCCTGTATCTGTTTGAATATGAATATCAGGTTCCCCTGCTGCCCTGGCGAATCGCCGCCTATCTGGGTACGGCGACAGAGCTGATAGTGCCGGTCTTTCTGGTACTGGGTTTGCTGACCCGGCCGATGGCGCTGCTGCTGTTTGTCTTCAACATCATAGCCGTGGTGTCCTATCCGCTGCTGTGGGAGAAGGGCTTTTTTGACCATCAGCTGTGGGGCATGATGCTGCTGATCAATGTGTTCTGGGGGGCGGGACTGGTATCGCTGGATCATCTGTCCGGCCAGGCACGACGACCCAGCCGCTTACTGGAATAAGCTCACACCAGTGACAACAGCTGATCCAGAGTGTGGATTTCGACATCCGGCAACCAGGCCGCGTTAGACTCCTGATGCATCTGGCGTGACTGATCATTAAACCAGCAGGCCTGAAAACCGCTGCGGCGCGCGCCCCCCACATCGCTGATCAGGTGATCGCCGACATGAAGAATATCCGCCGCAGACACTCCCAGCAGCGCCTGAGCCTGGATAAATAAATCCGGTTCAGGTTTGGACAGGCCGTCACGCCCTGCCACCAATACCCGGGAGAAATACTGACCCAGACCGATTTTATCCGCGTCAACATTGCCATTGGTAATGGCCAGCAGCGGCACCCGTTTTGCCAGTTCGCTCAGCACGGCATGGGTCAGGTCAGGCACATCGACCTGATTTCTGACTGTGAGTACTATTTGCAAACCTTCTTCCGTGGCCTCAGAGGCCTGACTCTGCGAATAGCCGAGCCGGATCAGGCCGGTGCGCAACATGACCCGGCGCCATTCGGTGACATCGTGGCGCAACATGGGATTATCTTTGGCCAATTGGTATTTGAGCCGCTGCCAGTCGGCGGGACTCAGGGCGTCGGAAGCCGGGTGCGCGGCGGCCAGCCAGTCATACATGGCCTGTTCGGCGCGCAGAATCACCGGGTAGTTATCGTACAGGGTATCGTCCAGATCGAAGGTAAGCGCTTTGGGAGAACGAAAACTGCGGTAAAACTGCATGATACCGGCTCCTTATTTGGTTTTTTTGGCACGCGGGTGTGCCTGATCGTACACCTTGGCTAAATGCTGAAAGTCTAAATGGGTGTAGATTTGTGTGGTGCTGAGATTGGCGTGACCCAGCAGTTCCTGCACCGCGCGAAGATCGCCGCTGGACTCCAGCATGTGGGTGGCAAAACTGTGGCGCAGCTTATGCGGATTAATATGGCTGGACACCGCCTGCTTCTGGCCCCATTCGGCCATGCGTTTCTGCACGTTACGGTTGGAGATACGCTGGCCCAACTTGGACACAAACAATGCCGGCTCACCGGGAGCGGCCAGTTGTCCGCGCATTTTCAGCCAGATCCCCACCCATTCCCGGGCCAGGCCGGCAAAGGGGACAATACGCTCTTTGTCACCTTTACCTATCACCCGCAGATCGCCCTTACTCAGGCTGATATCTTTCACGTTGAGTCCAACCAGCTCAGATAAGCGCAGGCCCGCGCCATACATGAGCTCCATCATGGCACGGTCCCGGACCGACAAGGGATCATTCTCGTCGACGCTGAGCAGCTGGTCCATTTCATCGACATCCAGGTTTTTGGGCAGAGGCCGGGATTTGCGCGGGGCCGACACCCCTTTGGCCGGATTGGCCTTCAGCTCTCCCTGATGAACCAGGTAATCGAGAAAACTGCGCAGCGCGGATAAGCGCATAGCCAGGCTGCTGGCCTTGAGCCCGTCCCGCATGCCTTTGCTCGCCACCTGTCGGACCCAAGCGGCATCTAAGGTGTGCCAGTCGGAGACCCCCAGTTCGAGCAGTTGCTCAGCCACAGTGGTCAGCTGGCGCTTGTAGTTCTGCTGGGTGTGCAGACTCAGTTCCCGCTCACTGCGCAGGTACTCGTAGAAGCGGTCAAGCGAGCGGGTCAGGCTGGCCGGCAAACTCATTCAATAACCTCACGGCTGTATTCCCAGTGACGGATCAAGCGTCCCAGCACATCTGCCAACTGTGACACGAACAGGGTGTCCATCCCAGGCTGAAAATGGCCGCCATCCCGACTGGCAAAACACAGTACGCCGTCAGGCCGTTCTGATTCACCCAGCTTGAGCACGATAAATGAGCCCAGTTGGGGGGGCTGTTCGAACAGCATTTCGCTTTCGGCACTGCGCAGGCGGCCAAGATAAACATCCTGCGGGTTGAGCCGGGCGCGCCGAAACCCTTCAAACGCCTGCCGGCTCAGTGACAGCTCGGCGTCCATGCTGTCGAACAGGCGCACACTGACCTGCAAATCCAGTTCAGTCGCCAGTGCGGTCAGCACACTCAGCGCCTGGTAAATATTGTGGGTCTGAAACAATTGCTGCTGGGCACGAGCAAAGGCAGCAAATAACGCACTGTTATTGGCCGCGACAGACATCATGCCATCGATTTGCTTTTCCAGTTCCGCCACTTTAAGACGCAGCCGCTCCATCTGGCGCTCCACCAGCGAGACCGATCCTCGCTCGGCATGGGGCAGCCTGAGCTGCTCCAGCAGCTCAGGCTGCTGGATAAAAAAGTCAGGATTGGCAGTTAAATAGGCCGCAATCGCCTGCGGATTGATCGCTGTACCTTCATCATCCGCAGGGCGTTGGTTCAGTTGGGTCATCTCAGTCATCACTTGCAGGTTTGGTTAGGCTCAACGGGGCCAAACAGCCCCATCGGCAACTTGCCACTTGCCACACTTCAGAGCGTGATTTGGCCATCGAACACATGAGCAACAGGCCCGGTCATATACAGAGGCTGACCATCACCAGCCCAGCGAATATGCAAGTCGCCGCCAGGCAGGCTGACAGTCACATTGCTGTCCAGCAGCCCCTGACGCTGCCCGATAGCGACAGCCGCACAGGCGCCGCTGCCGCACGCCTGCGTTTCGCCCGCACCGCGTTCGTAGACCCGCAGGCGGACAGCAGCACGCGACACCACCTGCATGAAGCCGACATTGACCCGCTCAGGAAAACGTTCATGGCTTTCCAGCAACGGCCCGAGTGTCTCGACATCCGCCGTGTCCACATCATCCACCACAGTTACACAGTGCGGATTGCCCATGCTGGCGGCACCACAGAATACGGTGTTATCTTCCGCGCGCAGTATGTAGGTTTTTTCTTCCTGTTTGGCCTTAAACGGAATTTTTTCCGGGGTGAACTCAGGGACGCCCATGTTGACCGTCACCTGATTGTCGTTCTCCAGCTGCAGCACCATCTTGCCGGACTTGGTACTGACCGCGATACGGTACTTATTGGTCAGCCCTTTCATGGAGACAAAACGGGCAAAACAACGTGCCCCGTTACCGCACTGCGACACTTCGCTGCCATCAGCATTAAAAATGCGATAGTGAAAATCCGTCTCGGGATCATAAGGCGGCTCTACGACCAGAAGCTGATCAAAACCCACCCCGCGATGCCGATCCGCCAGACGCCTGATGGCGTCCGGGGAGAAGAAGATGTTCTGGGTCACACAGTCAACGACCATGAAATCATTGCCCAAACCATGCATCTTAGAAAATTGAAACTGCATCGGCGTTCTCTCGCTATGGGTTAAGGCAACAGGCGCTCAGACTGCCACAACTGACTCAGTGTTTCACGTTCGCGCACCACATGAGCCTGATCGCCATCCACCATAATTTCCGCCACACGCGGACGGGTGTTGTAGTTAGATGACATCACAAACCCATAGGCACCGGCAGAACGCACGGCAACCAAATCACCCTGCTCCAGTTTGAGCAGGCGCTCTTTACCAATGTAGTCGCCGGTTTCACAAATCGGGCCGACAAAATCGTATTCCAGCGGCTCGCCGTCACGCGGGACAACAGGCACTATCGCCTGCCAGGCGTGATACAGGGTCGGACGGATCAGATCATTCATGGCGGCATCGACAATGGCGAAGTTTTTGTGCTCAGTATGCTTGAGGTACTCAACACGGGTCACCAGCACGCCGGCGTTGGCGGCAATCGCACGGCCCGGCTCAAAAATCAGCTCCAGATCCATGTGATTTTCCAGTCGCTCCAGCAGGGCTTTCGCGTAATCTGAAGGCAGTGGCGGCTGCTCATCGTTGTAGGTCACGCCCAGACCGCCGCCGACATCCAGATGGCGGATCACAATCCCTTCCGCTTTCAGGGTATCAATCAGGGCCAGCAGGCGATCTGTGGCATCAATGAAGGGCGTCAGCTCTGTCAGCTGTGAACCGATATGACAGTCCATGCCAATCACATTGAGATTCGGCAGGCTGTGCGCCAGACGGTACACTTCCGGGGCACGGTCAAAGGCAATACCGAACTTGTTGTCGCGCAGGCCGGTGGAAATATAGGGGTGCGTCTTGGCATCCACATCCGGGTTGATACGCAGCGACACAGACGCCACTTTGCCCATCTCAGCGGCCACCTGATTCAGACGCTCCAGCTCAGGCTCTGATTCAACATTAAAACATTTGATGTTCAGTTCGAGCGCCCGGCGCATTTCTGCGGCGGTTTTACCGACACCGGAGAAGACAACTTTGCCGGCATCACCGCCAGCGGCAATCACCCGCTCCAGCTCGCCGACAGACACAATATCAAACCCTGATCCCAGTCGGGCCAGGACATTCAGTACCCCGAGGTTTGAGTTGGCTTTCACCGCGTAACAGATCAGATGCGGATGATCGGCCACCGCACTGTCAAACGCACGCCAGTGGCGTTCCAGAGTCGCACGAGAGTAGACATAGAGCGGCGTGCCAAAACGTTCAGCCAGGTCAGTTACTGCGATATCTTCAGCGTATAGCTGGCCGTCTTGCTGATAATTAAAATAATCCAATGTGGTCTCTTCCCTGTTATGGCCGCGGTTATTCGGTTTGCTCTGCCTGTTCGGTGTCATCAGCAGGCATATACAGCGGACCACTCTGGCCGCAGCCTGCCAATGTCAGTACTGTCAGAATAAATGTTGCTATTAAACCTGTACGCATTTTTAAAGCCAGTGATAATGATTGCAATGCCCTCTATAATCGCACCCACACTAGGAAAAGCAATAGGACTTACAGGATGAACGATACTGAATTTCATAAACTGGCTGATCAGGTACTTATGCATATCGAGGAAGGCATCGATCAGTCCGGCGCTGACATCGAATATGAGACGACAGGCAACGTGCTGACACTGGAGTTTGAAAACCGCAGCCAGATCGTCATCAACCGCCAGGAACCGCTGCATGAAATCTGGGTAGCGTCCAAATCTGGCGGGTATCATTTTAAATATAACGACGGGATCTGGCTCTGCACCCGGAGCGGCGAAGAGCTGATTGCACTGATTAAGCGCGAGTGCTCGGTACACGCGGAAGAAAGTGTCGACTGGTAAAAACAACGCCGGCGCAGCAGATAACATTCTCCGCTGCGCCGCCATTCTGATACCAGGTATGACCAAACGGCCTTAAGACAAACTCATCTGGCCGCCTTTGCCGGCCTCTTCCACATTCACATTCGCAGCATTGGCTTCATTGTCGGCGGCCAGCCGACGCTCCGCCTGATAGCCGCTCTTGTAAGGTAACACCTGGCACTCCCCTTCCTGACCATACACGATATGGTAGAACTGAGGCAGGTTAAAATTGATGAAATTCGAGCTGTAACTGAACCTGTCCTGCGCCGAGGTATAAAAACGGTTCACACCATGGACCATTTCATCCATGTTACCGCTGCACTGGCGATAGACTTCAATCCGGTTGGTTTCATCCAGGATATAAATATTGAAGCCGTGGTTTTCGCAGTCTTCAAAGAAGAACTGGATCAGACCTTCACTGGCGTAAGCATCGACAATGGACGGCGGATGCGGCTCATCGGTTTTACCCATCACCACACTGGCACTGCCCAGCAGCTTATTACTGGAAATACAGCGATAAAAATCGACCGAGTTTTCCAGCTTCTGCACCGAAACCCCACGACGCTCAAAGAACAGGCCATGGGTCTGGCTGCCAATGCGGATCGCTTTAAAACGGCGCTGCTTCTCCTGCTGTTCCACCGGCATCAGGCGCATCTCTATGCACTCGGCCACCAGCTGGTAGACCAGATTGCGGATCATCCCGCGCATGTGCTTGCTGTAGCAAAAGACATCGACCGATTCGGGCGAAACAGCATCCTGATGCATCTTGCTCAAAATGGTTTTCAGCGCATCCATCATGGCGTTTTCACCCTTGAAGTTCAGGGTACGCACTTCATTCCATGAATTACGGTAAACCAGATCTACGCTACCGACCAGACAGGTCTGCTCTGGGCCAAAGCTGAAAATATCGGTGTTCTTGAAATCAAACTTCACCGCCCGGCTTTTCATTTCTTCCGTCGGATCCTGCTCAAGATTGATGAAAATCCCTAACTGACGGATTTCACACGGGCTGGATAAGGCCTTCAGGCCTGGCTTGGGACGGCGGATCGAAAAGGTATTGCGGATATCACTCACCATCTGGTAGAGCTTGTCGATATCCATGGCGGAATCCCGCACCACAGTGTGCAAGTTGGTCGTTTCAGTCAGCAGACCGTTGAAATACGCCCAGGCCACCAATTTGCTCAGATAACGGTTGTGCTCTAACGACGGCTGGCCAAGAATGGCATACGGATCCAGCGGCTGCTTATACAGGTACCAGCCCGCGGTATTGGTCCGGCCGGCAGGCACCTGAATAAAGGTCAGATCCCCTTCGTGCAAGTCAGGCGACACCTGCGGGTTGAGCAGGGTCACTTTGCCGGGCAGTACCTCAAAGGCCGCATACAGCTTGCGGGCCAGAATACTGATATCTTCCGGGCTGATAGACGAGGTAATGTCGTTACGGCGCGCGAAAAGGATCAGGTTACGGTAACTGAGCATCAGGGCATCAAGCAGTTCGTTGTGAGCGCGCTTGACCTGCTCCACCTTCCAGTTACGGCGGTTATCCAGCTCTTCAATGACCTCATGTGACCACTGCCACTCAGTGGTCAGCTCCGCCAGGACCTCACGGCGCCACGCGACTGAGCCAATACCGGGCTCACGAGTCAGTTTTTCGTGGGTTTTCAGATAGAAACAGCGACGCACCAGATCCAGACGACGGTGATCATTAATCCGCTCCAGATAACGGGTCACTTTTTCCAGCATCAGGTAGTAGGCATCCATCGCGTAGTGCGACGACTGCTCGGAGAAAAAGCGCCGTTTGCCGTCCACGCTCAAGAGTTGCGTGTGGGGGTACTCACAGGAGTAAGCTTCCAGCAAAATGGCTTTCAGTACCGATTTATAGGGAGAGTCGATACTTTTGTACAGATGCCACAGGCTGGAGCCGAAATATTCTTCGGCCGGAATACGGCAAAGGCCGCCAAAATCAATCCACTCATCGCGGTTGATATAACCATTCGCCGCCAGATAAGCGACGTAATCGTCGTAACACTCTTCCATTTCCGGCGGCACCAGATACCACAGGAAGCGCTGCCCCGCCAAATGCACGGCCGAGCGGTAAAACTCGTCCAGCAGCAGCAAGTGCTGACTGGAACCACAGTTATCACCACTCAGGGCTTCCGAGCGGTTATGGCGGAAACGGTTATCGTCGATCAGAAAAAAGTTGGCTTCCACGCCCTGTGTCTGCGCCCAGCCGGACACAGCTTTACACTTAGTCAGCAGCGCTTCACGCTCATCTGAGGGCATACGGGTGCGGATACAAACCCAGATATCCAGATCACTGGTCAGGCTCTGGCCCAGCGACGAGGTGCTGCCCATCGCGTATAGACCCAGAATGTCACCATCGGGCGAGTCGTGAAAGAAAGAAGCGGGAAGATCGAAAGCAAAATGCTCACGGATCAGCGTCGACTGACGTGACGTAGGAACAAATGACGCAATACCTTGCGGTACTTCGGCATCCTGGTAGCCAGGCAATGCGGGATGGTTAACATGCAACAGCACAGGCAGTAAACTGAACACCTGCTCAGATTGTGCGTTCATGGCAAGACGCGCACGTTCAACCCGACGGTGGTTATGCTTATCCAACCTGCCAATTAAGGTATTAATATAATTTTGCAAATTACTCTTCCAAGAGCTACCAGCATCCAGAGCGGCCCGAATCTTGTCATCGTTAGGGGACTCTGTGAGCCATTCGTGAGCAAAAACGTGATCAATCTAACACTTTTCAGGCATTCCGTAAAGTCTGTACGGTCTATCAAGCGGAAGCCTGCTTCGTTATGCTCAATTCCATTGAGTATCACCACAAAATAGTACAATGACTCGAAATCGCCAGCACCTTAGACTTTGGAAGCCAGATCACATTCAGTAATGTGACATATCTCCCATAAGCGATATCACAGAACCGGACAAATGCGCTTCACCGCACCGGCAACAACATCTACATTACCTTACCCGTACCGGAGTGGTACGATTAGTATATTTAGAGCAATTAGATGGACCCCCAAGCTATGACTGAGATGCCAATCCGGATCGCAACCCGAAAAAGCCCACTCGCCCTATGGCAGGCGGAATATGTCAAGGCCGCACTGGAGCAGGCCCACCCAGGCATTATTGTCGAACTGGTCCCTATGGTCACCAAAGGCGACATCATTCTTGATACCCCGCTGGCCAAAGTGGGTGGTAAGGGTTTGTTTGTCAAAGAGCTGGAACAGGCGATGCTGGAAGGCCGGGCTGATATTGCCGTGCATTCAATGAAAGATGTACCGGTCGAATTCCCGGAAGGTCTGGGACTGGTCACCATCTGTGAACGAGAAGACCCGCGCGATGCGTTCGTGTCCAATCACTACGCCGATCTGGACGCGCTGCCGCAAGGTGCCGTAGTCGGCACCTCCAGCCTGCGTCGTCAGTGCCAGCTGCTGGCCAGCCGTCCCGATCTGCAGATTAAAACCCTGCGCGGCAACGTGGCGACCCGGCTGCGGAAATTGGATGAAGGCGAATACGACGCCATCGTGCTGGCCTGTGCCGGCCTGAAACGCCTGAAGATGGACGACCGTATCCGTTGTGCTCTCGCCCCTGAAGTCAGCCTGCCGGCTGTCGGCCAGGGCGCCGTGGGCATTGAATGCCGCCTGGACGATACCCGTATCCGAGGCTTGCTTGAGGCCTTAAGTGACACCACCACCACTACCCGCGTTTTGTGTGAACGGGCGATGAACAACCGACTGGAAGGCGGCTGCCAGGTACCTATCGGCAGCTATGCTGAACTGGAGGGCGATCAAATCTGGCTGCGCGCTCTGGTGGGTGAGCCGGATGGCAGTCAAATCGTCGCCGGTGAAATTCGCGGCCCGATTTCGGATGCGGAAAAGCTGGGCACCCAACTGGCCGAAGAATTGCTCGATCGCGGGGCACGCGAGATACTGACCCGACTGTACGACGAGGCCGAATGACAGTTCTGATCACCCGACCAGCCCCGCACGGCGAGGCACTGGCACAAGCATTGGCCGCGAAAGGCATCAAGGCGCTGGTTCAGCCACTGCTGACCATAGCCCCGGGTGCCGGCCTGCTGAGCTTGGGTGATCAGCTCGCCAGACTGAAAAACGGCGATTGTCTTATTGCTGTCAGCCCCCATGCGGTAAAAATGGCACATACTTACCTGACAGAAAAAGGGATTTGCTGGCCCGCCGGTATTCATTATCTCGCCGTCGGCCAGCAAACGGCCGCCTCTCTGGCGAACGCCTGCGGACAGCATGTCGATGCACCGCAGCAAGAAGACAGTGAGGGACTGCTGGCCCTGCCTGCGCTGGTTAGCCCGGCAGGGCGCAATGTGCTGATATTACGCGGCAACGGCGGCCGCGAACTGATTTTCGAGACACTGACCGAACGTCAGGCCTGTGTCTCTTACTGTGAAACTTATGCCCGACACTGGCTGGCCCTCAATGGCGCGGTTTTGAGCCGGCAGTGGCAACAACAGGGTGTGGACTCACTGGTAGTCACCAGTGGTCAGCAACTGGAATACCTGTACCGATTAGTACCGGCGCAGGCAAAGCCATGGCTGATAGCCTGCCACTTGCTGGTCCCCAGCGAGCGCATCGCCAATCTGGCCAGGGACATTGGCTTTTGCCATATAACGACTGTGGGCAGTGCCAGCAATGCCACACTGCTTGCTACACTAAATACAACAGGCACAACGGGATAAACGGATGACTGAGAAGAAAACCAATAACGATACCCCTAAGACAGACAACCAGTCTGATGCCTCTTCCAAGGCCAAGGAAACGCCACACACTGCCGGCACGCCCCCTAAATCGTCTGCCGCCAGCCAACCTGCTGCCCCCGCCGAATCAGGCAAAGGCAGCAAAACAGGTTGGGTCGCCATCGCACTGGTTATCCTGTTGGGTGCCGGCCTGTACTATCACGGCCACCAGCAAAACCGTGAACAGCTGGCGCAGGTGACTGCGCTGCAAGCCCAGCTCAATACCCTGAAAAGCGATCTGGCGAAAAATACCCAGGATGTCAGAAGCGAGGTCGAACAGCGCTTACTGAGCACCTCAGGCAAACTGGAGCAGCAGAGCAATGACATCAAAGGCCTGCAGCTGGCGATGTCGGAAGTCAAAGGCCGCCGCCCGAATGACTGGTTACTGGCCGAAGCGGATTACCTGACACGTATGGCGGGCCGCAAGCTGTGGCTGGAGCACGATGTGGCCAGTGCCACCGTATTACTGGAAACCGCCGATAACCGCCTTGCCCAGCTCAATGATCCGAGCCTGACGGCACTGCGCAGTGCGATGAACGATGACATTACCAGCCTCAAGGCTGTGGCCCGTGTTGACCGTGACGGTATCGTATTGCGCCTGACCAGCCTGCAAGAGATGGTCGCCGGATTACCGCTAGCCAACGCGATTGTGCCCGATTCACTGGAACAGCCGCAGAGTGAAACGGTCAGCGAGTCTGTCTCTGACTGGCAGTCCAACCTGATGACGTCCCTGAAACAGTTCAGCGAACACTTTGTGACTTACCGCAAGCGCGATGGCAATGTCATCCCGCTCTTGTCCCCGGAGCAGGATTTCTACCTGCAGGAAAACATTAAATCCAAGCTGGAAACGGCGATTAAAGCGGTGTATCGCGAACAGGGTGAGCTGTACACCCAGTCTCTGACCATGGCCAAAGACTGGGCCAGCCAGTTCTACAACACTGACGATGTTAAAACGCAGAGCTTCATTAAAGGCCTCAATGAGATGGCCAGCCAGAACATTGAAGCCAGCTACCCGGACAAACTGAAATCACCTTCGCTGTTAGCGGATCTGGTTAACCAGCGCCTGCGGCAACAGATCGCTCCCATCAAGACTGAGGAGGATCCGGCATGATTAAACTTCTCCTGCTGGTCGCCGCGCTGATCGCCGGCATCGTTGTCGGCCCGATGCTGGCCGGCAACCAGGGCTATGTGCTGATCTCCGCCGCTAACCAGACACTGGAAATGAGCCTGACCACGCTGCTCTTACTGGTTATTGTGCTTTTCGGTGCTTTTTTTCTGCTTGAGCATCTGCTGAAGTGGCTGCTGTCACTGAGCAGCGTCACCCGCGGCTGGTTCTCCGGTCGCAAAACCCGCAAAGCACGTGAGCTGACCTCCAGCGGTCTGGTCAAGGTACTGGAAGGGGACTGGAAGCAAGCGGAAAAGCTGGTCATCAAATCTGCCAATCACAGTGACACCCCGCTACTGAACTATCTCGCCGCAGCCGAAGCCGCGCAGGGACAGGGACAGCTGCATCAGCGCGACGAATACCTGCGTCTGGCCGCCGAACAGGACAGCGACAGCCTGGCGGTAGCACTGACCCGGGCCAGGCTGCAGTGCCAGCAGCATCAATATGAAGAAGCTGTGGCTACGCTGCAGGAGATGAAAAGCAGCCATCCTCGCAATCCGCTGTTACTGGAACTGCTGAAACAATGCTATGTACAGCTGGAAGACTGGCCAGCCCTGCTGGGTCTGATCACTCCGCTGAAAAAGTACGGCAGCCTGACCGACGAGCAGCTGGATAAATTAGAAGAACAGGCCGAGTGCGGCTTGATGGCGCAGATCAGCCTGCACAGCGGCAGTGATGGCCTGATGGGACACTGGAACAGCCTGAGCCGCAAAGCCAAACAGAACCCTGAGCTGGTCGCGTGTTTCGTCCGTGAAATGTGCGCACGCAACGCCGACAGTGAAGGCTATACCATACTGCGTGAAGCGCTGCGCAAAAAGATTGACTCCCGTTTGATCAGCCTGATGCCGACGCTGAAGCTGACCGATTATCACCCCGCCATTGTAACGCTGCAGGATTTGCTGAAATACGACAGTAATAATGCGGCTACACACAGTGCGCTGGGACAATTGTATCTTCGTGAAGGAAAACCCAAAGAAGCCCGCACGCACCTTGAACGCGCAATTGAACTGCACCCGACTGTCGCCGATTACGGTTACCTGGTTGAGGTGCTGGAAGCCCTGAACGATAAAGCTGCCGCTGCCCGCTTATCAAAAGAAGGATTAACCCTGGCCCTGCCGTCCAAAATCTAAGCTGGCAGACATACCTGTTACTAAATGTAAAAAAGCGCCGTAATTGGCGCTTTTTTGTCCTATTTAACATTGCATTAACAGGATTTAATTCGCTTTTGTATCCATCTGTTAATAGCCATTTCATCATATATATTTGCTATTGATGGAAGTATATAAAAACTATTCAATGTGGCCTCTTTTAGCGCTATAGATGGAAGTAAGGCTATGCTCCCTTGGTTAATTGTTTCTGGCATTATTGTTGCGGTAATCACTTGCCTGATGACAGCAGTGCTGATTAAAGAATCCTGATAGATTCATTTCCCCCAGAAACCAAGAAGCCTCCGCAAACGGAGGCTTCTTTTATCGGGCTGCCGAGGGTGCTCAGGCACTGGCTTTGTAGATCAGCTTGTCGAACTTTCGCTGTATTTTTTCGGATTTTTTCCGGTACTTTTCCGCTTTCCTCAGATACTTGTCAGCTTTCTTAAGACGCTTACGTTTCTTTTTAGCCAGCTTGCGCAGCTGCTTATCCAGCTTCTTCACCGACACACTCAGCAACCCCACCGGCAGCCCCGACATGCCACCGCTTTCCAATCGCTCACCCACAGGCGGCAATGCCGGATCCTGACCTGAAACAGGCTGCGGGGTCATCACAGACGCTACAGTAACAGAGGGAATGATCGCTGCTGTCCGCTTGCCCTGCACGGGTAAGCGTCCCGGTTTGCACAGAGACGATTTGCCATTGGCCACCCTGGCGCAGCTACGACAAAAATACTGGGGCGCGCTCACCAGTTCAGCAATAGAGGCAATCTTCTCGCTGATCTCTGAACGACGGTACTTACACAATGACCTGGTCATGGCGGCTTTCTCCAACCTGCAACAGCTTGCTGCCGTCAGCAGCTACTTCATTGCCGCTTTGACGTACACATCAAAGCGGTTCTTCTTGGTATTGATCACGGTTGACGGCGGCTGTCCGTCCAGCCAGGGCGCATAGTCAGGACGCTTGACCACCACACGTTTGCTCGCCAGCGTTAACGCTGGCGTCAACAACTGATCGGCATCCATATCGGCACCGACCAGGCTCTGGAACACGCGCATTTCTTTTTTCACCAAGGCCGATTTCTTTTTATGGGGAAACATAGGGTCCAGATACACCACATCCGGCAGTACATAGCCAGGTTCGGCCGCCAGATCCGTGAGCGCATCCTGGCTGGTAGCATGCAGCAGGCTCATCCGTTCACGTACCCAGTCACCGATTTCCACATCGGCACAAGCCCGGCGCAAACCGTCTTCCAGCAATGCCGCCACCACAGGGTGGCGCTCAACCATCTGAACCCGGCACCCCAGGGATGCCAGCACAAACGCATCACGGCCCAGCCCCGCCGTGGCATCCAGTACAGTCGGCGTAACCCCGCTTTTTAAGCCTACGGCTTTGGCGATAGCCTGACCACGCCCGCCACCAAACTTGCGTCTGTGCGCGGCGGCTCCGCCGGCCAGATCGACAAAAACCGCCCCTAGCTTGGGTTCATCCTGCTTGAGCAATTCCAGGCGCTCTGGCGTCAAAGACAGCGCAAATTGCGCTTGAGCGTTATGCTCCAGCCCCCACCGGGCAGCCAGCTCAGCCAGCTCGGCGTGACGTTCAGGTTGATCACAAAGTAAAGCGATTTGCACGGGCGTCTCCGCAAACAATGTTCGCCCGCCATGAGGCAGACAGACAGGAATCCATATATTGTGGCGGATTATACCCAATCAGGATCCGTTATTGGTCTACTTTTTGATAAGGAAGACAAGCGGCATCAAGACGGCAGATAAAGTGGCCGCTGACCCCGGCCAGGTGATATCAGGTATCACAGCGGATTCACAGGACCGTCTCTGTGTTTGGCGTGAGGCTCAGGCTGTCGACCAGCAACGCCAGCGGCATAGGTTTGCCAAATTGGTAGCCCTGTGCATAATCGACACCCAGCTGCTCCAGACGCCGCAAAATGGCTTCATTTTCGACAAACTCCGCCACTGTCTGCTTACCCATTTTCTTTGCCAGATCGTTAATGGCTTTCACCATGGCAAAATCCACTTCATCATCAGCAATGTCACGGACAAACATACCGTCAATTTTGATCAGATCAACGGGCAAGCGTTTCAGGTAACCAAACGATGACAGGCCGGCACCAAAATCATCCAGCGAAATCAGGCACCCCAGCGATTTCAGTTGGGTGAATAACTCTATGGCTTCACTCATGTTGCCTATCGCGGCGGTTTCCGTAATTTCCAGACACAGCTTGCTGGCCGGCACGCTGGATTGACCAATGCGCGTCAGCAAAAAATCGACAAAATCAGGATTGCCCATCGACTGTCCGGACAGGTTAACCGAGCACAGCTTGAGCGACGTAACGGCTTCCGGGTGCATCTCCAACCAAAGGAGAACCGCATTGACCACATAGCGATCAATCAGGTGGGCCAGGTTGTAGCGCTCTGCCGCCGGCATGAACAGCCCGGGCGGTATCATTGCCCCGTCGCTGCTGCGCATCCGGATCAGAATTTCATAGTGATGGCCGGTGGATACCGTGGCCAGCGGAGCAATCGCCTGGGCATAAAGCTCAAACCGCTGTTCATCGAGAGCACGCCGGATATGGCTAACATACGCCATTTCCCGCTCGCGCCGCTGCAGTTCTTCATCATCCGGTCGGTACAAATGCAGGCGGTTGCGGCCTTCATCTTTCGCGGCATAGCACGCCGTATCTGCCTGGGCATGCACCTGCTGAGGGGAGCCAGCAGTATTATCAATCAACCGGATACCGATCGAAGCGCTGAGGCTGAAGCGGGTGTTCTGCCAGTAGAACTCGCTTTCTTCCAGCAAATGCAGGATTTCAGCGCCCAGTCGCAGCGCCCCTTCCACCTCGCAGTGACTGAGAATAATGGCAAATTCATCACCGCCCAGACGAGCCAGCGTCGCCTTATGCGGCATGATCCCCCGCAGCAGCCAGGCCACTTGCTTGAGCGCTTCATCGCCGGCTTCATGGCCTGCCGTATCATTGATGACTTTAAACTGGTCGAGATCCAGATAGAGCATGGCATGACGGGCACCTTTGTCTCTGGCTTCCGACAACGACACGTCGAGCTGGCGCTCGAAATAACTGCGGTTGAACAAGTTGGTCAGATAATCATGATTGGCTTGGTATTCCAGTTTGGCTTCCAGCTCGCGGGTGCTGGTAATGTCTTCACCGACCAGCAACAGCTGATGCTGAGATAAAGAAGAGCGTATGGTTTCCCGAATCCAGACCGCTTTGCCGCTGGCACTGGTATAACGCAATTGGCGCCGCCAGACGTTCTGCTCATCTTTGCCCTGATGGGCCGAGATAAAATGCTGGGGAATGTCTTCAGCATCCAGGTAAAAATCCGTCACTTTATGGCCCAGCATTTCCCGCTTGCTATAGCCCAATAACTCGGTGGCAAACTGATTCACAGACTGGATGCGGCCATGCTGGTTGATCGCCAGCAAGATCACAGGCTGCTGCTCGTAGAGCAGGCGGTAACTGATTTCCCGCTCCCGCAATTTTTCTTCCATATGATGGCGGGAAGTCACATCCCGGGCTTCAAGCAGTAACTGCCCCTCGACACCGTCAGTATGAGGCAGGGGTTTGATGGAAATATCGAGTATCCGCGTGCCGTCTTCACTGCTGTTGATGCCGGTTTCAAATCTCACCAGCTGGCTGCGCGTTGCCGAAAAGAAGGACTGTTTTAACTGCTCTGTACTGGAGCGTTCCCAACAGCCCCAGTCCCAGAATGGACGGTCATACTTGATCACAGAGCGGCCGAGCAAATCCTGCAGTGCCAGATTGGCCGATTGCAACTGACCGTTCGGGTGTAAGATGGCAATAAACTGGAAGCTCTGATCAAACACCCCTTCAAACATGGTCCGGCTTTGGGTCAGTTTCCTCTCACTGCGGCGCAAGCGCCGGATAATGACAATCAGCAGCAGTATCACAGAGAGCATCACCGCCAGTACCAGACTGAACAACCTGACCTGCCCGGCGTACTTGTCAAACCAGCTCAGCGGCCGGTTCACCAGCAACACCTGCTCCTTATCTACCGGCACGTTCCAGCGTTGCAATGCCGGGTAGTTAAACATCACCTGGCGGGGACTGTTGAGGAACACAGGGTATTGAGTATTCACATCGTGCAGCACCTGCTTTAACAACTGCCCCAGTATCATACCCTGATCGTAACCCCGGCTGACCACCCCTCCCAGCGCCTCACCTTCAAGCAGAAAGCGGTAAGAGACATAAACCGGCGCGTTGGCCTTGCGAGTCAGGGTCTGCATCAGCTCTCGGCTCGACATATACACGCCGTTACCATCGACAAAATAGCTGAGGAAAACAATCGCAGAATGAGGCGGTAGCTGGCCGACCACCTCGAACAAGTCGGCAAACGACTGCGGATTGAGATAAGTGTAATCCAGTTCAGGATGCTGGCTGAGATAGCGCTGGGCATCCTGCCAGAGCTCACGGCCGGTTGCGGTGTGATCGGTAATAAAGTAATACTGCCTGACATCAGGTTGAATGGTCTGGATTAAATTAATATTGGCCGAAATATCATTGGCTTCCAGTACACCGCCGATCCGGGTCAGATTGGCATGTTTGGCAGGCTTGTAGGTATTGATGCCGGACATCAGCACAGGTGTCTGGCCAATTTCATCCGACAGCTGATTGACCAGCCACAGGGCGTTATCGTCGGTCACCAGGATGGCATCAAACTTTTCACTGCTGAGTTTGGCACGGTACAAATCCACCAGCTGATCCAGATACCAGGGCGACTGGTAGCGTTTGCTGTCCATATAATCGACCTGCAGATGCACCGACTCTGAACGCAGGGCGGCTTCCAGCCCGGCCTGCTGGGCATCCGTCCATTGCATGCCTTGATGATAGGAATGAATCACCAGTACATTAGCTTCAGCCAGCGCCAATCTGGGTATGAGAATTACCAGTAGCAAGAGAACTAAGCGCATGAAGAGACAGTGATATCCTTTATTTGTGCTGTGATTGTGAGCCAATCCTAATCCGTGCGTCATGAGTCAAGCCAGTATATGATGCAGTAGTTGCGAACTACCACGGAAAGATGCCATGACCCCGCTACCTCGTCTTGATGATTTAGACCGAGATATTCTGAATGCCCTGATGCACGATGCCCGGATCCCGTATGCCGAAATGGCCAAACGCTTCAATGTCAGCCCGGCCACCGTCCATGTCCGTGTCGAAAAAATGCGCGCTGCCAACATCATTACTGGAACTGAAGTGATTATCAACCCTAAGCTTCTGGGATATGACGTCTGTTGCTTTATTGGCATCAATTTGAATGCGGCCAGAGATTATCATTCCGCTCTGGCAAAACTGAATGAGCTCGACGAAGTGGTGGAAGCCTACTACACCACAGGGGCATACAACATATTCGTCAAGCTGATGTGCCGCTCGATTGAAGAGTTGCAGTATGTGCTCATCGACAAGCTTCAGGCCATTGATGAGGTGCAATCGACAGAAACCCTGATCTCGCTGCAAAACCCGATCAATCGCAACGTTAAGCCCTGATCTTCATGCAAGAAAAAAGCGAGCCAGGCTCGCTTTTCTGAAGCGTTTACTTTCTGTCGGCCACACTGGCCTGACGTTCTGCGGCTTCCGCCGCCAGCCATTCGGCCACGGATTTGGCAAAGTACGTCAGAATACCGTCGGCACCAGCACGCTTGAAACACAGCAGCGATTCCATCACGGTTTCTTTTTCTTTCAGCCAGCCATTCTGGATCGCCGCCATGTGCATGGCATACTCCCCCGACACCTGATAGGCAAACGTCGGCACCTGCAGCTCTGTCTTCACCCGGCGCACCACATCCAGGTACGGCATACCCGGTTTCACCATTACCATATCGGCTCCTTCCTGCACATCCATTGCCACTTCGTGCAGGGCTTCGTCTGTGTTGGCCGGATCCATCTGGTAAGTTTTCTTGTCGCCGCCTTTGAGGTTGCTTGCCGAGCCGACCGCATCACGAAACGGGCCGTAGTAGTTAGACGCATACTTGGCCGAATACGCCATGATCTGAGTATGGATGTAGCCGGCTTCTTCTAACGCCTCGCGGATAGCACCGATACGGCCATCCATCATGTCAGACGGGGCAACAATATCTGCGCCGGCTTCTGCGTGCGACAGCGCCTGCTTAACCAATACCTGAGTCGTTTCATCGTTGATCACATAGCCGTTGTCATCAATGATGCCGTCCTGGCCATGGGTGGTGAACGGGTCCAGTGCCACATCCGTGATCACCCCCATCTGAGGCACATGCTCTTTTAGCAGACGCACTGCACGCTGTACCAGGCCTTCAGGGTTATAGGCTTCGGCGGCGCAAACACTCTTGAAGTCCTGCGACACCACAGGGAATAAAGCAATTGCCGGTACACCCAGCTTGGATAAGTACTCCGCTTCCAGCAGCATCAGATCAATCGACAGACGCTCCACTCCCGGCATGGATTCCACCGGCTCCCGGCGGTTTTTCCCCAGCAGGATAAACATGGGATAGATCAGGTCGTTCACTGAAATCTGATTCTCTGCCGTCAGTCGGCGGCTGAAATCTTGCTTGCGCACACGGCGCATACGACGGGCCGGAAATGCCCCCTGAATAGATACAGACACTGCTCACTCCTTGTTGGTTATGCGGCCACGCGTACCGCAGTCAATCACAGTTGCGTTTCATATTATCATCGAACAAAGCTTTACGCTGGCTCGATCTGAAAAAATGCCCGGCTGGTAGCCGATACTGCAGCCATCAGATCCGCGGGCGGCTGTTGCCGGCACGCTGCCACCGCTTGTGCTATGTGGGGCAAATACGCCGGTTCATTGCGGCTGGATTTGGGTTTGGGCCGCAGATCGCGCGGCAGCAGATAAGGGCAGTCTGTTTCTATCATCAACCGCTGATCCGGAATATGCTGCACGATATCACGCAGTTCGTTTCCCCGGCGTTCATCGCAGATCCACCCGGTAATACCAATATGCAGATCCATCGCCAGGCACTCTCTCAGCTCCTGCTCACTGCCGGTAAAACAGTGCAGCACAGCGGCCGGCAGCTTATCGCGCCAGGGTTTGAGTATCGCCAGAAAGCGCTCATGGGCATCCCGGCAGTGCATGAACACGGGTTTTTGCAGCTCCGCCGCCAGCGCCAGGTGCGCCTCAAAGACAGCTTCCTGCTGTGGGCGCGGCGAAAAATCACGGTTGAAATCCAGGCCGCATTCGCCAACCGCAACCACAGCCGGGTCAGACGCCAGTTCGCGAATCACGGGTAAAGATAAGTCCGACACCGATTTGGCCTCGTGCGGGTGCACGCCGGCGGTACTGAAGCAGTAGCCTGGCCACTGATGTGCCATCGCCAGCGCCTGCCGGCTCTCGTCTTCACTGGTGCCGGTCAGGATCAGGGCTTTAACACCGGCCTGCTGCGCACGGGCGATGACAGCTGCCCTGTCTTTATCAAAACGGCTGTTAGTCAGGTTGACGCCAATATCTATCATCACTGTGCTATCCGCAAAAAAGAAACCATTCTACACACCGGATGGTGACAAAGAAAAACCGCGGAGACAAAAACAGCCGCACCGGGCGGCTGTTTATCAGCAATCAGCAAAAAGAGACTCAGTCTTCTTCGGACGGCGCCTGTTCATGCGCGCGGATATAGAATCGCGAGAAAAACAACCCGACTTCAAACAGCAGGCACATGGGGATCGCCAGCAGGGTTTGAGAAATTATATCCGGCGGGGTCAGTAGCATACCCACGACAAACGCCGCCACTATGATATAAGGCCGCTTCTGACGCAGGCTCTGCGGATCGGTCGCGCCAGTCCAGCACAGCAGTATAATCGCCACCGGAATTTCAAAGGCAATACCAAAAGCCAGGAACAGCGCCAGCACAAAGTCCAGGTAGCTGGCGATATCAGTCGCCACCTGGACCCCTTCCGGGGCAATACTGGTAAAGAAGCCGAACACCAACGGGAACACCACAAAATACGCAAAGGCCACACCGCAATAGAACAGCAGCGAGCTGGAAAACAACAGTGGCATGACCAGCCGGCGTTCGTGCTTGTATAACCCGGGCGCAACAAAGGCCCAGATTTGATACAGGATCAGAGGCACAGCCAGAAACACCGAAGCGACCAGAGTCAGTTTAATCGGCGTAAAGAAAGGAGAAGCCACATCGGTGGCAATCATGCTGGTGCCTTCCGGCAGCCTTTCCACCAGTGGAGCAGCCAGCAGACTGTAAATGTCGTTGGCAAACCACACCAGGCAGAGAAATACCACCAGGACACTCAGGATAGAACGGAGCAGCCGGTTACGCAGTTCCAGCAGGTGGCTGAACAAGGGCTGGGTGTCTTCCACACTCGACATGAGGCGTAATTAATCCTGTTTTTGCGATGAAGTTGAATGCGGCTGCACTGAGCCATCCTGATGAGACGGTGCCGGCTGAGGGTCCTCTGCCGTAACACTCTCAGGGGCGTTCTCAGGCTCCGCCTTAGCATAAGGGCGCTGTACTGATGCCGCGGCCTCTTTCAGTTCGTCGACTGACTTTTGCAGCTCAGGAGACAGATCTTTCATTCCCGCCTGCTCGGCCTTTTTCAAGTCCTGTTGCAGTTCATGAATTTTCAGTTCCTGAGACAGCTCAGTCTTCACCGCACTGGCCATATTTCTGGCTGCATTGATCCACCGAGACACTGAACGTACCGCCACGGGCAGCCGCTCCGGCCCAAGAACGACCAGACCGACTATGGCAATTAATATCAGCTCCCAGAACCCGATATCAAACACGCGTTAAACCTGCTCTTTATCTTTCGGGGTCTTCTGTGGCTCAGCGGCGTCTTTTTTATCCGCCAGCGACTTTTGCTCAAAATCGGCATCGGCCTTATTTTTTGCTTCGTCGTCGTCACTCAGGGCTTTTTTAAAGCCTTTGACCGCCGACCCCAAGTCGCCGCCCATTGAGCGTAACTTCTTGGTTCCGAATAATAAGACGATGATCAGGGCAACAATTAAGAGTTGCCAGATACTGATTCCACCCATGTTTACCTTTCCTCAATATGATGTATAAAACGCCATGCCACACAGCAGCACAGCCGTTATTTTGTGTAAGCCCGCCAGCCAAACAGCCAGAACATCGCACCGGCAGTGGCCGATACGACCGGATAAACATCCACCTGATTACCAAAAAGTATGGCAGAGCATATAATCAGCGTCGCCCCAACCCCAAAACAGAACCTGGCCTGGGCTTGCTGACGACGGCTGGTCATGAAATTGTCGTACAGTTTATCAATCCGCTGATTCATCATCTTGCCCTGGCGCAAACTGTCATAAAGCAGTTCCGGTAATTCAGGTAACTTCTCTGCCCAGAAGGGCGCTTTATCCCGTACTGCACCAATAATGGCCTTCGGCCCGACCTGGCGCGACATCCAGTCTTCCAGAAACGGCTTGGCGGTATCCCAGAGGTCCAGCTGCGGATATAACTGCCGCCCTAACCCTTCAACATACAGCAGGGTTTTCTGCAGCAGTACCAATTGAGGCTGGACTTCCATATTAAAGCGCCGTGCTGTGTTAAACAGATTCAGCAGCACGTGACCAAAAGAAATATCGGCCAGCGGTTTCTCGAATATCGGCTCGCACACGGTACGAATCGCAAATTCAAATTCGTCGACATTGGTATCGGCCGGCACCCAGCCTGAATCCACATGCAGCTCAGCCACTTTGCGGTAATCCCGGTTAAAAAACGCCAGCAGATTTTCAGCCAGATAGCGCTTATCTTCCCGGTTCAGGGTACCTACAATACCAAAATCCAGCGCAATCCACTGCGGATCAACCGGGTTCTTGTACGACACAAAAATGTTGCCCGGATGCATATCCGCATGAAAGAAGCTGTCACGAAAAACCTGAGTGAAGAACACATTCACGGCTTTTTCCGACAGCAGTTTCATGTCTGTGCCGTTGGCTTTCAGCGCCTCGACATCAGAAACCTGGATACCATAGATGCGTTCCATGACAAGAAGATTACTGTGCGAATAATCGGTAAAAACTTCAGGCACATAGAGTGAGTCACTGCCGTCAAAGTTACGTCTTAGCTGAATGGCATTGGCCGCTTCACGCATCAGATCCAACTCATCGAGCAAGGTTTTTTCATATTCCCGGATCACTTCAACCGGTCGCAGGCGACGCGCCTCTGGCATAAATCGAGACAGCAAACGGGCCATACGGTACATGAGTTTGATGTCGGCCTTAATCACAGGCAGGATATCCGGACGGATCACCTTAATCACCACTTCACGGCCGTTCTCTTTCAGTGTAGCAGTGTGAACCTGAGCGATGGATGCCGAGGCCAGCGGCGTCTGATCAAAATCAGCAAACCAGGTATCCAGCGGCCCGCCTAACGATTTTTCAATCTGATGCCGGGCCAGGGCACCGTCGAAGGGAGCAACCCTGTCCTGCAGCAACGCCAGCTGATCAGCGATATGCGGCGGAAACAGATCTCGCCGGGTCGACATCATCTGACCGAATTTCACCCACACCGGACCCAGGGTCTGCAGCGCCAGCCGCAGACGCTCACCCAAAGGTTTGTCCGGATGCTGGTTACGGATCCAGAACAGGCTCTTTCGCATCAGTTTCGGCAGCCGGGTACGCGGATCGTCCGGCAGTAAATCGTCCAGCCCGTAGCGCAGCTGGACGGCAGTAATCTGGTATAGGCGCTTAATTTCGGAAAAACGGCTCATGGCTATCAGGATGGGGTAATGGGTTGCGCCAGCCGTTCAGCCAGCTTGTGAATCCGGGCTTCCAGACGGGCCAGCTGTGAAGCGGCTTCGTCGACCTGGTCGGCAAAATGGGCAATCTCCAGCGCTGGCGGGGCCAGCCGCCATTCTTCAGTGACGATTTCACCCAGATCGCGACGGCGTTGGCCCAGCGAGTGCTGCAGTCCCGCCAGTTTTTGCCTGGCGCCACTCACAACCGTATGCGCCACCACGTCCCCGCAGTAACGCGACAAACGTTCCGCCACATCCGGCTTCAGGCCGCTGAGCAGCGCAGAAAACTGCTGAGCAAGCTGAATATCCCCTTCCAGTGCCAGTTTATCGGCTTTGATCAGCTGGGTGAGATTGGCCTGCTCACGCAGTTCAGGCAGTGCGGCCAGGCTCAGAGCCAGGCGGCAGTCCGCCTCGCCTTCATACGCGGCCAGCACGTCAATTTGCTGACTGAAGACAAAAAACAGCTGCTTGCCGAAATCATTTATCTGCACGCTGATCACTTTGCCACGCAGACGCGCCAAGCGGCGCTGGCTGGCCTCTTCATCTTTCAGCAAAGCATTCAGGGTGGTTTCCACCACTCCGGTGACTAACGCATCAACTGGCATCCGGACCTCAGAATTTATAACCACGGTGCAGGGCAACAATCCCGCCCGTCAGGTTATGGAAACTGGTTTGCTCGAAACCGGCTTCCTGCATCATCGCTTCCAGCGTGGCCTGATCCGGGTGCATACGGATAGATTCAGCCAAATAGCGGTAGCTGTCCGCATCACCCACGACCATTTCACCCACGCGAGGCAAAATGTGGAACGAATAGGCATCATAAATTTTTGACAGCGGCTCGATGACTGGCTTGGAGAATTCCAGCACCAGCAGGCGACCCCCGGGCTTGAGCACGCGGAACATGGAACGCAGCGCTTTGTCTTTATCAGTGACATTACGCAGACAGAAACTGATGGTAATGCAGTCAAAGTAGTTATCCGGGAACGGCAGCTCTTCAGCGTTGGCCTGCACATAGGCCACGTTGCCGACGATACCGCGATCACGCAGTTTGCTGCGGCCCACTTTGAGCATGGAGTTATTGATGTCCGCCAGCACCACCTGACCGTCTTCACCGACCATGCGCGAGAACTTGGCCGTTAAATCGCCGGTGCCGCCACCCAGATCCAGCACCCGGTGACCCCGGCGTACGCCACTGCAGTCCACGGTGAAACGCTTCCAGATGCGATGTATCCCCATAGACATCAGGTCGTTCATCAGATCGTACTTGTCCGCTACCGAGTGAAACACTTCCGCGACCAGCTGCGCTTTCTCATCTTTAGCGACCTTACGGTAACCAAAATCAGTGGTTTGTGTGGGTTCAGTCATGCTCGTTCCATCAATTCTCATCTAATTGCCGTAGTTTACTTGAAGCGCTAAGGTGTGTCATTCACCGTCTCGGCCAGCATGTGGGCAGTATCACTGTCACGCTGCGCCCGCTCGGTCAGCGATGCCGATAAATCCCGTTTCACCTCCACGCCCAGCTCCTTGAAGCTTTCGGCCTGACGGATAATATTGCCCCGTCCGCTCGCCAGCTTGTTCATTGCTCCCTGATAGCTATGGCTGGCTTTCTCCAGCGCCGTGCCGATATTGTCCATATCGGCGACAAACAGCCGCAGCTTGTCATACAGCTTGCTGGCCCGTTCCGCTATCTGTTTGGCATTCTGATTTTGCCTTTCATTGCGCCACAAGTTATTGATGGTACGCAAAGCCACCAGCAATGTGGTCGGGCTGACCAGCATAATATTACTGTCCATGGCGTCGCGGATAAGCGCAGGATCGGCTTCGACGGCGGCCTGAAACGCCGGTTCCACCGGGATAAACATCAGCACGTAGTCCAGACTGCGGACGCCATCCAGCTGATGGTAATCTTTGCGGCTCAGGCCGCGAATATGGCTGCGCAGCGAGACCAGATGATCGCTGAGGGCTTTATCGCGCTCCTCCTGGCTCTGGGCATGAAAATAGCGCTCATAGGCGACCAGCGACATTTTGGCGTCTACCACCACGTCTTTATCCTGCGGCAGGTGTACCACCACGTCCGGCTGATAACGCTTACCGCTGCTGTCTTCCAGATTCACCTGAGTGTGGTATTCGTGACCTTCCCGCAGACCGGACTCACTGAGCACCCGGGCCAGTACCACTTCCCCCCAGTTACCCTGAGCTTTGTTATCGCCTTTCAGTGCCTGGGTCAGATTGACGGCCTCACGGGCCATCTGCTCATTGAGCTGCTTCAGGCTGTTGATTTCGTGGACCAGCGTATGCCGCTCTCTGGCCTCATGACTGAAGCTGTCATTGATCTGCTTGCGAAAACCTTCCAGTTGCTCTTTGAGCGGACTGAGCAGGCCATCCAGGCTCAGCTTGTTCTGCGCGTCCACGCTGCGGCTTTTTTGTTCGAACAGACGGTTGGCCAGACTCTCAAACTGCTGCTGCAGACGGTTCTCGGCATTTTCCAGCAGAGTGATTTTTTCCTGTGCAGCCTTTTGCTCTTCACGGTATCGGGTCTGCAGCTCCCGCAAATCGGCGGCCAGAGCGGATTCCGCCTGACGGGTTGCTTCCAGCCGCTCAGCCAGTGTCAGGTTCTCCTGCCGCAGGGTTTCCAGATAACGCAGTTTTTCTACCGCCGCTGCCAGCCGGGCATGCATCTGCCGCAGCTCATTACTGAGGCGATCGCGCTCGACATCCAGGCTATCCAGTTCCTGCTGCTGCTCTTGCAGATCGTGGCGCAGTTGCTGTTCCTGCTGCTGGGCCAGCCGGGTTTCTGCCGCCAGCTGCTGCTGCCAGATCGCCGCCTGCTGCCGTAGACGTCCCTGAAACCACAGGGCCGTGGCACCGCCAGCGGTGGTCGCCCCGGCAATCGCAGCCGCCAGCCACTGGCCGTTATCACTGAGCCATTCACCCATCATAGATCTGTTTCCTGCATGCTTTTGTATTTATACAATAAGGCTAAAAAGATACTGGATAAATGTCCAGATATTGTCATCAATTAAGGCACGCTGATACCGAAGTTCAGGCTGGCTGAGTAAGCGCAAATGGCATAAACTGGCCTCTTTATAACGGGCAGGCGTTCATCCTGCCAGTGACACTGACACCAGCAGCAGGAAGCCGCAGTATGCAGGAAAAGAAAGCGATCGGGTTCGGCCTCGCCGCCGTGCTCTTATGGTCGACCGTCGCCACCGCCTTTAAAATTACCCTGGATTATTTTTCGCCGATCCAGATGGTGGCGGTGGCCAGTACAGTATCAACCATCGCCTTGCTCGTCATCGCCGCTTATCAAGGCAAACTAAGCCAGCTGCTGCCGACCCTGCGCGCCCGTCCGCTGTATTACCTGATGCTCGGGCTGATCAATCCCTGCATCTATTATCTGGTGTTGTTCAAAGCCTATGATTTGCTGCCGGCCTCTCAGGCTCAGCCGCTCAACTACAGCTGGGCCATCACACTGACGCTGATGGCCGCCCTGTTTCTCGGCCAGAAAATTCGCCCGCAGGACTGGGTCGCCTGCCTGTTTGGTTATCTGGGAGTGGTGGTGATTGCCACCAAAGGCGACATCATGGCCTTGCAGTTCGACAGTCCGCTGGGAGTGGCGCTGGCGCTGGTTTCCACCCTGTTATGGGCGCTGTTCTGGATTCTCAATACCAAAAACCAGGCCGATCCTGTGGTCAGTGTGTTGCTGGGCTTTGTGCTGTCGCTGCCTTTTTCTATCGGTCTGAGTCTGTACACTGGCGGCTGGCAGCCCATTCCGTGGCAAGGCTGGCTGGCGGTCAGTTATGTCGGTCTGTTTGAAATGGGGATCACTTTTGTACTCTGGCTCAATGCCATGAAACTGACCCGCAATACCGCCAAGCTGAGCAATCTGATTTTCCTGTCGCCTTTTATCTCGCTGATCCTGCTGGCGACCATTATCGGTGAAACCATTCATCCGGCGACTCTGATCGGCCTGGTGATGATCATCGTAGGCCTGCTTATCCAGCAATGGCGGGGTAAAGCCAAAGCCAACGACGCCAGCGCCTCGTGCTGACCCTTATCTGCAAACGAAAAAAAGGCCTGTCACAGCAGTAACAGGCCAAGCGAGAGTTCAAAAGGGTTGTCGAGACCCTGCGCCTTTGCGGCGTCTAGTTATGAGCGAAAAATCGAACGCTGCCGTTTAATCCTGCGCCGGCGCCGGATGCCACTGGCGGCCTTTGCGTGATAACAAAATCAGCAGCCCGGGCAGCAGCAGCAGCATCTGAAAGGTCAGCAATAACGGCGGTGACAGCTCCATCCGCTGGGTCAGGCTGACCATCAGGCCGGCACCGCTCATCTGAAACAGACCCAGCATCGCCGCGGCGGTACCCGCTCTGTCACCAAACGGCGCCAGCGCTTTACCGGCCGCCGAGCCGAGTACAAAAGCAAAACCAAATGAGCTCATAAAGATAGGCACCATAAAGGCCCAGGCCGCTGCGATATCTTTCAGGGCCAGCATCATCACGCCCGAGACCACCAGCATCGCCAGCCCCGACATCAGGGTGCGGCGGGAGCCCATCTTATCCATGCATTTCGGCGCTACCATGCAGGCAATAATGTTCAGCACTGCATTCACACCGAACCAGGCCGTGAACTGTCCCATATCCAGGCCCAGATGCACCATCAGCCACATAGGGGCAGAGGTCACATACGCCAGGATCACCGCCATTGCCAGCATAGACATCGAGGCATGAAAAACAAAAACCGGCTCGCGCAAGACGGAAAAATACCGTGACGGGCTGAACATAGCACCGCTGACAAAGGTATCCGCCGGACGGGTTTCGCGGAAGAACACACTCAGCAAACCACCTGCCACCAGCGCAAAACCGGCCATAAAGCTGAAGTTGGCACGCCAGCCAAACTCATGGGTCAGCCAGGATCCCAGCAAAGGCGCCAGCGCCGGAATAAAGCAAATTGCCCCGTTCAGGTAGCTGATCATCCGGCCGCTGCGTTCCGGACCGAAGCTGTCACGGGCTGCCGCAAACGCTGCCACTGAGGTGGCACAGGCGCCGAAGCCCTGCAGAAATCGCGCAAGCAGCATGATATCCAGCGACTGGGCGGTATAGGCCAGTGCCGAGCTGAAGGCATAGACAGTGACACCGGCCAGCGCTATCGGGCGACGGCCGAAGCGATCCGCCAGCGGGCCGGCAAAAACCTGTCCCAGTCCTAAACTGAACATGAACCAGGTGACTGTGTCCTGCACCAGAGTCGGGTCGACGGCAAAACTGTCAGCCATCGCAGGCAAAGCAGGCAGATAAATATCGATGGCCAGCGGGCTGAACAGCACCAGCAGGACCATTAACGCCACGATACGGCGGTGAGACGTTGTCGGTTCAGGCTTCATTCACTCGGTTTCCTATCAGAAGACGGCGTCAGTCTAAGGCCTTAGTGATATGAATCAAAATGGTTTATATTCACTACTAAAATTCCATACCGGAATATCACTGTTAACATGACGGACGCAATATGACTGTGGATAAATTAGCCCGCCTCGATCTCAACCTGCTGGTCTGCCTCCATGTCCTGCTGCAGGAATGCAGCGTGACCCGGGCAGCCCAGCGTTTGTTTCTCAGCCAGTCGGCGGTGAGCAAAAGTCTGGCCCGGCTGCGCGAACAGTTCGACGACGCGCTGTTTGTCCGCAGTGCCCACGGTCTGCTGCCTACCCCGCGCGCCAAAGTGCTGCAGCCGGTGCTGGAAAAACTGCTCCAGGATATTGAAAACCTGACCGAACCGACTGAGTTTGTGCCGCAAAACAGCCACCGCCACTTCAAAATGTCGCTGGTAGAAAGTGCCTACCCGCTGCTCATGCCACGTTTTCTCGGGGAAATCTTCAGCCAGGGCCCCAACATACTGCTCGATACCCACGCCTGGGAGCCGGACACTTTCGACAAGATGCTGCGCGGGGAAATCGACTTTGGCATTACCGGCAAGGATCTTAATCCACACGACGCCCAGCTCACTCTGATGCCGCCCAAAGGGATCATTTTTCAGGAACTTCACCGTGATACCCAGCGCTGTATCGTCCGCCCCGGTCACCCTGTGCTGGCGCTGGTTGAGGCAGGTGAGTGGACTCAGGCCAATTATCTGCTGCAACGCCATATCCAGGTGCGCTGTGGCCGTGATGACCGCTGGCTGCTGGATTACAAACTGGCAGAGCAAGGCCTGCAGCGCGACATTGCCATGTATGTGCCAGACTTTAATAGTGCCGCAAGCTTATGTACCCATACGGATCTGATTTTTACTGCGCCGAGCCATTTTGCCGACTATGTCGCCGCTCAGCTCAACCTGGTGGTACTGCCGCTGCCGACCCCGCTGCCGGCAATGGCCTACACCCTGTTCTGGCCGCAGCATCAAGAGAATGATCCTGGCCATTGCTGGCTGCGGCAGATAATCATTAACGGATGCCGCGAATTGTCCAGTCGATAATTGCAGCCTCTCTTTAAAAGCGCTACCGTTACCGGATCGGCCTGCTGCTGCCGTCAGGGTGACCAAGGGGCAGGTTTGGATCATCCCCATTCGGATGACAACAACAGAAAGGAATAGATACAGATGCAATCAGTGATCTCACAACGCGTGGCACAGATTCGCCAGTGGCTGGAAGCGGAACAGCTCGACGCCCTGGTGATTCCGCATGAAGACGAATACCTGGGCGAATACATTCCCGACCACAACGAGCGTCTGCTTTGGGCCACCGGCTTTACCGGCTCTGCCGGGGCGGCGGTGATCGGCCGTGATAAAGCAGCCATGTTCGTTGATGGCCGCTATGTAGTTCAGGTTCGCAAGCAAGTGCCGGGCGATGTGTTTGAATACCGTCATCTGATTGAAGAGCCACCTATGCACTGGGTGCAAGCGCACTTGCCGGCCGGCAGTAAAATCGCGGTAGACCCTCGGCTGCACAGCGGCGCCTGGCTCAAACGCATCCAGCAAAATCTCGATAACGATCTGGAGCTGGTCCTTATCAACAGCAATCCGATCGACAACCTGTGGCAGGACCGTCCGGCGCCCACCTTATCCGATGCCAGACTGATGGGCCTGGATTATGTCGGTCAGAGCAGCAGCGAGAAGCGTGCTCAAATTGCTGCCAGCCTGCAAAAACAAAAAGCCGATGCCGTGCTGCTGACCCAGCTCGACAGTATCGCCTGGCTGCTCAACGTACGCGGCAGCGATGTGCACTGCCTGCCTGTGCTGCTGTCGGCTGCAATTCTGCACCAGGACGCCAGTGTCGATTTCTTTATTGATCAGGCCCGCCTGCCAGCCGAATTTGCAGCACACGTTGGTGAAGGTGTTCGCGTTCAGGCACCGGAAACCCTCAAACACAGCCTGGAAGCCCTGAACGGCAAGCGGGTCTTGCTCGATCCGGCCACCAGCAATGCCTGGGCCGGACAGACACTGCACGACGCCGGGGCGGTCATCATCGAAGGTGCCGACCCTTGTATGCTGCCAAAAGCCGCAAAAAACCCGACTGAGGTGGCCGGCATGAAAGCCAGCCACATCCGTGATGGCGTCGCTGTGTCCAAATTCCTCGCCTGGGTCGACCGCCAGGTCGCCGCCGGCAACTTGCTGGACGAAGCAACACTGGCCGAGCAGCTGTGGCAGTTCCGTATAGAAGAACCAAGCTGTACGGATGTCAGCTTTGACACCATTTCTGCAGCCGGCGGCAACGCAGCCATGTGTCACTATAATCACAACAACCAGCCTGAGCCGGGCGTCCTGCAAATGGACAATGTCTACCTGGTCGATTCAGGCGGTCAGTATCCGGACGGCACAACCGATATCACCCGTACCATTGCCATTGGCAATCCTGACGCCGAAGTGAAGCAGACTTTTACCCTGGTGCTTAAAGGCCACATCGCGCTGGCGACCGCCCGCTTCCCTCGCGGCACCACAGGCTCGCAGCTCGATGCCCTGGCTCGTCAGCACCTGTGGGCCCATGGCTTTGATTTTGACCATGGCACAGGCCATGGTGTCGGCCATTTCCTCAATGTACATGAAGGACCGCAGCGTATTTCGAAAGCACCGAACCCGACCGCCCTGCTGCCGGGCATGGTGCTGTCCAACGAACCGGGCTACTACCGAGCCGATGCGTTCGGTATCCGCATCGAAAATCTGGAACTGGTGGTTGAAGTCGAAACCAATGGCGACATGACGGTACTGGGCTTCGAATCGCTGACCCGTGCCCCGATTGACCGTCGCCTGGTGGATCTCAGCCTGCTGACAGACGCTGAGCTCAACTGGCTGAATCGTTACCATCAAACCGTATTCGATGTCATCGGCCCTTCGCTGCAGGGCGAGGATCTGAGCTGGCTGCAACAAGCCACGGCACCGCTCAGCCGTTAATCCGGTCACGCGATTTTATACTCTGAGCCCAGCCCTCTGTGTGCTGGGCTTTTTTATCACTACCCGAGTCACACTTCAGTTAATCAAACATAAAAACGCCGGATAATCAGTAACAACCACCGCTATTGATTGTTTTCACAACATAATAATGCCATTAGCATCCCTGATGAAATTATACTCACTAAAGCTCATAAGGTTATGCTATGAAAAAATATCTTCTCACTGCCGCATTAGGCTGGTTATCTTTTACAGCCTTCGCCAATACCAATCCGCACTTGGACAGCTATACCAAATCGGTCAGCCAGACGTTAAGCAAAGGCCAGCGTGTCAACGTTACCGTTAATTTTTCCCTGCCTGCTGACCGACGCCATCTGGTCACACTGGGCTTTGATAACAACCAGCCCAACGCCATGGACTGTAAAATCAGCATCTACAATGCCGCCAGCCAGCGACTGCATTATCTGGACTGTCGTCCGGGTTGGGGCGAAATACATTTTGATACACCCAATGAGTATTACCAGAATGGCTACCGTGCCGTTATTTCCCTCTATAACGCCGATTTCAGCAAACCGAGCCAGCACTTTGACGGTAACTTCCGCTTTAACTTTGGCGAAAGCAGCAGCATAGACAATGATCGCCTGCCTACCTGGTGGAAAAAAACCTATGAGGTTGTCGGACTGGATGCCTATACCGACTACGACGGTGACGGCTTCACTCTGATGCAGGAATATTTCGGTAACAGCAAACCCAACGACGCCAGCAGCTTCCCGGATCACGACCCGGTGATCGATTTTGATGAGACGCTGACTGCAGGCACTTCAATCTATGCCAGTTTTGGTAAACCTGTCACCAAATGGCTGGAAATCACGCCTTACAACAATAAGAAAGTGAAGTCACTGGAGCTGATGGTCGATACCACAGCCAATGCCCGTGGTCAGTCTGTGGTAGCCTTCTTCTACAACGAAAATAATGAGCGTATTTATCCCACCTACCTGAAATATCCCTCCGGTAACCTGTCGGTCTTTTTTGACCAGCCGGTTGAAGTCCAGACGCTGAAAGTGGAGCTGACGGCCAGTCATTACTCCTCCGGTATCACTGCCCGCTTTGACGCTAAAGTCAATGCGGTCTTTACCGAATAAATAAATAAAAATCAGGCTGATAGATACATCAGCCTGATTTGACCATCACAGATCTACCTACATGCCGACTTACAACGACAGTCCGGAATAAGCGTGATGCCAGTCTTTCCACACCACCTCAAAACCGTGCTGCTTCACCGCGTCTGCCACCTCGGCCACGGCGCGTTCATCACTGATCGCAAACTGCTCCAGCTCAGGCTCATCATCGGCATAGCCGCCAGGCTGGGTTTTGGAGCCCGCCGACATACTGGTAATGCCCAGCGGCAGCACATTATCGCGAAAATGGGGTGACTCCCGGGTCGACATCGACAGCTCGACTTCAGGATTAAACAACCGGTAGGCACAAATCAGCTGCACCAGCTGGCGGTCGCTCATCACGGATTTGGGCTCCAGGCCGCCTGTGCAGGGGCGCAGACGCGGGAAGGAAATCGAATACCGGCTCTGCCAGTAAGTGCGTTCGAGATAGTCCAGGTGACTGGCGGTAAAAAAGCAGTCAGTGCGCCACTCTTCCAATCCAATCAGAGCACCAATACCGATTTTGTCGACCCCGGCACGTGCCAGCCGATCCGGCGTTGCCAACCGGTATTCAAAATCCATTTTATTCCCGCGCAAATGGTGCTTGGCGTACGTCGGGGCGCTGTAGGTTTCCTGGTACACCATGACCGCATCCAGTCCCAGGGTTTTCAGCTCGGCATACTCGTGCTGATCCAGCGGCTGCACTTCCATCGACAGATAACTGAAGTGACGCTTAATTGCCGGCACACATTCGCGGAAATAGGCCATGCCGACCTTGCGTTCATGCTCACCGGTGACCAGGAGCACGTTATCGAACTGGAGCGCCTTGATCGCCGCGCATTCGCGCTCAATCTCGTCAAGATTTAAGGTTCGGCGCTTAATTTTGTTTTCCATGGTAAAGCCGCAATAGGTGCAGCTGTTGGCACAGAGATTCGACAGGTACAAAGGGACATAAAACCCGATTGTCCGGCCAAAACGCTGCCGCGTCAGTGCGGCCGACTGCTGCGCCATCTGCTCGAGATACGGCTCTGCCGCAGGCGAGATCAGCGCTTTGAAATCCTCCAGATCACGCTTGCGCTTACTGAGTGCCCGCTCCACATCCGCGGCCGTTTTACTGTAGATCGACATCCGGACATCGTCCCAGTCCAGCTGCCGCCATACATCGACATAGCTCATGGCGTCTCCTTATGCGCTGGCGTCTAAAAACGCCGTTAACGGGCTTGACGCTACGGCATGGCTGACTGTGCCGGCCAGGCCAGCTTCGTAGGCCATCCGGCCACTTTCCACTGCCAGTTTAAAGGCCAGCCCCATGGCAATCGGATCCGCCGCTGCCGCAATCGCCGTATTCACCAGCACAGCATCGGCACCTCGTTCCATGGCTTCAGCCGCATGTGAAGGTGCGCCGATCCCGGCATCCACAATCACAGGCACCCGGGCCTGATCAATAATGATGTCGAGGAAATCACGCGAGGCCAGCCCTTTATTGGAACCTATGGGAGCGCCCAGTGGCATCACGGCGGCACAGCCTACTTCCTCCAGGCGTTTACACAACACAGGATCGGCATGGCAGTAAGGCAGCACAATGAAACCTTGCTTGACGAGCGCTTCTGCCGCCGCCAGCGTTTCAATCGGATCCGGCATCAGGTATTTCGGATCCGGGTGGATTTCCAGTTTCAGCCAGTTGGTTCCCAGCGCTTCACGGGCCAGCTGGGCGGCAAAAATCGCCTCTTTTGCATTCTTGGCTCCCGAGGTATTCGGCAGCAGGTTGACTCCCGCCTCACGCAACGGGGCAAGAATGTCATCATCTCGGTTATCAATATCTACCCGCTTCAATGCCATGGTCACCAGCTCAGAACCGGATGCAATAATTGACTTTGCCATCACGTCCCGGCCGGCATATTTGCCGGTACCGGTAAAAAGTCGGGATGAAAAGGTTTTATCGGCAATGGTCAGCATGTCAGCCTCCTGCTATCGCTTGAAATAAGGCGATTTCATCGCCGTCATTGAGCCGCTGCCCGGCCCAGAACTCGCGGCCCAAAATGGCCTGGTTGAGTGCAACGGCCGTCGCATCCAGCGGCAGGGCCAGTTGCTCCAGCAGATGCTGCAGCGAACTTTCCGCCGCCAGCGATATGGCTTTGTCGTTCACCAGAACGGTTATCGTGGTCATAGAGATTCCTTACTGCATACAGGACATTGCGGGTTAGCAGGCAAGACAAACTGCTGCCATTGCAGGGTGAGGCCGTCGAACTGGCGGAACTGGCGGACACAGAGATCACCGCTGTCGGTGATGGCTTTCACCGCTTGCAGCGCCTGAAAAGTTCCCATAATGCCGACAACTGGTCCGGCAATGCCGCTCTCACTGCAATTTTGCGGCGCTTGCATTTCCCCTTCAGGAAATAAGCAGTGGTAGCAAGGTCCCTGCTGTGTGCGAAAATCAAAGCTCATCAGTTGTCCCTGCCAGCGAATTGCCGCGGCAGAAATCAGCCGTTTGCCATGTTCGAAACAGGCCTGATTAATGGCATGGCGGCTGGCAAAGTTATCGGTGCAATCAAGCACGACGTCCGCCAGACTGATTTCCATCGCCAGTTGCAGCTTGGCCAGTCTGGCCGTCACTGCGCGGGCACGGATCAACGGATTGAGCGCCTTAACCTGGGCCACGGCGGCCTGCGCTTTGCTCTCACCCTGATTATCATCACGGTAGATAATCTGGCGCTGGAGGTTGGAGCGCTCAACACGATCGCCATCGGCAATCACCAGGCTGCCAACGCCCGCCGCCGCCAGATATAACGCCGCGGGTGCGCCAAGCCCGCCCGCACCGATAATCAGCACCCTGGCTTGTTGCAGGGCCTGCTGGCCCTGCTCTCCAATTTCCGGTAGTTGCACCTGGCGCTGGTAGCGCAAGAAAGACTCGTCTGTCAGCATGACTACCTCACCAGCTTGTCCGCAAATGCCGCCAGCGCCCGCTCGGTATCCGCAGCGGCTGTCACGGCACGCACGACAGCCACACAAGACACACCTGTCTGCCAGACACCGGCAACATTGGTGAGATCAATACCGCCAATGGCAACGGTCGGGTAACGGCCGGCCACAGTGTCCAGGTGCTCTTTTAACTGAGCGATCCCTTGTGGTGGGGTCGGCATGTCTTTGGTCGGGGTCGGGAAAATATGGCCGATCGCCACATAGCTGGGCGCCAGTGCCAGGCCGCGTTGCAACTCAGCTGCCGTTCGGGTCGACACCCCCAGGCGGATATTTGCCTGACGCAGCGCATCAAGATCCGCGCTAGCCAGATCGTCCTGCCCCAGGTGCACACCGTAAGCACCGTGCCTGAGCGCCAGCTGCCAGTAGTCATTAATAAACACCTGGGCGTTGTGCTCCCTCCCCAAGCGAATCGCTTCAATAATCTGCGCTTCCAGCTCAGGGTGGGCCGGATCTTTGATCCGCAGCTGAACGGTTTTCACCCCCAGAGGCAGCAATCTGGCAATCCAGCGGACATCATCAACAACCGGATAGAGCGGCCCGATGCCGCCCTCCATAGCAGGAAATGACTGTTGCATCACACCACTCATGCCTTCTCTTCCTCGTGGGTTTTTGCCTGATGGTAGAGCTCGCTGCCCTTGTCACGAAACTCCTCCGCTTTCTGGCGCATCCCTTCCAGCGGATCATCAAGCATTTGAATCACCTGGGCGTCCTCTTGCGCTTTGGCGTAGTCCCGTACTTCCTGAGAGATCTTCATGGAACAGAATTTCGGTCCGCACATAGAGCAGAAGTGGGCTACTTTACCCGATTCCTGCGGCAGCGTTTCATCATGGAAGGCGCGCGCAGTATCCGGGTCCAGTCCGAGATTGAACTGATCTTCCCAGCGGAATTCGAAACGGGCTTTGGACAACGCATTATCACGTACCTGCGCGCCAGGATGGCCTTTGGCCAGATCAGCAGCGTGGGCACACAGCTTATAGGTGATCAGGCCGGTTTTGACATCGTCTTTGTTAGGCAGGCCAAGGTGCTCCTTGGGGGTGACATAGCACAGCATGGCGCAACCGAACCAGCCAATCATCGCCGCACCGATACCAGAGGTAATGTGGTCGTAACCCGGGGCAATGTCCGTTGTTAGCGGGCCTAAGGTATAAAATGGCGCTTCATGGCAGTGCTTGAGCTGTTCATCCATGTTTTCTTTGATCAAGTGCATGGGCACATGTCCCGGGCCTTCAATCATCACCTGGACATCGTACTCCCAGGCTACTTTAGTCAGCTCGCCTAAAGTACGCAGCTCACTGAACTGGGCTTCATCATTGGCATCAGCGACTGAGCCGGGGCGCAGACCGTCACCCAGCGACAGAGAGATATCGTACTGGGCGCATATCTCGCAGATTTCACGGAAATGCTCATACAGAAAGCTTTCTTTATGGTGCGCCAGACACCATTTCGCCATGATAGAACCGCCGCGGGAAACAATCCCGGTTACACGTTTGGCGGTCATAGGGACAAAGCGTAACAATACACCGGCGTGGATAGTAAAATAATCAACGCCTTGTTCTGCTTGCTCCAGCAAAGTATCCCGGAAGACTTCCCAGGTCAGGTTTTCAGCAACACCATTCACCTTCTCCAGCGCCTGGTACATAGGGACAGTACCAATGGGGACCGGGCTGTTACGGATAATCCATTCGCGGGTTTCGTGAATATTACGACCGGTTGACAGATCCATCACGGTATCGCCGCCCCAACGGGTCGACCACACCAGTTTCTCCACTTCTTCTTCGATTGAAGAGGTCACGGCTGAATTACCGATATTGGCATTGACCTTAACCAGAAAATTCCGGCCAATGATCATCGGCTCGGATTCCGGGTGGTTAATGTTAGACGGAATAATTGCACGGCCTTCCGCGACTTCTTGCCGCACGAACTCAGGGGTGATGTCTTTGGGAAGATTGGCACCAAAGTTCTGCCCCGGGTGCTGCTGAGTTAACACTTGATCACGGTATTGAGCGCGGCCCATATTTTCACGGATCGCGATATATTCCATTTCCGGGGTGATAATGCCCTGCCGGGCATAGTGCATCTGTGTCACACACTGGCCAGCTTTAGCACGGCGTACGCGGGCTCGGTGGGCAAAACGCAGATCGTCCAGAGTGTCATCGGCCAGACGCTCTTTAGAATAAGCAGAGCTCAGCTCATCCAGCAGTTCGGTATCGCCACGCTCCTCGATCCAGTTTTCACGCAGTTTTGGCAACCCGTTATAGATATCAATGGATTGATCAGGATCGGTATAAAAGCCTGAGGTGTCATAAACTCGAATCGGTTCATTAGGCTCAAAGATAGGATTAGTTTTATCACCGCCGACCAGGGAATCGGCCTGGGCGATTTCACGCATACCGACACGGATATCATCCCGACTGCCGGTAACATAGAGTTTTCGTGAATTAGGGTAGGCTTGGGTGGTGAGTGAATCAATGAATTGTTTCGCTTCCAGTCTCGCTTGCTTGCGATTCGACATAGCAATTTCCTTTTTCAATGTTAGGGAAGTTGCTTGACGGATGGGCGCGTAAACAAGAGGCGGACACATGTAGGGCGTGTCGCATCGTCTGATACAGCAGCAGTACAAATAAGGTACAGCTAGGCAGAAGATTTTCTCTTGTTCCCTTCGCAGATACTAATCTGATCAGGTTCAACGGATCCCGCAATGCGGTCTCAGCCAGTTGGCACTCCGACAAGTTTCAATCAAAGAGTATAAGGAAGCATCACCCGCTCAGCAAGTCGTCTTTTTCATCCCGTCACAACTACAGCGTTTTCTGCTGGCAGATCAGCACATCACACTTCAGATGTTGCGCCAGCTCATAACGTATATCACCCAGCCAGTGTATTCCGGGTTTATAGCTACCCGTGATCACTAAATCGACTTTAATCGTCTTCCCCAGCGCAATCAGGTGCTGAGCAATATCACCGTCGGCCAGATGAATCGCCGTAATCGGCCGTGGTGAATGCTTTGCCAGATCAGCCAACTGAGCCATTCTTCTCAGCTCCTGCTCGTTATGCGCCTCGTCGAGCTGTAAATCGATATCCAGAAAGCTGACATTCCCTACGCCCGGCTCTACATATGCCAGATGCAAATCAGCATTATTTTGCATGGCAATCACACCGGCTTTTGCAACCACCTGTTTTACATTCAAATCATCAGGGTTGATTGCCAGTAAAATGGTATGGTACATACCCATAATCATCTCTACTCCTGCTAGGATTAGTGCACAATGTAAACCTTCATGTGAAAAAGCGCGCCGCTTTGTGGTATCAGGCTTTAACCCTGTCTTTTCACCATAGCATGCAATGATTCTGTCACCATCTGGGCTTTCTATGAACCAACTGATTATTCTGGGCTATGTAGCCATTGGCGGGGCGGTAGGAGCCTGTTCACGCTACCTGATTGCTGAACTCTCGGTGATTTTATTGGGCAAGGGGTTTCCGTACGGGACACTGGCCGTAAACATCATCGGATCCTTGATTATGGGTATGCTGAGCTCAGCACTTAACCAAGGCATGATAGAGGCGACGCCTTGGCGCCCGTTGATAGGACTTGGCATGCTGGGTGCCTTAACGACCTTTTCCACGTTTTCCATGGATAACCTGATACTGCTTCAGCAGGGTGCCTATATCAAGGCTGGTATGAATATAATCCTGAACTTAACACTAAGCCTATTTGCTTGCTTCGTTGGATTTCAATTGCTCCAGCGTGGATAGGCAGCTGAATGATCAATCATGTCTTAAAGGGCGTGAGATTCACTTTACATCCCTACTGATGCTTATCGCCACTGAAATTAAGGCATAAAAAACCGCCTAGTGACGAGGTTTTTGGAACTGACAGGAGATGACGGTTCGACCGGGCTGGCGTACCAGCCGCCGACATCAGCGCAACGCGCTGACCTTCTGAAACAAAAAAGCCCCGTCTGATGACGAGGCTTTTGAAAGTGGCAGGGGATGACGGATCGACCGGGCTGGCGAACCAGCCGCCGACATCAGCACAACGCACTGACCTTCTGAAACGAAAAAACCTCGTCAGATGACGAGGCTTTTGAAAAGTGGCAGGGGATGACGGATTCGAACCGCCGACATTCGGTTTTGGAGACCGACGTTCTACCGGACTGAACTAATCCCCTAGAATTGGTAAGTATTGTATACAGCTGAACGAGAATTACCAGTCTTTGAGACTTAAAATGAGTTACAGCCTGATCAACCGCTTATTTAAACATCAGTAGATTCAAGAGCCCTATCTTCTTTGCTGATGTCTGTCCTGTTACTGCACAATCACTAAAGTGCAATTTTCTAAAAACAACAGCAAAGATAACGTCACTGGAACAATGATTAAAAAGCAAAAAGGCCACCCATTAGGGTGGCCTTCTTTAATAGGGAGCCTGGCGATGTCCTACTCTCACATGGGGAGACCCCACACTACCATCGGCGCTGCTGCGTTTCACGTCTGAGTTCGGCATGGGATCAGGTGGGTCCGCAACGCTATGGTCGCCAAGCAAATTCTGTTTGAAAATATCCCGCTGGTTATAAAGCTCGCTATCAGCGTTAAGTTGCTCTCTCGTTCGGTCATTTAGCGTACTAAACTCCCTCTCTCGACTCACAACTTGCCTTGCTATCGAACTTTATCCCGGCGCTGCCTGAGCAGGGGGATATTTTCACAATTCTGGAAAGTAACTAGTCTGTTCTCAGCACATCATTCAAGTGCTTATGGAGTCCGTAAAACCCCTTGGGTGTTGTATGGTTAAGCCTCACGGGCAATTAGTACAGGTTAGCTGAGCGCCTCACAACGCTTACACACCCTGCCTATCAACGTTCTAGTCTCGAAC
>NZ_QZMS01000018.1 GCF_003614885.1 Photobacterium salinisoli
CGACCATAGCGTTGCGGACCCACCTGATCCCATGCCGAACTCAGACGTGAAACGCAGCAGCGCCGATGGTAGTGTGGGGTCTCCCCATGTGAGAGTAGGACATCGCCAGGCTCCCTATTCAGAAAGCAGACCCAGTCTGGTTTCGACCGTGTGGAGCGGTAGTTCAGTTGGTTAGAATACCGGCCTGTCACGCCGGGGGTCGCGGGTTCGAGTCCCGTCCGCTCCGCCACTTATCAGAGAAACCCAGTCAGTAATGGCTGGGTTTTTTGCTGTCTGGCGATTGCAGTGTCGCCGGTTTTTCCTTGCTTATTGAAACCCCATGATCTGTCTTTGAACTCGCTATAGCAGGTAGAAACTGGTTACAATTTGGTTGGTTAAGCGCTTGCCTTAGGTATAAGGCTGTGAGAGGGTTAGAGCAATTTTTCTGGGATGATAAAAGACAATTCGCCATGAGTTTATTCTATGAGCGGCAAGAAACCGCTGATTCTGTCACTATTACATTGAAACCGCATTCCCTGTACCTGATGCTGGTTATGCTCGCGGTCTGGTTAGGTAATGATTTCTTATTAAAATCAGCGTCCATGGCGCAAATCATCATGCCGATATTTATTGTGTTTATGGTGATACGTTTCTTTTCGTTAGTCAGAATACAGCGCGAAGTGCTGGTTGCAATGAAGCAGGGGCGGGTTACCACTCAGGGCAGCAAGTTCTCCTTCACTAATCCGTTTCGTTATGTGATTCAAAAAGCACAGAGTTCCGACTCCTAAACCTTTCATTTCATTGAATAGCCGTAAAACAGTGCGGCTATTCTTTCCTGTCAGGACATAGCTCCTGTTGCCAATGATGGCTTATTCCAGGCCAGTATGCAGGCATAATATCTTGTGTTGTTATCGATATAGAGAAAGGTATGCCAGCATTCAATTGGAAACCCCTGTTATTTGCCTGCTTAATCGTCAGTATTGGTCAACTGAGTCTTGGGCTGGTGTTTCCCTTATTGCCCTGGATTGGGCATGATCTGGCGATTTCATCTGATCAGACGCAGTTGCTGGTTGCTATTTATCTACTTGGGTTTGGCCCCTCTCAACTTGTCTATGGCCCCCTCTCCGACGTCTTTGGCCGCAGGCCGGTCTTGCTGACTGGTGTATTAATTGCGCTCCTTGGGGTTAGCGTTGTCCTTTTTCTGTCTGACTCTTTTTCCGGGTTACTGATTGGCCGTTTTATTCAGGGCTGTGGTGCGGGCAGTGTTTCCGTGCTGGCCAGAGCGACCATTCGTGACAGCTACCAAAAACAAAATCTGGCGAAGGCGATGACCTGGTTGGCGATTGTAGCCGCTTTCACCCCGATTATGGCCCCTGTGATCGGCGGGATGATCAATCATTATCTGGGCTGGCTATCGGCTTTCATCGGACTGGTTGTTTATATCGCACTGATTTGGCTGCTGCTTGTGTTCAGTTTTCGGGAAACCCTGACCAAATCTGTTCAGGCGCCATCGGTGAAAACACTCGCTGGAAACTATCTGTCTTTATTTCGTGAACGTCATTTCATGACCTTTGCAGGGATTGGCTGGATTAACTTTGCCATGGTGATTCTGGCTATTTCTCTGATGCCCTACATTATGCAGGTTCAGATTGGACTGAGTTCGGATCAGTATGCACTCTGGGCAATGGTGCCCGCATGTGGCCTGCTTTTTGGCGGCTTATTGTGTCAGCGGCTCAGGCCTAAACTCGGGACGGCAAGAATGCTGCAACTGGCCCCGTGCATGCAGTTGATATCGGCGGCTTTATACGTACTGGCGCCGGTTGATCCAGTCTGGATGTCGGCCGCGCATTTTATGCTGGCTGTCACCAACGGCATTGCTTTTCCTTGCGCACAGTCGATGTTGCTGATCCCATACAGTGAAAAAGCCGGTACTGTTTCAGCGTTGTCCGGTGCCTGCCAGATGGTTGTCGCATCAGTGATCAGCCATTTTCTGCTGCAATTGGGAATTGATCAGCCCTGGCAACTGGGTGCTGTTTTATTGGGGGCTTCTGTTTTGGGTATGGTGCTCGTTAATCTTGGGGTTCGGAGCGAGTCTGGCCGCCAGGCTGCTCTGGAGCTGAGCTAGATGCCCGGACGTAAAATCCCTTGAATGAGAAACTCTCTCAGGAATCAGAGAATCTTCCATACTTAAGACACAGATTAAGTTGGCTGAGGAGGTCGTATGCGTCAGCTATTCTGTTTAACGGCTGTTCTGATGATCACAGCCTGTGTCAGTCAGTATGAAACGCAGCTATCCCGGCAAGGGGAATGGCAGGAGCTGGGGGCTTATCACGGAGAATATGGTTATCAGGAGTGGGAAAAAAAACGCCTGGACCGGCTGGGTGTGATGTCTGAATCTGATTATGAAAAATACCGGGCAGGCTATTTGCAGGGGCGATATGAGTACTGCACGGGCAAGAAAACAGTGACGACGGCCCTTAACCCTGGTTACCCGGATGAATGCAGGCAAGATGCCAGTCAGTTCGGACTGGCGGAAAGAGGCTACTGATACAGATAAGAAAGGCTGCCGATGGCAGCCTTTTGGGATTTTTTACTCAGCGATTGAGGATCAGTTGTTGCTGTGCAGTTCGCTGTTCAACTCAACCGCTGTTTTATTGGTCAGACACTCGATTGCGCCACTGACTGAATTACGGCGGAACAGCAGATCAGATTTGCCCGCCAGGTCGCGTGCTTTGACGGTTTCAACGACATTGCCATCTGCATCGAGCATAGTCACTTTGGTGCCTGCGGTGACATACAAGCCAGACTCAATGGTACAACGATCGCCAAGCGGGAAACCAAGGCCGGCATTGGCACCCAGCAGGCTGTTTTCACCAATCGAAATCACCACTTTACCGCCGCCACTCAGGGTACCCATGATAGAAGCCCCGCCGCCGATATCGGAACCGTCACCGACCACAACACCGGCAGAAATACGGCCTTCAACCATGCTCACACCTGTGGTACCGGCATTGAAGTTGATAAAGCCTTCGTGCATAACTGTGGTGCCTTCACCGACGTGAGCACCGAGGCGAACACGGGAGGTATCGGCAATACGCACGCCAGCCGGCACAATGTAGTCGACCATTTTCGGGAATTTATCAACACAGTCTACAGTCAGCACTTCGCCCTTCAGGCGAGCTTCAATCTGGCGCTCTGCCAGTTCAGGCAGATCAATCGGGCCCTGATTGGTCCAGGCAATGTTGTGCAGCAAACCGAAGATACCGTCCAGTACCAGGCCATGAGGCTTCACCAGTCGCTGAGAGATCAATTGCAGTTTCAGGAAGCCTTCAGCCACAGAGGCCGGGGCCGTATCAGCAGCCAGAATGACCACTACTAGCGGCTGGCTGGATTGAGCGGCTTTTTCAGCAAAACCTGCACTGGCTTGCTCACCATTAGCGGCAAAAGCGCCGGCGAGTTCAGTCGCCTGAACCGGGGTAATCTCAATCGCTTGATTGCCTTCCTGATAATCAACGACTTTTGCGATGGCATCAACCAGAGGCTGAGCCGGGTTGAGCAGCGGAGTCGGGAAGAAAGCTTCAATGATTTTGCCGTCGCGGTTTTTGGTCGCGGTACCCAGGGCTAGAGAAAATGTCGCCATGATGAAATGGTCTCCATGTCAAAAGGGATATCGACTGCATGTTTGGGCAGTCTGTCTGATATTGAAAAAGTTAGATGTGCCCATCATAAAGAGACTGAGCAGGATATTGAAGGGGAAATCTGCCATTCATGGCAAAATGACTGAGAAATGACGAAAATCCGCACTTAACCACATATAAAGTCAGTCTTTGTGAATAAACCCGGAAATAAAAAAAACCTCCCAGCGGAGGTTTATGATTTATCGTAAAGGGGGCTGACTCAGGCGGCTTCGCTGTCAGTATCGTCTTGCACGGCTTCGGGTTTTACCGCTTTCTTTTTCGCGGCCGGTTTGGCTTTTTTAGCCCCCAGAGCGACAAGGACTTTTTCACGCTCTTGTGCCAGGAATAGTGCTAATTCTTCCTGTTTGGCTTCGTCTTCAAGCAGTTTGCTTTCACTCAGAACAGCAAACAGCTCATCAGCCATATCCAACATTTTATCGTAGGCATCAGCTTCAGATTTAGAGGTAAAAGTCATCTTCTCTTCTCCGTTGCGCTCTACTACATATTTGACGATAACAGCCATGGTCACCCTCTCCAGATATTGATTAACTGGTTTTTTATACAGTAGGATAAGCGCATAGTCCAGTGCTGAGTTCTGAGAGAAGGTGTTCTTGTGAGCATGAGAGAAAAATTTGAACAAATTTATACCCGGGCCGCTGATCGTAAAGGAGGAGAAGTGGCGTTGGAAAGCTTGTTGTCGACCCCGCTGAGCAAAGAGGTCTTGACCAGCATTACCGATGATCGCTGGCTGGCCGCCTTTACGCAGAAAGTGTTCCAGTCAGGTATGAGCTGGAAAGTGGTCAGGCAAAAGTGGGACGGCTTTGAGTCAGTCTTTTTTGGTTTTGATATTGAAAAGTTGCTGCTGGTGCCGAACGAAATGTGGGAGCGCAAAGCAACAGATCCAGCCATTATCCGTCATCTCGGCAAAGTCATGACGATTCCGGACAATGCGTACATGATCCACAGAGCCGCGAAAGAGCACGGCTCGTTTGCCGCTATGGTCGCAGCGTGGCCATCGGATGACATTATTGGCTTATGGCGCTATCTGAAAAGCAAAGGTAAGCGTTTGGGTGGAAATACCGGCCCCTATACGTTACGGGTGATGGGTAAAGATACTTTTATCCTCAGCCAGGATGTTGAAGCCTACCTGCGCAGTACCGGAATCATTGATGGCGGTCGGGACACCCAGCGCTCCCTGTCGGCGGCACAGGCCGCGTTTAACGACTGGCAGCAGGAGTCGGGCCGGCCGTTATGTCAGATCAGCCAGATCATTGCCTTCAGTGGTGGCGATAACCGGATCTGACCCCGGTTGCCATTGCTGGCAGAAGGCAATAAACGCGGATAACAGCGGGCTGGTGTATTTATCTTTGTGATACAGCAGCCAGTATTGTCTTTGCTTGCTTAGCGTGATGGGCAATTCTGCCACGCGTTTTTCCTGCACCGCATGATGAACGGCGCGCCGTGATAAGCAGGTCAGGCCCAGCCCGGCGGCGACACTGTTGATGATGGCTTCAGTGGTGTTGAGCTCGAAAGCCAGTTGCCAGTCATTGATATCGGGTGCGAGATGATGCAGGAAATAATCACGGGTGCCGGATCCGGCTTCCCTGAGTACCCATTCCGAGTGTTCAAGATCCGCCACAGACAGCCTGTTTTGCTTCAGCAATGGGTGCAGAGGATGGCAGATAATCACCATTTCATCCTGAAGCCATGGTCGGCTTATCAAGTATTTTTCTGTGACCCGGCCTTCGACCAGGCCGATATCCAGTTCAAAATCACATAATTTTTTCACGATTGCCGCGGTATTGCCGATCAGAAGAGACTGGTCAGTATGGGCTGTCTGTGCTCTGAAATCCCTCAGCAGAAAAGGCGTGAGCTGATTGCCCACAGTATCGCTGGAACCTACGGCCAAGCTGCCGGACAACGCACCGGTTTGTGCGAAGAGTTGCTCAATGCTTTGGGTGCGCTCGAGCAGTTCATCGGCCAAAGGTAACAGGCGTTTACCTTCACTGTTCAGGGTCAGTCGGTTGTTATGGCGATCGAACAGGGGCTGGCTGAGTTGTTTTTCCAGCTCGGCCAGCGCCATGCTGACCGCTGGCTTGGTCAGAAACAGGCGCTCTGCGGCAGCGGTGATGGTTTTTTCCTGTGCCACGGCCACAAAGACTCTCAGTTGTTTCAGCGCAATGTTCATCGTTACTCTTATGTGGTTAAGATTGGTTTAACGCTTGGTTAAATTTATTCAATTATTCTAAACCATGCGAGAGAAGTACACTGCCTCTATCGATAAAAAGAACAAAAAAATGCATCGGATATGATGGAGAGCTAATCATGAATCAAGTCTTGAAAAACCGGTTTGCCTTGATGCCGACGCCAATGGCCGGGCTGGCATTGGCGATTGCCAGTCTGGGCTGGTGCTGGGAAAACGCGGCGCCATTGCACGGTATGGCACAAAGCGGCAGCGCTATGATTGCCGCTGTGATGCTGCTGGGGCTGGCAGTGAAGTTTGTCTTACATCCTCAGTTACTGTGGCAGGATTTGAAGCACCCTGTGGTCGGCAGTGTCGTGCCTACTTTTTCGATGGCACTGATGGTGGTTTCCTCTGCGCTGGCGCGATACCTGCCGCATGCCGGGTGGGTACTATGGCTGGTCGCCGTGGTTTTGCATCTGGTGTTTTTAGCCTGCTTCGTTTTTCATCGTTTGAGCCGGTTTGAGTTGCACCATATGGTGCCTAGCTGGTTTGTGCCGCCTGTGGGGATCATAGTGGCTGATGTTACTTTTCCAGGCGGTGTGCTGGCACCGTTAGCACAGGCTCTGCTGATGTTTGGCCTGAGTGCTTACGCCCTGATGCTGCCTGTGATGTTATACCGCCTGATTTTCTGTCACCAGGTCCCGGATGCCGCTAAGCCAACCATTGCGATTTTGGCGGCGCCAGCCAGTTTGTCACTGGCAGGTTATCTGACAGTGACGGCGCAGCCTTCGGTGCTGATGGTGGCACTGCTGGCGAGTATCGGATTGCTGATGACTCTGGTGATTTATCTGGCCTTCTTCAGACTCCTGCAATTACCTTTCAGTCCGGCTTATGCTGCGTTTACTTTCCCTGTGGTGATTGGGGCGACTGCCTTGTACAAAACGGCCCATTGGATGAGCACTCAGCCACTGCTGGCCGACTACGCGCACCAGGTTCAGGGGCTGGCTCTGGCTGAATTACTGGTCGCTACTGTGGTGGTCAGTTATGTCATAGTGCGCTATCTGGCCCACTATTGCACAGCTGAGATAGGCTATCGCAGAGCGGCGATGTAACGCGTTGAACCGAAAGGACGGCGGTCATCACAGGCACTGCTGTTTACACCCTGCGTGCCTTGGTAGACAATCATTGCATTATTTTCTGCCAGCGAGCCTGATGCGTGTTTACTGTTTACCATTCCAACCAACTGGACCTGCTGAAGTCTTTACTGGTTGAGCTGATCCGCCGGGATCCGCTTTCAGACCCCTTTGTCCCTGAGCAGATTCTGGTGCAGAGTCCGGGCATGTCACAATGGCTCAAACTCGAACTGGCACAGTCGCTGGGCGTGGCCGCAAATATTACTTTTCCGTTGCCAGCGACCTTCATCTGGGACATGTTCACCAAAGTACTGCAGGATGTGCCGGCACGCAGTGCCTTTAATAAAGATGCCATGACCTGGTCGCTGATGCAGGTGCTGCCCGGGTTGCTGGATCAGCCCGAATTTGCACCACTGGCGCGTTACCTGGAAGAGGATGCCCATCAGCAGCGTCGATTTCAGCTGGCCGGAAAAATTGCCGACATCTTTGACCAGTATCTGGTGTACCGGCCGGAGTGGATACAGGAATGGGAGGCGGGGCGCATTGACCCTGAACTGGCGGGCGATCACCCCTGGCAGCCGGTATTATGGCAGGCGCTGTATGACCACATTCTGGCGCAGGGGCAGTCGCCTTATCACCGCGCTAATTTGTATCAACAGTTTATTGAAACACTGACGCAGTACGCGCAGTCCGGGACGGAGCTGCCGGAGGGATTACCCAAGCGTCTGTTTGTTTTTGGTATTTCAGCACTGCCACCACGCTATATGGACGCCCTGGCGGCATTGGGGCAGCACATCGATGTGCATCTGATGTTTACCAATCCTTGCCGCCACTACTGGGGAGATGTCAGAGATCGCAAATATCTGGCCCGGCTGGCAGCGCAGCAGCGTCAGCAGGTGATCTGGCGGGATGAACACAGCGAGCAGGCCGGTGCCGTGGGCATACTCAAAGGCTCGCTGGAAGATAACCTGATTGACGACACGCATCAGGATGCTGCGGTTGGCAATACACTGTTAGCGTCACTGGGTAAGCTGGGGCGGGACAACCTGTATCTGCTGTCGGAATTACAGGCTTTTGAAGTCGACGCTTTTGTTGATATTCAGCCCGACAGTCTGCTGCACTGCATTCAGTCGGACATACTGAATCTGGAAGACAAAGTGAATGACCAGTTGCTGGCCGACAGCCAGCACAAACAGCCGGTTGAACCGCACGACAACTCTCTGTCGGTCCATGTCTGCCATTCCCCGATGCGGGAAGTGGAAGTTCTCTACGATAATTTGCTGGCAATGCTGGATGCCGATCCCGGCCTGTCGCCACGTGATATTGTCGTCATGGTTGCCGATATCAATGCCTACAGCCCTTATATTCAGGCTGTTTTCGGTAATGCGCCGTCTGAGCGCTACCTGCCATTTTCCATTTCTGACCGCAGTGCCGATCAGGAAAACCCCGTATTACTGGCCTGCCTGCGCTTGCTGGATTTACCCAATAGCCGTTGCCATGCCTCTGAGCTGACGGAGTTGCTGGAAGTGCCGGCTATCATGAAGCGGTTTAATCTTGACAGCGATCGCTTCATTCAGGTGAAGGGCTGGATTGAGGAAGCCGGCATTCGCTGGGGACTGGATGCCGGCACAGCGCGCGAATTTTCACTGCCGGTGCAGCAGCAAAATACCTGGCTGTTCGGGCTGCAGCGTATGTTGCTTGGTTATGCGATGCCAGCGCAGGCAGGTCTGTATCAGGGGATACTTGCCTATGATGAAGTGCAGGGCATGGATGCCGAGCTGGCAGGTCAGCTCAGTGTCTTTGTGGAGCAGTTAATCCATTACCGCCGGGTACTCAATCAGCCGCATTCGGCGCGTGAGTGGTTCAGTGTGCTGAACCAGTTGCTGGATGATTTTTTCAGCGTGGATACCGAGGGTGAACTGGTACTGCGTCTGATCCGGGAAAAGCTGCAGCAACTGGAGCAACAACTGGATGATGCCGGTTATCAGCAAGCGCTGACGCCAGCGATCATGCGCGATTACCTCAATGACAAACTGAGTGGCGAGCGTGTGAGTCAGCGCTTTCTGGCCGGTCAGATAAACTTCTGTACCCTGATGCCAATGCGTTCTATCCCGTTTAAAGTCGTCTGCCTGCTGGGAATGAATGATGGTGTCTATCCCCGAACAATTGCCCCTGAAGGGTTTGATCTTATGGTGGGTCGCCAGCGTGCCGGTGACCGCTCCCGTCGTGACGATGACAGATACCTGTTTCTGGAAGCGCTCTTGTCTGCTCAGCAGCAGTTGTACATCAGTTATGTCGGGCGTTCGATTCAGGATAACAGCGAAAAAATGCCGTCTGTTTTGCTCAGTGAGTTACTGGATTACTGCCAGCAGGGATTCTGTCTGCAAGGGGACAGTACGCTGTCTCCGGAGGATTCGGCGGAACGTCTGACCCAATGGCTGATCCACCACCATCCATTGACGCCATTCAGCCCGCAGGCCTTTTTGGGAAGCTCGCCCAGTTATGCGGCAGAATGGCTGCCCGCGGCACGACGAATCACTGTGGATAAGGTGGATTTCCTGTCGCAATCGCTGTCACCGTTTGTTCTGACGGATCTGGCGGAGTCATCCGCCTCACTGCCTGTGATTGAAATGGCAGAGTTGCAGCGCTTCTGGCGCCTGCCGGTGCAGTACTTTTTTAACCGGCGTCTCAAGGTCTATTTTGACGCCGCCGCAGGGGCGATGGTGGACGAAGAACCCTTTGCACTTGATGGCCTGCAGAGTTATCAACTGCGGGCAGATTTACTGACGACTCTGCTTGAAGCGCAGACCCGGCCCGACGCCATGAGCCGTTTTCAGGCGATGCAGCAGGCCGCTGGTACTTTACCGATAGCGGCATTTGGTGAGCTGACTCTGGAGCAGGAAAAACAGCAGATAGCCCCGCTGGCTGAGCGGGTTGCCGCTTTGCTTGCCTCGCCGCTCGAGGATCCTGAAATTGATCTGCTGATGACGATCCCTTCAGGTCAGTGCCGATTGCAGGGGTGGATCCGCCATTACACCGCATCCGGGGTGATTCACTTCAGGCCCGGCAAAGTGCGGACGCAAGATCTGATTCATGCCTGGCTGGAGCATCTGGCGATGTCGGTACAGGGGATAACCGCCGACACCCATGTGCTGGGCATTGATAAGCATGTCCGCCTCCGGCCGGTAGAAAAAGAGTATGCCGCGGAGCAACTGAGTATGCTGACAGAAGGCTATCTGGCCGGGCAGTCATCCCCATTACCTTATTTCCCGCGCACAGCGCAGGCCGGCCTGGAGGCGCTACGGGACAAAAGCGGCAACTGGCTGACGGATGAAGAGAGTCTGGAAAAAGCCTTTACCAAAATGGCCGGGGTGTTTAACGACAGTTATCTGTTCAGCGGTGAAGGCAGTAATGCCTATATCGCCCGAGTCTGGCCGAACTGGCAGGACGATCTTGCCACTGAGGCAATGGATTGGGCACGGCGAGTGCTGCAGCCTGTGTTGATGCATCTTGAAGAGATAGAGTAGAGAAGGGTGCGAGGTGGCCGCCGGCAAAATCGTTATAAGGTGTAGGGTGTTCACCGGTCGGCCACAAGGTCCAGAGGTAGACCAAATTTCTTGGCAGCGATACTACCGAAAGCCCGACACCGAAAATGTGAAACGTATCCCATAGTGATAGATGAATCAGAATAAAATACGCTGGCTGAGAGCCAATCAGTCAGAGATCACACAGTGCTTTGAAACCAGAGGCAGCTTTCCATCATTTATGCTGCCTGAAACCAAAATTATTGTCGCTGCGGCTTATGGATTGAGTGCATGAGCCGCAGCGAGCCTGACAACAAGAAGCGGTTGACGACCATGACTTTGACCCCATCAACAGAGGTATCTGCCATCTTGCCGCAAACACTGGAGCCTATGGTGTTTCCGCTGCACGGCACGCGACTGATAGAAGCATCAGCAGGGACAGGGAAAACCTTTACCATAGCGACCTTGTACCTGCGTTTGCTGCTGGGACACGGTGATGCCAATACTGGATACCCGCAGCCACTGACGGTGGATAAAATACTGGTGGTGACGTTCACCGAAGCGGCAACCGCTGAACTGCGTGACCGTATCCGTCGCCGCATTCATGACGCCAGGATCGCTTTCAGCCGCGGTACCAGCGATGATCCCGTGCTGGCCGCCCTGCTGCATGATCTGCCGGATCATGGCCGATCGGCCGCCTTGCTGCTGCAGGCAGAAAGACAAATCGATGAAGCGGCGATTTTTACCATTCATGGTTTCTGCCAGCGTATGCTGACGCAAAACGCGTTCGAATCTGGCAGCCTGTTTTCCAATGAATTCATTACCGAAGAAAGCCAACTGCGGGCACAGGTGGCGGCGGATTACTGGCGCCGGTATTTTTATCCTCTGCCTCGCGAACTGGCGAACGAAATCCGCCGCTGCTGGCCAGCGCCGGCAGCGTTGCTCAAAGACATCAATGCGTTTTTGTCCGGCGCACCGGTCGCCCTGAAGTCGCCATCGCTGTCGGGCGATCTGATACAGTTACATCAGCAGAACCTGCAGCGGATTGAGACGGTAAAGCAGGGCTGGCGCGAGCATGCGGCAGATTTTTTAGCGCTGATCAGTGACTCAGGGGTGAATAAGCGCAGCTATACCAAAACCAGTCTGCCCAAAGCCCTCGATGAAGTCGGACTGTGGTCCACCCAGCCAACGCTGGATTACAGCTTGCCCAAGGCGCTGGAAAAATTTGATCAGACGGTGCTGGAGGAGAAAACCGCCAAGGGCGCCGTGCCGCGGCATCCGGTGTTTGCTGCCATTCATGACTTGCTGGCCGCCAGACCCAGCGTCAGAGAGCCGGTTCTGGCCCATGCTATTCAGGCCTGCCGGGAACTGCTGGCCGAGGCCAAGTTACGTAAAGGCTGGTTGTCGTTTGATGATCTGCTGACCCAGTTGGCGGCGGCGTTACTGACAGATAAAGACACGGGTGAAGGCGCACTGGCTGCCCGGATCCGTCATTTGTATCCCGTTGCCATGATCGATGAGTTTCAGGATACCGATCCGCTTCAGTATCAGATCTTCAGCACGGTTTATATGCCCGACGAACAGACCGGACCCGATGATATCGCTAAGGTATCGGGATTGTTTATGATCGGCGATCCCAAACAGGCGATTTATGCTTTTCGCGGTGCAGATATTTTTACTTACATCCGGGCAAGGCGACAGGTCAGCGCTCACTATACGCTGGGCACTAACTGGCGTTCGACTGCCAGCATGGTGGCAGCGGCGAACCGGGTGTTTGAACTGCCCGACAGCCCGTTTATTTATGACAGCGATATCCAGTTTTTGCCCGTTCAGCCCAGCCCGAATGCCCAGAGCAAGCACTGGCAACTCAACGGTGAACGTCAGCCGGCGTTGTGTTTCTGGCAGATGGACGCTGAGGCCCCGGTCAGTAAAGGGGAATATCAACAGGCGATGGCGGAAGCGACGGCCGCGCAGATTCAAGCCATTCTGACCCAGGCTCAGGATAACCAGGCGTTATTGGTGAAAGGCAGCGAGCAGCGGCCGGTGTCAGCCGGCGATATCGCTGTGCTGGTGCGCACCGGATCAGAGGCGGCGCTGGTGCGTCAGGCGATGGCAGCTCAGGGCATACCCAGTGTGTACCTGTCTAACCGCGACAGTGTTTTTGCCAGTCAGGAAGCGGCAGATTTGCTGCGCTTGCTGGTGGCCGTGCTGCATCCGGAACAGGACACCAGCTTGCGGGCCGCCCTGGCCACCAGTTTGTTTGCGCTCAGCGCTTTTCAGCTCGACAGGCTGAATAACGAGGAAGACGAGTGGGAGCGCTGGATTGCGGAGTTTCGTGACTATCGCAGTCTGTGGCTGCGCCGCGGAGTGCTCCCTATGATCCGCCATGTGTTAACACGCCGCCAGATTGCCGAACGTCTGCTGGGTGAAAACGGCGGCGAGCGCAGGCTGACGGATTTACTGCATCTGGGCGAGTTGCTGCAGCAGGCCAGCCAGACGCTGGACAGTGATCAGGCCTTGATCCGCTGGCTGGCTGAACATATGGCCTCGCCAAACGGTAACAGCGACGAACAGCAACTGCGGCTGGAGTCTGACAGCAACCTGGTGCAAATCGTTACTATCCACAAATCCAAAGGCCTGGAATACGAGCTGGTATTTCTGCCGTTTGTCTGCAGCTACCGCAGCACGGAAACCGCCTTGTTTCATGATCCGCACTCTCAACAGGCCGTGCTGGATGTCAGTGGCGAAGAGAGCAGTCTGGCTCTGGCCGAGCAAGAGCGACTGGCTGAAGATCTGCGTCTGATTTATGTGGCGCTGACCCGGGCTGTCTATGGCTGTTATGTCGGTATGGCTCCGCTGCGCAATGGACGAAGCACCAAAGAACCTACCGGACTTCACCTGTCTGCGATGGGGTATCTGATTCAGAACGGCAAAGAAGGCGGGCTTGCCGAACTGGCTGAGGCGCTCAATACGCTGGCGCAAAGTGAAGATATCTGTGTAGAAACACCGCCTTCGCGGCCTGAATCGCTCTGGCAGCCAGCGTTAACCGAGCAGCCAGTGCCGGAGGTAGCCCGTTTTTTACATCCCATTGAGCATAACTGGTGGATCACCAGTTATTCCGCTTTGGTAAAACAGGGGCACTCTGTGCTGGATGCCAGCAGCGAATTGCCCGGCTTTGATACCGATTCATCACAAGACAGCCTGCTGGAGGATCCGGACCATGAGGTGGCCATTGCCGCGCCTGAGCGCTCGGTATTCACCTTTCCGAAGGGCGCCCGGCCGGGCACATTCCTGCACAGCCTGTTCGAGAATATTGAATTTACTGATGCGGCCGATAGCGCAGCCACCACACAAGTGATCACTGATTTATTGCGACAGGAAAATTACGATCCTGAATGGCTGCCGGTACTGCAGCAATTGCTGAACCAGGTACTTAACTGTGCGCTGGATGGCCGGGATTTACGTCTGGGTGCCCTTCAGCCGCCGCAGCGTCTGGTCGAGATGGAATTCATGCTGCCGATTCATCTGCTGTCATCGGCCTTGCTGAACAAAACGCTGGCCCGGCATGATGCTTTGTCGGCAAAAGCGGGGGAACTGGGGTTCTCCACGGTCAGCGGGATGCTGAAAGGGTTTATCGATCTGGTGTTTGAGTATCAGGGGAAATATTACGTGCTGGACTGGAAATCGAACTGGCTGGGTGACACCCATGAGGCTTACCGTGGTGAGGCTCTGGATACGGCGATGAGCGAACACCGTTATGATCTGCAGTATCAGTTATATGCCCTGGCGTTACACCGCTTTCTGAAAAGCAGAAAAGCCGATTACGATTATGAACAACATTTTGGCGGTGTGTATTACCTGTTTTTACGGGGCGTGCGGGCAGAAGATAACAGTGGTATTTTTCATGCCCGGCCAAGCCATGCATTGCTGAGCGAGCTGGAGCAACTGATTGACGGACAGATAAGCCAGGGAGAGCCTGCCTGATGACGATGTTAGACCACGCAAGAGATACCGGGCCTGCTGCTGTCATCGCTCAGCTTGATCGACTGACCCGTCAGGGCATATTACGGCCGCTGGATAGTCAGTTTGCCAAGTTCATTTGTCAGTCGGTTAACGGACAGGATGATGAAGCGTCGCAACAGGTGCTGGCTCTGGCGGCTGCCTGGCTCAGTCAGGAACTGGGGCGCGGCCATGTTTGCCTGCCGCTGGCTGGTGCAAACAGTCTGCCTTTGGGGCTGCCAAGAGAAATGGCCGAATCGCTGTTGGCGGCATTGCCGGCTGCCTGGCGCTTGCCAGCCAGCTGGTCATCGGTACTGAACCAGTCCGCTGCCGTGTCTGATGGCTCTCAGTCCACGCCCCTGGTGTTGATTGACAACCGGCTGTATCTGCATCGTTACTGGCAATATGAACAGACTGTCGCGCAGCGGTTGCTGACATCAGCCGGGCAGGGAAATGTCCGGGGAGCGCGTCAGGCCAGTATGCTGGATACCCTGTTTTCACGCAATTATCGCTATGTTTATGACGCCCTGGCCGACTTACGGCGCAGCGGCAATGACAGCGCGGATCAGCGCCGGATGCTGGTGTGCGATAAGCTGGATGTGGTGGAGCCGGATCCCCTTAACTGGGAGGAGATAGACAGCGTGTTGTGTCAGGCACAGCGCTTTTCCGATTTGGCGCCGCTTGATCGGCTGATCCCAGACGCCGCTTGTCTTAACTGGCAGAAAGTCGCGGCCGCGACCGCCCTCAGCCGGCAGTTTGCCGTGATCTCCGGCGGGCCGGGGACAGGGAAAACCACCACAGTGGCCAAGTTGCTGGCGGCACTGGTGATGCAGGAGCAGCCCGATACAGACACGCTTGATTCAGCCAGTGTACCCCATATTGTTCTGGTGGCGCCGACAGGCAAGGCGGCCGCACGCCTGACCGAGTCGATCGGCAAGGCGGTTCAGTCCTTGCCTGTGCCGCCGGCGGTTCAGTCGGCGATTCCAACCCAGGCCAGCACCCTGCACCGTTTGCTCGGAGCCATTCCGGGCCGGGCCTCTTTCCGGCATCATGCCGCGAATCCACTGCACGCCGATGTGCTGGTGGTGGATGAAGCTTCTATGGTTGATTTGCCTATGATGGCCCGCCTGCTGGAAGCACTGCCTGTTCATTGCAAGCTGATTCTGCTGGGAGACAAAGACCAGCTGGCTTCGGTGGAGGCGGGCGCTGTACTGGGTGATATCTGCGCGTTTTCCAGTCAGGGTTACAGTGCCGGGCAAGCCAGGCAACTCAGTGAAATGACGGGCTTTGTGCTGCCGGCCGGGCCATCAGGCGGGCAAAGTCCGGTCGCTGATTGCCTGTGTGTTCTGCAAAAAAGCTACCGTTTTCATGCATTGTCAGGCATAGGGCAATTGGCGAAAGCCATCAACAGCGGCCAGCCCGACAGACTGGCCACTGTGTGGCAACAGCATTTTGCCGATATACATCAGTACCCGCTCAGTGCCGAGCATTACCAGCGTCTGATCAGGCAGATGGCCGTTTTCTACCGCCGCTATCTTGAGGCGATTGCTGAGGGAAAAGCACCCGGTGAGGTCTTGCTGGCGTTTGCCAGCGTCAGGCTGCTGTGTGCACTCAGGGAAGGGGATTTTGGCGTTAAAGGACTCAATACACGCATTGAACGGCAACTGGCTAAAGAGGGACTGATCGCCCCCGGTGAGGAAACCTGGTATGTCGGACGGCCGGTGATGATCACCCGCAACGATCATGGTCTGGGGTTATACAACGGGGATATAGGTATTGCGATGCCAGACCCTGATGGCCGGACCGACAGCAAAGGCCGCCTGGCACTTCGCGTGTATTTCGACATGCCGGACGGCAGCATTCGCAGCTTCCTGCCCAGCCGCCTGCCGGAGCATGAGCTGGTGTATGCGATGACAATCCATAAGTCACAAGGCTCGGAATTTGCTGATACCCTGATGATACTGCCGCCGGATTTCAGCCCGATCCTGACCCGTGAACTGGTGTATACCGGCGTTACCCGGGCGAAGGAAAGGCTGTATCTGTACGCTCAGCCGGAGGTGCTGCAGCGCAGTATTCAGCGCTGTATTGAGCGAGCCAGCGGGTTGGAAGCCAGCTTAGGCTAATGACAGGTTATCCGCCAGTCAGTGACTGGCGGTAGTGGCTTACAGTGCCAGGGTCAGAATTTTCGAGCGGCGTTGCAGGTTATAAAGTGCCTGTTTCGCCATAGGCAAATCAGACACATCGATTTCGACAAAACCGTGCTCCCTGAACCAGTGCAGGCTGCGGGTGGTCAGCACAAAGAGTTGTTTCAGCCCCTGAGTGCGCGCCTGATGGCGAATGCGGTTGAGCAGTAAGGAGCCGCGGTCACCGTCACGATAGTCAGGATGAACGGCCACACAGGCCATCTCGCCCATTTGCTCTTCCATAAAGGAATACAGAGCCGCACAGCCGATGATCAGGCCGTCACGTTCGATCACAGTAAACTGTTTGATTTCCTGCTCCAGTTGTTCGCGGGAGCGACGAACCAGAATGCCATCCTGCTCCAGCGGGCGGATCAGCGCCAGAATACCGCCGATATCATCTATGTTCGCGCCCCGGACTTTTTCTGCACTGGCCATGACGATTTGCGTGCCTATCCCGTCGAAAGAGAATAGCTCCTGGATCAGTGCACCGTCTTCTTTGTAGCTGATCAGGTGGCTGCGCGGCACACCGGCCCGACAGGCGATCATCGCGCCACGCAGGAAACGCGCGGTACCTGAATCGGCTTTGTTTTGTTCTGTCAGCCGCTGCAGTGCGGCTTCGGCTTCAGCGGGCAGCATTTCCGAAACGATTTGACCATTTTCATCGCGAACGCCCTGATGAGAGCAAAAGCCAATCAGCTTATCGGCTTCCAGCCGGATCGCCACCTGAGTCGCCACTTCTTCCGAGGTCAGATTGAAACACTCACCGGTGACCGAGCTGGCAATCGGGCCAAGCAGAACAATGCTGTTCTGATCCAGCTGGCGCCGGATCCCGTCGACATCGATGCGGCGGATACGGCCGCTGTGGCAATAGTCGATACCGTCATCGATACCTAGTGGCTGGGCGATGACGAAGTTGCCGCTCACCACATTGATCTGCGAGCCCGCCATAGGCGTATTGTTCAGACCCATGGAGAAGCGGGCTGTGATATCTAAATGGAGCTGACCTGCAGCCTGCTTGGCAATTTCCAGCGAACGCTCATCAGTAACCCGGACGCTTTTATGGTACGGGGTGCTGTAGCCGTGCACATCGAGCAGGTGGGAGATCTGCGGACGGGCACCATAAACCAGTACGATCCGCAGTCCGAGACAGTTAAGCAGGGCGATATCATTAACAATATTGCGAAAGTTGTTATCGGCGATGGCTTCACCACCCAGCATAATCACCAGCGTTTTGCCGCGGTGGGCATTTACATATGGCGCTGATTGGCGAAAGCCTTTCACCAGCGCAGTGCTTCTGAGCTTCACTCTGTCTTCCGTTACAAAAATTAATAGGGATCAAGCATGCCTGCATGTTGCCTGTTTCTCTTCTGCTCAGCAAGCATGAAAATCACTCAGGACGTGCAGCACCGGGAGGAAAATATTGAGTCGAGATCCCATTCTGACATTAGGTACTTATTCGGTGAGTCGAAGCGACGCCAGATAAGCGTATAGTTCTAGAACGTGCGGGTAACTGGCAATGTTAATGGCATTTAATAATTACACCCGGTGGCAGGCAGCCACAGTACTGTTTATTTTGGTAAGCGGCCTTGCTTTAAGTGGCTTTATTGCAGTGGGGGCAGCCAAAGGAGATTGGTTTACCCCTGCGCCTGAGCCAAGCATTTATGGCACCTGGATAGAGCAGGACGTGGCGCCATATGCCGCGGATCAGTTCGAACTTCGAGCCAATGGTGTCTATGTGTCAGGCCGTCTGGTCAGTACTACCTATGAATGGGATGGCAGTCAGTTACGCTATCGCATGGGGGATGAGACTTACCGTTATACTTTCGAAGAAGGCCAGTTCATCCGTCAGCAGCCAGCGCATTATGTGTCTTCGTTTGCACGCCAGGGGACAAAACAGGGATCGTAATTCCTCTGTAGTGCACGTCTGATTTATTCTTCTTCCTTAAGCCGGGAAAACAACTGATGAACCGGTAATTTATTCAACGCCACTTTGCGCAGCGTGTCTGCTGTCTGGGCATTACCTCCCAGACAGCGCTGGATTACCGTGTTGATTTGTTGCGGAGAATTACCATCACTGGCCAGATTGCGAATCCACTGATATTCGATGGCGTTTGGATCAAGTAAGGTTTCTTTGCCAACTTTAAACTGATTGTTCATGCCAGTCCTTCCTGAAATGTCATGTTCTGGGGCTTTAAACCCGTAAAGGTGCTCGCATTGCTGTTTGTCGTTTTGTTGCCCATCTGACAGTGTCTGCCAGCTGGGCAATGATGTCGTTTGTGTGACGTTTTTATTAAACCGTTATATTGTGACACTTATATGACAACTAATGCGTATTATTAATCTTTCGTGACAATCAAAACAAGACTTTGACATTGGTTATGATAAAACAGCCTAACATTGTGGCTTTATATAGACATGGTATGTCTGATGAGACCTGCCATACGTTAACCTGTCGATATTACTAAGGCATTTCTGTGTTCCAACAATTTTCCCTGCTAAGAAAACTGACCATTGTTTCCTGTGTGTTCGGACTGGCGGCGTGTGCCAGGCCGGTTGACCGCGGACAGCAATACCTTGATGGCGAGTTTGATCATCTGCTGAACCCGGTCACCAATGTGGTATCGGATAAACCCCGCGATTACAGCCGCTTCGAAGCACAAGCAGAGCAAGTGCTCACCCGCTCTCCGTCTATGATGCTGCGTTATCAGAATTTGTATCAGCAGGTGAAAGACTGGGCGGCGAACAGCGGCGACCCGACATCTTTCTCTCAGTACGGTTTGACGACTGAGCAGATGGGCGGCGGTGACGGTTACGGCAATGTGATGTTCACCGGCTATTTCTCGCCGGTGATCGAATTGCGTCACCAACAGGACGACAGGTTCAGATACCCGGTATACGCGATGCCAGAATGTAACGGAAAATGTCCGACCCGTGCTGAGATTTACAACGGTGCACTGGAAGGACAGGGCTTGGAGCTGGGGTATTCCGCCTCCAAGCTGGATGTGTTCATGATGGAAGTGCAGGGCAGTGGTTTTGTCCATTTCGAGGACAATGATGAGCTGCAGTACTTTGCTTATGGCGGTAAGAACGGCCATCCTTATGTCAGTATCGGTAAAGTGCTGATTGAGCGCGGTGAGGTGCCAAGGGAGAAAATGTCTCTCAAAGCGATCGCGGAGTGGGTCAGCCAGCATGATGATGCCACTGTGCGTGAACTGCTGGAGCAGAATCCTTCTTATGTCTTCTTCCGCCCGCGTGACGAACTGGATGTTCTGGGCACTGCGGGTATTCCGCTGTTACCTATGGCGTCGGTGGCGGCTGACCGGGAGTTTTTACCTATGGGCAGTGTGCTGCTGGCGGAAGTCCCCCAGCTGGATGCGGACGGCAACTGGAATGGCCAGCATGTGTTAACTTTGCTGATGGCGCTCGATACCGGTGGTGCAGTCAAGCGAAATCATCTTGATCTCTATCATGGTATGGGCGCTCAGGCCGGAGTCGATGCCGGGCATTACAAGCATTTTGGCCGGGTATGGAAGCTGGGGCTGACGCCAGACACCGACGCTGAGCTGACGGAACAGAGAATAGAAGCCAGTCAGAAAGCGGTTGTCTCGCCGGTGGATACCACGCTGACGTTCAATGAAGAAGCTGTTGTGGCTCAGCCGGCTCAACCGTCGCAGGGACTGGACAACTGACAACAGAGCGCGTATAAAAACGCGCTCATTCTCAACACACTCTGACAGGCCGTTATGCAGTACTCCGACACTCCAGCATCAGACAATTATAACCAGCGTTTTGGTGGCACCCGCAGACTGTACGGGCATCAGGAAGTTGAGATACTGAGAGCGGCGCATGTGTGCGTAATCGGTATTGGCGGAGTGGGTTCCTGGGCAGCCGAAGCGCTGGCGCGCTCTGGTATCGGTCAGCTGACGCTGATTGACATGGATGATGTGTGTGTCACGAATATTAACCGTCAGATTCATGCCATGTCGGGGACGGTAGGCCGCAGTAAAATTGAGGTGATGGCAGAGCGGATTGCGTTAATCAATCCGGACTGCAAAGTGAACCTGATTGACGATTTTATTACCCCGGAAAATATCCCGGAGTACATAGGCAGTCAGTTTGATTACGTGCTGGATGCGATTGACAGTGTGAAGCCCAAAGCGGCTTTGCTGGCGTTCTGCAAGCGAAATAAAATCAAGGTGATTACCACAGGCGGTGCGGGCGGCCAGATTGACCCGACCCAGATCCAGATCGCGGATCTGGCCAAAACCATTCAGGATCCGCTGGCGGCGAAAATCCGCAATATGCTGCGCCGATTTTATAATTTTAGCAAAAATCCGGCGCGCAAATTTGGTATAGACTGTGTGTTCTCAACCGAACAGCTTAAATATCCTCAGGCGGACGGCAGTGTCTGCGAGGCCAAATCGACCGCGGAAGGCCCGAAACGTATGGATTGTGCGACCGGGTTTGGCGCGGCAACTATGGTCACCGCGACCTTTGGCTTTGTGGCGGTTTCCCGCATTGTGCAAAAACTGATCGAAAAACACCGCTGACAAAAGCGCAGCGTGAGCCGTGTCTCAGCGGCTCACGTTAGTGATAATGGCATCGACTATGGCTTTCAGGCCGTTACTGCGAGATGGGCTCAGGTGCGCCAGTAATCCCAGCTGTTCGAAATACCCATCGATGTCAAACGCCAGAATGTGCTCGGCGGTTTTTCCCTCATAGGCGGCCAGCACCAGGCAAATCAGCCCTTTGACAATTCTGGCATCGGAATCGGCGGCGAAATGGTAATGACCGTTTTCAACGCGCTGAACCAGCCACACCCGGCTTTCACAGCCACTGATTTTCACGTCCTCGCTTTTCAGTGTTTCCGGCAGCGCGGGTAGTTGCTTGCCAAACTGAATTACATGGCGGTATCTGTCTTCCCAGCCACTGCTCGCCTGCATCTTGGCCAGAATGTCGTCAGGGGTAATGATGGTGCCGAACGGATGGCTCGGTAAATCGGTGAATACTGTCATGGACACTCTCTCTGGTTACAGCATGTCACAGGCTTTATGCAAAGCTGCGACAAAGCAGGCGACGTCTTCTTCGGTATTATAGAGGGCAAAAGAGACACGCAAAGTCCCCGTCAATCCCAGTGCATCCAGCATAGGGTGCGCACAGTGGTTGCCGGCACGCAGCGTCACCCCTTGCTGGTCGAGCAGGGTGGCAATATCCTGATGGTGAATACCGTCAACAACAAATGAAAACAGACTGGTGTCGGGCTGGAGGCCGATAATCCGCAGGCCTTCAATGTCTTTAATGCCCCTGATGGCCAGCTGGCACAGGTGCCGGATATGCGCTTCCGCGCCCTGTCGGTCAATACTGCTCAGCCAGTGCAGGGTGGCTGCGAAGGCGATGACCCCGGAAATATTGGGGGTGCCGGCTTCAAATTTACCCGGCAGACCGGTGAATTGTGTGCCGTCGAACGACACCTTCTCCACCATTTTTCCTCCCCCATGCCAGGGCGGCATGGCTTCAAGCAGTGCCTGTTTGCCGTACAGCACGCCAAGACCCGAAGGGCCGAACAGTTTGTGGCCTGAGAAAACGTAGAAATCGGCATCCATCGCCTGAACGTCTACCTCCTCATGCACTATGCCCTGCGCACCGTCGACCACCACGATGGCGCCTTTCGCGTGGGCCGCTTTGATTATGGTTTCTACCGGGTTTCGCGTGCCGGACACATTGGTGACATGAGCGACTGCCACGATCCGGGTTCTGGCCGTCAGGCGCTGATGAAAGGCCGCCATATCCAATGTGCAGTCAGGCAGCATAGGCAGTTTGACGACTTTTGCTCCTGTCTGCTGAGCGACAATTTGCCAGGGCACTATGTTGGCATGGTGTTCAAGTTCGCTGACCAGTATCTCATCGCCCGGTTGCAGTGTACTGCGTGCGAAGGTCTGCGCGATCAGGTTTAGGGCTTCCGTTGCCCCGCGCGTCCAGATGATTTCTTTCGGGCTGCTGGCGTGGATGAACTGGCGCACCGTTTCTCGCGCTTGTTCAAAACGTTGTGTCAGGCTGGCGGTCAGCTGGTGGCTGCCACGATGAACATTCGCGTTCTGGTAGCGGTAGTAATTATCCAGTGTCTGGATCATCTCCAGCGGTTTCTGCGCGGTTGCCGCACTGTCCAGATAGACAATGGGATGGTCTGAATCCTGCTGAACGGCAGGAAACTGGGCGCGGATAGTCTGAATGTCAAATGGCGCAGTCATGCTTAAACTCATTGGTAGCCGATAAAGCGGATCATCCTCATTATTGGCCACTGAGGCAAGGGAAGCTGAACCGATCGCATAAAAAAATGGCACCGCGTTGGGGCGCAGTGCCATAAAGAAGTTTTGACAGACAGGTCAAAAAAACAGGAAGTAAATCGGTAGCACTCCGGCTACCCGCCCAGAAGAGACCGGGCAATATGCAAACACAACATTGCAATCTGAGGGGTAACAGAATCTGATAAACAATTCTGCGATTAAGCAAAATTACAGCGTTTTACCCTTGAGATTGCGGCGCCAATCTTAGGGTTTCTGTGGTACTTGAACAATCGACAATTTATAATGACCTGGATAAAAAAAACTAATGCAACCAGTATGGCAGGACATTATGTCAAGACGACTCCCACCACTTAATTCGCTGAAAGTATTTGAGGCTGCCGCCCGGCACCTGAGTTTTACCCGGGCGGCGGAGGAGCTGTTTGTTACTCAGGCCGCAGTCAGTCACCAGATTAAAGCATTGGAGGAATTTCTTGGCCTGAAGCTGTTTCGTCGGCGTAACCGTTCCTTACTGCTGACCGAAGAGGGGCAAGGGTATTTTCTAGATCTGAAAGATATCTTCAGTGCCATTTCCGATGCCACTGACAAAGTGTTGGAACGGGGTTCAAAAGGGGCGCTGACCATTAGTTTATCTCCCAGTTTTGCCATCCAGTGGCTGGTGCCCAGGCTGAGTGACTTTAATCAGCAGCATCCTGATGTCGATGTCAGAATCAAAGCGGTGGATCTGGATGAAGGCTCGCTGACCGATGATGTGGATGTGGCCATTTATTATGGCCGCGGAAACTGGCCCGGGCTGCGTTGCGACAGGCTGTATCAGGAATTTCTGGTGCCCGTCTGCTCCCCTATGCTGCTCAGTGGCCCAAAACCACTGGACTCTCTGGCTGATCTGCAAAAACACACCTTGTTACATGACGGTTCACGCAAGGAATGGAAAAACTACATGCGTGAGTTCGATATTCCGGGCGCCAATGTTAATCAGGGGCCGATTTTCAGTCACTCGACTATGGTGTTGCAGGCTGCGATTCACAGCCAGGGCATTGCACTGGCCAATAATGTGCTGGCGCAGCCGGAACTGGAAGCCGGCCGCTTGGTCTGCCCGTTTGATGAGGCGTTGCTGAGTAAAAATGCTTTCTATCTGGTGTGTCAGGAAAAGCAGGCCGAGACCGGCCGGATTCAGATCTTCCGTGATTGGGTGCTGGAGAAAGCCCGCAAAGAGCAGGAAGAGGGGCCGCTTCCACAACCAGAAACGCCTGTTGTAGCTATGGCATGATCGTCTGTATTTGTTTGTTTTGCCGGTTTTGTACCGGTCATGAGTAATTAAAATCAGGGTGGGCCAGTAATACTGCCTCAGCCTGGAAATAGAGTATGAGAGGAAATCAGTGGAGTATCTGATCACTACACCGGAAAACGGCCAGTTTGCTGCCACCTTCCTGTTTGCCCACGGCGCTGGCGCCGGGATGGATCATGCGTTTATGACGACGATTGCCCAGGGATTGGCCGCTAAAGGGGTTCGCGTGGTGCGTTTTGATTTTCCATATATGGTGAAACGGCGAGATGACGGTAAAAAGCGCCCACCGGACCGACAGCCGAAGCTGCTGGCGGATTTTCAGCGTCATATTGACCATTTTAGCCAGGAGGGGCCGCTGGTGATCGGCGGTAAATCAATGGGCGGCCGTATGGCCAGCCTGATGGTGACAGAGGTAGCCGAAGCGACACCGGATGTGGACAACTGTCAGGACAAAGTCTGCGGCGTTGCTTGTCTGGGATTTCCGTTTCATCCGCCGGGTAAACCGGAGAATTTTCGCGGCGATCATCTGAAAACAATCGCTGTCCCGACCCTGATCCTGCAGGGCGAGCGCGATACCTTTGGTACCCGCCCTGAGGTGGAAGGCTGGGCCTATGCCGACACAGTGACGCTGTCTTTTCTGACAGACGGTGACCACAGTTTCAAACCACGCAAAGCCTCGGGCTTTAGTGAGGCTGACAATCTGGCGCAGGCTGTCGATGTACTGGCCCGTTTTATTCGTCAGTGTGCGCTTGGTTGAGATCATTTCATTAGTAATATTAAAAAGGACAGAGTAGATGCACAGCCGAAGTATGATTGTTTTCGCCGCAATTAGCGGTGCGATTGGAGTGGTTCTGGGTGCCTTTGCTGCCCATGGATTGAAAGGGCACCTGAGTCCGAATTTGCTAGATGTTTTCAGGACGGGCGTGGATTACCAGCTCTGGCACAGTCTGGCTTTATTTGGCTGTGGTATTTGGGCACGCAATTTTTCTGCAAAAGCGCTATCATACGCGGCCCTGTTATTTGCAGTGGGGATCTGTCTGTTCAGTGGCAGCCTTTATCTGCTGGCATTGACGGGGATGAAGTGGCTTGGTCCCGTAACACCACTGGGGGGACTGTGTTTTATTCTAGCCTGGTTGTCACTTGCTGTGGCGGCCTGGCGTTCTGCGTGAGGACTCGTGGTGAATCAGGTTCTGTTGTACTGCCGTCAGGGATTTGAAAACGAATGTGCCGGAGAGGTACAGGATAAAGCCAATAAACTCGAATTGTTTGGCTTTCCGCGTGCGAAGAAAAATACCGGTTATGTATTGTTTGAATTTTATCAGGCAGGGGATGCTGATAAGTTCGTACAACTACAACCGTTTTCTGAGCTGATTTTTGCCCGTCAGATGCTGGTAGTGACAGCACGTCTGGAAGATTTACCCACAGATGATCGTATCAGCCCTATTCTGGCTGAGGCGGAAGCCTTACCGCGTTGTGGCGATCTGCGGGTAGAAACCCCGGACACCAACGAAGCTAAAGAACTGCTGAAGTTCTGCCGCAAGTTTACTGTGCCATTGCGTCAGGCATTTCGTAAGCAAGGGGCTTTGTACGCGAAAGATAACCCGAAAAAGCCGGTGTTGCACTTGTGCTTTACTGAGCCAGGCTGTTGTTTTATCGGCTATTCCTACACCAATAACAACTCGCCGTTTTTCATGGGGATCCCACGGCTGAAATTCCCGGCGGATGCACCTAGCCGTTCTACCCTCAAGCTGGAAGAGGCATTTCATGTCTTTATTCCGCGCGAAGAGTGGGATGAGCGACTGGCATCTGGTATGTGGGGGGTGGATCTCGGGGCGTGCCCGGGTGGCTGGACCTATCAGCTGGTTAAACGTTCCATGTTTGTTCATGCTATCGATAACGGACAGATGGCCCAGAGTCTGATGGATACGGGGCAGGTGAAGCATCATATGGTGGATGGCTTTAAGTTTGAGCCACCACGTAAGAATGTGACCTGGCTGGTGTGTGACATGGTTGAAAAACCAGCCCGTGTTGCGCACTTGATGGGACAGTGGCTGATTAAGGGCTGGGCCAAAGAAACCATCTTTAACCTGAAACTGCCCATGAAAGGTCGATATGAAGAAGTGTTGCAGGATATTGAAAACCTGAAAATATTTCTGATTCAGAATGGCTTGAAATTCCGCCTGCAGGCCAAGCATTTGTATCATGACCGTGAAGAAATCACTGTTCATATCCAGAGCCTGGATAACCGTAGTCCTCACTAGCCGATCATGTAGCGGCGGGCAGTTCAGCCCGCCGTCTGAAATCGGATATCCTGCAAATTAAAGCCAAGCTCTAAATCGGTTTTCAGCCTGGCTACCGCTTTACTGGCTCTGGCGCTGTCTTTGTTGGGTTCAATTTTCTTGCGCCATTTCTCCGGGAGATTGTCGGCGGACAAAATACTGTCGAGATCCGGGTACTGCTGCAACAATTCACACGCCGCCTTGGGGCCGATTCCCGGTACACCCGGAATTTTGCTAGAGCTGATCCCCGCCAGTCCCCAGTAATCGGGCAGTTGCTCGGGACGAACCCCGAATTCTTTTGCGATGAAGGGGCTGTCCAGCCAGCGCTGCTGGAAGTAATCACGGATCATCACAGTGGGGCGCAGTAGCTGGCAGTAGCCTTTGTCGGTTGACACTATGGTGACCTGACCGCCATGGTCTGCCACTTTGAGCGCCAGGGTGGCAATCAGATCATCGGCTTCATCACCATCAGACAACAGTGAATCGACGCCCAGCGCCATGAAATCATCCTGTATCTGATCCATCCCTGCCTGCAGTTCCGACGGCATAGGTTTGCGCCCTTCTTTGTAATTGGGCAGCAGTTCAGCCCGCCAGCCTCTGTCATCGCCATGGTGGTCAAACACCGCCACGATATGGGTTGGCTGGCTGATGGCAATAATTTTACTCAGCGCCTGACAGCACACTTTACTGGTGCTGGCGATATCGGGCTCGCCCGGCTGGGCGGCATGCACACGGCGGATCAGGTTGAGGGCATCAATGACGACTAAGTGTATGGACATATATATCAACAATAGTAAAACAGGGCCTGCAGGCCCTGTATTCTACGTGGCATGGCAAATTATTTCACCATGTCGGGGTGAGTGAGGATCCGGTAGCAGGGAATATATTCACTGCCCGGCAGTTTCATGCGTTGCTGAGCGACGAAATTTTTGAGCAGCTTATCCATGCGCTTCATCAGGGATGGATCGCCGTTGATCAGGAAGGGGCCCCGGCGTTCAATTTCTTTGATCCCTTCTTCTTTGACGTTGCCTGCGACAATACCGGAAAAAGCACGGCGTAAATTCGCGGCAAGATGTTCCGGCCGCTGGTTGAAGTGCAGATCCAGACTGCTCATGGCATCATGGTTAGGTTCAAAGGGCAGCTGAAATTCCGGTGGGATTTTCAACGACCAGTTGTAACAATACGCATCCCCGGTTTCCTGACGGTATTCTTTGATTTGCGGCATGGCCGCTTTCATGATGCGGGCCACTTTCGCCGGGTCATCAATGACTATCTGATAATGTTTGGTTGCTTCTTCACCTAAGGTATCGCGCACAAAGCTGTCCAGAGTACGGAAATACGGCTCGCTGCTTTTCGGACCGGTGAGCACCACAGGCAAAGGTTGATCCTGATTTTCCGGGTGCATCAGAATACCTATGATGTAAAGCAACTCCTCGGCGGTTCCGGCTCCCCCGGGAAAGATAATGATACCGTGTCCAACACGGACAAAGGCTTCCAGACGTTTTTCAATGTCTGGCATGATCACCAGTTCATTGACGATAGGGTTAGGTGGTTCGGCGGCAATGATGGACGGTTCGGTCAGGCCGATAAATCGACTTTTTCCGTATCTTTGCTGGGCATGGCCGATGGCGGCCCCTTTCATTGGCCCTTCCATGGCACCGGGCCCGCAGCCGGTGCAGATATTCATCTCACGCAGCCCTAACTGGTGGCCGACATCCCGGGTGTATTGATACTCTTCCGGGTTAATGGAGTGGCCTCCCCAGCAGACCACAATATTGGGGTCTTCCCGTGAGCGGACGGTCTGAGCGTTACGCAGAATACTGAAGATGAAATTGGTGATGTGCGGTGCACTGGTCAGGTTTAAATCGTTGCGCTGGTTAACGTGTACGTTGACGTAAATGATGTCCCTCAGCACGGCAAACAGGTGCTCCTGGATACCGCGAATGATTTTACCGTCGACAAAAGCGTGCTCGGGTGGATCTTTGAGTTCGAGTTTTATCCCGCGTTCTCTTCTGAGAACATTGATATCAAATGACTTATTGAGTTCCAGCAGTGCGTTTGAATCGTCACTGTTACTGCCTGAATTAAGCACAGCCAGTGAGCAGTTGCGGTACAGGCGATACAGGTCGCTGGCCGCTGTGGCCTTCAGACTGTCAACTTCGAGCTGCGACAGCAGTGTCATCGCACCAACCGGGCTGATGTGTGTAATCATGCTTACCTCCCTGGAGACGAATACAGACGCTGATGCTTCTGTATGTAAGCGATTTTCCTGGCGGATATAAGATCGACCGCGGATGGAAATACCGGGCATGTTTCCTGACCCGTATTATTGAACATACACAGGCTTATCAGGTTTGCCTAGGGTTGGGCGAAAAAAAAGAGGTTGTGTAGCAGTGAGTTAGAGCTTGGGATAGCAGGTGACTGAGTGAGTAATCAGTAATTAAGCGATCCAGATCAGGTGGTTGCGGCCAGCGTGTTTGGCGCTGGACAGGGCCTTTTGCCCCCGTTCGATGACTCTGGCCGGCGTGTCTGTGTCATCGAACAGCGTCGCGCCGATAGAGGCCGAAATAGTGACGTTCTTTTCCCTGAACCGGAAAGGGAGTTGCACAATGGCTTCACGTATACCGGACAAACGGCGATGACGTTCATCTTCGGCAATATCAGGCAGGATCAGCATGAACTCGTCATTGCTGACCCGGGCGATAAAATCAGTCTCTCTGAGATGCTGGTGCAGGGTACGGGCGATAATCTTCAGGACTTTGTCGCCAGCCTGGAACCCATAGTTGTCATTGAGATCCCCGAAGTGATCAAGATTGATAATGGCCAGGCACAGCGGGTGCTGATAGCGAATCCAGCGGCGGTATTCGTGTTCCAGCCGGTCATGAAAAGCGGCCCGGTTGTAAACGCGGGTCAGCGGGTCAAGGAATATCCGGCGTTGCAGATCTTCAATCTGACGATGCTGGTTCTGCGTTTGCTGATACAGGTGCTCTGCTCGGTTCTGGTGATAATGCAGTTGCTCCAGCAGCGCCTGTTCGCGGTTTTCCAGCGAGCGCTGGCGCTCGACCAGTTGTCTGAGTGAGGTATCGAGGGTGTGTGCGGCGCCGCGCCAGCTTTCCAGGTTAGTGTATTGGGTCAGAGCATGGTGGAAGCGGTCGGACAGTTGCCCCAGCTCGGCAGTCAGTTCAGCGCGGTGCTTGTGCAGGGCTTGTCCCTGATCGGCAGTCTGGCGCGTCGTTTGTTCCAGTGCGGCCAGATCGCCGCTGATGACATCAAGAAATTTTTGCGAATGGCGACGTTCGTGAATAAAGCTGTCCAGCGCCAATCGCAACACATCCAGGCACAGCTCGACCAGTGAAATAGGCTCGACACCGGCGAGTAACTGGTGCCGTATGGCCAGTAACTGTTCGCCGGATTCACCCTCAGCATCCAGCTCTGTGATGATTTGCTGCAGCTCGTTGCACAGCTTATGCTGTAAATCGTTGTCTTTTGAGCGCGATTCGCGCTCGATGCTGACGGGCACTGTCAGTAGTTTCAGGGCGCGATCATACAGACCGAACAGTTGGGTGATTTGCTGGTGGCTGTGATGCAGTGAATCAGGTGCCTGGGACAGAAGATCGTGGATGTCGCGTTTGAGCTGAACCGGTAGGGCAGGGATGCGTTTCAGGCTTTCAGAACTTTGCCGGATAAGATCAGACAGACGTTCCATGGTCGAATGTGTTGAGGTTTGCCGGAGCAACAACCGTTCAACCTGGGCCAGATGCGGCACAATCTTACTGATATCTTTGTTTTGCTCAAGATCGGTACGCAGGGTATCAAGCCGTTTGTCCAGCTCGTTATCCAGGCCTTTACAGGCGACGGACATACGGGCAATCAGGCGTTTTAAGATAACGATCTCACGACGCGATTTTAATGATACATCGCGGTAAGACAATTGAGCCTGATCCAAACGCAGCTTCAATTCACTCACATCAGAAGCTGCATTATATTTCGCAGTCACGTCGACTAATGATTACCTTATCTAAACATCCGTTACACCCAGCGCCAGGCGCTGTGCAAGCTCGGATGTTAGCAAAAATGTTCTGATGAGTTGAACATTATTAACGGCTTGTTTTCCCAGACACAAACGCTCGCGTGCTTTTTATGCGATTTCGTGATCTTTGTACCTCTAAACAGCGGAAATACTGAGTGTTTTTTCCTCAGAGGTGCCGGTGCCAGTCATATTCCTGCCGCGATGAGGTCTGGACCCTGACCAAACCTTTGTCCATCGCCAGTATGCATGCCCGGCGAATATTATCGCCGGCGAAACTGGCGGCCGGGGCTGCTTCAATGGCGCTCAGGTGTACCCATTGGCTGCCGGTTTCGGTTTTGCTTATCTGACGGGCGGCATGCGTGGCCATCAGCAGAATGTCGATCAGTTCCTGATCATTGATGGCAGTACAGGCTCGTGGCAGGAAAGGGTACTCGGCCATTCCTATGCGTACCCGGCTGTCGAGCTGCCTGTCACTCATGAAATTGTCCACCAGTTGTTTGATGGAATCTGCCAGGTGCTGAGGTGCACTTTCAAGGCGTGAGTTCGGCTCTATGTACAGGAACATGGCATCGGAAAAATGGTACAGACGGGCCGGCTCGCAAATCTGGGCTTTGAGGTAATCGCCGAACTGGCGTTCCAGCTCCAGGCCCTGCTTGTAGCCATGTTCCAGATAGACATGTTTGAGTAGCGGGACTTCGAACAGGGCAAAGCGTAACCTGTCGCTCAGGGGCTCGTTGATGATCTCGCCCAGGTGCCACTGCTCGAAATGCGCGCTGCTTTGCTGCAGTGAGCTGGAAAGTCTGGCATTGAGCATTCTCAGGTTGCGCAGGCCGCTGCGGGGGTGGGTGTAGAATTCATCCCGCAGCAGTGTCAGGCGATCCCGCCAGCGGCGTGCTGAGCGGTGACGGTACCAGAGCACCAGCAAGGCCAGCAGCAAGACGATTAACAGTACTGTGGTGATGTTCTTTTGCTGATAAAGGGCTTTTTCCTGCGTGAATTGCTGTCGTTCAAGTTCTTCTAACTGCAGCGCCCGCGCCATCATACGTTGCTGCTGGCGGAACACTTCGGCATTACTTTTCACCTGGTTTTCCTGCAAAGAGGCATGCAGCTGTTCATAGCGGCGCTGACTCAGCAGGGCGTTGTAGTAGTCTTTTTGCTTCTCAAACGCAGCCGACAGGCTGATCTCTCCCTGCATTTGCAGAGCGGGCTGTGCTTTGGGCAATCGGCTGGCCGCCAGCAGTGCTGCCTGTAAGGTTGAGATTGCCTGCTCGGTTTTTTCTTCTGCCAGCTCAAGCTGCCCCTGAAGCAGCTGCGATTTGATCAGTGTGATTTCATCATCGCTTTCCTGTGCCAGCTGGCGGGCATGGTGCAGGTATTGTTCGGTTTTCGGGTAGTTATAGAGTTTGAGATAAACGCGGGCGATACTCAGACGCAGCTTGGAGGAACGAGTGGGTAAGCGCAGCTGGTTTTCCTGATCTAAAGCATTGAAGTAATGCACCAGTGCAAGGTTGTAGCGACCCTGTTGTTCGTAAATATTGGCTATCAGTGCCAGGGTGCGGGCCAGCGGGATGGTGCGATTGAAGTGCTCGAAAAACTCTCCCGCCTGCGTTGCGTGCTCCAGTGCTTTGTCAAACACTTTGCGCTCTTCATAGAGCGTGGCCAGTTCCAGATTGGCGATCGCCATTTTGCCGTGATCGTCTTTTTCCTGCGCCAGCCAGTAGCCGCTGAGCAAACGATCCAGGGCCAGATCATAGTGCTGGTGCCGCAAATAATGGATCCCGTGGCTGAGCAGGAAGTTGACTTCCTCTTTGGCATCCTCAAGTTCAGACAGATCTCGCTTGGCACGGATATACATTTTCTCTGCCTGTCTTTCATCGCCCAGGGTGGATTCCATATCGGCACGCAGCATCAGCAACTGATACTGCAGTGTTTTAATTTGTTCACTGCGCTGCAGTTTCTCATCACCGGCGATGACCTGATCGATTTTATCCAGTCGAGCTGCCGCAGAGGGGGCATCGCCCATCCCGTGCCAGAGAATATCGGCATGAATGAGCTGGGTTTCGAGCAGTGTATAGCTAAAAGCGTTTTCAACCGCCAGCGCTTCGGCTTGGTTGATGGTGTGAAGGGCGTCGCTTTGCGCATTTAACAAAGACTGTGCTCTGGCTTTTATTTGCAGAGCATTGATGGTGCTCAGCGGGGTGCGGACAGAATGGTCAGTTTCTTCATTAACATGGACGCGAGAGCTGTCGGAAGGCACACTGAGCCGACGTTGGTTCAGGTAGCGTTCGGTGATCTCCAGCGCTTTTTCCGGGCTGGTTTCCAACAGGAGATCGGCATCGGCCAGAATAGGGGTGGCATAAATCTTCGCCTGAGCCGGCAGGGCTGTGAGAAACAAAAGCAGGATGCTGAAGAGCCAGTAACGACAGTTCATAGCGCACTTATCCATCAGGAAACACGGCCCTCATATTACTGCCTCATGACGTCAAGTCCAGCAAAGTAAAGTGATTTGCCGGACTTGACTGCTAAGCAGGCGAGCCTTTACTGACGTGCCATGCGATCGTTATTGCTTGGCGTCTTGCCCTGATTGGTACGGTAAGGGTTAATATCCAGACCGCCACGGCGGGTGTAACGGGCGTAAACAGTCAGTCGCTCCGGCTGACACAAACGCATGAGATCTGTGAAGATGCGCTCGACACATTGTTCGTGAAATTCATTGTGATTGCGGAAAGAGACCAGGTAGCGCAGCAGCTTTTCACGATCGATCCGCTTGCCTTTATAGGCAATCCGCACGCTGCCCCAGTCTGGCTGGCTGGTGATCAGGCAATTCGATTTCAACAGGTGGCTGTGCAGCACTTCCTCAACCACCTCGCCACTGGCGGCATTGTTGAGCAGCTCAGGAGCAAAGTCGAAACTGGTAATCTCAATATCCTGATCATCGATACATTCACCGGCAAAATCCACGATAGGCTGATCGGTAAAATCACTCAGCGGCTGGATAGTCACGTCCACGTCCATCCCGGCGCAGGCTGATAAATCTTTCTGCAGAATATCTGCTACTTCCTGCCAGCTGCCGAAACGGGTATTGTTCAGGCTGTTCAGGAAGAGTTTGAAAGACTTGGATTCAATCAGGTTCGGGCTGCTGGCGGGCAGGCGTACTTCACCGATAGCCACCTGCGGCAGTCCTTTGCTGTTGAGCCAGGACAGCTCGTACAGTGTCCAGATGTCATACCCGGTGAATGGCAGGTCGTCGCTTAGCGACAGATCATCACGATTTAGCTTACGCGGCACGGCCTGCAGCAGAGTGGGATCGTATTGATCTTTGTATTCGCTTTTTTGGCCAAGAGTTAAACCGGCTAGTTCTTTCGCGTCTTTGTATTTGCTCATATTGTCCTGGACACACACACTTGGATTAGAATAGGCAAAGTTTACTGAATCTTGCTTGAGGTTGCGAATGAATCATCCTGTAACGGCCGCATTGGCTGAATTTTCTTCCCGTTTTATTAACGTGTGGCACGATGAGCGCGCCTGTCTGCCCTGCAGCAGCGATCTGATTGGCCTCACATCTCCTTGTGTTGAAACGGATAATGGCGATACCGTGAGCTGGAAGCCGGTAGCGCGTGAGCCTGCTGGTCGTTTTGATGCCGTTGAAACGGGGATTGAACTGCGCCTGCATCCGGATATTACTGCGTTTTACGGCAGCTTTTTCAGTGGCGATATGGCTGCCCGCTTTAACGATCTGGAATTTGATCTGTTACAGGTGTTTAGTGAATCGGATCATCAACGTTTGCAGGAGAATATTCTGGGTCACCTGGTAACTCAGCGCCGGCTGAAACTCAAGCCGACTGTCTTTATTGGGGTGATGGAGGCAGAAGATCAGGTGATCGCTATCTGTAATCTGACCGGCAACGTCATTCTCGAGACGCTGGGCAAACCAGACCGGGAGGTGCTGGCGTACGATGTCGAGACCTTTATCCGCCAGCTCGAGCCTGTTGTGAAGGTGAGTTAAGCCATGTATGTCGTTGAACTACAGTTTGAATGCTTTGACAACACCACAGTTGCTGCGGTGGAGCAGGCGATCAATGGCCTGATGGATGCGCTGCGTTATAACGGCCAGGTGCTGGGGCGGGAGTTCCCTGTCGTGATGGATGAGGCTGTGTTTAAAGTGCGGGCTGTCTGTCCGGAGAAAACCAGCCTGCATAGTCAGTATCACAGCCCGCAGGTAAAAGCGGGGATCAACCGGCTGACACAGGCCAGTTTGCTGGCCCCGAAAATTAAAGTGTTGGGGCGTGATATCAATTCGGAAGCCACTGCCGAAGAAGCTCCGGCATGGCAGGTGCTGTATACCACGTATGTGCACACCTGTTCGCCGCTGCGCAGCGGTGACAGCTTATTGCCGATCCCTTTGTACCGGATACCGGCGACGTTTAACGGCGATCATAAAGCCTTGGTCAAATGGCAGACCGAATGGCAAGCCTGTGATGAAATTCAGATGGCCGGAGGCTGTAAGGCCGAACACGCTGCTTTGCACGAAATCCGTGACGCCGACAGCGATTTATTCCGCCGAGGCTGGGATTTACGCGGCAGAATTGAATACCTGACCAAAGTGCCTACCTATTATTATCAGTACCGGGTGGGGGGGATCAGTCTGGAGACGGAGGCAAATCGCTCTTGTCCTAAATGCGGACAAGCCTGGCGAGTGGATGAGCCGATCCACGGTATCTTCCACTTCAAATGCGATCCATGCCGGCTGGTGTCCAACCTTTCCTGGGATTATCAGTAGGTCGCGGCTTGTCACCGCCCGTCGCTGGCAGGCAACGGGCGGTGAGTGCGCGTAAAATGACGGGTTATGTGTCTTGCAGCGTTTGCTCCAGAGCGGACAGGCGTGCTGTCAGGCTGGCGACTTGCTGCTCCAGCGCGGCAATGCGCTCGCTGTCGCTGAGCTGTGCTGCATCGCGGGTTTTTATCTCTGGCACTTTGGCATGCTGTTTCCAGCTTTTAAGGGCCTGAATGATCACAGGCATAGGCAAAGGCTCACTCAGGCGGGCTTTGACCAGCGCGACACTGGGCTCTTTTCCTTCCGCGATGAGCGTTGAGATGGCGCGTTCCAGCGCATCGGTAATTGCAGATGACATATTTCTTCCTGAAAGAGTGGCTCGGGTTCATTTATTTTCGTAGCAAAGTGTCCAATTGATCAATCACTTCGCACCAATCGGCATCTGCAGCCATCGATTCTTTGAGAAAACGGCGCTGGGCGGGTTGCCAGAAATCAGCCTGGGCGATGGTTTCGCCCTGCTTGAGGTTATGGTCGCGAATGAAGCCCTCTATTGATTCCTTGGATGAATTCATTCCTAACTGATTGAATAAACTGTGTAAGTCATGGCTGAATGTTTCCATCTTGCTATCCCCCTACTGGTGTTTGCAATAAGTATAGTGGGGAATAGCCGTCAATTCGTCTCTGTAATTTGTGAGAGATCGCTTACAAGCCTGTAAGACATACTGAAATCTTGCTATGGCGGTTAGCCTAAATGAAAGTTAATTTGCATTTATTATCAATCACTTAGTTCTGGTTTGTGCATGGGGTGTAATCCGGGGTGCTAACGGGTGTTTCCAGTGTGCTTGTTCGAGCCGGGATATAGCGTAATCTTAACCCTGTCGGAAGGAGCTGACACGGAACAGGAACATGAGCCACGGAGTTGGCAGTCTCAGGAAGAGACACAGTCTTCAGGATGAGGGCTGACATGGAGAGTTCGGAAACTGCAGGATGCAGTCAGTGCAAGCAGGATGTTTGCCGTCAGGATGACACAAGGATGATGCTTCAGGAAGAAGCCAGGGACACCGCCAGGATGGCTGTTGAGAGTTAACCCGGGATGGGTAACGGGTCAGGAGACCAGGACACTTCAGGATGAAGTTCAACAAGGGAAGCGCTGAAGGATACAGCATACAAAGGAATGATGCAGGGAGCACCGTTGTAGTAGGAAGCTACAGGTAAGACCTAAGGGCGCAACGCAAGTTGCGCCCATTCTTTTATATCTGGCATGTCGCACAGCACTCGCTCCAACAGCCCGCCCACTTCTGCTTTATTGTCTCATACCCTGTATTGGCGGTACTGAACTGCGACGGCTTTTTACGCCTTATACCATTTCATATTTTGCCTGCAATCTTGTAAGCGATCTCTCACAAAATCGTGAGAAATATGCGTTTCCTGTTATCTATCCCAACGCACAAATATATAAATTTAACTTTAAATTCATTGTCTTATGTTTTTGTTTGTTCGTGAGCCGATCTTTGGGCAATGAGCAAGTTAAAGACAGTACTGTGCCCGGCGCGTAATTATCGTAGTCTTAGAGGTGTCGAAGGAATTGACACACGGAACAGGAAAACGGCCAGGGAGCAGGGTCGGTTACGGATGATAGTGAAGGCGAGGACAGCTTTCACGCTAGGGATGGTTCAGGACATGGCGGGATGCCGGCTGCAGTATTCAGGATGATACTGCTCAGGACGAGACAGGGATACTTTCAGAACGAAAGCAGGGACACCGCCAGGAAGGTCGAAGAGAGTTATTTCAGGATGAAGTAACGGATCAGGAGATCAATGGACACGTTCAGGATGAGCGTTTAAAGGAAAATCGCCGACGGATTCCGGCGCATCAAAGGAATGAGGCAGGGAGCCTATGTGTAGCCGGATTGCTGCAAGTAAGACCTAAGGGCGCAACGAAAGTTGCGCCCGTTTTATTTTGACTGGCAGGAAAATTGGCGCGGGAAACCGCTCAGCCAGGCATATGATGCGGCGGCACATAAAACTGTACCGGACGCAGCCCCTGAAAGGTGGCACATCCCTGATAGGCATCAGCACCGTCAGCTGAAAATTCAAATAAGTACAGGGTTTGCCAGCACCAGTTGCCTGCGTCATCTTTCAGGCGGTGCGATCCTCTGGCCACACTGAGCACCTGCAACCCTAGCTGCTGGCAGCGTTGAGTAATAAATTGCTGGGCCAGCTCGCTCTGCCGCCTTTGCTGCCAGAACAGGTAGCCCAGTATGGCCAGTGCCAGTATGCCAAGTAAATTATCCATCCGTGGGATGTCCTTTTTAGTTCCGTTTCATTGTTTTATTGGCCGCGAGTGGCTTGTTGCAGCCGGGTAATGGCCTCAGTCAGCTCGGCATTGGCAGTGCTGTGCAGCACCTGCAACATAGTACCGCGTAGTGCTGGCAGCATGACGAGATCGGCAAACAGCTGATTGAATAAATTCTGATCCTGAGTCTGGGCCAGGCGCAGCAAAAACTGGCTGGCTGAATCTATGTCAGCTAACCCCTTCCAGCATCGGCCGGCAATGGCAACCAGCATTTCAGGATGGCAAAGTCCAGGCTTTGCCAGTATGCCCTGAAGCTCCCGGTTCAGCATAGCCGTCTCGGCACCTGACATGGCACGCAGCAACGCAGACAACAGGAAAATGTCGGTTTCTTGTGCAGCGAGCTCGTGTTGAATACGTTCAGCCAGACGCTCAGACAGCGCCACAGGCAGCTCACAGTGTTCCAGACAGCCCAGCAACGCGTACAGCGGCGTCATAGGGAGATTCTGCAGCGCCTTGCGCAGGGCGGTCGCGTTATTTTCCTGCTTCATACGGGCGCAGATATCTGCCAGTCCCTGTAAGCCGACGCCCTGCCATTGTGCCCAATCCAGTTTACCGCTGAGATAGACCTGAGCATGTTCGTAATACTGGCTGGCTGGCAACGCCAGTTGCTGACGCAAATGGGCGTGGAAGATCGCCATTTTGTCGTCTTTTGGCTTGAAGGTGTACGGGTTGGCCGCCAGCTTTTCCTGCTCTTCTTCTGTCGGCACTGCATTGAGAGTGGCGCCCATGGCTTCGATGACATACTTAATGAAATCACCGACTGCAGCCTGTTTGAGTAAGCCCCGCTCATCCAGCGGCAGCCTGAGGAACCAGATCCACGGAGGATTGCCCGGCTGCCAGAATGAAATCGACAGGTGAGCATGCTGCTGTAACGGCCATGGATAAGGCTGGCGGTTATCTTCAACTGCTTTGAAGGTGTCTCGCTCGATTTCACAGACCCGGCGGCCCAGATCGAAAATCTTATACTGGCATCCGGCATTGTCCAACAGTTGGGTCAGGGTGTGAAATTTATCCATGGGCATGCTACTGGGCTCCTAGAGTTTGACGGCTTATGGTGGCGCATTATAGGGAGTTGAGCGTGAAGATGGTATCCTTGCGCGCCAGTTGTCCGGCTGAGCTCACCCTCAGCTATCAAGTGAGTTATGTTGATCCAGGAGTACAGCATTGGATTGTTACGAAAAAACCACCCGTTTACTGGTACGGTTAGAACAGCAGTTACGCAGGCAAGGACTGTGGCAGCACAGCCCGCCCAGTGAGGAAGCGCTGGCCAGCACTGAGCCATTTGCCATTGATACGCTGACATGTGCCGAATGGCTGCAATGGATTTTTCTGCCCCGTATGTATCATTTGGTCGAGGAAAGGCTGATGTTGCCGACTCAGTTCAATATTTACCCTTACGCGGAAGAGTCCGCCAAACTGGAACCTGAACTGGCCGGTGTGTTGCCGCTGATTGCTGAACTGGATCACTGGCTGGGCGGCGCGAACCAATGACAGAGCCAAATACTGAACTTGAGATCCTGTACCAGGATGAATATCTGGTAGCCGTCAACAAACCGGCCGGCATGCTGGTGCACCGTTCCTGGCTTGATCGTCACGAAACCCGTTTTGTGATGCAGACCCTGCGTGATCAGCTCGGTGGACAGCATGTGTTTCCGTTACACCGGCTCGACAAACCGACCTCTGGCGTACTGTTATTTGCACTCTCAAGCGAGATGGCCGCTGAGATGATGCCAAAATTTGCGGGCCGGGAGGTGAATAAAACCTATCATGCTGTGGTACGGGGCTGGGTGAAAGAAGCTGCAGTCCTGGATTATCCGCTCAAAGAAGAGCTGGATAAGATGAGCGACAAGCGGGCCTTGCAGGACAAAGCGCCGCAGGAAGCTGTCACCGCGTATCGTCCGCTCGCCAGAGTGGAAACCCAGATCCCTGTCGGCCGTTATGCGACCAGCCGCTATACCCTGATTGAAATGAAACCGGAAACCGGCCGTAAACACCAGCTGCGCCGGCACATGCATCATCTGAGTCATCATATCATTGGTGATGTGAACCATGGTGATGGCCGGCACAATCGCATGTTCAGGGAAAATTATGACTGTCACCGACTGATGCTGCATGCTTCTGCGCTGCAATTTATTCATCCGGTTACCGGTCTGCCGATAGAGATTCGTGCATCCGTGGATCAAAGCTGGCAGAGTGTGATGCAGGCCTTCCAATGGCCGCTGTCTTATCTGGACGAATAAAATCATCGTTTTTGATTGCAGGATCGCGCATTTGTGTTTCGGCATTTGCATCTGACAGGTACAGCGTTCAGAGTAATCTCAGGTTTTTGAAATTTATACAGGGAGTGAGGTGTGACTGTGATGGCAACGATTGGTGTATTTGTGGGCTCCGTGTTTGGCGGGGCTGAGGAAGTTGCTGAAGAAATCGTCAGCGAGCTGAAAACCCATGGCCACGATGCGGAACTGTTCACAGATCCCAGTCTGGATGATTTTCTTGCTTACCGGGATCAGGTCGCGCTGGTGGTTACTTCCACCACAGGACAGGGGGAGATCCCCGAAAACCTGTTACCGCTGTTTACTGCGCTGAATGATCAGTTCCCGCTGATGCCGTCGCTCAACTATGGCGTGATAGCGATGGGGGATTCCAGTTACGGTGAGGACAGATACTGTGGCGGTGGCCGGCAGTTTGACGCATTACTTCAGGAGCTGCAGGCTAAGCCCGTGACTTCGCGTCTGGATATTGATGCCTGCGTCAATTTTGATCCGGCGGAAGCGGCGCTGCCCTGGCTGCAGGATTTTATGAAAAAAGTGCAGTAATTCAAGTCGCTCACACAGCAGTATTCAAACAGGGCACCACAGCAGGTGCCCTGTTTCTGACTTACGACTTATCACTTCAGTTTGGCCAGATCGGATTCGATCTCGGCAATTTTATGGCTGACCACCTGTTCCAGATGGCGTAAATCGTCCAGAATCTTTTTCTTGATGTCGACATCGGTGTGGCGTTTTTTGGTGATTTTATCTAGCTCGTCGGTCACAAAAGTCAGCTTGCGGTTGATCTCCGAGACTTCCTTGGCTTCACGGTTGCCGCTGTTTACGATGACAGACTTAGACTGGCGTTGAAATTTGAACTTCATGCTTTTGGCAAAAAGCTCTCCTTTTGCTTTGGCGAAGTAGATTTTCAGAATGTCATTCGCAGCTTCCTGGCGCAGACTATAACTTTCAATGCGTTCAGGGTGTTCGATGCCCAGGCTGGTAAGGTTGGGGTACATGGCGGCCTCGTGTTGTTTCAGTCAATAAACCGTCTGCGCTCAGTACAACAAATGCGAACCCAAGTGGCATTTCACTGGCGTTGATAGAGGCAGTTTGTTGCTACTCTAGCAATTTATGCGGGTTAAATCTTGCATGCGGCGCAGAATCTGCGTCAAGGATTCGCAACAGCCCGTCATGTTTCGATGACGGGCTGACTGCTTCGGCTATGTCGCGTCGTCAATACGTTCAATCAATGCCGCCTTGAGCGCCGACTCCTGCTCTGTGGTCAGTTGCTGACCTTCCTCATTGACCAGAATAAAAAAGTCTTCTGCTCGTTCCCCTATGGTGGTGATCTTGGCGGCCTGCAGACTGACATTCAAGTCTGCAAACACTGAGCCTATCCGGGCAAGCAGTCCCGGCATGTCCAGCGCCACCAGCTCCATCATGGTCTTTTTGCCGGTTTTGGTTGGCAGAAAATCGACCTGGGTTTTGACGTTGAAATGGCGCAGTTTGCGCGGCGGACGCTTATTGCGCCGCACCGACACCATAGTGTCCAGGGCATGGATAAGATCGTCCCGAACTGTGGCGCGGCGGTTGTCCGTCAGGGGATCGCCGTTTGGATCGAGCACCATGAAGGTATCTAAGGTGTAGCCATCTTTACTGGTCATGATTTGTGCATCATGAACGCTGAGGTTTTTCTTATCCAGCTCGGCCACGACAATGGCAAACAGCTTGGCTTTGTCCCGGCTGTATACGAACACTTCGGTACCGCCACGGGTCGGCTTTTTGCTGATCAGGATCAGCGGCTCATCCGGATTCTCATGTTTCAGCAGCGCTTCGGCATGCCAGGCAATCTGCTGGTGGGTGTGACGCAGAAAATAGTCGGCTTTAAAACGTTGCCAGAGCACGTCGACTTCACGCTGGCTGAAGCCCTGGCTGCGCAGCAGGGCAGAGGCCATCTGCTGGTTGTGACGAATACGTTCGCGGACATCGGGCGGGTTTTCAAGGCCGCGGCGCAGCGCTTTCTGGCTGGAGTAATACAGCTCGGCCAGCAAGGTGCGCTTCCAGCTGTTCCACAGCTCCTGATTGGTGGCGCAGATATCTGCCACAGTCAGGCAAATCAGATAATCCAATCGCTCCTCATCGCGCACTGCCTTGGCAAATTCCGTGATCACATCCGGATCATAGATGTCTCTGCGCTGAGCGGTGACAGACATCAGCAGGTGATTTTTGACCAGCCAGGTGACCAGATTGGCTTCCGGACGGGACAGACCATGCTCAAGACAGAAACGGTAGGCGTCGTCTGCCCCGAGCTCGGAATGGTCGCCACCTCGTCCTTTGGCGATGTCGTGGAAAATTGCCGCCAGTATCAGCAATTCTTTTTTCTGAATACGCGGATACACTTCACAGCAGATAGGGTGCAACTCCCGGTTGGTCGGATCGCTGAATTTGTTCATGTGTTTGAGCAGGCGGACACTGTGCTCATCAACGGTATAAACGTGGAACAGATCGAACTGCATTTGCCCGACGATTTGGCTCCACTGTGGCAGATAAGCGGCAAGCACACCGTGGCGGTGCATCAGGCGGAAAGCTTTGTTCAGGGCATTTGGCTGGCGCACCAGTGCCATGAATTTTTCGCGGGCTTCAGGAATATCGACCAAAAAGCGGTTCAGACGCCGGCGAGCAGTGCGTAACTGGCGCAGCGTGGGGGCTGAAATGCCTTCTATCTCTGAATTGCCTGCGATATGCAGGAACATGTCGAGAATGGTTTCCGGACGCGCCTGAAACAGAGCGGGTTTCCTGGCTTCGATCAGGTTGCCGACCAGGCGGAAATCCTCGTCCAGATCGACGATGGCTAACTCGTCACCGTTTTTTAGTATCGCCTGATCAAACAGCTGCAGCAGCATTTTGTTGAGCTCGGCCACACGCCTGAGCGTCCGGTAAAACTCTTTCATCATCATTTCGACCGGCTTGTTGCCTTCCCCTTCGTAGCCCAGCTTTTGTGCGACGGAAGCCTGATGCTCGAAGGTCAGTCGGTTATCGTAACGTTTGAGTTCGCAATGCAGAGCAAAACGGATGCGCCACAGAGAGGCCTGACATTCATACAGCTCACGGTATTCAGCATCGGTCAGGAATCCGAACCGACTCATTTCCAGCAGATTGGTCGCGCCAAAATGGCGGCGGGCGACCCAGCTCAGGGTGTGAATGTCACGCAGACCGCCAGGGCTGGATTTGATATCAGGTTCCAGATTATAGGTGGTGTCGTGATAACGGGCATGGCGGATGCGCTGTTCTTCGACTTTGGCACGGTAGAAGGCTTCGCTTGGCCAGAATTTGCCGGAATTGACCTGATCCTGTAATTGCAGAAAGCTGTCTTCACTGCCGCACAGCAAGCGCGCTTCCTGGAGATTGGTGGCTACGGTCAAATCTTCCAGCCCGATATTGATACACTCTTCAACGGTACGGACGCTGTGACCCACTTCCAGCTTGAGATCCCACAATAAGGTCAGAAACTCACTGATTTGTTTCCCCGTGTGGTTATCAAGCGGGGTGGCACTGAGCAGCAGGATGTCGACGTCAGACAAGGGATGCAGCTCGCCGCGACCGTATCCGCCGACTGCAACCAGCGAGAGATCGTCGCGCTGATTGAGGCCGAACTGAGGCCAGAGATGGCGAAGCAGCCGGTCAATACAGCCCGCTCTGGCTTCAACCAGCTCGGTCACAGGAACATGCTGGGAGAACAGCAACTGCTGCTGCTCGTTGAATTGCTCCAGCTCTTCTTTGAGCATGGTAAGAAGCTGAGCTGTGTCTTCGCAGCTGGCTGGGGTGTGAGGTTCGGATTGAATCTGTGTCATTGCTGTCCATGCCATGTTGAGGTATCAGTGACGGGCAATAAAGCCTTTTCCCAAGCCTTTGCTGGTGACTGGGGAAATTGTCGTCTCTTTACTCTAGCCTGAATTAGGGCAACAAAAAAGCCAGCAATGTGCTGGCTTTGAGTCAATGCTCAGTTGTGGTCTGATTGAGCTGCGGATCAGGCGTTTTTCATCACCCGAGGCAGGCTTTCTTCTTTACGCAGGGTCAGGATTTCACAGCCGGTATCGGTGACCAGCAGTGTGTGTTCCCATTGTGCCGATTTCTTGCCATCGACTGTGTATACCGTCCAGCCGTCCTCATCATCAAGGAGGCAACCGAATTTACCGGCATTGATCATTGGCTCGATGGTAAAACACATACCCGCTTTCAGTACCGTGCGATCGGCGTTTTTGTAATGGACGACCTGCGGCTCTTCATGGAATTCATCGCCGATGCCGTGGCCACAGTAGTCTCTGACAATGGTGAAACGGCTGTTGCCGTTTTTGACAAACTTCTGGATTGTGGTGCCAATTTCGCCCAGCTTGGTGCCTGGCTTCACCTTTTTAATGGCCTGATAAAGGCTTTCCTGCGCGACACGGCACAGGCGCTTGTCTTCCAGAGAGACGTCACCCACTTCGAACATTTTAGAGGTATCGCCGTGGTAACCATCTTTAATGACTGTGATATCAATGTTGATGATATCGCCATCCTTCAATATGTCTTGCTCGCTCGGAATACCGTGACACACCACATGATTGATCGACGTACAGATGGATTTAGGGAAACCGTGATAGTTCAGCGGAGCCGGGATCGCACCCTGAGTTTCGGTGATGTACTCATGACAAATCCGGTTCAGTTCTTCAGTGGATACGCCAGGTTTGACATACGGCTCAATCATTTCCAGTACGTCGGCGGCCAGCTGGCCGGCCACGCGCATTTTTTCAATTTCTTCAGCCGTCTTGATCTTAATGCTCATGCAAACTTCTCTGCTCTGTCAGTCTCTATACTTTATATGGTATCAGCGAGAGCGGAGGATGAAAACTGACTTTGGCCTGCGCAGAAGATTTTGACTGGATTTTTGCGGTCTGAATATGGTATAAAGCGCGCCGTAATTTGGCATATTGTGCTTCGGCGAAAGTCGGTACTGCGGGTCAGATTACGAAAACATTATTTTATTTAATCACTCACACATATCGACACGTGCTCCGGGGTGCCCAAGACTTATGAGTAAGTCGGCCGTAACAAGGTCAAGGGTCGGTAGCATGGGATATGTGGACGCCTAACCCCAATTGAGGAATATTCAATGGCAACTGTATCAATGCGCGACATGCTGAAGGCTGGTGTACACTTTGGTCACCAAACCCGTTACTGGAACCCTAAGATGAAGCCATTCATCTTCGGTGCTCGTAACCGTGTACACATCATCAACCTTGAAAAAACTGTACCAATGTTCAACGAAGCGCTGGCAGAAATCAACAAGATCGCTGCTCGCAAAGGTAAAATCCTGTTCGTTGGTACTAAGCGTGCTGCAAGCGAATCTATCAAAGAAGCAGCAAACAGCTGTGATCAGTACTACGTGAACAACCGTTGGTTGGGCGGTATGCTGACTAACTGGAAAACTGTTCGTCAGTCAATCAAGCGTCTGAAAGATCTGGAGACTCAGTCTACCGATGGTACTTTCGACAAGCTGACTAAGAAAGAAGCGCTGATGCGTACTCGTGAAATGGAAAAACTGGAGAAATCTCTGGGCGGTATCAAGAACATGGGCGGTCTGCCAGACGCAATGTTCGTTATCGATGCTGATCACGAGCACATTGCTATCAAAGAAGCGAACAACCTGGGTATCCCAGTATTCTCTATCGTAGATACTAACTCTAACCCAGACGGCGTAGATTACGTTATCCCAGGTAACGATGACGCAATCCGTGCTATCCAGCTGTACACAGGTGCTGTTGCAACTACTGTTACTGAAGCTCGTAACCAGGACATCGCTGTTCAGGCTGAGCAAGACGGTTTCGTAGAAGCTGAGTAATCAGTCGCTCCTTTGAGCATCTTAAGTTACCTTGTGTAAACTAAGTATGGTTAACAGGGGCCGTTTACAGGCCCCTGATTTTTACACCAAGATTTGAAAACTGAGGATATAACAATGGCAACAGTTACAGCTGCCCTGGTTAAAGAACTGCGTGAGCGTACTGGCGCAGGTATGATGGAATGTAAAAAAGCACTGGTTGAAGCAAATGCTGATATCGAGCTGGCCATCGAGAACATGCGTAAGAGCGGTGCTGCAAAAGCGGCTAAGAAAGCAGGTAACATCGCTGCTGAAGGTTCTATCATCATCAAGAACAACGACAATCTGGCTGCTCTGGTAGAAGTGAACTGCCAGACTGACTTCGTTGCTAAAGACGGTAACTTCCTGACTTTCGCCAACGAAGTCGCTGATGCTGCACTGGCTAGCAAAGCTGACATCGCTGAACTGCAAGCTCAGTTCGAAGAGAAGCGTGTTGCACTGGTTGCAAAAATTGGTGAGAACATCTCTATCCGTCGTGTTGCTTACATCGAAGGTGAGAAAGTGGCTTCTTACCGTCACGGCGACCGTATCGGTGTTGTTGTTGCGGGTAACGGCGAAGACGAAACCCTGAAGCACATTGCAATGCACGTTGCAGCTTCACGCCCAGAGTACGTGAACCCAGAAGACGTACCTGCTGACGTGGTTGCAAAAGAGCGTGAAGTTCAGGTTGAAATCGCCATGAACGAAGGCAAGCCTCAAGAAATCGCTGAGAAGATGGTTGAAGGCCGCATGAAGAAGTTCACTGGTGAAGTCTCTCTGACTGGCCAGCCTTTCATCATGGAACCAAAGAAATCTGTAGGTGATTTCCTGAAAGAAAGCGGTGCTTCTGTTTCTACCTTTATCCGCCTGGAAGTAGGTGAAGGTATTGAGAAAGCAGAAGGCCTGAGCTTCGCTGAAGAAGTGGCTCTGGCGCAGAAAGGTTAATCTTTCGCAAATTGCTTATAGAAGACCGTGGCCAAGGCTGCGGTCTTTTTACAACTCCATATCTCTATAGTAAGCCTGGAAGGTACAATAAATGACCACGAATCCTAAACCGACTTATCAACGGATCCTGCTGAAACTGAGTGGCGAAGCGCTGCAGGGCGACGAAGGTTTTGGTATTGATGCACATGTGCTTGACCGCATGGCTCAGGAAATCAAAGAACTGGTAGAACTGGGCGTACAAGTTGGTCTGGTTATCGGTGGTGGTAACCTGTTCCGTGGTGCAGGTCTGGCTGCTGCGGGTATGAACCGAGTTGTGGGCGATCACATGGGTATGCTGGCGACAGTGATGAATGGCCTTGCCATGCGTGACGCGCTGCACCGTGCCTATGTGAACGCGAAAGTAATGTCAGCCATTCCGCTGAATGGTGTCTGTGACAGCTATAACTGGGCAGAAGCTATCAGCCAGCTTCGCCAGGGCAGGGTGGTTATTTTCTCTGCAGGTACAGGTAATCCTTTCTTTACAACAGATTCAGCGGCATGTCTGCGCGGTATTGAAATTGAAGCTGATGTTGTGCTGAAAGCCACAAAAGTGGACGGTGTTTACAGCGACGATCCAGTTAAAAACCCAGAAGCTGTTCTTTATGATAAGCTAGGTTATCAGGACGTTCTGGAACAAGAGCTGAAAGTCATGGATCTCGCCGCCTTCACATTGGCTCGTGACCACGGTATGCCGATTCGTGTGTTCAACATGAATAAACCAGGCGCACTGCGTAAAGTTGTGATGGGTGAGCCGGAAGGTACCTTGATCGCTCACAGCGAGTAAGGGCGTAACATATTGATAGGGTAGGAAAACAGCTTCCTGCTAAGACCGACTATTCAAGGGTACAAACGTGATTAACGATATTAAAACTGATGCGCAAACGCGCATGGACAAAAGTGTTGAAGCACTGAAAACTCAGCTGGCAAAAGTGCGTACTGGTCGTGCACATCCAAGTTTGCTAGATGGTATTCAGGTTGACTACTACGGATCTAACACGCCGCTGCGTCAAGTAGCTAACGTCATCGCTGAAGATGCCCGTACCCTGGCCATTACGGTATTCGACAAAGAACTGACGCCTAAAATTGAAAAGGCGATCATGATGTCGGATCTGGGCCTTAACCCTTCATCTGCGGGTACGGTTATCCGGGTTCCACTGCCACCATTGACGGAAGAGCGTCGTAAAGATCTGGTTAAAGTTGTTCGCGCTGAAGCAGAACAAGGCCGTGTCGCTATTCGTAATATCCGTCGTGATGCCAACGCAGAAGTGAAGGCGCTACTGAAAGACAAAGAGATTTCAGAAGACGATGATCGTCGTGCTCAGGATGACATTCAGAAGCTGACTGATGCCGCTGTGAAGAAAATTGATACCATTTTGGAAGCGAAAGAAAAAGAGTTGATGGAAGTTTAAGGTTCTCCTTACTTATTATTGACTCTGGCTTGATAAGCTCTAAAGCGCTGTGCGTGCAGCACGGCGCTTTTTTGTTGAGGGAAAAGTATGACAGAGCATACAAGCAGCACTGAATGGTACACCCAGAACCTGCCCAAGCACGTGGCTATCATTATGGATGGTAACGGGCGCTGGGCTAAGGCAAAGGGTAAAGCGCGGGTGTTTGGCCATAAAGCCGGTGTAGAAGCCGTACGTAAAACTGTCTCTGCTGCGAGCCGTCTTGGTATCCAGGTAGTGACTCTGTTTGCATTCAGCAGTGAGAACTGGCGCCGCCCGGAAGATGAAGTGTCTTTATTGATGGAACTCTTTCTGACTGTTCTTGGCCGGGAAGTGAAGCGTCTGCACAAAAATAACATCCGTCTTAAAATTATTGGCGACACCAGCCGCTTCAGTCAGCGTCTTCAAGACAAAATCCTGGCAGCCGAAACCTTAACCGCTGCCAACACCGGCATGGTGCTGAACGTGGCGGCAAATTATGGCGGGCAATGGGATATTCTTCAGGCCACTCAGGCTCTTGCCAGAGACGTGGCCGAGCAGGGGCTGACCCCGGACGATATCACTGAAGACATGCTGGCTGCTCGCTTATCCACCAGTGGTTTGCCTGATGTCGATCTTCTTATTCGTACCAGTGGTGAATGCCGGATCAGCAACTTTATGCTGTGGCAGACCGCCTATGCCGAGTTGTATTTCACACCGCAACTCTGGCCTGATTTTGATGAAAATACCTTAGCCGATGCTATTGCCTGGTTCATGGATCGGGAGCGTCGTTTTGGTTGTACGGGTGAACAAATAAAAAAGTTACTGAAAGCTCAGTAACACCAAGATGGTAGCGTGGAAAATGGAACCCCGCTGCCATTCTGAAAACAAGCTCGTGGCTTGTTGGATTGCTGCCAAGCAAGATATTGCTGAGAAGCGACAACGATAAATAATAACGAGAGGAACAAGCTTGCTTAAGCAACGAATTTTGACTGCATTGGTTCTGGCGCCATTAGTGATAGCCGGAATCTTCCTGCTACCTTTTTCGGGTTTTATGTTGGCTATCGCAGGTATCACCCTGGCTGGCTTCTGGGAATGGACCCAGTTTGTAAATGCCCGTTCACGCCTGCTGGCAATGGTACCCCCTGTCTTAGTCTTACTGGCGTCGTTACTGGCCCTCCCTGCTGATGCCATCGAATTGGGTAATTTGCAATTTCCACATCACATCATGTTAGCGGCAGGTGGCGCCTGGTGGTTGTTTGCCTGTTTACTGGTCGTGACCTATCCGAACCAATCTGGCTTCTGGGTTCGTTCAACCACACTTCGCTACCTTTTTGGCTTACTCACCCTGATTCCCTTTTTCTGGGGCGTCGTCATGCTACGTGCTGTTAATTATGCCGAATCCCCCTATCTGGGCGCCAAACTGGTTCTGTTGGTGTGTTTACTGGTCTGGGCGGCTGACAGCGGGGCTTATTTCGCGGGTAAGCGATTTGGCCGCCACAAAATGGCTCCCAGAGTCAGCCCGAATAAAACCCTTGAAGGGCTTGCCGGTGGTGTAGTGCTGGCAGTGGTCGTCGCGTGGGCAACCGCAGAACTGTTTGGTATAACCTTTAATAATAGCGGTGCACTGTTAGTGACAGTGGTGTTGACTGTGATTGCCTCTGTATTTGGTGATCTGGCAGAAAGTATGCTCAAGCGAGTTTCCGGAATTAAAGACAGTGGACAGATATTACCTGGGCACGGTGGTATTCTGGATCGGATAGACAGCCTGACGGCAGCATTGCCTGTCTTTGCATTGCTCTATCTCTGGCTTATCTGAGACCTGATTCGGGGGGAAGCGGGTAACCACTTCCCCCATTTTGATTTTGATACCCTTGATAGTGTGTTGACCCCTTGTTCACACACTGACTGAAAATGAAGGTTAGGATGATGGCTGAGAACAGCCAGAATTCGTAAAGTAGTGAAGGTATGCGTAAGTTAACGATTCTTGGAGCAACGGGATCAATTGGCACCAGTACACTGGCCGTAGTGGCAAACAATCCTGACCATTTTGAAGTGGTCGCGCTGGCCGCGGGTACAGACAGCCGTAAAATGTTTGAACTTTGCTGTCAGTGGCAGCCCAAGTTTGCTGCTATGGCCTGTGAGCAGGCCGCACGTGAACTGTCCGGGCAGTTGAAAGCTCACGGTGTCGCCACTCAGGTACTGGCAGGTGTCGCTGGCATGTGCGAGATTGCCGCGCTGGATGAAGTGGATACCGTAATGGCCGCCATAGTGGGGGCGGCCGGACTGATGCCGACTATGTCTGCGGTCAAAGCCGGAAAACGTGTTCTGCTGGCCAATAAGGAAGCCCTGGTGATGTCTGGCCAGATGTTTATTGATGCCGTTGCGAAGTATGACGCAGAATTATTACCGGTGGACAGTGAACATAATGCTATCTATCAGTGTCTACCTTTAGGTGTTCAACAGCAGACCGGGCGTTGTGATCTGTCTGCGGCAGGGATCAGCAAGATCTTGCTGACCGGCTCTGGCGGCCCATTTCGCTATACCGACCCTCGGGATCTGGAGACTGTGACCCCGGAAATGGCCATTGCGCATCCAAACTGGTCGATGGGACCAAAGATCTCCGTCGACTCGGCCACTATGATGAATAAAGGGCTGGAGTACATAGAAGCCCGATGGTTGTTTAATGCGTCTAGAGAGCAAATGGAGGTGCTGATTCATCCCCAGTCAGTCATCCACTCTATGGTACAGTACAAAGATGGCTCAGTGGTTGCGCAGATGGGATTGCCGGATATGCAGACGCCAATCGCCTTTGCCATGGCCTATCCTGAAAGGGTGGATGCCGGTGTGAAACCGCTTGATTTTACCCAAGCGGGAGAACTGACTTTTATGGCGCCGGATATGTCGCGTTATCCGTGTCTGCAGCTTGCGATAGATGCGTGCTACAGTGGGCAGGCAGCAACCACGTCGCTCAATGCTGCCAATGAGGTGGCAGTGGCAGAGTTTCTGGCCGGTGGTATACGTTTTACCGATATCGCGCGAGTGAACCAGCAGGTGCTGGATCAGGTTAACCTGACAGAGCCGCGGAGTCTGGAGTGTGTGATGGCGTTAGATGCTGATGCACGACAGTTGGCGCAGCAAGTGATTCAGAAGGTAGCTAAATGATGGGAATTTTGTGGAATCTGGGTGCCTTTCTCGTTGCGCTGGGCATTTTAATCGCGGTGCATGAATTCGGACACTTCTGGGTTGCACGCCGTTGCGGCGTGTATGTGGAGCGTTTTTCCATTGGTTTTGGTAAACCTCTCTGGCGTCGTGTCGACAAGCAAGGCACCGAGTACATACTGGCAATGATCCCACTCGGCGGCTATGTCAAAATGCTCGATGAGCGGGTTGACACCGTACCGGCTGAACGCCGCCACCAGGCTTTCAATAACAAATCATTGTGGCAAAGAAGTGCCATTGTGGCGGCAGGTCCTATTGCTAACTTCGTTTTTGCCATCTTTGCCTATTGGGTTGTGTACCTGATTGGTGTCCCTGCGGTTAAGCCGGTTATCGGAGAGGTTGCACCGCAATCAATAGCCGCCCAGGCCGGTATCGAAAACGGCATGGAACTTAAGTCAGTTTCTGGTATCCAAACTCCGGATTGGGAATCCGTCAATATGGCCATGATAAGCCATATTGGTGATGATACGATGACGCTGACAGCCGTGCCATCGGAAGAATCTTACGAAAAAACATTTAATCTGGATTTGCGCAACTGGTCATTTGATCCGGAAAGTGAGCGTATACTGACTACTCTGGGTATCACGCCGTTTTCCCCGCCGATCACGCTCGAAATTGGTCAGCTGGTGGATAACGGAGCGGCCAAAAAAGCCGGCTTCGAAATAGGGGATACGATTGTCGCTATCGACAAGCAGCCGATTACTCAATGGCAGCAGGTGGTTGATGCGGTTCGCTCCAGCCCGGATCAGGCACTGACTGTTGAGCTGCGCCGTGGTAACGAGCTGGTGGAAGCTTCTCTGACGCCCATTACTAAAGAGTTGCCAAGTGGTGAGTGGGTTGGATACGCTGGTTTCGCACCTGTTATGTCAGAGTGGCCAGCAGATCAGCGTTTTGTTCGTCAGTATGGTCCTCTGGAAGCGATTGGCGAAGCCACCGAAAAAACCTGGCAACTGGTGACACTGACCTTTGATATGGTGACCAAGCTGGTGACCGGGGATGTGGCGCTGAAGAATTTAAGCGGCCCGATTTCTATCGCCAAAGGTGCGGGAACAACGGCTGACTATGGCATAGTGTACTTTTTGGGTTTTCTGGCTTTAATTAGCGTTAACCTGGGTATAGTGAACCTCTTGCCGCTGCCTGTGCTGGATGGTGGGCATTTACTCTTTTTTGCAATTGAAGCTGTGACACGACGTCCTGTTTCGGAGCGTATACAAGATCTTGGTTACCGTCTTGGATCTGTGATTTTAGTCGTTTTGATGGCTGTAGCGCTCATAAATGATTTTACCCGCCTTTAATAAGTGCGTTTTTAGCAAGGAATAATCAGAACAGTAATGGCGATGAAGAAACTGTTAGTCGCATCCCTCTTGCTTGGCAGCAGTGTGGTACATGCGGAACAATTTGTGGTGGATGATATCCGCTTTGAGGGATTACAGCGTGTAGCCTTAGGTGCTGCATTGCTGAAGACGCCTGTCAGAATTGGTGATTCGGTCGATGAGCGTGACGTCGCGGATATGATTCAGGCCTTGTTTGCTTCAGGTAACTTTGAAGATATTCAGGTTTTCCGTGAGGGTAATGCTTTAGTGGTGAAAGTCATTGAACGCCCGACCATAGCCAGTATCACGTTTTCTGGCAACAAGGCCATCAAAGACGAACAGCTCCAGGAAAATCTGAACGCCTCAAAGATCACGGTGGGTGAAGCACTGGATCGTACGACGCTGAGTAAGATTGAGAAAGGTCTGGAAGATTTCTACTACAGCGTGGGTAAATACAATGCCAGCGTTAAGGCTGTTGTGACCCCATTGCCACGAAATCGTGCTGATCTGAAATTTGTCTTTACCGAAGGGGTATCGGCGAAAATTCAGCAAATCAATTTCATTGGAAACAAGGTGTTTACCGATGAAGATCTGCGCGACAAATTCAATCTGCAGGCTGATGTGCCCTGGTGGAACTTCCTGGCCGATGAAAAGTATCAGAAACAGGTACTGGCTGGTGATCTGGAAACCCTGCGTTCTCAGTACCTTAACAACGGTTATCTGAAGTATAAGCTTGAATCGACCCATGTCTCTATCTCCCCTGATAAGAAAGGGGTGTACATCACCCTGAATATCAATGAAGGGCAGCAGTATACGGTCAAAGGCGTCAAATTCCGCGGTAACCTGGTTGGTGCGCAGGGCGAACTGGCCGGGCTGGTCACCTTTAAAGAGGGTGATATTTACAACGGTGCAAAAGTCACAGGGTTGGAAGAGTCGATAAAACGCCGGCTTGGCGAATTGGGCTATGCCTACCCGCAGGTGAATACGATTCCAGAGTTTGACGATACCAATCAGCAGGTGTCCCTGTTGGTTAACGTTGAGCCGGGCAAACGTATTTACGTGCGTAATATTGCTTTTTCTGGCAATACCTCAACCCAGGATGAAGTGTTGCGTCGCGAAATGCGCCAGATGGAAGGCAGCTGGCTCAACTCCAAGTCGATTGAACGTGGTAAAGAGCGTCTGAACCGTACCGGTTTCTTTGAATCGGTTGATGTACAGACAGTGCGTGTTCCGGGCACCGAAGATCAGGTTGATGTTCAGTACAAGGTGAAAGAAGCAAACGCCGGCAACATCAACTTTGGTGTGGGTTATGGTACTGAATCCGGTGTCTCTTTTCAGGCCGGTATTCAGCAGGATAACTTCCTGGGAACCGGTAACCGTTTCGGCATCAGTGCCATGATGAATGATTACCAGAAAAACGTCAGTGTCGAGTACCGCGACCCGTATTTCACGCTGGATGGCATCAGTCTGGGCGGTAAAGTTTACTACAACGAGTTTGAAGCCTCTGACGCTAACATTTCTGACTATACCAACCAGAGCTACGGCGCCAGTCTGACCTGGGGTTTCCCGTATGATGAACTGAATTTCTTTGAATTTGGTCTGGGCTATGACCATAACAAGATCTCGAATACGGAAGAGTATTATCAGATCGAAAAATTCAAACAAATTCATGACTTTGATCAAGCCAACACTTCTATAGAGCTGGACGACTTTGACTGGTCGGTTTCCTGGACACGCAATAACCTGAACCGTGGCTTTTTCCCGACAGCAGGTAACCATCAGCGTGCCACCTTCCGCATGACAGTACCGGGTTCAGATGCCCAGTATTTCAAAGCGCAGTATGATGTCCGCCAGTACTTCCCGTTAACTCAGGAACAGGACTTTACCCTGTTGCTTCGCGGCCGGCTGGGCTATGGTAATGGTTACGGTACAACGGATAATGGCAGTGATCAGCTGTTGCCGTTTTATGAAAACTTCTACGCGGGTGGCTTCTCTACCCTGCGGGGGTTCCGTTCCAACACTGTGGGTCCGAAAGCCGTCTACGTTGGCGGCTGTGATAGCGGTGGCAGCATAGGCGGTAATAACAGCTGTGCGACAGGTTCTGATGATGCGGCGGGCGGTAATGCTGTCGCACTGGCCAGTGTTGAGCTGATCGTCCCGACGCCGTTTGCTTCTGAAGAAGCGAGGAATCAGATCCGTACCAGCCTGTTTATTGATGCCGGTAACGTGTGGGACACAGAATACGATTTGAGCGGACAGGATGGCGATTTTCTGTATGACTATTCAGATCCTTTCCTGATCCGTGCTTCATATGGTGCGGCTCTGCAGTGGATGTCACCAATGGGACCTCTGGTCTTTTCGGTAGCGAGGCCACTTAAGAAATACGATGGCGATGACGAAGAATTCTTCACATTTACTATCGGACGTACATTCTAACCCTTTAAGGAGAGAGCCTTTGAAACAGTGGATTAAAGCAGCCGGTCTTAGTCTGGTCGTTCTTTCATCATCTATGTATACCCAGGCAGCGGCAGCGGCTGAGAAGGTAGGTTATGTGGCTACGACTCAAGCTATGGCGCAACTGGCGCAGCGTTACAACTTGCAGGATAAGCTGCGAAACGAGTTCCAGGGACGGGTAACAGAATTGCGCTCGCTGGAAACCAATATCAAATCCAAGCTGGAAAAGCTCAAGCGTGATGGTCAGCTGATGAGCGCCAGCGACAAGACTAAACTGCAAAATGAGCTGCAGACCCTGGACAGTCAGTTCAAGCAGAAAGCGCGTGCCCTGCAGGAAGATCAGGCGCGTCGTGCGTCAGAAGAGCAGCAAAAGCTGGCCATGAAACTGCGTACAGCGATTCAGGATGTAGCCAAACGTGAAGGCTACGATATGGTTGTTGATGGTCAGGCAATTTTGTTTGCCAATCCTAAAGATGATCTGTCTGCGAAAGTGATGTCAGCGGTGAAATAAGGATATCTTGTTTCACTGAGTGCCGGCGAGTGAGTACACCGGGAAGGGAATCAAGGCCCGTCTGGTGTATTCGCTCGTAGTATCCAAAATGACATTATTATGTGAACATTGTTCAAATTGTGGGCGTTTCTGCGTTATCCCTTTGCATTGTCTCTTACTCCGCAGATAATAAGGCGCAGTACGTACAAAACGAAATTTTAAGGTAAATAATGGCTGCATTGACGCTTGCTGCATTAGCAGAAAAATTAGGTGCGGAGCTGCGTGGTGACGCAGCGGCCGAAGTCACAGCAATCGCAGGGTTGGGTCAGGCAGGCTCTGGCCAGATCACTTTCCTTTCCAGCAGTAAATACCGCCAGCATCTGCAAGCGTGCAAGGCAACAGCGGTGATGTTGACACCCGCTGATGCTGAATATTTCGACGGTAATGCACTGATAGTTAAAGATCCTTACCTGGCCTACGCCAAAGTGGCTCAGTGGCTGGATTCCACACCAGCCAGCGCGGTAGACATTGCGCCATCCGCCTATATTGCCCCTGACGCCGTACTGGGTGAGGGTGTTGCCGTTGGTCATAATGCCGTGATCGAATCCGGTGTGGTGCTTGGCGATCATGTTCAGGTGGGTCCCGGTTGCTTTATCGGTAAAGGTGCGCGCCTTGGCAGTCGCACTAAGCTATGGGCCAATGTCAGTATTTATCACAATGTTGTGCTGGGTGACGACTGCCTGGTTCAGTCGGGGACTGTGATTGGCTCTGATGGCTTTGGCTATGCGAACGATAAAGGCCAGTGGCAAAAAATTCCTCAGCTGGGCACAGTGCGTATTGGTAACAGGGTAGAGATCGGAGCTTGTACCACTATTGATCGTGGTGCGCTTGAGGATACCCTGATCGCTGATGGTGTTATCATTGATAACCAGTGCCAGATTGCCCATAACGTTTCCATTGGAGAAAGTACTGCTGTTGCAGGTGCCACGGTTATGGCAGGCAGCCTGAAAGTAGGTAAACATTGTTTTATTGGCGGAGCCAGTGTGTTCAATGGCCATATGGAAATTACCGATGGCGTGACTGTGACTGGTATGGCAATGGTCATGCGACCTATTACTGAGCCTGGCGTGTATTCATCCGGTATCCCACTACAGACTAACCGGGAATGGCGTAAAACGGCGGCACGTGTTCTGAAAATTGAAGAAATGAATAAGCGATTGAAATCTGTAGAGAAAAAACTCGAAAAAGATAATCAGTAGTTTTTCGTTCTCATTTTGCCGCTTCAGGGCCTGCGTCACTTATTACGTAGGCTGTTTACGTTTTTGTCCGGCGCTTTATTAACTTTTTAGACAGGAATGCAGTTTTGACTAGCGAAAACAAAACGCTGAATATCACCGAGATCCAAGCACTTCTTCCGCACCGTTATCCTTTTCTGATGGTTGATCGTGTTGTTAACTACGAAGAAGGCAAAACACTGACAGCGATAAAAAACGTTTCCGTCAATGAGCCGCAATTTACCGGCCACTTCCCGAAAATGCCTGTTTTTCCTGGTGTGCTGATTCTTGAAGCCATGGCACAGGCCACTGGCTTGCTGGCGTTTAAAACCTTTGGTGCGCCGGCAGAAAATGAACTGTATTACTTTGCCAGCATTGATAATGCGAAATTCCGTAAACCCGTTGGCCCAGGCGACCAGCTGGTGATTGAAGTGGAATTCCTGAAAGAGCGCCGCGGTATTGCCATGTTTAATGGTATTGCGAAAGTGGACGGCGATGTTGTGTGTTCTGCTGAGTTGAAATGCGCGAGACGAGAGTTTTCATGATTCACGAAACAGCACAAATTCACCCATCAGCGGTGATTGAAGACGGTGTGATAATCGGCGCCAATGTTACTGTTGGCCCTTTTACTTACATTGGCAAAGATGTCGAAATTGGCGACGGCAACGAGATCATGTCACACGTTGTGATCAAAGGCCCGACCACGATTGGTAAGGATAATCGCATTTTTCCTTATGCGATTGTCGGTGAAGAGTGCCAGGACAAGAAATACAACGGTGAACCGACCCGCCTGGAAATTGGCGATCGCAATGTGATCCGCGAAAGCGTACAGATCCATCGTGGCACGGTACAGGATAAAGGCGTCACCATTATTGGTGATGACAACCTGCTGTGCGTCAATGCCCACGTTGCTCACGATGTCGTGATTGGTAATCACACCCATATTGGTAACAACTCAATTTTGGGTGGCCATGTGGTGGTCGGCGATTACGCTGGTGTGATGGCGCTGTCAGCCATCCATCCATTCTGTACTGTGGGTGCGTACAGCTATGTCGGTGGCTGTTCTGCCGTGGTGCAGGACGTGCCGCCTTATGTCCTGGCCCAGGGTAACCATGCCACACCATTCGGACTGAATATTGTGGGCTTGCAGCGTAATGGCTTTGAAAAGCCTGAAATCCATGCCTTGCGCCGTGCCTATAAAGAGATTTACCGCTCGGGTAAAACGCAGACAGAGGTGAAACCTGTGTTGGAAGACATGGCAAAAGACTGGCCGTCAGTTGGTCTGTTGCTGGATGCACTGAACAATACCGAACGCGGAATTATTCGCTGATATGGCCAAGCCTCTTCGAATTGGAATCGTCGCCGGGGAGATCTCCGGCGATATTTTAGGGGCCGGCTTTATCGAAGCGGTCAAAGCGCGCTATCCGGATGCTGAGTTTGTCGGCGTTGCGGGTCCCCGTATGCAGGCGCAGGGATGTGAAGCCCTGTTTGATATGGAAGAGCTGGCGGTCATGGGGATCGTTGAGGTTCTCGGTCGGCTGCCCCGCTTGTTTCATATTAAAGCCGAGCTGGTTAAGTATTTCTCAGCCAATCCGCCGGATGTTTTCGTGGGCATTGATGCACCTGATTTTAATCTGCGTCTGGAAAAAGACCTGAAGACACAGGGTATCAAAACTGTCCACTATGTCAGCCCGTCGGTATGGGCCTGGCGGCAAAAGCGGATCTTCAAAATTGAAGCGGCGACCAATCTGGTTCTGGCCTTCCTGCCCTTTGAAAAAGCCTTCTACGATAAATTTAACGTCCCGTGTGAATTTATCGGTCATACCATGGCGGATGCCATTCCGTTAGAGTCAGACCAAGCCGCTGCCCGACAAAAGCTGGGACTGGACAGCGATAAACGCTGGCTGGCCGTATTACCTGGCAGCCGTGGCGGTGAAATGGGGCTGCTGGCAGAGCCTTTTATTCAGACTTGCCAGTTACTGAAAGCGAAGCATCCTGAATTGGGTTTTGTGGTAGCGCTGGTGAACCAGAAACGCCGTGAACAGTTTGAACTGGCCTGGAAGGCGACAGCGCCTGAATTGGATTTTGTCCTGGTTGATGATACTGCACGTGATGTCATGACGGCATCAGATGCAGTGCTACTCGCTTCCGGTACCGTGGCGCTGGAATGTATGCTGGTGAAGCGTCCTATGGTGGTTGGCTATAAAGTCAAACCGCTGACAGCCTGGATAGCCAAACGCATGCTCAAGACCAAATACGTGTCATTACCCAATATTCTGGCAGACAGAGAACTGGTGCCTGAATTATTGCAAGATGAGTGTGTGCCTGAGCAACTGGCTGCGGCGGTTGAGCAGAGCCTGACTGCCGATAATCATGAGCTGATGGCCGAATTTACCCGGTTGCACCAGCTTATCCGTTGTGATGCGGATAAGCAGGCTGCCGATGCCGTGCTGACTTTAATCGGCAAGTAATCTAGCAGTGGCCGGTGTTAACTGACCGGACAGAGTGAAACACATTATGCAATACGAACCTTTTATATATCCGGATGCCCGATTGATCGCAGGCGTGGATGAGGTTGGCCGTGGTCCGCTGGTCGGTGCTGTCGTAACCGCAGCTGTCATTCTCGATCCGGCTAACCCCATTGTCGGGCTCGCTGATTCGAAGAAGCTGAGCGAGAAAAAGCGCTTGGCGTTGTTTGACGAAATTCAGGAAAAAGCACTGAGCTGGTCTTTGGGCCGCTGTGAGCCGGACGAAATTGACGAGCTTAATATCCTGCAGGCCACTATGGTCGCTATGCAGCGAGCCGTTGCTGGCTTGTCTGTACAACCCGATTTTGTGTTGATTGACGGTAACCGTGTGCCATCGTTACCCGTGCCGGCACAGGCAGTGGTGAAAGGGGATATGCGGGTGGCAGAGATCAGTGCTGCCTCCATTCTGGCGAAAGTGACCCGCGACAGAGAAATGCAAGCCTTAGATGCCCTGTATCCCGCTTACGGATTTGCCCAGCACAAAGGTTATCCGACCAAAGCACACTTTGCGGCGTTGGAAACACACGGGGCGATTGATCAGCACCGTAAGAGTTTTAAGCCAGTTCGAGAGCGAATTGCGCAAAATTTGAAGTAATGGCTTTCGGGCACTTGCGTTGACGAAAAATCATTTTAGACTCAACCTCTGTTTGTGTCTTAACCGCTGAATTGACGACATCATCATGGCAGAACCACGCTTTATACACCTGCGCATCCACAGTGACTTTTCCATGGTCGACGGCCTGAGTAAGGTCCCGCCTCTGGTCAAGAAAGTGGCAGAGCTGGGCATGCCTGCAATGGCCCTGACAGATTTCACTAACCTGTGTGGCCTGGTGAAATTTTATTTCGCGGCCCATGGCGCAGGGGTGAAGCCGATTATCGGTGCGGATTTTAAAGTACGCAGCGATGAGAATGGCGATGAACTATCTGATCTCACTGTCCTGGCGGCAGACAATGACGGTTATAAAAACCTGACCTTGCTGATATCCCGCGCCTATCAGCGCGGGCATGTACAGCATATGCCTGTCATTGACCGAGACTGGCTGGCTGAGCAGAAACAGGGCTTGATCCTGCTGTCAGGCGGTAAAACCGGTGATGTGGGACAGGCCTTGCTCAAAGGCAATCAGGCGGCCGCAGAGCGCTGTGTGGCCTTTTATCAGGAGCACTTTCCCGGCAGTTATTATCTGGAGCTGGTCCGAACCGGCCGGCCGGATGAAGAAGCGTACCTGCATTTTGCTATAGAACTGGCCGCGCAGGCGGACTTGCCCGTAGTCGCAACCAATGATGTGCGTTTTATCAGTCCGGATCAGTTCGATGCCCATGAAATCCGTGTCTGTATTCATGATGGTTATACCCTGGTCGATCCCCGTCGCCCCAAGAATTACAGTGCTCAGCAATACCTGCGTAGTGAAGAGGAAATGTGCGAGCTGTTTGCCGACATTCCGGAAGCACTGGAAAACTCAGTAGAGATTGCCAAGCGCTGTAACGTGACGGTTCGGTTAGGTGAGTATTTCCTGCCAAACTTCCCGACCGGTGACATGACGACGGAAGATTTCCTGGTCATGAAATCGAAGGAAGGTTTGGAGCGACGTCTGGAATTCTTATTTCCGGATGAAGAAGTGCGCAAAACCCGCCGCCCTGAATACGACGAGCGTCTGGACATTGAACTGGAAGTGATCAACCAGATGGGGTTCCCCGGGTACTTCCTGATCGTCATGGAATTTATCCAGTGGTCGAAGGAAAACGGTGTGCCCGTTGGCCCGGGACGTGGCTCGGGTGCAGGATCCCTGGTCGCTTATGCACTGGATATTACGGATCTCGATCCGCTGGCCTTTGATCTGCTGTTCGAACGTTTTCTGAACCCGGAACGGGTATCCATGCCTGACTTTGATATCGATTTCTGTATGGATAAGCGGGATCAGGTGATAGATCACGTGGCCGAAATGTATGGCCGGGATGCCGTATCCCAGATCATCACCTTTGGTACCATGGCGGCCAAAGCCGTTATCCGGGATGTGGGCCGGGTACTGGGACACCCTTATGGCTTTGTCGATCGCATTTCCAAGATGATTCCGGCCGAACCGGGTATGACACTGGCAAAAGCCTTTGAAGCTGAGCCGCAGCTGGGTGAAGTATACGAAGCCGATGAAGAAGTCAAAGATCTGATCGATATGTGCCGGGTGCTGGAAGGGGTAACCCGAAACGCCGGTAAACACGCTGGTGGGGTCGTAATTTCGCCAACCACAATCACGGATTTCGCCCCGCTGTATTGTGACGCAGAAGGCAATCATCCGGTCACACAGTTTGATAAGAACGATGTCGAAACCGCGGGGCTGGTAAAGTTCGACTTCCTGGGCTTGCGCACGCTGACCATTATTGACTGGGCTCTGGGGATGATTAACCCGCGCCTGGAAGCTCAGGGTAAACCGCCGATCAATATTGCGGCTATCCCAATGGCGGATCAAAAATCGTTCGCCATGTTGCAGCGCTCAGAATCGACAGCGGTGTTCCAGCTTGAATCGCGCGGCATGAAAGATTTGATCAAGCGGCTGCAGCCGGACTGCTTTGAAGACATGATCGCACTGGTGGCCCTGTTCCGTCCGGGTCCCCTGCAATCAGGCATGGTGGATAACTTCATTGACCGTAAACATGGCCGTGAAGAGATCTCTTATCCTGATGCCACCTATCAGCACGAATCGCTGAAAGAGATTCTGGAGCCGACCTACGGCATTATTTTGTACCAGGAACAGGTCATGCAAATTGCCCAGGTCCTGGCCGGTTACAGCCTGGGCGGCGCTGACTTGCTGCGCCGTGCTATGGGTAAGAAAAAACCGGAAGAAATGGCCAAGCAGCGAGCCACGTTTCAAAACGGCGCCGTGAACAACGGGGTGGACGGCGAACTGGCGATGAAGATCTTCGACCTGGTAGAGAAATTCGCCGGTTACGGCTTCAACAAATCGCACTCAGCCGCCTATGCGCTGGTGTCTTACCAGACGCTGTGGCTGAAGGCGCATTATCCGGCTGAGTTCATGGCTGCGGTAATGACCGCCGACATGGATAATACCGATAAAGTGGTCGGTCTGGTGGAAGAGTGCCAGCGCATGAACCTGCAGATGCTGCCGCCGGATGTTAACAAAGGGCTTTACCGTTTCACCGTTGATGATGAAGGCGCCATTGTTTATGGTATTGGCGCTATCAAAGGGGTAGGTGAAGGCCCGATCGAGAATATTATTGCGGCACGGGAAAAAGGCGGTCACTTTAAGGACTTATTTGATTTCTGTGCCAGAATAGACACCAAGAAGGTCAACAAACGCGTTCTGGAGCGGTTGATCAAAGCCGGTGCGATGGATCGTCTCGGGCCCAACCGTGCGGCGATGATGGCAACACTGGACGACGCGCTGAAAGCCGCCGGCCAGCACCATCAGGCCGAGGCATTCGGTCAGGCTGACATGTTTGGTGTGCTGACGGCAGCCCCGGAAGAAGTGGAAAAAGCGTACGCCAATATTCCTGAATGGCCGGAGAAAATCTGGCTGGAAGGAGAGCGGGACACGCTCGGTTTGTATCTGACTGGTCACCCGATTAACAGTTATGTGCGTGAACTCAAGCACTACGTGACCTGGCGCCTGAAAGACGCCCATCCGACAGGACGTGATAAGGTAGTGACAATTGCCGGACTGGTCATCGCCGCCCGGGTCATGACAACCAAGCGCGGTACCCGGATTGGGGTGCTGACATTGGATGACAGATCGGGGCGCATGGAAGTTATGCTGTTTTCCGATGCTTTGGATCGATATCTCGATCTGATTGAAAAAGACCGGATTTTGGTCGTTTCCGGACAGGTCAGCTTTGATGATTTCAATGGTGGCCTTAAAATGTCTGCACGTGAAGTCCTTGATATTTCTGACGCTAGAGAAAAGCACCTGCGGGGTCTTGCTATCTCGCTGACTGAAGGGCAGATTGATCACACATTTTTTGAGCGTTTCAGCAAAGCGCTGGAACCGCATCGGGCAGGTACTGTCCCGGTGAATATTTATTATCAGCGTTCGAATGCACGCGCTAAACTTACCCTTGGCACAGAGTGGCGGATAACGCCAAGTGATGATTTAATCACTGATCTCAAAGTGTTACTGGGCGAGCAGCAAGTCGAATTTGAGTTTAATTAATGAGTCCGGCACCTGTTAGACAGGTTGCTAATAATGGACAAAGGATTACAAGTGGTATGAGCCTGAACTTCCTTGATTTTGAACAACCCATTGCCGAGCTAGAAGCCAAAATTGAAGCACTGCGTGATGTATCGCACCGTGATAAATCGGCCTCGGTTGATCTGGACAAAGAAATTGCACAGCTTGAACAAAAAAGCCTGGAACTGACCAAAAAGATTTTTGGCGATCTGGGTGCCTGGCAGGTCGCACAGCTGGCCCGCCATCCGCAGCGTCCGTATACGCTGGACTATATCGAGCATATCTTTACTGAATTCGATCCGCTGGCCGGCGACCGTGCGTTTGCCGACGATAAAGCATTGATCGGCGGCATTGCCCGTCTGGATGGTCGTCCGGTTATGGTGATTGGTCATCAGAAAGGCCGCGAGACCCGTGAGAAAGTATTGCGTAACTTCGGCATGCCAAAACCTGAAGGCTACCGTAAAGCATTGCGCCTGATGAAAATGGCTGAGCGTTTCCGCATGCCAATCATCACTTTTATTGATACGGCAGGCGCGTATCCAGGTGTGGGCGCCGAGGAGCGCGGTCAGTCTGAAGCCATCGCCATGAACCTGAAAGTCATGGCCGGTCTGAACGTGCCAGTGATCTGTAATGTGGTCGGTGAAGGCGGTTCTGGCGGCGCACTGGCGATCGGTGTCGGTGATTGCGTGAACATGCTGCAATACTCGACCTATTCGGTGATCTCCCCGGAAGGGTGTGCGTCGATTCTGTGGCGTGATTCTGATAAGGCTCCTCAGGCTGCTGAAGCTATGGGGATGACAGCCGAGCGTCTCAAAGAGCTGGGTCTGATTGATAACATCATTGAAGAGCCTCTCGGTGGCGCGCACCGTGATGTGCCTGTAATGGCTTCGCGGATCAAGCAGCAACTGCTCAATACGCTGAACGATCTGGAAGGTCTGGATGATGACAGCCTGCGCGAGCGTCGTTATCAGCGTTTGCTGAGTTACGGCTACTGCTGATAACTACTTCCGAATACTGATTAACGGGTCGCCAGAGGCGGCCCGTTTTGCTATGTGCTGCGTGGCGTTGTTGCACAAGGACCCAAAGCGACACTAACACCTGGCTTTGCACTGATATAAGATAGCCCTATTGCCACAGACCAGAATTGCTGACATTTATGCTGTTTACTCATTTCTCTGACACCCTCTTGCGCCTTTGCCCGCAGCCATCACAGCTTGTTCTTGCGCTCAGCGGCGGACTGGATTCCCGTGTTTTACTGCATCTTCTGGGGCGGTTTATACAAAAGTATCCGCATTACCAGGCGCTTGCTGTGCATGTGCATCATGGCTTAAGTCCGAATGCGGAGCACTGGTTAGCGAAGTGCGAAGCCTGGGCGAAGCAGGATGCGGTGACCCTTCACTGTGAGCGAGTCAGTGTGCAGTCGGGTAGCCGTATCAGTTTGGAACAGGCTGCCAGAGAGGCACGCTATGGCGCACTGGCGAGGTATGTTCAGTCTCAGGAATACTTGCTGACCGCACAGCATGCCGACGATCAGCTGGAAACTGTCCTGCTGGCGTTAAAGCGCGGCAGCGGCCCTGCCGGCCTGGCGGCCATGCCGGAGGTCAAACCCTTTGCCAATGGCTTACACATACGCCCTTTGCTGGATGTCAGCCGTGCCGAGCTGCAAGCTTATGCCCATGAGCATCATTTGGACTGGGTGGACGATGAGAGCAATCAGGACAGGCGCTTTGACCGTAATTTTTTGCGGCTAGACATTGTGCCGGCACTGACATCACGCTGGCCGGGATTGCGGCAGGCCGTCGCACGCAGCGCCGCATTGTGCGGTGAACAGCAGTCATTACTTGAATCCTTGCTGGCAGACAAACTGAACCAGATTATTGCAGCAGACGGCAGCCTAGATCTGAGCGAAGTGACGGACGGGAAACAGGGCAGAGCGCTGGTGCGACTTTGGTTACAGCACCTGAGCCTGCCTGTCCCCTCCAAAGCGCAACTGGAACAAATCTGGCGGGCGGTCTGCCTGGCCCGTGAAGATGCTAACCCCTGCGTGTCGTTGAACGGATACGACATACGCCGCTTTCAGTCTCGTCTGTACGCAGTCCGGCCCCGGCCGGATGTGACGAAATGGCGTCAAGCGATCACTCCGGATACCCCTTGCGCGCTACCTGCTTCACTGGGCGTTATTACACTCATTCGTCTGTCAGACGGACATCTGCGCAGTCCTGAACCGGATGAGCGGGTGTGGATCGCTTTTGATCCCAGCGGTCTGAGTGCACATCCGCTGGGGCGTGCAGGCCGCCGCAAGCTGAAGAAGCTGTTTCAGGAGTATGGAGTGCCCAGCTGGCGTCGGCGCCAGACCCCTTTGCTATTTTATGGCGATAAACTGGCGGCGGTGGCGGGCTTATTTGTGGTCGAAGGCTTTGAAGGCAATGAATGTGAGTTAGTCTGGAAGTGTGATCACCTACACTGACACCGGGGTCAGGAATGTAGATAGTCAGGCAGTGTTTGAATGTCGATATAAATAAAATAATGAGGATCTTATGAAGAAAGCAATGACGCTGACACTGGCTGCGACACTATTTTCACTTCCTGTTATGGCTGCTGGTGATGCAGAAGCCGGCAAGGGAAAGGCCGCAATTTGTGCAGCTTGCCATGGCGCTGATGGTAAGGCTGTTATTCCGGGTTATCCTAACCTGAGAGGCCAGAACGAGCAGTATCTGGTGAACGCCCTGAAAGCTTATAAGAATAAAGAGCGTACTGGCGGTAACGCCATGTTGATGCAACCACAGGCTGCCATGCTCAGTGATACAGATATTAATAATCTGGCGGCGTATTACGCGCAAATGAAGTAATGGCCCCCGTATTCACCCGGCATGGCCGGGTGGATAAATGAACTTTCATTCTCTTCTCGGTTAAACAATTCTCTTATTGCTGCAATCTTGACCAGTTGGAATCGCTGGCATTGATAAAACCCACCAATAAATATATCGTACTAGTTCACTGATACGGCAGGGTTATAAAGCATGGCAGGAACACGCGAACATTTTGGTTCACGGATGGGGTTTATCCTCGCGGCTGCAGGGGCAGCGGTAGGATTGGGTAACATCTGGGGATTTCCCACTCAAGCGGCCAGTAATGGTGGCGGCGCATTCCTGTTGGTTTACCTCCTGATGATTCTGGTGGTGGCTTTCCCTATGCTGATTGTTGAAATGGCGATTGGTCGTTATGGTCAGGCTAACCCGGTAGACAGTATGCGCAGCCTGAGTGATGACCCGACGGCAAAACGAGCAGGCGCACTGGTCGGCTGGATTGGCCTGATGGTGCCTTGTCTGGTGCTGGCGTTTTACAGCATAGTGGCAGGCTGGCTGGTGACTTTCCTGCTCGCTGCTGTAACCGATATTCTGGGGATGGCAGATGTGACTGCCTGGCTGAAAGGCTTTTCTGTCTCTCGTAACCTGTTTGGTGCGGCGATCTTTTATTTGCTGACCATTTTAATCGTACAAAGCGGGGTGAAGCAGGGGATTGAAAAATGGTCAACCCGTCTGATGCCGGCACTGTTTGTCCTCTTTCTGCTTCTGTTTGTGTATATCATGACGCAAGACGGTGCTGTGGAAGGTCTTAAGCACTATCTGATCCCAGATTTCAGTAAAGTGCTGGAACCTAAACTGCTGCTGGCAGCAATGGGCCAGGGCTTTTTCTCCCTCACGATCGGTGGTTGCTCCATGCTGATTTATGGCTCTTACCTGAGTAAGAAAGAGAGCCTGCCCAAAATGGCACTGAGTGTCACCCTGGTGGATACGGCAGTGGCTTTTATCGCCGGTCTGGTAGTGTTGCCTGCGATGTTTGTTGCCATGCAGAAAGGGGTGGCGATTTACGCTGATGACGGTTCGTTATTGGGGTCTGATACTCTGGTCTTTACTGTGCTGCCGCTGCTGTTTGACAGCCTGGGCTTTGCCGGCCAGCTGATCGCACTGGTGTTTTTTGTCTTGATGACCATTGCGGCGCTGACCTCTTCAATTTCAATGCTGGAGTGCCCGGTGGCGTTGGTCAGTGAGCGTTTTGAAACGGATCGTAAAGCGACAAGCTGGGTTTTGGGCGGGATTATTGCGGTATTCAGTGCGGTGATTATCTTTAACTTTGGCCAGCTGTTTGGCCTGGTGGCGACCATAGCCACTCAGTATTTCCAGCCCGTTGCGGCCTTGTTGTTCACAGTGTTTGGTGGCTGGGTATGGTCTCGCCATCGTAAACTGAAAGAACTGAGCGCAGGCAGCCCGGAACTGGAGAAGTCACTGTTCTGGAAAATCTGGCCCGTATATCTGAAGTTTGTCTGTCCTGTGCTGGTTATCGCGGTCCTGGTATCCTCCTTCAGCTAACTCAATTGCTTTGGAAAGTCACTCCCAAAAAACGGAAAGCCAGGCTTTCCGTTTTTTTGTTGTGGCACTTAGCGAAATTGTCTGGCGTCGGGCAAATAGTCAAATCCGGCGGCAGCCAGCCTGGCAATCAGTTTATCTTTATCGATTTCGTAAAAACGGACCAGAGCGTCCAGATCGCCAAACTCATCGCGGATCTTCATATTGACTATGCTCATCAGCATGACAGGATCCATAGTGTCGAATGCCTTCAGATTCATTGCGTGTCCTCGTGATCACTGATCAATAAATTCGCAGCGGCGAAGGCTGCTTGCTCTCGGATAGCCTGCGGCACGTCGGAGCTGTCAGCAACGTTATTTAAGGCACGTACGGCACAGGCAATCGCGGCAGGGATGTAGCCCTGATCTCCGCTGCCAATCTGGCTGTAACTCTGGCGGACAAGCTCGCAGCAGTCAGCGACTTTCATAGTGTCTCCTGAATATGGTCACGAAAGATGAGTCAGAGCTTACCGCTATCGGCTGTTGAGATCGAGCGAAGAGGGCTATTTAGAGCGCTTGTGCTGATAGAGCTGGCGATCTGCCCGCTCTAATAAACTGACCGGCGTATCACCTCGCCGGTAAGGGGTCGCGCCAATTGAGGTGCCAATGTCGAGGCTGCGCAGGGTATGGTCCTGATCGATACGTGTCATGACGCGGTGAATGACCTTGCGTGCAGACTGTTCAGAAGCCGGCTGCAGCAACAGGACAAATTCGTCTCCGCCCATGCGGTAACATCGGTCTGAGGTGCGAACCGATTGTTTCAGAATCGACGAAAAACGGCGGATAACGTTATCGCCATCCAGATGACCATATTTATCGTTAACCTGCTTAAAGTTATCCAGATCAAACAATAAGAGCACCAGGCCAACCTGACGGCGCTCACTCATGGCGATGGCATGCAGTATGTCCTGATCCAGACAACTGCGGTTGCGCAGGCCGGACAGGTGATCCCGCATCGCCATTTCTTTGATCCGGCGATATTCTATCGCACTGAATAACGGGCCGGCCAGCAGCCTGTGGTAGGTGTGGAGAAGGTTAATTTCATCCTGATCCAGGGCATATGGTGTGTCGTACTGGATCTCCCCCAGAGAGTGATCGGCATACCGCAGGGCAAAGCACTGGCGGTTGTCTGTTCCCTGGCCGTGGCGTATCAGGGTAGTGGTGGTTTCATGGCGCCACAGCATACGACTGATATCAATCTGTTTCTCAACTTCCAGTGCAAACATTTCCAGCAGCACAGACAACTCAGGCTTGCCCTGCATTTTTTGCAGGATAAGCAAGCGCTGATCCGCACCCAGCGGCTTGGCGCGGGTCCGGCTGATGTCAGTTTGCTTTTTGTGCCAGATAATGGGATCCATGACTAATATCATTGATAAGCAAGGTTTTTAATATATGAGATTTTGGAACCAGATCAATAGAAAATGGAATGAAATGAAAATCTCCCATCGTTTTTATTCTAAAAACGAACGTAGCTCACTTTCTTTCTCCTGGGCATCTAAATAGCCGAGATTAATCAGTGCGTGTATGTAATTGGGTTCGAAAAGTATATAGCTGGTAAGGGCGGCATCGTCTTTAGGACTGATCCCTAATAGGCGCATCAGAGAGCGGGCCGCCAGCGGCATATGGTGATAGAAAGCCTGGGCCAGAGGCTCAAACGACTGGCTCGGATACAAATGCAGGGTATCAACCGATTTAACCGCCATTTTACGTCTTTCGTTCTCAGGCAGCTTACTGAGCAACGTATTGGTGTATTCCAGATGTTCCAGCTCAGCGGCCATGGTATCACTGAAAATGGTATCCATCAGATGACCGGTCAACATGCCCACGCCAGGGGCCTGTGTGGGGTCTTGCGGCCGCAATCTTTGATTGATCAAATCAATGATCATAATTTTGTCGGCGCCCATTTTCATGGAAGGACGCAAAGGCGTCAGTTGGTTAATCGATCCGTCGCCATAATATGCCTGTCCAATCCGGCTGGCCGGGAATACAAAAGGGATGGCCGATGAGGCGAGCAGGTGCTCTGTAGTAATAAGAGACCGGCGTCCTTTGGATTTCGAGTCTGTCCAGGGCGTCATATTCTGTTGCCCCTGAAAAAAGCTGACCGTTTTCCCGCTTTTATAGCTTGAGGCCGTAATGGATATACCGTGCAGATTGCCCGCCAGGATCTGCTGTTCCAGTCGGCCGTAATTATTGACCTGATTAAGCAGCTGACGCAGTGGCCGATTGTCCAGTAACCCGAATGGCGGTCTGGGGTGATGACCGGCCCGCAGCCTTGCCAGCAGTTGATGTGATAAATGCTGAGTGATGCCCAAACTGCTGGAGCGGAATACCCGTCTGCTGTGCAGGCGCGCCCAGATCCATTCCAGTTTTTTTACACCTAATCGAAAACAGGATGCATAGCAGGCAATCGCAGTGGCGTTAATCGCACCGGCAGAGGTGCCACTGTAGATGGCAAAAGGGCTGTGATGGTTACGGGGATACCACTCAGAAATCGCTTTCAGCACCCCAACCTGATAGGCCGCTCTGGCACCACCACCGGAAAGCAGGAGACTGATTTTTGGCTTTTCCTTGCCCATGCAAAACGTTCCACTCAAGATACTAAACAGATGCGACAGAGACTGGTGGCGTCTAGTCTAGTGATAATACTCAGTTTATTTGTAATTTAAACTGAGTAACTGTGGCACAGACACAAAAAAGCCTCCGTCCGGAGGCTTTTCTTTAATATCACAGGTTAATCAGCAAAGGCTTAAGCCAGCTTCTGCTTGATGAAATCTGCAATGCTGCCTACGGCGACAGGCTCTTTCGTACCTGTACGGCGCTCTTTGTATTCAACTTCGCCGTTTTTCAGACTGCGATCGCCGATCACCACGGTATGTGGTACGCCGATCAGTTCCATGTCGGCAAACATGACACCTGGACGTTCTTTTCGATCGTCAAACAGCACTTCAATACCGGCAGCAGTCAAATCTGCATACAGGGCTTCAGCCGCTTGCTGGACTTCTTCTGATTTGTGCATGTTCATCGGTACAATGGCCACCTGGAAAGGCGCAATGGCGTCTGGCCAGATAATGCCGTTTTCATCGTTGTTCTGTTCGATAGCTGCTGCGACCACACGGGTACAGCCAATGCCGTAACAACCCATTTCCATCACGGCCTGCTTGCCGTTGGCATCCAGCACTGTGGCGTTCATGGATGAAGAGTAGTTAGTGCCCAGCTGGAAAATATGGCCCACTTCGATACCGCGCTTAAGCAAGATAGTCCCTTTACCGCATGGGCTTGGGTCACCTTCAACCACATTGCGCAGATCTTCGACACGACCCAGTTCCACGTCACGACCCCAGTTGATGCCAAAGTAGTGTTTGCCATCTATGTTGGCACCGGCACCGAAGTCGCTCATCACGGCAACGCTGCGGTCAACAATGAAAGTCGCGGGCAGATTGACAGGTCCCAGTGAGCCCGGGCCTGCATTCACAACGGCGCGGATTTCTTCTTCTGTCGCAAACTCCAGCGGTTTGGCAACGCAATCCAGGTTTTCCGCTTTTACTTCGTTCAGTTCATGGTCGCCACGAACGATCAGGGCGATTAATTCGGCTTCTGATTCTTCAGAGGCTTTCACGAACAGCGTTTTAACGGTTTTCTCAATTGGCAGGCCAAATTGCTCAACCAGCTCAGCGATGGTTTTCGCATTCGGCGTATCAACCAGCTTCATTTCTTCTGCAGGCTCTGCACGTTCAGTGGCGGGTGCCAGCGCTTCGGCTTTTTCGATGTTGGCGGCGTATTCCGACTCGGTAGAGAAGGCAATCAGATCTTCGCCGCTTTCGGCCAGAACGTGGAACTCGTGTGAGCCGCTGCCACCAATAGAACCTGTATCTGCCAGCACGGCACGGAAATCCAGCCCCATGCGGCTGAAGACGTTGCTGTAAGCACGGTACATGTCATTGTAAGTGTCTTGCAGGCTGTCTTTGTCCAAATGGAAAGAATAAGCATCTTTCATGATGAATTCGCGTGAGCGCATCACACCAAAACGGGGACGAACCTCATCACGGAACTTGGTCTGGATCTGGTACAGGTTCAGCGGCAACTGCTTGTAGGATTTCACCTCATTACGCACGATGTCAGTGATCACTTCTTCGTGCGTCGGGCCCAGTACAAACGGTCGGTCGTGGCGGTCAGCAATTCGCAGCAGCTCAGGACCGAATTTGTCCCAGCGGCCAGTTTCCTGCCACAGTTCAGACGGCTGAACCACAGGCATCAGTGTTTCGACTGCACCGGCATTGTTCATTTCTTCACGAACAATGGTTTCGACCTTACGCAGGACACGCAGACCTGTAGGCAGCCAGGTGTACAAACCTGAGGCCAGCTTACGGATCATACCTGCACGTAGCATCAGCTGGTGGCTGATGACTTCTGCGTCGTTTGGAGTCTCCTTCAGGGTAGAAAGAAGATATTTACTGGTACGCATTGATGGTATCCGTTGGTAATTATGAGGATTAATATTGAGAGCAGTATATTAGCAGCGTATCGGCCTTTCGCCAAAGGGAACCCGAGGCTTATTGGCTGTCCGGTGACCTCAGTCACCGGAAAACAGGCTAAGTATAGTCTGTAGAGGCTGCTTACCCGGGGGCCACAATTTCTTCGACCAGAACTTTATCGTCTACAAACCGGAAGCGTACGTTGTAATCAAACAATAATACGCCGTAGCCTTTGTCATCCGTTTTCCCTTTCTTGTAGGCCGGGCGGGGATCCTGCGCCAACACTTCTTCAATCACGGCCTGTTGATAGGCCGCGTCTTTGCCATCAAGTTGTGCCAGTGCTGCAGGGGTAAACTCCACCGGGAGCAGTTCAGGTGTCTCTGCGGCAAAGCCGCCGCTGGCATCCGGCAGGTTGTCGGAATAGGGAATATAGGGTTTGATGTCAATGACAGGCGTACCGTCAACCAAATCCACACCGGCCAGATCCAACAACACCTGACCTTTTTCCTGCCGCACGCCGAGCAGTTTAATTGCTGACATCCCTATGCCATTGGGACGAAAGGTGGCCCGACTGGCAAAGACGCCGATGCGGTCATTACCGCCCAGTCTGGGCGGTCTCACGGTAGGTCGCCAGCCCGCAGACAGGTTCTGATCAAATAAAAACAGCAGCCACAGATGGCTGAACTGCTCTATGCCTCTGACTGCTTCCGGCGTGTTCGCATCGCCGCAAAGCACCAGGGTTGCTCTGGCACTGGGCACTAGGCCGGGCTGACGGGGAACGGAAAATTTTTCTTTGTAGGGTGAGCGGAGAAAGCCAATGGGCTCAATCTGAAATTGTTGTTGGGCTGACATGATCTTTTCAGGCTGAATCAGAGATTTTCAGACCATACCACAAGAGCTTGCTTTCGTGCCCGCTAAAAAATACTTGTTGATAATTACCACCAAGTGTTATGTTATAATATAACATTTATTGAGAGGTTCTTATGAAAGCAGGCATTCATCCCGAATACCGTAAAGTGGTGTTTCACGACACCAGCGTAGACAAGTATTTCGTTGTCGGTTCAACATTGAAAACAGACAAAACCATCACATGGGAAGACGGCAAAGAGTACCCGTATTTTTTACTGGATGTGTCTTCAGAGTCCCATCCGTTTTATACCGGTAAGCAGCGGGTCATTAAGACAGAAGGTCGGATGGCTAACTTTACTCGTCGTTTTGCGGCGTTTAGCAAATAAGGAAGAAAAATGAAGGTATTAAGCTCACTTAAAAGCGCCAAACAGCGTCACCGGGATTGTCAGGTGGTCAAGCGACGTGGCCGCATCTACGTGATTTGTAAATCCAATCCACGCTTTAAGGCGGTACAGGGTACGGTGAAAAAGAAGAAGTAAATGATCGGGCTGTTTGACCGTTTCCCTGTTCCCCCCTGAACAAAAAAAGCCCCTTTGCAGGGGCTTTTGATATGTTATCTGGCTGATGTGACGAGGCGGATGAATTACCAGCCTTTAACGATGCCACCTTTGAAGATCTCCATCGCTGCATCGTTTACGGCGTCAGACTGGTATGCCTTGATAAACGTCTGTACGTTTTCGGCATTCACGTTATCTTCACGGGCAACAATCAGGTTCACATAAGGTGATTCTTTGCCTTCGACAAAGATACCGTCATGATCAGGTGACAGGTCGATAGTGCTGGCATAGGTGTTGTTGATAATGGCCAGTTTGACATCGTCCAGAGAACGCGGCAGCTGCGGCGCTTCCAGCTCAACAATCTCCAGGTTCTTTGGATTTTCAACGATATCCAGCACAGTGGCTGTCAGGCCTGCGCCTTCTTTGAGTTTGATCAGGCCTTGTTGTTGCAGCAGCAGCAGTGAGCGACCCAGGTTGGTTGGATCGTTTGGTACTGCGATCTGATCACCATCTTGCAGTTCTTCGATAGAAGCGATTTTGCTTGAGTAGGCTGCAATCGGGTAAACAAAGGTGTTACCGGCAATCGCGAACTTGTAGCCACGGTCTTTAATTTGCTGATCCAGATAAGGTTTATGCTGGAAAGCGTTAACGTCGATTGAGCCTTCTTCCAGGGCCGCGTTTGGCGACACATAGTCGGTGAAAGTGATCAGCTCAACGTCCAGACCATATTTGTCTTTGGCTTCTTTAGCGGCCACTTCAGCTACCTGCGCTTCAGCACCGGCCATCACACCCACTTTGATTTTGCTGTTGTCAACGGCAGCGGTTGGTTCTTGTTTCTCACCACAGCCAGTCAGTGCCAGAGCTGATGCCAGACCCGCGACTGCAAAGAAATGTTTAATATTCAGAGCCATTGTACTTCTCCTATTGTTCAGGGAATCCCTGTACTTTGTTGTCGTTGTATTTCTGTAACTTATCGGTTTCGCCAGAAAGCCATGTCCGGCGAATGTGAGTTTTCTGTTGTGTTACCGTCAAACTTATCTGTGATCGACGCGGCGGACCAGATGATCCCCGGCGGACTGGATCAATTGTACTAGCACGACCAGCATGATCACGGTGATCATCATGACAGTGCCGTCAAAGCGCTGATAACCATAGCGAATACCGACATCGCCCAAACCACCACCGCCGACCGTACCTGCCATGGCCGAGTAGCTGACCAGAGTGACCAGAGTAATGGTGACGGCATTGATAATGCCCGGCAGTGCTTCTGGCAGCAGCACCTTGCGAATGATTTGTACAGGCGTGGCTCCCATAGCCTGCGCTGCTTCAACCAGGCCGCTGGGCACTTCGAGCAGTGCGCCTTCCACCAGACGAGCGATAAAGGGAATAGCGCCGACTGTCAGTGGCACTATGGCCGCCGCAGTACCGATAGAGCTGCCTACCACAAAGCGGGTGAACGGAATAATGGCCACCAGCAGAATGATGAATGGGATGGAGCGGCCGATATTGACGACACCACCCAGCACTTTATTGAATCCCGGATTGGCCAGCAGGCCGTTGGGTTTGGTCAGGTGCAGGGCGACACCAACAGGTATACCGATGGCAAAACCAATCAGGCCGGATGCGAATACCATCATCAGTGTTTCGCCTAAAGCGTCAGTCAGCAGACCAATCAGGCGTTCGTTGGTTTGCCACCAGGTGGCGATAGAATCAAGCAACATAACCCAGCACCTCTACATTTACTTTGTGTTCGCGAAGGAAAGCGATGGTTTGTTGTGTCGCTTCTTCAGAGCCAAAAAATTCCGCCAGCATCAGGCCGAACTTCACACCGCCGGCATAATCCATGTCGGCACTTAGAATGTTGGCATCAATACCGAACTGGCGGGATGCCTGACTGAGCAGTGGTGCATCCACCGAAGCGCCGGTGAACTCCAGCCGTATCAGAGGATAGTTGGTTGCTGTACGCTCGGTTTCCAGGCGTGCTTTATAATCTTCCGGTATCGACAAATCTAAAGTGGAACGGATAAATTCACGTGCCAGTTCTGTTTTTGGATGGGCAAAGATATCTCCCACCGGCCCTTTTTCAACCAGTTCGCCGTTGCCTATGATGGCCACTTCTGAGCAGATGCTTTTCACCACGTTCATTTCATGGGTGATCAGCAAAATTGTCAGATTCAGCTTATTATTGATTTCTTTCAGTAACTCAAGAATGGACTGGGTGGTCGCCGGATCCAGTGCGCTGGTGGCTTCGTCACACAGCAGGACTTTAGGATCAGAGGCCAGAGCACGGGCAATTGCCACACGCTGTTTTTGTCCGCCGCTGAGATTAGACGGGTAGGACTGGTGCTTGTCTGCCAACCCAACCAGATTGAGTAATTCAGTCACTTTGCGTTTGATTTCCGCTTTTTCCGTGCCGGCCAGTTCCAGCGGCAGCGCGACGTTGTCGAACACGGTACGAGACGAGAGCAGGTTAAAGTGCTGGAAAATCATGCCGATTTTACGGCGAGCCAGTGTCAACTCCTGATTTGAGAGTTGAGTTAGGTCAATACCGTCAACAATGATGTGCCCTGAGGTCGGCTTCTCCAGCAGGTTAACGCAACGTATCAGGGTACTTTTTCCCGCACCGGACGCACCGATGACACCAAAAATGGTGCCTTGCGCTATGTTGAGGTTGATATCGCGTAAGGCGTGGATGTCTTTATCCCCGACTTTGAAGATTTTATTGACCCTGTTGATCTCTATCATGCTGTGTCCTGCTACTGCTTTTTTTAACTTGCTCGCTGTGTTGTAAACCAGCATAGCTTTATGGTCGTAATTTCGCCTGTATTAGTATTTTTGTGTGTGGTTTAAGCGATAGACCTTGTCATCTTCTTGTGTTTTCGGAATTTTTCCGTGTCATCTGTTGTTGGATGCTAGGGTGTCTAGATGGCTAAGTCAATAGATATTTTTACGTCTAGATGGCCAAATGAGAAAATTCTGATATTAAGCCGGAAAAGTGTCAGTCGGTCTGCCCGAGGATAAAGAGATGATTCCGCGTGTCAGCCATGCCATAATTTAGCGAATTTGATTTCTATCTTTAGGTGATCGCTTGGCTAAGCCTGCTGTGTTTATTGATCGTGACGGCGTCATTAACGTTGATCACGGCTATGTCCATACTGTCGACGACTTTGAATATATCGAAGGGGTGTTTGACGCCTGCAAGAAACTGAAAGAGCAGGGCTACCTTCTGGTGCTGGTGACCAATCAGGCCGGTATTGCCAGAGGCATGTATACCGAAGACGAATTCCTGACACTGACAGAGTGGATGGACTGGAATTTTGTCGATAACGGTGTCGAATTTGACGGCATCTATTACTGTCCGCATCACCCGACAGAAGGAAAAGGCGACTATCTGCAGGATTGTGATTGCCGCAAGCCAAAGCCAGGAATGTTTATTTCAGCCCGGGATTTCCTGAAAATCGATATGGCTCGCTCTGTGATGATTGGCGATAAAACCGATGATATGACAGCGGCGAAAGCGGCTGAAGTCGGTACCAGAATTCTGGTGCGTACCGGTAAGCCAGTCACTCAGGAAGGGGAGGCACTGGCATCGGTTGTGCTCGACAGCGTCGCGGATGTACCGGCCTGGCTAGCCGCCAACAAATAGTTATCCGGCACTGCAACGTTCAAAAAAAACAGACACGCTCAAAACGTGTCTGTTTTTTTATATCCTGAGATTGATCACCCGATGGCCTGCCTGATGGGCAAGACTATCAGGACAGTATTTTCCCTCTGACGCAAGGGTAAATATAACCTCATGTTTTTATTGTCAAATAGTGAGCTGTCTGCTGTTTGGTTCATCATTAGTCATTCAATCAACTGCTATACTCACTACACCAAGGAACAGGATGACAATGACAGGAGTCATTTAGCTTAATGCTTTCATATTTTTTGCGCCGTTTGGCGCTGGTCATTCCCACTTTTATCGGCATTACGATTCTGATTTTTGCCCTCACCCGTTTTGTGCCGGGCGGACCGGTCGAACGTATGCTGGCCAATATTCAGGCGCAGCAAAGTATGTCTGTGTCTCCTTCCATGGCAGGGGAAAGCAATGCGCTGTCAGAAGATCAACTGGCCGAGCTCAATGCGTTCTACGGATTAGACAAGCCGGTATTTGAAGCTTATTCCGAGTGGCTGATGAAAATGCTGCATCTGGACTTCGGGCTGTCGACCCGCTACTACGAACCTGTCTGGGACATGATTATGGACAGGTTGCCGGTCTCTATGTTCTACGGTGGCGTGACCTTTTTTCTCAGTTACTTTATTTCGATTCCTCTGGGGTATTACAAAGCCTTAAAACACGGCAGCGGCTTTGACTCCGGGTCTTCGATTCTGATCTTTGTCGGTTATGCCTTGCCGGGTTATGTGGTTGGGGTGATGTTGATTACGCTGTTCAGCTATCACCTGGAATGGTTTCCAATGGGCGGTTTTGTCAGTGACGATTTCGATGACTACGAATCACTCTGGCAGCAGGTGAAAGATATCCTCTGGCATGCTTGTCTGCCACTGATATGTTACCTGATTGGTGATTTCGCCACCCTGACAATGACGATGAAAAACAACATGATGGAGACACTGTCAGCGGATTATATTCGTACCGCTATTGCTAAAGGGCTGCCATTTTCAACCGCGGTTCGTCGCCATGCACTGCGCAATAGTCTGATTCCTATCGCCAGCCATTTTGGTAACTCCTTGCTGTTTTTCATGACAGGATCTTTTCTGATTGAGGTGATATTCAATATTGATGGTATCGGCCTGTTGGGATACGAATCTATCATTGAGCGAGACTATCCGGTGGTGATGGGCATAGTCGCGATTAATGCCGTGTTATTAATGCTGGGCAATATCATTTCCGATGCTTGTGTTGCCATGATTGATCCCCGAGTGAGATTCGGAGCCTGATATGCTGACCTTGAGCCCACTGACAAAAAAGAAAATCCAGCGTTTTAAAACGATAAAGCGCGGTTATTGGTCACTGATCATCCTATCCGTGCTGCTGGTTTTATCTTTCTTTGCCGAGTTTTTGATTAACAGTAAAGCGCTGATCGTCAAGTATCAGGGGGAGTACTATTTTCCGGTCGTCAGCGATGTGCTGCCTGGTACTCAGTTCGGGCAGGAGTACCAAAGCGAGGCACAGTACCGGGAATTGCAGCAGGCTTTTGCACAAAGCGATACGGATAATTTCGTACTGATGCCGCTCGTGCCCTGGAACCCCTATGAGCAGGATTTTAGCGGAGATTTTCCTCCCACAGCGCCCGACGCTGAGTCCCGGCATTATCTCGGCACCGATACCATAGGGCGGGATATTTTAGCCAGGCTGGTTTACGGTTTTCGTATCACTATGGGGTTTGCTTTACTGACCATGGCCATTTCCTATGCCATAGGCACAGCTGTTGGCTGTGCGATGGGCTTTTGGGGCGGAAAGTTTGACTTGTTGGTTCAGCGCTTTATCGAAATTTGGTCAATGGTGCCTTTTCTCTACGTCATCATGATACTCGTCTCTATCACTCAGCCTTCGTTTTCGCTGTTTGTCGCTATCAATGTGCTGTTTGGCTGGATGGGGATGACCTGGTACATGCGCACCATGACCTATAAAGAAGTGGCCCGGGACTATGTCATGGCTGCCAAGGCACTGGGTGCCTCAAACTGGCGGATTCTTTATGCCCATATATTGCCCAATGTCATGGTGATGATAGTGACATTGGCCCCGTTTACCATAGCGGCCAATATTACGGCGCTGACCGCACTGGATTATTTAGGCTTGGGCTTAATGCCGCCGACACCCAGTTGGGGGGATTTACTGCAACAAGGAAAATCGAATTTAGGGGCGCCCTGGATAGTGACTACCGTAGTGACGGCCATCGTGCTTGTCCTGGTGATGGTGACCTTTATCGGTGAGAGCGTGCGCGCGGCTTTCGATCCGAAAAAATTTACCCGTTATAGTTAATAGAAGACGTGTAGCCAGTTAACAAGGATGTACCATGAGAAAGATACTGAACATATTCGCCTTTGGGGCTATCGCATTTGGCTGTTCACCGGCATGGTCTGCCGAGTTGCCGGTTGGCTTGAAGTGGGAGTCCAATCTGCATGAGCCGCGTTTTGCCTCACCACAAGCCAAATTCGGTGGCACCTTCAATACCTATATTGAGAGTTTTCCGCAGACCTTTCGTATTGTCGGACCGGATTCCAACGGTCGCTTCCGTACCTGGCTGCTCGACAGCCGGCCCGCTGCGGTGACCCGTCACCCTGATACCAAGGCCTGGATCCCGGATATCGCCAGCGAATGGGCTTATGGCAATGACGATAAAACTGTTTATTTTCGTATCAACCCCAACGCCAGGTGGTCTGATGGTAAGCCGATTACTGCGGATGATTTCACCTATGTGCTGACGTTTATGCGTTCCAAAGACATAGTCGCACCTTGGTATAACACCTTTTATACCCAGCAGATTGCCGATGTCATCAAATACGACGATTACACCTTTGCTGTGGTCTCGGCAGAAAAACGCAACAAAGAAGAGTTAATGTTGTACACCAATCTTCAGCCCCGTCCGGCTCATTTCTATCAACCGAAAGTCGATAAAAACAGTGATGGGGTAGAAGATAACTTTGTTCGTTATTACAACTTTAAAGCCGAACCGTCCGCCGGACCGTATTACATTGACGACATCAAAAAAGGCAAGTCGATCACCTTCAAACATGTTGGCAAAGACTGGTGGGGATACTCAAATCCTTATTATCTTTATCGTTATAATGTCGAGAAAATTCGCGTCAAAGTGATACGTGACAAAGACATTGCCCGTCAGCACTTTGAAAAAGGCAATCTGGACTCCTTCTGGCTGGACACCCCAGAGCTGTGGCGCGAGAAGTCGGACACCCCCAATTTTGAGCATGGCTATATCCATAAATTTTGGGGATATAACCAAATTCCCATGGGCGCGGGTGGATTGTGGATCAATACCGCCAAGCCATTGCTGGGGAATCTGGATATCCGTAAAGGTCTGGCATTCGCCACAGATTTTGATGGCCTGATTGAGAAAGTCTTACGTGGTGATGTCATCAGAAAACCCAATCCCATGGGGGTCGGGCATGGTGATTACACTAACAGCGAGCTGAAAGCGCCGCCGTTTGACCCGGATACTGCCATTGAATATTTTACAAAAGCGGGTTTCGGTAACATTGGACCGGATGGCATTCGGATCAACGACAAAGGACAGCGACTTTCGTTTGCTATCACCTACAGCTATGGTTATCTGACGCCACAAGTGGCTTACTTGAAAGAACAGGCCAAACTGGCCGGGCTCGAATATACCCTGAATCTGATCGACGGTTCATCGGCGTTCAAATATGTGCTGGAGAAAAAACACGAGCTTTCTTTCCACTCTATGGGTACCAGCGAAATCCCCCAATACTGGGAATATTTCTACTCTGACAACGCCAATAAGCCACAGAATAATAATTTCACCAATTACAGCACGCCTGAATTAGACCGGTTGATTCTGGCTTATCGCTCCGAATTTGATTTGAATGAGAAGAAAGCTCTCGCTAAGCAAATACAGGCCATTGTGGCCCAAGCCAGCGTCATTATTCCAGGTTACATGCGCCCTTATGCCCGTGAAGCTTACTGGCGATGGCTGCAGATACCGCAACCGGCGATGACGAAAGCTACTGAATTTCTTTTCCCATCGGGTACCTTCCGGGATCTGGGCACGTATTGGATTGATGATTCGCTGAAGCGTGAAACCAAAGCCGCTATGAAGTCAGGCAAAACCTTCGAGCCCGTCACCATCATGGAAGAGACATACAAGCTGTAAGCGGGGAGGGCGGAATGAACGATCATCAGATTATCCTGCAGGTAAAGGATCTGGAAACTGAGTTTCGCACAGATGACGGTGTGGTGAAGGTTTTGCACGGCGTATCATTTGACGTAAAAAAAGGTCGCACCCTTGGACTGGTCGGCGAATCAGGATCAGGCAAAAGCGTGACGGCTATGTCTGTCATGGGTCTGCTGCCAAAGCCTTATGGCCGGGTAACCAAGGGGCAAGTTCTGTACCGGAACACTAACCTGCTTGAACTGTCCGCCCGGGAGATGTGTGCCATGCGTGGCGATCGCATATCCATGATCTTTCAGGACCCGATGACAGCACTCAATCCTGTGTACACCATAGGTAAACAGCTCAATGAAGTGCTGGCGCTTCATCGTCCGGAATTGAGTAAAAAGGAACGTAACCGTTATTCACTGGATATGCTGAATAAAGTGCAGATACCCATGGCTGAAAAACGCCTGCACGAATATCCTCACAGCTTGTCCGGTGGCATGCGGCAAAGGGTGATGATTGCCATGGCGCTGGCCTGCAAGCCAGACATCCTGATCTGTGATGAGCCTACAACGGCACTGGATGTCACTATCCAGGCCGAAATCCTGAAATTGATGCAGGCACTGCAGGATGAAACCCAAATGGCGATGATCTTTATTACTCATGATTTAGGCGTAGTGGCGGAAATTTGTGATGATGTCGCTGTGATGTATGGTGGCAAAGTGCTGGAAACGGCCGATGTGTTTGAGTTGTTCGACCATCCCCGGCATCCCTACACCCAACGTCTGTTGGGATTGATGCCCAGCGCTGAACGTCCAAGCAAACAAATGATTCCCTTTGAACCCATCGATCCATCCAGATTTCCGGAATTCGGGGAATAAGAGCAACACTGAACAGGAACGGGATTTTTCATGGATGACATTTTACGTATCGAGAACCTGAAGCAGTACTTTGTTTCAGGTAAAGGGATATTTAAAAAGGGCTACACAGTAAAAGCTGTTGATGGTGTTTCTTTTTCAATAAGAAGAGGAGAGACCTTAGGGCTGGTCGGTGAATCTGGCTGCGGAAAAAGTACACTGGGCCGAACGATTCTGAAGCTGTATGAGCCGACAGAAGGTAACATCTTTTTTGAAGGTAAGGATATTACGCATTTGTCTCCTCGCCAGATGCGCCCGCTTCGAAAAGATATGCAGATTGTGTTTCAGGATCCTCTTGAATCGCTGAATCAGCGGCATACGGTAGGCATGATTCTGGAAGAGCCTTTTATTATTCATAATGTAGGAACACCAGCCGAGCGTAAGCAATGGGTGTTGGAATTACTCAATAAAGTTGATTTACCTGCGACGGCTATCAACCGCTATCCTCACGAGTTTTCTGGCGGGCAGCGTCAGCGAATCGGTATTGCACGTGCCATTGCACTAAAACCTAAATTATTAATCTGTGATGAATCCGTCTCTGCTTTGGATGTCTCTGTCCAGGCGCAGATACTGAACCTGTTACTGGCGCTGCAGCAGGAGATGGAACTTACCGTCATTTTCATTTCTCACGACTTGTCAGTTGTAAAACATGTATCAGACAGAGTTGCGGTTATGTACTACGGCAAACTTGTTGAGATAGGAACGGCCGAAGAGATTTATCATGCGCCGAAAGCGGATTATACGAAAACCTTATTAGCGGCGATCCCTATCAGCCATCCATCGCAACGGAAAAGACCTGCAACACCACAATAATTTCCTTCTAAGACAGATGAAATGTGCTGTTTTTAGGCGGTATGTTTTGGTGTTGTTTAAAAAATAGACCAACGAAATAAAATTCAAAAAAAACTATTGCGCTGTAAGAACATCTCTCTATAATGCGCCCTCGTTGTCACGATAAACCGCACGGCTTAACGGGATAGCAAAATGTTCTTTAACAATTTGACCATGCAATCTGTGTGGGCACTCGACAATGATACAGTCATAAAAGATTTATCAGTGAACTGAGTGACCAAATGGTAGCGCTTTTTCGAAAGAGTTACCGGCACA
>NZ_QZMS01000016.1 GCF_003614885.1 Photobacterium salinisoli
TTCAATCTGAGCCATGATCAAACTCTTCAATTAAAGTTTTGTTGCCTTTCTGAAGAAAGGCGGCTCAGTGATTACTGATGTTCCAACCGAAGTTGAAACGAATTGACTGTGCCGGTAACCCTTTCGAAAAAGCGCTACCATTTGGTCACTCAGTTCACTGATAAATCTTTTATGACTGTATCATTGTCGAGTGCCCACACAGATTGCATGGTCAAATTGTTAAAGAGCTTTTCCAGACTAGCCATTGACTTGTCGTGGACAGGGCGGCCATTCTATCGAAATGAAAAACTGTGTCAAACACTTTTTTCAATCTATTTCAGAACAACTTTCCTGTGAACCTCTGGTTTTCAGCTTTCTTTGCCGTAATCCCGTTCAGTGAGGCGGCATTATAGGGACTTTATTTCAGGGCGCAAGCGCATTTTCAGATTTTTTTTGATTTTATTGTTTTTCGAACAAAAGCTCATCAAAAGCCCCCTTTTTTAACCATTAAAGTTGCTTAAACACCTGACTAAAAGCACTAACCTTGTCCCAATCCGTATATTCGACTTCTTTTGTCGTATCGGTTTCTCCGCCAGTCATTCGCATAATGAGCTGAATCATGGTTCGGTCAAACCAATGGTAACGCGGATAACGCAGCGCTCCGGCGAATACGGCCAAGAGCTTGGGCTGCCAGGGTGATTTCTGCAGAAACTTCTGCACATAGACGCTGGTCTCCGGTGTATCCTTACCGGGTTTCCGCGCGGTCAGGTTTACGCAAAAGAAAGCCGCTTTATGTTTATCCAGAGCTTGCTGATTCTGCGCTACAAACTGATACAGCTTTTTATTTAAATGGCCATATCTAACGGATGCACCAATCAGCACTCGGTCATAGCGAGTAAAGTCAATCTCAGGTGACCGGTGAATATCCTGTGTCTCACACTGATAGTGCCCGCCTAACTGCTGCTCTATATAGCGTAAGATTTTGATGGTTTGACCGTCACAGCTGGAGTGCAGCAATAAAACCTTCTCCACACACTTCTCCTTAGTTTCGCCAGAATGTCGGGGTGAATAGCACTAGTAAAGTAAATACCTCAAGACGCCCAAACAGCATGGCCACGATTAATGTCCACTTTGCCGCGTCGTTCACCTCTGCGAAATGAACAGCGACTTGCCCTAATCCCGGACCCAGGTTATTGAGGGTGGCAGCGACTGCCGAAAATGCCGTCAGCTCATCCATTCCCGTCCCGACCAGAACCAACATGCAAATGACAAACACCAGTGCATAGGCGGAGAAGAATCCCCAGACCGCATCCACCACACGTTGCGGCAGGGCTTTGTTACCGACTTTAATGGTATACACAGCACGGGGATGCACCAGACGTTTAAGCTCCCTGACGCCTTGCAAAAACAACAGCAGTACGCGAATCACTTTAATCCCGCCTCCCGTGGAACCGGCACAACCACCAATAAAGGAAGAGAACAGAAGCAATACGGGCAAAAACAGTGGCCATTCAGAAAAACTGGTTGTAGTAAAACCGGCTGTCGTTGAAATAGAGACAGTTTGAAACAATGCCTGATCCAGAGTCGTCCACCAACTGTCATAGGTTTGGTGCTTCATTAACATGCCGTAGCAAATAAGCAGCAGGATCAGCTGTATAACCAGAAAAGCCTTGAACTCGGGATCACGCCAATAGGTTCGCAGGTTATGGCCTCGGTTGGAAAATGCCGCAAAGTGCAATGAAAAGTTACAGGCGGAGATCAAAAGAAAGACCACAGTGACCATATTAATGGCGGTACTGTTGTAATAGCCGATACTGGCATCGTGTGTCGAAAAACCGCCAATAGCGACGGTCGAAAAGCTGTGTGCAATGGCATCAAAGAGATCCATCCCGGCCAGCCAGAAAGCACCGGCGCAGGCAACTGTCAGTGTCAGATAGATATACCAGAGCGTCTTGGCGGTTTCTGCAATACGGGGGGTCATCTTACTGTCCTTGACCGGTCCCGGGATTTCAGCCCGGTAAAGCTGCATACCACCGATACCTAAAACAGGTAAGATAGCCACGGCCAGTACAATGATCCCCATACCGCCAAACCACTGCAGCATTTGTCTGTAGAACAAGATGGCTTTGGGTAATTCATCGAGCCCCACAATGACGGTGGCACCCGTGGTAGTCAGAGCGGAAAACGACTCAAAAAAAGAATCGGTAAAAGAGAGATCCGGTGTCTTAGACAAAATAAAGGGCACTGCACCGGCGCTGCCGATAACTGTCCAGAACAGCACAACAATTAAAAATCCGTCACGGGCTTTCAGTTCTCGCCTTTGATGACGATTAGGCAGCCAGAGTGCCGCTCCGCCCGCCAGCAAAATAAAGAAGGTCACCACAAAAGGAAACCCCGCACCGTCACGGTACAGCAATGCTATGAGGGCCGGTACCAGCATAGTGACACTAAATAGCGCCAGTAACAGGCCAACGATACGGATAATGGAACGAATTTGCATAATCTAGCGGGCGCTCATTATTGGTTCTTCAAAATATTGTTTGCGTCCTGAATCACAATCCGGCCGCCACTGCGATTGATCAGCACGGCCTTGAATGTTTCGGCTAAGCGAGCATCCAGCAGAATATCCATGGTGACATCAACCCCGTAATCAGCGCTCTGCACTTCAGCATGATGCTCAGCGATCACAGCCTCAAGTAAAGGCACCTGATTATACGCACAGCGGACATAAAGTGGTGAAGTAATGACCTTTTCTTTGGTTGTGAGCACAGCAAGCGCCTGCTGCACCCCGCCGCCATACGCTTTCACTAAACCGCCCGTCCCCAGCCGGATGCCGCCATAGTAGCGTGTGACGACGGCCGTTACTTCCCCGACCCCACTGCCACTGAGCTGGGCCAGCATAGGTTTACCGGCCGTTCCGGATGGCTCGCCGTCATCACTGAATCCCCAGGACATGGAATCTTCAGGGCGGCCGGCCACGAAGGCCCAGCAATTATGACGTGCATCCGCATGACGTAATTTGATGCTCTGAACAAAGGCTTTCGCCACCTCCGCACCGGGTGTGTGGGCTAAATAGGTAATGAAACGGCTTTTTTTGATCTCTTGTTCGAAAACAACGGGTTCCGCTGGTATTAGATAAGGAGCCTGATCCATTTTGCCTGCCCACATGACGCCATACAAAGGCGCAAGGATAGCATAAACGCGCTCACAGATTCACAGCGAACAACAAAGAGCCGTCTATCGATCGTGCCTTTCCATATCAGGTGATGGCAATGGGTTTGGCGGATCATTCGGAACAGCCCGCAAAATTCAAAGAGTAACGCCATTGTTATTATTTTCATGGACTATACATGAATGACAGTCCACGGCGAAGGCATGGTGGCAACCTGTTGAGTTACCACACAACAAATTGAAATAAAAAACAAAAAACCATAACACCTATACCGGGAAACCCAGAGATAAGCCTAAAGCCAGCGATGTAAATCAGCCTCAGTTACATACTAATATCAAATATTAAACAATTGTTTAAAATAGGTGTTGAAATCCCTTTGCAACAGGTTCAGACTAATCTTTAACCTGGTTGGAGGCCAAACCAGTTAAAATCAAACCGGCAATGAACCGGTATTCACGGAGATAGAACATGATTTACCAAGGTGAAACCCTATCCGTAAGCTATCTGGAAGATGGCATTGCGGAAATCAACTTCAATGCGCCAGGCAGCGTCAACAAGCTGGATCGCAAGACCCTGGAAAACCTCAGTGAAGCTATCAACGCGCTGTATCAGCAAAATGAACTGAAAGGCGTCATCCTGACTTCCGGTAAATCCGCCTTTATAGTTGGTGCGGACGTCACCGAGTTTCCTGACATCATGACCCAAAACGCTGATGTTCTGTCCAGCTGGCTGGCAGAAGCCAATGTCATTTTTAACCGCCTGGAAGACATCCCGGTCCCGACCATTACCGCTATTACCGGCTTTGCATTGGGTGGCGGCTGTGAGTGCGTGCTGGCAACAGACATGCGCGTTGCAGACAATACTGCGCTGGTAGGCCTGCCAGAAACCAAATTGGGTATTATGCCTGGCTGGGGAGGCTCCGTACGCCTGCCTCGCCTGATTGGCGCCGATCCGGCCATGGACATCATCGCTGGCGGTAAAGCCAAAAAAGCCGACGAAGCCTTAAAGCTTGGAATTGTGGATGCCGTTGTGGCACCAGAGACTCTGCGCGAAGCCGCGCTGACCATGCTAAAAGATGCCATTGCCGGCAAGCTGGAATGGCGAGCACGCCGTGAGCAGAAAAAAGCACCACTGAAACTCAACAAAATTGAAGCAACCATGAGCTTCACTATGGCCAAAGGCATGGTGATGCAAGTGGCCGGCCCGCATTATCCTGCTCCAATCACTGCCGTTAAGTGTATTGAAGAAGCTGCAGGCATGAGCCGTGATGACGCCCTGAAAGTAGAAAACAAAGGTTTCGTGGCCCTGGCCAAAAGTGATGTTGCCCCAGCGCTTGTGGGTATCTTCCTCAATGACCAGTACATCAAAGGCAAAGCGAAGCAAGCCGCTAAAGAAGGCAAAGACACCCAGCGTGCAGCCGTTCTGGGTGCCGGTATTATGGGCGGCGGTATTGCCTACCAGTCGGCATTGAAAGGCGTACCGGTTGTGATGAAAGACATCGCTCAGCCATCGCTGGATCTGGGGATGAATGAAGCTTCAAAACTGCTGAACAAGCAGCTGGAACGCGGCAAACTGAATGGCCTGAAAATGGCTAAAATCCTGGCATCCATCCAGCCAACGTTGCATTACGCAGGCATTGAAGAAGCCGATGTGATTGTTGAAGCTGTGGTTGAAAACCCGAAAGTGAAAGCCGCTGTACTGGCGGAAGTGGAAGCGCGTGTCGGCGAAGATACGGTGATCACCTCGAACACTTCTACCATTCCAATCAACCTGCTGGCGAAATCGTTGAAGCGCCCGGAAAAATTCTGCGGCATGCACTTTTTCAACCCGGTACACCGCATGCCGCTGGTTGAAATTATCCGCGGCGAGCACACCTCGGAAGAAACGATTTCGCGCGTGGTGGCTTACGCGGCCAAAATGGGCAAATCCCCTATCGTGGTCAACGACTGCCCGGGGTTCTTCGTCAACCGCGTACTTTTCCCTTACTTTGCCGGTTTCAGCCTGCTGCTGCGTGACGGCGCTGACTTCACCAAGATTGATAAAGTCATGGAGAAGAAATTCGGCTGGCCTATGGGCCCGGCTTACCTGCTCGACGTTGTTGGTATCGACACGGCACACCATGCACAGGCGGTGATGGCTGAAGGCTTCCCGGATCGCATGGGTAAAGACTACAAAGATGCGGTCGACGTGATGTTCGAAAGCCAGCGTCTGGGCCAGAAAAACGGCAAAGGCTTCTATGCCTACTCTGTCGATAAAAAAGGCAAGCCGAAGAAAGATCTGGCTCCAGAAGTAGCTGAACTACTGGCCCCTGTTGTCAGCCGCGCAGCTGATTTCAGTGATGAAGACATCATCGCCCGTACCATGGTGCCTATGATTAACGAAGTGGTGCGCTGCCTGGAAGAAGGCATTATCGCCACACCGGCCGAAGCCGATATGGCGCTGGTATACGGCCTGGGCTTCCCTCCGTTCCGTGGCGGGGTGTTCCGTTACCTGGATTCAATCGGCCTGGCGAACTATGTAGCAATGGCAGAAAAATTCGCGCATCTGGGCGCTGTTTACGAAGTCCCTGCCGGTCTTCGTGAAAAAGCCGCTAAAGGCGAAAGCTATTACAACGCACCAGTAAACGCTTAAGGACGAGGAACACACACATGAATAACGTCGTAATTGTTGATTGCATCCGTACCCCTATGGGGCGTTCAAAAGCCGGTGCTTTCCGTAACAAACGCGCTGAAGATTTGTCAGCGCATCTGATGAAAGGCTTGCTGGAACGTAACCCTCAGGTTGACCCAGCAGCCATTGAAGATATCTACTGGGGCTGTGTCCAGCAAACTCTGGAGCAGGGTTTCAACGTTGCCCGTAACGCAGCGCTGCTGGCAGGTATTCCGCACACTGTAGGCGCTACCACCATTAACCGCCTGTGCGGTTCTTCGATGGATGCGCTGCACAGTGCCACCCGTGCCATCATGGTCGGTGATGCCGATATCTGCCTGGTTGGCGGTGTGGAGCATATGGGCCACGTGCCGATGAACCATGGTGTGGATTTCCACCCTGGTCTGTCTAAGTCTGTGGCTCAGGCTGCGGGTATGATGGGTCTGACCGCTGAAATGCTGGGCCGTATGCACGGCATCAGCCGTGAGCAGCAGGATGCATTCGCTGCCCGCTCTCACCAGCGTGCTTATGCCGCTACCGTTGAAGGCCGCTTCAAGAATGAAATTTTACCGACCGAAGGCCATGACGAGAACGGCGTACTCAAAGTATTCGACTATGATGAAGTGATTCGCCCTGAAACCACAGTTGAAGCTCTGGCCGGTCTGCGCCCTGTGTTCGACCCGGCCAACGGCACTGTGACAGCCGGTACATCCTCAGCCCTGTCTGACGGTGCCTCAGCTATGCTGATCATGAGCGAAAGCAAAGCCAAAGCACTGGGCTTGCGCATTCGTGCCCGTATCAAGTCAATGGCGGTAGCCGGTTGCGATCCATCAATCATGGGTTACGGCCCGGTACCTGCGTCGAAAAAAGCACTGAAACGTGCCGGCCTGACTATCGAGGATATCGGCATGATCGAGCTGAACGAAGCCTTTGCCGCTCAGTCTCTGCCATGCGCCAAAGATCTGGGTCTGTTGGATGCAATGGATGAAAAAGTGAACCTCAACGGCGGTGCTATTGCACTGGGTCACCCACTGGGCTGCTCCGGTACCCGTATCTCAACCACGCTGATCAACCTGATGGAACATCAGAATGTGAAATACGGTCTGGCAACCATGTGTATTGGTTTAGGCCAGGGCATTGCGACCATCTTTGAGCGCGTTGACGACTAATCCGTTACCTTAGTACCGATTAAGCCCGCACCTGTCGCGGGCTTTTTTATATCGATAATCAAACAAAAGTTGTTTTAGGTTCAGGTATGAGACACTCTGACTCATTACAATCAAAAACAGACGCTTATTCCCTGCACGGAGAACCGTAATGTTTAAGGCACTGATCCTCAACCAGCAAGACAAAACGACTCACGCTCATGTTGGCGATATTGACCACAGCCAGTTGCCGGACGGCGATGTCACAGTCGCTGTCGAGTATTCCTCGCTCAATTACAAAGATGGCCTGGCTATTACTGGCGCTGGCAAAATTATCCGTCAGTTTCCTATGGTGCCGGGTATCGACTTTGCCGGTACTGTCATCACTTCCGATGATAGCCGCTACCAGCCGGGCGATCCGGTCATACTGACCGGCTGGGGCGTAGGGGAAAATCACTGGGGCGGCATGGCTCAGCAAGCACGAGTGAAAGCCGACTGGCTGGTTCCCCTGCCGGCAGGTTTAAATGCCGAACAGGCTATGGTCATAGGTACAGCCGGCTTAACCGCCATGCTCTGTATCCAGGCTCTGGAGGATGCTGGTGTCACGCCTGAGTCTGGCGAGATTCTGGTCACCGGCGCCAGCGGTGGTGTCGGTTCCGTTGCCGTGGCTTTGCTGTCCAGACTGGGCTATCGCGTTGCAGCGGTAACTGGCCGCTCTGCTCAAAACGCAGCGCTGCTGAAACAGCTGGGAGCAGAGTCCATCATTGAACGCAGTGAACTGGAAGAAGCGGCCAAACCGCTGGAGAAACAGCGCTGGGCGGGTGCCGTCGACACTGTGGGCAGCAAAGTCCTGGCCAAAGTGCTGACTCAAATGGATTATAATGGCGCGGTCGCGGCCTGCGGACTGGCAGGTGGTTTTGATTTACCGACCACAGTGATGCCTTTCATCCTGCGCAATGTGCGGCTGCTTGGAGTCGATTCTGTATATTGTCCATACGAAAAACGCCAGCAGGCATGGCAACGTCTGAGCGAATTGCTGCCGGATAGTTTTTATCAGCAGGCCGGCCGGACCATATCGCTGGAACAAGTGCCAGAGTTTGCCCAAGCCATCATTAAAGGCCAGGTCACCGGGCGCACGCTGGTTAAACTGTCCTGATAAACCATAACGCCCCCGGTCAGCTACACTGGCCGGGTGATTTTTTCTGTACCCTGGATAAAAAAAATCCCGCTATAAAAGCGGGGAAGCCCAAGAAAACTGGGGAGTGTAGTAGATGTGAAAGTTAGCTTTCCTCTTCTTCAAGCTCAGGAGAATGAGAGAGCTCGAGCCAGAGTCCAATCGCCGCGGCAACCAAGCCCGCCAGCGAAAAGAGAGTTAAGTCGTTTGCATTGCGCAGCACAATAGAGCAGAAAGCGATAAAGCACAGCACACAGTAAATAGTCAGTCTATCCATCTGAGTAATCATTTTCGCCTCCCTGCGATGACAAATTGGTTAACAAGTTGTTAACTAAGTTACACATAATTGTTACCTTTGCCAACCCCCGGTTGATTGTTTATTATCCGTGAGTATGATCTGGCTCTCATTTACGATATGGCTTCACTATGATCACGAAATTTGAATCCGCCACTCACAATCTGGAAGCACAAGGACTGCGTTGTCCGGAACCTGTCATGATGGTGCGTAAAACTATTCGCAGGATGGCAGATGGCGACACACTATTAGTGCTGGCCGATGATCCATCCACCACCAGAGACATCCCCAGCTTTTGCCGGTTTATGGACCATACACTGCTGGCAGCGGAAACAGACTCACTGCCATACCGCTACCTGATCCGTAAGGGCAAGCCATAACAACAAATGACAGAAATAAGTAAGGCAGCCTAACGCTGCCTTATGACAATATCATTGATCGCAGGCATAAAACGCCCACTATTCACTCAATCCGGGTTACAGGCCAAAGGCGGCACCCAGTGCCAGCAAAGCAAATAAGCCTGCCGTCACTTTCCGAATCAGCCCCAGCGGCATTTTATCCGCGGACAGTTTACCAATCAGAACCACAGGCACATTCGCCAGCAGCATACCAATAGTGGTACCCAGCACGACCAGCATCAGGCCATCATGGTATTTCGCTCCAAGCATAGTGGTTGCTACCTGCGTCTTATCGCCGATTTCTGCAATGAAAAATGCAATGAAACTGGCAACAAACGGGCCACGGTTTGAAATGGTCTCATCGTCATCCAGTTTATCCGGGATCAAAATCCAGCCCGCCATCACCACAAAACTCACTACCAGCACCCATTTTAAAATCTCAGGCGACAGATAATCTGCGACAACAACTCCTAACCAGGCAGCTAAAGCATGGTTCGCCAGAGTCGCCAGGAAAATGGCCAGAATGATAGGAACAGGCTTGCGGTACCGACTGGCCAGCAACAATGACAATAACTGGGTTTTGTCCCCAATCTCAGCCAGGGCGACCGTTGTAATAGAAACAGCTAAAATGCTCACGACATGCTCATTGGGGCGAGGATTATTATGCTAACCAAAGACAAACAGACACGCCCCACCCCGGTTCATGTCGATTTGCCTATGGTCTCGCCAAACTGACCGGAGTAATGGTCAGTCACAATCACCATGAAGATTTTGCTTCAATTATGTTGATGATTGTTCCGTCAGAACGGAAGGCTACTCCCCAAAGGAGGTCGCATGATAGCCAGAATGGCAACCGGAATCAAGTGACGAAAAAGGGAAGCCAATGCTTCCCTTTCTTTCCAAAACGCATGCTTCTTTGTGGATCAAGAGGCTGTCGGGCTCAATACAATTTCCACCCGGCGGTTTTGCGCACGTCCCTGATCACTGCTATTAGAAGCAATCGGATGCGCTTCTCCCATGCCTTTTGCCAGCACTCGCTGAGCCGCTACGCCTGTGCGAACCAAATAGTTACTGACTTCACTGGCACGAACCTGAGACAAGCGCAGGTTATAAGCTTCAGACCCTGTGCTGTCAGTAAATCCGTAGACATTCAGCTGCGTTTTATCGTATTCCTTCACCACCAAAGCCACATTTTGCAGCGCATTCATTGCCTGCTGGCTCAGGTTAGACTGGTCGACACCGAAAGTGATGGAGTTTGGCATATTCAGCACAATCTGATCGCCTTCACGCGTAACACTGATGCCGGTTGACTCCAGTTGCTGGCGCAACTTTGCTTCCTGCACATCCATGTAATAGCCGACACCACCACCCAGCGCTGCGCCGGATGCCGCACCGATCAATGCACCTTTACCCCGGTCACTTTTGCTTGAAGAGGCCACACCGATAGCCGCACCCGCGACTGCACCAATCAGTGCACCGCTGGCTGATTTCGCCGTCTGATCTTCACGTGTATAAGGGTTAACTGTGGTACAGCCCGTGGCTACCATAGAGGTAACACCGGCCAAAAGGATAGCGCGTACCCACTTACGTGACGTTGTTGAATATTGTTGTTGCATGTTCTTTCCCCGATAAATTGTCAGTTTGCCCAATGGAACGCCTTTTCCGCTAAGCATTATCCTGCTGCATTGTAGTCAAGTAGAGGCGGCAGATATCAAAAACCTGTCAATTTTTTTACCCTGTTTCTGCTTATAGCGGAAGCCTGATGACAAAAATTTACATTAGAGGCCGTTATGCACAAAAAACGTGCGCAGCCCCTACTCCCTCAAGGCGACCCAAGGTATACTGGATTGTTATCTTTTCTACTTATATCAACGGATCTCGCGAAGCTGACAATGCAAAAATACGACATCAAGACCTTTCAGGGCATGATTCTGGCGCTTCAGGATTACTGGGGCCAGCAAGGTTGTACTATCGTGCAGCCGCTGGATATGGAAGTGGGTGCCGGTACCTCGCATCCAATGACCTGCCTGCGAGCACTGGGCCCGGAGCCGATTGCGGCCGCCTATGTGCAGCCATCACGTCGCCCGACTGACGGCCGTTACGGTGAAAACCCTAACCGTCTGCAGCACTATTACCAGTTTCAGGTGATCATCAAACCATCACCTGACAACATTCAGGAACTCTATCTGGGCTCGCTGGAAGCGCTGGGCGTAGACACGCAAGTACATGACATCCGCTTCGTAGAAGACAACTGGGAAAACCCGACTCTGGGTGCCTGGGGTCTGGGTTGGGAAGTGTGGCTGAACGGTATGGAAGTGACCCAGTTCACCTATTTCCAGCAAGTCGGCGGTCTGGAATGTAAACCGGTCACCGGTGAAATCACTTACGGTATCGAGCGTCTGGCCATGTACATTCAGGGCGTCGATTCTGTTTATGATCTGGTGTGGACTGACGGTCCTTTAGGTAAAGTGACCTACGGTGACATTTTCCACCAGAACGAAGTAGAACAGTCGACCTACAACTTTGAATACGCTGATGTCGACTTCCTGTTTACCTTCTTTGATCAATGCGAGAAAGAATGTAAGTCACTGCTTGAACTGGAACAGCCTCTCCCGCTGCCCGCTTACGAGCGTATTTTAAAGGCCGGCCATGCCTTCAACCTGCTGGATGCCCGTAAAGCGATCTCGGTAACTGAGCGCCAGCGATATATTCTTCGCATCCGTAACCTGACCAAGCAAGTGGCTGAAGCCTACTATGCCTCACGTGAAGCACTTGGCTTCCCGATGTGTAAAAAAGACAAGTAAGGATCACGCATGGCTGACAAGAATTTTCTGATTGAACTGGGTACGGAAGAGCTACCACCAAAAGCCCTGCGCACCCTGGCAGAAGCCTTTGCCGAAAACTTTACGGCGGAACTTAACGCGGCTGAATTAGCCTTTGACCATATCAAATGGTACGCCGCACCCCGCCGGCTGGCCCTGAAAGTCACCGCACTGGCGGACGGCCAGGCAGATAAAGTGGTCGAGAAACGCGGTCCGGCCATCAGTGTCGCTTTCGATGCGGACGGCAACCCAACCAAAGCCGCTCAGGGCTGGGCCCGCGGCAACGGCATTACGGTTGAACAGGCCGAACGCCTGAAAACCGACAAAGGCGAATGGCTGCTGTTCAAAGAGGCAGTGAAAGGCAAACCTGCCGCTGAGCTGCTCTGTGAACTGGCTGCCGCAGCACTGGCGAAACTGCCAATTCCAAAACCAATGCGTTGGGGCGATAAAGAGACACAATTTATCCGTCCGGTAAAAACCCTGGTCATGCTGCTCAATGACGCGCTGATCCCAGGCACCATTCTGGGTGTGGAATCGGCACGTACGATCCGTGGCCACCGTTTCATGGGCGAATCTGAATTCAGCATCGAACATGCTGATCAGTACCCTGCCATCCTGGAAGAACGCGGTAAAGTCATCGCAGATTACGAAACCCGTAAAGCCCAAATCATCGCAGGTGCAAAAGAAGCGGCTATCGCTGTTGGCGGTCAGGCCGATCTGGACGATGAGCTGGTTGAAGAAGTCACCTCTCTGGTCGAATGGCCTGTGGTACTGACAGCCTCTTTTGAAGAAGAATTCCTCAACGTACCGGCCGAAGCTCTGGTTTACACCATGAAAGGTGATCAGAAATACTTCCCGGTCTACGACGCTGACGGCAAACTGCTACCGAAGTTTATCTTCGTGTCGAACATCGTCTCCAAAGAGCCTCGCCACATTATCGAAGGGAATGAAAAAGTCGTTCGCCCTCGCCTGGCGGATGCTGAATTCTTCTTTAACACCGACCGTAAACGTCCGCTGGTCGATCGCCTGCACGAACTGGACAGCGTACTGTTCCAGAAACAATTGGGCACCCTGCGTGACAAAACAGATCGTATTACCGCGATGTCCGGTTATATCGCTCAGCAAATTGGTGCTGATATTGAGCACGCAGAGCGCGCTGGTCTGTTGTCAAAGTGCGATCTGATGACATCCATGGTCTTCGAATTTACCGATACCCAAGGCGTGATGGGCATGCACTATGCACGGCTTGACGGTGAACACGAAGACGTTGCCGTCGCGCTTAACGAGCAGTACATGCCACGCTTTGCCGGTGACAGTCTGCCGGGTTCTGATGTCGCAGCTGCGGTTGCACTGGCTGACAAAATGGACACCCTGGTAGGTATCTTCGGTATCGGTCAGCACCCTAAAGGTGCCAATGACCCGTTCGCTCTGCGCCGAGCGGCTCTGGGTGCCCTGCGCATCATGGTAGAAAAAGGCTATCAGCTGGATCTGGTCGATATGATTGCCAAAGCCAAAGCGCTGTTTGGCCATAAGCTGACGAACCAAAACGTAGAAGCTGATGTGATTGATTTCATGCTGGGCCGCTTCCGTGCCTGGTATCAGGATGAAGGCCACACGGTTGATGTGATTCAGGCCGTTTTGGCCCGTCGCCCGACCTCTCCGGCTGACTTTGATAAGCGCGTCAAAGCAGTCAGTCATTTCCGCTCTCTGGACGCGGCTGAATCACTGGCTGCGGCCAATAAGCGTGTCGGCAATATCCTGGCGAAATTTGACGGTGAATTACCTGCGGCGATTGACAGTCAGTTGCTGGTTGAAGATGCCGAAAAAGCCCTGGCGAAAGACGTAGAAGCAGTTACCGCTAAACTGGCACCTGTCTTTGCTGCCGGTGATTATCAGCAAGCTCTATCAGAGCTGGCGACCCTGCGCGATTCGGTCGATGCCTTCTTCGACAACGTCATGGTCATGGCTGAGGACGAAGCACTGAAAGTGAACCGTCTGACGATGCTCAATCAGCTACGGAATCAGTTCCTCAAAGTGGCAGATATTTCCCTGCTTCAGAACTGACAGTCCTAGCAGAGCGTCAGTGACTCACTGACCTGATCACAAAGCCCGCAGATTACAGCGGGCTTTCTTTTATCTGCTTGTCCCTTCTCGCCCGGCACCAAAAGCTGACAGGCAGAATCTAAGATCTGACTGCCGGCTCACTGCCGCTGTATGTTTCACGTGAAACAGCCCAGTCATACTGTCGCTTGGCTCAACTAGTCCTGAACCCAATGCAATGAAGACAGCGATGCATGATCCCAGGTCCAATGTTGCTCCGGACTGACTTTTATCCCCCCGACCCAATACGTGCCGGACACCATCTTTTGCTGCTGTGACAGGCATAATCTTCCCTGCTCAGTCAGACTGACAGTCTGTTCCAGCCAGGAAGCTGCACCGGTTGACGGCTCAAGACAGATTAAAGGCTGACTGCCTTGCAGCAACGGCTTGAGCAATACCCAGAACATCAAATCGCCCAAAAAGGGTAACGGCTCCAGCGCTTGATAGCCACGAAACAGATCAGCAACCGTCATCGTGCCTGATGCCGACAACACGGTCAGCGCCAACGACTGAGTCAGGCTTAGGCCGGACTGCTGATGTGGCAGTTCCTGCAAATGGCGGCGTATCACCTGCGCCATGTTCTCGAATCGACTCAGCCAGGGAGCATTGAGCAAGCCAAGCAGCGCAGCAGGATCAGGGGAACGAAACCCCTGCCACAGTTCGCTCGCTTTCTGCAGGGTCACAGAATCGACAGACCGTCTGTGCTGCCAGAGCGATCTCAGCCCCTCGGCGGGTAACTGACCCAACCCGATAAAACGGGTGTTGCCCGGAAAATGATTCACTTCGATGATCTCAAGCTGACGGTCGGCCACATCCGGCAGTGACGACACATAAGCCAGCAAGCGTATCAGCATAAGTTGATCGTAATTATCGTGCTCTACCCAGAAGACCAGTCTGCGATACTCAGGGTTTGCGAACTGCGCTAACTTGTCCGCCGTCTCAGTCACGATGTCATCCGTAGTTCGCGGATCGCCGATTTCGCTCAGTAAATACTGCCGGATGTAGTCAGCCCGTTGCCGTTCGAAATCGGGTGCAGCAGTGAGTGGGCCCATGCAGTAGGGATCGATAAAAGGCAAGAAGTCGCCATAAAAGCCCGCCTGCGCTAAGCGCTGCGCAATATCATGGCCGCAGCGAATGTGTAAGGTGGCGAGATCCTTATCCAGCGCTTCACACCCCTGCTCCATTTGCTGTTTGTGATGCTCCAGCATTTCAGCATGGTGTACCAGGCTACTCCAGCTGGGCAGCCCACACTCCCTGGCCATCACAAATTGGACATCTGCCAGTGTGATATTGTCCGGATTGAGCTGTGTCTGTGTCGGATGTAACTGCCGAACAGACTGCAGGGCATGATGATCGCCACTGCGTACGGCTTTCAGGCGAGACTTGGCCTGGGATTTGAGATCGCTCAGGTTAAACGAAAACGCACTGTCAGTTTGCATGATTTCCTATACTCTTTGATTCCTAAGTTCGCACGACAGAAGAGCAGGCAAAAATAGGTTGTCGGCTGTGTTACCGCAAACCCAGTGACCCCGGATATATTTCTTCTGCGAGCAGGTGGCGCAGACAGGGCCATTCAAGGTTACATCACACGGCTCATTAAGCAAGCCAGCCTCAGGATCAAGTCGCCTAAGTATCACCATCGTGCAGACCATCGCCCCCTCCAACCTGCAACCCTGGATGGCCGCGTCGCCAACACAACGATTCACCGGTTAGCTTCATCTAAACTTAAGGTGACACGCCTGATTTACGTCTGTGTTTCACGTGGAACCTATGATGAACACTATGTTGGTCTGCGGTGACTAAAGCCACTTTCACTGTATGAATCATTGTTGTATGTTGTTTGGCTCACCCACAAAATAATCACAACAGACACACTGAGGTCGAAGCAAGATGGAGTTTTCTACATTCGGTAACAAGTTTGCCCGCTACTCAGGCATTACCCAGCTGATGGATGATTTGAACGATGGCCTGCGTAATCCAGACGCCATTATGCTAGGCGGCGGTAATCCGGCACAGATACCTGCTATGGTGGAGTACTTTACCCAGCTCAATAACAGTTTGAATCACAGCGGCGATCTGACAGCTGCCATCACAAATTATGACGGGCCACAAGGTAAAAACACCTTTATTAATGCGCTTGCTGCCCTGCTGAGTGAGCGCTACGGCTGGGACATCAGCAATAAAAACATCAGCCTCACCAACGGTAGCCAAAGTGCCTTCTTCAGTTTGTTCAATTTGCTGGCAGGTGAGTTTCCCGATGGCCGCCACAAGAAAATTCTGTTACCTCTCGCTCCAGAATATATCGGCTATGGTGATGCCGGCGTCAGCCCGGATATGTTTATCTCTTATAAGCCCGAGATCAGCTTACTGGAAAATGGCCTGTTTAAGTACAACGTCGATTTCAACGCCCTGACCCTTGATGACAGTGTCGGTGCTATCTGCGCGTCGCGTCCGACCAACCCGACCGGCAATGTGCTGACCGACGAAGAAATCCGCCATTTGGATCAGCTCGCCCAGCAGCACAACATCCCATTAATCATAGATAATGCTTATGGCATGCCATTCCCTGACATCATCTTTGAAGACGTCACGCCGTTCTGGAACCGCAACACTATCCTGTGCATGAGCCTCTCTAAACTGGGGTTACCCGGCGTGCGCTGCGGCATTGTCATTGCCAGTGAAGAAATCACCACAGCGCTGGCAAACATGAATGGAGTGCTCAGCCTGGCACCGGGCAGCGTTGGCCCTGCGATTGCGAACAAGATGATCGAACAAGGCGACTTGCTGCATTTGAGCGAAACTGTCATCAAACCTTACTACCAGAAAAAGTCACAGCAGGCAGTGCAATGGCTGCAACAAGCCATTCCTGACCCGCGTTTCCGGATCCATAAACCGGAAGGCGCCATGTTCCTTTGGCTGTGGTTTAAAGAATTGCCAATCACCACCATGGAACTGTACCGTCGCCTGAAAGCACGAGGAGTGCTGATAGTACCCGGTGAATACTTTTTCATTGGATTAAATGAAGACTGGCTACACGGTCATGAATGCCTGCGCATGAACTATGTGCAGGAAGACGAAAAGATGCAACGCGGCATTGCCATCATTGCCGAAGAAATCGCAAAAGCTTATCAGCAAGGCTAAGCGTGTCACTAAACACAAGCGTTAAAGACAAATCACAGGGCATTCACTGCCCTGTTTGCTGATCTGGACCAAGACAGGGTCGTCTGCAAGCAGCATAATTTCTGTCACAGATACCGGTGACTCAAAGGATTGTCTTTGTATTCGGATGGTAAACCATAGTGACAAACTGAGAATCTTCAGTGATCTTTTCAAATCCAAACCGCCGATATAAACCGCTCACTGGATTCCCTTGTAAATACGTTAAGCAACAAGGTCGATGTGCTTTGTCAGACCAGGCAATTACTGCGCGTAGCACCGCACTGCCGATCCCCCGTCCCTGCCATTGCGGTAAAAGAAAGAAGCGGCTGAAATAACTGTGCGGTGAACCGGCACTGTCTTGTTCAGCAGCCGGAGGCATTCCGGCTCAATCGTTTCCAACAACACACTGCCAATCGGGATGCCGTCCATCAAGATCAATAAAGGTTGGCATTCCTGCCACTCAGTCAAATGCAGTTGATACTGCAACGCTTCATCCCAGCCAAAGACCTGTGTGACAGCCTGCCGTTCAGCGGCTTTCTTTAATTCGAAAATGAAGCGTTCATGATGAGGCGCTGCAATAACAAGAGACAATCCGGCTGGTTTATCCGCAGGTAACAACTGCAGCAGATAGGCTGCGCTGACGGTTGAGGCTTAATTGTGGTTTGCTATCTATAGCCACGTCTTTCTTCCTTGATAATTGATCATCGCTTGACGAAGATAGCCCAAACCAAAGCGTCACTACAGTGTTGTTTCACGTGAAACCTTCATCATGGGATACCGCCTGTGTTTCACGTGAAACATAGGCCGCAGCTCTGGAAGTTATGGCCATCAATAAAAAAGGCCAGCGCTGAGGCTGGCCTTCCATACAGACAGAGAAAACTCAGAGGCTGTCGCTGACAACCGATTCATCTCGACCAATCAAACGCTGACCGTTAATGGCAATCTTACGCGGTTTTTCCTCTTCAGGAATTTCCCGCTCCAGTTCGATGTGCAGCAAACCGTTTTCCATTGAGGCTCCCACCACTTTGACGTGATCGGCTAACTGAAACTTGCGCTCAAAATCGCGCTCAGCAATGCCCTGGTACAGATAATGGCGCTTTTCTTCGTTGCTGTCGGCATCGGCACGTTTGCCCGTCACAATCAGGCGGTTTTGATGCTGACTGATGTCCATCTGCGCTTCAGAAAAGCCGGCCACTGCCATGGTAATACGGTAGTGGTTCTCGTCTTGCTGCTCTATGTTGTATGGAGGATATCCGCCATTGCTGTTATTCATATTCTGTTCCATCTGGTTGAACAGACGGTCGAAACCAATGGCAGAACGGTACAGGGGAGAAAAATCTAGGGTACGCATAATCACTATCCTTCTATGAAGCAATACTATTACGATAATCAGTTATGAAGCGGGTTTTCCTCATGGACAAACCTGTGAAGGCCCAATGTCTGGCGCCTCCTGCTTCACAAATAGATATAAGGGCATCTGAATTGGCTTCAAGGGATCATGGAAAAAAATTTTTCGACACCGGCTCACAACGACAACTCATCCAATGATGAAGGCAAGAACTCGCAAGACGACAGCCTCTCAGGCCAGCAACTGACGACGGTATTCGCCCGGCGCCTGCCCTGTCCAGCGCTTGAACGCGCGGTGAAAATTCGCCTCGCTGGCAAAGCCCACCAGATAACCGATTTCACTTAAGGTTACATCTCGCCGACGGATATGGTTAAGCGCCAGGGTTTTACGGCTGTGTTCCAGTATCTGCTTATAGCTGGTGCCTAACTCACTGAGTTTACGCTGCAGATTACGCACGCTCATTCCTAAAGCCGCTGCAACCTGGGTTTGGGTCGGGGCGCCAAGCGAAAGCCGTTCGAGAATGTTGCACTTCACCTGGTGCACCAGATCGATACGAGCCAAAAACTCGTTGAGGATCTTTTCATGGCCAGCTCGTATCGCCGGGTTGCCACTGAGTAATGGCTGCCTTGCTGCACTCCTGTCAAATGCCAGCAAATTACGCGGCTGCTCAAAACTAACCGGGCATCGAAAGAAAGCCCTCAGATACTGCCCTTGGTCAGCCGGCGGGGAAAACTGGAACGTCACATAAGCCGGTTGCAAATCGACATCTACCACATCACGCGCAAAACTGACCACCATTGCCATAAAAGCTTCCAGTTCCTGGCGACGCATGAGCGACTGCTCCTCAGTCCCGGCCATCAAAGCGATATCCAGCACCAGAGCTTCCGGGCTCTCGATTAATTGCAGATTACTGATGTCACAAACCACGCTGTTATAATCGACAAGCTGTAACAGCGCCTCTTCCAGGGTATCCGCCGACATCATGGCGTAACCCAGAATATGAAAAACACCGGGATGAAAATACCGTGCAATCTGGACAGTAAAATCCTGCTCGGGTAAAAAGCGGTTACAGTAATCGATCAGTGCCGACAATTTTCGGATGGATATCCGTACTTCCTGGCTCTGCAGTTCACGCAGATCGAGACCGCACTCATGGAGAGCCTGCTCCATATCCAGGCCATAATGCTGCATCGCTTTCGCGATAGGGATCATCCAGCTGCTCAGGGTTGAGTAATAACCTTCCATCAATACTGTCGCGCACTCTTGCGGCCTGCCTCCCAAAAATGTCATCACAACTGCCGGTTGCACAGATCAACAATAAATTGGCGTGAACAGACATAGTCAAACATGACTGCTGGTATACAGTCTGATGTTAAGGCGATGTTAATGATATTGGCGGGGAATGTCGAATGCCATGATCGCCAAAGCCACAGAAAATCAACAGGACACACTGCCCCCTTACAACCAAAGAGAGCCGAATATGGAACCTTTCAACCCGGCCACCAGCCAGGATACCCACGCGGTACTGAACCAGCCAAAACCCTTAGAAAACTACAACGCATATGACTCTGACAGCATATTAAAATATTGGGTAGCACAGTTTTCCGGGGACTGGGCAAACAGCCGGCTGTCGCGTTTTGGTCATCATACAGGTCATGAATTACAGAAAGCCGGCTTTCTGGCCAATAAACATTTACCTGAGTTTCAGTCCCATGACCGCTTCGGATACCGGGTTGATCAGGTGGATTACCATCCGGCATACCACCAGCTCATGGCGCACGCGATCGAAAACGGCCATACCAGCCTGCCGTGGACACAGCCCAAAGCCGGTGCCCATGTTGCCCGGGCGGCGCTGGCCTTTATGCACAACCAGGCCGATCCCGGCTCAGGCTGCCCGCTGACCATGACCTTTGCCTGCGTGCCGGCCCTGCAGCACCAGCCTGACGTTGCAGCACTCTGGCTGCCGAAAATCACAGCCCCTGTCTATGACGGCAGTAACAAGCCTTATTTCGACAAAGCCGGCGTCACCATAGGCATGGCGATGACAGAAAAACAGGGCGGATCGGACGTGCGGGCAAACAGCACACTGGCAACGCCTGTCGCTGACGCCGGACCGGGAAAACTCTACAGCCTGGTCGGCCATAAATGGTTCTGCTCGGCACCTATGTGTGATGCGTTTCTTGTCCTGGCCAAAACCGGCGAGACGCTGTCCTGTTTCCTGGTACCGCGCTGGCGTGAGGACGGCAGTAAAAACCCGATGCAAATCCAGCGCCTGAAAAACAAGCTCGGGAATAAATCCAATGCCAGCTCTGAAATCGAATTTCGCGGCGCACACGGCTGGCTGCTTGGCGAGGAAGGACGGGGGATCCGCACCATTATTGATATGGTCGCCCTCACCCGCTATGACTGCATGATTGGCTCCAGTGCACTGATGGCTCAGGCCGCCAAAGAAGCTATCTGGCATACTTCAGGCCGCAGCGTCTTTGGCCGCAATCTTCACGACCAGCCACTGATGATCAATGTCCTGGCTGATCTGGCACTCGAAGCCGAAGCGGCACTGGCGATCACCATGCGCATTGCTCATGCTCTGGATAACAGCAAGGACAGCAAGCAAGCGGCACTGATCCGCAGTGCAACGGCCATCGGCAAATACTGGATCTGCAAGCGGGCAATTCAGCATACCGCCGAGGCGATGGAGTGCATCGGCGGTGTGGGCTACGTCGAAGAAAACATTGCCAGCCGGCTGTATCGCGAAGCCCCGGTCAATTCGATCTGGGAAGGCTCTGGCAATGTACAGTGCCTGGATCTGTTACGTGTGCTGCAGCGCGAACCCGATACCTTCAGCGCCCTGTTTGCCGAATTTGATCAGGCACAAGGTAAGCACCCACTTTTCGATCGCAAGCTGGCACAACTGAAAGCCGAATTTGCCAGCACAGACAACATTGAGGTACGTGCCCGGCAAATGATGGAGCAGTTGGCGCTGATCTGGCAGGCCGCGACCCTGTTCAGCTATGGCGAACCCCACATTGCCGAGGCCTTCGCCCAGGCTCGCTTAACCGATCATTTTTTCCAGTTCGGCACCCTGCCGGCAGACATCGATGCCAAATCCATCGTTGAGCGGGCGCTGGCCAAAATCTGAACCTCCCCCTTATAACAATAAGCCTCCGCCATGATGCGGAGGCAATCCCTGAACGGAACAAGAAGAGAGATCATCATGGATGCATACCAATAGCTGAACACCTTACTAACCTGGCGGATTTTCTGGAAGACGGTTTTGCCCGCTATACGCATAACCCGGCCTTTCACTGCCTGGGACAAACCCTGACCTATAACGACATTGAGCAGCGCTCGCGGCATCTGGCGCAGTGGCTGCAGCACCAGAGCGGGCTGCAGGCCGGTGAGCTGGGTTTCATCGCACCAGATGGTTACATCAAGATAGTCGATCGCCTCAAAGACATGATCATAGTGTCCGGATTTAACGTGTACCCGAACGAGATTGAAGAAGTGCTGTGTCGTCACCAACACATTGTCGAAGCGGCTGTAGTCGGTGAGGCCGATGAGAAAACCGGCGAAGCGGTCCATGCGCACATCACCACCTCCGCCCGGTTAAACGAAGCGGATGTCATCGCCTTCTGCCGCGAGCACCTGACAGCCAACAAGGTGCCCAAACGTATTTCCGTGCATCAGGAATTACCTAAATCCACGGTCGGTAAAATCCTTCGCCATGAACTGCGCACGACCTGAGTAACCAGAATAACCCGCATAAAAAAACGCCGCTCTGTCTGAGCGGCGTTTGTCTGTCAACCCTATTGTTTATCCGGCGTACTGGTTACACATCCAGATTCGCATTCAGGGCGTTCTCTTCAATGAACTGACGACGCGGTTCAACATGATCGCCCATCAAAGTAGTGAACAGCTCATCGGCAGCCACCGCATCATTGATAGTAACCTGCATCATGCGACGCGAGTTCGGATCCATAGTCGTTTCCCACAGCTGATCCGGGTTCATCTCACCCAGACCTTTGTAACGCTGACGGCTCAGACCACGGGTTGAATCTTTAATCAGCCACTCCAGCGCTGTCTTAAAGCTGTCAACCGGCTGCTTACGCTCTCCGCGCTGAACATAGGCTGTCTCTTCCAGCAGATCGCACAATGCTTCAGACAAGTCAGCCAGCTTAGCGTACTCTTTCGAGTGCAGCAGATCGTAGCTCAGCGGATACTGGTAATCGACACCGTGGGTACGCACAACAATCTTAGGCAGCCAGGCGTTATGCTCCGTGTCCTGGAACACTTCATAACCGTAATGGCTCTCACCGGCCTGCTTGCTGTTCAGGGCATCCACCACCCCTTTAACCCAGGCTTCCACCTGAGACTGATCCGCCAGTTTATCTTCACCCAGACGAGGCTGGTAGGTCAGCTCATTGAGCAGCAGGGTCGGGTAACGACGGCTCATACGCTCAATCAGTTTCACCGCACCATTGTATTGTTTGACCAAGGTTTCCAGCGCCAGACCGGAAATGGCCGGTGCACTGTCGCTGGTGAACAGAGAGGCATTTTCCAGTGCCAGGGCCACCTGGAACTGGTTCATGTCTTCATCGTCTTTAATGTACTGCTCTTGCTTGCCTTTCTTCACTTTATACAGTGGCGGCTGGGCAATATAGATGTGACCACGCTCGATCAGCTCAGGCATCTGACGGTAGAAGAAAGTCAGCAGCAGCGTACGAATGTGCGAACCATCGACGTCGGCATCGGTCATGATGATGATACTGTGGTAACGCAGTTTGTCCGGGTTGTACTCGTCGCGGCCGATACCACAACCCATGGCCGTGATCAGAGTGGCCACTTCCTGTGACGACAGCATTTTGTCGAAACGGGCTTTTTCTACGTTGAGGATCTTACCTTTCAGCGGCAGAATCGCCTGATTCTTACGGTTACGACCCTGCTTGGCGGAACCGCCGGCCGAGTCACCCTCCACAATGTAAAGTTCAGACAGCGCCGGGTCTTTTTCCTGACAATCAGCCAGTTTGCCTGGCAGGCCGGCCAAATCCAGCGCGCCTTTGCGGCGGGTCATTTCGCGGGCACGACGTGCCGCTTCACGGGCACGTGAGGCATCGATAATCTTGCCGCAGACAATCTTGGCATCGGTTGGGTTTTCCAGCAGGTATTCACTCAGCTTCTCACCCATGGCCGACTCAACCGCCGGTTTCACTTCGCTCGACACCAGCTTATCTTTGGTCTGGCTGGAGAATTTAGGATCCGGCACTTTTACCGAAACCACAGCGGTCAGACCTTCACGGGCATCGTCACCTGAGGTCGCCACTTTGGCTTTTTTGGTATAGCCCTCGGCATCCATGAAATTGTTCAGGGTACGGGTCAGTGCACCGCGGAAACCGGCCAGGTGACTACCACCATCGCGTTGCGGAATGTTGTTGGTGAAACAGTAAATGTTTTCCTGGAAGCTGTCGTTCCACTGCATCGCCACTTCAACAGAAATACCGTCCTCACGCTCATAGGCAAAGTGGAACGCTTTCGGGTGGATAGGCGTTTTATTGCGGTTCAGGTGCTCAACAAACGCACGGATACCACCTTCATACATAAAGTGGTCCTGCTTGCCGTCACGCTCGTCGCTCAGCTTGATAGAAACACCTGAGTTGAGGAAAGACAGTTCGCGCAGACGCTTGGCCAGAATCTCATAATGGAAAGTGGTATCGGTAAAAATAGTATCACTCGGCCAGAAACGGATTCGGGTACCGGTGCGGTCCGAGTCGCCCACGACGCCCAGCGGCGCCTGAGGTTCACCCAGGTGATAAATCTGTTGATGAATGTGACCGTGGCGATGAATAGTCAGTTCCAGTTTGTCAGACAGGGCGTTCACAACCGACACACCTACCCCGTGCAGACCGCCGGACACTTTATAGGAGTTATCATCGAACTTACCGCCGGCGTGCAGAACTGTCATGATAACTTCAGCGGCGGACACTCCTTCTTCCGGGTGCATGTCTGTCGGGATACCACGACCATCATCGCTGACAGAGACCGAGCCATCCTCATGAATCGTGACTACGATATCTTCACAGTGACCAGCAAGAGCTTCGTCGATAGAGTTATCGACGACCTCAAAAACCATGTGGTGCAAACCTGTACCGTCATCCGTATCGCCGATGTACATACCCGGACGCTTACGTACCGCATCAAGACCCTTTAATACCTTGATACTTGATGAATCGTAATTGTTGGACATTGAGTTACTCTCGCTTTAATTATCTTGCGGTTATTTTACCCTGTTCGACATGAAACATCTTGCCCTTTTCGGCCTTCATATCGCCCAGTTGCTCCTCGCTGATGGCACTGATGACCACCTGAGCCTGAGTATCGTGTAATCCCTTTGCCAGCAGTGCACGTTTGCTGCTGTCGAGCTCTGAGGCAAAGTCGTCAATCAGGTAAAGACACTGCTTGCCTGTTGCCTGACGAAGCTGCTGACCCTGTGCCAATCGCAGCGCACACATCAATAGTTTAAGCTGGCCGCGGGACAGGACATCGTCCACAGGCATAGCCGACACCTTGAGCCGCAGATCCGCTTTATTGGGGCCGCTGACGGTATAACCGAGCTGCAGATCCCGCTCAAAGTTGGCGGCCAGCAGCTCGCTGTAAGGGGTCGTTTTTTCCCAGCCACGGTAGTAGCCGAGCTGAATATCGTATTCCGGCAGAAAATCGCCACAGAAGGCTGTTGCCTGCTCACGCAGGGCATCGATGTAATCCCGGCGCCAGCCGTCAATCACTTCCGCCAGTTGTGCCAGTTCCTGATCCCAGTAACTGAGTTCACGGTAGCTGCGCGCGGTTTTCAGCAGCGCATTGCGCTGCCTGGTCAGCCTTTTTACCCGACTCCAGGCCTGATAAAACCGCGGTTCCACGTGAAACACCCCCCAATCGATAAACGCACGACGGTATTTGGGGCCGCCCACCATCAGCTCAAACCCTTCCGGGGTGATCAGCTGCAACGGCAGAATCTGCGCCAGCTGTGCCACTTTCTGGCCAGTCTGGCCGGCTATTTTAACCTGAGTCGTGCCATCCCGCTGCTTTCTGATCCCCAGCGGTCGCTCCAGATCACCTTTCAGTGCACTGTCCGCATGCACCCGGCCATGCAGTACCAGTTCATCCTGACCATGGCGGATAATCCGGCTGGTCAGGTGGCTACGAAAGGAGCGGCCATGGCCGAGAAAATAGATGGCTTCCAGTAAACTGGTTTTACCGCTGCCATTGGCACCGACCAGAAAATTGAACCCCTCCGAGAAGGTGAGATCGCAGGCCTCAAGATTACGAAAATCTTTAACAATGAATCGCGTTAACGCCATAGGTTAGAGCCGGATCGGCATAACCACGTACAGCGCATCACTGTCAGCGACATCTTCAATAAGGGTACTGGCGGTCGCATCCGTCATCGAAATACGCACCTGATCGCATTTCAGGGTATTGAGCACATCCAGGATATAACTGACGTTAAACCCAATCTCCAGCTCGTCGCCCTGGAAGTCGACATCCAGCACTTCTTCTGCTTCTTCCTGCTCCGGGTTGTTGGCCGTGATCCGCATTTCATTGTTGCTCAGGTTCACCCGCACACCGCGGAATTTCTCATTCGATAAAATGGCGGCGCGGGAAAAGGCCTGACGGAGTTCCTCGCAGCTGGCTTGCAAAAACTTGCTGCTGTTTTGCGGCAACACACGGCGATAATCCGGGAAACGGCCATCAACCAGTTTTGAGGTGAAAATGAAATTGTTCACCACGGCACGCAGGTTCGACTGGCCAATCTGCAGCACGACCTCGGCATCCGGGCTATCGAGCAAACGCATTAACTCCATCACCCCTTTACGCGGCAGGATAATTTGCTTGCCTGGCATGTCGCTCTCGGTCTCCACAGTGCAAACCGCCATACGGTGCCCATCGGTCGCCACAGAGCGCAGCTGTTTACCATCGGTTTCCATCAGCATACCGTTCAGGTAGTAACGCACATCCTGATTGGCCATGGAAAACTGGGTACTTTCAATCAGCTGGCGTAACTGGCCCTGTGCCAGATGCAGTTCAACATCGCTTTGCCAGTCTTCAATATTGGGAAAGTCGCTGGCCGGCAGCGTCGTCAGTGAGTAACGACTACGGCCAGAGCGCAGTAGCAGCCTGTCACCCTGCAATTCAATCTTGAGTTGCGCACTGTCTGGCAGGCCGCGGCAGATATCGAGAAATTTCCGGGCAGGCACAGTGGTCGCCCCCGGTTCCCAGTCGCCGTCCAGTGCCAGATTGGCCACCAGCTCCACTTCCAGATCGGTCGCAGTCAGAGACAGCTTACCCGCTTCTACCTGCAGCAACAGGTTGCCGAGGATAGGCAGTGCCGGACGGCCACCCAGGGCACCGTTTACCTGCTGCAGAGGTTTAATGAGATGTTCTCGTTCAACGGAAAATTTCATATTACGACGACAATGTCCTGATCAGGTTAGAGTAATCTTCTTTAATATCATGGCTTTCTTCACGCAACTGTTCGATTTTACGACACGCGTGGAGCACAGTAGTATGGTCGCGGCCACCAAATGCATCACCGATTTCCGGCAGGCTGTGGTTAGTCAGCTCTTTGGCCAGGGCCATCGCCATCTGACGAGGGCGGGCCACCGATCGGGAACGGCGCTTGGAGAGCATATCAGCCATCTTGATTTTATAGTACTCGGCCACTGTCTTTTGAATGTTATCAATTGTGACCAGCTTTTCCTGCAGCGCCAGCAAGTCACGCAGTGCTTCGCGGACAAAATCAATCGTGATGGCACGGCCGGTAAAATTGGCGTTGGCAATCACCCGGTTCAGCGCCCCTTCCAGCTCACGCACGTTCGAGCGCAGACGCTTGGCAATAAAGAAAGCCACTTCATCGGCCAGGCGAATGTTGTGGTCTTCGGCCTTTTTCATCAGGATAGCTACCCGGGTTTCCAGTTCAGGCGGCTCAATCGCCACAGTCAGCCCCCAGCCAAAGCGGGACTTCAGGCGATCTTCCACCCCGCTGATCTCGCGCGGGTAACGGTCTGAGGTCAGGATGATCTGTTGGTTACCTTCCAGCAGGGCATTGAAGGTATGGAAAAACTCTTCCTGCGAGCGCTCTTTATTGGCAAAGAACTGAATATCATCGATCAGCAGAGCATCGACGCTGCGGTAGTAGCGCTTAAATTCTTCAATCGCATTGTTCTGCAGAGCCTTTACCATGTCCTGAACAAAACGCTCAGAGTGCATGTAGACCACTTTGGCGTTAGGTTTGCGATCCGCAATGGCGTTACCCACAGCATGCAGCAAGTGGGTTTTACCCAGACCTGTGCCACCATAGAGAAACAAGGGGTTGTACGCCGCACCCGGGTTATCCGCCACCTGGCGGCAGGCGGCCAGCCCGAGCTGGTTCGATTTACCTTCAACAAAATTGTTGAAGTTATGTTTCGGGTTAACGTTGGAGCGGTAACCTTTTTGCGATTCCGGCTGAACCGGCGATGGGGCCGGCTCCCAGGTCGGTGACGGCGGATCGATTTTATCCCCGCTCACCACAGCGGCTGGCTGAGGCGGCGGCACAGTCACAGGCTTGCTGCCCACTTCAAAACGCAGCATTGGGGTATCAGCACCGCAAAATTCATTTAACAGGCGGTTGATACTATTGAGGTACTTATCCCGTACCCAGTCCAACACAAATCGGTTCGGGGCGAACAAGGTCAAGGTGTTGTCGTTTAACTCGGCCTGTAGCGGACGAACCCACATGCTGAATTCCGTGGCAGGGAGTTCTTCCTGAAGGCGTTGAAGGCACTGCAGCCAAAGCGAAGATGACAAGTTCGACTCCACATTGAATAACGAAAATACGAAAAGGGACGCAATTTTATACCTGCTGGCTTAGGATCTCCAGCAAAGAGATCCCAGATCCAGTGAATAAGATCTAAGTTATTCACACAGATCCCACAAGCCAGGGGCAGATCAGCACAGTTTAGCCTAGTCTTACCCACAGTTATTTGCACAATCAACAGGATCTTGAGGACAAAAACAGCAGATTGCCTATTAAAAGGCTATCATTTCATGCCTTATATAAGCAGCAGCCGCTTTTACCTGCACAAACTTTTCCGCTTCGCCGAGTAATAGCCCCTATAGTTATTACAAATAACTTTTGGTTATTTAAGCATTGTTCTTACTGACAAGTAGGATGATAGGAATCACCCTACAAAAACAACATCATCTCAGGAGTAGACAGATGAAAAACTGGGTTAAAGTTTCATTAACCGCCCTTACACTTGGTCTGAGCGTCAGCCAGGCAGCCATTGCTGCTACTGACGTTAAAGTCGGCATGTCTGGCCGCTACTTCCCGTTCACTTTCGTGAAACAAGATCAGCTGCAGGGATTTGAAGTCGATCTGTGGAATGAAATTGGTAAACGTAACGATTACAAAGTGGAATATGTTACCGCCAACTTCTCCGGTCTGTTTGGTTTGCTGGAAACCGGCCGTATTGACACGATTTCTAACCAGATCACTATCACTGATGAGCGTAAAGCCAAATACGTATTCAGCGACCCTTATGTGATTGACGGTGCGCAACTGGTGGTGCGTAAAGGTAACGAAAACATTAAGAGCACAGACGATCTGAACGGCAAAACCGTGGGTGTGAATCTGGGCTCTAACTACGAGCAACTGCTGCGTGGCCTGGATAATGCTGATGAAATTACCATCAAAACTTATGACACCGGCATTGAACACGATGTCGCGCTGGGCCGGACTGACGCCTTCGTGATGGACCGTTTGTCTTCTGTTGAACTGATCAATAAAGCAGGCTTGCCGCTGCAGCTGGCGGGGCCGACTTTTGAGCGCATTGAAAATGCCTGGCCTTTCCAGAATAACGAAAAAGGCCAGCAGTTGCGTGACGAAGTGAACCAGGCGCTGAACGCCATGCGTGAAGACGGCACACTGACCGAAATTTCACAAAAATGGTTCGGTACTGATATTACCCGCTAATTTGCAGTAATTAATCCTGCCATTTCAGGTCACCTTCCTTATACTAATACGTAATATCAAGACTCACCTTTAGGTGGGTCTTGTCACTTTCGTTATCAATACTCCACGGAACACGCATCCATATGGGCTTCGATTTTGAATACATGCTGTCGCTCATGCCTATTTTGCTCAAATACCTGAGCACCACCATGGGCATGGCGGTATGGGGACTGTTTTTTGCGCTGATCATCTCCGTCACCCTGGCTTTGGTTCGGGTTTATCGGTTACCTGTGCTGGATCAGCTCAGTCAGGTATATATCAGCTTCTTTCGCGGCACTCCCCTGCTGGTACAATTGTTTCTGCTTTATTACGGCTTGCCGCAAATCTTTCCTCCGCTGGTCGGCCTGGATGCATTCAGTGCTGCCGTAATAGGACTCAGCCTGCACTTTGCCGCCTACATGGCGGAAAGTATCCGCGCTGCCATTATCGGTGTCGACCATAGCCAGCGCGAAGCCAGCCTGTCTATCGGCATGACTGAAATGCAGGCCATGCGCCGTATCATACTGCCGCAGGCGACCCGGGTCGCGCTGCCGTCGCTGATGAACTATTTTATCGACATGATCAAATCCACCTCGCTGGCGTTTACCCTGGGAGTTGCCGAGATCATGGCCAAGGCGCAGATGGAAGCCTCCTCCAGTTTCAAATTCTTCGAAGCATTCCTGGCTGTCGCCCTGATTTACTGGGGGATAGTGGTGGTACTGACCCGGATTCAAAACTGGGCAGAAGTGAAACTTAACAGGGCATACGTACGATGATTGAGCTGCATAACTTAAGTAAACGCTTTGGCGATAACACCATTTTCTCGGGGATTGACCTGTCGATCAGCCAAGGTGAGATTGTCGTGATCATCGGCCCGTCCGGGACAGGAAAATCCACCCTGCTGCGCTGTATCAATTTTCTGGAACAGGCCAACACTGGCCATATGACCATTGACGGCATCCATGTTGAAACCCCGGTGGCGACCAAAAAAGACATATTGGCCATTCGACGCAAAACCGGCTTCGTGTTCCAGAACTATGCCCTGTTCGCCCACATGACGGCCCGGCAGAACATCGCCGAAGGCCTGATCACGGTCAAAGGCTGGCAGAAACAGGCCGCCAACGACAAAGCCCAACAGATACTCGATGACATCGGGCTGGGCGACAAAGGCGACAGCTACCCGGCAGCCCTGTCCGGCGGCCAGCAGCAAAGGGTCGGCATCGGCCGGGCCATGGCGCTGGAAGCCGAGCTGCTGTTATTTGATGAGCCGACCTCCGCGCTGGATCCGGAATGGGTCGGCGAAGTGCTTAACCTGATGAAAATGCTGGCGACACGCAACCAGACCATGCTGGTGGTGACCCACGAAATGCAGTTCGCCCGTGAAGTGGCCGACCGAGTGATCTTTATGGCCGACGGTGAGTTTGTTGAACAGGGATCGCCAGAAGCGATCTTTAACCATGCGCAGGATCCGCGCCTGAAAAAGTTCCTGCGCCAGGTGGGGATCCGGTAAGGATCCTTGCACTCCGCCCAACAAAACGTATAATTCAGCGCCCGGGCGCATCCTGACTGAAACAGGATAAAAACCGACCCACAGAGAGGGGGTAAAGATTGACTCCGAGCGGGTCAGTGATTACAATTCCGCCTCTTTGTGGACGTAATGGGTTTTTTTGAAGACCTTCCAGGGGTCCTTCGGGCAACCGGTTAACACAAAAACTTAAAACTGATCAGTAATTTTAAGGTAAAACCATGAAACGCACTTTTCAACCTTCAGTTCTAAAGCGCAAGCGTACTCACGGCTTCCGTGCACGCATGGCAACTAAGAACGGTCGCGCTGTAATCAATGCACGTCGCGCCAAAGGCCGCAAGCGTCTGTCTAAGTAATCATTGCGATTATTTTGACTAAGTACGCTTTTTCTCGGGAGTTACGTCTGTTAACTCCCGAAGATTATAAACATGTCTTCCAGCAAGCTCACAGTGCTGGCTCTCCTCACTTCACCATTCTGGCCCGCAACAATGACCTGAACCATCCACGGCTCGGTCTGGCAGTTCCTAAAAAACAAATCAAAACCGCGGTAGGCCGCAATCGGTTTAAACGCCTGGTACGGGAACGCTTCCGTCTCAAGCAACATGATCTGCCTGCGAAAGACTTTGTGGTGATTGCTAAAAAAAGTGCCAGTGAGATGAATAACGCCGATCTGTGTAAGTTGCTTGATAAGCTATGGCATCGCCTGTCTCGCCCCTCGCGTGGCTAGTCGTAGGACTAGTCCGCTTTTACCAACTGGCAATCAGCCCGCTGATCGGGCCGCGTTGTCGTTTCACCCCAACCTGCTCCCAGTATGCGATTGAAGCACTAAAAACCCACGGGGCAATAAAAGGTTGTTGGTTCACGGCGAAACGTCTATTAAGATGTCACCCTTTGAACAACGGTGGCTACGACCCCGTTCCGCCAACCCAGGATAACGACAGAGAACATTAACGATGGATTCCCAACGCAATATTCTGTTAATTGCCCTGCTGTTCGTGTCTTTTCTGCTGTTTCAACAGTGGAATACTGACACCAGCACGCAACCTCAGAACCAGACAGCTGCGCAAAGCGCGACGACCCAGGGCGACGTCCCGTCACACAGTGGCGAGAGTCAGACTATCCCAGGGCCTAGCAGTTCCGACAAGCTGATCCACATCCGCACCGATGTGCTGGATCTGACTGTTGATACTCTGGGTGGTGACATTGTTGAAGCCAGACTGCTGGCCTACAACAACGAACTGGATTCGAGAGATCCCTTCGTGCTGCTGAAAAACGAACCCGCGCACCAGTACATCGCACAGTCTGGCCTGATCGGCGCCAACGGTATCGACTCGACCGCCGGCCGTGCGCAACTGACCGCAACAGCGACTGACTTTGTGCTGGCCGACGGCCAGGACGAACTGGTTGTCCCGCTGACTTACAGCAAAGATGGTATCGAGTACACCAAAACCTTCACCCTGACGCGTGACAGCTACGCGGTGGACGTCTCCTACACCATCAACAACCAGTCTGACGCACCTGCCACAGTACAGATGTACGCGCAGCTGAAGCAAACTCTGCTCGATGACGGTGGCAGCCTGACCATGCCGACTTACCGCGGCGGTGCCTTCTCAGCGGACGACGAGAAATACAAAAAGTACAGCTTCGATGACATGGTCGATAAGAACCTCAACCTGAGCATGACACAGGGCTGGGCGGCCATGATGCAGCATTACTTCGTGTCAGCGTGGATCCCGCGCACCGAAGACACCAGCAATCTGTTCTCCCGCACCAGCCAGGGCCAGGGTTACATTGGTGTTCGCCTGCCAAGTGCGACTGTTGCACCGGGTACAGAGCAGACGCTGACAGCAACCCTGTGGTCAGGTCCTAAACTGCAGGACAAACTGGAAGCAACGGCACCAAACCTGAATCTGACCGCTGATTACGGCTGGTTGTGGTTCATCGCCAGTCCGCTGCACAAACTGCTGTCCATTATCCATGATTTCGTGGCTAACTGGGGTATTGCTATCATCATCCTGACGTTTATCGTCCGTGGTGTGATGTTCCCGCTGACCAAAGCCCAATACACCTCCATGGCCAAAATGCGCATGCTGCAGCCAAAACTGCAGGCAATGCGTGAGCGCTTCGGCGACGACCGCCAGCGCATGAGCCAGGAAATGATGGAGATGTACAAGAAAGAGAAAGTCAACCCTCTGGGTGGCTGTCTGCCGTTGCTGCTGCAAATGCCAATCTTCATCGCCCTTTACTGGGCACTGATGGAGTCGGTGGAACTGCGTCACGCACCTTTCTTCGGCTGGATCCATGACCTGTCTGCTCAGGACCCTTACTACGTGCTGCCTATCCTGATGGGTGTCACTATGTTCCTGATCCAGAAGATGAGCCCGACCACAGTTACCGATCCTATGCAGCAGAAGATCATGACCTTCATGCCTGTGCTGTTTACCGGTTTCTTCCTGTTCTTCCCGGCAGGTCTGGTACTCTACTGGCTGGTGTCGAATATCGTCACCCTGATTCAGCAGTACATCATCTTCAAACAACTGGAAAAGAAAGGCCTGCACAGCAAAAACGCATAAGCCAGTTTCTTAACTGACAGTTGACAAGGCGGCCAATATGGCCGCCTTTTTGTTGCCCGCTTCAGAGTTGGCTATCCTGATCAACACTGATTACAATAGCGCCCACGCTTAAAGACGAAACCTATCATGATGACTCAGACAACGGACACTATCGTCGCTCAGGCCACCCCTCCGGGCCGTGGTGGAGTCGGCATTATCCGCGTATCCGGCCCGCTGGCCGGCCTGGTGGCCGAAGCCGTGACCGGACGCAGCCTCAAGCCACGTTACGCCGAATACCTGCCCTTCAGGGCCGCAGACGGCACCGCACTCGATCAGGGCATCGCCCTGTATTTCCCGAACCCGAATTCTTTCACCGGTGAAGATGTGCTGGAATTACAGGGCCACGGTGGTCCGGTGCTGATGGACATGCTGATCAAACGCATCCTGCAAATCGAGGGCGTGCGTCCGGCCCGTCCGGGTGAGTTTTCCGAGCGGGCCTTCATGAACGACAAGCTGGATCTGGCCCAGGCCGAAGCCATTGCCGATCTGATTGACGCCAGCAGTGAGGAAGCCGCCAAGAGTGCCTTTCAGTCGCTGCAGGGCGCCTTTTCCCAGCGCGTCAATACGCTGGTGGAAGCCCTGATCCACCTGCGTATCTATGTTGAAGCCGCGATTGATTTCCCGGAAGAAGAAATTGATTTTCTCAGTGACGGCAAGGTCAGCGCCGATCTGGACAAGGTCATGGCAGAACTCAATGCGGTGCGCCGAGAAGCCAATCAGGGCGCGATTATGCGCGAGGGGATGAAAGTGGTGATTGCCGGCCGTCCAAATGCCGGCAAATCCAGCCTGCTCAATGCCCTGTCAGGCAAAGACAGCGCCATCGTCACCGACATTGCCGGCACCACCCGGGACGTGCTGCGCGAGCACATCCACATCGACGGCATGCCGCTGCACATCATAGATACCGCCGGCCTGCGCGATGCCAGCGACGAAGTGGAACGTATCGGTATCGAACGGGCGTGGGAAGAAATCCGCCAGGCAGATCGTGTGTTGTTTATGGTCGATGCCACCACCACGGATGCGACCGACCCGGCTGAGATCTGGCCGGATTTCATTGAACGCCTGCCCGACTCCATGGGCCTGACCGTAATCCGCAATAAAGTGGAGCTGACCGGTGAATCAACCGGCATTTGCCATGTCAACCAGCCGACCCTGATCCGGCTGTCGGCCCGCACCGGCGAAGGGGTTGACGACCTGCTCGATCACCTCAAAGCCTGCATGGGCTTTGCCGGCACCACCGAAGGGGGCTTCATGGCCCGTCGCCGCCACCTGGATGCGCTGGAACGTGCCGCCATGCATCTGGACACAGGAAAATCGCAGCTGGAAGGTTACATGGCCGGTGAAATCCTGGCCGAAGAACTACGCCTGGCACAGCAGCACCTGAGCGAAATCACCGGGGAATTTACCTCTGATGACTTGCTGGGCCGCATCTTTACCTCCTTCTGTATCGGTAAATAAAGCCAGCTATGCCAACCACACAGCCCTGCCAGACTGGCGGGGCTTTTTTTCACCTCATAGCCATGACTCAGTACGGTGATCCCGCTTTACCGTCGAGGCAGTGCTCCGGAAACAAGATCCTCGGATATCGGCAGCGATCAAAAGCCGTTGATAACTGCCACTTTAACAAGGATCAAGCACAGAGGATCCTTGGGATTAGCTGTTGGCAACTTAGCTAAAGCACTGAAATAAATAACAATAATGTGTTCATGGTATTATTGCCGGTTACCAGCCTCCTTTACACCCCAACCGGGAGCATGACGTCACGCAGCTCCGTCACAGCTCTGCGACGAGAAAAGGCAGGCAACAGACACATTTTTCCAGGGGTTTTCTTATCGCCAACTCAGAGTACAATTCAGCCATTCTGACATTTGTCTATATAAAGAGGCCCCTATGGCGACCATTACCCTAATCACAGGCAGCACTCTGGGCGGCGCGGAATATGTCGCCGATCACCTGGCCGAACTGCTCACTGACGCTGGTCACGACACCGAAATCCTCAACCAGGCAGCCCTGGATGCGCTTAATTCAGACCACATCTGGCTGCTGATTTGCTCAACCCATGGAGCCGGTGAATTCCCCGACAATATTCAGCCTTTTGTCAACCAGTTGAAAGATCAGCACCCCAACCTCAGTGCGCTCAAATATGGGGTGGTGGCCATTGGCGACAGCAGTTACGACACTTTCTGCCAGGCAGGTAAAGAGCTGGATCAACTGCTGGCCGACTTGGGCGCTCAACGTCTCGGTGAACGGCTCGACATCGACGTTTCTCAGGATCCTGTACCGGAAGACCCGGCCGAAATCTGGCTGGATAGCTGGAAAAACCTCCTTTAACCCTTCCCGACTGGCGAAATTTACTCCCAATTACGCCAGTTTTTTATTTTTCTTCTGTGTATAACTATAGATCTAAACGGTGATCAACCCTTTGTTATCCAATGAACAACTTGATCGACATTCTACCCCTGTGGATAAAAGGCCATTTAGATCCCAGGAAGTCCTTACGAAGATCCCACACACCTAACAAGAAGTGATCCTCCCTAACACCATGATCATTAGGATCAAAAGTCACTTATCCACATGATCGGGCGATCCTAATAGTAGATCCAATAAGAGATCTTCTTAAAAAGATCTTATATATATTTAGGATCTCAGCGCCTGATCATTTGATCGCCGACAGTGATTCTTTCTTGCCTGGAAACGAGGTAGAATATACCCCCTTTGCTTCAAGCAAATTGAATGGCTAATTGATCACCTGAGGTAATTTCATGTTTTACCAGGAAAATTTTGATGTCATCGTAGTTGGTGGCGGTCATGCCGGAACGGAAGCCGCATTGGCAGCAGCACGTATGGGTCAGAAAACCCTGTTGCTGACCCATAATATCGATACCCTGGGCCAGATGTCCTGTAACCCGGCGATTGGCGGGATCGGCAAAGGCCATCTGGTAAAAGAAGTGGATGCTTTGGGTGGCGTAATGGCACAAGCCATTGATAAAGGCGGAATTCAGTTCCGTACTCTGAATTCTTCTAAAGGCCCGGCAGTGCGTGCAACTCGCGCTCAGGCTGATCGGGCACTTTACAAAGCCGCGGTTCGTGAAGCATTGGAAAACCAGCCAAATCTGATGCTGTTTCAGCAGGCTGTTAACGATCTGATCGTCGAGCAGGATCGTGCTGTTGGCGTGGTGACCGAAATGGGCCTGAAGTTTCGTGCCCGCAGCGTGGTATTAACCGTAGGCACCTTCCTGGGCGGCAAGATCCATATCGGCCTGGAGAATTACAGCGGCGGACGCGCCGGGGATCCCCCGTCGATCGCTTTGGCGGATCGCTTGCGTGCCTTGCCTTTCCGTGTCGATCGTCTGAAAACCGGTACACCACCACGTATCGATGCCCGTACGGTGGATTTCAGCCAGCTGGAAGCACAGCATGGTGATAATCCGACTCCGGTGTTTTCTTTCCTGGGTAAACATTCGGATCATCCGCGTCAGATCCCGTGTTTTATTACCCATACCAATGAAAAAACCCATGATGTGATCCGCAATAACCTGGATCGCAGCCCTATGTATTCCGGCGTGATTGAAGGTATCGGTCCCCGTTATTGCCCGTCTATCGAAGACAAGGTGATGCGCTTTGCGGACAAAAACAGTCACCAGATTTTTATTGAGCCGGAAGGCCTGACGACGCACGAGCTGTATCCGAACGGTATCTCCACCAGCCTGCCGTTTGACGTACAGATGCAAATTGTCCGTTCGATGAAAGGCTTTGAAAATGCCAGCATTATTCGCCCTGGCTATGCCATTGAATACGATTTCTTCGATCCACGAGATCTGAAACCTACGCTGGAAACCAAATTCATCAGCGGTCTGTTCTTTGCCGGCCAGATCAACGGCACGACAGGGTACGAAGAAGCCGCAGCCCAGGGGCTGCTGGCGGGCATGAATGCCGCTTTGTTGTCGCAGGAAAAAGAAGGCTGGAATCCGCGCCGCGATCAGGCTTATCTGGGCGTACTGATTGACGATTTATCGACTATGGGTACCAAAGAGCCGTACCGCATGTTTACCTCGCGTGCCGAGTACCGTCTGTTGTTGCGTGAAGACAATGCCGATATTCGTCTGACCGAGCTGGGTCGTCAGTTTGGTCTGGTCGATGATGAACGCTGGTCCCGTTTTAATGAAAAAATGAACAGCATCGAGCTGGAGCGCCAGCGTCTGAAAGACATCTGGATCCATCCGGGTTCTGAGCACGCGGCGACGATCAATGACATTCTGAAAACTCCGCTGACCCGTGAAGCCAGTGGTGAGGATCTGCTGCGCCGCCCGGAAGTGACCTATGAGCAACTGACGGCTCTGGCACCGTTTGGCCCGGCCAGCGCCGATGCCGAAGCCAGCGAGCAGGTCGAAATCCAGGTTAAATACCAGGGCTATATCGACCGCCAAAGAGAAGAGGTGGAAAAATCCCTGCGTCATGAGCAGAGCAAACTGCCGGCTGAGCTGGATTACAAGCAAGTGAAAGGCTTGTCCAATGAAGTGATTGCCAAGCTGAACGACGCGAAACCGGCGACTATCGGCATGGCATCGCGTATCTCAGGCGTGACCCCGGCTGCGATTTCGCTATTGCTGGTATACCTGAAAAAACATGGCCTGCTGAAAAAAGGCGACTCGGAGGTGGCTGCGTGAAAGAGCGTCTGGCACAGCTGATTGCAAAAACTGAACTCAAGGTCACAGAACAGCAACTTGAGCAACTGGTGGGCTATGTTAGCCTGCTGCACAAGTGGAACAAAGCGTATAATCTGACGTCGGTACGGGATCCCAATGAGATGCTGGTCAAGCACATCATGGACAGCCTGGCCGTCAGTCCTTACCTGTCACAGGGAACGCGGTTTATTGATGTCGGTACCGGACCTGGCCTGCCGGGCATTCCGCTGGCCATCATGCTGCCCGAGAAACAATTTACCCTGCTCGACAGTCTGGGTAAGCGGATACGTTTTATCCGTCAGGTTATCCATGAACTGAAGATTGACAATGTCACACCTGTGCAAAGCCGGGTAGAGGCCTTTATCCCAGAACAGGGGTTTGATGCTGTATTAAGCCGGGCATTTGCGTCCATGTCTGATATGGTTAACTGGTGCCGTCATCTGCCTGCAGCGGAAGGCCAGTTTATGGCGCTCAAAGGCCAGGTTACTGAAGAGGAACTGACAGAACTGCCGAGCTGGTGTTCTGTGAGTGAGGTCAAATCTTTGCATGTCCCCGACTTGGAGGGGGCGCGTCATTTAGTACTCTTGACGGCAAAGGAATGAATTAACGAGGGTGTTTCGTGGGAAAAGTCATAGCTGTTGCCAACCAAAAGGGTGGTGTGGGTAAAACCACAACCTGTGTCAATTTAGCTGCGTCACTGGCCGCCACCCAGCGTAAAGTGCTGGTGATTGATCTCGACCCGCAAGGGAATGCTACCATGGCCAGCGGTGTCGACAAGTATCAGGTTGATGCCACGGCCTATGAGCTTCTGGTCGAAGAAACCCCGTTTTCAGACGTTGTGATCACCGAAAATGCCGGTGGCTATCACCTGGTAGCCGCCAACGGTGATGTCACTGCTGCCGAAATCAAACTGATGGAAGTGTTTGCCCGTGAAGTGCGGTTACGTACCGCGCTGGAACCGGTGCGGGATAAGTACGATTTTATTTTTATCGACTGTCCCCCTTCCCTCAACCTGCTGACCATCAATGCGATGACAGCGGCGGATTCTGTTCTGGTGCCTATGCAGTGCGAATATTTCGCCCTGGAAGGCCTGACGGCCCTGATGGACACCATCAGCAAGCTGGCAGCTGTAGTCAATGCCGATCTCAAGATAGAAGGCTTGCTCCGCACCATGTATGATCCGCGCAACAGGCTGGCGAATGAAGTATCCCAGCAACTGAAGAAGCATTTTGGTGACAAGGTGTACCGCACCGTGATCCCACGCAATGTGCGTCTGGCCGAAGCCCCGAGTCATGGCTGTCCGGCCATGTACTACGATAAGACCTCCAGCGGTGCCAAGGCGTACCTGGCACTGGCCGGAGAGATGATTCGTCGTGAGGAAACCACGCGGGAACCTGCTCAGGTAGAGGCGTAAGCAAGCATGACCATGAATAAACGAGGCCTGGGAAAAGGCCTTGATGCACTGCTGGCCACCAGTTCGGTGGCCCGTGAGAGGCAACAAGCCGCAGAGGCTGTCAGCAAGGAAGAAACGGTACCGGCCGAAGGCGCGCTGCGCGAACTGCCGGTCAGTCAGCTGCAACCGGGTCAGTATCAGCCTCGTCAGGATATGTCAGCAGACGCCCTGGCGGAACTGACTGATTCTATCCGCGCTCAGGGGGTGATCCAGCCAATCGTGGTTCGCCAACTGGCCCCGCAACAGTATGAAATCATTGCCGGCGAACGTCGCTGGCGGGCGTCACGCCAGGCTGGCCTGTCTAAGGTTCCCTGTCTGGTCAAAGACGTGGATGATCGCGCCACTGTCGCGATTGCCCTGATTGAAAACATCCAGCGTGAAGATCTCAATGCCATTGAGGAAGCTCAGGCGCTGGAGCGATTGCAGAATGAATTCTCCCTCACCCATCAGCAAATTGCCGAAGCCGTCGGCAAATCCCGTGCTGCTGTGTCTAACCTGCTGCGTTTAAACCAGCTGGAGCCACAGGTTAAGCGGTTGCTGGCCCAGCGGCAGCTGGAAATGGGTCACGCCCGTGCATTGCTGTCACTGGTTGCTGAACAGCAACTGGAAGCGGCTCACACCGTCGTGGCGAAATCTCTGACGGTAAGGGATACCGAGCGTTTGGTGAAAAAACTGCTCACCCCTGCCTCTGAGGTAGCCCCTGTCTCTGTCGATCCCAAGGTTGAAGCGATGGAAAATCGTCTGAGTGAGCAATTTGGCACTCAGGTTGCGATTAATCAAAGCAAAAGCGGCAAAGGTAAAATAATCATAAATTTTGACGAGCCCCAGAAGTTACAGCAACTTTTGGCAATGTTAAGTTCAGAAGTGTGACCGGATTCTTACTATTTTTGCCGTAAAAATGACCACTGCGTGATCGGGATAATGTGTTATAAATTCTAACTGTTTTTTTATTGTGATTAGATTGCATTCAATCTAATGAACCGTATAATTTTCGCAGTTTTCCCAGCACGACGTATGTGTAGTGGAACGGACTCGAGGAATGAATACATGGTTTCGACGCTAGTCAGGCCGGGACGCCAATTGGCGAAGCGGTTGTTGTTACTACAATCTGGCGTCGTTTTGACAACGGCAATCATGGCAGTGTTTGCTGTCAATGTTGACTGGGGAATCTCTGCACTTATCGGTGGCGGCATCTTTGTGATAGCTAACGCCGCTTTTTCTGTGTGTGCTTTTCTCTTCGGCGGGGCCACGAAGGCTCGTCTGGTGATGGCGTCATTTTACGGCGGAGAAGTGCTGAAAATCCTCATTACAGTCATCTTGTTTTCCCTTGTCTACCTGTATGTCGAGGTGGAACTTGTTCCCCTCAAGCTGACCTATTTGCTGGCTCTGGGTATTAATATCTGTGCGCCGGTTTTATTCATTAACAACAACAAATAGGATGAGTTATGGCTGCGCCAGGTGAAGCGCTTACACCTTCCAGTTACATCACTCACCACCTGACAAACTTATCAACCGATAAGCTGGGTCTGGTGGCCGAGGGAAGTTTCTGGGCGGTACACATCGACAGCCTTTTCTTTTCTGTGTTGACAGGGGTGATCTTTCTGGGATTGTTCCGTCTGGCAGCGAAGAAGGCAACCTCAGGGGTGCCGGGTAAGCTACAGTGTTTTGTGGAAATAATGGTGGAATTCGTTGACAACAGCGTTAAAGAAACCTTTCATGGCCGCAACGCGCTGATAGCTCCGTTAGCTCTGACGATTTTCTGCTGGATTTTCTTGATGAACGTCATGGACCTGGTTCCAATCGACTTCATTCCGTATCCGGCGGAGCATTGGCTTGGTATTCCTTATATGAAGGTTGTACCGTCAGCTGATGTTAACATCACCATGGCAATGGCGCTGGGTGTCTTTGCATTGATGATCTACTACAGCATCAAGATCAAAGGCCTGGGCGGTTTTGCCAAAGAACTGGCACTGCACCCGTTCAATCACCCGGTCATGATTCCGTTCAACCTGCTACTGGAAGTAGTTTCGCTGCTGGCGAAGCCTATTTCTCTCGGCATGCGTCTGTTCGGTAACATGTTCGCCGGTGAGGTGGTGTTTATTCTTATCGCGGCGCTGATGCCGTGGTGGGCACAATGGCTGGGCTCGGTTCCGTGGGCAATTTTCCACATCCTGGTCATTACGATTCAATCTTTCGTCTTTATGATGCTGACTATCGTGTACCTGTCTCAGGCTCACGAAGACAATCATTAATACGTAAACAATTTTATTTTTTATTTACTGGCATTTAGGCCGACAACAATAAACTGGAGATAGTGATGGAAACTTTACTAAGCTTTTCTGCAATTGCCGTGGGCATCATTGTAGGTCTTGCTGCCCTGGGTACTGCGATTGGTTTCGCCCTGCTGGGTGGTAAGTTCCTTGAAGGCGCTGCTCGCCAACCTGAAATGGCTCCTATGCTGCAAGTTAAGATGTTCATCATCGCAGGCCTGCTGGATGCGGTTCCAATGATCGGTATCGTTATCGCTCTGCTATTCACATTCGCTAACCCATTCGTTGGACAACTGGCTGGTTAATCCACGAACGTAACGGACCCATAGCTACCCTGTTTAAGGAGATGCCGTTGTGAATATGAATGCAACATTACTGGGTCAGGCTATCGCGTTTTTCCTGTTTGTGGTCTTCTGCATGAAATATGTATGGCCACCAATTATGGAAGCGATTGAAGAGCGTCAGAAAAAAATTGCTGACGGTTTGGCAGCAGCGGATCGCGCTGCCAAAGATCTCAACCTGGCGCAGGCAAATGCTTCTGATCAACTGAAAGAAGCAAAACGTACTGCAACTGAACTGATTGAGCAAGCTAACAAGCGTAAAGCTCAAATCATCGAAGAGGCCAAAGCGGAAGCAACGGCCGAGCGTGAAAAAATTCTGACTCAAGGTCGTGCTGAAATTGATGCAGAACGTAATCGCGCGCGCGATGACCTAAGAAAACAAGTTGCAACTCTGGCTGTGATTGGTGCTGAGAAAATCATTGGGCGTACTATCGATAAAGACGCTCATGCTGATGTTCTTAACAAAGTCACTGCAGAACTGTAATAGAAGGGGCAAGCACCATGTCGGAAATGACTACTATCGCACGCCCCTACGCTAAAGCAGCCTTTGATTATGCGGTTGAGAAAGGTGAGCTGGCCCAGTGGTCAGAAATGCTCACCTTTGCTTCGGAAGTCGCTAAAAACGACACCATTCTGGATGTACTGGATGGTGGTTTTGCGGCGGACAAGCTGACGGAAATCTTCCTGTCGGTTTGCGGCGAGCAACTCAACGACGCCGGCCAGAACCTGATTAAGGTCATGGCCGAAAACGGACGCCTGAAAATTCTTCCTGAAGTCTGTACTCAGTTCCTGTTCTTGAAAGATGAACTGGAAAAAACCATCGAAGCCAATGTGATCTCTGCGGTCACCCTGGACGAAGGTCAAATGAGTGCAATCATCAGTAAGCTGGAACAGCGTCTGGCGCGCAAGGTTAAGCTGAACTGCAGTGTAGACGAGACCCTGATTGCCGGGGTTGTAATTAGAGCCGGAGACTTAGTCATCGATCAGTCAGTACGAGGCAAACTTGCCCGTCTGAACGATACTTTGCAGTCTTGATTTGGGGAATTGGAGCATGCAACTTAATTCCACGGAAATTAGCGCACTGATCAAGCAACGGATTGAAAATTTCAACGTTGCCAGTGAAGCGCGTAACGAAGGCACCATCGTTTCTGTAAGCGACGGTATCATTCGTATCCACGGCCTTGCAGATGTCATGCAAGGTGAAATGATTGAACTACCAGGCGGCCTGTACGCACTGGCACTGAACCTTGAGCGTGACTCGGTAGGTGCTGTTGTAATGGGTCCATATGCCAGCCTTCAGGAAGGCATGAAAGTGACCGCAACCGGTCGTATCCTGGAAGTGCCTGTCGGCCCTGCCCTGCTGGGTCGTGTTGTTAACACTCTGGGTGAGCCGATTGATGGTAAAGGTCCGATTGAGACCGATACTTTCTCTCCGGTAGAAGTGATCGCACCGGGTGTAATCGACCGTAAATCTGTTGACCAGCCTGTTCAGACTGGTTACAAGGCGGTTGACTCAATGATTCCAATCGGCCGTGGCCAGCGTGAGCTGATCATCGGTGACCGTCAGATTGGTAAAACTGCCCTGGCGATCGATGCCATCATCAACCAGAAAAATTCTGGTATTTACTCTATCTATGTAGCTATCGGCCAGAAAGCGTCCACTATCGCCAACGTGGTTCGTAAACTGGAAGAGCACGGTGCACTGAAGAACACTATCGTTGTAGTGGCGTCTGCTTCTGAAGCGGCAGCTCTGCAATACCTGGCACCTTACTCTGGTTGTGCCATGGGTGAATACTTCCGTGACCGCGGCGAAGATGCACTGATCGTATACGATGACCTGTCTAAGCAGGCTGTGGCTTACCGTCAGATCTCTCTGCTGCTGCGCCGTCCACCAGGCCGTGAAGCTTTCCCTGGTGACGTTTTCTACCTCCACTCCCGTCTGCTTGAGCGTGCTGCGCGCGTGAGCGAAGAGTACGTAGAAAAGTTCACTAACGGTGAAGTGAAAGGTAAGACTGGTTCTTTGACTGCTCTGCCAATCATCGAAACTCAGGCGGGTGACGTTTCTGCGTTCGTACCGACTAACGTAATTTCGATCACCGATGGTCAGATCTTCCTGCAAACAGAACTGTTTAACTCTGGTATTCGTCCAGCGGTTGACCCAGGTATCTCTGTATCGCGTGTAGGTGGTGCTGCTCAGACCAAGATCATCAAGAAGCTGTCTGGTGGTATCCGTACTGCACTGGCTCAGTACCGTGAACTGGCGGCCTTTGCCCAGTTCTCCTCTGATCTGGACGACGCGACTAAGCGTCAGCTGGACCACGGTCAGAAAGTAACTGAACTGATGAAGCAGAAGCAGTACTCGCCAATGTCTGTTTTCGAGCAGGCCCTGGTGATTTTCTCTGCTGAGAAAGGTTACCTGAAAGATGTTGAGCTGACTAAGCTGGCAGATTTCGAAGCTGCGTTACTGTCTTACGCCAAGAGTCAATTTGCTGAGCTGGTAGCTCAAATTGATGAAACGGGTGCGTGGAACAATGAAATTGAAGCCCAGTTCGCGAAACTGGTTGAAGATTTCAAAGCGACCCAGACTTGGTAATTGGTTGGTGATCGCATGCGATCACCAGCTCAAGGAGAGTAACGATGGCCGGCGCAAAAGAGATACGTAACAAGATCGGTAGTGTTAAAAACACTCAGAAGATCACTAAAGCGATGGAGATGGTTGCTGCGTCTAAAATGCGTAAATCGCAAGACGCTATGGAATCATCACGTCCATACGCACAAACAATGCGCAAAGTGATCGGTCATATCGCCCTTGGTAGCCTCGAATATAAGCATCCTTATTTAGAGGAGCGTGAGGCCAAGCGCGTAGGTTACATCATTGTTTCAACTGACCGTGGTCTGTGTGGCGGTTTGAACGTGAACCTGTTCAAACAAGCCATTGCAGGGATGAAGTCATGGTCAGATCAGGGAGCTGAGGTTGAACTGGCGCTGATTGGTGCTAAAGCCACAGCTTTCTTTAACAACTACGGTGGCCGTGTAGCGGCTCAGGTAACAGGTTTGGGCGACAAGCCTTCTGTTGATGAGCTGATCGGTACCGTAGGTGTGATGCTGAAGAAATATGATGAGGGCCAGCTGGACCGTTTGTATCTGGTGTACAACAAGTTTGTTAACACCATGATTCAAGAGCCAGTGATCGATCAATTGCTGCCTTTGCCTAAGTCAGAAGACGAAGAAATGAAACGCAGCCATGCTTGGGACTACATTTATGAGCCTGAGCCTAAACCTCTGCTGGATACCTTACTGGTTCGCTATGTCGAATCTCAGGTCTATCAGGGTGTGGTCGAAAACCTTGCCTGTGAGCAAGCGGCCCGAATGGTTGCGATGAAAGCGGCAACGGATAACGCAGGTAATCTGATTGACGAACTGCAACTTGTGTATAACAAAGCCCGTCAGGCTGCGATTACACAAGAGCTGTCGGAAATCGTCTCCGGTGCATCCGCTGTTTAAGGCAAAGAATTAATAAGTTTAGAGGATTAACGATGGCTACAGGTAAGATCGTACAGATCATCGGTGCGGTAGTCGACGTAGAGTTTCCACAGGACTCTGTACCACAGGTATATGATGCCCTACACGTTGATGCCAAAGAAAAAGGTACCTTGGTACTGGAAGTTCAGCAGCAGCTGGGTGGCGGCGTAGTTCGTGGTATCGCCATGGGTAGTTCTGATGGTATGCGTCGTGGTCTGACTGTTGAAAATACAGGCCGACCAATTGAAGTACCGGTAGGTACAGCGACTCTGGGACGTATCATGAACGTTCTGGGTCAGCCTATTGACGAATGCGGTGAGATCGGTGAAGAAGAGCGTTACGCTATTCACCGTGCAGCACCAAGCTATGAAGAGCAGTCTAACACGGTTGAACTGCTGGAAACTGGCGTTAAAGTTATCGACCTGGTTTGTCCATTCGCTAAGGGTGGTAAAATCGGCCTGTTCGGTGGTGCGGGTGTAGGTAAGACCGTTAACATGATGGAACTTATCAACAACATCGCCCTGAAACACTCAGGTCTGTCGGTATTCGCCGGTGTGGGTGAGCGTACCCGTGAAGGTAACGACTTCTACTACGAGATGCAGGAAGCCGGGGTTGTAAACCTGGAAAATCCAGCAGAATCAAAAGTAGCAATGGTTTACGGTCAGATGAACGAGCCACCGGGTAACCGTCTGCGCGTTGCACTGACTGGTCTGACTATGGCTGAGAAGTTCCGTGATGAAGGCCGTGACGTACTGCTGTTCATCGATAACATCTATCGTTATACCTTGGCCGGTACTGAAGTATCAGCACTGCTGGGCCGTATGCCATCTGCGGTAGGTTACCAGCCTACTCTTGCAGAAGAGATGGGTGTACTTCAGGAGCGTATCACGTCGACTAAGACGGGTTCTATCACCTCTGTTCAGGCCGTTTACGTTCCTGCGGATGACTTGACTGACCCATCACCAGCGACCACGTTTGCTCACCTGGATGCGACAGTTGTACTGTCTCGTCAGATCGCTTCTCTGGGTCTGTACCCAGCGATCGACCCACTGGATTCTACTTCGCGTATGCTGGATCCTCTGGTAGTTGGTCAGGAGCACTATGACATTGCTCGTGGTGTACAAAGCACCCTGCAGCGTTATAAAGAGCTGAAAGACATCATCGCAATTCTGGGTATGGACGAGCTGTCTGAAGACGACAAGCAAACTGTTGCCCGTGCACGTAAGATTGAGCGTTTCCTAACTCAGCCTTACCACGTAGCACAGGTCTTCACTGGCGACCCTGGTATCTATGTTCCTCTGAAAGATACTCTGCGCAGCTTCAAAGGCCTGCTGGCTGGCGAATACGATGATATTCCAGAGCAGGCATTCATGTACTGCGGCGCGATCGAAGACGCACTGGAAAACGCGAAGAAGCTGTAAGCTGAACAGGAGGCGATATGGCAGCGATAACTTTCCATCTGGACGTAGTAAGCGCAGAAAAGAGTCTTTTCTCTGGTCGTGCTGAAAATATCCAGGTGACCGGTAGCGAAGGTGAACTGGGTATCCACGCAGGCCACACCCCGCTGCTGACCGCTATCACGCCAGGAATGGTTCGGATCGTTAAACAGAACGGTAGCGAGGAAGTCATTTACCTCTCCGGCGGTATGCTGGAAGTGCAGCCAGGTGCAGTCACTGTACTGGCTGATACTGCAATCCGTGGTGTTGATCTGGACACAGCCAAGGCTGAAGAAGCGAAACGTCAGGCTGAGGAGCGTATCCACAATCAGCATGGCGACATCGACTTCGCCCAAGCGGCCAGTGACCTGGCTAAAGCAATCGCCCAGCTTCGAGTGATCGAGCTGACCAGGCGTAAGCGTTAATCAGGTATCTGTGCAAAAAAGCGACCTTAGGGTCGCTTTTTTTTTGCCTGCGGGCAGCGGAATGGCTTGCGGTTGACGGTGAAACGCCCTGGATTAGTTCACAAAGCCGTGGTTTGTCTGTCTGTGCTGTGTCAATAATGATCGACAAAGACTTATATCGGACGCAACGAGCCGATACAATGCATCCAGATATCTACCACATTGATAAGAAGGGACACTGATTCATGAGCTTCAGCGCTGTGATCCTGGCCGCGGGTAAAGGTACCCGCATGTATTCTGCTCTGCCTAAAGTTTTGCATACTCTGGCAGGTAAGCCGATGGTAAAACACGTAATCGATACCTGTAGTGATTTGGGTGCCGCGAATATTCATCTGGTGTATGGCCATGGCGGCGATCTGATGCAGGCGCGCCTGGCAGAAGAATCAGTCAATTGGGTACTTCAGGCTGAGCAGCTTGGTACCGGTCATGCCGTGAATCAGGCATCGGGTGATTTTGGTGATGATGAGCAGGTATTGATTCTCTATGGCGATGTCCCCCTGATCAGTGGCGAGACGCTGGAAAATTTACTCCAAGCCCAGCCAGAAGGTGGTATTGGCCTGCTGACAGTGGTGCTGGATGATCCGAGCGGTTATGGCCGCATCGTGCGTGAAAATGAGGCCGTCGTTGCCATAGTGGAGCAAAAAGATGCCACGGAAGCGCAACAGCAAATTCGTGAAATCAACACAGGTGTGATGGTCGCCAATGGCGGTGATCTCAAGCGCTGGCTGAGCCAGCTGAAAAACGACAACGCGCAGGGTGAATATTATCTGACCGACGTGATTGCCATGGCTCATGCAGAAGGCCGTCATATCCAGGCTGTCCACCCGGCATTAGCGGTTGAAGTGGAAGGCGTGAATAACCGCCTGCAACTGGCGCGTCTGGAGCGTGCTTACCAGTCTCTTCAGGCTGAGCGTTTGCTGATGCAGGGCGTGATGCTGCGTGACCCGGCTCGTTTTGATTTACGCGGTACCCTGCAATGCGGCCAGGATGTCGAAATTGATGTCAATGTCATCATCGAAGGCCATGTTACCCTGGGCGACAATGTGGTGATCGGTGCGGGGTCGGTGCTGATCGACTGCGAAATCGATGATAACACCCTGGTGCGTCCTTACAGCATTATCGAAGGAGCGACGGTCGGTGAAGACTGTACTGTGGGGCCGTTTACCCGTCTGCGCCCGGGCGCTGAGCTGGTGGGGGATTCGCACGTCGGTAACTTTGTCGAAATGAAGCAATCTCGCCTCGGCAAAGGCTCTAAGGCCAGCCACCTGACGTATCTGGGCGATGCGCAAATCGGTGATCGGGTCAATATTGGCGCAGGCACCATCACCTGTAATTATGACGGTGCGAATAAGTTCCGCACTGAAATCGAAGACGATGTCTTCGTCGGTTCAGATACACAGCTGATCGCTCCGGTGAAAATCGGAAAGGGTGCCACTATCGGAGCTGGTGCGACGATCAACCGTGATGTGGGTGACGGTGAGTTAGTGATTACTCGCGCTCCGGCTCGCACAATTAAAGGCTGGAAGCGTCCGGAAAAGCAAAAGTAACCCGGAACGGCTCACAGACAGGCAGCGCTCAGGCGCTGCTTTTTTTTGCCGTAAACTATGCTTGCCGTACAGCTTATGAGCTCTCATCCTGGTATTTTCTTGATCTTGCTTCTTTTGGTTTGCTATATTTGGTTTCAGTTCGAAACTTAAATAATAAGTAAACCTTACATGTCGAAACGTAACACCCAGCAGAGACGCCATGCCATTGTCGCTCTGGTCAATGAACAGGGCGAGGTCAGTGTCGATGCGCTGGCGCAGCAATTTGCCACTTCCGAAGTAACTATCCGTAAAGATCTTGCTGCATTGGAAAAAGCCGGCCTGCTGCTGCGCCGTTATGGCGGCGCGATTGCCATGCCCTCAGAGATTGTGGCGGCGGGTCATGAACCGGAAGTTTCGATTCGAAAGCAAGCGATCGCTCAGGCAGCCGCCGCCCGTATCCGCGATCATAACCGCATTATCATAGACAGCGGCAGTACCACGGCCGCACTGATTGGTCTGCTCGGTGACAAGCAGGGCCTGATAGTGATGACCAACTCACTCAATGTCGCCAATGCCCTCAATGAGCTGGAAAACGAGCCGACCCTGCTGATGACGGGGGGCACCTGGGATCCGCATTCCGAAGCGTTTCAGGGCCAGGTCGCCGAGTCCGTTCTGCGCTCCTATGATTTTGACCAGCTGTTTATCGGTGCCGACGGTATTGATATCACTCGCGGTACCACCACCTTCAACGAATTGATCGGCCTGAGCCGGGTGATGGCAGAAGTCTCACGTGAAGTGGTGGTCATGGTCGAATCGAGCAAAATCGGACGCAAAATCCCAAATCTTGAACTGCCGTGGAACAGCATCAGCACCCTGATCACCGATGAGGGGCTGGATCCGGTTGCCAGGGCAGAAATCGAACAGCAAGGGGTGCAGGTGATCTGCGCCGCCGCCAAAGTATAAATCTTATTTTTTCAGGAGTATTTTCTATGTGTGGAATCGTCGGGGCGGTTGCCCAACGCGATGTGGCTGGCATTCTGATCGAAGGCTTGCGCCGACTGGAATACCGGGGTTACGACTCTGCCGGTGTGGCCGTGGTAGGCAGCGACAATGCCCTGCAGCGTGTTCGCCGCTTGGGTAAGGTGCAGGAGCTGGCTGATGCTGTAGCCGCCAACCCGCTGTCGGGCGGGACAGGCATTGCCCATACACGCTGGGCGACGCACGGTGAACCCTCCGAAGCCAATGCTCACCCTCATGTGTCCGGCGAGCATATCTCGATTGTTCATAACGGTATCATTGAAAATCACGAATCGCTGCGCGCTGTGCTCACTGAACGTGGGTATACCTTCGTGTCGCAGACAGATACCGAAGTCATTGCTCACCTGGTGGACTGGGAGTTGCGCAGCGCCGACAGTCTGCTGCAAGCGGTGCAAAATACTGTGTCTCAGCTCGAAGGTGCCTATGGCACCGTAGTGATGGACAGCCGTGATCCGAGCCGGATTGTGGTAGCCCGCTCCGGCAGTCCGCTGGTGATCGGCTATGGTGTTGATGAACATTTTGTCGCCTCCGACCAGCTGGCCCTGCTGCCAGTGACCCGCCGTTTTGCGTTCCTGGAAGAAGGGGATGTCGCGGAAGTGACCCGTTTTGACGTCAGCATCTTCGATAAGCATGGTGAGCCGGTTGAGCGCGAGATCAAAGAATCGGAAGTGTCGCACGATGCCGGTGACAAAGGTCAGTACCGCCATTACATGCTGAAAGAAATCTACGAACAGCCGGTAGCACTGCAACGTACCATGGAAGGCCGGCTGGCGAACGGTAAGGTGCTGGCATCCGCCTTTGGCGATAACGCCGAAGCCCTGCTGCAGAAAGTGAAACACGTTCAGATCATTGCGTGCGGCACCAGTTATCACGCCGGTCTGGTCGCGCGTTACTGGCTGGAGCAGTGGGCGGGCGTGTCCTGCAACGTCGAGATTGCCTCTGAGTTCCGTTACCGCAAATCACATGTCTATGAGAACAGTCTGCTGGTCACCCTGTCCCAGTCTGGCGAAACCGCCGATACCCTGGCTGCACTGCGTCTGGCGAAAGAAATGGGTTACATGGCCAGCCTGACTATCTGTAACGTGCCCGGCTCCTCGCTGGTGCGTGAATCTGATCTGGCCTACATGATGAAAGCCGGCGCGGAGATCGGTGTGGCGTCCACCAAAGCCTTTACCGTGCAGCTGGCTGGTTTGCTGATGCTGGTGGCGGCGATTGGCCGCGGTAAAACTATTGATGATGCGCTGGAAGCCAAGCTGGTGGCGGCACTGCAAAGCCTGCCGGCCAAAATTGAGCAGACGCTGGCCATGGCTGATGATATTGAAGCGCTGGCAGAAGATTTTGCCGACAAGCACCACGCCCTGTTCCTGGGCCGCGGCGAGCAGTCGCCGATTGCAATGGAAGGTGCGCTCAAGCTGAAAGAGATCTCCTACATCCATGCCGAAGCCTATGCCGCCGGTGAGCTCAAACACGGCCCGCTGGCCTTGATTGATGCCGACATGCCGGTGATTGTGGTGGCACCGAACAACGAGCTGCTGGAAAAACTGAAGTCGAATGTCGAAGAAGTGCGTGCCCGTGGCGGTCTGATGTATGTATTTGCCGATGTGAATGCCCACTTCGCCAGTGACGACACCATGACAGTGCTGAATGTACCGCATTGCGACGAGTTCATTGCCCCAATTCTCTACACCCTGCCGCTGCAGTTACTGTCGTACTATGTGGCGCTGATCAAAGGCACGGATGTTGACCAGCCGCGCAACCTGGCCAAATCGGTGACCGTAGAATAAGACACGGCTGTCTTAGCCCTGAGATAAAGGCGTCAATTGTGGCGCCTTTGTTCGTTTTGCCCCTCGCCCCTATTCCCAGCGTCTATGATCTAGTACAGAAGTGACGTTTTTTGTTTGCGAAATCAGATGCTTTGGTTGAATTCTTCCTGTTTTGCATTGCGCTTTGCAATCCCAAAATGTCGTCTTCTTTAAGCTCTTGATATTTTTATAAAAATAATAACACCTGAGTTGGCTGATTTTATGCTGACCTGTTTGGTCGGAACATATTGCAGTGGTGGAGGTATTGATGACAGATCCTAAAGCGACAATCGCCTCGCGGATCAAGGAAGCGCGAGAGTGGAAAGGCCTGACTCAGGTACACATGGCCCAGCAACTGGGGGTTGCCCGGCAAACTTATCTTGACCTGGAGACAGGTAAAACCGAACCGAAAGTACGTTTGCTGTCGGCGATTTCAGAAATCACTGAGCGGCCGCTGACCTGGTTCGTGTACGGGGACGAAGGATTAGAAATTCTGGAAAGCGAATATAAAGAAGAAATTGACCGCTTATTACAGTATTTCAGCCGCCTGCCCCATTCGGCCCGGAATGTGATTTTGCAGCAGAGTATCAATCTGGCCGGTTTCATGGCGGAATACACCCGGGCGCTGACCCAAAAAGATAAATCCTGACGGGGGTGAGAAAGGGAAGTGAAAAGGGACAAAGGTGAAAGAAAACAGCCCCGTTTTATGCGGGGCTGTGTCTTTCAGACCGGCTATCTTACCGGCTTACTGGTCTTGGCTTACTGGGCGAGGAAGAACTGGTAGGCCGGATTGTCGGTCTCGTCTTTCCACTGGTAACCCAGTTCACGCAGGTGGCTGGTGAAGGACAGCAGATCATGATCTTCGAGTTCAAAACCGCATAACACCCGGCCGTAGTCGGCACCGTGGTTACGGTAATTGAACAGGCTGATGTTCCAGTGGGTACCTAATGTGGTCAGGAACTTCAGCAGTGCTCCCGGGTATTCCGGAAATTCAAAGCTGTACAGACGCTCCTGCAGTGGCTTGGACGGGCGGCCGCCAATCATATAGCGCACATGCACTTTGGCCATTTCATCATCAGACAGATCCACCACCGGATAACCGCCTTTGCGCAGATCGGTAATGATGCTTTCCAGCTCGTCCTGTCCCTGCAGCAAACGGACACCGACAAACACATTGGCCAACGTGTCGTCATTGTAACGATAGTTGAACTCAGTCACTGCTCTGCCGCCCAGCAGGTGGCAGAAATCAAGAAACGCACCCGGCCGTTCCGGTACAGTGACGGCCAGCAAACCCTCACGTTTTTCACCCAGTTCGCAACGTTCAGACACATAACGCAAGCCATGGAAGTTGAGGTTGGCACCTGACAAAATCGAAGCCAGCTGCTGGCCTTGCAGCCGATGCTGCTCGCTGTATTTTTTCAGACCGGCCAGCGACAGTGCCCCTGACGGTTCGGCGATGGCGCGGGTATCTTCAAAAATGTCTTTCACTGCGGCGCAGATCTCGTCACTGCTGACCGTAATGACATCATCAAGATACTGCTGGCAAAGACGGAAGGTTTCGTCGCCGATACGTTTCACGGCCACACCGTCAGCAAACTGGCCAACCTGATCCAGAGTAACCGGCTCACCGGCATCAAGTGCGGCACGCAGGCAGGCGGAATCCTCGGCTTCGACACCTATCACCTTGATTTCCGGCATCAGCTGTTTGAGCAGCACCGACACCCCGGCAGCCAGGCCACCGCCGCCGACAGGCACGAACACATAGTTGAGATGGCCGTTTTGCTGGACCAGCTCAATCCCTATGGTGCCCTGCCCGGCAATCACTGCCGGGTGGTCGAACGGAGGAATAAAGGTGAATTGGTGCTCCTCAGCCAGTTCGATGGCGTACGTTTTGGCCTCATCAAAGTTGCTGCCATGCAGCACCACTTCGCCGCCGAAGCTTTTGACTGCTTCCACTTTGATGTCTGGGGTAGTACGCGGCATGACAATAACGGCTTTGACGTCCAGCTGGCGGGCTGACAAGGCCAGACCCTGCGCATGATTGCCCGCTGACGCCGCAATCACACCTGCCTGGCGTTGTGCAGCGCTCAGCTGAGACATCATGTTGTAAGCGCCACGAAGTTTGAATGAGTGCACTGGCTGGCGGTCTTCGCGCTTGATCTGGATGCGGTTCCCCAAACGCTTGGATAACCTTTCCATGTCCTGAAGCGGAGTGACCAGCGCCACTTCGTACACCGGGGCGCGCAGTGTTTCCCTTAAATAGTCAGCGCCGCTGAGAAACTCAGCAGCCCTGGCCTGTGTCACCTCACTCATCATACTTACCCTTCCAGTTTGGATTTGTCGCGGACTGCGCCTTTATCGGCACTGGTCGCCAGGTTGGCGTAGGCACGCAGGGCAAAGGAGACGCTGCGCTGACGGTCGACCGGTTTCCAGCCTCGCTGATCGGCGACAGCCCGGCGCTGGGCCAGGGTAGCATCGTCGACATTCAGCTCAATGCTGCGGTTAGGGATGTCGATAGTGATCAGATCCCCGTCTTCAATCAGGCCTATGGTGCCGCCATTGGCCGCTTCCGGTGACACGTGGCCGATCGACAGGCCGCTGGTACCGCCGGAGAAACGGCCATCTGTGATCAGGGCGCATTCTTTGCCCAGTCCCATCGATTTGAGGTAAGTGGTCGGATACAGCATTTCCTGCATGCCCGGGCCGCCTTTAGGGCCTTCATAACGGATCACCACCACATCACCGGCTTTGACTTTACCGCCGAGTATGCCTTCCACTGCGGTTTCCTGACTTTCGAACACCACAGCCGGGCCTTTGAAGGTCAGGCAGCTTTCATCAACGCCCGCGGTTTTCACGATACAGCCGTCGACGGCCATGTTGCCTGACAGAACGGCCAAACCGCCATCCTGACTGAAAGCGTGTGCTTTGCTGCGGATACAGCCGTTCTCGCGATCGTCATCCAGAGTGTCCCAGCGGCAGTCCTGTGAGAAAGCCTGAGTGGTACGGATACCGGCCGGGCCGGCGCGGAAGAAGGTGGCAACCTCCTCAGAATCGGTTTGTTTGATGTCGTAAAGAGCCAGCGCTTCTGACAGCGTCATGCCCAGTACGTTGGGAACGTCTGAATGCAGCAGGCCGGCGCGGTCCAGTTCACCCAGAATGCCGTATACGCCTCCGGCGCGGTGAACATCTTCCATGTGGTATTTCTGCGTCGACGGCGCCACTTTACACAGGTGAGGCACGCGGCGGGACATGCGGTCGATGTCTTCCATGGTGAAATCGATCTCGCCTTCCTGCGCTGCTGCCAGCAGGTGAAGCACAGTATTGGTCGACCCGCCCATGGCAATATCCAGCGCCATGGCATTTTCGAAGGCTTTCTTGCTGGCAATATTGCGCGGCAGCACGCTGTCGTCGTCCTGCTCGTAGTAACGCTTGGTCAGACCGACAATGCGCTGACCGGCGGTGATGAACAGCGCTTTACGATCGGCATGGGTGGCCAGGCATGAACCGTTACCCGGCTGGCTCAGGCCCAGGGCTTCGGTCAGGCAGTTCATCGAGTTGGCGGTGAACATACCCGAGCAGGAGCCGCAGGTCGGGCAGGCTGAGCGCTCGATCTGCTCGCTTTGCTCGTCAGAGACTTTAGGATCTGCGCCCTGGATCATGGCGTCTACCAGATCCAGTTTCAGGATCTGATCCGAGAGTTTGGTCTTACCGGCTTCCATCGGGCCGCCGGAGACGAAGATCACCGGAATATTGAGGCGCATGGACGCCATCAGCATGCCCGGGGTGATTTTATCGCAGTTGGAGATACAGACCATGGCGTCGGCACAGTGGGCATTGACCATGTATTCGACCGAGTCGGCAATCAGCTCGCGCGACGGCAGCGAATAGAGCATACCGCCGTGGCCCATGGCAATCCCGTCATCAACGGCAATGGTGTTGAATTCTTTGGCAATCCCACCGGCTTTCTCGATTTCAGCGGCAACCAGCTGACCCAGATCTTTCAGGTGTACATGACCCGGCACAAACTGGGTGAAGGAGTTGACGACGGCGATGATAGGTTTGCCAAAATCTTCATCTTTGACGCCGGTGGCACGCCACAGGGCGCGGGCACCCGCCATATTACGGCCGTGGGTGGTGGTGGCTGAACGGTACTTAGGCATAACGTGAAATTCCTTTTTTGGCCGCTGATGCCCGAAGGCACCAGCGGGGACATTGCTTCTCTTGCTGTTAAGTGTGGCTTATTTTGCCGGATATACAGGATCCAGCCAGCCCCACTTATCTTCAGTCTGGCCGTTGAACAGGCCAAAGAAGGCCGCTTGAATCTTTTCGGTGATCGGGCCGCGCTTGCCTTCGCCGACTGTGATCTGATCAACACTGCGTACCGGGACGATTTCCGCCGCGGTACCTGTCATGAAGACTTCATCGGCCAGATACAGGGCCTCGCGGGCGATGTTTTCTTCGCGGATCTCATAACCCATGTCTTTGGCCAGCGTAACTATGGCATCGCGGGTAATGCCCGGCAGAATGGCGCTGGTGGCTGGTGGGGTCGAAATCACCCCGTTACGGATCACAAAGATGTTTTCACCGGCCCCTTCGGAGAGGTAGCCGCGCACGTCCAGCGCAATCCCTTCGGCATAACCGTGTCGACGGGCTTCACCACCGACTAACAGGGAAGACAGGTAGTTACCGCCCGCTTTGGCGGCGGTCGGAATGGTATTTGGTGCAGCGCGGTTCCAGCTCGACACCATGGCATCGACACCGTTGGCCAGCGCTTCTTCACCCAGGTAAGAGCCCCAGGAGAACGCGGCGATGATCAGATCCATTTCCGTGCCGTTTGGCGGACAGACGCCCAGACCGACGTTAGGCACATAGCCGAGCGGACGGATATAGGCAGAATTGAGTTTGTTGGCGCGCAGGGTTTCGCGGCAGGCTTCCATCAGCTCATCGACAGTATAAGGGATCGGGAAGCGGTAGATCTTGGCAGAATCTTTCAGTCGGGCCATGTGCTCACGGTGACGGAAGACCACAGGTCCGTTTGGCGTCTCGTAGCAGCGAATGCCTTCGAATACGGAAGTACCGTAGTGCATCGCGTGAGTCAGTACGTGTACTTTCGCGTCTGCCCAAGGCACCATGTCGCCATTGAACCAAATGTAATCTGCTGTGTTTGCCATTGTGTAATCCTTTCGTTATGCGCTGATTTGTTGTTTTTGTTGTTGCTCTAAAATGGTGACGCCGTTGACATCCCACAGTTTGTCCAACTGGTGATAGAGGGCACTGATGGGACGCTCGCTGTCTACCGTGACTTCAATGTCGACGGACTGACAATCTTCACTATGCGCCATTGAAAACTGTTTTACCATGAATCCGCGATGGCGTGTGATTCTTAGAACACGTTCCAGTAATTCCGGACGGCTGGTGGCTTGGATAGTCAGGGTGTGCTGGGTCATACAGGTTCCTCCATCATGTCGTGGTTGGCACCACCGGGTGGAACCAGCGGCCAGACGTTATCAGCTTCAGAAATGGCAACGTGCAGCAGGTAGGCTGTCTCGCTGGCCAGCAGGGTATCCAGCGCAGGACCGACTTGATCTTTGCGCGTAATGGTCTGGCCCGGGATGCCGAAGGCACTGGCCAGGGTGACGAAATCCGGGTTATCGGACAGGTTGGTTTCGCTGTAGCGGCCGTCAAAGAACAGCTCCTGCCACTGGCGCACCATGCCCAGACGCTGGTTGTCCAACAGCACAATTTTGACCGGCAGACCGAGACGGCGAATAGTGCCCAGTTCCTGTACATTCATCATGAAAGAGCCGTCGCCCGATACCAGGATAGACTGATCGTCCGGACGGGACAGCTTGGCGCCGATAGCGGCCGGCAGGCCGAAGCCCATAGTGCCGAGCCCGGCTGAGGTCAGCAGGTTTTGCGGCTGTCTATGGGCCATATGCTGCGCGACCCACATCTGGTGCTGGCCGACATCGGTACTGATGACGGTCTGATCGTCCATCTTTTCGGAAAGTTGTTTCAGCAGCAGTGGTGCGTAAATCCGCTCGCCCGGGTGATCATAGCGCCAGCCGTTATCTGCCATCAGGCTGGTAACGCGCTGTTGCCACGGCGCCAGTGACATCGGACGGGCCAGTTGTGGCAGCACGTCACTGATGTCGCAACGCAAAGCGGCATGCGCCTGGCGCAGTTTGCCCAGCTCGGCCGGATCGATATCTAAATGAACCACTTTGGCATGGGGCGCGAAGGTATCCAGTTTGCCGGTCACCCTGTCATCGAAACGGGCACCGACCGCGATCAGCAAATCGGCTTCCTGTACTGCCAGGTTGGCAGCTTTAGTGCCGTGCATCCCCAGCATACCCAGGTGGTAGGGGTAGTTTTTCTCAACACAGCCCAGCCCTTTCAGGGTTGAGACTGCTGGCATTTGCGTGAGATCGAGAAACTCACGGACGCTCGCAACGGCATCTGCCAGTTGTACCCCGCCACCGACATAAAGAATAGGACGCTGGCTGTCCGCAATAAGCTGCTGGGCCAGGGCAAATTGTGCAGGATCGGTCTCGGGTAAAGCAGGTAACTCGTGCAGTGGGGCAAGCGGGTGTTCGATGGCGGCAACTTGTACGTCTTTGGCGATATCTACCAGTACCGGGCCGGGCCGGCCGCTCTGTGCCACTTCGAAGGCCTCGCTCAGTACTGCGGGCAAATCTGCCGGATCAGTGACCAGAAAACTGTGCTTGGTGCACGACAGTGACATTCCCAGCACATCGACTTCCTGGAACGCGTCAGTGCCTATCATAGGGCTGGCGACCTGACCTGTGATAGCCACTAACGGGATGGAGTCCAGCATAGCGTCGGCCAGTCCGGTGATCAGGTTGGTGGCGCCCGGCCCAGAGGTGGCCAGGCAAACGCCTATGCCTTTGCTGGCTCTGGCATAACCGATAGCGGCGATGGCGGCACCCTGCTCGTGGCGGCACAGCACGTGCCTGACACCGCCGTCGTACAAGGCATCGTAAATCGGCATGATGGCACCGCCCGGATATCCGAAGACTGTGCTCACCCCCTGTTGTTTCAAGGCTTCTACTACTAACTCTGCGCCTGTCATCATGGCTCCCTGTTTCTTGATGACCTCTGCCAGTGCTGCGGTTTATTGGAATAGTGCAGTCTTTCTGACATCAGGTATGAAAAAAGCCCCCGGACCTTGTCGGTGCGGGGGCTTTTTCTGCGTGTGTTTGCGTATGTGCTATTTTACGCCTGCCAGCCCCCGTCGCGGTGAAATAATCACCACGATGACGTTAATAATGAGGACCAGTAGGTTGACGTTTAATAGCATTGACTTGTCTGTCCAAAATTCTTGTTTATGTGTTGTGCGCCCTTAGTCTTAACACAGACATTCGTCGCATGACAAGAAATTTGTTGTGGTTATTTTCAATCCGTCTTGGATATCTTGCGTACATTGTGCTGATAAAACGTATTTATCCAGTGATATGGCAGTTAATTAATTTATTGAGGGGGTGAAAATGACGCTGGCGATAGTGCACAGCAGGGCTTGTGTCGGAGTGGATGCGCCGGCGGTTACGATAGAGGTTCACCTCAGTAATGGTCTACCGGCGGTCAATCTGGTGGGATTACCTGAGACCACAGTGAAGGAAGCCAGAGACAGAGTCAGAAGTGCGATAGTGAATGCCAATTTCGAATTTCCGTCGCGGCGGATCACTGTCAATCTGGCTCCGGCCGATCTGCCTAAAGAAGGCGGGCGTTTTGATTTGCCCATTGCGCTGGGCATTTTGGCCGCATCGGGCCAGATCCCCGACACTAAGCTGCACGATCATGAATTTTTGGGTGAATTGGCTCTGTCTGGCGAGTTACGTTCCGTCAAGGGCGCATTGCCGGCGGCGCTGGCCGCCAAACAGGTCAAGCGTTGCCTGGTGCTGCCCGATGCCAATGGTGATCAGGCAGCGCTGGTCGGCAGAGACATACACAAATCCGCAGCCAGCTTGCTGGCCGTGTGTGCCTATCTGTGTGGTCAGGAAGCGCTGTCGCTGCATTGTCGCGCACCCGGTCAGGCGGTGCCGACGGCCAACGGCCGCGATATGCAGGACATCATAGGCCAGCAGCAGGGCAAAAGGGCACTGGAGATCGCCGCGGCAGGCGGTCACAACTTATTGTTCGTCGGCCCGCCCGGCACCGGCAAGACCATGCTGGCCTCGCGGTTGTGCGATTTGCTGCCTGAGATGGATGTCGAGGAGGCACTGGAAACCGCCGCCATCACCTCCCTGACCGCTCAGTCGCTCCATGCCGGCAACTGGCGCCACCGTCCGTTTCGCGCCCCGCACCATTCCAGCTCGATGGCGGCGCTGGTAGGCGGCGGCTCCATCCCCCGCCCCGGTGAAATTTCACTGGCCCATAACGGCATTCTGTTTTTAGATGAAATGCCGGAGTTTGAGCGCAAAGTGCTGGATTCTTTGCGTGAACCGCTGGAATCTGGCGAGATCGTGATTTCCCGTGCCACCAGCAAAACCACCTTTCCGGCGCGGTTTCAGCTTATTGGCGCTCTCAATCCCAGCCCGACCGGTTACTACGAAGGCAGCCAGACCCGCACCAATCCGCAGGCGATACTGCGCTATCTGGGGCGTTTGTCCGGCCCTTTGCTGGACAGGTTTGATATGTCGATTGAGATCCCTGCCCTGCCCCGAGGCACGCTGGCTCAGGGCGGTGACAGAGGGGAAACCACAGGGGTGATCAAAGAACGGGTGCAGGAAGCGCGGGACCGGATGCACAGCCGCGGCGGCAAGATCAACGCCCTGCTCGGTACCCGCGAACTGGACCAGCACTGCGCGCTGACCAAAGCCGACGCCGAGTTCCTCGAAACCGCCCTGCACCAGCTCGGCCTGTCGATCCGCGCCTATCACCGGATCATCAAAGTCGCCCGCACCATCGCCGATCTGGCCGGCAAACCCGACATTGAACGGGCCCATCTGGCTGAAGCCTTAGGCTACCGTGCCATGGATCGCCTGCTGAAGCAGATCACCAGCCAGGTGGTGTGATTATCTGGGAGAGAATAAACGCTGTGTAAAACAGGCTAATTATGATTAAATTATATGGTTTTGATTTCATATGGGTTTTGGTTTGATGAAGTACTTGTTTGTATGGGCTGTTCTTTTTTTTCCTTTTTCAGTATTAGCGGATGCTCATACTGAATCAGCAAAAAAGTTGTTTGATGTGTTGAAGATTGAAGAGTCATTTGATGTGACGGCTGAAAATCTTCGACCAGCGATGCTAAGTCAATATGGACAGTTTATTGATGCCGAGAATGGTGATGAAGCTTCATTAGCGGTGAGTTATAGTTATATGCATAAAAAACTACTGACTGATATCTATCATTCTAAAAGAATAAAAGATGAAATAATTGAATTTATAAAGGTGTATTTACTAAAGATGAGCTGGATACAATTGTTGCCTTTTATTTGACGCCAGCAGGTCAAAAAGTTGTTTATGAAATACCTCGATTACAACAGAAAATGCAACCTGTTTTGATGTCTGAAATGCAACGAGCGAAACCACTAGTTGATAGCCTTATGGTTGAGTTTAAGAAAGAATTACAAAGAATGAGAGACAGTAACCGTTAATGCTGTGATAAAAATCACTGAGGTTATAAAGGATATTGGCGGGGATGATATATAGAGAGAAGAAATCGAAACTGAAAGATCATCCATTTTCCATCGCTGAAGGTCGAACAAAGTTTCACCGATTTTTACGTATTACATTAATGAATATAGCGTTTGCAATTGATGGTGTCCTGCTCGCAATAGTTATCAATGTTATCCCGAGTATGTTCGGTGTTGATATTGATGCTCCAGTAATGAAAATGGAAAATAAATGGTTTGTGGTTGGTTTGATTGCACTAATCGGCGTGGGATTTGTTTTTCTTATGTATTACTCATTAAGAGCCTGTGACTGGCTCTGCAAACAGCTCAGGATCTAGTGGTTGTTTATCTGGATGCATCATCAAGATACAAAAAAGGGCCTTTCGGCCCTTTTTCACAGAGAAAGCAAACTTACTGCTTGAGCAGGAAGTTGATCAGCTCGAAGTATTCATCGGCTGATTTCACTTTGTCGGTTTTCACCAGGTATTTGTTGTTGACCACCACGGCTGGTACACCGGTCAGGCCGCTATCGCGGAAACCTTTGTTGAAACGGTTGACCATAGAGTTGACGGCGAAGCTGTTGAAGGCGCCGTCGAAGTCTTCGGCTTTCACGCCGTTATCGAGAAAGATCTGGCGCAGCTCTTCATCGTTGCGCGGCGGTTTGTTCGCCTGATGGATCTGGCTGAACAGTGCCGGGATCATTTTATCTTCAATGCCCAGAGTGACCGAGGTCGCGTAAGCCTTGCTCATCGAGGTGCCCATGTTGCCGCCCATAAAAGAGACATGGCTTTTCTGGAACTTGGCGTTATCCGGGATTTTGGTTTTCAGCTGCTGGATCAGCGGTTCAAAGTTGAAGCAGTGCGGGCAGTAAAACGAAAAATACTCGTTCACAACCGGCGTAGATGATTTCGGCAGTTCCAGCACCTGATAGTAATCGCCTTCGCTAAATTTGGCAGCATGGGCGGAAAAAGAAAGCATCGCCGCTGTTGCCAGCGCAAAAAGTGTTTTAAACATGTAAGGGTTCTCCCTGAAAAATCAATACAATACCTTTTACAGGTACGGCTGTTCGGATTCAAGTCAGTCTGATTACCATTGTGGCATCAGCTGCAGTGGCGGCTCTTCAAGGGCAGCCAGTTGTTCTTTGATGGCCAGTACCTGACCTTCCCAGTATTTTGCATCAGCAAACCAGGGGAATGCACGCGGGAAAGCCGGATCCTGCCAGCGTTTTGCTAGCCATGCCATGTAATGCACCAATCTAAGACCGCGTAATGGTTCAATAAGTTGCAATTCACAGGGATCAAAATCGGCAAATTCGCCATACGCGTCCAGCAGGGTATCCAACTGCATCAGCTGATCCTGGCGGCTGCCGTTGAGCAGCATCCATAAGTCCTGCACCGCCGGGCCGTTTCGCGCATCGTCTAAATCGACAAACAACGGGCCGTCGCGCCACAGTATGTTGCCCGGATGGCAGTCGCCGTGAATACGCTGCGATTGCCAGTCGCTGTGCCAGCGCTCGCTCAGTAAGGCGATCAGGCGGTCCAGATCGCCGAAAAAGGCCGATTCCAGGTGCGCAGGGATAAATCCGGACTGCTCCAGGACAAGCCGGGGCTGAACCAGGTATTCTTCCAGACCTATGGTCGGCCTGTGGGTGAACAGGGTACGCTGGCCGACTTTGTGGATGCGGCCCAGGAAGCGGCCGACCTGCTCAAGCTGGTCAACATTATCAACTTCAAACTGGCGGCCGCCTACGCTGGGAAACAGCGCGAAACGGTGGTGTTCGTAGTGATGCAGGGTTTGGCCGTTTATGACCAGAGGTGCTGCCAGCGGAATTTCCTGCGCAGCCAGTTCGGCGGCGAAGTCATGCTCTTCCTGGATCTGGGCATCACTCCAGCGCTGCGGACGGTAGAATTTGGCGACGTAGCGGCGGCCGTCATCACTGCTGAACTGGTAGACCCGGTTTTCATAACTGTTGAGGGGCAAGAGTCCCGATGAGGCATAGATGCCTGTGCTCTCCAGCGCATTGAGCAGTAAGTCCGGAGTCAGATCAGAAAAGCTGAAATCATCAAGTGCTGTCATAGTGTTACAGCCATGGTTATAAATGTCGCATCAGTATACAGCATAATGAAAAAGGGCCGTAATCGGCCCTTTATTTACAGATTTTGCGTGAGGGAGTTAGCGTAACTCGCCGATAAAGCGGCTGTCGGTGACCAGACGACGCGTTTCCTCGCTGCCCTGATGTTCCATGATAAACCGGATATCGACAATCGGCCGCTCAAGTTCATAAGGGTCAACACCCAGACTGATCGGCAGGGTGAACACCTCTCCGGCTTTGACATTCACCTGTTGCGGACCATACCACTGGGCATTGTCCAGACCTTCAACCTGCAGCTGATAAGTGGCATCCTGCTGGGTTTTATTGAGGATTTTCAGGGTGTAGGTATTTTCGACCAGCCCCTCGGTATTGATACGGAACAGCTGGTTACGGTCGCGAATCACATCCAGTCCCATGGGCTGTACTGAAACCACCAGGTAGGCCATCAGGCCGAACATCGCCAGCATCACAGCGCCGTAGCCGATCAGCTTCGGCCGCATGATACGGGTTTTCTTGCCTTCCAGCTTGTGCTCTGTGGTGTAAGTGATCAGATCGCGCGGGTAGCCCATTTTGTCCATGGTCTGGTTACAGGCATCGACACAGGCGCCGCAGTTGATGCATTCATACTGGAGGCCATCCCGGATATCAATGCCTGTCGGGCAAACCTGTACGCAGAGGTTACAGTCGATACAATCGCCCAGCCCCAGTGCTTTATGATCGGTTTTACGCGAGCGCGGGCCACGTTTCTCACCCCGGGCCGCATCATAGCCGACGATATAGGTGTCTTTGTCGAACATGGCGGACTGGAATCTGGCATACGGACACATGTGAATGCAGACGATAGAGCGCATCCAGCCAGCGTTACCATAGGTACAGAAGGTGAAGAACAGCACCCAGAACACGGCAAGAAAGCTGGCACTGAAAGTAAAGAAGCCGGGGACCAATTCACGGATAGGCAGAAAATAGCCGACGAAGGTCAGGCCGCTGATCAGGGCGACCAGCAGCCAAGCAATGTGCTTGAGTGTTTTGCGCACGATAAGATCCGAGGTCAGTGCCTTGCTGTCCTGAGTGCGGCGCTTGTTGGCCGGCCCTTCCAGCTTTTCCTCGAACCAGATGTAGATGAAGGTCCAGACCGTTTGCGGGCACATATAACCGCACCAGACCCGGCCGAGAAAAGTGGTGACAAAAAACAGGGCAAAGGCTGCGACCATCAGCAGGCTGGCCAGTAACATCAGATCCTGAGGCCAGAAAGTGGTACCGAAAATGTTGAACTGCTGGCGGCCGATATCAAGCAAAATCGCCTGCCTGCCATTGTAGGTGATCCACGGCAGTACCAGGAACAGGCCCATCATTAACCACCCCATACGCTGGCGCAGCTGCTGATAAACCCCTTTCATGGCCCGCACATAAATACGGTTGCTCGGGTTGAAGCGGTCGTCGCCGCCTTTATGGGTCTTAGGATTGTACTCTTTGGGAGTGACATCCTTAATTTTGATTCTCTCTTGGCTCATGGCATTGCATTCCTTGGGCTAGCCAGTCTGTATGCTGGCAGATGTGCCCGGGTGCATCGCCTGGGCAATCATAAATTCAGGCGCTGTTGGTCCTGATAGTAATAAGCTCGGATTATATCGTATCTAACTGGTTGAATATTCTACCTCGCTCAAAAAATGCGCTTAAGGTTTTCAGGGTTATTTGATGATCCCTCTGGCTTTGAGCAGGGCGGTTTTGAAATCTGGCTCGCAGTCTTTCGCCAGGCCCGGAATCATGGCCTCTTGCTTTTCCTGTCGCATCTTCAGCTGGTAAATCAGCATATCATCGCTCACTTCAGCCAGCGGCCCTTGAAATCCGGCTTCCTTTGCCAGCTGTGTCATGACCTCGCTCAGGCTTAAATCCGGGTGCTGCTGCCAGTAAGGCCGGAGAAGTGTCAGCAGTTCAGTCATACGGTGCTCAGCCATTGTCCGGCTCCTTTGTTAAGCTTACTTTTCGTGTGGATTATACCAGACGCTGATGTCAGAACCCAAACGCCGCCAGTTTTCGCACATACCTTGCTGAACCAGAATGGGCTATATAAACTGGTTTCATACTTGGTTATGGATCAATACGGACAAGGAGCCATTATGTCACTTTTTCACAAAACACTGGCCAGCCTGGGGTTGGGCGGCGCCAGAGTCGATACAGTACTGGAAACCGAAGTGTTGATCCCGGGTCAGGCTCTGCCCGTTCGTATTGAGGTCAAAGGCGGAAAAGTTGCGCAGGCGGTGGATAATGTGCATTTGTATCTGTGCTGCAGCTTTGAGGATGAGCAGGCTGTCAGTCGGGGGGACAGCGAACGGCGGATGGAAAAAGTCACCCGAACGCACACCCTGGCTCAGTGGCATTTGCCGCAGGCCTTTACGCTGGCTGCCGGTGAAGAGCGTCAGTTTGACTGCCGGTTTGAATTGCCCGTCAACACGCCAATTACCATCGGTTATTCGGGCGTGTGGCTGGAAACGCACCTGGATGTGCCCTCGGCCTTGGATCCCAAAGATAAAGACTCCCTGACCGTGCGGCCGGATCCTTTGCTTGACGGTGTGTTTACTGCCCTTGAGCAAGCGGGACTGCGTATATTGCAGGTGGAATGTGAGGCGGTGCGCGGTTTTGAGCTGCCCTTTGTGCAGGTGTTTGAGTTTGTGCCTGTGTCTGGTCCCTTTCATGGCCGTTGGCGTGAGCTGGAGCTGATCACTCAGCGTGATGACGATTGTCTCAGGTTGTGGTTCTCGATTGATCGCCGTCAGCGCGGGGTACGCGGATTATTGTCAGGCCTGCTCGGCAGCAGCGAGCTCAAGCGACAGCTGCGTTTGCCGTTGGAGCTGTCTCCGTCAGACGCCGGAGAGCAGGTGCTGAAGTATCTGGAGCAGGTCGATGATCTGTGACAAACCTTGCATCAGGCGATCAATGTCTTCATCTTAGCGTCATAAAATTCAGCTTACACGTGTAAGCTAAACTGTGCCATACTGCTGGAAAGTACAGAAGACAGACAACGGATAGCTTTCATGGTTGAACCACAAAAAATAACGTACTCGGCAGCCGAGGAGACCGCCAACAGCCTCAGTCACGGGGCCGGTATGGTTTTCGGCATAGTTGCGCTGGTGATGCTGCTGATGCGGGCAGTAGAAGTGAATGCTGATGCGCTCAGTGTGGCCAGTCTGAGTATTTATGGTGCCAGTATCATTTTGCTGTATCTCGCTTCTACCCTGTATCACGCTATTCCGTTTGAGCGGGCCAAACGTGTCCTGAAAACCCTGGATCACTGCGCGATTTACCTGTTGATAGCCGGCACATACACCCCTTTTCTGCTGATTACCCTGCGGACGCCGCTGGCGGTGACGCTGATGGCCGTGATCTGGACGGTCGCCTTGCTGGGGATCATGTTTAAAGTGGTGTTTATCTACCACTTCAAACGCTTGTCTCTGGTGATCTATCTGGCGATGGGTTGGCTGTCGCTGGTGGCCGTGTATCCGCTGGCGATGGCCATGTCGGCGGCCGGGCTAATCTGGCTGGCCGTGGGCGGAGTGGTATATTCCCTTGGCGTGGTGTTCTACGTCAATCAACGGATTCCCTACAATCACGCCATCTGGCACCTGTTTGTGCTGGGCGGTACGGTTTGCCATTTTCTGGCGATTTACTGGTATGTGGCGCCAGCGGCCGGGCTGCCGGACTAACCCGGCCATTCACAACGGCTCAGTTTTTCCAGAAGGCCGGAAATGCGAGTACCAGTACGGTCAGGATCTCTAACCGGCCCATCAGCATGCCAAGGCTGAGGATCCATTTGGCGGCATCCGGAAGGGAAGCGAAATTACCTGTCGGGCCGATAACAGTGCCCATACCCGGCCCCACATTGGCCACGGCGGTCACTGAGCCGCTGATGCTGGTGATGGGGTCGAGTCCCAGCATCGCCAGTAAAGCGGCAATAATGATGATGGTCATGATGAAGGTCAGGGCGAAAGCCACCACAGAGCGGACAATCGCATCCGTCACGGGCCTTTGATTATATCGCTGAATAAACACTCCTGACGGGTGAATCAGCTGCATCAGCTGTTTGCGCAGCAAGGCGATGGCAACCTGAAAACGGAACACTTTGAAGCCACCAGCGGTCGATCCTGAGCAGCCCCCGACCAGCATCATGAAGGCAAATATCACGGTCGGAAACGCGCCCCAGGCGGTAAAATCTTCCAGCCCGAACCCTGTCGTGGTGACTACGGAAACGATATTGAACATGGCGACCCGAATGGCATGACTGAAGTCATAGCCATCCTGCCAGCACAGCCAGAGGGCCACCATCAGGCTGACTAGCAGTACGGTGATCGTATAACCCCTGACCTGTGCATCCCGTAATAATGACGCCGGCTGCCTTTTGCGCAGCATCTGTACAAAGAGCAAGAACGGCAGTCCGCCTGCAAACATAAACACTATGGCTACCCAGTGTGCGGCCGGCGAGAAATGGTTCATCGAGCCGTCTGAGGTGGAATAGCCCCCGGTGGATAAGGTGGTGAAAGCATGATTGACCGCATCAAATGTGTTCATGCCTGCTGCCATGAAACCGAGAATGCACATCGCCGTCAGGCTGAGATAAACAATCACAATATTGGTGGCTACGTTTTTGGTGCGCGGCGAGCTTTTTTCCGACCAGTCCGAGGATTCGGTCTGGAACAGGCGCATCCCGCCGACATTCAGCATCGGCAGAATGGCTACTCCCATCACGATAAAGCCGATCCCGCCCAGCCATTGCAGGGTTGAGCGCCACAAGAGGATGCTGGGGGCCATGTCATCGAGCCCGCTCAGTACCGTTGATCCTGTGGTGGTGATGCCTGACATGGTTTCGAAATAGGCGTCGGTAAAGCTGATGTGGTTGATCAGCACAAAAGGCAGTGCGGCAAAGGCGCTGGCCACCGTCCAGACCAGAGTGGTCAGCAGGAACATGTCCCTGACCCCGAGCTTGAAGTCTTTGCCTTTGCCAAACGTCAGGCAAGCAAACGCCACGATATGGGTAATGATGACCGCGGTGGCAAAATCAATGAAGCCGCCCGTCCCGGTCAGAAATGCCAGTATGGTGGGCAGGTACATAAACAGGGCGATCTTGGATAAGACCAGCCCTATGACAAAGATGATCGGGCGAAGATTAACCATAACTGCTCAGAGGAAGAAAGGACTGGGCTGGAACAGGCGTTCTACATCCGGGATGTACTTCTTGTCGACCAGGAACATGACGACATGGTCGTCCTGTTCTATCACGGTACGGTCGTGGGCAATCAGTACTTCTTCGCCGCGCACGATAGCGCCAATGGTGGTGCCCGGCGGCAGTTTGATATCCCCTATGGCTTTGCCAACCACTTTCGAGGTGCTGGCATCGCCGTGCGCTATGGCTTCAATCGCTTCTGCCGCGCCGCGGCGCAGCGAGGACACGTTCACAATATCGGCTTTACGTACATGGGTCAGCAAAGCGGAAATGGTGGCCTGCTGCGGCGAAATTGCAATATCGATGGTGCCGCCCTGCACCAGATCGACGTAAGCACCGCGCTGGATAAGCACCATGACTTTTTTGGCGCCCATGCGTTTGGCCAGCATGGCCGACATAATATTGGCTTCGTCATCATTGGTGACCGCAATGAAGACGTCTATCTGCTCGATATGCTCTTCGCTCAGCAGCTCCTGATCAGAGGCATCACCACAGAATACTATGGTGTTGGTCAGCATTTCCGATAAGCTTTCCGCGCGCTGTGGGTTGTGCTCAATCAGCTTGACGCTGTAGCTGTTTTCCAGCCGTTTGGCCAGACCTGCCCCTATGTTACCGCCCCCGACTATCATCAGGCGTTTGTAGGGTTTTTCCAGTCGCTGCAGCTCACTCATTACTGAACGGATATGGTTGCTGGCGGCGACGAAAAACACTTCATCATCGGCTTCGATAATGGTCGTCCCCTGCGGACGGATCGGCCGACCCTGACGGAAAATCGCGGCAACCCGGGTATCGACATGCGGCATGTGTTCACGCAGTGCGGACAGTGCATTCCCGACCAGCGGACCGCCGTAATAGGCTTTGACCGCCACCAGCCCGACTTTATTATCGGCAAAGCCTACCACCTGCAGCGCACCCGGGTAGGCGATCAGGCGTTCGATATAACCCGTCACCAACTCTTCCGGCGCAATCAGGTGATCGACCGGCACTGCGTCGGTATGGAACAGCTGATGTTTTTCTTTGAGGTATTCCGGGGAACGGATACGGGCCACCCGGTTTGGGGTATTGAACAGAGAAAAGGCGATCTGACAGGCTATCATGTTGGTTTCGTCAGAATTGGTGACCGCGACCAGCATGTCTGCGTCCTGCGCGCCGGCGTCCCTGAGGGTGCGGGGATGGCTGGCATACCCCTGAACTACCCGCAAATCGTATTTATCCTGCAATTCGCGCAAGCGTTCAGGGTTGGAGTCGACAATAGTAATGTCATTGTTCTCGCCAACCAGGTTTTCTGCCAGCGTACCGCCGACCTGGCCTGCGCCAAGAATGATAATTTTCATAGCTGATGCCTGATGAGTGTTCTCAGATCCTTGCTGTTTGTTGTTAGGGTACACTGAGTTGGCGAGAGAAGCAGCAATTTCAACCCGTTTGTACAAAGACTTAACCTGGCTTTGTGCAATGACCGGGTACTTCTCTCACCACGGGATCAGGCCGTTACACGTTTCTTCAGCACTGCGTAATAAAAGCCGTCCATGTCTTCTTCACCCGGCAGTATTTGTCGCCCAGGCGCGTCAGCGGTGCCGTTATCTGCCCCCTCGGCCAGCACAGCGTCTGCCGTGCGCGACAAAAAGGCTTTCACTTGTTCGCGGTTTTCCTGCGGCAGAATGGAGCAGGTCGCGTACACCAGCGTGCCGCCCGGTTTCAGCTGGAGCCACATGGCATCCAGAATTTCTGCCTGCAGGGTAGCCAGTGCCGCAATATCGTCGGCGCGGCGCAGCCATTTGATATCCGGATGGCGGCGGATCACCCCGGTTGCTGAACAGGGAGCATCGAGCAAAATACGGTCAAAGGCGCTGCCCTGCCACCATTGCTGCGGATAACGGGCATCGGCGCACAGGACTTCAGCGTCCAGTTGCAGGCGCTGCAGATTGTCTTTGATTCTCAGCAGACGCTGCGCATCACAGTCGATGGCTACGACACTGGCGCCTGGCTCGCGCTCCAGTATATGGGCCGTTTTACCACCCGGTGCGGCGCAGCAGTCCAGGATCAGCTCACCTGGTTGCGGTTTGAGGTAATCGACCGCCAGCTGCGCGGCGGCATCCTGCACCGATACCCAGCCATCGGCAAAACCCGGCAGTTGCTGAACATCGCAGGCGCGTTCCAGTTTCAGCGCGTCGTCAGCCTGTGGATGCACAGTCGCACTGATGTCTGTCCCGTCCAGCAGGGCCAGGTACTGATCCCGGTTATGATGACGACGATTCACCCGCAGCCACATCGGGGCTTTGGTGTTGTTGGCGGTGGTCACGGCGTCCAGTTGCGTCGGGTAGTGCTCGCGCAGCAGCTTGAGTAACCAGCCGGGATGGCCGTACTTACCGGCATCATGGCTCATTGCCTTTTGATCCAGCTCTTCTTGCTGACGCTGATAGTTACGCAAAATCGCGTTGATCAGGCCGCGAAGCTGGGGCTTTTTCAGTGTCTTGGTGGCATCGACTGTCTCTGCCACGGCAGCATGCGCCGGTATGCGCATATAACCGAGCTGATACAAACCGACCAGGATCAAATGATGAAACACACGTTGTTTGCCTTTCAGCGGCTTATCCATCAAGGACTGAGTGACAGATTCCAGGCGCGGCAGCCAGCGCAGCACGCCGTAGCAGATTTCTTGTAGCAGGGCGTGGTCACGGGGTTTGATACCCTGTTGCGCCGCTGGCAGAGCAGTAGCAAGCGATTGGCCTTGATCTACCACTTGATAGATCACCTCGGCCGCAGCAGCTCTTACATTCATGATTGCATTCCTGACTAGATGAGCTTATGGCAGTTTACTGACTGCCATGGTTGCCGCGTGAGCGACGAATGAAAAAGCCAGCGCAACAGCAAATCTGCTTTGTTCACTGGCTAAAACCGTTTGTAGGGCACGGTTGCTTACAGCACGGTACCCGGTGTAAACCACTCGCGGCGTGAGTTCAGCAGATCCTGCGCAGCCATGGCTTTTTTGCCTGGCGGTTGCAGTTGTACCAGACGCAACGCGCCTTTTCCGGTGGCAACCACTATGCCGTGTTTGTCGGCAGACAAAATGGTGCCAGGCGCCTGACCCTGGTTATCGGCTTCCACTTCGGCCAGCCAGACTTTGACGTTTTGCTCAGCCACGGCAAAAAAGCTCATCGGCCATGGATTGAAGGCGCGAACACAGCGCTCAATCGTTTCGGCGTCCATGGTCCAGTCGATTTTCGCTTCTTCTTTGCTGAGTTTTTCTGCGTAGTTGGCACGCTCGTCATTTTGTTTTTCCGCCACGGCACGGCCTGCGGCGATATCGTCCAGGCAGCTCAGCAGGGTGTCCGGTCCCAGCCCGGCCAGTTTGTCGTACAGGCTGGCACTGGTATCTGTTGCGGCGATCGGCAGTGAGGCAATTTTCAGCATGTCGCCGGTATCCAGACCTTCATCCATTTGCATGATGGTGACGCCGGTTTCGGCATCCCCCGCCCAGATAGAGCGCTGGATAGGTGCGGCTCCCCGCCATCGCGGCAAAATGGAGCCATGCACATTAATACAGCCCAGACGCGGTGTATCCAGTACCACTTTGGGCAGGATCAGGCCATAAGCCACCACTACCATGATGTCGGCATTGAGGGCGGCCAGTTCTTGCTGGGCCGTCTCATCGCGCAGGGTTTTCGGCTGGTAAACAGGGATATTCTGTTCCTGCGCCAGATGTTTGACCGGGCTGGCGGTCAGTTTCTTGCCGCGACCGGCAGGCTGATCCTGACGGGTGTAAACGGCGATAACCTCGTGCTGTGAAGATAATAACGCCGCCAGATGACGGGCGGCGAAATCAGGCGTACCAGCAAATACGATACGTAAAGGTTGGCTCAAGATAACCTCGGCTTCTTAGACTTGCTCTTGGTAGCGCTTCATTTTTTCCAGCTTTTTCTGGATACGCTGGCGCTTGAGAGGTGACAGGTAATCTACGAAGAGTTTACCGGCCAGGTGATCCAGCTCGTGCTGTACACAGATGGCCAGCAGATCGTCGGCTTCAAAAGTGTATTCCTTGCCGTCACGATCCAGGGCGCGAACTGTGACTTCCGCCGCGCGGGGAACCAGCGCACGGGCGCCAGGCACCGACAAGCAGCCTTCTTCGATGCCGTCTTCGCCGCGTTTATCCAGGATTTCCGGATTGATCAGCACCATAGGCTGGTTGCGTTCTTCCGAGATATCAATGACAACGATTCGCTGATGAATATCAACCTGTGTGGCCGCCAGGCCGATACCATCTTCGTCATACATAGTGTCCAGCATGTCATCGACGATTTTCTGGATTTCAGGCGTGACCGCTTCGACTGGCTTGGCGACAGTCCGCAGGCGATCATCAGGGAAAGTTAACACGTTTAAAACAGACATAGATTCCCGTAAATAGTGACGTATAAAAAAGGACAATAGCTTATTTGCTCTAATTCTAGTCATTTTCATCATCAAAGAACAGCTTTCGACGCCTTTGTCTGCCGGACAACCGGCTGTGATACCGGCCGTCAGTACCATTACCGGCATGATGAAACCCCAATCTGAAAGCGAGAATTCTGCCGCAAAGATCCAAGCATCAAATAGTCACAGACGTATTCGCCTGACAGGCTGCGGTGTGAGTGTAGCAAGAGGACTATTTACGATGCGTATGTGTGTATTGCTGAGTGTACTGTGGCTGTCGGCGTTATCTCCGGCCATTGCCGGATTCGGGTTACCGGGCCGCCTGGTGACCGCGGAGCAGCTGGGATCAGCACCGAGAGTGATACCTGTGATGAACGGGCGTCAATACCTGACCCACGACGATGAACTCCTGGTCAAAGAAGTGCTTGAGCATGGCAGTACCTGGCATATCTACCGCCCGACACGGGCATTCAGCACGACTGAACCTTCCTATCATTCCGCCGCCGATGTATGGGGCATGCTGCCGGTGGCGAGTGTCACTGTGGTGACCAATGATGATCAGGGCAGCCGGCTGACCGTTACGGCAGGGATGCAGGAAATCCGTCCGGGTGATCGCCTGCTCAGGCCCACAGCCCCCCGCTTTGCAGAGCCGTCTGATGTTCCGCCACGGGCCGTCAGAGTGCTGGGAGGCTTACAGGATCACCATTATATGCAGGACTGGCTGGTGCTGGATCACGGTGCGGAGCATGGCCTGGAGCCCGGTCAGCGCTGGCGGATTGAACATCAGTTGCTGGGACAGCGGCTGGTGGCGGATGTTGAAATCGGCGATACCCTTGACCAATTCAGTCTCGCTCAGGTCATTAGTAGTCAGGGACCGATAAAAATCGGCGATATTGCTAAACGTATTGAGCGCGAACATGAGTGACAGGGAGAACTGGCTGGCACTGGCAGCAGTGCCCGGCTTGGGCGGACAGCGAATCCAGCAATTGCTGGAGCAGGCCACAGTGGCCGAGATTCGCAAAATGCCGGAATCGCACCTGATGGCGATGGGGCTGAAAGGGCCGCAAATCGCCCTGTTGCGTCGGCCGGACAGCAAGCGGTTACAGGAAGCCCTGCGCTGGTGCGAACAGGATAACCAGCACCTGCTGGTATTGAATGACCCTGCCTACCCTCGCCTGCTAAAGGAAATCAGCTCGCCGCCGCCTGTCCTTTTTATCCGCGGAGAGCTTCATTGGCCCAGTGAGCCGCAACTGGCGATTGTCGGCAGCCGGCATGCCAGTCTTGACGGCCGTGAGGCGGCTCGGGAGTTTGCCGCAGCTATGGTAGCAGCGGATTATGTGGTGACCAGTGGCCTGGCGCTGGGAGTGGATGGTCACGCTCATGACAGCGCGTTGAAAAATGGCGGCGCAACTGTTGCTGTGCTGGGATCGGGTCTGGACCGTATCTACCCCGCGGCTCATCGGGAACTGGCGGGGCTGATTGCGGAGCAGGGAGCTCTGGTCTCTGAGTTCTGGCCTTCAGAACCCCCCAGGCCGCAGCATTTTCCCCGCCGCAACCGCATCATCAGCGGATTGTCTGTCGGTGTTCTCGTGGTGGAGGCCGCACTCAAGAGCGGCTCGCTTATCACTGCACGCTATGCGCTGGAGCAAGATCGCGATGTGTTTGCACTTCCCGGCTCTATTTATGCATCAGGCAGCAAAGGCTGTAACGCGCTGATTAAATCCGGTGCTAAACTGGTGGAAAGCCCGGTCGATATCTTTGAGGAGGTCGGCGCACTCACCCACTGCGCAAAAAGTAGTCAAATGAGCGTATCGCTGCCACATCCTGAAAATGAGCAATTGCCATTTAATGCGGTGTTGGCTAACGTAGGCAATGAAGCAACACCCGTAGATGTGGTTGCTGAACGTTGTGATCAACCTGTCCATGAAGTAATGACGCAATTGCTGGAGTTAGAATTGCAAGGGGTTATCACTTCAGTGCCCGGTGGCTATATCAGATCGAGGAGGGGCTAGTCATGATGGATATACTCATGTACCTGTTTGAAACCTATATTCACAGTGACGCTGAATTAATGGTAGATCAGGACGAACTGTCCGAAGAATTGCTACGCGCAGGATTTCACCAAGAAGATATTTATAAGGCTCTGAACTGGCTAGAGAAACTTGCAGCGCTGCAAGATACCGACCACACCCCTTATATGAACACCAGTGCTGTAACCTCTATCCGTGTTTATACACAGGATGAGATGAATCGTCTGGACGTCACTTGCCGTGGTTTTCTGACCTATCTGGAACAAATCCATGTACTGAGCTCTGAAACACGGGAAATGGTGATAGACAGAGTCATGGAACTGGAAACGACAGAATTTATTCTGGATGATCTGAAGTGGATTATCCTGATGGTGCTGTTTAATGCACCGGGTAATGAAAGTGCCTACAGCCAGATGGAAGAACTGCTTTATGGTGCAGAGGACGGCTATCTTCATTAATTGCGACATAACAGAAGCGAAGGCCTGAGGTATGGCCAGTAAAATTAACCCTGAGCTGTTTTCCCACCAGGTTCACCAAGAGACGCCCTGCCCTCAATGCGGGGCGGCTCTGTTAATGCGCCATGGAAAACACGGTCCCTTTTTGGGTTGCAGCGCCTATCCTGCCTGCGATTATATTAAACCGCTGCATCAAAATGATGGCCACATAGTCAAAGAACTGGGCGTGCCATGTCCCGAGTGCCGGCATGAGCTGGTCCTGCGTCAGGGACGCTACGGGATGTTCATTGGCTGCAGCAATTACCCAGAGTGTCACCATATAGAAACGCAAAATACACCACCGGCAGATCCGCAGGAGAGTACCTGGTTATGTCCTGAATGCGGCACGGGTCATCTGGTGAAACGTAACAGCCGTTATGGCAAGGCGTTTTATGGTTGCGATGGCTATCCCAAGTGTAAATTTGCCGTCAATGCGCAGCCTGTTGCCGGTGAATGTGAAGCCTGTGGCTATCCCTTGCTGGTGCAAAAAAAGCTCGCTAACGGAGAGAAGCGTCAATGTGCTAACCGTAAGTGCCAGCATATCCAGTCGAGCTGAGCTGACGGTTTTTCTTTGGCATAGTGACGGTTAAATCTGGATGGCACGCTGAAAGGACGCAGACGGCTTATGCCGCCTGCGTATCAAGGTTTAGCTTCGGTATTGCTGCAGGGCAGGGAAAGTGTGAGGGGGTAAGATCTCTGCCAGCGAAGCAAGGCGCGAGTGCAGTTGCTTGTCATTGTCAGCACAGACATTAATATGCCCCATCTTGCGCCCCGCCCGTTTTTCCTTGCCATACCAGTGAATATGACAGCCCGGCATGGCCAGCAGGGCCTCAGGCAGGGTGTCTTCCCCCAGAATATTGATCATAGCAGTGTGACGAATCAAATCCGTGCCGCCCAGTGGCAAGCCACACACCGCCCGTAAATGATTTTCGAACTGGCAGGTTTCTGCTCCCTGCTGGGTCCAGTGTCCTGAATTGTGTACCCGCGGGGCAATTTCATTCACCAAAAGCTGGCCTTGCACGTCAAAGAACTCCAGCGCCAGTACGCCGACATAGTCCAGGCTATCTGCAACAGCGGTAAACATGTCTTTGGCTTGTTGCTGCAGCTCAGGGCAATGGATTGCGGTAGACAGGCTCAGTACACCATCGGTGTGTACATTTTCCGCCAGCGGATAAACAGCGACATCACCGTTTTTGCCACGAACACCGACCAGAGAGACTTCGCGATCAAAAGGCACAAATTCTTCAGCCACTATCGCCTGAGTGGGGGTCGAGGCGATGCATTGTGCCATTTCCGGCCAGATAAGGTCAGCATCGGCAGCGTTTTTCAGCCGCCACTGGCCTTTTCCGTCGTAGCCGCCCAGTGCACTTTTCAGCACCATAGGGACACCAACATGTGCAATGGCGGTATTTAAGTCGTCGCGGCTTTCAATCACCGTATACCGGGCATTTTTTACGCCGGCGGTATCCAGCAAGGTTTTCTCAATGCGTCGATCACCGCCAGCTTTGATAGCGGCTGTCGTCGGCAGGAATTTTCCGCTTTTTTCGCAGATATCCAGGATATTGTGCGGGATGTGCTCAAACTCTGCGGTGATGACGTCGCACTGAGCAATAGCGCTATCCAGTCCGTGGCCAAGCACGGTTTGCGTCAGTGGATGCACTATGTTCTCGCTGTTCACGTCGTAGGCGATAACATCAATATTTAACGGGGCACCAGCCAGTGACATCATGCGGGCCAGTTGTCCGGCACCTAAAACCAGAACCTTTTTCATGCTCAGATTTCCTCAGATGGATCCGGCTGGCTCAGCACTGTGTCAGTCTGCTCTTTGCGGAAGGCATCAATGGCGGCCATTACACCGGCATCCTGAGTGCCTATGATTTGTGCTGCCAGTAAACCGGCATTGGCAGCGCCCGCTTCGCCAATGGCCAGCGTTCCTACCGCCACACCTTTTGGCATCTGGACAATCGACAGCAGCGAGTCCATGCCTTTCAGCGCACGTGACTGCACAGGGACGCCAAGTACCGGCAGGCTGGTAAACGCGGCGGTCATGCCCGGCAGATGGGCGGCACCGCCTGCCCCTGCGATAATCACCGAAATACCACGCTGATGCGCGGTTTCGGCGTATTCGGCCAACAGGTGCGGAGTCCGGTGCGCGGAAACGACTCTGGTTTCGTAGGCAATATTGAAGCGATCCAGCATCTCGGCTGCATGTTGCATGGTTGGCCAGTCAGATTTTGAGCCCATGATAATACCGACTTTCATCCCGAACTCCTTAGGGTTATGTTAATCAGGCAAGAGGGTTTGCCGCGCATTATACGGAGATTTTTCCTTAAGGAAAACGTTTGCGTCGCGGTCTGGGGCGTAATTGATGCAGTTCGCTGAGATTGAGTTAAAATAACGACCCAGAGTATAACTGCCGTCGCCAGCGGGTCTGGTGCGGTATCAAGCCATTGAGGACAGTGTGGATAATTTAAGCCAAGTGGTCACCGCGTTACAGCAAGGTGAAGTGATTGCCTACCCGACAGAAGCCGTCTTTGGGGTAGGCTGCGATCCCGATAATCCGGAAGCGGTTGCCAGGCTGCTGGCGCTGAAGCAGCGGCCGGTTGAGAAGGGCTTGATTTTAATCGCGGCCGATTATGCCCAGTTGGCGCCGTATATCGATGACAGCCAGCTTACCGATAAGCAGAAAACCCGCATTATGGCTACCTGGCCGGGCCCGGTGACCTGGGTCATGCCAACCAAACCCCAGGTACCTGCCTTTTTGACCGGACAATTCAGCACCATTGCGGTTCGGGTGACCGACCATCCACTGGTGCAGCAATTGTGTCGTGAATTTGGTAAACCGCTGACCTCAACCAGTGCGAACCTGACAGGCGAACCGCCTTGCCGGACAGTGGATGAAGTGGTAATCCAATTGGGTGATCATCTGAGTACTATCTTGCACGGTGAAACGGGCGGTCGTGACAATCCGTCTGAAATTCGCGATGCTGCTACAGGGCACATTTTTCGACAGGGATAATTTACGCATGCAAGACGTCAACAAACACGCCGTGAAGGCGTTCTTACTGGAGCTGCAAGATACCATCTGCCGGGCACTTGAGGCGCAGGATGGTCAGGCCTGCTTTGTCGAAGACAGCTGGGAAAGAGAAGAAGGTGGCGGCGGCCGCAGCCGGGTGTTACGCAATGGCGGTGTCTTTGAGCAGGGCGGAGTCAATTTCTCCCATGTTTATGGTGCCCAGATGCCGGCTTCGGCAACGGCTCATCGGCCTGAACTGGCAGGGCGCCGCTTTGAGGCGATGGGCGTTTCTCTGGTTATCCACCCCAAAAATCCCTATATCCCGACATCGCATGCCAATGTCCGCTTCTTTATTGCCGAAAAAGAGGGGGAAGATCCGGTGTGGTGGTTTGGTGGCGGCTTTGACCTGACTCCCTTTTATCCGTTTGACGAAGACTGCCGACACTGGCATCAGGTGGCCAAAGACATTTGTGCCCCCTTCGGTGACACTGTTTATGCCGATCATAAAGCCTGGTGTGATAAATACTTTTTTTTGCCCCATCGTCAGGAAACCCGTGGCGTCGGCGGCTTATTCTTTGATGATCTCAATCAGTGGGGATTTGACAAGTCTTTTGCCTATATGCGGTCGGTGGGATTAGGTTTCCTCGATGCTTATCTGCCCATAGTGGACAAACGCAGCCCTACCCCTTACGGTGAACGTGAGCGTCAATTCCAGCTTTATCGCCGTGGCCGCTATGTCGAATTTAACCTGGTTTATGACCGTGGTACCTTATTTGGGCTGCAAAGTGGCGGGCGCACTGAATCTATTTTGATGTCTATGCCCCCTCTGGCGCGATGGGAGTATTGCTTCCAGCCTGAGCCGGATTCACAGGAAGCCCGGTTGTGCGATTACCTGACCCCCCGCGACTGGTAGTCCAGACGCCTGTGAATATTAAGTAAGTGATTAAGTGATAAGGAAGACACAGCAGCCATGAATCAGGCCAAAGATAAATACGTCGTATTCGGTAACCCGATTGCTCAGAGCAAGTCACCGTTGATTCATACCCTGTTTGCGCGTCAAACAGCACAAGACATGGTATATGAAGCCCGACTGGCGCCTGTGGAGGGGTTTCAGGCTGCCGCAGATCAGTTTTTTTCTGCAGGAGGACGTGGCTGTAATATTACCGTGCCTTTTAAAGAGCAGGCTTTTACCTATGCCACGCAACTGACTGAACGGGCGCAATTGGCCGGCGCCGTGAATACGCTTAAGAAACTCGATGATGGCGGCATTCTCGGGGATAATACGGATGGTGAAGGCCTGGTGCAGGATTTACTGCGCAATCAGGTTGAAATCCAGGGGAAGCGTATCCTTCTTATCGGAGCTGGAGGTGCGGCACGTGGCGTTATCCTGCCTTTGCTGGCGCAGAACCCTGCTACTCTGGTGATTTCCAATAGAACCTTTACCAAAGCAGAAGAGCTGGCCGCAGTGTTTGCCTCCTATGGCCAGGTTACGGGTATGGCCTTGGATGATTTGGCTGATGTACCGCATTTCGATGTGATCATCAATTCGACCTCTGCCAGCCTGAGCCAGTCGCTGCCGGGAATTCCTTCTACTCTTATTCATCCAGAGGTGGTGTGCTACGACATGGTTTATGGTCAGGAGCAAACGACATTTAATCAGTGGGCAGCGCAGCTTGGGGCCCATCAGGTGATTGATGGCTTAGGTATGCTGGTGGGTCAGGCAGCTGAGAGTTTTATGCTGTGGCGTGGCATGCGACCCGGTTCCGAACAGGTACTGCGCGAGTTGCGCCGTACGTTACAGGCAAAGTAGAGAATGCCATGAATCAAGATATTTTATTTGCCGACTTGCAAAGCTGGGACAGTGAGCGCCAGGCGGTATGCTTCCCTGCCCAGCAGGCCGGCGCGTTAATCCGTTGCTGGGTCAGGCTGGACTGGTTAGAAAAGAAAGCCGATATGGCACTGACCGATGAGGCGGCCATTTTAGCCGCCTTTGCCGAATACCGCTTTGATCTTGAAGAGCTCGCCGAATCTTCGATTGATGAAGAGAATTTCAATCAAGACGGTGAAATCATGATTGACTGATCTCATTCTCTTCCAGGTATTCGTCCTTGAGTCGTACATAGTTCTCGGCCGACTGCGGAAGAAATGCTACTTCAGTATCGGTCAATGGCCTCGCCTGTTTGGCGGGGCTGCCAACATACAAATAGCCACTTTCCAATACTTTGCCTGGTGGCACTAAAGTCCCTGCCCCGATAATCACATCATCTTCGATCACTGACCCATCCAGAAGAATCGCGCCCATCCCTATCAGAACCCGATTCCCCACCCTGCAGCCATGGAGCATGGCTTTGTGGCCAATTGTCACATCATCGCCAATAATAAGAGGATGGCCATTCGGATTGCTGTCGCTTTTACGGGTGACGTGCAAGACAGTTCCATCTTGCACATTGGTACGCGCTCCTATCTTGATATGGTTGACGTCACCCCTTGCTGCTACTAATGGCCAGATACTGCTGTGATCAGCCAAGTGAATATCTCCTACCAATACGGCTGATGGGTCGATATAGACTTGTTGAGCGATTGTGGGCGTAATGCCTTTATATGACCGGAGTGGGTTTTGCATCTGGTTACCTCGAATATCTGGAGCAGAGTTACTGAATCTGGGAACGTCTGCGGTGTTTATACCACCAAAACCGCGAAAGGTTGTGCGAATCTTGCCCGCTTGGTCGAAAATGGCAGAATTATTTCAATTTGGCTATTGCCAACGTGATCGAACTCTCTATAATGCCGCCTCACTGACACGGCAGAGCAGCAAAACTAAAACGCTAGGCAGTGTAAGCGGTTAGAAAAACAGATTGAAAAAGTGTTTGACACTTCACTTTAATTAGTTAGAATGGCCGCCCGTTTCGAGAGTTAAATCACAAAGATTTACTTCGGAACAAGCTCTTTAACAATTTGACCATGCAATCTGTGTGGGCACTCGACAATGATACAGTCATAAAAGATTTATCAGTGAACTGAGTGACCAAATGGTAGCGCTTTCTCGAAAGGGTTACCGGCACAGTCAATTCGTTTCAACTTCGGTTGGAACATCAGTAATCACTGAGCCGCCTTTCTTCGGAAAGGCAACAAAACTTTAATTGAAGAGTTTGATCATGGCTCAGATTGAA
>NZ_QZMS01000020.1 GCF_003614885.1 Photobacterium salinisoli
TGTAGTCGGGGCTATCGTCGTCGACGTGCTGGGAATGCGCTCTATGGTGCGCTACCTGCTGGAATTCTTCTCACACAAATTCAGAGGGAAACCGACTTGATAGAGATACTGCAACAACTCACCGCAATGGGCTTACCGCCCACCATGATCGCGCTGCTCATCGTGCTGTACAAGCAGGACAAGCGGCTAACAATACTGGAAACGAACGTACAACTGGGGAAAAAGCATGGCTAAGACAGGACTGAAAAGTAACGGCACACTGAAGAAAGGCTACCGCTTCGCCAAAGGTGGCCGGGTGGTGAAAGCGAAGAATGCGACTATAAAAAAGAAAAGTAAGTAAATTGATAGCCCACTATGGCATGTGGGCTTTTTTAATAATTTACTAATAGGTTAGTTGTTTATTGCAAGTCAATATAAATGCGAATAATATCTCCTTTGTATTTTTCGCCCATTATTTTATACACGCCATCACCGTATACGGTTTTAATACTAAATCCAGCACCGGATTCACCGGCCTTAAATGGTAACTCCCCATATCCTAACTTGGAACTGGTTGCATAGGCTGAACCTGCGTATGAATATGAATAGGGGCGTTCTTCTTCAATGAGGATTAATGTTTTTTCATTTATTAATTCAAAGTATTTCTTGTTATACGAAGGGTGTGTTTCGTCAAATCTTTGAAAGTCAATGGCATGTTGATAAACCTCACCTGTGTTTATGTCTTTGTATTTATTAAGTGGTTTGTATTCTAAATCTTGCCATTGGCTGTCAATATAGCAGGGGTCAGTAATCATCAGTGATGCGGAGTCCACAAAAACTTCACCTAGTTCAATTAGGTCAACTTCATTTTCTGGGATTATTACTTCATCATCAATCTCTGAGTCATAATAGGTTAAAGCTCTGCTGAAATATTTTGTCCTCTCAACTTCGCTTTTGAGTTGATTTATTTGTCTGTTTTTTTCTTCTATCTCACTAGAGTTTTTTTCTGCATCTTGACTTAAGCGAACAAGCTCTTTTGTGTGTATTTCAATGCGGTTATTTAAAATGCTTTCAATTGCTTCAGGAGACCTCTTTTCTAGATCGTTAGCTTTATCTTTCCAAAATGAATAATTCTTTTCCAATAGTTTTAATTGTTCGTCTTTTATTTTTAATTTTTCATTAATGTTTTTGATGTATGCAACATATAGCCACCCTAAAGCTGCAAGCATTAATGAATTTATCCCTAACTGAAAATAGCTAACAATTTCTTTCAAAATATATCCCCTAAGTGAACCTGTACTTAAGAAGTTTAAATAGTGAATTACAATAATCCACTGTTTAATATCTGGTCAAATAATTTCTTTATGATGAAAGACCTTCAACTTTTTTATTATGCAGCTTGTAAGGATATAGCTGTGTATACACCTGCCAAAGAATATTCAGGTTTCGATGCCCCGTGACCTGTGCTACCTCTTCAATGCTATAGCCTTTTTCAAACAAGCGGCTAGCGCCTTCTCGGCGTAGATCGTGATAACGCAAATCCTCAATCCCTAGGCTGTTCCGTACCCGTTGGAAGCCCGCAGTGACGCTGCGAGGGTTGTACGGAAAGATCAGTTCATTTCTCTTTTCTTGTCGCATTGCTATATCGAAGGATTCGCCCAGCAGGGGCACAATCATGTGATTGCCTTCTTTCTTACGTGGGTCTTTGCGATCCCGGACGAGCACAGTTCTTTGCTCTTCGTTTAGGTCTTCCCAACGAAGACCACAGACTTCTCCAATCCGCATACAGGTCAGGATGCTGAAATCCAGAATATCAGTGAATGGAATTCGGGTTGGGCCGTTGCTTCTATATTCCTGTCTGGCTTTTAGGCCCTCTTTAAGGCGTTCAATCTCGCCATCGGTTGGGCGGCGAGTTCGTTTTTGGCTTTTTCCCACCAAACCCATATCAATCAGAACTGGAACTGCTTCATCAAAGACGGCTGGATTCGCTTTGATATCAAAAACGGGCTTTGCTTTCTTCATGACGGAGCGCAGATAGGCCACATCATGATAAATGGTTGCCGGGGCCGCGCCTGCTTTCTTTCTGTTTTCACAGTGCTCGATTAGATCGCTGGTTCTGAGTTCATCGCTCGACACTCGTGCAATATCGCAGTCCCGCAGCATCTGAATGACGTAGCGCTTTGTGCGGCCTGTGTTCTCCCATAAGCTCATTTTGAGCATGAATTTATCCAACAGTACCCCCAGGGGTACTGGTTTGTCTTTCAGTACCCCTTCAGTTTCTAGTTCGCTGACCCTGTTGCGTCCGAACGTCCGGGCAAGATCCTTTTTCCTGAAAGTTTTCGATTCCCTATGTATAATGCGGCCCTGCTGCTTGACGAAGATTGTTACTTTGTACCGCAGTTCGCCGTTTTTGAGTTGTCGTTTTTCGATCGTGAATGAGGCCATGTTGTCCTACTCTCAAAGGGGTACTGTGAGGGGTACTGTAGAACGGAATTCGGGCAATTTCAATGAAATTACAGGAAATTCAGAATGACGCTAGATGTTGAAAAAACTCAGGAAATTCGCGGCCTCGCGGGTGATTACCCCTCCTGTCGCTTCTCCGTAGCACCCATGCTCGATTGGACGGATCGTCACTGCCGTTATTTCCACCGACTGTTGTCGCAGCATGCGCTGCTGTACACCGAGATGGTGACGACGGGGGCGATTATTCATGGTAAAGGGGATTTTCTTTCTTATAACGAGGAAGAGCATCCGGTGGCGTTGCAGTTGGGTGGCTCGAATCCGGCGGATCTGGCGCATTGTGCCAAGCTGGCACAGGAGCGCGGTTACGATGAAGTGAACCTGAATGTCGGTTGCCCGTCTGATCGTGTACAGAACGGCCGCTTTGGCGCGTGTCTGATGGGCGAGGCGGATCTGGTGGCTTTGTGCGTGTCAGCCATGCGTGAAGTGGTGGATATTCCGGTGACGGTGAAAACCCGGATTGGTATTGATGAGCAGGACTCTTATCAGTTCCTGGTCGATTTTGTCGGTACTGTGTCTGAAAAAGGCGGCTGCGATAACTTCACTATTCATGCCCGGAAAGCCTGGCTGAGTGGCCTGAGTCCGAAAGAAAACCGTGAAATTCCGCCGCTGGATTACCCGCGAGTGTATCAGTTGAAGAAAGATTTTCCGCACCTGACTATGGCAATTAACGGCGGGGTGAAAACGCTGGCCGAGATCGAAGCCCATCTGGAGCATCTTGATGGCGTAATGGTCGGGCGCGAAGCGTACCAGAATCCGTATATGCTGGCGGAGCTGGATCAGCAGTTATTCGGCAGCGAACGTCCAGTTATCAAACGCCGGGAAGTGGTTGAAGCCATGTATCCATACATTGAGCGTCAGCTCGCGAACGGTTCGTATCTGGGTCATATTACCCGTCATATGCTGGGATTGTTCCAGAATATGCCGGGTGCACGTCAGTGGCGCCGGCACATCAGCGAGAATGCGCACAAGCCGGGTGCGGGCATTGAAGTGGTTCAGCAGGCACTGGATAAAATTCCTGCTCATCTGGATGTGTGATTACCCTGCAAGATATAGTGAGTTTGACCACACGTTATCGTCAAATTTGCTAACTTAGCCTGTAACGCCGCGATCTGAGAACGCGGCGTTTTTGTATCTGATTGAAAAACAAGTGTTTGCTGGGTGGCTGAGTATTGGCCCGAAACCTGCAGTTAACCAGCAGCAATGCAGGAAAGGGGCAGAACGGGTTCTGTTACCTACGTATGTGAGTGGAGAGACTGGAATGGTAGAGTTTTTATTTTTGCTGGTGTTTGCCGGTGTGCTGGTCATGACAGGGATCAGTTTGATGGGCATGGTTGTCGCGATAGCGGCCGGTTTTGCGGTCATGGCGCTGGCGGGTTTATTAGGCGTGGTGATTAAACTGCTGCCATGGATTATTTTGATTGCAGTTGCTGTCTGGCTGTACCGCGGAGCACGTCGCGAGTCGTTGATTCGCTCGTCGCGTCCTCGTGATATGCATAGACGCAAATATTAGCATGTTCAAAAAGTGAGCTTGAGCCAAATCCCTGATTCCCGGCGATGAAATGCAGTTTTATTACATAGCATCTGGTATAGTCTGGCGCAGAAAAATCAAAGCACAATTATAAAGAGCGGAGACTCAGAAATGAAAAAAAACATGCTTTCAGCAGCGGCCGTCGCAGTGGCAATTGCAGCAGCAGTACCTGCTCAGGCAGACATGCTGCTGGGCGGTACAGTAGGCGCGGATGCCTGGATGAGCAGCGCTGAAATTAACGATGCAGTAGACGGTGGCGACAAAACCATTCCTTCATTTTATGCATCGTTTGAACATTTTATTCCACTGATTCCGAACGCACGTATTGCTTACGCCAATGTAGAATCGGATGCGGTGGCATTTAAACAAACTGACTTTACGCTGTATTACGAGATTCTGGATAACGATCTGGTTGCTGTGGATGTGGGTGTGTCACTGATTAAATTCGGTGACGGCGAGTACAACGCGCAAGGTCACATGCAGACGTTTGACGATGAGTGGCAGCCAGCGATTTACGGTAATGCCGAAGTCGGTATTCCTATGACACCACTGGCGGTATTTGTGGAAGGTAACGTCGGTAGCTTTGATGATACCAGCACGCTTGATGCTAAAGCGGGAATGAAGTTCACCATTCCTTTGGTGGCGGCAGATCTTAATCTGCGTGGCGGATACCGCGTGATGGATTACGATTTCGATGCGATTAATAATCCTGCCGGCAGCAAAGTGAAGCTGGACGGATTCTTTGCCGGTGTTGAAGTCGATTTCTGATCGGTTTAGCGCTGTTGAACAAAGCCATGCTAAACGCATGGCTTTTTTGTTGCCTGTTTGCTGAGTTATAGGCCATTTTTAAAGTGGGCATTGATGCAGGAATCAGGCAGATGACAATTACCGAGTTACAGCGTTTATATGCGGACAGCGAAATAGTGGAAGCTGTGATTGAGCCTTCACTGCAGGCCAACGGCTGGGTGGTCGAATTTCGTCATCGCCGTGGTGGCTTTGTCACCCTGACTGACGGCTCAGGCAGTGAAAAGTGCTACAGGGACATAGACACAGCCACTGAACGTGCCTTTGAGGTAGGTTTTCATCAGGTACGTATTGCCGATCATTTCTGAATGCCGGGCGCCTGATCCTCCGGATTGGGCGTCTTTGTGCCGCTTAATTTGCTAACCTTCTGCTTTTCTCTTCCAAAAAGTTATAAAACATTCTTATCTATTCTTTCTTGTTATTTCGTCGAGTAGCTAATCTACCCTTACGCAATGTAAAGGGATCGTCGTGTCATGTTACTTAAGGAACTCTCGGCTTTAGCCAGCCCTCTCAATGATCAGCAGATCGGTCAGCTGCAACAGACAGTCGCAGAGCTGTCACCACAGCAACTGGCTTGGATCAGCGGTTATTTCTGGGGATTAAGTCAAACCCAAACGGCGGGCCAGCAGCCTGCCGGTCAGCCCATCGCCGCTGTAGCAGCGAAACCGGCTGGCAAACTTACCATTATTTATGCCTCTCAGACGGGGAACGCCAAAGGCGTTGCTCAGGCGCTGAAGGAAGAAGCGGTTGCGGCCGGTATCCAGGCTGACGTGTTTGCCTCTGGCGATTACAAAGGCAAAAACCTGGCCAAAGAAACCCACGTGATCATAGTGGCCTCAACCCACGGTGAGGGTGAAGCGCCGGATGATGCCATGGAACTGCATGAATTCCTGCAGTCCAAGCGTGCGCCTAAGCTGCCGAATCTGAACTATGCCGTACTGGGTCTGGGTGACTCCAGTTATGAATTCTTCTGCCAGACGGCCAAAGATTTTGACAGCTACCTCAGTAAGCTGGGTGCCAAACCTTTTGTGGATCGTATCGACTGTGATGTTGATTACGATGCCCCGGCCGCCGAGTGGCGCGCCAAGGCGCTGGAGACCATCAAAGACGAACTGCTGGGCGGCAATGATGCCGAAGTGGTTCAGTTGCATGTGGCTCAAAACGCGACAGCGGCTATTTCTCAGTACAACAAGCAAAATCCGTATGCGGCAGAGCTGCTGGTGAGCCAGAAAATTACCGGTCGTGACTCCGGCAAAGATGTCCGCCATGTGGAAATCGATCTCGGTGAATCCGGCCTGACTTACCAACCGGGTGATGCGCTGGGCGTCTGGTATGACAATGATCCTGTTCTGGCCGAAGCACTGGCTGCGAAAGTCGGCCTGACCGGCGACGAAAGCGTGGAAGTGGACGGCCAATCCTACAGCCTGAAAGACGCGCTTATTCACAAATACGAAATCACTGCTGCTAACCCACAGCTGGTGACCAAGTTCGCTGAACTGTCTGGCTGCAAAAAGCTGCAGAAGCTGGTGGAAGACAAAGACAAGCTGCGTGAGTACGCGGCAAACACTCAGGTGATTGATGTCTTTGCCGAGAAGAAAACCCAGCTGAGCGCTGAGCAGTTGCAAGGTTTGCTGCGTCGTTTGACGCCGCGCCTGTACTCGATTGCATCCAGCCAGGAAGAAGTGGGCGAAGAAGTGCACCTGACTGTCGGTCTGGTGGAATATCAGCACGGTGAAGAAAGCCGCTTTGGCGGAGCTTCCGGCTTCCTGTCACACCGTCTGGAAGAAGGCGCCAACGTTCGTGTGTTTGTTGAAGGTAACAATAACTTCAAACTGCCGGCAGATGATAATACCCCTGTGATCATGATTGGTCCGGGTACAGGTATCGCGCCTTTCCGTGCTTTTGTGCAGGAGCGTGATAACCGCGATGCTGAAGGGAAAAACTGGCTGTTCTTTGGTGACCGTACCTTTACCCAGGACTTCCTGTATCAGGTGGAGTGGCAGAAGTACCTCAAAGACGGCATTCTGACCAAGCTGGATGTGGCTTTCAGTCGCGATCAGTCTGAGAAAGTGTATGTCCAGCACCGTATTCTGGAAAATGCGGCAGAACTTTGGCAGTGGCTGAAAGACGGCGCACATATTTACGTGTGCGGCGATGCCAACCGGATGGCAAAAGATGTGCATGAGGCACTGATTACTGTTGTTGAGCAGCAGGGCGGCAAAAGCCGCGAAGATGCCGAGCTGTATTTGAATGATTTGCGTAAAGCCAAACGCTACCAGAAGGATGTGTACTGATGACTGAGAAACTGTCCGATAACGAACGCCTGAAACGCGAGAGTAACTTTCTGCGCGGGACCATTGAGCAGGATCTGCAGGACCGCATTACCGGTGGCTTTACGGCTGATAACTTCCAGCTGATCCGTTTCCACGGTATGTACCAGCAGGATGACCGCGATATCCGCCCTGAGCGTCAAAAGCAGAAACTGGAACCTTTGCACAACGTCATGCTGCGTGCCCGTATGCCGGGAGGCATTATCACCCCGGAACAATGGCTGGCGATTGATAAATTCGCGCAAGACAAAACCATGTACGGCAGTATCCGTCTGACCACCCGTCAGACATTCCAGTTCCACGGTGTGCTGAAGCCGGATATCAAGCTGATGCACCAGACACTGAACGAGTACGGTATCGACTCGATTGCCACCGCTGGCGACGTAAACCGTAACGTGCTGTGTACCTCTAACCCGGTGGAGTCAGAACTGCACCAGCAGGCGTATGACTGGGCGAAGAAGATCAGTGAACATCTGCTGCCTCAGACCCGTGCTTATGCAGAAATCTGGCTTGATGGCGAAAAAATTGAAGGACACCAGGATCAGGAGCCTATTCTGGGTTCGAATTACCTGCCGCGTAAATTCAAAACCACAGTGGTTATCCCGCCACAAAATGATGTGGACGTGCACGCGAACGACCTGAATTTTGTCGCTATTGCTGAAAACGGACAGCTGATCGGCTTTAACGTGCTGGTGGGCGGCGGTTTGGCCATGACCCACGGTGATACAGCGACGTATCCGCGTCGCGCCGATGACTTTGGTTTCGTGCCACTGGACAAAACGCTGGATGTTGCCGCCGCTGTGGTGACCACGCAACGTGACTGGGGTAACCGCTCAAACCGTAAGAACGCGAAAACCAAATACACTCTGGATCGTGTCGGTGTCGATGTCTTCAAGGCGGAAGTTGAGAAACGTGCCGGTGTTACTTTTGAAGCCAGCCGTCCTTACGAGTTTACTGATCGCGGTGATCGTATCGGCTGGGTAGATGGGATTGACGGTAAATACCACCTGACGCTGTTCATTGAAAACGGTCGTATTCTTGATTACCCGGGCAAACCGCTGAAAACCGGTGTGGCTGAGATTGCCAAGATCCACAAAGGGGATCTGCGCATGACATCCAATCAGAACCTGATCATTGCCGGCGTGGCCAAAGAAGACAAAGCGACGATCGAAAAGATCGCCCGCGATCATGGTTTGATTGATGACGGTGTCAGCGTGCAACGTCAGAATTCAATGGCGTGTGTATCGCTGCCAACCTGTCCGCTGGCGATGGCGGAAGCCGAGCGTTTCTTGCCTGAATTCGTCACCGATTTCGAAGGCTTACTGGAAAAACACGGTCTGGGTAAAGACGAGCACGTTATTTTGCGCGTGACCGGCTGTCCGAATGGCTGCGGACGCGCCATGCTGGCAGAAATCGGTCTGGTGGGTAAAGCCCCGGGGCGTTATAACCTGCACTTGGGCGGTAATATTAACGGCACACGTATTCCTAAGATGTACCGTGAAAATATTACTGTTGATGAAATCATGACTGAACTGGATCAACTGGTGGGCCGTTGGGCAACCGAGCGTGAGGACGGTGAAGGCTTCGGTGACTTTACTATCCGTAGCGGCATCATTGCACCTGTTGAAGTCTCTGTGAGGGATTTTTATGCCTAAATATGCGTTGGCGGATTTGCTGAGTGCCACCAAAGTGGAGCAGATCCTTCAGCTGGCGGAAATTAACGCCGAGCTGGAGCAGATGACAGCCCAAGAGCGGGTTCGCTGGGCGCTGGAATTTTTGGATGGCAACTTTGCGTTAGCCTCCAGTTTTGGTATCCAGTCTGCGGTCATGCTGCATCTGGTGACTCAGGAGTCACCCAATGTACCTGTGATTCTGACGGACACGGGATACCTGTTCCCTGAAACCTATCAGTTTGTCGATTTTCTGACCGAGCGGCTGAATCTGAATCTCAAAGTGTACCGTTCAGAGCTTAGCCCGGCCTGGCAGGAAGCACGCTATGGCCAGCTGTGGACTCAGGGTGTTGATGGCATTAAGCAGTACAACAAAATGAACAAGGTGGAGCCGATGCGCCGCGCACTGGAAGAGCTGGAGGTGAAAACCTGGTTCTCTGGCCTGCGTCGGGAGCAGTCGTCATCCCGTGCGACCTTGCCGGTACTGGCGATTCAGAACGGTAAATTCAAATTCCTGCCTTTGATCGATTGGTCAGAGCAGGACATTGATGAATACCTGCTGAAATTCGATTTGCCTTATCACCCATTGCTGGCTCAAGGCTATCGTTCTGTCGGTGATGTTCACACCACAGTAAAGTGGGAGCCGGGCATGAAAGAAGAGGAAACGCGTTTCTTCGGCCTGAAGCGGGAATGTGGTCTGCATGAAGATGATGCAGAGAGCGACGGTTCCGGTATCTAATCAGACAGCTTTACATTGTGGAAATAAAAAACCTGATCGGGAAACCGGTCAGGTTTTTTTATTGGTAATCAGAAAATTGACCTGAGGCTGACAGCCAAAAAAGGTGAAATCGTTACGCTCGCAGCCCGGTATCAGGTTGTTATTCAGCTGGCTGGTGTCCAGATTTTGGTCAGAGTATCAATCAGGCCGGCACTGGCGCCCTGCGTACCTAAAAATTGCGTGATAATGGGAACGAACTGACTGATCATACTGGCGTCTAATCCTAATGCAGTGAACACTGGACCCAGCGCGTCCATATTGTTCAGCATGCCGCCCAGTCCGGCAGGAATGGCGTCCATCAGATTTTCTGAACCCGGGATCAGCTTGGTCAGCTCGGTGGCCTGATCGCCGCTTAACTGGCTGGCCGCCATGGACAGCAGTGCACCGGCGCCGCCCGCGGCCTGCTCAGTACTGACACCGAGCTGATCGGTCAGCATACTGGCGAGGGGGTTGTCGGCCAGGGCTTCCATTTTATCATCACCGCCGCCGAATAAGTCGGACAGGCTAAAAGCGTGGGCGGCAGGGCTAAGGGCCAGACAGGCCAGTAATGGCATCGCAACCAGCCAAAAGCGTTGGAATAGAGCTCGGGTCATAGTGTTCTCCTTGGAATCGTTATGAGGTTTTCCCGTGGGGAAGGCGTAAGCTACTCTAAGCGTAGTCTGGAAAAGAAAAAAGAGGGCGTTTGTCAGGTTATTGTCAGGGTATGTTGCTGATATGAGACAAAAAAAACGGTGCCGCAGCACCGTTTTTCAGAAGGACGCAGGACTTACAGGATGTCCAGCAGCTCAACTTCGAAAACAAGTGCAGCGAAAGGTGGGATGGCAGCACCCGCGCCACGCTCACCGTATGCCAGGTTTTGCGGAATATACAGTTTCCACTTAGAACCGACAGGCATCATTTGCAGAGCTTCTACCCAACCTGCGATAACGCCGGTAACAGGGAACTCTGCTGGCTGACCACGGGATACTGAACTGTCGAATACAGTGCCGTCAGTCAGCTGGCCGTGGTAGTGAACACGTACTTGTTTGTCAGACGTTGGGATGTCGCCGTTACCTTCAACCAGAACTTCGTACTGAAGACCTGATTCGGTGACTGTTACTTCTGGACGCAGTGCGTTATCTTTGAGGAAGGCTTCGCCTTCAGCAGCGGCAGCTTTAGCCTGTACCTGACGAGCTTCTTCAGCGCGGGTGTGCAGATCACGCAGTGCGTCGTTGATGTCGTCTACAGCGATTTCTGGCATGTCGCCAGTCAGCGAGGTTGCGATGCCTTTGGCAATGGCAGCAACGTTCAGGCCTTCCAGGCCACTTTGAGCCAGTTGCTGGCCCATTTGCAGACCAATACCGTAGCTCGCTTTAGTTTCAACTGTATCTAGTTTAACGTCAGACATAGTGTCGTCTCTTTATGTCGAGTGAATTAAGCGGGCAGGATAACAGTTTCAACCCTCAGGGGTAAACTTTTGTGAACAGAGGTCGCATCAAAGCGTGACCCTGAAGTTTTGGCGCAGAGTGATGGAGAGTAGTTGTTATGGGACAAGCGAAACGCCGTAACCGGAAGAAATCGGCCCCGGCCCTGCCACAGGTGTCGCTGACGGAGTGGAAGACCCGGCTCAGTCAGCTGAACTGGCGTGAAGCCGGCAAGCTACAATGGCAGAAGGTCCGACTGAGGGTGCAGCCCTACTGGCAGCAATTGCCAGGGTTTCATCGTAAAGCCTTACTGGTACTGATCCCTGTGGTGTTTGTGCTGTTCCTGCTGCCGGCCTCAGAACCCGAGTTAAAGATTCCCGGCAGCGAGCCTGTGCGTCAGGAAGTGGCGCTGAACCTGGATGAGCCCGCGCGTTTACCCGTCGGCGAGCGTCCGGAGCCGGCATCACCACCTCGTCCGGCAAACATCAAATCTGTAGCGTCGCAAACCGCGGTGACGACGTCATCCTCTACAGCGAAGACAGCGCCCCGGCCGTCTGCATCTTCTGAAAACTGGATGAACTATGAAGTCAAAAAAGGCGAAACCCTGGCGACCATCTTTCGTGCCAAGTCGTTACCTTTGACAGATCTCTACGCGATTGCGGCGATTGAAGGCAAAGACAAACCGCTCAGTTACATTAAATCTGGCCAGTTATTGCGCTATAAACAACTGGCCAATGGTGATCTGGATGTCCTGCAGATTGAGAGCCGCGATGGCGATCCTGTGATGTTCTTCCGCCGCTCTGACGGTAGTTTCGCCCGCGGTCAGTAACGGAAAGGTCAGGCGGCTGCGGGGTTTTTCGTCAGCCGCATATCAATATGGGGAATGCCGTCTTCCAGGTATTCGTCAGAGCTTGGCTCAAAGCCAAAGCGCCCGTAATAACTCTGCAAGTGCGACTGTGCGCCGATTTCAATGTCCTGTCCCGGCCACAGTTGCTCGGCGTACGCCAGCCCTTGGGTGAGCAAAGTATTGCCCATCCCTTTGCCCCGCGCCGCTTCCGCGGTAATCACCCGTCCGATACTGACACAATCGTAGGTTGTGCCTGCCGGTAATAGCCGCAGATAAGCCATCAGGCTGCCATTGTCATAAGCGATTACATGATGCACATCCCGAGCTTTGTCGTGGCCATCAAGTTCCGGATACGGACAGTGTTGCTCAACCACGAACACATCTACCCTGAGTTTCATGATGTCATATAGCTGATCAGTGGTGAGCTGATCAAAGCGAAGGCATTGCCACTGCATTGATTATGTCCTTTTAGGGCTGCTGTTCCTGAGCACCAGCATAAAATGCGCGATGAAATCCCGCAACCGGCGTTTATTTCCCTGACGCGGCCAGATGGCGCTGCAGGCTGTCCAGCTGACTCAGTGACAGGTTCAGAAACGATGCCAGCTGTGGCGCTGTGATGTGTGTGGCCAGCTCACCGACGCTGTCTGTAAACAGGGCATAGCGTCGGGCCGGGCTGTACAGGCGCATGAACTGCTCTTTCTGCTCCCGGAACAGCAATTGTCTCTCGGCCAGGGCCATATACAGGGCAGGCATGTCTTGTCGCCAGCGAAGAATCAGCTCTGCAGGCAGTGTCTTAATCAGACAGGGTGATAGGGTTTCCAGCAAATAGGGGGAGCCTTCATCGGTCAGCAGGCTTTCAAAGCCAATCAGCAGATCCTGTTCCCAGAAGAAATCTTTGCTGATGGTTTTGCCGTCTCCGGTGATGTAGCAGGCATGGCACAGGCCATCAATCAGAAAAAACGCCTGTGATGCCAGCTCTCCCTGATTGATCAGCACATGTCGGGTAGGGAGTTCTAAGGGTTCGGCCAGCGACAGTGCCTGATCGATAGTGGCCTGATCGGCACCGTGCAGAGCCAGAAATTGCGCGAGTGGTGAAGTCATAGTCTTTTGTCGTTGTTGAGGTCTTCTTTATTTAGCTTACCAAAAAATACCGCGACCATTGGCCGCGGTATCGGGATCTTGCAAAGAGGTTTTGAGATCAGTGCTGCAGGTCAATCCGGTAAACCGCAAAGCCGGCGGCATCGGTCGCCACTTGCTGCATTGGATACTGGCCTTTGTTTTTGATAAAGGAGGCCGCTTTATCGCTCGGTGAGGTCTCAAAACGGATATCCAGTGCTGTCTTGCTCTTAAGCGGAGCAAAGCGCCAGTTGTTGTCGGCACTCGGCGTCACCTGCCCTTTCTCTTTGCTGACCCGACTGATGTAACTGGCCAGCACAGTGCGGTTTTCATCCGGTGCCGCAAAGGCGATGAATTGTTCGCCCGTACCGGCAAACTTGGCACTGTAAGCGCGGTAATTGTTGGTAGCAATAATAAAGGGCTGGGCCGGATCAAGCGCTTTGCCCTGATAGGTCAGTTGTTGAATACGCTCAGCTTCTGGGTTGATCAGCTTGCAGTCACCATCGTAACGGGCGGGCTGTGAGACATCTATCTGGTATTGAACACCGTCAATCACATCAAAATTATAAGTACGGAAGTCTTCCCAGTTGATCAGCGACTGCGGTGAGGCTGAGCTGAGGTCGATCTGGTTAAATTGTCCGGCAGAGCATTCCAGCCACTCTTTGACTTCTTTCCCTGTCACTTTCAGCGCCACCAGGGTGTTGGGGTACAGGTACAGATCCGCTGCGTTGCGAAAGGTCAGCTGACCGGCTTCCACTTCGGTGTAGTTGCCCGGATCGTTCGCCCGGCCGCCCGCCTTGAACGGGGCGGCTGCCGACAGCACAGGCAGGCCGTCTAAATCCGGATCGCCCTGAATAAAGCGCTCGACGTAATCTTTCTGTGCCAGGTTCACTATCTGGACGGTCGGATCATCCTGTACCAGCGCCAGATAGCTATACATCACGTCACTGGCTTGACCGATTGGCTGGTTGACGAATTCACGCGTTCCCTTGTGATCCGCCTTCACGGCTGCGACCAGTTTACTGTCCGCCGCTACCTGTGCTTTACCATCGGCAAATATCGGGCGGGCCTGGGTTTGACGCTCAGTCACCGTCCACTTGCCATTTTGCCGGGTCAGTACCAGATCGATCACCCCCAGATGATCGCCCCAGCGGCCGGGCATGACCGCCGCGACACCATTGATTGTGCCTTTTGCGATGTCCGTATTGGGCAGGTTGGCAAAGGTTTGGCTCGGAAAGACGGCGTGGGCATGGCCGAAAGCGATCGCATCAATGCCTTTCACTTCTGTCAGGTAATAAACCGAGTTTTCCGCCATCGCTTGGTAAGGATCGGCAGACACACCAGAATGCGGAATCGCAACTATGACATCAGCGCCTTCGGCTTTCATCTTCGGCACGAAATAGTCTGCGGTTTGCTTGATGTCTCTGGCGCTGACTTTGCCTTCCAGGTTCTTTTTATCCCAGGTCATAATTTGCGGCGGAACAAAGCCGATGTAGCCTATCTTGATGTCATGCTCTGCGCCGTCGGTATCTTTCAGGCGGTAGGTTTTAATCAGATAAGGGGTAAAGAGGTTCTCTCCCGTTCTGAGGTCGTAGACATTGGCGTTGATATACGGAAACTGGGCGCCTTTTAATGCCGTCTGCAGGAAATCCAGCCCGTAGTTGAATTCATGGTTACCTATGTTGCCTACTTCGTAATCGAGCGGGTTCATGGCTTTATAGACAGGGTGAACACTACCGTCTGCCAGACCTTTCGCTGCTATGTAGTCGCCCATCGGGCTGCCCTGAATCAGATCGCCGTTATCAACCAGCACACTGTTTGCAACTTCGCGTCTGGCCTGCTCGATTAAGGTGGCGGTACGGACCAGCCCGGTTTTCTCGGTCGCTTTATCTTTGTAGTAGTCGTAGTCCATGACATTGGCGTGAATGTCTGTGGTTTCAAGAATGCGCAGCTGAATGGTGTCTGCCAGTGCCGGACCAGCTGCTGCCAGCAGGGCGGCCAGTACGGCAATTGAAAGCGGTTTTGTTCTTAAGGACATGATTTCACCGTCATTATTAAGTCGTTAACGCGCTAAAAGTAGCAAAAATACTGTCGCTGAAATGCAACCGCTTGTCAGATATGTGACCTGAGTGTGCTTCCTTGTCATATGCAATGGGGTTGTTTTAAAACTGCCGTGTTCAAAGGCAGGGAATTGACGTAAGAGTTAGATCTTAAAGGCATAAGATAAGCTTTTTTGGATGTAAAAAAGCGAGAAAGTGATTGTTTTATACGGAGTTAGGGGCGATTAGCTGTCATATCCGGATGGATTGTTCCCACAGGGCAGTTAAGTCAGCCAAGCTAAACTTTTGGGAATAAAAAATGAAATTTTAGAATTTCAGGTAATATCCTGCCCCGTCTATAGTGCTGTTACGTACAGAGAGTAAGAGCAGTGACTATGGACTATTTACCTATTTTTGCCGATTTAAAGCGTCGTCCATGCCTGGTGGTAGGCGGGGGAGAAGTGGCCTGGCGTAAAACCCGGATGCTGCTCAAAGCCGGTGCCGACGTTCGTGTCATTGCTCCTGAACTTAATGCCGATTTTCTGCAGGCGTTAAATAACGGCGACATCTCGCATCTTGCTGAGCAATTTATACCAGAGCACCTTGACGGTATTTTTCTGGCTATCGCAGCAACCGATCGCAAAGCCATCAATGCGCTGGTGTACCAGTCGGCGAACCAGCGTCAGGTTTTAGTGAATGTAGTAGATGATACCCAGCGCTGCAGCTTTATCGTGCCATCCATTGTTGATCGCTCTCCTCTTATTGTGGCTATTTCATCTTCTGGCAAAGCGCCGGTACTGGCGCGTATGGTTCGTGAGAAGCTGGAAGCCTTGCTGCCTCAGCACCTTGGCAAGATGGCAACCCTGGCAGGCCAGTTCCGGGATCGCCTGAAGAACACGGTGAAAAGCCTCTCTGCCCGTCGTTTGTTTTGGGAGCAGGTATTTGACGGCCGTTTCGCAGAACTGGTTGCCGCCGGGCAAGATAAAGACGCTGAGCAGGAATTGATCCGCCAGTCCCAGCAGGTTGCGACTCAGGGTCAGGTGGCGCTGATTGGCTCTGGCCCCGGTGATGCCGGTTTGCTGACCCTGCGTGCGCTGCAGCTGATGCAGCAGGCCGATGTAGTGCTGTATGACTATCTGGTATCGGACGAAATCATGGATCTGGTACGCCGTGATGCGGAGCTGGTCTGTGTTGGCAAACGCGCCGGTTATCACAGTGTACCGCAGGAAGAAACCAACCGCTTGCTGGTGGAATATGCCAGTCAGGGCAAGCGGGTGGTTCGCCTGAAAGGCGGCGATCCTTTTATTTTCGGCCGCGGTGCTGAAGAGCTGGAAGTGCTGTTTGATGCCGGTATCCCGTTCCAGGTTGTGCCGGGTATTACGGCCGCAGCCGGTGCTACGGCGTATGCCGGTATTCCTCTGACGCACAGAGATCACGCACAAAGTGCCATGTTTATTACCGGTCATACCAAGCCGGACAGCGATAATCTTGATTGGTCGACACTGGCCCGTGGTAAGCAGACGCTGGTGATTTATATGGGGCTGATGAAATCAAGCCATATCCAGCAACAACTGATTCAGCATGGCCGTGCAGCAGAAACGCCGATTGCAATTATCGAGCGTGGCACGCAGGCATCACAAAAAGTCTTCAGAGGCCAACTGAGCGAGCTGGCTCAACTGGCAGAAAATGCAGAATCGCCGTCACTCATTGTGGTGGGTGAAGTGGTGACTCTGGCGGATAAATTACATTGGTTCGGAAAGCAGGAACAACAAGGGCAACCACACCCCGCTGTCGTGAGCCTGGCTTAACATGGAGAGAAAGATGGATCCGAAACGCCTTACCCACCTTAAGCAGCTCGAAGCGGAGAGTATTCATATCATCCGTGAAGTGGCCGCTGAGTTTGATAACCCTGTGATGATGTACTCCATCGGTAAAGATTCCTCGGTGATGCTGCATCTGGCCCGCAAAGCTTTTTATCCGGGCAAAATCCCTTTTCCGCTGTTGCATGTCGATACTGACTGGAAATTCCGCGAAATGATTGAGTTTCGCGATGCGACAGCGAAGAAATACGGGTTTGACCTGCTGGTGCATAAAAACCCGGAAGGCATGGCAATGGGGATCAACCCGTTCGATCATGGCTCGTCAAAGCATACCGATATTATGAAAACCCAGGGCCTTAAGCAGGCACTGAACAAGTACGGTTTTGACGCCGCCTTTGGTGGCGCCCGTCGTGACGAAGAGAAATCCCGTGCCAAAGAGCGTGTGTACTCTTTCCGCGACAAGAACCATACCTGGGATCCTAAAAACCAGCGCCCTGAGTTATGGAAGACCTATAACGGCCAGATAAACAAAGGCGAAAGCATCCGTGTGTTCCCGCTGTCGAACTGGACTGAGCTGGATATCTGGCAATACATCTACCTGGAAGGCATCGATATCGTGCCGCTCTACCTGTCTCAGGAACGTCCTGTGGTTGATCGCGACGGCATGCTGATCATGGTGGATGATGATCGCATGAAGCTGCGTCCGGGAGAGAAGATTGAACACAAGAGCGTTCGCTTCCGTACTCTGGGTTGTTACCCGCTGACCGGGGCGATTGAATCTGAGGCCAAAACCTTGCCTGAGATCATCGAAGAAATGCTGGTGGCGACCTCCAGTGAGCGTCAGGGACGGGCGATCGACCACGATCAGTCAGGATCCATGGAATTGAAGAAACGTCAGGGTTATTTCTAAGGAGTCGGGACATGAACAGCGCAATTCAACAACAAGTAGCTGAGCTGGGCATTGAAGCTTACCTGGATCAGCACCAGAACAAGTCTCTGCTTCGTTTCCTGACCTGTGGTTCAGTGGATGACGGCAAAAGTACGCTGATTGGGCGTCTGCTGCACGATTCACAGCAAATTTATGAAGATCAACTGGCCGCTATTCATGCGGACAGCCAGAAAGTGGGCACCACAGGCAGTAAGCCGGATCTAGCATTGCTGGTTGACGGTCTGCAAGCGGAGCGTGAGCAGGGCATCACTATTGATGTGGCTTACCGGTATTTCTCGACCCAGAAACGTAAGTTCATCATTGCAGACACCCCGGGGCATGAGCAGTACACCCGTAACATGGCGACAGGGGCCTCTACGTGCGATGTGGCGGTGATCTTGATTGATGCCCGTAAAGGCGTTCTGGATCAGACCCGTCGCCACTCTTATATTGCCAGTCTGCTGGGGATCCGCCAGTTTGTGGTGGCCGTCAACAAGATGGATCTGGTCGGTTTTGAGCAGGCCCGCTTCGAGCAGATCCGGAATGATTATCTGGCGTTTGCTGAAAAGCTCAATGCTGACATCAATATTCAGCTGGTTCCGCTGTCAGCGCTGGAAGGCGACAATGTGGTTACGGCAAGCGAGCACACGCCCTGGTATGAGGGCGAGCCGCTGCTGTCTTTGCTGGAAAGTGTTGAAATCAACAAAAAAGTGGACGGCGAATTACGCTTCCCTGTGCAATATGTTAACCGCCCGAATCTGGACTTCCGCGGTTTCGCGGGCACATTGGCTTCCGGTACTGTGTCGGTCGGTGATGCAGTGAAAGTATTGCCTTCAGGTAAATCTTCAACTGTCGCCCGTATTGTAACTTTTGACGGTGACCTGGAGCAGGCCCATTCTGGTCAGGCAATAACCCTGACTCTGAACGATGAAATTGATATCAGCCGCGGAGACACTGTTGTTCATGCCGGTGACGAAGTGGCCCTTAGCAACCAGCTATTGGCCGACATTGTCTGGATGGCAGAATCACCATTGGAAATTGGTCGTCAATACGATATCAAAGTGGCCGGTAAGAAAACGCTCGGCTCGGTCAGTGCGATTCGCCATCAGGTGGATATCAACAACCTGGACACCTTTGCCACCGATGTGCTGCCTCTCAACGGCATTGGTCTGTGCGAAGTGGTGCTCAATGAGTCTATCGCGATCGATTCTTATCAGAACTGTGCCGATACCGGTGGTTTTATTCTGATTGATCGCCTGACTAATGTGACGGTAGGTGCTGGTATGGTGCGCGAGGCGCTGACGGAATCTGCACCGTCTCAGCAGGCATACAGCGCTTTTGAAGTTGAACTCAACGCGCTGATCCGCAAGCACTTCCCGCACTGGGGTGCCCAAGATCTCAGTAAGTTGCTGGGGTAATGCCAATGGCATGGGAACAAGCTCTGGTACTGGCGATGCTGGTGGTGATCATAACCTGTTTGATCGCCACCAGAATCAAACCTGCCTATTTGTTTGCAGGTACAGCCTTTATTGGTTTTCAGACCGGGATGATAGAGCTGTCAACTTTGGCGGGTAATTTCACCAACGCGTCGTTGCTGACTCTGGTCCTGCTGATCCTTGTTTCCATTGCTCTTGAAAAAACGCGCCTGATCAGTTGGGTCGGGCGCCAGATTTCTCAGGGAGGACAAACGTCTGTGGTGGCCAAACTTGGCCTGTCGACGGCCTTCCTGTCTTCCTTTACCAATAACACGGCAGTGGTGGTGTCCTTGATTGGCGCCGTAAAGCGTAATCAGCGCCATGCGCCGTCTCGTTTGTTAATCCCATTGTCTTATACCGCCATATTAGGCGGTACGCTGACCCTGATTGGTACCTCGACCAATCTGATTGTAAACAGCTTTGTCGAAGATGCAGGATTACCTAGTCTGGGCTTTTTTGCGCCATCAATGATTGGACTGGCTGTATTGCTGGTCGGGCTGGTTTTCTTGATCCCCCTCAGCCACTTTCTTCCTAATTATGATGACAGCAGCCAGGATGAACTGCCGTACTTTCTGGAAGCCAAAATAGAACCGACCTCATCACTGGTTGGCAAGTCGGTCGCTGAAAATGGTTTACGGGCACTGCGCCGCTTGTTTCTGGCGGAAATCATTCGTGATGGCAAGACAATTGCCCCTGTGTGTCCCGAGACGGTATTGCAAGCCAGTGACAGACTGCTGTTCTGTGGTGATATTGAAAGTGTCACGACCTTACAGGAAATAGACGGGCTGAGGTTATTTGGCCAGCATCATCTCAATGGGCAGTCCATGATGGAAGTGGTGGTCAGTCATTCTGCCGGTATTCGGGGTAAGACGCTGAAAAGCGTGCAGTTCCGTGAACGTTTTGATGCTGTGGTGGTGGCGATCCGTCGCGGCCATGAACGTCTGGCCGGTGGGCTGGGTAATATTGAATTGCATCCCGGTGATACCCTGGTGATTGTACCCGGCAAGACCTTTCACGAGAAAAAGCAGACGTTAAATCGTGAATTTGTACTGATCAACGGCCTGGATTCCAGTGCCCGGCTGGACAGCACCAAGAGTATGGCCGTGCTCGGTGGTTTCGTTGCCGTGATTACTGCCGGTCTGTTGGATGTTTTACCTCTGATCAAAGGGCTGGCCGGTTATCTGTTACTGTTACTGGCAACCGGTATTATCAGCTTTGCTGAAATTCGTCGCCGTTTTCCTATTGATATAGTGGTGATTGTCGGCTCTGCACTTTCACTGGCCCAATTGATGCTTGCCAGCGGCCTGTCTGAGCGGATGGGCACTATGATGATGACCTCCTTTAATGGATGGGGCGTCTATGGTGGATTAGTGGCAGTGTATCTGCTGACTTTGCTGATGACTGAGCTGGTGACGAACAATGCGGCGGCAGCCTTGTCTTTCCCCTTGGCGTACAGTCTGGCTCTGAGCTATGGGGTTGATCCTATGCCCTTTATTATGGCGGTGCTGTTTGGTGCCAGTGCCAGTTTTATTTCACCTTATGGTTATCAGACGAATTTGCTCGTTTACACCGTAGGCAACTATAAGTTGCGAGATTATCTACGGATCGGATTGCCGTTTTCCGTGATTTACTCAGTGGTCGTATTAGCCCTGATCCCGCAGTTCTTTCCTTTTTAATGTGTTTTAGCAACGGAGTGTAAAATGACCGCTGTCGTTCAACCCCATGAAAATGAAAACGTGGTCTGGCACAATCACCAGACAGATAAAGCACAGCGTGCTCAGTTGAAAAATCAGAGACCCTGCGTTCTGTGGTTTACCGGATTGAGCGGCGCTGGAAAATCGACGGTGGCCGGTGCGCTGGAAAATCGCCTGACTGAGCAGGGCTTCCATACTTATCTGCTGGATGGCGATAATGTTCGTCATGGCCTGTGCAAAGATCTTGGTTTTTCTGCTGAGGACCGTAAGGAAAATATTCGACGCATCGGTGAAGTGGCCAAGCTGATGGCCGATGCCGGTCTGATTGTTCTGACCGCTTTCATTTCTCCTCATCGCACAGAACGTCAGTTGGTCCGTGAACTTTTGCCTGAGGGGGAATTCATTGAAGTCTTCGTAGATACCCCTTTGGCGGAGTGTGAAAAGCGAGATCCTAAAGGGCTGTATAAGAAAGCCAGAGCCGGAGAGATTAAAAACTTCACCGGTATTGATTCTGAATATCAGCCGCCAGCGGATCCTGAGATTCATCTGCAGGCGGGCAATGCATCGGTTGATGAACTGGTTACTCTGTGCGTGGAAGCATTAAAACAGCGTCATATCATTTAAGACAGGGAGTACAGCGTGAGCGCACTACTGGAGTCTATCTATCAGGTTGCACTGGAAGCAGGGCAAGCCATCATGGACTGCTATCACAGCAATGTCCGGGTTGAGGAAAAAGCGGATAAGAGTCCGGTCACTGAAGCTGATCTGGCTGCCAATGCGGTTATAGTCGGCCATTTATTACAACTTACCCCCGATATCCCCATTCTCTCTGAGGAATCTTCTCATACTGAATGGCGTGAGCGTCAGCACTGGAAATCATTCTGGCTGGTGGACCCGCTTGATGGAACAAAAGAGTTTCTTCGGAAAAACGGCGAATTCACGGTGAACATTGCCTTGATTAAAGAAGGCCGGCCCGTACTTGCCGTAGTGCATGCTCCTGCTTTGGGTAAAACCTGGCTGGGAGACGGCAGTAAAGCCTGGCTGCAAACCAAGGCTGGCCGGGAGCCAATCCGGGTCAGAGAGGCAACCGTGCCCACTGTTGTGGGGAGCCGTTCGCATCCAAGTCCGGATATGGCTGACTTTCTTGATAAGCTGGGTCAGCACAAGATGACCGAAGTAGGGTCATCGTTGAAATTTTGTCTGGTTGCAGAAGGAAGGGCGCAATTCTACCCACGTTTAGGGCCAACCATGATGTGGGATACCGCTGCCGGCCAGTGTATTGCGGAAAGTGCAGGAGCATCTGTCACCTTATTTAATCAAGAGCCTTTGCTATATCATAGGGAAGAGTTGCTGAACCCTTCTTTCCTGGTTAGCTGTAAGTAAATACTTTTCTGCCGTCGGGGCAATCCCGACGGGTTGCTCTTCAGCTTTAGAGGTTTGAGCTGATCGCCCCTCGCTTTTTACACTTTCCTTTGAGTCTCTGCTTATTTGTCTTGCCGGTTCCATGTCGGTTTTGGCTGTTTTTTGTGTTTTTTATTAGTTTCGGAGTAAAAGGCCGCCAATTACAATAAAATTATCAAAAAAACACTTGCTGCTTTCAGCTAACTCCCTATAATGCCGCCTCACTGACAGGGCAGGGCGGGTTTTGAATAAGTTCTTCGTAACTTGTGCATAACTTGTGATGAACTGAAAGGGCGCAAAAGAACAGAAAAATCTGGTTGACAGTGTTTTTTGTTTTTGTAAAATGCGCACCCTCACCGAGATATTTGGTTGAAAGCTTCAAATCTTGATGTTTTCTTTGGTGAGTGCTTGGTTAAGAAGGTTTTCGAAAAAATATTTGAAAATAAAGCTTGACTAAGGAAATGGGCTCTGTATTATACGCAGCCTCTGACCAACAAGTTAAATGTTGAGTCAACGTTCTTTAACAATTTGACCATGCAATCTGTGTGGGCACTCGACAATGATACAGTCATAAAAGATTTATCAGTGAGCTGAGTGACCAAATGGTAGCGCTTTTTCGAAAGGGTTACCGGCACAGTCAATTCGTTTCAACTTCGGTTGGAACATCAGTAATCACTGAGCCGCCTTTCTTCGGAAAGGCAACAAAACTTTAATTGAAGAGTTTGATCATGGCTCAGATTGAA
>NZ_QZMS01000017.1 GCF_003614885.1 Photobacterium salinisoli
TCTTCAAAGGCTACCGTCCACAGTTCTACTTCCGTACAACTGACGTGACCGGTACTATCGAACTGCCAGAAGGCGTTGAGATGGTAATGCCAGGTGACAACATCAAGATGGTTGTTACTCTGATCGCACCTATCGCAATGGACGAAGGTCTGCGCTTCGCAATCCGTGAAGGTGGCCGTACCGTTGGTGCTGGTGTTGTTGCTAAGATCGTTGCTTAATTAGCATAGATTTAATCAACATGAGAAAGGGAGCTTCGGCTCCCTTTTTGTATTTTGAGGCTTTGCATGCGGCCTTTTCCCCTCAGATTCTGATCCCCTGGCAAAATCCTATTGCTAACCGTTTCTCTTTTCTACATATTCTGTAAGCGCAATTTTCTGCATTATTGATAACTAATTCATCTAGCAAAGTGACGGAACAGAAGTGGTAATGCTAACGGTTCTCGTTTATATTTGAGTCAGATCAGTCGTAGAGAGTTGTTATGTACGTTTGCCTGTGTCACGGAATTTCTGACAAAAAGATTGTGAAATTGGTAGAAGAGGACGGTGTATCAGATATCCGTGGAATCAAAGCGATCACCCCTCTCGGTTCTCAATGCGGTAAGTGTATTCGTCAGGCAAAAGGTATCATTCAACATGTAGTTCTGGAGCGGGATACTGCTCAGGATATTACTGTGATCGATATTACTGAGGTTACGCTCAAAAAAGCGAGCTAATCTTTGGTTTAACAACGTCTCTTTTTTGACACTCTTCAGATCGGTTCTAAGCTTAAAAGGACCGAGAGAGGAGTGTTAGCTAATGAAAGCCGATCCGAAAATCATTCAACATCTCAACAAAATCCTGGGCAATGAACTGGTGGCAATCAACCAGTACTTCCTCCACGCCCGTATGTACAAGGATTGGGGTCTCAAACATCTTGCCGATAAGGAATACCACGAATCCATCGATGAAATGAATCATGCCGATCATTTGATTGAACGGATCCTGTTTCTGGAGGGGATTCCAAATCTCCAGGACTTGGGTAAACTGCGCATTGGCGAAGATACCAAAGAAATGCTCGAGTGTGACCTCTCTTTGGAAATGGATGCAATTCCGGATTTACGTGACGCCATTCAGTACGCTGAAGAAGTACGGGATTATGTCTCCCGGGATTTATTCCAAGACATTCTGGAAGATGAAGAAGAGCATGTCGACTGGCTGGAAACTCAGCTGGGCTTAATCGAGCGCATGGGTATTAACAACTACAATCAGGCCCAGATTGTAGACGACGACTAGTCTTGCACCCTTATCAAGTCGTAACGGCCTTCATTTTTCCTGCAGGTGAAGGCTTTTTTCATTTTACTGCTTAATTTCCCATCATCCCTTGCCTTTCATTTTGTGATCGGTATAATGCCCGGCACTGTCTCGAGAAGACGGTTGTGAACCAATAAGCGTTGAGGAAGGAATCAGTTCTCTGATTCGGTAATGTATACTCTGACTTATGTTCGCAGTCATTAAATTGGCTGACAATGCGCCCAAAAGGGGTGCTACGTTCACATAAATCAATCGGCATTCTCTCGTCTTAACGAGTTTGAGTGGCGATATTGTTTGTGTAAATTTTTTTGAATTGGAGCTCTGTCTCATGCAGAACCAACGTATTCGTATCCGCCTGAAGGCTTTCGATCACCGTTTGATCGATCAGTCTACTGCGGAGATCGTTGAAACAGCTAAGCGTACTGGCGCGCAGGTTCGTGGTCCAATCCCACTGCCTACTCGTAAAGAGCGTTTCACTGTTCTTATTTCTCCACACGTGAATAAGGACGCCCGTGATCAGTACGAAATCCGTACCCACAAGCGCCTTATCGACATCGTTGAGCCAACAGACAAAACTGTTGATGCTCTGATGCGTCTGGATCTAGCTGCTGGCGTTGATGTACAGATCAGCCTAGGTTAAGGGGAGATAAGAGAATGATTGGTCTAATCGGTCGTAAAGTGGGCATGACCCGCATCTTTACCGAAGATGGCGCTTCTATCCCAGTTACTGTGGTTGAAGTAGAAAATAACCGTGTTACTCAGGTTAAATCTGTAGACACTGATGGTTATAACGCTATCCAGGTTACCGCTGGTGCTAAGAAAGCAAGCCGCGTAAACAAAGCTGAAGCTGGTCACTTTGCGAAAGCAGGTGTTGAAGCTGGCCGCGGTTTGTGGGAATTCCGCCTGGACAATGGTGAAGAGTTCGCAGTAGGCGCTGAGCTGAACGTAGAACTGTTCAACGAAATTAAGAAAGTAGACGTTACTGGCACTTCAAAGGGTAAAGGTTTCCAAGGCGCTGTTAAGCGTTGGAACTTCCGTACTCAAGATATGAGCCACGGTAACTCCTTGTCTCACCGTGCTCCTGGTTCTATCGGTCAATGTCAGACTCCAGGTCGCGTATTTAAAGGCAAGAAAATGGCTGGTCACATGGGTGCTGAGCGTGTAACGACTCAAAACCTAGAGATCGTACGTGTTGACGCTGAGCGCAACCTGCTTCTGATCAAAGGTGCAGTACCAGGCGCAACTGGCGGCAACGTGATCGTAAAACCAGCTGTTAAAGCGTAACGTCGAGGAGTTAGTAATGGAATTGGTAGTCAAAGGCGCTGATGCGCTAGCTGTCTCCGAAACTACTTTTGGGCGTGAGTTTAACGAAGCGCTGGTGCACCAAGTAGTTGTTGCGTATGCAGCAGGTGCCCGTCAAGGTACTCGTGCACAAAAGACCCGTTCTGACGTATCTGGTGGCGGTGCTAAGCCATGGCGTCAAAAGGGTACTGGTCGTGCCCGTGCGGGTACAATCCGTAGCCCACTGTGGCGTACAGGTGGTGTAACTTTCGCAGCTCGTCCACAGGACCACAGCCAGAAAGTTAACAAGAAAATGTACCGCGGTGCGATGAAGTGCATCCTGTCTGAGCTGGTTCGTCAAGAGCGTCTGATCGTTGTTGATAACTTCTCAGTAGAAGCACCAAAAACTAAAGAGTTGGCTGCAAAGCTGAAAGAACTGGAACTGAACGATGTTCTGATCGTGACCGGTGAACTGGATGAGAATCTGTTCCTGGCAGCACGCAACCTGTACAAGGTTGACGTTCGCGATGCCGCTGCAATCGACCCAGTTAGCTTGATCGCATTCGACAAAGTAGTGATGACTGCTGCGGCAGTTAAGCAAGTTGAGGAGATGCTGGCATGATCACCGAAGAGCGTATCCTAAAAGTTCTGCGTGCTCCGCACATCTCTGAAAAAGCGACCATGGCTGCTGAGAACGGTAACACTATCGTTTTCAAAGTAGCGATGACCGCAACGAAGCGTGAGATCAAAGCGGCAGTTGAAAAACTGTTCGAGGTTGAAGTTAAGTCTGTAAATACTCTGATTGCTAAAGGTAAAACTAAGCGTCAAGGTATGCGCCAAGGCCGTCGTAGTGACTGGAAGAAAGCGTACGTGATCCTGAAAGAAGGTCAAGACATCGACTTCGCTGGTAGTGCAGAGTAAGGCTAGGAGCAAAGAAGAATGGCTATTGTAAAATGTAAGCCGACTTCCCCAGGTCGTCGCCACGTTGTTAAAGTGGTTAACTCTGACCTGCATAAGGGTAAGCCGTATGCACCACTTCTAGAGAAAAACTCTAAGACTGGTGGTCGTAACAATAACGGTCGTATTACTGTTCGTCACATCGGTGGTGGTAACAAACAACATTACCGTCTGATTGACTTTAAGCGTAATAAAGATGGTATCCCAGCGAAAGTTGAGCGTCTGGAATACGATCCAAACCGTAGCGCAAACATCGCTCTGGTTCTTTACGCAGATGGTGAGCGTCGTTACATCATTGCACCAAAAGGCATCCAAGCTGGTGATACTATCCAGTCTGGTTCAGATGCTGCGATCAAAGTAGGTAACACCCTGCCAATGCGCAACATCCCAGTAGGTTCAACCGTACACTGTGTTGAACTGAAGCCTGGTAAAGGTGCTCAGCTGGCTCGTTCAGCTGGTACTTACGCACAAATCGTAGCTCGTGCTGGCGCATACGTAACTATTCGTCTGCGTTCTGGCGAAATGCGTAAAGTTCTTGCCGAAGGTCGTGCGACTCTGGGTGAGGTTGGTAACGGTGAACATATGCTACGTGAACTGGGTAAAGCCGGTGCTTCACGTTGGCGTGGTGTTCGTCCAACCGTACGTGGTGTTGTAATGAACCCAATCGACCACCCACACGGTGGTGGTGAAGGTCGTACTTCTGGTGGTCGTCACCCAGTGACACCATGGGGCGTACCGACTAAGGGTTACAAAACTCGTAAGAACAAACGTACCGACAAGTACATTGTACGTCGTCGTAATAAGTAATTTATATCAGAGGATAAGCCATGCCACGTTCTCTCAAGAAAGGTCCTTTTATTGACCTGCACTTGCTGAAGAAGGTAGAGAAAGCGGTGGAAAGCGGTGACAAGAAGCCTGTTAAGACTTGGTCCCGTCGCTCAATGATCATCCCTCAGATGATCGGTTTGACCATCGCTGTCCATAATGGTCGTCAGCACGTACCCGTTTTCGTTTCTGAAGAAATGATCGGTCACAAGCTGGGCGAATTTGCACCAACACGTACTTATCGCGGCCACGCTGCAGATAAGAAAGCTAAGAAGCGCTAAGAGGAGTATAGGTAATGGAAGCTATCGCTAAACATCGCTTTGCTCGCATCTCACCGCAGAAAGCTCGTTTGGTTGCGGATCAAGTGCGCGGTAAAACGGTTGCACAAGCTCTGGAAATTCTGACTTTCAGCAACAAAAAAGCTGCTGACCTGGTTAAGAAGGTTCTGGAATCCGCTATCGCTAATGCTGAGCACAACGAAGGCGCAGACATCGATGACTTGAATGTTGCGAAAATCTTCGTTGATGAAGGCCCAACCATGAAGCGTATTATGCCTCGTGCTAAAGGCCGTGCCGATCGCATCTTGAAGCGTTCTAGCCACATCACTGTTGTTGTAGCGGATCGCTAAGAGAGTAGGAGACAAAGCAATGGGTCAAAAAGTACATCCTAATGGTATTCGTCTTGGCATCGTTAAGCCTTGGAATACCACTTGGTATGCTAACAGCAACGAATTCGCTGACAACCTAGACGGCGACTTCAAGGTACGTCAATTCCTGACCAAGGAATTAGCAAAAGCGTCTCTGTCTCGTATCGTTATCGAGCGTCCTGCTAAGAGCATTCGTGTAACCATTCACACTGCTCGTCCAGGCGTTGTTATCGGTAAGAAAGGCGAAGATGTTGAGAAACTGCGCGCTCGCGTTGCTAAGATCGCTGGTGTTCCAGCTCAGATCAACATCGCTGAAGTTCGTAAGCCAGAGCTGGATGCACAGCTTGTTGGTGACAGCATCGCTTCTCAGCTTGAGCGCCGTGTTATGTTCCGTCGCGCTATGAAGCGTGCGGTACAGAATGCTATGCGTCTGGGCGCTAAAGGCATCAAAGTTGAAGTAAGTGGCCGTCTGGGCGGCGCTGAAATTGCACGTACCGAGTGGTACCGTGAAGGCCGTGTGCCTTTGCACACTCTGCGTGCTGACATTGATTATGCGACTTCTTCCGCTCACACCCAATACGGTGTAATTGGTATTAAAACTTGGATCTTCAAAGGTGAAGTTCTGGGTGGCATGCCAGTTGAAGAGCCTAAGGCTGATAACAAGCCTAAGAAGCAACGCAAAGGCCGTAAATAAGGAGTTTATTGATGCTGCAACCTAAACGCACTAAATTCCGCAAGACTCATAAGGGTCGTAACCGCGGTCTGGCGAACGGTACTGATGTAAGCTTCGGTACTTTCGGTCTGAAAGCAGTTGGCCGTGGCCGTATTACTGCTCGTCAGATCGAGGCTGCTCGTCGTGCTATGACTCGTCATATCAAACGTCAGGGCCAAATCTGGATTCGTATCTTCCCGGACAAGCCTATTACAAGCAAGCCGTTGGAAGTTCGTCAGGGTAAGGGTAAAGGTAACGTTGAGTACTGGGTAGCCCAAATCCAACCAGGTAAAGTTCTTTATGAAATGGATGGTGTTTCAGAAGATCTTGCTCGCGAAGCCTTTAAACTGGCCGCGCGTAAGCTTCCTGTAAAAACCACTTTCGTAACTAAGGCGGTGATGTGATGAATGCACAAGATCTGCGCGCAAAAAGCGTTGAAGAACTGAATGCTGAGCTTGTGAACCTGCTGCGTGAGCAGTTCAACCTGCGTATGCAGGCTGCAACTGGCCAACTGCAACAGACTCACACTCTGAAAGCAGTACGTCGCGATATCGCACGTGTTAAAACCGTTCTGAATGAGAAGGCTGGCGCATAATGAGCGAGAAAATTCGTACTCAGCAGGGTCGTGTTGTTAGCGACAAGATGGACAAGTCTATCGTGGTTGCTATCGAGCGTTTCGTGAAGCACCCAATCTATGGTAAGTTCATCAAGCGTACGACTAAACTGCACGCTCACGATGAGAACAACGAGTGTGGCATTGGCGACACAGTTGAGATCAGTGAGTGTCGTCCACTGTCTAAGAAAAAATCTTGGACTCTGGTACGCGTTGTTGAGAAAGCGCGCGTTTAAGCGAGCTTTAGCAACTACATAACTGAGCGGCCCCTGAAAAAATGGGGCCGTTTATTTTTTATCTACCCATTCTCAAAAAATGGTGTTATTATTCGCCGCCCTTGTAATAAAGGCGAATTCGACCCGAGATGGGTCTAGATGTTTTTGATAAGCGGAGCACTAACATGATCCAAATGCAAAGTATGCTAGATGCAGCCGATAACTCCGGCGCTCGTAGCGTAATGTGTATTAAGGTTCTGGGTGGTTCTCACCGTCGCTATGCACATATCGGTGACATCATCAAAGTTACTGTCAAGGAAGCAATTCCTCGCGGTAAAGTGAAAAAAGGTGATGTACTGAAAGCGGTGGTTGTGCGCACCCGTAAAGGCGTTCGTCGTCCAGACGGCTCTGTCATTCGCTTCGACCGTAATGCTTGCGTATTGCTGAACAACAATACAGAGCAACCAATCGGTACTCGTATCTTTGGCCCAGTGACTCGTGAACTTCGCTCTGCGAAATTCATGAAAATTGTTTCACTAGCGCCAGAAGTACTGTAAGGAGTGACGAAAATGGCAGCTAAAATCCGTCGTAACGACGAAGTTATCGTTCTTACTGGTAAAGATAAAGGTAAGAAAGGTAAAGTATCTAAGGTCCTGGCAACTGGTAAAATCGTTGTTGAAGGTATCAACCTGGTTAAAAAACACCAAAAGCCTGTACCGGCTATGGGTATCCAGGGTGGCATCGTTGAACAAGAAGCAGCTCTTGATGCTTCTAACGTTGCAATCTTCAACGCGGCAACTGGTAAAGCTGACCGTGTAGGCTTCCGATTTGAAGACGGCAAAAAAGTTCGTTTCTTCAAATCTAATGGCGAAACTATCAAGTAATTTTGGAGTAGTACTATGGCGAAACTGCATGATTACTACAAAGAGTCTGTTGTAAAAGAACTTGCTGACAAGTTCGAGTACAAGAGCATCATGCAAGTCCCAAGGATCGAAAAGATCACCCTGAACATGGGTGTCGGTGAAGCCTTGAACGACAAGAAGCTGTTGGAAAACGCAGCTGCTGATATGGCCGCAATTACAGGTCAAAAGCCGCTGGTTACCAAAGCTCGTAAGTCTGTTGCTGGCTTTAAGATCCGTGAGGGCTACCCGATCGGCTGTAAAGTAACCCTGCGTGGCGAACGTATGTGGGACTTTTTCGAACGTCTGATCTCTATTGCTGTACCGCGTATCCGTGATTTCCGTGGTTTGAACCCGAAATCATTTGACGGTCGTGGTAACTATAGCATGGGCGTTCGTGAGCAGATTATCTTCCCAGAGATCGATTTCGATAAAGTAGATCGTGTACGTGGTTTAGACATCACAATCACAACTACTGCGAACTCTGACGAAGAAGCTCGTGCTCTGCTGTCTGCTTTTAACTTCCCATTCCGTAAGTAAAAAGTAAGGGTTACTAATGGCTAAAGAATCTATGAAGGCACGTGAAGTAAAACGTGCCAAGCTGGTAGCAAAGTACGCTGAAAAGCGTGCCGCGCTTAAAGCTCTAATTAGCGACGTGAATGCGTCTGAAGAAGAACGCTGGGATGCAGTGCTCAAGCTTCAGTCTCTACCACGTGATTCAAGTCCATCTCGTCAGCGTAATCGCTGTAACCAGACTGGACGCCCACACGGGTACCTGCGTAAGTTTGGTCTGTCCCGTATCAAGGTTCGTGAAGCTTGCATGAAAGGCGAGATTCCGGGTCTGCGTAAGGCTAGCTGGTAATTTAATTACCAATTAAGAATCACGGAGTATTGACTTATGAGCATGCAAGATCCGATTTCGGATATGCTGACCCGCATTCGTAACGGTCAGGCAGCGAAGAAAGTTGCTGTTAAAATGCCATCTTCTAAGTTGAAAGTTGCCATCGCAGCTTTGCTGAAAGAAGAAGGTTTTGTAGCTGACTACGCCGTTTCTGGCGAAGTTAAGCCTGAACTCGAAGTTACTCTGAAGTACTTCGAGACTAAAGCTGTAATTGAGCAAATCCAGCGCGTTTCACGTCCTGGCCTGCGTATCTACAAGAAAAAAGATGCGCTGCCGACTGTGATGGGTGGCCTGGGTATTGCCGTTGTGTCCACTTCCAAGGGTCTGATGACTGACCGTGCTGCTCGTAAAGCAGGTCTTGGTGGTGAGATTATCTGCTACGTAGCTTAATAGGAGTAGGAAAATGTCACGTGTTGCAAAAGCACCTGTAGTTGTTCCTGCCGGCGTAGAAGTTAAACTCAACGGTCAGGAAATCACTGTAAAAGGTGGTAAGGGTGAACTGGTTCGTGTAATTAACGAAGCAGTTGTACTAACCCAGGAAGAAAACACCATTAAGTTCGGTCCTCGCGACGGCTTCAACGATGCTTGGGCACAGGCTGGTACAGCTCGTGCACTGGTTAACAACATGGTTGTTGGTGTTACTGAAGGCTTTACTAAGAAGCTTATCCTTAAGGGTGTAGGTTATCGTGCTGCCATTAAAGGCAACGCTGTTGGCCTGACTCTGGGCTTCTCACACCCAGTTGAGCATGAACTGCCTGCAGGTATTAAAGCTGAGTGTCCAACTCAAACTGAAATCGTACTGACTGGTACTGATAAGCAGTTGATTGGCCAAGTCGCTGCAGACATTCGCGCTTACCGTAGCCCTGAGCCTTACAAAGGTAAAGGTGTTCGTTACGCCGACGAAGTCGTGCGTATTAAAGAAGCTAAGAAGAAGTAAGGTAACACTATGGATAAGAAAGCATCTCGTATCCGTCGTGCGACCAGAGCACGTCGTAAGATTGCTGAACTGGGTGCAACTCGCTTGGTAGTACACCGTACTCCACGCCATGTGTACGCTCAGGTAATCGCACCAAATGGCTCCGAGGTTATCGCTGCCGCTTCTACCGTAGAAAAAGCGATCCGTGAGCAAGTGAAGAGCACCGGTAACAAAGACGCTGCTGCAGTTGTGGGTAAAATCATCGCTGAGCGCGCGATTGAAAAAGGCATCTCTAACGTTGCATTCGATCGTTCCGGTTTCCAATACCACGGCCGCGTGGCTGCACTGGCAGAAGCTGCCCGTGAAGCTGGTCTGAAATTCTAAGGTAGGCGGAAGATGGCTAACGAAAAAACTCAATCAGATCTGCATGAAAAGCTGATCGCTGTTAACCGTGTATCTAAGACGGTTAAAGGTGGTCGTATTTTCAGCTTTACCGCACTGACCGTTGTTGGTGATGGTAATGGTCGCGTTGGTTTCGGTTACGGCAAAGCACGTGAAGTGCCTGCTGCAATCCAGAAAGCAATGGAAAAAGCACGTCGTAACATGGTTACAGTTGCTCTGAACGAAGGTACTCTGCACCACGCTGTTAAAGGTCGCCACACCGGTTCTAAGGTGTACATGCAACCTGCATCAGAAGGTACTGGTATCATCGCCGGTGGTGCAATGCGTGCAGTGCTGGAAGTCGCTGGCGTGCATAACGTACTGGCTAAAGCATACGGTTCTACAAACCCAATCAATATCGTTCGCGCGACTATTGACGGTTTGAGTGGTATGAACTCTCCAGAAATGATCGCTGCTAAGCGTGGTCTTTCTGTTAAAGAAATTCTGGAGTAATCGACATGGCTAAAACTATCAAAGTAACTCAGACTCGTAGCTCTATCGGTCGTTTGCCGAAGCATAAAGCTACACTGCGTGGCTTGGGCCTACGTCGCATCAACCACACTGTTGAGCTGGAAGATACTGCTTGCGTACGCGGCATGATCAACCAGGTTCATTACATGGTTAAAGTAGAGGAGTAATCAGAATGCGTTTGAATACTCTATCTCCGGCTGCGGGTTCTAAGCCTTCTGCGAAGCGCGTAGGCCGTGGTATCGGTTCAGGCCTGGGTAAAACTTGTGGCCGTGGTCACAAAGGTCAGAAATCACGTTCTGGTGGTTCTGTTCGCCCAGGTTTCGAAGGCGGTCAAATGCCTTTGAAACAGCGTCTACCAAAATTCGGTTTTACTTCTCGCAAGAGCCTGGTAACAGCTGAAGTTCGTCTGTCAGAACTGGCGAAAGTTGAAGGTGACGTAGTAAGTCTGGAAACACTGAAAGCTGCCAACGTGATCACTAAGAACATGGAAACTGTAAAAGTTGTTCTGTCTGGTGAGATCAACCGCGCTGTCACAGTGAAAGGCTTACGCGTAACTAAAGGCGCTAAAGCTGCGATCGAAGCTGCAGGCGGTAAAATCGAGGAATAATTAACTCGAGGATGAGGTACAGATGGCTAAACAACCAGGACAAGATTTTAGTAGCGCAAAAGGTGGCCTAGCAGAGCTTAAGACTCGTCTGCTATTTGTAATAGGGGCTATCTTAATTTTCCGAGCTGGCTCTTTTGTGCCTATTCCTGGTATTGACGCTGCTGTACTAGCCGATCTGTTCGAACAGCAAAAGGGTACCATCATTGAACTGTTTAATATGTTCTCTGGTGGTGCACTTGAGCGTGCATCCATTTTAGCTCTGGGCATTATGCCGTATATTTCGGCCTCTATTATTGTTCAGTTGCTAACGGTTGTTCATCCGGCTTTAGCCGAGTTGAAGAAAGAAGGTGAGTCTGGTCGCCGTAAGATCAGCCAGTATACTCGCTATGGCACGCTTGTGTTGGCAACCTTCCAAGCAATTGGTATTGCGACGGGGTTACCAAGTATGATCCCTGGCCTGGTACATAACCCAGGCCTTGGTTTCTACTTTGTTGCGGTCGTAAGTTTGGTCACCGGTACCATGTTCTTAATGTGGTTAGGTGAGCAGATTACAGAACGTGGCATTGGTAACGGTATATCTCTGATTATTTTCACAGGTATCGTTGCAGGATTGCCACCAGCTATTGGACAGACCGTAGAGCAAGCGCGTCAAGGTGAATTGCACGTACTTCTTCTACTGTTAATTGCAGTAATTTCTTTTGCTGTAATCTATTTTGTAGTGTTCATGGAACGTGGTCAGCGTCGTATCGTCGTTAACTACGCCAAACGTCAGCAAGGCCGTCGTGTCTATGCAGGCCAGAGCACTCATCTGCCATTGAAAATTAATATGGCAGGTGTGATTCCAGCAATTTTTGCATCCAGCATCATTCTTTTCCCTGGCACACTGGCTCAGTGGTTCGGTGGAAATGGAGAAGGTACTTTTGGTTTCCTGACTGACGTGTCTCTGGCACTTAGTCCTGGTCAGCCTCTGTACGTTATGTTGTATGCCGCTGCGATTATCTTCTTCTGTTTCTTCTATACCGCGTTGGTGTTTAACCCGCGTGAAACAGCAGATAACCTGAAGAAATCCGGTGCGTTCATACCTGGTATTCGTCCGGGCGAGCAGACTGCGAAGTACATTGATAAAGTGATGACACGCCTGACTTTGGCTGGTGCGTTGTACATTACCTTTATCTGTCTGATCCCCGAGTTCATGATGATTGCTTGGAACGTTCGCTTCTACTTTGGCGGTACGTCACTACTGATTGTAGTTGTGGTTATTATGGACTTCATGGCTCAAGTTCAGACACACCTGATGTCTCAACAGTATGAGTCGGTTTTGAAAAAGGCTAATCTTAAAGGCTACGGCCGATAAGTTTGGTTATCCATTTACGGAGTTTAGCAATGAAAGTTCGTGCTTCCGTTAAGAAAATCTGCCGTAACTGTAAAGTTATCAAGCGCAACGGTGTTGTGCGTGTAATTTGCAGTGAGCCAAAGCATAAGCAACGCCAAGGCTAACCAGCAGAAATATTTCTTGCAAATTGAAGGTAGGTTGGCTAAATTAGCCAACCATCTTTTGTGTGTGCAAAAGAATTGTGACACCGCTGCGTATCCTAAACGGGCTTTGCAGCGGTTATTCTTGATAAGTACTAGGAGTGAATAGTGGCCCGTATTGCAGGCATTAACATTCCTGATCAAAAGCATGCTGTAATCGCACTGACTGCGATTTATGGCATCGGTAAAACTCGTTCAAAAGCTATTCTGGCTGATGTGGGTATTGCTGAAAATGTTAAGATCAGTGAACTAACTGAAGAGCAGATCGATCAACTGCGTGATGGTGTAGCTAAGTACACTGTAGAAGGTGATCTACGTCGTGAAGTTTCCATGAACATCAAGCGCCTAATGGATCTTGGTTGTTACCGTGGTCTTCGTCATCGTCGCAGTCTACCTCTACGTGGACAGCGTACTAAAACCAACGCTCGTACCCGTAAGGGTCCGCGCAAGCCGATCAAAAAATAATCGGATAAGGTAGAGTACAATGGCAAAACAACCAACTCGCGCTCGTAAGCGCGTACGCAAGCAAGTTGCTGATGGCGTAGCGCACATCCACGCTTCTTTCAACAACACAATCGTTACCATTACTGACCGTCAAGGTAATGCTCTGGCTTGGGCAACTGCCGGTGGTTCAGGTTTCCGTGGTTCTCGTAAATCTACACCGTTTGCTGCACAGGTTGCTGCTGAGCGTTGTGGTGAAATGGCCAAAGAATATGGCGTTAAGAACCTGGAAGTTATGGTGAAGGGCCCAGGTCCTGGTCGTGAGTCAACAATCCGTGCTCTGAATGCAGCGGGTTTCCGTATCACTAACATTGTTGATGCGACTCCGATCCCTCATAACGGTTGTCGTCCACCTAAGAAACGTCGCGTATAACGTTTCGTTTCTAGGAATATTGGAGAAAGAACATGGCAAGATATTTGGGTCCTAAGCTGAAGCTTAGCCGTCGTGAAGGCACTGACTTATTCCTTAAGTCTGGTGTTCGCGCGATTGATACCAAGTGTAAAATTGATAACGCGCCGGGCCAGCACGGTGCCCGTCGTGGCCGCCTGTCTGACTATGGCGTTCAGCTTCGCGAGAAGCAGAAAGTTCGTCGTACTTATGGCGTACTGGAAAAGCAATTCCGTAACTACTACAAAGAAGCTGCTCGCCTGAAAGGCAACACAGGTGAAAACCTGCTGCAACTTCTGGAAGGTCGTCTGGATAATGTTGTTTACCGCATGGGCTTTGGTGCGACTCGCGCTGAATCACGTCAGCTGGTAAGCCACAAAGCGATCCTGGTTAATGGTCAAGTCGTTAACATCCCATCTTTCCAGGTGGCTGCAAACGACGTTGTTAGCATTCGTGAGAAAGCTAAAAACCAAGCACGCATCAAAGCAGCTCTTGAAGTTGCTACTCAGCGTGAACTGCCGACTTGGGTCGAAGTAGACAGCAACAAAATGGAAGGTACCTTTAAGCGTCTTCCAGAACGTTCTGATTTGTCTGCCGACATCAACGAACACCTGATCGTCGAGCTTTACTCTAAGTAAGGCTATAGTTAAGAGAGGACACAATGCAGGGTTCTGTAACAGAATTTCTTAAGCCGCGTCTTGTTGATATTGAACAAGTTAATACGACGCATGCAAAAGTAACTCTTGAGCCTCTGGAGCGCGGTTTTGGCCACACTCTAGGCAATGCTCTACGTCGTATTCTTCTGTCATCTATGCCAGGTTGCGCAGTGACTGAAGTAGAAATCGACGGTGTGTTACACGAGTACAGCACCAAAGAGGGAGTCCAAGAGGACGTTCTTGAAATCCTATTGAACCTAAAAGGCCTGGCCGTTAAGGTTGAAGGGAAAGACGAAGTCATCTTGAGCCTCAGTAAATCTGGTGCAGGCCCTGTTGTTGCAGGTGACATCACCCATGATGGTGATGTTGAGATTGCGAACCCAGAGCACGTGATCTGCCATTTGACTGATGATAATGCTGATATCAGCATGCGCATCAAGGTAGAACGTGGTCGCGGCTATGTACCAGCATCTGCTCGTATTCACAGTGATGAAGATGAGCGTCCAATTGGTCGTTTGTTAGTTGATGCAACTTTCAGCCCAGTTGATCGTATCGCTTACTCAGTCGAGGCTGCGCGTGTTGAACAGCGCACTGACCTTGATAAGCTAGTTATCGATATGGAGACCAATGGTACTCTTGATCCTGAGGAAGCGATTCGTCGTGCTGCCACTATTCTGGCAGAACAACTTGACGCATTCGTAGATCTGCGTGATGTACGAGTTCCTGAAGAGAAAGAAGAGAAGCCGGAGTTCGATCCGATCCTACTGCGTCCTGTAGACGATCTTGAACTAACTGTTCGCTCTGCTAACTGTTTGAAAGCAGAAGCGATCCACTACATCGGTGATCTTGTTCAGCGTACTGAGGTTGAGCTACTGAAAACGCCAAACCTGGGTAAGAAGTCTTTGACTGAAATCAAAGACGTGCTGGCTTCACGTGGTCTGTCTCTGGGTATGCGCCTGGAAAACTGGCCGCCAGCATCAATCGCTGAAGATTAATAGTTACTGATATCTAGTTAGAAGGATTAGGTCATGCGCCATCGTAAGAGTGGTCGTCAACTCAACCGCAACAGCAGTCATCGCAAAGCGATGTTCAGCAACATGGCTAGCTCTCTGGTACGTCACGAGCTTATCAAGACTACCTTGCCTAAGGCAAAAGAGCTGCGTCGCGTAATTGAGCCTTTGATTACCCTAGCTAAGACTGACAGTGTAGCTAACCGTCGTCTGGCATTTGCACGTACTCGTGATAACGAAGTCGTTGCTAAACTGTTTAACGAATTAGGTCCACGTTTTGCTCAGCGTCCAGGCGGTTACACTCGCATTATGAAATGCGGTTTCCGTGCTGGTGATAAAGCCCCAATGGCTTACATTGAGCTGGTAGACCGTCCTGAAGCTCAGGAAGAAGCTGCTGCTGAATAAGCAATAGTTTAAAACGTAAGAAAGCCGGGCATTGCCCGGCTTTTTTTATAGCTATTGTTTGGCTACATATCCGAGGCCGCATTCAGGACTGGATGGTTATGGGGTTTAACCATAGTTGTTTCAGGTCATATTCCGACAGTTTTCTTTCCTTACTATATTGATGTTCTAACCCGAAGTTAAAATTTATCCACGCCTACGTTATGGCTTTTTGCTTTATTATTGTACGTTCTGCTTGTTCGTGGGTAAAAAGTGTTCACTTGGTGTTTTTTTCTGTTTTTTTACTTGTCATGTGGTTCGGACTCTCTATAATGCCGCCTCACTGACACGGCGGGACAGAAAACTGAAGCGCCAAGCGGTTTAAGCGGTTAAAAAACAAATTGAAAAAGTGTTTGACACTTGTTTTTGATTGGTTAGAATGGCCGCCCGTTTCGAGAGATGAATCACAAAGATTTGCTTCGGAACAAGCTCTTTAACAATTTGACCATGCAATCTGTGTGGGCACTCGACAATGATACAGTCATAAAAGATTTATCAGTGAACTGAGTGACCAAATGGTAGCACTTTCTCGAAAGGGTTACCGGCACAGTCAATTCGTTTCAACTTCGGTTGGAACATCAGTAATCACTGAGCCGCCTTTCTTCGGAAAGGCAACAAAACTTTAATTGAAGAGTTTGATCATGGCTCAGATTGAACGCTGGCGGCAGGCCTAACACATGCAAGTCGAGCGGCAGCGACATGAACAATCCTTCGGGGGCGTTGATGGGCGGCGAGCGGCGGACGGGTGAGTAATGCCTGGGAACATGCCCTGATGTGGGGGATAACCATTGGAAACGATGGCTAATACCGCATAATCTCCTGTCTTTTTCGAGATGGGAGCAAAGAGGGGGACCTTCGGGCCTCTCGCGTCAGGATTGGCCCAGGTGGGATTAGCTAGTAGGTGGGGTAACGGCTCACCTAGGCGACGATCCCTAGCTGGTCTGAGAGGATGATCAGCCACACTGGAACTGAGACACGGTCCAGACTCCTAC
>NZ_QZMS01000019.1 GCF_003614885.1 Photobacterium salinisoli
TGTAGTCGGGGCTATCGTCGTCGACGTGCTGGGAATGCGCTCTATGGTGCGCTACCTGCTGGAATTCTTCTCACACAAATTCAGAGGGAAACCGACTTGATAGAGATACTGCAACAACTGACCGCAATGGGCTTACCGCCCACCATGATCGCGCTGCTCATCGTGCTGTACAAGCAGGACAAGCGGCTAACAATACTGGAAACGAACGTACAACTGGGGAAAAAACATGGCTAAGACAGGACTGAAAAGTAACGGCACACTGAAGAAAGGCTACCGCTTCGCCAAGGGCGGCCGGGTGGTGAAAGCGAAGAATGCGACAGTGAAGCGGAAGAGAGCACGTTAGCTACAAGGCTAGATTACTTCGATGTTTAGTTGGAGCTTGAGCAACTTTGTTTCATTCAATCAGGTTCACGAAATCGTACTGAGACGGTTTGGCTAAAAGTTTGTGTGATATATAGTTTCCACCTAAAAGGAGAATTATATGAAACAAACTGAAACGCTGGTGTTCAAGTATGATGGAGAGGCTTTAGAGCAGCACAAAATTAGCATCTCCTTGTTAGCTGATTCTCTTCAGGGTATCTGTAGCCTGATGAACGAGATTAATATTAAGCTAAATGGGACATCGGATAACTTAGATGTCAAAGTGGATGCCTTCAAACAGGGATCGTTTGAAGTTGTTTTAGATGTAATTCAAAACCCCCAGGAATACACGGAAATTTTATCAATTATCGGAATTGGTGGGTCTGCGTTAGCCGCAGGAAAAGATTCACTGCTAACGGTGATGTCTCGATTGAATGGCAGACAAATCAAAAAGTTATCTTTTGCTCAAAACGGTGACTGTAAGGTGACATTTGAAGGTGGTGAGGGGTTTGATGTACCTCCATATTTAAAACCACTTCTAGCCTCTGCCTCAATCAGAAAGTCACTATCAAAGCTGATTCATACCCCGTTACAGGAAGATGGAATTGATACTTTTAAAGTATTGAATTCTGATGGGGAGGAAGTGGCAGTAATTGACAAGGAGCAAAGTAGCGTATTCAAATACCGAAGGGTTCCTGTTGATCAAACGTCAACAGATAAAAAAGCTAATGATGTGCTGATTAATTTTGTGACTATTCATAAAGATAAATCCACCTTTTGGAGAATCGACTACGAAGGTGAGACTGTAACTGCAACTATCAAAGATGATGAGTTTGTTGCCAAAGTGAAAAATGGATTAGAGCCTGAATTATTCAGTGCTGCATACAGTGCTAACCTTACAATTAGGGAAGATCTATATTCACTGGACAAAACTTATTTAATTGATAAGGTGCACGGCATTGTCGATTAGCAATAATTTTTGAAGAGGGGGGAGAAACATGGAAGCAGTAGCTATATGGTTGTTGTTCTTTGGCTCTCTGCCTGTGCTTTACTGGAGCTTCAGGCTGATATTTGACTCAGTAGCTGCTTTCTTTTTGTCTGAGCATATTGTTGAGTTGGAAGTTGAGCAAGAGGATGGCTCTTGGAAATCAACTGTTGTAGACGTCAGTAATGATGAGGATTTTTACAACGTTGCGATGAAAGCTTTGAGAAGCCAAAGGAGTGGAAATGAGCCAAGATAAAGCTCAGAACGTTCCTGCTATATCCAATACAGCAGCAGCAATGCTCAGTGGTGGGTTGATCACTTTGGTATCAGCATGGGAAGGCGCAATTCCTTACTTTGGGGAAGGTGATTTTTCTGCAATTAAAACTTACATCCTGCCTATCATTCCTAGCTTAGGAATGATTTTGGCCTTTTGGTTCAAAGCTCTTGGTTATAGATATTCTCTTGGTCTCAATTACAGAAAGCTTATTAAACTAAATAAAAACAAGATCAAAAAAGTCAAGGCAGCTTTAAAGGACAAAGATCTTACTCATGAGGATAGGTTGAAATTCCAGAAGCAGCTGGGCCAGTATCATCAAGATGGCATTGACATTGATTCAAAGAAATTTCAATTCGCGTCTGCAAGCGCTACAAGAGCTGAAGAAGATCTAACCAGACTTCAAGCATCTGATCCTTATGCAAATCAGGAAGCTAGTTCATTGATAAAACAAGAAACAAGTAGGCCTGAGTCATGAGTTGATTTGAACACCTCCATTTGGAGGTGTTTTTTTATCGCCTTTTATATTACTCGCATGCAATGAAATACTCTTGGCAAAGGTTGTTTTGTCGTTGCGTGCCAGCCATAAAAAATTCAACCCGTGGTCATTAAGTGGTCAAATAAAATAAAAAATAAACCTAAAATCAATGACTTAAATCAAAATAAAAGGCCCTCAATGAGCGCCTTTTTTGTCTTCAGTGAACCGCCATCAAAGGTTTGGCCCCAGCCATTTCTCTGCTTCTAACGCATCCCAGCCTTTACGCTTGGCGTAACTTTCCATCTGATCACGTTGGATCTGGGCAACGGCAAAATAGCGGGATTCCGGATGAGAGAAATACCAGCCGGAAACAGCGGCGCCCGGCCACATGGCATAGCTTTCCGTCAGGATCATGCCGGTATTGGCTTCGGCATCCAAAAGCTTCCAAATCTCACCTTTTTCAGTATGCTCAGGGCAAGCAGGATAGCCAGGTGCAGGCCGGATACCCTGGTATTTTTCACGGATCAGATCTTCGTTGCTCAGGTTCTCGTCCGGTGCATAGCCCCAGATTTCCTTACGGACTGTCTCGTGCATGAATTCCGCAAAGGCTTCAGCAAGACGATCAGCCACCGCTTGGATCATAATCGCGTTGTAATCATCCCCTTTGGCTTTGAACTGATCGGCGATCTCATATTCACCGATACCGCCGGTTACCGCAAAGGCACCAATCCAGTCGGCTTTACCGCTTTCTTTCGGGGCAATGTAATCCGACAGACAGTAGTTCGGCCCTTTGGGTTTTTCTGTCTGCTGGCGCAGTCCGCGCAGGGTGGTCAGCACCTGAGTTCGGGTTTCATCGGTGTAGACTTCGATATCATCACCGATATTATTGGCCGGAAACAAACCACACACGCCATTGGCCTTTATCATGCCGCTGGCTTCGATGTCGTCCAGCAGCTGGTTGGCATCATCAAATAAGCGCTGGGCTTCCTGCCCCACGACTTCATGGCGCAAAATAGTGGGGTATTTGCCACTCAGCGACCAGGTCATAAAGAACGGCGTCCAGTCGATATAACTGCGCAAAGTTGCAATATCGAAATCCTTAAAAACGTGGATCCCTGGCTTTTGCGGCGCCGGCGGGGTGTAGTTATTCCAGTCAATCGCCACTTTATTAGCACGGGCAGCTTCCAGGCTGACAGGCGCACTGCGCGGACGCTTGCGGGCGTGTTGCTCCCGCACCACCTCGTATTCCTGATCCAGACGCTCAACAAACGCCGGGCGCTGGGCATCCGACAAGAGTGCCGAACATACCCCTACAGCACGCGAGGCATTTGAAACATAAACGACAGGAGCATGGTAGTTTTGCTCAATTTTGACGGCAGTGTGGGCCTTGGACGTTGTTGCCCCGCCAATCAACAGAGGAAGGTCAAAACCCTGCCGCTCCATTTCTTTGGCGACATGCACCATTTCATCCAGTGACGGTGTGATCAGCCCGGAGAGGCCGATAATATCGACCTTCTCTTCTCTGGCCACTTTCAGGATCTTGTCGCAAGACACCATGACACCCAGGTCAATGATCTCGTAGTTATTACACTGCAGCACCACACCGACAATGTTTTTGCCGATATCGTGCACATCGCCTTTCACCGTGGCGAGCAGTATTTTACCATTCGTGCGTCCGGCTTGTTTTTCAGCATTGATGTAAGGTTCGAGATAGGCGACCGCCTGTTTCATGACCCGGGCTGATTTCACCACCTGAGGCAGGAACATTTTCCCTTCACCGAACAGATCACCGACTATATTCATCCCCGCCATCAAAGGCCCTTCTATGACCTCGAGCGGTTTTTCTGCGTTCTGACGGGCTTCTTCGGTATCTTCAACAATAAACTCAGTGATCCCTTTGACCAGCGCATGCTCCAACCTTTTTTCGACCGGCCAGCCGCGCCATTCGGCAGCCGTTTTATCTTCTACCGCTTCGCCACTGCCCCGGTACTTGTCGGCAAGATCCAGCAGGCGCTCGGTGGAATCATCCCTGCGGTTCAGCACGACATCTTCCACGGCTTCGCGCAGCTCATCTGCCAGATCATCGTAGATGGCCAGTTGCCCGGCATTCACTATGCCCATATCCATGCCGTTTTTGAAACAGTGATAAAGGAACACCGCATGAATAGCTTCCCGCACAGGCTCATTACCACGGAACGAGAATGACACATTCGACACGCCGCCCGACACCATGGCATGCGGCAGAGTACGCTTGATATCACCCACGGCCTCGATGAAATCCACCGCGTAGTTATTGTGTTCTTCAATCCCGGTGGCTACCGCGAAAATGTTCGGGTCAAAAATGATGTCTTCAGGCGGGTATCCCACTTCATCAACCAGAATGCGGTAGGCATTGGTACAGATCTCTATCTTACGCTCACGGGTATCAGCCTGCCCCACCTCATCAAACGCCATCACAATCACAGCTGCGCCATAACGACGGATCAGTTTCGCCTGTTCAACAAACTTCTCTTTGCCTTCTTTGAGAGAGATCGAGTTAACAATAGGTTTGCCCTGAACGCACTTAAGGCCGGCTTCCAGTATTTCCCACTTGGAAGAGTCAATCATAATAGGGACGCGGGAGATTTCAGGCTCAGAAGCACACAGATTCAGAAAGCGCACCATGGCAGCTTCAGCATCCAGCATGCCCTCATCCATATTGATATCGATGATCTGAGCCCCGGCTTCCACCTGCTGACGTGCCACTTCCAACGCCTCGTCATAAAGCTCTTCTTTGATCAAGCGGCGAAAACGGGCTGAACCTGTTACATTGGTCCGTTCACCGACATTGACAAATAAGGTGTCTTTTTCAATGGTCAGCGGTTCTAAGCCTGACAAGCGGCAGGCGACTGGGATCTCAGGCAATTGGCGCGGCGGGACATTCGCCGTGACACGGGCCATTTCACGGATATGTTCTGGCGTGGTTCCACAACAACCGCCCACCAGGTTCAGGAAACCGGACTCCGCCCACTCTTTGATATGCTCGGCCATTTCAGCGGCTTCAAGATCATATTCGCCAAACGCATTGGGCAGACCGGCATTTGGGTGCGCAGAGACCGCACACTCCGAAATACGTGATAATTCTTCTACATATTGGCGCAGTTCATCCGGACCCAACGCGCAGTTAAGGCCAAACGAGATAGGTTTGACGTGTCGCAGAGAATTGTAAAAGGCTTCTGTGGTTTGTCCTGATAAGGTCCGGCCGGAGGCATCGGTGATTGTCCCTGAAATCATCACAGGCAAAACCACACCGGTTTCCTCAAAGACTTTATCCACGGCAAACGCACAGGCTTTGGCATTCAGCGTATCGAAAATGGTTTCGATCAGAATAATATCGGCCCCGCCCTCAATCAAAGCGCTGGTTGATTCGGAATACGCGTCCACTAACTGATCAAACGACACATTTCTGAAACCCGGATCGTTAACATCCGGTGATATCGAACAGGTACGGTTGGTCGGACCGAGTACACCGGCAACAAAACGTGGCTTGTCCGGCGTTTTCGCCGTCCATTCATCCGCCACCTGGCGGGCAAGCTTCGCCGCTTCTAAATTAATCTCTGCGCTCAGACTCTCCATGTCATAATCAGCCATGGCAATGGTCGTCGCGTTAAAGGTGTTGGTCTCAAGGATATCAGCGCCAGCTTCAAGGTAAGCAGAGTGAATATCCTTGATCAGTTGCGGCTGAGAGAGTACCAGCAGATCGTTATTGCCTTTAAGATCCGAATGCCAATCAGAAAAACGTTCACCACGATAATCCTCTTCATCCAGCTTGTAGCTCTGGATCATGGTGCCCATGCCCCCATCTATGATGAGGATCTGTTCCTTAAGTCGCTTTTGTAATAAATCCGTTCCCTTCGACACTGCTTACTTCCTTACACTTAAACCTATCAGCTGCTAACATCCTATCACAGCCTGATTGGAAATCTAGACGTCCATACATCGTTTGCGAAAACTTATTATCCAAGTGTAGGCCTAAAGTTTTTATGGCTATCAGAGGCCCGAACATTTATATTTTGTCACAATTTTTGCTTAACACTTTAACAACAGATGAGGATCAAGGATGTCGGTATACAGTACCCTCTGTTTTCTCGCCGCCGCCGCGATGGTTATTGCCTTTATTAACCACAAAATAGGCAAGATGCAAACCACTATCGCCATCACAGCCGGGGCTATTATCTTATCGCTCGGGATTGTAATCGCAGGTCATAACGGCTGGTTTCACCTGGAAGAAATCGCTGCGGAACAGCTGGGTCAAATCGACTTCGAAAGCTTTCTGCTAAAAGGCATACTGGGCTTCCTGCTTTTCGCTGGCGGTTTAGGGATCAAGCTGCCACATCTCGAAGATCAAAAATGGGAAATCACCATTCTGGCTCTGGGCGCCACACTGTTCTCCACTTTCTTCATCGGAGGCAGCCTGTGGTGGATATGTCAGATGTTAGGCATCCAGTTTGACCTGATCTACTGCCTGCTGTTCGGCGCATTAATTTCACCGACTGACCCGATAGCCGTGCTGGCCATAGTAAAAAAACTGCACGCACCGCGCCGCATCTCAACACAAATAGAAGGTGAGTCGCTGTTTAACGATGGCTTTGGTCTGGTCATCTTCGTGACTTTATTTACCATCGCCTTTGGTGATGAAGCTCCTACTGTGTTGGGTGTTGGCCATCTTTTCCTGCAGGAAGCCATTGGTGGGATCACTTACGGTTTTGTTTTAGGCCTGCTGTTCCATTACCTGATCAGTTCGACAGACGATCACTCTATGGAACTGCTGCTGACTCTGGGGATCCCAACGGCCGGTTATGCTTTTGCCGATGTCATTCATGTTTCCGGGCCGTTGGCTATGGTGGTATCCGGTATCATGATTGGCAACTGGACCCGTTATATCGGCTTTTCTAAAGAGAGTGAAGATCATCTGGATCACTTCTGGGAGCTGGTTGATGAGTTCCTCAACGGTGTACTCTTCCTGCTGATTGGTATGAGCATGCTGTCGTTCAGCTTCCATGAGGAAGACTGGACACTGATGGTGATTGCGGTACCTCTGGTACTGCTGGCACGCTATTTAAGTGTAAAGCTGTCTTACCTCGGCTTTAAACGTTTCCGTCAATACAACCCCGAATCAGTAAAAATCCTCACCTGGGGCGGCTTGCGCGGTGGTCTGGCGCTGGCGATGGCGATGGCAATTCCTGCCGGCGTTATCGTCATTCCGGAGAAAAACATTGATGTCAAAGAGCTTATTCTGGTGATGACTTATTCAGTTGTGGTGTTCTCTATCCTGGTTCAGGGTTCTACCATCACGCCTATGATCGAGAAAGCCAAACTCTGGGAAGCAAACAAAGCTAAAGCAGATGAGCAAGTCGATCATTCTCACCAGCAGCCGGAAACCGATCCTAAGTCTTGAATACCTGGATCGTGACCATAAAAAAGACCTGCTGCGGCAGGTCTTTTTGTTTCCAAGGACAGAGGCAATCAATCATCTTTGGTGAATTTGTCTTCCGAGAAGTGCTCCAGATCATAAGGCGTTTGCTGGTAGACACAATAATTCAGCCAATTAGCAAACAGTAGATGACCATGACTGCGCCAACTCGCAATCGGCGGTTTATCCGGGTCATTATCCTGATAATAATTCACGGGAATCTTGGGCTCCATTCCCTCACCCAAATCACGCATGTATTCATTATGTAATGTATGGGCATCGTATTCAGGATGGCCTGTCACGAAGACATTGCGCTTATCCTTGGTGGCGGCCAGATACACTCCTGCCTGATCAGAGGTAGCCAGAATATCCAGATCAGTATGCTCGGACAAGAACTCAGGAGAAAAATCAGCATACCGCGAGTGAGGCGCCAGAAAGGTGTCATCAAAGCCTCTCAGAATCGGATGATGCGGATGATGAACCTTATGGGTGTAGATACCTGATAATTTCTCTTTGCGGGTACGCTTAGGTAAGTCGTACATCAGCTTGAGTCCAGCCTGAGCCGCCCAACACACATACATAGTCGAAGTGACGTGCCCTTTGGCCCAGTTCAATATTGTCTGTATCTCTTCCCAGTACAACACATCTTCGAACTGTACCAGCCCGAGCGGGGCACCTGTCACGATCAAGCCGTCAAAATTTCTGTGCTTTACCATTTCGAACTGCCGATAGAAGGTATCCAGATGCTCAGTCGGCGTATTTTTCGTCGGTCGGTTGTCAATTCGCAGTAACTCAACATCGACCTGCAGAGGGCTATTTGATAACAGGCGGAGAAACTGAGTTTCAGTTTCAATTTTTTTCGGCATCAGGTTAAGCAACAATACCTTCAGCGGGCGAATTTCCTGACTGGCAGCGCGTTTTGCAGACATGACGAAGATATTCTCACTACGGAGAATATCCGTTGCCGGTAACTGATCAGGAATTTTAATGGGCATGTGTTGCTCTCCCTAAGATGTACAGACGTCCAGATACCCAAAAATTATAGAATTTCCACTCACTCTGCAAGCATTACCGCATTAAAAGAATTATAGATAGTTAAGGACATAATGAAGAATTCTAATGAAAGCAATAGACTAGCAAAGGGGAGTATAAAAATAGCAGAATGGAGAAATGAAAAAACCCAGCCAAAGGCTGGGTTTTAAAGGGGGACTTAGCAATGTCCTACTCTCACATGGGGAGACCCCACACTACCATCGGCGCTGCTGCGTTTCACGTCTGAGTTCGGCATGGGATCAGGTGGTTCCACAGCGCTATTGTCGCTAAGAAAATTCTGGTGCTAGTACCCAGATTTGAACTGGGGGCCTCACCCTTACCAAGGGTGCGCTCTACCAACTGAGCTATACCAGCAAATTTTTATCTAAACAAAGTCTTACGCTTCACTGCTTTGTTTTGGTCATCTTGTGTGATTCAATGCAGACTTCGAACTGAGACGCGTAGCGTACCGGAGTACGTGAGCATAACAAGTCTCGAAGGGTGCGAGCTATCACCCAAGATGGGCAAAAAAACCTGGCGATGTCCTACTCTCACATGGGGAGACCCCACACTACCATCGGCGCTGCTGCGTTTCACGTCTGAGTTCGGCATGGGATCAGGTGGGTCCGCAACGCTATGGTCGCCAAGCAAAATTTGTTCAACAATCTTGGAAAATCTGACTTAAGTTCTCAGCACATCATTCAAGTGCTCATGGAGTCCGTAAAACCCCTTGGGTGTTGTATGGTTAAGCCTCACGGGCAATTAGTACAGGTTAGCTGAGCGCCTCACAACGCTTACACACCCTGCCTATCAACGTTCTAGTCTCGAAC
>NZ_QZMS01000021.1 GCF_003614885.1 Photobacterium salinisoli
GGACCCACCTGATCCCATGCCGAACTCAGACGTGAAACGCAGCAGCGCCGATGGTAGTGTGGGGTCTCCCCATGTGAGAGTAGGACATCGCCAGGCTCCCTATTCAGAAAGCAGACCCAGTCTGGTTTCGACCGTGTGGAGCGGTAGTTCAGTTGGTTAGAATACCGGCCTGTCACGCCGGGGGTCGCGGGTTCGAGTCCCGTCCGCTCCGCCACTTATCAGAGAAACCCAGTCAGCAATGGCTGGGTTTTTTGCTGTCTGGCGGTTTCAATATCTCCTACTGCCCGTCAAATAAATCAACTGCCTTAATTATCTAATAGAGGTAAAGCGAAGTTCGACAAGGTGAAATACCTATGCCTGTCTCATATGAGTTTAAACAGCTGGCAAATGCAAAACCAATACACCAAGCCCAAGTTACGATTGCTGGATTTTTCAACGTTGTTGGTAATTGTGTGGATGTCTGAGATCACCAAACCACTACAGCTATTCGAAGGTTGGTGTAGACGGGTTAAAACACTCTGCTGCGAGAGCCGTTATATCAAGGTAGGATATGGCTGTCAGTAAAGCATAATCGCTTTACTTCATCTAAATTGTTTGCCAAAAAAATGCCAGCGGATTGCATTTGATTGCAACTCTCGGCAATGGTGTCAGGCGAAATGCCTCGACACGCAGATAAATTGACAATGACTTTGAAGGAGTTGGTTGTCTGAAGTTGCAAGGCTGTTGTTTTAACACAGTAATCCGTTGCGAGACCGCCAAGAATGACAGTTTTGACCCCTTTGTGATGCAGCCACTCGATCAGTCCGGTACTGAGCTTTTCTTCAAGATCGTGAAAACAAGCGCCGTAAGGATGAAGGTCCGGTTCTATTCCTTTCCAGATGACGTGGTCATACTCAGTTACCCTGGGGAGTCCTGGAATCACCTCAAAGCCCTTACTGCCCGGAACGGCGTGTTTGACCCAGGTCAAATCAGCGTTAGGGTGGGGTAATGGCTGGAACATTTTGTCATGGCTATCAACAACCCAAACAGCATTCTCCGGGTGCGCATCTTTGGTCAAAATACGCCAGCTCGCTAATTCAGCCTGTTGATTTAATGCCAGCGCAATATGATGGCCCTCTGGAACAGGCAGTTCATCAGGACAAAGTGGAGTAAAGGTTTGCTGAGCATCCACATCGATTGCTGCAATAGCCATGACAATCTCCTTACAGAATCTGATTCAGAATATGATCTGCTTTCAGACGCCGTATACGCTTAATCAAGCGTCTTACCGGCAGCGGGTAGCTGTCAACTCTATCAATGAATTTATAGCTGCCCATTAATTGAGTATGTCGCAAAATGGCACTGAGTTCCTGCTGCTTTTGCTCTGCTAACAGCTCATGTTTGTCATGCACCAGGATAGCGTTCTCTAGATCCAGTTTCCATGCACGAGGATTAAGGTTATTGCCGGTAATGAGCATGTACTGGCGATCAACCCAGATTCCTTTCAGGTGAAAGCTGTTGTCGTCGTGTTTCCAAATATGAATAGCTAACTGGCGGCGGGCGATAGCAGCCTCATTGTGTTTGGCAAAACTACGCAAATTAACCTCATATAAGTAAGGTAATCCTGCGATGGTTCTGAACGGTTCGCTGGGCGGTATGTAAAAATCATTAGCGGTCTTATCGCCGACAATCAGGGTGATCTTTACACCGCGACGCAAAGCCCGTTTTACTTCCCGGCTCACGCTGCGGGGAAAGTTGAAATAAGGGGTGCAGATCGTCAGCTCATGTTTAGCACTGGCTATCAGGGTACAAATGTACTTATTTAGATTGTTCTTGCGACGACCAAGGCCAACGATGGGGGTGAGACCAACCTGATCATCAGCGATAGGCTCAGGATCAAAAGAATAGCTTGCGCGTTGCAATTCCAGGCGCAATTGCTTGATAGCATTACGTAGGACTTTCGTTTCCGGCCGGGTCTGCTGGTTGAGGCAATTTACCGCTTCACTGTCAACCAGCGTTCGCTGGACAAAGAGGGCCATACTGTCGGCCAGCTTGGTGTTCTTCAATACATGATATCTGTCATAGCGGTAGCGTTGATGCTGAGCCAGATAGACATCATTCAGGCTCGCGCCGCTATATATGACGGTATTGTCAATAATAAAGCCTTTCAGGTGGAGCACACCAAAGACTTCACGATTGCGAACGGGTACCCCCAGCACTTCAATTTTATGTTGGTAGGACTGGGCAAACTCACGGTAGAGCGCTGCATTACCCTCTGATTTTTCTGCACCGATCAGTCCACGCTGGGCTCGGTGCCAATCGACGAGTACTTTAATGTCCAGTTCGGGACGTCGCTGTTTTGCATCATACAATGCTTGAAGAATACTGCGACCCGCATCGTCATCTTGCAGGTACAATGCAACCAGGTAAATACGCTGTTTTGCATTGGCTATTTCCTGATGCAAACGTTCACGAAAGGCACTGGCATCAAGCAGTGTTTCTATATCTTCCGGCTGATGTGCAATACGTGGTAGCTGATCTATGAGCTGCCTATTTGCAGTAGCTGAATCCATTATCGCCTCGTTCCGCGATTTATATGATAAATCTAAAAATTAGGGCCAATTATACCAGATTTTAGTGCTGGTAAAGCCACCGGGCCGATCCAATTAATGAGCTTGGGAGGCAAGTTGGGTCAACTGGCCTGATATCGCATAGGAGTGAGCGCTTTTCCACCAACTCTGTAACGTTCAATTCGATGAGCAAGGGGAAGTGGTAGCGCATCATCCGTAATGACCGAAAACTGCGCTTTTAGGTACAGTGGTACAAGGTGGCTGAATGCAAAACAGTAACACGGCTTAGCCATAAGTTGCGAATGGCAAGCGCTCAATAGCGCGAGACCAATACCCTGCTGTCTTAATTGCGGCGCAACCAGCATGCCTGTCATTAATTGAAAATCGTCATATTGTTGGAAGCGGACAGCGGCCTCGATGGACGAAGTTGTTTCTCCGATCCAGATGATTTCGTCCTTCTTGGCTTTACCCGCTGGGTAATGTGCCTTGTACAGACGATTGACCAAAGGAAAGCGAAGAGGTTCCAAAGGATGGAAGCTAAGTGTTGTTTTCGTTAAATCTGTCATGGAATTAACTGCGTCGCTATGTGTGATCAGTTAGAATGCGGCCTCCAGTATAAAGCGACGGTTTGAATTTGGTATGGAAGTTTTGCATCGCCATTCACTGGCTTCATTGCACACATTTGGCTTGAATGTAACAGCCGCTCAGGTTGTGACCATTAGATCGGTGGACGAGCTGAAGACGCTGTTGTCCAGTGGTGTGACAGGGGCTACTCCTGCTCTTGTGATGGGGCAGGGGAGTAACTTACTGTTTTGTGAAGACTATAACGGAACTGTCATACTGAATCGGATCATGGGGATTGAGGTTCATGAAACCGATGTTGCTTACCATCTCCATATAGGTGCAGGTGAAAACTGGCATCAGCTGGTGTGCTGGACGGTTGAGCAAGAGATGCCTGGCCTGGAAAACCTGGCCCTGATTCCTGGTTGCACAGGCTCCGCTCCCATACAGAATATAGGAGCCTATGGCGTTGAGCTTCAGGATATCTGCGAATATGTTGATGTGCTGGAGCGAAAAAGCGGTGATGTCGTTCGCTTAACGGCAGACGCGTGCCGCTTTGGCTACCGTGATTCTATTTTTAAGCACGAATTGAAAGACAGCCACATTATAGTGGCTGTCGGCCTGCGTCTGAGTAAGGACTGGCAGCCAAATACGAGCTATGGACCACTCGCGAACCTGGATCCTGCCACTGTTACAGCTCGCGACATCCTGGCGCAGGTGTGTGCAACTCGACAGGCTAAGCTGCCGGATCCGGTAGTGCTGGGTAATGCCGGCAGCTTCTTCAAAAACCCAGTGGTATCAGAAAGTACTTATCAAAAGCTGGCTGCGGAATTTCCGTCTGTCCCCAGTTATCCCGTGGCAGGGGGCCAGTTTAAATTGGCCGCAGGGTGGTTGATCGACCAATGCGGACTGAAAGGTCATAAGATTGGTGGTGCGGCCGTACACCAGCAGCAGGCGTTGGTGATTGTTAACCTCGGTACGGCCACTCCTGATGATGTACTGAGATTGGCGCGCTATATTGTCGACTCAGTCAATTTGCGCTTTGGTGTCACATTAGAGCATGAGGTGCGCTTTATGGCGTCTGACGGAGAAACCACACTGGATAAGGTGATGCCATGAAAGAACACACAACAAAGCTGGCGCTGATCCGGTTTCTGGCGGACGGTCAGTTTCATTCCGGCGAAGCGCTGGGCGAGGCTCTGGGGATTTCTCGGGCAGCAATCAGCAAACATATCAAAGGAATTCAGGACTGGGGCCTTGATATTCATCGGGTTCAGGGGAAAGGTTACAGCCTGGCTGCCGGGTTCGATTTATTGGATGAGCAGCTCATCCAGGATCAGGTTGAGTGTCCGTCACTGGCACTGATCCCGGTGATTGATTCAACCAATCAATATATGCTGGATCGTATAGGCCAGTTACCCAAAGGCGCAGTTTGTGTGGCTGAGTATCAGCAGGCCGGGCGTGGGCGGCGTGGGCGGCAATGGCTCTCTCCGTTTGGCAGCAACCTGTATCTGTCAATGTACTGGCGCCTCGATGCCGGTGTGGCTGCTGCGATGGGACTGAGCCTGGTCGTTGGTTTGGCTGTGGCAAAAACATTGCAAAAACTGGGCGCGGCGGAGATTAAAGTAAAATGGCCCAATGACCTTTATTATCAGGATAAAAAATTGGCGGGTATTCTGGTAGAAATGAGCGGTAAAGCCGGAGATGCTGCGCATTTGGTCATTGGCATGGGGCTGAATCTCACCATGTCAAACACAGATACCGAAACCGTAGGACAACCCTGGTCTAATCTGGCTGAAGCTTGCGATCCTATGCCTGGCCGTAATCAGTTGGCGGCAGCCATCATCGAGGGGGTGACGGAAACTCTGCTGCGCTATGAAGAGGTTGGCATGGCGGGTTTTGTCGATGAGTGGGACCAGTATGATAATTTCCTTGGTCGGCCGGTGAAGCTGTTGATCGGAGACAAAATCATCCGTGGTGTTGCCCGCGGTATTAACCCCCAGGGTGCGCTGATGCTGGAAACGGAGCAGGGTAAGATACCGTATCTGGGCGGGGAGATCTCTTTGCGTAAAGACGATTGACAGTTACATCAGGATGAGCTGGCCTTCTATTTTCTCAGCTTCACGGTCTGCACCGCATGGTTAGACCCTTTTTGCAAAATAAGGCTGGCCCGTTCGCGCGTTGGCAGAATATTCTCCATCAAGTTTTTACCATTAATTTCCTGCCAAATATTGGTAGCCGTTTTCACCGCTTCAGATTCGGTCAACTTGGTGTAATGGTTAAAATAGGATGATGGATCCTTAAAAGCCCCCTGACGGAATTTCAGAAAACGCTCTATATACCAAGTCTGCAGTAAATCGGGTTCGGCATCGACATAAATGGAAAAGTCGAGCAAATCAGAAATAAAGACCCGATGCGGCTCATGAGGATAATCCATGCCGCTCTGTAATACATTCAGCCCTTCAATGATCAGGATGTCCGGTTGCTCTACTGTCTTTATCTCATCGGTAATATCGTAAAATAAATGAGAATAGACAGGGGCATCCACCTGAGGCTTGCCTGATTTCACATCGGTCAGAAACTCAACCAAACGTCGAATATCGTAAGATTGCGGAAACCCTTTCTTTTTCATCAGGTTTTTTTCCAGCAACACATTGTTTGGATAGAGGAATCCGTCAGTAGTGATTAACTCGACCTTAGGGTGTTCCGGCCATCGGGTCAGTAAGGCTTTCAGCAGGCGTGCGGTTGTGCTTTTGCCAACAGCGACACTGCCGGCAATCCCAATGATATAAGGCACTGTGCTCGGTTTGGGCTGAGAAAGAAACTCTTCCAGAACGCGGTTTCGGCCCTTGCGCGCACCGACATAGAGATTTAGTAAGCGTGATAAAGGCAAATAAATATCGCGGACTTCATCCATCGACAAATGCTCATTAATACCGCGTAGACGTTCGAGATCAGCTTCATCCAGCGTCATGGGCACAGATTTGCGTAAATCAGCCCAGGCCTGCCGGTCAAAAGTAAGATAGGGGGTTAGGATCTCGTTCATCTTGTAACCAAAATCTCATTTACAGGGATTGGGACAATACAGGATCAGTCGCATAAGTGAAAGAGGCCGTGATTTCTCCTTTTGAAGAATTATGTCAGCATAGCCCTTTGTTTGATTAAGAAATGTACATTAAAGCGACCATTATAATTTTTTTTCTCTTTACCTATTGCAACCCCAAAAACCATCGCATAGAATGCGCAGCACTTACGCCGACTTAGCTCAGTAGGTAGAGCAACTGACTTGTAATCAGTAGGTCACCAGTTCGATTCCGGTAGTCGGCACCAAAATTTGGAGGGATTCCCGAGTGGCCAAAGGGATCAGACTGTAAATCTGACGGCTCCGCCTTCGAAGGTTCGAATCCTTCTCCCTCCACCATATTCAAATGGTTGAATAGCTCTACGAGTTACGAGTTTGCGGGCATCGTATAATGGCTATTACCTCAGCCTTCCAAGCTGATGATGCGGGTTCGATTCCCGCTGCCCGCTCCACATTTCTCGTGTGCTGATATAGCTCAGTTGGTAGAGCGCACCCTTGGTAAGGGTGAGGTCGGCGGTTCAAATCCGCCTATCAGCACCACTCTCTCTCCGAAGCACTTCAATCCTTTTGATATATACTCTACAAAACCCATGATTGGTTGTGTGGTCGTTATACCACCTAAATACCGTGCCTAGAGGGACTACCCATGTCTAAAGAAAAATTTGAACGTACGAAACCGCACGTTAACGTTGGTACTATCGGCCACGTTGACCACGGTAAAACTACTCTGACTGCTGCGATCTGTACTGTACTGGCCAAAACTTACGGCGGTGCTGCACGTGACTTCGCATCTATCGATAATGCGCCAGAAGAGCGTGAGCGTGGTATCACTATCTCTACTTCTCACGTAGAGTACGATACTCCGACTCGCCACTACGCGCACGTTGA
>NZ_QZMS01000001.1 GCF_003614885.1 Photobacterium salinisoli
ATGGAGTCCGTAAAACCCCTTGGGTGTTGTATGGTTAAGCCTCACGGGCAATTAGTACAGGTTAGCTGAGCGCCTCACAACGCTTACACACCCTGCCTATCAACGTTCTAGTCTCGAACAGCCCTTCAGGAGGCTTAAAGCCTCAGGGATGACTCATCTCAGGGCTCGCTTCCCGCTTAGATGCTTTCAGCGGTTATCGATGCCGAACTTAGCTACCGGGCAATGCGTCTGGCGACACAACCCGAACACCAGCGGTTCGTTCACTCCGGTCCTCTCGTACTAGGAGCAACTCCCTTCAATCATCCAGCGCCCACGGCAGATAGGGACCGAACTGTCTCACGACGTTCTAAACCCAGCTCGCGTACCACTTTAAATGGCGAACAGCCATACCCTTGGGACCGACTTCAGCCCCAGGATGTGATGAGCCGACATCGAGGTGCCAAACACCGCCGTCGATATGAACTCTTGGGCGGTATCAGCCTGTTATCCCCGGAGTACCTTTTATCCGTTGAGCGATGGCCCTTCCATTCAGAACCACCGGATCACTATGACCTGCTTTCGCACCTGCTCGAACCGTCATTCTCGCAGTTAAGCGGGCTTATGCCATTGCACTAACCTCACGATGTCCGACCGTGATTAGCCCACCTTCGTGCTCCTCCGTTACGCTTTGGGAGGAGACCGCCCCAGTCAAACTACCCACCAGGCACTGTCCGCACCCCGGATAACGGGGCGACGTTAGAACATCAACACGACAAGGGTGGTATTTCAAGGACGGCTCCACAGATACTGGCGTACCTGCTTCGAAGCCTCCCACCTATCCTACACATGTAGGGTCAATGTTCAGTGCCAAGCTGTAGTAAAGGTTCACGGGGTCTTTCCGTCTAGCCGCGGGTACGCAGCATCTTCACTGCGATTTCAATTTCACTGAGTCTCGGGTGGAGACAGCGTGGCCATCATTACGCCATTCGTGCAGGTCGGAACTTACCCGACAAGGAATTTCGCTACCTTAGGACCGTTATAGTTACGGCCGCCGTTTACCGGGGCTTCGATCAAGAGCTTCTCCGAAGATAACCCCATCAATTAACCTTCCGGCACCGGGCAGGCGTCACACCGTATACGTCATCTTTCGATTTTGCACAGTGCTGTGTTTTTAATAAACAGTTGCAGCCACCTGGTATCTGCGACTGCCAGCAGCTCCAAGAGCAAGTCTCTTCACCGCCGGCAGCGTACCTTCTCCCGAAGTTACGGTACCATTTTGCCTAGTTCCTTCACCCGAGTTCTCTCAAGCGCCTTGGTATTCTCTACCCGACCACCTGTGTCGGTTTGGGGTACGATTGCTTATTATCTGAAGCTTAGAGGCTTTTCCCGGAAGCATGGCATCAATGACTTCATCACCGTAGTGACTCGACATCGGGTCTCAGCCTTAAGTAGAACCGGATTTGCCTAATTCTACAGCCTACACCCTTGAACCAGGACAACCGTCGCCTGGCCCACCTAGCCTTCTCCGTCCCCCCATCGCAATAATAAGCAGTACGGGAATATTAACCCGTTTCCCATCGACTACGCCTTTCGGCCTCGCCTTAGGGGTCGACTTACCCTGCCCCGATTAACGTTGGACAGGAACCCTTGGTCTTCCGGCGAGGGGGTTTTTCACCCCCTTTGTCGTTACTCATGTCAGCATTCGCACTTCTGATACGTCCAGCATGCCTTACGGCACACCTTCAACCGCTTACAGAACGCTCCCCTACCCAATACATAAAATGCATTGCCGCAGCTTCGGTGTATCACTTAGCCCCGTTAAATCTTCCGCGCAGGCCGACTCGACCAGTGAGCTATTACGCTTTCTTTAAATGATGGCTGCTTCTAAGCCAACATCCTGGCTGTCTGAGCCTTCCCACATCGTTTCCCACTTAGTGATACTTTGGGACCTTAGCTGGCGGTCTGGGTTGTTTCCCTCTCCACGACGGACGTTAGCACCCGCCGTGTGTCTCCCGGATAGTACTTACTGGTATTCGGAGTTTGCAAAGGGTTGGTAAGTCGGGATGACCCCCTAGCCTTAACAGTGCTCTACCCCCAGTAGTATTCGTCCGAGGCGCTACCTAAATAGCTTTCGGGGAGAACCAGCTATCTCCAGGTTTGATTGGCCTTTCACCCCTAGCCACAAGTCATCCGCTAATTTTTCAACATTAGTCGGTTCGGTCCTCCAGTAAGTGTTACCTCACCTTCAACCTGCCCATGGCTAGATCACCTGGTTTCGGGTCTAATCCCAGCAACTGTACGCCCAGTTAAGACTCGGTTTCCCTACGGCTCCCCTATACGGTTAACCTTGCTACTGAAATTAAGTCGCTGACCCATTATACAAAAGGTACGCAGTCACACCACGAAGGTGCTCCTACTGCTTGTACGTACACGGTTTCAGGTTCTATTTCACTCCCCTCACAGGGGTTCTTTTCGCCTTTCCCTCACGGTACTGGTTCACTATCGGTCAGTCAGGAGTATTTAGCCTTGGAGGATGGTCCCCCCATGTTCAGACAGGATAACACGTGTCCCGTCCTACTCGTTTTCACGTGTAAAGCATCGTCGGTTACGGGGCTGTCACCCTGTATCGCGGCCCTTTCCAGGGACCTTCACCTGACACTAAACACGCTTAAGGGCTAATCCGGTTTCGCTCGCCGCTACTGCCGGAATCTCGGTTGATTTCTCTTCCTCGGGGTACTTAGATGTTTCAGTTCCCCCGGTTCGCCTCATCAGGCTATGTATTCACCTGATGATAACTGCTTATGCAGCTGGGTTTCCCCATTCGGAAATCGGTGACTCAAGTGGCTCTTACTGCCTCATCACCGCTTATCGCAAGTTAGTACGTCCTTCATCGCCTCTGACTGCCCAGGCATCCACCGTGTACGCTTAGTCACTTAACCATACAACCCCAAGAGGTTTCGTATGTTCAAACAACCAAGGTTGTGTCTCTGACAAAGAGACAATTGGTTTATTCGCCGGACTCTTACACAAGACACTTGAATGTGT
>NZ_QZMS01000022.1 GCF_003614885.1 Photobacterium salinisoli
GCGTACGCACTCCAGCCGTTATTAGGCACCGAGCGATTCGCCACCCCGGCATTACTAATGCTGGAGATCTGAAAGTTACTGGTGCGCTGATAGGTCATGGACGAGCTGGGAAGCTGATTAGATGACAGGGTGTGATTGCCTGTCGCCCGGCTGTCCGTCCCGAATGTCTGATTCGGACTGTAAGCCCGGCCCGCGCCGACGATTGCCCGGTCGCACAAGTCCGGCGTGCCGTTCTGACCGTCACACAGCACCCAGCCCAGCGGGATAGATTCAAGGGGGCCGTTGTGGATCTTGATATCGCCGCTTTTCCAGCTTCCGCCGCCGCTACCGTGTAATCTAGCCATGGCGCACCTCTGCCAGTGTCCGCACCGTGGCCCCTTCCAGCGCATAGGCGTATACCGCCGCCGCGGTATCCAGCGTCATGGATTCCCCCGCCGCGATATAAATGCCCGTCTGGTTATCCACGCCTTCACCCCCGACAAACAAAGCTTTGTCTGTCTGCACCAGCACAGACTGGCGCTTGCTGTCGGCGGCGAGCAGCTGCATGGTGGTTGCCTGCTCTAATGAGATCACCGCACTGGTGAGCGCATCACTGCGCGCCACCGCAACCAGACCGCTGACTTGCTGCACCTGCGGCTGATTGGTGATCTCAACCTGACCTTGGATACTCTGCACCGCGGGCAGGTTGGTGATCGCCACTTCCCCGCGCACCGCCTGCACCTCAGGCAAATTGCCTACGGTGATCTTTCCGCTCACAGGCTGGACCGCGGGCCAATTCGCAACAGACACGGGCGCATCAAACGACACGGGCACCGTTTGCTGAATGGCATCAATGGTCACGGGTTCACGGATGCTGTGCACCTCCACCGCGCCACTGATAGCCACCGCGTCAGACTGGGTGTTCACCGGAATATCGGTGAGCTGATATTTCAGCGTGATTGCCGTGCTGTGATGGTTGTACAGCTCGATGGTCTCGAAACCACTCAAAGGCACCACGTCGTTTTTCTTCAGCTCTGTCCCCAGCTCCCGGTTCTGGGTTTTTGCCAGCAAGGTGACGGTATGGGAGCAGTCACGGATTAACAGGTACTGACTGACAGCCGAGATAATCTTTTCTCCGGCCTGTAGCTGTACTTCGATGATTTTCTGTGTCTGATACATTCCGCTACCTCTTAAGCACCACAACCAGCAGCACCAAGCCGATGACCGCCGCGAAGGCCATCATGACCTGAGTGTTCTGTCGTCCTATGTCACTGGCTCCGCCTGTGTTGGCGCTGGCGTTGATGCTGTTCGCCAACTGCATGGACTGCGAGGCCAGATTGCTCTGGTTTGAGGCCATGCCGCCAAGGGAACTCAACGCCCCGTTGAAGGTTTCCAGCCCAAAACTAAACGCATCCGTCAGGGCGTTGTTATTCGACGCTAACGCATTCGAGCCAAGGGTCATGGCATCACTGGCCATTTCCCCCGCGGCTTCCATGGCACCGTGGTCAGTCATGGT
>NZ_QZMS01000023.1 GCF_003614885.1 Photobacterium salinisoli
GCGTACGCACTCCAGCCGTTATTAGGCACCGAGCGATTCGCCACCCCGGCATTACTAATGCTGGAGATCTGAAAGTTACTGGTGCGCTGATAGGTCATGGACGAGCTGGGAAGCTGATTGGATGACAGGGTGTGATTGCCTGTGGCCCGGCTGTCCGTCCCGAATGTCTGATTCGGACTGTAAGCCCGGCCCGCACCAACCAACGCCCGGTCGCACAAGTCCGGCGTGCCGTTCTGACCGTCACACAGCACCCAACCCAGCGGGATAGATTCAAGGGTGCCGTTGTGGATCTTGATATCGCCGCTTTTCCAGCTCCCGCCGCCGCTACCGTGTAATCTAGCCATGGCGCACCTCTGCCAGCGTCCGCACCGTGGCCCCTTCCAGCGCATAGCCATACACCGCCGCCCCGGTATCCAGCGTCATGGATTCCCCCGCTGCGATGTAAATGCCTGTCTGGTTATCCACGCCTTCACCCCCGATAAACAGGGCTTTGTCTGTCTGCACCAGCACAGACTGGCGCTTGCTGTCGGCGGCGAGCAGTTGCGTGGTGGTTGCCTGCTCTAATGGGATCACCGCACTGGTGAGCGCATCACTGCGCGCCACCGCAACCAGACCGCTGACCTGCTGCACCTGCGGCAAATTACCGACAGTGACTTGACCGTTCACGGTCTGCACCGCGGGCAGGTTGGTGATCGCCATTTCACCGCTCACCGCCTGCACCTCAGGCAAATTGCCTACGGTGATCTTTCCGCTCACAGGTTGGACGGCGGGCCAGTTATCAATGGACACCGGGGCCGAAAATGACACGGGCACAGTCTGCTGAATCGCATCAATGGTCACGGGTTCACGGATGCTGTGCACCTCCACCGCGCCACTGATAGCCACCGCGTCAGACTGGGTGTTCACCGGAATATCGGTTAACTGGTACTTGAGCGTGACCGCCGTGCTGTGGTGGTTGTACAGCTCAATGGTCTCGAAACCGCTCAAAGGCACCACGTCGTTTTTCTTCAGCTCTGTCCCCAGCTCCCGGTTCTGGGTTTTTGCCAGCAAGGTGACGGTATGGGAGCAGTCACGGATTAAAAGGTACTGACTGACAGCCGAGATAATCTTTTCTCCGGCCTGTAGCTGTACTTCGATGATTTTCTGTGTCTGATACATTCCGCTACCTCTTAAGAACCACAACCAGCAGCACCAAGCCGATGACCGCCGCAAAGGCCATCATGACCTGTGTGTTCTGTCGTCCTATGTCACTGGCCCCGCCTGTGTTGGCGCTGGCATTGATGCTGTTCGCCAACTGCATGGACTGCGAGGCCAGATTGCTCTGGTTAGAGGCCATGCCACCAAGGGAACTCAGCGCCCCGTTGAAGGTTTCCAGTCCAAAACTAAACGCATCCGTCAGGGCGTTGTTATTCGACGCTAACGCATTCGAGCCAAGGGTCATGGCATCACTGGCCATTTCCCCCGCGGCTTCCATGGCACCGTGGTCAGTCATGGT
>NZ_QZMS01000006.1 GCF_003614885.1 Photobacterium salinisoli
AGTTGTTGCAGTATCTCTATCAAGTCGGTTTCCCTCTGAATTTGTGTGAGAAGAATTCCAGCAGGTAGCGCACCATAGAGCGCATTCCCAGCACGTCGACGACGATAGCCCCGACTACATACCAGTAAGGCTCAGGGATGCTGCTGAGCGCCTGAAAACCTGCATCCACATACACCGCGTAATCAGGCCAGAAGCACAGCACCAAAGGCGTGAAGACAACCAGTAAGATAAATTCATCTTTCCAGCCCCGGCCCTTGATGCTCAGCTCGTCCAGAGTGGCCGCTTTCTCGTCCCCGTACTCAAGCCGTTTTAACCTGGCGGCGTGTTTGGCCTGTTCCAGTTCGTCTTTACGTTTCAGGGCTTCGGCCTTGTTGCGGCTGTGCTGCTGCCATGCCGTCACCCCGCCCGTGAGCAGATTCAATAATGCACCGAGCATCACTCCCCCTTATGCCGCCTGAATGCCCGCATTGAGCATCTTGGCGCTGTAGGGCTGCATGCCGTTTTCATGGCGGATAATCAGGGGCACAATGTCCATGGTTTCCGCTTCTGACAGCGAGGTGTCCGGCGATACACCCAGCGCCCCGGCAACGTGAGCTACATAAGCGCTGGTGTCATTTTCCACAGGTGGCGCCCAGCGGTTAATGATGCCGCGCACCGTGGTCAGACCGTGCAGGTTGCGATAGGTTTTCAGCGTCCGGGCCAGCGCACGGATACCGTTTTCCGGTCTGTCGAAGATGACAAAGCGACCATCGTTACCGACGCGGCCACGCCATGCGGTGCCGTTGTCTTCAATATTGCCCGGATTGTTGTTTCGGATGCCTCGCGGCTTATACATCGTCATTGCTGCTAACCCCATCACCATCAGACTCAGTATCAATAAGATCTTGTTGCTGCTCATTGCGTGCCGCTTCCTCTGCTGCGTGTTGTTCGGCCATGGCCGTGACATAACGTTTGTGTTCGTCAATCAGCCACGCATAGGCGGCATTAAACACCGTGCTGTCGATAACCTGATTCGGGCGGTTATCCGTATATTCGATATGCCCCAGCCCGGTCAGGGTATTGAAATCAACCGCCCATTCACCTTGCCGCATGGCATAGCCGCCGATGTGTCCCAAAAAGGCCGGCACACCATCTATGACGATGAGCTGATCCTGTGTGACTGCTGTAATTCTCATAACTTCATAATCCAAATGACGGCCACCGACTTTTGACGCACATCGACGTGACCGTGGTTGTGTGATTGCCCGCTGCCCGGCGTGCTGACATAGGTGCTGGCGTTATGCAGCCGTAAACCCAGTGTCCGCGGTGAAGAGCGCCCCGTTTCGGCGTACGCACTCCAGCCGTTATTAGGCACCGAGCGATTCGCCACCCCGGCATTACTAATGCTGGAGATCTGAAAGTTACTGGTGCGCTGATAGGTCATGGACGAGCTGGGAAGCTGATT
>NZ_QZMS01000012.1 GCF_003614885.1 Photobacterium salinisoli
CCAAAACTAAACGCATCCGTCAGGGCGTTGTTATTCGACGCTAACGCATTCGAGCCAAGGGTCATGGCATCACTGGCCATTTCCCCCGCGGCTTCCATGGCACCGTGGTCAGTCATGGTGACGCTGCCATCAATGCCACTGAACATCATGCCGTTGTTCGCACCGCTGACGCCCATGCTGTTGGAGGTGTTAACACTGTTATTGATGTTGCTGTTAGCACTCTTTTTCGTACTGAATAAGCCCATATCAGCGCCCCCTCAGGTAGAAAAACAGCAGTACCATGGCCGCGATTGCCACCACGATTAGCGTGTAGTTCGGGGTTTTCGCCCCGAAGGTCACACCGCCCGCCTCGAAGTTCATTTCGACCGGGCCGTTGGTGGTGGTCATCGGCCCGCTGTCACTCACTGACTCCAGTGCACCCAATGCCCCGGACATATCCATGCCGGGAAAGCCCATGCTTGCCCCGGCGGCGGTTCCGGCCAGACTGGCTAAACCGCCAGAAGATGATCCGCTCACAGCGCCCCCTTTTTACGAAAATAGAGAAAGGCCAGCACCAGCACGATGACGCCCACGGCCACCACGCCCGCACTCAGGTACTTAGTCCCGTCTGCGGCGGTATAGCCGAGGGAGCCGCCCACAAGGGCGCCGCTGCCCCACAACACACCACCGCCGATTAATAGAGGTACTAAAGGCATTGATTACCTCCGCATTATCAAAACGATGACCAACAGCAGGACAACCGCCCCGCCGATGATCCAGCCATAGTGGAAAGACTGGGGGCGCTGCTGGGTGACTGTCGCCGTGTTGCCCGTCTCGTTGGCGTTCGGGTCTTGGGTGCTGTTCGGGGTCGGCTTGCTGTCGAGGTAATCATTCCACCAACCGCCCGCAAACTCCGTCGTGTCTTCCCACGCCCCGCCCAGCATTTCACTGCCTTTGTCCACCGCATCATTAAGCCAATCCAGCATCTTG
>NZ_QZMS01000008.1 GCF_003614885.1 Photobacterium salinisoli
GGTGCTGCACGTGACTTCGCATCTATCGATAATGCGCCAGAAGAGCGTGAGCGTGGTATCACTATCTCTACTTCTCACGTAGAGTACGATACTCCGACTCGCCACTACGCGCACGTTGACTGCCCAGGACACGCTGACTACGTTAAGAACATGATCACCGGTGCTGCTCAGATGGACGGTGGTATCCTGGTTGTTGCTGCGACTGATGGCCCAATGCCACAGACTCGTGAGCACATCCTGCTGGGTCGTCAGGTTGGTATCCCTTACATCATCGTGTTCATGAACAAGTGTGACATGGTTGATGACGAAGAGCTGCTGGAGCTGGTTGAGATGGAAGTGCGTGAACTTCTGTCTGAGTACGACTTCCCAGGCGACGATTGCCCAGTAATCATGGGTTCTGCTCTGGGCGCGCTGAATGGCGAAGCTCAGTGGGAAGAGAAAATTGTTGAGCTGGCTGAAGCGCTGGACAACTACATCCCAGAGCCAGAGCGTGCTATCGACAAGCCGTTCATCCTGCCAATCGAAGACGTATTCTCAATCCAGGGCCGTGGTACTGTTGTAACAGGTCGTGTTGAGCAAGGTATCGTTCGCGTAGGTGACGAAGTTGCTATCGTAGGTATCAAAGACACCATCACTACTACTTGTACTGGTGTTGAGATGTTCCGTAAGCTTCTGGACGAAGGCCGTGCTGGTGAGAACGTTGGTGTTCTGCTGCGTGGTACTAAGCGTGACGAAGTTGAGCGTGGTCAAGTACTGGCTAAGCCTGGTTCAATCACTCCACACACAACTTTCGAGTCTGAAGTATACGTTCTGTCTAAAGATGAAGGCGGCCGTCATACTCCATTCTTCAAAGGCTACCGTCCACAGTTCTACTTCCGTACAACTGACGTGACCGGTACTATCGAACTGCCAGAAGGCGTTGAGATGGTAATGCCAGGTGACAACATCAAGATGGTTGTTACT
>NZ_QZMS01000005.1 GCF_003614885.1 Photobacterium salinisoli
TAGTCACTTAACCATACAACCCCAAGAGGTTTCGTATGTTCAAACAACCAAGGTTGTGTCTCTGACAAAGAGACAATTGGTTTATTCGCCGGACTCTTACACAAGACACTTGAATGTGTGTTGCTTGAGAACTCTGTTTCTTTCGAAACAGTTTTATTCAATCTCAAAGATTGAATTTACTAGTCAGCTTTCCAGATTGTTAAAGAGCATGTGAATTATCGTTCGATAACCACTTTCTAAAGGCTTTCAGCGTCAGAGAATCGATCCAACAACATTATGCTATTGAATCTGCGTATCCGTGCAGAAAGTATTTAGAGAGTGGTGGGCGATACCGGGCTCGAACCAGTGACCCCCTCCTTGTAAGGGAGGTGCTCTCCCAACTGAGCTAATCGCCCACAGTATTTTTACATTCCCGTGGCAGGAATGGTGGGTCGTGCAGGATTCGAACCTGCGACCAATTGATTAAAAGTCAACTGCTCTACCAACTGAGCTAACGACCCGTGGCGTCCCATAGGGGAGTCGAACCCCTGTTACCGCCGTGAAAGGGCGGTGTCCTAGGCCTCTAGACGAATGGGACTTCTAATTCGTACTCACACTGTTGGGCAGCATGAGTGGCTCTCTACATTTCGACCAGGCAATCTGTGTGGACACTGCATCAAAAACACAGTCTTCAGGTAAGGAGGTGATCCAGCCCCAGGTTCCCCTAGGGCTACCTTGTTACGACTTCACCCCAGTCATGAACCACACCGTGGTAAACGCCCTCCCGAAGGTTAAGCTATCTACTTCTGGTG
>NZ_QZMS01000010.1 GCF_003614885.1 Photobacterium salinisoli
CACAAAGTCATGCTGATCACTGTGGTGGTCACTTTGCTGATCATTGCAGTGATTAACAATGTGTCTTCACTGAAGACGCTGAAAGAAACAATTTACGGCGACGGGTGGTTTTAATCATGAATGTAGTAGCAGTTACCCCAGAAGCGCAGGCGCAAGCCTTAGCCAATTACAAATACGAAGGCGTTAAGCAGCTGAAACTGTCGAGCTTTAGCGGTGTGACTTATAACGGTCGTTCAACGCTGACTATCCCGACAGGCCAGACGTTTGACTCGTTCATGTTTAACACCAACCTGCCGTTAGAGCGGCTGGAAATCACGTTCCGCCTGAACAGTAACGCGTTTATCAGCGGTATTCCGGCGACCTTCTTCCGTACGCTGGAGCAATACAAACAACTAGATGTACCCGCGGCGCTCGCCCCGCAGGGTGAACAGGTCTTTATCGTGTCCTTTGCCGATTTGTCCTTGAAGCTTAAAGACGGCCAGCAACTGACCTCACTGGTCACCATGCTGGGTGAGTCACTGCAGATTCAAGTTGATATTGCGGCCAAGCAGGACGGCGACCCGGACAGCCCGACTCTTGAAGTCATTGCTGAGACCAACAAGCCGCAGGCGGTGCGTATGTATCTGCCGCGTCTGGAGCGTTTGCAGATTGATATGCCCGCGCAGGG
>NZ_QZMS01000004.1 GCF_003614885.1 Photobacterium salinisoli
CACCAGAAGTAGATAGCTTAACCTTCGGGAGGGCGTTTACCACGGTGTGGTTCATGACTGGGGTGAAGTCGTAACAAGGTAGCCCTAGGGGAACCTGGGGCTGGATCACCTCCTTACCTGAAGACTGTGTCTTTGATGCAGTGTCCACACAGATTGCTTGGTCGAAATAGTTAAGAGCGCAAGAGAAGGGTCTGTAGCTCAGGTGGTTAGAGCGCACCCCTGATAAGGGTGAGGTCGGTGGTTCAAGTCCACTCAGACCCACCACTGTCTTCCCAAATGCAGTGGTTAAACACTCTTGCAATACTCGATGGGGCTATAGCTCAGCTGGGAGAGCGCCTGCCTTGCACGCAGGAGGTCAGCAGTTCGATCCTGCTTAGCTCCACCACTCTTTAAGTACATTCCCTGCTACAGGGCGAGTGTGGTTAGAAAGTGGTTATCGAATGATAATTCACATGCTCTTTAACAATCTGGAAAGCTGACTAGTAAATTCAATCTTTGAGATTGAATAAAACTGTTTCGAAAGAAACAGAGTTCTCAAGCAACACACATTCAAGTGTCTTGTGTAAGAGTCCGGCGAATAAACCAATTGTCTCTTTGTCAGAGACACAACCTTGGTTGTTTGAACATACGAAACCTCTTGGGGTTGTATGGTTAAGTGACTA
>NZ_QZMS01000025.1 GCF_003614885.1 Photobacterium salinisoli
GCTTGCTGTCGAGGTAGTCATTCCACCAACTGCCCGCAAACTCCGTCGTGTCTTCCCACGCCCCGCCCAGCATTTCACTGCCTTTGTCCACCGCATCATTAAGCCAATCCAGCATCTTGTCCCCTTAGCCCTTGACCTGTGCCGCCGTGCGCTCAACGTCCAGATATTCCGTAATCACGGTCACGCTGCCCGCGGGCTTACTTGTCTTGAAGGTAAACAGCAGCTCTTTGGCACGGGCCGTCGGGAACATCTCATTGCGGATAAAACCGCGCATCAGAAAGTCCAGATGGAACATGCCGTCCTGCCACATCAGATCGTTACGGTTCGCCATGTAACGTTCACGCCAGGCGGTGGTTTCATAGGCCACGTTGTCATCACGCTTGATTTCCAGCTCTTCAATCGCATCCGTCATGAAGTGCATGCGGCGAATGCTGCGCTTCATGTCGTTCGGCAGGGTGTTGAAGGTGTTGGTACCCTGCGCGGGCATATCAATCTGCAAACGCTCCAGACGCGGCAGATACATACGCACCGCCTGCGGCTTGTTGGTCTCAGCAATGACTTCAAGAGTCGGGCTGTCCGGGTCGCCGTCCTG
>NZ_QZMS01000026.1 GCF_003614885.1 Photobacterium salinisoli
GCTTGCTGTCGAGGTAATCATTCCACCAACCGCCCGCAAACTCCGTCGTGTCTTCCCACGCCCCGCCCAGCATTTCACTGCCTTTGTCCACCGCATCATTAAGCCAATCCAGCATCTTGCCCCCTTAGCCCTTGACCTGTGCCGCCGTGCGCTCAACGTCCAGATATTCCGTAATCACGGTCACGCTGCCCGCGGGCTTTTTCGTCTTGAAGGTAAACAGCAGCTCTTTGGCACGGGCCGTCGGGAACATTTCATTGCGGATAAAGCCGCGCATCAGAAAGTCCAGATGGAACATGCCGTCCTGCCACATCAGATCGTTACGGTTCGCCATGTAACGTTCACGCCAGGCGGTGGTTTCATAGGCCACGTTGTCATCGCGCTTGATTTCCAGCTCTTCAATGGCATCCGTCATGAAGTGCATGCGGCGAATGCTGCGCTTCATGTCGTTCGGCAGGGTGTTAAAGGTGTTAGTGCCCTGCGCGGGCATATCAATCTGCAAACGCTCCAGACGCGGCAGATACATACGCACCGCCTGCGGCTTGTTGGTCTCAGCAATGACTTCAAGAGTCGGGCTGTCCGGGTCGCCGTCCTG
>NZ_QZMS01000009.1 GCF_003614885.1 Photobacterium salinisoli
TAGTCACTTAACCACACAACCCCAAGAGGTTTCGTATGTTCAAACAACCAAGGTTGTGTCTCTGACAAAGAGACAATTGGTTTATTCGCCGGACTCTTACACAAGACACTTGAATGTGTATTGCTTGAGAACTCTGTTTCTTTCGAAACAGTTTATTCAATCTCAAAGATTGAATTTACTAGTCAGCTTTCCAGATTGTTAAAGAGCATGTGTTTCTTTTCTCCGGGGAGAAAAAAGCCACTTTCTAATCACACTCGTAAGTGCAGTTAGAAAGTGGCGTCCCATAGGGGAGTCGAACCCCTGTTACCGCCGTGAAAGGGCGGTGTCCTAGGCCTCTAGACGAATGGGACACTGTTGCGTCTTTACATATTAACCAAGCAATCTGTGTGGACACTGCATCAAAAACACAGTCTTTAGGTAAGGAGGTGATCCAGCCCCAGGTTCCCCTAGGGCTACCTTGTTACGACTTCACCCCAGTCATGAACCACACCGTGGTAAACGCCCTCCCGAAGGTTAAGCTATCTACTTCTGGTG